>NZ_CP013427.1:0-3467548 GCF_001524645.2 Burkholderia sp. MSMB0856 | reverse complement strand
CTCGCGCTCCAGCAGTGCGGAACAGTGTTGCCAGAAATCGTTCATCAAGTAACTGTCGTTTTTTGCATGCACAGCGCGGCTCGCCGGCGCCCTTGTCGCGGTTGCGCAACAAGGCCCGAAGCGGTCGTGCGAGCGTGCCTCGGACGCCTGCTCACACAGTGTTGGCGGGGCAGGCGCGGGCCGAAGCGGCGTGCGGGATTCTTGGAGATAAGGCGAGATTCTACCGCCAAACGCGGCCACAGCGGGAGTTATCCACAGGCCGGGATTGTGGGTCGCGGGGCCGGATCGGCGTGGGCCGGCACAGGCGGACGACTCCTAAAGTATTGACCGTCAAGAGAAAAACGGTTTAAATAGCGGGTTCCGCGAAAACCAATCCTGTATTCCCGGCGATTGCGTTCGCCCGAATGCCTCCGGTTAAGGGCACGCGGTCCCCTGAATTTCGACATTCTCGAACAAGTGAGAACATCATGAAACGTACTTACCAACCGTCCGTGACGCGCCGCAAGCGCACCCATGGCTTCCGTGTCCGCATGAAGACGGCAGGTGGCCGCAAGGTCATCAACGCTCGCCGCGCGAAGGGCCGCAAGCGCCTCGCCATCTAAGGCAGGTTGCGCGCTGTGTCCGCCGTCCGCAGTCCTGCGGAAGGTGCCGTCGAGCCGGGTGCGAATCCGTCGCAGACGAAAGCCGCCTTTCCGAAAGCTGCGCGACTTCTGAAAACGGATGAATTTTCATCCGTTTTTCGTTTGCGCCCTTGGCGGCGCTCCGCGCACTTCGTGATCTACGGCAAGCCGACTGGCCAGCCCGCCCGTCTGGGGCTCGTCATCGGCAAGAAGTATGCGCCGCGAGCGGTCACCCGTAACCTCGTGAAGCGGCTGGCGCGCGACGCATTTCGCCTGCGCCGGGCCGAATTCGCCGGTTACGACCTGCTGCTGCGGCAGCACACGCGCTTCGACAAGAAAGCGCTGCCGAGTGCGGCTTCCGCCCCGCTCGCGGCGATGTGCGCGGCCGAAATCCGCGAACTGCTCGACAGGGCAGTCCGGGAGATCGCGCGCCGGGCGTCGAAGCCCGCGTCCGAGTGACGCATCCGTCCGTGGTGCGGCGTTCGCGCCCGCCCGGCCGGTTTTGACGCGGCGTCGAACGGCGCCGCCCAAGGTATGGAAACGGTATTGATCGCCTTGCTGCGCTTCTACAAGGTTGCCGTGAGCCCGATGCTCGGCAACCGTTGCCGTTTTTATCCTTCCTGTTCGGATTACGCGCGCGAGGCAATCCAGTATCATGGCGCCGCGCGCGGCACGTATCTCGCCGTCAGGCGCGTGTGCCGATGCCATCCGTTTTCCGCGGGCGGCATCGACCTCGTCCCGCCGCCCAACTCCGACACTCGCGCTCGCGGCGAAGCCGACGCGCGGTCCCATCGACTCTGAGACAACGCATGGATATCAAACGCACCGTCCTATGGGTGATCTTCTTCATGTCAGCTGTCATGCTGTACGACAACTGGCAGCGCGACCATGGACGCCCGTCGATGTTCTTCCCGAGCGCCACGCAGACGGCCCCCGCGGCTGCCGGCGGTGCATCGGGCACGGGCGCGACGACGACCGCAGGTGAAGTGCCTGCCGCAGCAGCAGGCGCCGCACCGTCGACGATGGCACCGGCCGCGCAGGCGCAACTCGTGAAGTTCTCGACCGACGTGTATGACGGCGAAATCGACACGCGCGGCGGCACGCTCGCGAAGCTGACGCTGAAGAAGCAGGGCGACGGCAAGCAGCCGGACCTGTACATCACGCTGTTCGACCACACGGCCGGCCACACGTATCTCGCGCGCTCGGGCCTGCTCGGCGGCGACTTCCCGAACCACAACGACGTCTACACGCAGCTGAACCCCGGCTCGACGTCGCTGACGGGCGACCAGAACACGCTGAAGCTGTCGTTCGAATCGCCGGTGAAGGGCGGCGTGAAGGTCGTGAAGACCTACACGTTCACGCGCGGCAGCTACGTGATCGGCGTCGACACCAAGATCGACAACGTCGGCACGGCACCGGTCACGCCGACGGTCTACATGGAACTGGTGCGCGACAACACGGCCGTCGAAACGCCGATGTTCTCGCATACGTTCCTCGGGCCGGCGGTCTACACGGACGCGAAGCACTTCCAGAAGATCAACTTCAGCGACCTCGACAAGAACAAGGCCGACTTCGTGAACTCCGCCGACAACGGCTGGGTCGCGATGGTGCAGCACTACTTCGCGTCGGCCTGGATTCCGCAGCAGGGCGTGAAGCGCGACATCTACGCTGAAAAGATCGACCCGACGCTGTACCGCGTCGGCGTGAAGCAGCCGGTCGCGGCGATCGCGCCGGGCCAGTCGGCCGACGTGCAGGCACGCCTGTTCGCCGGTCCGGAAGAAGAGCGCATGCTCGAAGGCATCGCGCCGGGCCTGGAACTCGTGAAGGACTACGGCTGGGTGACGATCATCGCGAAGCCGCTGTTCTGGCTGCTCGAGAAGATCCACGGCTTCGTCGGCAACTGGGGCTGGGCGATCGTGCTGCTGACGGTCCTGATCAAGGCCGTGTTCTTCCCGCTGTCGGCCGCGAGCTACAAGTCGATGGCGCGCATGAAGGAAATCACGCCGCGCATGCAGGCGCTGCGCGAACGCTTCAAGAGCGATCCGCAGAAGATGAACGCCGCGCTGATGGAGCTGTACAAGACCGAGAAGGTCAATCCGTTCGGCGGCTGCCTGCCGGTCGTGATCCAGATCCCGGTGTTCATCTCGCTGTACTGGGTGCTGCTCGCCTCGGTCGAAATGCGCGGTGCGCCGTGGATTCTCTGGATTCACGACCTGTCGCAGCGCGATCCGTTCTTTATCCTGCCGGTGCTGATGGCCGTGTCGATGTTCGTGCAGACGAGCCTGAATCCGACGCCGCCGGACCCGGTCCAGGCGAAGATGATGAAGTTCATGCCGATCGCGTTCTCGGTGATGTTCTTCTTCTTCCCGGCTGGTCTGGTGCTGTATTACGTTGTGAACAACGTGCTGTCGATCGCGCAGCAGTACTACATCACGCGCAAGCTCGGCGGCGGCAAGAAGGCCTGACGCCCGTCGCATACGCGGGCGGCCAGCCGCCCGCGATGCAAGTAAAAAAGCCGCATGGTTTTGTCCATGCGGCTTTTTTGTTTCCGGTGGGTGGCGGTGCGGCGGCGTGTGTGGAGGTCGACCGCTTCCGTTCAGGCCTTCTTCGCTTCAATTTTCGGGTCGCTGCCGTAGAACTGCTCGATCAGTTCCTGAACGAGGTAGCGTTGATGTGGCGGCAGTGACTCGATCTTCGACGCGAGTTCGATCGTCTCGGGCGTCGGCGGATAGCGCTCGTCGCGCGGCAGCGGTTGCGGCGTCGGATGTTCGGTCACGCTCGGCGACGGGCCGTAATGCAGCCAATGCAGTTCGACGCGCAACCAGTCGGCGAGCGTTTCGAGTTTGTCCGGCGTCGGAATCGTCCGGCCGGTCAGCCATTTGTGCGCGGTTTGCGGTGAAACCGGCTGCGCGCCATGGTGACGCAGATTGAACCGGTTCGCGAGTTCGGTCGCGCCGGTGATCTTCTCCGGGCTGCGCCTCAAGGCGAATTTCAGGCGTTCCGAAAACGCTGATTTTTCTTCGGGTGTCGGCATGGGGTGATTGTGCAATTCCACCGACGCCTTTCAGACAACCATATAGGCTAAACGTAGCTCGTTTGGATGAATCCCAACCTGCCGCGGGCCGTGGCGAGGAATTGGGGGCGCAGCGTCGGGCCAATCCGGCAGGCCTGTTCGTCCGAAATGGACAGTATGTGCGGGCGTGGAATTGAGACTCGCCTTAGCTCCGTCGGGATAAATTCGGGCGATTCCGAAACCGACGCGGCGTCCGGTGGCGCGCCGGCCGGCACGCTACAATGCCGGCGTCCCGATGCCCGCACCGTTGCGCGGGCGCATCATTGCATCATTGACCATCCGTTCACCCGATTCATCCGATTCCCATGCTTGCTACCGATTCCGATCCGATCGTCGCCATTGCCACCGCTGCCGGCCGGGGCGGCATCGGCGTCGTCCGCGTGTCGTTCGGGCGCGGCGGCGAGGCGGCCGCGTTGCCGCTGATCGACGCGTTGTGCGGGCAGCGGCTCGCGCCGCGCCATGCGAGCTACGTGCCGTTCCTCGACGAACACGGCGCGCCGCTCGACCGCGGGATCGCGCTGTATTTCCCCGCGCCGCATTCGTATACCGGCGAGCACGTGCTGGAACTGCAGGGACATGGCGGGCCGATCGTGATGCAGCTGCTGCTGCAGCGCTGCCTGGATGCGGGGCGCGGCTTCGGGCTGCGGCTCGCGGAACCGGGCGAGTTCACGCGGCGCGCGTTTCTGAACGACAAGCTCGACCTTGCGCAGGCCGAGGCTGTCGCCGACCTGATCGAGGCGAGCACCGAAGCGGCGGCGCGCTCGGCCGGGCGCTCGCTTGACGGCGCGTTCTCGCGGCAGATCCACGCGCTCGTCGAGGATGTGATCACGCTGCGGATGCTGGTCGAGGCGACGCTCGATTTCCCGGAAGAGGAAATCGACTTCCTGGAAGCGGCCGACGCGCGCGGCAAGCTCGCGAAGATCCGCGAGCAACTGGCGCACGTGCTCGGCGACGCGCGGCAGGGCGCGCTGCTGCGCGAGGGGTTGTCGGTCGTGCTCGCGGGGCAGCCGAACGTCGGCAAGTCGTCGCTGCTGAACGCGCTGGCCGGCGCGGAGCTGGCGATCGTCACGCCGATCGCGGGCACGACGCGCGACAAGGTCGCGCAGACGATCCAGGTCGAAGGGATTCCGTTGCACATCATCGATACGGCCGGGTTGCGCGAGACGGAGGACGAAGTCGAGCGGATCGGGATCGCGCGGACATGGAGCGAGATCGAGCGCGCGGACGTCGTGCTGCACCTGCTCGATTCGCGCACGGGGATGACGGTGGACGACGAGTCGATCGCGGCGCGATTCCCGGATGGCGTGCCGGTGGTGCGGGTGCTGAACAAGACGGATCTGACCGGCGTGCCGGCGTGCGTCGAGCATCCGGCGGCCGAAGGCGACCTGACCGAGGTGCATCTGTCGGCGAAGCGCGGTGACGGGATTGACATGCTGCGCGCGGAGTTGCTGCGGATCGCGGGGTGGCAGGCGGGCGCCGAAGGCGTTTATCTGGCACGCGAACGGCATTTGATTGCGCTGCGGTCGGCGCAGGAGCATCTGGCGCAGGCCGCCGATCATGCGGAGCAGCGGGCGCAATCGCTCGATCTGTTCGCGGAGGAGTTGCGGCTCGCGCAGGAGCAGCTCAATGCGATTACCGGGGAATTTACGTCGGATGATCTGCTGGGGGTGATTTTCAGCAGGTTCTGTATCGGGAAATAAACGGCCGCCCAAGGTTGTCCGGGGTCATCCGCCGGCAGTCCGGATCAATCGGCTGATCCGATCCGGACGGGGTCATCGCGGCAGCCGAAGCGGAATGCATCAATCCCAATGGCGATGATGATGGTAATACCCGCCATCACCGTAATACCCGCCACCATCAGGCACCACGATGCAGCCGCTCAACAACACGGCCACGCCGGCAATCAGCAAAAGGGTTTTCTTCATCGCGTTCACCTGCTCGGATTCGACATGAATCCAGCATAGCGAGCGCCGTCAACAGCGGCTGTAAGCGATCGTTTCCCGGTGCCGCAATCCGTAACGGCGGATTATTCCGGTCACAATGACCGTAACAAATCGCCAATCCGCAGACGTTTTCACGCCACGA
The DNA here is from genome assembly GCF_001524645.2 of Burkholderia sp. MSMB0856. Lineage (NCBI taxonomy): Bacteria > Pseudomonadati > Pseudomonadota > Betaproteobacteria > Burkholderiales > Burkholderiaceae > Burkholderia > Burkholderia sp. MSMB0856. The sequence continues at coordinate 3,461,770 of NZ_CP013427.1, read as the reverse complement.
CGACGCAGTTTCGCCCCGCATCCTTCGCGTGGTATAGCGCGGCATCGGCAGCTTCGATCAATGCATCCGGCGTCGACAGATCCTCGGCCGACACCGTCGCGCAACCGACGCTGACGCTCACGCGCCCCGCCGGCGACGAAGGCATCGGGAGATCGAGCCGCAGCACCGCTTCGCGCGCTTCCTCGGCAACGACCCGCGCACCGCGCGCGCCGGTGTTCGGCAGCACGATCGCAAACTCCTCGCCGCCATAGCGCGCGACGATATCGGCGGGGCGCCGCACCGCACCGGCCAGCGCATTCGCGACGGCGATCAGGCATGCATCGCCCTTCACGTGACCGAACGCGTCGTTGTAGGCCTTGAAGTGATCGACGTCGACCATCAGCAGCGACAACGGCTCGCTTTGCCGCCGCGCCTGCAGGAACAGCGTATGGAAATGATCGTTGAAGTGGCTGCGGTTGAACGCGCCGGTCAGCCCGTCGCGCGCGGACGAACGAACCAGCGTCGCATGTGCTTCGAACAGCTGCTGATACAGCTTTGTCACTTCCCATGCGAGCACGCACACCAGCACGCCGGGCGTGAACATGCTGAACACGCGCGCGAGATACCAGCCGACGGTGAAGCGGTTCGTGGTCAGCAGGTTCAGCGTCGTGTCGGTGAGGCCGGCGAGCACCGCGATCGCGACCCACAGGTCGAGCGTCGTGCGCAGCCGGCCGGCGGCCAGCACGGCGACGAGCGCGAGCGCATTGAGGATCCATACGACCAGCGCGATCCCGTTGACGGGCAGCTCGGCCGTGTCGGCCGGCGGATGGAACGCGGGCGGCAGGGCCACGTTCAACGCGAGCATGCACAGCAGCGCGGCCGCGACGGCCGGGCCGCCAACCAGCGCGAACGTCCACAGGCGCGTCTGCGCGGCGCCGACCGGCGCCCGCGTGAGTCGCTCGCGCGCGAGCAGCGCGGCCATCACGAAGCAGGGAAAGCCGGCATGCCAGAAGACCCACATCCACGCGGCACTCTGCGGACGCGCGCCGAGCAAGCCCTGCGGCGCGAACACGCCGGGAAAGGTGAGCAATTGCAGCGCGACGGCGAGTGCGGTGAATGCATAGGCACCGCCGAGCGCACCGAGCACGGGCTGGCGGGTGACGGTGAACTGCGCGCCGAGGAAGAAGGCGGCGATGCTCGCGGTGGTGAACACGGTCAGCGCGCACATCGGCATGAACGGCTCGACGACCGGCAGCGCGACGTTCGCGTGCGGCACGGCGATCCCGAGCGCGAGCACGATGACGAGCGCCGTCAGCGCGCCGAACCAGAGCTGCCGACGCGACGTGTGCTGGATCAGAATGCCTTCCATGGATTCCCCCGGGCGCTCGTGCGGTCATGCCCGGTCTTGGCGCCGGGCAGCATGCATCCGGCCGCGATGCGACCGGTGCGCCCGATCCTATCGCGTTATTCGCGCGCGCTCAAATCCCGAGGCCGGGGCCGAAGTTGCCGGCGACCCAGCGCGTGACGGCATCGACGTCCGCATAGTCCTGTTCGGGCAGGCCGTCGAGCATCGACAGCACTTCGTTGCTCGCGCCGGCGTCGCGCGCGGCGTCGACGATCGCATCCTTGTTCGCCGGGTAGCGGACGGCGGCCAGCACGTCGGCGATCTGCAGATCGATCGCTTCGCCGGGGATATCGTGCGGAGGGAGGGCGGATTTGTCGTTCACGTCGGCGTCTCGCTGGTTGAGCGGGAATCGGTTCTTCTCGGAAGGGGCCCCGTTCGGATCGGGGCGACCGGCCCGGACGGAGTGCCTGCGGGGATGGCGATCGACTCAGTGCCCGCGCCGCACGCGGCGCCACGGATGCTTCCAGTCGATATGCGGTGCGTTTTCGTCGCGCGGATGCTGGCGCCGATGTTCCTGCCACAGTTCGTCGGAGAACAGCGCAGCCACGATCACGAGTGGCAATACGAGAAAGATGCCGAGTATGACTTGCTCGATCACGATAGCCTCCTTGCGGTGGCAGGAACCCTTGCTCCCATTCTAGGCTCTGAACTTCGCCCGCGGACAACTTCTTGCAGCGCGGAACGCGCCTCGTTCGCGGCACCGCCGCACGAACGCTTCACGCGCACGCGGGCATCAAAAAGGACACGAACAATGCAACTCCAGAACGACAAGCACTCGCTTGCACTGCGGCCGCTGGAGCGCCAGGACCTGCGCTTCGTTCACGAGCTGAACAACGACGCGAAGATCATGCGCTACTGGTTCGAGGAGCCGTACGAAACCTTCTCCGAGCTGTCGCAACTGTATGACCGCCATGTGCACGACCAGCGCGAGCGCCGCTTCGTCGCGGTCGATCCGCAAGACGAACTGGTCGGCCTCGTCGAGCTGATCGAGCTCGACTACATCCACCGTCGCGGCGAGTTCCAGATCATCATCGCGCCCCAATGCCAGGGGCGCGGCTACGCGGGCCAGGCGACGCGCCTCGCGATCGAATATGCGTTCAAGGTGCTGAACATGCGCAAGCTGTACCTGATCGTCGATACGTCGAATGCGGCGGCAATCCACGTATACGAGAAATGCGGATTCCAGCACGAGGCGGAATTGAAGGAAGAATTTTTCGGAAACGGCGCGTATCACAACGCTTATCGCATGTGCATCTTCCAGCGCGATTATTTCGAGCGGCCGCAATCGGTCTGAATAAAGCCGGGTAAAAAGAGTGGCGAAGACGCCCTGCGGCCACGCGCTGCGGGGCGCTCGACCATTCTGGAAAATACGGGTAAATACGAGTGCGCTTATGCCTGGCATTTTTCTTGTATCAGGTAATTTCGGTGCCGCACTGCGGTAAATTCATATCGTTTCGGATGACTTTATGTGCAATGCATCAAAACGATCTCGATATCGAAATGAATTATCCAAACCGTTCAATCGGCGTATTGCGATTTCGCTGACAGTCTTGCTGGACAGCACTTTGCGCCCGGCGGCGCGGGCAAATTCACCCGATGGCAGATAACACCGCGTGCACGCGGCAAGCAAAAAATCGAGTGCGCGCAGGGTGCGACAATTCGCCGCTATTGCGATCGCACAACAAATGTGCTTGATATCGCTTGCCGGTCTTCTAAAGTGAAAAACGCGGGTTCACGATCACCTTTAAACACATAGCTAACCGAGCTTGGTGCCCGCAAGCCTGGAGACAGAACATGATGAAACGTACCGGTGTCCTCTTTGCCCTTGTCGGCGCATTTTCCGTGGTGTCGATCGCCCAGGCGGGCGGCGACGCGGCTGTCCAGCCGAAGCAGGAAATCCAGCTGACGAAGAATGCGTGGGGCTGTCTGTCGAAAGACAATCTGGACTCCGTACTGAGTCACGAGCGTGACGGCAAGTCGCAGGCGAAGCAGCAGTATTTCGACGACTACCGTTGCCTGTCGGTGCCGGAAGGCCAGCGTTTCCGCGTGGTGTCGGTCGATCAGGGCGACGTCCAGTTCGTCAGCGCCGACAACAGCGACCAGCAAGGCCTCTGGACCGATTCGCGCTTCGTCAAGCAGTAACCCCGCACGCGCATCTCTCGCACCCGCACGCCGGCCGGAACCGCCGGCGGCGCGGCACGAACGCGGCCCGGCCGATGCCGGGCCGTCGTGCTGTGGAGCGTCCGTCACGCGCCGGGTGCCGCGCATTCGGTATCATCACGGCCCGACCGAACCGAATGCCCGCCCCGGGCCGTATCCGCATGGCGCTGAAATCCACGATCTACAAAGCCGAGCTGCAAATCGCCGACATGGATCGGCACTACTACGCCGATCACGCGTTGACGGTCGCCCGACACCCGTCGGAAACCGACGACCGGATGATGGTGCGCATCGTCGCGTTCGCGCTGTTCGCGCACGAGCGTCTCGAATTCTGCAAGGGGCTGTCGGACGTCGACGAACCCGATCTGTGGCAGAAGGACCTGACGGGCGCGATCGACGTATGGATCGAGGCTGGTCAGCCCGACGAACGGCGCATCTCGAAGGCGGCCGGCCGCGCCGGGCAGGTCACGGTGATCGCGTACGGCGGCAAGACCTCGGACATCTGGTGGCAGGGCGTGCGCAGCAAGGTGGAGCGGCTGCGCAACGTCCAGGTGCTGTCGCTGGCCGACGGTGTCGCCGCCGCGCTCGGGCGTCTTGCCGAGCGTACGATGCGGCTGCAGTGCACGGTCCAGGACGGCGCCGCCTGGATCTCGAGCGCCGATCACGATCCCGTCGCGGTCGAATGGACGGTCCTGAAGGCGCGCGCCGACGCGTGACGGCCGGCGCTCAGCCGAGCGCGGCGGGCGGCCCCTTGAATTCCAGCATGTTCCCTTCGGGATCGAACAGATAGATCGACGGCCCGTAGCCGCCGGCGCCGTAACGTTCGGCGGGGGCGCCGGGGCGCGCGCCATGCGCGGCGAAATGCGCGATCAGTGCTTCGGGGTCGAATGGCTCGACGCGCAGGCAGAGATGGTCGAGATTGCGGCCGGTGCCGGGTGGGCCGCTGTCGGGACGGTCGATCGGGCCGCCAACCGACAGCAGGTCGATCAGCGCGTCGCCGGCGCGCAACTGTACAAGGCCCAGGTCGGGTTGTTCCTTCTCCACGTGGCAGCCGACGGCATCGCAGTAAAAGTGCGTCATCGCAGCCATGTCGGTCACGCGTAGCACGACGTGATCGATCGCGCGGATGGTCGGTTTCATGAGCGGGCACTCCTTCGCGGATGGCGTGCACCGAGTGTAGACCGCGCCGGCGACATATGCCGGAACGCGGCACGATCGACGGACGAAAAAAAGCCCGTTCACGCAGAGCGGAACGGGCTTAATCCATATCAGGAGGAGACATGGAGGAGACAGTTCCAACTATACACACGGCGATGGTGCGTTGCAATATTCCGAGTGTAAAAAATGGTCAGGACGGCGATTTGTCGCATCCGCACTGCAGCAAAATGGTGACGCGACGATGACGAAAGCGGCGTCCGTGCAGCGCTTGCGCGGCTTTTCATCCGATTGAACGGTTTCGATGCGCCTCCGATTGTGTCCCCGATTTCGTCGGCGCGAATCACAGAGCAAGATTCAGGGCGCGACGGCCCATGCCGATGTCTAGAGTAGGCACCATCTACACTGGAGAGTGCGAGGTTCAGATGAAAACCGCCTATTCGACCGACGATGCCCGCTGGGGCGCCGTGACCGCCCGCGATCCGCATGCGGACGGCGCGTTCTTCTATGCCGTGCGCACGACCGGCGTGTTCTGCCGCCCAAGCTGCGCGTCGCGGCTGCCGCGGCGCGAGCACGTGTCCTTCTTTGCCGATCCGGCCGCCGCCCGCGCGGCCGGCTTCCGCCCGTGCAAGCGCTGCCAGCCGGAAGGGCTGCCGCGCGAGCTCGAGATCGTCAACCGCGCGTGCGCCGTGCTCGACGCGCATCCGGAGCGGCTCACGCTGCAGCAGCTGAGCGATGCCGTTCACGTGAGCCCGTTCCACCTGCAGCGGTTGTTCAAGCGCGTGGTCGGCGTGTCGCCGCGGCAGTATCAGGCCGCGCAGCGCGGTGCCGCATTGCGCGAGGCGCTGCAAAGCGGCCAGCCGGTCACGCAGGCGGCCGTCGACGCGGGGTTCAATTCGCCGTCGCGGCTCTACGCATCGGTGCCGCGCGAACTGGGGATGGCGCCGTCCGCGTTCCGTCGTCAGGGCGCCGGCCTGCGAATCGATTATGCGACCGCGTCGACGCCGCTCGGCACGGTGCTCGTTGCCGCGACCGAACAGGGCATCTGCCGGATCGCGTTCGGCGACGAACCGGCGTCGCTCGTCGGCGAACTGAAGGACGCGTTCGCGCGTGCCGAGCTGGTCGAATCGCCGTCGCGGCTCGCGCCGTTCGTCGCGCAGATCCGCGCGTATCTGGACGGCACGCGGCACGCGTTCGACCTGCCGCTCGACATCGCGCCGACCGCATTCCAGCAGCGTGTGTGGGAAGCGCTGACGCATATCCCGTACGGCGAGACGCGCAGCTATTCGGAGATCGCCGAGGCGCTGGGCGCGCCGCGCGCGGTGCGGGCCGTCGCATCGGCCTGTGCGTCGAACCCGGTCGCGCTCGCGATCCCGTGCCACCGTGTCGTGCAGAAGGGCGGCGCGCTCGCGGGATATCGCTGGGGCGTGCGCCGCAAGGCGACGCTGCTCGCGTCCGAGGCGCGCCATGTGCGCGACGACGAAACCGAAGCCGTTGCGGAGGGCAACGCAGTTTGAGCATCGACAAAACCACGATGACGTCGATCGCGGACGGCGGCCACGTGCCGCCGTCCGCGCAGATGGCGCTGCGCTTCAAGGCGCCGTACGACTGGGCGCGCGTGCTGCGCTTCTTCAGCGGACGGGCGATTCCGGGTGTCGAACAGGTCGTCGACGGCATGTATCGCCGGATCGTCGACCTGAACGGCGACGCGGGCAGGCTTACCGTCACGAAGCATCCGCGCCGGCATTGCCTGATCGCGACGCTCGAAGGGGCGGCCGCGCGGCATGTCGACGATGCATTCGCGCACCGCGTCGCATCGATGTTCGACCTCGGCGCCGACCCGGCCGCGATCGGCGGCGGGCTCGCGCGCGACCCATGGTTCGCGCCGCTCGTCGAGGCCGCGCCGGGGCTGCGCGTGCCGGGCGCCTGGTCGGGGTTCGAGCTTGCGGTGCGCGCGATCGTCGGGCAGCAGGTGAGCGTGAAGGCGGCGACGACGATCGTCGGCAGGCTCGTCCAGCGGGCCGGCGAGCGCGTCGTGCACAACGACGGCATGGCGGCGCCGGACGGCGCCCCCGCGTGGCGTTTCCCGACGCCGGATGCGCTCGCCGCATGCGATCTGGAGAAGATCGGGATGCCCGGCAAGCGGGCCGCCGCGCTGACGGGCATGGCGCGCGCGGTGGCGGCCGGCCACGTGCCGCTCGATCCCGCGCAGGCCGATCTCGCGACGCTGCGCCGCGCGTGGCTCGACCTGCCCGGAATCGGCCCGTGGACCGTGGAATACATCGCGATGCGCGCGTGGCGCGACCCGGACGCGTGGCCGGCGTCCGATCTGGTGCTGATGCAGTCGATCGCCGCGCGCGATCCGTCGCTCGACCGACTCGCGAGCCAGAAAAGCCGGACCGAAGGCTGGCGGCCGTGGCGCGCGTATGCGGCGCTTCATTTATGGAACGACGTGGCGGACCGGGCCGGCGGCGCGCGCGGCGGATGACGGTCGCCGCCCCAGGCCGGCGGGTGCGACCGGTCAGGGCCGCGACGCAACCCGCAAGGGGCGTCACGCCGGCAGTGATCGGTCGGTGATCCTCACAGTTGCGACGTTTGACGGCGATGGGCGATCAACCCACTCCGGTGTCCGTTGCTCCGGCGCGGACGATCGACCCGGCCGTGACGACGATGCATCCCGGGTTCGGCAGAACGGGTTGCACCTGATGGCGCTGCCGTGCTCGTCGCTCACGTTCCTTCCGACGAATGTCGCGTGATCGCCGCGTCCGTCGGCGCCGACGACGGCCGGCTGTGCACGTGGCGTTCGCGGCCATCGGCCCGCCAGACGGCCCGCAGCGGCCGGCGCGCACCGCCCGGCGCCACCTCAAGCGCGTGTGACGGCGAGATGTTAAAGTGCCCGCTACCAACGAAGCGACCAATAATCCAGCCGGCCGCGTGCGGCATTCCGCGCGCGGCCGTCACGCACTTGCGTCTCCATGTCGAACACCATGACTCACCGCCAGTCCGAACTGCTGCTGAATCGTCTCGAAGCGCTGAGCTCGGGCCCGACGCGGCAGCATCTGCCCGACGGCCTGCGCGGCATCGAAAAGGAAAGCCTGCGCGTGACGCGCGACGGGATGATCGCGTTCACGCCGCATCCGCGCGCGCTCGGTTCGGCGCTTACGCACCCGTCATTGACGACCGACTATTCCGAAGCGCTGATCGAACTGATCACGCCGGCGGAAGGCGACGCGTCGGTCACGCTCGAACGTCTCGACGATCTGCATCGCTACGTGTATGCGTCGCTCGGCGACGAGATGCTGTGGAACGACTCGATGCCGGGCCTGCTGCCGGCCGATGATGAAATTCCGATCGCCGACTACGGCACGTCGAACATCGGCCGCCTGAAGACGGTGTACCGCCGTGGCCTCGCGTATCGCTATGGCCGCACGATGCAGTGCATTGCCGGCATCCACTACAACTATTCGCTGCACGAGGAAGTGTGGCGGCGCCTGCATGCGGAAGAGGGCTCGACGGCCACGCTCGTCGATTACCAGTCGGAGCGCTATCTCGCGCAGATCCGCAACTTCCGTCGCCGCAGCTGGCTCCTGATGTACCTGTTCGGCGCATCGCCGGCGCTCGACGCGAAATTCCTGCGCGGCAAACCGCACAAGCTCGACGCGTTCGATGCCGATACGCTGTACCGGCCGTATGCGACGAGCCTGCGGATGAGCGACCTCGGTTACTCGAACACGACCGCGCAGGCCGCGCTGCACGTCGACTACAACACGCTGCCCGGCTATCTCGATGCGCTGTCGAAGGCCGTGAGCGAGCCGTATCCGCCGTACGAGGCGATCGGCACGCATCGCGACGGCGAGTGGATCCAGATCAACACGAACGTGCTGCAGATCGAGAACGAGTTCTACTCGACGATCCGGCCGAAGCGCGTCACGTATTCGGGCGAGCGTCCGCTGCATGCGCTCGCGTCGCGCGGCGTGCAATACATCGAAGTGCGCTGCCTCGACATCGATCCGTTCGAGCCGACCGGCATCGCGCTGGAGACTGCGCGCTTCATCGACGCGTTCCTGCTCGCCTGCGCGCTCGACGAAAGCCCCGCACTCGACTGCGACGCGTACAAGGAAGCGAATGCGAACTTCGGCAGCGTGACGATGGAGGGGCGCAAGCCGGGGCTCACGCTGGTGCGCGACGGCCAGCCGGTCACGCTGCAGGCGTGGGCGGACGACTTGATGGCCGATATCGAAACCGTCGGGCGCCGTCTCGACGAGATTCGCGGCGGCGACGAGCATGCGCGTGCGATCGCCGCGCAGCGCGAGAAGCTCGCCGATCCGGAGCGCACGCCGTCGGCGCGCGTGCTGCGCACGATGCGCGAGAACGGGCAGTCGTTCCTCGCGTTCGCGCTCGCGCACAGCGAAGCGCATGCCGCACATTTCCGCGCGAACCCGCCGTCGGCGGAGACGATGCGCGCCGAGCAGGCGCTCGCGGCGAAGTCGCTGGCCGAGCAGGCCGAGCTGGAAGCGAAGGAGGCCGGATCATTCGACGCGTTCGTCGCGGCCTATCGTGCCTATACGCTGAACCGCTTCAGCGTGTGATGGCCGCCGCCCGCTGCGCGTCGCGCGGCGGGCAGGCCGGCTGCGGGCCGGATGGTTGCGCGGTCATGCGCCCGGCCCGGTTTCAGCCGCTTCAGTGATGCGCGTACGTGTCGCGATCGACCACGCGCGGCAGCGCCGGCTTTCCTGATTCCACATTCGCATGGCCGTCGCTGCCGTGGCCGGCCGCGTCGCGCGCTTGGGCTGCGCGCTGCATGATCGCCTGCATGTTTTGCGGAAAGTCGGGACCGCTGGCGAGACTCGGCCGATAGCCGGCGGCCTGCAGTTCCGCGAGTTCCTGGCGAACTTGCGCGCGCGTCAGCGTCGACGCGGCCTGCGCTTGAGCCTGGGCGGCGACGGTCGAGCCGATCAGCACCAACGCGTACGCCGCAAGTTTCATGGTCTTCATCGTGTTTGCTCCGTGAGGGTTCCGGAGCCGCGCCTTCGTCGGCACGGACGGAATCGATGCAGCGAGTCTAGGCTTCGGATGCCAAACGAAACACCCTGCGTCCCGTCAGTCACCTTTGCCGGTTGAGCAACATTGCGTCGGCGGCTTGTTGGCGCGCGCGTCAGCGGGTCGCCAGCGGCCGTTCAGCGTGCGGTGGATGCCATGTATCGGCACCGCGCGCATCGGGCTTGCCCTCCTTGTAGAAGCGCGATGCGCCTTCTAACCTTTTTTAAGCGACTGATCGGTCGGCGTTGCGGCATGGTTGCATGCGCAAGCGTCGGATGATCGTTGCGGCCGTGGAACGGACGTTTGAACGGGATCGAGGTGTGCGCAGCCGTTGATGCGCGAGCCCCGGTCGACAATGGAGACACGATGAATCCCACCGCAGCCCTGCCGCCCGGCATCCTGTTCGCGCAGCCGTTGACGCCCGTCGCCAACTCGCTGTTCCTGTCGTTTCTCGTCGCCGTGATCCCGATCGCGGTCGCACTGATCGCGCTCGGCGTGCTGCGCCGGCCCGCATGGCAGGCGTCGCTCGCCGGCCTCGTCGCCGGCCTCGCGGTCGCGATCGGCGCGTGGGGCATGCCGGCCAGCCTCGCGTTCGACGCGGTCGGCGCCGGCATGGCGCTCGCGGTCGTGCCGGTGATGTGGATCGTCTTCAACGCCCTGCTGCTGTACAACATCGCGGTGAAGTCGGGCCGCTTCGACCAGTTCCGGCAGTGGATGCTCGACAACCTGCCCGACGACCGCCGCCTCGTGCTGCTCGTCGTCGCGTTCTCGTTCGGCTGTCTGCTCGAAGGGATCTCCGGGTTCGGCACGCCGGTCGCGATCACCAGCGCGCTCTTGATTGCGCTCGGCTTCCCCGCGCTCGAAGCGCTCACCTACACGCTGCTGTTCAACACGGCGCCGGTCGCGTTCGGCGCGCTCGGCGTGCCGATCACCGTGCTCGGCGCGGTCACGTCGCTGCCGCCCGCGACGCTCGGCGCGATGGTCGGCCGGCAACTGCCGTTCTTCGCGTTGCTGCTGCCGTTCTACGTGGTCGGCGCGTACGGCGGCCTGCGCTCGATCGCGAAGCTGTGGCCCGCGCTGCTCGTGTCGGGCGGCAGCTTCGCGATCGCGCAGTTCGTCACGTCGAACTTCCTCGGCTATCAGCTCACCGACGTGCTGTCTTCACTCACGTCGCTGATCGTCACGATCGGCTTCCTGCAGGTGTGGAAGCCGCAACCCGATCCGCAATACGCGCTCGCGCGCAGCGTGCCCGCCGCGGCCGGCGCCGCGCGCGCGGGCTTCGGCGGCTGGTTGCCGTGGATCGTCGTGTCGGTGGTCGTGATCGTCTGGGTGCACGCGAACGTCGCGGCGATCGGCGACGTGAAGATCAAGTGGCCGGGCCTGCACAATACGGTGTTCGTGTCGCTGTATCACAAGCCGTATGCGGCGATCTGGGACTTCCAGCCGCTCGGTACCGGCACCGCGATCCTCCTGTCGGCGATCATCACGGCCGTGCTGACACGCACCGGCGTCGGCGCGTTCTTCGAATGCGTGGTCAAGACGTGGCGGCAGACGTGGATCGCGATCGTTACGGTGATGATGATCGTCGGGCTCGCGTATCTGCTGAACTATTCGGGCATCAGCTACACGCTCGGCACCGGCGTCGCGTCGACCGGCGCGCTGTTTCCGCTCGTGTCGGCGTCGCTCGGCTGGATCGCGGTGTTCCTGTCCGGCAGCGACACGTCCGGCAATGCGCTGTTCGGCAACCTGCAGGTGGTCGCCGCGAGACAGCTCGGCTTCGATCCGGTGCTGATGGCCGCGACCAACTCGTCGGGCGGCGTGATGGGCAAGATGATCTCGCCGCAGAACATCGCCACGGGCGTGTCGACGACCGACCTGAAGGGGCAGGAAGGCGTCGTGTTCGCGCGCACGTTCTGGCACAGCGTGATCCTCACGCTGCTGCTCGGCGTGCTCGTGTTCCTGCAGCAGCACGTGTTCACGTGGATGATTCCGGCGCTGCCGAAGTAGCGCACGGCGGGAAGCAAGAAGGCAGGCACGAGGAAAACGACGAGGGAAGGCGCGGAAAAAGCGCAGGAAAAGTACGGGGAATGTGCAGGGAAGTGCGACGGAAACTGCGCGAAACCGGTGAACGCGGGGCGGCTCAGCGCGCGCTCACCGGCCGCGTCGCGTGCGTTGACTCGTGCGTCGCGGCATGCGCCGGCAGGATGCACGCGAGGAACGCATCGATCGCGGGGCTCTGGCGGCGCGCCTTCAGGTAATACACGTATTCGTCGATCGTCGTGTCGACGCCGCGCAGCGCGACGACGCGCAAGTCCGGATGGCGCTCGGCCTCGCCGCGCGGAAACAGGCTGCCGCCCACGCCATGCAGGATCGCCTCGCGGATCGCTTCGCGGCTGCCGATCTCGGCGACCGACGTGGCCGCAACGCCGGCCGCCGCGAGGATCGTCTCCGTGCAGCTGCGCGTGACCGATCCTTCCTCGCGCATCAGCAGCCGCACGTCGGCGAGCTGCGCGGCGTCGATCGCGTCGAAGCGCGCGAGCGGATGGTCGCGATGCACGACGAGCACGAGCGGATCGGTGGAGATCACCTTGCGTTCGAGGCCGTCCGCGTCATTGCGCTGCGACGACACCGCGAGGTCGATGCGGAATTCCTGCAGCGCCTGGAGGATCTCCTCGGAATTGCCGATCCGGCACGTGAGGGCGATCGACGGATGCGCATGCGAGAAGCGGCCGACCGCATCCATGATGTAGTACGGCCCGGTCGCGCCGATCCGCAGATGTCCTTCGAACAGGCCGCCGACGTTGCGCAGCATGATGTCGGCCTGCGCCTCGAGCGCGATCATCTTCTCGACGAGCGGCAGCAGCTCGATCCCGGTCTCGGTGACTTCGAGCTTGCGGCCGCTGCGATAGAACAGCTCGACGCCGTACAACTGCTCGACCTGCCGGATCTGCGCGGCGATCGTCGGCTGGCTGACGCCCAGGTGGCGCGCGGCGCGCGTGATGCTGCCCTGCCGGACGGTCGCGTGGAACGCCTTCAGCTGATCGAACACGACTCGGCTTCTCCCCCCTCTTCATCGCGCGTCAGCGTAGCGCAGGCGTGTGTCGGCCGGATGAAAGGCGCACCGGGCGCCGCTTCGAAAAAAAGCTGGGGGTGACCGCAAGAAACCTGCTGGAACCGGTCACGGCCGGGACACGCCGGTGCGGAGTAATAACGGCAACGCACCGACCGCCGGCCCCGCTCGACCGGCGCCACCCTTACCGACCCACAGGATCCTCTTCATGTCCGCCACCAATCGACGCGATTTCCTGCGCCTCGCCGCCCAGTCGGCCGGCGCGATGGCCGCCTACGCCGGCTTCCCGCCCGCGATCCGCAACGCACTGGCCATGCCGGCCGCCTATCGCACCGGCACGATCCGCGACGTCGAACACGTCGTGATCTTCATGCAGGAAAACCGCTCGTTCGACCATTACTTCGGCGGGCTGCGCGGCGTGCGCGGCTTCAACGACCCGCGCCCGCACCTGCTGCCGAACGGTGCGCCGGTGTGGCAGCAGCCGCCGGCGTCGGTGTTCACGAAGAACTACCATTCGCGCGGGCTCGACCCGTCCGCGCCGTACGTGCTGCCGTTCTACCTCGATCCGAAGCAGACGACCGAATTCCAGCCGGGCACCAACCACGGCTGGAGCAGCGGCCACCTGTCCTGGAACAACGGCCAGTGGGACCAGTGGGTGAACCAGAAGCAGGACGTGCTGACGATGGGCTACCTGAAGCGCCAGGATCTCACGTACCACTACGCACTGGCCGACGCATTCACGATCTGCGATTCGTACTTCTGCTCCGCGCACGCCGACACGGCACCGAACCGCATCTATCTGTGGACCGGCACGATCGACTCGCGCAACGTGTACGGCGCGCAGCCGAACGGCCCCGGCATCGGCGAGCGCAACAACACGAACGGCTACACGTGGACGACCTACGCGGAACGTCTCGAGAACGCGAAGATCAGCTGGAAGGTGTACCAGGGCGGCACGGGCATTCCGGGCGATCCGACCGACAACTACACCGACAATTCGCTGATGTTCTTCAAGAAGTTCCAGGTGAAGGAAGGCGCGAGCGGCCCGCTGGTCGACAAGGGCGCGTCGGACCACACGCTAGCCGAGCTGAAGGCCGACGTGCAGGCGAACCGGCTGCCGCAGGTGTCGTGGATCGTCGCGCCGTACAAGTACAGCGAGCACCCGCAGGCGTCGCCGACCGACGGCGCGTTCTACATCAACATGGTGCTCGAGGCGCTGACGTCGAACCCCGAAGTGTGGGCGAAGACAGTGTTCATCCTCAACTACGACGAGAACGACGGGCTGTTCGACCACGTCGTGCCGCCGGTGCCGCCGGTCACGAGCGGCGTGGGCGGCCAGGGCATCGTGTCGTCGAACCTGCTGTCGAACCTCGGCGACGAACTGCTCGACCTGAACAAGTATCCGGGCGAGATGAGCCCGCTCGTGCCGGGCGCGGACCCGGGCGGCATCCAGCCGATCGGCCTCGGGCCGCGCGTGCCGCTGATCATCATCTCGCCGTGGACGAAGGGCGGCTGGGTCTGCTCGGAGACGTTCGACCACACGTCGGTGCTGCGTTTCCTCGAAGCGCGCTTCGGCGTGCAGGAGCCGAACATCAGCGCGTGGCGCCGGTCGGTCTGCGGCGACCTCACGTCGGCGTTCGACTTCTCCGCGCGGCCCGATACGCGCACGGTGAGCTTCACGGTGCCGCAGCACATCGCCACCGCCGGCCAGGCGTACCAGGTGCCCGCGCAGCAGTCGATGCCGGCGCAGGAGCCCGGCACGCGTCCGGCGCGCGCGCTGCCGTACGAACTGTTCGTGCATGCCCGCGTGAACGGGCGCGACGACAGCGTGTCGCTCGATTTCGCGAACTCGGGTGACGCGGGCGCCGCGTTCTACGTGTACGACCGCCGCAATCCGGCGACGCCGCCGCGCCGCTACGCGGTGTCCTCGCACGACCGCTTCGCCGATACCTGGAGCACGTCGGCCGCGCGCGGCGACTACCATCTCGCCGCCTATGGCCCGAACGGCTATCTGTGCGAATTCCAGGGCAACACGCGGCTGGCCGCGGACGGCCGCCACGCGAACCCCGAAGCGAAGATCGGCTACGACGTGCGCAATCGTCACGTGTACCTGCAACTGCGCAACAGCGGTCGTGCGGCATGCCGCGTGGTCGTCGACAACGCGTACAGCCACGCGCATGCGCGCAGCTACACGCTGGAGCCGGGCGAGCGCATCGAGGATCACTTCGAGTTGTCGTCGAGCCACGGTTGGTACGATCTGACGATCACCGCGACGACGCTGCGCGGCGGCGACGACAAGGTCGTGCGCCGCTTCGCGGGCCACGTCGAGACGGGCCGGCCGAGCCAGAGCGATCCGGGGCCGGTGAAGCAGACGGCCTGACGGCCGGCCTGCGTCGTGCGGTCCGGCGTGCGCGCGCCGGCCGCATTCCGGCACGAGGAACTGGTTTTTGGAAACTGAAAACTGTTGACAATGTATCGGGCCGAGGGTATACAACGATCATTCGCCGACATGGCGCCCTCGTTCTCATCCGCGGCTTCGCTGCCTGCCCGATCATGACTGCCCCGAACGCGCTCAACGCCATCGAACTCCTGCAAAGCCAGTCGCTCGCGATGATTGTCCAGGACATGCTCGAGCGCGCGATCGTGTCCGGCGAATATGCGCCGGGCGAGAAACTCAACGAAGTCGATATCGCGACCAAGCTGAACGTGTCGCGCGGGCCCGTGCGCGAGGCATTCCGTGCGCTCGAGCAGGCCGGGCTGCTGCGCAACGAGAAGAACCGCGGCGTGACGGTGCGCGTCGTGCCGCTGCGCGAGGCAGAGGAAATCTACGAAGTGCGCGCGATGCTCGACGAGTCGGTCGCGCGCGCGCTCGCGAAACGCATTTCGCCCGACACGCTGAAGGTGCTGAAGGGCATCATCCAGTCGATGAAGGATGCGGCGAAGGCGCACGACGTCACGCGCTATACCGAGCTGAACGTGCAGTTCCACGACGCGATGGTGGTCGGGGTCGGCAATACGCACCTCACCGACACCTATCGCCGTCTCGTGCGCCAGCTCGGGTTGCTGCGCCAGGCCGCGATCGAGGCCGAGGAGGACGCGATCGCGGTGTCGGCGGCCGAGCACGGCAAGATCGTGCAGGCGCTCGCGAGCGGCGACGAAGAGAAGGCCGTCGCGCTCGTGCGCGAGCACCTCGCGCACGGCCTCGCGCGGATGCGCCGCACGCACGAGCAGGGGCTGCCCGCGGCGGGCAAGGCGGCGCGCGAGAAAGCCGCGCGCGCGTGACGCGGCCGCACGGGCGGTCGTAGCAAAAGCAAAGGGACGCTTCGCAGCGTCCCTTTTTCGTTGCGCTTCGTTGCGCGTCGCGTCATCGCGTCACGCCTTGTCGGCTTTGCCCGCCGCGCTCGCGAATTTCGCGAGCCACGTGTCGATCCTCGCCGGCCGTCGGCTCTCGTCTTCCGCGCGCTCCTTGCGGCGGATCGCATTGCGCACGACGTGCGCGCCGACATAGCGGATCGGCTCCGGCGGGAAATGGCCGAGCGGCCCGCGCACGATCGGACTGCGCGTCCATGCGTTGTCGAGGCCGAGCACCAGCGACGACAGGATCTGCCCGCCCATGTAGGTCGGCCCGACGCCGTTGCCCGAATAGCCGAAGCCGTAGAACACATTCGGCGCGTCGTCGAGGCGGCCGAAGAACGGGAAGCCCGTCACCGAGCGGTCCGACGGGCCGTTCCAGCTTGCGGTGATCGGCACGCCGGCGAGTGACGGGAAGAATTCGCGCAGGCTCCGCGAGAGCTGCGCCTCGTACGGCGAGCGCCGGTCGAACACCGGCGCGATGCGGCTGCGCCATGAGAACGTGTTGCCGCCCTTGCCGAGCATCAGCCGGCCGTCGGCGGTCGTGCGGTAGTAATACACGAAGATCCGCGAATCGAGCACCGACACGCCGTCCACGAGCCCGGTCCGCTCGAGCAGTTCCGGGCATTTCTCGGTGATGACCATGTCGCTCGACACGACCGCGATCGTGCGTTCGAACTGCGGGAAGCGGCTCGCCATCCACGCGTTGATCGCGAACACCAGCTTGCTCGCGCGCACGCTGCCGGACGGCGTGCGCACGGCGGCCGGCTGCCCCGGCGTGAAGTCGACTAGCGGCGTGCGTTCGTAGATCCGGATCCCCATGTCGAGCGCGACGCGGCGCAGCCCGCGCACGAGCTTGCCCGGATGCACGGTCGCGGCGATCGGCGAATACACGCCGTCGAGATTGCGTGCGGAGCCCGAGCGGCGCGCGACGTCGGTGGCCGGCAGCGCCTCGTAGCTGTGGATGCCGCACGCGGCGAGCGCGTCGAGCACCGGCGCGAGCGTGCCAACCTGCGCGCGCGACGTCGCGGTGTACAGCGTGCCGTCGAGCCGCAGCTCGGCATCGATGCGATGCGCGCGACAGAAGTCGGCGATGTGCTGGACGGCCGCCTCCGACGCCTTCACGAGCCGGATCGCCTCCGCTTCGCCGAACAGCCTCCGCAGCGTCAGGAATTTCGCGGACCATGTCAGCAGGCAGCCGCCGTTGCGCCCGCTCGCGCCGGCGCCGCACAGGTCGGCCTCGAGTATCGCGATGTCGAGCGCCGGGTTCTGCTGCTTCGCCTGGATCGCGGTCCAGAGCCCGGTGAAGCCGCCGCCGACGATACAGACGTCGGCCTGCGTCGCGCCCTGCAGCGCGGGGGCGAGATCGCCATCGTTGAACAGTGCCTGTTCGATCCAGAAAGGTCGCATCGGATGTCGTGCCGGTAAGGGTCGAAGATTGCCGTGCCGCACACGGCGGGAAAACGAAAGCGAAAACGAAGCCGCCGCGCGGCGACGCGTGACGTCGTGCGGCGGGTGCATCGCGTCAGGCCGCCGCTTCGGCGGACACGCGCCGCACCTCCATCGCCTTCGGCGTGTCGGCGATCGCGGCGACCGCGCCGGGCATGCCGGCTCCGCCGAAGTGGCCGATGCAGCCGACGCGGAACGTGTCAACTTCCGTCAACTTGCCCGGATACGGAATGTAGCCGCGCTTTTTGACCTCCTGATAAAGGCGCTTGAAATCGTAGTTCGGATCGTCCTGCCTTTTGCTTTCTGTTCTCTGCATGTTGTTGACAATCTACAAATCATCAATTTTAATGTCAAGCATGGAGAACACCTCCTCGGCGCGGCGCGGGCGCCGACAGCTCGACCCCTTCGAACCGAAAGGACTGAACGTCATGACCGAAACGCCTGTATCCGTGAAAGTGAACGGCCGCCGCTACAACTGGATGAGCCGCCCCGTGGTGGTGGTCTGCGTCGACGGCTGCGCCTACGAATATCTCGAGATGGCGGCCGAGGCCGGCGTCGCGCCGTTCCTGCGCACGCTGCTGAAGCCGGGCACGGCGCTCAAGGGCGAGTGCGTGGTGCCGAGCTTCACGAACCCGAACAACCTGTCGATCGTGACCGGCGTGCCGCCGGCGATCCACGGGATAAGCGGCAACTACTTCTACGATCGCGACACCGGCACCGAGGTGCTGATGAACGATCCGAAGTACCTCGTTGCGCCCACCGTGCTCGCAACCTTCGCCGAACAGGGCGCGCGCGTCGCGGTCGTCACCGCGAAGGACAAGCTGCGGCGCCTGCTCGGCAAGGGGCTCAAGGGCATCTGCTTCTCGTCGGAGAAGGCCGACGAGGCGAGCCTCGAGGAAAACGGCATCGACAACGTGCTCGAGCTGGTCGGCAAGCCGGTGCCGAGCGTGTACAGCGCGGACCTGTCCGAGTTCGTGTTCGCGGCCGGCGTGCGCCTGCTCGAGACGCGCCCGATCGACCTGATGTACCTGTCGACGACCGACTACGTGCAGCACAAGTGCGCACCCGGCACCGACGGCGCGAACGCGTTCTACCAGATGATGGACGCGTACCTGAAGCGGCTCGACGCGCTCGGCGCGATCGTCGCGATCACGGCCGACCACGGGATGAACGCGAAGCACGACGGCGAGACCGGCGAGCCGAACGTGATCTACCTGCAGGAGCTGTTCGACGAGTGGCTCGGCCACGACGCCGCGCGCGTGATCCTGCCGATCACCGATCCGTACGTCGTGCATCACGGTGCGCTCGGCTCGTTCGCGACCGTCTACGTGTCGGCTTCCGCCGACGCCGACGCGCTGCGCGCGCGGCTCGCCGAGGTGGACGGCATCGAGGTCGTGCTGACGGGTGCAGAAGGCTGCGCGCGCTTCGAGCTGCCGCCCGACCGGATGGGCGACCTGATCGTGATCTCCAGGCAGGACGTCGTGCTCGGCACGCGCCGCATCAAGCACGACCTGTCGGGCCTCGATGTGCCGCTGCGCTCGCACGGCGGGATCTCCGAGCAGATCGTGCCGCTGATCTTCAGCAAGCCGGTCGCGACCGACGTCACGGGCCGCGCGCGACTGCGCAACTTCGACATCATCGACATCGCGCTCAATCATCTGCAGTGACGCGGACGCATCCGCCAGGGAGACATCATGAACGTCATTGCAGCCTCGACGGAGACTGCTTCACCTCATCGTGAAGCACTGCGAATCGATGGGGAGCGGATTCATCGCGACGCGGTGATCGAGGTCCGCAACCCGTACGACGGAACGCTGGTCGGCACCGTGCCGAAGGCGACGCTCGACGACGTGCGACGCGCATTCGCCGTCGCGCGTGCATACCGGCCGTCGCTCACGCGCCACGAGCGTGCGGCGATCCTGCGCCGCGCGGCCGACATCGTGCGTGCGCGCACCGCCGAGATCGCGGCGCTGATCACGGCCGAGGCCGGGTTGTGCATCAAGGATTCGACGTACGAAGCGGGGCGCGTGGCCGACGTGCTCACCTTCGGCGCGGGCGAAGTGCTGAAGGACGACGGGCAGATCTTCTCGTGCGATCTGACGCCGCACGGCAAGAAGCGTCGCGTGTACACGCAGCGCGAACCGCTGCTCGGCGTGATCTCCGCGATCACGCCGTTCAACCATCCGATGAACCAGGTCGCGCACAAGGTCGTGCCGTCGGTCGCGACCAACAACCGGATCGTCGTGAAGCCGTCGGAGAAGGTGCCGCTGTCGTGCTACCTGTTCGCGGACATCCTGTATGAAGCCGGCCTGCCGCCGCAGATGCTGCAGGTAGTGACCGGCGACCCGAAGGACATCGCGGACGAGCTGATCACGAACCCGGCGATCGATCTGATCACGTTCACGGGCGGCGTGTCGATCGGCAAGTCGATCGCGTCGCGGATGGGCTACCGGCGCGCGGTGCTCGAACTCGGCGGCAACGATCCGATCATCGTGATGGAAGACGCCGACCTCGACGAAGCGAGCACGCTCGCCGTGTCGGGCTCGTACAAGAACTCGGGGCAGCGCTGCACCGCGATCAAGCGCATGCTCGTGCACGAGGCGGTGGCCGATCGCTTCACCGAGTTGGTCGTCGAGAAAACCCGCGCGTGGGCTTACGGTAATCCGGCGGATCCGTCGGTCGACATGGGCACCGTGATCGACGAAGCGGCCGCGAAGTTCTGCGAGCAGCAGGTGAACGACGCGATCGCGCGCGGTGCGCGGCTCCTGGTCGGCAACGTGCGCGACGGCGCGTTGTATTCGCCGACGGTCATCGATCGCGTGACGCCCGACATGCCGCTCGTGAAGTACGAAACGTTCGGGCCGGTGTCGCCGATCATGCGCTTTCGCAACATCGACGACGCGATCCGGATGTCGAACAGCACCGACTATGCGTTGTCGTCGTCGGTCTGCACGAACCGCTTCGACAGCATCACGCGCTTCATCACGGAGCTCGAGGTCGGCAGCGTGAACGTGCGCGAGGTGCCGGGCTACCGGCTCGAACTGACGCCGTTCGGCGGCGTGAAGGATTCGGGCCTCGGCTACAAGGAAGGCGTGCAAGAGGCGATGAAGAGCTTCACGAACACGAAGACCTATTCGCTACCGTGGTAAGCGGTGCATGATGCGGACGCGCCGGCCGCCACGCGACGGTCAATCCTCGTCCTCGTGATGGTGACGACGCCAGCCGCGATGCCAGCCGTTGTCGTGCCGGTAGTAGCGGTAACGGTAGTCGCCGTAGTACGGGCCGTAATAGACCGGTGCCGGCTCGTAAATCACGGGCGGCGGCGGCGCGTAATAGACAGGCGGCGCTTCGATCACGGGGCCCGGCACCCCGAAATACACGCCGATGTCGGCACGCGCGAACGCACTTGCCGACAGGCAGGCGGCCGCGATGCCGAGAGCACTGGACAACAGGATGCGTTTCATTTTCCGTTCACTCCGTTCGCGGGTGGCAAGGCCCGCGAGCAATCGGTTCACCATGTCTTCATGGTACGTAGCGCTTGCCGAATGGGTGATACCGCAGCGTCGCTTCTGTAACTGCCGGTAACGAATCGTCGTACGATCGCCGCGCTGTATCGCGACGGATTTTGTCTGCGGAATGAGCGTGGCCGGCCGGCGCGTTCGTTATTCGACGCGCTCATATCGTTAGCGGATTTGCGTTTTTGCCGGATATCGGCGCGTCGGTAGAATTCGCGGACCTCTCGCGCGGCCGTTCGGGCCGGCGGGTCCACTCCCTTCCATCGTTCGGGGTCCGCACCATGAAATTCCTTCGCTCCATCCTGGTCGTCGCATTGCTGCAGGCCACTGCCGTCACGAGCGCGCTGGCGGCCGACGGTCTCGCGCAGATCAAGTCGGCCGGCGTGTTCCGGGTCGGCACCGAAGGCACCTATGCACCGTTCACGTATCACGATGCGTCGGGCAAGCTGACCGGCTTCGACGTCGACATCGCGACCGCGATCGCGCAACGGCTTGGCGTGAAGGCGGAGTTCGTCGAAGGCAAGTGGGACGGGCTGATCGCGGGCCTCGACGTGAACCGATACGACGCGGTCGTCAACGAAGTGTCGATCACCGATGCGCGCAAGGCGAAATACGATTTCTCGACGCCGTACATCACGTCCCACGCGGTGCTGATCGTGCGCGCGGACAACACGTCGATCCGCTCGTTCGACGACCTGAAGGGCAAGAAATCCGCGAACACGCTGACCAGCAATTTCGGCAAGCTCGCGGCCGCGCACGGCGCGGACGTGGTGCCCGTGCAGGGCTTCAACGAATCGATCGACCTGCTGAGCGCGGGTCGCGTCGACGCGACCATCAACGATTCGCTGTCGTACCTCGATTTCCGCAAGCACAAGCCCGACGCGAAACTGAAGGTCGCGGCGACCGACACGAGCGGCGCCGGCGATGCATCGGGCGTGCTGCTGCGCAAGGGCAGTCCCGCGCTGGTGGCGGCGATCGACAAGGCGCTCGCGGACATCAAGGCCGACGGCACTTACGCGAAGATCTCGCAGAAGTACTTCGGCCGCGACGTGTCGCAGCCGTGACGCGAGGCTGACCGATGCCGCCCTGGCTGCACCTGATGGCGGAATCGCTGCGGCCCCTGCTGGTGGCGGGGCTCGTGTTCACGGTTCCGCTCACGCTCGCGTCGTTCGCGATCGGCCTGCTGCTCGCGTTCGGCGCGGCGCTCGCGCGCCTGTTCGGGCCGCGCTGGGCGCAGGCCGGCGTGCGTTTCTACATCTGGTTGTTTCGCGGCTCGCCGCTGCTCGTGCAGCTGTTCGTGATCTTCTACGGATTGCCGAACGTCGGCATCGTGCTCGATCCGCTGACCGCCGCCGTGATCGGCTTCTCGCTGAACGTCGGCGCGTACAACGCCGAGGTGATCCGCGGCGTGATCGAATCGATCCCGAAGGGGCAGTGGGAAGCCGCGTACTCGATGGCGATGACGCGCGCGCAGGCGCTGCGCCGCGCGATCCTGCCGCAGGCCGCGCGCGTCGCGCTGCCCGCGCTGTCGAACTCGTTCATCTCGCTGGTGAAGGACACGTCGCTCGCGGCCGTGCTGACCGTGCCCGAGATCTTCCAGGCTGCGCAGCGCATCGCGGCCGTCACCTACGAGCCGCTGATCCTCTATACCGAAGCCGCGCTGATCTATCTGCTGTTCAGCTCGGTGCTCTCGTCGCTGCAACGTCGGCTCGAGCTCCGCTTCGGGCGCCATGCGTTGTTCCACGCGGAGTTGCGATGATCCGTCTCGAACGCATCGACAAATCGTTCGGCGCGCAGCGCGTGCTGACCGGCATCGACCTCGCGTTGCAGCCCGGCAGCGTGACCGCGTTGATCGGGCCGTCCGGCAGCGGCAAGAGCACGCTGCTGCGCTGCGTGAACCTGCTCGAAGTGCCGGAAGCGGGCGTGCTCACGGTCGGCGATGCCCGCATCGACTTCGCGGCGGGGCGTCGCCCGTCGCGCGATCACGTGTTCGCGGTGCGCCGTCAGACCGGCATGGTGTTCCAGAACTTCCAGTTGTTTCCGCATCTGAGCGTCGTGCAGAACGTGATGGAAGGGCTCGTGACCGTGCAGCGCTGGCCGCGCGAGCAGGCGCGCGAACGGGCGCTCGCGTTGCTGGACAAGGTCGGTATCGCCGACAAGGCCGACGCATGGCCCGCGACGCTGTCGGGCGGCCAGCAGCAGCGCGTGGCCATCGCCCGCGCGCTCGCACCGTCGCCGCAGGTGCTGCTGTGCGACGAGCCGACGTCCGCGCTCGATCCTGAGTTGTCCGTCGAAGTCGTCGAAGTGCTGCGCCAGCTCGCGCGGGAAGGCACGACGATGCTGATGGCCACGCACGACCTGAGCCTGGCGGCGTCGGTCGCGCACGATGCGGTGTTTCTCGCGGATGGCCGGGTGGTCGAGGCCGGCGCATCGCGCGAACTGTTCGGGCGGCCGCGCGATCCGCGCACCGCGAAGTTCGTCGCGACGCTCGCGCAGGGCGTGCCGGCCTTCTGATTTGCTGTGCCACGCGATTGCGTGAGCGATCATTCCTGTCCGTGTGCGTCGAGCACCGCGGCGACGATCGCCTCGGGCGCATCCTCCTGGACCAGGTGTCCCGCACACGGCACGCGGATCAGCTTGCCGCCCGCGATGCGATCGGCGAGGGCCTGCCCCTGTTCGAGCGGAATCCACGCGTCGTCCTCACCCCACACGATGCGCACCGGAAAGTCCGGCGGCGCATAGCGTGCCTCGGCTTCCTCGATGTAACGCTGGCGCATTTGCGCGATCTGTCGATAGAACGCCGGCTGGCCGGTCGGCGTGAGCCATGGCGAGCGATAGATCGACAGTACGTCGTCGCTCAACGGTCGCGCGACGGCATGGCCGATATAGGCCGACACGAGCGCATGGTGCGCATACGCCGGCAGCCCGGTGAACGCGGCTTCGTGCTGCGCGACATGCCGCACGAACGGCGAGCCTTGCGGCGCGATCGCGACCGGGTTCACGAGCGTCAGGTCCGAATACGCGATGCCGTCGAGGAAGTGCGCGCGCAGCACGGTCGCGCCGCCGTAATCGTGCGCAAGCACGCGCGGGCGCGAAATTTTCCATTCGTCGAGCAGGGCGCCGAACAGCACGTTCTGCCGGCCGAGCGAGACGTCCGCGTCGGGCATGTCCGACTGGCCGTAGCCGAGCAGGTCGTAGAAGAACACGCGATGGCGTCGCGCGAGCCATGGCGCGATCCGGCGCCACACCTGCGATGAAAACGGCGTGCCGTGCACGAGCACGAGCGGCGGCCCTTCACCGAGCGTGCCCCATGCGATCCGGTGACCGTCGAAAACGAAGCGATTGGCGAGATCGAGCATCGGCGCCTCCGTGCTAACCTGTTTGGGTTGATAACAGGTTACGCCTGTTCATCCGGATATGAAACCGATAGGTGGAAATAAATGGTTACTCGACACGAGCCTGCGCGACAGGCGCACGCATGGACCGCGGCCGATTTCGTCGGCGGCCATCCGGCGCTCGATTTCCTGAACACGGTGGCCGACACGGGCAAGACGCGCGACGAGGACAAACTCGTCGACTGGGCGGCCGTTCGCGCGTGGGCGGAGAAGTCGGGCTTGCTGGCTCGGGCCGACATGACACGGTTTCTGCGTCATCCCCGGCAGGACGGCGCGGACGAGCTCGCCGCGCTGCGTGGTTTTCGCGAGGATGCATACGTGGCGCTCGCGCACCTGACGAGCGGTGGCGGCGGCAGCGCCGGCGCGCGGGCGGCGCACCGGCTCGCGGAGGCGATTCGCGATGCGATCGGGCGCAGCACGTTCGACGCGGTCGATGGCCGCTTCGCATGGCGGCCCGATGCGTGTGCGGCGTCGCGCTGGGTCGACGCGGCCGCGCTCGGGTTCGAGCATCTGCTGCGCGGCGACGACTTCGCGCGCGTGCGGCAGTGCGGCCGCTGTACGTGGTTCTTCGTCGATCGCGGCCGTGGCGTCGGGCGACGCTGGTGCGACATGCGCACGTGCGGGAATCGCGCGAAGGTGGAGGCGTTCAGGGAGCGGTGAGGCGCGGGCCGTGGTGTCGACGGCCCGGCCGCTTCGCGTTCGTCATTCCGTGAGTTCGTGCGGCCGATGGTCGGGCCACAGCGCACCGATGACGAACAATCCGGCAACGAGGAACGGCGCGCCGATCGCGAACAGGATCGCCGTGAGTCCCCACCGGTCCCAGAACCGGTCGATGACCGCGCGCTCGGGTATGACGGGGTCGTACAGCACGTTGACCACCTCGCCTTCGTACAGCCCGGGGCGCGATGAAGCCGAGCCTTGCGCGAACGTGACCGGGCGGCCGCTGTCCGTCGTGAACGCAATGGTCGCCGAATAGAGCGACGTGCGTGTGCGGGACGATTGTGCGGATTCGGTGATCTCGACGACGTGGCCGGTCGAGTGCGCGTAATGGCGGGCGATCTGCCATTGTCTCAGCCCGGCGGCGCCGGCGCCGGCCAGGAAGCCGGTGCCGATCGCGATCGGCATCAGCACGATCGCGATGTTCCAGCGGCGCCGGGCCGACTTGCCGGCGGCCGGTGCGGCAAGCGCGTCGGCGTGCCGGCTGCGGCGCTCGCTCCTGTACAGCAGGCTGCCGATCGCAAGCGACGCGACCGCGAGCAGAGTCGGCACCGCGACGGGAAACCAGCGTTGCGTGAAATCGTCGATCACCGCGGGACGGTTCGGATGGGCCGGATCGACCAGGACGTCCACGCTTTCGCCGATGTCATACGCCGGGACCACCGATGCGGTATTGCCGGCGACTTCACGGCGATGGCCGTCGTTCGCGAGATAGGCGACGATCGGGCGGTATCCACGCATCGCGTCGCTGTCCTGCACGATGCGCACGACCGTGCCCGGCGTGCGGACCAGATCACCCACCGCATGGCTCGCGATGACGGCGAGCATCGCTGCGACCACGAGCAGTGCAACGCCGAGCGCGAGTGCGACGAGCGCTTCCTTACGTGGCATGATCGGATCCGCGGTGCGCGTCGTGCGACGGGGCCGGATGCGATCGGGGGGATGGCGCGACTCGACGCGCGCGCCGCTGTCGGCGTGACCATGCCCTCTGAATGGTCGCGTCTCGCTCACATGATTCCATGTCTGACGTCCCATGCTCTCTCAGTGCCGGCGGCGATATGGCGATCGCCGTCCCGGTCGTGTGATATTTTGTCGGACGATTCTAGCGGAAAGTGCACGGGCGAGGCATGTATGTAATTGCATGCCGCGATGCGGGGGAGTCAGGCGGGTGCCTGAATCGGTCGCCGGAACGGAAAAAGGCCGGTCAGCTTGCGCTGACCGGCCTTTTGAATTCCTGGTGGGGCGTGAGTGACTCGAACACTCGACCTATGGATTAAGAGTCCCTTGTGAAGGCGACAGTGGTCGATACTTCCGTCGCTTTATCGCAACAGAGCAACACTGGTCGACTGTATTCGACAGTGGCGTTGACACTTAGTTGACGCTGGTGCCACAGCCCACGCGAATCACTCGATCTCGCCGTCGGCGTCGGTCAGTCAAGGCATTCAAACTTTGAAGGTCTTGATTCAAAAGGTGATTTTTGGAAATGAGCCGGAGAAGGTCGATATTTCACGCCGTACGATGTTCGAGACCCCATAATCGTTTGGCAAGGGGGAGCGGGCAGAAAGCGCTGCAGCTGTCGGACACGGTATCGAATATACCCGCTACTCGGTCCGGCGGGCCGCGCTGAGCCGCGCGATCACCCGTCGGACGCTGCAGAGACGCAGTCGCGCTAGGCCGCGTCGATTACGTGCCGGACACTCCTCACGCTAGCCGCCCGAAAACGTGCGCGGCCCTCAAGATCCAAGCAGCGGGCTTTCCCGACTCGGGAATCCAACAAAATCAACGGCTTGCTGAAAGAGTACAGGCATGGAACAACGAGTCCCTAATGGGGACTCGTTAAAAATCAATCACTTACAGATTTGGTAACACGTAGATTGGTAGAGTACTTGCGGAATGGTCATGCGCTGCACGTATTCCGTACGCAAACTCGATGTAAGGTATTGATTGCTTCGTTCTGCGGATTTCACTCACCCCGCACAAAGCCATGCGCGTCGACGTTTAACCAGCCGCTACCTTTTACGGAGTGCAGCTTTCTCGTGCAATCCGTAAAGGTGAACTCTTTGTCGCCCTTATGGGTAACATCAAAATGAAAGCCATCGGGAATGGAGAAGCTGTATTTCCAACCACGCGGCGCTGGTGGTGCTCCATGAGGGGCGCCGTTGTAATCCCATTTGCGATCACTCAAATCGACCCAGTAGGGGTGATCATTTCCGCCAACTCGCTTCGAATGCGCCTGCTTAAAGGAGTTCAACTGCTTTTGAGCCGACACTAGCTGTCCCTTGTCTCCCCATTTTGCGGCTTCATCCCAGATGGATGGCGCGATTTTCGTTGTGAAGCATGTCTGGGGGAGTAGTAGTGGCGAATTCTTGTCAGTTGGCATCACTGCGCGTCGCCATGCATCTTCCTCGGTGAGAGCAGCAACCACGCCGTTTTGGATCTCGGCGTCTTGCTGATGTTCGAAAGGTTCGGGATCGAGCCATCGGAAGCGGAAAAAAGGCAACACTTGACGGCTAATTTGCTCTCGATCACGTTTCGAAGAGATGCCAATGACGTGAGTACCACCGCCCTCTGCCGCACGGGAAAGGATCTGCGCTACGTCTTTGTCTGAGACGCAAGGATAGTGCGAATTCCGACCTTGAAGATAAGTGATCTTCCAATCGTCGGGAAGTGCCTCGCACTTTGCCAAGCTGGACTTTACACGCGTCATCCACGCGGCCGGCAAGCCCGCAATCAGCGCAGTCGGCATAAATTTACGCTTGGCCTTTGCCCCAAGCCCGTACCAAAACGTCTAGTGGAAGCGAGATTCGGCGCAAGTCATCTTCCGTTAAGACGTCGGCAAGCGAGCGCAACAAAGCTTTTAACGGAGCAGCTTCAGCGGGAGCCGCATTTACCACTGGTGCAGGCACCAGAGGAGCAGGCGATGTCGGAATCTCCTCGATCCAGTCTGCGCCCCAAGGTACACCATTTTCACTCGACCATTTCTGCAGTCGATCGATTAAGGTGCGTAGTCGGAATTCGTGCCAATCGCGAGACAAGGCATACCGTTTCAATTGCACGCTGAACGCCGCAAGAGGGGCGCGCTGACTGAGCGTCCCTTGAAGATCGTCACGAACTTGAGGGTCTTGCTGCTGCTCGGCGAAAACCTTTCGATCTGCAACTTCCTGCTCAATACTCGATTCAGCGAAGCGAATCTGATCTGCTGCTGGCTGCTGCGTAGCTACGTCGAGCCTTGCGATCTGACCGGTCGAGAGAGAGTAAAACGGAACGGTTCCTTGGCCATCTATGCGGGTGAGGGCTGAAAACAAGTCTCCACGTAATCTGCCCCCAGTCTGACGGGTATCCACCGTGAGCAATTGCGGGTTGTCGGCTGGTGCGGTGAGAAAGTCTTGGCCGGGACGCCGGCGTACCGCGACGACGTCAGGGAATTGTTCCAGAAACGCCGAGAAGCGGATGTTTGGGGAATCTTCTGGTGGAAACGCAAGACCTTGCGATTTGGCTTCTAGTTCTACGAGGGTGCGCAGCCTTGAGCCAGTGACTGCGGAATTGCGTGCTGCGACAGCATCTTTAACGCACTTTGCAACAATGTCGCGCCAATTCGCGGCCATGAGAGTCCCCGGATACGTCCTCAGAAAAGCAAATAGGGCACATATATGTGCCCTATTTACCTGAAAGCATAACCACACAGCTCAAGCGGGTCATTCAGAGTGTGAACTCCAAATTGAAGCGGTAAGTCCCTATAGGTGTGCTGTGGAAGGCACCCTATGGCTCAATCGCACCGGCTATCGCACCTTCCGGCCCTCGACGACGAATATGCCAGTCAGAGACGGAATCACTTCGTAGTGTACCCACGATGCCCGGAGCTGTCCAACATTATCTCGGTGCATGGTGAGTCGGCTCATGGTCTGCGGGCTCCGTTGACAGTTCGTTGACACAACGGAAAAAGGGTTACAAGCAAATGCTTGTAACCCTTTGAATTCGCTGGTGGGGCGTGAGTGACTCGAACACTCGACCTACGGATTAAGAGTCCGCTGCTCTACCAACTGAGCTAACGCCCCCAACAGAAGAAAGATTATGCACGGGTATTTCGGTCTTGGCAAGCGCTTTCTGCAAATTTCCTGAAAATACTTCGTCATGGCCCCGGCGGCTCCCGGCACGGTCACGAGCGATCGCAGTTGGCGCGCTCCCGGTATGATGACGTCCACACCTGTTGCGCGGCGGTCGCGCAACGTTTTCTGGACATTCGAAGATGGACGAAAACGCAGTCCGCGAATTGCTGGACCGCCTGCTGGCCCCGTGGGTCCGCTCGCTCGGTCTGGTCCCCGTATCGATCGGCGACGACAGCGTCACGATGCGCTTGCCGTTTTCCGGCGAATTCCGTCATTCGGGCGGCATCATCTGCGGGCAGGTGTTCACGGCCGCCGCTGACACCGCGATGGTGGTCGCGATCTCGGTCGCGCTCGGCGAGTTCCGGCCGATGACCACCGTGTCGCTGAACACGAATTTCATGCGTCCGGTGCGCAAGGGCGACGTGCTCGTCACCGCGCGCGTGCTGCGGATGGGCCGCAACCTGGTGTTCGGCGAAGTCGAGCTGTTCGACGAGGACGGCAAGATGGCCGTTCACGCAACGTCGACCTACGCGCTCGTCAGCTGAGCGGCGCGATGTTCGACCAGATCGTTTTCGCGGGCGGCGGCAATCGCTGCTGGTGGCAGGCCGGCTTCTGGGACGTTGCCCAGCCGGCGCTCGGCTTGCGTCCGCGCGTGATCGCCGGCATCTCGGCCGGCGCGGCGACCGCCTGCATGCTGTATACGCGCGACGCCGCGTGGGTGATGCGCTATTACGAGGAGGCGCTGCGCCACAACCGCAAGAACGCGTACTGGGGCAACCTGTTCGGGCGCGAGCCGGTGTTTCCGCATTACCGGATCTACCGTCAGGCGCTGCTCGACATCTACGGCGAGCCGTTCCCGCAACTTGCCGACGCGCCGGAGATCCGCATCGGCGTGTCGCACGTGCCGCGCTGGCTCGGCGCGCGCAGCGCGGTCGCGGCCGGCCTCGTTGCATACAACATCGAAAAGTACGTGCGCAAGACGCTGCATCCGACGCTCGGGCGCACGCTCGGCTTCCGGCCCGAGTTCGTGCGCGCGCAGGCATGCGCGAGCGTCGAAGAACTCGCCGACCTGATCCTGCAGTCGTCGTGCACACCGCCGTTCACGCCGGTGCTGCGCCGCGGCGGCCGGCCGGTGCTCGACGGCGGCATGGTCGACAACGTGCCGGTCGACGCGCTCGACGCATCGCCGGGCGACGTGCTGGTGCTCGTCACGCGGCTGTATCCGCGCCCGCAGATGTTCACGGTCGCGCATGGCGACCAGCGGCGGCTCTATGTGCAGCCGTCGAGCAAAGTGCCGATTTCGAGCTGGGATTACACGAGTCCGTCGCAGATGCGGCATGCATACGACCTCGGACGTCGCGACGGCGAGCATTTCCTCACGCGCGTCGACGCGATGACGGGCGGCCGCGTGGCCGCCTGAAGGCGGGAACGGAGAAACGGAGCCGCGCGGCGAACGCGGCTCGCGCCGGTCAGCGCACGCGGCGCGGCGTCAGCGCTTCCGGATTGACGACGCTCGACAGGTCGCCCTGGTCGAACGCGAGGATGTTCCGGAACGCCGCGCTGAAGTAGAGCTCGTAGCTTTCGCGCTCGACGTAGCCGATGTGCGGCGTGCAGATCACGTTTTCCATCCGCAGCAGGCTGTAGCCCTGCAGGATCGGCTCGCTCTCGAACACGTCGATCGCGACCATCCCCGGACGGTTGTGCGACAGCGCGTTGACGAGTGCGTTTTCCTCGAGCAGTTCCGCGCGGCTCGTGTTGACGAGCAGCGACGTCGGCTTCATCCGCATCAGGTCTTCCTGCTTCACGATCCCGCGCGTGTCGTCGTGCATGCGCAGGTGCAGCGACAGCACGTCGCTCTGCTCGAACAGCGCTTCGCGGCTCTCGGCGGCGGTGTAGCCATCGGCGCGTGCAGCCTCGAGCGAATGCTCGCGGCCCCAGATCAGCACGTTCATCCCGAACGCCTTGCCGTAGCCGGCGACGAGCCTGCCGATCTTGCCGTAGCCCCAGATGCCGAGCGTCTGGCCGCGCAGCACCTGGCCGAGACCGAAGTTCGGCGGCAGCGCCGACGTCTTCAGGCCCGACTGCTGCCAGGCACCCTGTTTCAGGTTCGCGACGTATTGCGGAATGCGGCGCTGGGCGGCCATCACGAGCGCCCAGGTCAGTTCGGCGGGTGCGACCGGCGAACCCGTGCCTTCGAGCACCGCGATGCCGCGATCGGTACACGCTTCGAGGTCGATGTGGCTCGAGATACGGCCGGTCTGGCTGATCATGCGCAGGTTCGGCAGCTTGGCGAGCAATTGCGACGAAATCGGCGTGCGCTCGCGAATCAGCACGAGCGCCTCGACTTCCGCCAGGCGGCTCGCGAGTTGCCCCAGGCCGCGTACCGTGTTGTTGAAGACCTTCACGTCGTGCTCGGCGAGCATCTCGAAGCAGTTCAGCTTGCGGACGGCGTCCTGGTAGTCGTCGAGGATGGCAATTTTCATGATCAGCGGGAGTCGCGCGTTGAAAGCGGCAGTGGCGGCGGCGCACGTCGCGCACCCGTCCCGCCCGGCCGGGGCCGACATGATGCTACGTCGGCGGACGTCGTGGTGTCTTTTTAACAGGTTGTTACGCTCCGCCGCAATCGGCGCCGGCCAGACCCGGCGCCGCTCCCGTCGGCTGCGGCGGGGTGCGATGTTGTGTCGCATCAGACACGTCCTTCCTGATTCGGCCGCTTACCGGACGAGGTTCACCCAATTGTTGCTCCAATCAGAATAATTGGATCATCCATTCGCGATGAGTGAGGATTTTTGACTATTTTTATCGTCAACGCGGGCCTTGTTGAGCAACTCTGCATCATTTCCGCTGTCGTAGGAGAATTACGCATATGCTTCAACTTTTTGAAGTTGTAACAGCGGCAGGAGTCGTTTATGGATCATTTGCAGTCGATGCGCGTGTTCGTCAAGGTTGCAGATCTCGGCAGTTTCGCGCGGGCCGCGAGTGCAATGGATATCTCCAACGCGGTCGCGACGCGTCACGTCGCCGATCTGGAAGGCCGGCTCGGCACGCGTCTGCTGAACCGCACCACGCGCAGCCTTTCGCTGACGGAGTCGGGCCAGGTCTACCTGGAGCGGGCGCGCCAGATTCTCGATGAGCTCGAGGATGTCGAACAGATGGTCGTCGCGCGCAATCACGAGCCGGTCGGCACGCTGCGCATCGTCGCGCCGGTCGTGTTCGGCCTGCATAACCTTGCGCCCGTCCTGCAGTCGTACACCGAGAATTTCCCGAAAGTGGTGCCGGATCTGACGCTGGTCGACCGCCAGGTCGATCTCGTCGAGGAAGGTTTCGACGTCGGCATCGTCGTCACGCGTCAGATGCGCAGCGCGAGCATCGTCACGCGGCGGCTGACCACGGGCTGCATGACCGTGTGCGCGACGCCGAGCTACCTGGAAAAGCACGGCGTGCCGACCCACCCGGAACACCTCGCCGAACACCCGGCGCTGAGCTTGCCGACCGAATACTGGGGCGACGAGCGCGTGTTCACGGGGCCGGACGGCGAAGTGCGCGTGCGCCCGACCAACGTGATCGTCGCGAACAACACCGCGATGCTGCGCCAGTTCGCGCTGCTCGGGATGGGTGTCGCGATCCTGCCGAGCTACCTGATCGGCAGCGACATCGCGCGCGGTGCGCTGGTGCGGCTGCTGCCGGATTTCCGGCTGCCGCAGGTCGAGATCAACATCGCATATCCGAGCCGGCGCCATCTGCCTGCGAAGGTGCGCACGTTCATCGACCACCTCGTCGAGTATTTCAGCCACTCGACCGACGCGACGATGGGCGAACAGTGGGCCGCACAGGGTGCTGCGCCTGCGCCGATCGGCGTCGAGACGCGTGCCGAGCCGCCCGAATCGACCGGTCCGAACCTGCAGCCGCGCCTCGCGCGTTCGCCGCGCGCGCGGGTTGCGGTGCCGTCGCCGCTGTAACGTCGCGGCGGCCGCGCACCGACCCGGCCAGCATCAAGAAAAAACGCGGATCGAGCGATCGATCCGCGTTTTTTTATCGCTGCTTGCATGGCCGTGCGTCCGACGTGCGACGCGCCGGGGGAGCCCCCGGCAGCCGGAGCATTACGAGCCGGTCTTGCGCGCCGTCGTCTTGCGGGCGGCGGTCTTGCGGGCCGGTGCCGGCTTCTCGTCGGCGCCTTCCGTGACGGTTTCGGCGTCCTTCGTCGCCGATTTTGCCGTCTTCTTCGCGGCGGCGGCCTTCGGCTCCTTCTTCTCGAACTCGAAACCGATCTTGCCGTCCGGCTGCTTCACGAGGAAGGCCTTGAAGTTGCGGCCCGTACGCGACGACTTGAAGTTCGGCAGCAGATCCGTGCGGCCGTCGGCCAGCAGCTTCGCCATTTGCTCGCGCGTGATTTCCTGCTGCAAGATCACCTTGCCCGAACGGAAGTCGCAGGTTTTCGGATTCGCGACCGAGTGCTCGCACACATAGCTCATCCCGTGCTCGAACACGCGGCCCTTGCACTTCGGGCACGCGCCGACCGGTTCCTGCGCGGAGAAGTCGGGCGCCTCGCCTTCCTCACCGCCCTGGTCCTGGCCGAAGTCGAACTCGAGCTTGTAGTTCTTCGTCTCGTCGTCGAACGAGAGCTTCAGGATCGCCGAGAACGGACGGCCCATCTTGCTGCGGAAGCCGGACAGCGGACCGATCGTCTTCTGCTGCAGCAACTCCTCGACTTCCGCGATCTCGAACTGCCGGCTACCCGGAATCTTCGAGATCGAGAACTCGCACTTCGTGCACGCGAAGCGGCGGTAGTTTTCCTTCACCTGGCCGCCGCAGTTCGGGCATGGCGTCTCGAGCGTCGCGTAATCGCCGGGGATCGTGTCGGAATCGTATTCCTTCGCGCGCTTGACGATCTGCTGCGTCATGCGGGCGATTTCCTGCATGAACGCGTCGCGCCCGAGGTTGCCGCGCTCCATCTGCGACAGCTTGTATTCCCATTCGCCGGTGAGCTCGGGCGCGGTCAGCTCCTTCACGCCGAGCCCGCGGAGCAGCGTCATCAGCTGGAATGCCTTCGCGGTCGGGATCAGTTCGCGGCCTTCGCGCACGAGATATTTCTCGCCGAGCAGGCCTTCGATGATCGCCGCGCGCGTCGCCGGCGTGCCGAGGCCCTTCGCGGCCATCGCCTCGCGCAGCTCGTCGTCCTCGACGAGCTTGCCCGCGCCTTCCATCGCCGACAGCAGCGTCGCTTCCGAGTAGCGTGCGGGCGGCTTCGTCACGAGCGCGACCGCGGCGATCTCGTCCGTCTTCACCTTCTCGTCCTTCTGCACCGGCACGAGGTTCGCGTCCGCGCCTTCGGCGTCGCGGCCGTACACCTGCAGCCAGCCCGGCTCGACGAGCACCTTGCCTTCGGTCTTGAAGTGATGGCCGGCGACTTCGGTGATCCGCGTCGTGACGCGGAATTCGGCCGCCGGGAAGAACACCGCGAGGAAGCGCTTCACGACCATGTCGTACAGCTTCTGCTCCGGCTCGGACAGCGACTTCGGCGCCTGCAGCGTCGGGATGATTGCAAAGTGGTCGCTGATCTTCGAGTTGTCGAAGATCCGCTTGTTCGGCTTCACCCAGCCCTTGTCGAGCACCTGCTTCGCGTGCGGCAGGTAGTTGTGGCTCTCCTTGAGCATCTCGAGCGTGGACTGCACCGTCGCGAGGTAGTCTTCCGGCAGCGCGCGCGCGTCGGTACGCGGGTAGGTCAGCACCTTGTGCTTTTCATACAGCGCCTGCGCGAGACCGAGCGTGTTCTTCGCGGAGAAGCCGAAGCGGCTGTTCGCTTCGCGCTGCAGGCTCGTCAGGTCGAACAGCAGCGGCGACAGCTGGGTCGACGGCTTCGATTCCTCGGACACCGTGCCGACCTGATCGCGGCACGCGGCGACGATCGTTTCGGCGGCCGGCAGGCTCCACAGGCGGGAGTCGCGCTTTTCAGGATCGAATTCGTCGCGCTTGAATTTCGGGTCGAACCACTTGCCTTCGTAGAAGCCGCCCGCGCACGCGAACTCGGCCCTCACTTCCCAGTAGTCGCGCGGAATGAAACGGCGGATTTTCTCTTCACGTTCGACGACGATCGACAACGTTGGCGTCTGAACGCGGCCGACGGTC
The DNA here is from genome assembly GCF_001524645.2 of Burkholderia sp. MSMB0856. Classification (NCBI taxonomy): domain Bacteria; kingdom Pseudomonadati; phylum Pseudomonadota; class Betaproteobacteria; order Burkholderiales; family Burkholderiaceae; genus Burkholderia; species Burkholderia sp. MSMB0856. Next base: position 3,426,302 of record NZ_CP013427.1, on the reverse strand, counting down.
GTCAGGAAGAAGCCGCCGCCCTTGCTGTTGAACGCGGTCATCGCCCGCGTGCCGTTGATCCCGACGAGCCAGTCGGCTTCCGAGCGGCAGCGTGCGGCGTCGGCGAGCGGCTGCATGTCCGTGTCGCTGCGCAGGTGCGCGAAACCGTCGCGGATCGCCTGCGGCGTCATCGACTGCAGCCAGAGGCGCTGGACCGGCTGTTTCGCCTTCGCGTGCTGCACGATCAGGCGGAAAATCAGCTCGCCCTCGCGCCCCGCGTCACATGCGTTGATCAGGCGGTCGACGTCCTTGCGCTTCATGAGCTTGGTCAGGACTTTCAGGCGCGACTCGCTTTTTGCGATCGGGTTCAGGTCGAAATGCGGGGGGATGACGGGCAGATGAGCGAAGCTCCATTTCCCGCGCTTGACCTCGTACTCTTCCGGGGCGGCGATTTCCAGCAGGTGGCCGACCGCGGACGACAGGACGAATTCGTCGCTCTCGAAGTATTCGTCATGCTTGGTAAAGCCGCCCAAAGCGCGCGCGATGTCGTTCGCGACAGAAGGCTTTTCCGCAATGATCAGTGCTTTGGACATGACAGATGTGTGTTGGTAGACCGGGTTCGCCGGCGTGGGTCCCTTTTACGACGGCTTTATAGCACACGCCGCGGCGACGGCGGCGCGGCGTGCAAAAAGCGGCTCATCATAGTGGGGGGCCGCAACGGCGGCAAGCGCCCGGCGCGGCGGCACGCGCAACGGCGCGAAAAGCTGCCGGGCCGGTGCGTGGCTTACGCCTCGACATTCAGGATGTTGCGCAATTTCGGTGCGTGCGGCGCGCCGGGCACGGCGCTCAGGTCGGACAGCATCCGTTCGACGATCGCCGCGTGCGGCAGCACCGTGCCGAAGAAGCGCGCGGTGTTCGCGTCCTCGATCAGGATCGTCGGAAAATTCTCGACGTCGAGATCGTCGAGCCGGTCGGCATGGGTTTCGACGTCGATCCACGCGAAGCAGGTGTCGGGATGGGCGTCGGCGAGCTGGTCGAAGGCCGTTCGGTAGTCACGGCAGGTGCCGCACCACTCGGCGCACAGGCAGGCGACCAGCAGCGTGTCGGGATCGGCGAGGCGCTCGGCGATCCGATCGGCATCGGTGTCGAGATTCAGCGCGGGCATGGAATTCCTTGGGTAGCGTCGGCGGCACGGCCGCCTCTATGCGGGGGACTGTAGCATGCCGGACGCGGGCGGGGTGGGCGTTGCGTCAAGCCGCGCGAAGCGTCCGCCGGGCATGCTCGCCACGCGGCCGGCCAGTTCGAGCCCGAGTAGCGCGCGGTGCAGCGCGTCGTCGGACAGACCGGTGTGCTCGGCAAGCCACTCGTAAGTAACGGGGCCGTATCCCAGTGCGGCGAGCACGGACTGTTCGGCCGGGTTGTCGGTTGGCGTGCCGTCGATCTCGGCGGGCGTGGCGACCGGAATGGCGGAACCCGCCTTCTCGATGTGCTCGCCCGCGCACGGCACGACGATGTCGGTCGTTCCACCGTTATCGGGGCGCGAACGTGAATTCTCCGTGCGGCTGGCGTGAACAGCCGGTTCGCCCAACCCGTATTCCTCGAGCACGTCGAGCGGCGTCGTAGTGAGCTTCGCGCCGTCGCGGATCAGTGCGTGGCAGCCCTGCGCGAGCGGCGCGTGGATCGAGCCCGGCATCGCGAACACGTCGCGGCCCAGCTCGTTCGCGAGCCGCGCGGTGATCAGCGAGCCAGAGCGCGGCGCGGCTTCGACGACGAGCGCGCCGAGCGCGAGCGCAGCGATCAGCCGGTTGCGTTGCGGGAAATGCGCCGCCCGCGCGGGTGTGCCGAGCGGCCATTCGGAAACGATCGCGCCGCGTGCGGCAATCTCGTGCGCAAGGGTGCGGTGCCGAGCCGGGTAGACGAGATCGGCGCCCGTCGCGATCACCGCGACCGTGCCGGCGCGGCCGTCGAGCCCGCCGCGATGTGCGGCGCCGTCGATGCCGAGCGCGAGACCGGAGACGATCACGAGGCCTGCATCGGACAGCGCATGCGAGAAGCGTGTGGCGTCTGCGAGCCCCTGCGGCGTCGCATGTCGGCTGCCGACCACGGCGAGCCCGCGTGCATGCAGCAAGTCGAGCCTGCCCTTTACATATAGCAGCGGTGGCGGATCGTGCAGGTCGCGCAGCCGCGGCGGATAGACGGGATCGTTAAGCGTGACGATCGCGTTGCCCGGTGCGTCGAGCCATGCCAGTGCGGCGTCGGTACGGGCGTCGAGGTCGTTCCGCTGGCTGGTGCGCACCGCCCGCGCGGCGGCGGCGCTGCTCGCCGCACCGATGGCCTGGTCGGATGCGCGCAGCAGCGCCGTCGGCGAGCCGAATGCATCGAGCAGCGCACGCAGCACGGCGGGCGGGAGTCCCGGTGCATGCGCGAGCTGCAGCCACGCACGCAACGCGGAGGTCGTCAGCGCTTGCGGCGACATGAGGTTCCCCTCGAATGCGACGGCCAGCGAACAGCGTGGCGCCATGATAAAATTTTCATCATCCGAAATACTCGATAGGGCCGCGCGCACGAGCGTCCGGCCGATTGCAGGAGGCAGACCCGCGGCATTGACATGCCGCGCGTCCGCCTCATCTTCATTGCATCCCGGCGGCGGCGCCAGCCGGCCGGATGGCCGATGCGGCGCGCCGCTCCACCGAATACCGAACACCATGGCTTTGCTGAACATTCTTCATTACCCCGACAAGCGGCTGCACAAGGTCGCCAAGCCCGTCGACAAGGTCGACGACCGGATCCGCAAGCTCGTCGCCGACATGGCCGAAACCATGTACGCCGCGCCGGGCATCGGCCTCGCGGCGACGCAGGTCGACGTGCACGAGCGCGTGATCGTGATCGACGTCTCCGAGGAGAAGAACGAACTGCGCGCGTTCATCAACCCCGAGATCATCTGGTCGAGCGACGTGAAACAGATCTACGAGGAGGGCTGCCTGTCGGTGCCCGGGATCTACGACGAAGTCGAGCGTCCCGACCACGTGCGTGTGCGTGCGCTCAACGAGCAGGGCGAAACCTTCGAGCTCGACTGCGAGGGCCTTCTCGCCGTGTGCGTGCAGCACGAGATGGATCACCTGATGGGTCGCGTGTTCGTCGAATACCTGTCGCCGCTGAAGCAGACCCGTATCAAGACGAAGATGAAGAAACTCGAACGCGCGATGTGACGCGCGTTTGCCCAGCCCGATCCCGAACGCTGTCATGACCCATACGTTGCGCGTGATTTTTGCCGGCACGCCGGAATTCGCCGCGGCCGCACTCGCCGCGATCCACGAGGCCGGTTTCCCGGTGCCGCTCGTGCTCACCCAGCCCGACCGCCCCGCCGGGCGCGGGATGAAACTGCAGGCGAGCGTCGTGAAGCGCTATGCCGTCGAGCACGGGATGCCCGTCGCGCAGCCGACGTCGCTGCGCCGCGCGGGCAAGTACCCGGAGGAAGCGGCCGACGCGATCGAGTTGCTGCGCGCGACACCGCACGACGTGATGGTGGTCGCCGCATACGGCCTGCTGCTGCCGCAGGAGGTGCTCGACATTCCGCGCGCCGGCTGCATCAACATCCACGCGTCGCTGCTGCCGCGCTGGCGCGGCGCCGCGCCGATTCATCGCGCGATCGAAGCCGGTGACGCCGAGACGGGCGTCACGCTGATGCAGATGGACGTCGGCCTCGACACCGGCGCGATGATCGAGGAAGCGCGCCTCACGATCGCGCCTGACGATACGACCGCGACGCTTCACGACCGGCTGGCCGCCGACGGTGCGCGCCTGATCGTCGACGCGCTCGTGCGGCTCGAGCGCGACGGCGCGCTGCCCGCCATTCCGCAGCCGGCCGACGGCGTGACCTATGCGGAAAAGATCGGCAAGCACGAAGCGGCGCTCGACTGGCGCAAGCCGGCCGACGTGCTCGCGCGCCAGGTGCGCGCGTTCGACCCGTTCCCGGGCGGCGTCGCGATGCTCGACGGCGCGGCAATCAAGCTGTGGGCGGCCGAGCCGGTGGCGGCGCGCGGCGCGATTGTCGACACGGCGCCCGGCACGATCGTCGAGGCTGCGCCGGAAGGTGTTGTCGTCGCCTGCGGCGGTGGCGGCGCGCTGCGCGTCACGCAACTGCAGAAGCCGGGCGGCAAGCGGCTGCCCGCGCGCGAATTCCTGGCCGGCTCGCCGCTCGCCGCGGGCCAGCGCTTCGCATTGCCCGACGGGCTTTGAGCGTCATTCGACCCGACATGCCGGTCATGCGCAATCGGCCGAATGGCCGAGTCGCGCGGCGCGGCAGGCGCGCGTAGAATTTCCCTGCGCTTTCCGGTTTCGAGGTTCCCATGCTTGGTATCACCCATTTCGGCTTTTTCGTGCTCGCGGTTTTCCTGCTGAACGTCACGCCCGGCCCCGATACGGCGTACATCGTCGGCCGCAGCGTCGCGCAGGGCCGTGGCGCGGGGCTGATGTCCGCGCTCGGCATCTCCGCCGGCTGCTGCGTGCATGCGCTTGCGTGCGCGTTCGGCCTGACCGCGCTGCTCGCGGCGTCGGCCGCCGCGTTCACGGTGATCAAGCTGATCGGTGCCGCTTACCTGATTTACCTCGGCGTGCGCATGATCCTCGCGAAGCAGGCCGCCGCGCCGGCAGGCGCCGAGGCGGCACGGGTCACGGCGGCGAGGCCGCTGCGCCAACTGTTCATGCAGGGTTTCTGGACCAACGTGCTGAACCCGAAGGTCGTGCTGTTCTTCGTGTCGTTCTTCCCGCAGTTCGTGTCGGCCGACAGCCCGCACAAGGCGCTGGCGTTCCTGGCGCTCGGTTCGGTGTTCGTCGTGATGAGCACGGTCTGGACCTGCATCGTCGCGTGGGTCGCGGGCAGCGTCACGCAGCACTTTTCCGGCAAGCCAGGCGTCAGGAAGTGGCTTGACCGCACGGTGGGCAGCGCCTTCGTCGGCCTCGGGTTGCGGCTCGCGGCGACGCAACGCTGAAATTGAATTTTTCCGGCAAGACCTTATCTAACAAATCACTTACAATTTTCCGCCGTGCATCGTGATGTGCGGCGGGTCCCCTGACGGATAAGGAGTGGGTATGTTCAATTGGGTCAAAACGGCGATGCTGATGGCCGCGATCACGGCCCTGTTCATCGTGATCGGCGGCATGATCGGCGGCTCGCGCGGCATGACGATCGCGCTGCTGTTCGCGCTCGGCATGAATTTCTTCTCGTACTGGTTCTCCGACAAGATGGTGCTGCGCATGTACAACGCGCAGGAAGTCGACGAGAACACGGCGCCGCAGTTCTACCGGATGGTGCGCGAACTCGCCACGCGCGCGAACCTGCCGATGCCGCGCGTCTACCTGATCAATGAGGACGCGCCGAACGCGTTCGCCACGGGCCGCAACCCCGAGCACGCGGCGGTCGCCGCGACGACGGGCATCCTGCGTGTGCTGTCCGAGCGCGAGATGCGCGGCGTGATGGCGCATGAGCTCGCGCACGTGAAGCATCGCGACATCCTGATTTCGACGATCACCGCGACGATGGCGGGCGCGATTTCGGCGCTGGCCAACTTCGCGATGTTCTTTGGCGGTCGCGATGAAAACGGCCGTCCGGCCAACCCGATCGCGGGGATTGCGGTCGCGTTGCTCGCACCGATCGCCGGTGCGCTGATCCAGATGGCGATCTCGCGCGCGCGCGAGTTCGAGGCCGACCGCGGCGGCGCGCAGATATCCGGCGATCCGCAGTCGCTCGCCACCGCGCTCGACAAGATCCATCGCTATGCGGCCGGCATCCCGTTCCAGGCGGCCGAAGCGCATCCGGCCACCGCGCAGATGATGATCATGAACCCGCTTCACGGCGGTGGTCTGCAGAATCTGTTCTCCACGCACCCGGCGACCGAGGAGCGCATCGCGCGTCTGATGGAGATGGCGCGTACCGGCCGCTTCGACTAAGTCGCGTCGCGCTCGACACGTCACCCCGCATGCCCTGCGCTGCGGGGTGTTTCATTTGTGCGCCCCGTAAAGGGGACGCATGACCTCACGCTACAATGCGCGGTTTGGAATCGCGGCGGCCACGCGGCCGCAGGGTTCCCGCCGCTCGCGGCGCCCGTTTGCCGATTTTGCTCCGATGACACGAACCCGCTCCTCCGCTCAGTCTTCCTCCGGCCGCGCCGCGCGCCTGTCCGCGCTGCATCTCGCGCCCGATTCGCTGGGCTTCGCACTCGACGCGGCCGCGCAGGCCGTCGATGCGGTGCGGCGCGGCACCGCGCTGCCGGCGGCACTGGCCGCGGTGTTCGCGCAGATGCCGGCCGGCGCGCAGGCGCTGGCGCGCGGCGCGACGCAGGACGTCGCGTACCGCACGATGCGTCGTCTCGGCAGTGCGGACTGGCTGATCGGCCGGCTCGTCAGCAAGGCGCCGCCCGCGCATGTGCATGCGGTGCTCGCCGGTGCGCTCGCGCTGATGCTCGATCCGGAGGAGGCGGCCGCGTACCCGGCATTCACGATCGTCGACCAGGCCGTGACCGTGATCGGCGCACGGCGCGAATTTGCGTTCGCGAAAGGGCTGGTCAACGCTGTGCTGCGGCGTTTCCAGCGTGAGCGCGACGCGCTCGTCGCGGCGATGCAGGATGATCCCGTCGCACGCTGGAATTACCGCACCTGGTGGGTCGATGCGGTGAAGCGTGCATGGCCGGATGCCTGGCAGGCGATTCTTGCGGCCGGCGAGCGCCAGGGGCCGCTGACGCTGCGCGTGAACGCGCGCCGCGCGACCGTCGACGCATATCTCGACACGCTGCGCGCGAGTGGAATCGACGCGACCGCGATCGGTCGCCACGCGGTGCGGCTCGCGTCGGCGCTGCCGGTCGACCGCATTCCGGGCTTCGCCGACGGCGTCGTATCGGTGCAGGATGCCGGTGCGCAGCTCGCGGCCGAATGGCTCGGTGCGCGCGACGGCATGCGCGTGCTCGATGCGTGCGCGGCACCGGGCGGCAAGACCGGACATATCCTCGAACTGGCCGACGCCGAAGTCGTTGCGCTCGAAAGCGACGCAACCCGCGCGGCGCGCATCGGCGAGAACCTCGCGCGCCTGTCGCTCGCGGCGGACGTGCGCGTCGGCGATGCGGGCGCGCCGGATGCGTGGTACGACGGCCGTCCGTTCGACCGCATCCTCGCCGACGTGCCGTGCTCGGCGTCCGGCATCGTGCGTCGTCATCCCGATATTCGCTGGCTGCGTCGCGAAGCCGACATCGCCGCGCTCGTCGCGGAGCAGCGCCGCATCCTGACGGCGTTGTGGCCGCTCGTGAAGCCGGGCGGCGAACTGCTCTACGTGACCTGTTCGATCTTCCCCGAGGAAGGTGAGTTGCAGGCTCGCTGGTTTGAAGCGGCCTGTGAAGATGCGGTACGATTGGACGCGCCCGGCCAACTGCTGCCGGGCGGCGTGCACGGCGGGGCGGCCGGCGCACTCGACCAGAACACCGATCACGACGGATTTTTCTACGCGCGGTTTCAGAAACGGTGACGATCAAACACCTTTTTCCACTTCGGCTCGCGGCCGTCCTGCTGGTCGCGTTGACGCTGTGCCTGACTGTCGTTCGGCCGGCGCGTGCCGAGTCGATCGCCGTGCAGCGCGCATCGCTGCAGGCTGACGGAAGCGGCTGGAGCCTCGATGCCCGCTTCGATTTCGAGCTGAATCCGAACCTCGAGGATGCGGTCAACAAGGGCATCCCGCTTTACTTCACGACCGACTTCGAACTGGGCCGCGCGCGCTGGTACTGGTTCGACGAGCAGCCGGTGTCGGTGTCGCAGACGATCCGCCTGTCGTTCCAGCCGCTCACGCGCGAGTACCGCGTGTCGACGGGCGGGCTGCAACTCGGCTTCCCGTCGCTGAAGGACGCGCTCGCGGTCGTCCGGCACATCACGTCGTGGCACGTGATCGACCGCAACCAGGTGCGCGCCGGCGAAACCTACACTGCCTCGGTGCGGATGCAGCTCGATACGGCGCTGATGCCGAAGCCATTCCAGGTCGACGCGGTGAACAACCGCGACTGGACGCTCGGGTCGGACTGGAAGCGCTTCACTTTCACGGTGACCGAACGTGCTAAATAAAGTGCGCCGCGCGGCCAGCGGGAAGAGCCTCCTCGTTCGCGTGATCGTCTCGACCGTCGCGCTCACGGCGCTGCTGCTGCTCGTGCTGCTCGCGGCCGCGAGCGCGAACACCGAATTCTTCGACCGCTACTACTCGTGGCTGTACGCGATGAACATCATCGTCGCGCTCGTGTTCCTGCTGGTGGTGCTCGGTCTGATCGGGATGATCGTCGTGCGCCTGAGGAAGGGCAAGTTCGGCACGCGGCTGCTCGCTAAGCTCGCGGTGTTCTTCGCGCTCGTCGGCGTGGTGCCGGGCGGGATCATCTACATCGTGTCGTATCAGTTCGTGTCGCGCAGTATCGAGTCGTGGTTCGACGTGAACGTCGAGACCGCGCTGACGGCCGGCCTGAACCTCGGCCGCGGGATGCTCGACGCGTCGCTGTCCGACCTGCAGACGAAGGCGCGGCTGATGTCGGACCAGCTCGCGAGCGTCGATGCGAACACGAACGGCACGACGCTCACGCTCTTGCGTCTGCGCGATCAGTTCGGCGTGCAGGATGCGACGATCGTCGAGCCGAGCCGCGGCGGCTCCGGCGCGGCGCCCGAGCTGCACATCGTCGCGCAGGCGTCGGGCAATTTCGCCGCGCTGATTCCGGACGACCTGCCGACGCCGCTGATGCTGAGTCAGGCGCGCGAACACGGCGCGTATGCGGCGATCGAGGGCGAGGTCGACGGCGACCCGCGCGCGCACGGCGCGAAGGGCGCGCTGCGGCTGCGCGTCGTGCGGCCGATTCCCGATGCGACGACGTCGCTGCTGCAACCGGCGGAGCGATTCCTGCAGCTCACGCAGCCGGTGCCGCCCACGCTTGCGCACAACGCCGACGCGGTGCAGCGCGCGTATCGCGAATATCAGGAAAAATCGCTCGGCCGCACCGGGCTGCGCAAGATGTACATCGGCACGCTGACGCTCGCGCTGTTCCTCGCGACCTTCATCGCGATGATGCTCGCGCTCGCGCTCGGCCAGCAGCTCGCGCGGCCGCTGTTCCTGCTCGCGCAGGGCACGAAGGAGGTCACGGAGGGCGACTACACGCCGAAGCGCGAGATCAAGTCGCGCGACGAACTCGGCTTCCTCACGCAGTCGTTCAATGCGATGACGCGCCAGCTGTCCGAGGCGCGGCAGGCGGTCGAGAAGAACCGCATCGCGCTCGAGCATTCGAAGACGTATCTCGAGAGCATCCTCGCGAACCTGACGGCCGGCGTGTTCGTGCTCGATCGCCAGTTCCGGCTGACGACGGCCAACCGCGGCGCCGAGCGGATCTTCCGGCAGCCGTTCAGCTCGATGATCGGCACGGCGCTCGACCGAATCGGCGTCGTCGCGGAATTCGGTGCGATGGTGCGCAAGGCGTTCGCCGATCGCGAAGCGGCTTCGGACGGCGGCAGCGGCGATCGCGGTCACTGGCAGCAGCAGTTCGCGATCGAGGTGCCGGGCGAAGCCGATCCGCTGACCTTGCTCGTGCGCGGCACGCGCCTCGTGTCGACGGTCGAGGGAGAGGCCGACGATCCTCAGACGTCCGGCTACGTCGTCGTGTTCGACGACATCTCCGACGTGATTTCCGCGCAGCGTTCGGTCGCATGGGGCGAGGTCGCGCGACGGCTCGCGCACGAGATCAAGAACCCGCTGACGCCGATCCAGCTGTCGGCCGAGCGGCTGCAGATGAAGCTGTCCGACAAGCTCGCACCGCCCGATGCGGACGTGCTCAAGCGCGGCGCGACGATGATCGTCAACCAGGTGGCCGCGATGAAGCGGATGGTCGACGACTTCCGCGAATATGCGCGCACGCCGCCGGCGGTGCTCGCGAACCTGCAGCTGAACGAACTGGCGAGCGAGGTGCTCGGGCTGTATGGTGTCGGCGAAGGCAAGAGCGCGATCGTCGCCGAACTCGCGCCGTCGCTGCCGGTGATTCGCGGCGACGCGACGCAACTGCGCCAGGTGATTCACAACCTGCTGCAGAACGCGCAGGATTCGGTCGCGGAAGTCGCGCATCCGCGTGTGTTGATCGAAACCAAGACAGTAGAATATGGCGATCCCGACGCCGAGGGCAAAACGCGCGTCGCGGTACGTCTTACCGTGTCCGACAACGGGCCCGGTTTTCCGGCACGCATCCTGACCCGTGCGTTCGAGCCGTACGTGACGACGAAGGCGAAGGGCACGGGGCTCGGGCTGGCCACGGTCAAGAAAATCGTCGACGAGCACGGTGCGCGGATCGATCTGCGCAATCGCATGCACGGCGAGACCGTCGAGGGTGCGCAGGTGTCGATCCTGTTCCTGCAGATGGCGAGCGATACGCCAGGCGCCGAATCCGGCGCGCAGGGCGGGACGGCTCCCGCCAAGACAAAAGCAAGTGTGCAGACAAAGGCAGCGTAAATGGCAACCATCCTGGTGGTAGATGATGAAATGGGCATCCGGGAATTGCTCTCGGAGATCCTCAGCGATGAAGGACATGTCGTCGAGGCGGCGGAGAACGCGCAGGCGGCGCGGGAATACCGCCTGAATCAGGCGCCCGATCTCGTGCTGCTCGATATCTGGATGCCCGATACCGACGGCGTCACGCTGCTCAAGGAATGGGCGGCGCAGGGCCTGTTGACGATGCCCGTGATCATGATGTCCGGGCACGCGACGATCGACACGGCCGTCGAGGCGACGAAGATCGGCGCACTCGATTTCCTCGAGAAGCCGATCGCGCTGCAGAAGCTGCTGAAGTCCGTCGAGCACGGTCTCGCGCGCGGCGCGGCACCGGTGTCCGTCAACGCGGCGGCGAAAGCCGGTATCGGGCAAGCATCGGGGCCGGCGGCCGTTGCATCCGCGGCCGCGCTGCCGACGCTCGGCGACGACATGGTCACGGCGCTCGGCCTCGTGGGCCAGACGGCCGCGATTCCGTTCGACATCCCGTTGCGCGAAGCGCGCGACGCATTCGAGCGCGCGTACTTCGAATATCACCTCGCGCGCGAGAACGGCAGCATGACGCGCGTCGCGGAGAAGACGGGCCTCGAGCGCACGCACCTCTATCGCAAGCTCAAGCAGCTCGGCGTCGAGCTCGGCAAGAAGCCGTCCGAAGGCGCCGCATAAAATATTTCGCGAAAAACACTTGCGCAAGTGATGAGGGCTGGATATACTTTCTCTTCTTCGTTGGCCCGGTAGCTCAGTTGGTAGAGCAGCGGATTGAAAATCCGCGTGTCGATGGTTCGATTCCGTCCCAGGCCACCAGCAGTTCCAACCCCAAGAATCGGAAGGTTCTTGGGGTTTTTCGTTTGTGGTGGGTTTGCGCGGCATCGGCGGCGCGCCCGGCAGCATTCGTCGGGGCGTGATAAAATCCGTGCCCGCTCAATGACTTAGCGCATCGCTTCATGCGCACGGCAGGCAGCCCGCAGGCGCCGCCGTGACGCGCGGCAACGATGCCGCGCGATGGGCGGTATAAGCGCGCCGCCGCGTTCGCGGCCGACCGCGCTGCCTATACTGGTCGAGCCGGCGCAGGCCGGCACGCGTCGGGCCGCCCGGCGGCAGCCGGCCCCGAGGCGCAGCGCGACGCGAGCCTATACATTCACGGAGTATCACGGTGATTCGGACAGACGCTAAAGACGGCGCGCTCGTGTTGTTTTCCGGCGGGCAGGACTCGGCCACGTGCGTGGCCTGGGCCCTGGAACGCTACCAGACGGTCGAGACGCTCGGCTTCGATTACGGCCAGCGCCATCGCGTCGAACTCGAATGTCGCGAAGGCGTGCGCGATGCGCTGAAGCACCGGTTTCCCGCATGGGCGGGCCGCCTCGGCGACGATCACATGATCGATCTGTCGGTGCTCGGCGCGATCAGCGATACGGCGATGACGCGTACGATCGAGATCGAGACCGCGGCGAACGGATTGCCGAACACGTTCGTGCCGGGCCGCAACCTGCTGTTCATGACGATCGCGGCCGCGATCGCCTATCGCCGCGGTCTGCGTGTGCTGGTCGGCGGGATGTGTGAGACCGATTTCTCGGGCTACCCGGACTGCCGCGACGACACGATGAAGGCGCTGCAGGTCGCGCTGAACCTCGGGATGGATACGCGCGTCGTGCTCGAGACCCCGCTGATGTGGCTGGACAAGGCGCAGACGTGGCAACTCGCCGAGCAACTCGGCGGCGAGGCGCTCGTCGAGCTGATCCGCGTCGAGACGCACACGTGCTACGTGGGCGAGCGCGCGGAGTTGCACGACTGGGGTTTCGGCTGCGGCGAATGCCCGGCCTGCAAGCTGCGCAAGCGCGGCTACGAGGCCTACCTGAAGGGCGAGCGTGTGACCGAAGCACCGCTGTGACGCGGGTGCGGCGGCAGCGCCGGATGAATAACGGATTCTGATCGACAACGAGCGGCGCGAGCCGGACGAAGCACGATGACTTACGCGGTCAAGGAAATTTTCTACACGTTGCAGGGCGAGGGCGCGAACGCGGGCCGTCCGGCCGTGTTCTGCCGGTTCGCCGGCTGCAATCTGTGGTCGGGCCGCGAAGAGGATCGTGCGGACGCCGTGTGCCGTTTCTGCGATACGGACTTCGTCGGCACCGACGGCGAGAACGGTGGCAAGTTCAAGGACGCCGAAGCACTCGTCGCGACGATCGCCGGCCTGTGGCCGGACGGCGAAGCGCATCGCTTCGTCGTCTGCACGGGCGGCGAGCCGATGCTGCAGCTCGACCAGCCGCTCGTCGACGCGCTGCATGCGGCGGGCTTCGAGATCGCGATCGAGACCAACGGCTCGCTGCCCGTGCTCGAAACGATCGACTGGATCTGCGTGAGCCCGAAGGCCGACGCGCCGCTGGTCGTCACGAAGGGCAACGAACTGAAGGTCGTGATCCCGCAGGACAACCAGCGGCTTGCCGACTACGCGAAGCTCGATTTCGAGTATTTTCTCGTGCAGCCGATGGACGGCCCGTCGCGCGATCTCAATACGAAGCTCGCGATCGACTGGTGCAAGCGGCATCCACAGTGGCGGCTGTCGATGCAGACCCACAAATATCTGAACATTCCCTGAGCCACGGCTTTTGACATCGTGCTGATTACCCGAAAACTCGAATTCGACGCGGGCCACCGCATTCCCGATCACCGCAGCCAGTGCCGGAACCTGCACGGCCATCGCTACGTGCTCGAAGTCACGCTGCGCGGCGATCTCGTCGATACCGAGGGGGCGCCCGACCGCGGCATGGTGATGGATTTCGCCGACGTGAAGGCGCTCGCGGTCGAGCACCTCGTCAACAAGTGGGATCACGCGTTCCTGGTCTACGCGCGCGACGAAGTCGTGCGCTCGTTCCTCGAGCAGATGGCCGACCACAAGACCGTCGTGATCGACCGGATCCCGACCGTCGAGAACCTCGCGGCGATCGCGTTCGACATCCTCGCGAACGTGTACGACGCGCACTACGGCGTGAACCTGCGCCTGGAACGCGTGCGCTTGTACGAAACGCCGAACTGCTGGGCCGACGTCGAACGCCAGCCCGGCCGCTGATCCTGCCTTTTCGGCAGCCTCGCCAACCGGCGCGGGCTGCCTGCCGCCGCGCCGTGCGGCCTCGTCCGGCGCCGCTCCCCGCCTGTTCCCACATTCCGCGTAACGCCGCGCTATGATCGCTGCGTGGCACCGGAAAACGCATCCGTGCGCCAGCGCGCGGCCCGCGTTGTCAGATCGGCCGCCCATGGCCGACTGACGTTCCAGGGCACGTGTTGCGCCCGCTTCGCTTGTTGCTTGTCCCGTTCGATTGCCGTTCCGTCCCGGAGGCCGTATCGATGAGCACGCTCACCAATTCCCTCAAACAACGTCTGCACGACGGCGACGAGCCGTTGTACGGCATGTGGCTGTCGCTCGGCTGCGAAACGGCCGCGGAAGCGCTCGCGCACGCCGGCTACGACTGGCTCTGCATCGACATGGAGCACGCGCCGAACGACAGCCGCGACGTCGCATCGCAACTGCGCGCGCTGGCCGCCGCGCACCTGCCGAGCGAGCCCGTCGTGCGCGTGCCGGGGCGCGAGCCGTGGCTCGTGAAGCGCGCGCTCGACGCCGGCGCGCGCACGCTGATGTTCCCGTGCATCGAGACGCCCGACGAGGCCGCGCACGCAGTGCGGCTCACGCGCTTCCCGTCGCCGGATTCCCCCGACGGGCTGCGCGGCGTGGCCGGCATGGTGCGCGCGGCGGCGTTCGGCATGCGCCGCGATTACCTGCAGACGGCGAACGCGCAGGTCGCGGTGATCGTGCAGATCGAATCGGCGCGCGGTATCGATGAAGTCGAACGGATCGCCGCGACGCCGGGTGTCGACTGCCTGTTCGTCGGCCCGGCCGATCTGGCGGCGAGCCTCGGGCATCTCGGCGACAGCCGCCACCCGGACGTCGAAACCGCGATGGCGCGCGTGCTCGCGGCCGGCAAGCAGGCCGGTGTCGCGGTCGGCATCTTCGCGAGCGATACCGCGACCGCGCGCCAGTATCGCGAGGCCGGCTACCGGATGATCACGCTGTCGGCCGACGTGAGCTGGCTGCTGCGCGCGACGCGCCAGGCGCTGCAGGAGGTGCGGTCATGAACGGCGGCGACGGCGCGAGGCCCGGCAGCGCGCGGCGTACGGCCGGCGTATGCGCGCGGATCGGCACGATGTTCGGGCTGTGGGCCGTGTGCGTCGCGGCGGTCGCGCAGAATGCGCCGCACGCGAAGCCGGACCCGGCGCGCGAGACGCAATCCGCGGTGGCCGACTACAACGCTGGCGACTATCGCGCGGCGCTGGTGCAGTTCCACGACGCGGCCGAACGCGGCGACCGGCTCGCGCAGTTTAACTACGCGATGATGCTGCTCACCGGCGTCGGCGTGACCGCGAACGTCGACGAAGGGCTGCGCTGGCTGAAGCGGGCGGCCGACGCGAACATGTCGCATGCGCAGTACGTGTACGGGCGGATGTTCGACGACGGCGAGTTCGTCGCACGCAATCCGGCCGAAGCGCACCGCTGGTTCCTGCGTGCGGCGAAGCAGGGGCACGTGCAGGCCGAGCTGTCGCTCGCGAACCAGTTTCTCGACGGGCGCGGCACGCCGCGCGACAACCGGCAGGCGTTCGCGTGGTACAAGCAGGCAGCCGACGCGGGCGAGCCGACCGCGCAGTACGTGACCGCATCGTTCTACGAGCGCGGCGGCGACGGCGTCACGCAGAACCTGAACATCGCGCGCGCGTATTACGCGGCCGCGGCCGCGCAGGGCGACGAGACAGCCGGGCTGAAATTCAAGGAGCTGAGCGCGCGCCTGAAGACGCAGGAACCGGCATCGGGCGCCGGCGCGGACCACGGGAGCCCGCGCGCGACGCCGCAGTGAGCGGGCGGCACGCATCGCATTCGACCTGCCCAAGGAAAAACGGCGCACGAGGCGCCGTTTTTTTTGTCGCAGACTGCTCTGCCGGCGACCGCGTGCCGTGCTGCGGCGTCAGCTCTTCATTAGCCGCCGCTGTCGCCCGACGCTCATGATCATCCCGATCGCGATGCCGAGCGTCGTGAGCGCGGTGCCGCCGTAGCTCATGAACGGCAAAGGCACGCCGACGACGGGCAGCACGCCGCTCACCATCCCGATGTTGACGAACGCATAGACGAAGAACGCGAGCGTGAGCGAGCCCGCGAGCAGCCGGCCGAACAGCGTCGCGCCCTGCGCGGCGATGTAGAGCCCGCGCGCGATCAGCGCCATGTAGAGCGTCAGCAGCACGAGGCCGCCTGCGAGCCCCCATTCCTCCGAGAACACCGCGAAGATGAAGTCGGTGTGTTTCTCCGGAATGAACTCGAGGTGGGCCTGCGTGCCCTTCAGATAGCCCTTGCCGAGCACGCCGCCCGAGCCGATCGCGATCACGGCCTGGATCGTGTGGAAGCCCTTGCCGAGCGGGTCGGAAGTCGGGTCGAGCAGCGTGCACACGCGGTGCTTCTGGTAGTCGTGCATCAGCGGCCACTGCACTTCGGGCTGGCAGATGCGCTCTTCGAACACGGCGATCGAGCCGACCGCGATCACGCCCGCGACGAGCACCGGCACGATCAGCTTGAACGACAGGCCGGCGAGGTAGATCACGAAGAAGCCGGCCGCGAACACGAGCAGGCCCGTGCCGAGGTCGGGCTGCTTGGCGATCAACCCGACCGGCACCATCAGGATCCCGAACGCGGCGACGAAGTCGTACCAGCGCAGGCCGCCTTCGCGGCGCTGGTAATACCACGCGAGCATCAGCGGTGTCGCGATCTTGAGGATTTCCGACGGCTGGATCACGACGCCGACGTTCAGCCAGCGCTTCGCGCCCTTCTTGGTCATCCCGAACAGCGCGACCGCGATCAGCAGCGCGACCCCGAACGAATACAGCGGGACCGCGAAGCGCATCAGCGTCGTCGGCGGAATGTTGGCGATCACCCACATCAGCACGAACGTCAGCAGGATGTTGCGCAATTGGTCCTCGACGCGGCCCGGCATGTCGATCGACGCGCTGTACAGCGTGACGATGCCGACGCACAGCAGCAGGAACACGATGAGGGCGAGCGGGCGGTCGAAGCCCGCGAACATCTGCTTGATCTTGTCGAGCCAGGCGCGCTTGTCGAATTGCATGCCTTTCTCCGTTAATGAGCGGTGCCGGCGTTCGCCGCTTTCGCGGCGGCCAGGGCACGGGAGTTGTCGTCGCGCGGCGCGGTGGCGAGCGGCTGCGCGTCGCTGGCGGGCCGGCGCGGCCGGTGCGGGCGCCGGATCGGCGGCAGGCTCGCGGGCATCGGCGCCGCGGCGCTCGCGACGGCCGGCTGCGCCGCGCTTGCCCCGGCCGCACCCGATGCATCGGGCGCCGACGCGGCCGATGCCGCATCCGCCGCGCTGGCCGCGGTCGGCACGACGGGCTGCGCAAGCGCCTTGAAGCCGGCCGCGACGGACACGGTCTTCGAGGCATCGCCGATCACCGGTGCGTTGATCGGCTCGGTCGCCGACGCAGCGGCGGCGACGGCGGCCGCCTCGTTCTCCGGTTTCTGGCGATCGACGAGGTAGAAGTCGAGCACGCGGCGCGCGATCGGGCCCGCGGCCTGCGCGCCCCAACCGCCGTTCTCGACGACCAGCGCGATGGCGATCTGCGGATGGTCGACCGGCGCGTACGCGATGAACAGCGCGTGGTCGCGCAAGTGCTCGGCGAGCAGGTGGCCCTTGTAGTTCGAGCCCTGCAGCGAGAACACCTGCGCGGTGCCGGTCTTGCCGGCCGCGAGGTACGGCGCGCCGCGGAACACCTTGTACGCAGTGCCGGACGGGTTCTCGATCACGTTCTCCATCCCGCGCTTCACGACGTCGATGTCGGCCTGCTTGAGCGGAATCGTTTCGCTTTCCTTCGGCACGGTCAGATGGCGCCCGCGCGTGATCGGATCCTCGACTTCCTTCACGAGGTGGGGCTTCATCACGACGCCGTTGTTCGCGAGCGTCGCGGTGGCGTGCGCGAGCTGCAGGATCGTGAACGAGTTGTAGCCCTGGCCGATCCCGAGGCTGATCGTCTCGCCGTCGAACCACTTCTGCTGCGCGGCCTTCTTGAACGCCTTCTTCTTCCAGTCGGTCGACGGCAGGATCCCGCGCGCCTCGCCCTGGATGTCGATGCCGGTGATCTGGCCGAAACCGAACGGCTTCATGAAGTTCGCGATCGCGTTCACGCCGAGGTCGCGCGCGAGCATGTAGAAGTAGGTGTCGTTCGACACCATGATCGCCTTGTTCATGTCGACCCAGCCCTGGCCCGAGCGCACGTCGTTGCGGAACGTGTGGCCGCCGAACGTGAAGTAGCCGGGATCCTGGAAGCCCCAGCCCGGCGAACGCTTGCCGAGCGTCAGGCCGGCCAGCGCCATGAACGGCTTGTACGTCGAGCCGGGCGGGTAGGTGCCGTGCAGCGGGCGGTTCAGGAGCGGCTTGTCGGTGGAGTTGTTCAGCTCGTCCCAGGTCTGCTGGTCGATGCCGTCGACGAACGAGTTCGGGTCGAAGCTCGGCGACGACACGAACGCGAGCACGTCGCCCGACTTCGGCTCGATCGCGACGAGCGCGCCGCGCTTGCCGGCAAACGCCTGCTCGGCGACCTGCTGCAGCCCGATGTCGAGCGACAGCACGAGGTTGTTGCCGGGCGTCGCCTGCGTGCGCGACAGCGTGCGCACGGGCCGGCCGCCGGCCGTCACCTCGACTTCCTCGAAGCCCGTGAGGCCATGCAGCTCGGTTTCGTAGCTCTGCTCGACGCCGATCTTGCCGATGTAGTCGGTGCCCTTGTAGTTGTTCGCGTCGCGACGCGGATCGTAGTGTTCCTGGTCGCTGTCGTTGTCGTCGCTGATCGCGTCGATGCGATCCTGGTCGCGCTTCGAGATGCGGCCGATGTAGCCGATCACGTGCGCGGCCGTCGTGCCGAGCGGGTATTGGCGGAACAGGCGCGCGCGCACGTCGACGCCGGGGAAGCGGAAACGCTGCGCGGTGAAGCGCGCGACTTCCGCGTCGGTGAGGCGCGTGCGGATCGGCAGGCTCTCGAAGTTCTTCGAGTCTTCCTGCAGCTTCTTGAAGCGGCGGCGGTCGCGCGCGTCGATCGGGATGATCGCGGATAGCTTGTCGATCGTGTTGTCGAGCGTGTCGTCGAGCTTCGACGGCGTGATCTCGAGCGTGTACGCCGAATAGTTCTTCGCGAGGACCACGCCGTTGCGATCGGTGATGATCCCGCGGTTCGGCACGATCGGCGCGACCGAAATGCGGTTTTCCTCGGCCTGCAGCGCGTATTTGCCGTGCTGCATCAACTGCAGGTAGAAGAAGCGGCTCGCGAGCAGCCCGAAGCAGACGAACACGAACACGCCCGCCGCCGCGACGCGCAGGCGGAACTTCGAGAGCTGCTGTTGGGTGTCGTTGAATTCGGTCATGCGGTTACGATCGGTCTGGCCCGTGCGCGGCGAGCGCGCGCGGGCGAGGCGCCGCCCCGGAGCGCGGCGCGCGGGCGTGGGGGCGGCGGGTATTCAAGGTCGGTCCGGCTCAGATGGGGCGCGTATCGTCCGGGTCAACCGGGCGGCGTTGCGGCATCAGCAGCAGGTGGCTCGCGATCGGCCACAGCGCGGCCTCGACGAAGCCGTCCACCAGATAGCGCCAGCCGGGAAACGCGGCGCCCATCACGAGGCGGATCACGAACGGCACCAACTGCGCGACGACGAGCAGCGGCGTGACGTACAGCACCTGTACGCCGATCGGCATCCACAGCACGCGGCGGTGGATCGTGATCGCGCCGTACGACAGCAGCGTATAGGCAAGCGCGTGCTCGCCGAGCAGCCCCGCGTCATGCACGTCCATCAGGATGCCGAGCGCGAACGCGACGCCCATCCCGACCTTGCGCGGCTGGTGGATGTTCCAGAACAGCAGCACGAGCGCGACGAAATCGGGCACGCCGGGCAGGCGGCCCCACGGCATCAGGTTCAGCAGGAATGCGGCGGCGAGGCTGAAGACGATGAAGTACGGGTTGACCGGCTGCAGGATGTATTGCGGGCGGTTCATCGCTGGGCTCCTGGTTGCCCGGCCGCGGGCTTCGCGGGCGCGACGGCGGGCTTGGCCGGAGCGACGGGTGCCGACGGCGCGGGTTTCGCGCCGGGCGCGGCCGCGGCGGCCGCCTTCGCGTTCGCGTCGGCCGCCTTCGCGTTCGCGTCGGCCTTTTCGGCCTTGTCGCCCTTCGCGGCGGCCTTGGCGCCCTTCTTGCCCTTCGCGTTCTTCTCGGCGGCCGGATCGGGCTCGGCCGGGCGCGGCGGGACGTCGTTCTGGTAGTGCAGCACCAGCATCTGGCGCGCGCCGCGCACGGCGGCGACCGGCGCGCAGGTCACGCGCGCGAACGCGGTATCGGCGAGCTTGTCGACGCGCACGACCTTCGCGACCGGCAGGCCCGGCGGATACACGCCGTCGAGGCCGCTCGTGACGAGTTCGTCGCCGGCGACGAGGTCCGAGCTCGTCGGCACGAAGCGCAGGTCGAGCGAGTCGCCCTTCGGCGTGCCGTAGATCACGCTGCGCAGGCCGGTGCGCAGCACCTGCACGGGAATCGCGAGATCGCGGTCGGTGATCAGCGTGACTTCGGCCTGCAGCGGGAACACGCGCGTGATCTGGCCGATCACGCCGTCCTCGCTGACGACCGGCGCGCCGTTCTGGATGCCCTGCTGAGAACCTTGCCCGATCACGATCTTCTGCGTGAACGGGTCGCTGGTGTCGTACTGGATTTCGACGGGCGTCGATTGCGTCGCGATGTGCTGCCGCAGCTCGAGCACCGCGCGCAGGTGCATGTTTTCCTGCGTGAGCACCGCGGCCTGGTTGGCCTGCGTGGACAATTGCAGGTTGCGCTTGCGCAGCGCGTCGTTCTCGTGGCGCAGCGATGCGCCCGTAACGGCGATGTCGGCCGCGCCCATGAACAGGTCACGCGGCACGAGCGCCGCGCGCTGCAGCGGGTACAGCACGGTGCCGAGCACGCCGCGGACGATTTCGAGCGTGCTGAAGCGCGCGTCCGACACGAGGAGCGCAATGGCGAGGGCGACGAAGAAGATGAGCCGCGCGAGCGCGGGCGGACCTTGCTTGAAGAGGGGCGGCGGACTGTATTCCATGGTCGGCGCCGGGCGCGTGTGATCGGTTAAATAATGCTCAGACGCGCAAACGGCGCGGCGGTTCGTTCTGAACGAGCGATCCGGCCACGCCGCGGGTGCGCCATATCAAACGGGACTGCTTAGGCGATCACTCGTACGAGAAGATGCTGCCCAGCTTGTCCATGCGCTCGAGCGCCATGCCCGAACCGCGTACGACGCAGGTGAGCGGATCTTCGGCGACGAGCACCGGCAGGCCGGTTTCTTCCGCGAGCAGGCGATCGAGGTCGCGCAGCAGCGCGCCGCCGCCCGTCAGCATCATCCCGCGCTCGGCGATGTCGGCGCCGAGTTCCGGCGGCGTCTGCTCGAGGGCGATCTTCACCGACGACACGATCTGGTTCAGCGGATCGGTCAGCGCTTCGAGGATTTCGTTGCTGGAGATCGTGAAGCTGCGCGGAATGCCTTCCGACAGGTTGCGGCCCTTCACTTCCATTTCCTTGACTTCGGAGCCCGGGAACGCGGAGCCGATTTCCTTCTTGATCGCCTCGGCGGTCTGTTCGCCGATCAGCATCCCGTAGTTGCGGCGGATGTAGTTGACGATCGCCTCGTCGAACTTGTCGCCGCCGACGCGCACCGAGCCTTTATAGACGATGCCGCCGAGCGAGATCACGCCGACTTCCGTCGTGCCGCCGCCGATGTCGACGACCATCGAGCCCGTGGCTTCCGACACCGGCAGGCCCGCGCCGATCGCGGCCGCCATCGGCTCCTCGATCAGGTAGACCTGCGACGCGCCGGCGCCGTGCGCCGCTTCCTTGATCGCGCGACGCTCGACCTGGGTCGAGCCGCACGGCACGCAGATGATGATGCGCGGCGACGGCGAGAACATGCGCGACTCGTGTGCCGTCTTGATGAACTGCTTGATCATCTGCTCGGTGACGGTGAAGTCGGCGATCACGCCGTCCTTCATCGGGCGGATCGCCTCGATGTTGCCCGGCACCTTGCCGAGCATCTGCTTGGCTTCCTTGCCGACCGCCTGGATCGTCTTCTTGCCGTTGGGGCCGCCTTCCTGACGAATCGACACGACGGACGGTTCATCGAGCACGATGCCCTTGCCGCGCATGTAGATCAGGGTGTTTGCGGTGCCGAGGTCGATCGCCAGATCGTTGGAGAAGTAGCTGCGCAAAAAACCGAACATTCAGAATCCTGTTTCGCTCTGGGCCGGCCCTGCATAGCGAACGCTGAGGGCGGCAGCGGAAAAAATAACAGCCTCGGGAAGCGTGGCGGAAGCGGCCGCCGCGGCGCACGAAGCTGCGAGTGATGTCTACCGGGGATCGCACGAAGCACGCACGGCTTGCCGAAGCGGGGCGAAACGGTGCGGGAAAAGGCTGCCGGGTTTGGGTCGAACGCGTAATGATACCTTATAATTTCACGGTATTTGAATCGAAACGGACGGTATTTTTGCCGCTTCGGCCCCGATTTTTGAGGGTGGGATCGCACCCTCCAACCCCCCGCCGCAGCGCGATTTTCGATGCGCTGCGCAGCCTTGTTTTTCCGGTGATCGCATGGCCCTGACCCTGACCGATGTGAAACGCATCGCGCACCTGGCGCGACTCGAAATGGCCGACGCCGACGCCGAGCATACGCTCGGCCAGCTCAATGAATTCTTCGGGCTCGTCGAGCAGATGCAGGCGGTCGACACCGCCGGCATCGCGCCGCTCGCCCATCCGATCGAACAGATCCAGGAAGTCGCGCAGCGCCTGCGCGACGACGCCGTGACGGAAGTCGTCAATCGCGACGACAACCAGCGTCCGGCGCCGGCCGTCCAGGACGGCCTCTATCTCGTGCCGAAGGTGATCGAGTAAGCATTCGATGACAAGCGCGCCGCCTTCGCGCCGCGCGCCACCCAGAATTCCCAGGAAAACCACTCAATGCACGCAAAAAGCCTGACCGAACTGCGCGCCGCGCTCGCCGCCAAGGAATGCTCGGCCGTCGAGCTCGCGCAGCTCTACCTGAAACGGATCGACGCGGCACGCGACCTGAACGCGTTCGTCCATGTCGACGCCGACCTCACCCTCGCGCAGGCGAAGGCCGCCGACGCCGAACTCGCGCGCGGCGCGGGCGGCGCGCTGACCGGCCTGCCGATCGCGCACAAGGACGTGTTCGTCACGCGCGGCTGGCGCTCGACCGCCGGCTCGAAGATGCTCGCGAACTACGAGAGCCCGTTCGACGCGACCGTCGTCGCCCGCCTGCAGGCCGCCGGCATGGTCACGCTCGGCAAGACCAACATGGACGAGTTCGCGATGGGCTCGTCCAACGAGAATTCGGCGTTCGGCGCCGTGAAGAACCCGTGGGACACGAACGCCGTGCCGGGCGGCAGCTCGGGTGGCAGCTCGGCGGCCGTTGCCGCGCGTCTCGCGCCGGCCGCGACCGGCACCGACACCGGCGGCTCGATCCGCCAGCCCGCGTCGTTCGCGGGCGTGACGGGCATCAAGCCGACCTACGGCCGCGTGTCGCGCTACGGGATGATCGCGTTCGCGTCGTCGCTCGACCAGGGCGGCCCGATGGCGCAAAGCGCGTCCGACTGCGCGCTGCTGCTGAACGCGATGGCCGGCTTCGACGAGCGCGACTCGACGAGCCTCGAGCGCGACGACGAAGACTTCACGCGCCACATCGGCCAGCCGTGGGCGCCGGGCAACGATGCGGGCAAGCCGCTCGCGGGCCTGCGCATCGGCCTGCCGAACGAATATTTCGGCGACGGCCTTGCGGACGACGTGCGCGCGTCGATCGACGCCGCGCTCAAGCAATACGAGGCGCTCGGCGCGACGCTTGTGCCGGTATCACTGCCGAAGACGGAACTGTCGATCCCCGTGTATTACGTGATCGCGCCGGCCGAGGCGTCGTCGAACCTGTCGCGTTTCGACGGCGTGCGCTTCGGCCACCGCGCTGCGCAGTACGGCGACCTGCTCGACATGTACAAGAAGTCGCGCGCCGAAGGCTTCGGCCCCGAGGTGAAGCGCCGTATTCTCGTCGGCACCTACGTGCTGTCGCACGGCTACTACGACGCGTACTACCTGCAGGCGCAGAAGATCCGCCGCATCATCGCGAACGATTTCCAGGAGGCGTTCAAGTCCTGCGACGTGATCATGGGCCCGGCGTCGCCGACGGTCGCATGGGATCTCGGCGCGAAGGGCGACGATCCGGTGCAGATGTATCTCGCGGATATCTACACGCTGTCGGTGAGCCTCGCAGGCCTCCCCGGCATGAGCGTGCCGTGCGGCTTCGGCGCCGGCGCGAACGCGAAGCGCCCGGTCGGTCTGCAGATCATCGGCAACTATTTCAACGAAGCCCGGATGCTGCAGGTTGCCGACGCGTTCCAGCGCGCGACCGACTGGCACAAGCAAGTTCCGGCGGGGGTGTAAGCATATGACTCAATGGGAAGTCGTCATCGGTCTCGAGACGCACGCGCAACTGTCGACCGTCTCGAAGATTTTCTCCGGCGCGTCGACGCAGTTCGGCGCCGAGCCGAACACGCAGGCCTGCCCGGTCGACCTGGCGCTGCCGGGCGTGCTGCCGGTGCTGAACCGCGGCGCGGTCGAACGCGCGATCCGCTTCGGCCTCGCGATCGGTTCGACCATCGCGCCGCGCAGCATCTTCGCGCGCAAGAATTATTTCTACCCCGATCTGCCGAAGGGTTATCAGATCAGCCAGTACGAGATTCCGGTCGTGCAGGGCGGCCAGATCACGATCCAGGTGCCCGCCAACGAAAAGGCCGGCAAGGAAGCGTACGAGAAGACGGTCAACCTGACCCGCGCGCACCTCGAGGAAGACGCGGGCAAGTCGCTGCATGAAGACTTCGCCGGGATGACGGGGATCGACCTGAACCGCGCGGGCACGCCGCTGCTCGAGATCGTCACCGAGCCGGAAATGCGCAGCGCGGCCGAGGCCGTGGCCTATGCGAAGGCGCTGCACGCGCTCGTCGTGTGGCTCGGCATCTGCGACGGCAACATGCAGGAAGGCTCGTTCCGCTGCGACGCGAACGTGTCGGTGCGGCCGGTCGGCCAGGAGAAGTTCGGCACGCGCGCCGAGATCAAGAACCTGAACTCGTTCCGGTTCCTCGAGGAAGCGATCAACTACGAAGTGCGCCGCCAGATCGAGCTGATCGACGACGGCGGCGAGGTCGTGCAGGAAACGCGCCTCTACGATCCGGACAAGCGCGAGACGCGTTCGATGCGCAGCAAGGAAGACGCGCACGACTACCGCTACTTCCCCGACCCCGACCTGATGCCGCTCGTGATCGGCCGCGACTGGGTCGAGCGCGTGCAGGCCGGGATGCCCGAGCTGCCGGCCGCGATGCAGCAGCGTTTCGTCGAGCAGTACGGCGTGTCCGCGTACGACGCGGGCGTGCTGACGTCGAGCAAGGCGATGGCCGCGTACTTCGAGGCCGTGGTCGCGAAGGCCGGCGCGGCGAACGCGAAGATCGCCGCGAACTGGCTGATGGGCGACGTGTCGTCGCAGTTGAATCGCGACGGCATCGAGATCGACGCGATTCCCGTCTCGGCCGCGCAGCTCGCGCTGGTGCTGCAGCGCATCGCCGACGGCACGATCTCGAACAAGATCGCGAAGGAAATCTTCGCGACGATCTGGGACGAGAAGGCGACCGACGAAGGCGCGGCCGACCGCATCATCGACGCGAAGGGCCTGAAGCAGATCTCCGACACCGGCGCGCTGGAAGCGATCATCGACGAGGTGCTGGCGGCGAACGCGAAGTCGGTCGAGGAGTTCCGCGCCGGCAAGGAAAAGGCGTTCAACGCGCTGATCGGCCAGGCGATGAAGGCGACCAAGGGCAAGGCCAATCCGCAGCAGGTCAACGAGTTGCTGAAGAAGAAGCTCGGCTGAGCATGGCCGCGCGCCTGAACCGCGCCTGACGACGGGCCGCCGCCGAACCTGTTCGGGGCGGCCCGTCGTTTTGGTGCATGCGGTATCGTGTGCGCGTGTGCGTCGCACCGTCCAACGGAGGAACGAATGGCGAAACAACCGTCGCTCGACGATTTCCGCGTGCCGTACAGCACGCGCGAGAAGGAAGCCGCCGCATTCACGCTCGATGCGTTCGATCCGGCCGCGAAGCCGTTCTCGTCGGGGTCGAAGGATGCCGACCGCGAACGGCTGTCGGCCGTGTCGACCGAGCTCGACGTACAGCAGGAGCGCCTGCACACGCAGCAGAAGAAGCGTGTCCTGCTCGTGTTGCAGGGGATGGATACCAGCGGCAAGGACGGCACCGTGCGCGCGGTGTTCCGCGAGGTCGACCCGCTCGGCCTGCGCGTCGTGTCGTTCAAGGCGCCGACGCCGATCGAGGCCGTGCACGACTTCCTGTGGCGCGTGCATCTGCAGGCGCCGGCCGCGGGCGAACTCGCGATCTTCAACCGCAGCCACTACGAAGACGTGCTCGTGCCGCGCGTGCTCGACGCGATCGACAGCAAGGAATGCGAGCGCCGCTACCGGCAGATCCGCGATTTCGAGACGATGCTGTTCGAGAACGGCACGACGATCATCAAGTGCTTCCTGCACATCTCGAAGGACGAGCAGCGCGAGCGGCTGCAGGCGCGCATCGACGATCCGACCAAGCACTGGAAGTTCGACATCGCCGATCTCGACGCGCGCAAGCACTGGGACGCGTACCAGTCGGCATACCGCGACGCGCTCGCCGCGACGTCGGCCGAGCATGCGCCGTGGTACGTGATCCCGGCGAACTCGAAGACGCATCGCAACGTGATGATCGCCGAGCTGCTGCTGCGCACGATGACCGACATGAAGCTCGAATTCCCGCCGCCGAAGCCGGAACTCGAGGGCGTGAAGATCCGCTAGGCTGCGATCCTGTAACAACATCGAACTGAACTGAACAACGGAACCCGACATGATGCGAGTGATTACCGCCAACCTGAACGGCATCCGCTCCGCCGCGAAGAAGGGCTTCTTCGAATGGCTCGGCGAACAGAACGCCGATTGCGTGTGCGTGCAGGAAATCAAGGTATCGGCCGACGACCTGCCGGCCGAATTCGTCGAGCCGCACGGCTTCAGGAGCTACTTCCACCACGCCGAGAAAAAGGGCTACAGCGGCGCGGGCGTGTACAGCCGCCACGAGCCCGATGACGTGATCATCGGCTTCGGCAGCAGCGAATTCGACGCCGAGGGGCGCTACGTCGAGGCGCGCTACGGCAAGCTGTCGGTCGTGTCGGTGTACGTGCCGTCCGGCTCGAGCGGCGAAGAGCGGCAGCAGGCGAAGTACCGCTTCATGGACGAGTTCATGCCGCACCTCGCCGAGCTGAAGAAGAAGCGCGAGGTGATCCTGTGCGGCGACGTGAACATCGTGCACAAGGAAATCGACATCAAGAACTGGAAGAGCAACCAGAAGAACTCGGGCTGCCTGCCGGAAGAGCGGGCGTGGCTCACGCAGCTGTTCGACGATGTCGGCTACGTCGACGTGTTCCGCACGCTCGACCCGCGCCCCGAGCAGTACACGTGGTGGAGCAACCGCGGCCAGGCGTATGCGAAGAACGTCGGGTGGCGGATCGATTACCAGATCGCGACGCCGGGCGTGGCCGGCACCGCGAAGCGCACGGCGATCTTCAAGGACATCAAGTTCAGCGATCACGCGCCGCTGACGGTGGATTACGACTACAAGAAGTGAGCGTCGGCGCGACGCGACGCCGCGCGCGTCGCCGTCGAGTCGTCCGGTCGCCGGATGCGAAAACGGGCCGCATGTCGAACATGCGGCCCGTTTCGTTTTTGTTTCGGTGCGACGATCATGCCGCCGGGCGACGGCTATTCGTCCCAATGTTTAGCGAATGCCGCTTGTACGCGGCTCTGATTCGTTCATGCAGCACACGCATTTTCAGACTCATCCGATATTCAAGGCCCCCTCGTTTTGTGGAGACTGCTCGACGGATACTCGCGTGTTTTCCGAAAGCGCGAATCATTCATCACGGCCGTCCTCAGGCCGCGATGGTCCATTCAGTGAGGAGAACTTTGCGTGTCGGAACAAGCAATCAACGAAACGACGTATCTTTTCACCACTATCGGCGCGGGAACCGAGCGCGGTGGGAGGGTCACACGCGTATCCACCAATGCGACGATCGACAATCTGGGATTGGCCGTAGTCGGCGATATCGTTGCATACGAGGAAGGAACAGAGGCCATGATCGTAGATGGGGCCGGCTTTGCCGTCATGTGGCACGGCAGGCCGGTGATGACTGTCACCGGATCCCATTTGAGTAATGGTGATCGTATCGTGACCGCTGCGCGGGACGCGTGCGACAACATTACGGTTCGAGATGGCGAGGAGATTCCCCGGCTGTTTGAACCGGCGTATTCGCCGATTTTGGCCGATGTTGTTCGTACGGGAGGCGGCGGTGCGTAAGGCGGCGATTCGGCATGGCGACCCTACAACGACGTCTGGAACCGTGATCGCTTATTCGTCGACGATTTATGACGATGGAAGGCA
The DNA here is from genome assembly GCF_001524645.2 of Burkholderia sp. MSMB0856. NCBI lineage: Bacteria > Pseudomonadati > Pseudomonadota > Betaproteobacteria > Burkholderiales > Burkholderiaceae > Burkholderia > Burkholderia sp. MSMB0856. The sequence goes on along the minus strand of NZ_CP013427.1, from coordinate 3,398,147 downwards.
CGTGGCGCTGAGCGGCGACGAAGCGACGTGCGGCAACTGTAACGGGACATTCAAAATATTCGGAACCGGTAAAGGGATATCGGAAAAAGGTCGGGATGTAGTTGTCGAAGGCGACCTCGTACTCTGTCCGTGCAAAGCGAATCGAGTCCTCGTCGGCGGCAATCCGGGAATATTCCTGAATTCATATATCGATGACGGCACACTGACCGTTGCGCACGCAGCGGATCCGAGTTCGACACTGATGTCGGATGCCCCTGACGACGATATCGAGCATTTTTTCGAGATTGTCGATGCAATCTCTGGAAAACCTGTCGAAGGAATGAGCTACAAAGTGCTGAGCAACGGATGCACGCTCGTTAACGACGTGCCTCTTGCCCACGGCAGAACGCGCTCGTTCCCGATGAAAACATACCCTGATCTCACTGCCATAGTGTGGCGTACAGGGAATGTCCGATGAGTGATGCGATTAACGAGGATCTGCGATTGCTTGCTGCGATCGCATACGGTGAAGCGTCTGTCGCAAACGATTCGGACGAAATCGGAGGAATCGCTTTTGCGGTCGCAAACCGTTGTCGGGCATGGGGTGGGAAGAGCGTATCCCAACTGCGTGCAACGGACCGGAACTATGCCTATGCGTGGAATGGCACCAATCAACGGTTCAACAAGCTGATGTCTACCCCAGACGACAAACTTGATGCCGACTCGGGGATGAGGCTGGCTGTCGAGTGGGCGCGAAAAGCGCTCGAAAATGAAGGTCCGGACCCATCGAATGGTGCATTTTGGTGGGACGGTCGTGACTTCATGACCGCGTACGCATCACACCCGAAAGTCAAAGATACATTCAAGTGGGGGGCGCCGTCGCACAACATTTTCGGAGTACGGGAGAATCCTGGGACGTTCGTCACGCGATGGAGAGTGGTAAACAAGAAGACTGGAAAAACAGTCGATGGCACTGAACGAGGCCGCTACGATTCGGTATGGGTGTCAACCGCGGCCCATGGAAGCACAATTTTCTGGAAATACAATCCCGATTTTCTGAGGGCGACGGGAGCGAAGGCATACAGATGAAAATCATATCGATACTGGTGGCAGCAGTGGTTGTCTTGTCGCACGATGCCATGGCTGAATCGTATGACAGTTACGACGCGTTCTACGAGGCACGGCCAGGCTCGGTATTTCACTCCCCGGTTGGGCGAGAGGTTGATCTGAACACACCTGGTGCGCATGTGCTCTATGCGTTCCCTGGAAAGCCGGGCCAATTCGCGGCGCTGCACGCCGAGTTGGGACGACAAGCACTCGATCTTGAAGTCTGGCAGGACCGCATCGTCGTCAACGGCCGAGCCTATCGGTTCGCGCGTGCGACGGCATTCCCGGGCGAGCGTGCGACCGACATACATCCGAGCTCGGCCGATGTGTACGTCGTCGAGCGAGCCGGTGCCCACCCGCCGCTGATTTGTGTGGACGGTAGCGGCAGCGCGTCGGGAGAGGCCGCCAGCCGATACCGGCAAGTCTTCCTGGTGATGAATCCGTTGGCGCGTAAGCCAACGTTTCTGCAATTGCCCGGTCTGCTTTCGTCATGCCGTGCTGTTGCAGTGACGAGCGACGGGAAGCTCGCATTTCCGAAGAATAGCTATCTGTTAGATGCTGCGCATGCGGCGCGGACTGGATTGCTGGTCGAGTACTACACGTTCGACGGGCGACGCTTTGCTCGAACCAGCGATACGCTTCGGCTCGGATTCAATACGCCGGAGAATCCGTTTCAATTCTCGCTGCAGGACAGCGACTGACGTTTCCGTTGATATCGCGGACACTACCGAAGTGTCGTGCCCACGATATCGATTCGGAGGCGCGTTCGCGGGCCTGCGCAAGGCAACGCTTACTGCTTGATCGACGCCATGTCGATCACGAACCGGTACTTCACGTCGCTCTTCAGCATCCGCTCGTAAGCGGCATTGATCTGCTGCATCGGAATCGTTTCGATATCCGACGTGATGCCGTGCTCCGCGCAGAAGTCGAGCATTTCCTGCGTCTCCGCGATCCCGCCGATCAGCGAACCCGCGAGGCGGCGGCGCTTGAAGATCAGGTTGAACACCTGCGGCGACGGATGGTCGTGCTCCGGCGCGCCGACGAGCGTCATCGTGCCGTCGCGCTTCAGCAGGTGCAGGAACGGGTTCAGGTCGTGCTGCGCGGCGACCGTGTTCAGGATGAAGTCGAAGCTGTTCAGGTGCGCGTTCATCTGCGCGTCGTCCTTCGAGATCACCACTTCATGCGCGCCGACGCGCTTGCCGTCCTCGATCTTCGACGGCGACGTCGTGAACAGCACGACGTGCGCGCCCATCGCGCGCGCGAGTTTCACGCCCATGTGGCCAAGCCCGCCGAGGCCGACGATCCCGACCTTCTTGCCGGGGCCGACGTTCCACTGTCGCAGCGGCGAATAGGTCGTGATCCCCGCGCACAGCAGCGGCGCGGCGCCGGCCGGGTCGAGCGTCTCGGGCACGCGCAGCACGAATGCCTCGTCGACGACGAGCTGCGTCGAATAGCCGCCGTACGTGACGTCGCCGGTCACGCGGTCCTGGCCGTTGTACGTGCCGACGAAGCCGTTCTCGCAATACTGCTCGAGGCCTTCCGCGCAGCTCGGGCAGGTGCGGCACGAATCGACGAGACAGCCGACACCGACCAGCTCGCCGACCTTGAAGCGCGACACCTGCGGGCCGGTCGCGGTCACGCGGCCGACGATTTCATGGCCCGGCACGACCGGGTAGATCGTGTTGCGCCATTCGTTGCGGGCCTGATGCAGGTCCGAGTGGCAGACGCCGCAGTAGAGCACCTCGATCTGGACGTCGAGGTCGCGCAGCGCGCGGCGCTGGAATTCGAACGGGGCGAGCGGCGACTGCGCGTCGGTCGCCGCGTAAGCGTAGGTTGTGCTCATGCAGGGGCTCCTTGTCCGGGAAAACGTCCGGCGAATCAGACTGCCGCCGCATCGTGTGGCGACGCGGCGAGACAGGTGCCCATCGTAAGGAGCGAGCCGCGTCGGCGAAATACACGAAGGTCTCGAAGATTTGCCTATTCCTCTCGAATTGCACGCGAACGGCCGTCAAAATGCTTTCACGGTGCTACATTGCAAGCCTGATTCTCTTGCCGGACAGGACAACGCCGATGAGCTTCCAGCCCCTTTTCGACGACGCGGGCGACCGTGTGCGGCGCCGCATGATCGAGCTGCATGCGCGCCTCGCGCCGAACGACGGCGATACGCAGGCGGCGCTCGACGGCGTGCGCTTCTTCCGCGTGAGCCGCCCCGTGCCGCGCATGCCGGTGCTGTACGAGCCGAGCATCATCGTCGTGTGCCAGGGTCGCAAGCTCGGCTATCTCGGCGACCGCTCGTTCGTCTACGACGCGCAGCAGTATCTCGTGCTGTCGGTGCCGCTGCCGTTCGAATGCGAGACCTTCGCGAGCATGGACGAGCCGTTTCTCGCGATCTCGATCCGCGTCGATCTCGCGGTGATCGCCGAGCTCGCGATCCTGCTCGACGAGACGCTCGGTGCGGCGGTCAGCGAGCCGCACGGCGTCTATTCGACGCCGCTCGATGCGCCGCTCGCCGACGCGGTGGTGCGGCTGCTCGAAGCGCTCGCATCGCCGCACGACACGTGCGTGCTCGGGCCGGCGATCATGCGCGAGATCGCGTACCGCGTGCTGACGGGCGCGCAGGGCGACGCGATTCGCGCGGCGCTCGTCCAGCAACATCATTTCGGCCGCATCGCGAAGGCGCTGCGGCGCATTCATGCGGACCTGAAGGCCGATCTCGACGTCGAGACGCTCGCGCGCGAGGCCGGGATGAGCCTCGCGGTGTTCCACGCGCAGTTCAAGCACGTGACGGCGACATCGCCGATGCAGTACGTGAAGGCCGCGCGCCTGCACCAGGCGCGGTTGATGATGGTGCAGGACGGCCTCGGGGCCGGTGCCGCCGCGGCGCGGGTCGGCTATGCGAGCGCGTCGCAGTTCAGCCGCGAGTTCAAACGGCTGTTCGGCCGCAGCCCCGGAGACGACGTGCGCTGGATGCGCGAAAGCGGCAGTCGGCCCGTCGAGTCGGAAGTCGGCGCGTAGCGCCCGGCCTCATGTGCCGGCGATGCGCGGCGAGGAAACCGCCGGATGCCGCGCTCAGCGCCGCACGATCTTGCGCCGCTGCGCGCTGATGCCGGCGTAGTCGGGCAGCGTGTCGACCCGTTTGCCGACTGCCTTCGCATACAGCGGCATCAGGTCCGGCAGGCGGTTCAGCAGATCCTGCCGCCGCGTGGCGCTGTAGGGATGCATGTAGATGAAGCCCGACGTCCTGTTCGCGCGCGTCGCCGCCGCGAGCTTGTCCCACAGCGTGATCGCCGCGCGCGGATCGAAGCCCGCGCGGGCGGCAATGTCGCCGCCGATCACGTCGGCTTCGGTTTCGTCGGTCGGGTCGTAGCGCAGCGTCTGCAGACGCGCGCCGAGATTCAGCGCCTGCGGCAGCGGATCGCCGACGCCGAACAGCGGCGGCAGCGAGGCCGCGCGCAGCGACGTTTGCGACGTCGTGCTGAAATTGCTGCGTGCGTGTTCGCGTAGCGCATGTGCGATGCCGTGCGCGAGCAGCACGCCGAACTCGTCGTCGTTCAGGCGGACGCGATCGAGCAGCCCGCCGTACACGAGCACCTTGCCGCCCGGCAGGCATGTGACGCGGATGTCGCGCGAGCGGATCGCGTTGACGTCCCATGCCCAGGTCTTCACGCGATCGTTCCACTTCACCGAATACGGCGCGAGCTTCGTGACGATCGCGCGCAGCCGCTTCACGCGCGGCTGGTTCGCGGGCAGCAGGCGGTCGCTGTCGGCGGCAGCCTGCACGATCTGCGCGTATTCGCTCGCGGTGAGTTGTTCGAGCAGCGGCGACGGGATCAGCGTGCGGAACGCGATCGCGTTACCGTAGCGCACCTGCTGCGACGTCGGCGCATAGGCCTTCGCGGGCACGGCGGCGCCGGTCGGCTGCGCGGCTTCGGCGGTGGACTGCGCACCGGGAGCGGCGGGCGTGGCGGGCGTGGACGGTGCAGCCGGCGCGGTGGCGGGCGCGGTCGCACTCGTGTCGGCTGCCTGCACGCTTGCCGCCGCGCCGAGCGCCGCGATGCCGATGCTCAGCGCGGCGGCGACGCGTGCCGCGCGATGCAGTCGATCATTGCGCACGGCTGGCCTCGCCGTTGCGCGCGGTGCCGTTCCACGGCGCGATCTTGAACAGCAGCAGCATGCCGGGGATCGCGAGCGCGGTGCACACGATGAAGTAGTCGAACCAGCCGATCTTCGCGACGATGAAGCCGCTCGCGGCCGATGCGAGCGTGCGCGGCACGGACGCGAGGCTCGTGAACAGCGCGAACTGCGTGGCCGTGTAGCGCGGGTCGGTCGTGCTCGCGATATACGCGACGAACGCGGCCATCGTCAGGCCGGTGGTGAACGTTTCGGCGGCGTAGACGAGCGCGAGCGCGACCGTCATCGGGCTCAGATGCGGCGTGACCTCGAAGCCGAAGATCGACAGGAACGACGCGAGCGCGTGACTTGCCGCGACCGTGAAGTCGTAAATCACCGCGAGCACCGGCGAGTCGGGGCCGACCTGCGCGAGCCACGCGAAGCCGAGCGTCGACACCATCTGCAGCGCGCCGAAGATCCACAGCCCGCGGCCGATGCCGATCTTCACGAGCCAGATGCCGCCGATGATGCCGCCGGCGACGCTCGCGACGAGCGCGGTGGTTTTCGCGACGATGCCGATTTCGGTGCGCGAGAAGCCGATGTCGAGGAAGAACGACGTCGACAGCGTGGTCGCCATCGTGTCGCCGATCTTGAACAGGAAGATGAACGCGATGACGAGCAGCGCGCCGCTCCAGCCGTCGCGCTGGATGAATTCGCGGAACGGCAGCACGATCGCGTCGCGCAGGTTGCGCGGCGGCGCGCCGACCACCTCGGGCTCGCGCACGAGCAGCGTCATCAGGATGCCCGGCAGCATGAATGCGCCGGTGATCGCGAACACGACGTCCCACGGCATGTGGTCGGACAGGATCAGCGCCAGCGAGCCGGGGATCAGCGCGGCGAGCTTGTACGCGTTCACGTGCACGGCGTTGCCGAGGCCCTGCTCGGTGTCGCGCAGCAGTTCGCGGCGATACGCGTCGATCACGATGTCGGAGCTTGCGCCGAAGAACGCGACGAGCGTCGTAAGCGCGGCGACCGTCCAGATCGAGTCGCGCGGCGACACGAAGCCGAGCGCGGCGATCGCGCCGGCGACCAGCACCTGCGTGAGCAGCATCCAGCCGCGCCGGCGGCCGGGCCGCCAGCCGGGCAGGCGCGGGATGAAGCGGTCCATCAGCGGCGCCCACAGGAACTTCCACGTATACGGGAACTGGATCAGCGCGAACAGGCCGATTTCCTTCAGGTTCACGCCTTCGGAGCGCAGCCATGCCTGCACGAGGTAGACGAGCGTGAACAGGGGCAGCCCCGACGTGAAGCCGAGGAACACGCAGATCAGCATGTGCGTGTTCAGATAGGCGCGCCAGCCGGGATGATCCTCGTGAGCGGTGAGTGCGGGCGCCTCGTGTGGCGTTTTGGACATGGACGGAAACTGGGTAGCGTTGACTGATTGCGGCGGCAGCGCAGGCGGCGCGGGCGGCGCAGGAGGGGCGGCCGCACGCGGGTGCGGGCCGGATCATCCGTCAACGGCTCCCCGGCTCAGCTGCGCTTGACGCGGTAGACAGCAAGACTACCACGCCAGTTCGCTCCCCATCGAATCGGCTGGCCTTCGTGCAGCACGATGCGGTCGAGGATCGTGACGCCGACTTCGGGCGCGAGCGCCTCGAAATCCTTGATCGTCAGCACCCGGACGTTCGGCGTGTTGTGCCACTGGTAAGGCAGCGACTTCGACACCGGCATCCGGCCGCGCAGCACCGACAGCCGGTGCGCCCAGTAACCGAAGTTCGGGAACGACACGATGCATTCGCGTCCGACACGCGCGGTTTCGCGGAGGATCGCGGCCGTCTGGTGGATCGTCTGCAGCGTTTGCGACAGGATCGCGAAATCGAAGCTGTGATCCTCGAACAGGCGCAGGCCGTCCTCGAGGTTCTGCTGGATCACGTTGATCCCGTTCTTCGCGCTCGCGAGCACGCCGGCGTCGTTCAGTTCGATCCCGTAGCCGGACACGTCCAGTTCCTCGGACAAAAGCGACAGCAGCGAGCCGTCGCCGCAGCCGAGATCGAGCACGGTCGCGCGCGGTTCGACCCAGCGGGCGATCGCACGGAAGTCCGCGCGTGCGGACAGGGAGTTCAGCGCTTGCTGGTTCATGCACCCACCTCGTTGGCGATTCGTTCGTAATACGCGCGGAGCAGGTTGTGATAGCGCGCGTCGTCGAGCAGGAACGCGTCGTGGCCGTGCGGCGCGTCGATCTCCGCGTAGCTGACCGTGCGCTTGTTGTCGAGCAGCGCCTTCACGATCTCGCGCGAACGCGCGGGGGCGAAGCGCCAGTCGGTCGAGAAGCTCGCGATCAGGTACTTCGCCTGCGTGTGCGCGAGCGCGGCCGTCAGGTTGCCGTCGAACGCCTTCGCCGGGTCGAAGTAGTCGAGCGCGCGCGTGATCAGCAGGTAGGTGTTCGCGTCGAAGTAGTCGGCGAACTTGTCACCCTGGTAGCGCAGGTACGACTCGACCTCGAATTCGACGTCGAAGCTGAAGTTGTACGCGTCGAGCGCGCCGTCCGCGCGGCGCAGCGCACGGCCAAATTTCTCGGCCATGTCGTCGTCGGAGAGATACGTGATGTGGCCGATCATCCGCGCGACGCGCAGGCCCCGCTTCGGCTTCACGCCGTGCGCGTAGTAGTCGCCGCCGTGGAAATCGGGATCGGACAGGATCGCCGAGCGCGCGACCTCGTTGAACGCGATGTTCTGCGCGGACAGCTTCGGCGTCGATGCGATGTCGATACAGTGGGCGACGCGGTCCGGATACATCAGGCTCCATGCGAGCGCCTGCATCCCGCCGAGGCTGCCGCCCATCACGGCGGCGAAGCGCTCGATGCCGAACGCGTCGGCGACGCGCGCCTGCGCATGCACCCAGTCCTCGACGGTGACGACCGGAAAGCGCGCGCCATACGGCTTGCCGGACGACGGATCGATGCTCATCGGGCCGGTCGAGCCGAAGCACGAGCCGAGGTTGTTCACGCCGATCACGAAGAAGCGGTTGGTGTCGAGCGGCTTGCCCGGGCCGACCATGTTGTCCCACCAGCCGGTGCTGCGCGGGTCGTCCGCGTAGATGCCGGCGACGTGGTGCGACGCGTTGAGCGCGTGGCAGACGAGCACCGCGTTCGAGCGCGCGGCGTTGAGCTCGCCGTACGTCTCGACGACGAGCTGATAGTTGCCGATCACGCTGCCGCTTTGCAAGCGCAGCGGTTCGGCGAAGTGCATGGTCTGTGGAGCGACGATGCCGATCGATTCCATTCGTTCCGCCTTATGACTGGGCGGCTAAACGGTGTCGGCGATGCGCGGAGGCGAAGGTGCGCGGCTGACGACCTCTTTAGCCGCATTTATAGTGAACCGCCGGGACGAAGACGCATCAAGGCCCTGGTCGGTTCGCGCGCCCGCAATCGAGTCAGCAAATCGGCGCGCTTCCGACCTGCCGCCAAGGAGGCGGCAGGTCGGAGGAGTATAGCGGAATTCCGCGGAGCGCGGATTTCGCGGGCCGGCTGCCCCGGCTACTGCAGGATCAGACGCAAATGCGCATCGGCCTGTTCGCCGGGCGGCCTCTGGAACCCGCCTTTCGCGAACCGGTGCCACTTGCCGATCACGTAGCTGACGAGCAGGCTCGCGCGCGCGGCGGGATCGTAATCGGCCGGCAGCACGAACGGCGCGGCGCCATCGGGCGCCTGCGCCTCGGTACGCGCGACCCGCAGGCACTGCTTGACGGTCGCCTCGATCCGGTCGAGCAGCTGGTTCACGCGCTCGGTGAGCCGCTCGTCCTCGCCGACCAGCGCCTCGCCCGTCAGCACGCGCGTCATGCCCGGATTCTTCGCGGCGAAATTGAGCATCGTCAGCGCGATCGTGCGCGCCTGCTGCACGCCGTTCGGCTCCTTTGCGACGATCTGGTTGACCAGCCCGAACAGCGCCTGCTCGATGAACTCGATCAGGCCTTCGTACATCTTCGCCTTGCTCGTGAAATGCCGGTACAGCGCGGCTTCCGACACGTCGAGGCGGGCCGCGAGCGCAGCCGTCGTGATCTTTTCGGGCTTCGGCGCCTCGAGCATCGCGGCGAGCGTCTGCAGGATCATCACGCGGCGCTCGCCCGGCTTCGGGCGCGCGCGGGACGGTGTGGCCTGGTCTTCCGTTACGGCTTGGTCCTGCGGGTAAGTCGGCTGCATTTTTGTCGCCCCGATCGTGTGCCCAGTCGGAGCGATTTTAACGAACGAATGCGCTGGTCGACATATTGGGGGCGGCCGATGTTCGGCAGATGGCCCGGCAGGTGCCCGGTGATCCACACCGTGCCGATGCCGAGGCGCTTGTAGCGCTTCAGGTGGCTGCGGGTATCTTCGACGAGGATCGCGTCTTCGAACCGCGCATGCGCGGCGCGCAAAATCCGGCGCAGCATCGTGTGGTCGGGCTTCGCGCGCCATGTGCGACGGTCGCGCATGTGCTCGATCGCGATCACGCGCTCGAACAGCCGCTCGATGCGCAACTCGCGCAGCACCGCGCGCGCGTAGTTCTCGGGCGCGTTGGTCAGCACGAACTTGCGGCCCGGCAGCGCGGCGACGATGCGCGCGAGGCCGCGCTCGGCGCGCAGCATCGCGGGCAGGTCGGAAAACGTGTGGACGACGCGCAGGAAGTCGTGCGGATCGATCGGGTGATGGCGCGCGAGGCCGAGGAGCGCGGCGCCGTAGCGCTGCGTGTAGCCGGTGCGCAGCCGGTCGGCTTCGGCACGCCCGACGTGGAGCGTGTCGACGATGTACTGCGTCATCGCGCGGTTGATCTCCGGAAAGATCGCGTGCGATGCGTGATGGAGCGTGTTGTCGAGATCGAACAGCCAGACGGGCGCGCCGGCGCGCGGCCGGCTGCGGGAGATGCGCCGGCGTCGCAGCGACGCCGGCAGGTCGGGGCCGGTGGTTGTGCGGCGCGCGCTCAATGCGAGCGGATCATCGTGCCGAACGGCTGCTCGGTCAGGATTTCGAGCAGCACCGAGTGCTCGATGCGGCCGTCGACGATGTGCACCGACTTCACGCCGCTCTTCGCGGCGTCGAGCGCCGACGAGATCTTCGGCAGCATGCCGCCCGAGATCGTGCCGTCCGCGAACAGCGCGTCGATCTCGCGCGCCGACAGGTCGGTCAGCAGGTTGCCGTCCTTGTCCATCACGCCGGGGATGTTGGTCATCATCAGCAGCTTCTCGGCGTTCAGCACCGTCGCGAGCTTGCCCGCGACGAGGTCCGCGTTGATGTTGTACGACAGGCCGTCCTCGCCGAAACCGATCGGCGAGATCACCGGGATGAACGCGTCGTCCTGCAGCGCCTTCACGACCGCCGGGTTGATCGCCTCGACTTCGCCGACCTGGCCGATGTCGATGTACTGGCCGGGGTTGTCGCGGTCCGGCATCAGCAGCTTGCGTGCGTGGATCAGGCCGCCGTCCTTGCCCGTCAGGCCCACCGCATGGCCGCCGAAGTGATTGATCAGCATCACGATGTCCTGCTGGACTTCGCCGCCCAGCACCCATTCGACGACTTCCATCGTCTCTTCGTCGGTCACGCGCATGCCCTGGATGAAGGTGCCGGCCTTGCCGATCTTCTTCAGCGCGTGATCGATCTGCGGACCGCCGCCGTGGACGATCACCGGATTGATGCCGACCAGTTTCAGCAGGATCACGTCGCGCGCGAAGCCTTGCTTGAGTCGCTCTTCCGTCATCGCGTTGCCGCCGTATTTGATCACCACGGTCTTGCCGTGGTAACGGCGGATGTACGGCAGCGCCTCGGCGAGGATTTCTGCCTTCAGCGTGGGGGCGATCTGCGAGAGGTCGATGGGCTCGGACATGGCGGCGGCTCTGGCTGGGAACGGTTGAAACAGGGCGAATTGTACAGGAGTGGCGCAGCGCAGCATCGGGTTTTTGGGCTGGCCGGACGGCCGATCTCGCGGGCCGGTCGCCACGCGCGGCGGCCCGCCGGCCATGGTGCCGGACCCCGCGCGGGGCCCCGCGGCGGTGCCGTGGACAGCGCGACTCGACCCGCGTTGGCGGCCCGCATCGGCCGATCGGCCGACGTGCAAAATCCGCCCGCCGCGCTATGCTTGTCGCGTAGGGTGACTTCATGCCCGCTTCCGCGTTTCCGCCATGACCGATACCGCCGCCGACGCCCGTTCGACTCCGCGCCGTGCGCGCTGCCCGCACTGCGGGCGCGGCTTCGACTGCGGCGCCCGCACGCAGCCGTTCGACTGCTGGTGCGCGTCGATGCCGACCCTGTCCGGCGGCGCGCCGCCGGCGCCCGGTACGCGCTGCCGCTGCCCGGAGTGCCTCGCCGACGAGATCGCCCAGCGTATGGCACGCGCGGCCGGCTGACGGCGCAGGCCCGTGCAATCCGGCTCGACGCCGGCTCGCCCGGTGCTCCGTCCGTCCTCACTGATCCGGCCCCGGTAGAGGTGCCGGGCGCTAAACGGGTAAACTGCTCGGATGCAACGAATTACCACCACCGGGCGCGTCAACCTCAGTCACCTGTTCTGGCTGCGCAATCTCGCGATCATCGGCCAGCTCGTGACGATCGGCGTCGTGCAGACCTATTTCGGCGTGCATCTGCCGTTGCCGGCGATGCTGATGGTCATCGCGCTCGAAATCGTTTTCAACGCGCTGACCTGGGTGCGCGTGCTGCGCGCGCGGCCCGAGACCAATTTCGAACTGCTCGGCCAGCTGTGGGTCGACCTCGGCGCGTTGTCGGCGCTGCTGTTCCTGTCGGGCGGCACGACCAACCCGTTCGTGTCGCTGTACCTGCCGTCGCTTGCGATCGCGGCGGCCGTGCTGCCGTGGCACCTGATGATCTGGCTCGCGGCGTTCGCGGTCGCGTGCTACGCGGCGCTCGGCTTCGATTCGGTGCCGCTCAACATGGACAATCCGGCGAACCTGTTCGACTACTACCGCACGGGGATGTGGGCGAACTTCATGGTCAGCGTCGGCCTGATCGCATGGTTCGTCGCGCGCATGTCGAACGCGTTGCGCCAGCGCGATGCGGCACTCGGCGAAGCGCAGGCGCACCTGCTGCGCGACGAGCGGGCGGTCGCGCTCGGCGTGCAGGCCGCCACCGTCGCGCACGAGATGGGTACGCCGCTGTCGACGATCGCGATGCTCGCGGAGGAACTGCGCGACGCGGCCCGCGCCGATCCGGGGCTCGCGCGCTACGAGGCCGACCTGAAGGTGCTGGAAGAACAGATGACGCTCTGCACGTCGGCGCTCGCGCGCCTGCGCAGCCGGGCGAGCGCGCCGGCGAGCCGCCAACCGGTGGACGACTGGCTCGACACGTTCGTCGAGCACTGGCGCCTGCGGCATCCGCACGTGCAGTTCGAACTGCTCGGCGCGCGCCCGTCGGGCGTCGGGCTCGACGACACCGTCGCGGCCGGCCAGATCCTGACGATCCTGCTCGACAACGCCGCGCGGGCGAGCCCGCACCGCGTGACGCTGGCCGCGAAGCTCGCGCACCACGAGCGGGCTGCGGACCAGATCGAATTCGAGGTATGCGACGACGGCCCCGGCATTCCGGCCGCGTTGCGCGAATCGCTCGGCTCGATGCCGGTCGACAGCACGCAGGGCGGGCACGGGGTCGGCCTGTACCTTGCATTCAGCGCGGCCGTGCGTCTCGGCGGCGAGATCGAACTGTCCGATGTCACGCCGCGCGCGACGGGCGGCAACGGGCGCGCCGGTGGCGGCGCGAACGGGCACGCGGCAGCTGCGTCGGGCCAGCGCGCGACCGAACGAGCGGCGACCCCGCCGGACGGCCGCCCGGCCGGCACCCCCGGCCGCGGCACGCGCGCGGTGCTGCGCCTGCCGGTGGCGCGAATCGCGGTGCCGGCCGCCTCAACCAACACGTAGACGGAGAAACCACATGAGCGAGAACAATTTCCTGGTGATCGACGACAACGAGGTGTTCGCGGGCACGCTCGCGCGCGGCCTCGAGCGCCGCGGCTACGCGGTCCAGCAGGCGCACGACAAGGAGGCGGCGCTGCGGCTGGCGGCCGGCGGCAAGTTCCAGTTCATCACCGTCGACCTGCATCTCGGCGACGATTCGGGCCTGAGCCTGATCGCGCCGCTGTGCGACCTGCAGCCCGACGCGCGGATTCTCGTGCTGACCGGCTACGCGAGCATCGCGACCGCCGTGCAGGCGGTGAAGGAAGGCGCCGACAACTATCTGGCGAAGCCGGCGAACATCGAGTCGATCCTGGCCGCGCTGCAGACCAACGCGAGCGAAGTGCAGGCCGACGAGGCGCTCGAGAATCCGGTCGTGCTGTCGGTCGACCGGCTCGAATGGGAGCACATCCAGCGCGTGCTGGCGGAGAACAACAACAACATCTCGGCGACCGCGCGCGCGCTGAACATGCACCGCCGCACGCTGCAGCGCAAGCTCGCGAAGAAGCCGGTGCGGCAGTAAAGGGGCGCGGCGGCATCGGCCGGACGCACCAACGAAAACGGGCGGCCCGCCGGGCCGCCCGTTTTGCATTCGACGCCGCGCGCGTTACAGCACGTAGCGCGACAGGTCTTCGTCCTGCGACACTTCGCCGAGCGCGCGATCGACGTACTTTGCGTCGATCGTCACGCGCTCGCCGGCGTGGTTGCCGGCCGAGAACGACACTTCCTCGAGCAGCTTCTCGATCACCGTGTACAGCCGGCGCGCACCGATGTTCTCGGTCTTCTCGTTGACCGCGTACGCGATCTCGGCGAGGCGGCGGATGCCGTCTTCGGCGAACTCGAGCTGCACGTCTTCGGTGGCGAGCAGCGCCTGGTACTGCTTGACGAGGCTCGCGTCGGTCGCGACGAGGATCGCCTCGAAATCCTTCACCGACAGCGAGTCGAGCTCCACGCGGATCGGAAAGCGGCCCTGCAGTTCGGGAATCAGGTCGCTCGGCTTCGCGAGATGGAACGCGCCGCTCGCGATGAACAGGATGTGATCGGTCTTCACCATCCCGTACTTCGTGTTGACCGTCGTGCCCTCGACGAGCGGCAGCAGGTCGCGCTGCACGCCCTGGCGCGACACTTCGCCGCCGCTGCCTTCGTTGTTGCGCGACGTGATCTTGTCGATCTCGTCGAGGAACACGATGCCGTTCTGCTCGACGTTCTGCACGGCCTTCGTCTTCACTTCCTCGTCGTTGAGCATCTTCGCCGCTTCCTCGTCGGTCAGCAGCTTCAGCGCTTCCTTGATCTTCACCTTGCGGCGCTGCTTCTTGCCGCTGCCGAGGTTCGAGAACATCGAGCGGATCTGCTCGGTCATCTCTTCCATCCCCGGCGGCGCCATGATGTCCATGCCGGCCGACGGCTGCTCGAGGTCGAGCTCGACTTCCTTGTCGTCGAGCTGGCCTTCGCGCAGGCGCTTGCGGAAGGTCTGGCGCGTCGCGTTGTTGTCGTCGTTCGCGTTATCCGCGTTGCCGCCGAAGCCTACGGCGCGCGGTTGCGGCAGCAGGATGTCGAGGATGCGGTCTTCCGCCTGGTCGGTCGCCTTGCTGCGCACCTTGCGCATCTCGGATTCACGCGTCTGCTTGACCGAGATCTCGATCAGGTCGCGCACGATGCTGTCGACGTCGCGGCCGACGTAACCGACTTCGGTGAACTTGGTCGCCTCGATCTTGATGAACGGCGCGTCGGCGAGCTTCGCGAGGCGGCGCGCGATTTCGGTCTTGCCGACGCCCGTCGGCCCGATCATCAAAATGTTCTTCGGCGTGATTTCCTGGCGCAGCGGGTCGGCGACCTGCTGGCGGCGCCAGCGGTTGCGCAGCGCGACGGCCACCGCCTTCTTCGCCTTGTCCTGGCCGATGATGTGCTTGTCGAGTTCCGAGACGATCTCGGCAGGGGTCATGGTGCTCATGGTGCGGTCCTTACTCGATCGTTTCGATGATGCGGTTGTGGTTCGTGTAGATGCACATGTCGCCGGCGATTTCGAGCGATTTCTCGACGATCTCGCGCGGGGACAGCTCGGTGTTCTCCGCGAGCGCGCGGGCCGCGGCCTGCGCATAGGCGCCGCCCGAGCCGATCGCGCAGATGCCGCCTTCCGGGTCGAGCACGTCGCCGTTGCCGGTGATCACGAGCGTGGTGGTCGCATCGGCCGTGATCAGCATCGCCTCGAGGCGGCGCAGCATCCGGTCGGTGCGCCAGTCCTTCGCGAGCTCGACGGCCGCGCGGGTCAGGTTACCCTGGTGCTTCTCGAGTTTCGCCTCGAAGCGATCGAGCAGCGAGAACGCATCGGCGGTGCCGCCCGCGAATCCGACCAGTACCTGGTTGTTGTAGATCCGCCGCACTTTCCGCGCGCCACCCTTCATGACGATGTTGCCGAGGGTTACCTGGCCGTCGCCGCCGAGCGCGACCTTGTCGCCGCGCCGGACCGAAACGATGGTCGTGCCGTGAAATTGCTCCATCTGCGTTCCTTGAGAAAAACGGGGAAGAGTCGGGCGGCGCGGGGGCGCCGCCGCTTGAATCGCAGTGCGCCGGGGAGCGGCCCGGCGCGCGTCCGTTTCATTTTAGGGCGGGCGCCGGGATATCAAGAGGGGGAGGCAAATCGGCCGGCGGGCCGGGAACCGGTGCCGGAAAAACAAAAAGCGCGCGGCAGGCCGCGCGCTTCCGGGAAGCAGCGTGTCGGAGCGGAACGCCGCTCGATCAGTCGCCGAACAGCTTCTGGCGCAGCTCGCGGCGCTCTTGCGCCTCGAGCGACAGCGTGGCCGTCGGGCGCGCGAGCAGGCGCGGGATGCCGATCGGCTCGCCGGTTTCCTCGCACCAGCCGTAATCGCCGGAATCGATGCGGGCGAGCGACTGCTGAACCTTCTTGAGGAGCTTGCGTTCGCGATCGCGCGTGCGCAGCTCGAGCGCGTGCTCTTCCTCGATCGTCGCGCGGTCGGCGGGATCGGGGACGATCACCGTCTCGCGCAGGTTCTCGGTCGTCTGGCCTGCGTTCTTGAGGATGTCCGCCTGCAACTGTTCGAGCCGATTTTTGAAGAAGGCGAGCTGATCCTCATTCATGTAATCCTTGTCGCTCATCTTCAGGATTTCGGCTTCGGTCAAGAGTTTCTTCGTCATCTGCTTGCTTCTTCAATGTGCGGCAAATCAGGAGATAGTGCCTGCACTTTGGGATTACCCGCAACTGCGCTTGCAATCATTTGCGATTTGCCGCCGCGGGGCCGAAAGCCTCTGGAAAACCGGTTCTCAAATACCAGGATAGGCCTGGCGCGGAGTTGCGCGCGCTGCGAACCGGTGTGCTGCGCGGCACATTGCATCGGCCGCGGCCGAGAGGCGGATTGGCGATCCGGCGCGGTTGCGATGCCCGGAAAACTGGTTCAGCAAGAACCGGGCCTGTTTGTTGCCGTACTCCAGCGGGCACGTATTGTAACTGAATCGCAAGCGGGCGCCGTATCGGGTCGATCCCCGTCGGCTGCGCCAATATCTAGAAAATATAACGCGCAAATCGCGAAAAAGCGATGACGGCGAAACCCTGCCCGGAAAAGGCACCGCGCAAGCGCCGCGGCCGCCCCGGAAGGCGGCCGCATGGAAGGCGCGCAACGCCGGCCCGAAGGCTCAGGCGAGGCAGGCGTCGAGGCCGTCGGTGATCAGGTCCTGCGGCAAGTCGACGCCGATGAACACCATCTTGTTGGTCTTCTTCTCGACCGGCAGCCACTTCGCGGCGAGGTCGCTGCCCATCATCTGGTGCACGCCCTGGAACACGACCTTGCGGTCGACGCCCTTCATGTACAGCACGCCCTTGTAGCGCAGCATCCGTTCGCCGTAGATCTGCAGGATGCCGCCGAGGAAGTCTTCCAGCTTGTTCGGGTCGAACGGGCGGTCGTTGCGATACACGAACGACTTGATCTTGTCGTCGTGATGCGCGTGGTGGTGGCCGTGGTCGTGATCGTGCGCGCATTGACCGTGATCGTGGTCGCAATGCGCGTGATCGTGATCATGGTCGTGATCGTGGTGATGGTGCGCGTGGTCGTCCTCGGCGAGGAAGTCCGGGTCGATCTCGAGCTTCGCGTTCAGGTTGAAGCCGCGCAGGTCGAAGATTTCCTTGATGTCGGCATCGCCGAAGTTCACGATCTTGATCGTCGCCTTCGGGTTCATGTGCATCAGGCGGTGCTTGAGCGCCGCGACGGTCTGGTCGTCGACCAGGTCCGACTTCGTGACGAACAGGCGATCGGCGAAGCCGACTTGGCGCTGCACCACTTCGTGTTCGTCGAGCTGCGCGTCCGCATGCTTCGCGTCGACCAGCGTGATGACCGCGTCGAGCAGGAAATCGTCGGCGATCTCGCTGTCGATGAAGAAGGTTTGCGCGACTGGGCCCGGGTTCGCGAGGCCGGTCGTCTCGATCACGATGCGGTCGAAGTCGAGCTTGCCTTCGCGCTTCTTCGCGGCCAGATCGCCGAGCGCGCGCGCGAGGTCGCCGCGGATCGTGCAGCAGATGCAGCCGTTGCTCATCTGGATGATCTGCTCGTTCGTGTCCTGCACGAGGATCTCGTTGTCGATATTCTCTTCGCCGAACTCGTTCTCGATCACGGCGATCTTCATGCCGTGCTGTTCGTTCAGGATGCGCTTGAGCAGCGTCGTCTTGCCGCTGCCGAGGAAGCCGGTGAGGATGGTGACGGGAGTGGCCATGTCGGTCGCCTGTGGTTCGTGAATCGGGGTCAAAACCAGGATGTGTGCGTCGCGCCGTCGACTCGCGAGCCGGGGCGCACAACCATCCATTGAAACATACCTGTCAAGCCCTCGCCCGTCGTCCGGACGACAGGCTCGAGCGCGGAGCCGCCAGCGGGGCGGGCCGGCGGACGCGGGTGTGCGCGTAGATCGGGGCGGTCAGACGATTTGCAACAGCAGGCCCTTCAGATATTCGCCTTCCGGGAACGCGGCGAGCAGCGGGTGATCGACGCCCGCGCCGAGCCGCTTCAGGATCCGCGCGTCGACCTTCGCGTCGGCGGCCGCGCCCGCGACGATCTTCTGGAACAGGTCCATGTCGATCGCGCCCGAGCACGAATACGTGAACAGCAGGCCGCCCGGGCGCAGCAGCCTGAAGCCGCTCAGGTTGATGTCCTTGTAGGCGCGTGATGCACGGTCGACGCTGTCGCGGGTCGGCGCGAACTTCGGCGGATCGAGCACGATCAGGTCGAAGCGCTCGCCTTCGTCGACGAGGCGGCGCAGCGTCTTGAACGCGTCCGCGTCGAGCCAGGTCGCGCGCCCGGCATCGAAGCCGTTCGCGACGACGTTCTGCTGCGCGAGCGCGAGCGCGTCTCCCGACGAGTCGATCGACACGACACGGTTCGCGCCGCCCTTGAGCGCCGCGAGCGAGAAGCCGCCCGTGTAGCAGAAGCAGTTGAGCACGTCGCGGCCGGCCGCGTATTGCGCGACGAGCGCGCGGTTGTCGCGCTGGTCGACGTAGAAGCCTGTCTTGTGGCCGTTCGGCACGTCGACGTGATAACGCACGCCGTTTTCGTTCGCGATCAGTGTCGCGGGCGGCGCGTCGCCGGCGAGCACGCCGGTCGTCTGCGCGAGCCCTTCCTTGTCGCGGATCGACACGTCCGAGCGTTCGTACACGTTCGGGCAGCCGGTCGCGCCGCTGAGCGCCGCGACGATCGCGTCCTTCCACGCCTCGACGCCCGCGGCCATGAACTGACACACGAGCTGGCCGCGCGGCGCGGCGCCCGGCTCGGCCGTGTCCGCGACATAGTAGTCGACGATCAGCCCCGGCAGCCCGTCGGCTTCGCCGAACACGAGCCGCACCGCGCCCGTGCCCGACACCATCGTCGTGCGGTGCGCGACCGCGCGCTGCACGCGGCGCTTGAAGAACGCGTGATCGATCGGCTCGTTCTCGTCGAAGCTCCACACGCGCACGCGGATCTGCGACTGCGGGCTGTACGCGCCGCGCGCGAGGAAGCGGCCGTCGTGCGCGCGCACGATCACGGTCGCGCCGGGCGCGGGCGTGCCGTCGACGCGGTCGATCGCATTGGCATAGATCCACGGATGCCGGCGCAGCAGCGATTTTTCCTTGGACGGTCTGAGTGTGACGGTTTGCATGATCGGATCGAAAGGGGCCGCGGACGGCGCCGGCCGTGGCCGGCCGCCATGCGCGGCGGGGAGGGCGGGGGCGCGCGTCAGTCGCGCTTCTTCGCGCGCGGATGTGCGCTGTCGTAAATTTTCGCGAGATGCTGGAAGTCGAGCGACGTGTAGACCTGCGTCGCGGCGACGCTCGCGTGGCCCAGCAGTTCCTGCACCGCGCGCAGGTCGCCGCTTGACTGCAGCACGTGCGTCGCGAACGAATGGCGCAGCACGTGCGGGTGGACGTTGGCGGGGATGCCCGCTGCCAGCGCCGCGCGCTTCACGCGGTCGCGCACGACGCCCGGCGCCATCCGGTTGCCGCGCACGGACACGAACAGCGGATGCGGATCGTGCTTCACGAATTCGCCGCGCACCGCGAGCCACGCGTTCAGCGCCTCGATCGCCTTGCGGCCGACCGGCACCTTGCGTTCCTTGTTGCCCTTGCCGCGCACGGTGACTTCGGCTTCGGCGAGATCGAGCCAGCCGGCCGAGCGGTAGCCGTCCGCCTGCGTGTACATGACGTCGAGGCCGACCAGTTCGGCGAGGCGCAGCCCGGACGAATAGAACAGCTCGAGGATCGCGTGATCGCGGATGCCTTCGGTCGTGCCGGCGAGCGGCGCGTCCATCAATGCCGATGCGTCGTCGACCGACAGCGCCTTCGGCAGGGTCTTCGGTCGCTTCGGCGCACGCACCGCGGCGACGGGGTTCGCGGGCATCTCGATGCGCTGCGCGAGCCAGCGGTAGAACGCACGCCATGCCGACAGCCGGTGCGCGATCGAGCGCGCGGACAGCCCGCCCGCATGCGCGCGGGCGACCGCGCCGCGCATGTCGGCGGCCGTCAGCGCGTCGAGCGGGCGGCCGGCGGCGAGCTTCTTCAGTTCGTCGAGTTCGTGCGTGTATGCGCGCAGCGTGTGTTCCGACAGCTGCCTGACGTGCTTCAGGTTCGACAGGTAGGCGGCGATCGGATCGTCGGTCATGGGAGCGGGATCAGTGCGGCAGCAGGCGCGTGAGCGCGGCGCTCGCGAGCGTCGCGATCTGCGCGAGGAAGTCGGTCGCCATCCCGTCGTGGAAGCGGCGCGGATCGGGCGAGCCGAGCACCAGCAGGCCGAATGCGGGGGCGTCGGTGCCGCCGAGCGGCGCGCGCAGCGCGAGCAGCGCGACCGAGGTGGCCGCGCCGTCGCCGGCCGGCGCGGCTTCAGCGCCTTCCGCCGCATTCACGGCCGGCGCCGCGAGCGCGGGCGCGAGCCACTGGGCGGCTTCGAATCCGGTGTTCGCGCCGCAGTACGGCGTCGACAGCCCGTTCGTGAACAGGCGCACTTCCTCGCCGACCTGGCGCGCGAAATCGGCCTGCGCGTAAGTGTCGGCGACGTCCCACACGCGCAGCGCGGTCTGCGGCACGTCGAACACGTCGGCGATGCCTTCGGCGATCGTGCGCGGCAGCGCGTACGGGTCGCGTTCCGCGATCACGCGCGCGGTCCAGCGGCTGAACTTCGCGGACAGGCTGTCGTTTTCGTGGCCGTAGCGCACGAGCTCGGCGAGCCGGCGCTCGAGATGCTTGTTCTTGTCGCGCAGCATCTCCATCTGCCGCTCCTGCAGCGAGATCGCGGCCTTGCCGTGCGGGTTTGCGAGACGGATCGTCGCGAGCAGTTCCGCGTGTTGCGCGAAGAATTCGGGATTGGCGAGCAGGTAGTCGGCGACTTCGCGATCGTTCATGTGGCTGGAGCGTTCAGTTATCAGGACGTTGAAGGGTCAGACGTTCAGGTCGATCTCGCCTTCGAACACGGTCGCGGCGGGCCCGGCCATCATCAGCGCGGCGGTTTCGTCGCGCGCGCCGTCCCAGCTGATCGTCAGCGTGCCGCCGTGCGTGTGCACGGTCACCGGCGAATCGAGCAGGCCGCGCCGGATGCCGGCCGCCACCGCCGCGCACGCGCCGGTGCCGCACGCGAGCGTCTCGCCCGCGCCGCGCTCGTACACGCGCAGCTTCACTTCGTTGCGCGACACGATCTGCATGAAACCGGCATTCACGCGCTGCGGGAAGCGGGCGTGAAGCTCGATCAACGGGCCTTCGTCGAGCACCGGATACGCTTCGGCGTCGTCGACGACCTGCACCGCGTGCGGGTTGCCCATCGACACCGTCGAGATCCAGCGCGTGTGGCCGCCGACGTCGAGCGGCCACAGCGTGTCGTTGCCTTCGGTCCGGCCATCGAGCCCCGAGGCGTCGAACGGCACCTGCGCCGGCGCGAACACGGGCGCGCCCATGTCGACGACGACTTCGCCGTCGTCCTGCATCGTCAGCGTGATCAGGCCCTTCATCACCTGCACGCGCACGCTGCGCTTGTCGGTCAGGCCGCGGTCGCTGACGAACTTCACGAAGCACCGCGCGCCGTTGCCGCAATGTTCGACTTCGCCACCGTCGCAATTGAAGATCCGGTATTTGAAGTCCGCGCCGTCGACGGTCGGTTTCTCGACGAGCAGCAACTGGTCGGCGCCGATGCCGAAGTGTCGGTTGGCGAGCGCGCGCACCTGCGCCTCGGTGAGCGGCGGCAGCGCGCGCGAATAGCTGTCGAGCACGACGAAGTCGTTACCCGCGCCGTGCATCTTGGTGAACGAGAGTTTCACTGGGTCCGGAATTCCATGGCGAACAGGGCGGTCGGCACGGCGGACGCGGCGTGCCGCCAGGCCGGGCGGCGTCGTTCGTCGTGCTGATCTCAACCGCAAATGATACATGCAGCCGACAGGGGCGTCCTGCGCGGGCGGGGCGTCATTCGGATGGCCGGGCGAGGAAAACGGCGGGAGGGCGGATCCGTGGCTCGCGCAGCAGTCGGCCCACGATTTTCTGGCAGGCGCGCGCGAAAGGCGCGCCGAAGGCGGAACGGGTGCGGGCGCGCATCTGACGGGGCGCCCGCGGGTTCGGCTCAGTAGAGGCTCGGCTCGCCGGGCGGGCGCGTCTTGAAGCGCTTGTGCACCCAGTAATACTGCTCCGGCATCAGCGGAATCTGCTCCTCGAGGAATTCGTTCATCCGCCGCGCGTCGAGATCGTCGTCGCCGGTCGGGTAGTTGTCCCACGGCTTGAACACCTTCAGCCGGTATCCCTTGTAGTTCGGCAGCACCTCGCCGATGAACGGCACGACCTGCGCGCGGCCCGTCTTCGCGAGCCGACCCACGGCCGTCAACGTGCACGCCGGCACGCCGAAGAAGGGTACGAACGTCGAATTGCGCAGACCGTAGTCCATGTCGGCGCCGAGCATCACCGGCTTGCGGTCGCGGAGCCAGCGCAGCACGACGCGCGCGCTGTCCGCGCGGCCGACCATCTCGGCGTCGAAACGCCCGCGGGCCTGCTTCGCCTCTTCCTCGAGCACGGCATTCGAGAACGGCTGGTACAGCGACCCGCAGCGGCGCTGCAGCGACCGGTTCAGCCAGATCGAGCCGGCCTCGATGCCGACGAAATGCAGGCCCAGGAACAGCGTCGGGGGCAGATCCGGATCGGTGAGATCGACCGCGCTGTCGACCTGGATCAGCTTCGCGAGCTTGCGCTCGGAGCCGAACCACTGGACGCTGCGCTCGACGTAGCTGCGGATCGCGTGGCGAAAGTGCTGGCCCGCCACTTCCTCGCGCCGTTCGTCGCTCCAGTCGGGGAAGCAGAGTTTCAGATTGGTATGTACGATGCGCTTTCGCCGGCTGGGAATCTGGTACAGCAGCCAGCCGAGGCCGTCGCCGAACCGTGCGGTCAAGCCGTACGGCAGCAGGGCGAACAGCTTCAGCAAGCCGATGGCGAGGTGCGTGCCGAGGCGGCCTAGCATGCGGAATCTCCGTGGGGCCGGCTGGCCGGCACGTTGCGAACAGGGGGGTAGGACAGCGGACGATGCAGCACGGGTGGCGCTCTGTGACAATTCACGAAAGCCGCTATAATACGGGCTTCGCCGAGTTAACTGACAACTTGCGGGGCGAAGCCGGCTGGCGCGAAGCGCGCTGCCCGGTCCTGGTAATCCGCTAAAGCGTCGCCGCTTCAGGCCCAACGAAGCTGGCTACGTGAAACCAACCGTAACCACACAGGAGCCTGAAAAAGTGGCAAACGATTATCTCTTCACGTCCGAATCCGTCTCCGAAGGCCATCCGGACAAGGTCGCGGACCAAATCTCGGACGCGATTCTCGACGCCATCCTCGAGCAGGACAAATATTCGCGCGTTGCAGCCGAAACGCTGTGCAACACGGGTCTCGTCGTTCTGGCCGGTGAAATCACCACGACGGCCAACATCGACTACATCCAGATCGCGCGCGACACCATCAAGCGCATCGGCTACGACAACACCGACTACGGCATCGACTACAAGGGTTGCGCGGTGCTCGTCGCGTACGACAAGCAGTCGCCGGACATCGCGCAAGGCGTCGACCGCGCGCATGACGACAACCTCGATCAAGGCGCGGGCGACCAGGGCCTGATGTTCGGTTACGCATGCGACGAAACGCCGGAACTGATGCCGCTGCCGATCCACCTGTCGCACCGTCTCGTCGAGCGTCAGGCGAGCCTGCGCCGCGACGGCCGCCTGCAGTGGCTGCGCCCGGACGCGAAGTCGCAGGTGACGATCCGCTACGTCGACGGCAAGCCCGATTCGATCGACACCGTCGTGCTGTCGACGCAGCACGCACCGGACATCGAACTGCCGGCGCTGCGCGAAGCCGTGATCGAGGAAATCATCAAGCCGACGCTGCCGGCCGACCTGATCAAGGGCGACATCAAGTTCCTGGTGAACCCGACCGGCCGGTTCGTGATCGGCGGCCCGCAGGGCGACTGCGGTCTGACGGGCCGCAAGATCATCGTCGATACCTACGGCGGTGCCGCACCGCACGGCGGCGGCGCGTTCTCGGGCAAGGATCCGTCGAAGGTCGACCGTTCGGCAGCGTATGCCGGCCGTTACGTCGCGAAGAACATCGTCGCGGCAGGCCTCGCATCGCGCGCGCTGATCCAGGTGTCGTACGCGATCGGCGTCGCCGAGCCGACCTCGGTGATGGTCAACACGTTCGGCACGGGCCGCGTGTCGGATGCGGTGATCACGAAGCTCGTGCGCGAGCATTTCGACCTGCGTCCGAAGGGCATCATCAAGATGCTCGACCTGCTGCGCCCGATCTACGAGAAGACGGCAGCTTACGGCCACTTCGGCCGCGAAGAGCCGGAATTCTCGTGGGAAGCGACCGACAAGGCGCTCGCACTGGCCGAAGCGGCCGGCGTGGAGCCGACGGCACGCGTCGCGTAAGCGTCGTCCGCCCGAAACGAAAAACCCCGGCATGCCGGGGTTTTTTTTATGCCTGTCGATCGCCGTCGGAATGACGGCGTCGCGGCGATCGTGGCGAGCGCTGCCCGCCGGCGCGGCTTCAGCGTGCGCTGAAGCCGAACCAGCCGTTGCTGGCCGCGAGGCGGCGCGGGCGGTTGATGCGGCGCTGCGGGCCCAATGTGCGGCGCAGCGCGAGCGCGCGCAGCGACGACGGTTTCTGCAGCAGCGAGCGCAGGCCGGCGCGGCGTGCGAACGCCTGCGCGCTCATCATCGAGAAGAACGCGTGGAACCAGGCACGGATGCCGTCCAGCCGGCTGTGCGCGTGCGTGTGCTCGGCGAGCGCCTGCGTGCGTGCGCGATGATGGCGCAGCGGGCGGGCGGGAGCGGACGGCGCGACGCGTTTCGCAGTGCGGTTGAGACGGGAAGTCAGACGGAATGGCATGTGAACGATGCTTCGCTTGTATGAATGGCGCCCTTGAAAAGCGCACTGGTATGAACGGCCTCGGAAGGCGCAACGGATCTTAACGAAAGTCGTTGCGCGCCGCGCCCGCCAGAATTGACAGGCCGCGACAGGCTACAAGGGATTCATGACGTGCAAAAGTCGCGATAAACCCTTGTGCCGCAAGCGTGTGGCTGCATACCGCCTGTCGCTGAGGCTCGCGCTGCGCCGCACAGTTCCCTTGCGCCAGATCAAATCGGCGATTGGCATGCCCCTGCGTACGACAATGGCGCTGTTCGCGGCATCCGGCGCCGATTTACAATCGTCACATTCACACGATAAACGTCTGGCATCCCATGTCGTCTTCATTGCAGTCGGAATCGATCCGCGCGCAAGTCGCGGAATTGCGCGAACGCGGCTTCGTCGTCGCGCGCGGCCTCGTCGACGAGGCGCAGTGTGCGGCGCTCAAGCAAATCGCGGTGCGCCAGTTGCAGGAAGCGGCGGAGCCGATCGAGTTCGAGGCGGATTTGCGCTACCCGGGCGCGCCCGAATCGAAGCATGCGCCGGGCGGGCATACGGTGCGGCGGCTGCTGGATGCCTACACGCGCGATCCGGCGTTCGCCGCGCGCGCGATCGCGCCCGAAATCGGCGCGTGGATGCGCGAGTACTTCGGCGAGCAGCCGGTGCTGTCGCGCGCACATCACAACTGCATGATGACGAAGCACCCCGCGTACGGCAGCCTGACGGGCTGGCATCGCGACTTCCGCTATTGGTCGTTCGAACGCGCGGACATGGTGTCGGTGTGGCTCGCGCTCGGTCCGGAAACGAATGAAAACGGTGCGCTCTGGCTGGTGCCGGGTTCGCATACTGCCGAATTCGGGCCGGAAGCGTTCGACGACGCGAAATTCTTCCGCAGCGACCTGCCGGAAAACCGCAAGATGATCGACGCGGCAACCTGCCCGCCGCTCCAGACGGGCGACGTCGTGTTCTTCCACTGCAACACGCTGCATTCGGCGGGGCAGAACCGCTCCGACCAGGTGAAGTTCTCGCTCGTCTATACGTACCACGGCGTGAGCAACCGGCCGATGCCGGGCACGCGTTCGGCGGCGAAGCCGGAAGTGCAGTTCTAACGGCGGTTCGGGCGGCGGCGCAGCCGCGCCGGTTGTCCGATGCGGCGCTGCGGCCGCGCGGGCGGATGAACAAACGGGCGGCCTGGGCCGCCCGTTGCGTTTCGTGCAGCCCGCTCGTGCGATGCGGGCCGCCGGCGTGCGTCGCGCGGCCGCGCGATCAGCGCTTGTTGCCCGGCATCGCGAGGCCGATCAGGCCGATCAGCGATGCGACGGCGCCGCCGGCGATCAGCAGGATCGTCTTCGTGGCGGGTGAGCCGGTGAAGAAGCGCGACACGTTGTCGTTGATCGAATGGAACGACTGGCCGCCGAAATACAGCAGCACGACGCCGCCGACGAGCAGCGCAACCGAGATGACCCGGGACATACCAACCTCGCTGTAACGGTGATTCGAGACGCCGCAGTGTAGGCGACGCACGCGGTCGCGTCCATGGTCGTGCGCGCTTCGGCCACGTTCGATACCATAACCGTCGTACGTTTCCCTCGCCGCCGGCGCGCGATGTTCGCGCGCGGCGCGCGTCCCATCCCCGACGTCTTCACGGAACCGACTCATGGCCTACGAAGCAGCTTCCGAACGTTATGCCGACATGCAATACCGCACCTGCGGCAAATCCGGGCTCAAACTGCCCGCCCTGTCGCTCGGCCTGTGGCACAACTTTGGCGACTCGACGCCGATCGCGACGCAGCGCGACATCCTGCGCACCGCGTTCGACCTCGGCATCAATCACTTCGACCTCGCGAACAACTACGGGCCGCCGTACGGCAGCGCCGAAACCAACTTCGGCCGGCTGCTGAAGGAAGATTTCCGGCCATACCGTGACGAGCTGCTGATCTCGACGAAGGCCGGCTGGGACATGTGGCCGGGGCCGTACGGCAGCGGCGGCGGGTCGCGCAAGTACGTGCTCGCGAGCCTCGACCAGAGCCTGCAGCGGATGGGGCTCGACTACGTCGACATCTTCTATTCGCACCGCTTCGACGCGCACACGCCGCTCGAGGAAACCGCCGGCGCACTCGCATCGGCCGTGCAGCAGGGCAAGGCGCTGTACATCGGCATTTCGTCGTACTCGGCCGCGAAGACGCGCGAGATGGCCGAACTGCTCGCGCAATACAAGGTGCCGCTGCTGATCCACCAGCCGTCATACAACATGCTGAACCGCTGGGTCGAGCAGGATCTGCTTGGCACGCTCGACGACATCGGCACGGGCAGCATCGCGTTCACGCCGCTCGCGCAGGGGCTGCTGACGTCGAAATATCTGAACGGCGTGCCGGCCGATGCGCGCGTGAACAAGCCGGGCGGCGGCTCGCTGAAGCAGGATCACCTGAGCGCGGACAACCTCGAGCACGTGCGCAAGCTCAACGGCATCGCGGAGCGGCGCGGGCAGAGCCTCGCGCAGATGGCGCTCGCATGGGTGTTGCGCAATGGCCGCGTGACGTCCGCGCTGATCGGCGCGAGCCGTGCGGAGCAGGTGCGTGAAAACGTCGGCGCGCTGAAGAATCTCGAATTCTCGGCCGACGAACTCGCGGAGATCGATCGCTACGCGACCGAGGGCGGCATCAATCTGTGGGAAAAACCGTCCACCGATCAGGCAATCTGATCGGCATCAAGGAAAGTCGATACGGGATGCGAATCATTGCATGCCGTATCGCTGTGCACGCACACAAGCGGTTACGTCGCCGCGATGCGGCAGCGTGACCGGCGCACGCCAACGCGTCGCTAGAGCAGCGCGGGCAGGCCTTCGACGAGCAATACCGCCACGCCGACGCCGAGGATGACGCCGAGCACGCGCAGCAGGTTGTGACGGAATTCGGTTGCGCACGGCACCGCGCCGAGAAATAGCGCGCCGGCCAGCGCCATCGGAATCAACAGGATGAAGTCGCCGATCGTGAAGTAGGTCGTCATGCGTGTCTCCATAGCCGGCTGGAACAGGCGCACACGCGTCTTCCAGCCCCTAGCCGGGCATTTCTCGTATTGGGCCGACCCCATTGCGAAGGGGGCCGGCAGTTCGAGTATAGGCAACGTCGCTGCGTTTTTCGCTATCCGAACCATTAAAAGTATGCGGAAAACCCCGGGGATTCCGCACTTTTCCGGTAAGTCGGACGAATGCCTTGCACCATTCTTTCCCGCTCCTTTCGGTTCGCGCTGAAACGTCGGACATGTTCGATACGGGCCGTCGCACCCGCAGGTGCGGCGGCCCGTCTGTCTACGCGCGATCGGGTCGCGCGCGAACGGCCGGCGTGCGGAACACGAGCGCGAGCCCCGCGACGATCGCGCCCATGCCGGCGAGCGCGAGCGGTTCAGGCCGGTTGCCGAGCCAGACCGCGTCCATCAGCGTGGTGACGACGGGCACGAGATAGAACAGGCTCGTCACGTTGACGAGATCGCCGCGTTGCATCAACCGGTAGAACAGCAACTGCGCGATCACCGAGATCACGATGCCGAGCCACAGCAGCGGGACGATGAACGCCCAGCCGACCTCGACCGAGATCGGCCGGAACGGCAGGATCGCCACGCACAGCGCGAGGCCGATCGCGTTCTGCAGCGGCAACACGTCGGCGGGCGCCGCGCGCACGCGCTTTTGCAGCAGCGAGCCGGCGGTCAGCGCGACGAGCGCCGTGAGCGCGCAGGCGACGCCCATGATCGGCAGGCCCGCACCGCCCACGCCGCGGCACACGACGAGCGCGAGACCGGCCAGCGACAGCCCGAGCCCCGCGACGCGCATCGGTTGCCAGCGCCGCTCGACGATCGCGAGCGTGAGGATCGGCTGCACGCCGAGGATCGTTGCCAGCACGCCCGGCGCGATCCCGCGCTCGAGCGCGAGCAGATAGAAGATCGAATAGCCGCCCATCATCAGCAGGCCGGTCAGCGCGGCCATGCGCCGCTCGCCGCGCGGCGGCAGCCAGCGTCCGCGCATGACGGCCGGCACGACCAGCACGAGTGACGCGAGCGCGAAGCGTGCGGTGAGAAAGACGAACGCGGATGCGTGACGCAGACCGAGTTCAGCGAAGATCGCGCCGCTGCTCCACAGCAAGACGAAGAGCGACGTTACGCCATGCGCGGCGAGCGCGCGTTTGAACGAAACCATGTGAATCCACCTGTCGAACGGATCGAAACGTTCCACGTCGCGCGCGCGGGAACGCGCCGTGCGTCATGGCGCACGAACGGCCGCAAACGGGCGAAGGGAAAACGGAAACCGAAAGCCGGCTGGTCAGCCGACGCGTGCCGCCGGCGGGGGCGGCGGGGCGCCGACGAGCGGCGGTGCGACAGGAGGAGGGAGGACCGACGGATGCGCGCACGCCTGCGGCCGCGAGTCGAACTGCGGCCGGGAATTTGCGAGAGCGGACGTGAGCGGTTGCATCGTGTCGAAATGCGCTTGAACGCGAATGAACGTCAAAGGTAACGCAGGGCGGCCGCCTGATGCAACCACGGTCGGCGGGAGGCCGGTGCCGTGCGTGTGGCCGGATTCGGCGGACGGTCACATTCGACAGGGTATGATGGGGGTATCCGCCCGTGCAAGCGCACGCGCGGCGCAGTGGTTGATTGGAGACATTCGACGAATTCGCGGCACTTCGCCTGCTTCTTCTTCTTTTCGCGCTTCGATAAACCGTGAACAATGGGATCACGCGCAACACCCCGACGAGGGCGGCGCGGATCGTGCATTTGCCGGCTCGCCAGCGAGCCGGGTTTCAAGTTTCAAGAGTGGGGAACCATCATGCATGTCGGGTCGATTGTCTGCACTACCCATATCGCGGTGCCCAAGGGCGCGCGCGGCATCGTTCAGCGTGTTCTGGGCGACATGGCCATGGTGACCTGGTACGCGGGCGTGCCGGGCGAGTCGAAGGAACTCAACACCGAGCCGTTCTTTCTCGAGGACCTGATCGACACCGGCGAATCCGTGCTGCCGGCCGGCGCCGCGATCCACTGAGCGCGCGTGCCGCACCGGACGCTCGTGTTTCGGCGCGGCTGACGGCACAATGCGGGGCATGAAAGACGTCACTTCCGCCCCCGAAGTTCCCGCCGGCCCGCCGTTCGCCGGCCTCACGCCCGAGTGCGTGCTCGACGCGCTCGACAGCGTGCTGATGCCGACCGGGCTGCGCACCGACGGGCGCCTGCTCGCCCTCAACAGCTACGAAAACCGCGTCTACCAGGTCGGCATCGAGGACGGCCCGCCCGTCGTCGCGAAGTTCTACCGGCCCGCGCGCTGGTCGGACGAAGCGATCCTGGAAGAGCACGCGTTCGTCGCCGAACTCGCCGCGCGCGAGATTCCGGCGGTGCCCGCGCGCGTTATCGACGGCCTCACGCTGCACGCGTTCGACGGCTTCCGCTTCTCGATCTTCGAGCGGCGCGGCGGTCGCGCGCCCGACCTCGACCGCAGCGACACGCTCGAATGGCTCGGCCGCTTCATCGGCCGGATTCACGCGGTCGGCGCGACGCAGCCGTATGTCGCGCGTCCCGTGCTCGACATCCGCACGTTCGGCTACGAGCCGCGCGACTATCTGCTCGCGCACGATTTCATTCCTGACGATGTACGGCCCGCCTACGAGACGGCGGTGACGCTCGCGCTCGAAGGCGTCGAGGCTGCGTTCGAGCGGGCGGGCGAGATCCGTCTGCTGCGCACGCATGGCGACTGTCATCCGAGCAACGTGCTGTGGGCCGATGCGGGCCCGCATTTCGTCGACTTCGACGACAGCCGGATGGCGCCCGCGGTCCAGGATCTGTGGCTGCTGCTGCCCGGCGATCGCGAAGGCGCGTCGCGCGCGCTTGCGGACCTGCTCGCCGGTTATGAGGACTTCTGCGAATTCGAGCCGCGCGAACTGCATCTGGTCGAAGCGCTGCGCACGCTGCGCTTGATCCACTACGCGGCATGGCTCGCACGCCGCTGGGACGATCCGGCGTTTCCGGCCGCGTTCCCGTGGTTCAACACGCATCGCTACTGGGAAGCACGCGTGCTCGAGCTGCGCGAGCAGATCGGCGCGATGCAGGAAGGGCCGCTCTGGCCCGTGTGACGGCGCGCGCGGCAACGTCGCCGCGCGGCAGGTTCGGGCGGGCCGACGCGCAACGCGCGGCCCGCGCCGCTCAGAACTTCAACATCATCCGGATCACCGCGGCGAAGCGCTTGCCGTAAGGCGGCGCGATCAGCCCGCGGGTATTCAGGCGCGCCTGCGTGAGCACGGGCTTCATCTTCGAGAACGTCACGAAGCCGTCGTAGCCGTGATACGCGCCCATCCCGCTCGCGCCGACGCCGCCGAACGGCAAACTGCCGCACGCGATGTGCAGCAACGCATCGTTGACCGTCACGCCGCCGGAGATCGTTTCGCGCATCACGCGGTCGACCGTGCCGCCATCCTCATCGAACAGATACAGCGCGAGCGGTCGCGGGCGCGCGTTCACGTACGCGATCGCTTCGTCGAGCCGCTCGTACGGCACGAGCGGCAGCAGCGGCCCGAAGATCTCCTCCTGCATCAGCTGCGACGCGGCCGGCACGTGCGTGACCGCGCACGGCACGAAGCGGCGCGACGCGGGATCGGACGGCACGTCCGACAGCGGATGCAGTTGCGCGCCGGCGGCCTGCGCGTCGGTCGCGAGCTGTTGCAGCCGGGCGTAATGGCGCGGCGACACGATCGTCGTGTAGTCGCCGTTGGTCGACAGGTCCGGATACAGCTTCGCGAAGCGCGCGCGTGCGCGCTCGATGAACGCGGCTTCCATCCCGCGCGGCAGCAGCACGTAGTCGGGCGCGATGCAGGTCTGGCCCGCGTTCAGCGTCTTGCCGCCGACGATCGCGTCGACGGCCGCGTCGAAGCGTGCATTCGGGCCGACGATGGCCGGCGACTTGCCGCCGAGCTCGAGCGTGACCGGGGTGAGATTGTCGGCCGCGGCGCGCATCACGTGGCGGCCGACGTGCGTCGAGCCGGTGAACAGCAGGTGATCGAACGGCAGCGCGCTGAACGCGGCGCCGACCTCCGCATCGCCGTTCACGACGGCGACGTGGTCGCGCGAGAAGGTCTTCGCGATCAGCTGTTCGAACAGCGCCGACGTGCGCGGCGTCAGTTCGGACATCTTGACGATCGCGCGGTTACCGGCCGCGAGCGCGCAGATCAGCGGGCCGGCCGCGAGCAGGATCGGATAGTTCCATGGCACGACGATGCCGACCACGCCGAGCGGCTGCGGCAGCACCTTCGCGCGCGCCGGCCGCAGCCACTTGTTCATCGGCTTGCGGATCGGCTTCATCCAGCGCTTGCCGTGCCTGAGCGCGTCGTCGATCTCTTCCTTCGCCATCCAGATTTCCGACAGCAGCACTTCCTGCTTCGCGCGATGCCCGAAGTCGGCACTGATCGCGTCGGCGAGCGCATCGGCGTGATCGATCAGCATCGTGCGCAGCGCGCGCAGGTGCTGCGCGCGGGTGTCCCACTCCGGGTACGGCGCGCGCAGGTAGGCCGCGCGCTGGTCGCGCAGCAGCGACGTCAAGGCATCGACCGACGGCAGCGCTTGCGGGGCCAGTTCGGGCAAATCGTTCTTCATGTCGTCTCCTCCAGTTGGGCGTGGCACGTCGGCCAGCAGTCAGGCCGCACGTGCCCGCTCGGCGAGCGTGGCGGGGCGGGTCGGGATGGCGCGCGTCGCGCGGCACGGGGCCGGATGCGAGGCACGGGCGAAAACAGGGTGCAGCGTGCGGCAAGCGTCGCATCCGCGCGACGGTGGTCGTGTCCGAAAACGGGATTCCACGGTCCGCGCGGATGGCCGGATGCGATGTCCGGCCAGTGTGCGATGGCGCGTGGCGGGCACTTGCCGGCGCACCGAAGCAGGGCAGTGCGATGCACGCGGCGAAGCACGCATCGGCAGGTCGTGCGGCGCATGCGACGAGCCGTCCAAACGGTCGGCGATACGTGGCGTCGTTCGATTTCGACCGGCCGCGCGCACGGTGTTGCACGTCACCGTCCGGGCATCCGTTTGAAATGAAATGCGGGCCGCGCGCGGTGCGTCCGGACAACCCGGTCGGCACGCGGCCTGCAGAACGTCGCGCTGCATCGTCGTCTCCCCAGTTTCGCGACGGCGCGGCTTCTGGCGGCCGATGCATCGCGTCGCATCAATCGATACATCTTAAATTTAGTTCACGCGGGCGTTTAGAGGAATCGCTCTTGAATCGGCGTGCCGCGCGCGCGACGGCCATTCCTACAATGCCCGAACATTACAAGCGGGAGCCGGCCGCGCCGGGCGCCGTTCATGACACGAAGGAGACGTGACATGCAATACGACTACATCATCGTCGGCGGAGGGTCGGGCGGCTCGAGCCTCGCCAGCCGCCTCGCCGATGCATGCCCCGACGCGACGATCGCGTTGATCGAGGCCGGCTCGCACACGGAGCGCAACCTGCTCGTCAACATGCCGGTGGGAATCGCGGCGCTCGTGCCGTTCAAGCTCGGCACGAATTACGGTTACGAGACGGTGCCGCAGCCGGGCCTCGGCGGCCGCCGAGGCTATCAGCCGCGCGGGCGCGGAATGGGCGGCTCGAGCGCGATCAACGCGATGATCTACACGCGCGGCCACCCGGGCGATTACGACGAATGGGCGCAACTCGGCGCGACGGGCTGGGGCTGGCAGGACGTGCTGCCGTATTTCCGCCGCGCGGAAGGCAACGCGCGCGGCGCCGATGCATGGCACGGCGCGGACGGCCCGCTGACGGTGTCCGATCTGCGCTTTCGCAATCCGTTCTCCGAACGATTCATCCAGGCCGCGCACGCGGCCGGCTATCCGCTCAACAACGACTTCAACGGTGCGACGCAGGAAGGCGTCGGCTTTTATCAGGTCACGCATCGCGACGGCTCGCGC
The DNA here is from genome assembly GCF_001524645.2 of Burkholderia sp. MSMB0856. NCBI lineage: Bacteria > Pseudomonadati > Pseudomonadota > Betaproteobacteria > Burkholderiales > Burkholderiaceae > Burkholderia > Burkholderia sp. MSMB0856. The sequence continues at coordinate 3,364,216 of NZ_CP013427.1, read as the reverse complement.
TGCAGCGTCGCGCGTGCGTACATCTACGACCGCGACCGGCCGAACCTGCACGTGATCACCGATGCGACGGTGCTGCGCGTGGGCTTCGACGGCAAGCGCGCGGTCGGGGTCGTGGTGTCGCGCGACGGACGCGTCGAGACGCTCGGTGCACGCGCGGAAGTGATCCTGTCGGCCGGCGCGTTCAATTCGCCGCAACTGCTGATGTGCTCGGGGATCGGTCCGGCGGAACAGCTGCGCCGGCACGGGATCGCGGTCGTGCAGGACGCGCCGGACGTCGGCACCAACCTGATCGACCATATCGACTTCATCATCAACACGCGCGTGAATTCGTCGGAGCTGGTCGGCGTCTGCCTGCGCGGGATCTCGAAGATGACGCCGGCGCTCGCGCGCTACTTTTCGAGCCGCACGGGGATGATGACGAGCAACGTCGCGGAAGCCGGTGGCTTCATCAAGAGCGACCCGTCGCTCGATCGTCCGGACCTGCAGCTGCATTTCTGCACGGCGCTCGTCGACGATCACAACCGCAAGATGCACTGGGGCTTCGGCTATTCGCTGCACGTGTGCGCGCTGCGCCCGTTCAGCCGCGGCACGGTCGCGCTGGCGAGCGGCGATGCGCGCGACGCACCGCTGATCGATCCGCGCTTCTTCAGCGATACGCGCGATCTCGACCTGCTCGTGCGCGGCGCGCAGGCGATGCGCCGGATCCTGTCGCAGGCGCCGCTCGCGTCGCAGGGCGGGCGCGAGCTGTACACGCGGGCGGATCAAAGCGAAGCCGAGTTGCGCGCGACGATCGTCGCGCATGCCGACACGATCTATCACCCGGTCGGCACCTGCCGGATGGGCTCGGATGCGCGCGCGGTCGTGGATCCGCAACTGCGCGTGCGGGGCGTCGAGGGGCTGCGGGTGGTGGATGCGTCGGTGATGCCGACGCTGATCGGCGGCAACACGAATGCGCCGTCGGTGATGATCGGCGAGCGCGCGGCGGACTTCATCGTCGCGACGCGCCGGGGCGGCGGCGTGCCGCGCAACGAGGCGGCCGCGGCGGCGCACGGCCGCTGAGCGGCGCGCACCGGCACACGACCGACGCGATGCTCAGGCGAACGTATCGACGAGGCCCGCGCGGCTCACGGTTGCGCCGGCCGCTGCGGATTGCGCGGCGTCGACCGGTGCGTCGACGGCTGACGATCCGGCGCGCGCGCGCGGCGACGGCCGGCCGCCGGCGAAGCTTTGCTGCGGGTTCTGCTGCTGCGACGCGAAGCCGCCATCGCTGACGCTCGCGCTGCCCAGGCCGAGCCCGCCCGCTTCCATCGCTTCACGCAGTTTCGGCAGCGCGGCTTCCACCGCGTCGCGCACCTGCGCGTGCTGCGACACGAACAGCGCGTGCGCGTGGTTGTCCGCGACGCGCAGCACGACCTGCAGCGGGCCGAGGTCCGGCGGGTTCAGCGTCAGCTCGGCGCTCTGCTGGTGCGCATTCGACAGGAACACGACCTTCTGGCTCAGCGCATCGGTCCAGTCGGCGGTGCCGACGTGCGGCGCCAGCACGTGTGCGTTGGCCGCGGCGATCGAGCTTGCGGCGGGCGATGCCTGGAGGTTCGCCTGTACGGCTGCCGCAGCCGTCGCGGCGGCGGCGACCGTCGCGTCGACGGCCGGGCTGGCGGTTTCTTCGGCGGCCGCGAACGCATGCTGCGCAGCGGGTTGGGCCGTTGCGCCGGCCTGCAGCGCCGGCGCGGTGGCCTGCGTGGGCGCCTGCTGCGTCGCGAGCGCGCCTTTCGCGTCGGCGAGCGTGCGGTCGAAGGTCGGGACTTTCGGCGTCGGCTGTGCGGCGGTGGCCGATGCGGACGTCGTCGCCGCGGGCGCTGTCGCTGTCGCGGCCGTGCCCGACGCGGGCATCGCGATGGCGCCCGCGCCGCCGGTCAGCTTCTGGAGTGCCGCCTGCAGCGTGTCGCGACCCGACACCGGCACGGCAGGCTCGGCGGCCGCATCCTTGCTTGCGTGATTCGTCAGCGCGGCCGTCGCGTCGGGCTGGCCGGACACGGCCGTCGCTGTCGTGGCGGCGGCGGTGGCGGTGGCAGCGGTATCGGCATTGGCCGGCGCCGCGTCGTTCGCGCGCGCCTGCAGTTGCGCCTGCACGGCGGCTGCCGCGGCGAGCGCGGCAGCGTCGGGATTGAGTGTCGCGCTGGCGTCTTCGGTCGACGGGTCGTCGTCGCGGTCGGCGGACTTCGTGCCGGCGGCGGATGTCGACGACGCCTGTTTCGTCGAGGCGTCCGGCTTGTCGGCGGTTGCCGCGTCGTGCCGCGTGACGACGCTTTGCTTCAGCGTCTGCGCGAACGGCATGGCGGCCGGCCCGCTTGCGGCATCGTTGCCGGCGGACTTGGCGGAGGCGGACGAACCCGCGTCGCGGATCGCCTTGAGTGCGGTGCCGGCGGTGTCGAGCAGCACGCCGAGCAGGGGCAGGGGAGGCATGACGATTCTCTCGTTCGAAAGCGGTGAGCGGTTACGCCGAACGGGCCGCATCGGCCCGCATGCGCAGGATCTTCGCGGCGTGTTCGTCGGCGTCGCGCTGTTCGCGCTTCGCCGTACGCTGGGCTTCCTGCGCGACGCCGCGCGCCTGCAGGATTTCGTATGAACCGACGGTGCGTTTCTTCTGTTGCCAGTTGGGACGCGCCTCGTCGATGCGGACTTCGGCCGCGGCCAGCACGTTGCGCTGCTGCACGATTGCCGCGTCGAGCGTATCGATGAACGCCTGGAAGTTGCGCCAGTTGCCGGCCGGCATCCCGTGTTGCGCGGACTGCGCGAAGCGCGCGTGATACTCGTCGCGATAGCGCAGCAACGCATCGAGCTGGTCGGCGGCCGCGGTGCGGTCGCGCTGCGCGGTGCCGAGCTGCTTCGCGGCCGTGTCGAGATCTTCCTGCGCGCGGTCGAGCAGCAGTTGAAGGGGAAAGCCGTGTGCCATCGGGGTCAGCCTCCGTGTACGTCGAACAGCGCATCGAGCGCGCCGAGGCTCGACGCGAACGGCGCGCATTCGCGAAAGCCCTGCTGCAGGAACGATTCGATGCGCGGGTAGAGCGCAATCGCGCGGTCGAGCTGCGCGTCGCGGCCGGGCGCATAGGCGCCGACCGCGATCAGGTCGCGATTGCGCTGGTAGCGCGACAGCATCTGCTTGAACTGCCGCACGCGGTCGAGATGCGTTTCGTCGATCAGCGCGGTCATCGCGCGGCTGATCGACGCCTCGATGTCGATCGCCGGATAGTGGCCGGCTTCGGCGAGCGCGCGCGACAGCACGATGTGGCCGTCGAGGATCGCGCGCGCCGAATCGGCGATCGGGTCCTGCTGGTCGTCGCCTTCGGTCAGCACCGTGTAGAACGCGGTGATCGAGCCGCCGCCTTCGGGCCCGTTGCCGGTGCGCTCGACGAGCGCGGGCAGCTTCGCGAACACCGACGGCGGATAGCCCTTGGTCGCGGGCGGCTCGCCGATCGCGAGCGCGATCTCGCGCTGCGCCATCGCGTAGCGCGTCAGCGAATCCATCAGCAGCAGCACGTGCTTGCCCTGATCGCGGAAATACTCGGCGAGCGACGTTGCGTACGCGGCACCCTGCATCCGCAGCAGCGGCGACACGTCGGCCGGCGCCGCGACGACGACGGAGCGCGCGAGGCCGTCCTCGCCGAGGATCTGTTCGATGAATTCCTTCACTTCGCGGCCGCGTTCGCCGATCAGTCCGATCACGATCACTTCTGCGCTGGTGTAGCGCGCCATCGTGCCGAGCAGCACCGACTTGCCGACGCCCGAGCCCGCGAACAGGCCCATCCGCTGCCCGCGGCCGACGGTGAGCAGCGCGTTGATCGCGCGCACGCCGACATCGAGCACGTGGTGGATCGGCTCGCGATCGAGCGGGTTGATCGACGGCGCCGACAGCGGCGCGTCGACCTTCGACGCGAGCGGGCCGAGGCCGTCGAGCGGGCGGCCCGACGCGTCGACGACGCGCCCGAGCATTTCCCAGCCGACCGGCAGCCGTTTCGCGCCCGCGAGCGGATCGGCGACGGGCGCGGCCTCCCGCGGCCACACGCGCGCGCCGGGCAAGACGCCCGCGACGTCGGTGGTCGGCATCAGGAACAGGCGATCGCCGGCGAACCCGACGACTTCCGCTTCCGCATGCGGCAGCGTGCTGCCGGGCGGCAATTCGATCGTGCATTCGGCACCGACCGACAGGCGCAGGCCGATTGCCTCGAGCACGAGGCCCGCGGCGCGCGTGAGGCGCCCGCACGGCCGCAGCGGCAGCGCGCGGTGGCTGCGGGTCGCGAGGCCGTTCAGGTGCGTGCGCCAGTGCGCGAGATGCGGATTGTGCGGCGCGCGCGGCGTGTCGGCCGCGGCGTCCGTTGCGTGCGCCGGCGCGCCGTGCGCGGTGCCGTGCGTATGCTCGGGGCCGAACGACGCGAGCGCGAGTTCGCGCTCGAGCGGCGTCATTCCGTCGTACAGGATCGATTCGGGCGTGGGCGTCACCATGCGCTCACCTTGCCGATCGCGGCGGCGACGCGCTGCCAGCGGGTGGGCAGCGTCGCGTCGACTTCGCCCGTCGCGGCGTGCGCGCGGCAGCCGCCGCGCTCGATCGACGCGTCGGTGCGCACGTTCCAGCCCAGCGTATCGAGATCGTCCTGCAGATAAGCCTCGACGACGGGCAGGTCGGCCGGGTTCACCGCGAGATGCGGCGCGCCGGACAACGCCGGCTCGGCGGCGAGCACGTCGCGCACGGCCGCGACGAGCGCGGCGGGATCGTGCTTCACGTGCTGGCGCACGACCTGCTGCGCGATGTCGAGCGCGAGTTGCGCGAGGTCGGACGCGAGGTCGTGCTCGGCGCTCGACACGGCTTCGCGGAACGACGCGGCGAGCGCCGCGAGCTGCGCGGCCTGTTCGCGGGCTTCGGCCTGGCCGGCCTCGAAACCCTGCTCGCGGCCCTGCTCGAAACCGGCCTGATAACCCAGTGCCTGGCCTTCGACGTGACCGGCCGCGTGGCCTTCGGCATGTGCGGCGTCGCGCACGCGCTGCAATTCCTCGGCGAGCGCGGCGGCGGCCGCAGCCGCGTCGTCGGGCGGCGGCGGGGGCGGCGGCGGATCGAACGACGCCATCTCCCACCGCTGGTACGCGGTGAGGGTGCCGGCGCGGTCGCGCGCGGAATCAGACATAGGCGTCTTCCGCCTTGCCGCCGATCACGATCTGACCGCTTTCGGCGAGGTTGCGCACGATCTGCAGGATGCGGCGCTGCTGCGTCTCGACTTCGGACACGCGCACCGGGCCGCGCGCGTCGAGATCCTCGGCGAGCAGTTCGGCCGCGCGTTGCGACATGTTCGCGAGGAATTTCTGGCGCAGCGCGGGCGGCGCGCCCTTCAGCGCGATGATCAGCGTTTCCGACTCGACTTCCTTCAGCACCATCTGGATCGCGCGATCCTCGAGGTCGAGCAGGTTCTCGAACACGAACATCTGGTCGACGATCTTCTGCGCGAGGTCGGCGTCGTACTGGCGCACGCTTTCGAGCACGCCTTCCTCATGATTGCTCGTCATGAAGTTCAGGATCTCGGCCGCGGTGCGGATGCCGCCCATCGGGCTGCGCTTCAGGTTGTCGCTGCCGGACAGCAGGCCCGTCAGCACGTCGTCGAGCTCGCGCAGCGCGGCCGGCTGGATGCCGTCGAGCGTCGCGATCCGCAGCAGCACGTCGTTGCGCAGGCGCTCGGTGAAGCACGACGCGATCTCGGACGCCTGGTCGCGATCGAGGTGCACGAGGATCGTCGCGATGATTTGCGGATGCTCGTTCTTGATCAGTTCCGCGACGGCGGCCGAGTCCATCCACTTCAGGCCCTCGATGCCGCTCGTGTCGCTGCCCTGCAGGATCCGGTCGATCAGCACGCCGGCCTTGTCCTCGCCGAGCGCCTTGGTCAGCACCGAGCGGATGTACTCGCTCGAATCGAGCGACAGCGCGGTGTGCTGCTCGGCTTCCTTCGCGAATTCGTGCAGCACGTCCTCGACCTGCTCGCGCGTGACGTTCTTCAGCGCGGCCATCGCGGCGCCGATCTTCTGCACCTCGCGCGGCGCGAGGAACTTGAATACTTCAGCGGCCTCTTCCTCGCCGATCGACATCAGCAGCAGCGCGCTCTTGGTCAGGCCTTCAGCGTTCATCGGACACCCAGTTCTTCACGACGGTGGCGACGATCTTCGGATCCTGGCGGGCGATCGTGCGCGCGTAGTCGAGGTTGCGTTCGTAGCGGTTCTTTTCGTTCTCGAAGCCGAGCAGCAGCGGATCGGGCTCGTCCGGCTGTTCCAGCGCGGGCAGGCCGTCGAGCGCGACCGGATCCTCCGGCGCCGCGAGGGCCGGCGCGGCCGGCTCGGGCGGCGGGAACGCGCGGCGCATCGCCGGGCGCACGAACATGAAATAGAGCGCCGCCGCGGCCGCCGCGATGCCGAGCCACTTCGCGGCTTCCTTCGCCATCGCGATCATGTCCGGCTGGCGCCACCACGGCAGGTCGGCGTACGGATCGTTGACGGTCGAGAACGCGCTGTTCACGACGTTCACCGAGTCGCCGCGCTTCTCGTCGTAGCCCATCGCGTCCTTCACGAGCTGCTCGATCTGCGCGAGCTTCGCGGGCGGCAGCGGCTGCATCGTCACGTGGCCCTTCGCGTCGGCGACCGGCTGGTAGTTGACGACGACGGCCACCGACAGCCGCTTCACGTTGCCCATCGGCTGCTCGACGTGGCGGATCGTCTTGTCGAGCTCGTAGTTGGTCGTCTGGTCCTTGCGGTCGCTGACGGGCGTCGACTGCGGCCCGTTCTGGCCGTTGCCGGCGACGATCGGCGCGGAGGCCGGCTGCGGCGGCGTGTTCGACAGCGCGCCCGGCACGCCCGATGCGCCGCCCTGCGCGAGTTCGGTCGCGCTGCTGGTCTGCTGGCTGCGGATCGCGGTCTGCTGCGGCGAGCCGTTCGGGCCGTAGCTTTCCGAGGTCTGCTCGAGCTTCGAGAAATCGATGTCCGCGCTGACTTGCGAGCGCGCGTTGCCGGTGCCGAAGATCGGCGCGAGGATCGCGTCGATGCGCTTCTGCGTGTTGTGCTCGACCTGCTGCACGTACTTGAGCTGGCTCGCGTCGAGGCCAGTGGCCGATGCGGTCTGGGTCAGCAGGTTGCCGTCCTGGTCGACGATCGTGACATTCTTGGCCGGCATGTCGGGCACGCCGGACGACACCATCCGCGTGATCGCCTGCACCTGGCCCTCGTCGAGCACGCGGCCCGGGTAGAGATCGACGAATACCGACGCGCTCGGCGCTTCCTTGTCGCGCACGAACACCGACGGCTTCGGGATCGCGAGATGCACGCGCGCCGTCTTCACGGCGTTGATCGACTCGATCGTGCGTTGCAGCTCGCCTTCGAGCGCGCGCTGGTAGTTCACCTGCTCGGCGAACTGGCTGATGCCGAATTTCTGGTTGTCCATCAGCTCGAAGCCGACCGAGCCGCCCTTGGGCAGGCCCATCGCGGCGAGCTTCAGGCGCGTTTCGTGCACCTGGTTCGACGGCACGAGGATCGCGCCGCCGGCGTCGGCGAACTTGTAGGGAACGTTTGCCTGCTGGAGCGCGGTAATGATCGCGCCGCCGTCGCGGTCCGACAGGTTGCTGTACAGCACGCGATAGTCGGGCGTGCGGCTCCACAGCACGAGCGCGGTGATCGCGGCGATGGCGAGCGCAACGGCGATCACGAACGGCAGTTTCGGGTTGCCCTTCATCCGCGTGATGCCGGGGATGCGTTCCGCGAAGCCGCCGAACCCGAAGTCCGCGCCGGCGCCGCCTGCTCCCGGCAACGCGGCGGCCGCGGTGGCGCCTGGCACCGGGCTGGCGAGGCCCGTGCGGGCGTCGGGGTTGATCAGCGAGTTGGCCTGCGAATCCATGCGTGGAATTTCTCCGGAGCGGGACGACTGAGCCGCTCGGACGAGCGGACGGACAATGACACGATGCGATTATCGGGACCAGGGCCCGACTCCGATCGACCGAAAAGAGCGGGGTTTCCCCCGTACTTTCGCGGCTTTGGCGCGCGCCGCGCTGCTATCCTTTTTCGCGATCCGGCATGGTGCGCATCGTGCGGCGCCGCCGGACCGCCCGGTGCTCCGGGTCTCTTCTCTCATATGTCTGGGGACAGCATGGCTGCCAACGTCAGCGGAATCGGTTCGGTGTTGCAACAGATGCAGGCGATGGCCGCGCAGGCGAGCGGCGGCGTCGCGAGCCCGACGGCGGCGCTCGCCGGTTCGGGCGCGGCGACGGCCGGCACGTTCGCGAGCGCGATGAAGGCGTCGCTCGACAAGATCAGCGGCGACCAGAAGCACGCGCTCGGCGAGGCGCAGGCGTTCGAGGTCGGCGCGGCGAACGTGTCGCTGAACGACGTGATGGTCGACATGCAGAAGGCCAACATCGGTTTCCAGTTCGGGCTTCAGGTCCGCAACAAGCTCGTGAGCGCGTACAACGACATCATGCAGATGTCCGTGTGACGCGACCGGCAACCGGGGACGGCCAGCCGCCGACGGGCATCCGCGGGCGGCCGACCGGCGACGGGCCGTGCGCCTAAAGCTTTTCAATTCCCTTCCGATAACTCTGGAACAAGGCCGCGTCATGCATTGCACGGCGGCGGCTACCGCATAGCCAACGCATCACAAGGAGAAGCGCATGTTTTCCCCAGGACACGCTGGAGCCAATGCGTACGCGCGTGTCGGCGTCGAGACGGGGGTGATGGGCGCCTCCCCGCACCGGCTGATCGCGATGCTGTACCAGGGCGCGCGCCAGGCCATCGCGCTCGCGCGCATGCACCTGCAGCAGGGCAACGTGCCCGCACGCGGCGAAGCGATCGGCAAGGCGATCGGGATCGTCGAGAGCGGCCTGCAGGCGTCGCTGAACCGCGACGCGGGCGGCCAGATCGCCGGGCGCCTCGACGCGCTGTATACGTATATCGGCCGGCGCCTGCTGGAAGCCAACATGCATGCCAGCGACGCGATGCTGGTCGAGGTCGACGGGTTGCTCGCGACGCTCGAGGAAGCGTGGACGGGCATCGCTCCGGAAGTCGCGCGCATGGCCGCGCAACAGGCGGCGGGCGCGGCACGATGAATCTCAAGGCCGAATACTTCGCTCGCTACGAGGCGCTTGCGGCCGTGTCGGGCCGCATGCTGTCCGCGGCGCGCGGCGCGCAGTGGAGCGCGCTGCCGGAGTTGCAGGCCGAATTCCTGCGTCTCGTCGACGGGCTGAAGGAGGCCCATCCGGGCGTCACGCTCGACCAGGCGGACCTCGGCCGCAAGCTCGAGCTGATTCGCCGCATCCTCGCCGACGACGCCGCCATCCGCGACCTCGCGAGCCCGGACGTCGCACGGCTGTCCGCGCTGTTCGAGGCGCGGCGCTCGACCCAGGTATTGACCGATCTCTACCGCGCTCGCGGGTAGTGCCCGTTTGCCGGGGCGGCGGTTGCCGCATGCCCGGCTTCGCAACGATGTCGCTGAGGTGAGCAGGCTCCGATCATGACCGGTATCGACTCCGTTGCGGCCGCCCTGCTGGCGAGTCGCCTCGACAGCCTGCTGACCGGCCCCGTGATCGCGCCCGCCGGCGGCGGCGCGACCGCGCAGGTCGGCACGCCGGGCGCCGGCGCGTCGTCGCCGTCTTCGGCCGGGGCCCCGCCGGCGCCGCCGCCGGCATCCGCGCAGACCGCGTTGTCCGATGTCGCGCTCGTGCTCGACGCGATTTCGCGCTCGGGCGGCGTCGCGACGCCCGTGATCGCCGGGCGCACGCCGCTGCTGGCCGATCCTGCCGTGTTGCTGAGCACGGCGGCGGCCGTGCCGCCGGACGGGCAGCCGACCGCCGGTCCGGCTGCGTCCGCCGCCGCGCCTTCCACCGCAACGCCTGCGTCCGACGTCGCGGCGCTGCGTGCGGCGCTCGCGCAGGCCGTCAGCGAAAGCGGCCTCTTTTACGAATCCCATCTCGCGCAGTGGCTGGCCGGCCAGCGCCCGCTCGCCGCGCTGATGCGCGAACCGCAGGCGCGGCTCACGACCGCGCCGGTGCAGCCCGCCCCGGACGCCGCGCAGCACGACGCGCCCGACGTGCTCGACGAACTGCTCGCGCAGCGCCTGCCGCTGCCGACGGCGGCGCGAACCGCTACGCAGCCGGGCGCGCCCGCGTCGGGCGGTGCGGTGCCGCGCGAGCTTGCACAGAACGCGGCTGCCGCCGCTCGGCAAGGTGCGGCGTCGGCCACGGCCGCGACGACCGACCCGCTCGGCGATCGCCCGGACACGCGCTGGACGCCCGCGCGCGCCGAACTGGCCGCCGCGTCGGCCGATCCGCAGACGCAGACGCCGGCTCCCGTGCATCCTGCCGCCGTGCCGATCGTCCGGCAGCAGCTCGATGCGCTCGCGACCGATCAGTTCCGCTGGGCAGGTGAGGCATGGCCCGGCGCGCGGCTCGACTGGACGATCGAGCCCGACGATCCGGGCGGCCACGCGTCGCGCGGCGGCGACGACGCAGGCGACGGGATCGCATGGCGCACGCGGCTGACGCTCACGTTGCCGTCGCTCGGCACGGTCGACGCGGAGCTGGTGCTGAACGGCGCACAGCTCGTCGCGCGACTGCGTGCGAATTCGGCCGGCGCCGACCGGCTCACGCGGAACGAGGCCGCGCTACGGCAGCGGTTCGAGGGATCGGGGCTGCAGCTCGGCGGACTGTCGATTCGTGCGGTCGGCGACGAACCGGACGGCTTCGACCCGCTCGTCGCGCAGGCCGCCGCCGCCGCATATGCGCGCAGCGCGGCCGGCGGTACGCCGGGCGCCGACGACGAGGTGCCGCGATGAGCATGACGTCCCGCAAGCGCGCGGCCGCGCTCGTCTACGATCCGAAGGGAGGCGATACCGCGCCGCGCGTGGTCGCGAAGGGGTACGGCTTGCTCGCCGAGATGATCGTCGCCCGTGCGCGGGATGCCGGGCTGTACGTGCATACCGCGCCGGAGATGGTGTCGCTGCTGATGCAGGTCGATCTCGACGACCGGATTCCGCCGCAGCTTTACCAGGCAGTCGCCGATTTGCTGGCATGGCTGTACGCGCTCGATCGAACCGAGCCCGGGCCGGGCGACGCCGCCCCGCATTTTCCGCTACCGCCGCTGCGCCGCTGAGCGTTCGCCGCGCCGTTTTTCTTGCGAAATGCCGTCCCGGACTTTCGCGATCATTTCACCGGCATTTCTCTTGAATCGACGTGCAATCTGCGCGCTTCGTCGGTTATCGCCGGATTGTCTTGTCGGCCCGGCGTGCGCCGGCGGATTGAGCGGCCGCACCATTTGTGTAATGATATCCATTCTCATTTTCATGTTATCCGGGCGGCGCATGTTTTCCGTGCGCCGCCCGTTGCTTTGAACGAATGGACACTCTCGCGTGAACGCGCCCGAAACGATCGCCCCGCCGCAGGCGGGCAGGCCCATCGCGGGCGTCACCGTGCTGCATCCGGCCGCACGGCCCCTGAGCGACGCCGAACTGGCGGCGCGCCGCCAGCGCTCGCGGCGCGCGACCTTCATCAAATGGCTGCGCAAGGTGCATGGCTGGGTCGGGCTCTGGGGCGCGGTGCTCGGGCTGCTGTTCGGCGTGACGGGCGTGCTGCTCAACCACCGTGCGCCGCCGCTGAAGATCCCGACCGGCGAGCCGCAGGTCGAGCAGATGCAGATCGCATTGCCGGACCCGGCGCCGAAGTCGCCGGCCGCGATGACGAAGTGGCTGCAGCACGAACTGCGCTTCGACGGCCGGCCGGGCCGCGTGCGCACGGAGCCCGCGCAGCCGGTCGCCTGGGGCGACAAGCGCGTGATGCAGCCGGAGCACTGGCAGATGGGCCTGTTCGGTCCGCACCAGAACCTCCAGGCCGAATACTGGGTCGGCAACGGCTACGTATCGGTGAAGCGCACCGGCAATACGTTCCTGACGACGCTGAACAACCTGCATCGCGGCGTCGGCATGAATCTCGGCTGGGTGCTGCTGATGGACACGATCGCGGGTTCGCTGATCCTGTTGTCGCTGACGGGCGTGCTGCTGTGGACGGAGCTGAACAAGCGCCGCACGGTCGGCGTCGTATTGGTGGTCGGCTCCGTCGCCGCGGCGCTCGCCGCGGGTCTCGCCTGACGTCACCCTCGACGCGCGCCGGTTTCCCGCCGGCGCATGATGGCCCTCCGGGCACGGCCATGCGCCGCGGAGGCGACCGGCCTCAGAGGCCGCAGGTCGCGCCGCTGTTTGCCGCGATCTCGCGGGCGGCCTTCGCGCCTTCGACCTGCAGGATCGTCGGCAGCGACACGTTGTTCTTCGCGGCCGTGATCTCGGCGAGGATCGAGATCGCGATTTCAGGCGGCGTGCGGCTGCCGATGTAGATGCCGGCCGGCCCGTGCAGCCGCGCCAGTTCCGCCTCGCTCAGGTCGAATTCGAGCAGCCGCTCGCGCCGGGCCGCGTTGTTGCGTCGCGAGCCGAGCGCGCCCACGTAGAACGCGGGCGTCTTCAGCGCCTCCATCAGCGCGAGATCGTCGAGCTTCGGGTCGTGCGTGAGCGCGATCACGGCCGAACGCGCGTCGAGCTTCATGTCGAGCACCGTGTCGTCGGGCATCGTGTGCACGACGCGCGTGCCCGTCACGTCCCACGCATCCGTGTACTCCTCGCGCGGATCGCAGACCGTCACCTGGTAATCGAGCCCGACCGCGATCTGGCACAGATAGCGCGACAACTGTCCCGCGCCGATCACGAGCATCCGGTAGCGCGGCCCGTGGATCGTCACGAGCCGGTCGCCGTCGAACGCGAGCCCGTCGGTCGCCTGCGCGGGCGACAGCGACGCGCGGCCGGTCGCGAGCGTCATCGTGCGCGTGACGAGGCGGCCGGCCTCGACTTCCGCGCACAGCGCGGCGATCCCGCTGTCGGGCGTGAGCGGCTCCAGCACGAGCTGGATCGTGCCGCCGCAGGGCAGCCCGAAGCGGTGCGCTTCCTCGGCCGTCACGCCGTACTTGACGGCCTCCGGGCGTGCATCGGCCGCGATCCCGCTTGCGTGCACGCGGGCGATCAGGTCGTCCTCGATGCAGCCGCCGGACACGGAGCCGACCACGAGGCCGTCCTCGCGCACCGCGAGCATCGCGCCTTCGGGGCGGGGCGACGAGCCCCACGTCTTCACGACCGTGACGAGCAGCACGCGGCGCCCTTCGTCGAGCCAGCGCGCGCTGGATTTCAGTACATCGAGATCGACGCTTTCCATCATCCTGTTCCTGTTGCCGGACGGCCCGCCGGGCCGGGCCGTCGTTCGATGGCCGGATTATGAACCGCTCGGCGCGCGCGCGCTGGCAGCGTGCAAATCGTGTGGGCAAATCCGGACGATCGGGCAAGAAATCGCGACGATCGGGCAGCGATCGAGCGCGTGCGGGGCGCGGCGGCGCCGATGGCCGGGCCGGTTCGGGCGGGGAGGGGGCGCGCACGGGGCCGGTGACGGCCCGGCGTGGCGTCGTGTCGCTGCGCGCGGCGTGCGCGCGCAGCGACGGCGGTCAATGCGCGTTGTGCTGACCGTGCGCGAGCTTCGAGTGATGCCGCGAATACAGGAAGTAGATCACGAGGCCGATCACGAGCCAGATGCCGAACGCGGCCCACGTGACGGGCTGCAGGTTCAGCATCAGGAACAGGCATGCGCCGACCGCGAGGATCGGCACCACCGGCACGCCCGGGCAGCGGAACGCGCGCGGCAGTTCCGGGTGCGTGCGGCGCAGCACCAGCACCGCGATCGACACCATCGAGAACGCGGCGAGCGTGCCGATGTTGATCAGCTCGGCGAGCACGTTGAGCGGCACGAGCGCGGCGATCAGCCCGAAGAACAGGCCGACGAGCCAGGTCGTCAGGAACGGCGTCGCATAGCGCGGATGCACGCGCGACAGCGCCGCCGGCAGCAGGCCGTCGCGCGACATCGCGAAGATGATCCGCGTCTGGCCGTAGCTCATCACGAGGATCACGGTCAGCATGCCGAGCACCGCGCCGAGATCGATGAAGCCCGCGACCCACTTCTCGCCGGCGATCTGCAGCGCATACGAGATCGGATGCGACACGTTCGCGTACTGCGCCGACGGCACGATGCCGGTCGCGACCGCCGCGACCGTCACGTACAGCACCGCGCAGACCGCGAGCGACGCGATGATGCCGATCGGCAGGTCGCGTTTCGGATTCTTCACTTCCTCGGCCGCCGACGATACGGCGTCGAAGCCGATGAACGCGAAGAACATCACGGCCGCCGCGCCGAACACGCCGTTCCAGCCGTGCGGCATGAACGGCTTCCAGTTCGCGGGCGTGACGTGGAAGATGCCGACCGCGATCACGAGCAGCACGACCGACACCTTGATGAACACCATGACGTTGTTGATGCGGGTCGACTCGCGGATGCCGATCGACAGCAGCGTCGTGATCACCAGCATCACGAGGAACGCCGGCAGGTTGAACCACGTGACGACACCCGGGATCGCGCCGGGCGCGGCCGTCAGCACGGTCGGCAGCGTGAGCCCGAAGCCCTGCAGCAGCGATTGCAGGTAGCCCGACCAGCCGACCGACACGGCCGACGCCGCGAGGCCGTATTCGAGCATCAGGTCCCAGCCGATGATCCAGGCGACGAGCTCGCCGAGCGTCGCGTACGAGTACGTGTAGATCGAGCCCGCGACCGGAATCGTCGACGCGAATTCGGCGTACGACAGCGCCGCGAGGCCGCACGCGATCGCGGCGATCACGAACGACAGCATCAGCGCGGGGCCGGCTTGCACGGCGCCCGTCCCGGTCAGCACGAAGATGCCGGTGCCGATGATCGCGCCGATGCCGAGGAAGGTGAGGTCGATGGCGCCGAGCGCTTTCTTGAGCCCGGCGCCGTGCGCGCCGGCGATCATGCGATCGACGTTTTTCTTGCGGAAGAAGGACATTGCGGATGAGTTTCCAGCGCGCGCGAGCGCGGCGGCGCCGAGTGAGTGAAAACCCGTAATTTTAGCCGATTTGGCGTGGAAGACCCGCTGCGGCGCAGCGCTGAGCCCGGGAATCGTCCGATAAAACAAGTGCTTGTGCGCGGCGTGCGGCGCGCCGGGGCCGGCGTGGAGCCGGCCGGGTGCGGCGAGGACGAAGAATCAGGCGCCCGACGCGGGCGCCATGTCGACGAGCCGGTTGCTCATCACGTAGAACGTCAGTTCCGCATTGTTCGACAGCCGCATCTTCTCGAGCAGCCGCGACCGGTACACGCTGACCGTCTTCACCGACAGAGACAGCGTGTTCGCGATGTCGGTGAGGCGCTTGCCCGATGCGAGCATGCAGAGCGTCTGGTATTCGCGGTCGGACAGCTTCTCGTGCGGCAGCGGTTCGTTCTCGAACGACACGTATTCGGCGAGCGCCTCGGCCATCGCCGGGCTCACGTACTTGCGGCCGGCCGCGACCTGCTGGATCGCGCCGATCATCTGCGCGGCATTCACCGTCTTCGACAGGTAGCCGGCCGCGCCGGCCTTCAGCGCGCGCACCGCGTACTGGTCCTCGCGGTACATCGAGAACATCAGCACCGGCGCGCCCGGCAGCTTGCGCTTGATGCGCTTGAGCACCTCGATGCCATTCGTGTCCGGCAACGAGATGTCGAGCAGGATCACGTCGAAGGCCTCGCGGTCGACGGCCGCCACCGCATCGCTGCCGGTCTCGGCCTCGGTCACGTTACGCGCGATGCCGCGGTCGATCAGCAAGTGGCGGATCCCTTGACGGACGATCGCGTGATCGTCGACGAGCAGGATGTTCAGGCTCATGACGGCCTCACGAAAGCGACGCGCGGCGCGCGGCCGCCGGCACCGCGAACAGCGAGTCCCACGCGAAGCGCGCGGTGACGCGCGTGCCGCGGCCCGCTTCCGGTGCGCTCGCGTCGAAGCTGCCGCCGAACGCCTCGCAGCGTGCGCGCATCCCGGCGAGGCCGTAGCCGGTGCGCCGGCTACGCGCGAAACCGGTCCCATCGTCGGTGACGATCAGGGACATATGCGAGTCGTCGGTGTCGATCTGCACGTCGACGGACGTCGCGCGCGCATGCTTCGCGACGTTCGACAGCGCTTCCTGCGCGACGCGGAAGATCGCGAGCGCACCGGCGCCGCCGAGTTGCGTGAGCCGTGCGTCGGCCGCGCAGACGAAGCTCGTGCGCAGGCCGGTGCGGGCCGTGTGGCTGTCGACCCACGCCGACAGGGCGCCGACGACGCCGCCGTCGAGTGCCGGCGTGTCGCGCTCGTCGATCAGCCGGCGGTTGGCGTCGGTGGCGGAGTCGAGCGCCTGCTGCGCCAGCTCGAGCGCGCGCAGGCAGCCGTCCGGCGCATTGGCCGGCAGCCACGTTTGAACGTTTGCGAGCGCGAAACGTGCGGCGGTGAGTTCGGCGCCGAGTCCGTCATGCAGCTCGCCGGCGAGATGGCGGCGGGCCGCCTCGTCGGCAACCATCAACTGGAGGGACAGCGCCGCGATCCGTGCGGCGGACGTGTCGCGTTGGGGCAGGGCTTCGGCCACGGGCGCGGCCGCGTCGCAGCCGTGCACGAGCGGCTGCGACGGGAACGGGGCATGAGCGCCCGTGGGCGCGTTGAGCGACGTATCCATGACTCTCCCTGCTGTCAGAAAGCGGTTCAGACACCGGCTGGCTGCGTGGATCGGCTGCCGTTTCGATGACGGCCGCCGCCAGAGAATCGCCCCGTGCCGAGGTAACAAAAGTTACATCTTGTAACGTTTGAGTCCGACCCTCCAATGGTCGCCCGATCGGCGACCACGCGGGGCGAATAATATCTCAAAAATTTGGAAAACGTCATGCTGGGCGGACATTTAAGGGTAAATGTGAATAATCCGAGCGAAGCTGTTGTAGGAAAAACACTGACGCGAAAGCACACGGATCGCCCGTATCCAAATGTAACGATTTGACATGAAATGATCGTGGCTTGTTACGAATTCGCCAAGTAGGGACGAAAAAAAACCGGAGCTTTTGCTCCGGTTCTTGATGTGGCACAAATTCGGGGTTCGATCAGTCCACGAATGCGCGTTCGATCACGTAGTGACCCGGCGCGCTGTTCTTGCCTTCGACCAGGCCGGCTTGCTTCAGCAGGTCCGTCGTGTCCTTCAGCATCGCGGTGCTGCCGCACAGCATCACGCGGTCGTTTTCCGGCGAGAACGCCGGCACGCCGAGGTCCGTGAACAGCTTGCCGGTCGCGATCAGGTCGGTGATCCGGCCCTCGTTGTCGAACGCCTCGCGCGTGACCGTCGGGTAGTAGACGAGCTTTTCCTTGATGATGTCGCCGAGGTACTCGTGGCCCGGCAGGTCGTGCTTGATGTAGTCCATGTACGCCAGCTCGCCCTTCAGGCGGCAGGTGTGCGTCAGGATGACCTTGTCGAAGCGTTCGTAGATGTCCGGGTCGCGGATGATCGACATGAACGGTGCGAGGCCCGTGCCGGTCGACAGCATCCACAGCGTCTTGCCGGGCAGCAGGTTGTCGGCGACGAGCGTGCCGGTCGGCTTCTTGCCGATCAGCACCGAGTCGCCCACCTTCAGGTGCTGCAGGCGCGACGTCAGCGGGCCGTTCTGGACCTTGATGCTGAAGAATTCGAGGTGCTCTTCGTAGTTCGGGCTGACGATCGAGTAGGCACGCGCGAGCGGCTTGCCGTCGACCTCGAGGCCGACCATCGTGAATTCGCCGTTGTTGAAGCGCAGGCTCGGCTCACGGGTGCAGGTGAAGCTGAAAAGCGTGTCGGTCCAGTGATGGACGGATTGGACGGTGGCGGTGTCGTATTTGCTCATGGCTTTGAAAACGGACGCGCGTAGCGGACGCGTGTAACGGGCCCAAAAACGGGCAAAAAAACCGAGTGCGTCGGCCCGATCGCGGATCGGCCGGCCGGCGCGTCGGACACGCGCCTTCTCGATGACAGACGATTGAGGAACTCGTTATTTTACCCTGCTTGGGGCAGATGCGGGCTTGACCCGCGCGGCCGCGCGGATTTGGCGCAACGAAATCTTGCAACCGGCTTTCAGTGTTCGGCCGCGAGCTTCACGCACAGCGCGCCGCGCTACCGCGTCACTGCGGATCGAGGCGCAGCCGCGCGATATACGGCAGGTGATCCGACAGCCACGCGGTTTCGCCGGACGGCGCCTGCCATTCGAGCGGCGTCAGCCCGCGCACGAACATCTTGTCGAGCGCGAGCGCGGGGGAGAACGCGGGGAACGTGCGGCCCGACTGGCCGAGCAGCGTGGCGACCTCGGACAGCCCGATCTCGCCGAACAGCGCGACCGAATCGTTGCGCCAGTCGTTGAAGTCGCCGGCGAGCACGAGCGGGTCGTCGCCCGCGTTGCGCACGATCCAGTGCGCGATCCAGTGCATCTGGCGCAGCCGCGCCGCGCGCGTGAGCGCGAGGTGCGCGCACAG
Source organism: Burkholderia sp. MSMB0856 (assembly GCF_001524645.2). Lineage (NCBI taxonomy): Bacteria > Pseudomonadati > Pseudomonadota > Betaproteobacteria > Burkholderiales > Burkholderiaceae > Burkholderia > Burkholderia sp. MSMB0856. Next base: position 3,345,778 of record NZ_CP013427.1, on the reverse strand, counting down.
CAGCGTGACGGGCCGTGCGCCCGCGAGCGTCGCGCGCGCGACCAGCAGTCCGCGGCGCTCGAAGCGGTGCGCGGAGATGTCCCAGCGGCCGCCGAGGTCGAGCGGATGCGGCGACAGGATCGCGTTGCCGTGCCGCCACGACGGCTTGAACACGTTCGGTCCGAGCGCGATCTGCCAGTCGAGCGCCTGCGCGATCTCGGTGGCCTGGCAGTGCCACACGTCGTCGACCGCGTCGTCCATCGGCGCGCCGAAGCCGGGGGCGAGCATCGGGCGCGGCATGCGGCGCGCCATCGCCTCCTGCAGGAAATACACGTCGGCGTGCGTCGACTGCATCCAGTTGCGCATCGCGTTCCATGCGGTGAAGCCGAGCGGCGAGCGGCCCTTGTGCAGGTTCCAGCTGACCGCGGTGATTTCGTCGGGCGCGGCGTGCGATTCGGCGAACGGCAAGGACAGGGCGTCGGCGGACATGGCGCTCAGTCCTTCGCGACGTGCGCGCGCACGCGGTAGACGAGATGCGGGCGCTGCTCGACGAGCGTCCAGTCGGTCCATGCATCGCCGCCGACCGACAGCCCCGGATGGCTCGCGACGATCTGCCGCGGCGACGCGGGCAGGCACGGATCGCTGCGCGTCGCGTTTTCGTCGTCGAGGGTTTCCTGCACGTCGAGCGCGAGCGATACCGTGTGCGCGGCGTCGTCGACGGTGAGCGGCGCGACCGTCACCGAGCGCGAGCGCTCGGTCGGCACGACGCGCGCGGCATTGCCGCAGCCGACGGGCACGGCGGACGGATAGCGATGGGTGTCGGTACGGGATTGACCCACGGTGGTGCGTTGCTGGAACGTGTCGATCGTCTGACCGTCGCGCACCACCTGGATCTCCCACGCGACGACGGCTGGTGCGGGGCTCTGCGCATGGGCCGCGAGCGCGGCGCTCGCGAGCAGGACGGCCAGGCCGTGTTTCAGCATGAAACTTCTCCGGAAACGCGGGGTAGCGGGGAACGGACGCACATCTTACGCCCGATCGATTTGGACGGTGGTGTGACAGGACGCATCGCCGCAGGTTCGCAGCACGATCCGGTCCTGATCAAAAGGTAGGTACGCGTCACGCGTTTTCAAGCAAAAAAGCGCGCGAACTCGGCGACGCTCGCGCGCTCGGTGACGAGGCGGTTCTCGATCGCGTCCGGGTCGGCATGGCCGAGCGACATCCCGCAGACGAGCTGCTCGTTGGCCGGCATGCCGAGATGCTCGGCGACGATCCGGTGGAACGGCACGAACGCGGCCTGCGGGCAGGTGTCGAGGCCCCGTGCGCGCGCGGCCGTCATCACGCCCTGCAGGAACATGCCGCAGTCGAGCCATGCACCGTGCGTCATCACGCGGTCGAGCGTGAAGAACAGCGCGACCGGCGCATCGAAGAAGCGGAAGTTGCGCGCGTGCTGCGCGTGCATGCGGGCCTTTTCGTCGCGGCCGATGTTCAACAGACCGTACAGGTCCCAGCCGACCTTGCGGCGCCGGTCGATATACGGCGACACCCATTCGCGCGGATAGTAGTCGTACTCGGCGACGTATTTCTCGTCGCGCGCCGGATCGTCGTACGCGGTGGTGAGGGCCGCGGCGAGTGCGTCGCGGGTCGCGCCGGTCGCGACGTACACGCGCCACGGCTGGATGTTGGTGCCCGACGGCGCGCGGCTCGCGGCTTCGAGGATCGCCTCGAGCGTGTCGCGCGGCACGGGCGTCGGCAGGAACGCGCGAATCGCGCGGCGCGACTTGAGCGCGGCGTCGACGGCGTGAATCGCATCGGTGTCGACGCGCGGGACGGCAGCGGGGATGGACATCGGCAACCCTTCGAGACGAAGCGCACGGCGCCGCGTGGGCGCCGTGGCGAGGCCGGCGCGGCGGCCGGTGAACGTTCGATCATACGCCGCGCGGCGCTGCGCTGCAGCGCGCGCGCAGTGTTAGCAGCAGACCGGGACGGCTGCTTGCTTGCACGCCGATGCGGGATCGCTACACTGAAATCGTAAGGGTCTGATGGTCGTGTGACGGTAGCGGTAGCGAGGTTGGTATGACGACGGCGATGGTGAAACAGGAACTGGCGGTGGCGTCCTTCAGCACGGTGTACGACCTCGAGCAGGTCGAGACCGCGTTGAACGACCTGAACGAGAGCGCGAGCGACGCACTGCGCGCCACCTACGAGCGCATGCTCAAGACCGGCAATCTGCGCTTTTGCGTGAAGCCGAACCGGATGCCGTCGTTCGACGAACTCGGCGACGCGCTGCCCAATTTCACCGAGCCGCTCGACGACGTGCGCAAGCAGGTCGCGCTGTGCCTCGAGACGGACGACCGGCTCGAACTCATGCCGATCCTGCTGCTCGGGCCGCCCGGTATCGGCAAGACGCATTTCGCGAAGGCGCTCGCGCAGCTGCTCGGCACCGCGTATCACTACGTGCCGATGAGCTCGCTGACGGCCGGCTGGATCCTGTCGGGCGCGTCGTCGCAATGGAAGAACGCGAAGCCCGGCAAGGTGTTCGATGCGCTCGTCAACGGCAGCTATGCGAACCCGGTGATCGCGGTCGACGAGATCGACAAGGCCGGCAGCGACGCGCAATACGACCCGCTCGGCGCGCTGTACGCGTTGCTCGAACACGATACCGCGCGCGCGTTCGTCGACGAATTCGCCGAAGTGCCGATCGATGCGGGCAACGTGATCTGGGTCGCGACCGCGAACGATGCGCAGGCGATTCCGGAGCCGCTGCTGAACCGGATGAACGTGTACGAGATCGCGCCGCCGGACGCGGCCGGCGCGCGCCGGATCGCGCAGACGATCTACGACGAGATCCGCACGTCGCACGCGTGGGGGCGGCGCTTCCCCGACACGCTCGACGACGACGCACTCGACGTGCTGGCCGCGACGCCGCCGCGCACGATGCGCCGTGCGCTGCTGCATGCGTTCGGCGCCGCGCGGCTCGACGGCCGCGACGTGATCGCACCGTCCGACATCCGCGCCGACGAGGGCGCGGCGAAGCGCCGGCCAATCGGATTCTGAGCCGGCGGCGCGCGCTTCGCCGCGACCTGTACGCGCCGGGCCTCGCCGCGCGACGCTTGCAGGCCGATACGGATGCGTCCGGCAAGCATGCGAACCGGGACGTACAATTCTCTTCTCTCCCCTTGATGCGCAAGCGACGCGAAACGTCATGGAGCAGATGGATTGTGTGGTGATCGGCGCGGGTGTCGTCGGTCTTGCGATTGCGCGGGAACTGGCCGCGCGCGGGCGCGAAACCGTCGTGCTCGAGGCGGCCGACGCGATCGGCACGGGCACCAGCTCGCGCAACAGCGAGGTGATTCACGCGGGGCTTTACTACCCGCGCGGTTCGCTGAAGGCGATGTCGTGCGTGCACGGGCGCGACCTGTTGTACGAGTTCTGCGAGACCCGTCACGTGCCGCACCGGCGCGTCGGCAAGCTGCTCGTCGCGACGAGCGCCGCGCAGGTGAAGCAGTTGAAGGCGATCGCCGCGCGCGCGGCGGAAAACGGCGTGCTCGACCTGATGCCGCTCACGCGTGCCGAGGCGCAGACGCTCGAGCCCGCGCTCGAATGCGCGGAGGCACTGTTCTCGCCGAGCACCGGTATCGTCGACAGTCACCAGTTGATGCTCGCGCTGCTCGGCGACGCCGAGCGCGACGGCGCGATGTGCGCGCTGAAATCCCCGGTCGAGTCGATCGACGTGCTGCGCGGCGGCCGCTTCGTGGTGCGTACCGGCGGCGACGCGCCGACCGAAATCGAGGCCGCGTGCGTGATCAACAGCGCGGGCCTCGGCGCGCAGGCGCTCGCGCGCCGCACGCGCGGGCTCGATCCGCGCTGGGTGCCGCCGCTCTATCTCGCGCGCGGCAACTACTTCAGCCTGTCCGGGCGCGCGCCGTTCTCGCACCTCGTCTATCCGATGCCCGACCGCGCGGGGCTCGGCGTGCACCTGACGCTCGACCTGGCCGGACAGGCGCGTTTCGGCCCGGACGTCGAGTGGGTCGATGCATTGCGCTACGAGGTCGATCCCGCGCGCGCACCGGCGTTCTACGCGTCGATCCGTACATACTGGCCGGGGCTACCCGACGACGCACTGCAGCCGGCCTACGCGGGGATCCGGCCGAAGCTCGCGGGGCCCGGCGAGCCGCCGGCCGACTTCATCGTGCAGGGCGCGGCGCAGCACGGCGTGCGCGGGCTCGTGAACCTGTTCGGCATCGAGTCGCCGGGGCTGACCGCGTCGCTCGCGCTCGCGCAGCGCGTCGGCGACATGACGTCACATGCGTGACGCACGCGGCCCGCATTCGTGCGGGCCGGCCGTGTGAAATCCCTTATTTCCGGCATTTCGGCGCGCACATTCATTCGCTTGAGCGTTATTCTGTCGAACGGCCGTCGCCAGAACGGCTTTCAAACCGATAACGTTGGAGCGAGTCCCCCATGAAAACATCCCGTCGGAGTTTCCTGATTACGAGCATTGGTGCCGTGTCCGCGCTGGCGCTGTCGCGCGAAGCGCTGGCCGACGCGCCGATGCTGTCGGAAACGGATCCGGCCGCGGTGGCGCTCGGCTACAAGGCCGATGCCACGAAGGTCGACAAGACGAAGTATCCGAAATACGCAGCAGGCCAGGATTGCGCGGCCTGCATGCTGTATCAGGGCAAGAAGGGCTCGGCCTCGGGTCCGTGCGGCGCATTCCCCGGCAAGCAGGTATCGGCGAAGGGCTGGTGCAGCGCATTCACGAAGATGGGCTGACGTCCGCGGCGGCATCGTGCGATGCCGCAATGTGGCGAAAACCGCAAAACGCCCGCCATCGGACGATGGCGGGCGTTTTTTATGCTTGAAAACGGTTCCGTCGCTTTCTACACTCGCTGCAAACCAGCGCGCCGCGGCCCCCCGTGCGCCGCGCCACCCGATGGCGAATTCACGAGGACGAGGCACGCATGGCGACGATTGCGAATTCAACGAAAACGGTCCGGCCCGAGCGTGCACTGAACCGGCGGGCCGTCGCGGCGGCCGTGATCGGCAACGCGCTCGAGTGGTACGACTTCACGGTGTTCGGCTTCATGACCGTCGTGATCGCCGAACTGTTCTTTCCGACGACCAGCGAATACTCGTCGCTGCTGCTGACCACCGCGACGTTCGGCGTCGCGTTCTTCATGCGTCCGATCGGCGGCATCGTGTTCGGCCTGTACGCCGACCGCGCGGGCCGCAAGGCCGCGTTGTCGCTCGTGATCCTGCTGATGACGGCCGGCATCTTCCTGCTCGCGATCGCACCGCCCTATGCGGCGATCGGCATCGGCGGCCCGATCCTGATCGTGCTCGGCCGCCTGCTGCAGGGTTTCTCGGCGGGCGGCGAATTCGGCAGCGCGACCGCGCTCCTGATCGAAGCCGCGCCGTTCTCGAAACGCGGTTTCTACGGCAGCTGGCAGATGGCGAGCCAGGCGGCCGCGCTGCTGATCGGCGCGCTCGTCGGCGCGGCCGTCACGCGCGGGCTGTCGCACGACGCGCTGCGCAGCTGGGGCTGGCGCGTGCCGTTCATCCTCGGGCTCATGATCGGCCCGATCGGGTTCTACATCCGCCGTCATCTCGCGGATTCCGAAGCATTCCTGCACGCGCAGCAAAGCGCCCGCCGCGCGACGCTCGGCGAAGTGTTCACGCGCCATCCGCGCGAGGTGCTGTGCGGGCTCGGCTCGGTGATCGCGCTGACGGTGACGATCTACGTGCTGATCAGCTATCTGCCGACCTTCGCGGTGAAGCAGCTGAAGCTGCCGTATGCGGAATCGTTCTATGCGGTGATCGTCGGCAACCTGCTGTTGATGGTGCTGTCGCCGGTCGCGGGCGCGTGGTCGGACCGCATCGGCCGCAAGGGGCTGTCGCTGTGGTCGCTCGTCCTGACGCTCGCGTTGATGTATCCGTTGTTCGCGTGGCTCGACGCGGCGCCGAGCATCGGGCGGCTGATCGCGGTGCAGGCCGTGCTGTCGGTGACGCTCGCCGGCTACTACGGGCCGTTCGGCGCGATGATCGCCGAGCTGTTCCCGGCCAACGTGCGCTCGACGGGGCTGTCGATCGCGTACAACGTCGCGGTGATGCTGTTCGGCGGTTTCGGGCAGTTCATCGTCACGTGGCTGATCAAGGTGACGGGCACGCCGCTCGCGCCGACCTATTACGTGATGGCGGGGCTCGCGCTGTCGATCGTCGCGGTCGCGTTCGTGCCCGCGCGCAGCGCGGATCTCGACGCCCCGGCCTGACGGCCGCATTGCAGCGCGACCATCATTTCGAAATCCGCAACAATGCGGGCCCTGGCCCCGAAATCGGCGCGGTGATCGTTCGCGCCCGCGGACGAATTGTTTAGTTGTCGAAGGAAACACGCGCGGGATGAACGAATTCGTCGCTCGCGCGCGCAGACGCACTTTTTGCGTGCGCGAGACATCCGCAAAAACCCGCGTAAATGCGTCTAGAAGAGTTTTTTCTCCAGCTTGTTGCAAAATCGCTAGCTCAAGTAATATCCGCGTACCCGGCCCCAGGGGGGACCGGTTCCGATCTGGAGACCTGGAGGAAACATGGAATACAACCGTCTGTTGCACACCCTGCGTGTTACCGCCATTGCAGGCGTGGCAGCGGCATCGCTCGGCGTCGCGGGTTCTGCATTCGCACAGATCCCGAACAAAACGCTCGTCTACTGCTCAGAAGGCAGCCCGGCGGGTTTCGATTCCGCGCAATTCACGACTGGCGTCGATTTCACCGCCGCCACGTTCACCGTCTACAACCGCCTCGTCGAATTCGAGCGCGGCGGCACCAAGGTCGAGCCGGGCCTCGCCGAGAAGTGGGACGTCTCGTCCGACGGCAAGGTGTACACGTTCCACCTGCGCCATGGCGTGAAGTTCCACACGACCGACTTCTTCAAGCCGACGCGTGAATTCAACGCGGACGACGTCGTGTTCTCGTTCGAGCGCATGCTCGATCCGAACCAGGCGTTCCGCAAGGCCTACCCGGTGTCGTTCCCGTACTTCACCGACATGGGCCTCGACAAGCTGATCACGAAGGTCGAGAAGGTCGATCCGTACACCGTAAAGTTCACGTTGGCCGAGCCGAACGCGCCGTTCATCCAGAACATGGCGATGGAATTCGCGTCGATCCTGTCGGCCGAATACGGCGATCAGCTGATGAAGGCAGGCAAGGCCGCCGACATCAACCAGAAGCCGGTCGGCACGGGCCCGTTCATCTTCCGCAGCTACACGAAGGACGCGACGATCCGTTTCGACGGGAATCCTGATTACTGGAAGAACGGCGCTGTGAAGCTGTCGAAGCTGATCTTCTCGATCACGCCCGACCCGGGCGTGCGCGTGCAGAAGATCAAGCGCAACGAATGCCAGGTGATGAGCTATCCGCGTCCGGCCGACATCGCGACGCTGAAGGCCGACTCGGGCATCGACATGCCGTCGCAGCCGGGCTTCAACCTCGGCTACCTCGCGTACAACGTCGAGCACAAGCCGGTCGACAAGCTCGAAGTGCGTCAGGCGCTCGACATGGCGATCAACAAGAAGGCGATCCTCGAATCCGTCTATCAGGGCGCGGGCCAGGCCGCCAGCGCACCGATGCCGCCGACCCAATGGTCGTACGACAAGAACCTGAAGATGGCGCCGAACGACACCGCGAAGGCGAAGGCGCTGCTCGCGAAGGCCGGCTATCCGAACGGTTTCGACATCACGCTGTGGGCGATGCCGGTGCAGCGCGCGTACAACCCGAACGCCCGCCTGATGGCCGAGATGATCCAGGCCGACTGGGCGAAGATCGGCGTGAAGGCGAAGATCGTCACGTACGAGTGGGGTGAGTACATCAAGCGCGCACACACGGGCGAGCAGGACACGATGCTGATCGGCTGGACGGGCGACAACGGCGACCCCGACAACTGGCTCGGCACGCTGCTCGGCTGCGAGGCGATCAAGGGCAACAACTTCTCGCACTGGTGCTACAAGCCGTTCGACGAGCTGATCCAGAAGGGGCGCACGACGACCGGCCAGGACGCGCGCACGAAGATCTACATGCAGGCCCAGCAGATCTTCGCGCAGCAACTGCCGTTCTCGCCGATCGCGAACTCGACGGTCTACCAGCCGGTGCGCAAGAACGTGGTCGACATGCGCATCGAGCCGCTCGGCTATGCGCGTTTCGACGGTGTCAGCGTGAAGTAACCGACCTGGCCTAAGCTGTCGTCATTGAGAAGACCGGCTTGAAATCATCCGGCGGCGAGGGGCCAAAAGCCCCTCGTCGCCGGTCGCACATTTCCCACAAGAAAATACGAGACGCATCATGTTCACATTCGTGTTGCGCCGCGTGGGGATGGTGATCCCGACCTTCATCGGCATCACCATCCTGGCGTTTGCGCTGATTCACCTGATACCGGGCGACCCCATCGAAGTGATGATGGGCGAGCGCGGCGTCGATCCCGCGATGCATGCGGAGGCAATGAAACGCCTCGGGCTCGACCAGCCGCTGCCCCTGCAGTACGTCCACTACATCGGCCGGGCGCTGCATGGCGACCTCGGCACGTCGATCATCACCAACACCAGCGTCGCGGGCGAATTCTTCGCGCGCTTCCCGGCGACCGTCGAGCTGTCGCTGTGCGCGCTCGTGTTCGCGCTCGCCGTCGGGCTGCCGGCCGGCGTGATCGCCGCGCTGCGGCGCGGCTCGGTCGTCGATCATGGCGTGATGGGCACCGCGCTCACCGGCTATTCGATGCCGATCTTCTGGTGGGGGCTGATCCTCATCATGGTGTTTTCGTCGTACCTCGGCTGGACGCCCGTGTCCGGGCGCATCGCGGTCGAATACGACTTCCCGCATCCGACCGGCTTCATGCTGATCGACGCGCTGCTCGCGCCGGACGAAGGTTCGTTCAAGTCGGCGGTCAGCCACCTGATCCTGCCCGCGATCGTGCTCGGCACGATCCCGCTCGCGGTGATCGCGCGGATGACGCGCTCGTCGATGCTCGAAGTGCTGCGCGAGGACTACATCCGCACCGCCCGCGCCAAGGGGCTGTCGCCTGCGCGCGTGGTCGTCGTGCATGCGCTGCGCAATGCGCTGATCCCCGTCGTCACGGTGATCGGCCTGCAGATCGGCACGCTGCTCGCGGGCGCCGTGCTGACCGAGACGCTCTTTTCGTGGCCCGGTGTCGGCAAGTGGCTGATCGATGCGATCGGCCGCCGCGACTATCCGGTCGTCCAGGGCGGCATCCTGCTGATCGCGACGCTCGTGATCGTCGTGAACCTGGTCGTCGACCTGCTGTACGGCGTGCTGAATCCGCGCATCCGCCACACGAGGTAATTCCATGAGCAATCTGCAAAACACCCTGCCGAGCGAATCCGCGCCGGCCGGCGGCCGTGCGCTCGCGCTGCGCGAGTTCTGGGCCAACTTCTCGCGCAACCGCGGCGCCGTCGGCGCAGGCATCGTCGTGCTGGTGCTGATCCTGGTCGCGCTCCTCGCGCCGCTGATCGCGCCGCACAGCCCGGTCGAGCAATACCGCGACTACGTGAAGATCCCGCCCGCATGGCTCGCGGGCGGCAACTGGCAGTTCATCCTCGGCACCGACGAAGCGGGCCGCGACATCCTTTCGCGCCTGATGTTCGGCGCGCGCATGTCGTTCTGGATCGGCTTCGTGTCGGTCGTGCTCGCGCTGATCCCGGGCATCGTGCTCGGGCTGGTCGCCGCGTTCTTCCAGAAATGGGCCGACACGCCGGTGATGCGCATCATGGACGTGCTGCTCGCGCTGCCGTCGCTGCTGCTCGCGGTCGCGGTCGTCGCGATCATCGGCCCGGGCCTCACCAACACGATGTTCGCGATCGCGATCGTCGCGCTGCCGGCCTACGTGCGTCTCACGCGTGCGTCGGCGCTCGGCGAACTGCAGAAGGAGTACGTGACGGCGTCGCGCGTGGCCGGTGCCGGCACGCTGCGCCTGATGTTCTCGCAGGTGCTGCCGAACTGCACGGCGCCGCTGATCGTGCAGGCGACGCTCGGCTTTTCGTCGGCCATCCTCGACGCGGCCGCGCTCGGCTTCCTCGGCCTCGGCGTGCAGCCGCCGACCGCGGAGTGGGGCGCGATGCTCGCGTCCGCGCGCGACTACATCGACAACGCATGGTGGATCGTGACGATGCCCGGCCTGTCGATCCTGATTTCGGTGCTCGCGATCAACCTGCTCGGCGACGGGCTGCGCGACGCGCTCGATCCCAAACTGAAGCGGATGGCCTGACATGACCCAGAATCTTCTGACCATCCGCAATCTCGCGGTGAACTTCAACGGCCTGCCCGCTGTCGACCGGATCAACCTGTCGATCGCGCCGGGCGAGGTGGTGGGCGTCGTCGGCGAATCGGGCTCGGGCAAGAGCGTGACGATGATGGCGCTGATGGGCCTGATCGACGCGCCCGGCAAGGTGACGGCCGACGAGGTCACGTTCAACGGCGTGGATCTGCTGAAGGCGTCGCCGAAGGCGCGCCGCAAGATCGTCGGCAAGGACATCGCGATGGTGTTCCAGGACGCGCTGACGAGCCTGAATCCGAGCTACACGGTCGGCTACCAGATCAAGGAGGTGCTGAAGCTGCACGAAGGCCTGCGCGGCGACGCGCTGCACCGGCGCGCGCTCGAACTGCTCGATCAGGTCGGCATTCCCGACGCGAAGAACCGCATCACGGCGTTCCCGCACCAGATGTCGGGCGGGATGAACCAGCGCGTGATGATCGCGATGGCGGTCGCGTGCAACCCGAAGCTGCTGATCGCCGACGAGCCGACCACCGCGCTCGACGTGACGATCCAGGCGCAGATCATGGATCTGCTCGTGAAGCTGCAGAAGGAGCGCGGGATGGCGCTCGTGCTGATCTCGCACGACCTGGCCGTGGTGTCGGAGGTCGCGCAGCGCGTCGCGGTGATGTATGCGGGCGAGGTCATCGAGACCAATCGCGTGCCGGACATCTTCCGTGCGCCGCATCATCCGTACACCGAAGCGCTGCTCGCGGCGATTCCCGAGCACAATCAGGGGGCGCGTCGCCTTGCCGCATTGCCGGGCATGGTGCCCGGCCGCGATGATCGCCCGTCCGGGTGCCTGTTCGCGCCGCGCTGCAAGTACGTCGTCGACGATTGCCGCAAGGCGCGTCCGGCGCTCGATACGCTGGTGCCGGCCAACGATGCGATGCGTGCGCGCTGCATCAAGCCGCTCAATGTTTCCAACCTCGACCTGACGGGAGGCGCACGATGAATGCAGTCCAAGAAACGCCTCGCGTGCCGCACGACGAGGAAGCGGTGCTGGTCGCCGACCAGCTCGCGAAGCACTACACGGTCAAGCGCGGGATGTTCGGGCAGGGCACGGTGAAGGCGCTGAACGGCGTGTCGTTCACGCTCAAGCGCGGCAAGACGCTCGCCGTCGTCGGCGAATCGGGCTGCGGGAAATCGACGCTTGCGCGCCAGCTCACGATGATCGAGACGCCCACCTCGGGTCACCTGACGATCGACGGCAAGGACGTGGCCGGCGCGAGCCGCGAGACGGTCGCCGACCTGCGCCGCCGCGTGCAGATGGTGTTCCAGAATCCGTTCGCGTCGCTGAACCCGCGCAAGACGGTCGAGCAGACGCTCTCCGAACCGCTCGAGATCAATGCGAACCTGACGGCCGCCGAGCGCGCGGCGCGCATCGCGCAGATCATGCGCACGGTCGGCCTGCGGCCCGAGCACGCGAAGCGCTATCCGCACATGTTCTCGGGCGGCCAGCGCCAGCGGGTCGCGATCGCGCGCGCGATGATCCTCGATCCGCGGATCGTCGTCGCCGACGAGCCGGTGTCCGCGCTCGACGTGTCGATCCAGGCGCAGATCCTGAACCTGTTCATGGATCTGCAGGAGCAGTTCAAGACGAGCTACGTGTTCATCTCGCACAACCTGTCGGTGGTCGAGCACGTCGCCGACGACGTGATGGTCATGTACTTCGGCAGCGTCGCCGAGCTCGGCGACAAGGCGACGATCTACGCGCGGCCGCGCCATCCGTACACGCGCGCGCTGATGTCGGCGACGCCGGCGATCTTCGAGGAAGACCGCCGCGTGCAGATCAAGCTGCAGGGCGAGCTGCCGTCGCCGCTCAATCCGCCGTCGGGCTGCGCGTTTCACCAGCGCTGCCCGTACGCGGTCGAGCGTTGCCGTGTCGAGGAACCGCAGCTGCGCGACGTCGACGGACGCCGCGTGGCCTGCCATCGCGCCGAGGAGGTGGGGGAGGCGAATGCCTGAAGGTTTGGCGGCGCGCGCGTCCGGCGTGCGCCGTTCGGGGGCCGGCAGCGCGCGCGTGATGCGCGCGTGCCGCAACGCACGGCGCTGGAGCGTGCGCACGGTCACGGGCGCGGCGCTGGCCGGCGCGTGCGTGGCGGCCAGCCTCGTCGTTCCCGTCGAGTCGGCGCGCGCCGAAGGGCGCGCGCCGGCGAGTTCGCCGATCCGTCCGTCGCAGGTTCCGCCGCCCGGCATGAGCCTGCCGGGCTTCCACGCGCCGTCCGTGTCGAACGGCACGGTCGCGCGCGGCACGGTGCGCGTGCAGCCCGCGCGCATGCCGTTCTATGTCGCCACCCGGGGCAAGGTCACGCTGTACGTGCTCGGCACGCTGCACACGGGCGACCCGTCCGACTATCCGCCCGCTCAGCCGTTCCGGCCGCGCATCCTCGGGGCGCTCGCGGCGTCGCCGACGCTCGCGCTCGAGTTGTCGCCGGACGATCTGCTCGAATCGCAGGACGACGTGTCGAAGTACGGCGTGTGCCGCTACCCGTGCCTGCAGCGCCTGTTGCCCGAGCCGCTGTGGCAGCGCCTCGCGGGGCGCCTGCGCGGCAATCCGGCCGCGCTTGCGGAGATTCGCCGGATGCGGCCGTGGCTCGCGGCGCTGGTCGTCGAAACCTACGACTCGCTGGCGGCCGGCCTGCAGACGGAATACGGCACCGAGGCGCAACTGCAGAACGTCTTCCTGAAGAAGAAGGGCGGCCGCGTGATCGGGCTCGAGACGCTCGCCGAGCAGATGCGCGCGTTCACCGGGCTGACGCTCGCCGAGCAGCGCGAGATGCTCGCGCAGGACATGGTGCAGACGCCGGCGCAGAACGCCGACGACATCAAGGCGCTGCACCGGCTGTGGCAAATTGGCGACGCCGATGCGATCTCGGCGTGGGCGGTCGCGAAGAGCGAGCGGCTGGCCCGTTCGAAGGCGCTGTCGGCGTCGATCGACAACAAGATCCTGTACGAGCGCAACCGGCGCTTCGTTGCACGGATGACGGCAATCGCCGCGCCGAATCGGCCGGTATTCGTCGCCATCGGCGCGCTGCATCTGGGCGGCCCGCGCGGCGTGCTCGAATTGTTGCGCCAGCAAGGGTATCAGGTCGACGCGAACTGATCGCGCCGGCCGCCGCGCACCGATCCTCCCCTGTTTGATCGACGATACGCACGCGCTGCGAGGCGCCTGTGCGGCCGCGCGATTCGATAAGGAAAACCCTTGAATCCTCAGGAAATAGCGTTTAAAACGATTGACATCCGGTTCTGCCGATCTCTATTCTTCATCCCACAAGTTGAAAAATTGAAAAGAATAGAAAAAGTTCTACGGGGTAGCAGAAAACAAAGCGCGGGGTTAGCGTAGCCGGCACGTGATGATCGTGCCGGCCGCGGAGTGTCTGCATGCACGGCGGGGCCAAACATCGTCGGGACAACAAATGCATGCGACAGACTTGCGGATAAGCGACGTTCCGTCGTCCGACCGGGGGAAGCAGCAATCGGGCGGCGGCGGACGTTTTTTAATCCGGAGCATCTTTCCGGTCACCGTCGACAGACGGTTTCGGGGGGCGAATCGACAGACGGCGAAGTCCGCGGCGATTGCGCCAACAGAAAAGCGCCACGAGGGCGCTTTTTTTCTTTGGGGCAGCGGTTTTCGTCGGGCGGCCGCGCGGCTTGCGCGCCGGTCAGGCGCCTTCGTCGGCTTCCAGCGCGCCCGGAGCGACGACATCGATGCCGGCCGCTTCGAGCGCCGCGCGGATCCGCTTCGCGAACGCGAGCGCATGCGGGCCGTCGCCGTGCAGGCAGACGGTCTGCGCATTGAGCGGCACCCACTCGCCGCTCACCGACTGCACCCGCCGATCGCGCACCATGTCGAGCGTGCGGGCGAGCACCGCGTCCTCGTCATCGATCAGCGCGCCGGGCTGGCTGCGCGGCACGAGCGAGCCGTCCGCGCGGTAGCCGCGATCGGCGAACACTTCCTCCACCGCGGCGAGCCCCGCGTGGCGCGCGGCCGCGACGAACACGCTGTTCGCGAGCCCGAACACCGCCAGCGACGGATCGAAGTCGTGGATCGCGGACACCACCGCGTCGGCGATCATCGGGTCGCGCGCGGCCTGGTTGTACAGCGCGCCGTGCGGCTTCACGTGCGCGATGCGGCCGCCCTCGGCCTGCGCGATCGCCGATAGCGCGCCGAGCTGGTACAGCACGCCGGCATAGATGTCGCCGGCCGGTAGCTGCATTTCCTTGCGGCCGAAATTCTCCGGGTCGTGAAAGCTCGGGTGCGCGCCGATCGACACGCCTTTCTGCACGGCCCAGCGCACGCAGTCGCGCATCGCATTGGCGCCGCCTGCATGCCAGCCGCACGCGATGTTGGCCGACGTGACGAGGTCGAGCAGCGCCTCGTCCGATCCGCATCCTTCGCCGAGATCGGCATTCAGATCGATTTCCATGATGTTCCTCGTCCACTGATGGCGTGGCGCGTCCTTCGTCCTGCTTCCGCCATTGTCACGCCGCGCGCGATTGCGCGCGGCGGCGGGTCTCCTCGCGCATCTCGATCGCGACGTCGATCTGACGCAGATAGGCACGTTCTGCGGTCAGGGCGGCGCGCGCGGCGTCGGGTGTCGTGCGCACGAAGCGGATCGGCAGGTTGAGCCGCGCCTGTGCGAGTTTCCAGAGATCCGCGCGGATCACCGTGCCGATCTTCGGATAGCCGCCGGTGGTCTGCGCGTCGTGCATCAGCACGATCGGCTGGCCGTTCGGCGGCACCTGGATCGTGCCGGGCAGCACCGCGTGCGACAGCAGCTCGACCGGCCGCTCGCGCACCAGCTCGGCGCCGGCGAGGCGATAGCCCATCCGGTTGCTGTTCGCGGTGACGAGCCATTCCTCGTCCCAGAACGCCTGCTGCGAATCGGCCGCGAACGACGCGTAGTCGGGGCCCGGCAGCACGCGCACGGGCATCGCCCACGGCGCATGCGCGGGCCGGTGGCGGCGCGGCGGTTCGTCGACGCGCACGAACGCGCACCACGCGGGCGCCTTCACGCCGAATTCGGGCGCATCGGCCGCGAGGCAGCCGGCGCCGGCCGGCGGCACACCGACCGGAAGCCGATCGCCGTCGCGCAGCGCGCGGCCGCCGAGGCCGCCGAAGCGCGATGCGAGATCGGTGCTGCGCGAGCCGAGCATCGGCAGCACGTCGATGCCGCCGGCGATGCACAGATAGCCGCGCATCCCGCGTTTCGCGGCCGGCAGCACGAGCGTTTGCCCGGCCTCGACGGGGAGGCTCCACCAGGAATACACGGGTTTGCCGTCGAGCGTCGCGCCGAATTCGGTGCCGGTGATCGCGATGCGCGTCGCGCGCGTGAAGCGGAACGCGGCCGGGCCGATCGTGATTTCGACGGCTGCCGCGTCGGGGCGATTGCCGACCAGCCGGTTGCCGACTTCGAGCGCGAGGCCGTCGAGCGCGCCGCCCTGCGCGACGCCGAGATGGCGCATGCCGCGGCGGCCGAGATCCTGCACGGTCGACAACGGGCCGGCGCGGACCACCTCGATCGTGCCCGGTGCGGTGTTCTGGGTCATGTCGCGTCGACTCCGGCAATGGTGAAGCGCACGCGGTCGCCGGGCAGCAGCAGCGCCGGCTGCGGCCGCGCCGGGTCGAACAGCACGTGCGACGTGCGGCCGATCAGCTGCCAGCCGCCGGGCGACGTGGCCGGATAGATGCCCGTCTGCGCCCCGCCGATGCCGACCGAGCCGGCCGGCACTTCCAGGCGCGGCGCCGCGCGGCGCGGCGTGTGCAGCGACGCATCGAGGCCGCCGAGATAGGCGAAGCCCGGCTGGAAGCCGACGAAGAACACGACGTATTCGCCGGCCGCGTGACGCGCGACGACTTCGTCGGCCGGCAGCCCGGTGTGCGCGGCGACGGTCGCCAGATCGGGGCCGGCCGCACCGCCGTATTCGACCGGGATTTCGATTTCCCGGCCGTCCGCATGCTCGACGTCGGCGGTTTCCCACGCGTCGCGCAGCGCGGGCGTGAGCGACTCGGCCGTCGCGGCGAGCGCGTCGAACACGATCGTCAGGTTGTTCATGCCCGGCACGACGTCGATCACGTCGGGCCACGCGCGCGCGACCTCGGCGACGGCCCAGACGCGGCGCTGGCAATCGAGCGTGGCGGGCGGCGGCACCTCGCAGACGAGGGCGGCGTCGCCGAGCGGATAAATGCGGGGTTGCGTCATCGGACTGGCACGGTTTGGACGGCAATGTTAGCGCACATTGTCAATAAAATATCGACAACTTCCCAATAAGCGTTTTCGCCTAGCCCGTATGTCCGGGCTTCTGGCGTACACTCGGCACACCCTGTCATCCGGCTTGCGCCGCCTTTCCATGAAGCGTCCTGCGACCAAGATCGTGTCATCCGAACACCTCGTTTCCGATTCGAGCGCGGAGCTGTCGGAACTCGAATACGGGCTCATCATGGCCGGCAATGCGTTCAATCGCTGGATGGTGCGCTGCATGTCGGCCGCGGGCGCGAAGGACATGACGGCGGTCGAGGTGTCGCTGCTGCATCACGTCAGCCATCGCGAACGCAAGAAGAAGCTCGCCGACATCTGCTTCGTGCTCAATATCGAGGATACTCACGTCGCGACCTATGCGCTGAAAAAACTGATCGCGCGCGGCTATGTGAAGAGCGAGAAGAGCGGCAAGGAAGTGTTCTTCTTCGCGACCGACGCGGGCCGCGAGCTGTGCATGAAGTATCGGGAGGTGCGCGAGCATTGCCTGATCGAGACGCTGAAGGACAGCGGCCTCACCAACGAGCAGATCGGCGACGCGGCGCAGTTGCTGCGCCACGCATCGGGCCTCTACGACACGGCCGCGCGCGCGGCGGCGTCGCTGTAAACGATTGCGGACGGGACGGTCGACGCGGTGACGCGCGGCATGCCGCAGACTTCGCGTCGCGCGCCCCGTCATCCGGCGGCCGGGTAAAGCGCGCCGTCGGTCACGATCCAGCGCATCGCGAGATCGTGCGCTTCGGCCGGCAGCGCCTCCACGCGGCACGCTTCATACGCGATGCCGACCGTCACCGGCAGCGTCTCGCCCGGCCACACCGCGAGCGTGCGGTCGTAATAGCCGCCGCCATAGCCGAGCCGGTAGCGCTGCAGATCGAATCCCACACACGGAATCAGCAAAAGATCGGGCACGACGACGGCCCCCGACGCCGGCTCCGGAATCCGGTGATGCCCTTCGCGCATCGGCGTGTGCGCATCCCACGCATGGAACGCGAGCGGCGTGTGCTTCTCGCCGATCACCGGCAGCGCGGCGCGGCGACCCGGGCCTGCCGCGGACCACGCGAGCACCGCGTCGCGCGCGTCGAATTCGCCCGGCAGCGGCCAGTAGAAGCCGACCGTGCGCGGCGCGAGCCGCTCGAGCAACAGGCGCAGCCGCGCGTCGAGCGCGGCGTTCGCGGCGGGCTGCGACGCGGCGTCGCGACGCGCGCCGGACAGCGTTTTGCGCAGTGCAACCTTCGGGTTCGGCACAGGGTTGCATGCTATGCTTTCGCTCACTTCGTGCTCCATTCAAAACGATGTCGAACAGCCTTTTCCGAGTATATCGCGCGGTCGCGCTCGCGCTTTCGGCCGCCGCGCTCGTCGCGGGCACGGCCGCGTGCGCCGCACCGAACGACGACACGCTCGCCGGGGACGACCAGATCTTCGTGCAGCTGCGCGAAGCCGCGCGCCGCAACGACGCCGCGAAGGCCGCGCAGCTCGCGGCGATGATTCCGAACTATCCGGTCCCGTCCTACGTCGAGTATTTCCAGATCAAGCCGCAACTGTTCGATTCGACGGGCCGCGCACGCGTCGACGCCCCCGACGCGCCCGTGCAGTCGTTCCTGCAGCGCTACGACGGCCAGGCGATCGCCGACCGCCTGCGCAACGACTACCTGCTCGTGCTCGGCGCGCGCCACGACTGGCGCGGCTTCGACGAGCAGTACAAGCGCTTCGTGCTAGACGACGACACGCAGGTCAAGTGCTACGCGCTCGAATCGCGCGCGGCGCGCGGCGAGAACGTCGCCGAGGCGGCGCGCGCGCTGCTCGTCGAGCCGAAATACTACGGCGACGCCTGTGTCGACCTGATTACGGCGCTCACCGTCAACCAGCAGTTCACGAGCGACGACGTGTGGCAGCAGGCACGCCTCGCGTACGAGCAGAACTACACGACGCTCGGCGGGAAGATCGTCGACGCGCTCGGCGCGCGGCCGGTCGGCTTCGATCAGGCGACCAGCGCGCCGCCGCTGTACCTCGCGCGCGGCGTCGGCCCCGACGCGGTATCGCATCAGCTCGCGCTGATCGCGCTCGGCCGCATGGCGCGCAACGACCCGGACGCCGCGGCCGGGATGCTGACGTCCATCGCCGGCTCGCTGACGAAGCAGGAGCAGGCGATCGCATGGGGCGCGATCGGCTACCAGGGGGCGATCAAGCGCTCGGCGCTCGCATCGGTCTGGTATGCGAAATCCGCGAACGCGCCGCTGTCGAACCCGGGTTACGAATGGCGCACGCGCGCCGCGTTGCTCGTCGGCAACTGGCCGATGGTGCGCTGGTCGATCGAACAGATGCCGCCGTCGCTGCGCAGCGATCCGGCGTGGATCTACTGGCATGCGCGCGCGCTCAAGCAGAGCGGCGACACGCTGCAGGCGAACCAGGAATTCGAGCAGGTCGCGGGCCAGTTCAACTTCTACGGGCAGCTCGCCGGCGAGGAGCTCGGCCAGCGCACGTCGGTCCCGCCGCGCACGAAGGTGAGCGACGCCGACGTCGACGCGATGAGCAAGATCCCCGGATTCGCGCTCGCGCAACGCTTCTACGGGCTGAACCTGCGCCTCGAAGGCAACCGCGAATGGAACTGGCCGCTGCGCGGGATGACCGATCGCCAGCTGCTCGCGGCCGCCGAATACGGCAAGCGCATCGACCTGCTCGACCGCACGGTCAACACGGCCGACCGCACGAAGGCCGAGCACGACTTCACGCTGCGCTACCCGTCGCCGTATCGCGACATCGTCGAGCGCTACGCGCAGTCGACCGGCCTCGACATCGAATGGGCGTACGGGCTGATCCGCCAGGAATCGCGCTTCATCACGAACGCGCGTTCGTCGGTCGGCGCGGGCGGGCTGATGCAGCTGATGCCGGCCACCGCGCAGCTCGTCGCGAAGAAGCTCGGGATGGGCACGATCACGCGTGCGCAGATGCACGACATCAATACGAACATCCAGCTCGGCACCTGGTACCTGTCGGACATCTACAACAACTTCGACAGCTCGCCGGTGCTGGCGACGGCCGGCTACAACGCGGGCCCGGGCCGGCCGCGCCAGTGGCGCCAGGTGTTGACGCAGCCGGTCGAAGGCGCGATCTTCGCGGAGACGATTCCGTTCAACGAGACGCGCGACTACGTGAAGAACGTGCTGTCGAATACCGTCTACTACGCGGCGCTCTTCGAGGGCAAACCGCAGTCGTTGAAGAAACGCCTGGGCATGATCTCGCCCTGATCCGCAATCTTCATACTGCCGCGCGAGACGCGGCAGTGTGCAAGGGGCTGTTCACGCTGATACCGGGCTTGTTCCCCTGACTGGAAATGTCATTTGTGGGGCTGGCCGCCAGCGCAAGCCCGTTATTGGCGTGAACAGCTCCTTGGAGGTCTCGAACATGGATCGCCAGACCGTCGCGCTGCTGGGCGGCACCGGCTTCATCGGCAGCCGGCTCGTCAATGCGCTGATCGACGCCGGCAAGCAGGTACGGATCGGCACGCGGCGGCGCGAGCATGCACGCCACCTGCAGATGCTGCCGGTCGAGATCGTCGAGCTCGACGCGTTCGATCCGCGCACGCTGGCGCGGTTCGTCGCCGGCGCGCATGCGGCCGTCAACCTCGTCGGCGTGCTGCACGGCGGCCGCGGCACGCCGTACGGGCCCGGGTTCGAGCGCGCGCACGTCGCGCTGCCGGCCGCGCTGGCCGCCGCGTGCGTCGAAGTCGGCGTGCGGCGCGTGCTGCACATGAGCGCGCTCGGCGCCGATTCGCACGGCCCGAGCATGTACCAGCGCTCGAAGGGCGACGGCGAGGCCGCGCTGCATGCGGTCGCGGCGACCGACTCGCTCGCGCTGACGATCTTCCGCCCGTCGGTCGTGTTCGGCCCCGGCGACGCGTTCCTGAACACGTTCGCGAACCTGCAGCGCACGCTGCCGGTGCTGCCGCTCGCGATGCCCGATGCGCGCTTCCAGCCGGTGTTCGTCGGCGACGTCGTGCGCGCATTCGTCAACACGCTCGATCTCGCGGCCGCGCACGGCAAGACCTACGAACTCGGCGGCCCCACCGTCTACACGCTCGAGCAATTGGTGCGCTATTGCGGCACGCTGGTCGGCCGGCAGGCACGCATCGTGCGACTGCCCGACGCGCTCGCGCGGCTGCAGGCGAGCGTGTTCGAATGCCTGCCTGGCGAGCCGGTGATCACGCGCGACAATCTCGCGTCGATGTCGGTGCCGAACGTGCTGTCCGGGCCGCTCGCGCCCGAACTCGGGATCTCGCCCGCGAGTCTCGAGAGCATCGCGCCCGCGTATCTCGGTCATGCCGCGCGGCGCTCCCGCTTCGACTGGTTCCGCTCGCGCCGCTAGGCGTCGCGGGCCGTCGCTTCCGCCATTCACTTTCGCGCTTTTCGGAACCCCGCCATGAAACTCGTCATTGGAGACAAGAATTACTCGTCGTGGTCGATGCGGCCGTGGCTGCTGCTCGCGCATTTCGGCATCCCGTTCGACGAGATCGCAATCGAGCTGCGCCGCGACGACACGGCCGCGCGCATCCGCGAGTATTCGCCGACCGGCAAGGTGCCGTGCCTGATCGACGACCATGGCGTCGCGATCTGGGATTCGCTCGCGATCGCCGAGACGCTCGCCGAGCGCTATCCGCAGTTCCCGATGTGGCCGGCCGATCCGCTCGATCGCGTGCATGCGCGCTGCATCTCGGCGGAGATGCACTCGGGCTTCGCCGCGCTGCGCACGCAGATGGGGATGAACGTGCGGGCGTCGATGCCGGGACGCGGCGCGACGCCCGATGCGCTCGCCGACGTCGCGCGCATCGACGCGCTGTGGAGCGCATGCATCGAGGCATCGGGCGGACCGTTCCTGTTCGGTGAATTCGGGATCGCCGATGCGATGTATGCGCCCGTCGTGATGCGTTTCAACACGTATGCGCCGGCGTTGTCGCCGGAGGCGGCCGGGTATGCCGCGCGCGTGACGGCGCTGCCGGCGGTGCAGCGCTGGATCGATGCCGCGCGCCGCGAAACCAACGTGATCGCCGAATACGAACCGACGCCATGAACATCTACGCAGTTGGCGGAGCGATCCGCGACGAATTGCTCGGCGTGCCGGTGCAGGACCGCGACTACGTGGTGGTGGGCGCGACGCCCGAGCAGATGGCCGCGCAGGGCTTCCGGCCGGTCGGCAAGGATTTCCCCGTGTTCCTGCATCCGGACACGCAGGAGGAATACGCGCTCGCGCGCACCGAACGCAAGACGGCGGCCGGCTATCACGGCTTCCAGTTCTACTACGCGCCGGACGTGACGCTCGACGAGGATCTCGCGCGGCGCGACCTGACGATCAACGCGATGGCGCGTGAAGTGAGCCCGGAGGGCGCGCTGATCGGCCCGGTGATCGATCCGTTCGACGGACAGGCCGACCTGCGTGCACGTGTGTTCCGGCACGTGGGCGACGCGTTCGTCGAGGATCCGGTGCGGATCCTGCGGATCGCGCGCTTTGCCGCGCGCTTCGCGGATTTCACGGTCGCGGACGACACGCTCGCGCTGATGCGGCGGATGGTCGACGCGGGCGAAGCGGACGCGCTGGTGCCCGAGCGCGTGTGGCAGGAGATCGCGCGCGGGCTGATGGAGGCGAAGCCGTCGCGGATGTTCGCGGTGCTGCGCGAGTGCGGCGCGCTCGCGCGCATCCTGCCCGAGGTCGACGCGCTGTGGGGCGTGCCGCAGCGCGCGGACTACCACCCGGAAGTCGACACGGGCGTGCACGTGATGATGGTCGTCGACTACGCGGCGAAGCAGGGCTACTCGCTGCCGGTGCGCTTCGCGGCGCTTACGCACGATCTCGGCAAGGCGACGACGCCCGCCGACGTGCTGCCGCGCCATGTCGGCCACGAAGGCCGCAGCGTCGATCTCATCAAGCCGCTGTGCGAGCGGCTGCGTGTGCCGAACGAGTGCCGCGATCTCGCGCTGGTGGTCGCGCGCGAGCACGGCAACCTGCATCGCGTGATGGAAATGGGCGCGGCCGCGCTGGTGCGGCTCTTCGAGCGCAGCGACGCGCTGCGCAAGCCCGCGCGCTTCGCCGAGATGCTGCAGGCGTGCGAATCGGATGCGCGCGGCCGGCTCGGGCTCGACACGCAGCCGTATCCGCAGGCCGAGCGGCTGCGCGTGGCGCTGGTGGCGGCGCGCAGCGTCGACGCGGGCGCGATCGCGCGCGGCGTCGCCAACGATGCGATGCAGATCAAGGACGCCGTGCATCGCGCGCGCATCGAGGCCGTCAAGCAGGCGCTGGCGATCGGGGAATAGTGCTGCGGAAGCGCCGGGTGGCGTGGTGCGCCGCCCGGCGGCCAGCCGTCATTTCTTCGTGCGGGCGGCGGCGCGCCGGGTCGGGGCGGCGGCGGCAGGACGTTTGGCGGCGGTCGCGCGCGGCTTCCCGGCTGCCGGCGTGGCCGTCGCGCGGGCCGGCGTGTCGGCGGGCGCAGCCGCGATCGAATCCGCATCGCGCTCGCGCTTCGATGCAGGTTTGCGGCGGCTCACGCGCGGTTCGCCCGGCGCCGCGCCGGCATCGCGTGCGAGCAGTCTGATCTTCATCGCCTCGGATCCCAGCTCGGCACCGTTGTCGTCGAAGAGCGGCAGCGTGCCGACCGCGATCATTTCGGCGGGCCCGTCGCCCACGTTCGCGACGCGGTGGCGCTTCCGCGCGTCGAAGTGAAGCGAGTCGCCGGCAGACAGCGGGTAATCCTTCTTGCCGATCGTGTAGCAGAGCCGGCCGGTCAGCACATAGACGAACTCGTCGCCGCCGTGCGCGACCCATTCCGAACGGTAGCCCTCCATCATCCGGACCTTGAGCGCGTTGATCTGACTGCCGTCGAAGGTGGTGGACAGCCGCTCGTACCACTGCGACGCGGCATCGACCGCGTACGGTTCGCGGCGCCCCGCGTGCGAGTCGGGCTGCGCCTGGCGCGGCTGGTCGATCAGCGTGCCGAGCGGCACGTTCAGCGCCTTCGCGACGTTGACGAGCGACGAGAGCGAAATGCCGGTGAGGTGGCGCTCGACCTGTGACAGGAACCCGACCGACAGGTTCGCTTCGGTCGCGACTTCCAGCAGCGTTTTCTTCGCTTCCCGGCGCAGGCGGCGAATGCGCTGGCCGATACGCATGATGTCTGAATCCATGAATCTCTTTCGTGGCAACGAGTCGCAAGGCGAGCGGAGGGGCGGTGCCGTCGCCGGGATGCGGCATTCCGCGAATCGCACGAAGCACGGCCGTCGGGACGACGATGCCGGCGCATTGTACCGCGCACGCCGGCGCCCGGCCGCCTCGCGCCAGGCAGGGCCGCGGGGGGCCGCACCGCCGTCGCGCGCGGTGCCGGTAATTTTAGCCCTACGAAAATTTTGGCTTGACCTCGTTTTCAGCGTGCTCTAGATTCTGTCGCTCGCATCAAACAAAGTTAAGTGAGACAAAAATTTCCCCGAAAATCCGTCGATGGAACGGCGCCGCGGCGCGCCAGGCACGCGCCGGCACGTGACGCCGCCGGCGGACGACAACAATCAATAGCGGGTATCCGATGATCGATCGACTGAAATACAGCTTCTCCGGCCTTCCCTCGTACGACGCGTCCGTCGCCGACACGCAGGCCGGTCTGTCGCGACTGCTCGACGCCGCCCGGCTCGATGCGGTCGTGGTCACGTCGCAGGACGAGTACATCACCGAATACCTGCCGCGCAGCAACAACCCGCGCTACGCGCTGTCGGGCTTCGACGGCTCGGCCGGCTGCGGGATCTTCCTGAGCGCGGCGACCGCGCAGGCACTCGGCGTGCCGCCGTTCGTGCTGTTCGTCGACGGCCGCTATCACCTGCAGGCCGAACAGCAGTGCGACCCGGCGCGCGTGCGCATCGAAAAGCTCGGGATGAACGTGACGATCTGGCAGGCGCTGGCCGACTGGCTGCTCGCGCACGCGAGCCGGCTCGCGCGGGTCGGCTACGACGCGCTGCGGATCAGCGTCGCGCAGCGCGACCGGCTGGTCGAGCGCACGCAGGCGGCGTCGCTCGACTGGACGAGCCTCGTCGAGCGCGAGATCGACCGCGCGATCGCGCTGCCGGGCTGGGTGGTCGAGCGGCCGATCTTCGAGCTGCCGGACGCGATGACCGGTGCGAGCGTCGCGCAGAACCTCGACGCGCTGAACCGGCGGCTCGCCGCGCACACCGGTGCGGCGCCCGGCAAGACCGCGTTCTTCACGTGCGCGTCCGACGATCTCGCGTACCTGCTGAACAGCCGCGGCTATCACATCCCGAATGCGTCGTCGCACCTGGGCTTCCTGTTCGCGGTCGGCGAGCAGGTCGCGCTGTTTCTGCCGGAAGGCTGCGACCGCTGCCCGGTCGAACTGGCGTCGTATCCGGCGCTGCACGTGATCCGGCGCGACTTCGCCGAACTCGAGCGCTTCCTCGCGCAATTCGCGGTCGACCACGCGTGTTACGGCTTCGAATCGGTCAACTGCGCGCTCGTCGAGTCGGTGCGCCGCGTGTGGCCGCACGCGCGCCACGCCGATTTCAACCCGGTGGAGGCGCTGCGGGCCGGCAAGACGCCGGCCGTGCTCGACCGGTTCCGCGACGCGTTCGCGCGCAGTTCGGCGGCGATCGCCGAAACGATGCGCTGGGCGAAGGCCGGCGAACCGGGGCGGCGCCATACCGAGTACGACCTGGCCCGCACGATCAACGACGCGTACGGCGCCCGCTCGGCGGTCGCGCTAACGTTCCCGTCGATCGCGGCGAACGGCGCGAACAGCGCGTTCGCGCACTACACGGCGGCGAGCGCCGACGTCGAGCTGACCGAAGGCGAGCTCGTGCTGCTCGACAGCGGCGCGTACTACGACGCCGGTTTCGCGACGGACTGCACGCGCGTCGTGCTGCGTCGCACGCGGCCGGAGACGGTCGCGCAGCCGTGGCAGCGCGAGATCTACACGGTCGCGCTGAAGGCATGCATCAAGGGGCTCGTCACGCGCTTCCCGAAGACCGCGACCGGCGGCGACGTCGATGCGACGGTGCGCCAGGTGTGCCGCGACCACGGCTACGATTTCGGCCACGGCACCGGGCACGGCGTCGGGATCCACGTGCACGAGGGCGGCGTGCGGTTCGCGCCGGGCGCGACGTACGGGCTGGTGCCGAACGCGGTGATTTCGGTCGAGCCGGGCATCTACGTGCCGGGCAAGGGCGGCGTGCGGATCGAGAACATCGTGATCGTGCGCGCGGACGACGACGCGTCGGACACCGTGGCGTTCGAGAACATCGTCACGGTCGGCTACGACTGGGACCTGATCGACGTCGAATTGCTGAACGACGACGAGCGCGCGTACCTGCGCGACTACGAAAGGCTTTGCGTGGAACGCGGCACGCAGGTGACGGCCTGCCCGTTGCTGTAAGCGGTGCCGGCGCGGGCGGCGTCGGCCGCCCGCTGTCCGCCGGTCATCGATGGATCACCGGCGCTGGACCCGGATCCATTTCAATCCAGCAACCGCGCCCGCACGAACGGCGTGATTCGCTCGGCGAGCCACGCGTGCGTGCGCGTCGTCGGGTGCAACGTGTCCCAGAACACGAAGCGCGCCGGGTCGCGGCAGTCCGCGCGCGGCGTCTGCGCGGCCAGGTAGGTGAACGACGACGGCTTCGGGATGTCGAGGCACGACCGCTTTGCATCGTCGAAGCCGTATTGCGCGGGGTAGCTCAGCAGATCGTCGAACGGCGCGTACGCGTCGAACACTTCTAGACGCAGCGTCGCGCCGTAGCGGGCGCGCACGGCGGCGGCGGCGTCGGCGAGCCGTCTGTTGTAGTCGCTGACCTGCGCGGCGACGCTGGCGGCGTCGGTGCGCGTCGCGAACACCGGCGCGCGCGACACGTCCGGCAGCGTGACGAGCAGGATGCGCGTCGCGCCGGCCGCGGCGAGCCGCTCGAGACTGTCCCGCACCGCGTTCGCCGCCTGCTCGGGCGTGCGGCCGTAGTTCACGAGATCGTTGCCGCCCGCGAACACCGCGAACAGCGTATTGGCGGGCCGGTAGTCCGGCGCGCGATCCATGTATTCGCGCCAGGAGTCGATCTGCTGCACGAGGCCCGGCACGACGAGGTGCTGGTCGGTCGCCGCTCCGCCGATCGCCCAGTTGTAGAACGGCAGCCGCAGCGCGTTCGCGACGTATTCGGCCCACACCGGCCCGTTGCTGAAGCGTCCGGCGTGCCAGCTCGTGCCGTTCGGCAGCTTCCACTGGCTCGCGTTGAACATGTTCTGGGTGTCGGACAGGCTGTCGCCGAACACGATCAGCTTGTTGACCCGCGCGTCCTGCTGCGCGGCGTCGATGGTCCAGACCGTGTAGTTGAACGACAGCGCGTTGTTCGCCGCGACCGCATGCGTCAGGTTCGCGCGGATGCCGCGCGCGGCGAGCGTCTTGCGGCAGACGTCGGCGAGCGTCTCCTGCGCCGTCGTGCTGTAGAACATGTTTTTCCACTGCGTGATGCCGTCCGCCCACCAGTACCCGGGAACCCGATACCAGTCGCCGCCCGCCGGATCGCGCGCCCATTCGTAGGTCGCCTCGGGCTTGAGCGGATCGTCGCTGATCCGGTACCAGCAGCGCAGGTAGGTGTAGGTGTCGCTGCCGCGCGACGCGGCGCGCGGCGCTGCGCCCGGCGGTGCCGACGCCGGCGTAGCGAGCGGGCCGGCCGGCGACAGCGTCATGTCGCCGGTCGGCGTCGGCAGCGGGGCCGGGGCGGCCGGCGCGAGCGACGCGGTGAACGCCAGCGCGGCGCCGAGCGTGGCGATGGCGGCCGCGCGGCGCGCGGATTCAAGACGGGAATGATGATGCATCGATGCCCTCCGATCGGTTGTTTTCGGATCAGGCAGCGCGGCTGCGCTGCCGCGTATCGGGGGGACGCATGTGCCGGACTGGAGCCCGGTCTGTCGAAGCGGAATTCAGGGTGAAGCGGGTGAAGCGGCGAGGCGTGTTGAGGGCGGAACGGGACGCAGGCCGCCGCAGGGCATCAACGCATCAGCGCCGACACACGCCCGTCCGGGCCATAGACGCCGGCCGGCGCGGGCGCCGAGCGCAGCACCGCAAGCGCGCGCTCGTTGTAGTCCATCCGGATCCGGATCAGCATCCCGTTGGTCGCATTGGCCTGGCGCGCGCGTTCGGCGGCCTGCAGCAGCAATTGCCAGCGGCCGGCGAGGCGGGCATCGCGCTCGGCGGCCTGGTCCATCCCTTTCTTGCCGGCCGGAAAGCCGAGCGCGGACAACTGCGTGTCGCGCGTGCGCTCGAGCTGCGCGAGCCGGTCGATCAACGCGCTTTTCTTCTCGACGATGCCGGGCAGCATGTCGAGCGGCTCCGGCGTCGTCAGTGCCTTTTCCTCGTAGGCGAGCAGGGACGCGAACGCTTCGACCGTCGCGTGTTCGTCGTTGACCGTGGCCAGCAGCTCTTCTCTCATCGCGTCATGCTCGTCGCGCCGGCACGCGTGTCCGCATGCCGGCAAACCAGGGGACCGGTCCGGGCGTGACGGGCCCCGGGCCGGCTCAGTTGCCCTGCGAGCGCTGCTGTTGCAGCAGGTCGCGGGCGGTATTCAGTACGCCGTCGGCGATCTTGTTCACGTCGATCGTCAACGTGCCGTTGTTCAGCGCGTCCTTGATCGACTGGACGAGGGCCGTGTCGATGTCGGCGCTGCCGGAGGCCGACAGCGAACGCAGCTGGCCGGACAGACCCGACAGGTTCACGGTCGTGTCGCCGCCGGTCGATCCTGCGTCGGCCGCCTGCGCGGACGACGACGAAGCCGCGCCGGATTGCGCGCGGGTCGCGCCGTTGCCGGTCGACGCGAGTGGGCTCGGGTTCGGAGTGGAATCGATCTTCACGATGGGTTTCCTGTACGGTATGACCCAGATAACGGCCGGGTCGGCCCGAACTTTAGCATCGTGAGCCCGACATTCTCCGAATAAACAATTCTTTGCAATCTTGCGGCGCGATCCGTCCCTATAGAGGAATTTCCACGGTCCCGGCGTCCTTGACGATCGCCGTGACGATCTGGCCCGCCGCCATCCTGACCCGCACCGACTGGCCCGGCGCCGCATTCGCGAGCGCGCTGCCGTCGGCCGAGATCGTGAAGCCGGGCCCGGCCGCGACGACCCGCACCGTCTGGCCGGCCGACACCGACGCGGCGCTCTTCAGCATGTCCTGGCGCAGCGGCAGTCCGGCCGAGATCCGGGCCAGCGCGGTCGCGCCGACCGCCTGCGCGGGATCGGTGATCACCGCCAGCGGCAGCACCGTCAGGTCGCCGTCGCGCGCGACGAGGTCGGCCGCGGTGAGCGGCTCGCCCGGCGTGATCTGCCGCGCGGCGACGTAATAAGTGGCCTGCACGGCGACCTTCGCCTGCAGATAGACGGTCCACGGCCGCTCGCCGGCGCAGCGCACGCCGACCGTCGTGCGGCCCCACAGGCGCGCGCCGGTCGGCAGGAACGGCTCGAGCGTCGTGCACGCGGCGAGCCCGCGCGGAAATGCGGTCGCGACCGTCGCGGTGGTCTTGCCCGGCAGGCCCGCGACCTGCTGCTGCAGGAACGCGAGGGCCGTGCGCCGGATCGTGTCGGGGTCCTGCTGGCCGGCCGGCGTGGCCGGCGGAGACGCGGCGGTGGCCTGGGCCGGGTTGGCGGCAGCGGCCGGCGCGCGCGGCGCCGGCGCGGCCGAAGCGGCCCGGGCCGCGGCCATGCGCGCGGCGATGGCCGGTCGCGCGGAATTCGCGGAATTCGCGGAATTCGCGGGATTCGATGCGGGCTCGGCCGTACCGGCGACGACGGTCGCGACGGCACCCGGATCGGCGGCGCGCCGTGCGCCATCGCCAGCGTTCATGCGCGCGGCGGCGTAGACGGGGCGCGGCGCGGGTGCCAGCACGGCGGCCGGCGGCGGGACGCTCGTCACGATCATCGAGCCAGCCGGCAGCGCCGCAGAGCCGGCCGAGGCCGCGCCGGTTACGCCGGCGCCACCACCCGCGCCAACGGCGCCGCCCGCCATCGCCATGCCCGTACCCGAAGCCGTGCCCGCATTCCCGCCGAACTGCCCGCCGCTCGCCGCGTTCGCATGCGCGAGCGCGGTTTCGGCCGTCTCGCCGCGTCCGGGAATCACGATCATCCCGTCGTCCGCATGCGCAAGCGGCACCGCGAGCCACAGCGCCGCGGCGAGCGCGAACGCCCGCGCCATGCGCGTGCCGCGTCCGTCGTTTCCGCGAAGTGCGCCTGTCATCGCCGTGTCCTCGAAGCCGTTGATCCGATTCGCATTCTAGGGAGCCTGGCCGTCGCGCAAACGATGAATAGAGGGGGCCTTTGCCGCGTTATTCGTCCGATTGCCGGTTGCGCCCGACGCCTACCATCGCTGTCATGGAAAAAAGCCCCTTGGGTCGCCATCCGGCGCAAGGGGGCGTGCAGCGCTTCATACGGAGAGACGCACACATGCTGGACAAACTCGATGCCGAATTCGCGTTCGGCCGACAGGCGCTCGACGTGCGCGCCTATCGGCAGGAGCTGCTGTCGTCGAACATCGCGAACGCCGACACGCCCGGCTACCAGGCCCGCGACGTCGACTTCGCGTCGACCCTCGCGCGCTCGCTGAAGCAGACCGGCGGCGGCCTCGCGCCGAGCAACGCCGCGCAGCTGCCGATGGCGCAGCCGGCCGGCGTGACGAGCGGGATGACGATGGTGTCGACGGCGCCCGGCCACATGGCCGGCACCGCGAAGCTGATTCCGACGGGCGGCCCGGCCGACGACTACGGTCGCGCGCAGTACCGGATGCCGCTGCAGCCGTCGCTCGACGGCAACACGGTCGATCTCGACGTCGAGCGCGTGCAGTTCGCGAACAACGCGCTGCACTACGAAACCGGGATGACCGTGATGACCCAGCAGATCAAGGCGATGATCGCCGCGATCTCGACGAACTCGTAAGCGCGCGCCGCTTCGCCCCGAACAAGGAGCCCCCATGCCCTCGTTGATGAACATCTTCGGCGTCGCCGGTTCGGCGCTGTCCGCGCAATCGCAGCGCCTGAACGTCACCGCGTCGAACCTCGCGAACGCCGACAGCGCGACCGGCCCCGACGGCAAGCCATACAAGGCCAAGCAGGTCGTGTTCGCGACCGACCCGATCGGCGGCGCGCGCACCGCGTCCGGCCAGGGCGTCGGCGGCGTGCGCGTGACCAGGGTGGTCGACGATCCGTCGCCGATGAAGTCGACCTACGACCCGGCGAACCCGGCCGCCGACGCGAACGGCTATGTGCAGATGCCGAACGTCGATCCGGTGCAGGAGATGGTGAACATGATCTCGGCGTCGCGCTCGTACCAGGCCAACGTCGAGACGCTGAACACCGCGAAGACGCTGATGCTCAAGACGCTGACGATCGGCACGTAAGCCGCGCGCCGAGCGTCCTTCCCCACCGAGACCCAGACCCGACAGTTCCGACACAAGGCCACCCAGGATGACTTCCACCAGCACGACGATCGGCAGCAACGGCACCAACGTGTCGACCCTGCCGACCGACACGATGAACACCAACAACGTGTCGACGAACGGCACGTCGGCGAGCGACCTGCAGGCGACGTTCCTGAAGCTGCTCGTCACGCAGCTGCAGAACCAGGATCCGACGAGCCCGGTCGACAGCTCGCAGATGACGTCGCAGCTCGCGCAGATCAACACGGTGAGCGGCATCGCGCAGCTGAACACGTCGCTCACGTCGCTGTCGACGCAGCTCGCGGCCGGCCAGCAGACGCAGGCCGCGCTGCTGATCGGCACGAACGTGCTCGCGCCGGGCAACGGCGTCGCGGTGAAGAGCGGCGCGGCGTCGCCGTTCGGCGTGTCGCTCGCGAACGACGTGTCGAACCTGACGATCACCGTGAAGAACAGCTCGGGCGTCGTCGTCAACACGATCAACGCAGGCAAGCAGTCGGCCGGCACGGTGCCGTTCAACTGGACGCCGACCGATGCGGCCGGCAACGCGCTGCCGGACGGCAAGTACACCGTGAGCGCGCAGTACACGGGCTCGGACGGCAAGACGTATGCGCCGACCGTGCTCGCGGCCGCGCAGGTGCAGAGCGTGATCAAGCAGGCCGACGGCACGGCGGGGCTCGTGCTGTCGAACGGCACGACGGTGGGCTTGACCCAGGTCGCGTCGATCTTCCCGAACACCGCGTCGTCGTCGTCCGGCGGCACGACCACCACCAACTGATCCAGATTTCTCGAAAACGGAGACCGAAATGGGTTATCAACAGGGTCTGAGCGGCCTCGCCGGCGCATCGAACGCGCTCGACGTGATCGGCAACAACATCGCGAACGCGAACACGGTCGGCTTCAAGTCGAGCACCGCGCAGTTCTCCGACATGTACGCGAACTCGGTCGCGACGTCGGTCAACACGCAAATCGGGATCGGTACGACGCTCGCCTCGGTGCAGCAGCAGTTCGGCCAGGGCACGATCAACACGACGAACTCGTCGCTCGACGTCGCGATCAACGGCAACGGCTTCTTCCAGATGTCGAACAACGGCGTGACGACGTACTCGCGCGACGGCACGTTCCAGCGCGACAAGAACGGCTTCATCGTCGACTCGCAAGGCCGTAACCTGATGGGTTACGCGGCCAACACGGGCGGCGTGATCAACACCGCGCAGACCGTGCCGCTGCAGGCGCCGACCAGCAACATCGCGCCGACCGCGACGACCAAGATCACCGGCCAGTTCAACCTGAACTCGCAGGACACGGTGCCGACCAAGACGCCGTTCAGCGCGACCGACACCACGACGTACAACTACTCGACGTCGATCCAGGTGTACGACTCGCTCGGCGGCTCGCAGGCGGTCAACATGTATTTCGTAAAGTCGGCGGCCGGCACGTGGGAAGCCTACGCAGGCGTGCAGGGCGGCGCCACGACGGACCTCGGCACGGTCACGTTCAACTCGTCCGGCGCGATCCAGAGCACGACGACGGGCACGCCGGCCGCGCCGACCGCATCGCTCGGCCAGTTTCAGTTCACCGTTCCGAACACCGACGGCTCGGCGACGCCGCAGCAGCTCACGCTCGACCTGACCGGCACCACGCAGTACGGCGGCAAGGACGGCGTGAACAACCTCGCGCAGGACGGCTATGCGAGCGGCACGCTGACGACTTTCTCGATCGGCGCCGACGGCAAGCTGACCGGCAACTACTCGAACGGCCAGACGTCGGTGCTCGGCCAGATCGTGCTCGCGAACTTCAACAATCCGAACGGGCTCGTCAACCTCGGCGGCAACCAGTACGCCGAATCGTCCGCGTCGGGCGTGCCGCAGATTTCGTCGCCGGGCAGCACGAACCACGGTTCGCTGCAGGGCAGCGCGCTCGAGAACTCGAACGTCGATCTCACGTCGCAGCTCGTCAACCTGATCACCGCGCAGCGCAACTACCAGGCGAACGCGCAGACGATCAAGACGCAGCAGACCGTCGACCAGACGCTCATCAACCTGTAATGCGCGGATAACCGGCAGCCATGGACCGACTGATCTACACGGCGATGACGGGCGCGTCGCAGTCGCTCGACCAGCAGGCGATCGTCGCGAACAACCTCGCGAACGCGTCGACGACGGGCTTTCGCGCGCAGCTCGCGACCTATCGCGCGGTGCCGATGAATTTCGGCGACGGCAGCAACATCGACCCGACGACGACGCGCACCTACGTGCTCGCCTCGACGCCCGGCGCGGATTACGCACCGGGCCCGATCACGCGCACCGGCAACCCGCTCGACGTCGCCGTGCAGGGCGCCGGCTGGCTGTCGGTGCAGGCCGCCGACGGCAGCGAGGCGTACACGCGCGCGGGCAACCTGCACGTCGATGAAAACGGCCAGCTCGTCAACGCGAGCAACCTGCCGGTGATCGGCAACGGCGGCCCGATCTCGGTGCCGCCGAACGCGGAAGTGACGATCGGCAAGGACGGCACGGTGTCGGCGCTGATGCCGGGCGATCCGCCGACGGCGGTCGCGATCGTCGACCAGATGAAGCTCGTGAACCCGGACCCCGCCACGCTCACGCGCGGCAACGACGGGCTGTTCCGCACCGCCGACGGCAATCCGGCCGACACCGATCCGAACGTGGTCGTCACGCCGAATTCGCTCGAAGGCAGCAACGTGAACCCGGTGACCGCGATGGTCGCGATGATCGACAACGCACGGGCGTTCCAGCTGCAGTCCAAGCTGATCCAGACGGCCGACCAGAACGAGCAGTCGGCGAACCAGCTGCTCAACTTCAGCTGAGCGGCACGGCCCTCGCTACCAGGAGAAGATTCAACATGAACCGATCGCTCTACATCGCCGCCACCGGCATGAATGCGCAGCAGGCGCAGATGGACGTGATCTCGAACAACCTCGCGAACACCAGCACCAACGGCTTCAAGGCGTCGCGCGCGGTGTTCGAGGATCTGCTGTATCAGACCATCCGCCAGCCGGGCGCGAACTCGACGCAGCAGACCGAACTGCCGTCGGGCCTGCAGCTCGGCACCGGCGTGCAGCAGGTCGCGACCGAGCGCCTGTACACGCAGGGCGGCCTCACGCAGACCGGCAACTCGAAGGACGTCGCGATCAACGGCGCGGGCTTCTTCCAGGTGCTGATGCCGGACGGCACGAACGCATACACGCGCGACGGCTCGTTCCAGACCAACGCGCAGGGCCAGCTCGTCACGTCGAGCGGCTACCAGATCCTGCCGGCGATCACCGTGCCGCAGAACGCGCAGTCGCTGACGATCGGCAAGGACGGCGTCGTGTCGGTCACGCAGCCGGGCTCGAGCAACGCGGTGCAGATCGGCTCGCTGCAGATCGCGACCTTCATCAACCCGGCCGGCCTCGAGGCGAAGGGCGAGAACCTGTTCGCCGAGACCACGTCGTCGGGTGCGCCGAACGTGTCGCAGCCGGGCCTGAACGGCGCAGGCGTGCTCAACCAGGGCTATGTCGAGGCGTCGAACGTGAACGTCGTGCAGGAGCTCGTCAACATGATTCAGACGCAGCGTGCGTACGAGATCAACAGCAAGGCCGTGACGACGTCCGACCAGATGCTGCAGACCGTCACGCAGATGAAGAGCTAACCGGAAAGTCCCGTCGTCGCCATGAAGCAGGTTCGCCTCCTCCCGTCAGCCTCCGTCCGCGCCGCGTGCGCGGTCGCGGTGGCCGCGCTCGCCGGTTGCGCGCAGATTCCGCGCGACCCGATCATCCAGCAGCCGATGACGGCGCAGCCGCCGGCGCCGATGGCGATGCAGGCGCCCGGCTCGATCTTCAACCCGGGCTACGCCGGCCGGCCGCTGTTCGAGGATCAGCGGCCGCGCAACGTCGGCGACATCCTGACGATCGTGATCGCGGAGAACATCAACGCGACCAAGTCGTCGGGCGCGAACACCAACCGCGCGGGCGACACCAGCTTCAGCGTGCCGACGGCCGCCTTCCTCGGCGGGCTGTTCGCGAAGGCGAACCTGTCGGCGGCCGGCAACAACAAGTTCGCGGCGACCGGCGGCGCCAGCGCGGCGAACACGTTCAACGGCACGATCACGGTGACCGTCACCAACGTGCTGCCGAACGGCAATCTCGTCGTCAGCGGCGAGAAGCAGATGCTGATCAACCAGGGCAACGAGTTCGTGCGCTTCTCCGGGGTGGTCAACCCGAACACGATCTCGGGCGCGAACTCGGTCTACTCGACGCAGGTGGCCGACGCGCGGATCGAATACTCGGCGAAGGGCTACATCAACGAAGCCGAGACGATGGGCTGGCTGCAGCGCTTCTTCCTCAACATCGCACCGTGGTGATGACGATGCAGCAGCCACTTTTCCACCGCTTCTCGTCGCGCGCGTCCCGTATGTCGCGCGTGCCTGCCGTCGCGCGGCTCGCCGCCGCGTTCGTGCTGGCGGCATGCGCGCTCGGCACGGCGCCCGCGCACGCGGAGCGCCTGAAGGACCTCGCGCAGATCCAGGGCGTGCGCGACAACCCGCTGATCGGCTATGGCCTCGTCGTCGGTCTCGACGGCACGGGCGACCAGACGATGCAGACGCCGTTCACGACGCAGACGCTCGCGAACATGCTCGCGAACCTCGGCATCTCGATCAACAACGGCTCGGCGAACGGTGGCACGTCGTCGCTGAACAACATGCAGCTGAAGAACGTCGCGGCCGTGATGGTCACCGCGACGCTGCCGCCGTTCGCGCGGCCGGGCGAGGCGCTCGACGTGACGGTCTCGTCGCTCGGCAACGCGAAGAGCCTGCGCGGCGGCACGCTGCTGCTCACGCCGCTGAAGGGCGCGGACGGCCAGGTGTACGCGCTCGCGCAGGGCAACATGGCGGTCGGCGGCGCGGGGGCGAGCGCGAACGGCAGCCGCGTGCAGGTGAACCAGCTCGCGGCCGGCCGGATCGTCGGCGGCGCGATCGTCGAGCGCTCGGTGCCGAACGCGATCGCGCAGATGAACGGCGTGCTGCAGCTGCAGCTGAACGACATGGACTACGGCACCGCGCAGCGGATCGTGTCCGCGGTCAATTCGAGCTTCGGCCCGGGCACCGCGACGGCGCTCGACGGCCGCACGATCCAGCTCGCCGCGCCGGCGGATTCCGCGCAGCAGGTCGCGTTCATGGCGCGCCTGCAGAACCTCGACGTGAGCCCGGACAAGGCCGCCGCGAAGGTGATCCTGAACGCGCGCACCGGCTCGATCGTGATGAACCAGATGGTCACGCTGCAAAGCTGCGCGGTCGCGCACGGCAACCTGTCGGTGGTCGTCAACACGCAGCCCGTGGTGTCGCAGCCGGGGCCGTTCTCGAACGGGCAGACGGTGGTCGCGCAGCAATCGCAGATCCAGCTGAAGCAGGACAGCGGCGCGCTGAAGATGGTGACGGCCGGCGCGAACCTCGCCGACGTCGTGAAGGCGCTGAACACGCTCGGCGCGACGCCGGCGGACCTGATGTCGATCCTGCAGGCGATGAAGGCGGCCGGCGCGCTGCGCGCCGATCTGGAGATCATCTAAATGGCAGCTACTCTCCCGAACGCAAACGACCTGACGCAGCGCTTCGCCCTCGACGTGCAGGGCTTCGACGCGCTGCGCGCGCAGGCGAAGCAGTCGCCGCAGGCCGGCGCGAAGGCGGTCGCGGGCCAGTTCGACGCGATGTTCACGCAGATGATGCTCAAGAGCATGCGCGACGCGTCGCCCGACGGCGGCCTGCTCGATTCGCACACGTCGAAGATGTACACGTCGATGCTCGACCAGCAGCTCGCGCAGCAGATGTCGAAGCGCGGGATCGGCGTGGCCGACGCGCTGATGAAGCAGCTGCTGCGCAACGCGGGGCAGGGCACGGGCGGCGACACGGCGGCCGACGCCGGCGCGGCCGGGCTCGGCGCGGTGGGCCTGGGTGCGGCCGGCTCGGGCACGTCGGGCAACGAAGGCAGCCTCGCCGCGATGAACGCGATGGCGCGGGCCTATGCGAACGCGGCGAACAACGGCGGGCTCGCCGGCGCGCGCGGCTACACGGCCGGCAGCGCGCTGACGCCGCCGCTGAAAGGCGCGAGCGGCGCGCAGGACGCCGACGCGTTCGTCGACCGGCTCGCCGCCCCGGCGCAGGCGGCGAGCGCGACCACCGGCATCCCGGCGCGCTTCATCGTGGGCCAGGCCGCGCTCGAATCGGGCTGGGGCAAGCGCGAGATCCGCGCGAGCGACGGCTCGACGAGCTACAACGTGTTCGGCATCAAGGCGAACAAGGGCTGGACGGGCCGCACGGTGTCGGCGCTGACGACAGAATACGTGAACGGCGCGCCGCGCCGCGTCGTCGCGAAGTTCCGCGCGTACGATTCGTACGAGCACGCGATGACCGATTATGCGAACCTGCTGAAGAACAACCCGCGCTACGCGGGCGTGCTGAGCGCGAGCCGCAGCGTCGAGGGCTTCGCGCACGGGCTGCAGAAGGCAGGCTACGCGACCGACCCGAACTACGCGAAGAAGCTGATCTCGATCATGCAGCAGATCGGCTGACGGGGCAGGGGCCGGAACGGCCCCGCCTGCCGCCCATGCTTGCAGTCTTACGGACCGCGCCCGGCACCCCGCCGCGCGCGGTTTCAACGTTTGCGCGAAAAAAACCGGCAATTCGATCTAAACTTTCGGTGAGCACTGCCGCTAAGTGTGTGAGACCTGCAACCGGGCCCTTGTTCTGGCCCGGTTTTACTGCGCACCGGTCGCCCGGGCGCCCATGAAAAGAAAACCGGCTAGCCATGAATATCGAAACGTCGACCGATCCGAGCCTGGATGCGGGCCATTCCGGGCCCGACTACGCCCGCCGCAATCCGCTGGAGATCGGCGTGCAGCTGCGCAACCTCGTGAACCGCGGCGACTTCCTGACCGTCCAGTACCCGGGCGGCCAGCTCGTCACGCGCCTGCTCGAGGTCGACGTCGGCGCGCGCACGTTCACGTTCGACTGGGGCGCGCTGTCCGAGCAGAACGCCGGCATCCTCGGCGCGTCGCATTGCACGTTCGCGGCGGCGCCCGAAGGCGTGCGCGTCGAATTCACCACGAGCACGCCGCGCGAGACGCGCTACGAGGGGCTGCCCGCGTTCGTCGCCGATTTTCCCGACGTGCTGATGTGCATCCAGCGCCGCGAGTATTTCCGCGTCGATGCGCCGATCGTCGATCCGTTCCTGTGCCGCGGCAAGCTGCCGGACGGCGAGAGCTTCGTGTTCGAGGTGCATAACCTGTCGCTGGGCGGCGTCGGGCTGCGCACGGCCGACGAGCGCGTCGAGGCGCTCGAGGTCGGCACGCTGCTGCCGGAGGTCGAGCTCGAGCTGACCGGCCACGGCAAGCTGTCGCTCGACCTGCGGCTCGTGTCGCAGCGTTCGACGCAGATGCCGAACGGTTCGCGGCGCTTCCAGCTCGGTTTTCGCTTCATGTCGCTGCCGGGCAGCGCGGAGAACACGCTGCAGCGCCTGATCACGCAGCTCGAGATGAAGCGCCGCTCGCTCGCGCGGGCCTGACGTAATCCCTCTCGCGGCCCCGCCCGGGGCCGCTTTCGCACCGGCGCCGGCGGCGTCCGCCCGGCGGCTCGACAGACGACGCGCACGCGCGCGTCGCACGCGCATTTTTCCCTCAATTTTTCCGATCCGCGGCCGTTATACCGGGAGTCACGCAACCCGGCGGCCGCAGCGCGGCCGGCTCATCAGGATCGCGCATGTCCAACACACTCATGAACCTCGGCGTCAGCGGCCTCAATGCCGCGCTCTGGGGCCTCACGACGACCGGTCAGAACATCAGCAACGCCGCCACGCCCGGCTATTCGGTCGAACGCCCGGTCTATGCCGAGGCGAGCGGCCAGTACACGTCGAGCGGCTACATGCCGCAGGGCGTGAACACCGTCACGGTGCAGCGGCAGTACAGCCAGTACCTGAGCGACCAGCTGAACAGCGCGCAGTCGCAGGGCGGCGCGCTGTCGACGTGGTATTCGCTCGTCGCGCAGCTGAACAATTACGTCGGCAGCCCGACGGCCGGGATCTCGACCGCGATCACCGGCTATTTCACCGGCTTGCAGAATGTGGCGAACAGCGCTGCCGATCCGTCGGTGCGGCAGACCGCGATCAGCAACGCGCAGATTCTCGCGAACCAGCTCAACGCGGCCGGCCAGCAGTACGACGCGCTGCGCCAGAGCGTGAATACACAGCTCACCAGCACGGTGTCGCAGATCAACACGTACACCGCGCAGATCGCGAAGCTGAACCAGCAAATCTCGGCGGCGAGCAGCCAGGGGCAGCCGCCGAACCAGCTGATGGACCAGCGCGACCTCGCGGTGTCGAACCTGTCGAGCCTCGCAGGCGTGCAGGTGGTGCGCAACGACAGCGGCTACAGCGTGTTCCTCGCGGGCGGCCAGCCGCTCGTCCTCGCCGACAAGAGCTATCAGCTCGCGGCCGTCACGTCGCCGTCCGATCCGAGCGAGCTGACCGTCGTGTCGCAGGGGATCGCCGGCGCGAACCCGCCAGGCCCGAACCAGGCGCTGCCGGATGCGTCGCTGTCGGGCGGCACGCTCGGTGGCCTGCTCGCGTTCCGCAGCCAGACGCTCAACCCCGCGCAGGCGCAACTCGGCGCGGTCGCGGCCAGCTTTGCCGCGCAGGTCAACGGGCAGAACGCGCTGGGCATCGATCTGTCCGGCAAGCCGGGCGGCAACCTGTTCACGGTGGCGGCCCCGGCCGTCTATTCGAATCAGGGCAACACCGGCAATGCATCGCTGTCCGTCTCGTTCGCCAATGCGTCGCAGCCGACGACGAGCGACTACACGCTGTCGTACGACGGCACGAACTACACGCTGACCGACCGCGCGAGCGGCACGGTGGTCGACCAGAAGGCGGGGCCGATGCCGCTTTCGCTCGGCGGGCTGAACTTCTCGTTCTCGTCCGGCGCGATGAATGCCGGCGACCAGTTCACCGTGCTGCCGACGCGCGGCGCGCTGACCGGTTTCGGCCTCGCGACGACGAGCGGCTCGGCGATCGCGGCCGCGTCGCCGGCCATCACGTCGGCGTCGAGCACCAACATCGGCACCGGCAAGATCGCGCTGAGCGGGGTGAGCGCAGGCTACCAGGTGCCGTCGACCAAGCTGACCTACGACGCGGCGACGAAGTCGCTGTCGGGCTTCCCGGTCGGCACCACGGTGACGATCCCGGGCACGCCGCCGACGTCGGTGACGATCGCCAGTCCGACCGACCCCGTGCCGTACGACCCGTCGACCGGTGCGGCGATGACGATGTCCGGGGCGGCCGCCGGGGCGATGAACGGCGTGACCGTCACGCTGTCGGGCACGCCGTCGGACGGCGATTCGTTCACGATCGGACCGTACGCGGGCGGCACGAGCGACGGCAGCAACGCGCTCGCGCTGTCGAAGCTCGTCAACGCGAAGACGCTCGGCGGCGGCACGACGACGCTCACGGGCGCCTATGCGAACTACGTGAACAACATCGGCAACGCCGCGAGCCAGCTCAAGTCGTCGAGCACCGCACAGACGGCGCTGGTCGGCCAGATCACGTCCGCGCAGCAGTCGGTGTCGGGCGTGAACCAGAACGAGGAGGCCGCGAACCTGATGCAGTACCAGCAGCTCTACCAGGCGAACGCGAAAGTGATCCAGACGGCGGCTTCGCTGTTCCAGACCGTGCTGGGCCTGTTCAGCTGAGCGGATTCGAGAGGATAGAAACGATGCGGATTTCCACGACCCAGTTCTACCAGCTGAACGTCGGCCAGATGAACGATCAGCAGGCCCAGCTCGCGCAGCTCTACCAGCAGATCTCGAGCGGCGTGAGCCTCACGACGCCGGCCGACAACCCGGTGGGCGCGGCGCAGGCCGTGCAGTTGTCGATGACGTCGGCCACGCTGTCGCAGTACGCGGCGAACCAGAGCACGGCGCTCGCGTCGCTGCAGGCCGAGGACCAGACGCTGCAGAACGTCGGCACCGTGCTCGGCAGCATCCAGTCGGTGATCGTGCGCGCTGGCGACGGTTCGCTCGCCGACAGCGACCGCGCGGCGCTCGCGACGCAGCTCGAGGGCTATCGCGACCAGTTGATGTCGCTCGCGAACGCGACGGACGGCGCGGGCAACTACCTGTTCGCCGGCTTCAAGAATGCGGCGGCGCCGTTCACGAAGAACGCGGCCGGCGGCATCAGCTACGTCGGCGATACGGGCACGCGCACGGTACAGATCGACGATTCGCGCAGCGTGCCGCAGGGCGACTCGGGCCTCGCGGTGTTCATGTCGGTGCAGGCGCTGGGCAGCTCGCCGGTCCAGGCGGCCGGCGCGAGCAACACGGGCACGGCGACCATCGGCAACGTCACGGTGACGGACCCGTCGGCCGCGACGAACGGCCATCAGTTCACGATCACCTTCGGCGGCACGGCGGCCGCGCCGACCTACACGGTGACCGACAATACGGCGTCGCCGCCGACGACCACGCCCGCGCAGGCCTACACGTCGGGCACCGCGATCGCGCTCGGCAGCGGGATGAAGGTGGCCGTGTCGGGCACGCCGGCGGTCAATGACACCTTTTCAGTCACGCCCGCGCCGCAGGCAAGTGGGGTCGACGTGTTCTCGACGCTCGATTCGATGATCACGGCGTTGAAGACGCCCGTCACCGGCAACCAGACGGCGAGCGCCGCGCTGTCGAACACGATGGGCACGGCCGCGACGAAGATCAACAATTCGATGCGCAACGTCACGACGGTGCTGGCGTCGGTCGGCGGCCGCGAGCAGGAAGTCAAGGCGATGCAGGCCGTCAACCAGACCGCGGCGCTGCAGACGACCAGCAACCTGTCGGACCTGACCAGCACCAACATGGTGACGACCATCAGCCAGTACCTGCAGGTGCAGAACGCGTTGAGCGGCGCGCAGAAGGCGTATGCGCAGTTGCAGAACATGTCGCTGTTCCAGTACATCAATCCGTGATCCCCACGACATCCGCCGCGATGTGAGCGCCCGCTTACATCGTGGCGGGCTCAGGCCGGCCGCCGTCGGCCTTCATCGGCGCGATCGTGCCGTCCGGCACCCCGCCCGGCGGGCACGACCACGGCGCCGCACCGCACCACCGCCGCGCCGGCGGTTCGCGCTTGCCAGCCCCATTTCCGCTCCGTAAACTCGCGCCAGATTCCAGACCGGCGCACCGTCCGCAGCCGGCGTTCGACAGGAGCCCTTTTCCCCATGTCCGATTCCTACTTCCCGCGCTGGCGGGTGCAACCGACCGGCGCCGCCTCGCGCGTGGTCGGCCCCGACGAACGCCTCGCGTGGCCGCAGATGGTCGCGATGGGCGTGCAGCACGTCGTCGCGATGTTCGGCTCGACCGTGCTCGCGCCGCTGCTGATGGGCTTCGACCCGAACCTGTGCATCTTCATGTCGGGCATCGGCACGCTGCTGTTCTTCGTGCTGGTCGGCGGCCGCGTGCCGAGCTACCTCGGTTCGAGCTTCGCGTTCATCGGCCTCGTGATCGCGGTGACG
Organism: Burkholderia sp. MSMB0856; assembly: GCF_001524645.2. Lineage (NCBI taxonomy): Bacteria > Pseudomonadati > Pseudomonadota > Betaproteobacteria > Burkholderiales > Burkholderiaceae > Burkholderia > Burkholderia sp. MSMB0856. The sequence continues at coordinate 3,303,250 of NZ_CP013427.1, read as the reverse complement.
GGCTACGGCGGCAGCGGCCCGAACCCGAACATCCCCGTCGCGCTCGGCGGGATCGTCGCGTGCGGCGTCGTGTACGTCGCGCTCGGCGCGCTGGTGCAGGCGATCGGCACGCGCTGGATCGAGACGCTGATGCCGCCCGTCGTCACCGGCGCGGTGGTCGCGGTGATCGGGCTGAACCTGGCGCCGATCGCGGTCAAGGGCGTGTCGGCATCGACCTTCGACTCGGTGATGGCGCTCGTCACGGTGCTGTGCGTCGGCGGCGTCGCGGTGTTCGCGCGCGGGATGATGCAGCGCCTGCTGATCCTCGTCGGGCTGGTGATCGCGTACGTGATCTATGCGATCGCGACCAACGGGATGGGCCTCGGCAAGCCGGTCGATTTCTCGATCGTCGCGCATGCCGCGTGGTTCGGCGTGCCGAGCTTCCGTGCGCCGGTCTTCGATCCGCACGCGATGCTGATGCTCGCGCCGATCGCGGTGATCCTGGTCGCGGAGAACCTCGGCCACATCAAGGCGGTGAGCGCGATGACGGGCACCAACCTCGACCGCTACGTCGGCCGCGCGTTCATCGGCGACGGGCTCGCGACGATCGTGTCGGGCAGCGTCGGCGGCACGGGCGTGACCACCTACGCGGAGAACATCGGCGTGATGGCCGTCACGCGGATCTATTCGACGCTGGTGTTCGCGATCGCCGCGCTGATCGCGATCGGGCTGGGCTTCTCGCCGAAGTTCGGCGCGGTGATCCAGACGATTCCGGGCCCGGTGCTCGGCGGCGTGTCGATCGTCGTGTTCGGGCTGATCGCGGTGACGGGCGCGCGGATCTGGGTCGTCAACAAGGTCGACTTCTCCGACAACCGCAACCTGATCGTCGCGGCCGTCACGCTGGTGCTCGGCGCCGGCGACTTCTCGCTGAAGTTCGGCGGCTTCGGGCTTGGCGGGATCGGCACGGCGACGTTCGGCGCGATCATCCTGTACGCGATCCTGCGCAAGGAAAAGGAACCGGGCCCGGTGGTCTGACCTTGGCAGCGGGCGGTGCAACGCCGCCCGCCGGCACGTAGTTACGCGCCGATATTCGACTGCGCCTGCAGCCACGCGCAGAATTGCGCGACGAGCGCATCGCCGGCCGGCGCGCCCGGCGCGATCCACCAGTAGCTGCGCGTCGCGATGCGCGGCCCGGGCAGCGGCATCACGAGGCGGCCGCTCGCGAGCTCGTCGTCGATCAGCGGCAGCGGGCCGAGCGCGACGCCCAGCCCGTCGACGGCCGCCTGCAGCGCCAGGTAGAAGTGATCGAACGACTGCCGCTTGCGCCCCTTCATCGTCACGCCGGCCGCCGCGAACCAGTCGCGCCAACCTTCCGGCCGCGTGTCCGAATGCAGCAGCACGTGCCGCGCGAGCTCGTCCGCTCGGGCGATCGGCGCGCGCTTGAGCAGCGCGGGGCTGCAAACCGGAATCACGCTTTCGTCGAGGAAGTGGCCGCTCGTGCAGTTCGGCCAGGGGCCGGGGCCGCGGCGGATCGCGACGTCGAAACCGTCGAGCATGTCGAGCGGCGCGTTCGACGTGGACAGCTTCAGCTCGACGTTCGGCACGTCGCGCTGGAACCGCGACAGGCGCGGCAGCAGCCATTTCATCGCGAAGGTCGGCAGCGCATTGATGCGCAGCACGCGCGCGGCACCGGTGTTGCGCAGCTGCTCGGTGGCGAGCGCGATGCTGTCGAACGCGGCACGGACGGTATCCAGATAGCGGCGGCCTTCGTCGGTGAGCTTCACGCGCTTGCCGTAGCGGTGGAACACCGGCTTGCCGAGCCACGCCTCGAACCCGGCGATCTGCCGGCTGATGGCACCGTGAGTCACATGCAGCTCGTCGCCGGCGGCGCTGAAGCTTTCGTGTCGTGCCGCTGCTTCAAAGGCCCGAAGCGCGGAAAAGGGCGGGAGGTCGCGTGCCATGCTTGTGATTCTAGATCACAAGGGCGCGTCGATAAAATCGTTTTGCCGGGGTCCGGAACGGGGGTAATCTCGGGACACCGTTTGATGAGGACCCCCATGCAATCCGTTTCTCCGCCGCCCGCCGCATCCCCGCGCCGGATCGGCCTCGCCGAGCTGTTCACCGGCTTCCTGTCGCTCGGCCTGATGTCGTTCGGCGGCGCGCTGCCGTTCGCGCGGCGCACGATCGTCGACGAGCGCAAATGGCTCACCGCCGACGAATTCACCGATCTGCTCGGGCTGTGCCAGTTCCTGCCGGGCGGCAACGTGATCAACCTGTCGGTCGCCGTCGGCATGCGCTTTCGCGGCGTCGCGGGCGCGTTCGCCGGCATTCTCGGGCTGATCGCGGGCCCGACGCTCGTGGTCGTCGCGCTCGGCGTGCTGTATGCGAAGACGCAGGGCGATCCGCGCGTGCAGCACCTGTTCGGCGGGCTTGCCGCCGCGGCCGCGGGCCTGCTCGTCGCGATGGCCGTGAAGGTCGTGAAACCGCTGCTGCACGCGCCGCGCACCGCGGCCGGCATCGCGGCGCTCGCGTTCGTCGCGATCGCGGTGCTGCGCATTCCGCTCCTGACCACGATGCTGGTGCTGACGCCCCTGAGCATCTGGCTCGCGTCGCGGCGGCGCGATACGCCGGCACCGCAGCACGCCGCCGCGCGCGACGGAGGCCGGTCATGAACGACACGCTGATCGCGATCGCGACGATCTTCAGCCAGCTTTCGCTGCTCGCATTCGGCGGCGGCAACACGATCCTGCCGGAGATGCAGCGGCAAGTCGTCGACGTGCACCACTGGATGAGCGCGCACGAATTCACCGCGCTGTTCGCGCTCGCGCAGGCCGCGCCGGGGCCGAACATGATGATCGTGTCGCTGGTCGGCTGGCACGTGGCCGGCTGGGCCGGGCTGCTGGTCGCGTCGATCGCGAAGTTCGGGCCGTCGTCGCTCGTCACGGTGCTGGCGCTGCACGCGTGGGAGCGCTTTCGCGACCGGCCGTGGCGCCGCTACGTGCAGCAGGGGCTGATGCCGGTCACGGCCGGGCTCGTCGCGGCCAGCGCGGTGCTGATCTCGGAAGCGTCGAACCGCACCGCGATCCAGTGGGGCATCACCGCCGCATGCGCGGTGCTCGCGTGGCGCACGCGCATCCATCCGCTATGGCTGCTCGCGGCCGGCGCGCTGATCGGGCTCACCGGCATCGGCCAGTGAGCGAAGGACAAGCTGTCTCCCGTCCCGCATACTGGCGCGAATATTCACGGGAGGATCGATGGATCTCGACGGCGCCAGCCGCAATCTCACTGTCGCCGCGTTGCTCACGCTGTCCGGCGGCTACCTCGACGCGTACACGTACGTCGGTCACGGCCACGTGTTCGCGAACACGATGACCGGCAACGTCGCGCTGCTCGGTATCAATCTGTCGGCCGGCGAATGGGCGGCCGCGCTGCATCACGTGCCGCCGCTCGGCGGCTTCGTGGTCGCGGTATTCGTCGCGCACCTGCTCGGTCTCGCCGCGCGGCGCGGCTGGATGCGCCACACCGCGTTCGCGAGCCTGATCGTCGAGATCGCGTTTCTCGGCATTGCCGCGAGCGGGCTCGTCGGCGCATCGAGCGCGTGGCTGATTCCCGGCATCTCATTCGTTGCGACGCTGCAGACGCTGTCGTTCACCCATCTCGAGGAACTGTCGTACACGTCGGTGATGACAACCGGCAACCTGCGGCGCGCCGCGCAGAAGCTGTTCGTCGGGCTGATTCCGCGCTACGACGCGGGCGCGCTGCACGACTCGGCGCTGCTGGCGACGATCAGCTTCTGCTTCCTGGCCGGCGCGGTGGTCGGCGGCTTCGCGACGCGGCTCGTTCCGGACGTCGCGCTGTGGGGGGCGGTGCTGCTGCTGGCGGGCGCGTTCGCGGAGATCGTGCGGCGGGCGCGGTGGGCGGGCGGTGGGAGCGATCGTGGCGATGGGGCGGCCGGCAACGGCAGCAGCGGCGCCAACCCCGACGGCGGGACGTCGCAGCCTGCCTGACGTGTGCAGGGCCGCCACCTTGCGGCCTGTCGGTGCGCCGCGTGACCGAATCACCGGTGCATTGCGTCACCGACCTGCGCCACGACCCGAACGCCAGCCGGCTGCCCCGCCCGATCCTTACGGCATCAGCCCTCGTTTCGCCATCGCCGCACCCCGCGTCCGTTACGCGCGAGGCAAGCCTGGTGCGGGACCGTTGTTGTTCCAGGGCGACAATCGCGCGTTACCGCGCATTTCAATTTCTTTCAGGGCGCGCACTGGTCTTATGATTCAGCCCACATCGCGCGCGCCATGAACGTGCGCGATCGCCACCCGGCTGCGCACGCGGCCGGCCATGAATGGAGACACCTACAAATAGGAAAGCTCATGAAGCAGACCACCCGACTCGCAGCCATCGCAGGGGGAGCGGCGCTGGCCTTCGCCAGCCAGTACGCAGCAGCACAAAGCTCGGTCACGCTCTGGGGCGTCGCCGACGTCAGCGTCCGCTATCTGACCAACGCAAACGCCAAGAACGACGGCCTGCTGTCGATGACCAACGGCGCGATCACCAACAGCCGCTTCGGCATCTACGGCACGGAAGACCTCGGCGGCGGCCTGAAGGCCCTGTTCAAGCTCGAAAGCGGCGTGAACCTGCAGAACGGCGCATTCGCCGACAGCGGCCGCCTGTTCAACCGCGCGGCATACGTCGGTCTGGACAGCCCGTACGGCACGGTGACCCTCGGCCGCCAGAAGACGCCGCTGTTCGACCTGCTGTCGGACACCTACGATCCGCTGACGGTCGGCAACTACTTCGAAAATGCATGGCTGCCGGTCGCACTTGGCGGCGGCCTGTATGCGGACAACCAGATCAAGTACACGGGCACGTTCGCAGGCCTGACCGCGAAGGCGATGTACTCGACGGGCACGAACTACGAATCGACCGGCGCGGGCGGCTTCTCGGGCCAGATCCCGGGCTCGCTCGGCAAGGGCAATGCATGGGGCGTGTCGCTGTCGTACGTGATGGGCCCGCTCAGCATCGCCGCCGGCGCGCAGCAGAACAGCGACAACTCCGCACGCAAGCAGACGATCTACCACGCGAACGTCGTGTACGCGTTCAGCAAGGCGAAGGTCTATGCGGGCTACCTGCGCTCGAAGGACGACACCGGATTCGTCGACAGCCTGCTCGCGCAGCAGTCGATTCCGGTCGCGAAGGGCACGGGCCGGATCGACGATGGTCCGTTCGCGGGCGTGAGCTGGCAGGTCAGCACGCCGCTGACGCTGACCGGCGCGTTCTACTACGACCACATGCGCAACGCGATGACCACGAACGGCACGCTCGCGAGCGGCAACCGCTACGCGATCGTCGGCATCGCCGAATACGCGCTCAGCAAGCGCACGGAAGTCTACGGCACCATCGACTTCAACAAGACGAACGGCGCGGCGAACGTCGAGCTGCCGGGTCGCAGCAACCAGACCGGCATCGCGATCGGCCTGCGCAATATCTTCTGACGAAAATCGGAACGCACGCGCCGGCTCACGCTCGGCGCACATCGAAGAGGCTCCTGCGGGAGCCTCTTTTTTTTCGTCACGCGCCCTTCATGCGCGCGGACGACCATTCAGCGATTGCTCCATCGGGTACCGCCTGCCCGTAAGGATTCCGTCGGCATTCCAGAACATACTTTGACAGTGCGCGCGAAGCGATTCCGCTACGCTGCGTGCAGGGCCCGCCGCGTGCCGCGACGCACGCGCGGGCGTCGTTCCGGCGCGCGTTTCGCGTGCGGCCGGCCTGGTGCGTAACTTGTGTATCCGGTGATGACAAACACGGTCTGCCGGTTTTTTTCGTGGGACGATGCGCTCACGATTTTCTTGAAAGGGGATGACGATGGGTATCCTGAACACCGTGGGTGAAATCGCTGGCGCCGTGGCAGCCGTCGAGGCGGCCGAGAAGGTCGATCCGGATGCGGGCCTGCTGACCAAGGCGGCGGCGGCCGTCGCCGGCTTCAAGGGCGCCGAGGCGATCGAAGGCATGCTCGAGAAGAAGGAAGAGCAGCCCCAGCAGGCGGACGATACGCAGGCGACGGACGGCAGCGACACGTCGCAGGCCTGAGCATGGCGGCCGGTCCCGCCGCGGGCGCGCCGTTCGCGCGCCCGGACGGACCGGTGCCGCGCGGCCGGCAGGCCGGGCATGTGGTCGATCGGTGACGCATGGCACACCCGGCAGCTGGTTTGACCGGCGAGAGGCGACGTCTCTCGCCGTTTTTTATATGGCGCGCGTCGTCCTGCGCCGCCACGTTCCGCACGAATTCCCGAATCTTGTTATCGTGCCGTCATCCGAACTGCGATGAGGGCTTGCGATGGATTTCGACTACGACCTGTTCGTCATCGGGGCCGGCTCCGGCGGCGTGAGGCTCGCCCGGATGTCGGCGTCATACGGCGCGCGCGTCGGCATAGCGGAAGAAGAGCAGATCGGCGGCACCTGCGTGCTGCGCGGTTGCATTCCGAAGAAGCTGCTCGTCTACGCATCGCACTATCCGCACGAGCTCGAGGACGCGAAGGGCTTCGGCTGGACCTTCGGCGCCGGCACGCTCGACTGGCCCGCGCTGATCGCCGCGAAGGATCGCGAAATCAACCGGCTCAGCGACATCTACATCAACCTGCTGCGGCAATCCGGCGTCGCGATGCACGCAGGGCGCGCGACCCTCGTCGACGCGCATACGGTCGCGATCGGCGATCGCACGATCCGCGCGCGCCACATCGCGATCGCGACCGGCTCGCGCCCGTCGCTGCCGCCGCGGCCCGGCATCGAGCATGCGATCACGTCGCGCGAGGCGCTGTCGCTTGCGACGCTGCCCGCACGCATCGCGGTGGTCGGCGGCGGCTATATCGCGGTCGAGTTCGCGGGCATCTTCAACGGCGTCGGTAGCCAGGTCGATCTCTTCTATCGCGGCGAGAAGATCCTGCGCGGCTTCGACGACGACGTGCGTCAATTCCTGACCGACGAAATGACCAAGCAAGGCGTCGCGATCCATGCGCGCGCCGTGGTCGAATCGATCGCGCGCGCGGACGACGGCACACTCTCCGTGCGTGTCGGCGACGCGCAGCACGGCCCGTACGACGCGGTGCTCTATGCGACCGGCCGCGTGCCGAACGTCGACGGGCTCGGGCTCGAACAGGCAGGCGTCATGCTCGACGCGCGCGGCGCGATCGCCGTCGATGCGTATTCGGCGACGTCGGTGCCGTCGATCCATGCGATCGGCGACGTCACGTCGCGGCCGCAACTCACCCCGGTGGCGACCCGCGACGGCGGCCTGCTCGCGCGGACGCTGTTCGGCGGCACGCGCGTCGCGGTCGATCACGATTACGTGCCGTCGGCCGTGTTCAGCCAGCCCGAGATCGCGACGGTCGGCCTGACCGAGGCCGATGCGCGTCGCCTGCACGACGAGATCGACATCTACCGCACGTCGTTCAAGGCGTTGCGCCATACGCTGTCCGGCCGCGACGAGCGCACGCTGATGAAGCTCGTGGTCGCGCGCGACAGCCAGCGCGTGATCGGCGCGCACATGGTCGGCCGCGATGCGGGCGAGATCATCCAGGGCATCGCGATCGCGATCCGCGCGGGCGCGACGAAGGCGCAGTTCGACGACACGATCGGCATTCACCCGACCGCGGCCGAGGAATTCGTGACGATGCGACAGAAAGTGGCCGACTGACCGCAATCGGCGCGCCGGCTTGCGGGCCGGCGCGGGCGTCCCGCGCGCTCGGCCGGCGTGTGACGCGCCACGGATCCGCGACGATTCGTAAAGAACGTCAATTCTTCCAGGGAAATGCCGTCTCGATAATCAGGCTTGGTATCATCGGCCAAAATCATATTCGGGGCCGATCATGCGCGATCAACAGCGCAGTAGACAGAATCACGGGGTAGCCGGCGCAAGCGGGGTGGTCGATCCATGCGCCGCGCGTTCGCATCTTGCCGCAGCACGTCCGTTGCGCGCACCTTCCCTTCGCATGCCGCCATCTCCATCTCCATCGCCATCCGGGCGATGAAGTCGCGCACGCCGATGCGTGCCCCAACCGTTTCGATCACCGCATCGACCGCTGGCTCGTCAACGAGCCGGCACGCCCGTTCCGGGCAATCTTTTCACGCAAGGAGACCAGCAGTGAACATTCAGACACGACGCACCGTTCTCGTGGCGGCGGCGCTCGTCGCGGCGCTGTCCGGCTGCGCGACCGAATCGTCGCGCACGCTCGACGTGCCGGCCGTGAGCAGCGCGCAGAAGCCGTATGCGGGCAAGCCCGTCGCGATCGCGGTCGGCAAGTTCGACAACCGCTCGAGCTACATGCGCGGCATCTTCTCGGACGGCATCGACCGCCTCGGCGGACAGGCGAAGACGATCCTCGTCACGCGCCTGCAGCAGAGCCGCCGCTTCAACGTGCTCGATCGCGAGAACCTCGACGAGATCAAGCAGGAAGCCGGCTTCATGAAGAAGGCGCAGGCCGTGAAGGGCGCGAACTACGTCGTGACCGGCGACGTGACCGAGTTCGGCCGCAAGGACGTCGGCGATCACCAGTTGTTCGGCATCCTCGGCCGCGGCAAGACGCAGGTCGCGTATGCGAAGGTCAACCTGAACATCGTCGACACGACGACGTCGGAAGTCGTCGCGTCGAGCCAGGGCGCGGGCGAGTTCAGCCTGTCGAACCGGGAAGTGATCGGCTTCGGCGGCACGGCCGGTTACGACTCGACGCTCAACGGCAAGGTGCTGGACCTTGCGATCCAGGAAGCCGTGAATCATCTCGTCGACCAGGTCGACGCCGGCACGCTGAAGGCGCCGCAATAAGCGTCCCAGCCATTGCAGCAGCGCGCGCCGGGGCCGGCGCCGCGCTGGACCGATCGACAACGACATCAAAAGAGAACAGACCATGAAACGGGGTAACTGGCTGCCGGCAACGGCCGCCGCCTTGCTGCTCGCCGGCTGCGCGAGCTCCACGCCGCCGCTTTATCAGTGGAACGGCTATCAGCCGCAGGTGTACGAATATTTCAAGGGGCAGAAGTCGCCGCAGGAGCAGATCGACGCGCTCGAAAAGGCGCTGCAGGAGATTCGCGCGAAGGGCAAGATGCCGCCGCCGGGCTTCCATGCGCATCTGGGGATGCTGTACGCGAGCGTCGGCAACGAGCAGCAGGCCGAGCAGGAACTACAGGCCGAGAAGCAGTCGTTCCCGGAATCGTCGACCTTCATGGATTTTCTGATGAAGAAAAAGACCGACGCGTCGAAGGCAGCGGTTCAGAAGCCGGCCGCCCAGGCGATCGCCGGCCAGAAGGATACCGCCTCGACCACCGCCAAACCGTAACGCGCCCGCCATGTTCAAGACACTCTCATTCAAGCTGATGTCCGTGCTGTCGATCGTCGCGCTGCTGAGCGCGTGCGCGCAGCCGGTGAAACGACCCGACTACACGGCGTTCAAGAAGAGCCAGCCGCGCTCGATCCTCGTCCTGCCGCCCATCAACGAAACGTCCGACGTGGCGGCGACCTACGGGATGCTGTCGCAGATGACGCTGCCGCTCGCCGAATCCGGCTATTACGTGGTGCCGGTCGCCGTGATGGACGAGACGTTCAAGCAGAACGGCCTGACCAACGCGGCCGAGATCCAGCAGACGCCGCCCGCGAAGCTGCGCGAGATCTTCGGTGCGGATGCCGCGCTGTATTCGAAGGTGTCGCAGTACGGCACCGTCTACCGGATCCTTGCGAGCGCAACGGTCGTGTCGGCCTCGGCGAAGCTCGTCGACCTGCGTACCGGCGACGTGCTGTGGCAGGGCCGGGCGAGCGCGAGCAGCGACGAAGGCGGCAACAACGGCGGCGGCGGCCTGATCGGCATGCTGGTGGTGGCAGCGGTCAAGCAGATCGCGAACACGCTGATGGACCAGAGCCATGACGTCGCCGCGTTCACCAGCACGCGGCTGCTGTCGGCCGGTCCGCCCAACGGGCTGCTGTACGGTCCGCATTCGCCGAAGTACGGGACGGACTGATCGGCGAATGTCATACGCGGTGCGTGGGGACGTTACGTGCCCGACGCACCGATGTCATGCGATTCGATTGCACGGCCGCGCGTGTTGCGCGGCCGTTTTTCGTTTCGCACCGATGCGGCACGCTCAATGCATGCCGAATGCGTCGAGCAGCCGGTACCAGCTCATCGCGAGCACCAGCGCCGGCGTGCGCAGCGTCGCGCCACCGGGGAAGTCGCGATGCCGGATCTTGCCGAACAGGTCGAAGCGGCTCGCCTGGCCGTCGATCGCCTCGGCGATCAGCTTGCCCGCGAGCGCGGTCGTGTTCACGCCGTGCCCCGAGAAGCCCTGCGCGAAATACATCGTCGGCGCGACGCGCCCGAAGTGCGGCGCGCGGTTCATCGTGATGTCGACGAAGCCGCCCCATGCGTAGTCGACCTTGACGTCCGCGAGCTGCGGGAACGTCTTCAGCATGTCCGCGCGCATCGCCGCCGCGAGATCGCGCGGCTCCCGGGTCGAATAGCTGACCTTGCCGCCCCACACGAGCCGCGTGTCGGGCGCCGGCCGGAAATAGTCGAGCACGAAGCGGCTGTCGCAGATCGCCGCGCGCGCGGGCATCAGCGCGGCGGCGCGCGCTTCGCCGAGCGGCTCGGTGGCGATCACGTAGGTGCCGACCGGCATGATCTTCTTCGACAGCGCGGGCGCGAGCGTGCCGACGTACGTATTGCACGCGAGCACGACGAAGCGCGCGCGCACCTGCCCCTGGCCGGTTTCGACGAGGTGGCCGCCCGACACGTCGCGCACGCGCGTGACGCAACTGTCCTCGTGGATCCGCACGCCGGCGTCCGTCGCCGCACGCGCGAGCCCGAGCGTGTAGTTCAGCGGATGCAGGTGGCCGCTGTCGGGGTCGTACAGGCCGCCGCGATAGCGCGCCGACTGCACGTAGTCGCCAAGCTCGTCCGCTTCGACGAAATGGAAGCGGTCGTAGCCGAAGCGTTTCGCGGCCTCGTCGCGCCAGCGCTTCAGCGCATCGGCGTCGCGTTCGGTGTTCGCGGCGGTCAGATAGCCGGGCACGAGCGAGCAGTCGATGTCGTGCCGCGCGATGCGCGACTTCACGAGCGACAGCGTTTCGAGCCCCATGTCCCAGATCCGCTTCACGTCGCCTTCCGGCATGAAGTTGCCGAACGTGTCGATGTCGCATGCGAAGCCGCCGATCAGCTGGCCGCCGTTGCGCCCGCTCGCGGCCCATCCGACCCGCGACGCTTCGAGCACGGTCACCGAATGACCGCGCTCGGCGAGGTTGAGCGCGGCGGACAAACCGGTGAGGCCCGCACCGATCACGCACACGTCGGCGTCGGTCGTGCCGGCGAGCGGCGCATGGCGGGTCGTATCGTTGGCGGTCGCCGCGTAGTACGACGCGACGTGCGGCTGGTTGGCGAATGTCTGCATGATCAGGAAAGCGAATGAAGGGGGCTCAGAACAGCTCGCGCACGCGGTGGTACAGCATCCCGAGTTCGAGCGCGGGCTGCCGCCACGCGTCGCCGCCGGGAAAGCGCCGGTGGCGCAGCTGCGCGAACAGGTCGAACGCGCGCGTGTCGCCCGCGATCGCGCCGGCGATCGCGCGTCCGGCGATGCCGGTCAGCGCGACGCCGTGCCCGCTGAAGCCCTGGACGTAGAAGAAGTTCGGATCGAGCGCGCCGAAGTCCGGCGCGCGGTTGCGCGTGACGTCGACGAAGCCGCCCCACGCGTGGTCGACGCGCACGTCGGCGAGTTGCGGAAACACGCCGACCATGCGCTGACGGATCGTTTCGGCGAGCGTGTCGGGCGACGCGCCCGCGGAGTTCGCGCGGCCGCCGAACAGCATGCGATGGTCGGCGGACAGCCGGAAATAGTCGAGGAAGAAGTTGTTGTCGCACACGGCTTCGCGCTGCGCGATCAGCGCGTCGGCGCGCGCGCGGCCGAGCGGTTCGGTCGCGATGATGTACGACGCGATCGGCGCGATGCGCGCGGCGGTGGCGGCCGGCAGGATGCCGCCGGGGCCTGCGTTGCAGCACGACACGACGAAGCGGCAGCGCACTTCGCCCGACGGCGTGCGTACGACCGGCCGCGCGCCGCGCACGACGTCGAGCGCGGGCGTGTGCGCATGGAGCGCGACGCCTTCGCGGCGCGCGGCGTCGGCGAGGCCGAGGCAATACTTGAGCGGATGCAGGTGACCCGACAGCGGATCGTAGACGCCCGCCAGATAGCGGGACGATGCGATGCGCGCACGGATCGCACCGGTGTCGAGCCACGACAGCGACGGATGGCCCCAGCGCGACGTCGCGGCATCCATCCACGCGCGCAGGTCGTCGATGCGGCGCGGCTTCGTCGCGACCGTCAGGTAGCCGCGCGTGAAGTCGCAGTCGATGCCGTGGCGCGCGATGCGCTCGGCGATCAGCGCGACGCCGTCGAGCGACAGCGACCACGCGGCACGCGCACCGGCGGCGCCGAGCTGCCGCTCGATCACCTCGTCTTTCGCGAAGCCCGTGATTGCCTGGCCGCCGTTGCGGCCGGACGCGCCCCAGCCCGGCCGGTGCGCATCGATCACGGCGACCGACAGCCCGCGCGCGCGGCAATCGAGCGCCGTCGACAAGCCCGCGAAGCCCGCGCCGATCACGCACACGTCGACGTCGATCGCGTCCTCCAGAACGGGATCGTCGACCACGGGGCGCGTGGCGGTCGCTTCGTAGTACGAGTCGCGCGCGAGCGCGTCGGCGCGGCGGGTGAAAGACTGCGTCATCAAACCGACTCCCTCGAGGACGGCCGGCGCCGGTGCGCGATGCACCGCGATCCGGCCGGTTGAAACGACGCGGGACGCCATGCACGCGGCACGGCGTCCCGCGTGGCCCGCATCAGAACGAATAGATGAACTGCGTCGCGAGCAGGTCGTTGGACTTGCCGTACGAACCGTCGTTGCGCAGGAACACCTTGTTGTTCGCCCAGTCGTGCCGGTATTCGACCTTCACGGTGATCTGCTGGGTCGGATAGAACAGCAGGTCGAGCGCGACGTCCTGACGGATTGCGCCCTTGCACTCGAAGCCGAGGCCGCCGCCGGCCTTCGACATTGCGAGGCAGTCCGCGTCGACGCCGAAGCCGTTGTTCGGATCCATCCCGTTGCCGTTCAGCGCGATGCCGCCACCGCCGCCGCCGTTCTTCGTGTTGGCGAGCAGGTCGTAGCGCAGCGTCACGCCCATGCGGCCGACCACCGGCGCGTTGAACTTGCGGTGCGCGAGCAGCGACAGACCGTACCACTGCGCGAGCCCGCCGTTGAACGCCGCATGCTGCTGCCGGCCGTAGTCGATTTCGGCGTTGTACTGAACATCGGCGAGCGTGTAGGTCGCGTCGAGTTCGCCGAAGAAGAACGAACCATAGGCGCTCGGTGCCGCGCCGCCCGGGCCGTAGTGCACGACGCCCTGATCGTCGATCGCGCTCGCCAGCGTCTGCCGTCCGATGTTGAACGATCCGCCGATATCGAGCGCGCTCGACCACGTGTAGTCCGCGCGCGCGGTGAAGGTCGGCACCTTGTTGCTCGTGCTGATCGGGTCGCCGAGCGCATTGGTGCCCGTCTGCGTGACCGAGCCGTACGTGCGGTACTGCTCGTTGCCGAGGAAGAACTTCCACGCCCAGTTGCCCTTCGTGTAGTTCGCGCCGACGCCGACGTAGCTGCCCGGATCCGAGAAATCGTACAGCAGGTTGTGCGTGAGCGTGAGCATCTGGTTCGACTGCTGCACCTCGTAGCCGCCGAAGCTCGGGATCAAACCGGCGACGAGCGTCGTCGACGCGGTGATCGGCACGTTGACGACCGCCGTGTTCAGCAGGTTGTCGGTGATCGAGCCGCGCGAGTTCTGCAGCAGCGTGATGCCGTTGCCGCGGTTCGGCATCAGCGTGATCTCCGCCGACGGCGCCATCGGGCCGACGCCGAAGGTCTTCTTGATGTCGAGGTAGAGATCGCCGAACGTGCTGTTGAAGTAGTTGTACGCGTTCTCGTGGTTCGCGAACAGGAACGACGACGTGCCGGCCGCGCGGTTGTAGATGTAGGTCGGGTCGATGTAGCCGGTGACCGACAGGCCCGCGAGCGGCCCGGTGTTGGCCGCGTCCGTCAGCGAGTCGACCTTCAGCTGCTGGTTCGCGATCTGCTGCTTCATCTCGCTGACTTCGTCGTTGGTCAGCGTGGCCTGGGCACGGCCGTAGTCCGGCGAGGACGGATCGGCGGCCACCATTGCCGGCTTGGCCGAGGCCGTCGCGCCGGCCTGCGCGACAGATGCGCCGCCCGGCTTCGCGGCGAGCTGCGCCTGCATGGCCTTCATCTGTTTCTGCAGCGCGGCGACCTGCGCCTGCAGTGCCTTGATTTCGGCGGAGGTCGAGTCGGCCAGCGCGATGCCCGGCAACGCGCCGGCCACCAGCAGGCAGATCAGTTTCTTCTTCATTGCGGATTCTCCTTGTCGTGGGCCTGTCAATGTGTGATCGGTTCGCGCGCCGCATCGTGCGGCGCGCGGGTCTTGTTATCGATGGAAAGGAAGAGGGAAGTCAGGCCGCCGCGAACGCCGCCTTCAAGTCGGCCACCCGGCGCCGTTCGCGCGCGATCATCATCTGGTTCACGACGATCACGCCGATCGTCACCGCCGTGATGAACAGCGTCGCCAGCGCGTTCATCTCCGGGTTCAGCCCGAGTCGCACGCGCGAGAACACCACCAGCGGCAGCGTCGTCGAGCCCGGCCCCGACAGGAACGCCGACAGCACCAGATCGTCGATCGACAGCGTGAACGACAGCAGCCAGCCCGACAGCAGCGCCTGCGAGATCAGCGGCAGCGTCACCACGAAGAACACCTTCAGCGGCGTCGCGCCCAGATCGAGCGCGGCTTCCTCCAGCGACTTGTTCATCTCCTTGACGCGCGACTGCACGATGATCGCCACGTACGACACGCACAGCATCACGTGGCCGATCCAGATCGTCACCATCCCGCGACCCTTCGGCCAGCCGAACATCTGCTCCAGCGCCACGAACAGCAGCAGCAGCGAGATCCCCTGGATCACCTCCGGAATCACCAGCGGCGCGTTGATCATCCCCGTGTACAGCGTGAAGCCCTTGAAGCGGCCGAAGCGCGCGAGCACGAAGCCCGCCCACGTGCCGATCGCGACCGACGCGGTGGCCGTCAACAGGCCGATCTTCAGCGACAGCCACGCGGCCGTGAGCAGCTCGTCGTCCTGCCACAGCGCCGCGTACCACTTCAGCGAGAAGCCCGACCACACCGTCACCAGCTTCGACTCGTTGAACGAGTACACGACCAGGCTGATGATCGGGATGTACAGGAACAGGAAGCCGAAGGCGAGAACGCCCGTCGACAGCGGTTTGCTCGGCTTGATCATTTCGCTTCCTCCAGTTCCTTGACCTGGTAGTACTGGAACAGCGCCATCGGCACCAGCAACAGCAGCACCATCGCGACCGTCACCGCGGACGCCATCGGCCAATCCATGTTGTTGAAGAACTCGTCCCACATCACGCGGCCGATCATCAGCGTGTCGGCGCCGCCGAGCAGTTCCGGAATCACGTATTCGCCGACCGCCGGAATGAACACCAGCAGGCTGCCGGCGATGATCCCGTTCTTCGACAGCGGCAGCGTGATGCGCGTGAACGCGACCCACGGCTTGGCGCCCAGGTCGTACGCGGCCTCGAGCAGCGTGAGATCCATCTTCACGAGGTGCGCATACAGCGGCATCACCATGAACGGCAGGTACGAATAGACCATCCCGATGTAGACGCCCGCGTCGCTGTGGTAGAGGCGCAGCGGCGTGTGGATGATGCCCAGTGCGATCAGCGTGTGGTTCAGGAGACCGTCATCCTTCAGGATGCCGATCCATGCGTACACGCGAATCAGGAACGACGTCCAGAACGGCAGCATCACGGCCATCATCAGCACGTTGCGCCGGCCCGGTTCCGAGCGCGCGATGTAGTACGCCATCGGGTAACCGATCAGCAGACACAGCACCGTCGACACGGCGGCCATCTTCAGCGAGCTGAGGTAGGTCGCGATGTACAGGTCGTCCTGCAGCAGGAACGCGTAGTGCGACAGCTGCAGCGCGAAGTGCACGACGCCGTCCTTGATCTCGACGAGCGACGTGTACGGCGGGATGCCCATCACCTGGTCGGCGAAGCTGATCTTGAACACCAGCACGAACGGCAGCGCGAAGAAGATCGTGAGCCACAGGAACGGCACGCCGATCGCGATGCCGCGGCCCGACGGCAGGAAGCGCGACAGCGCGGCGAAGCGGCTGCGGCGTTTGGCGGCATGTGTGGCAGCGGTGGCGCCGGTCTGGACCGGCGCGGACGGCGTGGAAGCGGAAGTTCTCATCATGTCGCCCTCACTGCGTCAGCACGACGCCGCTGGCCGGCGACCACGACACGAACACGTCGTCGTTCCACGCCGGCGCGCTGTCGTGCATCAGGTGCGAGCTCGACAGGTTCGACACGACCGTCTTGCCGCTCGGCAGACGCACGTGATACAGCGAGTACGCACCCATGTACGCGATGTCGGTCACCACACCGCGCGCCCAGTTGTGATGCGAGCCTGGTTTTTCGCGGGACACGTGCACGCGTTCCGGGCGCACCGAGATGCCGACCGGCATGCCGAGCGGGCCGGTCACGCCGTGGCTCACGTACATGCGTGCTTCGAGATCGTCGCTCTCGACGAAGATGTGATCGGGTTCGTCCTCGACCACGCGTCCTTCGAACAGGTTCGTCGAGCCGATGAACTCGGCCGAGAAGCGGCTGTTCGGGTATTCGTACACTTCGCCGGGCGTGCCGATCTGCACGATCTTGCCTTCGCTCATCACCGCGAGGCGGCTCGCCATCGTCATCGCTTCTTCCTGGTCGTGCGTGACCATCACGCAGGTCACGTCGACCTTCTCGATGATATTCACGAGTTCGAGCTGGGTCTTCTGGCGGATCTTCTTGTCGAGCGCGGACATCGGCTCGTCGAGCAGCAGCAGCTTCGGGCGCTTCACCAGCGAGCGGGCGAGCGCGACGCGCTGCTGTTGGCCGCCCGACAGTTGATGCGGCTTGCGCTTCGCGTACTTGCTCATCTGCACGAGCGCGAGCGCGTCGGCCACGCGTTCCTTGATTTCGTTCTTCGGCGTGCCTTCCTGCTTCAGGCCGAACGCGACGTTCGACTCGACCGACATGTGCGGAAACAGCGCGTACGACTGGAACATCATGTTCACCGGCCGGCGGTACGGCGGCAGCGACGCGAGGTCCTCGCCGTCGACGAAGATCTTGCCGGAGGTGGCCGTTTCCAGCCCGGCGAGCATGCGCAAGAGCGTCGACTTGCCGCAGCCCGAGCTGCCGAGCAGTGCGAACAATTCGTTCTTCGCGATCGTCAGGTTGACGTTGTCGACGGCCGTGCTGTCGCCGAACTTCTTCACGACGTTTTCGATGCGCACGAAGGCGTCGTTCTTGGTACGGGCCGTGGCGGCCGGTTGAGTCTGTCGTGCAGCAGCGGAAGAGGGTATCGATTGCATGGGAGTCACCATTCGTTCTTCACGGATTGCGGGCGTGAGCGTCCCCGCGCGAGGCGCGCAACGCGACTCGCGGACAACGGCTCATGCCGGATGGAACAGTGCGCGCGGTGCGCGCTGGCGGACGGCTGTCCGCGTATCTCAGGCGTGCAGGCGTGGAGCGATGCCTGCGCCGCCGTGATGCTTGGCGATCAGTGGCCGGTTTTCAGCTGCGCCCACAGACGGTTCTCGAGGCGCAGGATGTCGGCCGGCATCGGCTTCATCAGCACCATCTTCTTCAGCACGTCTTCGGGCGGATAGACGGTCGGATCCTGCGCGACGGCCGGCGTCACGAACTGGTGCGCGGCCTTGTTAGCGGTCGGGTAGAACACCGTGTTGGTGATCGCGGCGTTGACCTTCGCGTCGGACACGTAGTTGATCCACTTGAGCGCGGCCTCGGGGTGCGGCGCATCCTTCGGGATCACCATCACGTCGAACCACAGCAGGCCGCCTTCCTTCGGATTCGCGAACTTGATGTCGTACGAGCGCTTCGCCTCCGACGAGCGGCGGTGCGCGATGCCGATGTCGCCCGACCAGCCGAGCGCGACGCACACGTCGTTGTTCGCGAGATCGTTGATGTAGCCGGACGAGTTGAACTGGGTGATGTACGGGCGGACTTTCTTCAGGACTTCGAAGGCAGCCTGATAGTCGCCGGGGTTCTTGCTGTTCGGATCCTTGCCCATGTATTGCAGCGTCGCGGCGAACACGTCGACGGCCTGGTCGAGGAACGACACGCCGCAGCTTTTCAGCTTTTCCATGTTGGCCGGGTCGAACACCAGCGCCCAGCTGTCGACGGGCGCCTTGTCGCCGAGCGCTTTCTTCACCGCCTGCGCGTTGTAGCCGATGCCGTCCGTGCCGTAGGCCCAGGGGACGCCGTACTGGTTGCCCGGGTCGGCATCCGAGATCATCTTCATCAGCAGCGGGTCGAGGTTGGCGAGGTTCGGGATCTTCGATTTGTCGAGCTTCTGGTACACACCGGCCTGGATCTGCTTGGCCATGTAGTTCGAGGTCGGCACGACGATGTCGTAGCCCGAACTGCCCGCCAGCAGCTTCGCCTGCAGCGTGTCGTCGCTGTCGTAGTTGTCGTACTTGACGTGGATGCCCGTCTGCTTCTGGAAATTCGGGATCGTGTCGGGTGCGATGTAGTCGGACCAGTTGTAGACGTTCAGCTCGTCGGCACGCGCCGACGGGCTGGCGACCGACGTGAACGCGGCCGCGGCGGCAAGAGCCGCGACGGAACAGGCTTGGCGAAGAAAGCAGGCACGCATGGTGGAATTCCCCTGGGTTATGGCGGCGTGCGGCGCCCGCCGCACGCCTGTAGGCAAAGTCGTTACGAAAGGCCCAGTTGCTGGGCGGTCGCATCGACGGCCTTCTTCGCCTTCGATACGAGTTCATCGATTTCCTGACGCGAGATCACGAGCGGCGGCGACAGCAGCATCCGGTCGCCGGTCGCTCGCATGATCAGGTTTCCGTTGAAGCAGAAGTCGCGGCAGATCGTGCCGACGTCACCGCCGTTCGCGAAGCGGCGGCGTTCGGCCGGCGACTCGGCGAGCTGCAGGCTCGCGACCATCCCGTGGCCGTGCACTTCGCCGACGATCGGATGACGCGCGAAGGTTTCGCGCATCAGCGCCTGGAAGTACGGGCCGGTGTCGTGCTTCACGCGCTCGACGATCCCTTCGTCGCGCAGCAGCTTCAGGTTCGCGACCGCCACCGCCGCCGCGACCGGATGGCCCGAGTACGTGAGGCCGTGATTGAATTCGCCGTTGTCGATGATCGGCCGCGCGATGCGTTCGTGGATGCCCACCGCGCCCATCGGCACGTAACCCGACGTCAGGCCCTTGGCCATCGTGATCAGGTCCGGCTCGAAGCCGAAGTGCTGATGCGCGAACCATTCGCCGGTGCGGCCGAAGCCGCCGATCACTTCGTCGGCAACGAGCAGGATGTCGTACTTGCGGCAGATCCGCTGGATTTCCGGCCAGTAGGTCGACGGCGGGAAGATCACGCCGCCGGCGCCCTGGAACGGCTCGCCGATGAACGCGGCGACGTTCTCCGCGCCGAGTTCGAGGATCTTCGCCTCGAGCTGCTGCGCGCGGGCCAGACCGAATGCTTCGGGCGTTTCGCCAGTCGCGGCTTCGCCGAAGAAATACGGCTGGTCGATGTGCACGATGTTCTCGACCTTCGACGGCATCTGCTCGTGCATGTAGCCCATCCCGCCGAGCGTGCCACCCGCGATCGTCGAGCCGTGATAGCCGTTCTTGCGCGAGATCACGACCTTCTTCTGCGGCTTGCCCTGCACACGCCAGTACTGGTGCACGAGGCGCAGTACGGTGTCGTTGCCTTCCGAGCCGCTGTTGCAATAGAAGAAGTGGTTGAAGCCGTCGGGCGTGACTTCGGCGAGCATCGCCGACAGTTCGATCACCGGCGGGTGCGTCGTCTTGAAGAACGTGTTGTAGAACGGCAGTTCCTGAAGCTGGCGATACGCGGCGTCGGCGAGTTCCTTGCGGCCGTAGCCGACGTTCACGCACCAGAGGCCGGCCATGCCGTCGATGACCTTGTTGCCGTCCGAGTCCCACAGGTAGACGCCGTCGGCCTTCACGATCACGCGGCTGCCTGCGCGGTTGAGCGCGCCCATGTCGGAGAACGGGTGGATGTGGTGCGCGGCGTCGAGCGCGCGGTATTCGGCGGTCGAGCGCGCCTGCGTCGTGCGCGGTGCGGTGGCCGGCGCGGCCGGCTGGATCCAGGCAGATTCGTTGCGGTAAGTCATGTTTCCTCCGTGATTCCGTATTCGGTCGTGTGCACGCTCAGACGTGCAGCAGCAGATGGCGGCGTTCCCACGAGCTGATCACGCGGAAGAACGCTTCGTATTCGGTTTCCTTCAGCGCGAAATACGCCTTCAGGAACTTGTGGCCGAGAATCTCGCCGAGCGGCTCGCACGCGGCCATCAGCGTGAGCCCTTCCTCGAGGTTGCGTGGCAGTTGGTACGGCAGTTCGTAGCCGTCGCTGACGAGCGGTTCGGTCGGCTCCAGCCGCTGCGTCATGCCGAGATAGCCGGCCGCGAGCGTCGCCGCGAGCGCGAGGTACGGGTTGCAGTCGACGCCCGGAATCCGGTTCTCGATGCGGCGCGCGGCCGGGCCCGAGTGCGGGATGCGGAAGCCGACCGTGCGGTTGTCGTAGCCCCATTGCACGTTGATCGGCGCGGCCATGAAGCGCGACAGCCGGCGGTACGAGTTGATGTACGGCGCGAAGATCGGCATCAGCGCGGGCGTGTATTTCTGCAGCCCCGCGAGGTAGTTGTAGAACATCGACGTCGCGCCGCCGGTTTCCGGCGACGTGAACAGGTTCCGGCCCGTTTCCTCGTCGACGATGCTCTGATGCACGTGCATCGCCGAACCCGGCTCGTTTTCCATCGGCTTCGCCATGAACGTCGCGTACATGTTGTGACGCAGCGCGGCCTCGCGCACCGTGCGCTTGAACAGGAACACCTGGTCGGCGAGCGACAGCGCGTCGCCGTGCATGAAGTTGATTTCCATCTGCGCGGCGCCGACTTCGTGGATCAGCGTGTCGATGTCGAGGTTCTGCGCTTCGCAGTATTCGTAGATGTCCTCGAACAGCGGATCGAACTCGTTGACCGCCTCGATCGAATACGACTGGCGGCCCGTTTCGGGGCGGCCCGTGCGGCCGACCGGCGGACGCAGCGGCAGGTCCGGGTCCTTGTTCATGTCGACCAGGTAGAACTCGAGCTCCGGCGCGACGACCGGCTTCCAGCCCTTCGCCTTGTACAGGTCGAGCACGCGGCGCAGCACGTAGCGCGGCGAAATCTCGACCGGCGAGCCGTCGAAGTGCACGCAGTCGTGGATCACCTGCGCGGTCGGATCGACGGCCCACGGGATCAGGCGAATGGTCGACGTGTCGGGCACGCACACCATGTCGGGATCGGTCACGCCGGTCAGCGAGCCGTCTTCCGGATACTCGCCGGTGACGGTCTGCACCATCACGGCCTGCGGCAGCCGCATCGATTCGCCGGAAGTGAACTTGTTGCGCGGCGTGATCTTGCCGCGCGCGATGCCGGCCATGTCGGGAATGATCGCTTCGATCTCGGTGATCCGGTGTTGCTTCAGAAAGTCTTCGATGTCTTGCATGTCTGTTCTCGTTATGTGGGTCGGCGCGCTCAAGCGAGCGCGGCGGCGGCCGCGGCGCGCGTGCGGGCGTTGCGGTGCGCGCGGCAGGCGTCGCCGAAGGCGCGGAAGATCGCGCTCGACAGCGGGTCGTGCGCATGCCGCCATTCCGGGTGCCATTGCACGGCGAGGGCGAAGGCCGGTGCATCGACGACGCTGACGGCCTCGATCAGGCCGTCCGGCGCGACGGCTTCGACGGCGAGGCCGGAACCGAGCTGCGCGATGCCCTGCTTGTGCAGCGAGTTCACGTGCACGTCGTCGCGGCCGCCGGCGAGCGTGTGCAGCACGCCGCCGGGCGTCAGGCGCACGACGTGCGCGGGGCCGTATTGCGTGTCCATCGGCGCGTCGTCGTCCTCGCGGTGATCGGCGAGGCCGGGCACTTCGTGCACGCGCTGATGCAGCGTGCCGCCGCAGACGACGTTCAGCTCCTGGAAGCCGCGGCATACGGCCAGCACGGGCACGCCCGCGACGATCGCCGCGCGCAGCAGCGGCAGCGTCGTCGCGTCGCGTGCGGGATCGTGCTTCGTGCCAGGTGCGCTCGGCTCGCCGCCGTACAGGTGCGGCTCGACGTTCGAATAGCTGCCGGTAAACAACAGGCCGTCGACCGTGGAGAGCACGTCGTCGGTCGACTGGCGATCGCCGAGCGCGGGCAGCACCATCGCGAGCGCGTGCGCGCCGTCGACGATCGCCGCGACGTACTTGTCGCCGACCGTGTGCGACGCATGTGCGCCGATTTGCGTGAGGTCGGCGGTGATGCCGACGAGGGGTTTCCTTTCCATGACGTCAATCAGTTGTCCGTAGGGCCATGACGTGCGTTGCGCGGGAAAATCGTGAAATGCAGGCGCGACACGACCCCGCAGCCTGGCGAAATGCGCAAGGCCGCTGGTGAATGGGCGCAACGGGTTCGCATGGCGATCCGCGCTGCGCGCGACGGTCAGGCCGTCGTTCGTTTCGTTGTGCTGCGCGACGCGGCAATGGATGCGCGAACGCGTTCCGTCACCGCGCAGACGACGCGGCTAACGAGCAGGCATTTGAAACGAACGACGAGAAAAGGAGGAGAGGCGCTATGGCAGCAGCGACGCGACTTCGTCGGTATCGACGGCCACGAACGCGCGTGCGGAAACGGCGTTGTGACGGCGAACGGAACGACGGGACAGGATGGTGTAGATCGACAGATGCAGCAGGCGAGGACTATGCCAGCCGCAACTGCCATCGGAAGCGGGAGCAGCGCTGCGCAAACTTCGCACATCGCCTCGATCCCACCTCACCAGAGGGCCACGGACTCTCACGATTACACTCGACTGGTTTGTTGAAAGTATTGAACACCTGATCGTTTCAGCGCACGAGGCGTTTAAAATAATCGAGGTGTCGGGCCTGCGTCATTTACATCGAAGGGCATCAATTTTTACGTTGCAGTAACGTTTTTCGGTGCCGATGAATGGCCAATGACGCTGACCTGAGAGCCAGCATATACGAGCCAAAAACGGCGTCAAATGTTTTTTGACGGTCTCATGTCAGGGCTTTCCCGAGGCACTCCGAACAAAAGATTCGCAAACGGAATGATTCGCGGGGTGTTCATTATTTCGAACGCCTTTCAGGGTTTTCCCCGCTGATGCGCGGCATAAAGTGATTAGAATATTCAACGGCTGCGTAATGCCGTTCAACGCATCGTTTCACTTTTTCACCGCACTCCTATCGTGTCCGAAACCGAATCGATGTCCACCGAAGTCGCCGAGCGCCTGCGTTTCGTGCGCAACAAGCATGGCCTGTCGCAGCGCGAACTCGCGAAGCGGGCCGGCGTGACCAACGGCACGATCTCGCTGATCGAACAGGGGCGTGTGAGCCCGTCGGTCGGCTCGCTGAAGAAACTGCTCGAATGCATTCCGATGAGTCTCGCGGAGTTCTTCACGTTCGAACTCGTCGAATCGCGCTCGGTCGTATCGCGCCGAGACGAGATGCCGAACCTCGGCAACGACGCGCTCGCGTTTCATCTCGTCGGCGCGGGCGTGAAGGACCGCAACATGTGCATCATGCGCGAGATCTACCAGCCGCTCGCCGACACGGGGCCCGAGATGCTCGTGCACGCGGGGCACGAGGGCGGCGTGGTCGTGTCGGGCCGGCTCGAGCTCACCGTCGACGGCGCGACGTGGCTGCTCGACCCCGGAGACGGCTACTACTTCGAAAGCCGTTTGCCGCACCGTTTTCGCAATCCCAGCGCGGAACAGCTCTGCGAGGTCGTGTCGGCGAATTCGCCGGCCACCTTCTGACCGCGCATCACCGCATTCGCCGCCGGCAGTGTTGCCGTTGCGCGGCGTGCCGCAGCGCGAATGCCACGACAATTGAGGCATCCTGATGAACAAGTTGACTTTGGCTGACTGGCAGGACAAGGCGGCGTCGCTCACGATCGACGGGCGCGCATTCATCGACGGCGCGTCGCGCGACGCGCACGGCGGCAGGACGTTCGACTGCGTGAGCCCGATCGACGGCCGCGTGCTCGCGAAGGTGGCCGATTGCGGCGAGGCCGACGTGAACGCCGCCGTCGCGGCCGCGCGCCGCGCGTTCGACGCCGGCGTATGGGCCGGACTGAACCCGCGCGCGCGCAAGGCCGTGCTGCTGCGGTGGGCCGCGCTGATGCGCGAGCATCTCGACGAACTGTCGCTGCTCGAGACGCTCGATGCGGGCAAGCCGATCGGCGACACCACGACGGTCGACGTGCCGGGCGCCGCGTATTGCGTCGAGTGGTTCGCCGAAGCGATCGACAAGGTCGGCGGCGAAGTCGCGCCGGCCGACCATCATCTCGTCGGTCTCGTCACGCGCGAGCCGGTCGGCGTGGTGGCGGCCGTCGTGCCGTGGAACTTCCCGATCCTGATGGCCGCATGGAAGTTCGGCCCGGCGCTCGCGGCCGGTAACAGCGTCGTGCTGAAGCCGTCGGAGAAATCGCCGCTGACCGCGATCCGCGTCGCGCAGCTCGCATACGAAGCCGGCATCCCGGCCGGCGTGTTCAACGTCGTGCCGGGCGCGGGTGAACCGGGCAAGCTGCTCGCGCTGCATCGCGATGTCGACTGCATCGCGTTCACCGGCTCCACCGCGGTCGGCAAGCTGATCATGCAGTACGCCGCGCAGTCGAACCTGAAGCGCGCGTGGCTCGAACTCGGCGGCAAGTCGCCCAACATCGTGCTGCCGGATTGTCCGGACCTCGACCGCGCCGCGCAGGCCGCGGCCGGCGCGATCTTCTACAACATGGGTGAGATGTGCACGGCCGGCTCGCGCCTGCTCGTGCATCGCGACATCAAGGACGCGTTCATCGAGAAGCTGGTCGCGGCCGCGCGCGCGTACGTGCCGGGCAACCCGCTCGATCCGTCGGTATCGATGGGCGCGATCGTCGACGGGATCCAGCTCGAACGCGTGCTCGGCTACATCGATGCCGGGCGCAAGGAGGGCACGCTCGTCACGGGCGGTGCGCGCGTGAAGGAGGAGACGGGCGGCTTCTACGTGGAGCCGACGGTGTTCGAGGTGAAGCCCGACGCGAAGATCGCGCGCGAGGAGATCTTCGGCCCGGTGCTGTCGGTGATCGTGTTCGACGATGTCGACGAGGCCGTGCGGATCGCGAACGATACCGAGTACGGCCTGGCGGCGGCGGTGTGGACGTCCAATCTCACGACCGCGCACGACGTGTCGCGCCGGCTGCGGGCGGGCACGGTGTGGGTGAACTGCTACGACGAAGGCGGCGACATGAATTTCCCGTTCGGCGGCTACAAGCAGTCGGGCAATGGCCGCGACAAGTCGCTGCACGCGCTCGAGAAATACACCGAGCTGAAGTCGACGCTGATCCGGCTGCGCTGACGCGGCCGGTGTGCGGGGCGCGGTGCCGACGGGCGCCGCGCCCGCGCGCGTCAGGCCGAGCGCAGTGCCGGGTGGAAGCCCGCGGCTTCGATGATCGACTGCACGCGTTCGGCGCCTTGTGCCGACTCGACCTTGACCGTCTTCGCGGCCACGTCGATGTCGAGCTTCGCGGCGGGGTCCGCTGCCGTCACGGCGCGCGTGATGGCGTTGGCGCAGCCGCCGCAGGTCATGTCCTGGACTTCGAATTCCATCGTGTTCTCCTGGGTGGATGGGCGATTGAGAAACATGAGCAGCATGAAGCTTGCCATGGTGGGAAGGTCAAGCCCCTTCGATGCGTTCGGCGCCGCATAAGCAATTTGTAAAACTGAAGTCAGACGAATCGCAATTCGCCCGCGTGCGTCAGTCCGAATTTTTCCCGATTGACGCTCGGGTATTGTCGGCGAAATCTGGCGGAGCCTTGCGCGACAAGGTGCATGTCATGTCGGTGATGCACGATGTCCATGCCGTCAGTAAGGGTACTTGAAGAGGGAAATGCGAATCGATCTTACTATCGGTTCCCCTCGATATTTCATTTCGTTACCCGTATGAATCGCTTCGCTTTCGGTTTCGCACTGGCCCTGCTGGGCGCATCGGCAACGTCCGCATTCGCTGCCGACGACGTCGTCAACCTGACCCTGAAGGACCACAAGTTTTCGCCCGACGGCGTGACGATTCCGGCCGGCAAGAAGGTGAAGTTCGTCGTGAAGAACCTCGACGCGACGCCCGCGGAATTCGAAAGCGACGATTTCAAGGCAGAGAAGGTCGTGCCGGCCGGCAAGTCGATCGAGATCCTGATCGGGCCGCTGAAGGCCGGCACCTACGAGTTCCACGACGAGTATCACGAAGCGCAGTCGAAAACGCACCTGACCGTCAAATAAGCGGATATCGCCATGCTGTCTACCGCCCTGATCGTCTTTCGTGAAGTGCTCGAGGCCGCGCTGGTGGTTTCGATCGTGATGGCCGCGACGAAGGGCGTGCCGAGGCGCGGCTGGTGGGTCGGCGGCGGGCTCGTCGGCGGCGTGATCGGCGCCGGCCTGATCGCCGCGTTCGCCGACGTGATTTCGCAGTTGGCCTCCGGCATGGGGCAGGAAGTCTTCAACGCCGGCGTGATGTTCGTCGCGACGCTGATGCTGGCGTGGCACTGCATCTGGATGAGCCGCCACGGCCGCGAGATGGCGCTGCACATGGGCGAGGTCGGCCGGGCCGTCGCGGCCGGCAGCCGGCCGCTGACGGGGCTCGCGATCGTCGTCGGTGTCGCGGTGCTGCGCGAGGGCTCCGAGGCAGTGCTGTTCCTGTACGGCATCGCGGCGGGCGATCCGGGACAGACGCCGCAGATGATCGTCGGCGGGCTGCTCGGCGTGCTGGGCGGCGCCGGGCTCGGTTACGCGATGTATGCGGGCCTGCTGCAGATTCCGCTCAAGCGCCTGTTCTCCGTCACCAACGCGCTGATCGTGCTGCTCGCGGCGGGGATGGCGAGCCAGTGCGTCGGCTTCCTGCTCGCCGCCGGCCTCGTGCCGTCGTGGGGCGATGCGGTCTGGGATACCTCGTGGCTGCTCAAGGAATCGAGCATCGTCGGCAAGGCGCTGCATACGCTGATCGGCTACACCGCGCGTCCGGCGGGGATCCAGATCGCGGCGTACGTCGTCACGCTGGTCGCGATCGTCGTGCTGGCGCGGCTGGTCGGCCGGCCGCGGACGGTGGTGCCGCCGCCGCGGCCCGTTGCGTGAGCGGGCCGGGGCCGAATGCAGAAAGGGGCGTCATGGACGCCCCTTTTTTCTTGCGTTGATGACGGCGCGCGCGCGGCCGCGCGGCCCGTTCAGCGATGGTTGTCGATCCATGCGCGGGCCCATTCGAGCCCCGCTTCGCGCGCTTCGTCCTCGGTGTCGAACACGCCGAGCACGCCCGACGCTTCGACGAGCCGATTGTTCTGCGTGATCGTGCCGCTCGCCGCGAAGCGTTCGGGCTGCAGGATTTCATCCTGTTGCAGGATCGAATGGCCCCAGATCTGGTAGCCGTGATAGGTCTGCGCTTCCATTATCGCGTCACCTCCGCGGAACGGCTGCCCGTGCCGACACGCAGCACATTGCCGTCCGGCGTGTATTGCCGCGGGATGTCCGAGAACTTGAGTGCGTGCGGCGTATCGGGCATGGCCGGCTGCATCACCGTGAGCCGGCCCGGCGCGGGCTGCGCGACCGGGCGCGGTGCGGCCGGTGTTTCGACCGTCGCGGCGGTCGGTCGATGCGGCACGGTTTTCACGGCTTGTGCGACGCGGCGCTTGTGCAGCTTGACCGCAGCCTTCGGCTGCACGCTCGCGTGCTTTTCCACGGTCTTGCCGCCCGCGTGCGCGTCGGCACCCGGGCGCGCTGCCGGCGTACGGGCATCCGGCGTACGCGCCGCCTGCAACCGCGCCTCGGGCGGGTTCCAGACTTCGACGTAGTGCTCGGCCGCCCAGCCCGTCGACGCGAAGCTCAGCGCCAGCAATCCGCATCCAAACAGTCTTACCATGGTCTCTCCGTCATCTTGCGTGCGGCTCGCGTCGCGTTGCGGTGCCCGGTGAGAAGGCGGCCGCTCATCCGTGCTCGGGGAGCACGTTTCACGAAAATACCTCGAGCCCGTGTTTCTCGACGATCTGCAACATGCGCGCGGCGATACCGCTCGGCCGCTTGTCGCCCTGTTCCCATTGGCGAATCGTCGACGTCGTCGTGTTCAGGTAGAGCGCGAACACGCTCTGGCTGACATTGACCGACTTACGGATGCGTGCGATCGCTTCCGGATCGAACTTCGGCGCCGCTTCGATGCAAAGGACGTCGTATTCGCGCATTGTCTTCTTGTCGATCTGCCGTGCGCGATAGAGACCCGACGCAGCGCTGTGGACCGCCTCCGTCGCGTCGCTCTTGAATCGGCTCTTAGCCATTGCAAATCTCCACCCACTCGTTCAGTGCGACCAGTGTCGCGATGTCGACGTCGGTGCGTCGACCGACATCCGCTGCGAGCTTTTTGAAGGCGCGCAGTTCGTGAGCGTCGATGTTGTCACGGTCGCACTTGGCGAACAGGAACACGAACACCCACGTATGCCCGACCTTGCCCAGCACGATGCCGCGCTGACGATTCCCGTCCAGACGCTTCTTCCAGACGTTGCCTCCAAGATCGACGCCCTGGCCCCGCGCCAGCTGTCGCACTGCGCGGCACAGTTCGCCATCGGCGATTCCCGCTTTTCCTGCTGCCTTGTGAAACCACTTCGTCTTGAACACGCGTCGTACGGAAGCAGACATGTCGAGCCAGTCAAATTAGCACAGGATTATATACCACCAAGTGGTATATATCTCGACCTGGCCGAATGGCCTGCTTCACGCGGATACTCAGCCCTGACGGGCCACTGGCCTCCCTCGCGGGAGGCACGCGTCATTCCACCGTCACCGACTTCGCGAGGTTGCGCGGCTTGTCGACGTCGGTGCCGCGCGCGCATGCGGTGTGATACGCGAGCAGCTGCAGCGGCACGACGTGCAGGATCGGCGACAGCTGCCCGTAGTGTTCCGGCATCCGGATCACGTGCAGGCCGTCGTCGTTGACGATCTGCGTGTCGGCATCCGCGAACACGTACAGCTCGCCGCCGCGTGCGCGCACTTCCTGCATGTTCGACTTCAGCTTCTCGAGCAGCGTGTCGTTCGGCGCGACCGTCACGACCGGCATCGCTTCGGTGACGAGCGCGAGCGGCCCGTGCTTCAGTTCGCCGGCCGGATAGGCCTCGGCGTGGATGTACGAGATTTCCTTCAGCTTCAGCGCGCCTTCGAGCGCGATCGGGTAGTGCAGCCCGCGGCCGAGGAACAGCGCGTTTTCCTTGCGTGCGAATTCGTCCGACCACGCGATGATCTGCGGCTCGAGCGCGAGCACGCTGTTCAGCGCGGCCGGCAGGTGGCGCAGCTCCTTCAGGAATTGCGCTTCCTGCGCGGCGTCGACGTGCCCGCGCAGCTTGCCGAGCGTCGCGGCCAGCACGAACAGCGCGACGAGCTGCGTCGTGAACGCCTTGGTCGACGCGACGCCGATCTCGGTGCCCGCGTGCGTCAGGAACTGCATCTCGGTGAGGCGCACCATCGCGCTCGTCGCGACGTTGCACACCGCGAGCGTATGCGTGTGGCCGAGCGACTGCGCGTGCTTGAGCGCGGCGAGCGTGTCGGCCGTCTCGCCCGACTGCGAAATCACCAGCACGAGCTGGCGCGGGTTCGGCACCGACTCGCGGTAGCGGTATTCGCTCGCGATCTCGACCTGGGTCGGGATCTTCGCGATCGATTCGAGCCAGTACTTCGCGGTGAGGCCCGAGTAGTAGCTCGTGCCGCACGCGAGGATCAGCAGGCTGTCGATGTTCGCGAACGCGGCGGGGGCCGCCTCGCCGAACAGCGTCGCGTCGAACGCTTCGGTTTGCGGCACCGTGTCGCCGATCGCGCGCGGCTGCTCGAAGATTTCCTTCTGCATGAAGTGGCGGTACGGGCCCAGCTCGACCGCGCCGCCGTATGCGCTGACGACGCGGATCTCGCGCTGCGCGAGCGCGCCGTGGCGGTCGACGATCTTCACGCCGTCGAGCGACAGTTCGCACACGTCGCCTTCCTCGAGGAACGTGAAGCGGTCGGTGCTGCCGGCCAGCGCCAGTGCGTCGGATGCGAGGAAGTTCTCGCCGTCGCCGTGGCCGACGACGAGCGGCGAACCCTGGCGCGCACCGACGACGGTGTGCGGCTGGTCCTTGTGCGTCACCGCGATCGCATACGCGCCGTGCAGCTGCTGCACGGCTTCGCGCACGGCCGCGAACAGGTCGCCGCGATACAGGCTGTGCACGAGGTGCGCGATGACTTCGGTGTCGGTCTGCGACACGAACTCGTAGCCCTTCGCGCGCAGCGCTTCGCGCAGCGTCTCGAAGTTCTCGATGATGCCGTTGTGCACCAGCGCGAGCGCGTTCGACGAGAAGATCGGGTGTGCGTTGTGCGTGACGGGCGCGCCGTGCGTCGCCCAGCGCGTGTGCGCGACGCCGGTCGTGCCTTCGAGATGCGATTCCTGCACCTGCGCGTCGAGATCGGCGACGCGCGCGACGCTGCGCGCGCGCTTCGGCGCGCCCGGCTCGAGCACGGCGACGCCGCACGAATCGTAGCCACGGTATTCGAGGCGCCGCAATCCTTCGATCAGCACCGGAACGATATTACGCTGCGCAACTGCGCCGACAATGCCGCACATGAATGGTCAATCCTGTAAGTCGACGCGGGCGCCGTCCGGGCGCCCGCTAAAGGTTCAGCTCTTCTTCTTGACCGGGCGGACGTAGCCGCTCTTCGCGGTCTGCGTCTTCTCGTTCAATGCGAGGACGCCTTCGGCGACGTCCTTCCAGATCGTCGTGCCGGCCGCGATCGTCACGCCGCGGCCGACGCGCACCGGCGCGACGAGCTGCGTGTCGGAGCCGACGAACACGTCGTCCTCGATCACGGTGCGGAACTTGTTCGCGCCGTCGTAGTTGCAGGTGATCGTGCCCGCGCCGATGTTCACGCGCGCGCCGATGTCGGCGTCGCCGATGTAGGTGAGGTGGTTCGCCTTCGAGCCGTGGCCGATCACCGCGTTCTTCACCTCGACGAAGTTGCCGACGTGCGCTTCGTCGGCGAGCTGCGCGCCCGGACGCAGCCGCGCGTACGGGCCGATCACGGTGTTCGCGCCGAGCTCGGCGCCGTCGATGTGCGTGAACGCGTCGATGCGCGTACCCGCGCCGATCGACGCGTTGCGGATCACGCAGTTCGCGCCGATCGTCACGTTGTCGGCGAGCGTCACGTTGCCTTCGAACACGCAGTTCACGTCGATCGACACGTCGCGGCCGCAGCGCAGCGTGCCGCGCACATCGAGCCGCGCCGGATCGGCGAGCGTGACGCCGTCGACGAGCAGCGCATCGGCGACGTTGCGCTGATGGATGCGCTCGAGCTCCGCGAGCTGCGCCTTGCTGTTCACGCCGAGCGTTTCCCATTCCTCGTCGGGCTGCGCCGTGACGATCTCGAAGCCGGCCTCGATCGCGAGCTCGACGACGTCGGTCAGGTAGTACTCGCCCTGTGCGTTCTCGTTCTTCAGCGCGCCGAGCCACATCGACAGCTGCGCCGTGGGCGTGACGATGATGCCGGTGTTGATCTCGGCGATCCTCAACTGCTCGGGCGACGCGTCCTTCTGCTCGACGATGCGCGTGACGAAGCCGGACGCGTCGCGCACGATGCGGCCGTAGCCGGTCGGGTCGTCGAGCGTGACGGTCAGAATTCCGTAGCGGCCGTCGCGCGCGGCGTCGACGAGACGCCGCAGCGTCGACGCGCGGGTGAGCGGCACGTCGCCGTACAGCACCAGCGTCGGCTGCGCGGGATCGAGCAGCGGCAGCGCCTGGCGTACCGCGTGGCCGGTGCCGAGCTGCTCGGCCTGCACCGCGAACTGGACGTCGGGCGCGGCGACAGCGGCCTGGACATGCTCGGCGCCGTGACCGACGACGACGACGAGCCGCGACGGCTGCAGCGTGCGCGCGGTGGCGATGACGTGGGAGAGAAGCGGCCTGCCGGCCAGGGGATGGAGCACTTTCGGCAGCGCGGAACGCATGCGCTTGCCGGTGCCTGCCGCCAAAATCACGATATTCATGGCGCCAGCTTGTCAGAGGAGTTCGAAGCCGTCCATTTTAGCATGCGGCCCCCGTCGTTCCGGGCCTGTCGCGGCGGGGCGACAGCGCCGGAACGCGGCCGCGGCCCCGGTTCCGGCGGGTGTTCAGGCCCTGCTTACAGGTCGTCGAACTGGACGATCGAGATCGGTTTCGCCGAGCCCGGCGCGGCGGTCTCGTCGCCGGACGCGCACGGCTCCTCGTCGAACGCGATGTCGCCCTGCGGATCGGCCTCGCCGGTCGCGCGCAGCGACGCGAACGGGAACTGGGTCGTATCCATCAGGTGCGACGGCACGACGTTCGCGAGCGCGCTGAACATGTTGTCGACGCGGCCCGGGAAGCGCTTGTCCCATTCGCGGATCAGCGCCTTCATTTCCGCGCGCTTCAGGTTCGGCTGGCTGCCGCACAGGTTGCACGGGATGATCGGGAATTCGCGCAACTCGGCGAATTTCTCGAGATCGGTTTCCTTCACGTACGCGAGCGGGCGGATCACGACGTTCCTGCCGTCGTCCGACTGCAGCTTCGGCGGCATGCCCTTCAGCTTGCCGCCGTAGAACATGTTGAGCAGCAGCGTCTGCAGGATGTCGTCGCGGTGGTGGCCGAGCGCGATCTTGGTCGCGCCAAGCTCGCCGGCCACGCGGTACAGGATCCCGCGGCGCAGCCGCGAGCACAGCGAACAGGTCGTCTTGCCTTCGGGCACGAGCCGCTTGACGATGCTGTAGGTGTCCTGGTTCTCGATGTGGAACGGCACGCCGACCTGCGTCAGGTACTCGGGCAGCACGTGCTCGGGGAAGCCCGGCTGCTTCTGGTCGAGGTTGACCGCGACGATGTCGAAGTCGATCGGCGCGCGCTCGCGCAGGCGCAGCAGCACGTCGAGCATCGCGTAGCTGTCCTTGCCGCCCGACAGGCACGCCATCACCTTGTCGCCCTGCTCGATCATGTTGTAGTCGCCGATCGCCTGGCCGACCTGGCGCACGATCCGCTTGAACAGCTTGTTGTTCTCGTACGCTTCCTTCTGCTCGCGGCGCGTCAGCGCGCGGCGGCCGGTGTCGGCGGCGGTGGCTTCGATGGCGGCGCCATCGGCCGCCGTGTCGTTCATGTGGGGGGCGTTCATGCGCGCTCCTCGTCCTTGATGCGAAAGACTTCGACGCCGACGGCGTCGCAGTCCGGATAGGCGTCCGGTTTCTCGGTACAGACGCGTACCGCGCGCACGGCGTCGTGCGCCAGCAGGTTCGCGGCGATCGCGTCGCACAGCGTTTCCTGCAGGTGGATGTGGCCGCGCGCCACGCACTGCGCGACGCTCTGCTTCATCAGGTCGTAGTCGACGACTTCATGCAGCCGGTCGTCGACGGGGGTGGACAGCGCGAGCGGCACGAACAGGTCGACGTTGATGACGACGCGCTGCTCGCCGCGCTTCTCGTGTTCGAAGGCCCCGATGTTGATGTGCACCTCGTAGTCGCGCAGGTAGAGCCTGCGGCAGTCCGCGAGGCGGGGGTGCAGGAGAGCGGAAAACATGGTCGTCCCAGTCAAATTGGCGTGCGCGCACGCAAAGCGGCGCGGGCGGCGGCGATCAGGCCGCGCGATCCGCGCAGTTCATTCATTCGGGCCGGCGGCGTGCGGCACCAGGTGCTCGCCGCCGTCGACGGTCAGCGTCGCGCCCGTGACGCCGGGCGCGCTCGCGAGATAGCAGGCCGCCGCCGCGATGTCGTTCGCGTGCGGCGCATGGCCGCGCACGAGCGCCGCGACGCGCACCTTCGGCGCGAGGGCCAGCGCCAGCGCGGCGGTCGCGCGGTTCAGCGCGGCCTGCATCAGCGCATGCGACAGTTGCGCCGGCGCCGAGTGAAACAGGGCCTGATCCAGCACGTGGATCGCGCACGCGCGCAGCGATTCGTCGTCGCGCGCGGCGTCGGGCGTCGCGTCGGCAAGCGCCCGGGCCAGCGCGAGCGGCGCCGTCACGTTGCGCGCGAGCGCAGCGGCGAGCGATGCGCCGTCCACGGTGTGCGCGTCGTCGGTGCCGGCGCAGGCACTCACGAACACCGCGCAGGCGGGCCGGCCGAGCGCCGCGCCGCACGCGGCGACGAGCGCGGCCGCGTCGGTTTCCAGGGCCAGATCGGCGTCGAGCACGGCTGCACGGCGGCCGTGGGCGGCGACTTCGGCGACGAGCGCGTCGGCGGCCGCGCGCGGCGCGCCGGGGCTGCGCTGCAGCGCGACGTCCCAGCCGCGCTGCGCGAATCCGGTCGCGAGCGCACGACCGAGCGACGCGGCGTCGGCCGCGCTGCCCAGCGCGCCGGCGACGAGCGCGATGCGCGGGGTCGACGTATCGGCTGAAACGGTCATTTACAATGCCGGGATGAACCCGAAAGCTCACGAACCCGCTAGTTTACCTGCTCCCGGCCCTGACGCGCTCGCGCAGTCCGAAACCCTTGCCGCGCAACTGCGCGACGAGATCGCGGCGGCCGGCGGCTGGCTGCCGTTCGACCGCTTCATGGAGCGCGCGCTGTATGCGCCCGGCCTCGGCTATTACAGCGGCGGCGCGCGCAAGTTCGGCCGCCGCGCCGACGACGGCAGCGACTTCGTGACGGCCCCCGAGCTGTCGCCGCTGTTCGCGCAGACGCTCGCGAATCCCGTCGGGCAAGCGCTGACGGCAAGCGGCACGCGCCGCGTGATGGAGTTCGGTGCTGGCACGGGCAAGCTCGCGGCCGGGCTGCTCGCGGCGCTCGATGCGCTCGGCGTCGAACTCGACGAATACCTGATCGTCGACTTGTCCGGCGAACTGCGCGAACGGCAGCGCGACACGATCGCGGCGGTCGCGCCGGCGCTCGCCGGGAAGGTGCGCTGGCTCGACGCGCTGCCCGAGCGCTTCGACGGTGTCGTGGTCGGCAACGAGGTGCTCGATGCGATGCCGGTGCGCCTCTTCGCGAAGGCGGGCGGCGCGTGGCTCGAGCGCGGCGTCGCGCTCGACGCGCGGCACGCGTTCGTGTTCGACGACCGGCCCGCCGGTGCGGCCGGCCTGCCGCCGGTGCTCGCGACGCTCGACGTCGACGACGGCTACGTGACCGAGACGCACGAAGCCGCGCTGGCGTTCACGCGTACCGTATGCACGATGCTCGGGCGCGGCGCGGTGCTGCTGGTCGACTACGGGTTCCCCGCGCACGAGTACTACCATCCGCAGCGCGACCGCGGCACGCTGATGTGCCACTACCGCCACCACGCGCATGACGACGCGTTCCTGTACCCGGGGCTGCAGGACATCACCGCGCACGTCGAATTCACCGGCATCTACGACGCGGGCGTCGCGACCGGCGCGGACCTCCTCGGCTACACGTCGCAGGCGCGTTTCCTGTTGAACGCGGGCATCACCGACGCGCTGGCCGCGATCGATCCGTCCGACATCCACCAGTTCCTGCCGGCCGCGAACGCGGTGCAGAAGCTGATCTCGGAAGCCGAGATGGGCGAGCTGTTCAAGGTGATCGCGTTCTCGCGCGGGATCGACGGCACGCTCGACGCATTCGCGCGCGGCGACCGCTCGCACGCGCTCTGACGGGGAGTTCGGGATGCTGCACTGGCTGATGGCGTCGTTCGTCGCGGTGATGATCCTGACGCGCTGCTGGCCGTGGCTCGGCAAGGTCGGCATCGGGCGGATGCCGGGCGACGTCACGCTGACGCTCGGCGGGCGGCGCTACCCGTTCCCGTTCATGTCGACGCTGGTGCTGACGATGCTGGTGTCGATGGTGGCGCGGCTGCTCTGAGCCGCGCCGAACGCGGCGGCGCGCCGTGACCGCGCCGCGGCGCACGTGTGAGGGTTCGGCGCATCACGGTACGCGCGTCACAGCTCGATTTCGCCGAGGATCCGGTGCGCGAGCGCCTTCGCTTCGTTGAACGCCTCTTCCTCGCTCGGACTCGTCGTGTGGACGTCGTAGCGCATGTTTTCCGTTTCGTCGCCGTCGTCCCGGGCGAGGATCACGTAACCCTGGAACTGTCCGTTGGCGGCGTGCTGCGTGTGCGCCTTGGCCGTGTAGATGCCTTTCGTGAACGTGTTCGTGTCCATCGTGCCTCTCCCGCAATAGGACACTTCATCGTAGCACTGCGGCGCAGCATGTACAGCGCCGCTAATCGGCGACCGATCAGCGCGCCGTCATCGTCCCGTCACCGTTCGAGCAGCGCGACGACCTCGTCGAGCGTCGGCGCATGCGCGCCCGTATGCCGGCACGCGGCGGCGCCCGCCGCGAGCGCGAACGCGAGATGCTCGCGCCACGTCCGCTGCGGCGCGGCCATCAGGCTGAACAGCATGCCGCCGATCGACGCGTCGCCTGCGCCGACGGTGTCGACCACCTCGACGCGCGGCGGACTGGCTTCGAGCACGTCGCCGTCCGCGTAAAGCGTCGCCGGCTGCGCCCCGCGCGTGACGAGCACCGCCGCGCGCGGATTCAGCGCGCGCACCGCGGCGACCTCATCCGGGCCGTCGCCGCCGAACAGGTGGCGCAGATCCTCGTCGGACACCTTGATCAGGTCGGCGAGCGCGGCCATCTTCTCGAGCGTCGGCCGGTACGCGGCCGTCATCAGGTTCCGGTAGTTCGGATCGAAGCTGATCTTC
Organism: Burkholderia sp. MSMB0856; assembly: GCF_001524645.2. Lineage (NCBI taxonomy): Bacteria > Pseudomonadati > Pseudomonadota > Betaproteobacteria > Burkholderiales > Burkholderiaceae > Burkholderia > Burkholderia sp. MSMB0856. The sequence continues at coordinate 3,266,397 of NZ_CP013427.1, read as the reverse complement.
ACGCCGCGCGCGTGCAGCTCCGCCGCGAGCGCGACGAGCGTGCCCGCGAGCGGTTCGCGCACGAGGCTGATGCAACCGAAGTGCGCCCACTTCACGTGTGCGGCCCAGCCGGCCGGCAGCCGCGCCGGGTCGAACGCGAGATCCGCGCTCGCTTCGCCGATGAAGAAGTACGCGGGCGGCCGCGTCTCATGGACGATCGCGAGCAGCGGCGCACGCGGCACGCGCTGCAGGAAGCGCAGGTCGAGCCCGGCCGCCTCGCTGGTGCGCCACAGCACGTCGGAGAAGCAGTCTTCGCCGATCGCGCCCGCGAGCGCGCTCGGCACGCCGAGCCGCGCGACCGCGCGCGCGACGTTCCAGCCGGCGCCGCCCGGCACCGAGGTCCACTGCGCGTCGCCCGCGCGCACCATGTCGGTCAGGATGTCGCCCGCCGACACGAAGGCCGGAAAGGTGCCGCCGCTCATTGCGTCGGCTCGCTGCGCGCCGCGCGCGCGAGGGTCGCGAGCACGTCGTAGCATGCGCCCATCGTGTGATAGTCGGTCTTGCCGGCCGGGCTTTTCTCGTCGCTGTACTTGCGGTTGTCGCAGGTGAGGATCCGGTACCACGCGCCGTAGCGGTGATCGACGAAATGCGCCCAGCTGTAGCGCCAGATCTCGTCGTACCAGTCCCAGAAGCGCTCGCTGCCGGTGCGCGCGCCGAGCATCGCGGCCGCCGCGAAGGTTTCCGCCTGCACCCAGAAATACTTGTTGTGGTCGCAGATCGTGAAGTCGGGGCCGAAGCCGTAGCAGAGGCCGCCGTGATCGGCGTCCCACGCATGCGTGAGCGCCGCGTCGAACAGCTCGGCCGCGCGCGGCACGAGCCAGTCGAGCGGGCGGTGCCGCTCCAGGATCAGCAGCAGCTTCGCCCATTCGGTCTGGTGCCCGGGCTGGAAGCCCCACGGACGGAAGATGTTCGAGCTGTCTTCCTTGTTGTAGTCCCAGTCGACCGACCAGTCCGCATGGTAGTGCTCCCACACGAGGCCGCCCGACAGCGAAGCCTGGCGCTGCGTGATGTGGGTCGCGAGTTTTTCCGCGCGATCGAGATAGGTGAGATGGCCGGTCGCCTCGTACGCCGCGAGCAGCGCTTCCGTCATGTGCATGTTCGCGTTCTGGCCGCGGTACGACGACACGTTCCAGTTCGGCGTCGCGTCGTCCGCGTAGAGGCCGGCGGCCGCGTCCCAGAAGCGGTGCTCGGCGAGCTCGTAGGTCGACGCGATCAGCGCGCGCGCTTCGTCGATGCCGGCCATCGTCGCGTGCGCGGCGGCCAGCAGCACGAACGCGAGCCCGTAGCAGTGGCGCGTGCCGTCGAGCGTCGCGCGTTTCGCGCCGTCGCGCCAGTCGAGTTCCCAGTCGTAGCCCTGCAGCGCTTCGTCCCAGTGCGCGTCGCGCAGGAAGCGCAGCCCGTGGCGGGCGTAGTCGAGGTGGCGCGGATCGCCGAAATGCCGGTACGCCATCGCGTAGTTGAAGACGAACCGGCAACTGCTGACCAGGTGCCGCGACGTGCGGTTGTAGATGCTGCCGTCGTCGCGGAAGTAATGGTAGAAGCCGCCCGTCGGGTCGAACGCGTTCTGCGCGTAGAAGCGCAGCGTGTCCTCGATGTGCGACAGCAGGAACGACGGATCGCGGAAGCTCGCGACGAACGGTGCCGTTTGCGCGTGGGCGGCCGGCGCGGCCGTGCTGGATTGGACCGGGGGCATGTTCATGATTCGGTGACCGTGGCGGTATCGAGTGCCGGTGAGCCGGCGGGCTGGCTGCTGGCCCGTACGATCAGTTCGACGGGCAGGGAGATCTCGGTGCGCTCGGGCGATTCGGCGAGCAGCAGTTCGACGCCGCGGCGGCCGAGCGCTTCCTTGTCGACGGCGAGCGTCGTGAGCGGCGGATTCGCGTGCGCGGCGGCCGGGATGTCGTCGAAGCCGACGATCGCGATGTCTTCCGGAATCCGCACGCCGCGCGCGATGCACACGCGCTGCGCGGCCAGCGCGGCGGCGTCGTTGTACGCGAACACGGCGTCCGGGCGCGGGCCGGGCGCGTCGAGCAGTTGCTGCATCGCGCGCGCGGCGCCGGTGTCGGGGTCGAGCCCGGCGTCGATCGTCACTTCGTACGCGGGATCGAACAGCCGCCCGGCCTCGAAGAACGCGCGGCGATAGCCGATCGCGCGCTGCGCGATGCTGAAGTGCGCGGCCGAGCCGCCGATGAACGCGATCCGCGAGCGGCCGGTGGCGAGCAGGTGGCGCATCGCGAGCGCCGCGCCCGTCGCGTTGTCGATGTTCACCGAGCGCAGGCCGGGCGCCCACAGGTCGATCAGCACGAGCGGCCGGCCGGTCGCGGCGAGCGCCTCGATCGTCTCGGGCTCGATGAAGCCGGCCACCGCGATCGCGTCGGGCGCATGCGGGCGCATCTGGCGCAGCACGTCGTCGTTGGGGCCGACCGTGAGCAGCGTCGGCACGATGCCGCGCTCGCGGCACGCGTCCTCGACGCCGTGCAGCACGTGCGAGAAGAACGGGCTGGCGGGAAAGCGGTTGTGCTGGCGGTGCAGCAGGAAGGTGAGCCGGCGGATGCGCGGGCGCAACTGGGCCGGGTCGTAGCCGAGCTGCTGCGCGATCTCGACGATGCGCGCCCGCGTGGCTTCCGACAGGCCCGGCTGGTTTTTCAGCGCGCGGGAGACGGTGCCGATCGAGACCTCTGCCGCCCGCGCTACGTCGCGAATGGTGGTGCCCATCGTTCGGGTCCGGTTTGTTTAGGGTGACGGCGATTGTATAGTAAAACGCCGAGCCAAATTCGGGCCGGATAACCGGGGAATACCCGGAAATAACGGGTTTTTACGCGCTAATCTGCGAAAACGACGTTACTAAAAATACTAAACAAAACGCGGAAAAGGCAAGGCGATCGCACGGAAAGGGGCGGTGCTGGAGGGGCGCACGCGTTCGGAGGCCCGGTCCGCGAGGGGCGGGCGAGGCGGACGGCAAGCCGTTGCCGGCAATCGGGCGCGCGCGAGGCACCGTCGTCGCCGTCCTTGCCGGCCGGCAGCCCGCTTGCATCCGGCAACCGCCCGCCGGTTCAGCCCGCCGCCGCCTGCGGCGGCCCGCCGCGATCGCGCAGCGCCGCGCGGCCGGCATCGAGATCGACGACCGCGAGCCCGCCCGGCTGCTGTTTCGCGCGCCGCTTCGCGAGCGCCGCGACCGACGCGATCTCGTCGCTGCCGTAGCGCATCGCGCCGTTCGCGCCGGCCGGCACGCCGACCGCGCCGATCGCCATCGTGACGAAACCGAAGAATGCGGGGTTGCCGTGGCGGTCCTCGCCGCGCAGCCCGCCCGCCAGCCGGTCGGCCTGCGTGTAGAAACGCTGCGCGCCGTCGTTGAAGCGCGCGATCGCGTCGGCCGCCCGCGCGTGCCAGTCGTCGCGCTGGAACAGCACGAGGAAATCGTCGCCGCCGACGTGCCCGAGAAAGTCGCGCTGCGGATCGCACACGCCGGCCAGCACCGTCGCCGCGAACTTCAGCACTTCGTCGCCCTGCCAGTAGCCGTACTGGTCGTTGAACGGCTTGAACTGGTTCAGGTCGACGTAGCACGCGTGGAAGCCGGCGTCGCGCGCCAGCAGGCGCTCGATGTGCGCGCTGATCGGGATGTTGCCGGGCAGGAAGGTCAGCGGATTCGCATAGCGCGCGGCCTCGATGCGCATCTCGGTCACCGCGCGCACGAGGCTCTCGCCGGTGCCGAGCCCGACGTAGCGGCCGTGCTCGGTGATCACGAAGCCGTCCGCGAGATAGCGCTGGTCGTGGCTCGCGAGCAGCATCGCGAGCTGCTCGACCGTCGTCGCGTTGTCGATCATCAGCGGCGCGTCGTTCGCGAACTGCAGGCACGGCTTCTTTCCGAACACCTCGCGGTGGTAAGGCAGCGTGAAGCGGTCGATGAAGCCGCGCCGGTTCACGAGCGCGACCGGCTGCCCGCGTTCGACGAGCGCGACCGCGTGCAGGCCGGGCATCCGGTTGAACAGGTCGAGCACGTCGTTGCTGGTCGCGTCGCGCGGCAACGCCGGCGCGGGGACGAGCATCTTCGCCGCGATCGTGCTTGCGGGCCGCACGGCGCGGGTCGCACCGGGGAACACCGCGATGTGCGGTGCGCGGATCGCGTCGCGCGCGGCCGGCGCGACGACCCGCGACGGTCGCGCATCCGGCCGGCCGAGCAGGAAGCCCTGCACGCAGCAGATGCCCATGTCCCGCACGACGATCAGGTCGCACTCGTTCTCGATCCCTTCCGCGATCAGCTTCGCGCCGCTCGCGTGCGCGAAGTGCTGCATCGCCCGGACCGCCTCGAACTTGAGCGGATCGCGCGCGATGTCGTGGATGAAGAAGCGATCGATCTTCACGACGTCCGGGTGCAGGCGCAGCCACAGGTTCATGCTCGCGTTCGCGGTGCCGTAGTCGTCGAGCGCGAACTGGATGCCGGCGTCGCGCAGCGATGCGACCGCCGGCCCGATGTGCGCGACGTCCGGCATCGCGGTCTGCTCGGTCAGCTCGATCACGATGCGCTCCGCGCCGACCCGCGCGCGGCCGAGCAGTTGCCGCGCGCGCGCGCGTTCGCGCGCGAGTTGCAGGATCGTGTTCGCGCTGAAGTTGAGGAACAGCTTGCCGTCGCAGCCGAGCGCCGCGAACGCGTCGAGGCAGGTGAGGGCGGCCGCCTGTTCGAGCGCGACGGTCGCGCCGTCGCGGGCGGCCTGCGCGAACAGCGCGGCCGGCGTCTCGAGGTCGGTGCCGCGCGGGCCGCGGATCAGGCCTTCGTAGCCGACGACCGTGCCCGACCCGAGGTCGACGATCGGCTGGAACACGGCCGCGAGCGCACGCTCCGCGATCAGGCGCGTGGTTGAGACGGTGGACGGGGCGGGATGAGGCGCGGACATGGGCGAGGGCGGCCGAGGCGACGGGACGCCCGACTTTAACGGCAGCGCGCGCGGAGAATTGAATGAAGATTTCGTGACGCGATGCGCGTCGATGGTGCATGCGTCGCTTTGGGCGGGCGGTGGTGCGGCGAAGAAAGCGGACGAAGCGGGAAGCGAAAAGCGGAAGGCGGAAGGCGGAAGGCGGAAGGCGGAAAGCGGAAAGCGGAAAGCGGAAAGCGGAAAGCGAAAGGCGTAACGAGAAAGAGGCGAATCCACCCGCGCGGCCAGCCATGCCGGCCACGCAGCCTCCCGCGTCAGCGTTTGCCCGCGCTCAGCGCGCCGCGTTCGCGTGCGGCACCGGCCGCGCCCTCGTCGCCGTCACGCTCGCCGCGCATGTCGCGCGCGCCCCAGCGCTGCGCGAGTGCCGCGCACGCCATCAGCTGGATCTGGTGGAACAGCATCAGCGGCAGCACGATCGCGCCGACCGCCTGCGCGGAGAAGATCACCTTCGCCATCGGCACGCCGGCCGCGAGGCTCTTCTTCGAGCCGCAGAAGATGATCGTGATCTGGTCGGCGCGGTTGAAGCCGAGCCGCTTGCTGACGAACGTGGTCAGCACCAGCGCGATCGCGAGCAGCACGACGTTGACGACCAGCAGGCCGCCGAGCGCACGCGCCGGCATCTGGTGCCAGAGCCCCTGATTCACGGCCTCGCTGAACGCGACGTAGACGACGAGCAGGATCGAGCCCTGGTCGACGAAACGCAGCACGCCGCGATTGCGTTCGATCCAGCCGCCGATCACGGGCCGCAGCAGCTGGCCGGCGACGAACGGCACGAGCAGCTGCATCACGATGCTCCCGACGGTGCTCCACGGCGACGCGGCCGCGGCCGACTGCGACGTGATCATTAGCCCGACGAGCGCCGGCGTCACGAAGATTCCGAGCAGGCTCGACGCGGATGCCGCGCACACGGCGGCCGGCACGTTGCCCTTCGCGATCGAGGTGAACGCGATCGACGACTGGACCGTCGACGGCAGCGTGCACAGAAACAGCACGCCGGCGTAGAGCGCCGGCGTGACGAGCGGCTGTAGCACGGGTTTCAGCGCGAGGCCGAGCAGCGGGAACAGCGCGAACGTGCTGAGCAGCACGACCGCGTGCAGCCGCCAGTGGGTCGCGCCCGCGACGACGGCTTCGCGCGACAGCTTCGCGCCGTGCAGGAAGAACAGCAGGCCGACCGCGATATTGGTCGCCCAGTTGAACGCGTGGGCGGCCGGGCCGCGGCACGGCAGCAGGCTCGCGAGCACGACGGTGCCGACCAGCGCGAGCGTGAAGTTGTCGGGAAGAAAACGGGGACGGGCCATCGGGAACTCGATTCGGAAACGGCAGGCGCGCATGTCGCGCGCGCGAAGCCGATATTGTCCCGGTTGGTTATTCAATACACAAATTCATTGTGTGAATCGATTGATGAATCGACGGCATAGGGCGGCGCGCGCCAGAGAGGGGCGGCCGATGCGCAAAACGGCAGAAGAATGTTCTGCCGCGATTGCGCCCTGAAGTGAAAAAACCTAGCAGTAACATGGTGTTACACCGATGCCCGCGACCTAACACTTTTTGGCTCGACACCGTTTCGGGCCGCTCATAAATTACTGCTGAAAGGCTTGCGTCGGCCGGAAACGACCGGCGGCGAGCGGTAACAGGCACTGAATGATGACGGAACGGGTGAAACGGAAGGTCGGACGATGGGTGGCAGGCGTGCTCGGCGCACTGCTGATGCCGCTCGCGCTCGCGCAACCGCCGCACGGCGGTCAGGCGTTCGGCGGCGGTCACGGCTTCGGTCACGGTTTCGGTGGCGGCGACATGCGCGCTTTCGGCCAGCCGGCCGGCAACGCGCCGGTATGGCGCCGGGCGCTGCCGCCGGGCGGCGCGCGTGCCGGCGGCGTGAGCGGTTACGGTTCCCGCTGGGGGCTGCGGCCGACGCCGTCCTACGGCCATTACGCCGCGCAAAGCCCGTATCGTCCGATCAGCGCCGACTCCCGCCAGATGCCGCGCCCGCAGGGCGGCGGCAACGTGCCGCTGCGCGCCGGCTCGATCCGCGCCGACGTCGCGCGCTACAACGAAGAGCGCGGCGGCCGTCCGATGCCGCCCCCCCGCGCGCAGGAAGAACCTTCGCACTCGCCGTTTTTCTCCCCGTTCTACCGAAACTGAGCGCCCCGCGCGTTCGTCCCCCCGCCGGCGGTGATGCGAATTCGCCACAGTCGCGCGCATATTTCCGCTGATTTTCCCGCCGCATTGCGCTATCTTTCGCGCCCGGCACGCGCGCGCCCCGCGGCCGTCCCGTCGCGTGCCCGCTCCGCGCGCGGCCGCTGCGGCGCGCCTGGCCATGTGCCGATTCCGCGAAGTTAATGCCGCTGCTATACCCGCAATAAGTGTGCGCAATTTTGACCGGACGCACGATCCGTAAAGATGGCTGCGCCCCGAACGACGCAAGCAATCGGCTCCAAAAAACAACGCTCGCGCCACTTATCGACATTCGACAAAACCTGGAGATCCCATGAAAGCATTCGCTCGCCGTGCGTCGCGCACGTCCGTCAAGCTGATCGCCGCGGCCGCCTGCGTGGCCGCAACCGCACCCGTCCACGCGCAGTCGAGCGTCTCGCTCTACGGTCAGGTCGACGAATGGGTCGGCGCAACCAAGTTCCCGGGCGGCGATCGCGCATGGAACGTGTCGGGGGGCGGGATGTCGACGTCGTACTGGGGCCTGCACGGCGCAGAGGATCTCGGCAACGGCTACAAGGCGATCTTCACGCTGGAGAGCTTCTTCCGTGCGCAGAACGGCCAGTTCGGCCGCTTCCAGGGCGACACGTTCTTCGCGCGCAACGCATACGTCGGCGTCAGCTCGCCGTACGGCACGGTGACGGCAGGCCGCCTGACGACGCACCTGTTCCTGTCGACGATCCTGTTCAACCCGTTCTACGATTCGTACACCTTCTCGCCGATGGTGTACCACGTGTTCCTCGGCCTCGGCACGTTCCCGACCTATCCGAGCGACCAGGGCGCGGTCGGCGATTCGGGCTGGAACAACGCGCTGTCCTACACGTCGCCTTCGTTCGGTGGCCTGAATTTCGGGGCGATGTACGCGCTCGGCAACACGGCCGGCGACAACCGCTCGAAGAAATGGAGCGCGCAGTTCAACTACGCGAACGGCCCGTTCGCGGCGACCGCCGTGTACCAGTACGTGAACTTCAACAACGGCCCGCAGGACCTGAGCTCGCTCGTGACCGGCATGAAGAGCCAGGGCATCGGGCTGGTCGGCGCGACCTACGACCTGAAGTACGTGAAGCTGTTCGGCCAGTACATGTATACGAAGAACGACCAGGTTGCCGGCAGCTGGCACGTGAACACCGCGCAGGGCGGCGTGTCGGTGCCGCTCGGCGTCGGCAATGCGATGGCGTCGTATGCGTACTCGCGCGACGGCGGCGGCCTCGACCAGACGCGCCAGACCTGGGCCGTCGGCTACGACTATCCGCTGTCCAAGCGCACGGACGTCTACGCTGCCTACATGAACGACCACATCAGCGGCCTGTCGAGCGGCAACACGTTCGGCGCGGGCATCCGCGCGAAGTTCTGACGATTCGTTTGCCGGACGCGCACACGCAGCGCGCGTCCCGCCTGCCGGTCTTCCGCCCCCGAAACGGCGCCGCTTCCCGCGGCGCCGTTTTGCCTTTGTTGACCTTCTTGTTTCCTTGCCTTTGTTACCCTATCTCGTAATTGCATGATTACCAGGAATTGCGAGCTAGTTCGATGGATACCCTCGTCAGCATGAATGTGTTTCGCTACGTCGTCGAAGTGGGCAGCTTCGTCGGCGCGGCCGAGCGCATGCAGATGTCGGCCGCGATGGCGAGCAAGCACGTGATGCATCTCGAGCAGCAGCTCGGCGCGCGGCTGCTGCATCGCACGACACGACGTGTCGCGCCGACCGAGGCGGGACGCGAATACTATGAGCGCCTCGTGCAGGCGCTGTCGGAACTCGACGAAGCCGGACAGGCGGTCGGCGCCGCGAGCGTCGTGCCGCAGGGCCGCCTGCGCGTGACGTCGCTGTCCGCGTTCGGATTGCGGCACGTGATGCAGGCCGTCACCGATTATGCGGGCCGGTTCCCGGACGTGACCGTCGACATGACGCTGTCCGATCGCGTGGTCGACCTGATCGAGGAAGGCTACGACGTCGCGGTGCGCGCGGCGCCGAACGGGCTGAAATCGTCGTCGCTGGTCGCGCGGCAGATCGCCACCGCACATATCCTGCTGGTCGCGTCGCCCGAATATCTGGAGAAGCACGGCACGCCTCAGACGATTGCCGATCTCGCGCATCACAATTACCTGCGCCGCGATTCGAATTCGACGATGCTCGATTCGCTGGTGATCGACGCGGCCGCCGCGTCGCGCGTGAACCTGAACGGCAACCTGATCGTGAACCATCTCGAGGGGCTGCGCGCGGCGGTGCTCGCCGGCGCGGGCATCGCGCTGCTCGGCACCGAGGTGATCGGCGACGACATCGAATCCGGCCGTCTCGTGCCGGTGCTGCTCGACTCGGTGCCGCCGCACGAGGCGCCGATCTACGCGGTGTATGCGAGCCGCCGCCACGTGTCCGCGAAGGTGCGCTCGTTCGTCGACTTCCTCGCCGCACGCTTCGAAGGGCAGTCGCTGTGCCCGTCGATCGAGGCGCGCCTGCGCGTGCTGCCGATCACGCGGATCAAGCGCGCAGGCTGACCGCCGTCTACCGCCTGCGCGGCGGACATGAAAAAAAAAGCGCGAGCCGTTGCGGTTCGCGCTTTTTTGTTTTTGCCCGACGTCATGCGCGGCGGCGGCGGCGCAATCCGCCGCCCGCGTCAGCGTGCGATGCCGAGCCGTGCCTTCGCGTCGTCGTACTCGCGCTTCAGCCGCTCGACGAGCGCGCCGACGCTCGGCAGGTCGTCCATCAGGCCGACGCCCTGGCCGGCACCCCAGATGTCCTTCCACGCCTTCGCCTTGTCGCCGCCGAAATTCATCTTCGACTTGTCCGATTCCGGCAGCGCGTCCGGATCGAGGCCGGCCTTCTCGATGCTCTCGCGAATGTAGTTGCCGTGCACGCCGGTGAAGAGGTTCGTGTAGATGATGTCGGACGATTTCGCGTTGACGATCGCGCGCTTGTAGTCCTCGACCGCGTGCGCTTCCTGCGTCGCGATGAAGCGCGTGCCCATGTACGCGAGGTCGGCGCCCATCGCCTGCGCGGCGAGGATCGAGCCGCCGTTCGCGATCGAGCCCGACAGCACGATCGGCCCGTCGAACATCTTGCGCACTTCGCCGACGAGCGCGAACGGCGACGTCGTGCCCGCGTGGCCGCCGGCACCGGCCGCGACGAGGATCAGCCCGTCGACGCCGGCTTCGAGCGCCTTCTGCGCGTGGCGCAGGTTGATCACGTCGTGCAGCACGATGCCGCCATAACTGTGCACGGCGTCGACGATTTCGCGCGCCGGCGCGCGCAGGCTCGTGATGAAGATCGGCACCTTGTGGTCGACGCACACGCGCACGTCGTGCTCGAGCCGTACGTTCGACTGGTGGACGATCTGGTTGACCGCGATCGGGCCGATCACCGCATCCGGGTGCTTCGCCTTGTGGTCTGCGAGCTCGGACTGGATCTGCGTGAGCCACTCGTCGAGCAGTTCGGCCGGACGGGCGTTGAGCGCGGGAAATGATCCGACGATACCCGCCTTGCACTGTGCGAGCACGAGTTCGGGGTAGCTGACGATGAACATCGGCGACGCGATGACGGGCAGCGTCAGGTTCTGCAGGACGGCGGGCAATGCCATGTGATGTCTCCAGTCTCGAGGGGCGGCCGGATGCGGTGCTGTCGCGCCGATGCCGGCATCAATGCTTGGCGGTCGAACGGTGCTTCGAGTGTAGCGGTGCGGCGATGCGCTCATATTAATACGAACGGTCGTGCGATTCTACGCGAGCTTAGCAAACGACGCGGCATGGCGACAATCGAGTGAGTGTTCTCTTTCTACGCATTCGGGCATCTGCCGCGCGCAGCAGTCGGCCGGGCGCTCCTACAATACCCGCCATAACAAACCAATGAGAAACAAACCATGTCGTTTGAGGCGTTTGCACCGTTTCGCGTGACGGTGCAGGACACCGACATCTTCGGTGTCAAAGGAGGCGCGGGGCCGCCGCTTCTGTTGCTGCACGGCCATCCGCAAACCCACATGATCTGGCATCGCGTCGCCGCGACGCTGGCGAATCACTTCACGGTGATCGCGACCGACCTGCGCGGCTACGGCGCGTCGGGCAAGCCGCCGAGCGACGCGCGGCATGCGCCGTATTCGAAACGCGCGATGGCGGCCGACCAGGTCTCCGTGATGCGGCATTTCGGCTTCGAGCAATTCCACGTCTGCGCGCACGATCGCGGCGCGCGCGTCGCGCACCGGCTCGCGCTCGATCATCCGGCGGCCGTCGAACGGATGATGCTGCTCGACATCGCGCCGACGCTCGCGATGTACGAACAGACCGACCGCGCGTTCGCGACTGCGTATTTCCACTGGTTCTTCCTGATCCAGCCGGCGCCGCTGCCCGAAACGCTGATCGAAGGCCGCACCGACGCGTACATCGAGCGCGTGATGGGCAACCGGTCCGCCGGGCTCGCGCCGTTCGCGCCGGAGGCGCTCGCCGCGTATCGCGCCGCGCTCGCGCAGCCGGGCGCGGTGCATGCGATGTGCGAGGACTACCGCGCGTCGGCGACGATCGATCTCGAGCACGACCGCGCGGATCTTGAGCGCGGCAACAAGGTCGCGTGCCCGCTGCGCGTGCTGTGGGGCGAAAACGGGATCGTCGGGCGCTGCTTCGATCCGCTCGACGAATGGCGGCGCGTCGCGCGCGACGTCAGCGGCCGCGCGCTCGATTGCGGGCACTACATTCCGGAGGAGGCGCCCGTCGCACTGATCGACGAGCTGCTGGCGTTCTTCGAGGCGCGCGACGCGGCCGCGTGAGCGACGCCACCCGCCGCGGCCAGCGCGGTGCTTGCCGCGTGGCGACGATCAGCGGCGCGTGGCGGCATCGTCGTCGACGAGCGGCGGCAGGCGGCGCGGCACCGGCGTCGATTTCACGATCGCCGTGCTCGTTTCGGCGCGCTCCGTCACCTTCGACAGGATGTCGTCGAGGTGCTCGATCGTGCGCAGATAGAGCCGGCAGATGAAGCAGTCCTCGCCGGTCACCTTGTCGCATTCGACGAATTCCGGAATCCGCCGCAACACTTCCTCGACGAGATGCAGCTGCCCCGGCAGCGGCTTCACGCGCACGATCGCCTGCAGCGTGTAGCCGAGCGCGCGCGGGTCGAGCTCGACGGTGAAACCCGCGATCACGCCCTGCGCTTCGAGCCGTCGCACGCGGTCGGCGGTCGCGGGCGCCGACAGCCCGATCTGGCGCGCAAGTTCGCTGGTGGCGATGCGCGCATCCTCGGCGAGCGCCGCGAGGATCGCGCGGTCGGTCGCGTCCAGCGACGCGACGGCGGGCGGGGAAAGGCGTTTCGACATGATCGCTTTGCTTTCGAAGGTGAATCGGTGTTTTCGCTTCAGTTTAGTCGTGGATGCGCGGAAAGCAAGTTCCTAGAATCGAAGTCATCCCCTCTCGTCAAACGGAGTCCATGATGGCCTCGAACGAAATCCGCCGCGGTGCCGCCGAGATGGTCGTCGCGATGATGATGTCCGGCACGATCGGCTGGCTCGTGATGTCGTCGCAGCAACCGCTCACCAACGTCGTGTTCTTCCGCTGCCTGTTCGGCGCCGCGACGCTCGCGATCGTCTGCGCGGCTCTCGGCTTCCTGCGCCGCGCGCTGTTCTCGCCGCGCATGCTCGTGCTCGCGGCGCTCGGCAGCGTCGCGATCGTCGCGAACTGGCTGCTGCTGTTCGCCGCGTATTCGCGCGCGTCGATCTCGATGGCGACCGCCGTCTACAACACGCAGCCGTTCATGCTCGTCGCGCTCGGCGCGATCGTGTTCCGCGAACGGATCAGCGCGTCGACGATCGCGTGGCTCGCGCTCGCCTTCATCGGGCTCGTATGCGTGGTGCGCGTCGAGCCGGCCGTGCTCGCGGTGCCCGGCGAATATCTCGAAGGCGTCGCGCTGTCGCTCGGCGCGGCGTTCCTGTACGCGGTGTCGTCGATCGTCACGAAGCATCTGAAGGGCACGCCGCCGCACCTGCTCGCGCTGCTGCAGGCCGGCCTCGGCATCGTGCTGCTCGCGCCGTTCGCGCACTTCGACACGTTGCCCGCGACGGCCGCGCAGTGGGTCGATCTCGTCGTGCTCGGCGTCGTGAACACCGGCGTGATGTATGTGCTGCTGTACGGTGCGATCCAGAAGCTGCCGGTCGCGATGACGGGCGCGCTGTCGTTCGTCTATCCGGTCGTCGCGATCATCGTGGATCGCATCGCGTTCGGGCAGACGCTCGCGTGGACGCAGGTGCTCGGCGCGCTGCTGATCCTGCTCGCGGCGGCCGGCGTGAACCTCGGCTGGCGCATCGTGCCCGCGCGTCGCGCGGCGGTCGGCAACTGAAACGGTCGTGCGTTTCGGCTTGTGGCTACGGCAGGTTGCCGACACCCGCCGGCGCCGCGTCCGGGAACGAAGGTTGCGTGCGCAAACCGCTGTAAGAAGTTGTAGGGAAACACCCGATGCGACGCTGCAGCGTCGCTCGTATGATGCGGGCTGTGACGTTGATCACGTTCACAGGATTCCGATCTCATGCCGTTCGCCAAGCAGGCCGAACGGCATTTTTTTATGCGCCGCTCCGCGCGAGCAGGCGCCGCCGCGCGTCAAGCCGTGCGAGCAACGCGCGCCTCGCGTCGTCGTCCGACGCGCGCCATCCCTTGATCTCGTCGCGCGTGCGCAGGCAGCCCGCGCACCAGTCGGTGCGCGGGTCGATCCTGCATACGTCGGTGCACGGCGACGCGACCGTCCCGACCGGTACCGGCACGTCGCTCATGCGTCGTTGCGCAGCGCGACGTCGGCGACCGGCGCGCCGGTCAGCGAGATGAGTTCCTGCGGCGACAGGTTGAACACCGCGTGCGGATGGCCGGCGGCCGCCCACAGGCTGTCCAGTTCGAGCAGGTCGGCGTCGATCAGCGTGACCGGTTCGACGAGATGGCCGATCGGGCAGACGCCGCCGATCGCGTAGCCGGTGTTGTCGCGCACGAACTTCGCGTCGGCGCGGCCGACCGCGCCAACTTGCGCGGCGACCTTCTTCTCGTCGACACGGTTCGCGCCGCTCGCGACGACGAGCACCGGCAGGCCGTCCGATTCGCGGCGAAACAGGATCGACTTCGCGATCTGCGCGACCTCGCAGCCGAGCCCGGCCGCGGCCTCGGCGGAAGTCTTGCCGGTTTCGGCGAGCATCACGATCCCTTTCGCGTGCCCGCGTTCGCGCAGCAGCAGCGCGACGCGTCGCGCGGAATCGGGGAGAGAGTCGAATGAAGCGGGTGTCGTCATGGAGAATCCGTCAATGTCGGGGTCAGACGCAGCTCGGCGTGTCGGCCGCGCTCTGCGCCTTGGCGAGCAGCGCGCGACCGGCGCGCGACACGTTCGCGCGGCCGATCGCATGGGAGATGAAGTCGCCGGCGGCGACCACCTGCGCGAGGTCGATGCCGGTGTCGATGCCGAGGCCCTGCATCAGGTACAGCACGTCCTCGGTCGCGACGTTGCCGGTCGCGCCCTTCGCATACGGGCAGCCGCCGAGGCCGGCGACCGACGCGTGAAAGATCTCGATTCCTTCGAACAGCGCCGCGTAGATGTTCGCGAGCGCCTGGCCGTAGGTGTCGTGGAAGTGGCCCGACAGCCGCTCGCGCGGAAACACCCGCGTGACGGCCGACAGCACTTCGCGCGTGCGCTTCGGCGTGCCGACGCCGATCGTGTCGGCGATGTCGATCTCGTCGCAGCCGAGCGCGGCGAAGCGTTCGACGACGTCGACGACCGAGGCGACCGGCACCTCGCCCTGGTACGGGCAGCCGAGCGTGCACGACACGCTGCCGCGCAGCCGCAGGCCGGCATCCTTCGCGGCCTTCGCGACCGGCTCGAAGCGCGCGATGCTCTCGGCGATGCTGCAGTTGATGTTCCGCTGCGAGAACGCCTCGCTCGCCGCGCCGAAGATCACCACTTCGTCGGCACGCGCGGCGAGCGCGTTCTCGAAGCCCTTCAGGTTCGGCGTGAGCACCGAATACACGGTGCCCGCGCGCCGCTCGATGCCGGCCATCACGTCGGCGCCGTCGGCCATCTGCGGCACCCATTTCGGCGACACGAACGACGCCGCTTCGATATTGCGGAAGCCGGCGCGCGACAGCCGGTCGACGAGCGCGATCTTCACGTCGGTCGGCACGAAGGTCTTTTCGTTCTGCAGCCCGTCGCGCGGGCCGACTTCGACGATCTTGACGGCGGTGGGGAACGTCATGGTTGTCTCCAGTTTCGTATAGGCGGAATTCAGTAGCCGCGCGCGTAGTCGACGATGCCGCCGACGCGCTCGCCGCGCTCGAGCGCGCGGATCTTGCCGGCGATCTGCTCGACGGCTTCGTCGCGCAGCGTCTCGGCCGAGCTGTGCGGCGTGATCGTGATGCGCGGCGCATGCCAGAACGGATGATCGACGGGCAGCGGCTCGTGCTGGAACACGTCGAGCGTCGCGGCGGCGATCCGGCCGCTCGCGAGCGCGTCGAGCAGGTCGGCCTCGACGAGATGTGCGCCGCGTGCGACGTTCACCAGGTACGCGCCCGGCGCCAGCCTCGCGAAGGTCCGTGCCGACAGGATTCCGTCGGTATCGCGCGTGCTCGGCAGCAGGTTCACGAGCACCTTCGCGCCGTCGATGCACGCGTCGAACGCGCCGTCGCCCGCGAAGGTCTCAACACCGTCGAGCCGTTTCGGGCTGCGGCTGTAGCCGCGCACCGGCAGGCCGAGCGCCGCGAGCGCCTGCGCGACTTGCGCGCCGAGCACGCCGAGACCGAGCACTGCGACGGTGAAACCCGCGCGCGGATGCGGCTCGAGCACCTGCCAGCGGCGTTCGCGCTGCAGCGCGTCGTATTCGTCGAAGCGGCGCAGGTA
Organism: Burkholderia sp. MSMB0856; assembly: GCF_001524645.2. Lineage (NCBI taxonomy): Bacteria > Pseudomonadati > Pseudomonadota > Betaproteobacteria > Burkholderiales > Burkholderiaceae > Burkholderia > Burkholderia sp. MSMB0856. Next base: position 3,250,386 of record NZ_CP013427.1, on the reverse strand, counting down.
GCGCAGCACCGCATGCGTCACGTATTCGATCATCTGCCGCGCCATGCCCGAATCCTCGAGGCGCACCAGCGGCACGTCGCGCGGCAGCGTGCCGGGATGCGCGCGGTCGAGCGCGAGCAGCGCGTCGACGCCCGCGCCGAGATTGAAGATCGCGCGCAGGCCGTCGCGGGGCGCGAACAGCTCGCGCGGCGCGCGCCAGACGAGCGCGTAGTCGGCGGCGCCCGCGTCGCCCGGCTGCCACGCGCGCAGCTCGGCCTCGGGCAGCGCCCGCGCGATCGCGTCGCGCCATGCGTCGGCTTCCTGATGCGGCGAGTAGAACAGGATCTTCATGCGCCTACTTCGCGAACAGCTGGCCGATGTCGGCGAACGCCTTGAACTCCAGCGCGTTGCCGCACGGATCGAGGAAGAACATCGTCGCCTGCTCGCCGACCTCGCCCTTGAAGCGGATGTGCGGCTCGATCACGAAGCGCGTGTGCGCGGCCTTGAGCTTGTCGGCGAGCGCATGCCATTCATCCATCGACAGCACGACGCCGAAATGGCGCACGGGCACGTCGTCGCCGTCGACCGGGTTCACCGCGCTCTTGCCGGTTTCGTCCGGCGCGAGGTGCGCGACGAGCTGGTGCCCGAAGAAATCGAAGTCGACCCAGTGTTCCGAGCTGCGGCCTTCGGGGCAGCCGAGCAGGCCGCCGTAGAACGCGCGCGCGCCGGCGAGGCTCGACACGGGAAAGGCGAGATGGAACGGGCGCAGCGCGCCGGCGGGCGTAGCGGACATCGGGCGTCTCCTGTCGATCGGAACCGGCGCGGCGGCGCCCGGTTCGATCCGATGCAAGGCAAGCGGGAAGCCCACATTCTACGGTTTCATGGCGCGTTGCGCCGCCGCGAGGCGGCCGGCCCGCGCCGCGCGGCCGTCCCGCGCAAAAGCAAAGCACAAAATATTGGTTCGGCCGCCGCGCGCGGCACGCCACAATCGAATCCCGTCTTCAAGCAAAGCAAGCGAGGGCAATCATGCGCGCATGCAGCAAATCGGCGTGGCCGCCGCGGCTCGTGACCGTTCCGGGCCTGCACGGCAGCGAAGGCGCCCACTGGCAGACCTGGCTGGAGCGGCAGTTCCCGCGCTCGCTGCGGGTCGAACAGGCCGACTGGGATGCCCCCGATCTCGCGCGCTGGGCGCAATCCGTGCGCGCGCTGCTCGACCGCGAGCGCGGCCCGTTCGTGCTGGCCGCGCACAGCTTCGGCTGCCTCGCGGCCGCGCATGCGCTCGCGCAATGGCCGCAGGCGGCCGACGTCGCGGGCGTGCTGCTCGTCGCACCGGCCAGCCCGAAGAAATTCACCTTTGCCGGGCCGTTCGACGCGCGCCGGCTCGCGGTGCCGTCGATCGTGATCGGCAGCGAGACCGATCCGTGGATGCCGCTCGCCGATGCACGCACGCTCGCGCGGCGGCTCGGCAGCGCATTCGTCAATCTCGGCGACGCGGGACACATCAACACCGCGGCCGGCTTCGGGCCATGGCCGCGCGCGAAGTACTTCATCGACACGCTGGTGCACTGCGCGGCGCCGCTGCGCTTTCGCGACGCGGACGACGGCTTCGACGCCGCGCTCGTCGACCGCGCGCTCGCGCACGCGATCTGACACTCACGCGCACGCGCTGCGCGGCGAGGGCCGCTTTGCGCGTGCGCGCCGCGCTTACGACGCGGAAACGGGCCGCACCGCGGCCGGATCCGAGTAGCTCGGCCGGCCGTTTTCGACGTGGCCCGCGAAGCGGCGCGAGAACGTGCCGTTCGCGCCGTCGCTCACCGTCACGTCATACCAGTGATGGCTCGACGCGAGCGCCCATTGCTCGACGTGTTCGTCGCCGCCGTGCAGCGTCACCTGGCGCGCGGGCGTGCCGTATGCGTTGTCGGCCAGCGTCAGCGTCACGTGGCCCGCGCCATGGTTGCGCAGCTTCAGGTACAGGTTGCCGTTCGCGATGTCGTAGCCGGCCTTCACTTCCGGCTGCGCATGGTTGCGGCGGCGCGCCGTCGCGGCCGACACGTTGCCCGCGAACATCCGCACGAAGCCGTTCGGCCCGTACACCGAGAACGCATACGCGCCGTTCGTCTCCGTCAGGTCGAAGTCCGCGTGCAGCACGCGGCGCGCGCCGACCGTGTAGCGCCACGGGCCGTCGGTGCGGTTCGTCGCGTACACCTGGAAGTGCGCGCCCTGGTTGCCGCGGTTCGCGAACTCGATGCGCAGCGTGTTGCCGCCGTAGAGGCTCGCGTTCACGTGCAGTTCGTACGGCAGCGCGCGCGCGGGCCGCACGCCGGGTTCCTGCGGATCGATCGGCGACGGCGTCGCGGGCACGGTCGGCGCGGGTTGCGACGTGCATTGCTGGTCGGCGATCGAGCGGTACTGGCTCGTGTCGGGCAGCGTCGGGAACGATGCGTCGGACGAACGGAAGTCGAACGCGGCGGTGAGGTCGCCGCAGACGGTCCGGCGCCACGGCGTGATGTTCGGTTCGTCGACGCCGAAGCGCTCGCCGATGAAGCGGATCACCGACGTGTGGTCGAACACCTGCGAGCATACGAAGCCGCCCTTCGACCACGGCGACACGACCGTCATCGGCACGCGCGGCCCGAGGCCGTACGGCAGGCCGTCGGCCGTGTAGCTGCCGCCGCGGCCGGGATTCACGACCGTGTGCAGCTCGCCGTCGGTGGTCACGGTCGATGCGCCCTGCGCGGCCGACGTCGGCGGCTGCGGCGGCACGACGTGATCGAAGAAGCCGTCGTTCTCGTCGTACATGATGAACAGCACCGTCTTCGCCCACACGTCCGGATTCGCCGTGAGCGCGTCGAGGATCTGCGACGTGTAGTTCGCGCCGTATGCCGGCGTGTATTTCGGGTGCTCGGAGAACACGGCGGGCGGCAGCAGCCACGACACCTGCGGCAGGCGGTCGTTGATCACGTCGTCCTTCAGGTTGTCGAGCGTGCGCACCGTCTGCGCGCGCTGGTACAGCGACGAGCCCGGCTTCGCGTTGATGAAGTTCGTGAAGTTCTGCAGGATGTTCGTGCCGTAGTTGCCGTTGTACGGATCGGCCCACGTGAGCCCCTGCTGGTAGATCTGCCACGACACGCCGCGCGCCTCGAGCCGTTCGGGGAAGGTCGTCCACGACAGCAGCTGGTACGCGGGCGGCAGGTCGCCGTCGACGTAGTCGGCGTTGTCGAGCAGCGGGCCGCCGAACTTGCCGGTCGGGTCGACCGTGCCCGTCATCAGGTACGAGCGGTTCGGGTGCGTCGGCCCCGGCAGCGAGCAGAAGTAGTTGTCGCACACGGTGAACGCATCGGCGAGCGCGTAGTGGAACGGGATGTCCTCGCGCACGTGATAGCCCATCGTCATGTCGGTCTTGTTCGCGGGCCACTGGTCGTAGCGGCCGCCGTCGATCGCCGCGTGGGTCTTCGCCCACGAGTGGTCGAGCGCGCCAAGGCACTGCGCGCTGGTCGTCTTCGTGTCGAGCCGGAACGGCAGCACGGGCTTCGCCGGATCTTCCTTCGACGGCTGGTACCACACCGGCTTGCCGTTCGGCAGCGGGATCGGGAAGCGGTCGTTGTAGCCGCGCACGCCGCGCAGGTGTCCGAAGTAATGGTCGAACGAACGGTTTTCCTGCATGAACACGACGATGTGCTCGACATCGCGGATCGTGCCGGTGCCGCGCGCGGCCGGAATCGCGAGCGCGCGGCGGATCGACTCGGGGAACGCGTTGAGCGCGACGGCCGCGCCCGCGGATTGTGCGACGGTGTGCAGGAAACGGCGGCGGCTGGATGACGTCATGTTATTTCACCTCGGTTCTGCGATCGGGGGGCAGGGACGGGAACGGCGGGATCAGTGCGCCGACGATGCGGCGACGCCGGACGCGCCCGCGTTCGCCGCGGGCTTCGTGTCGTCGTCATCGTCGGGCGGGTAGTGGACGACGGGCGGCGCGAGCGGCGCGGCATCGGACGCGGCGGCGTGCGCGCCCGCGTCGCTGTTGAACGCGCTCGCGGAGCCGGGCGATGCGCCGGCCTGTTGGGAGGCGTCGGCCGCGTGCGCGTCGTGCGGCGCGTCGTCGCTGCAGGCGGCGATGACGGTGGCGGCACATAGAACGACGACGAGGGCAACGCGACGCATGACTTCTCTCCTGGCAGGCGGATCGGGAAACGTTTTCGAGTATGCCGGTGCGATGCGACGATTCGGTGAATCGTTTGCGACCGGAGCATGATCGCGAACGGCTTTCGTCGAGCCGACTAAATGCTTTCGCGCGCTTCGCCGCGCAGGCGGGCGCCGTGTGTCAGCGGCGCGGCGTCCGGCGCCGCACTTCGCTGCGCAGCCAGTCGAGCCACGTACGGATCGCCGCTTCGCGCGGATGATTGGGGCGCCACACCACGTAGTGCGCATACACGTCGGTCACGCGCACCGTCGACACGCGCACGAGCGTGCCGGCCGCGAGTTCGGGTTCGATCAGCGAGCGGCGCGCAAGCGCGACGCCGCGTCCTTTCAGCGTCGCGTCGATCAATGCGTTCGCGTCGGTGAAGCGCGGCGCACGTGCGGATTCGGTCAGGTCGAGCCGCGCGGCCTGGAACCACGGTTCCCAAGGCTGCGCGGGATGGCGCAGCAGCGTCGCGCGCACGAGATCGGCCGGCGCGCGCGGCGCGATGCCGTCGCGATTGCGATACGCGGGGCTCGCGACCGGGAACACCGTCTCGTTCATCAGCTTCTCGGCGACGACGCCCGGCCAGCTGCCGGGCCCGTAGCGCAGCGCGACGTCGATGCGGTCGCGCTTGCGCAGCGGCGCGAGCGCCGCGTCCGGATGCAGCACGATCGCGATGTGCGGATGCGCGGCCGCGAAGCGCGGCAGGCGCGGCACGAGCCAGCGCTCGGCGACGCTCGGCAGCACGCTCACGTTCAGCGTGACGTCGCAGGTACGCGGGCGGTTGCGCGCGGCGAGCGCCGGCTCGAACGCGCGTTCGAGCACACTCAGGCCCTGGCGCACCTGCAGCACGAGCGCATGCGCGGCATGAGTCGGCGTCGCGCCGCTGCGCTCGCGCGTGAACAGCGGATGGCCGAGCTGCGCTTCGAGCGCGCGGATGTGCTGGCTGACCGCGCCCTGCGTGAGCGCGAGTTCGTCGGCCGCGCGCGTGAAGCTCTGCAGCCGCACGGCGGCTTCGAACGCACGCAACGTCTGCAGCGGGGGAAGGTGAATGCGTCGCATCGCGCATTAGTATCACTAATGCCCGCGCACGACAATTCATCGTTTGCGGCGGCGGTCCATGCGTTCCTACACTCGGTGCCGTCCTTCAACAGGTGCCCACCGGGCAACGCCATCATGAACGCCTATCGTCTCTATCTTTCTCCGGGCGCATGTTCGCTCGCCGCTCACATCGCGCTCGAGGAAACCGGCGCGCCGTTCGACATCGAGATCGTGTCCGTGCGCGAGCAGCAGAACCTCGATGCGCGTTATCTCGCGATCAACCCGAAGGCGCGCGTGCCCGTGCTCGCGATTCCGGGCGAGCCGCGCGTGCTGACCGAAACGCCCGCGATCCTCACGTATCTCGCGCGCCGTCATCCGGACGCGCGGTTGCTGCCGCTCGACGATCCGCTGCGCGAGGCGCGCTGTCACGAATGGCTCGCCTGGCTGGTCGGCTGGGTGCATGGCGTCGGCTACGGCACGCTGTGGCGGGCGGGGCGCTTCATCGGCGATCCGGCGCTGCACGGTGCGATCAGCGCGCACGGGCGTGACGTGATCGATGCGGCGAACGCCACGATCGAAGCCGCGCTCGCCGACGGACGCACGTGGGCCGAGCCGGGCGGCCATTCGATCGTCGATCCGTTCCTGCTGGTGCTGTATCGCTGGGGCGTCGCGATCGGGCTCGACATGGCGCGGCATCCCGCGTGGACCGCGCACGCGCAGCGCGAGGCCGAGCGGCCGGCCGCGCGGCGTGCGCTGGCGCGCGAGGCGGCATGACGGTGGGCGGACGTCGTGGCATGCGCGCGATGGGCTGCATGCATGTGCAGCAAGCGGGACGGCGTCCGCGCGTGCCGCGCGCTGGCGATCGTGGTCGTTATCGCGCGAACAGCGGCCAGGTCGCAGCCGCGATCAGCGCGGCCGCGAGCCAGACCACGCTCCACGAGCTGACGGCGAGCAGCGGCGGAATCGCGAGCGGCGTCGCGAACAGCCCGAGATAGACGATCGTGTTCGCCATCCCGAGCGCGGTGCCGGCGTGGTTCGCGCCCGCGAGCGTCGCGAGTTCGGTATACGCGACGCCGTGCCACGCCGACACGCAGATGCCGGCGAACACGAGGATCGCGACGATCGCGGCGAGCGGCACGTGCGGGCTGCCGGCGGTGGCGGCCGCGAGCAGCGCGAACGAACCGGCCGCGACGCACACCGACCCGCGCAGGTACGCCCGCCGATTGCCGTGCCGGTCGGTATGGCGGCCGCTCCACACGCGCATCACCATCGCGCCGAGCTGCAGCGCGACCATCGCCGCGCTGATGCCTGCCAGTCCGAGCCGGCCGAAATCGTGCAGGAACACGGTCGCGAACGTGAGCACCGCGAACTGCGGCGCACACAGCGCGCCGATGCCGAGCACGATGCGCCACACGCGGCCGCTCGCAAGCGGGCTGCGCGCGGGCGCGGCCGGCGGTTGCTGCGCGACGGGGCGGTGCGCGCCGGCCGGCGCCGCGGGCGGTTCGTGCAGCCAGCGCCACGTCAGCGCGGCCGATCCGGCGCACAGCAGCATCAACGCGCCGTACACCGCGGCGAAGCCCGCATGCGACGCGAGCGACGGCAGCAGCGCCGCGCCGACACCGCCGCCGAGCGGCACGGCCGTCTGGCGGATGCTCATCGCGAGCCCGCGTTCGCGCTCGCCGAACCAGCGCATCACCGCGCGTCCGCTCGATCCGTTCACGCTGCCGCCGAGCAGGCCGACGCAGCACATCGCCGCGACGACACGCATGAGCGGCGGCACCGCGTGCGCGGTCGGGACGATCGCGGCCACCATCAGCGCAAGCATCGCGGCCGTCGCGACGAGGCCCGTGAGGAGCACGCGACGATCGCCGAAGCGGTCGGCGGCGATCCCCCACGGCAACTCCGACAGCGCGACGCCGAAGCCGAGCGCGCCGAGCACGAGGCCGAGCGCGCCGTTGTCGAGGTGATAGGCCGAGCGCATCCACACGGCGGTGGTCGGAATGCCGGCCGCGGCCGCGGAAAAGCTCATGTTCGCGGCGACGCCGGCCGCGAGCACGCGCCAGCGATGGGCCGGGCCGCGCGCGGCGTGCGCGGGCGAGGACGGGGAAGCGAGGCAGGAAGTATCCATGGCGACAGGGCCCGTTCGGGAAATTGACATCGTCAGTGTGGCGACCTACATTCATCCTGAAAATCGGAAAGTTTTTGATGAATCGTTCGATAAAACGGGATGATTGAAATGTCCGGACAAGACAATGCCCACGGCGCGGCGGCGCTCGCGGCACCCGACGCCACGCTGGCCCGGCCGAACTTCGACGTCGCGGCGTTGCGCAGCCTGGTGGCGGGCGTGGATCTCGGCAGCTTCGCGAAGGCCGCCGATCGCGTCGCGCGTTCGTCGTCGGCGGTGAGCGCGCAGATCCGCAAGCTCGAGGAACAGGCCGGCACGCCGTTGTTCGTGAAGGCCGGGCGCGGGCTCGCGCTGACCGACGCCGGCGACGCGATGCTGCGCTATGCGCGGCGGATGATCGAGCTGAACGACGAAGCGGCCGCGGCGGTGCGCGGCGTGAATCTCGACGGCTGGGTGCGGGTCGGCCTGCAGGAGGACTTCGGCGAAGCGATCCTGCCGGACGTGCTCGGGCGTTTCGCGCGGGCGCATCCGAAGGTGAGGATCGAGGCGCGCGTCGCGCGCAATGCCGAGTTGCTCGAGCGGCTGGACGCGAACCAGCTCGATCTCGCGCTCGTGTGGGGCGATCCGGCGTCGGCGACACTGGTGTCGCGCGCGGGCATCGACAGCGACGCGATCGCGCAGGTGCCGATGCAGTGGATCGCGGCGGTCGGCGCGAGCGGCTTCGGGATGCCGGACGGCGACGGGCCGGCGGACGCGGCCGACGACGGCGGCGCGCGTCTTCGTGCGATGCGCGCGTCGGGCGAGCCGCTGCCGCTCGTCGTGTTCGACCGGCCGTGCCGCTTCTTCGGCGCGGCGACCGATGCGCTCGATCGCGCGGACGTGCCGTGGCGCGTCGCGTTCACGACGCCGAGCCTGGCCGGGCTGTGGGCCGCGGCGGCGGCCGGCCTCGGGCTGACGGTGCGCTCGCACTACGGGCTGCCCGCGTCGGTGCGCGTGCTCGACGCGGCGGCGTCCGGACTGCCGGCGCTGCCGAGTCTGCCGTTGATGCTGCTGCGGCGTACGTCGTCGGCGACGCCGACCGTCGAGCGGCTCGCGCGGATCGTCACGCAGGCGGTGCGGGATGCGACGGCGGGGGAAGGGGTGGCGCTGGCGGCGTGATATCGATCGACATGCATGCGATCGGCCGGACGTTCGGCCTATTGGAGAGACGGGGCGAATGTCGTGACAATGGTGGATCACTCAATGGAGGCCATCATGCAAGTTGCCACTGTCCCCGAAGCCACGCTCGACCTTCAGCGGCTTCTCGATGCCGCGATCGCCGGCGAACGCGTCGTGATCATGCAGAACGGCAAGCAGTCGGTCCGACTTGTGCCGCTCAAGCCGATTCATCATTACGGGCTTCTCAAGGGGCAGATATGGATCGCGGACGACTTTGACGCACCGCTTCCCGACGATTTGCTGGATGCGTTCGAAGGAAAGTGATGCGGTTGCTGTTCGATACGCACATCTTTCTCTGGATGTGGGCCAACGATCCGAAACTGAGCGCTCGCGCGCGCAATCTGATCGCCGAAGCCGACGAAGTGTTCATCAGCAGCGCGAGCATCTGGGAAGTCGCGATCAAGGCCGGGACGGGGAAGCTGGATGTGGATGTGGATCGGATGGTCGAGGCGATTGCAATGAGCCGGTATCGGGAGCTGCCGGTTCGGGCCGCGCACGGCGCAGCCGTGCGCTATCTGCCCCATTACCATCGCGACCCGTTCGATCGTTTGCTTGGTCGCGCAGGCGTCGTCCGAACCGATGCTGCTCATAACGGCTGACAGCCGTCTTTCGCAGTACGGCGCGTCGAGAGTCTTGACGGTCTGAAACAGTTTCGGAGCGAAATCCTACGCTGCCGCGACAACCTGCGCTGACGCCTCGAGCGCCGCACACAGCTTGCCCAGCCTCTCCCGCAACCCCTCGCTCGCCGGCACGAACGGCAACCTCAGCCCGTCCTCGCACCACCCCTGCGCAGCCAGCACCGCCTTCACCGGCGCCGGATTCGGCTCCGCGAACAGGGCCGCGACGAGCGGCTGCAGCGCGACCGACAGCCGTCGCGCGTCGGCGAGCCGGCCGTCGCGCAGCAGCGCATGAATGCGCACATGCCATTCGGGCAGCACGTGCGCACTGCTGGCGATCGCGCCGTGCGCACCGGCACATAGCGCGGCGAAGTTCTGGTTGTCGTCGCCGGAGAGGATCGCGAGCGGCGTGTCGTGCACGAGCCGGTTCATCCGGTCGAGCGTCCCGCCGCACTCCTTGATGCCGGCGACGCGCGGATCGCGCGCGAGTGCCTGCAGCGTTTCCAGTTCGACGTTCACGCCGGTGCGGTACGGGATGTTGTAGACGAGGACCGGCAGATCGGCCGCATCGACGATCGTTTCGACGTGGCGGCGGATTCCGTCCTGCGTCGGCCGAACGTAGACGGGCGGCGTGACGAGCAGCCCGTCGGGTCGCAGCGCGGCGAGTTCGCGTGCGCGGGCGGCCGCGAAGTGCGTCGCGCTCGCGGTGAGCCCGACGACGATCGGCAGGCCGGGCACGGCATCGCGCAGCGTCGCGAACACGGCGTCCTGTTCGCGCGCGTCGAGCAGCACGCCTTCACCGGTCGTCGCGCCCGCGACGAAACCCGCGATTCCCGCCGCCGCATAGTGACGCGCGAGCCGCGCGAGCGCACCGTGGTCGACCTCGCCGTCGTGGAACGGCGTGATGATCGGCAGCCAGATACCTTCGAAACGTGTGTGCATGAAAAGCCTCAAGGTGGAAACGGAGTGGGAAGGAACCGTTCCGCCGGCGGTGTGCCGGAGCGAGGCAAGCGAGCAAGGAGAAAGAAACGACCTGCGTGCATCCCGTCCGGCATTCGCCTGACGGGACGCGACGTCCCCGTCAGTCGAGGAGTCGTTTTTTCAGTTTCAGCCCGGCCGCGCGCGCACCGGCCGCGATGGCGGCAAGGATCGAGGGCGAGCGCAGGGCAGCGGACATGGATGAACCGTGAAATGGGCTGAGCGGCGATCTTAACATCGGATCCGGCGCGTACGCGAGCGACGCGCGCCGTTTAGCAGAATTCGAGATTTGCTTTGCACGACAGATTGGAAAGCGCGCGGCGCCCGGCCGCTAGAATGCCCGCTTACGTTTCGATGACAGCGCGTACGCGTGCCGTCACGCACATTCACCACCACTGAAAACGGGGCATATCACGATGGCAAGCATCAACGGGATCGGCCGCTGGCTGCATACGGGCGCCGCGGCGGCGCTGGTCGTGGCGGCAACGGCCGCGCACGCGGACACGTCGATCCTGAACGTGTCGTACGACGTGACGCGCGAGCTGTACAAGGACATCAACACGAGCTTCGCCGCCGCGTACAAGCAGCAGACAGGCGAAACCGTGACGATCAAGCAGTCGCACGGCGCGTCGAGCGCGCAGGCGCTGTCGGTGCTGCAGGGGCTGCAGGCCGACGTCGTGACGATGAACCAGCCGAACGACATCGACCTGCTCGCCGAGCGCGGCCAGCTGCTGCCGAAGGACTGGCGCGCGCGCTTCCCCGACGCCAGCTCGCCGTACTCGACGACGATGGTGTTCCTCGTGCGCAAGGGCAATCCGAAGGCGATCAATGACTGGAGCGATCTCGCGAAGCCGGGCGTGCAGGTGATCATCGCGAACCCGAAGACGTCGGGTAACGGCCGCTACGCGTATCTCGCCGCGTGGGGCTACCAGAAGCAGAAGGGCGCGACCGACCAGCAGGCGCTCGACTTCGAGAAGGCGGTGTTCCGCAACGTCCCGGTGCTGGACTCGGGCGGCCGCGGCGCGACGACGACCTTCACGCAGCGCGGCATCGGCGACGTGCTCGTCACGTTCGAGAACGAGGTCGCGCTGATGGACACGGGCGCGTCGGGGGCGGAATTCGACGCCGTGTACCCGTCGGCGAGCATTCTCGCGGAGCCGCCCGTCGCCGTCGTCGACAAGGTCGTCGACAAGAAGGGCACGCGCAAGGTCGCGCAAGCGTATCTCGACTACCTGTACACGCCGCAGGCGCAGGAGATCATCGCGCGGCACCATCTGCGTCCGCGCGACGCGAACGTGCTGAAGAAGCATGCGGCCGAGTTCAAGCCGCTGAAGACGTTCAGCGTCGAGCAGGTTTTCGGCAGCTGGGCGAACGCGCAGAAGACCCACTTCGCCGACGGTGGCACGTTCGACCGCGTGATCGTCGACCGCAAGTAAGCACGCCGCACGCCGCGCGCGTGCCGGCGGGCGACCACGAAACCGGCCGCTCATGCGGCCGTTTTTTTGCGCCTCGCGCGGAAAGCCCGCTCCGCATCCCCGGCCGCCGCCTTCGCGTGCTACGCTCATCGCCTCCCTGCTTCAGGCCTCGCGCGATGAACGACGATCCGTCCTCCCCAGCTTCCCGCGGCCGCGGCCGCAAGATCTGGTCGGGCACCCGCCCCGTGGTTGCATACGGGATGCCGCCGCTCGGCTGGCGCGACCTCTATCACCGTGCGCTGACGGTGAGCTGGCCCGTATTCTTCCTGTCGCTCGCGGTGCTGTTCCTGCTGCTCAACGGCGGCTTCGCGACGCTTTACCTGCTCGGCCACGCGCCGATCGCGAACCAGTCGCCACCCGGGTTCGTCGGTGCGTTCTTCTTCAGCGTCGAGACACTCGCGACGGTCGGCTACGGCGACATGCATCCGCAGACCGTCTACGCGCACCTCGTCTCGACCTTCGAGATATTCATCGGGATGTCGGGCATCGCGCTGGCGACCGGCCTCGTGTTCGCGCGCTTCTCGCGGCCGCAGGCGAAGATCCTGTTCGCGCGTTACGCGATCGTGCGCCCGCTGAACGGGCAGATGACGCTGATGGTGCGGGCCGCGAATGCGCGCCAGAACGTGATCGCCGAAGCGCAGGCAAAACTGCGGCTGATGCGCCTGGAAGGCACGCACGAGGGTTATACGCTGCGCAAGATCCACGACCTGCCGCTCGTGCGCAGCGAGCATCCGATCTTCCTGCTCGGCTGGAACCTGATGCACGTGATCGACGAAACGAGCCCGCTGTTCGGTGAAACCGCCGAGTCGCTCGCTGCGCACGACGCGTCGCTGCTGATCACCATCGAAGGTTCCGACGAGACGACCGCGCAAGTCATGCAGGCGCGCTACTCATGGGCGCATGCGGAGATCCGCTGGCGTCACCGTTATGTCGACCTGATGCACGACGAAGGCGGCATCACGCACATCGACTACACGCATTTTCACGAAATCGTGCCGGTCGACGCCGATACGGACGAGCGCGGCTCGCCGGGCGTGGTGGTCGGGGCCGAGGCGGCGACGCAGGCGCCCGGGCCGGCTGCATGACACTGGCGAGCGGCGCGAACCGGCGCCGGCATTCGGTCGCGGCAGCCGCGATCGAATGCCGTGCCGTTCATGCATCACGCATGCAGCAGACGCGCCGCTTCCCGCTGTTCGACCGCGACCGCGCGGCGATGGCCGTCGCGATCCTCGGCGCGCGCGACATAGTCGCCGAGCACGCCTTCGTGCGGCAGGAGGTGCGCGTCGAACGCGATCTTCAGCGTGCTGGCGAGCAGCAGGTCGGCCGCGGTGAAGTGATCGCCGACCAGCCAGCGGCTGTGGGCGAGCGTTTGCGCGAGCGCACGCTGCACGCGCGTGATGTTGCCCCAGCCGAAGGCGACGGGATTGCCCGACGCACCGGTGAATTTCTCGGCCATCGCGGGTTCGAGGCAGGTGGGCGTGAAGAACATCCATTGCAGGAAGCGGCCACGCAGCGGATCGTCCGGCGCGATGCCGAGCCCGGCGCCCGGGCAGCGATCGGCGAGATAGAGCAGCACGGCGCCGGATTCGGCGAACGGTTCGCCGCCGTCGTCGAGCGCGGGCAGCTTGGCCATCGGATTGACCTGGACGAACGCGTCGCTGCCCTGTTCGTGCGAATGCAGGTCGATCGGCACGAGTTCGTAGACGGCGCCGATTTCCTCCAGCATCCACAGCGCCCGGAATGCCCGGGTCTTCGGCCAGTAGTAGAGCTTCATCGCGCCTCCGCGTCTCGGTGTGCGTGTCGGTTCGGTGGATGCTCAAGCGTACCCGAGCGGGAGAGGTTCGGACAGGGGCGAAAGGCGGAAGCGGGTAACGAATTTCCCGCAAAGCCCGGCGCTGCCGAAGTTCATGAAATAACTAGTTATTGATTCACTAGTTATGAATTGATGCGTGGGTGCCCGGCCGATGCGGCAGCATCGGTGACGGGTCGCGCGATCCCGGACGACGTTCGTCGACCGCGCGCGAAAGACGAAAACCGGGTCACCCCGCGCGGGGCGACCGAGGGATTGAATTCAGGCCAGGCGGTCGCATTCGGCGAGTCAGGTGCTGCGTGATGCGCAGCGTGCCGGTGCGATCGCGCACGGAGAACAGCAACGAATGGCGAACGACGATCGCACCACGATCATTCCGCGACGCACGCCGGAATCGGCCGCGATGCGCGCGGAGCTCAAGCGGACGATGGCGATCACCGCGCGGCTCAACCGTCTGACCTTCGACGATGCGGACGAAGTCCGGGCATTGTTCGGAGAACTGATCGGCAAGCCGTTGGACGACGGCTTCCTGCTGATCCCGCCGTTCTACGCGACGGGTGGCGCCGATACGCGGATCGGCCGCAACGTGTTCGTCAACCAGAACTGCACGTTCTACGACCTCGGTGGCCTCGACATCGGCGACGACGTGATGATCGGCCCGAACGTCAGTCTCATCACGTCGGGCCATCCGGTCGAGCCGTCCCGCCGACGCGACGCCGTCGTCGCCCGGCCGATCGCGATCGGCCGCAACGTATGGATCGGCGCGGGCGCGACGATCATCGGCGGCGTGACGGTTGGCGAGAACGCGGTCGTCGGCGCGGGTTCCGTCGTGACGCGCGACGTTCCGCCGAATACGCTGGTCGGCGGAAACCCGGCACGGATCATCCGTTCGATTGCCGAATGACGGCGCTTGCGGGTGCGGCCCGCTGCGCAGCGAATGTGGACAACCGGCCGCGCCGTTCACTCGAAATGCTGTGGATTCGACCGGTGAGCGTGCACCGGGAGGTCGAATTGGCGGGGCTTTCCGGCATGTGATGCCGATCGCTGGCGGGGGCAGGTGCCAACGTTGCGGATGCGTCGGCGGAAAATGTTCGCGCCGGGCCGGTTGTGGATATCCCGGCCTCGAAACCACTCGGCATGCTGTGCATTTCACCGGTGAGTGCGACGTCGTGCGACCGGATGCGCGAGGCAGGGTGTGGACAACCGGGCTCCCGACGACGAAAAAAGCTGTGCCCTCGAACGGTGAGCGCCGTCGACCGATTGCGCGTGAGGCTTGCCGGGTGTGGACTTCCGGGCGTCGCGCGAAATCCGGAACGCCGCGCATTCTAACGGCGCGCGCGGATCGGCGATAGCTCCGCACGCGTATCGCGGTGTGGATATCCTGCCGCGCGATTCACTCGAAGCGCTGTGTATTTCAATGGTGAGCGTCGCGCCCGGTCGAACCGGGTGTCGGCTTGCGCGCTTGTTCGTGATCGTCGATCGCGGCTTCGAGGGTCGCGCATTCTAACCGCACTCGCGATCGCGCGTTTCATTCGAGTATGTGCCGCGATGTGGATATCCGGTCGCCGAAACCAGTCGACGTGCTGTGTATTTCAGCGGTGAGCGCGGGCGCATGCGGCTCGGCCGTGTCGGTGAGAGTCCCGACCGACGGGCCTCGGCGGGGTTGCGGGCACCGCTGTTCACGCCCGAATCGGCGACTGCGTGCGACACCGTGCCGACGCTCACTGTTGAATTTCACAGCGTTTCGAGTGGTCGTGGGTCGGGCTATCCACACCCGGATCGGCGTCCTTGCTCGATCGCCATCCTGCCGCTCACCATCGGAATTCACAGCGTTTCGAGTGGTCGTGGATCGCGCTGTTCACACCGGGATCGGCGCGCTCTTTCGATCGAGTGCCGTCGCTCACCGTCGAATTTCACAGCGTTTCGATTCGTCGCGGATTCGGCTGTCCACACCTGAATCGGCATTTTCGTTCGGTCGCGTGCCGGCGCTCACCATCGAAATTCACAGGGTTTTTAGTGTCTGGCGGCGACGATATCCACACGCGGATCTGCGCCGCGTTCAGTTGCGCGACGGCATGTTCCGGTGAACGCCAAAGCCGCGCCAGTGCTCGCGCGGGGACGCCCATCCGCGCAGAAACTCGCACCCGACGCGAGCCCGCCGCACCCTCCCGAGCAACGCGAGCGCGGACAGCGGTGTGGATATCGCACCGCCGAATCGACTCGCAAATCTGTGCATTCGACAGGTGAGAGCGAACGTCGCAGTGGCCGGGCGGGAATCCGGCGGTGTGGATATCTCCCGCCGGCATCGACTCGTCGCGCTGTGAATTTCAACGGTGAGCGTCGGCATCCGCTCGAACCGCGGAGCGATCGAGGTGTGGACATCCGGCCTTCGACGCGACTCGAAACTCTGTGCAATCGACTGGTGAACACGCCCAACCGCTTCGCCCGCAGCCCGCGGCCCCCGGCATTGTGGACATCCCGCATCCGCGACCAATCCGAACGCTGTGCATCCGACGGGTGAGGACGCGCCCGTTCCGCCGCGCGAACCCTTGCCGCACGGCCCGCGAGCGCCCACCGCCGGGCCCGCGGGCCGTCTCCCGCATGTCCCCGCGTTTTCGAGGCAACCGCTTCGGCCACGCCGATATGCCTCCAGAAGCCGTCCGCCACCCCGCGCGAAAACTCACTCAATTCCCGGCCAAAACCTGCGCAGTTTTTCTCACTCCGGCGTCGCCCGAGCAAGATGAGAAAAAACTTTCTCGCCTTCCCGCGAAAAAATAGAGCCATCCAGTTGCTCCCCGGCCGGCGTCGCCCGACGCCCCGGTGCACGGCATAGAACACACAATCAGGAGACATCCCCATGACCGCCCGACTGCCTGTCGACGGCACGCCCGCTCTATCCGACTACCGCCTGACCGACAACCTGACCGCCACGCGCGGCCGGATCTTCCTGACCGGCACGCAGGCGCTGGTGCGCCTGTTGCTGATGCAGCGCGCGTCCGACACCGCGCAGGGCCTGAACACGGCCGGCTTCGTCAGCGGCTACCGCGGCTCGCCGCTCGGGATGGTCGACCAGCAACTGTGGAAGGCGAAGAAACTGCTCGATGGCGGCGGCGTGCGCTTCCTGCCCGCGATCAACGAGGAACTCGGCGGCACCGCGGTGCTCGGCACGCAGCGCGTCGAGGCCGACCCGGAGCGCACCGTCGATGGCGTGTATGCGATGTGGTACGGCAAGGGCCCCGGCGTCGACCGCGCCGGCGACGCGCTGAAGCACGGCAACGCATATGGCTCGTCGCCGCACGGCGGCGTGCTGGTGGTGGCGGGCGACGACCACGGCTGCGTGTCGTCGTCGATGCCGCACCAGAGCGACTTCGCGATGATCGCGTGGCATATGCCGGTCGTGAACCCGTCGAACATCGCCGACATGCTCGAGTTCGGCCTGTACGGCTGGGCGCTGTCGCGCTTCTCGGGGGCGTGGGTCGGCTTCAAGGCGATCTCGGAGACCGTCGAGTCGGGCTCGACCGTCGATCTCGACGCGCTGCAGACGCAATGGCCGGCACCGGCGGGCTTCACGCCGCCGGCGGGCGGCCTGCACAACCGCTGGCCCGACCTGCCGAGCCTCACGATCGAGGCGCGTCTCGCGGCGAAGCTCGACGCGGTGCGCCATTTCGCGCGCACCAACAGCATCGACAAGTGGATCGCGCCGAGCGCGCACGCGAACGTCGGCATCGTCACGTGCGGCAAGGCGCACCTCGACCTGATGGAAGCGCTGCGCCGGCTCGACCTCACCGTCGCCGACCTGGAAGCGGCCGGCGTGCGGATCTACAAGGTCGGCCTGTCGTATCCGCTCGAGATGACGCGGATCGAATCCTTCGTCGACGGCCTGTCGGAAGTGCTCGTCATCGAAGAGAAGGGCCCGGTGATCGAGCAGCAGATCAAGGACTACCTGTACAACCGCGCGGACGGTGCGCGCCCGCGCGTGCTCGGCAAGCACGATGCCGAAGGCGCGTGCCTGCTGTCCGAGCTCGGCGAACTGCGCCCGTCGCGCATTCTGCCGGTGTTCGCCACCTGGCTCGCGCGTCACAAGCCGGCGCTCGATCGCCGCGAGCGCGTCGTCGATCTCGTCGCGCCGCAGATCCTGTCGAACGAGGCGGACGCGGTGAAGCGCACGCCGTACTTCTGCTCGGGCTGCCCGCACAACACGTCGACGAAGGTGCCGGAAGGTTCGATCGCGCAGGCCGGCATCGGCTGCCACTTCATGGCGTCATGGATGGAGCGCGACACGACGGGCCTGATCCAGATGGGCGGCGAGGGCGTCGACTGGGCCGCGCACGCGATGTTCACCAACACGAAGCACGTGTTCCAGAACCTCGGCGACGGCACCTATTTCCATTCGGGCATTCTCGCGATCCGCCAAGCGGTCGCCGCGAAAGCGAACATCACGTACAAGATCCTCTACAACGATGCGGTCGCGATGACGGGCGGCCAGCCGGTCGACGGCAGCATCTCGGTGCCGCAGATCGCGCGGCAGGTCGAGGCGGAAGGCGTGTCGCGCTTCGTCGTGGTGTCCGACGAACCGGAGAAGTACGACGGCCATCACGGCTTGTTCCCGAAGGGCACGACGTTCCATCACCGCAGCGAGCTCGACGCGGTGCAGCGCGAATTGCGCGAGACACCGGGCGTCACCGTGCTGATCTACGACCAGACCTGCGCGGCCGAGAAGCGCCGCCGCCGCAAGAAGGGCGAGTTCCCCGACCCGGACAAGCGCCTGTTCATCAACGACGCGGTGTGCGAAGGCTGCGGCGACTGCGGCGTGCAGTCGAACTGCCTGTCCGTCGAGCCGCTCGAGACGCCGCTCGGCCGCAAGCGCCGCATCGACCAGTCGTCATGCAACAAGGATTACTCGTGCGTGAACGGCTTTTGCCCGAGCTTCGTGACGGTCGAAGGCGCGGCGCTGAAGAAGGCCGCGGGCGCGGCGTTCGACGAGGCGGCGCTCGCCGAGCGCGTCGACGCGCTGCCCGTGCCCGCGACGCATCTCGACGCGGCGCCGTACGACATGCTCGTCACCGGCGTGGGCGGCACGGGCGTCGTGACGGTCGGCGCGCTGATCAGCATGGCCGCGCACCTCGAAGGCAAGAGCGCGTCGGTGCTCGACTTCATGGGCTTCGCGCAGAAGGGCGGCTCGGTGCTGTCGTTCGTGCGTATCGCGTCGAGCGACCGGTGGCTGAACCAGGTGCGCATCGACACGCAGCAGGCCGACGTGCTGCTCGCGTGCGACATGGTCGTCGGCGCGAGCGCCGAGGCGCTGCAGACGGTGCGCCATGAGCGCACGCGGATCGTCGTCAACACGCACCGGATTCCGAACGCGTCGTTCGTGCAGAACCCCGACGCAAACCTGCACGCGGATGCGCTGCTCGAAAAAATGCACCATGCGGCCGGTGAAGGCTACCTGTCGAGCTGCGACGCGCAGGCGCTCGCCGCGAAGTTCCTCGGCGATTCGATCGGCGCGAACATCCTGATGCTCGGCTACGCATGGCAGCTCGGCCTCGTGCCGGTGTCGCTCGCCGCGATGATGCGCGCGATCGAGCTGAACAACGTCGCGGTGCCGATGAACAAGCTCGCGTTCGCGATCGGCCGGATGGCGGCCGGCGACGCGGCAGGCCTCGATGCGTTGTGGAACGCGCGTCACGCGGTGGCCGCGGCGGTTGTGCCCGAAACGCTCGCCGAACTGATCGCCGATCGCGAAGCGCGCCTCGACGCATACGGCGGCGCGCGATACGTCGAGCGCTACCGCGCGCTGGTGAGCGCGGCGCGCGCGAAGGGCGACGATGCGCTGACGCGTGCCGTCGCGACGACGTTCTACCGGCTGCTCGCGGTGAAGGACGAATACGAAGTCGCGCGGCTGTATGCGGACGGTGCGTTCCGCACGGCGCTCGAAGCGCAGTTCGAAGGCGTGCCGGGGCAGGACTATCGCGTGAAGTTCAACCTGGCGCCGCCGGCGGTCGCGAAGGCCGGGCGCGACGGCAGCGCGCCGAAGAAGCGCGTGTTCGGCCAGTGGATGTGGCCGGTGCTCGGCACGCTCGCGCGCGTGCGCGGCCTGCGCGGCACGTGGCTCGATCCGTTCGGCCGCACCGCCGAGCGCAGGATGGAGCGCGCGCTCGCGGACGACTACGAGACGACGCTCACGCGCGCGCTCGCCGCGACGACCGCCGGCAACGCGGCACAGGTCGCGCAGCTTGCGGATCTTCACGCCCGCGTGCGCGGCTTCGGTCACGTGAAGGTGCGCAACCTCGCGGGCGTGAAGCGCGCGGAGCGCGAGCTCGCGCTGCAACTCGGCATCGACGCGGCGACGAGCGCGGCCGTGCAGCACGCGCTCGACGAGATGAAGGGCGCGGGGATGCTGAAGGGAATCCCGGTCGTGATCGCGAAGTGACGCGAACACGCGAGGATGTGAAAACGGCGACGCCTTCGCGTCGCCGTTTTTTTATCGGCAAGCCGAGCAATCGCGCCGCGGCGCGGCCGCTCAGATGATCCCTTTCTTGCGCGTCGACAGCGCCGTTTCCGACAGATCGATCTCGCGGATCAGCTTCGTCAGCGTCTCGTCGGAAATCTTGCTTTCGCTGCGCAGCCGGTACAACACCGAACGTTCCGCGCGCACCGCCGCGATCCGCATCTGCAGCTCCATCGTTTCGGTCTGCTTGGCTTCCGCGCGCGGCGTCGGGCCGTCCTCGGCGAGCGCGGCCAGGCGGCGGCGATACTGGTCCATCACGCGCGCGGAGATGTCCGCGCAGCGCGCGGCGCCCGATTCGTCGAGATCGGCCGAGATCGCGTCGTGCGACGAGTCGATCGCGCGAATCGCGGCCTGCGCGGCGGCCGCGCGCGCGGTGCGCTCCTCGTCGGCGAGCGGATTGCGCGTCGAGCGCACGCCGCGCAGCAGCAACGGCAGGCCGATCACCGCGACGACCAGCGAACCGAGGATCACCGCCGACGCGACGAAGATCGCGGTGTCGCGCCCGGGCAGCGGCGCGCCGTCGGACAGCGCGACGGGGATCGACAGCACGCCCGCGAGCGTGACCGCGCCGCGCACGCCGCCGACCGTCATCACCGCGATCGTGCGCACGCCGGCCATCGTGCCCGCGAGGCCGTGGCGGGCGGCGCGGCGGCTCGCGATCCAGCGCAGCAGCCAGACCCACAGGAAGCGGATCGCGTACAGCGCGAGCATCATCGCGCATACGTTGAAGATCATCCGGCCGACGAGCGCGTCGCTCGTGTGATGCGCGTCGACGAGCGCGCGGCCGATGATGTGCGGCAGCTGCAGCCCGAGCATGATGAACACCATGCCGTTGAACACGAACTCGATCATCGCCCACGTGCTCTCGGCGCGCACGCGCGACGCGACCGTGCTTTTGCGGGAGAAGCTCGTGTAGTTCATCATCATCCCGGCCGACACGGCCGCGAGCACGCCCGACAGTTCCAGGTGCTCGGCGAACAGATAGGCGGCGAACGGCACGAGCAGCGTCATCACGATGCCGGGGGCCGGGTCGCCTTCCTGCTCGGCGTTCAGGAAGCGAGTCGACAGCGCGCTGAACACCCACGACACGATCGCGCCCGTCGCGAGCCCGCCGGCGGCGACGATCACGAACGTGATCGACGCATCGCGCAGCGAGAACACGCCGGTGAGCGCGGCCGCGACCGCGAACTTCAGCGCGACCAGGCCCGACGCGTCGTTCATCAGCGCCTCGCCTTCGAGGATGTGCATCAGTTGCGGCGGAATCCGCCCCTTGCCGGCGATGCCCGACAGCGCGACCGCGTCGGTGGGCGACAGCACGGCCGCGAGCGCGAACGCGATCGGCAGCGGCAACTCGGGTATCAGCCAGTGCGCGAAGTAGCCGACTGCGAGTACCGTCATGAACACGAGCCCGAACGCGAGCATCAGGATCGCGCGGCGCTGCAGGTACAGCTCGCGTTTCGGAATCCGCCAGCCGTCCGCGAACAGCAGCGGCGGAATGAACAGCAGCATGAAGATTTCGGGATCGAACGTGACGTGCAGGTTCAGCTTCGGCCATGCGAGCATCGCGCCGAACGCGATCTGCATCAGCGGCAGCGGCAATTGCAGTGGCAGGATGCGCGTGACCGCGCCGGACAGCGCGACGGTCAGCAGCAGGATCAGGACTGTGAAGACGATTTCCATCGATACGGCGATTGTGGAGAATGAAACGACCGTACGGAGTTTAGCGTGGCGACGTGACGGGTGCGTTCGAGTGCGCCGGTGCGCATGCACGCGAACGGTGCATCCGGCCTGCGCCACGCTGGTGCGGCGCCGCCGCACGCAGGCGCGGCGCGCGTGTTCGGCCCTTGCACGGACCTTGCTTGATGCTTGCCTACCGTCCGGCACCGGCCGGACAACCGAGGATTCCACCATGACATTGCGCGCGCCGTTTCAAGCACTCGCCGCGTTCGGCTGCATCGCCAGGAGGGCGCCATGACGATCGTGCAACAGGAGCGTCCGGCCACCGCTTCGCCGTATCGTTTCGAGCGGGAGATGAGCTCCGGCCTCGAACGCCTCGCGACGCAGCATCGCGACCTGACGCTCACGACCGTGTTCCAGCCGATCTTCAGCCTGTCGCACCAGCGTGCGGTGGGCTACGAGGCGCTATTGCGCGCCCATGACGCGCTCGACCGGGCGGTGTCGCCGCTCGACGTGTTCGGCGAGGCCGCGCGCCAGGGCGAACTGCTGCAGCTCGACCGGCTCGCGCAGGCGCTGCATCTCGAGAACTTCGCGCTGCTCGGCGCCGAGCGCGAGTGGCTGTTCCTCAACGTGCATCCGGGCGTGCTCACCGACCCGTTCCAGGCCGCCGCGCTGCTCGCGAACCTGAAGCGGATCGGCATGCCGCCGCGCCGCGTCGTGCTCGAAGTGCTCGAGCAGCGCGCGGAGGACATCGAGCGGCTCGCCGAGGCCGTGCGCGAATTCCGCGCGCAGGGTTTCCTGATCGCGCTCGACGATTTCGGCGCCGGCCACTCGAACCTCGAGCGGATCTGGCAGCTGAACCCGGACATCGTGAAACTCGACCGGATCATGCTGTCGCACGCGGCGCACCGCACGGGGCTCACCGCGATCCTGCACGGGCTCGTCACGCTGCTGCACGAGGCCGGCAAGCTCGTGCTCGTAGAGGGGATCGAGACCGAGCACGACGCGCAGATCGCGCTGTCGTGCGAGGCCGATTTCGTGCAAGGCTATTACTTCGGCCGTCCGGCGCCCGGGCTGCCCGACAGCGCGACGGCGACCGGCTGCATCGGCGAGCTGACCGAGCGCTTTCGGCAACAAACCGAAGCGCGCGAGCGGCGCGACGCGCAGCGGCTCGCGCCGTACCTGCGCGCGTTCGAGCGTGCGGCCGAGCGGGTGGCGGCCGGCGAGCCGCTCGACGAGGTGTGCTGGAACTTCCTCGCGCTCGACGCCGCCGCGCGCTGCTTCCTGCTCGACGCGCGGGGCCGCCAGGCGGGCCGCAACGTCGTGCTGCGCGCGGACCGCGCGCTCGCCGAGGCGCGCTTCTCGCCGCTGTCCGATGCGCAGGGGGCGAACTGGTTGCGCCGGCCGTATTTCCGTACGGCGATCGCCGAGCCCGGACGCGTGCAGGTCACGCGCCCGTACTTGTCGATCAACGAGGCGCAGCCCTGCGTGACGCTGTCGGTGGCCGTGCGCATCGGCGATGCGCAGCATGTGCTGTGCGGCGATATCGACTGGCTCGACGAGGAAGCGGACGGCGCATAGCGACGGCGTCGCGCTGGCGCCGTTCACGCCGCTCGGCTAGGATGCGCGAATTGTCCTGACGATTCGCGAGCCGCCGATGAACCGAACCGCCGCTTCCTCCGTCCTCCTCGAAGTGATCGCCACCACCGTCGGCGACGCGAAGGCCGCCGCCCGCGCGGGCGCCGACCGCCTCGAACTCGTGACCGCGATCAGCGAAGGCGGGCTGACGCCGAGCGTCGGCCTGATCGAGGCCGTCGTGGCCGCCGTGGCGATTCCGGTGAACGTGATCGTGCGGCCGCACAGCCGCTCGTTTGTCTACGATGCCGACGACCTGCGCGTGATCGAGCGCGACGTGCGCGCGGCCGTCGCGGCCGGTGCGAACGGCGTCGTGTTCGGTGCGCTCGATGCGCGCGGCGACGTCGATCTCGATGCGCTCGCGCGCGTCGCGGCGGCCGCGGACGGGCGCGACCTGACGTTCCATCGCGCATTCGACGTGTCGCGCGACCTCAATGCCGCGTTCGACGCGCTGCTGCGCGTGCCGGCCGTCACGTCGGTGCTGACTTCGGGCGGCCATCCGTCGGTGCTCGACGCGGTCGCGACGATCACGCGGCTGGTGCGGCAGACGGCGGGCTCGACCTGCACGGTGCTGGCCGGCTCGGGGCTCACGATCGACGCGGTCGGTGATTTCGTTCGCGCCACCGGCGTGCGCGCGGTGCATTTCGGCTCGGGCGTGCGGCCGCGCGGCGAAGTGCTGGCGCCCGTCGACGAACAGCGCGTCGAGCGCGTGCGCGCGGCGCTCGACGGTGCGGCGGCGCATGTGTGACGGGCGGCGCTGAAAGCAGCGCGCCGACGAGCGGGCGAAAAAAAGCCGGGGCATGCCCCGGCTTTTTCGTCTGCAAACCAAACGCGCGGCAGTCGCTTACGCGTTCTCCGCCAGCGCGTCGGCCTGGCTCGCGCGGATGCCGAGGCGCTCGAACAGCGCGCGGTCGCGCTGCGTCTGCGGGTTGCTCGTGGTCAGCAGCTGGTCGCCGTAGAACATCGAGTTCGCGCCCGCGAGGAAGCACATCGCCTGCATCGCGTCGTCGAGCTGCTCGCGGCCGGCCGACAGGCGCACGACGGCCTTGGGCATCGTGATGCGCGCCACCGCGATCGTGCGCACGAACTCGAACGGGTCGAGCGGTGCGGTGCCTTCGAGCGGCGTGCCTTCGATCGCGACGAGGTTGTTGATCGGCACCGACTCCGGATACGGATTCAGGTTCGCGAGCTGCGAAATCAGGCCCGCGCGTTCGCGGCGCGATTCGCCCATCCCGATGATGCCGCCGCAACACACGTTGATGCCCGCATCGCGCACGCGGTCGAGCGTGTCGAGACGATCCTGGTACGTGCGCGTCGAGATCACCTGGCCGTAGAACTCCGGCGACGTGTCGAGGTTGTGGTTGTAGTAGTCGAGGCCCGCGTCGGCGAGCTGCTGCGCCTGCTCGTTTTCCAGCATGCCGAGCGTCATGCAGGTCTCGAGGCCCAGTTCCTTCACGCCGCGCACCATCTCGGTCAGCGCCGGCATGTGGCGCTCCTTCGGGTTGCGCCAGGCGGCGCCCATGCAGAAGCGGCTCGCGCCGTTCGCCTTCGCCGCGCGCGCGGCGTCGAGCACCGTGTCGACGTCCATCAGCTTCTCGGCCTTCAGGCCCGTTTCGTGATGCGACGATTGCGAGCAGTAGCCGCAATCTTCCTCGCAGCCGCCCGTCTTGATCGACAGCAGCGTCGACAGCTGCACCGCGTTCGCGTCGAAGTGCTCGCGATGCACCTGCTGCGCGCGGAACATCAGGTCGTTGAACGGCAGCTCGAACAGCGCGACGACGTCGGCGACGCGCCAGCGCTGCGGCGCCGGAGCGGCCACGGGGATCGCGTCGGGTTGCACGGCGGCGGTCTGGGCTTGGGTCATGGTGGTTTTCCTGTCGTGGATGCGGGGATCGGGAGGTCAATGCCGCGCGTGGCGCAGCGTATCGACGAGCGTGGCGATGTCGAGCATCGCCGCCGCGGATTCGGGGGCGGCCGGCGCCAAGTGCGCGATGCGGCCGAGGAGCGGCGCGCGGTGCTCGCGCGCGAGCCAGTCGCGGATCGTCGCGACGTTCTCGTCGGCGTACGACATGGCCGGGTCGACGTGGTTCGCGACCCAGCCGGCGAGCGTGAGGCCGCGCTGGCGAATCGCGTCGGCCGTGAGCAGCGCGTGACTGATGCAGCCGAGCCGCATGCCGACGACGAGCACGACGGGCAGGCCGAGCGCGACCGCGAGATCGGCCGTGTCCTGCGTGTCGTTCAGCGGCACGCGGAAGCCGCCGACGCCTTCGACGACGACGACGTCCGCGCGCGTCAGCGCTTCGCGGTGGCTCGCGACGATCGTGTCGATGTCGAGCGTCACGCCTTCCTGCGCGGCGACGATGTGCGGTGCGGCGGGTGCCTTCAGCAGGAACGGCGTGCGCAGCTCGGGCGGCAGCGCGACGTTTGCGGCCGCGTCGAGCTGGTCGGCGTCCTCGTTGTGCCAGACGCCGTCGCGTTCGTACGCGCCGGCGGCGACGGGCTTCAGCGCGGCCGCGCGCAGCCCGTGCCGCGCGAAGCCGTGCAGCATCGCGGCCGACACGAAGGTCTTGCCGATCTCGGTGTCGGTGCCGGTGACGAAGAGGGAAAGCGGGGCCGTCATGCCGCAGCTTCCTCGGGGGGCAGCGAACGCGCGTGAGCGTCGGGGTGGTCCGCCCCCTCGCTGGCCTCGATCAGCGCGGTTTCGAGCCGCGCGAGATCGTCGAACGAATGCGCGGCCGACAGCGAGATGCGCAGCCGCGACGTGCCGGCGGGCACCGTCGGCGGCCGGATCGCGGGCACCCACAGGCCGTGCGCGTCGAGCGAGCGCATCGCCGCGAGCGTCGCGTCGTTGCTGCCGATCACGAGCGGCTGCACGGCCGTATGCGAGTCGACCGGCTGCCAGCGCGTCATGCGCAGCAGCGCGCGCGTGCGCTCGATCAGCGCGGCGAGGTGCGCGCGTCGCGCATCGCCTTCGTCGCCGCCGATCACCTTCAGGCTCGCCGAGACCGCATGCGCGACGGCCGGCGGCGCGGCCGTCGTGAAGATGTAGCTGCGCGCGCGCTGGATCATCCATTCGATCACGGTCTCGTGCGCGATGACGAACGCGCCCGCGACGCCGGCGGCCTTGCCGAGCGTGCCGACGTACACGAGGTTCGGCGAGCGCAGCGCGGCGGCCGCGAGCGCGCCACGGCCTTGCGGGCCGAGCACGCCGAAGCCGTGCGCGTCGTCGACGACGAGCCATGCGCCGTGGCGTTCGGCGAGCGCGACGAGTTCGGCGAGCGGCGCGATGTCGCCGTCCATGCTGAACACGGTGTCGCTGACGATCAGTTTCGTTTCGGCGTCCGATGCATCGAGCAGCGCGGCGAGCGCGGCCATGTCCGCATGCGGGTAGACCTGCACGGTCGCACGCGACAGCCGGATTCCGTCGATCAGCGACGCGTGGTTCAGCGCGTCCGAGAAGATCGTCGCGTGTTTGCCGGTGAGGGCCGTCATCGCGGCGAGGTTCGCCATGTAGCCGGTGCTGAAGTACAACGCGCGCGGTGCATCGGAGAAGCCGCCCGCGAAGGCGGCGAGTTCGTCCTCGAGCGTCGCATGTGCACGCGAATGGCCGCCGAGCAGATGCGAGCCGCCGCTGCCGGAGCCGTAGCGCTGCGCGCCTTCGCCGAACGCGGCGACGAGCGCGGAGTGCGCGGCGAGGCCGAGGTAATCGTTGCTCGCGAAGCCGACGATGTCGCGGCCGTCGACGCGCATGTGCGCGTCGCAGGCGGTGTCGGCGGTGCGGCGCACGCGTCGCAGGCCCTGCGCGTCGAGTTCGGCGAGGCCTCGCTGCAGCGTGTCGAGCAAGGGCATGGTCGTTTCCCGTGAGGATTGTTTCATCGCGTCACCTCCGCGAGCGTCGCGTCGAGCGTGTCGCGCGTGCGTTGCGCGAGCCACGCGATGTCGTCGTCGCTCATCACGTACGGCGGCATCAGGTACACGGTCGTGCCGATCGGGCGCAGCAGCAGCTCGCGTTCCAGCGCGCGTTCGAAGAAGCGCCGCGAGAAGCCGCGTGCCGCGTCGCCGTCGAGCGCGACGTCGAAGGCGAACAGCGTGCCGCGCTCGCGCAGGTGACGCACCTGCGGGTGCGCGTCGAGCGGCGCGAGCGCGGCGCGCATCGCGGCCGACTTGCGCGCGTTGCTCGCGAGCACGTCGTCGCGCGCGAACAGGTCGAGCGTCGCGACCGCCGCGCGGCACGCGAGCGGGTTGCCGGTGTACGAATGCGAATGCAGGAAGCCGCGCGTCGTGTCGTCGTCGTAGAAGGCCGCGAACACGTCGTCGCGCGTGAGCACGAGCGACAGCGGCAGGTAGCCGCCGCTGATGCCCTTCGACAGGCACAGGAAATCGGGCCACACGCCGGCCTGCTCGCAGGCGAAGAAGGTGCCGGTGCGGCCGCAGCCGACCGCGATCTCGTCGGCGATCAGGTGCACGCCGAATTCGTCGCACAGCGCGCGCAGCCCGCGCACGTACGACGGATCGTGCATCGCCATGCCGGCCGCGCACTGCACGAGCGGCTCGACGATCAGCGCGGCGATCCGGTCGGCGCGTTCGGCGAACAGGCGGCGTACGTCGTCGAGCGCGCGGCCCGCGACGTCGGCGGCCGTCTCGCCCGGCAGCGCGCCGCGTGCGTCGGGTGACGCGACCACGTGTGCATGGCGGATCAGCGGGTCGTACGCATCCTTGAACAGCGCGACGTCGGTCACGCCGAGCGCGCCGATGGTCTCGCCGTGATAGCTGTTCGCGACGCACACGAATTCGCGCTTGTCCGCGCGGCCGCGGTTGCGCCACGCGTGGAAGCTCATCTTCAGCGCGATCTCGACCGCCGACGCGCCGTCCGACGCGAAGAACGCATGACCGAGCGTGCGCGCGGTGAGTGCGTGCAGCCGCTCGGCGAGCTCGACCGCCGGCTCGTGCGTGCAGCCGGCGAGCATCGCGTGCTCGAGCGTGTCGAGCTGGTCCTTCAGCGCCGCGTTGATGTCCGGATTCGCATGGCCGAACAGGTTCACCCACCACGAGCTGATCGCGTCGAAGTAGCGGCGCCCGTCGCGGTCGTACAGCCACAGGCCCGCGCCGCGCGCGACGGGAATGAGCGGCAGGCGCTCGTGGTGCTTCATCTGGGTGCAGGGATGCCAGACCGCGCGCAGGCTGCGCGCGACCCAGTCGTCGGTGGCTGGCGTACTCAAGGCAACTCCGGGGGTAAAACGGCGGCGGGCATCGAACGGGATGCCGCGCGGCGACGGACGGAAAACGCGCTGAGATTAGCGTGTTCCGCCGCACGTTGCACTACCGGTTACAAACACCGCAAAGCCTTGCTGGGCGGGAGTTCGGCGCAGATGCGAGGTGCTCGGGACGGTACGCGCCAGAAGCCCAGAAATGACCGCAGATGACGACGTTCGAGTGAGCCCACCCGACAGAAAAAAATCGTGGGCAGGCGGATGCCGACGGGCGAAAAATCGGGGCAGGAAGCGCGACGCGACGTGCACGGTCGCCGGCGAATGGCACGCAGACTCCGGCGCGGCCGAGGTTCAGGAAACGCCCGAAAACGACCCCGGACGGCGTTGCGGGCCAGGCGCTCGTCGGCGGCTCATGCAGCCGCGTGAACGGGCGTGCGAACGCCGCCGCGGGCCGCGGCGCGCGTTCATGAAACGGAGAAGGGAGAAGGGGGAGATGCGGGCAGCGCCCGCCCCGGAGCGCCGCGGCTCGCGCGTCAGCGCGAAGCCAGTGCGCGCGAGTTGGCGCTGCCGTCGTCGGCCGTTTGCGTCGCGTTCGCGTTCCACACGACGCGGTTGTTGACCGCATACAGCCGACATGCGCCCGCACCCTGCTTCGAGCAGTTGTCGAGCGCGAGCGCCATCGGATCGTCGCCGCCTTCGGCCCACGACCATGCGCCTTCAGCGGACACCGCGAATGCACGGCTCGGATGCTGGTTCAGGAAGCGGCGATAGCCTTCGCGGCCGGCTTCGTCGAGGAACGGCACGGCGTCGACCGCATCGATCGACGCATAGCCGGTCGCATTCGGTTCGTGCGGGTTGGCGACCGCGTAGCGCACCGAAGTCGGCAGGTTCAGATCCGCGAGGAACGCATTGACGGCCGGCCACCACACGGGCACGCCGTCGCGATCGACGATCAGCCGGTGCGCGTCGTCCTTGTAGCGGCCGAAATCGATGAACTGCGCCTGCGTGCCGTGCGACACGTACGCGTCGTGCATCTGCGCGACGAGCGCGGGAGTCCACACCGAATCGTTGTCGCCGTACAGCCACAGTGACCGTACGGCCGTATGCGCGCCGTAATGGTCGAACGCATCGACGAGATTGCGCTGCCAGCCGTCGCACAGATCCTGGCGCAGCCCGCCGGAGAAGTTGATGATGCCGCGCACGCCGGGCGCCGCTTCGGTGCCGTACGCGACCGACACGAGGCCGCCGTGCGACGTGCCCGCGACGACGATGCGCGACGCATCGACGTACGACTGGCGCGACATGTAGCGGACCGTCGCGTCGACGTCGGCGGCCTGCGTGAGCCCGTTCTTGCCGACGTTGCAGCCTTCCTGCTGGTACGAGCCGCCCGACCCGGCGAAGCCCTGGCGGTTCGGCGCGATCACCGCATAGCCGCGGCGCACGAATTCGCGCGCGAACGCGAGCGGCCGGCTGCGCGGCTGTTGATGGAGGTCACCGGTGTTCTTGCCGTGGTTGAAGACGACGAGCGGGAAGGGGCCGGGGCCGTTCGGCTTGAACAGCGTGGCCTCGAGCATCACGGCGCCCGAGGCATCGGCCGGAATGCTGATGATTTGTTCGTTGAGGTTGGCGGCGACCTGCGGGAGGCCCGAATCGCCGTAATCGAAGCGCTCGGCGTGGGCGAGCGAGCCGCCGGCCGTGGCCGCGCCGGCGTTTGCGCCCGGCAGCGCACCGGCCTGAGCGGCCGACAGCGCACAGGCCGCCATCCATCCCACCAATACCTTGCTGAACGCCATTCGTAAGCCCTGCCATGCAACATGACCAATCTGAGGGCCATCCTAGCCCGACAAATTCAGGTTGTGCAATGCGGGAATTACCCGGCGTCTGACATGGCAACTATTTGTCAGCGTTCACTTACTTCGCCGTCGACATAGCGCCAGAAACCGTGCTCGTCGCGGGTGAACCGGCTCGTCTCGTGGAGCCGGTACGCCCGCCCGCCGACCTTGTAGCGGGCCACGAATTCGACCTCCGCGTGCCGTTCGTCGAGCGGCGCGTGGCGCTTGATCGCGAGGCCGAGCCAGCGCGGCGCGTCGGGCGCGTCAGGGTCTGCATCGAGATCGGCCGGACAGGTGCGCGCGTCCCAGGTCGCGCGCAGGTAGTCGGTCGCGCCGAGCACGTACGCGCTGTACCGCGAGCGCATCAACTCGAGCGCGGTCGGCGCGGCTTCGCCGCCGTCGATGAAGCGGCCGCAGCAGGCCGCATAGCGCGGCGCCGGGGCTTTGCCGGCAGGCGCCGGGGACGCGCCGCCGCACGGGCACGCGTCAGGTCGGTTCAAAATCATGCGAATCGCGAATTAACGACGTCGGGTTGTGATGCCGGCTCACCAGCTGAGCTCGACGCCGTCGTACTGGAAGAAACGGCCGTTGGACTGCGAAACGTCCGCGCCGGCTTCGGCGATCACGCGGCGCATGCCGGTCACGCTGGTTTCCGGATCGATCGCGGCCTGCGCGCCGCCCATGTCGGTGCGCACCCAGCCGGGATGGAGCGAGATGCATGCGGCGTGGCGCGTCTGCAGCGACGCGATGCGCAGCACGTCGTTCAGCGCGGCCTTGCTCGCGCGGTACAGCCAGCCGGTCGTGCCGGTCGCCTCGGCGATGCTGCCCATCCGGCTGGAGACGACGGCCAGCACGCCGCGCGCGTCCTCGACGAGCGGCAGCACGATCGGCAGCAACTGCATCGGCCCGCGCACGTTCGTGTGCATCACCGCGTCGAAATCCTCGGCGCCGATGGTTTCGACGCCTTCGGTGCGCGGCCCGTACACGCCCGACACGAGCACGGCGGCGTCGAGCCGTTCGCCGTCGAGCTTCCAGCCGAGCGCCGCTATCTGTTCGGGCTGCGCGATGTCGAGCGCGTGCGCGTGCGCGCCGAGTTCGCGCAGCGCGGCGAGCGACGCGTCGTCGCGCGCGGTCGCGATCACGTTCCAGCCGTCGCGCCGGTATTGCCGGACGAATTCGCGTCCGAGGCCGCGCGATGCGCCGACGATCAATACGGTTTTCATGTTCGCCGCTCCTTCGCAGTGCACCGCCGTCGCGGCAGTGTCGGTGTCAGATCAGTTCGATGCCCGTCGCGGCCGGGCGCGCGATGCGTCTTCGGCCGCGACGGCGCGGGCGTACGTTACTTCGCGTCGTCGCACGGCTTCAGCGTGTCGGCGACCGCCTGCGCGACGTCGTCGAGCCGTGCGGCATCCGCCGCGACCATGTCGTTGTCGGGCGCGTGCTGGCCCCGCGCGGTCAGCGCCGCGACGCAGCGCTTGTACGTCGCATCGAGCGCGTCGAAGTTCGACACCGACATCCCGAGGTTGCGCATCCGCCCGTCGTGCACGCCGTACACGAGCCCGTGCACCGTGAGCGACTGGCCGCGCGCCCACGCGTCGTTGACGATCGTCGTGCGGCACACGTTGACGACCTGCTCGATCGAGTTCAGCTCGATCAGGCGGCGATAGCGCGCCTCGCCGACCGGCCATTCGTCGAGCAGCGCCGCGTGGCGCTCGCGCACGTCCTGCACGTGATGCAGCCAGTTGTCCGCGAGGCCGACGCGGCGGTTGTGGAGCGCCGCGTTCACGCCCGAGCAGCCGTAGTGGCCGACGACCATGATGTGCTTCACGCGCAGGATGTCGACGGCGAACTGGATCACCGACAGGCAGTTCAGGTCGCTATGGACGACGACGTTCGCGATGTTGCGGTGCACGAACACTTCGCCCGGCGGCAGGCCGATGATCTGGTTCGCGGGCACGCGCGAATCCGAACAGCCGATCCACAGATATTCCGGCGCCTGCTGGTCGGCGAGACGCGCGAAGAAGTCGGGATCGTCGGCGAGCTGGCGCTTGACCCAGGCGTCGTTGTTGTCGAACAGATGTGAAAGCGGATTGTCTTGGGTATTCATCGGTGTGGATTCCGTTGGCGGAAAGCGGGTCGATAACGGGTTCGATTCGATTGGATCCGGTCGCGTGTCAGGCGGCGCGCTGCGCGTCGCCTGCGTCGTCACCGGCGTCCGGCGTCGCGTCGAAGCGCGCGGGGTAGCGCACGCTGAAGCGCAGCGACGCGTCGTACGGGAAAAAGTCGGGCAACTCGCCCTGCAGCAGCTTGTCCTTGCTGGCCTGCCACAGCGCGGGCTCGAAAAAGTCCGCGTGATGCTTCATGAAGACCGTCCGCACGCGCGGGTCGCCGAGCAGGAACGGTCCGTAGGTTTCCGGAAAGATGTCGTGCGGGCCGACGGTATACCACGGCTCGCCGGACAGTTCGTCTTCCTCGTTGCGCGGCGGCGGCACGCGCCGCACGTTGCAGTCGGTCAGGTATTCGATCTCGTCGTAGTCGTAGAACACGACGCGGCCGTGACGCGTGACGCCGAAGTTCTTGTACAGCATGTCGCCCGGGAAGATGTTGGCCTTCATCAGCTCCTTCACCGCGTTGCCGTATTCCTTCACGCCGTGCTCGACGTCCGCGTCGGTGCCGTTCTGCAGGTAAAGGTTGAGCGGCGTCATCCGGCGCTCGATGTACAGGTGCTTGATCACGAGATTGCCGTCCTCGTATTCGAGCAGCGACGGCACTTCCTTCTCCAGCTCGCGCACCAGCGCATGGTCGAGCCGCGACAGCGGCAGCGCGACGCTCGAATACTCGAGCGTGTCGGCCATCCGCCCGAGACGGTCGTGGCGCTTCACGAGCTGATACTTCTCCATGATCTGCGCGCGCGTCGTTTCCTTCGGCGGCGGGAAGTGATCCTTGATGATCTTGAACACGTACGGGAACGACGGCAGCGTGAACACGAGCATCACGAGGCCCTTGATCCCGGGCGCGATGATGAAGCGGTCGCTCGAATGCGACAGATGGTGCAGCAGGTCGCGGTAGAAGAGGTTCTTGCCTTGCTTTTGCAGCCCGACCGACGTGTAGATCTCGGCCTTCGGCTTGCCCGGCATGATCGTGCAGAGGAAGTCCACGTAAGCGGACGGCACGCCCATGTCGACGAGGAAATACGAATGCGAGAAGCTGAAGATGATCTGCAGCAGGTCGCGGCGCAGCAGCACGGTGTCGAGCGCGAGCAGGCCCGGGCGCACGTGGCGGATCGGCACCGCGAACGGCAGCACGCGATCGGCGTTGATGATGCGGCCGACGATGTACGCGCTCTTGTTGCGGAAGAAGAGCGACGACAGCACGTGGATCTGGAAATTCGGCGCGGCGTCGAACTCGCCGAATTCGTCGGCGATCGCCTGCATCACGCAGCCGATGTCGCGCGTGAGATCCTCGAACGGCGGCTCGAGCTGGAAGTTCGTGACGATGCGCTCGAGCGTGGCCGCGAGCCCGTCGGTGCCCGGGTAGTACGCGCGATAGGTCGGCTTCGCGGCCGGCTCGTCGTTCTCGAGGTATTCGGTCGAGATCGCGGGGCGCACGAAGATGAAATCGTTGCTGAAATACGAGCGATGCAGGATCTTGCAGCACACCGAATTGAAGAACGTCTCCGCGCACTCGGGCTGGCGGTGCGACGTGAGCAGGCCGATGTAGTGCAGCTTGATCTGCTGCCACACTTCGTCGTCGATGTTCTCGGCGTCGTATTCGTCCTCCAGCACCTCGACGCATTCCTGCACGCGATCGTCGTACGACGTGATCCGCTCGCGCGCCAGCCGCTGCAGGCCGTGCCAGTCGCCGCGCTCGAATAGCGTCTTCGCCTCGACGGCGGCTTCCCGGAAGATCCGGTAGTGGCGGTCGAAGTATTCGAGCATCGTCTGTGCGACGTCGAAACCGATCTGCGACGACAGCAATTTGGGGAAGTGATTCATCGCGTGCAGGCTCGTTCGAGAGGGACTGTAAGCACTCGCCATTTTAGCGCCCAAGTCGGCGTTTCAATGACTTTCGGGGGCCGGCGCCAAGCGCCGTCAATGCGCGGGTTGTGCGCCGTTACATGCCGTTCGGTGCATCTTCGCGTAAAGATACGGGTACGGAATCGATTCTGACACGAACTTTTTTTGACCGTCCGGCGCCCCGCCGGGCACGCGTTTCGCGCGACGGCGATAGAATCGACGCGATGCCCGCCGCGGCCTGCCGCCCGCGCGCGCGCCCCGCATTCGCACGGGCATTTGCCCTGACAACGACGAGACGCCCCACCGATGAACGCACTGGAACACCAACTCGACTATCCCTTCGCCGACACGCTGCCCGCCGCGGGCGACACGTTCGAGGTCGCGCCCGGCGTGCGCTGGCTGCGCATGCCGCTGCCGTTTTCGCTGGATCACATCAACCTCTGGCTGCTGCGCGACGAGATCGACGGGCAGGCCGGCTGGACGATCGTCGACTGCGGGATCTCGTCGGATGCGATCCGTACGCACTGGGAACAGATTTTCGACACGCATCTCGACGGGCTGCCGGTGCTGCGCGTGCTCGTCACGCATTGCCATCCCGATCACTTCGGCCTCGCGAACTGGCTCTGCGAAGGCGGCGACAAGGGCCGCTGGAACGTGCGGCTGTGGATGACGCTCGGCGAATACATGTTCGGCTGCCTGCTGGCGGCCGGCAACGGTTCGAACGCCGGCGGCGCGGCCGCGGCCGATCATTTCGCGCGCCACGGCCTGACCGATCCGGTCGCGCTCGAGAAGCTGCGCAGCCGCCGCAGCTACTACTCGGACCTCGTGCCGGCCGTGCCGCCGCGCTACTGGCGCCTGCGCGAAGGCGACGCGGTGACGATCGGCGCGCGCACGTGGCGCGTCGTCACCGGCTACGGTCATTCGCCTGAACATTGCGCGCTTCACAGCGAAGCGGACGGCGTGCTGATCTCCGGCGACATGGTGCTGCCGCGCATCTCGACCAACGTGTCCGTGTTCGACCTCGAGCCGGAAGCCAACCCGCTCGCGCTGTACCTGGAATCGCTCGGCCGCTACGAGACGATGGCGCCCGATACGCTCGTGCTGCCGTCGCACGGCAAGCCGTTCCTCGGCGTGCGCACGCGCATCGCGCAGTTGCGCGCGCATCACGACGCGCGGCTCGACGAAGTGCGCGTCGCCTGCGCGGAAAAGCCGGCGAGCGCGGCCGACATCGTGCCGATCATGTTCCGCCGCCGCGAGCTCGACATCCACCAGATGACCTTCGCGCTCGGCGAAGCGCTCGCGCACCTGAACCTGCTGTGGCTCGCGGGCGAACTCGTGCGCGAGCAGGGCGACGACGGCGTGCTGCGTTTCCGTTGCGCGCGCTGAGCGCGCGTCGTCGCCGTCACGCGACGGGTTCGTAACGCCACCCGTCGCGCTGCCATTGCATCGTGTGCGTCGGTGCGAGCGCCGCGAGAAACGCGTCGTCGTGCGACGCGACCACGAGCGCACCGGGGAAGCCGGCCAGCGCGGCTTCGATTGCGCGCACCGATTCGAGATCGAGGTGATTGGTCGGCTCGTCGAGCAGCAGCAGCTGCGCGGGCGTGCCGCGCCACAGCGCACACGCGAGCGCGGCCTTCAGCCGTTCGCCGCCGCTCAGGCGGTGCACCGGCTGCGTCGCGCGCGCGGCATCGAGCTGCAGCAGCGCGAGCCGGCTGCGCAGGTCGCCTTCGGCAAGCGGCGTATCGAGGCGTCCCAACTGCTCGACGATCGAGCGTTCGGGGTCGAGCAACGCGAGCCGCTGATCGAGATACGCAGCGCTCACGTGCGTCGTGCACGTCCCGGCGCGCGGCGCGAGTTCGCCGGCGAGCATGCGCAGCAGCGTCGATTTTCCGCAGCCGTTCGGGCCCGTCAGCGCGATGCGCACGGGGCCGCTGGCCGACCACGTGATCGCGTCCGTGCGGCCCGCGGTGCGCCACGGCAATTGCGCGCGCTCGAGCGCGAACAGCTGGCGGCGCGCGCTCACCTCGGTGCCCGGCAGCGACACGAGCACCGGCGCGTCGGCTTCGACGCGCGCGGCTGCTTCCTGCACGCGCGCATCGAGCGTCGCCTTGCATTCGCTCTGGTGACGGCGGACCGTCCCCATGATGCTGCGAGCCGCCCCCTTGCGGCTCTGTCGCGCCATCGACGACAGGTTGGCCGTCTTCGCGTCGCGCAGCGAGCCGGCCGCGTGGCGCTGGATCGTGTCGTGTTCCTGTTCGAGCCGGCGCCGCGCGCGCCCGCGCTCGGTGCGCGCATGCTCGAGCGCGGCCTGCGCGGCATCGTGTTGCGCATCGCGTTGCGCGCGATACAGCGCGTAGTTGCCGCCGTATGCGCGCACGCCGTGCGGCGTCAGCTCGACGATGCGTTGCACGTGCGCGAGCAACGCACGGTCGTGACTGACGACGACGACACCGCCGCGCCAGCCGTCGAGCGCGCCGCGCAGCCATGCACGGCCCGGCGCATCGAGGTGGTTGGTCGGTTCGTCGAGCACCAGCAGCCCGGCTTCCGACAGCAACGCGCCGATCAGCGCGACGCGCGCCATCTGGCCGCCGCTCAACGCATGCGCGGGCGTGTCGGCGCGCACGTCGTGCAGGCCGGCCGCGTCGAGCGCCGCGCGCAGCCGCTCGGCCAGGTCCCAGCGATCGCCGATCAGGTCGAAGTCGTGCGCCGTCGCGCGCCCGTCCGCGAGGCGCGCGAGGGCCGCGAGCGGCGCGTCGAGCGCGGCGATTTCCGCGACGCTCCGCGTGCCGGCCCGCGCGTCGTCGTGTTGTTGCGCGACGTAGACGACCGGCGTCTGCCGGTCGATCGTGCCCGCGCTCGGCGTGCGCCGGCCCGCGATCAGTTGCGCGAGCAGGCTTTTGCCGACGCCGTTGCGGCCGACGATGCCCGTCGGCGTGCGATCGATGGAAAGGTCGAGCGAATCGAACAGCATGACGCCGTCGTCGAAGCGGAAAGAAACGTGATGAAGCGCGACGAGCGCGCCGGTCGGCGTGGCAGCAGCCATAAGCACCTCCGAAAATGCGTGAAACCCTTCGCGCGGCGTGCGTGGCACGGCGGCGAAAACATTTTTTGGAAGGCTTAGTTGTTCACTTTGGCTGGCGTCCGGTATGAGGAATGAGCGCGCAGTGTAGCAAGCGCGGCGCGCGGGCCGCAAGCGACGGGCGAGCGTGCCGTCGCTTGCGCGCCACGTGCGGTTACTGCACGGCGACCGCCGCGAAGTTCTGGCGGCCGAACGGGCTGACGTGATAGCCGCTCACGTTCGCGCGCGTGAGCGCGGCCGCGGTCGGGTAGCCGAGCGGAATCCACAGCGCCTGGTCGTGGATGATCTTCTGCGCGGATTCGTACAGCTTCGCGCGCCTGGCCTGATCGGCGGTCGCCTTGCCGTCGGCGATCAGCTTGTCGAGCTGCGCGTCGCAGAAGCGCGCGAAGTTGATGCCCGACTTCACCGCGTTGCAGCTGAACAGCGGCGACAGGTAGTTGTCCGGATCGCCGTTGTCGCCGGCCCAGCCCATGAACAGCATGTCGTGCTGGCCGAGCTTCGCCTGCTTGATCAGCTCGCCCCATTCGATCACCTTCACCTCGGCCTTCACGC
Source organism: Burkholderia sp. MSMB0856 (assembly GCF_001524645.2). Classification (NCBI taxonomy): domain Bacteria; kingdom Pseudomonadati; phylum Pseudomonadota; class Betaproteobacteria; order Burkholderiales; family Burkholderiaceae; genus Burkholderia; species Burkholderia sp. MSMB0856. The sequence continues at coordinate 3,212,454 of NZ_CP013427.1, read as the reverse complement.
CGATCTTCGCGAGGTCGGCTTGCAGCAGTTCCGCGCCGGCCTTCGGGTTCGGATTCAGCACGCTGCCCGTCGGGCGCGTTCAGATCGTCGTCGAGAAGCCGTTCGGGAAACCGGCCTGCGCGAGCAATTGCTTCGCCTTCGCGGGATCGTACGCATACGGCGCGACGTCCTTCGCGTAGCTCCACGTGTTCGGCGGATACGGGTTGTTCGCGGCCGTCGCCGTGTTGTCGAACACACCTTCAGGTAGGTCGCGCGATCGAACGCGAGGTTCAGCGCCTCGCGCACCTTGTCGTTGTCGAGCGGCTTCTTCTGCGTGTTCAGCGCGACGAACGCGGTCATGAACGCGGGCGTCTGCACGACCTTCAGCGCGCTTTCGCCCTTCGCGGCGAGCACGTCCTGCGGCTTCGGCGACAGCGCGATCTGGCATTCGCCGGCCTTCACCTTCTGCATGCGCACCGACGCGTCGGGCGTGATCGCGTAGATCAGCCGGTCGACCTTCGGCTTCGTGCCCCAGTAGGCCGGGTTCACGTCGTAGCGGATCAGCGCGTCCTTCGTGTAGCTCTTCAGCACGAACGGGCCGGTGCCGATCGGCTTCGCGTTCAGGTCGGCCTGCTTGCCGGCCTTCAGCAGCTGCTCCGCGTATTCGGCGGAGTAGATCGACGCGAAGCCCATCGTCAGGATCGGCACGAACGTCGCGTTCGGCTCGTTCAGCACGAACTTCACCGTGCTGTCGTCGACCTTCGCGACCGACTTCACGAGCTTCACGAGGCCCATCGACTGCGCGTGCGGGAAGCCGCTCGCGCCGGCCACCTTGTGCCACGGGTTCGCATCGTCGAGCATCCGCGAGAACGTGAACACGACGTCGTCCGCATTCAGCGGGCGGCCCGGCTTGAAGTAGTCGGTGGTCTGGAACGCGACGTTCGGGCGCAGGTGGAACGTGTACGTGAGGCCGTCGGCGCTCGCTTCCCATTTGTCGGCGAGCGCGGGTACGACCTTCTTCGCGGCTTCGTCGTACGACACGAGCGTGTTGAAGATCACGTCGGCCGATGCGTTGGTCGTGACGAGCGAGTTGTACTGCACGACGTCGAAGCCGTCCGGGCTCGATTCCGTGCAGACGGTGAGCGGCTTGGCGGCGGCGAGGCCGGGAGCGGCGAGGGCGGCGGCGAGCGCGGCCGCGGCGAACAGCTTGACCTGCATAGGTTCTCCCATGTGACTTGTGATTTTTTGCCGGGTGTCGGAATGCGGGCGCGGCCCGACAGCGAGCAGGCCGGCGCGGCTGGCGGATAGCATACCGTCAAAGCGTGCCGCGCGTGAAAAAAGGCGCCGGAACGCGGCGAGTTGAGCGAAAAACGGCTGCGTTCGCGACGGAATGCGTGTTGGGGCGGCGCAGCGGCGGGGGAGGCGAGGCAGGTGCGGCAGTGAATGGCGGGCGGGCGAGGCTGTTGCGGGGAGACTGCAAATTGAGGCGGGCCGGCGCGAATTTGCTGGGGCGGCGGAAGCGGAGAAGCGGAGAAGCGGAGAAGCGGAGAAGCGGAGAAGCGGAGAAGCGGAGAAGCGGAGAAGCGGAGAAGCGGAGAAGCGGAGAAGCGGAGAAGCGGAGAAGCGGAAGGATCGCGGCGTGCGATCCGTGATACGACCAACAGAAGGAAGCGGCGCACGCGGCGTTGGCACCGGACAGCGAGGCCGATGCCGCCCCGCCGCGGCGTGCACGGCGCGACAGACGCGCCGTACACCCGATGCACCCGATGCACTCAGTGCGCGCCGGCTTTCGGCTTGCGCGGCGCCTTTTCGAACAGACGGTCGTAGAGCCAGCGCGGCAGCACGTGCAGCACCTTCGCAACGACGCCCATTTGCCACGGAATCACGCGGAACGCGTGCTGCCGGGCGATCGCGCGTGCGGCGCGGGCCGCGAAGCGGTCGGCGTCCATCAGGAACGGCATCCGGTACGGGTTGTGCGCGGTCATCGGCGTGCGGATGTAGCCGGGCGCGATCGTCACGACGCCGACGCCGGCCGGGCGCAGCTCGACGCGCAGCGCCTCGAGATACTTGATCGCGGCCGACTTGGACGCGCTGTACGCGCCGGAACCGGGCAGGCCGCGCACGCCCGCGACGCTCGCGACGCCGACCAGCGTGCCGTGGCGCGCGGCCGTCATCGGGCCGACGAACGGCTCGAATGTCGCGACCATCCCGTAATAGTTGATGTCCATCACGTTGCGGAACGTGGCGAGATCGCCTTGTCCCGTGACGGCGCCCTGGCTGATGCCGGCGTTCGCGATCACGACGTCGGGGCAGCCGTGCGCGGCGATGAACGACGCGGCGGCCGTGGCGAGCGCATCGGCGTCGCGCACGTCGGCGGAGTAGACGGAGACGGACAGCTTGGGAAAGCGTCGCGCGAACGCATCGAGGGCCTCGGTGCGGCGCGCGACGAGTGCGAGCGTGGCGCCCTGGCGGGCGTATTCCTCGGCCATCGCGAGGCCGAGGCCGCTCGACGCGCCGGTGATGAAGACCTTCAGCGGAGTTGTCATGCCGGCGCGCGGGCGGGGATCAGAGCTTCTTGTCCTGAACCTGCTTCACGAGGTAATCGAGCACCTGCGCGGTACCCGGAATGCTGTTCGTGTAAGCCGGACCCGTCTTGTACTTGCCCTGGACGACGACCGTCGGCACGCCGTCGATCGCGTAGTTCTTCAGCAGCTCGGCCGACTGCTTCACCTGGCCCTGCACGCTGAACGAGTTGTACGCGTCCATGAACTGCTTCTTGTCGACGCCTTGCGTCGTCAGGAAGTCGGCTTGCGCTTGCGGCGTCAGCAGGTAGTTCTTCTGCTTGTGGATCGCGTTGAAGATCGCCGGCGTGACCTTCTCCGAGATGCCGAGCGCCGACACCGCGTAGAACAGCTTCGAGTGCGGGACGAAATCGTCGCGGAAGGCGACCGGCACGCGCTTGAAGTCGATGTTGTTGCCCTGCTTCTTCACCCAGGCCTCGATCGTCGGCTCGAATTCGTAGCAGTGCGGGCAGCCGTACCAGAAGAACTCGATGACCTCGACCTTGCCGGCCGGCGCGGACACCGGCTGCGGCGACTTCATCACCTCGAAGTCCTTGCCGGACACCGGTGCGGCCGGCGTTGCCTGGGCGAAGCCGGCGGCGGCCAGGCCGAGGGACAGAAGGAGCGTGCTAAGCAGTTTTTTCATGTTGTAGACGTCGAATCAGTTGCTCGGGTTACGAAACGTAACGGGTTCTGCGTGGGCGCGGCCGGTTGCTTACTGCTTCGTGAAACGGATCACCGCCGTGTCGACACCTGCATCGGACAGGCGCTGACGGGCCGAGTTCATATCCTCGAATTTCGAGAACGGGCCGACGCGCACGCGGAAATAGGTCACGCCGCTGACATCGCGCTTCGACACCTTCGACTCGAAGCCCTGGAAGCCCAGGCGCGCGCGCTGCTGCTCGGCGTCGCCTTCCGTCTTGTACGCGCCGACCTGCAGGAAGTAGCCGGTGTTCGCGTCGTTCGCGGTCGGCGGCTTCGCTGCCGCGGAGGACGTCGCGGACGGCGCCGGCTTCGGCGTGTTCGCGGCCTGTTGCTGTTGCTGCTGTTTCTGCGCGGCAGCCTGCTGCGCCTGCTTCTGCGCGGCGAAGCGCGCGAGGTCGTCCTCGCCGCCTTGCTGCTGTTGTTGCTGTTGCTGCGCCTGCTGCGTCTTCTTCGGCGGCGTGTTGTCGGCCGGCTTCGGCGCGACGGCGACGCCGTTGCCCGACGACGCATTGTTCGACGCGGTGGTGTTGCTCGAGCCGGTCGTGCCGTTCGTGTTGCCCGACGGCGGCACTTCGACGATCTGCGGCTCGGGCAGCAGGCCGCCCTGGGTCTGGTTCGCGGCCTGGCCGGGCGCGGTATTGGGCGGCGCGGGCTGCGCGGCCTGCGGCACCGGCTGGCCGGGCGTCTTGCCTTGCAGCGCGCGGTTCGGGTCGAACTGCTGCGGCTGGCTCGCGCCGTTGTCGGCGGGCGGCGGCGCGACCTTCGACACGAACGGCGACGGCGAACGCGTGATGTAGAGCGCCACCACCACCGCGATCGCGAGGCCGACGATCAGGCCCAGCACGATTCCAAGAAATGTCCCTCCGGCTTGTTTCGATTGCTTCGAAGTTCGGCGTGGTTGTGCCATTGCTTGAGTCACCTGCAAAAAGAATCGTGAAAAGGCCGCGGCGGGCATCCGACGGCGGCGCCCGCTGCGGCCATTCGCAGCCCGGTTCGGGCCGCTTACATCTTGGCGGGCGCGGACACGCCGAGCACCGCCAGACCATTCTCGAGCACCTGCCGGGTCGCGGCGAGGAGCGCGGCGCGCGCGTTGCGCGGCGCTTCGTCGTCGACCAGCACGCGCTCCGCATTGTAGAACGAGTGGAATTCACCAGCGAGATCGCGCAGGTAGAACGCGACCGCGTGCGGCGCCAGTTCGTTCGCCGCGTGCGTGAGCATGTCCGGATACTCGGCGAGCTTCTGCATCAGCGACACGGCCTGCGGGCTCGTGAGCTGCGACAGGTCGGCGCCGGGCAGCTGCGCCGCCTCGACGTTGTAGCGCGACTTCAGTTCGTTGAGCACCGAGCAGATCCGCGCATGCGCGTACTGGACGTAATAGACCGGGTTCTCGTCGTTCTGTTTCAGCGCGAGGTCGATGTCGAACACGAATTCGGTGTCGGCCTTGCGGGAGATCAGGAAGAAACGGACCGCGTCGCGGCCGCGCGTGATGGTCGCCTCGTCGATCAGGTCGGGTGCCGCTTCCTGGCCCGGCGCCGCGCCGCCCGACCATTCGATCAGGTCACGGACCGTCACGTAGCTGCCCGCGCGCTTCGACAGCTTCACTTCCTGGCCGTCGCGCATCACGGTGACCATCTTGTGCAGCACGTAGTCGGGATAACCCTTCGGAATGCCGACGTGCAGGCCCTGCAGGCCCGCGCGCACGCGCGCGATCGTGCCGTGGTGGTCCGAGCCCTGGATGTTGATCACCTTCGTGAAGCCGCGCTCCCATTTCGTCACGTGGTAGGCGACGTCCGGCACGAAGTACGTATACGTGCCGTCCGACTTGCGCATCACGCGATCCTTGTCGTCGCCTTCGTCGGTCGTGCGCAGCCACAGCGCGCCGTCCTGCTCGTAGGTCATGCCGGCCTTGATCAGCGCGTCGACCGTCTTCTCGACCCGGCCTTCGCTGTACAGCGACGACTCGAGGTAGTACTGGTCGAATTTCACGCCGAACGCCTGCAGGTCCATGTCCTGCTCGTGACGCAGGTACGCGACCGCGAACTTGCGGATTGCGTCGAGATCGTCGATGTCGCCCGCGCCGGTGACCGGCTCGCCGTCCTTCGCGGCCACCGTCTCGCGGTTCAGGTAGTCGCGTGCGATGTCGGCGATGTATTCGCCGTTGTACGCGGCTTCCGGCCAGCCCGCGTCGCCCGGCTTCAGGCCGCGCGCGCGCGCCTGCGTCGAGATCGCGAGGTTGCCGATCTGCACGCCGGCGTCGTTGTAGTAGAACTCGCGGTGCACCGCGTAGCCCTGGCTCGCGATCACGTTCGCGAGCACGTCGCCGAGCGCCGCCTGGCGGCCGTGGCCGACGTGCAGCGGGCCGGTCGGGTTGGCCGACACGAACTCGAGCAGCACCTGCTTGCCCTTTTCGCGCTCCGACGTGCCGAACGCGCGGCCCTGGTCGAACACGGCGGCGATCACCGCCTGTTTCGCGGCGGCCGTCAGGCGCAGGTTGATGAAGCCGGGGCCGGCGATTTCGGCCGCGTCGACGAGCCCTTGCGCGGCCGGCTGGGCCGTGAGGGCGGCGACGATCTTCTCCGCGAGCTGGCGCGGGTTCGTGCCGAGCGGCTTGGCGAGCTGCATCGCGACGTTGCACGCGACGTCGCCGTGCGCGGCGACCTTCGGGCGCTCCAGCGTGATGGCCGGGGTGACGAATGCCGCGTCGGCGCCTTTCAGCGCGTGTGCGACCTGCGTGACGCTATCCGCGAGCAGGGCTTCGAGGGTCTGTTTGTGTGCTGGCAGCATGCTGGTAGAAGGCTTCGTTGGTGGCGGCCGGAAACGCCGGCCGGCCGGCGCGCTTTTTAAGCGCGCGTTTCAGGGATCGCAGAATTTTAACAGGTGCTAATATGCCGCTCAGGCGCCCCGCGTCCGCGAGGCCGGACGCCGGTCTGCCGGCGTCCCCCAACTGCGCCGCGCGGGCACAACAAGATGAAAAGGGAATTGTCATGATTACGTTCAAGAGCAAGGCGGCACAGGATCTCGACGTGCTGAAGGATTTCGCCGTATACGTGCTGGGCCTCGTCGGCAAGCAGCTGGGCGAACGCGGCGTCATTACGCACGACGAACTGGACCACGCGATCGCCAAGCTGGAAGGCGCTGTCGCGCAGGCGAAGCAGGAGCGCGCCGAGCACGCGGGCCATTTCCACGAGGACGAAGACGACCACGCGCACCACGAAGTGCCTCCGAGCCTGGCGCAGCGCGTCGCGCCGTTCCTGTCGATGCTGCGTGAAGCGAAGGCCGGCGAGGCCGACGTGCACTGGGGCTTCTGAGCTTCGTTGCCCGGCCGAAGCGGCCGCAGGATTGATCAGGCAAGAAAAAGCCCGCGCGATGCGGGCTTTTTATTTGTCTGATCAAAAGGCGGCGAGGCCGCCCCGGTCGGACATCGATCAGAGCTGCGGCGCGAGCGCGCGGCGCGCGTCGTCGAGCGACAGTGCCATGCGTTGCGCGTAGTCCTCGAGCTGATCCTGACCGATTTTCCCGACCGAGAAATACGTGCTGTCCGGGTGCGCGAGGTAGAAACCCGACACGCTGGCCGCCGGCAGCATCGCCAGCGAATCGGTCACGCTCATGCCGATCTCGTTTGCCTGCAGCATGTCGAACATGTCGCGCTTCACCAGGTGGTCGGGGCACGCCGGGTAGCCGGGCGCCGGGCGGATGCCCGCGTACTTTTCGGCGATCAGCGCATCGTTGTCGAGCGTCTCGCCGCTCGCATAGCCCCACAGCTCGCGGCGCACGCGCGCGTGCATCGCCTCGGCGAATGCTTCCGCGAAGCGGTCGGCGAGCGCCTTCAGCATGATCGCGCTGTAGTCGTCGTGGTCGGCTTCGAACTGCTTTTCCTTTACGTCGACGCCGAGCCCGGCCGTGACCGCGAACATCCCGATGTAGTCGGCGACGCCCGATTCCTTCGGCGCGATGAAGTCGGCGAGCGAGCGGTTCGGGCGCATCACGCCGTCGACCACCGGACGCACGCTCTGCTGGCGCAGGTTGCGCCACGTCATCAGCACTTCCGAGCGCGATTCGTCGGTGTAGATCTCGATGTCGTCGTCGTTGACCGTGTTCGCCGGCAGCAGCGAGATCACGCCGTTCGCGGTCAGCCAGCGGCCCTGGATCAGGCGCGCGAGCATCGATTTCGCATCCGAGAACACGCGCCGCGCCGATTCGCCGACGATCTCGTCGTTCAGGATCGCCGGGTACGGGCCCGCGAGGTCCCAGGTCTGGAAGAACGGGCCCCAGTCGATGTAGTTCGCGAGCTCGTTCAGGTCGTAGTTCCTGAACACGCGGCGGCCGATGAACTTCGGCTTCACGGGCTGATAGCCGGCCCAGTCGATCTTCGTCTTGTTCGCGCGCGCTTCGGCGAGCGTGACCATCGGCTGCGCCTTGCGGTTCGCGTGCTGGTCGCGGATCCGTTCGTAGTCGGACTTCAGTTCGTCGAGGTACTTCGCCGCGCCTTCGTCCGACAGCAGGTTCGACGCGACCGACACCGAGCGCGAGGCGTCCGGCACGTAGACGACGGGGCCTTCGTAGTGCGGCGCGATCTTCACGGCCGTATGCACGCGCGAGGTCGTCGCGCCGCCGATCAACAGCGGAATCTTCTTCACGCGGAAGTAGTCGTCGCGCTGCATCTCGGACGCGACGTACGCCATTTCCTCGAGGCTCGGCGTGATGAGGCCCGACAGCCCGATGATGTCCGCGCCCTCGACCTTCGCCTTCGCGAGGATCTCGTTGCACGGGACCATCACGCCCATGTTGACCACTTCGAAGTTGTTGCACTGGAGCACGACCGACACGATGTTCTTGCCGATGTCGTGCACGTCGCCCTTCACGGTCGCGATGACGATCTTGCCCTTCGCACGCACGTCGCCGCCCGCTTCCGCGAGCAGGCGCTTTTCTTCCTCGATGAACGGGATCAGGTGCGCGACCGCCTGCTTCATCACGCGCGCCGACTTCACGACCTGCGGCAGGAACATCTTGCCCTGGCCGAACAGGTCGCCGACGATGTTCATCCCGTCCATCAGCGGGCCTTCGATCACGTTGATCGGGCGGCCGCCGGCCGCGGCGATGGCCGCGCGCGCTTCTTCCGTATCTTCGACGATGAAGTTCGTGATGCCGTGCACGAGCGCGTGCGCGAGGCGCTTCTCGACCGGCTGGTTGCGCCACTCGAGGTTCTCCTCCTTCTTCGCGGCGCCGGTCTTGAACTTGTCGGCGATCTCGAGCAGACGGTCGGTGGAATCCGCGCGGCGGTTCAGGATCACGTCCTCGACGCGCTCGCGCAGTTCCGGGTCGAGATCGGCATACACGCCGAGCTGCCCCGCGTTCACGATGCCCATGTCCATGCCCGCCTGGATCGCGTGATACAGGAACACGGTGTGGATCGCCTCGCGCACCGGGTCGTTGCCGCGGAACGAGAACGACACGTTCGACACGCCGCCGCTCACCTTCGCGTACGGCAGGTTCTGCTTGATCCAGCGGGTCGCCTCGATGAAGTCGACCGCGTAGTTGTTGTGCTCCTCGATGCCGGTCGCGACCGCGAAGATGTTCGGGTCGAAGATGATGTCTTCCGGCGGGAAGCCGACTTCATTCACGAGGAAGTCGTACGAGCGCTTGCAGATTTCGGTCTTGCGCTCGTAGGTATCGGCCTGGCCTGTCTCGTCGAACGCCATCACGACCGCGGCCGCGCCGTAGCGGCGGATCAGGTTCGCGTGGTGGCGGAACGCTTCCTCGCCTTCCTTCAGCGAGATCGAGTTCACGATCGCCTTGCCCTGCACGCACTTGAGGCCCGCCTCGATGACTTCCCACTTCGACGAGTCGATCATGATCGGCACGCGCGCGATGTCCGGCTCGGATGCGATCAGGTTCAGGAAGCGCACCATCGCCGCCTTCGAATCGAGCATCGCCTCGTCCATGTTGATGTCGATCACCTGCGCGCCGTTCTCGACCTGCTGGCGCGCGACGGCGAGCGCCTCGTCGAACTGGCCGTTGAGGATCATCCGCGCGAATGCCTTCGAGCCGGTGACGTTGGTGCGTTCACCGACGTTGATGAAGAGCGTCCCGGACGTGACGTTGAACGGCTCGAGGCCGGCAAGGCGCATCATGTGATCGGTCATGGCGGTGCGAATTCGTATGAGGTAGGGCGGGCGTTGGGGCGGTCGGTCAGGCGGCGTCGCTGTACTGGCTCGGCCAGCGGCGCGGTTTCACGTCGGCGAGCGCCTTCGCGATCTCGGCGATGTGCTCGGGCGTCGTGCCGCAGCAGCCGCCCGCGAGGTTCACGAGCCCGGCCTGCGCGAATTCCTTCAGCAGGCCCGACGTGACGTCCGGCGTCTCGTCGAAGCCGGTGTCGCTCATCGGGTTCGGCAGGCCCGCGTTCGGGTAGCACGACACGTAGGTGTCGCACAGCTTCGCGAGCTCGGCGATGTACGGGCGCATCAGCGCCGCGCCGAGCGCGCAGTTCAGGCCGAACGTGAGCGGCTTCGCGTGACGCAGCGAATTCCAGAACGCCTCGACCGTCTGGCCCGACAGGATGCGGCCCGACGCGTCGGTCACGGTGCCCGAGATCATGATCGGCAGGCGCTCGCCGGTGTCCTCGAACAGTTCGTCGAGCGCGAAGAGCGCGGCCTTCGCGTTCAGCGTGTCGAAGATCGTCTCGACGAGGAACAGGTCGACGCCGCCGTCGAGCAGCGCCTTCGCCTGCTGGTAATACGCGTTGCGCAGCTCGTCGAACGTGACGTTGCGCGCGCCCGGGTCGTTGACGTCCGGCGAGATGCTCGCCGTCTTCGGCGTCGGCCCGATCGCGCCCGCGACGAAGCGCGGCTTGGCCGGCGTGCTGTAGCGGGCGGCGGATTCGCGCGCGAGCCGTGCCGATTCGACGTTCATCTCGACGACGAGGTCTTCCATCCCGTAGTCGGCCTGCGCGACCGTCGTCGCGCCGAACGTGTTGGTTTCGACGATGTCCGCGCCGGCCGCGAAGTACTGGTCGTGGATCTCGCTGATGATCTGCGGCTGCGTGAGCGACAGCAGTTCGTTGTTGCCCTTGATGTCGCGCGGGAAATCCTTGAAACGCTCGCCGCGATACGCAGCCTCGTCGAGCTTGTAGCGCTGGATCATCGTGCCCATCGCGCCGTCGAGGATCAGGATGCGCGATTTCAGCAGCGCGGGCAGGTCGGCGCCGCGCGTGTAGGGCGCGTCGAGCGGGGCGGAAGCGGCGAGAGGGGTCGCGGACATGGCGGAAGAGCGGCGAAGACGGGAAAGCCGTCATTGTAGCCGGTGCGCCGGGGCGCCGCCCGGCCCGCGCCAACAAACGAAAACCCCCGCCCGGCGAACCGGACGGGGGCTTGGATCGGAGTGCTCGCGGCGCCGCTCGAACGCGGCGAATGGCCCGGCGATGCGCCGGGCCGCGGGTCGTCAGTGCAGGACGACGGGCATCATCATCAGACTGTCGAACTGTCCGAGGAATTCGTCCACTTCGTCGAGCGACGGTTCATCCTCGATCAGTTGCTTCACGTGTGCGCGGAATCGCTCGGCGAGCTCGCCGTCGATGAAGATCTCGCGCTGCGCGTTCTTGTCGACGATTTCGTATCCGCCGGCATTCATCAGATGGTGGCCGGCCTGCGGCGCAAATTCGACGACGCAGTAGTTGGGGCTGTTGTAGATCATTTGCATGGCGGCACTCCTCTTCGCAGTGGCATCTGGCCTTGTTGTCCCGTAGGTGGGGCAGGCCTTGCCGGTTTCAAGGGGCTTGCGCTGCACACCCCGTTCTCCCGTTTGCGTGGGGTGTATCGGGTTAGAAGCCGATATCTATCAAACGTTTCTTATTGTGATCCGGTGCACCGAAATAGTTGTTAAAGAGTGTCATCGGCCATTTTGGCGAGAGCTTTAATCGGTCGAAATTGCCGATTGGTCGATCGTCACTGCACGGGCTGCGACGCTGCCGGCGGCTCAGCCGCTGGCGCCTGCTCGGCGGGCGCCAGCGCGGGTTGTGCCGGCTCTGCGGCCGGTGCGCTGGCAGGCGCGTTCGTTGCGCCTGGGTTCGTTGCACCTTGCGTCGCGCCATCGGCAGGTGCATCGGGCGGGGCGAGCCGGCCGTGCCACAGCAGCTCGATCTGCGAGCCGTTCGGTTCCGATTGTACGAGCCGCGCGGGCAGCCAGCCGAGCGACGGCGCGAGCCACATGTCGATGCGGCGCGTGTCGCCGTCGCGGCGCGGCAGCCGCATGAAGTGGCGTGCGCGGACGATGCCGGCCTGCGTCTGCACGTCCTCGTCGCCGATCACCGTGATCGGCCAGGTCTCGCCGTTGTTGTTGTCGATCACGAAAAACTGCTGCGTGACGCCCGGCTGATACGCGGACGGATTGCCGCGCACGAGCCCCGACAGCTGCATCAGCATGCTGAAGCGGTCCTGCACGCCGTCGGGCAGCGGCGCGTTGTTCGGCGTGCGCGTGAAGACGACCTGGCGGATCTCGCGGTTGAAGATCGCGATGTCCTCGGGCCGTTTGCCGCGCTTCTCGACATAGCGGTCGGGCGCGACGCCGAATGCGTCGATGCGGCCTTCGCTGCGATAGCTGAACGGGCCGACGAACGGCACGGGCATCGACACCGACAGGTCGTAGGTGCGGCCGTCGGTGCGCCAGTGGATCGTGCCGATCATGTTCTGCATTCCGTTGTAGAACGTGTCGTACTGCAGGTCGCCGGGCGGCGGCGGCGCGAACTTCACACCGCTCGTCGCGGGGCCCGGCGTCGCGGCACCGCTGGCTTCGCCGGCCGATGCCGCCTGCGTGCCGGACGCGCCTGCCGCGCCGCTCGCGGCAGAGGCAGCAGAGGCAGCGGCCGGCGGCGGCTCGCCTAGCTCGGCCGTCTGCGTCGACGTGAGAACCGGCTCGGGCGACGGCGCGGGCTTCGCCGCAGGCTTCGGCGCGGCGGGGGCCGGCTTCGCCGGCGCTGGCTCGGCGGGATGTTCGGTGGGCTTCGGCGCGGGCTGGCGTTCGATCGGCCGCGGCTTCAGCAGCTCGATCTGCACCGGTATCTCGGCGGGCGCGGGCGGCGTGAACGCATCGCGGCTGCGCGTCAGCCACAACGCCGCGAGCGCGTGCAGCACCAGCACGACGACGAGCGCGACGCCCACGCGCAGCCAGTGGCGGGGCAGGGCGTGGCGAGGACGGGTGTCGGCAGGCGGCATCGGCGAAACGGAACAGGGTTGGGGCAGTCGTGGCGCGCGGCGCGCGTCACAGCCATCGGACCGCCGGGTGCGCCGCGCGTTCGCGGTACATCGCGCGGGTGTCGCACGCCCCGCGTGTCAGGCGTCGCGCGCGTCCGGACTATAGCCGAGTTCGTAAGACAGTTTCTGCGCGCATGCACGCAGCGCGGTGTCCATCTCGCCGCCCCACGCGATGTCGAACATGCCTTCCTGGCCGAGCGCGACGATCGCGAGCGCGAGTTCGCCGACCGCATCGAACACCGGCATGCAGAACGCATGGATCGTCGGCAGCAGCATCCCTTCCACGCGCGCGGCCTGATGCGCGCGCACGTCGGCGAGCACCGCCTCGACCTCGTCGAGCGTGCGCGGGCCGCCGTGATGCGGCGAGCGGCGCGTATCGGCGAGCTCACGTTCGAGCATCGCCGCGGTCTTGCTGCGCGGTAGGTACGCGGCGAACAGCAGGCCCGTCGCGGAGCCGAGCAGCGGCATCACGTCGCCGAGCTTCAGCGACGCCTTCGCGGGGTGGCTCGATTCCATCCAGTGCACGATCGTCGGCCCCTGGTTGCCCCACACCGCGATGCCGACCGTCTGGTCGACGCGGTCGCGCAACTCGGTCAGCGCGATCCGCGCGAGCTTCACGCCGTCGACGCGCGCGAGCCGCGCGAGCCCCATCTGCAGCGCGAAGCCGCCGAGTTCGTAGCGGCCCGACACGGGATCCTGCGACACGACGCCGAGCCGCGAGAAGCTGACCAGATAGCGGTGCGCCTTCGCCGGGCTCATGCCCGCGCGCTGCGCGAGATCGCGCAGCATCATCGCGCGCGGCTCGCTCGTCAGCACGTCGAGCAGGCGGAAGCCGACCTCGATCGACTGGATGCCGGAGCGGACCTTCTCGCCGCCTTCGCCGTGCTCGCCGGAGCCGGTGTCGTCGGTGTCGGAATCGGCGAGATCGTCGTCGGGAAGCGGGCTGGCGGGCATGGGCAACGGGGCGCGACAAGGCGGCAAGGGTCGGGACGAAAACGGCGCGCACGATCGTGGCGCGCCGCACGGATTCACCATCGTAAAATAGATTCCCTCCATCGTCACTACAACGGCAGACACCCCATGAAACTTGCATCGCTGAAGGACGGCACGCGCGACGGCCAGCTGATCGTCGTGTCGCGCGACCTGCACACCGCGGCGATCGCCGATGCGATCGCACCGACGCTGCAGCGCGTCCTCGACGACTGGGCGTTCTACGCGCCGCAACTGCGCGATCTGTACGACGCGCTGAACCACGGCCGCGCGCGCAACGCGTTCGCGTTCGACCCGGCGAACTGCATGGCGCCGCTGCCGCGCGCGTTCCAGTGGGCCGACGGCTCCGCGTACGTGAACCACGTCGAGCTCGTGCGCCGCGCGCGCGGCGCCGAGATGCCGCCGGAGTTCTGGACCGATCCGCTGATGTACCAGGGCGGCAGCGACGATTTCCTCGGCGCGCGCGACGACATCGTGTGCCCGTCCGAGGAATGGGGCATCGACTTCGAGGCCGAGGTCGCGGTGATCACCGGCGACGTGCCGATGAGCGCATCGCCCGACGACGCGCTGAAGGCCGTGCGGCTCGTCACGCTCGTGAACGACGTGTCGCTGCGCAACCTGATTCCGGCCGAACTCGCGAAGGGCTTCGGTTTCTTCCAGAGCAAGCCGGCCACCGCGTTTGCACCGGTCGCGGTGACGCTCGACGAGCTCGGCGACGAATGGCGCGAAGGCCGCGTGCACCGGCCGATGATCGTCCACTGGAACGGCAGGAAGGTCGGCCAGCCCGACGCGGGCACCGACATGGTGTTCCACTTCGGCCAGCTGATCGCGCATGCGGCGAAGACGCGCAACCTGCGTGCCGGCTCGATCGTCGGCTCGGGCACGGTGTCGAACAAGGACGCGAAGCGCGGCTACTGCTGCATCGCCGAGAAGCGCTGCCTCGAGACGATCGAGCACGGCGCGCCGCAGACCGAATTCATGCGCTACGGCGATACCGTGCGCATCGAGATGTTCGACGCGGCCGGCAAGTCGATCTTCGGTGCGATCGAGCAGTCGGTCGCCCCGCCCGACGGCGCGGCCTGACGTCTGCGCGAAACCCGGCGCGAAGCCCGGCGCCGGCCCGCGCGCGCCGGGTTTCGCCTGATGTTTGCCCGCGCGGGCTTGGCTACACTCGATTCAGGCGTTTCAGCATTTCAAGAACCCGGGAGCTGCGCATGACCGATCTCGCCGCGTACGGCGGTTACGAAGCATTGAAGGTGACGCGCCGCGATCATGGCGTGCTGGACATCGTGATGAGCGGCGAAGGCGCGAACCGCAGCGGCCTCGCGACCGCGAACGAGCGCATGCATCGCGAACTCGCCGACATCTGGCGCGACGTCGACCGCGATCCCGACACGCGCGTCGCGGTGATCCGCGGCGAGGGCAAGGGCTTTTCGGCGGGCGGCGATCTCGCGCTCGTCGAGGCGATGGCGAACGACTTCGACGTGCGCGCCCGCGTGTGGCGCGAGGCGCGCGACCTCGTCTACAACGTGATCAATTGCAGCAAGCCGATCGTGTCCGCGATGCACGGCCCGGCCGTCGGCGCGGGGCTCGTCGCCGGGCTGCTCGCCGACGTCTCGATCGCCGCGAAGGATGCGCGCATCATCGACGGCCATACGCGGCTTGGCGTCGCGGCCGGCGATCACGCGGCGATCGTGTGGCCGCTGTTGTGCGGGATGGCGAAGGCGAAGTATTACCTGTTGCTGTGCGAACCGGTGAGCGGCGAGGAGGCCGAGCGGATCGGCCTCGTGTCGCTCGCGGTCGAGCCGGCCGACCTGCTGCCGAAGGCGTATGAGGTCGCTGAGCGGCTCGCGCACGGGTCGCAGTCGGCGATCCGCTGGACCAAGTATGCGCTGAACAACTGGCTGCGCAGCGCCGGGCCGACCTTCGATACGTCGCTCGCGCTCGAATTCATGGGTTTCTCGGGGCCCGACGTGCAGGAAGGCATCCGCTCGCTGCGCGAGCGGCGCCCGCCCGATTTCCCCGGCGACGCACCGTTCTGACGCGCGTTATGATCGGATCAAGGGCGGCCGCGCGACTCGTGCCGGCCGCATCGCCCACCCAGTCAACCAGGATGCCCGTATGACGACCGATGCCTCCGGCTCCAATCCTTTCGCCGGCTTTGCCGGTTTCAAGCCTGCCGACATGCTCGACCGGATGTGGGACATGATGCGGATGTCGCCGTTCGGCGGGATGGCGTCGTTTCCCGGCGCCGCGTCGGGGCTGCCGCCGTCGCTGTCGAGCATGTCCGACATGATGGCGCCGCTCACGAGCGTCGAGGAGCTCGACAAGCGGATCACCGATCTGCGCGCGGTCGAGCAGTGGCTCAAGCTCAATCTCGGCATGCTGCAGTCTGCGATCCAGGCGCTCGAGGTGCAGCGCGCGACGCTCGCGACGCTGCGCGCGTTCGGCGCGTTCGCGCAAAGCTCGATGTCGGCGGCCGAGGAGGCGGCGGCCGCGGCCGCGCAAGCGGCGTCCGCGCCGCGCGCCGATGCGCCGCGAGCACCGGATACCGCTGCCGCGGCTGACGAACCGCCCGCAGGCGACGCCGCGCAGCAGGCGTTCGATCCGGCCGGCTGGTGGAACCTGCTGCAGGCGCAGTTCAACCAGCTCGCGAGCCTCGCGATGACGCAGCCGGGCGCGCAGCCCGCGGAGGCGGGCGCCGCGCCGTCCGGGCAGGCCGCATCGACGGCGCGGGCGGAGCAGCCCGCACCGGCTGCGGCCGCCGCGCCGCGCAAGCCGGCCGCGAAGCGTGCGAAGCCGGCCGGCTCGGCCGCGGCGCGCGCGGCGGCCGCCTCGTCGCCCGAAACGCGTCCGCCGAAGCGCTCGACGTGACGCCAACCGGATAGCAGGTCGATCATGCGGCTCGCGCTCGTGCTGATGGGAGGCGGCGCACGTGCCGCCTATCAGGTCGGCGTGCTGAAGGCGCTGGCCGAGATCGCGCGCGAGGCCGATCCGAACCGGCACACCGTGCCGTTCACGGTTGTCTGCGGCTCGTCGGCCGGCGCGATCAACGCGACGTCGATCGCGAGCCACGCGGACGACTTTTCGCACGGCGTGCGCCGTCTGCTCGAATTCTGGGAACCGCTGCGCGCGGACTACGTGTATCGCACCGACTGGCTCGGCATCGCGGCGGCGGGCGCACGCTGGCTTGCGACGATGACCTTCGGCTGGGCGGCGCGCCGCTCGCCGCGCGGGCTGCTCGACAACGCGCCGCTCGCACATCTGCTGCAGCGCGAGCTGAGCTTTCACCGGATCGAGCAGATGCTCGAGAGCCGGCTGCTGCACGCGCTCTCGATAACGGCGCTCAGCTATTCGAGCGGCCGGCACCTGACGTTCTACCAGGCCGCCGAGCCGATCCAGGCATGGCGGCGCGCGCAGCGCACCGCGCGGCTCGTCGATCTGTCGGCGTCGCACCTGCTCGCGTCGTCGGCCATTCCGTTCGTGTTTCCGGCCGTGCCGCTCGTGCTCGACGGCCAGATCGAATATTTCGGCGACGGCTCGATCCGGCAGGTCGCGCCGCTGTCGCCGGCGATCCACTTCGGCGCGAACCGGATCGTCGTCGTCGGCGCGGCCGATCCGCGGCCCGAGATCCCGGCCGCGAACGGCTCGGGACGGGTGCGCGGCTACCCGACGCTCGCGCAGATCGGCCAGCAGGTGCTCGCGAGCGTGTTTCTCGACTCGATCGGCTCGGACATCGAGCGGATCGAGCACATCAATCAGATGATCGAACATTTGCCGCACCAGGTCGAAGTGGACAGCGGCTGGCGGCACGTCGACGTGCTCGCGATCGCGCCGTCCGAGCGCATCGAGCTGATCGCAGCGAAACACCTGAAGCAGATGCCGGCGACGATGCGCGGGCTGCTCGGCGCGATCGGCGGCAGCCAGCCGGCCGGCGCGTCGTTCGCGAGCTACCTGCTGTTCGAGGAGGCCTTCACGCGCGAGCTGATCGAACTCGGCTATCGCGACGGGCGCGCGCAGCGCGACACGCTGGCGAACTGGATCGCGGGGGCCGACGGCGGCAGCGGGCCGGCATCCGGCCTGCCGCCGGAGAGCGGCCGCGCGACCGGCGAAATACGGGTCTGATGCGCGCGGAGCGGGGCAGAAACGGATGAAACTTACATATCGGTTGCGTTTTCGCGACGGCCGCCCGCGACCGATCGCCGCACCGACGTTGGCGGCGCGCGACCGGTTCCACGTCTCGGAACCGTCATGCGCGCGTGCTATCATGGCCGCCGCCGTATACACCATATCGAGCAGCCCGCCGGTCCGGCGGTCGCACGGGAACCCGTCCGGGAACCGCGTGGCGCCGGGCGGGCTCGCCACCGAGCCGGCCTGCGCCGGCCCCCACATCAGGCACGCGCGGCCGGTTCCGTTCGAGCAGAGCGGGGCCGCGGCGTGCTGCAAGGCGGCGGCGCGGCCGCCCGGTTGCCGGACGCGGAAACTGCGTCCGGGGGCTGGATACACGCGTAAAATTAGAGTCTTGGCTGCAAAAGGCGCGCTCGCGCGCCCACGCGGCAACAGTCACGTTTAGAGAAGTCGCATTGCGCAGAACAGGGGTGGGACCATCATGAACACCATGCTTTATCCGGAACTTTACAGGTCGCTCGAAGCTGTCCGCTGGGACATGGAGAAGGACATTCCGTGGGACAAGTTCGACGCTTCGCTGCTCACCGACGAGCAGGCGAAGACGATCAAGATGAACGCGATCACCGAATGGTCGGCGCTGCCCGCGACGGAGATGTTCCTGCGCGACAACCAGCACGACAGCGACTTTTCCGCGTTCATGAGCGTGTGGTTCTTCGAGGAGCAGAAGCATTCGCTCGTGCTGATGGAATACCTGCGCCGCTTCCGGCCGGAAATGGTGCCGACCGAAGAGGAACTGCACGCGGTGCGATTCGAGTTCGATCCGGCGCCGCCGCTCGAGACGCTGATGCTGCATTTCTGCGGCGAGATCCGCCTGAACCACTGGTATCGCTGCGCGGCCGACTGGCACACCGAGCCCGTCATCAAGCACATCTACGAAACGATTTCGCGCGATGAAGCGCGCCATGGCGGCGCATACCTGCGCTACATGAAGAAGGCGCTGAACAATTGCGGCGACGTCGCACGCGCGGCGTTCGCGAAAATCGGCGTGCTGATGGCGTCGGCGCGCCGCACCGAGAAGCCGCTGCACCCGACCAACCTGCACGTGAACCAGGCGCTGTTCCCGCGCGACACCGTGCAGTCGCGCCTGCCCGATCCGGAATGGCTCGAGCGCTGGCTCGACGAGCAGATCCGCTTCGACGGCGAGTGGGAAAAGAAGGTCGTCGAACGGATCCTGCACAACCTGTCGATCCTGTTCGAGCGCACGTTCGCGACCGCCCAGGAGCTGAATCGCTACCGCAAGGAAGTCACCGGCCGCCTGCAGTCCGAAAGCGGCCCGTCGTCGGCCGCGCAACCGGCCTGAGGCCGCGCGGCATCGCAGCCGGCGTGAAGCGCCGCCGGTCGCGATCGCCGCAGTGTATTCCCGCATGAAGCCCGCCCGGCCATCCGGCGGGCTTTTTATCTGGCGCCGCCGTGTTCCGTCGCGACGTGCACCGCGCGCCGCTCACGCCATCCGAAATTCATCATGTCCGCTACCTTCGAACGCAAGCTGATCACCCGCGACGCCCTCGTTGCCCTGCGCGCTTCGCTGCCTTCGCCCGTCGTGTTCACGAACGGCGTGTTCGACATCCTGCACCGTGGCCACGTCACGTATCTCGCCGATGCGAAGGCGCTCGGCGCGTGCCTGATCGTCGGCGTGAACAGCGATGCGTCGGTGCGCATGCTCGGCAAGGGCGACGACCGTCCGATCAACCGCGAGGAAGACCGGATGGCGCTGCTCGCGGCGCTGGAAAGCGTCGACTGGGTCGTGAAGTTCGAGGAAAAGACGCCGGTGTCGCTGATCGAGGCCGTCCGTCCGGACATTCTGGTGAAGGGCGGCGACTACGACATGGACGCGCTGCCGGAATCGGCCATCGTGCGCGGCTGGGGCGGGCGTGCGCTCGCGATTCCGTTCGAGCACGACCGCTCGACCACCGCGCTGCTGAAGAAGGTGCGCGCGCAGCAGTCCTGATCCGGTGCCGCGCCGTCAGGGCGCGGATGCCGCGAGCGGCTCCGCCGTCACGGCCGGCGCGCCGATCGGACCGCCGATCACGGGCTGATCGCTCGCTTGCGCGAGCGGCATCGCATGCAACGCATCGGGCCGAACCTGCCGGGACAGCACGCCCGGTTCGCGCGGGCCGGCCGCCGGCAGCGGCCCGAACACGCCGCGCACGGCGACGAACGCAAGCAGGTTCGCGAGAATGAGAACAGCGATCAGCCAGCGCAGCATCGTCGACACTCCTCGTCGTTGTTCAGTCGTTCAACCGTTTGCTCGGGCCGCATGCCCGTGCGGCCGGCTGTCTGCACGGGCGCACGCGCCGGCGCCCGTTCTCCATCCCCACCGTGACGAAGCCCGCACTCGGGCCTGCGTCGACACGGCCGGCGCGATGCCGACCGGTTTCCGTCAATTCCGCGCCGCCGCGTCCGCGGCGATCAACGCAAGCCCCGACAGGATCAGCGCGTCGTGCCGCGTATGCGGCAGCGTCAGCGCGCGCGCGACATCGTCCGCCGCGCCGCCTGCCAGCACGAGCCGCACGGGTGCCTGCCACGCATCGGCGAGATCGCGCCATGCGCGCTCGATCAGCCCCGCCTGAGCGTACAGGCAGCCCGCCGACAGCGAGCGCGGCGTATCGACCTGGAACGGCTCGGCCTGCGCGCCCGCGAGCAGCCCGCTTGCGATGTCGGTGGTCAGCGTCGGCAGCTGCGCGGTGTGCGTGCCGAGCGCGCGCATCATCAGTGCCCAGCCCGGCGCGATCAGCCCGCCGGTGAAACGACCGTCCGCGCGCAGCGCTTCGAGCGTCGTCGCCGTGCCGAACGTCGCGATCAGCAGATGCTCGCCCGGAAACGCCGCCCGTGCGCCGATCAGGCCGGCCCAGCGATCGCTGCCGAGCTGCTCGGGCGTCGTATAGCCGTTCGTCACGCCGCATTGCGCGGGCCGCGAGCGGATCGTCGTGCGCGCCAGGCCCGGCCAACGGGCGTCGAGCAGTGCGTCGAGCCGCGCGGCCACGTCGGCGCCCGCGACGTTCGAGATCCATGCGCCATGCGGACGCGGCAGGGCCGACCAGTCGGGATCGGCACCGCCGTCGCGCGTATGGCCGAACGCGCCGGTGTCGACGAGCGTGCGCTGCGCGTCGGCGAGCGCCCACTTGATCCGGCTGTTGCCGGCGTCGATCAGCAGATGCGGTTCGTTCATTGCGCTTCGCGCAGCGATATGTCGCCGGCCGCGATCGCCTGGATGCCGTCGGGCGTGTCGAGCAGCAGCTGGCCGGTCGCGTCGATGCCCGTCGCGATGCCGCGTACGCGTTCGACGCCCTGTTCGAGCAGCACGACTTCGCGTCCCGCGTATGCGTGCAGCGCGTGCCAGCGCGGCAGGAACGGCGCGAGCCCGTCGGTGCCGAACTGCGCGAGTGCGGGCGTGAGCGCGTTCAGCGCTGCGGCGAGCGTATCGGTGAGGTTCGCCGACGCGCACGCGGCCGACAGCGCCGCCGGCGGCAGCCCGCTCGCGAGCGTCGCTTCGCGCGCACGCAGCGCATCGACCTGCGCGGCGACGGCTTCCGCGCCGCGCACGTTGATGCCGAAGCCGATCACGACGGCGGTCGCGTCGGCGGTGGTCCAGACGGTTTCGATCAGGATCCCGGCAAGCTTGCCGACGATGCGCGACGTGCCGTCGGCGGCGGTCGTCAGCAGCAGATCGTTCGGCCATTTGAGCGCGACGCGCGTGCGGGCGTCGAGCGGCAGCGTGGCGAGCCCTTCCGCGAGCGCGACGCCGATCGCGATGCTGAGGCCGCCGAGCGCGTCGACGGGGCGCGGCACGATGCAGCCGACCGAGCACAGCAGCGCGTTGCCGGGCTGCGCGAACCAGGGACGGCCTTGCCGACCGCGACCCGCCGTCTGCTCGAACGCGACGCGCACGAGCGGCGCGGGCAGCGCGTTCGCGGTGCGCGGCAGCGCCTTGAGGCGCGTCGCGACGTCGGCGTTGGTCGAGCCGGTTGCGGCGACGATGTCGAGCGGCCACGCGCGCGGCGCGGCGTCCAGGTGCGCCTCGAGCCGGTTGCGCGCGATGTGCGCGTCGCCGGAATCGGGCGTGTCGGAGGAGGTGGGGGCGTTCATGGCGCCTATTGTAGCGACAGGGGGCCGTGCGTGAGGGGCGGCGCGCACGACAGGCGGGGCCGGGGCGGCGGCCCATACGCGACCTGTGCAAAGCCGGCGCCCGCGCGGCTTGGTGCTTCTCGATCTGCGCCAGCGCCTTGACGCCCTCTTCGGACGTTTTCGCGGGCAAGCAGCGTCCTGCCCTTCAGGGCCGGGGTCTCGGCAGGCCGATACGAGGATCGGCCCGCCGCGCTTCGATTCCCGTTGCGGGCGATCGATGCGCGGGGCGTCAGCTCGCTCTGCCGCCGCGTTCGTGCCAGCGCGGCCGACGCACCGTCACGGCGCGACGACCGGATGCTTCAACGCATGCGCGGTCTCGATCCACTGCGCATGGAATTCGTCCGCGTCGGGCTTGAGCCCCAGCTCGCCGTTGCGATAGGCCATCGCGAGCGTTTGCACGGCTTCCGGCAGCTCGTGTTCCGCCGCACGGCGATACAGCGCGAGCGCGCGCGCTTCGTCGCGCGGCACGCCGCTGCCTTCGCGGTACGCGTTCGCAAGCATGAAATCCGCGGCCGGGATGTCCGCGCGCGACGCGATCTCGAACCAGTGCGCGGCCTGCACCGGGTCGGCTGCGATGCCGTAGCCGCTGCGATAGATCAGCCCGAGGTAATACGCGGCGGCCGGATCGCCGTGGCCGGCCGCTTCGCCGAGCAGCGTGCGCGCGCGTGCGTAGTCCTTCGGGAGGTCGCCGCTGCCGAGCAGCAGCGCCTTGCCGAGCGCCAGCTGCGCACGCCGCGCGGCCGGCGTGTCGGCTTTCGTGTCCGCCTGCGCGGCGGTTTCGAGCCAGCCGCGCCCTTCGTCGCGTAGTCCCGGCTCGCGCGCATCGACGAGCGCGATGCCGAGCGCCGCCTGCGCGTCGCCCGAGCCGCGCCGCGCGAGGGTGCGCAATTGCGCGAGCGCGTGCGGCTCGACGGCCTGCGCGACCATCGCCTGCCATTCGTCGAGCTGCGCGGCGCTCGGCGCGGGGCCGGCTGCGCGCCAGCCCGTCGCCGCGACGACGGCCGCAACGGTCACGGCCGCCGCCGCGAGCAGCGCGGCCGGCGGGAGTTTCGCGCGCAGCAGGCGCCGCGCGGCGGCGGTGAAGCCGGCCTCGGCGGGCCGCATCGTACGGATCGGTTGCATCGCGGGTCTCGTGGTCATTGCGTGAGGTCGATCTCGTAGATGGCGAGGTTCTTGCCCGAGCCGTCGTCGGCCGCGACCTGCGTGAGGCCGGTCAGGCCGGCTGCCGCCGCGTCGCCGAGCCGGTTCGGCGCGGACGTGAACTGCACGTGCGCGACCGAGCTCGCCAGCTTCGTGAAGCGCCAACTGCGCTGCGCGCCGTCCGCCGCGCGCGTGATCGCGCCGCGCTTCTTGATGAACGCGATCAGCACGTCGCGGTTCGCGTCGGGCGACGCGAAGATCGTCTTGCTGCCGTCGAGGCCCGGGAAGTTGCCGCCGCCGCTCGCGCGGTAGTTGTTGGTCGCGACGATGAACTGCGCGTTCGGGTCGATCGGCGCGCCCTTGTACGTCAGGTTCCTGATCCGGCTGCCGACCGGCTGCGTGACGTCGATCTCGTACGCCAGATCCGCGGACGTGAACATGTCGAAGTTGTAGCCGGGGAAGCTGCTGACGAGCGGCTGCACGGTCGCCTTGGTCGGATCGATCGTGTTGAAGCGCTTCGCGGCCGTCTCGAGCCAGTTCTTCACGTCGCTGCCGCTCACCTTCACCGCGTACACGGTGTTCGGATACAGGTACAGGTCGGCCGCGTTGTTGATCGCGAGCGCGCCGGGCGCGACGTCGGTGTAGTCGCTGCCGCCGCCGAAGCCGCTCTTGAACGGCGCGCTGACCGACAGCACCGGCAGCGACGCGTATTGCGGCAGGTTCGCCTGCACGTAGGTCTTCACGTAATCGGCCTGCGCCTCGTTGACGATCTGGATCGCGCCCGGATCGCCGACGTCCGCGAAGTACGAGTTCATCCGGTAGTCGGTCGAGCCGATCGGCGTCTTCACGTAGTCGATCGTCGCCTGGTGCTCGGCCGCGATCGCGGCGGACACCGACGGATCGGCGTCGACGTAGCTCTTGTCCGCGTTCTGGATCGGCCGCGCCTCGACGGTCGTCAGCGACTTGTCGACGCTCCACGTCTTGCCGTCGAACTTCAGGCCGAGCTTGATCACGCCGAGATGCTTGCCCCAGTAGTTGGCCATCACGGTCGGCACGCCGTTGACGGTGCCCTTCGCCTTGTCGACGCCCGGCAGGTTGAACTGCGCCACGGTGCTGTTCGCGTCCGGGAACACCTGGTGCGAGTGGCCGATCAGCATCGCGTCGATGCCCGGCACCGTCGACAGCCACCAGCTGCCGTTTTCCATGGTCGGCGAATACGCGGCATTGTCGAGGCCGCCGTGCGAGATCGCGACGACGAGATCGGCGCCCTTCGCGCGCATCTCCGGAATGTATTTCTCGGCCGCTTCCTTCAGGCCGGTCGTGTAGACCTTGCCGTCGAGCCAGCGCTTGTCCCAGCTCATGATCGCGGGCGGCGTGAAGCCGATGATGCCGATCTTCACCGGCGCGCTGACGGTCTTGCCGTCGGGCGCGACGGCCGTCACGGTGCGGGTCAGGATCGTGTACGGCGTGAACAGCGGCGCGTTGGTCCGCGCGCTGATCACGTTCGCGAGCACCTGCGGGAAGTTCGGGCCCGCGCACTTTTTCTGCTGCGCGGGGGCGGGCAGCCCGTCGACGTCGAACGTGTTGCCGGTCACCTGCGACAGGTACGGCAGCCCGTAGTTGAACTCATGGTTGCCGATCCCGCCGCCGTCGAACTTCGCCGCGTTCATCACCTTGTAGATCGCGAGCGTCTGGTCGCAGCCGATCGGGTTCACGAGCGCCTGGTAATCCGACAGCGCGGTGCCCTGGATCGTGTCGCCGTTGTCGAGCAGCAACGTGTTCGGATACTGCGCGCGCGCCTGCGCGATCAGCGTCGACACGCGCTCGAAGCCGAGCGATTTGTCGGCGGCGAGCTTGAAATAGTCGTACGACAGCACGTTGGTGTGCAGGTCGGTCGTTTCGAGCAGCGCGAGCGTGGCCGTCGTGCCGGCGGGCGCCTGCGTCTGCGACGACGGCGGAGCGGTGACGTCGTCGCCGCCGCAACCGGCGAGGGCGAAGGCGAGGCTGGCGAGCGCGGCGGCGGCGGTCACGCGGCGGCGGGAAAGCGGGGGGAGACGCATCGATTGTCCTGTTTGGTGTTCTGTTCTATGAATCGCGAGGAGCGCAGCGAAATGACGGCGCGGGCGCCGACGGCCTGACGTGCGGCGCGTGAGAGTATCGAAAGGAAACGTGACGGAAGAATGAAAGGTCGCGTGCCCGGCACGCCGTTGCGGCGGCGAACGCCGCGCCGTGGCGGGCCGGGCGCCCTCGGCGAGGCGCCTTTGGCCCGGCGTCGGCGCCGGGCGCGCCCGGCTGCGCGCCCCGGCGGCAATCCTCACGTCGCGGCGCCGGACGGTTCGATACAATGGCCGCTGTCATCCTTTTGCAAACAACCCGCCCTTGGACTTCGACACACCTCCCGGCCTGTCGGTCGACGCCGGCGGCCAGGGCCAGACGGTGCGCCTGACCGGCCAGTGGACCGCGCTCGCGCTCGCGCGCAATCGCGGCGAGGTCGCGCGCCGCGTCGCGGGCATCGCGTCCGGGCGCGTGAGCGAATGGGATCTGTCCGGCATCGAGCGGCTCGATCACGTCGGCGGCCAGGCGCTGTGGCGCGTCTGGGGCCGCAAGCTGCCGGCCGGCGTCGAGCTGACCGCCACGCAGCGCACGATCTTCGAGCGGATCGAGCGTCTCGACAGCCAGCGCGAGGCGCCCGAGCGCGTCGTGCGGTTCGATCCCGTCACGCGCCTCGGCCAGGCGATCTTCACGTTCGGCGAACACCTGCAGGGCGGCATCGCGATGTTCGGCCTCGTGATCCTCGACGCGCTGTCGGTGCTGCGCCGCCCGCAGACGATGCCGTGGAAGGAAACCTCGGCGAACATCTACAGCGCCGGCGCGCAGGCGCTGCCGATCACCGCGCTCGTCGCATTCCTGATCGGCATCGTGCTCAGCTATCTGTCCGCGCAGCAGCTGCAGATGTTCGGCGCGAACCGCTACATCGTGAACATCCTCGGGCTGTCGGTGATTCGCGAACTCGGGCCCGTGCTGTCGGCGATCCTCGTCGCGGGCCGCTCGGGCTCGGCGATCACCGCGCAGATCGGCGTGATGCGCGTGACCGAGGAGCTCGACGCGATGCGCGTGATGGGCATTCCGCACGGGCTGCGGCTGATCCTGCCGCGCGTGCTCGCGCTCGGCGTCGCGATGCCGCTGCTGGTGATGTGGACCAACATCGTCGCGCTGACGGGCGGCGCGCTCGCCGCGAAGTTCGTGCTCGGGATCGACGTCAACTATTTCGTGCGCTCGCTGCCGGGCGTCGTGCCGATCGCGAACCTGTACATCGGCCTCGGCAAGGGCGTCGTGTTCGGCATGCTGATCGCGCTGGTCGCATGTCATTTCGGCTTCAGGATCAAGGCGAACTCGCAAAGCCTCGGCGAAGGCACGACGACGTCGGTCGTGTCGTCGATCACGGTCGTGATCCTCGCCGATGCGGTGTTCGCGATCCTGTTTCAGAACGTGGGGCTCGGATGAACGCGTCGAAACAACCGGCGGCCGGTGCCGCGCCGGCCGATGCCGCCAGCGCACATGCCGCGGCAGTCGGCGCGGGCTCGGTCGGCATGCCGCCGGCGGCGGCCGCGCACGGCGACGACCTCGTGATCGAGGTGCGCAACCTGACGAAGCGCTACGGGCGCAACATCATTCACCAGAAGCTCGATTTCGACGTGCGGCGCGGCGAGATCGTCGCGATCGTCGGTGGCTCGGGCTCGGGCAAGACGACGCTCGTGCGGCAGATCCTCGGCCTCGAGCGGCCGACGTCGGGCACGATCAAGGTGTTCGGCGAAGACACGTCGAAGATCGACGACGCGAGCGCGCGGATGATGCGCACGCGTTCGGGGATGCTGTTCCAGCAGGGCGCGCTGTTCTCGTCGATGACGGTGTTCGACAACGTCGCGCAGCCGCTGCGCGAGCTTGGCCGCGTACCGCCGGACCTGCTGCACGACATCGTGATGCTGAAGCTCGAGATGGTCGGGCTGCCGTGCAAGCACGCGTCGAAGATGCCGGCCGCGCTGTCGGGCGGGATGGTGAAGCGGGTCGGTATCGCGCGTGCGATCGCGCTCGAGCCCGAGCTGCTGTTCCTCGACGAGCCGACCGCCGGGCTCGACCCGCAGGCGTCCGACGAATTCGTCGAGCTGATCGCGACGCTGCACCGCACGCTCGGGCTGACCGTCGTGATGGTGACGCACGATCTCGACACGATGGTCGCGTTGTCGACGCGCGTCGCGGTGCTGGCCGATCGCAAGGTGCTTGTGGCGGCGCCGGTCGAGGAGGCCGCGAACGTCGACCATCCGTTCATCCACGAATATTTCCTGGGGCTGCGCGGGCGCCGCGCACTGCAGGCGCTGCCGCCCGAGCGGCGCGCGAAGCTGCCGAAGGCGGCCCTCGAACCGGCGCCGTCGAGCGTCGAGTTGTAAGCAAGGCAAGAAGCAAGGAACCCGCGAATGGAAAACAAATCACATGCGTTCTGGGCCGGCCTGTTCACGATCGCGCTGACGCTGGCGATCGCGGGCACCGTGTTCTGGTTCAACGTCGACCGCACCGTGCGCGTGCCGTACGACCTGCTCGCGCGCACCAACGTGACGGGCCTGTTCCCCGATGCGGCCGTGCGTTTTCGCGGCCTCGACGTCGGCAAGGTGCAGTCGATCGGCTTCGACCGCTCGCATCCGGGCCAGATCCGGATCCGGATCCTCGTCGACCACGACGCGCCGATCACGCAGTCGACCTACGGCAGCCTCGGCTTCCAGGGCGTGACGGGCATCGCGTTCGTGCAGCTCGAAGATACGGGCCGCGATCTGGCGCCGCTGCCGTCGTCGCCGAAGGCGATCGCGCAGATTCCGATGCGGCCGAGCCTGTTCGACCAGATCCAGGAGCGCGGCGACGTGTTGCTGCGGCAGCTCGAACTGGCGGCGAAAAGCGCGAACGCGCTGATGTCGCCGGAGATGCGCGAGCAGCTGCGCGCGACGGCCGAAAGCCTGCAGCACGCGGCGGACGGTGCGACGACGCTGTCGAAGCAGCTCGCGCCGGCGGTGGCCGCGCTGCCGGAAACGATGCACCAGGTCGATCGCGCGATGGCGTCGGCGAACACGCTGCTGCAGCCGAACGGGCCGCTCGTGGCGAACCTGAACAAGGCCGGCTCGGCTGCCGAGCAGGTCGGCGTCGCGCTGAACGACCTGAACGCGCGGGTCCAGTACGACACGCTGCCGCGCTTCAACGTGCTGGCCGGCAGCGTCGGCGATGCGTCGCGGCAATTGAAGGACGTCGCCGGTGAACTCGGCCGCAACCCGAGCAGTCTGTTGTTCGGTTCGCCCGGCTCCGCGCCCGGCCCCGGCGAGGCGGGTTTCGTCTGGCCGGGGGCAGGGGCCGCCGGGAAATGAAGCGGATCGCCAGCCCATCGACGTCGATCGACCGGCCCGGCGCCAGACCGGGCCACGATGCCATCGAAACCGGAAACATCATGCAGGAACATGCCATGCCACGAATCCTTGATCGCGCGCTGCGTCCCGCCGCGACCGCGCTCGCGACGCTGACGCTCGTGTTCGCCGCCGGCTGCGCCGGCAACGGCGCGGCGCTGTCGAACGTCCGCTACGACCTCGGGCCGGCCGCATCGGCCGTCACGGCCGGCACGGGCCCCGCGCTGAAGGTGCTCGACGTCGCCGCGCCCGACGCGCTCGACACGGACAAGTTCGTCTATCGCCTCGCGTATGCGGATGCGCAGCGCACGGCCGTCTATCGCGACAGCCGCTGGACCGCGCCGCCCGCGCAACTGCTCACGCAGCGGCTGCGCGGCGCGCTGTCGTCGCGCGGCGCGGTGCTCGAAGGCTCCGACGGCGTGCGCGCGCCGACGCTGAAGGTCGACCTGAACGAATTCGAGCAGGTGTTCGACGGGCAGTCGCAGAGCCACGGCGCGGTCACCGCGCGCGCGACGCTGATGCAGGACGGCAAGGTGCTCGGCCAGCGCACGTTCGTCGCGCGCGCGCCGTCGAGCACGCCCGACGCGGCCGGCGGCGCGCGCGCGCTCGCGGCCGCGAGCGACGAGCTCGTGTCGCAGATCGCCGCGTGGGTCGGCGTGCAGGCGTACGCGGGCAACCCGTGACGCAGCGCGCGCAGCCGCGATGAGCGCGCCGGGCACGTCGCGCGCGTCGTCGCTGGCGCGGCAGGCGTTCGCCGCGTATGCGGCGCTCATCGTCTATGCATCGCTGTATCCGTTCGACGGCTGGGTATCGCTTGGCATCGGGCCGTTCGACTACCTGTTCGCGCCGATGCAGCGTTATGTGACCGCGTTCGACGTGGTCACCAACGTGCTCGGCTACATGCCGTTCGGCGCACTCGGCGTGCTCGCGCTGCATCCGCGCTGGCGCGGGGTGGCCGCGACGCTGATCGTGGGCGGCCTCGGCGTGCTGCTGTCGGGATCGATGGAGGCGCTGCAGACCTACCTGCCGACGCGCGTCGCGTCGAATCTCGACCTCGCGGCCAACGCGCTCGGCGCGCTGCTCGGCGCGGCGCTCGCGGCACCGGCCACCGGCGCGCTGCTCGACCGCGGCGCATTGCGCCGGCTGCGCTTCGCGTGGTTCGAGGCCGACGGCGCGACGCCGCTGCTGCTTGCCGCGCTGTGGCCGTTCGCGATCCTGTTTCCGTCGCCGTTCCTGTTCGGCATCGGCGACTGGCCGGCCGCGCTGTGGGAGCGCGCCGACGGCTCGATGCAGGACGCGCTGCTCGCATGGCTGCCGGCCGCGTGGCGCGTGAGCGAATGGCCCGAGCGCGTCGACGGCTGGCTGTCCGATTCCGCGTGGGAAGCCGCGCTCGGCGGGTTGATGCTGTTCGCCGCGCTGGCGATCGCGTCGCTCGCGATGCGCGCCCGCGCGCCGCGCGTGCGGCTCCTGATCGCGTTCGTCGCCGCGACGCTTGCGCTGAAGGCGGCCGCGACCTTCATGCAGTCGAGCACCGGCCTCGTCGTCGTGTGGGCGACGCCCGGCGCGCGGCTCGGCATCGAGCTCGGCTTCGCGGCGGCGCTGCTCGCATTGCGCGTGCCGGCCGCGTGGCGCGCGCTGCTCGCGGCGCTCGCGCTGCTGGCCGGTGTGGCGCTCGTCAACCTGCTGCCCGTCAACCCGTTCTTCGACTTCACGCTGTCCGGCTGGCGGCAGGGCCGCTACGTGCACTTCAACAGCATCGCGCGCTGGCTCGCGTGGATCTGGCCCTACGCGGCGCTGATCTGGCTCGGTCAGCGAGTCGAGCACGCGTGGCTGCCGGCCGCGCGGCGGCGCTGACGCGTCGGGAGAGGCAACGGGGCGGCGCGGCCGCGCCTCGTCGGTCGCGGGCAGCCGCGCGCGCCGGTCGCTATAATCGTCCGCACATCCGTTGCCGCGCGCAACGGCAATCGCCCCTTCTTTCCGCCCGGCGCCGCGCCGGGCCGCACGTCACCATCATGGATTCCTACTACCAGCACCACGTCTTCTTCTGCCTGAACCAGCGCGAACCGGGCGCCGAGCGCCCGAGCTGCGCGCAATGCGACGCGCAGACCATGCAGGAGTACGCGAAAAAGCGCGTGAAGGAACTCGGCCTCGCGGGGCCGGGCAAGGTGCGCATCAACAAGGCCGGTTGCCTCGACCGTTGCGAGGAAGGGCCCGTGATGGTCGTGTATCCGGAAGGCACGTGGTACACGTACGTCGATCAGGCCGACATCGACGAGATCGTCGAATCGCACCTGCGCGACGGCAAGGTCGTCGACCGCCTGAAGATCTGAGCGGGCCGGCCGAATGAACGTTCATACGCAGAAGTCGCTGATCCCCGGCCCGGTCGGGCAGATCGAAATCGCGGTCGACCTGCCCGACGCGGTGCGCGAAGGCGGCGCCGCGCCGCGCGGCATCGCGCTCGTCGCGCACCCGCATCCGCTGTTCGGCGGCACGATGGACAACAAGGTCGCGCAAACGCTCGCGCGCACGCTGGTCCAGCTCGACTACGTGGTGTACCGGTCGAATTTCCGCGGCGTCGGCGCGACCGAGGGCGTGCACGACAACGGCGTCGGCGAGGCCGATGACCTGCTCGCCGTGCTCGCGCACATGCGCGCGCAGCCCGCCTATGCGGACCTGCCGCTCGTGCTCGCAGGCTTCTCGTTCGGCACCTTCGTGCTGTCGCACGTCGCGAAGCGGTTGCGCGACGCGGGCGAGACGATCGAGCGGATGGTGTTCGTCGGCACGGCCGCGAGCCGCTGGGAGGTCGCCGACGTGCCGGAGAACACGCTCGTGATCCACGGCGAAACCGACGACACGGTGCCGATCGGATCGGTCTACGACTGGGCGCGCCCGCAGGAACTGCCGGTCGTCGTGATCCCCGGTGCCGAGCATTTCCTGCATCGCAAGCTGCACGTGCTGAAGCGCATCATCGTCGACGCGTGGCGCTGATCCGCTGAACCCGGCGTGCGGCGCCGCTGCCGCACGACCGCGATGTCGCCGCGCGCGCGACATCGCGCCGCATTGTGTCCCGACGCGATCGCACATACCCGCTCCCGCACGGCGCAACCCGGCTTGCACGGCGCCTGCGCACGCCTTTCGCGCGGCTTCGAGCACGATTCTCCGCAGCGAAGCCGCGCTATCCTCCCGAAGCCTGTGTGTGGCCACCTGAGCCCTGGTTCGCGAAAACGCCGTTCGCGGCCACGTATAATGGCCGCATTTCGCGTCGCCCGCGGCCCGGCCGGGCCCATGCGGCGCTCGTTTCGCCGCCTGTCCGCCCGCTCGCGACGGCCGCGAACCGAACGCGTCCGCACGAGTCCAACCGGCGCGTTTCGCGCCGTCCGACGCAGTCGGACGAACGCCGGAACGCTCGCCGCCTTGCCGTTCAACCCCTGCGCGTTTCGCGCCGCACTTTCTGCCACCAGCCTGAATCGATCATGCGTCTGTCTCCCCAAGGCCTCAAGTCCCTCGCTTCTTCCATCGCCTTCGGCACCGCCGCGCGCAACGTCGCGCTGGGCGTGATGCTGCCCGTCGCACTCGCGTCGACGATCGTCGTCGCCGAGGCGAAGCCGGCCGCCAAGGCCAAGGCCGCGCATGCCGCGCCGGCCGCCGCCACCGAGCAGTTCACCGGCGCGCCCGCGACCTTCATGCCGGGCGCGGTGCCGCCGCCGGGCGTGAACGCGCGCTCGTGGGTGCTCGTCGATGCGACCAGCAACACCGTGCTCGCATCGGGCAACGCGGACGAACGCGTCGAGCCCGCGTCGCTGACGAAGCTGATGACGGCCTACCTGGTGTTCGAAGCGCTCGACAAGAAGAAGATCTCGATGGAGCAGATCGTCACGCCGAGCGTAGCGGTGCGCCGTGTCGGCACCGACGAGTCGCGCATGTTCATCGAGGCGAACAAGCCGGTGTCGGTGCACGACCTCGTGTACGGGATGATCATCCAGTCGGGCAACGACGCCGCGATCGCGCTGGCCGAACTGGTCGGCGGCAGCGAAGGGCAGTTCGTCACGCTGATGAACGACGAGGCGGCGCGCCTTGGCATGAAGGGCACGCACTTCGCCGACGTGAACGGCATGCCCGACCCGAACCACTACACGACGGCCGGCGACCTCGCGAAGCTGTCCGCGCACCTGATCCGCGATTTTCCGCAGTACTACAGCATCTTCTCGGAGAAGGAATTCAAGTACAACAACATCCGCCAGGGCAACCGCAACCGCCTGCTGTGGCTGGATCCGACGGTCGACGGCCTGAAGACGGGCCATACGCAAGCGGCCGGCTATTGCCTGATCGCGTCGGCCAAGCGCGCGATCCCGGGTGTCGACAGCCAGCGCCGTCTCGTGTCGGTGATGATGGGCGAGCAGAAGGAAAGCGAGCGCACGCAGGACAGCATGAAGATGCTGAACTACGGCTATAGCGCGTTCGACGCGGTGCGCCTGTTCAAGGGCGGCCAGGCGATGTCGACGCCGCGCATCTACAAGGGCAAGGAAAACACCGTGCAGGTCGGCGTGAAGGGCGACCAGTGGGTGACCGTGCCGCGCGGCCTGGGCGACAAGGTCAAGCCGGAAGTCGAGGTCAACGCGCCGCTGATCGCGCCGCTCGCGGAAGGCCAGCAGGTCGGTACCGTGAAGATCGTCGCCGACGGCAAGACGCTGTCGGAGTTCCCGGTCGTCGCGCTGCAGGCGGTGCCGGAAGCGGGTATCTTCGGTCGTATCTGGGACTCGATCCTGCTGATGTTCAGCAAGAAGAAGTAAGCACGACGGGCCTTTGTTTTCACGACTTCATCCCCATCTGGTATAGCCATGAGCCAAGCCGAATTCGAACCGATCGTCTACCTCAGCGTGTCGTCGCAGGAGGAGCTGGTGCCGCTGTCGCAAGCCCGGGTCCCGGTGCTCGACCGCGGGTTCATCTTCGGCGATGGCGTGTATGAAGTCGTCCCCGTTTATGCGCACGACGGCGCGCACGTGCCGTTCCGGATCGAACAGCATCTGGAACGGCTCGCGCGCAGCCTGAAGAAGATCGGCATCGACGATCCGCATGACGCGGCGGGCTGGCGCGCGCTGATCGAGCGCGTGGTCGCCGCGAACGCGGAAGGCCTCGGCGACGGCAATGCGCTCGTCTACCTGCAGGTGACGCGCGGCGTCGCGAAGCGCGGCCATGCGTTCCCGGCGAACGCGGTGCCGACGGTGTTCGCGATGACGAGCCCGCTGCGCCTGCCGTCGGACGAGGAGCGCGCGCGGGGCGTGCGCTGCGTGACGGCCGAGGATCGTCGCTGGCTGCATTGCGACATCAAGTCGATTTCGCTGCTTGGCAACGTGCTGATGGCGCAGCATGCGGCCGAACGCGATGCGTTCGAGACGATTCAACTGCGCGACGACAACGTGACCGAAGGTTCGTCGTCGAACGTATGGATCGTGAAGAACGGCGAACTGATGGCACCGCCGCGCAGCAACAGGATCCTCGAAGGGATTCGCTACGCGCTGGTCGAGCAGCTGGCCGAGGAATGCGGCATTCGGTTCGTCGCGCGCGAAATCAGCGAGGTCGAGCTGCGCTCGGCGGACGAGATCATGATCACGTCGGCCACGAAAGAGATTTTGCCCGTCACGTCGCTCGACGATCTGCCCGTGCAGGGCGGCAAGCCGGGCCCCGTGTTCGCGGCGTTGTACGACGCGTACCAGCGTGCGAAGGCGCGCGAGTTTGAACAGTTTGACCTAACCCGGAGAAAATGATGAGCGAACCGACCAAAACCATCGAGGTCACCGGCGCGATCGATACCCGGAAGGAGTCGCTGCTGGAGTTTCCGTGCGATTTTCCGATCAAGATCATGGGCAAGGCGCACCCGGAATTCAAGGACACGATCTTCAAGGTCGTGGCCGTCCACGACAACGAGATCGACGTCGAGAAGATCGAGGAGCGTGCCTCGAGCGGCGGCAACTACACCGGCCTCACGATCACCGTGCGCGCGACGAGCCAGGAACAGCTCGACACCATCTATCGTGCACTGACCGGCCATCCGATGGTCAAGGTCGTGCTCTAAGCGCCGCTTTCCATCCTCCTTCCTGCGCGCACTCGGCGGGGGTCTTCCCCGCCGCGCGCCGCGCGTCCAGCTCGTCGCACAGCAGCTTGTATTCGGCGACTTCCTGAAGCAGCCAGGTCCTGAACGCCTGCACGCGCGGCGTGTTCAGGAGCGGCGGCGGACACACGAAAAAATAGTGCCACGGGCTCTGCCCGTCGATGTCGAACAGGCGCACGAGGCGCCCGTCCAGCAGGTCGTGCACTGCGAGCGAGCGGCGCACCAGCGCAATGCCCTGGCCGTCGATCGCGGCCAGCAGCAGGTTCGACGAATCCTGGTACAGAATCCCCCGTTTCGGCTCGGTCAGCGTATCGAGCCCGGCCGCGTCGAACCACGGCCGCCACAGCTCGTCGTCCGAGCGCAGCAGGTTGTAGTGCACGAGATCGGCGGGCGTCCGCGGCAGCTTGCCGCCGTTCAGCGTCGGCGAGCACGCCGGAAAGAACACCTCCTCGAACAGCGGCTCGACGTGCAGCCCCGGATAGGTGCCGGAGCCGAAGCGGATCGCGAGGTCGACGTCGTCGCGCGCGAAATCGGTGAGCGAGTTGGTCGACTGCAGCTCGACGTCGATTTCCGGATGCCGCTCGATGAACGTGCCAATGCGCGGCGTGATGAAGCGCGCGGCGAACGACGACAGCATCGACACCACCAGCCGTCGCCCGCGGTCGCTTGCGCGCACCTCGCGCGTCGCGTCGGCGATCACCATCAACGCGGTGCGGACCTGCTGCGCGTAGCGCATGCCGGCGTCGGTCAGGCACAGCCGCTTGCCGTTGCGCGTGAACAGCTGCACGCCGAGCTCCTCCTCGAGCGCGCGAACCTGGTGGCTGACCGCGCCGTGCGTGACGTACAGCTCGTCGGCGGCGCGGGAGAAATTCTCGTGGCGGGCGGCGGCTTCGAACGCGCGAATCGCGTTCAGCGCAGGCAGCTGGCGGAGGTCCATTTGCTAATTTTCCTCACATCGACGTGAAAATTGGTCGTTTTGTCGGACGCCTTGAAGTGACTACGATTGTAGCCATCGAAGCATTTATTGGCGGAGACGATCATGCAAGAAATTTCTTCAAGCATCACGTTCGAAATTCCCGCGGGCGAAACCGTGCCGATGAAGGTGCAGCGCAGCACCCGTCTGACGGTGCAGTGCGGGCCGGTGTGGGCGACGCGCAGCAATGACGTCGAAGACTACTTCCTGGTCGACGGCGAGACGCTCCGGCTGCGTCGCGGCGAGCGGCTGTGGCTCAGCGCGGAAGGCCGGCAGGGCGCGCATGTCGCGTTCTCGGTGTCGCGGCCGGCCGGGGAGATCGCGCGCGGCGCGCTCGCACGGCTGCGCGATCGCGTGAATGCGCTGCTCCACGACGGCTGGCGCACCGTCTGACGGGCCTTTCCTCCGACGGATACGCGCGATCCGTCCCCTTCCGGAGCCGGCGAGACGCATGGGTTTTCGGTAAACTACCGCCCATGTCCGTCTCGCCGGTTGCCATCGTGTCCACGCCTGTCGCTGTTTCCGAATCGCCCGCCGGGTCTCCGGTTCAGCCCGTCGCGCCGGTCACCGTGCGCTGGCGGGGCAGCGAGGCCTACGAGACGAGCTTCGACGCGATGCGTGCGTTCACCGACACGCGCACGGCCGACACCGGCGACGAAATCTGGGTCGTCGAGCATCCGCCCGTCTACACGCTCGGCCAGGCCGGCGACCCGGCCCACCTGCTGGTGGCCGACAGCGGCGTGCCGCTCGTGAAGGTCGACCGCGGCGGACAAATCACCTACCACGGCCCCGGCCAGATCGTCGTCTACCTGCTGCTGGACCTGCGCCGGCGCAAGCTGATGGTGCGCACGCTCGTGACGAAGATCGAGGAAGCCGTGATCGAAACCCTCGCGGCGTATAATCTCGCTTCGGTCCGCAAGGCGGGCGCGCCGGGAATCTACGTGGCATCCGGCGTGCACGAAGGCGCGAAGATCGCGGCCCTCGGCCTGAAGATCCGCAACGGCTGCAGCTATCACGGGCTGAGCCTGAACGTGAAGATGGATCTGCGCCCGTTTCTCGCGATCAACCCGTGCGGCTATGCCGGACTGGAAACCGTCGACATGGCGAGCCTCGAGGTTGCCGCCGACTGGAACGACGTCGCCCACACGCTGGTGGGGCGTCTGATCGCCAACCTCGACGGCGAATCCGCGGCCGCCGACAAGCCGCAGGCACTGGAACATTCGAATGACTGACGTTACCGCTTCCCCCGCACCGGCCGATTCGGCCGCGACCCCGGCCTACGATCCGACCGCCAAGCAGAAGGCGCAGGCGAAGACGGCGCGCATCCCGATCAAGGTCATTCCGATCGAGAAGCTGAAGAAGCCGGAATGGATCCGCGTGAAGGCGGCCACCGGCAGTTCGCGCTTCAACGAGATCAAGACGATCCTGCGCGAGCACAACCTGCATACCGTGTGCGAGGAAGCGAGCTGCCCGAACATCGGCGAATGCTTCGGCAAGGGCACCGCGACGTTCATGATCATGGGCGACAAGTGCACGCGCCGCTGCCCGTTCTGCGACGTCGGCCACGGCCGTCCCGATCCGCTCGACGCGGACGAACCGAAGAACCTGGCCCGCACGATCGCCGCGCTGAAGCTCAAGTACGTGGTGATCACGAGCGTCGACCGCGACGACCTGCGCGACGGCGGCGCCGCTCACTTCGTCGAGTGCATCCGCGAAGTGCGCGAGCAGTCGCCGGAAACGCGCATCGAGATCCTGACGCCGGACTTCCGCGGCCGCCTCGACCGCGCGATCTCGATCCTCAACGCGGCACCGCCCGACGTGATGAACCACAACCTCGAAACGGTGCCGCGCCTGTACAAGGAAGCGCGCCCGGGTTCGGACTACGCGCACTCGCTGAAGCTGCTGAAGGACTTCAAGGCGCAGCATCCGGACGTCGCGACGAAGTCGGGCCTGATGGTCGGCCTCGGCGAGACCGAAGAGGAAATCCTGCAGGTGATGCGCGACCTGCGCGCGCACGACGTCGACATGCTGACGATCGGCCAGTACCTGCAGCCGTCCGAGCACCACCTGCCGGTGCGTGCGTACGTGCATCCGGACACGTTCAAGATGTACGAGGAAGAGGCGTACAAGATGGGCTTCACGCACGCGGCCGTCGGCGCGATGGTGCGTTCGAGCTATCACGCCGATCTGCAGGCGCACGGGGCCGGGGTGGTCTGAGCGCCGCGTTCGCGCATCAGCCTCACATCTCATGCAGTTGAAGAAGCCCGCAGCGATGCGGGCTTTTTCGTTGGTGCGGCCGCCGCCCGCGCGTTCGCACGACAATCGCCATCCGACCGGACGCGCGATCCGGTCGAACGTGGAAAGCAAAGCTGAAACGGCATCGATAGCTTCGCAGGATAAGTTCGCTCCCGCCGCGCGCAAAGCTCGTAAAGTCGGCTCTCCCGCAGCAATGCCCGCATTCGAAGGAGAGCCGCATGTCCCGTTTCAGCTTCGTCCGCCGCGCCGTCGTCGCGCTGACCGCCTTTGCCGCGCTGGGCGCGGCGCACGCCGAATCGCGCGAAGTCGTGATCGCGTATCAGGACATGGTCGTGCCGTGGCGCTACGCGCAGGCGAGCGGTGAAGTCGAAAAGGCAACCGGCTACAAGGTCACGTTCCGCAAGCTCGACAGCGGCGCCGATGTGATCCGCGCGCTCGCGTCGGGCTCCGTGCAGCTCGGCGAGGCTGGGTCGAGCCCGATCGCGGCCGGCCTGTCGCAGGGGCTCGACATCTCGCTGTTCTGGGTGCTCGACAACATCAACGACGCCGAGGCGCTCGTCGCGCGCAACGGCTCCGGCGTGACCAGCGTCGCCGCGCTGAAGGGCAGGAAGATCGGCGTGCCGTTCGTGTCGACGTCGCATTTCCATACGCTCGTCGCGCTGCAGGCCGCCGGCGTGAATCCGAACGACGTGAAGATCGTCAACCTGCGTCCGCCCGAGGTCGCGGCCGCATGGACGCGCGGCGACATCGACGCGACCTACATCTGGGATCCGGTGCTCGCGAAGGTCAAGCAGTCGGGCACCGTGCTGACGACGTCGGGCCAGGTCGCGAAGCAAAGCGGCAAGGCGACCTTCGACGGCTTCGTCGTGAGCCGCAAGTTCGCGCGCGAGAACCCCGAGTTCGTCGCGCGCTTCGTGAAGGTGCTCGCGTCCGCCGATGCCGACTACCGCGCGCATGCGGCCGCGTGGAAGGCCGGTTCGCCGCAGGTCGCGGCGGTCGCGAAGGTATCGGGCGCGAACGTGCAGGACGTGCCCGCGAGCCTCGCGCTCTACGCGTTCCCGACGCCGGCCGAGCAGGCGTCGCCGACGTGGCTCGGCGGCGGTGCGCAGTCGGGTGCCGCGAAGTCGCTCGCGGCCACCGCCGCGTTCCTGAAATCGCAGGGCACGATCCAGACCGTGCTCGCCGACTACTCGGTCGGCGTCGATCCGCAGTTCGTGCAGAAGGCCGCGCGCTGAACGCGGCGCGTCAGGCGACTCAGGCCACTCATCGCGGAGCCCTCGATCATGAGCACGCTGGAAGTCCGTCAGGTATCGGTCGCCTATCCGGGCGAACGCGGTCGGCCGACGACGCAGGCGCTCGCGCGCGTCGACCTGCGCATCGATTCCGGTGAATTCGTCGTCGCGCTCGGCGCGTCCGGGTGCGGGAAGACGACGCTGCTGAACTGCATGGCCGGCTTCGTCGCGCCGACGACGGGCGACGTGCGCGTCGACGGCGTGCCGGTCGCGGGCCCCGGCGCCGATCGCGGCGTCGTGTTCCAGAAATATGCGTTGCTGCCTTGGCTCGACGTGCTCGAGAACGTCGCGCTCGGGCTGCGCTTCGCGCGCGTGTCGAAGGCGGAGCGCGAAGCGCGCGCGACGGAGATGCTCGCGCTCGTCGGCCTCGAGCGCCATGCGCATGCGCGCGTGTACGAACTGTCGGGCGGGATGCAGCAGCGCGTCGGCATCGCGCGTGCGCTCGCGAGCGATCCGCGCGTGCTGCTGATGGACGAGCCGATGGGCGCGCTCGACGCGATGACGCGCGGCACGATGCAGGCGCTCGTCCTCGACGTATGGGCGCGCACGGGCAAGACGGTGTTCTTCATCACGCACGACGTCGAGGAGGCGCTGTTCCTCGCGACGCGTCTCGTCGTGATGACGCCCGGCCCCGGCCGCATCGCGGAAACCTTCGAGCTGCCGTTCGCGCGGCGCTACGTCGAATCGCGCGATGCGCGCGCGGTGAAGTCGTCGCCGGATTTCATCGCATGGCGCGAGCGGCTGATCGCGTATCTGCATCGCGACGAGGCGGTCGCGGAGGTCACGTGATGCACGAATTCGCGCGGCAGGGCGCGTCCGTCGGGCGCGGCCGGATCAGTACTTTGCACAGGCAGGACGACATGAGCACGCAGGATTCCTGGGCGGCCGACCGAGTGGCCGGGAGGGGCGAGCAGGACGAGCGCACGACGCGGCGCAAGGCGGCGCGGCCGTCGCGCCGCTACCGCTTGCCGGGCCAGGGCAAAACCGCGGGGCTCAGCGCGGCGACGGTCGCGGCGCTGGCCGTGCTGTGGTGGAGCGCGACGCATTGGCAGTGGTTGCCGCCGCTGTTCCTGCCCGCGCCGGAAGCGGTGTGGGCGGCATTCGTCGATGCGTGGCACGGCCGCATCCAGGGCGGCCTGCCGCTGTCCGAGCATCTGCTGTGGAGTGCCGCGCGCGTGTTCGGCGCATTCCTGCTCGCCACCGCGATCGGCGTGCCGGCCGGCGTTCTGATGGGCGTGAGTCGAGTCGCGCGCGGCGTACTCGATCCGCTGCTGGAGTTCTACCGGCCGCTGCCGCCGCTGGCGTACCTGCCGCTCGTCGTGATCTGGTTCGGCATCGACGAGACGGCGAAGCTGGTCGTGATCTTCCTCGCGTGCTTCGCGCCGATCGCGATGGCCGCCCGTGCGGGCGTGCGTGCGGCGACGGTCGAGCAAATCAACGCCGCCTATTCGCTCGGCGGCAGCTTCGCGCAGATCGTGCGCCACGTCGTGCTGCCGGCCGCGCTGCCGGAAATCCTCACCGGCCTGCGGATCGCGATCGGGTTCGGCTGGACGACGCTCGTCGCGGCCGAGATGGTCGCCGCGACGGCCGGGCTCGGTCAGATGGTGCTCAATGCGTCGAGCTTCCTGCGCACCGATATCGTCGTGATGGGCATCCTGATCATCGGCGCGATCGCGTGGCTGTTCGATCTCGCGATGCGATGGGTCGAGCGACGGATCGTGCCGTGGAAAGGGCGCGGATGACACGCAGCAGGCGGCGCATGCGCGCCGCCTCTGCCGGCCGCCTTCAATCCCCCATCGCGATCCCTTCCCGCCGCGGATCGGCCCCGCCGAACCACACCGTCTGCCCCTGCACGTTCAGCCGCTGGATCCCCTGCAGACCGGAATTCATCTCGACGACCTGCACGTCGTGCCCGCGTCCCTTCAGCCCGTCGACGAGCGCGTCCGACACGCGGCCGCGCTCGAGCTGCGTCGGCCCGTTCATCGACCCGACGTTCGGCAGCGCGATCGCCTGCTGCATCGTCATCCCCCAGTCCATCACGCCGATCAGCGTCTTCGCGACGTGGTTGATGATCGCAGGGCCGCCGGCCGAGCCGACGATCATCGTCACCTGTTTCGTCTTCTTGTCGAACACGAGTTCCGGCGCCATCGACGAGCGCGGCCGCTTGCCCGGCTGCACGCGGTTCGCGACGGGCCGGCCGTTCTCGCTCGCCACGAACGAGAAATCGGTGAGCTGGTTGTTCAGCATGAAACCGCGCACCATCAGCCGCGAACCGAACGCGTCCTCGACGCTGGTCGTCATCGACAGCGCCTGGCCGTAGCGGTCGACGATCGCGATGTCGGACGTCGACGGCAATTCGGGGCTGCGGTCGTCGGCCAGCGCGAGCGTCGCGCCCTGCGGCGTGCCGGCCTGCGCGACGCCCATGCTCGTGTCGCCGATCAGGCGCGCGCGCTGCGCGAGATAGGTCCTGTCGGCGAGGCTCGCCCAGCTGCCGCCCGGCAGCGGCGCGAAATCGGGATCGGCGACGTAGCGCGCGCGGTCCGCATACGCGAGGCGCCCGGCTTCGCTGAACAGGTGCGCGGCGAACGGCGTCGGCTCGTAG
Organism: Burkholderia sp. MSMB0856; assembly: GCF_001524645.2. Taxonomy (NCBI): domain Bacteria; kingdom Pseudomonadati; phylum Pseudomonadota; class Betaproteobacteria; order Burkholderiales; family Burkholderiaceae; genus Burkholderia; species Burkholderia sp. MSMB0856. The sequence continues at coordinate 3,170,848 of NZ_CP013427.1, read as the reverse complement.
CCGAGCTCGGTCCGCACCGGCTTCTGCGCGCCGATCTGCTGCCAGTCGGGCATCGCCTCGAGGATGCCGAGCATCTGCGCGACCGCCAGGCCGCCCGACGACGGCGGCGGCATCCCGCACACCACCGAGCGCCGGTAGTCGGCGCACAGCGGCGCACGCACCTTCGCCTTGTAGCGCGCGAGATCCTGCAGCGTCAGCAGGCCTGGATTGGTCGGGTGCTTGCGCACCTTCGCGACGATGTCTCGCGCGATCGCGCCGGTGTAGAACGCATTCGCGCCGCGGTCGGCGACCTGGCGCAGCACGGTCGCGAGCGCGGGGTTCTTCAGTACCGTGCCGGCCGCCTTCGGCGTGCCGTCCTTGTTGTAGAAGTACGCGCGCGCGGCCGGGTCGTTCATCAGGTACTTGTCGTTCGCGATCAGCATCGCCAGGCGCGGGCTGATCGTGAAGCCGTGCTCGGCGAGCCGGATCGCGGGCTGGAACAGCCGGCGCCACGGCAGCTTGCCGTGCGCGCGGTGCGCGGCGTCGAGCATGCGCAGCACGCCCGGCGTGCCGACCGAACGCCCGCCGACGACACCTTCGTAGAAGCCCATCGGCTGGCCGGTCGGGCCGTAGAACAGGCGGTCGGTCGCGGCGGCCGGCGCGGTTTCGCGGCCGTCGTATGCCTGCGTCGTCTTGCCGTCGGCGTACAGCATGAACGCACCGCCGCCGAGCCCAGACGATTGCGGCTCGACGAGCGCGAGCACCATCTGCGTCGCGATCGCCGCGTCGATCGCGGTGCCGCCGGCCTTCAGCATCTCGTAGCCGGCCTGCGTCGCGAGCGGGTTCGCGGCCGCGATCATGAAGTGCTGCGAGGTCCAGCCCGGCTTGTCGATCCAGCCGGACGAGCGTTCGGGCGCGTGGACGCCGGGCAGCGGCACCGCGGCGCCCGACGCGGCGGCGACCGGGACGACGGCGCCCGACGGCGCGGACGGGGACGTGCAGCCGGCGCTGAACGCGGCGAGCGCGACGAGCGCGAGCGCGGCGACGGGCGTCCAGGGACGCGAATACGGACGAATCCGGTCGAACATTGAACCCTCGGCAACGGTGAATTCGAAGGCGGCGGCGTATGCGCGGCACGCGCTCCGCACGGGCGGCGCGCTATTGTCGCCGCGCGGCCGGCGGGTTGTCACCCGACAGGAAACCCTGACGCATCCCGTCGGGCCCGCCCCGGCCGGTCTTCCCGGCCTGTTCGAGGATGAACTCTATGAACGTCGCGGTCGCGCGCGTGTGGTGCCGGTTCGGCATGTAGAGCATGTACATGTGCGTGCCGAAGATGCTGAGCCGGTACGCGTCGAGCGACGTGACGACCGTGCCGCGCCGCATGTCGTCCTGCATCACGTAGTCGGGCACGATGCCGACGCCGATCCCGGCGAGGATCGCCTGGCGCAGGAACAGGAAGTTCTCCGAAATCAGCGTGGGTTCGAGCAGCACCTCGTGGCGTTCGTCGCCGAGATACGCGGCGATCCGCAACTGCCGCCCCAGCACCGTCGCGGTGACGACCGGCGCGGCGGCCAGCGCGCCGAGGCTCGCGGGCATCCCGTGCGCGGCCGCGAACGCGGGCGACGCGCACGCGACGTAGCGCACCGCGCCCATGTCGCGCGCGACGAGGTTCTGCGGCGGTTCGGACATCACGCGGATCGCGATGTCGACTTCGTCGCGCATCAGGTCCTCCACGCGATTCTCGAACACCACGTCGAGCACGATGCCCGGATGCAGCCGCTTGAACGCGAGCAGCCACTCGGACATCACCATCTGTCCGTAGCCGCTCGGCACCGACAGCCGCACGCGGCCCTGCAGGTCCTGGCCGAGCGTCGTCACCGATTCCTGCGCGGCGAGCAGTTCGTTGCGGATGCGCCGGCCGTGCTCGTACAGCTTCAGCCCGATCTCGGTCGGCTCGATGCGGCGCGTCGTGCGGCGCACGAGTTGCTGGCCGATCGAGCGTTCGAGCTGGTTCAGCCGGTAGCTGACGTTCGCGCGGCTCATCTTGAGCCGCTGCGCGGCCTTGCTCAGGTTGCCCGCATCGAGGATCTCGACGAGCAGCGTCAGCGCGTTCAGGTCCATGTCTTGTGTCTCCCGATCCCGCCCGCTTAAGGGCCGGAAACGGTCCGAAAGCATTCAATGTCAAGTCAGACTTGACAGCTTGTAAAGGCGCGCGGGAATTGTCAATGAATCTCGATCAATCGAGAATCGAGTCATGCCCGGCAACCACGCCGGATCGTTTCCCGCCGCGCGGCACCAGGCCCGGGAGCCGGCACCGCTCGCCGGCCCGACGACCGGTTCCGCCCGCGCGGCGCACCGCACTGGAGACACGATGAATTCACCCGCTTTCCCCGAACCTTCCGGCGCCGGCACCGTCACGCGCGAACGGCGCGACAAGGTGCTCGTCGTCACGATCGACCATCCGCCCGTCAACGCGCTGTCCGCCGACGTGCGGCGCGGTCTCGCCGACGCGCTCGACGCCGCGCAGGCCGACGACGCGATTCGCGCGGTGCTGATCGTCGGCGCCGGCCGCAACTTCATCGCGGGCGCCGACATCCGCGAGTTCGGCAAGCCGCCGATGCCGCCGTCGCTGCCGGACGTATGCGAGCGGATCGAATCGAGCGCGAAGCCGGTCGTGGTCGCGCTGCACGGCGCGACGCTCGGCGGCGGCCTCGAGGTCGCGCTCGCCGCGCATTACCGGCTCGCCGTGCCCGGCGCGAAGCTCGGCCTGCCCGAAGTCACGCTCGGCCTGCTGCCCGGCGCGGGCGGCACGCAGCGCACGCCGCGCCTGATCGGCGCGAAGGCCGCGCTCGACCTGATGCTGACGGGGCGTCACGCCAGCGCCGACGAAGCGCTCGCGCTCGGCCTCGTCGATCGCGTCGCGCACAGCGACGACACGCTCGCCGAAGGTCTCGCCTATGCGCAGGAACTCGTGTCGCTCGGCGCGCCGGCGCGGCGCACGCGCGATGCGCAGGGGCTCGCCGATCGCGCGGCCGCGCAGGCCGCGATCGACGCGGCGCGCGCCGAGCTGCCGAAGCAGTCGCGCGGCCTGTTCTCGCCGGCGAAGATCGTCGATGCGGTCGAGGCCGCGCTCACGCAGTCGTTCGACGCGGGGATGAAGCTCGAACGCAGCCTGTTCCTGCAATGCATCGACAGCCCGCAGCGCGCGGGCCTCGTGCACGCGTTCTTCGCGGAACGCGAGGCCGCGAAGGCACCCGAGGCGCGGCGCGCGAACGCGCGTCCGGTCGAGCGGATCGGCGTGGTCGGCGGCGGCACGATGGGCGCGGGCATCGCGGTCGCGGCGCTCGACGCCGGACTGCCCGTGACGATGATCGAACGCGACGAAGCGTCGCTCGCGCGCGGCCGCGCGCATGTCGAGAAGGTGTACGACGGCCTCGTCGCGAAGGGGCGGATGACGCCGGCCGCGCATGCGGCGCGGCTCGCGCGCTTCAAGGGCAGCACGTCGTACGACGCGCTCGCGCAGGCCGACGTGGTGATCGAGGCCGTGTTCGAGGACATGGGCGTGAAGAAGGCGGTGTTCGCCGAACTCGCGCGCGTGTGCAAGCCGGGCGCGGTGCTCGCGACCAACACGTCGTATCTCGACATCGACGAGCTGGCTGCCAGCATCGACCGTTCGGCCGACGTGATCGGCCTGCATTTCTTCTCGCCGGCCAACGTGATGAAGCTGCTCGAGATCGTCGTGCCGGCGCGCGTGAGCGCTGAGGTCGTCGCGACCGCGTTCGCGCTGGCCAGGCAGCTGAAGAAGACGCCCGTGCGCGCCGGCGTGTGCGACGGCTTCATCGGCAACCGGATCCTCGCGGTCTATCGCACCGCCGCGGACTACCTGATGGAAGACGGCGCATCGCCTTACCAGATCGACCGCGCGGTGCGCGAATTCGGTTTTCCGATGGGGCCGTTCCAGGTCGTCGACCTCGCGGGCGGCGACATCGGCTGGGCGACCCGCAAGCGCCGCGCGGCGACGCGCGACCCGCGCGCCCGCTACGTGGAAATTTCCGACCGGCTGTGCGAGCGCGGCTGGTTCGGGCAGAAGACCGCGCGCGGCTACTACCTGTATCCGGACGGCGCGCGGGTCGGCACGCCGGACCCGGAAGTCGAGGCGATCGTCGCCGACGAGCGCGCGAAGAAAGGCATCGCGCCGCGCACGTTCACCGACGACGAGATCATGCGCCGCTACCTCGCCGCGATGATCAACGAAGGCGCGAACGTCGTGCACGAGAAGATCGCGCTGCGCCCGCTCGACGTCGACGCGGTGTTCCTGTACGGCTACGGCTTCCCGCGCTATCGCGGCGGCCCGATGCACTACGCGGACACGGTCGGCCTCGCGAACGTGCTCGCCGACATCCGCGCGTTCGCGAAGGAGGATCCGCTGTTCTGGAAGCCTTCGCCGCTGATCGTCGAGCTGGTCGAGCGCGGCGCGGATTTCGCGAGCCTGAACCATATCGACTGAACGCCTACCGCATTCGCAACGGACTCACGATGGACCTCAATTTCACGCCCGAAGAGGAAGCGTTCCGCACCGAAGTGCAGCGCTTTCTCGCCGCCGAACTGCCCGCGCGCACCGCGCGCAAGGTGAAGAGCGGCCTGCATCTGACGCGCGACGACATGCGCGAATGGCACGCAATCCTGAATGCCCGCGGCTGGCTCGCGAGCCACTGGCCGCGCGAGTATGGCGGCCCCGGCTGGAGCGTCGCGCAGAAGTTCCTGTTCGACAACGAATGCGCGCTCGCCGGCGCGCCGCGCATCGTCCCGTTCGGCGTCAACATGCTCGGGCCCGTGCTGATCAAGTACGGCGACGAATCGCAGAAGCGCCACTGGCTGCCGCGCATTCTCGACGGCACCGACTGGTGGTGCCAGGGCTATTCGGAGCCGGGCGCCGGTTCCGATCTCGCGTCGGTGAAGACGAGCGCGGTGCGCGACGGCAATCACTACGTCGTGAACGGCCAGAAGACGTGGACCACGCTCGGCCACTACGCGAACATGATCTTCTGCCTCGTGCGCACCGCGACCGACGTGCGCAAGCAGGAGGGCATCAGCTTCCTGCTGATCGACATGACCACGCCGGGTGTCGAAGTGCGCCCGATCATCACGCTCGACGGCGAGCACGAGGTGAACGAAGTGTTCTTCACCGACGTGCGCGTGCCCGTGGAGAACCTGGTCGGCGAAGAGAACCGCGGCTGGACCTACGCGAAATACCTGCTCACGTACGAGCGCACCAACATCGCCGGAATCGGCTTCTCGACGGCCGCGCTCGACCGGCTGCGCGCGGTCGCCGCGAAGGTGACGAAGAATGGCCGGCCGCTCGCGGACGATCCGTTCTTCGCGGCGCGCGTCGCCCGCGTCGAGATCGAGCTCGAGAACATGCGCACGACCAACCTGCGCGTGCTGGCCGCGGTCGCGGGCGGCGGCGTGCCGGGCGCGGAAAGCTCGATGCTGAAGATTCGCGGCACGCAGATCCGCCAGGAGATCACCGCGCTGATGCGCCGCGCGATGGGGCCCTACGCGCAGCCGTTCGTCGAGGAGGCGTTCGACGCCGATCACGACGGCGAGCCGGTCGGCCCGGACGGGGCCGCGAGCGCCGCGCAGCAGTACTTCAACAACCGCAAGCTGTCGATCTTCGGCGGCTCGAACGAGATCCAGAAGAACATCATCGCGAAGATGATGCTCGGGCTGTAACGAGGGACGCGACGATGGATTTCCAGCACACAGAAGACCGCCGGATGCTGGCGGACACGTTGAACCGCTTCATCGCCGAACAGTATGCGTTCCCGGTGCGCGACCGCATCGCGCAGTCGACCGACGGATTCGATCGCGCGATGTGGCGGCGCTTCGCCGAACTCGGAGCGGTCGGCGCGCTGTTTCCCGAAGCCGACGGCGGCTTCGGCGGCGCGGGTTTCGATATCGCCGTGGTGTTCGAATGCCTCGGGCGCGGGCTCGTCGTCGAGCCGTTCCTCGGCGCGCTGCTCGCGGGCCGCGCGCTGTCGCTCGCCGGCGGCGACGCGCATCGCGAACGGCTTGCCGCGCTGATCGACGGCAGCGCGAGCGCCGCGTTCGCGCACGACGAGCCGGGCTCGCACTACGAACTGACGACCGTGCGCACGCGCGCCGAGCGCGACGGCGACGGCTGGGTGCTGACGGGCGCGAAGGGCGTCGTCGACCAGGCCGCGCAGGCGGCATTCTTCGTCGTCAGCGCGCGCGTGTCCGGTCATGACGACGACGCGGCCGGCATCGGCCTGTTCGTCGTGCCGGCCGACGCGCCGGGCGTGTCGCTGCGCGACTACAGGAAGATCGACGGCGGCCGCGCGGCCGAAGTGCGTTTCGAGCGCGTCGTGTTGGCGGCCGATGCCGCGCTCGGCGCGCCGGATGCTCGGGACGGAGATGCCGGCGCCGCGCTGCTCGAACGCGTGCTCGGCTACGGGCTGCTGGCGCTGTCGGCGGAGGCGCTCGGCGCAATGGACGTCGCGAAGGACGCGACGCTCGACTACCTGCGCACGCGCAAGCAGTTCGGGCTGCCGATCGGCAGCTTCCAGGCGCTGCAGCACCGGATGGCCGACCTGCTGCTCGAAGTCGAGCAGGCGCGCTCGGCGGTGATCAACGCGGCCGCGCAGCTCGATGCGCCGCGCGCGGTGCGCGAGCGCGCGCTCGCGGCGGCGAAATACAGCATCGGCCGGATCGGCACGCTCGTCGCCGAGGAAAGCATCCAGCTGCACGGCGGGATCGGGATGACGTGGGAGCTGCCGCTGTCGCATTACGCGAAGCGGCTCGTGATGATCGATCACCAGCTCGGCGACGAGGATCATCATCTCGCGCGCTACATCGCGCTGTCGAAACAGTAAAGGCATGCGACGCGAATGGAGGAGACAAGGATGACGAACGATCCGCGCGCATTGCCGCTGGCCGGCGTGAAGGTGCTCGATTTCTCGCGCGTGCTCGCGGGCCCGTGGAGCGCGATGGTGCTCGCCGATTTCGGCGCGGACGTGATCAAGGTCGAGCATCCGGTGCGCGGCGACGACACGCGCGACTGGGGGCTGCGGATCGGCGAGACCGAGACGACCTACTTCAACAGCGTGAACCGCAGCAAGCGGTCGATCTGCGTCGACCTGCAGACGGAGGACGGGCGGCGCATCGCGCGCGAGCTGGCCGCGCAGGCCGACGTGCTGATCCACAACTTCAAGTTCGGCGGTGCAGAGAAACTCGGCCTCGGCTACGACGCGCTGGCCGAACTGAATCCGCGGCTCGTGCATTGCGCGATTTCCGGCTACGACCGCTCGGGCCCGGAGGCCGCGCGGCCCGGCTACGACCTCGTCGTGCAGGGCGAGGCGGGGCTGATGGCGCTGAACGGCGAGGCCGGCCAGCCGCCGCTGAAATTCGGCGTCGCGGCGGTCGACCTGTTCACCGGCATGTATTCGGCGCAGGCGATCCTCGCCGCGCTGTACGAGCGTCACGCGACGGGGCGCGGAAGGCGCATCGAGATGGCGCTGTTCGACTGCGGGCTGATGATCACCGCGTACTACGGGCTCGACGCGCTGCTGATGGGCGAGGATCCGCCGCGCTACGGCAACGCGCATCCGTCGATCGTGCCGTACGGCGTGTTCGATGCGGCCGACGGCCCGCTCGTGATCACGGTCGGCAACAACACGCAGTTCGCACGTTTCTGCGATGCGATCGAGCGGCCCGATCTCGCCGCGGACGACCGCTACAGGACCAACCTCGGCCGCTCCGAAAACCGCGCCGCGCTGCTGCCGGAGATTCGCGGCGAACTCGCGCGGCGGCCGCGCGCGATGCTGCTCGCGGCACTCGCCGATGCGGGCATTCCGTGCGGTGAGGTGCTCGGGCTGCACGACGCGCTGACGTCGGAGCGCGCGACCCGCGCGGGGCTCGTCACGCGGCAGCCTCATCCGGTCGCGGGCGGCGTCGACGTGCTCGCGCCGCCGTATCGCTTCGACGGCGCGCGCCTGCCGGTGCGCGGTGCGCCGCCGGTGCTCGGCGCCGATACGGACGACGTGCTCGGTCGCTGGCTCGGGCTGTCGCCGGACGACCTGGCGCGGCTGCGTGCGGATCGCGTCGTGTAGCGCGTGTCATGTATTGCCGCCGCGGCGCGGGCGGAGCAGTCGACGCGCGCCGACCATCCATAAGACACGCCTCGCGAACGACGAGGGGACATCGGAGACACCATGGAGCATTCCGTCATCGAATCGGTCACGGCGCGCCGTGACTACCAGCAGCTCGTGCGTGCGCGACGCCGCTTCAGCTTCACGCTGACGGCGCTGATGATCGCCATCTACTACGGCTTCATCCTGCTCGTCGCGCTCGCGCCGCGCGTGCTGGCCACGCCGCTGTACCGCGGCGCGACGACAACGGTCGGGATCGTCGCGGGCGTCGCGATCATCCTGGTCGCGATCGGCCTGACCGCGTGCTACGTGCTGCGCGCGAACCGTGCGTTCGACCGCCGCGTCGACGCGATCCTGCAACGTTCGTGACGGAGGCCGACATGCGACGCATCTCGCGCGCGCTCGGCGCGCTGGCCGTTCTCGTTTTCTCCACCTCCGCCGCGCGCGCGAGCGCCGTCGCGGGGCCGATGCCCGACAAGGTCGAACTGAACCCGGTCGCGATCGCGATGTTCTTCGCGTTCGTGTTCGCGACGCTCGCGCTCACGCGCTGGGCCGCGCGCCGCACGCGCTCGACACGCGACTTCTACACGGCCGGCGGCGGCATCACCGGGCTGCAGAACGGGCTCGCGATCGCGGGCGACTACATGTCGGCCGCGTCGTTCCTCGGGCTGTCGGGGATGGTGTTCATGTTCGGCTTCGACGGGCTGATCTACTCGATCGGCTTCCTCGTCGGCTGGCCGTTCGTGATGTTCCTGATCGCCGAGCCGCTGCGCAACCTCGGCAAGTTCACGTTCGTCGACGTCGTCGCGTACCGCTTCGCGCAGCGGCCGATCCGGCTGCTGACGTCCGCGAACGCGCTGACGATCGTCGTGCTGTACCTGGTCGTGCAGATGGTCGGCGCGGGCAAGCTGATCCAGTTGCTGTTCGGGCTGTCGTACGGCACGGCCGAGCTGATCGTCGGCGTGCTGATGGTCGTGTACGTGTTCTTCGGCGGGATGACCGCGACCACCTGGGTGCAGGTGATCAAGGCCGTGCTGCTGCTGTGCGGCGCGACGCTGCTCGCGTTGCTCGCGCTCGGCGAATTCGGCTTCAGCGTCGACGAGATGTTCCGCCGCGCGGTGGCCGTGCATCCGGGCGCGCTGTCGATCATGGGGCCAGGAAAGCTGATCCGCGATCCGGCCAACGCGCTGTCGCTCGGCATCGCGCTGATGTTCGGCACGGCCGGCTTCCCGCACATCCTGATGCGCTTCTTCACGGTGCCGAACGCGAAGGAGGCGCGCAAGTCGGTGCTCTACGCGACCGGCTTCATCGGTTACTTCTACCTGCTCACGTTCGTGATCGGCTTCTCGGCGATCGTGCTGCTCGCGCAGCATCCGGAATTCTTCCGGCTCGGCGCGAACGGCACCTTCAACCTGACGCACGACCTGCTCGGCGGCTCGAACATGGTCGCGGTGAAGCTCGCGCAGGCGGTCGGCGGCAACTGGTTCTACGGCTTCATCGCGGCCGTCACGTTCGCGACGATCCTCGCGGTGGTCGCCGGGCTGACGCTCGCCGGCGCGACCACGATCTCGCACGACCTGTATGCGCAGATGTGGGCGCGAGGCAAGCCCGACGAGCGGCTGGAGATGCGCATCTCGCGCGCGGCGACGATCGGGCTGTCCGCGGTCGCGATCGCGCTGTCGATCCTGTTCGAGCACGTGAACGTCGCGTTCATGGTCGGCCTCGTCGCGGCGGTGGCCGCCAGCGCGAATTTCCCTGTGCTCGCGATGTCGATCTTCTGGCGCGGGATGACGACGCGCGGCGCGGTGCTCGGCGGCGGCCTCGGCCTTGCGTCGGCGGTGGCGCTCACGGTGCTGTCGAAGTCGGTGTGGGTCGACGTGCTGCATCACGCGCATGCGCCGGTGTTCCTCGACAACCCGGCGCTCGTGTCGGTGCCGCTCGCGTTCGTCGGGATCGTCGTCGGCTCGCTCGCGGACCGCGGCGAGCGCGCGCGGCGCGAGCGCGAAGCCTTCGCGCGGCAGGAGTTCTACGCGCAGACGGGCGTGCTGGCCGGTGAGGCCGTCCAGCATTGATTCGTCGGATGAAACGATCCCTCCGTCCGGATCGCCGGACGGATATTTTCCGGAAATCCGGAATCCCGGATTTCCTTGCCTGCCGCATTATGAGAAATACAATGAAAACAATGGCTTGAGGGGTTCCGGAAACCTGGCATCGACCTTGCGATATGAAAAGCACGGCCATCCCCCCGGCCTGACTATTAAACCAAGGAGACAATCGATGACCACTGCCTTCCACTCCCTCCGGACGTCCTGAGGCATCGCTTGTTGCGGCACGGCAGCCGCGCGGGCGAATGGCCCTTCCCCTGACATTCGTCCGCGCGCGTGACGCCGTTTCCACCGGCTCATCTACTTCAGCAGGAACCATCGTGAAGAAGAAACCCTTCTACAAAGTGCTCTACGTGCAGGTGATCTTCGCCATCATCGTCGGCGTGATCCTCGGCCACTTCTACCCGGCGCTCGCCACCGACATGAAACCGCTCGGCGACGGCTTCATCAAGCTGATCAAGATGGTGATCGGACCGATCATCTTCTGTACGGTCGTCACCGGCATCGCCGGCATGGAGGACATGAAGAAGGTCGGCCGCGTCGGCGGCAAGGCGCTGCTGTACTTCGAGATCGTGTCGACCTTCGCGCTGCTGCTCGGCCTCGCGGCCACGCACATCCTGCGTCCGGGCGTCGGCTTCAACATCGATCCGGCGACGCTGAACGGCAAGGAAGTCGCATCGTACGCGGCGAAGGCGCACGGGCAGTCGACGGTCGACTTCCTGATGCACATCATCCCGAACACGATGGTCGATGCGTTCGCGCAGGGCGAAATCCTGCAGATCCTGCTGATCGCGCTGCTGTTCGGCAGCGTGCTCGCGCACCTCGGCGAGCGCGGCAAGGTCGTGACCGACTTCATCGACGGCCTCACGCGCGTGCTGTTCGGCATCGTGCACATCGTCACGAAGCTGGCGCCGATCGGCGCGTTCGGCGCGATGGCGTTCACGATCGGCAAGTACGGCGTCGGCTCGCTGGTGCCGCTGCTCAAGCTGATCGGCACGTTCTACCTGACCTCGGTCGTGTTCGTGCTGGTCGTGCTCGGCGCGATCGCACGCGCCACGGGCTTCTCGATCATCCGCTTCGTGTCGTACATCAAGGAAGAGCTGCTGATCGTGCTCGGCACGAGCTCGTCGGAAGCGGCGCTGCCGCAGCTGATGGAGAAGCTGGAGAAGGCCGGCTGCTCGCGCTCGGTGGTTGGCCTCGTCGTGCCGACCGGTTACTCGTTCAACCTCGACGGCACCAACATCTACATGACGATGGCCGTGCTGTTCATCGCGCAGGCGACCAACATCGAACTGACGTGGATGCAGCAGCTCACGCTGCTCGCGGTCGCGATGCTGACGTCGAAGGGCGCGAGCGGTGTCACGGGCGCGGGCTTCATCACGCTGGCCGCGACGCTCGCCGTCGTGCCGACGATCCCGCTGTCGGGCATGGTGCTGATCCTCGGCATCGACCGCTTCATGAGCGAATGCCGCGCGCTGACCAACATCATCGGCAACGGCGTCGCGACCGTCGTCGTGTCGGCCTGGGAAAAGGAACTCGACCGCAACAAGCTGCGCCAGGCGCTGACGGGCGGCGGCGAGGTCACGACGACCGAGACGGCCGGCGTCTGACGTCATGAAGGAGCAGGCGGCGGCACCGCCCGCGGGCGGCGCGCCGCGCGGCGGCCCGGGCGGCGACGCGGATCCCTATGACACAATAGGCGATCCGCATCGCCAGGAAGTCACGTCCGTGAAGCGCCGCCTGCTCATCCTCGTCGTGCTTGCCGCCGCGCTCGCGGCGGCGTGCGCGCTGACGTGGACCGTCACGTGGCGGCGCGGCGTCGCCGAGCTGCAGCGCAACGCCGCGGTGCGCGTCGACCGCACCACCAACGCGCTCAAGAGCACGCTCGACCGCTACGAGTCGCTGCCTTATCTGCTCGGCAGCCACCCGTACGTGCTGGACCTGCTCGCCGAGCCGAAGCGCGCCGATTTCACCGCGCGCGCGAACCGTTATCTCGAAGACCTCAACGAACACGCCCATGCGACCGTCACCTACGTGATCGGTGCGGACGGCCTGTGCGTCGCCGCCAGCAACTGGCGCGCGCCCGACAGCTTCGTCGGGACCGGATACCAGTTTCGTCCGTATTTCATCGATGCGATGGGCGGCCAGGTCGGCCGCTTCTTCGGGATCGGCACGATCTCGCGCGATCCCGGCTACTACATCTCGCAGCCGGTGTGGCGCGACGGCAGGATCGCGGGCGTCGTCGTCGTGAAGCTCAATCTCGAATGGTTCCAGGGCGCCGACGCGTCCGAGCCGCTCGTCGTCGCGGACGATCACGGCGTGGTGTTCCTGTCGTCCGTGCCCGCGTGGAAATATCACACGCTGCATCCGTTGACGGGGCCCGTCGCCGCGTCGATCTACGAGACGCGCCAGTACGCGCAGCAGCCCGTCACGCCGCTGCCGCTGCGCGTCGAGCAGGTGCTCGACGCCGACGCGGAGATCGTGCGCCTCGGTCCCGGCCTGCGCGCGCCGCGCTTCCTGGCGAGCAAGCGGCGGATCGGCGAACCCGACTGGCTGCTGGTAACGCTCGCGCCGATCGCGCCCATCGACGCCGACGCGCGCAACGCGACGATCGTCACCGGCTTCGGCTTCGTGTCGGTCGCGCTGCTCGCGTTCTACTGGCGCATGCGCCGCGCACGCGTGCGCGAGATGATCCGCGGCCGCGCATTGCTGCAGCAGGCGTATGCGGAGCTGAACCGGCGCGTCGAGGAGCGCACGGCAGACCTGTCGGAGGCGAACGAGCAATTGCAGAAGGAGGTCGGCGACCGGATCCGCGCGGAACAGGAATTGCGCGCCGCGCACGACGAACTGATCCAGGCGAGCAAGCTCGCCGCGCTCGGCCAGATGGCGGCCGGCATCACGCATGAACTGAACCAGCCGCTCGCGGCGCTGCGCAGTTTCTCGGACAACACGCGCGTGCTGCTCGATCGCGGCGAGCAGGCGGCCGCGCGCGAGAACCTCGAGGCGATCGCCGCGTTGACCGAGCGGATGGGCAAGATCACCAATCAGCTGAAGCTGTTCGTCGGCCGCGCGAAGCCGCGCAACGAACGGGCGCTCGTCGTGCGCGCGCTGCGCAGCGTGCTGTCGCTGCTCGGCGACCGGCTGCGCGGCGTCGCGCTCACGCTGACGCTGCAGGATGCGACCGTGTCGCCCGCGCAGGATGCCCCGCTCGACCTCGCGTGCGACTATCCGGAACTCGTCGCCCGCTGCGAGGACCTGCGCCTCGAACAGGTGCTGATCAACCTGATCGGCAACGCGCTCGACGCGGTCGCGGGCGTCGCGGCACCGGCGATCGAAGTGACGATCGCGGTGTCGGTCGCGACGCTCGCGATCGAGGTGCGCGACAACGGCTCCGGCATCGCGCCCGACTTGCTGCCGCGCCTGTTCGAACCGTTCTTCACGACCAAGGAAATGGGGCGCGGGCTCGGGCTGGGCCTCGCGATCTCGTCGTCGATCGCGAGCGACGCGGGCGGCGCGCTGACCGCGCGCAATGCCCCGTCCGGCGGCGCGCTGTTCGTCTTGACGCTGCGGCGCGCGCGCACGCATCATCCGGACTCGGTGTCCGAACCGGCGGGCTCGCACTAGGGCCGACCGGCATCAACGAGGGCCGCGCGCACCAGCGCCGCGCGGCCTGTCAGGAGCAAGTGACCAAGATGGCCAACCGGCTGCAAGTGATCTATATCGAAGACGATGCGCTCGTTCGCCGGGCGAGCGTGCAGAGCCTCCAGCTCGCGGGGTTCGACGTCGTCGGGTTCGAATCGGCCGAGGCGGCCGACAAGGCGATCGTCGCGGAAACCGCCGGCGCGATCGTCAGCGACATCCGGCTGCCCGGCGCGAGCGGGCTCGACCTGCTCGCGCAGTGCCGCGAGCGCGTGCCCGACGTGCCGGTGATCCTCGTCACCGGCCACGGCGACATCTCGATGGCCGTGCAGGCGATGCGTGACGGCGCGTACGACTTCATCGAAAAGCCGTTCGCGGCCGAGCGGCTGATCGAGACCGTGCGCCGCGCGCTCGAGCGGCGAGAGCTGGTGCTCGAGAACCATGCGCTGCGGCGCGAGCTGGCCGGGCAGAACATCGTCGCGCCGCGCATCATCGGCCGCAGCCCGGCGATCGAACAGGTGCGCAAGCTGATCGCGAACGTCGCGCCCACCGACGCATCGGTGCTGATCAACGGCGACACGGGCGCCGGCAAGGAACTGATCGCGCGCAGCCTGCACGAGCTGTCGCCGCGTCGCGACAAGCCGTTCATCGCGGTGAACTGCGGCGCGCTGCCCGAGCCGATGTTCGAGTCGGAGATGTTCGGCTACGAGCCCGGCGCGTTCACCGGTGCCGCGAAGCGTCGCGTCGGCAAGCTCGAATACGCATCCGGCGGCACGCTGTTCCTCGACGAAATCGAAAGCATGCCGCTCGCGCTGCAAGTGAAGCTCTTGCGCGTGCTGCAGGACGGCGTGCTCGAACGGCTCGGCTCGAACCAGCCGATCCGCGTGAACTGCCGCGTCGTCGCGGCCGCGAAGGGCGACATGAGCGAACTCGTCGCGGCCGGCACGTTCCGGCGCGACCTGCTGTACCGGCTCAACGTCGTGACGATCGCGCTGCCGCCGCTCGCCGAGCGCCGCGAGGACATCGTGCCGCTGTTCGAGCACTTCATGCTCGACGCGGCCGTGCGCTACGGGCGGCCGGCTCCCGTGCTGACCGACCGGCAACGTGCGAGCCTGATGCAGCGCGACTGGCCCGGCAACGTGCGCGAGCTGCGCAACGCCGCCGACCGCTTCGTGCTCGGCGTCGCCGACATGCCGCAGGAAGCCGGCGCGGGCGGCGACGATGCGGAGAGCGACCAGACGCTGAAGGAGCGCATCGAGCAGTTCGAGCGCGCGGTGATCGCCGAGGCGCTGAACCAGACGGGCGGCGCGGTCGCCGCGACGGCCGACCGGCTGCATGTCGGCAAGGCGACGCTGTACGAGAAGATGAAGCGCTACGGGCTGTCGGCGAAAGGCGAAACCGAGCGCTGAAAAAGAGACGGACCGCGGAACCGGGCTGGCCGGTCGGGCGGTCCGTGGTGCGGAGCAGGGCGCGGTGGGCGGCCCTGCGAGTCTTGTCGTGCGGCGCTCATGCCGCGTTGCCGTCGAGTGCCTTCTTGAGCAGCGCGTCGAGTTCCGCGAACTGCGGGGCGCCGACGTAGCGCTTCAGGATCTTGCCGTCCTTGTCGACGACGAAGGTCGTCGGCGTGAGCTGCACGTTGCCGAACTGCTTCGCGACGCTGCCGTCGTCGAGCGCGACCTTGAACGGCAGCTGACGCGTCTGCGCGTAGTTCGCGACGTACATCGGCGGATCGTAGTTCATCGCGACCGCGACGAATTCCAGCCCCTGGCCCTTGAAGCGATTGTAGGTATCGACCATCTGCGGCATTTCCTGCATGCAGGTCGCGCAGCTCGTCGCCCAGAAATTCACGAGGTAGACCTTGCCCTTCAGGTCGCCGGCCGTCGACACCTTCTGGCCCGACAGCAGCGTGAACGTGGCGTCCGGCACGGTGGACTTGCCGTTGAACGCGAAGAATCCGGCAACGGCGATGGCCGCGACGACGACGGCCGCGACGATATAGCGGACGGGGCTGGTGCGGCGCTGGGCGGGAGGCGTGGTGTTCATCTGCGGTGCTCTCGGAGTCGGTCGATGACGCGGATCGATGCAAAGGACGTCGAAATTCGGCGCTCATTTTAGCGCGAATGCGGCGCGCGCACCGGCGGCCGCCACGCATACCGGGCGCCGGCTTCGGCGGATAATGGGCGTTTTGCCTGTCCCCATCACTGCCATGCCGAAGGAAGTTCTCCATTCGTTGCGCCCCCTTTTTCGTCCGCTGCGACACTTCGCCGCGCTCGCATGCGTGAGCGCGGTGCTGGCCGCGTGCTCGCCGTCGTATGACTGGCGCACGCTGCACAACGACGCCGGCTACACGATCGACCTGCCGGCGAAGCCGACCGTCGAGGATCAGCCGGTGGCGGTCGGCGGCGCGTCGATGCCGATGCGGATGCAGGCCGCGCACGTCGACGGCGCGGTGTTCGCGGTCGGCACGCTGACGCTGCCCGACGACCGCGACGATACGCGCCGCGCGGCGCTCGAGTTTCTGCGGTCCGGGTTGTCGCGCAATCTCGAAGGCGTGCCGCAGACGGCCTCGGTGCCGGTGCCGCTCGCGGCCGGCGGCGCGGTGAACGGGCTCGAACTGCGCGTCGCGGGCGCGGCCAGCGGCGGCGACCATTCGCACAAGACGATCGTCGCGCGGCTCGTGGCGCGGGGCCGGCACGCGTACCAGGCCGTCGCGATCGCCGACCGGCCGCTCGCGCAGGAGCAGCTCGACCAGTTTTTCGGTTCGTTCAAACTCGACTGACAGCGGCCGGCGAGGGCGCTTGGACGCTTCGTGACAATTGAAAGTTCATTCGCAGCTTTCGACGCTAATCGCCGGATTTTGCGGGGATTTTTCGGCTATCCACAGTGCGTGTGGATAACTTTGTTGAAAAGTTGATCGAATCTCCCGCAAAGCCGCGCCGGACGGCCGTCCGGCGCATTTCAGAGCTCGTGATCACTTTGAGAAAAATCAATAAAAACAAAGAGATACGAATTTTGCGATGAAAGGGCGCCCATACAGGGTGATCCGGGGCCGGATTCGTGAAATTGTGCATAAGTCAAGTCTTGACAGCCGTATTTTGTCCTCCGAAGGCGCTCACAGCGCCGTGAGCGCACGCCGGTAGCGGATCGCTTCGGCGATCTGCGCGGCCGTCGGCAACGGGTCGCCGGCCAGATCGGCGATCGTGCGCGCGACCTTCAGCACGCGGAAATACGCGCGCGCCGACCAGCCGAAGCGCTCGCCGGCCTCGCGCAGCAGCCGCTCGCCGTCGTCGGTCGGCCGGCACAGGTCGTCGGTTTCTCGGCCGCTCAGCATGTGATTGGTCTTGCCCTGCCGGTCGCGTTGCAGCGCACGCGCCTGGGCGACCCGTGCGGCGACCGCCGCGCTCGGCTCGCCCGGTGCCGTCGCGCGCGACGCGAGTTCGGCCGGCGACAGCGCGGGCAGGTCGATCTGGATGTCGATCCGGTCGAGCAGCGGGCCCGACAGCTTGCGCAGGTAGCGCGCGGCGGCATCGGGCGTGCAGCGGCAACGCCCGGACGGATCGCCGTGCCAGCCGCACGGGCACGGGTTCATCGCGGCGATCAGCTGGCACGCGGCGGGGAAGTCGGCCTGCTGCGCCGCGCGCGAGATCGTGATGCGGCCCGCTTCGAGCGGCTCGCGCAGCATTTCCAGCACGTGCCGGTCGAATTCGGGCAGCTCGTCGAGAAACAGCACGCCGAGGTGCGCGAGCGTGATCTCGCCCGGCTGAGGCGGGTTGCGGCCGCCAACCAGCGCGGCGGCGCTCGACGAATGGTGCGGCGAGCGGAACGGGCGCCGCCGCCATTGCGAGGGCGAGAAGCCGATGCGGCTCGCGGAAAGGAGCGCGGCCGACGTCAGCGCCTCGTCGTCGGTCAGCGGCGGCAGGAGGCCGGGCAGACGCGCGGCGAGCATCGACTTGCCGGCGCCGGGCGGCCCGATCATCAGCATGTGGTGCCCGCCCGCGGCAGCGACTTCGAGCGCGCGCCGGGCGCCGCGCTGGCCGACGACGTCCGCGAGATCGGGCGCGGCGGGCGCCGGCACGCCGTCGAGGCAGGGCGCCGCGACCGGCGTGAGCCGGGCATCCGACGTGCCGGCCAGGTGCGCGCACAGCGCGGGGAGGTCGGGCGCGCCGAACACGGTGACGCCCGGCACCAGCGCCGCCTCGGCCGCGCTGTCGAGCGGCAGGTACAGCTCGGGCGGGCGCGACCGGGCTGACACGCCGGATATCGCGATGCAATCGACGCCGGAATGGCCGCTGGAATCGAAACCGGAACCGGGACCGGAATCGAGGTCCGCTGCGGCATGACCCGCGCGCCAGTCGCGCGCGGCGCCGCACGCCATCGCGAACGCACCGCGCATCGGCCGCAGCGCGCCGGTCAGCGACAGTTCGCCCGCGAATTCGCGGCCGGCCAGCGCATCAGCCGGGAGCTGGCCGTTCGCGGCGAGGATGCCGAGCGCGATCGGCAGGTCGAAGCGGCCCGATTCCTTCGGCAGGTCGGCCGGCGCGAGATTGACGGTGATACGCCTGACGGGGAAGTCGAATCCGCAGTTCTGCAGCGCGGCGCGCACGCGCTCGCGGCTTTCGCGGACTTCGAGATCAGGCAGGCCGACGATCGAGAACGACGGCAGCCCGTTGGCAAGATGAACTTCGACGGTGACGTCCGGCGCGCGGCCGGCCGCCGGCGCGCGACTGCGCACCACGGCGAGCGACATGGCGAGGCTCCTGTAGATGAATCGGACGGGCTACGGCCGTTCGGGGCCGCGTGCCGCGGGAATCGGAGGAATCGGTGCGCGCTGCCGGCGTGGCGCGGGAAAGAACGAGGAACGACGAACTGCGAAGAGCGAGGAACGACGGAACGGCTAGCCGACTGGCTGATTTCTGGGCGACAGGCGCGGGCCGCACGAGGCGGCCCGCGCCCGGACCAGTCGGTCGGGTGGGGTGTCAGGCCTGGAGCGCTGCGAGCTTCTGCTCGAGTTCCGCGACGCGCTTCTCGAGTTCTTCGAGACGCACGCGAGTGCGGGCGAGCACATGTGCCTGCGTGTCGAACTCCTCGCGCGTGACGAGATCGAGCTTCGAGAAGCCTTGCGACAACATGGCCTTCACGTTGCGCTCGACATCCTTGGCCGGCGAGTTTTTCAGCAGATCGCTGACGCGCGACTGCAGGTCGTTGAAAACGTCGCTGGGTTGCTTCATGAGATTTCCTTCCTTGCACAAAAAGTGTGCATATTCAGTTGCATACGTGCCCATGATGCACGCATGACCGGAAATGGTGCGCCCGCGGCGCGATTTCCGGGCACGGCGCCCGCATGGGTGAATGGCCCGGTAAGCCGGGACGTGCGTGCACTCTAGCAACGATCCTTTCGGTGCGCCAGCAAACCGGGCCATGTTGGCCATTCGGCCGGGCTTCCGCACCTTTCAACATTAGATGCGACCCTGTTTAAGAGCGGTTCGAGGCGGTCTTCGCACGAACATGGCATGCGAGTTGCTGAGGAGAGACCGTTACACCATTCCAACCAATTCGACGGGACCACCCAGCGAGAGGACTTCATGAAACTGATTACCGCAATCATCAAGCCGTTCAAGCTCGATGAGACGCGCGAAGCGCTCTCCGCGCTCGGCGTCTCGGGCATCACGGTCACTGAGGTGAAAGGGTTCGGGCGCCAGAAGGGGCACACCGAGTTGTACCGGGGCGCCGAATACGTGGTCGATTTCCTGCCGAAGATGAAGATCGAGGCGGCCGTGTCCGACGATCTCGTCGACCAGGCGGTCGAGGCGATCGAGCGGGCCGCCCGCACCGGCAAGATCGGCGACGGGAAGATCTTCGTCACGCCGATCGAGCAAGTGATCCGGATCCGGACCGGGGAGACCGGCGCAGACGCGCTGTAACAGACAAAGACAAGCGACAAGAGGAAACCCGAGATGCGCAAACTTCTGATGTCCCTGCTGATGGCCGGTTCGCTGATCGCGGCCGGTGTCGGCCCCGCGCTCGCCGACGACGCGGCTTCCGCCGCGGCTGCGTCCGCGCCCGCCGCAACGGCGTCCGATGCGTCGGCCGCCGCCGCTCCGGCTGCTTCGGCGCCGGCCGCCACGGACGCATCGGCACCTGCCGCTGCCGCCGCACCCGCTTCGGGCGCCGCCTCCGACGCATCGGCCGCTGCCGCCGCGTCCGCGCCGGCCGCACCCGCCGCGCCGACCGAGCCGTTCTCCGTCGATTCGTCGAAGATCAGTGCCGGCGACACCGCGTGGATGCTGACGTCCACCGCGCTCGTGCTGTTCATGACGATCCCCGGCCTCGCGCTGTTCTACGCGGGCATGGTCCGCAAGAAGAACGTGCTCGCTACCGTGATGCAGAGCTTCGCGATCACCGCGGTGATCACGGTGCTGTGGACGGTGGTCGGCTACAGCCTCGCGTTCACGCCGGGCAACGGCTTCATCGGCGGGCTGTCGCGCGCGTTCCTGCACGGCATGAGCTACGTGAAGGGCGACAAGGCGACCACGCTGACCGTCAGCCACCTGGCGACGACGATTCCGGAATCGGTCTACTTCGTCTACCAGATGACGTTCGCGATCATCACGCCGGCCCTGATCTGCGGCGCGTTCGCCGACCGGATGAAGTTCTCGGCGATGCTCGTGTTCATGACGCTCTGGTCGCTGATCGTCTATGTGCCGATCGCGCACATGGTGTGGGAGCCGACCGGCTGGCTGTCGGCCGACGGCGTGCTCGACTTCGCGGGCGGCACCGTCGTGCACATCAACGCCGGTATCGCGGGCCTCGTGTCGTGCCTGATGCTCGGCAAGCGCGTCGGCTTCGGTCGTGAGTCGATGGCGCCGCACAACCTCGTGCTGACGATGATCGGCGGCTCGATGCTGTGGGTGGGCTGGTTCGGTTTCAACGCGGGTTCCGCGGTCGCGGCCGACGGCCGTGCCGGCTTCGCGATGCTGACGACGCAAGTCGCAACGGCGTGCGCGGCGCTCGGCTGGATGTTTGCCGAATGGATCTCGCACGGCAAGCCGTCGGTGCTCGGCATCGTGTCGGGCGCGGTCGCGGGCCTCGTCGCGATCACCCCGGCCGCCGGCTTCGTCGGCGTGACGGGTGCGCTCGTGATCGGTATCGCGGCAGGCGTCGTGTGCTTCTGGTCGGCGACGTGGCTCAAGTCGAAGCTCGGCTACGACGATTCGCTCGACGCGTTCGGCGTGCATGGCATCGGCGGGATTCTCGGCGCGCTGCTGACGGGCGTGTTCGCGGTCAAGGACATCGGCGGCGCCGACGGCAGCCTGCTGCTGCAGGCCAAGGGCGTGCTGATCACGCTGGTGTACAGCGGCGTGCTGAGCTTCGTGCTGCTGAAGCTGATCGACCTGACGATCGGCCTGCGCGTGACCGAAGAGGAAGAGCGCGAAGGCCTCGACGTGGTGCTGCACGGCGAGCACGTCGAATAAGTCGTACGGATGACGGCGGGCCGCCGCGCAGACGGCGCCCGCCCCGAATGAGCGCAGCGACTTCGGCCCGCCCGCCCGGCGGGCTTTTTTTCTCCTGCCGCGTGCTGCCGTAGCGCATAACCCTTCACGCTATCGGGTCAATAGCCGAAAACTTCCTCCAAACCCTTGCGAAGCCGGGAACAATCCCCAAATGGGCGGGGCAATTGCTCTACAATCTTCATTCTCCCGCTCGCGAGTGATTCATGGTTCCCCACCTCGTTACCGCGTTGAACGGTCCGCTGCTCGAGCTCGAGCAGAAGATCCTCGACGCGACGCCTGCGATCGAACGCTGGTTCAGGCTCGAATGGCAGGAACACACCCCGCCGTTCTATTGTTCGGTGGACCTGCGCAACGCCGGTTTCAAGCTGGCGCCCGTCGACGCGAACCTGTTCCCCGGCGCGTTCAATAATCTGCCGTCCGAAGTGCTGCCGCTCGCCGTCCAGGCCGCGATGGCCGCGATCGAGAAGATCTGCCCGGACGCGAAGAATCTGCTCGTGATTCCCGAGCTGCCGACCCGCAACGCGTTCTACCTGGAAAACGTCGCACGGCTCGCGACGATCATGCGCCAGGCCGGCCTGAACGTGCGCTTCGGCTCGCTCGACCCGAGCATCACCGACATGACGCCGATCACGCTGGCCGACGGCCAGAAGATCGTGCTCGAACCGCTCGAGCGTTCGCAGCGCCGTCTCGGCCTGAAGAATTTCGATCCGTGCTCGATCCTGCTGAACAACGACCTGTCGGCCGGGATTCCCGCCGTGCTGGAAAACCTGCACGAGCAGTACCTCCTGCCGCCGCTGCACGCGGGCTGGGCCGTGCGCCGCAAGTCGACGCACTTCTCGTGCTACGACGACGTCGCGAAGAAGTTCGCGAAGATGGTCGGCGTCGATCCGTGGATGGTGAATCCGTATTTCGCGCACGTCGAAGGCGTCGACTGGCAGGGCCATGAAGGCGAGCAGGCGCTCGCCGACGCGATCGACGGCGTGCTGAAGAAGATCGCGCGCAAGTATCGCGAATACGGGATCAGCGAAAAGCCGTACGTCGTCGTGAAGGCCGACGCGGGCACCGCCGGGCGCGGCGTGATGACCGTGCACGACGCGGCCGAGATCGGCCGCATGTCGAAGGCCGAGCGCGCGCAGATGGCCGAGTCGAAGGCCGGCCTCGCGGTGCGCGACGTGATCGTGCAGGAAGGCGTCTACACGTTCGAGCGCGTCGGCGACGAAGTCGCGGAGCCGGTCGTGTACATGATCGACCGCTACGTGGTCGGCGGTTTCTACCGAACGCACGGCGGCCGCGAGCGCGACCAGAACCTGAACGCGCCCGGCATGCACTACGTGCCGCTCGGCTTCGAGCACACCGCGCTGCCGGATGCCGGCGCGAAGCCGGGCGCCGCGCCGCCGAACCGTTTCTACATGTACGGCGTCGTCGCGCGCCTGTCGCTGATCGCGTCGTCGATCGAACTGGAAAAGACCGATCCCGAAGCCATCCAGGTGTAACGGCTTCGCTACGTACAGGACCCGCATGGACATTCTCTTTATCGCCGACCCGCTCGAGCGCTTCAAGATCTACAAGGATTCGACCTACGCGATGATGGCGGAGGCCGCGCGGCGCGGGCATGCGGTCTACGCGTGCCAGCCGCACCAGCTCGCGTGGACGGGCTCGGGCGTCGAGGCGGACGTGCAGCGCGTGACAATCGTCGGCGACACGGCCGATCTGCATCGCCATCCGTGGTACGAGACGGGCGCGCACGAATCGCGTCAGCTGACGTCGTTCGGCGCGGTGCTGATGCGCAAGGATCCGCCGTTCGACATGGAGTATGTGACGGCCACCTGGATGCTCGAGCTTGCCGAACGCGCGGGCGCACGCGTGTTCAACAAGCCCCAGTCGATCCGCGATCATTCGGAGAAGCTGGCGATCGGCGAGTTTCCGCAGTTCGTCGCGCCGACGCTCGTCACGCGCGACGCCGCGCGCTTGCGTGCGTTCCACGCCGAGCATGGCGACGTGATCGTGAAGCCGCTCGACGGCATGGGCGGGATGGGCGTGTTCCGCGTGAAGGCCGACGGGATGAATCTCGGCGCGATCATCGAGATGCTCGGCCACGACGGCACGCGCTCGCTGATGATCCAGAAGTTCATCCCTGAGATCACGGCCGGCGACAAACGCATTCTGCTGATCGCGGGCGAGCCGGTGCCGTATTCGCTCGCGCGGATTCCGCAAGGCAGCGAAGTGCGCGGCAATCTCGCCGCGGGCGGGCTCGGCGTCGCGCAGCCGCTGACGGCGCGCGACCGCGAGATCGCCGAGACGCTCGGGCCGGTGCTCGCCGCGCGCGGGCTGCTGCTGGTCGGGCTCGACGCGATCGGCGACTGGCTGACCGAGGTGAACGTGACGAGCCCGACGTGCTTCCGCGAAATCATGGAGCAGACGGGTTTCGACGTCGCCGCGATGTTCATCGACGCGCTGGAGCGGGCGGCCGCGTAGCCCGCTTTCCGCGCAAGCCCGGCGGCGGCCGCGCAGGTCCCCCGTCGCCGGAGCGGTTCGACCGGCCTGCTACAATGCCCGCTTGCCCGGTGCCGCGACCAGCGCGCCGAAGGCCCGGCGGTCGGGCCGAAACCGTTGCAAGGCTGAACATGAAACGATTCCCTCACTCGCTACGCTCGTTGCCCCGCTGCGGGGCGTCGGCCCGCCAGGGGCGGCCGGGGGCAGTCTGACATGGCCGGGATTCTGATCATCGCGCACGCACCGCTCGCCACCGCGCTGCGGGACTGCATCGCGCACATCTACGGCGGCGTGCCCGCGCGCATCGGGTGCATCGACGTGCTGGCGGACAGCGATCCCACCCAGGTGATGGCGTTCGCGCACGCGGAGCTCGCGCGGCTCAGGGAAGAAAATGGCGTCGTCGTGTTGACCGACATGTACGGCGCGACGCCCGCGAACATCGCGGGCCAGCTCGCGAAGCTCGACAACGTGCGCGTGCTGGCGGGCGTGAACCTGCCGATGCTGGTGCGGGCCGTCTGCTACCGGACCGTGCCGCTCGACAAGCTCGTCGACAAGGCGCTGTCCGGCGGCGCGAAGGGTGTCCACGAAGTCGCGGCCGGCACACCGCCGCCGCCGACCGAAGTCGGCTGCGGCCAGTGCGCGCCGATTCCGCCCGAGCCGCAACCGCGCACCGAATCGCACTAACTGCCCCGTTTTCCGTTTTAGACCGACCCGCCGACGCACGTCGCCGGCGGCCGCGACCGACCCGACCGAGAACCATGCTTCAACAAGAAACCACCATCGTCAACAAATTGGGGCTCCATGCACGCGCATCGGCCAAGCTTACGCAACTGGCCGGCAACTTCCAGTCGGAAGTCTGGATGACGCGCAACGGACGCAAGATCAACGCAAAAAGCATCATGGGCGTGATGATGCTGGCGGCGGGCATCGGCAGCACCGTGACGATCGAGACCGAAGGTCCCGACGAACGCGAGGCGATGGATGCGCTGCTCAAGCTGATTGCGGACAAGTTCGGCGAAGGTCAGTGATCCCCGTGCGGGATCGTTGTCGTTTCGAAGCAGAATGCCGCGTTTGTCGCGGCATTTTTTTCGTCCGCGGCATTGATGCGGAAATGGCAATGCTGCGCTGCACGCTGTCAGCATGGAGGTACGGAATTTATAATCGCTAACCGGGGTCATAAGCGCATCGCAGCAGTGTGCCGCGGCTTTACATGTACAGAGGAGGTGCGCGTGTCCTTCACGCTGCATGGCATTCCCGTCTCACGTGGTATCGCGATCGGGCGAGCGTACCTGATCGCGCCGGCGGCGCTCGACGTCGCCCATTACCTGGTCGAGGCGAACCAGATCGACGCCGAGGTCGCGCGTTTCAGCACGGCGCGCGAGGTCGTGCATCACGAGCTCGAGGCGCTGCGCGCCGACCTGACCGACGACACCCCGACCGAAGTGGCCGCGTTCATCGACGTCCACGCGATGATCCTGAGCGACGCGATGCTCGTGCAGGAAACCATCGACCTGATCCGCACGCGACGCTACAACGTCGAATGGGCGCTGACCGAGCAGCTCGAGCTGCTCACGCGCCACTTCGACGACATCGAGGATGAATACTTGCGCGAGCGCAAGGCCGACATCGAACAGGTGGTCGAGCGCGTGCTGAAAGCGCTCGCCGGTGCGCCGTCGGCGTCGCAGGCGCTCGATGGCGCCGCCGCGCAAGGCCAGAGCGAGATGATCGTCGTCGCGCACGACATCGCGCCGGCCGACATGATGCAGTTCAAGTCGCAGTCGTTCCAGGCGTTCGTCACCGATCTCGGCGGCCGCACGTCGCACACGGCGATCGTCGCGCGCAGCCTCGGCATTCCCGCCGCGGTCGGCGTCCAGCATGCGAGCGCGCTGATTCGGCAGGACGACCTGATCATCGTCGACGGCGACCAGGGGATCGTGATCGTTGATCCCGCGCCGATCGTCCTCGAGGAATATTCGTACCGTCAGTCCGAGAAGCTGCTCGAGCAACGCAAGCTGCAGCGGCTGAAGTTCTCGCCGACGCAAACCCTGTGCGGCACGAAGATCGAGCTGTACGCGAACATCGAGCTGCCCGACGACGCGAAGGCGGCGGTCGAGGCCGGCGCGGTCGGCGTCGGGCTGTTCCGCTCCGAGTTCCTGTTCATGCATCAGAAGGAGATGCCCGAGGAGGAGGAGCAGTTCGCCGCGTACAAGCGCGCGGTCGAGTGGATGAAGGGCATGCCGGTGACGATCCGCACGATCGACGTCGGCGCGGACAAGCCGCTCGAGGCGCTCGACGAAGGCTACGAGACGGCGCCGAACCCGGCGCTCGGCCTGCGTGCGATCCGCTGGAGCCTGTCCGAGCCGCAGATGTTCCTCACGCAGCTGCGCGCGATCCTGCGCGCGTCCGCGTTCGGGCAGGTGAAGATCCTGATCCCGATGCTCGCGCACGCGCAGGAGATCGACCAGACGCTCGACCTGATCCGAGAGGCGAAGCGCCAGCTCGACGACGCGGGGCTCGCGTACGATCCGAACGTGCGCATCGGCGCGATGATCGAGATTCCGGCCGCGGCGATCGCGCTGCCGCTGTTCCTGAAGCGCTTCGATTTCCTGTCGATCGGCACGAACGACCTGATTCAGTACACGCTCGCGATCGACCGCGCGGACAATGCGGTCGCGCATCTGTACGACCCGCTGCATCCGGCGGTGCTGCACCTGATCGCCTATACGCTGCGCGAAGCGAAGCGGGCCGGTGTGTCGGTGTCGGTGTGCGGGGAGATGGCGGGCGATCCGGCGCTCACGCGCCTGTTGCTCGGGATGGGGCTCACCGAATTCTCGATGCATCCGAGCCAGTTGCTGGTCGTGAAGCAGGAGATTCTGCGTGCGCATCTGAAGGCGCTCGAGAAGCCCACGGCCGACGTGCTGGCCGCATTCGAGCCGGAGGAAGTGCAGGCGGCGCTCAAGCGCCTGTCGGTCGCGGAGCCGCGCGCCGACGCGGCCGCCTAGGCGGCGTGGGCCGCGTCGCAGAACCGTCGAGAAGGTTGCGAAACGTCACGCATGCGCCATTCGGCGCATGCATCCTGCGCGCGTCAGTGCCGGCCCTGGCACACGGGGCAGTCGGCCTGGCGCGCGATCTTCATCGTCGTCCATTCCATCCGCAGCGAATCGAGCATCATCAGCCGGCCGTTGAGCGTCGTGCCGATCGCACCGATCACGCGTAGCGCTTCGGCGGCCTGCATCGCACCGATGATGCCGACCGTCGGCGCGAATACGCCCATCGTCGCGCACGCGACTTCCTCGAACGGCTGGTCTTCCGGAAACACGCACGCGTAGCAGGGCGCGGCCGGGTCGCGGAAATCGAACGTGCTGATCTGGCCGTCGAAGCGCAGCGCGGCGCCCGACACGAGCGGCACGCCGTGTGCGACGCACGCGCGGTTGATCGCATGGCGCGTCGCGAAGTTGTCGGTACAGTCGAGCACGACGGTGGCCCGCGGCACATGTTCATCGAGCCACGCATCGTCGACGCGCGCCGCGACCGCATGCACGGTCACTTCCGGGTTCAGCCGCGCGAGCGCGTCGCGCCCCGATTCGACCTTGCTGCGGCCGACCGATGCGGTCGCGTGGAGGATCTGCCGCTGCAGGTTCGTGAGGTCGACCGTGTCGGCGTCGACGAGCGTGATCGTGCCGACTCCGGACGCCGCGAGATACATCGCGGCCGGCGAGCCGAGACCGCCGGCGCCGACGACGATCGCATGCGCGTCGAGAAAGCGCTGCTGCGCCTCGATGCCGATTTCGTCGACGAGGATGTGGCGGGAGTAGCGGAGGAGTTGATCGTCGTTCATGGGGAAGTCGTGAGCGGGGCGGAAGCGCCAGCGTATCGATTCATTCTAGGCGCACATGAAAAACGGGCCATCGCGGTCTTCCCGCGATGGCCCGTCGGATGCCGGCCGGCGCTTACTGCGGTGCCGACGCGGGCTTCGGTGCGGCCGCCTTCGCGCCCGACGCCTTCGTGGTGGACGCGGCCTTGGCTGCAGGGCTCTTCGTCGTGCTCTCGGCGAGCAGCGACTTCGATTCCTGCACCGGCTTGCCCTCGAGCTTGTTGAGCGCCTGCTGCATCATGAAGTCGTCGGTGCTGCCGAACTCGATCGGCTTGCGATCGCGGTCCTTCTGGCGCTGCTCCGGCGTCTTCTTGTCGTTCTGCTCCTCGAGGACGCGCAGCTGGTCCATCCGGCGCTGCTCGCGTTCTTCCTGTTCCTTCTTCTCGTTCGGATCCTGCGTGTTCGCGAGGTGGTTCGTGTAGTCGACCTCGCGCGTCACGAGCACGTCGTCCGGATCGCCGTCCGCGTACTGATCGACCGGCACGTCGGGCGTGATGCCCTTGTTCTGGATCGAACGGCCGCTCGGCGTGTAGTAGTAGGCCGTCGTCAGGCGCAGCGCGGTGTCGGCCGTCATCGGACGGACCGTCTGCACCGAGCCCTTGCCGAACGTCGTCTTGCCCATGATCTGCGCGCGCTTCGAATCCTGCAGCGCGCCGGCGACGATTTCCGACGCGGACGCCGAATACGCGTTCGTCAGAACGACCATCGGCACGGTCTTGAAGACCGGCGGCAGGCTCTTCAGCGGATCGCCGTCGAAGGACGGCAGGCGGTAGTTGTCGTAGGTGTCGCGGTAGACCTGCTTCGAATCCGGGATCTGGCCGTTGGTCGACACGACGACGGAGTCGGGCGGCAGGAACGCGCCGGCGACGCCGACCGCGCTTTGCAGCAGGCCGCCGCCGTTGTTGCGCAGGTCGAGGATCAGGCCCTTCAGATTCGGCTGCTGGCGAGCGATGTCCTGCAGCTTCGCGGCGAGATCGGGCGTCGTGCGCTCCTGGAAGCTCGTGATCCGGATGTATGCGTAGCCCGGGTCGAGCAGCTTCATCTTGACGCTCTGGACCCTGATGATCGCGCGCGTGACCGTGATCGGGAACGTGCGGTCGTCGCTCTTGCGGAAGATCGTCAGCGTGACCTTGGTGCCCGGCTCGCCGCGCATCTGCTTGACGGCCTTGTCGAGCGTCATGCCGCGCACGGGCTTGTCGTTGATGCGGGTGATCAGGTCGCCCGGACGGATGCCGGCGCGGAACGCGGGGGTATCTTCGATCGGGGAGATCACCTTGACGAGACCGTCTTCCTGCGAGATCTCGATGCCGAGACCGGCGAAGCGACCCTTGGTCTGCTCCTGCAGTTCGTCATAGTCGGTCTTGTCGAGGAACGACGAATGCGGGTCGAGGCTCGACACCATGCCCTTGATCGCTGCCGTCAGCAGCTTCTTGTCGTCGACCGGTTCGACGTACTCGCGCTTGATCTGGCCGAACACTTCCGCGAACAGGCGGAGCTGGTCGAGGGGAAGCGGCGCCGTGGCGGTCTGCTCGGCCGACGCCGAAACCTGCAGCGTGGCGAATACGCCCGTGGCGAGGCCCGCGGCAATCAGGCCGATGTTCTTCAATTTCATTCGCATAGAGAGTCTGGTGCGGTCGGGAAGCGCGTGGCGGTAGCGGGGATGTAGCGGACAAGTATAACTGTTCGTCCGATTGCCCAGTGGAACGGTGCGAATTGGCCCCGGAGCCCTGGTTCCCGTCGGGTGCCGCCGGACGCGCAGCGGATTCGAAAGCGGATTCGACCGCACCGGGGCCGCGAAGGTTCGCGCCACACGCCGGGTTGGGCCGGGCAGGCCGCGCGCGCGGCGGCATGCCCGGCATCGCGGGTATCAGCCCGCCTTGCCCTGCTTCGCGACGGCAGCCTGTGCCTTCGCGATCGCGTCCTGGTCGCCCAGGTAGTAGTGCTGGATCGGCTTCAGGTTCTCGTCGAGTTCATACACGAGCGGCACGCCGTTCGGGATGTTCAGGCCGACGATGTCGCTGTCCGAGATGCCGTCGAGGTACTTGATCAGCGCGCGCAGCGAGTTGCCGTGCGCGGCGATCAGCACCTGCTTGCCCGCACGGACGGCCGGCGCGATCGATTCGTTCCACAGCGGCAGCACGCGCGCGACCGTGTCCTTCAGGCATTCGGTGAGCGGCAGCTGTTCGCGCGGCACCTTCGCGTAGCGCGGGTCGGCGAACGGCGCGCGTTCGTCGGTCGGCTCGAGCGCCGGCGGCGGCGTGTCGTAGCTGCGGCGCCACACGAGCACCTGGTCGTCGCCGAACTTGGCGGCCGTTTCCGCCTTGTTCAGGCCCGACAGCGCACCGTAGTGGCGTTCGTTCAGGCGCCACGAGTGGACGACCGGCAGGTACATCAGGTCCATCTTGTCCTGCACGTGCCACAACGTGCGGATCGCGCGCTTGAGTACCGACGTGTACGCGATGTCGAACGTGTAGCCTGCCTCCTTGAGCAATTCGCCGGCCTGGTAGGCCTCGTTGCGACCCTGTTCGGTCAGGTCGACGTCGACCCAGCCGGTGAAGCGGTTTTCCTTGTTCCACGTCGATTCGCCGTGGCGGATGAGAACGAGTTTGTACATGGATCTTGCGGTCGGTAGTGATAGGGAAGCGGGGCGCGTCGCGCGGTACCCGGTCCGGGCCCGCCATCGCGCAAGACGGTTATTTTATAATGGCAGGATTGTCCTTTTCCGATTTCTCTTTTTCCGGCGGCATTCCGTGACGTTCTTTACCAATTACACGAACCTGGCCCTTATCGCGATCCTGCTGGTTTCCGGCGGCCTGCTCGCATGGCCGGCCCTGCGCCGCGGCCGTGGCGGCCTGTCGGCCGCGGAGGCGACGCAGCTCATCAACCGCCGCAACGCGATCGTGATCGACCTGCGTACCGCGTCCGACTTCGCCGCCGGCCACCTGCCGTCGGCGCGTCAGGTCGCCGCCGGCGAGATCGGCGCGAAGATCGCGCAGGTCGCGAAAAACAAGAGCACCCCCGTGCTGCTCGTCTGCCAGAATGGCCAGCAGTCGCAGAAGGCGGCGCGCGAGGTCGAGGCGGCGGGCTATGCCGAGGTGCACGTGCTCGAGGGCGGCGTTGCCGCCTGGCAGCAGGCCGGGATGCCGGTCGTCAAACAAGGAGTGGCGAAGTGAGCAAGGTTTTGATGTACAGCACGCAGGTGTGTCCGTATTGCATCCAGGCCGAGCGCCTGCTGAAGCTGCGCGGCGTCGAGCAGATCGAAAAGGTGCTCATCGACCGCGATCCGGCCCGCCGTGACGAAATGATGACGCGCACGGGCCGTCGCACGGTGCCGCAGATCTACATCGGCGAGACGCACGTCGGCGGTTACGACGATCTGTCGAAGCTCGACCGCGAAGGCGGCCTCTTGCCGCTTCTGCAAGCGGCCTGATTAGGGCAGAATGGCCGCCGGTCGCGCCGCGGCTCGAGCGCGCAGGATTCAACCGAGGCGGCCGGCGTGAAGCCGGGCCGCCCCGTCACCACTTTTAGGGAAACACCATGTCCGACGTCGAAAACCAACCGTTCTTCAACATCCAGCGCGTCTACCTGAAGGATATGTCGCTCGAGCAGCCGAATTCGCCGGCGATCTTCCTCGAGCAGGACATGCCGTCGGTTGAAGTCGAAGTCGACGTCAAGGCCGACCGCCTCGCGGAAAGCGTGTTCGAGGTTGTCGTGTCGGGTACCGTCACCGCGAAGGTGAAGGACAAGGTCGCGTTCCTGATCGAAGCGAAGCAGGCCGGCATTTTCGACATTCGCAACATTCCCGACGAACAGCTCGACCCGCTCGTCGGCATCGCCTGCCCGACGATCCTGTTCCCGTACCTGCGCTCGAACATCGCCGACGCGATCACGCGTGCGGGCTTCCCGCCGATCCACCTGGCGGAAATCAACTTCCAGGCGCTGTACGAGCAGCGTCTCGCGCAGCTTCAGCAGCAGCAGGCCGGTGCCGCAGGCGCACCGAACGGCACGACGCTGAACTGACGTTTCACTCCGGACCGGTGCTGGGTATGAAAGTAGCCGTTCTCGGCGCCGGTGCCTGGGGCACCGCGCTCGCGGGCCATCTGGCCGCGCGGCACGATACGCTTCTCTGGGCGCGCGACGCCGCGCTGATCGCCGGGCTGCAGGCCCGGCACGAAAATTCCCGCTATCTGGACGGCATCGCGCTGCCCGATGCGC
Source organism: Burkholderia sp. MSMB0856 (assembly GCF_001524645.2). Classification (NCBI taxonomy): domain Bacteria; kingdom Pseudomonadati; phylum Pseudomonadota; class Betaproteobacteria; order Burkholderiales; family Burkholderiaceae; genus Burkholderia; species Burkholderia sp. MSMB0856. Next base: position 3,138,864 of record NZ_CP013427.1, on the reverse strand, counting down.
TGCGCTACGACGCCGATCTCGGCGCCGCGCTCGCGCACGGCGCCGCGGACGACGCGCTGTGCGTGATCGCCGCGCCCGTGGCCGGGCTGCGCACGCTGTTCGGCGCGATGCGCGACGCAGGCTGCGTGCCTGCGCACATCGTGTGGGTCTGCAAGGGTTTCGAGGCCGACACGCACCTGCTGCCGCACCAGGTGATCGCGGCCGAGTTGCCGGAGCAGCACAGCAACGGCGTGCTGTCGGGGCCGAGCTTCGCTCGCGAGGTCGGGCTCGCGCTGCCCGTCGCGCTGACGGTCGCAAGCACCTCCGCCGAGTGCCGCGAGCGCACGCTAGCCGCGTTCCATCACGGCGCGATGCGGATCTATACGGGTGACGACGTGGTCGGCGTCGAGGTCGGCGGTGCGGTGAAGAACGTGCTGGCGATCGCGACCGGCATCTCCGACGGCCTTGGGCTCGGGCTGAACGCGCGCGCCGCGCTGGTCACACGCGGCCTCGCCGAAATGTCGCGGCTCGGCGTCGCGCTCGGCGGCCGTGCGGAAACCTTCACGGGCCTCACGGGCCTCGGCGACCTGATCCTCACCGCGACGGGCGACCTGTCGCGCAATCGCACAGTCGGCCTGCAACTGGCGGCCGGCCGCTCGCTGAACGACATCCTCGGCGCGCTCGGCCATGTGGCCGAAGGCGTGCGCTGTGCGCAGGCCGTGCTCGCGCTCGCGCGCGCGCAAGCGATCGAAATGCCGATCACCGAAGCCGTATGCGGTGTGCTGTTCGACGGCGTCGCACCGCGCGATGCGGTCAGCGGCCTGCTGCGGCGCGACGCGCGCGCCGAATAACACTGACAAATCACACCGATTTTTGCGGCCGGGCGCGCCCGCGCAAAGCGGGCGGCGCCAAAGCGCACTACGCTTGAACAGTCTCCGGTGTTTCGGGAGGGTGTCATGCTGCAGATCGGTTCCACCACGTTCGACGCGCAACGCGTCGACATCACGACGCTCGACGTCGACGCGATCGTCAACGCCGCGAACGGTTCGCTGCTCGGCGGTGGCGGGGTCGACGGCGCGATCCATCGCGCGGCCGGCCCGGGCCTCCTGGCCGAGTGCCGCACGCTCGGCGGCTGCGAGACCGGCGACGCGAAGCTCACGCGCGGCCACGCGTTGCCGGCGAGGTACGTGATTCATGCGGTCGGCCCGGTGTGGCACGGCGGCGGGCGCGGCGAGCCCGAACTGCTTGCCGGATGCTACCGGCGCGCGATCGAGCTGGCCGAGGAAGTGGCGGCGACCTCGATCGCATTCCCGGCGATCAGCTGTGGTGTGTACCGCTATCCGGCCGAGGAGGCCGTCGACATCGCCGTCGGCACGGTCGCCGAAATGCTGCCGCAGGCGCCGAACCTCGCACGCGTGGTATTCGCGTGTTTTTCATCCGATATCTACGACCTGTATCGCGCGCGGCTCGCGCGCAGCTAACGTTGCGCGATGCGGTTCGGGCCGGGCGCGCGTCAGGCGCCGCCTTCGAAACCGGCCTGGCGCCACGCCTCGAACACGACCACGGCCACCGTATTCGACAGATTCAGGCTGCGGTTGCCTGGCCGCATCGGCAGGCGCACGCGCTGTTCGTTCGGGAAGCGTTCGAGCAATTCGGCCGGCAGGCCGCGCGTCTCGGAGCCGAACACGAACCAGTCGCCGGGCACGAACGCATGGTCGTGAAAGCGGCCCGAGCCGCGGGTCGTGAATGCGAACATCCGCGCGGGATCGGGTGCTTCGGTAGCGACGAACGCGTCCCAGTCGCGGTGCACGCGCATTTCCGCATACTCGTGATAGTCGAGGCCCGCGCGGCGCATCTTCGCGTCGTCGAGCGGAAAGCCGAGCGGCTCGATCAGATGCAGGCGCGCGCCGGTATTGGCGCACAGGCGGATCACGTTGCCGGTGTTCGGCGGAATTTCTGGGGCGACGAGGACGACGTTGAACATGGTTGGGTCTGGCTGGGCCGGCCGGGGCGGAGCAGCGTGCATTCCGTCCCGGCCGGCCGGTTCGTGACGGCCGTCGCCGCGAGCGGGCGGCCGGCCTCTCTAACTAATTAATCCCTGGCGGTGCGCAGCGCAACCAGATTCGTCACGCGCGCGGCACCCGCCGCCTTCAACGCATTCGCGGCTGCCGCGAGCGTCGCACCGGACGTCATCACGTCGTCGACGAGCGCCACGTGGCGGCCGGTGAGGTCGCCCGCCGCCGCGAACGCTGCCTGCACGTTGTCGCGCCGCGCACGCCGGTCGAGCCGCGACTGCGGCGCGGTTTCGGTCACGCGTGCAAGCAGCGCCGCGTCGGCGCGCACGCCGAGCCGGCGCGCGAGCGGCCGCGCGATCGCCCACGCCTGGTTGTAGCCGCGCGCGACGAGCCGTCCGCGCGACAGCGGCACCGGTGCGATCACGTCGAAGCGGCCGGCGGCGCGCATCGCGTCCGTGTCGTCGACCCGCTGCGCGAGCCGGGCCGCGAATTCCGCACCCAGCGCGAGCCGCGCATGAAACTTCAGGCCGCGCGCGAGCCCGTCGAGCGGGGCGCGGTAATCGGCGAGCGCGAGCGTCGCATCGAACGGCGGCGGAGTCGCGCGGCATGCGTCGCACCGGTACGCGGACGCGGAACCGGCGCCATCATGCCGGCCGCGCGCTCGGCGCGGCCGCGGCTGCCCGGCGCCCAGCGGCACCGCGCAGACGTCGCAGCGCAGTCGCGCTTCGTTCCAATACGCGGCGTCGCAGGCGCTGCACATCACCGTATGTGACAAATTGCCGCACAGCGCGCACCGATTCGGCAACGCGAGTGCGACGACGCGCATGGCTAGCGCACGAACCTGCGACAAAACGACGCGCATTGGGCGCGGGGCGAAACGGCGATCCATCGCGAACACTCCTGGCGGCCCCGTCTCGCTGAAGGCAGCGAGGCGAGCGAGTATACTTCGGGCTCTTCGCCAGTGTGCCTGACATGTCCCCAGCTTCGACTTCAACCGGCCGTCCGGCCAATGACGCCCGGCGTTTGCGGCGGATCTTCGATCGCCGCGCCGCCGCGTTCGACGCGGTCGCGTTCCTGCCGCGCGAGATCGCGCAGCGGATGAACGAGCGCCTCGAATACATCAAGGTGAGCCCCGCGGCCGTGCTCGACGCGGGGTGCGGTCCGGGCGACGACCTGCCGGCGCTGCGCGCGCGCTTTCCCGAAGCCCCGGTGTTCGGTGTCGACCTGTCCGGCGCGATGCTCGCGCGGGCGGGCCAGCGCGAGGTCGAGCAGGCGAGCTGGCGCCGCTGGCTGCCCGCGTCGCTCGGCCGGGCGCTGGGCCAGCGCGGCCCGCGCGTCGCGCAGGCCGACTTCTCGATGCTGCCGTTCGCGGCCGGCGCGTTCGACCTGATCTGGTCGAATCTCGCGCTGCACTGGCATTCGCGTCCCGATACGGTGTTCCCCGAATGGCAGCGCGTGCTGCGCGTGAACGGCCTGCTGATGTTCAGCACGCTCGGCCCCGATACGCTGCGCGAACTGCGCGCGGCCTGCGCGGACGCCGAAGCGGCGCTCGGCATCGCGCCGCCCGCCGCGCGCGTCGTCGATTTCGTCGACATGCACGACCTCGGCGACATGCTCGTCGAGAGCGGCTTCGAGATTCCGGTGATGGACCAGGAAGTGCTGACCGTCACGTACAAGACTGCCGATTCCCTGCTGGCCGACGTGCGTCGCTGGGGCGCCTATCCGTTCGACCGCGCGGTGCCGCAGCATGCGGCGCGGCGCTTTCGCGCGGCGCTCGGCGACGCGCTGGAAGCGCGCCGGCGTGCGGACGGCACGATTCCGCTGACGTTCGAAGTGATCTACGGCCACGCGTGGAAGGCTGTGCCGCGCACGACCGCCGAGGGGCATGGGATCGTGCGCATCGAAGATATCGGAAAGGGGCGTCCGAAGAATCGTTGAAGCGGTAAAGAGGGGTTTTGTTATGTCCGAAATTAGCGGCGCAAAGCGGGGTCGAATTGACGCGAAAAACGGCCGGGAAGCTTGTGGCGCTTGGCTCGCGGGCCGATAGCCGCTTGCTTGTGGATGCCATTGAACCCGCCTATAATGCGTCAGCTTGTCGTCCCGGGGTCCCCGCAATACGGGCCGGCGAGCCCGATGCAGGCATGCATCGCATGCCATTCGCGTGAGGCGGCGATGGAAGCAGCGAGGGTTTTGGCGGAGACGACGAACGGTGAGCCGGTCCTCGAAGACTGGCTCATGAAACGCAACTGTTCGGTGTCGCCGCGCCAGTTCGTGCTGTTTTACGCGTCGCTCGCGGGCTTCTCGCTGGTGATCGCGGCATTGCTGATGTGGCGGGGGGCCTGGCTCGTCATGCCCTTCACCGGAATCGAATTGCTGGCGGTAGGCGTCGCGTTTGCGGTCTACGCCCGTCATGCGGTCGATTACGAGCGCATCAGGCTGTTTCCGCACCGGCTCGTGATCGAGCGGATGGATGCGGAGCGGTTCACGCAGATCGAATTCAACCCGCGCTGGGTGCGGGTCGAGCCGGGTGCGACGCCACGCGATCCGATTCGACTGGTATCGCGCGGGCAGACCGTCGTAATTGGGCAGCATCTCGCGCAGCACAAGCGTGCGCAGTTCGCCGACGAACTGCGCGTGTCGCTCAGGCGCTGCGGCTGACGAGGCGCGGGCATCGACCGGAACGGGTCGACGGCTTGCGACGGGGGAGGGTTTGAATGGAAATTTTGGGTAAGGATGCTATGAAAACAATCAAGCGAGCCCTCACGGGCGTGCTGGCATGCAGCGGATTGCTCTTTGCCGGCGCTGCTCTGGCGGTCGGTGATAGCCCGGGCGGCCCCCGCGTCAACGAGATCAACTTTCAGCCGCCGGTCACGAAGATCGCCGAGGAGCTCTACGATCTCCACACGATGATGCTGATCCTGTGTACGGTGATCTTCGTCGGCGTGTTCGGCGTGATGTTCTATTCGATCTTCGCGCACCGCAAATCCAAAGGCCACAAGGCCGCCAATTTCCATGAAAGCACGACCGTCGAAATCATCTGGACGATCGTGCCGTTCATCATCGTCGTGCTGATGGCGCTGCCGGCCACGAAGGCCGTCGTCGCGATGAAGGACACGACCAACGCCGATCTCACGATCAAGGTCACCGGCTACCAGTGGAAGTGGGGCTACGACTACGTGAAGGGCCCGGGCGAGGGCATCAGCTTCCTGTCGACGCTCAGCACCCCGCGTGACGAAGTGATGGGCAAGAAGCCGATCACCGAGACGTACCTGCAGGAAGTCGACAATCCGCTCGTCGTGCCGGTCAACAAGAAGATCCGCATCATCACGACCGCGAACGACGTCGTTCACTCGTGGTACGTGCCCGCGTTCGGCGTGAAGCAGGATGCGATCCCCGGCTTCGTACGCGACACGTGGTTCAAGGCCGACAAGGTCGGCACGTTCCGCGGCTTCTGTACCGAACTGTGCGGCAAGGAACACGCATTCATGCCGGTCGTGGTCGTTGTGCTGTCGGACGACGACTATGCGAAGTGGGTGACTGCGCAGAAGGCCAAGCTGGCCAGCGCTTCGGTCGATCCGAACAAGGTTTACACGATGGCCGAACTCGTCGCGCACGGCGAGGAAGTCTACAAGGCGAACTGCGCGGCCTGCCACCAGGTGAACGGCAAGGGCCTCGGCGCCTTCCCGGCGATGGACGGCAGCCAGATCGTGAACGGCCCGATCGCCGGTCACGTCGAGCGCGTGCTGCACGGCAAGGGCGCAATGCCGTCGTGGGCATCGCTGTCGGACCTCGACATCGCGTCGGTCATCACGTACGAGCGCAATTCGTGGGGCAACCACAAGAACGACCTGCTGCAGCCGAAGCAAGTGGCTGACGCGCGCAACGGCAAGATGCCGGAAGACGCGGCAGGCGCGGCGGCTCCGGCCGAAGCGGCCTCGGCACCGGCGCAAGCCGCGTCGGGCGCGGAACCGGCGGCAGCATCGGCTGCGCTGTCGACGATCTACTTCGAGACCGGCAAGAGCGTGCTGCCGGCCGACGCGAAAGCGGCGATCGCCGCAGCGGCCGACTATGCGAAGGCACATCCGGACGCGAAGCTCGCGCTGTCGGGTTTCACCGACAAGTCGGGCTCGGCCGACGCGAACGCCGAACTCGCCAAGCATCGTGCACAGGCCGTGCGCGACGCGCTGAAGGCAGCAGGCGTGGCGGAAGACCACATTATTCTCAAAAAGCCGGAAACGATCACGGGCGGGGCTGACGCCAAGGAAGCCCGGCGGGTCGAGATCGGGCCGGCGGCTTGACGTGTCGCTCAGTTAGTCGACGTATTCGCATTAGGAGATTCTCATGTCTAGCATCGGGCACGACGTAGCCGCGGACCACGCGCACGACGACCACGCGCACGAAGCCCCGCACGGCTGGCGTCGCTGGCTGTTCGCCACCAACCACAAGGACATCGGTACGCTGTACCTGCTGTTCTCGTTCATCATGTTCCTGTCGGGCGGCGTGATGGCACTCGGCATCCGTGCCGAGCTGTTCGAGCCGGGCCTGCAGATCATGCGTCCGGAGTTCTTCAACGAACTCACGACGATGCACGGCCTGATCATGGTGTTCGGCGCGATCATGCCGGCGTTCGTCGGCTTCGCGAACTGGATGATTCCGCTGCAGATCGGCGCGTCCGACATGGCGTTCGCGCGGATGAACAACTTCAGCTTCTGGCTGCTGCCGGTCGCGGCCGTGCTGCTGGTCGGTTCGTTCTTCGCGCCGGGCGGCGCGACGGCCGCCGGCTGGACGCTGTACGCACCGCTGTCGACGCAGATGGGCCCGGGCATGGACTTCGCGATCTTCGCGGTCCACATCATGGGCGCTTCGTCGATCATGGGCGGGATCAACATCGTCGTGACGATCCTGAACATGCGCGCACCGGGCATGACGCTGATGAAGATGCCGATGTTCGCATGGACCTGGCTGATCACCGCGTACCTGCTGATCGCCGTGATGCCGGTTCTGGCAGGCGCGATCACGATGGTGCTGTTCGACCGCCACTTCGGCACGTCGTTCTTCAACGCGGCAGGCGGCGGCGACCCGGTGATGTATCAGCACATCTTCTGGTTCTTCGGCCACCCCGAGGTGTACATCATGATTCTGCCGGCGTTCGGGATCGTGTCGCAGGTGATCCCGGCGTTCGCACGCAAGACGCTGTTCGGCTATAGCTCGATGGTGTACGCGACGGCTTCGATCGCGATCCTGTCGTTCATGGTCTGGGCGCACCACATGTTCGCAACGGGCATGCCGGTCACCGGTCAGTTGTTCTTCATGTACGCGACGATGCTGATCGCGGTGCCGACGGGCGTGAAGGTGTTCAACTGGCTCGCGACGATGTGGCGCGGCTCGATGACGTTCGAAACCCCGATGCTGTTCGCGATCGGCTTCCTGTTCGTGTTCACGTTCGGCGGTCTGACGGGCCTGATGCTGGCGATGGCGCCGCTCGACATCCAGTACCACGGCACCTACTTCGTGGTGGCGCACTTCCACTACGTGCTGGTGGCCGGGTCGCTGTTCGCGCTATTCGCGGGCTGGTACTACTGGGCGCCGAAGTGGACGGGCTGGATGTACAACGAGACGCGCGGCAAGATCCACTTCTGGTCGTCGATGATCTTCTTCAACCTGACGTTCTTCCCGATGCACTTCGTCGGTCTCGCGGGCATGCCGCGCCGCTATGCGGACTACCCGGCGCAGTTCACGGACTTCAACCAGGTGGCGACGATCGGTGCATTCGGCTTCGGCCTCGCGCAGGTGTACTTCCTGTTCGCGGTCGCGCTGCCGGCCTACCGTGGCGGCGGCGAGCTGGAAAAGGCGTCGGACAAGCCGTGGGATGGCGCGACGGGCCTCGAGTGGACGGTGCCGAGCCCGGCTCCCTTCCACACGTTCGAGCAACCGCCGCACGTCGAATAAGTTTCACCCAGCGTTCCGCCGCTGCCTGCCGCGCAGGCAGGCGCGGCGGGCGCGGAACCGAAGTTTCAGATGAACCGGAATCCACAAGAAAGACGAACGCCCGAGCAGATTCGCGCGGGCAACAAGCGGCTCGGCCTCACCCTGCTCGTCATCGCCGCCGTTTTTTTTGTGGGTGTCGTGATCAAGCAGTGGTGGCTGTCCACTCACTGATGCAGCAACTGACGCAGTAGCGAGGAAGTAGTCGTATGTCGAAGCCGGAAGAGGGCGCCGTCGATCGCGCGTTCAATCGTTCGATGCTGATGAAGCTCTTCGTCGTGGCCGGGCTGATGTTCGGCTTCGGCTTCGCGCTGATTCCGATGTATCGCGCGATTTGCCAGATCACCGGCATCAACAACCTGGTGCAGCGCGATGTCAGCGAACGCGAGGCGAAGAACACGCAGGTCGACTACAGCCGCACGGTGTCGGTCGAGTTCGATGCGAATGCGCGCGGTCCGCTCGGGTTCAAGCCGGAGCACAACAGCCTCGACGTGCATCCGGGCGAACTCACGACGATCGTGTACGACGTGACCAACGGGCAGGGCCGGCCGATGGTGGCGCAGGCGATTCCGAGCTACGCGCCGAAGCAGGCAACGGAATTCTTCAAGAAGATCGAGTGTTTTTGCTTCACGCAACAGACGCTGGCCGCGAACGAGTCGCGCAAGATGCCGGTGGTGTTCGTGATCGATCCGAAGCTGCCGAAGGACGTGAAGACGATCACGCTGTCGTACACGTTCTTCGAGCTGAACACGCCGGCCGCGCCGGCGCCGGCACCGCGCAAGACGGCGGCGCAGGGCGCGGCGAAGCCGGACGCATGACGATGGAGACGGGGCGGTGACAGAGACCAAGCGGAGCGGGTCGTTCGGCCAGGCGTTGCGAGCGGTGTTGTGGTCGTTCTTCGGGGTGCGCAAGCGGCGCGACCTGGAGGCCGATGCGACGCAGCTCAATCCGCTGCACGTGCTGATCGTCGCGTTGATCGCGGCCGGTGTGTTCATCGGCGTGCTGATCCTGATCGTGCGCGCGGTCGTGGGCTGAGGCCCGCGGCACGCGGCCACGAAAGAATGCAGTGCGTGGCGCCCGGGCGCCGCGTGCGGGAAAGCGCGGTGGCGGCACGCGCCGTGCAAGAAATAAAGCCGGAGCGGTTTCCGGTACACAAATTGGACTGAAGTGGAGAATCAAGCATGAGCGGTCAAAACCAGACCCCGTACTATTTCGTGCCGCATCCGTCGCAGCATCCGATCAGCGCGGCCATCGGCCTGCTGGTCATGCTCGCGTCGGTGGCGCTGTGGATCAACGGTCACGACTGGGCTCCGTACACGGCGCTGCTTGGCCTGCTGTGGTTGCTCTTCACGCTGTATCACTGGTTCGGCGACGCGATCGCCGAGTCGGAAGGCGGCCATTACGGTAAGAACGTCGACAAGTCGTACCGCTGGAGCATGAGCTGGTTCATCTTCTCCGAAGTCATGTTCTTCGGCGCGTTCTTCGGCGCGCTGTTCTATGCGCGTGAAATCGCGCTGCACCAGCTCGGCAGCCTCGACTACAAGCTGATCTGGCCGGACTTCTCCGCCGTGTGGCCGAACGAAGGCCCCGCTGCTCTCGCCGGTCACTTCAAGACGATGGGCCCGTGGCCGATCCCGACGCTGAACACCGCATTCCTGCTGGCGTCGGGCGCGACGCTGACGGTGTCGCACCACGCGCTGCGCGACGATCACCGCAACAAGGCGATCGCCTGGCTGGCCGCGACGCTCGTGCTCGGTGTCTGCTTCCTGTTCATGCAGGGCTTCGAGTACTACCACGCGTACAACGAACTGAACCTGACGCTGAACTCGGGCGTGTACGGCTCGACGTTCTTCCTGCTGACGGGCTTCCACGGCTTCCACGTGTTCCTTGGCGGCACGATGCTCGCGGTGGTGCTGGTGCGGATGATCCGCGGCCACTTCAAGCCGGATCACCACTTCGCATTCGAAGGCGCCGCGTGGTACTGGCACTTCGTCGACGTCGTCTGGCTCGGCCTGTACGTCGTCGTCTACTGGCTGTAAATGCAGGAACGGCCCGCGCAGCGATGCGCGGGCCGTTTTCATTGGCGGGGACGGGGCAGCGGCTGGTTGCCTGCGCTCAACGCCAACCCGGCGCCGCCGCGACTCCGTCAGGCGGCGCTTTTGCTTGGTGGTGCCGTTGTGCGGCGAAATGTCACAGCGGTCGCGGCGGTCACGGCGACCGCCGGCACGAACGAATGCGTCAACGCCCGATCGGCAGGCCGGTCGAATGGATCCAGCCCATCCAGTTCGCGAACAGGATGAACAGGAACAGCGAGATCGACAGCCCGACGCGGGTGGCAAGCGACCACACCATGCGTTTCGTATGGCCGCGGTCTTGCATCATGAAGTAGAGCGCCGAGCCCATGCTGGCGACGATGAGGACGAAGGCGATGGGAACGAGGATGTGCATGACGCGAACCGGACGACGGCAATTCGAAAGGAAGAGGATAATTATCGCACTTCGCTTTCGCGAATGCGTCTCGCGGGTGGCCCGATGAAGATCCGCTGGCTGCCTGCGCTGCTGATTCTCGTCGTCGTCGCGGTCACGATTCGCCTCGGGTTCTGGCAGCGCGACCGCGCGCACCAGAAGGAAGCGCTGCAGGCGAGCATCGTGCGCTACGAGCACGCGGCGCCCGTCGACGTCGGCGCGCAGCCGATTCCGCTCGCGTCGATCGAGTTCCACCGCGTGCGGGCACGGGGCCGCTTCCTGCCGGAGCTGGCGGTGTTTCTCGACAATCGGCCGTATAACGACCAGCCGGGTTTTTACGTCGTGATGCCGTTTAAACTCTCGGGCGGCGGTGTCGTGCTGGTGAACCGCGGCTGGCTGCCGCGCAACATCGCCGATCGCACGGCGATCGAGCCGTTTTCGACGCCAGACGGCGACATCGAGATCGAAGGCATCGCGCGCGCCGATGCGTCGCGCGCGTTCGAGCTTGGCGAAGGCGGCTCGGCCGCGCACCAGAAGATCCGGCAAAACCTGGACGTCGCCGCGTATGCGAAGGAAACGGGGCTGCCGCTGCAGCCGTTCGTGATCCAGCAGACGAGCGACGACGGCGACAAGCTCGTGCGCGACTGGCCGGCGGCGACGACCGGCGTCGAGCGCAATTACGGTTACATGTTTCAGTGGTGGGCCATGGGGGCGGCCGCGCTCGGTTTCGGCCTGTACGCCGCGCGGCGTGCGGCGAAGAAGTCGGCCGGCGCGTGAGCGCCATGCCAGGACGCGGCGCAAGCGCCGCGGGTTCGTTTCGAGAGGTCTGATTTGTCCATGCAATCTTCCCGTCAGGGTCCGGCCGCAGCGCCGATCTCGCCCGCGGCCCGCAAGCGCGGCCGCTGGATGCTCGTGCTGCTGGGTCTCGTGTGCGCAGCGCCGATCATCGCGTCGTACTTCACCTATTACGTGATCAAGCCGAAGGGCGGTTCGACCAACTACGGCACGCTGATCGAGCCGCAGCGGCCGATCCCGGCCGACCTGCAGGTGACCGACGAAACCGGCAAGACGGTGCCGCTGTCGTCGCTGCGCGGCGTGTGGCTGTTCGTGATGACCGACCGCAGCGCGTGCGACGACGCCTGCGCGCAAAAGCTCTACTTCATGCGCCAGATCCGCGTCACGCAGGCGGGCGAGCGGCACCGGATCACGATGGTATGGCTGCGCAGCGATGCGGGCGCGGTACCGCAGAAGGTGCTGGAGGCCTACCCGGACACGCGCCGGCTGGTCGCCGATCCGGCCGCGGTCGCCGCGTGGCTGCCGGCGGAAGCCGGCACCAAGGACAGCGATCACATCTACATGGTCGATCCGAACGGCAACCTGATGATGCGTTTCCCGAAGAACCCGAACCCCAGCAAGATCAAGACGGACGTCTCGAAGCTGCTGAAGTGGTCGAGCATCGGCTAAGGCGAGACGGCGAGGCAACCATTCGATGTCGTATCTACTGCAACTCGGCCTGATCGGCCTCTGCATCGCGCTGCTGCCGCTGTCGTACGTGTGGGTGAAGGCCGACGACGACAAGTTCCGCAAGCTGGTGTGGATCACCACGTTCCTGACCCTCGACCTGGTGATGTTCGGCGGCTTCACGCGGTTGACCGATTCGGGCCTCGGCTGCCCGGACTGGCCCGGCTGCTACGGCACGTCGTCGCCGTTCATCGCACATGCTGCGATCACGGCCGCGCACCAGGCGATGCCGACCGGCCCTGTCAGCATGACGAAGGCGTGGATCGAGATGATCCACCGCTATTTCGCGATGGCGATCGGCGTGCTGATCATCGCGCAGGTCGTGATTGCGTGGTCCGCGCGGCTGCGCCGCCGCCCGCTGCACGTGTCGCCGTGGTGGCCGACGAGCCTCTTGCTGCTGATCGTCGTGCAGGGCGTGTTCGGCGCGTGGACGGTCACGATGAAGCTGCAGCCGGTGATCGTCACGACCCACTTGCTGCTCGGCCTCACGCTGCTCGGCACGCTCGGCTGGCTCGCGGCGCGGCAGACGCCGCTGCCGTCGCATGACCCGGAGGCCGGCCGCTACCGCGCGGCCGCGCTCGCGGCGCTGGTGCTGCTGGTCGTGCAGATCGCGCTCGGCGGCTGGGTGAGCACCAACTACGCGGTGCTCGCGTGTACCGACTTCCCCACCTGCAACGGCCAGTGGATTCCGCCGATGAACTTCGAGCAGGGCTTCCATCTGTGGCGCGCGCTCGGCATGACGAAGGATGGCGATGCGATCACGCAGGACGCGCTGGTCGCGATCCACTGGACCCACCGCACGTTCGCGTTCGTCGTCGTCGCATACCTGGTCGCGTTCGCGCTGAAGATGCGCCGCTTCGAGTCGCTGCGCCGGCCCGCGAACGGCGTGCTGCTGGTGGTCCTGCTGCAGTTCCTGACGGGCCTGACCAACATCGTGCTGCAGTGGCCGCTGCCGGTTGCCGTCGCGCACAACGGCGGCGCCGCGATCCTGCTGCTGCTCGTCGTCATGTTAAACTTTCGCATCCTTTCAAGCCGCCCCGGCCGTGTCGTGCAGCCCGCGCGCGACGCCGCCCCGGCGTGACCGTCCCCATGCAAAGCACCCTTTCCCAATCGCCCGGTAGCCGGTTCTCGCAGTACATGGCGCTGACGAAGCCGCGTGTCACGCAGCTCGCGGTGTTCTGTGCGGTGATCGGCATGTTTCTCGCGACGCCGGGCATGGTGCCGTGGCATGTGCTGATCGGCGGCACCGTCGGCATCTGGCTGCTGGCCGGCGCGGCGTTCGCGATCAACTGCCTCGTCGAACAGAAGATCGACGCGATGATGCGGCGCACCGCATGGCGTCCGTCCGCGCGCGGCGAGATCACGACCCCGCAGATCCTGCTGTTCTCGGCCGTGCTCGGCAGCGTCGGCGCATGGACGCTCTATACGTTCACGAATCCGCTGACGATGTGGCTGACGATCGCGACGTTCGTCGGCTACGCGGTGATCTACACGCTGCTGCTCAAGCCGATGACGCCGCAGAACATAGTGATCGGCGGCGCATCGGGCGCGATGCCGCCGGCGCTCGGCTGGGCCGCGGTCACCGGCGCGGTGCCCGGCGATGCATGGATCCTCGTGCTGATCATCTTCGTGTGGACGCCGCCGCATTTCTGGGTGCTCGCGCTGTATCGCCGCAAGGATTACGAAAACGCGGGCCTGCCGATGCTGCCCGTCACGCACGGCGAGAAATTCACGCGGCTGCACATCCTGCTGTATACGGTGATCCTGTTCGCGGTCACGCTGATGCCGTTCATCTCCGGGATGAGCGGGGCCGTCTACCTGACGAGCGCGGTGCTGCTCGGCGCGGTGTTCCTCGCGTATGCATGGAAGATCCACCGCGACTATTCGGACGAACTCGCCCGCAAGGCTTTCCGTTACTCGATCGTCTACCTGTCGCTGCTGTTCGCCGCGCTGCTCGTCGATCACTATGCACGCCCGCTGCTTGGCGTGTAACCGCACGGTTTGAACGCAATGCACCATTCATGGTTCGGGCGCCGCGCGCGCCAAGGCTGGATGCTCGCGTGCGCATTCGCGGCAGCCACGCTGCTCGCCGGCTGCGACAACGCGCCGAAATTCCAGAATCTCGACATCACCGGCAACACGCAGTTCGGCAGCGATTTCTCGCTGCCCGACACGACGGGCAAGGTGCGCACGCTCGCCGACTTCAAGGGCCGTGCGGTCGTGATGTTCTTCGGCTATACGCACTGTCCGGATGTTTGCCCGACGACGATGGCCGAACTGTCCGAGGCACTGAAGCAGCTCGGGCCCGATGCCGCGAAACGCGTGCAGGTGCTGTTCGTCACCGTCGATCCGGAGCGCGACACGCCCGCGCTGCTCGGCCAGTACGTGCCCGCGTTCGATCCGTCGTTCATCGGCCTGCGGCCGGCCGACGAAGCGGCGCTCAAGAAGGTCACGAAGGATTTCCGCGTGTACTACGCGAAGGTGCCCGGCAAGACGCCCGGCAGCTACACGATGGATCACACCGCCGCGAGCTACGTGTTCGACAGCGACGGCAAGCTGCGCCTGTTCGTGCGTGACGGCCAGGGCCCCGGCCCGTGGGTCCACGACCTGAAGCTGCTGGTCGACTGAGCGGCGCGCGCCGCATGTTCGCCCGGGCGTTCGCCCGGCGAAACGCGTGGCGGCCGCGACGCGCCGTCACGCATTCTTCCCGTTTCCCCTCGATCTGCATTCGCCGCCTCGCGAGGCGGCGTGCGTGCGCGTATTCGCGCGCCGGCGCGCGTTACGGCAGTGCCGGCACGTTGAAGCCCTGCGCGGCACGCGTGATCCGGAATTCCGTCACGCGGTACGTCGCGAGCCCTTCGGTCACGAACGGATCGGTCTCGAGGATCGCGTCCAGTTCGTCGCGGTCGATGCGGGCCGCGAGGATCACGCCGCCTTCGCGCGGCACCTTCGGCCCCGCCGCGATGAAGATGCCGCGCTCGAACAGCGGCTGCAGATACGCACGGTGGCGTTCGAGCGCATCGTCGATGCGCTCGAGCGACGCGTTGTAGTGGATGTCGATGACGTACATGGATGGCCCTGGAATGTCGCCGGCGCGTCGTGTGCCGGTCAGCCGGTCTTTTTAGCACAGCGGCCGTCGCGTGTCGTGCCGGCCGTCGCGCGTGTATTCAAGTTGTAAGTCTCGCTGCCGTAAATATGGGGGCAACCGTTTGCGCGCGACCGGCCGTTCGCGCGTATGCGGGAATCGACTTCGACAACGAGGCACGCAGATGAGCAGAATGAGTTTGAATCGCAAGCTGTGGCTCGCGCTTGCGCTGGTATGGATCGGCTTGCTCGGCGTCGGCGCATGGAGCGCATACGAGACGCGCGCGACGATGCTCGCCGAACGCAAGGCCGGCATCGCCAATCTGGTCGACTCGGCGGCCGGCATTGTCAACGCATATCACGCGCTCGCGCAGAGTGGCACGTTGCCCGAGGCCGACGCGAAGCGCGACGCGCTCGCGAGCCTGGCCGCGATGCGCTACGGCGAGTCGGGCTATGTGTTCGTGATGGATTCGAAACCCGTCGTGCTGATGCACCCGACGCTGCCGAAGCTGGTCGGCACGCAGGTCGGCGACTATCTCGACCCGGACGGCAAGCCGCTGTTCGTCACGATCCTGAACGCGGCGAAGGCGACCGGCAGCGGCTTCGCCGAGTATCGCGGGCGGTTGCAGCACAGCGAGACCGCGGTGCCGAAGATCAGCTACGTCACGCGCTTCGCGCCGTGGGACTGGAACATCTCGAGCGGCGTGTTCCTCAAGGACATCGATACCGTCTACTACCGGACGCTGTTCGGCCACCTCGCGGTCGTGTTCGTGATCGGATTCGTGATCAGCGCGGCGATGCTCGTGATCATTCGCAACGTTCGCGGCAGCCTCGGCGGCGAGCCGGACGAAGCGGCCGCGCTGGCAACGCGCATCGCGCAGGGCGACCTCACGCGGCCGGTGCCGGTGCGTGCGGGCGACGACACGAGCATGATGGCGGCGATGCGCGACATGCAAGCGCGCCTGCAGGCGACGATCGGCGGAATCCGCCAGTCGGCCGAGTCGATTGCGTCGGCGAGCCGCGAGATTGCGTCCGGCAACGACGACCTGTCGCAGCGCACCGAGGAGCAGGCCGCATCGCTCGAGGAAACGGCCGCGAGCATGGAGCAGCTGACCGCGACGGTGAAGCAGAACGCCGACAACGCGCGGCAGGCGAGCGGGCTCGCGAACAACGCATCGGAGATCGCGCGGGCGGGCAACGACGTCGTCAGTCGCGTGATCGGCACGATGGGCGAGATCGACGACAGCTCGCGCAAGATCGCCGACATCATCGGCGTGATCGAGGGCATCGCGTTCCAGACCAACATCCTTGCGCTGAACGCGGCGGTCGAGGCCGCGCGGGCCGGCGAGCAGGGGCGCGGCTTCGCGGTGGTCGCGGGCGAGGTGCGATCACTCGCGCAGCGCAGCGCGACGGCGGCGAAGGAGATCCGCGAGCTGATCGTCGATTCGGTCGAGCGCGTGCGCAACGGTTCGACGCTGGTCGGCCAGGCCGGCACGACGATGGGCGAGATCCTGCAGGCGGTCGCGCGCGTGACCGACATCATGGGCGAGATCGCGGCGGCGTCCGAAGAGCAGGCGAGCGGCATCACGCAGGTCGGGCGCGCGGTCACGCAGATGGATCAGGTCACGCAGCAGAACGCGGCGCTCGTCGAGGAGGCCACCGCGGCCGCGGCGTCGCTGCAGGAGCAGGCCGGGCGGCTGCGCGACGCGATCGGCGCGTTCCGGGTCGCCGACGCCGGTGCCCGCGTACACTGAACGCAACTAACGGCCGAGCCGCGCATCGTCTGCCGGCACTGCTGCGGTGCATACCCATATGAGCGGGATGTATTTCACTTCCGGCCGATCCTGTGACACCATTTGCCCCTTCCTGCGAGTTCGGGGATACCCGTATCGCGCCCCATTTTTAGTTAGCAAGCAAGCGAGAAACAGATGAAGCGTCGCAGTCTCCTGAAGGTATTTTCCGTGCTGGCCACCGGTGCCGCGCTGACGCTGTCGGCGGGCGCGCACGCCGAGGACAAGGTCATCAAGGTCGGCACGGTCGCCGGCCCGGATGCGGAAGTGTGGCAGCTCGTGCAGAAGGTCGCGAAGGAGAAGGAAGGCCTGAACGTGAAGGTCATCGAGTTCAACGACTACGTGCAGCCGAACGCGGCGCTCGATGCGGGCGACCTCGACGCGAACAGCTTCCAGCACCAGCCGTACCTCGACAGCCAGGTGAAGCAGCGCGGCTACAAGATCGTCAGCGCGGGCCTGACCTATATCTCGCCGATCGGCGTGTACTCGAAGAAGTTCAAGGCGCTGAAGGACCTGCCGCAAGGCGCGAAGCTCGCGGTGCCGAACGATCCGTCGAACGAGAACCGCGCGCTGCTGCTGCTGCAGACGCAAGGCGTGATCAAGCTGAAGGCAGGCGCCGGCACGGGCGGCAACAACGCGACGGTGCTCGACATCGCCGAGAACCCGAAGAAGCTGAAGATCTCCGAGCTCGACGCCGCGCAACTGCCGCGCGTGTTGTCGGATGTCGACGCCGCCGTGATCAACACGAACTACGCGCTCGCCGCGAACCTGCAGCCGACCAAGGACGCGATCGCGCTCGAATCGCTGACGAGCCCGTATGCGAACCTGATCGCCGTGCGCGCGAAGGACAAGGATCAGCCGTGGGTGAAAAAGCTGGTGAAGGCGTACCAGTCGGCGGAAGTACGGGAATTCATCAAGAAGCAGTTCAAGGGCTCGATGGTCGCGTCGTTCTGAACGTCGCACACCGGTCGGACCGCTGAAACGAAAGGGCCTGCATCGCGCAGGCCCTTTTTCGTTGGCGCCGCCGGCAGACCATGGCGCGGCGCCCGGCGTTCAGTGCCGGCTCACATCTCGCCGCGCCGCGAGCAGATCGCCATGATCTGCTGGATCGCGTAGTTGTCGCGCACGCCCGGCAACGACTGCACGACGCACTCGTGAAAGCGCCGCTCGCGCGGCAGCAGCATCGCGTTGTTGCGGTACAGCGCGTCGCACGAGCGCTGGATCAGTTGCGCGGCCGCGCCGTTGCGGCTCTCGCGCAGCGCGCCCAGCATGCAGTCGTCGTATTGCGCGCTGCCGTCGGTCAGCGCGAATGCCGCGCCTGGCAGCACCAGCGCGACGGCCGCGCACGCGATCGCGTGGAGTCCCCGTTTCATGCACCCTCCGATGGTGTGGATTGGGTCGGCGGACAGCATAACGTAAAGCTGTGAATGCGGCTGACGCGTTGCGCCGGGACCGGCGCGGAGCGCCGCCGGCCGGGCTTCACGAGCGTTTCGCGGCGGTGCGGCGGCCGCGTGTGCCGCTCGGTCGGCCGAAAGCGCGGAGTCAGGCGGTGGTCTGCGGAAATGGTATCCTCGTGCGCTCGCCGCCGCGCGCCTTCCCGGGGCCCGCGCGGGGCCGCTGCCGCCCGCGCCGTCATCCGGTTGCGCGCGCATCGGCACCTGCATGACGGCGGCGGGAATCCATCATCCAGAACCGACACAAATACGGGGGAGACTCACCCATGAAGCGTTTCAAGACTTTCGCGATCCGTTCGATCACGGCCGGCGTCGCCGCATTCGCGCTGGCAGGCGCCGCGCACGCCCAGACGGTCAAGGTGCTGTCGATCGTCGACCATCCGGCGCTCGATGCGATCCGCGACGGCGTGCGTGCCGAACTGAAGGCGGAAGGATACGGCGACGACAAGCTCAAGTGGGAATACCAGAGCGCGCAGGGCAACACGGGCACGGCCGCGCAGATCGCGCGCAAGTTCGTCGGCGACCAGCCCGACGTGATCGTCGCGATCGCGACGCCGGCCGCGCAGGCGGTGGTTGCGTTGACGAAGAGCGTGCCGGTCGTGTATTCGGGCGTGACCGATCCGGTCGCAGCCCAGCTCGTGAAGGGCTGGGGCGCGTCGGGCACCAACGTGACGGGCGTCTCCGACAAGCTGCCGCTCGACCGCCAGGTCGCGCTGATCAAGCGCGTCGTGCCGAAGGCGAAGACGGTCGGCATGGTCTACAACCCGGGCGAGGCGAACTCGGTCGTGGTCGTGAAGGAGCTCAAGGAGATTCTCGCGAAGCAGGGGATGACGCTGAAGGAAGCGGCCGCGCCGCGCACCGTCGACATCGGCCCGGCCGCGAAGAGCCTGATCGGCAAGGTCGACGTGATCTACACGAACACCGACAACAACGTCGTGTCCGCGTACGAAGCGCTCGTGAAGGTCGCGAACGAAGCGAAGATCCCGCTCGTCGCCGGCGACACCGACAGCGTGAAGCGCGGCGGCATCGCGGCGCTCGGTATCAACTACGGCGACCTCGGCCGGCAGACCGGCAAGGTCGTCGCGCGCATCCTGAAGGGTGAGAAGCCGGGCGCGATCGCGTCGGAGACGAGCAGCAACCTCGAATTGTTCGCGAACACGGGCGCGGCCGCGAAGCAGGGCGTGACGCTGTCGCCGGATCTGCTCAAGGAAGCGAAGACGGTCATCAAGTAAGCCGCGGCCCGACCGCCGCGCTTGCAGGCCCGATCCGGGCCTGAACGAAACCGCCGGGCGGGCGGCTCCCACCCGGGGCCGCCCGTCCGCTTCGCCCGGCCGTACACGTCCGGCCGGGAAGCAACAGGATTTCCCCATC
Organism: Burkholderia sp. MSMB0856; assembly: GCF_001524645.2. Taxonomy (NCBI): domain Bacteria; kingdom Pseudomonadati; phylum Pseudomonadota; class Betaproteobacteria; order Burkholderiales; family Burkholderiaceae; genus Burkholderia; species Burkholderia sp. MSMB0856. The sequence continues at coordinate 3,119,199 of NZ_CP013427.1, read as the reverse complement.
ATGTCTCTGTTCTCGTTTCTGGGCGCGCTGGAGATCGGCCTGATCTTCAGTCTCGTCGCCCTCGGGGTGCTGATTTCATTCCGCATCCTCAACTTCCCCGACCTGACCGTCGACGGCAGCTTTCCGCTCGGCGGCGCCGTCGCCGCGACGCTGATTTCCGCTGGCCACGACCCGTTCACGTCGACGGTGATCGCGATCGTCGCGGGCGCGCTGGCCGGCTTCGTCACCGGCTGGCTCAACGTGCGCCTGAAGATCATGGACCTGCTCGCCAGCATCCTGATGATGATCGCGCTCTACTCCGTGAACCTGCGGATCATGGGCCGGCCGAACGTGCCGCTCATCACCGAGCCGACGATCTTCACCGTGCTGCAGCCCGACTGGATGCCCGACTACGTGCTGCGCCCGGCGCTGCTCGCGATCGTCGTCGTGGTCGCGAAGCTCGGCCTCGACTGGTTCTTCTCGTCGCAGCTCGGTCTCGCGATGCGCGCGACCGGCGCGAACCCGCGGATGGCGCGCGCGCAGGGCATCGCGACGGGCCGCGCGACGCTCGCCGGGATGGCGCTGTCGAACGCGCTCGTCGCGCTCGCCGGTGCGCTGTTCGCGCAGACGCAGGGCGGCGCCGACATCTCGATGGGGATCGGCACGATCGTGATCGGGCTGGCCGCGGTGATCATCGGCGAAACGCTGCTGCCCGCGCGCCGGCTCGTGCTGACGACGCTCGCCGTCGTGCTCGGCGCGATCGTCTACCGCTTCTTCATCGCGCTTGCGCTGAACAGCGAATTCATCGGCCTGAAGGCGCAGGACCTGAACCTCGTGACGGCCGCGCTCGTCACGATCGCGCTGGTGCTGCCGGCGACGCGCAAGAAGCTGTTCGCGCGCAAGAACGGAGGGGCCTGACATGCTGTCTGCACACGACCTGAAACTCACGTTCAACCCCGGCACGCCGATCGAGACGCGCGCGTTGCGCGGGCTGTCGCTCGAGATTCCCGACGGCCAGTTCGTCGCGGTGATCGGCTCGAACGGCGCTGGCAAGTCGACTTTCCTCAACGCGATCAGCGGCGACCAGCGCGTCGATGCGGGACGCATCGCGATCGACGGCACGGACGTCACGCGCCAGCCGGCGTGGGACCGCGCGCACCTCGTCGCGCGCGTGTTCCAGGATCCGATGGCCGGCACCTGCGAGGCGCTGACGATCGAGGAAAACATGGCGCTCGCGATGGCGCGCGGCGCCCGGCGCGGCTTTCGCGCGGCGCTCGACCGGCCGTCGCGCGAGCTGTTCCGCGACAAGCTGCGTCTGCTGAACCTCGGGCTGGAAAACCGGCTGACCGATCGGATCGGGTTGCTGTCGGGCGGTCAGCGGCAGGCGGTGAGCCTGTTGATGGCGTCGCTGCGGCCGTCGCGGATCCTGCTGCTCGACGAGCACACGGCTGCGCTCGACCCGAAGACGGCCGCGTTCGTGCTGGAGCTGACCGAGCGCATCGTCGCCGACAGCAAGCTGACGACGATGATGGTCACGCACAGCATGCGCCAGGCGCTCGACTACGGCGACCGCACGGTGATGCTGCACCAGGGGCAGGTCGTGCTCGACGTGTCGGGCGACCAGCGCCGCGGGCTCGACGTGCCGGACCTGCTGCAGATGTTCGAGAAGGTGCGGCACGAGCAGCTCGACGACGACGCGTTGCTGCTCGGCTGACGCGCGGCGGGCGGGCCGGTGCGGTGCGGGGTGCCGCATCGTGCCGGTTCGCCCGGCGGTTGGTGTGTCGGCCCGGCGATTCGGACGACACGATCCGGCCCGCCCGCTCCGGTGCGGCGTAACATGAACGATCGCGCTGGATTTCCCGTCGTTTTTCCTCTGACGAAAAACCGGTTTCGCCTCAGTACTGTGCGACGCACGCGCATTGCCATATACTGTATATCCATACAGTTGTGGGTGGCGTCATGCTCGCATCCTCCATTTCTCCCGAATCCCTTCATCCGTCCCTTTGGCGCGGCTCGCAGCTCGCGCGCGGCGGTGCGCGCACGATCGACACGGGTTTCGCGCCGCTGTCCGCCGAACTGCCGGGCGGCGGCTGGCCGGTCGGCGGGCTCGTCGAGTTGCTGGCCGCTCAGCCGGGCTGCGGCGAGATGCGGCTGCTCGCGCCCGCGCTCGCGCGCACCGTCAGTGCGCGGCGTCCGCTCGCGCTCGTCGCGCCGCCTCAGTCGCCGCATGCGACGGCGCTCGCCGGTCTCGGCGTGTCGGCCGACGCACTGCTGTGGCTGCGCACCGGCAGCCGCACGGATGCCTTGTGGGCCGCCGAGCAGGCGCTCAGGACGGGCTGCTGCGGTGCGCTGCTGCTCTGGCAGGACGCGCGGCCCGATGCGCTGCGGCGCCTGCATCTCGCGGCCGCGCGCACCGGCGACACGCTGTTCGTGATGCTGCGCCCGCTGTCGGCCGCGCGGCAGCCGTCGCCGGCCGTGCTGCGCGTCGCGCTGCATCCGGTGCCGGGCGGCGTGTCGCTCGACATCGTCAAGCGCCGCGGGCCCGCGCGCAGCGAGCCGCTCGCGCTCGATTTGCCGTCGCCCATCGTGGAGAGCCGCTATGCGCGTCTTGCTCGGCATCCATCTGCCGCGCCTGCCGCTCGACGTGTGCGTCCCGCCGCCGTCTGACGGCGCGGCGGACGACGCAGACGACGCAGACGACGCAGGCTGTGCGGTGCTCGAGCAAGGTGTCGTGCTGATTGCCGATGCGCCCGCGCGCCGGCAGGGCGTGCGCGCGGGCATGAAGCGCGGCGGCGTGCTGACGCTCGCGCCCGACACACGGCTCGTCGAACGCGATCCCGCCCGCGAGGCCGATGCGCTGCGCGCGGTCGCGCTCGCATTGCTGCGCTTCTCGCCGTGCGTCGCACTCGACGACGAAGCGACGCTGATCGTCGACGTCGGCCCGAGCCTGCGCCTGTTCGGCGGCCTGCCGTCGCTGTGCCGCCAGGTGCGCGCGACGCTCGCGGCGCTCGGCTATGCGGCGCGCCTGTCCGCCGCGCCGACCGGGCGCGGCGCGTGGCTGCTCGCGCGCATGTCGGCGCGTGCGCGCATCCGGCGCCGCGTGGCCGGGCCGGCTTCGCTCGTCCGTACGCTCGATCGTCTGCCGTGCGCGCTGCTGCCCGACGCGCGCGCGTATGCGGGCTGGTTCGACGGCCTCGGCTGCCGCACGCTCGCCGATCTGCGCGGCTTGCCGCGCGCGGGGCTGCAGCGCCGCTGCGGTCCGGCGCTGCTCGCCGCGCTCGATCGCGCGTACGGCGATGCGGTCGAGCCGCTTGCGTGGATGGCGGTGCCGCCCGTGTTCGACGTGCGGCTCGAATTGCCGGAGCGCGTCGAATACGCGGAGGCCGTGCTGTTCGCCGCGCGGCGGCTCGTCGTGCAGCTCTGCGGGTGGCTGGCCGCGCGGCAGCTGTCGCTGGCCGCGATGACGTTCGATCTCGAGCACGAGCGCGGCCGTCAGGCCGTGCCGCCGACACCGCTCGAACTCGCGTTCGCCGCGCCCGTGCGCGACGAGACGCACTTCATGCGGCTGCTCGGCGAGCGGCTCGCGCGCGTCGAATTGCCGGCCGCGGTGATCGCGGTGCGGCTGAAGGCCACGCGCGTCGAATCGGTCGCGCCGCCGGCCGACGATCTCTTTCCCGAGCCGGGCGGCACGCGCGAGACGCGTGCGCGGCTGTTCGAACTGCTGGTCGCGCGGCTCGGCGCGGAGAACGTGCTGCGCGCGGCACCCGTCGCCGATCACCGTCCGGAGGCCGCGAACCGCTGGCTGCCGCTCGATGCGCAAGCGGGCAGGCCGGCCGGCGGGCCGCCCGCCGTGCCGCCGCGCCCCGCGTGGCTGCTGGCCGAGCCGCAGCCGCTCCTGATGCGCGAGAACCGGCCGGTGTTCCATACGCCGCTCAGGATGATGTCGTCGGCCGAGCGGATCGAAGCCGGGTGGTTCGACGGGCAACTGGCCGCACGCGATTACTACGTCGCGCAAGACGAGGTCGGTGCGTGCTACTGGGTGTTCCTGGAGCGCTCGGGAAGCCAGGCCGAGCCGCGCTGGTTCCTGCATGGCTTGTTCGGGTGAGCGGAGATGGTTGCGGAATTCAGCTGGCTACCCGATTACGCGGAGTTGTTCTGCCGCTCAAACTTTTCGTTCCTGCATGGCGCGTCGCATGCGGACGAACTGGTCGAGCGCGCGGCCGAACTCGGCTATCGCGGGATCGCGATCACCGACGAATGCTCGCTGGCCGGCGCGCCGCGCATGCATGTCGCGGCGCAGGCGCAAGGGCTGCCGCTCGTCATCGGTTCGTATTTCGAAGTCACGCCGGATGAAGTCGCACCGGGTCACGATCCGGGCCCCGGCGCGTTCGGCCTCGTGCTGCTCGCGCAGAACCGCGAAGGTTACGGCAATCTTGCCGAGCTGATCTCGTGGCGGCGGATGGCCGCGCCGAAGGGCACCTATACGTTGACGTCGCGGATGCTGTCGGCCCCGCCCGCGGCGTTTGCGCACCTGCGCGGCATGCCCGACTGCTTCGCGATCCTCGTGCCCGCGTATCCGGTGCGCGCGGACGTGCTCGATGCGCAGGTCGCATGGTTTCGCGCGACCTTCGGCGAACGCGCGCGGCTCGGACTCGTGCAGCTGCAGCGCGCGCTCGATGGCGCGCAGCGCGAGGAGATTCGCGCGGTCGGCGAGCGGCGCGGCGTGCGTATCGTCGCACTCGGCGACGTGACGATGCACCGGCGCTCGTGCAAGGCATTGCAGGACGTGATGACGGCGATCCGGGTCGGGATGCCGGTTGCCGAGTGCGGGTATGCGCTGGCGCCGAATGCGGAGCAGCACCTGCGTTTGCGGCAGCGGATCGGACAGTTGTACGCGCCGGACGAGATCGCGGAGACCTGCGCGATTCTCGACGCGTGCGATTTCGACCTCGGCTCGCTGCGCTACGAGTATCCCGACGAGATCGTGCCGCAGGGGCTGACGCCGACGCGCTATCTGGAACAGGAAACCTTCGCGGGGGCGGCGGGGCGTTATCCGCAAGGCATCCCGGAGAAGGTCGAGAAGCAGATCCGCCATGAACTCGACCTGATCGCGAGGTTGAGCTACGAACCGTTCTTCCTGACCGTCTACGACATCGTCAAATACGCGCGCAGCCAGAACATCCTGTGCCAGGGCCGCGGCTCGGCCGCGAACTCGGTCGTCTGCTACTGCCTCGGCATCACCGAGGTCGATCCCGACCAGAGCACGATGCTGTTCGAGCGCTTCATCAGCGAGGAGCGCGGCGAGCCGCCGGACATCGACGTCGACTTCGAGCATCAGCGCCGGGAAGAGGTCATTCAGCATATCTACGAAAAATACGGCAAGGATCGCGCGGCACTCGCGGCGGCGGTCTCGACGTATCGTCCGCGCGGCGTGCTGCGCGAAACCGGCAAGGCGCTCGGCGTCGATCCGATGCTGGTCGACCGCGTCGCGAAGGGGCATCGCTGGTTCGACGGCAGCCGCGACCTGCTGCAGCAATTCGCGACGACCGGGCTCGATCCGGCCACGCCGATCATTCGCGCATGGGCCGAACTCGCGGGGCGCTTGCTCAACTTTCCGCGCCACCTGTCGCAGCATTCGGGCGGCTTCGTGATCAGCCGCGGCAAGCTCACGCGGCTCGTGCCGGTCGAGAACGCGGCGATGGACGGGCGGCGCGTGATCCAGTGGGACAAGGACGATCTCGAGGCGCTCGGGCTGATGAAGGTCGACGTGCTCGCGCTCGGCATGCTGTCGGCGCTGCATCGCGCCTTCGACATGCGCACCGCGTGGCGCGGGCCGCAGGAGGACGGCCAGCCATTCACGCTGAAGCATATTCCGCAGGATGACGAACCAACCTACGACATGATCTGCCGGGCGGATACGGTCGGCGTATTCCAGATCGAATCGCGTGCGCAGATGTCGATGCTGCCGAGGCTGAGGCCGCGCAACTACTACGATCTCGTCGTCCAGGTGTCGATCGTGCGGCCCGGGCCGATCCAGGGCGGCGCCGTGCATCCGTATCTGAAGCGGCGCAGGATCGTGGCCGGCGAGGAGGAGGGCGAGGTCACGTATCCGAGCGAGGCGCTCAAGGAAGTGCTCGTTCGCACGCTCGGCGTGCCGATCTTCCAGGAGCAGGTGATGCAGATCGCGATCGTCGCGGCGGGCTTCACGCCAGGCGAGGCCGACGAACTGCGCCGCGCGATGGCCGCGTGGAAGCGCAAGGGCAACCTCGAGAAGTATCACGACAAGATCATCGACGGCATGCTCGAACGCGGCTACACGCGCGAATTCGCCGAGCAGATCTTCGAGCAGATCAAGGGCTTCGGCGAATACGGCTTTCCCGAGAGCCACGCGGCCAGCTTCGCGAAACTCGCGTACGCGAGCAGCTGGCTCAAATGCCACGAGCCCGCGATCTTCGTCGCGTCGCTGCTGAACAGCCAGCCGATGGGCTTCTACGCACCCGCGCAGCTCGTGCAGGATGCGAAGCGCCACGGCGTGAAGGTCTTTCCGGCCGACGTCACGCGAAGCGGCTGGGAAGCGTCGCTCGAAGCGCTGCCCGGCCAGCCGCCGCCGCACGGCCAGCCCGCGGTGCGGCTCGGCCTGTCGCTCGTGCGCGGCCTCGGCGAGGCTGCCGCGCGGCGCATCGAGGCCGCGCGCGCGGCCGGCCCGTTCGAGAACGTCGACGCGCTCGCGCGCCGCGCGCAGCTCGAACGGCGCGATCTCGAAGCGCTCGCCGCCTCGAACGCGCTCGCGACGCTCGCCGGCCATCGCCGCGATGCACTGTGGCAGGCCGTCGCCGCGGCACCGGAGCGCGACCTGCTCGCCGCCGCGCCGATCGACGAAACGGAGCAGCCGGTGCTCGGCGCGCCGTCGGAAGCCGACGACATCCTCGCCGACTATCACACCACCGGCCTCACGCTGAACCGCCACCCGGTCGCGCTGCTGCGGCCCGCGTTGCGCGCGCAGCGGCTGTCGTCCGCGGCCGAGTTGCGCGACCGTCCCGACGGCCGGCTCGCGCGTGCATGCGGGCTCGTGATCGCGCGGCAGATGCCGGGCACCGCGAAGGGCGTGATGTTCATGACGCTCGAGGACGAGACGGGCTGCGTGAACGTGATCGTGCGGCCCGAGCTGCTCGCGCGGCAGCGCCGCGAAACGCTCGATTCGCGACTGCTCGCGGCGTCGGGCGTGTGGCAGGTCGTCAGCGACGTGAGGCACCTCGTCGCGCAGCATTTCGAGGATCTGACGCCGCTGCTCGGCGGCCTGCGCACGTCGAGCCGCGAGTTCCACTGACGCTGTGCGCCGGCATGCCGCCCGCGCGCCGCCGCCGGATGCATACCAGTCGGCCGAACTGGTTCTATTCCGGTATCGTTTTCGGCTTCCCAAGCCTGGCAAATCCGGCCCGGGAACTGTCCCCTTGCATACCAATCCGGGTAAATCCCTATCCCGCATCGCATTGTAAACAAAGGATTTCCGGCAACTAAAACGCTTGCCGGGCAAGGCTTTCGGCGATTTCCACACCGCTAATACCAGTTCGTTGACTGGTATTATGGTGGTTATATAATGCGTTCACTTTCGACGGTCCGAGATCGTCGTCCGACACCCGGAGGCACATGGAAACCGGCTGGTCCGAACTGGCGCCCGATCCCCTCGACGACACGCCGCTGTATCTGCAGCTCGCCCGCAACCTGGCGAGCGCGATTCACGCCGGCGCGTGGCGGGCCGGCGAGGCGCTGCCGTCGGAGCGGCTGCTGTCGGGGTCGGTCGGCGTGTCGCGGATCACGGCCCGTCGTGCGCTCGCGCTGCTGGTCGAGCAGGGGCTGATCAAGCGGGCGCGCGGGGCGGGCAGCTTCATCACGCCGCGCGTTGCCGATCCGCTGTCGCGTCTCGTCGGCTTCACCGCGAAGATGCAGCAGCGCGGTTTCGTGCCCGATTCGGTGTGGCTGTCGCGCACGCTGCGCACCGCGAGCCGCGACGAGATCACGCGTCTCGGCCTCGCGCCCGGCGCGACGGTCGCGCGGCTCGAGCGGCTGCGCCGCGCGGACGGCATCGTGATGGCCGTCGAGCATTCGACGTTGCCGGCCGCGGTGGTGCCCGATCCGCAGGCGCTCGGCGCGTCGCTCTACGAATACCTCGACGCACGCGGGATGACCGTCGTGCGCGCGCTGCAGCACTTTCGCGCGGCGAACGCGACGCACGAGATCGCGAAGTGGATGTCGGTGAAGCCGGGCTCGGCCCTGCTCGTGATCACGCGCATCGGCTACGGTGTCGACCAGCGCGCGATCGAAGTGTCCGAAACGTATTGCCGCGACGACTATTACGACTTCGTCGCCGAACTGAAACGCTGACGCGCGAGACTGCCCGTGCGCCACGCGCGGCGGAGCGCAACGAAGCACAACGGATTTGCAAATCGCGACGCGGATGTCCGCGTCACCAGATCATCAAGAGAAACGTCATGCTGACTGGAAACATCCTCACCCCCGACGGCTGGATTCTCGGCTCGCTCGACAGCGAGAACGGCCGCATCACCACGCTCGACGGCACGCCCGCCGACCCCGCGAAGAACGACGCGCCGTACATCCTGCCCGGCTTCATCGACCTGCACGTGCACGGCGGCGGCGGCGCCGATGTGATGGAAGGCGGCGACGCGATCGAGACGATCGCGCGCACGCACGCGCAGTTCGGCACAACGAGCCTGCTCGCGACGACGATGACCGCGCCGCGCGACGAACTGATGCAGGTCGTCGCGAATCTCGGCACCGTCGCGCGCACCCGCACGCCGGGCGGCGCGCGCGTGCTCGGCGTGCACCTCGAAGGACCGTACATCAACCCCGGCAAGCTCGGCGCGCAGCCGGACGCGGCCGTGTCGGCCGTGCTCGACGAAGTGCTGAAGTACCTGTCGATCGCGCCGATCCGGGTCGTCACGCTCGCGCCGGAAATCGCCGGTCACATCGAGATCATCGGCGAGATGGCCGCGCGCGGCGTGCGCGTGCAGCTCGGCCACTCGCTCGCGACCTACGACGACGCCGTCGCCGCGCTCAAGCACGGCGCATGCGGCTTCACGCACCTGTTCAACGCGATGTCGCCGCTGCATCACCGCAACCCGGGCCTCGTCGGCGCCGCACTCGCGCATGCCGAATACGCGGAAATCATCCCCGACCTGCTGCACGTGCACCCGGGCGCGATTCGTGCAGCGCTGCGCGCGATTCCGCGCCTGTACGTCGTGACCGACAGCACGTCCGCCACCGGCATGCCCGACGGCGAATACCGGCTCGGCAGCCAGCACGTGACCAAGTGCCTCGGCGGCGTGCGGCTCGCCGACGGCACGCTCGCCGGCAGCACGCTGACGATGGACCAGGCGCTGCGCAACCTCGTGTCGCTCGGCCTGCCGATCGCCGACGTGTCGAACCGGATGTCGCGCTATGCGGCCGACTACCTCGGCGTCACCGATCGCGGCCGCCTCGAGCGCGGCGCATGGGCCGACCTCGTCGTGTTCGATCGCGACCTGAACCTCACCGCGACCTACGTCGAAGGAGAATCGATTGTCGAATATGCTTAAGGAAGCGCGCGAGTCCGCCCAGGTCGTCGCCGCGCAACTCGCCGACACCACGCGCGTCGAAGCGCTCGCCGGCCAACTCCTCGATCACCCGCCGGCCGTCGCGCTGACGGTCGCGCGCGGCAGCTCGGATCACGCTGCCAGCTATTTCGCGAGCCTGACGATGAGCCGCCTCGGCGTGCCCGTCGCGTCGCTGCCGATGTCGGTCGCGACGCTGCAGCAGGCGCCGCTGAAGGTGCAGGACCAGCTCGCGCTGGCATTCTCCCAGTCGGGCAAGAGCCCCGACCTCGTCAACACGATGGCCGCGCTGCGCGAAGCCGGCGCGCGCACCGTCGCCGCCGTCAACGTGCTGCCGTCGCCGCTCGCCGACGCGTGCGAGCACCAGCTGCCGCTGCTGGCCGGCCCCGAACTGTCGGTCGCCGCGACCAAGAGCTACATCGCGATGCTGTCGTTGTCCGCGCAGATCGTCGCGTACTGGCAGCGCGACGCCGCGCTGATCACGGCACTGCGGGGCCTGCCCGACGTGCTCGCGCAGGCGGGCCGGCTCGACTGGTCGCCGGCCGTCGCCGCGCTCGCGGGCATCGAGCGGATGATCGTGATCGGCCGCGGCCTCGGTCTTGCGATCGCGCAGGAAGCCGCGCTGAAACTGAAGGAAACCTCCGGCATCCAGGCCGAGGCGTTCTCGAGCGCCGAAGTCCGTCACGGCCCGATGGAGCTGATCGACCGCGACTATCCGCTGCTCGTGTTCGCGCCGCCGGGCCCGGAGCAGGCCGGGCTGCTGCAGCTCGCGCAGGACATGCGCGCACGCGGCGCGGCCGTGCTGCTCGCGGCGCCCGCCGGCACGCCCGGCGCGACCTTGCCGCTCGCGCAGTCCGCCCATTCGGCGCTCGACCCGATCGCCGCCATTCTTTCGTTCTACGTGATGGCGGCGGATCTCGCCGTCGCGCGCGGCCGCAATCCCGACACGCCGCGCCACCTGAACAAAGTCACCGAAACGCACTGATAGCCGAGACAGCCGATGAGACGCGCCGAGGAGTCCCAGTTGAAGAGTTCCACCCATGATCAGATCGTCCTGCTTGCCCCGCTGACCGGGCCGATCGTCGCGCTGACCGACGTGCCCGATCCGGTGTTCTCCGGCGGGATGTTCGGCGACGGCATCGGCATCGATCCGCTCGCGGGCCGGCTCGTCGCGCCGTGCGCCGGCATCGTGTCGCATCTCGCGCGCACCGGCCATGCGGTGACGATCACGACGCCGCAAGGCGCGGAAGTGCTGCTGCACATCGGCATCGACACCGTTGAGCTGAACGGGCAGGGCTTCACCGCGCGCGTCGAAGCCGGCGCGCGTGTGGCGGCGGGCGATCTGCTGATCGAGTTCGACCAGGACGCGGTCGCGCGCAGCGCGCATTCGCTGGTCTCGGTGATCGCGATCGCGAACTCCGACGCGTTCGACGTGGTCGAGCGCGCGAGCGGTTTCGCGACGGCCGGCGAGACGCCGCTGCTGACATTGCGCGGCAAGGGCGAAGCCGCCGCGCAGGCGGCGCAGGCCGGCGCGGCGGCGATGAACGAAGTGCGCCGCGCGGTCGTGCTGACGCAGCCCGGCGGCCTGCATGCGCGCCCGGCCGCGCGGGCGCGCGAAGCCGCGCGCGGGCTCGACGCACATGTCGACGTGCTTTTCGACGGCCGCAAGGCGCCGATCGCAAGCGTGGTCGGCCTGCTCGGTCTCGGCGCCGGCGAAGGCGCGACGATCGAACTGGTCGGCCGCGGTGCGCACGCGCGGGAAGCCGTCGAAGCGGTCGAGCGTGAGTTGCTGCGCGAAGCGCACGGCGAGGTCGAGGAACGGCCGGCGCGGCTCAAGTCGCCCGCACCGCAGCCGATCGTGCGCAACACCGGCGCAACACTCGATCCGAACACGCTCGCGGGCGTGTGCGCGGCGCCCGGCATCGCGGTCGGCACGCTGGTGCGTCTCGACGATGCGGACATCGTGCCGCCCGAACAGGCGACCGGCACGCCCGCGTCGGAAAGCCGCCGGCTCGACCAGGCGCTGACGGCGGTCGATGCCGAACTCGACGAAACGGTGCGCAACGCATCGGCGCGCGGCGCGGTCGGCGAGGCGGGAATCTTCGCGGTGCATCGCGTGCTGCTCGAGGACCCGACGCTGGTCGACGCGGCGCGCGACCAGATCAGCCTCGGCAAGAGCGCGGGCTTCGCGTGGCGCGCGACGATCCGCGCGCAGATCGACACGCTGTCGAAGCTCGACGACGCGCTGCTCGCCGAGCGCGCGGCGGACCTCCGCGACATCGAGAAGCGCGTGCTGCGCGCGCTCGGCCACACGAGCGGCGCGACGCGCACGCTGCCCGACGAGGCCGTGCTCGCCGCCGAGGAATTCACGCCGTCGGACCTGTCGTCGCTCGATCGCCAGCGCGTGACCGCGCTCGTGATGGCGCGCGGCGGCGCGACGTCGCATGCGGCGATCATCGCGCGCCAGCTCGGCATTCCGGCGCTCGTCGCGGTCGGCGACGCGCTGTACGCGATTCCGGACGGCACGCAGGTCGTCGTCGATGCGAGCGCGGGCCGTCTCGAACACGCACCGACCGCGCTCGACGTCGAACGCGCACGCCACGAACGCCAGCGCCTGGACGGCGTGCGCGAAGCGAACAGGCAACAGGCCGGCGCTGCCGCCGCGACCATCGACGGCCGCGCCATCGAGGTCGCCGCGAACATCGCGACGCTCGACGACGCGAACACCGCGGTCGACAACGGCGCGGACGCGGTCGGCCTGCTGCGCACCGAACTGATGTTCATCCATCGCCAGGCCGCGCCGAGCGTGGTCGAGCACCAGCAGAGCTACCAGTCGATCGTCGACGCGCTGCAGGGCCGCACCGCGATCATCCGCACGCTCGACGTCGGCGCCGACAAGGAAGTCGACTACCTGACGCTGCCGCCCGAACCGAACCCGGCGCTCGGCCTGCGCGGCATTCGCCTCGCGCAGGTGCGCCCCGATCTGCTCGACGATCAGCTGCAGGGCCTGCTCGCGGTGAAGCCGTTCGGCGCGGTGCGGATCCTGCTGCCGATGGTGACGGATGCGGGCGAGCTCGTGCGGCTGCGCAAGCGTATCGACGAATTCGCGCGTGCGCAGGGCCGTACCGAGCCGATCGAGGTCGGCGTGATGATCGAGGTGCCGTCGGCGGCACTGCTCGCCGACCAGCTCGCGCAGCACGCGGATTTCCTGTCGATCGGCACCAACGACCTGACGCAGTACACGCTCGCGATGGACCGCTGCCAGGCCGATCTGGCCGCGCAGTCGGACGGCCTGCATCCGGCCGTGCTGCGCCTGATCGACATCGCGGTGCGCGGCGCGGCGAAGCACGGCAAGTGGGTCGGCGTGTGCGGCGCGCTCGGCGGCGATCCGCTCGCGGTGCCGATCCTCGTCGGCCTCGGCGTGACCGAACTGTCGGTCGACCCGGTGTCGGTGCCGGGCATCAAGGCGCGCGTGCGCCGTCTCGATTACCAGCTGTGTCGCCAGCGTGCACAGGATCTGCTCGCACTCGACTCGGCACAGGCGGTAAGGGCAGCAAGCCGCGAGGTCTGGCCGCTCGACTGAACGTCGACGGCGGGCGCGCGAGCGTTTCACCACGCAAGCAATTAGGTCAACGACGATTAATGACGAGACATGGATTGGAGGACTGAATGGACGGGAATCCGTTTCTGAAGATACAGGGCCTGGGTCGAGCGCTGATGCTGCCGATCGCGGTGTTGCCGGTCGCCGGCATCCTGCTGCGGCTCGGACAGCCGGACGTGTTCAACATCAAGATGATCGCCGACGCCGGCGGCGCGATCTTCGACAACCTGCCGCTGCTGTTCGCGATCGGCGTGGCGGTCGGTTTCGCGAAGGACAACAACGGCGTGGCGGCGCTCGCGGGCGCGATCGGTTACCTGATCGAAACCGCGATCATGAAGGATATCGATCCCAAGCTGAACATGGGCGTGCTGTCCGGGATCATCGCGGGCGTGGTCGCGGGCTTGCTGTACAACCGCTACAAGGACATCAAGCTGCCGGACTACCTCGCGTTCTTCGGCGGCAAGCGGTTCGTGCCGATCATCACGGGGCTGGTGTGCGTGGTGCTCGGCATCGCGTTCGGGTACGTGTGGCAGCCGATCCAGCATGCGATCGACGCGGCAGGCCAGTGGCTGACGACGGCGGGCGCGATCGGTGCGTTCGTGTTCGGCTTCCTGAACCGCCTGTTGCTCGTCACGGGCCTGCACCACATCATCAACTCGCTCGCGTGGTTCGTGTTCGGCAACTTCACGCCGCCGGCCGGCGGCGAGCTCGTGCACGGCGACCTGCACCGCTTCTTCGCGGGCGATCCGAGCGCGGGCACCTTCATGGCCGGCTTCTTCCCGATCATGATGTTCGGCCTGCCGGCCGCGTGTCTCGCGATGCTGCATGAAGCGCCGAAGGAGCGCCGCGCGATGGTCGGCGGCCTGCTGTTCTCGATGGCGCTCACGTCGTTCCTGACCGGGGTGACCGAGCCGATCGAATTCAGCTTCATGTTCCTCGCACCGGTGCTGTACGTGATCCACGCGGTGCTCACGGGGCTGTCGCTCGCGATCTGCCAGATCCTTGGCGTGAAGCTCGGCTTCACGTTCTCGGCCGGCGCGATCGACTACGTGCTGAACTACGGGCTGTCGACGAAGGGCTGGATCGCGGTGCCGCTCGGTATCGCATACGGCGTCGCGTATTACGGACTGTTCCGCTTCTTCATCCGCAAGTTCAACATGGCGACGCCGGGCCGCGAACCGGCCTCGGCCGATGCGGCGGCCGAGTCGTATGCATCGGGCGGCTTCGTCGCGCCGGCGGCCGGCGCCGCCGCGGCAGCACCGCGTGCGCAGCGCTACATCGCCGCGCTCGGCGGTGCAGGCAACCTGACGGTCGTCGACGCATGCACGACGCGCCTGCGCCTGACCGTCGTCGATCCGGAGAAGGTGTCGGAGCCGGAACTGAAGTCGATCGGCGCGCGCGGCGTGCTCAAGCGCGGCGGCAACAGCGTGCAGGTGATCATCGGGCCCGAGGCCGACATCATTGCCGACGAGATGCGCTCGGCGATCGGCAGCGGCGCGACCGGTGCCGCCGTGACGGCCACGGCCACGGCCGCTGCGGCTCAGCCGGTCACGGGCGCGGCCGCCGGTCCGCTCGATCCCGATCCGCTGCGCTGGCTCGCGGTGTTCGGCGGGGCGACCAACGTCGCTTCGCTCGACGCGATCGCGACCACGCGCCTGCGCGTCGTCGTGCGTGACGCATCGGCGGTCGATCGCGATCGACTCGGCGCGCTCGACGTGGCATGGGTGTCGCCGGACACGTTCCACATCGTCTGCGGCAACGCGGCGGCACGCTACGCGGAACAGCTCGGCGCGCGCCTGACGTCGACGGGCGGCGGCGCGGCACCGCAACCGGCCTGATCCGGCACGATGCGATGAGGTGGGCCCGATCCGCGTGGCGGGTTCGGGCCGCCGGTCGGTAAAACGAAAACGGCTTGCGATACGTCGCAAGCCGTTTTGCTTTGGCGGGGCGTGGGCGCGATGCAATCGTCCGCATCGCGCACTGCTTGCGTGGATCTGCAACCGCTCAATCGTTCACGGGTTCGTCAGCGTGAACGTCGGCTTCCGGTAGCCGATGCCGGCCCGGTCGAGCTTCGGCAATTCGCGCTGCGTGAGCAGCGTCGCGAAGCCGGCCCAGTCGCGCTGCAGCGCGGCCAGGTCGACGTGATGCGTGTCGCCGCGCTTGAAGCGCACGCCGGCCGCATACGGCAGCTCCCAGTCGGCCTGGTGCCACGCGCGTTCGGCGAGCGCGAGCAGCCGCGGATAGGCCATGTATTCGAGGAACGTGTCGTTGCGCATCACCTCGCCCCACGCCTGCCCCTGCATGCCTTCGATGCGCGGCGCGGGGCCGGTGCCCGTCACCTCGAACGCGTTGCCGTCACGATCGCCCATCACTTCGGCGTTCTGCGGCAGGTTCTCGGGCGCGAACGAGAACACCTTGTACTCGTCCGTCGCGTGCGAGCCCCAGTAATAGCCGCGCTCGCGCGGGTTGAGCGTGTACGGGAAGTCGAAGTACAGGTAGTCGGGCAGCGCGAGCACCGTCAGGTAACCCTTGCCGCTCAGGTCGCGTGCGCTGTCCGACGCACCCCAGAAGATCGTGTCCCACAGCGACACCATCACGTGGCGCGTGCTGAAGTCCTGCGGCCCGCTCGCATGCTTGATGCCGTCCTGCCACGCGGCCATCGTGTCGATCCCGTTCGCGTCGACCGCCGCGCTCACCTGTTTCGCGAAACGCGTCGGCAGCTCGTCGATCGACTTGATCTCGCCGCGCTGGAGCAGCGCCGTACACGCGGGCGAACGCGCCCACGGCTTGTCCTGCGCGGCGACATCGATGCGCCCCTTGTTCGGATCGGTGCCGTTCAGCGGCTGGAAGCCCCCGCCGAGGAAGATGTTCTTCGCCTCGTCGCCGCCGTAGTGCCAGGTGTGCAGCGGCGCCTGCGCGTCCGCATGCATCGCCGCGATTTCGCGGATCACCTTCGACGCGAAATTGAGCGCGCCCGGCACGCACGGATTCAGGTCGCTGCGCCGATCGTAGAACTGCACCGTCGTCAGGTTCGTCGTGTCCTGCGGATCGAGCAACCGGTACGCGTTCGCTTCCTGCTCGCGGCCGGCCGCGTGCAGCCGCCGGTAGCGCGCCTCCATCGTTACGACGGCCGCGCGCGCATGCGCGGGCATGTCGATCTCGGGGATGATCCTGACGAAGCGGGCAGCCGCGTAGCGCACGAGCGCCACGTAGTCGTCGCGCGTCAGGTAACCGCCGCCCGAGCGGTTGTCGGGGCCCGAGCCGAGTTGCGGCAGCAGGCAGCGCGTCTCGCTCGGGTCGTGACAGCGGCGTGAGCCGATGTCGGTCAGCTCCGGCAGGCCGGGAATCTCGATGCGCCAGCCTTCGTCGTCGGACAGATGCAGGTGCAGGCGGTTGAGCTTGTATGCGCTCATCTGGTCGATCAGGCGGCGCAGCGTCGCCGGGTGCTTGAAGTTGCGCGCGAGGTCGACGTGCATCCCGCGATGCGTGAAGCGCGGCGCATCCTCGACGAGCATCGCCGGGATCGGGCCGCCGCCGGCGGGCGCGAGCGAGTAGAGCGTCTGCACGCCGTAGTAGAGGCCCGCGCGATCGTAGCCTTCGATCAGCACGCCGCGCGGCCCGATCGCGAGCCGGTAGCCGCCCGGCACCGCAATGTCGGCCGGCAGCCGGCGCGGTGCGACGGCGCCGTGGACCGGCACGCGCGCTCCGTCGAGCCCGAGTGTCGTCGCACGTTCGCGCAGCGCCGCGATTTGCCCATCCGGCAGGTCCGCCAGCGCGAGCTCGACGCCGCGCAGGTCGAGCGTGCCGGGCAGCGGCTGTTCGCGTTTCACGCTCGGCAGTGCGCGGCTCGCGTCAGGCCGTGCCGCCACGGGCGGCGCGTTGCCGGTCGAATTGTTTTGCGCGTCGGCCGGCAGCGATTCGACATAGCGGAGCTCGTCGTCGGTGTCGTTGTAGCGGAGCACGGCGGGCGGTGCGCCGTCGACGACGACATACGGGCGCGGAATCACGTCGCTGTAGCGCAGCAGCCAGTATTCGGCGACGAACGGCAGTTCGATACGTTCGCCGGGCGCGAGCCGCACCGAGCCCGGCTGCGGCGTCAGCTCGTACAGGTCGCCGGTGAGCCGCCGCAGCGCGAAGCCCGGACGATCGATCCGCAGCAGCCGGCGGATGCTGTGCAGGTACAGCTTCCAGCCGCCGTCGGCGATCGTCTGGTGGCCGCGGTTCTGCAGGATCAGGCGGCCGGTCGCGCAGGCCGCGCCGTCGGCGCCGAGATCGGCGCACGGCACGCCGGTTGCGGCCGCGTGGTTGTTGTCGACGGCGACGCGCAGCGCGAGGCCGTTCGACAGAAGCGTCGCGAGACTGGCCGCTTGCGCGGCCGGTTGTGCGATGCCGGCAGCCGCGACGGCGGCGGTCGGCGTCGGCTGCGCGCCGATCGCGACAGGCGGCAGCGCCGCGATCAACAGGGCGGCAACGAAGGATGGCAAGGTGTGCTTCATTCGAACTCCTGAGAAAAAAGTGGGCGTGGCGGCGTCGTTGAAGGCGACGTCGCCGCGATCGGGTCTTTCAATGGAGCTGCGGGAGATACCCGCGCACGGGGCGATGCGGCCGCACCGCGCGCATTCGGCACGCGGGGGCGTGCGTTACGGAACGGGAGGCGGGCACCCGTGCCGATCGGATCCGCGGGGTGGCGGATGCGTGCTCATTGGCGGCGCACGGCAATCGCCGCGGCAACGATGCGACCGCGGCGGAGTGGGTTCGACCGGCCGCGCACGATCGCAACGGCGGCCGCTGCCGCATACGCATGGCAACTCGGCGCGCGGGCGCGCGCCAGACACGGGATTCGCATGTCTCCCCCACCAGATGGATTCGGCCTGTCGGCGGCCGTGTCCAAAGATCTTATGAAACCTTTGATTGGTATTCAAGTGGTATCAATCTGGCGCTAAATTGGCATCGGGGAATCGCGGGGCCGCCGATGGTACGGACGAAAAAAAACCTCGCGTGACGCGAGGTTCGTTCCGGGCGGGAGGGGCGGTGCGAGCCGCCTTTCCGCGTGCGATCAGCCGCGGCGTGCGCGCACCGGCGCTTCCTGCGGCTTCTGCCGCGCTTCGAGCCACATCGCGTTGACGATGCCGAACGACAGCGCGACGCCGATACCGAGAATCCAGCTGAAATACCACATGATCCGACTCCTTGCGAAACGGTGGGCGAGGGCGCGTGGGCGCCCCGGCCAGGTTCAATACATCGAGTGCTTGTTCTCTTCGAGCGACTGATGCGTGACCTTGCCGCGCATCACGCGGTACACCCAGCTCGTGTAGAGCAGGATGATCGGCAGGAACACGATCACCGCGAACAGCATCACCTGCAGCGTCATGTGGCTCGACGTCGAATCCCACACGGTCAGGCTGCTGCGCGGGTCGAGCGACGACGGCATGATGAACGGGAACATCGAGAAGCCTGCGGTCAGGATCACGCCGGTGATCATCAGGCCGGTGCAGAAGAACGCCGTCTTTTCCTGCTTCGAGCCGGCGAGCAGCAGCGCGAGCAGGCCGCTCGCGATCCCGACGACGGGTGCCGCAATCATCCACGGATACTCGCCGTAATTCGCGAGCCACAGGCCCGAGCCGGCGGCGACGTCCTTGAGCAGCGGGTTCGCGACCGTGTCGGTCGGCGCGGCGTGCGTGATGTGGAAGCCACCGATGGTCGACGCGATCAGCACGCCGGCCAGCACGAACAGCACGACCGCGAGGAGCGCCGACACGCGCAGCGCGATCGACGCGCGGCGTGCGATCACGCCGTCGGTCTTCATCTTGATGAACGCGGCGCCGTGCGCGACGAGCATCGTGAGGCTGACGAGCCCACAGAGCAGCGCGAACGGGTTCAGCAACGCCCAGAAGCCGCCGTAGTAGGTCACGCGCAGGTCGCTGTCGAACTTGAACGGCACGCCCTGCAGCAGGTTGCCGAACGCGACGCCGAACACCAGCGCCGGCACGAAGCCGCCGACGAACAGGCCCCAGTCCCAGCCGGCGCGCCAACGCGGGTCGGGCCGCTTGCTGCGATAGTCGAAGCCGACCGGCCGGAAGAACAGCGCGAACAGCACGAGCAGCATCGCGAAGTAGAAGCCGGAGAACGACGCGGCATAGACGAGCGGCCAGGCGGCGAACATCGCGCCGCCGGCCGTGATCAGCCACACCTGGTTGCCTTCCCACGTCGCGCCGACCGTGTTGACGATGATGCGGCGTTCCTCGTCGGTCTTGCCGAGGAACGGCAGCAGCGCGGTCGCGCCCATGTCGAAGCCGTCGGTGACGGCGAAGCCGATCAGCAGCACGCCGACGAGCAGCCACCAGATCAGCTTGAGAGTTGCATAGTCCATAGCGATTCCTTGTTCGGTTTCAGGTGCGCGCTCAGGCCGACGCGTGCTCGCCGGCGGCCGCCAGCTCGTGGTGATAGCGGCCGGTATGCAGCGAGGACGGGCCGAGACGCGCGTACTTGAACATCAGCTTGATCTCGATGACGAACAGTGCCGTGTAGAACGCGATGAAACCGGCGAGGCTCAGGTACAGGTCCGTCGACGTCAGGCTGGACGCGGACAGATGCGTCGGCAGGATGCCCGCGATCGTCCACGGCTGGCGGCCGAGCTCGGCGACGACCCAGCCGAATTCCGCGGCGAGCCACGGCAGCGGGATCGCCCACACTGCATAGCGCAGGAACCAGCGGCGGTTGTCCTGCAGCACCTGCCGGCGCGCGCAGAACCAGAACGCGGCGACGAAGGTCGCGAGGAACAGGAAGCCGAGGAACACCATGATCCGGAACGAGAAAAACACGGGCGCGACCGGCGGGATTGTCTTCTTCGCGGCGGCCTTGATCTGCTCCGGCGTCGCATCGACCACGTTCGGCGTGAATTGCTTGAGCATCAGCCCGTAGCCGAGATACTGCTTGTGCTGATCGAACAGCGCGCGGGTCGCGTCGCTCGTGTCGCCTTCCTTGATCTTCTGCAATGCGCCGTACGCGACCATCCCGCTCTGGATGTGTTCCTCGCTGTGCTTTGCGAGCTCGCGCAGGCCGATCACCGGTTCGTCGATCGAGCGCGTCGCGATCAGGCCGAGTGCGTACGGGATCTTGATCGCATAGTCGGTGCGCTCTTCCTTCTGGTTCGGAATGCCGATCAGCGTGAACGATGCCGGCGCCGGCTGGGTTTCCCATTCCGATTCGATCGCGGCGAGCTTCATCTTCTGCACTTCGCCGGTCGTGTAGCCCGATTCGTCGCCGAGCACGATAACGCAGAGCGTCGACGCGAGACCGAAGCCTGCCGCGACCGCGAACGAGCGCAGCGCGAAATCGGTGTCGCGCTTCTTCAGCAGGTACCACGACGAGATGCCGAGCACGAACATCGCGGCCGTCACGTAGCCGGCCGACACGGTGTGCACGAACTTCACCTGGGCGACCGGGTTGAACAGCACGTCGAACAGGTTCGTCAGCTCCATGCGCATCGTCTGGTAGTTGAACTCGGCGCCGACCGGATTGTTCATCCAGCCGTTCGCGACGAGGATCCAGAGCGCGGACAGGTTCGAACCCAGCGCGACGAGGAACGTGACCATCAGGTGCTTGACCTTCGACAGGCGGTTCCAGCCGAAGAAGAACAGGCCGACGAACGTCGATTCGAGGAAGAACGCCATCAGGCCTTCGACCGCGAGCGGCACGCCGAAGATGTCGCCGACGTAGTGCGAGTAGTACGACCAGTTCGTGCCGAACTGGAATTCGAGCGTGATGCCGGTCGTCACGCCCATCGCGAAGTTGATCCCGAACAACTTGCCCCAGAACTGGGTCATGTCCTTGTAGACCTGTTTGCCGGTCATCACGTAGACGGCTTCCATGATGACGAGCAGCCAGGACAGGCCGAGCGTCAGCGGCACGAACAGGAAGTGGTAGAGCGCCGTGATGCCGAACTGCAGACGCGACAGATCGACGACTTCGCTACTTATCATGGTGGTCTCCCTCGGTAGATGCAGGCGCCGGCACCGAGAGCAGCTTCTCGGCGACGACGGCAGGCGGCAGCGACATGTGCTTGGCCTGCGGATGATTGAAGAATGCGTATTTGAGCGACATCAGGAGGATCAGCTTGACGATCACCACCAGCGTGATGTCGCGCATGAGGGTCGGCCCGCGCGCCCACGCGGCGATGCGTGCGCGCCAGCCGAGCGTGCCGGCGGCCTGCGGGGGAGGCGGCGCAGGCTCTTTATTGATCGAGATCAAGGCGATTATCCTGAATCGATTTACGTGGGTTTTGGGGCGACTCTACGTCGGATTTATGACGGCAGTTAAGCTGTTTTAATCCTTTTAAGCCGACATGCCAATTTTAAAATGCCGGCTTTCCGATGCCGAGTGTTGCGCTGCGGCAGACCGTCGCGAAGCACGTGTCGAAACTTGATGCAGATCAAGGTTATGCGGAAGGGGCCGGAATTTGCCCGATACCCGATCAATAAGGTCGATTAATACGGCGTGATCGAGGCTAAACCATAGACGAAAAAAAACCGCTGCCGGGTGGGCAGCGGTTTTGGGTAAAGCGCTCTAAATCGCGGAGTTACGCGTATTCGGCGAGTGCCGTGCGCATCTTCTTCATGGCGCTCGCTTCGATCTGGCGGATGCGTTCCGCCGATACGCCGAACTCGGCCGCGAGATCGTGCAGCGTCGAGCCGCCCGAGCCGTCGTCGTCGACGTTCAGCCAGCGCGCCTCGATGATCCGGCGGCTGCGTGCGTCGAGTGCCTCGAGCGCCTGCGCGATGCCGTCCGTCTGCAGCATGTCGCGCTGACGCGCGGCGAGCACGGCGGTCGGCTCGTTGTGCGAATCGGCCAGGTAGGCGATCGGTGCGTACGACTCCTCGCCGTCTTCCACTTGACCCTCGAGCGCGATGTCGCCGCCCGACAGACGCGTCTCCATCTCGGTCACGTCTTCGCGCTTGACGTTGAGCTCCTGCGCGAGGCCGTCGATTTCCTCGGGCGTCATCGCCTGCATGCTCTTCTTGTGGCTGCGCAGGTTGAAGAACAGCTTGCGCTGGGCCTTCGTCGTCGCGACCTTCACCATCCGCCAGTTGCGCAGGATGTACTCATGGATCTCGGCCTTGATCCAGTGGATCGCATACGACACCAGGCGCACGTTTTGCGCCGGGTCGAAACGTTTCACGGCCTTCATCAGGCCGATGTTGCCTTCCTGGATCAGGTCGCCGTGCGGCAGGCCGTAGCCGAGGTAGTTGCGCGCGATCGACACGACCAGCCGCAGGTGCGACAGCACGAGGCGGCGTGCCGAGTCGAGGTTGTTGTCTTCGCGGAATTCGGTCGCGTACTGGCGTTCCTCTTCGGCGGTCAGGAGCGGGATCCGGTTGACGGCCTGGATGTACGCGTCGATGTTGCCGAGCTGGCCCGACAACATCGATTGAGTCGCGAGCGCCAGCGAGCCTGCCGATTCGGCCTTGGCCGGCGTCGGGCTCAGGGTGTTCGGAAGGGTCAGGGCGTGGCTCACTAAAAAACTCCTTTGGAATCAGGGACAAACCCCTGGTCTCGGATGAGATTCCGGGGCCCATCTTAGCACTCCCGTAATCCGAGTGCTAATTCCTTAGAGGGGCTGCGGGCATCCAAGTTCCCGATTCTCTATCGAACTTGTCGAATCGATAGTCTAATTTGCGACCGGACTGGCCGGTAGAAGTTCCGTAAGTTGTTGTTTCTGATAGTAATCAGTAGACGGTTTCGATTTTTGTAGTTTTGGAAGCAAACAATTTCGCTTCGTGATGCCGATCCGAAAAGTCCTTTACCATACCATTCAGTTCGCTCGGGCCCGGCCGCGGCGGCAAGGCCCCATTCAACCCACAAAGTTGGAGTGTCTGATGAACAATAAGAAGAATTGCCGGCCCCGCAGCCGGCTTGCGGTGCATGCGCTGCTGGCGGCATCGCTGCTGGGCGGATCGGGCGCCGCGTTCGCGGATCGATGGGGAATCCAGGCGGGCGGCGGGTTTTCCGATCGCCACGGGATCGACAAGGCCGATCTCGGCGTCGTGTGGGATCCGGGCTGGAACTGGTGGGAAATCGGCGGCTGGCACTTCGCATTCGTGATGGAAGGCCACGCCGGCTACTGGCACACGGGCGGCAATGTTCATGGCAGCATCGGCGAATTCGGTGCGACGCCGATGTTCCGCTTCATCAAGAGCGCGGGGCAGGTGCGTCCGTTCATCGAGGCCGGCGCCGGCATCCGCTTCCTGACGTCCCCGACGATCTCCAACAAACTGTCACTGGCGACGTCGTTCCAGTTCGTGGACGTCGTCGGCGTCGGCGCGCAGTTCGGAGAACGGCAACAGTATCAGCTCGGCTACCGTTTTCAACATGTGTCTAACGCGGGTATCAAAGAGCCGAATCCTGGTATAAATTTCCACCAGTTCTACGTGCAGTACAACTTCTGATCCGCACGCCCGCGCACGGCGGGCGCGTTGCCGAGGAGTCAGGCGATGGCGAAGGTGGTCGATGCGATTCGCGCGCTCGAGCGCGATCGATTCCGGGCGATGGTCGACGGGGACGGCGAGGCGCTCGAGGCGCAATTGTCGGACAAGGTGTTCTTCGTGCACACCAACGGCAAACGCGAAACCAAGCAGCAGTTCATCGACGCCATCGTCGCCGGCCGCCGCCGCTATCGTCAGATCGAAATCCAGTCGCAGGACCTGCTGCCCGTCGGCGACGCAACCTGCGTCGTCACCGGGCGCGCACTGATCGAGATGGAAACGAACAACGGCGGGCTGGTGTTTCCGATCGCCTATACCGCCGTCCATACCCATGAGCAGGGGCAGTGGCGCCTGCTGGCGTGGCAGGCGACGCGGTGCGCGACCGAGACATGAGCGCGCGTGGCGCTCCTTTTCGTGTCCCGACCGAGGCGGCCTTCTGGGCCGCTTTTCATTGCCCGTGCGACGCGGATTGCGCGGCGCACGGGCGGTCACGCACCGCTCGCTGACGTTCGAACCCTGAAACGAAAATCTGCCGATCAGGCCGCCGCACGGCGGTCGGCGCACTGCCAGGCCGAGCGGTTGATCGCGCTGACGACCGCATCGAGCGCGGCTCTCGCCGCATCGGCGTGCACGCCGACGCCATGCCGCAGCGGCGCATCGCCGACCCGGCAGCCGACCGATACCGCAATTCGTCCGTCCGTCGTGCGCGCGTGTTCGCACGAGGCGACGTCGATCGTCGCGCCGGCCGCCGTCGCGAAGGCCGCGGCCGTGCGTTGCACGACGTCTTCGGGTGTCGCGCCGGCCGGCGGCGCGCCCGCGATGTCGCGGTTCTGCCAGCGTGCGGCGTCGCCGTGGCGCGCGGCCGGGCCGTCGGTCTCGAAGAATTCGCGGGCGAACAGCGCGCAGATCGCGTCGCCGGTCACTTCCTCGCCGGACGTGTCGGCGAGCGTCTGCACCGCGTGGCTGAATTCGATCTGCACGCGCCGCGTCGGCGTGAAGCCCATCCCGCGTTCCAGCAGGAACGTCGCGCCGCCTTTGCCGGACTGGCTGTTCACGCGAATGACCGCGTCATAGCTGCGACCGAGGTCGGCGGGGTCGATCGGCAGATACGGCACTTCCCACACCGCGTCGGGGCGCTGCTGCGCAAAGCCCTTGCGGATCGCATCCTGGTGCGAGCCCGAGAACGCGGTGAACACGAGGTCGCCCGCGTACGGATGACGCGGATGCACCGGAATCTGGTTGCAGCGCTCGACTACGCGGCGCACCGCGTCGATGTCGGAGAAATCGAGGCCCGGATCGATGCCCTGCGTATAGAGGTTCAGCGCGAGCGTGACGAGGTCGACGTTGCCGGTGCGCTCGCCGTTGCCGAACAGGCAGCCTTCGATGCGGTCGGCGCCCGCGAGCAGCGCGAGTTCCGCAGCCGCGACCGCGGTGCCGCGATCGTTGTGCGGATGCACGGACAGCACGATGCTGTCGCGATACGCGAGGTTGCGGTCCATCCACTCGATCTGGTCGGCGAACACGTTCGGGCTCGCGGCTTCGACGGTCGCCGGCAGATTGACGATCATCTTGTGATCGCGGGTCGGCCGCCACGCCTGCGCGACCGCGTCGCACACTTCGCGCGCGAACGTCAGCTCGGTCATGCTGAAGGTTTCCGGCGAATACTGGTAGGTCCAGTGCGTGTCGGGGCGGGCCGCCGCGTGTTCCTTGATGAGTCGCGTGCCCTCGACCGCGAGCGCCTTCACGTCGTCCTTCGACATCCCGAACACGATGCGCCGGAACGACGGGCAGATCGCGTTGTACAGGTGCACGATCGCGCGCGGCACGCCTTCGAGCGCATCGAAGGTACGCGCGATCAGGTCTTCGCGCGACTGCACGAGCACTTCGATCGTCACATCGTCGGGAATGCGCTTGTCGTCGATCAGCTTGCGGACGAAATCGAAGTCGGTTTGCGACGCCGACGGAAAACCGACTTCGATCTCCTTGAAACCGATCGCGACCAGCATGTCGAAGAATTCCAGCTTCTGTTCGATGCTCATCGGCTCGATCAGCGACTGGTTGCCGTCGCGCAGGTCGGTGCTCATCCAGACCGGCGCCCGCTCGATGGTGCGGGTCGGCCAGCGGCGGCCATTGATGCGGACGGGTTCGAACGGACGGTACTTGTCTTGCGGGTTGCGCTTCATCTTCTGGACCTCGGGTCTCAAGTCGCGAGCGAAGACGGGCGGCATGGGCGACGGGTGGCGCTGCCTCGCACCGTGGCGCCAGAAACGCGCTGCGGATGCGGATGATCTTCGCGAATCGGCCGACGGATGGACGGACGAATGCTGACGACTTCGGGTTGTAAAAACTGCGAGAAGGGTGCTGCGAGGAACTGCAGGGAGGGACCGTGCGGACAGCACACGGCGCTACGACAGCCTTAGGCTAGTCGTAGCGATAGCGACCGCGCTAGGCGGCCGGAGGTAATTCGGAGGGTGTTCGGAAAGGAACGCATGGCGACAACTCTATGCCAGGATGCGTGCGCGTGTCAAATGGTCGGTTGAAAGGCCGGCGCGACCGCGTGCCGGCCCCGGATGCCGGTCACGGTGCGAGCCGGGCGATTCGCACGATCGTCTCGACCTGCCGCGCAAGCGCGTCGGGTACCGGAATTTCACCGCGCAACACGGCGTCAGTCCACGCGGCCGTGGTTGCCGCGTCGCGCGATTCGGGCAGCGCGACGGGCGGCGCGTCGCTCGACGAGCGCTCGGGCTCGATCAGCGTGTCGCATACGCCGTCGTGCAGCCAGTCGACCTGCACCTGGCGCCGCGTGTCGGCCACCGCTTCGCCTTCGGTGCCGCGCGCGAGCAGCGCGCCGCCGAGTGCGGCGTCCGGGTGATCGCGGAACAGTTGCGCGAGGCTGTCGCGGTACGGCGGATGCGTGTAGTTGACGAGCCGCAAGCCGGCCGGCGCGAACGGCTGCAGGATCTTCACGAGCGTGTGCGTCGAGTTGCGCACGCCGAGCACGCCGCGCAGCGACAGCAGACGCGCGATGCGCGGCGCCAGCGCGGCGATGGGCGCGAACGCGACGCGGCGTTCCGCGAGCATGTCCTCGATCGCGTCGTGCGACGTCGACGGCGGGATCGACAGCGCCGAGAAGATCTCCGCGCTCGTCACGCGGCCCGGATCGCGCTCGACACCGTGCACGAGCACCGGCACGCCTTCTCGCGCGAGCAGCAGCGCGAGCAGCGGCACCAGGTTCGGCTGCTTGCGCGCGCCGTTGTAGCTCGGGATCGACACCGGGCGGAACGCGGCATCCTGCACGTGCACGGGTTCGAACGACGCCTGCGCGGCTGCGAGCATCGCGGCCAGTTCGTCGGCGCTTTCACCCTTCAGACGATAGGCGATCAGGATCGCGCCGAGTTCGACGTCCGACACGCGCGAGTCGAGCATCGCGCGATAGAGCTCGAACGTGTCTTCGGCGGACAGCGCGCGTGCGCCGTGCGGGCCGCGGCCGATTTCCTTGATGAAGCGGGCGCAAGGGAACGGCGAGGCAGCGGGGTCGAGGGAAGCGGTCATCGGGGCGTGGGGCGGGCGGCCGGCATCGGGCCGCGCGGTGAGCGGTAAGGAATGCCCCGAGTATCGCACGGGCACGGCTGCGCGCGCCGACGCGGCGCGGCGCGCTAAACTCGGGTTCCCGGTGGTGCCGCGTGCGCTGCGGACGCCGTCGCCGGCCGAATACGATCCAGAGAGACATCCCATGAAGCTCTACAGCTATTTCCGCAGTTCCGCGTCGTACCGCGTGCGGATCGCCCTGAACCTGAAGCAGCTGCCGTACGACACGGTTCCCGTGCACATGCTGCGCGACGGCGGCGAGCAATTGAAGGACGCCTACCGCGCGGTGAATCCGGATGCGGTCGTGCCGACGCTGATCGACGGCGATGCCACGCTGCAGCAGTCGCTCGCGATCATCGAATATCTCGAGGAAACGCATCCTGAACCGGCGCTGTTGCCGAAGCAGCCGGTCGACCGCGCGTATGTGCGGGCGATCGCGCTGCAGGTCGCGTGCGAGATCCATCCGCTGAACAACCTGCGCGTGCTCAAGTACCTGAAGCACACGCTGAAGGTGTCGGAGGAAGCGAAGAACGACTGGTACCGGCACTGGATCGAGGCGGGTTTCGCATCGCTCGAGACGCGCCTCGCGAACGATCCGCGCACCGGCAAGCTGTGCTTCGGCGACACGCCGACGCTCGCCGATATCTGCATCGTGCCGCAGGTGTTCAACGCGAACCGTTTCTCGATCGACACAACGCGCTTTCCGACGATCCAGCGGATCGCCGATCATGCGTCGACGCTCGACGCGTTCAAGGCCGCCGAGCCCGGCGTGCAGCCCGACGCCGAATGACGTCGCGCGGCTGTCAGCCACCGGCTGACGGCTTCCGGACGCGCATGAAAAAAGGGCGCCCGAAGGCGCCCCGTGCGGTGCGGGCCGGCGACGTTCAGCCGAGCAGCGCGTCCGCGAATTCCACCGCGCTGAACGGCTGCAGATCCTCGACCTTCTCGCCGACGCCGATGAAGTAGACGGGCACCGGGCGCTGCCGTGCGATCGCGGCGAGAATGCCGCCCTTCGCGGTGCCGTCGAGCTTCGTGACGATCAGGCCCGTGAGGCCGAGCGCATCGTCGAATGCCTTCACCTGCGTGAGCGCGTTCTGGCCCGTGTTCGCGTCGATCACGAGCAGCACCTCGTGCGGCGCGCCATCGTGTGCCTTCGAGATCACGCGCTTCACCTTCTTCAGCTCTTCCATCAGGTGCAGCTGCGTCGGCAGGCGGCCGGCCGTGTCGGCCATCATCACGTCGATCCTGCGCGCGCGCGCGGCGCTGACCGCGTCGAAGATCACCGCGGCCGGGTCGCCGCTTTCCTGCTGGACGACCGTCACGTTGTTGCGCTCGCCCCAGACCGCCAGTTGTTCGCGCGCGGCCGCGCGGAACGTGTCGCCCGCAGCCAGCAGCACCGACTGGTCGAAGCTCTGCAGGTGCTTCGCGAGCTTGCCGATGCTGGTGGTCTTGCCTGCGCCGTTCACGCCCGTGATCATCATCACGAGCGGCTGCGCGCGGCCGAGCATCAGCGATTTCTCGAGCGGCTTCAGCAGTTCGACGAGCAGGTCGTGCAGCGCGCCCTTCACCTGCTGCGGATCCGTCAGCCGGCCCGCGCGCACCTTCTCGCGCAGCGCGCCGAGCAGGTACTCGGTCGCATCGACGCCGGCGTCGGCCATCAGCAGCGCGGCTTCGAGCTCTTCGTACAGGTCCTCGTCGATCTTCGTGTTGACGAACACGCCGGTAATGCTCGAGCCCGTCTTCGCGAGCCCGGACTTCAGGCGCGCGAGCCACGATTTCTTCGCGGAGGCGTCCTGCGTCGGCGGCGGCACGATCTCGACCGCTTCGACGACTTCGTCGCTGCCGTCGTTGGTCGGCGTGACCGTCATCACGACAGCCGGCGCGGCCGGCTGCGGTTGCGCGGGCGCTTGCGGCGCTTCGATCGCCTGGCACGCGTCGGCGGCGGGCGAGTCGGACGGTTCGTCCGGTTGCGGCGCATCGATCGATTGCGATTCCGCGGAGTCGGGCTCCTGCGTTTTCTTGAATCGTTTGAAGAAACTGAACATGGTCTGACGTCGGGAAGAGGGCGGGGCGCCGCCAGGGCGGAGCGCCGGAGGGGCCGTCATGTGTACGCACGGCGGCCGAAACCGTGCATTTTATCAGTGCGGCGGCGCACTCGCGTCAGCCGGTGCCGCCGCTGTGGTAACGTGCGCCTGTTTGGCGGTGCGCCCTCCCGCGCACCCGGTCCCCCCGTCGTCGATATTCCGTATGTCCCGTTCCTCTTCCGGCCGCCCGACGGCCCCCCCAGGTCGCGGCAAGCCGCACACGATCCGCATCATCGGCGGTGACTGGAAGCGCACGCCGCTCGCCGTGCTCGATCTCGACGGCCTGCGGCCGACGCCCGATCGCGTGCGCGAGACGCTGTTCAACTGGCTCGGCCAGGATCTCGAAGGCCGGCGCTGCCTCGACCTGTTCGCGGGCACCGGCGCGCTCGGATTCGAGGCCGCGTCGCGCGGCGCGACGAGCGTCGTGATGGTCGAGCGCCACCCGCGCGCGGCGCAGCAACTGCGCGCGATCAAGGACAAGCTCAGCGCACGCTCGGTCGAGGTCGCGGAAGCCGACGCGCTGCGGCTCGCGGCCGGGCTGACCCCGGGCGCGTTCGACGTCGTGTTCCTCGATCCGCCGTTCGGTGAGGCGGCCGTGCTCGAGCGCGCGATCGCGCTGGCGGCGCCGCTCGTCGCGCGGGATGGCGCGCTGTACGTCGAGACGGGGGCTGAGCTCGACCCGAACGCGCACGAAGCGCTGGCCGGTTGGCAGGTGGTGAAGCACGGCAAGGCGGGTGCGGTTCACTATCATTTGCTGCGGCGCGAAAATGATGAATAATGCGCGTTCCATACGAGGCGGCGCGCCGCAAAGGCGACGCATGCCCATCTCGGCAGCGGCGTGCGCGTCGCACGGCTGCCACCCCGTTTGCGTGATGACAGGAGGAGCGACATGGTAGTCGCCGTGTATCCCGGTACGTTCGATCCGCTGACGCGCGGGCACGAAGACCTCGTGCGGCGTGCGTCGAGCATTTTTGATACGCTGGTGGTCGGTGTTGCCGACAGCCGCGCGAAGAAGCCGTTTTTCTCGCTGGAAGAACGTCTGAAGATTGCGAACGAGGTGCTCGGCCATTATCCGAACGTGAAGGTGATGGGGTTCAAGGGCCTGTTGAAGGACTTCGTCCGCACCAACAATGCGCGCGTGATCGTGCGCGGCCTGCGTGCCGTGTCCGATTTCGAATATGAGTTCCAGATGGCGGGGATGAACCGCTATCTGCTGCCCGACGTCGAGACGATGTTCATGACGCCGTCCGATCAGTATCAGTTCATCTCGGGGACGATCGTGCGCGAAATCGCGCAGTTGGGCGGCGATGTCAGCAAGTTCGTGTTTCCGTCCGTGGAGAAGTGGCTGACCGAGAAAGTCGCCGCGATGGGAGGCCCGGCCGCGTGACGCGGCGCCGGCCGGTTTCGTTGCGAAGCCGGCCGCCGGCCTGAAGAAGTGAGATCAGTATGTCTTTGATGATTACCGACGAGTGCATCAATTGCGACGTGTGCGAGCCAGAGTGCCCGAACGGCGCGATTTCGATGGGCCCGGATATCTACGTGATCGACCCCAACAAGTGCACCGAGTGCGTCGGCCATTTCGACGAACCGCAGTGCCAGCAGGTGTGTCCGGTCGAATGCATTCCGCGCGATCCGCAGCATGAAGAATCGTATGCGCAGTTGATGGCGAAATATCACGCGTTGACCGCCGCCAAGAGCGACGACGCGCAGTGACCGCGCGGTGACGCGCGCGCGTCGCGAATTGCTTGGCCGGCGCCGCCTGGCGCCGGTTCCACTTCTCCCTTCGCTTCAGCCGATCAGGTCGCGCAATGCCGCGACGAGCGTGTCGCATTCGGCGTCGGTGCCAACGGTGATGCGCAAATGCTGGTCGATGCGTGGCGCCCGGAAGTGCCGTACGAAAATTTCCCGATCCTTCAGCTTTGCCGCGATCGTGCCCGCATCGTGCGCGGGATGGCGCGCGAACACGAAATTCGCGGCCGACGGCACGACGTCGAAACCGAGTGCCTCCAGCGCATGCGTGAGCCGCACGCGGCTGTCGATCACGCGTCGGCAGGTCGCACCGAAGTAGTCGGTGTCTTCGTATGCCGCCTGCGCGGCGACCTGCGCGAGCCGGTCGAGCGGATAGGAATTGAAGCTGTCCTTCACACGATTCAGTGCGTCGATCAACGCGGCATCGCCGAACGCGAAGCCGACGCGCATGCCGGCGAGCGAGCGCGCCTTCGACGTCGTGTGCACGACGAGCAGGTTCGGATTGCGGTCGATCAGCGTGATCGCGGATTGTGCGCC
This sequence comes from Burkholderia sp. MSMB0856, assembly GCF_001524645.2. Lineage (NCBI taxonomy): Bacteria > Pseudomonadati > Pseudomonadota > Betaproteobacteria > Burkholderiales > Burkholderiaceae > Burkholderia > Burkholderia sp. MSMB0856. Next base: position 3,087,572 of record NZ_CP013427.1, on the reverse strand, counting down.
GAAATCGACGTACGCCTCGTCGATCAGCACGACCGACGATGGGTTCGCGGCCGCGATCCGTTCGATGTCCGCGAGCGGCAGCGCGCGCCCGGTCGGCGCGTTCGGGTTCGGAAACAGCACGCCGCCCGCATCGTCGAGATAGTCTTCGACACGGATCGAGAAGTCGTCCGCGAGCGGCACGACCGTGGTCTCTACACCGTACAGGCGCGCGTAGGTCGGGTAGAAGCTGTACGAGATGTCGGGAAAGCGCAGCGGCCGGTCATGCTTGAGCAGTGCCTGGAACGCATGCGCGAGCACTTCGTCGGAGCCGTTGCCGGCGAAGACCTGCTCGGGCTTGATGCGATGATGGGCCGCGACCGTCTCGCGCAGTGCGCGCGCGAGCGGGTCGGGATAGCGGCGCAGCGTGTCGCCGGTGTCGCCGAGTTCGCGTGCGATCGCCGCGACGACGCGCGGCGAAGGCGGATAGGGATTCTCGTTGGTGTTCAGCTTGACGGGGTGTGCGAGCGCGGGCTGTTCGCCCGGCACGTAAGGCACAAGTTGCTGAACGACGTCGCTCCAGTAACGGCTCACCGCTTGGCTCCTGACGGGCAAAAACGACCAGATTACCGCATGTGGACGCTGCGGTGCGCGATTGCGCACGACGGAGACACCGCCCGGCGCCGCCGGGCGGCACGTTGCACCATGCCGGTGCGGTGGAAGTCAGTTGCGATGCAGTTGCATCGTCGCGCGGTCGAGTTCGCCCTTGACGACCATCGGCATCACGGCGAGCGCGCGCTCGATCGATGCGTCGATCACGTCCTGCTCCTCGCGGCGCGGCGGCTTCAGCACGAAGTTCGCGACGTCGGGTTTTGCGCCGGCGCGTGCGCCTTCCGGGATCAGGTCGCGCGGATGGCCGATGCCGATGCGCAGGCGCCAGTACTGCTGCGACGACAGATGCGCGGTGATGTCCTTCAGGCCGTTGTGGCCGCCGCTGCCGCCGCCGAGCTTCAGCTTCACCGTGCCGGGCGGCAGATCGAGTTCGTCGTGTGCGACGAGGATCTGGTCGGGCAGGATCTTGAAGAAACTCGCGAGCGCGACGACCGACTGGCCGGAGCGGTTCATGTAGGTTTGCGGCTGGAGCAGGTGGACTTCCTCGCCGTGCAGGCGCGCTTTCGCGTAGAAGCCGTGGAAGCGGCGCTCGTCGCGCAGCGTCGCGCCGGCTTCGCGGGCGAGCTGGTCGATCAGCCAGAAGCCGGCGTTGTGGCGCGTCGCAGTATATTCCGCCCCGGGGTTGCCGAGGCCGACGATCAGTTTGATCATGACGTTTCGTAGGCGGCAGCGCCCGCCTGGGCGCAGAAAAAGAAAAACCCGCCGGGCAAGCCGCGGCGGGTTGCGTCGACCGTTTCTTGAAACGGATCGAACGGGCGCGTAGGCGGCCGCTTAGGCAGCCGGCGTTTCGCCTTCGCCTGCTGCGTCCGACACGGCGCCAGCCGGGACCGTCGCCGATGCGACAACCGGGTTTTCCGCGTCGACGTGCGCGACCAGCGCCACGCCCTTCGGCAGTGCGATGTCCTTCGCGTGCAGCGACTGACCTGCTTCGATCTTCGACAGATCGACTTCGAGGAATTCCGGCAGAGCCGACGGCAGGCACTCGACTTCGATTTCCGTCGCGACGTGCGAGACGATTGCGCTCGACAGCTTCACTGCCGGGCTGACTTCAGCGTTCAGGAAGTGCAGCGGCACCTTCGTGTGCAGCTTCTTCTTCGCGTCGACGCGCTGGAAGTCCACGTGCAGCACGAGTTGCTTGAACGGGTGGTATTGCACGTCGCGCAGCAGAACCTGTTGCGACTGGCCAGCCACTTCGAGGTCGAGGATCGACGAGTGGAAGGCTTCCTTCTTCAGCGCGTGCCACAGCGCGTTGTGATCGAGTTCGATCTTTTGCGGGGCTGCTTCGCCACCGTAGACGATACCCGTGGTCTTACCGGCGTTGCGCAGGCGGCGGCTCGCACCCGTACCTTGCTCTTGGCGCTCGAAAGCGACGACTTTCATGTGATTCTCCATTAGCTGCCCGCGACCAGGCAGTAAAACGGGGCCGGCGAAATGGCGGCCCCCGATGAAACGGACGGGGTTTCGTCTATCCCGTCCGATTGTGCAAAAAGCGAAGCGTTGCCGCTTCGCTTTCCGCGCATGCTTTGTCGTGTCGTTCCGCGATCAGGATTCCGCGAACAGCGACATCACCGAGTCGCCGCGGCGAATCCGCGAGAACGTTTCGGCCAGCAGGCTCGCGCTCGTCAGCGAGCGGATCTTCGAGCAGCCGAGCGATTCGGCCGACAGCGGGATCGTATCGGTGACGACCAGCTCGTCGAGTGCCGATGCGGCGATACGCTCGGCGGCGCCACCCGACAGAACCGGGTGCGTCGCGTACGCGAACACCTGCTTCGCACCGCGATCCTTCAGCACTTGCGCTGCCTTGCAGAGCGTGCCGGCCGTATCGACCATGTCGTCCATGATCACGCAGGTGCGGCCTTCGACTTCACCGATGATGTTCATCACTTCGGCGACGTTCGCCTTCGGACGACGCTTGTCGATGATTGCGAGATCGCAGTTGAGCTGCTTCGCGAGTGCCCGGGCACGGACCACACCGCCGACGTCCGGCGACACGACGAGCAGATCCGAGTAGTTCTGCTTGCGCAGGTCGCCGAGCAGGATCGGCGTTGCGTAGATGTTGTCGACCGGGATGTCGAAGAAGCCTTGAATCTGGTCGGCGTGCAGATCCATCGTGATGATCCGCTCGACGCCGGCGATTTCCAGCATGTTCGCGATGACCTTCGCCGAGATCGCGACGCGCGCCGAGCGCGGGCGACGGTCCTGGCGGGCATAGCCGAAGTAGGGGATGGCGGCAGTGATCCGGCCGGCGGACGCACGCTTGAGCGCGTCGACCATGATCATCAGTTCCATCAGGTTGTCGTTCGTCGGCGCGCACGTGGATTGCAGGACGAAGACGTCCTTGCCGCGCACGTTTTCCTGGATCTCGACCTGGATCTCGCCGTCGGAGAAACGGCTGACCATTGCTTTGCCGAGGGGGATTCCAAGGATATTGACGACTTCCTGGGCGAGCGCGGGATTCGCGTTGCCAGTAAAGACCATCAAGCCATCATGGCTGTGGCTGCTCATCGTGCACCTGCTTCAGGCTTAGGCGGGAAATGCGGGAAAATTTTTGGCAGGGGAGGAAGGACTCGAACCCTCGCATGCCGGAATCAAAATCCGGTGCCTTGACCAACTTGGCGACTCCCCTACACTCAACTGATAACTTTACCGGACTTGTAGGCCATCCGATAAAGCAAAACTTCATGACGCGAAAGCGAAGAGCGGATGCTCGTTCAGGCTCTCGGCAACTGCACCGTTCCAACCGGTGGGCAGCTTGGCTTTCGCCGCTTCTGCCTCGTGCCTGCTATGAAACACTGCAAACACGCTTGCTCCGGAGCCGGTCATCCTCGCGGGGGTCACATCATACAACCATTTGACCACCTGCGCAACTTCCGCGTACTTACTTGTCACAACTTGCTGCATGTCGTTCCGGCCGAAACTGTCTGGCCATCCCGCATCGCTGTTTTGCTGTGCAAGAAAGTCTGTAATTGTGACGCGCTTCGTATCTCTTGTCAACAACTCGTCTGAAAAAATTTCAGCGGTGGGGACATGAACGCGTGGCGTCACAACCAAGAACCAGCGAGCCGGCAATTCTACCTCAGCTAATTCTTCTCCGATACCCTCTGCGAACGCATTTTTTCCAAAAACAAAAAACGGGACGTCCGCGCCGAGTTTCACCGCGAGCGACTGCAGTTCCGTGCGCGGCAGATCGAGTTGCCACAGGCGGTTCAGCGCGAGCAGCGTCGTCGCCGCGTCGGAGCTGCCGCCGCCAAGGCCCGCGCCCATCGGCAGGCGCTTGTCGATCTCGATGTCGACGCCGGCCGCGGTGCCCGTGTGCGTTTTCAGCAGGTTGGCTGCGCGCACGACGAGATCGCTCTCCTCCGGCACGCCCGGCACGTCGGTGACGCGTGCGACGCGACCGTCGTCGCGCAGCGTGAAGTGCAGCGTATCGCCCCAGTTCAGCAGCTGGAACACGCTCTGCAGATCGTGATAGCCGTTCGGTCGACGGCCGGTGATGTGCAGGAACAGGTTGAGTTTCGCGGGCGCAAGGCAGTTGCGCAGCGAGCGGGTCGAATCGGTCATGCGTATGTCGGGGCTAGGTTCACGTGCTTACTGGTCGAGCACGAGCTTGATGTCGAGCGGCGGCGTCGCGCGCACGAGGTTGACGCGTTTGACGCCCGTGGCCGGTGCGTCCGCGTAGGCGAGATAGTCAATCGTCCAGCCGTCCTGGCGAATCTGCTTGACGTGCGTCGTGTCCGCCGGGTCGCGCACCGTCTGCGCGGGCGTTGCGGGCGCGGGCGTCGGCAGCAGCCAATAGCGCAGACCGGCCAGCGGCAGCGAGAAGCCGAGCGCGTTCTGCATCAGTTCGCCGACGTCGGTCGCGTATTGCGGTTGGCGGTTCGGCAGTTCGAGCGATGCGGCCTGCGGCGTCGATTTCACGACCGCGAGCGTCTGGCCGAGCGGGCTGCGCAGTTCCAGCGACACGTCGTCGCCGTGTTCCTGCCAGTCGAAGTTGCCGTAGACGTTCTGCGGTCGGCCGAGGCGGTCGCTGTACTGCACCGCGAAGCGGCCGTGATACGCGTGTGCCGCGGCCGTCTGCAGCACGGTGCCCGACGGCGCATTCGCCGACGGCGGCGTGCTCGCGCAGCCGACGAGCGCGAGCGCGGCGCCGGCCGCGGCCAGCGTGCGCAGCGCGCGGGAAGACGAGGAAAACATCGGGAACATCCGCATCAAAGGCCGTTGATCTGCAGGCGCTTGAGCGTCTGCACGAGCGTGTCGTTATCGGGTTCGAGCTTCTGCGCGGCACGCCACGCGACGCGCGCGTCTTCCTGCGCGCCGCTCTTCCACAGCACTTCGCCGAGGTGCGCGCCGATCTCGGCGTTGGGTTGCAACTCGTACGCGCGCCGCAGCACCTTCGTCGCGCCGGCCGTGTCGCCCATCCGGTACTTCACCCAGCCGAGGCTGTCCATGATGTACGCGTCGTTCGGCGCGAGCGACAGCGCCTTGTCGATAAGCTTGCTCGCCTCGGGCAGGCGTTGGTTACGATCGGCCAGCGAATAGCCGAGCGCGTTGTACGCCTGCGGGTTGTCGGGCTGCGTGCGGATCAGCTCGCGCAGTTGCTTTTCCATCGCCGCGTAGTGGCCGGTCTTCTCGGCCGCCATGGCGTAGTCGTAGCGCAGGTCGGGATCGTCCGGGAAATCCTGGACCGCCTGCGCGAGTCGCGCCTCGGCTTCCGGATAGCGCTTCGCGGTGAACAGGATCGACGCATCGGTGCGTGCGACCACGGCCGCATCGCGCGGATCGCTGATCGGCAGGTCGTCGAGCACCTTGCGCGCCTCGTCGGTCTTGCCCTGTTTCTGCAGCAGCTGCGCGCGCGTGATCTGCGCGGGCAGGTAGTGCTGGCTCGTCTGGTCGACCTTGTCGAGCCATTGCGACGCCTGCGCGTCGTTGCCCTGCTCGATCGAGATTTGCGCGAGGTAGATGTAGCCCTGACCGACGTCGAGGTTCGGCTGCTTGTCGCCGAGCTGCACGTACTGCTTCAGGTACGCGGTCGCGTCGTCGAGTTTCTTCTGCTGAATTTTAATCAGCGCGAGCGCCATCAGCGGCGTCGGATCCTTCGAGTCGAGCTTGCGCATCGTCTCGAACTGCTTCTGCGCGTCGTCGAGACGGTCGTCGGCGAGATAGAGCTGCGACAGCGCGAGGCGCGCATCGCGCGACTTCGGATTCTGCTGAACATATTTCTCGAACGACGCGATGCCGGCCTTGCGCTCGGCCGGCCCCATCTGCGACAGCATCAGCGCCGCCGGCAGATAGTCGGGGCGGATCTGCAGCGCCTGCTTCAGCGACTGCGCCGCGCCTTCCTTGTCGTCGACCGCGAGTTGCTGTCGCGCGATCGCGAGCTGCGCCTCGGGGCGGTTCATGTCGTTCTTCAGCATGTCCTTCAACACCGCGAGGCCGCCGACGCGGTCGGAGCCGCGCACCAGCAGTGCCTGCAGCGCGAGGATCGCAGGGCCGCGCGTTTCGCCGGTCGCGCGGGCCAGTTCGCGCGCCAGCATCGGCTGTGCGTCGGCCGGCTTGCCGGCGAGCACGAGCAGCGCGGCGTCGACTTGCGATGCGCGGTTCGAGCCGGGGGCGTACTGGCGCCACAGATCGGCCGCGGACAGCGCGTCGGCCGGGCTTTGCGCGCCGAGCGCGATTTCGGTCGCACGCTGCGCCATGCGCGGGTCGCGCGTGTCGCGGGCGAGCGCGAGGTAGGTCTGGTAGGCCGGCGCAGGCTGGTTGCGCTGGAGCGCGACCTCGGCGGCCAGCACCTGGTAGACGATCTGGCTCGTCAGCGGGACGCCCGGGAGATCCTTTTTCTCGTCCGGCAACACGTGCTCGAACGCGCCCTGCGGCTCCGCGTCGTCCGATGCCGGATTCTGCGCGTGAGCCGGGAAGGCGGTGAGGGTCCACGCGGCGAACAGCGCGGCGCCGAGCGCACGGCGGACCGGGAAGGCGCGCGCGCCGCGCACGGCGGCGGGGCGCTTCAGAAGCAGCTTCGAGGGCAAGGTCATGGAAATCCGTTCGATGTTTCAACCGATTGTAACGCGCTCGCTACAATACACGCACGATCGTGAATCCAGTCTCAGACCCGCAAAACATGCCAGAGTTGCCAGAAGTCGAAGTCACGCGCCGGGGCATCGAGCCCTTTGTCGCGGGCCGCCGCGTCGAGCGTGTCGACGTCCGTACCGCGATGCTGCGCTGGCCCGTGCCGGCGGGGCTCGCCGAGCAATTGCGCGCGCGCGAGGTGCTCGCCGTCGAGCGTCGCGGCAAGTATCTGCTGTTCGAGGTCGACGCGGGCTGGTTCATCGTTCATCTCGGGATGACGGGCACATTGCGCGTGCTGCCCGCGGCCGGCGTGCCGGTCGCTGCCAAACACGATCACATCGACTGGATCTTCGACGAATTCGTGCTGCGGTTCCGCGATCCGCGCCGTTTCGGCGCGGTGCTGTGGCACCCGCGCGAAGCGGGCGACGTGCATGCACATCCGCTGCTCGCCAGCCTCGGCGTCGAGCCGTTCTCGCCGGCGTTCACCGGCGCGCTGCTGCACGCGCGCACGCGCGGCCGCACGGTGTCGGTCAAGCAGGCGCTGCTCGCGGGCGACATGGTCGTCGGCGTCGGCAACATCTATGCGTCGGAGAGCCTGTTTCGCGCGGGCATCCGGCCGACGACCGCCGCCGGCAAGGTGTCGCTGCCGCGCTACGAGCGGCTGGCCGACGCGGTGCGCGCGACCCTCGCCGACGCGATCGAGCGCGGCGGCAGCACGCTGCGCGATTTCGTCGGCAGCAACGGCGAAAGCGGCTATTTTCAGCTCGACTGCTTCGTCTACGATCGTGCAGGGCTGCCTTGCCGCGCATGCGGCACGCCGATCCGCCAGATCGTGCAGGGGCAGCGCTCGACCTATTTCTGCCCGACCTGTCAGCGTTGAGTCGCGCGTTGCAACCACTTTCCAAAGATTCGAACACTTGAAGCCGCCCCGCATTGCTCCCGCTCCGTTCCCCGTCACGCCGCTGCATCGCACGTTCGCCACGCGCCTGATCGCCTGGCAGCGCGTGCACGGCCGCCACGACCTGCCGTGGCAGAACACCCGCGATCCCTACTGGATCTGGCTGTCGGAAATCATGCTGCAGCAGACGCAGGTCTCGACCGTCGTCCCGTATTACGCGCGCTTTCTCGAGCGCTTTCCCGACGTCGCCGCGCTCGCGGCCGCGCCGTCCGACGACGTGATGGCGCTATGGGCCGGGCTCGGCTACTACTCGCGCGCGCGCAACCTGCATCGCTGCGCGCAGGTCGTCGTCGCCGAGCATGGCGGCGTATTCCCGTCGACGCCGGAGGCGCTCGCCGAACTGCCGGGCATCGGCCGTTCGACGGCCGCGGCGATTGCTTCGTTCGCGTACGGCGCGCGCGCGACGATCCTCGACGGCAACGTGAAGCGCGTGCTGGCGCGGGTGTTCGGCGTCGAAGGTTTTCCGGGCGAGAAGCGCGTCGAGAACGACATGTGGGCGCTTGCGGAATCGCTGCTGCCGGATGCCGCGAACGCGGCCGACGTGAGTGCCTATACGCAAGGGCTGATGGATCTCGGCGCGACGCTGTGCGTGCGTGGCAAGCCGGATTGCGCGCGCTGCCCGTTCGCGGGCGACTGCGTCGCGCAATCGACGGGGCGGCAGCGCGAACTGCCGGCCGCGCGGCCGAAGAGGGCCGTGCCGACGCGCAAGACCTGGATGCTCGTGCTGCGCGATGGCGACGCCGTGCTGCTCGAGCGGCGTCCGCCGGCCGGCATCTGGGGCGGCCTGTGGTGCCTGCCGCAGGCAGACGGCGATGCGGCACTCGCGGAACTCGCACGCGGCTTCGGCGGTGGCGGCCCGGTGCCGCTCGCGCCGTTCACGCACACGTTCACGCATTTCCGGCTCGAGATCGAGCCGCGGCTGAGCGATGTGGCCAACGGCGAGCAGCCGTTCACGCACGCGCAGGATGCCGAGACGGCGTGGGTGCCGTTGGCGGGGCTCGATGCGTACGGCGTGCCGGCGCCCGTGCGCAAGCTGCTCGATGCGTTGAGCGGGCCGCTGCTGTAAAGAACGGGGAAGGGCGCGGCGCTGACCGCGCTCACCGATGCGCCGGGCCGCAGCGGGTGTTTTGCCCGCCAGGATGATCCGCTCGGCGACGCTGCTGCGGCGCGCTTGGCCGACCGCGGCTTACAGCCATCCGTGCCGGTCGAGCACGTGGTGCACGGCATCGATCCGCGCGCCGACGTCCGGAAATTCCATCAATTTCTGCCGCGCACGCAGGTCGAGGGGCAGCAGTTCAGCGAGGCGGTTCGATACCCAGCTCGGGTCGTCGAGGCGGAACGGTTCGCCGAACGGCATCTTGTCCGGTTCGGATTTCTTCAGTGCTTCGATGATGCGCTCCAGCACTTCGGCACACGAGCCGAATTGCGCCAGCGCTTGTTCGCCTTCGAGCGGAATGTCGTCGGGCAACGGCTCCGCGATCCCGACCAGCAGCCCGTTGCCTTCGACGCGATACGACAGCAGCTCGAATCGCTGCGTGCCGATCGCCTGCAGGTACAGCATCCCGAACTCGCCGGTATCGCACTCGGTGATGCGCGCCATGCAGCCGATCGTCTCGGGCACCGACACGGCGCCGTCCTGCGCAACTTCGGGCCCGCTCTTCAGCAGGCACACGCCGAACGGCGCGTCGTCGCGCAGGCATGCGCGGGACATGTCGAGATAGCGCGCCTCGAACACCTTGAGCGGCAGCCAGCCGCCGGGGAACAGCACCGTGTGCAGCGGAAACAGCGGCAGGTCGATCAGGGTGGTCGATAGCGTGGACATGGCGCACCGGCAAGAGGGCGGTGTCGCTAAGGTCGTTCGACCTCGGCGACGAGCCGCGACGACGCGTCGACATCCACGGGCGCGTCACGATGCCGCACGATCACGTTCGCATCGTGCGCGAGGCGCGCGGCGAGCGTTTCCGCGATGAACACCGAGCGATGCTGACCGCCCGTGCAGCCGATGGCGACGGTCAGGTAGCTGCGGTTGTCTTCGCGAAAGTGCGGAAGCCATTTCGTCAGGAACGCATGGATGTCGTCGATCATCTGGTGGACGATCGGCAGTGCGTCGAGAAAGGCGATGACCGGCTGGTCCAGCCCGGTGAGCGGGCGCAGCTCATGGTCATAGTACGGGTTCGGCAGCGCGCGCACGTCGAACATCAGGTCGGCATCGAGCGGCACGCCGCGCTTGAAGCCGAACGACTCGAACATCACCATCAGGTCGTTGTTCTTCTGTTCGATGAAGCGCTTGACCCACGTGCGCAGCACGTTCGCGCGCAGCGTGCTGGTATCGATCTGGTGACCGAATTCGGCGAGCGGTGCGACCAGCTCGCGTTCGCGCTCGATCGCTTCCTCGAGCGAGGACAGCAGCCCGACGTTCGCGTCGTGGGACGGCGAGCCGGACAGTGGGTGGCGCCGGCGCGTTTCGGAGAAGCGCTGGATCAGTGCCTGCGTGCTCGCGTTGAGGAACAGCACGCGGACATCGTGCTCGAGCGACAGCGCGCGGATCAGGCCGGGCATTTCGTCCAGCGATGCGCTCGAACGCGCGTCGATCGCGACCGCGAGCCGGTGCTGGCCGCCGTCGGCCAGGTAGCGGGCGAGTTCGGGCAGCACGTGCGGCGGCAGGTTGTCGACGCAGTAGTAGCCTGCGTCTTCGAGCGCGTTCAGCGCGACGGACTTGCCTGAGCCGGAGATGCCGGTGATGAGGACGATGCGCATGGGAAGCAGAGAATCCTGACGTTTCATCATAGCACCGGCTCGACGCGTCGGCGCTGCGAGGCCGGCGCGTGGGAGCGTTACACGAGCTTGCCGGGGAACTGACTATCGGGATCTTGCATCGCGAGTCGTTGCCGATCCATGAAATCGCGCAACGTGTCGATTCCGCGCAACTGCAGGATCGTGTTCCGCACGGCCGCCTCGACGAGCACCGCGAGGTTGCGGCCGGCCGCCACCTGGATCGTGACCTTGCTGATCGGCAGGCCGAGCACGTCGACCGTCTGGCTTTCGAGCGGCAGGCGCTGGAATTCGCCGTCCGGGCGACGCACGAGCTGGACGATCAGTTTCAGCTTCATTTTCCGGCGCACCGCTGTTTCACCGAAGATCGTCTTGATGTCGAGCAGGCCGAGGCCACGCACTTCGAGCAGGTTCTGCAGCAGAGGCGGGCAGCGGCCTTCGACGAAATCGGGGCCAAGTCTGACGAAATCGACCGCGTCGTCGGCGACGAGGCCGTGGCCGCGGCTGATCAGCTCGAGGCCGAGTTCGCTCTTGCCGAGGCCCGAATCGCCGGTCAGCAGCACGCCCATCCCGAGGATGTCGATGAATACGCCGTGCAGCGTCGCGCGCGGCGCGAGGATCCGCGACATGTAGAGGCGCAGGCTGTCGATCACCGCAGCGGCCGACATCGGCGTCGTGAACAGCGGCGTGGACGAGCGCGTGCAGCGCAGCACGAGTTCGGGCGGTGCCGCGGCGCCGCCGGCGACGACGAGGAACGGTGGCTCGAGGGCGATCAGCTCGGCCATGTGGCGCGAGCGGTCTTCGTCGGTTTGCCGCTGGTAGTAGTCGATTTCGGCTTCGCCGAGCACCTGGATCCGGTTCGGGTGGATCAGGTTCAGGTGGCCGACGAGGTCGGCGCTCGACGTTGCGTTGCCGACGGTGTCGGCCGAAAAACCGCGCTCCCAGCCTTCATGCCCCGTCAGCCAGCTCAGTTTCAGCGTGGCCGCGTTGTCGTCGAAGATGCTCTGGGCGTTGATGCTGGACGTATCCATGACTCTCGTCACTCCAATGGGCCGGTGTTCAGGCGCGCGGCGACGGACGTCGCCATGCCGGGCGGCCCTGGAAGGCGGCGCGTGCCGCCTCGTACCGGAAAAATTCCGCCCGGATCAACTCAAGGTTGCCACTGAGTGAGCAGGCGATGCAACTCGGCGATATCCGTTTCGTTGTGCAGACGCTCGCGCGCGTCGCGATCGGACAGCAGTTGCGCGATTTCCGACAGGATCTCGAGGTGCTGCTGGGTGGCTTGCTCGGGGACGAGCAGGAAAATCAGGAGACCGACGGGCTGGCCGTCGGGGGCTTCGAACGGGATCGCGTCGGCGAGCCGGACGAACGCGGCGAGCGGGTGCTTGAGACCCTTGATGCGCCCGTGCGGAATCGCGACGCCTTCGCCGAGCCCGGTCGAGCCGAGGCGCTCGCGCGCGAACAGGTTGTCCGTGACGGTGCTGCGGGCGATGCCGTTCTGATTCTCGAACATCAGCCCGGCTTGTTCGAAGACGCGTTTCTTGCTGGTGACGGAGAGGTCGATGACGACGTTCTCTATGGGCAGGATTTTGGCTAGGCGATTCATGTTGGCAGGCGATTGGGCGGCCTGGGGTCTCCTTGCGGCGGCAGACTGATTTTCCATGTTCGGCGATATCAAGGCGTTCGGCATCGGAAACCTGCAAGGCAGCTACCGCACCCAACGCCCCCCGGCGATAACCGGAACATTATAGAGCACAGCCGCGCGCGTGGCGCGGCATGGACGGACCGGTCGCACCACTGCCGCTCGGACACAAAAAAAACGCCCGGCGAACCGGGCGGCGTGTGTATTGCGGTGAACGTTACTGCGGCGGCAGTTCGATCTGGTCGATCGACGGCTGCAGCTTGATCGGGTCGTGCGCATGGGTCTGCAGACGCTCCATGTGCTTGACGACCTGGCGATCCAGCTTGTCGATCAGCAGATCGATCGCAGCATACAGGTTGCCGTTCGCGCTTTCGACGAAGATGTCCTTGCCCTTCAGGTGCAGGTTGATTTCCGCGCGCTGCTGCTTGTCCTTTTCCTTGTGATTGTCGACCGAGAGGATCACAGTGCCATCGATCACCTGATCGCTATGCCGTAGCACCCGGTCCAGCTTGGTGATCACGTATTCGCGAATTGCAGGCGTGACTTCGAGATGATGTCCACTGATCTTCAGGTTCATAGTGCTTCTCCAAGCGAGTGACCACCCGGCCGCATCGAGGCGGCGCTCCGGTCGACTTGCCCCTGCCGCAGGTAGCGGCAAATTCGCGGACGAGTCGCCCGGCCTGTTCCCCGTGTGCGCGGTGGCCGGAACACGCCTGCCGCCGGGCAGGCAGCAGGCTTAAAGAGACTTGCGCAGATTCACTGCCGGGATTTTGAGGGCTTCGCGATACTTGGCAACCGTGCGGCGCGCGACCACGAATCCCTGTTCTGCCAGCAGCTCGGCAATGCGGCTGTCCGAAAGTGGCGATTTTGGGTCTTCAGCTCCTATCAGTTGCTTGATCAGGGCTCGGATGGCGGTCGACGATGCGGCGCCTCCGGTGTCGGTCGAAACGTGTGATCCGAAGAAGTACTTAAATTCAAGCGTCCCGAACGGGGTCAGCATGTACTTGCCTGTTGTCACACGGCTGACAGTCGACTCGTGTAGGCCCAGCGTATCAGCTATTTCCCGCAAAACCAAGGGGCGCATGGCAATTTCACCGTGCGCAAAGAAATTCTTCTGACGTTCGACAATAGCCTGCGCGACACGCAGGATCGTGTCGAATCGCTGCTGAATGTTCTTGATCAGCCAGCGTGCTTCCTGGAGCTGCTGTTTCAACGATCCGGCCGACGGATCGCCGCGGCTGTTGCGCAGGATGTTCGCGTACAGGTTGTTGATCCGCAGGCGCGGCATCACTTCCGGATTGAGTTCCGCGAGCCAGCCCTGGCCGGCCTTCTTCACGATGATGTCGGGCACGACGTAGTCGGCCTCGGCCTTGCCGTACGCGGCGCCGGGGAACGGCTCCAGCGAACGGATCAGCGCGTGCGCGTCGCGCAGCGCATCGTCGCTCGCCTTCAGGTGCTTGCGCAGCCGCGTGAAGTCGCGCGCGGCGAGCAGTTCGAGATGCTGCGACACGATCTCCAGCGCGAGCGTGCGCGTGGGGGACGGATCGAGGCGCAACAACTGCAGCTTCAGGCATTCCGACGCCGAGCGGGCCCCGACCCCGGCCGGATCGAAACTATGCAGCAGCGCGAGCGCCGCATTCAGTTCGTCGCAGTCGATTTCCAGTTCCGGCGGCAGGTCGGCGAGCACTTCGTCGAGCGAGGCGGTCAGGTAGCCGTCGTCGTCGAGCGATTCGATCAGGAACATCACGAGCGCGCGATCGCGCGGGCTGGCCTGCGTGACGCGCAATTGCGCGGACAGGTGGTCGCGCAGCGACGTCGCCGCTTCCTGCACCTGCAGCGGCGGGAGGTCGTCGTCGTCCGATGCGCCGCTGGAGCGGCCGAACTCGTCGAGATTCCACTGCGGGCCGTCACCGGTGTCACCCGATGCGTAGCTGTCGTATTCGTCGGCAGCGGCCGGCTCGTCGCGCTCGGCGCGATCGCTCGACTGGCTGCTGCCGTTCGCGGCACCTGGCTCGGTGTTCTGGCCGGGAGGCGTCTGCGCGATCAACGATCCGTCCGCCGCGACGCGCAGCGGGCTCGCGATCCATTCGTCATCGTTCTCGAGCAGCGGATTCTGCGCGACGGCCATCGCGACTTCCTGCTGCAGTTCGAGCGTCGACAGCTGCAGGAGCCGGATCGACTGCTGCAGTTGCGGCGTCAGTGCCAGGTGTTGCGACAGGCGGAGTTGAAGGCTGGCTTTCATGGCAGAGAGGGAGTCATACCGGCAGTTTGCCACGACCCAGGCGCCTTGAGCCATCCGCGATTACGCGCGGCGCGGCGTACGGCCGCAGGGGCCGCCGTGCGGGACGCGCGGGCGCGGCCCCACGCGGCGATGCCGGGCGCCGGAGCGGCGGCCAGCCACGGGGGAAGTTACATGCGGAAGTGTTCGCCGAGGTACACGCGGCGCACGCTTTCGTTTTCGATGATTTCGCTCGGCGCGCCGGCGGCGAGCACCGAACCGTCACTGATGATGTATGCGTGGTCGCAGATGCCGAGCGTTTCGCGGACGTTGTGATCGGTAATCAACACGCCGATATTACGCTGCTTCAGGAACTTGACGATCTTCTGGATCTCGAGCACCGCGATCGGGTCGACGCCTGCGAACGGTTCGTCGAGCAGGATGAAGTTCGGGTTGGTCGCCAGCGCGCGCGCGATCTCGACGCGACGGCGTTCGCCGCCCGACAGCGACAGCGCCGGGTTCTCGCGCAGATGGCCGATCTGCAGCTCGTCGAGCAGCGCCTCGGTGCGCGACGCGATCGCGTCCTTCGACAGCCGCTTGCCGTCTTCGCCGTGCTGCAGTTCGAGCACCGCGCGGATGTTTTCCTCGACGGTCAGCTTGCGGAACACCGATGCTTCCTGCGGCAGGTACGACAGGCCGAGCGACGCACGCTTGTGGATCGGCAGCAGGCTGATCGAGCTGCCGTTCAGCGAGATCTCGCCCGCGTCGAGCGGCACGAGGCCGACGATCATGTAGAACGACGTCGTCTTGCCGGCGCCGTTCGGGCCGAGCAGGCCGACGACTTCGCCGCTCTTCACGTCGAGCGACACGTCCTTGACGACCGTGCGCGAGCCGTAGCGTTTCTTCAGGTTGCGGACGACGAGCGAGCTCGTCGTGCCGGCCGGCTGGCGGTTCGGAAGCGCGTTCATTGGCCCGGCGCTCCCTGGATCGTGGTCGACGGCGACAGCTTCGCCGGCGCGCCGTTCAGCTGCCCGGGGCCGCCGTTCTTCGGCGACAGCATCGCGCGCACGCGGCCGTTCGGGTTGCCCGGCGCGGCGACGTCCTTGCCCCCCTTCGCGGTGTAGAAGTCGCGCTGGCCGTCGTACGTGATCACGCTGCCGTGCACGGTATCGGCGATCGTCGACGTGCCTTGCAGGCGGCGAACGGTCGCGGCGGTCGTCAGCGTCGTCAGGTCCTGCTTGCCGTCGTAGTCGATGCGCTCGGCGTCGCCGTCGATGTATTCGTCGAGACCTTCGCGCTTCTGGCGGAACGTCGCGTGCTTCTTGCCGCTGCCGAACGACGTCGCGTACTGATAGCCTTCGGGATCCTGGCGCACTTCGACGCGGTCGCCCTTGATGATGATCGTGCCTTTCGTGATCACGACGTTGCCGGTCGCGACCGTCACCTGCTTCAGGTCGTCATAGGTCAGGTTGTCGGCCTCGACGTTGATCGGCTTGTTCTGGTCGGCCTTCTCGGCATGGGCGAGCGGCGCCAGCCCGACGAGCGGGAGCGCCACGAGCGTCGCGGCGAGCGCGGCGCGGACGGCGCGCGCAGCGCCGCCGGAATTCTGTCGAGGGAACGGTTCGTTCATGCAGTCACGTGAGGGATGCGTCACCTGGATTGACCTTTCGAGCCGCCGGACGTGTCCGCAGCGGCGATCGTGCCGCGCACGTTGCCGTAAAGCTCGATGACCCGGGTGACGTTGTTGTACTTCATGCCGTCGGTCGCGTTGACGAGCGACAGGCCGCGCTGAAGTTTAACCGGCTTTTCGGTCTGGATCACATCGTCATTGACGAAGATCCGGAAATGCTGGGAATCGGCCTGCATCTGCGGATCGCCGCCGCCGGCCACGCGCAGGATGCGCGCGTCGTCGTACAAGTCGACGATCGACACGTCGCCGTTGACGGTGCCGCGCTTCGCGGTGGTCGTCACGACCGGCTTGCCGGGCTGGAATGCGCGCATGGCCGGATCGGTCAGGTCGCTGTTTTCGGTGTCTTCGTAATGGATCAGCTTCGCAGCCGTTAGGCGGTATTGCGTCGTGCCGGTCTGGTCGAGTTCGGTGACTGAGAAGTTGTCCGCGAAATAGTCGGGCGTGTGGCGCTTCGGCTGCACGGTGCCTTCGCCGGGCGGCGGCAGCGTCGCCTGCAGCAGCCACCACGTGATGCCCGCGAGTGCGGCGACCGCGACGAGCGGCAGCAACTGGGTCCAGCGGAAATGCGTGTTCATCCGTCAGGCTCCGCAGGCAGCCGCGAGCAGCGCGTCGTAGCGGCGCTGCGCGCGCAGGATCGCGTCGCAGACTTCGCGCACCGCGCCGTTGCCACCGCGGGCCTCGGCCACCCAGTGCGCGCGGGCGATCACCTCGGGGTGCGCGTTGGCCGGTGCCGTCGCGAAGCCGCAGCGCAGCATCACCGGCAGGTCGGGCCAGTCGTCGCCCATGTAGCCGGCGGCGTCGGCGGTGATGCCGAGCGACGCGATCAGGTCGTCGAACACGGCGAGCTTGTTCTCGACGCCCTGGAACAGATGCGCGATCTTCATTTCCTTCGCGCGGGCCGCGACGATTTCCGAGCGGCGGCCGGTGATGATCGCGGTCGCGATGCCGGCCTCGCCGAGCAGTTTCACGCCGTGGCCGTCGAGCGAATTGAACGACTTCATCGCGTCGCCTGCCGTGGTAAACAGCAGGCCGCCGTCGGTCAGCACACCGTCGACGTCGAAAATCATCAGCTTCACGCGGCTCGCGCGTTCGGCCGCAGTCAGCGCTGCGCTCATCAGATCACCTTCTTCGAAAACAGGTCGTGCATGTTCAGCGCGCCGATCAGCGCGCCGTCGGCATCGACCACCAGCATCTGGTTGATCCGGTGGCGCTCCATCAGTTCCACGGCTTCGACCGCGAGATGGTCGGGGCCGATCGTCCGCGGTTTGCGCGTCATCACGTCGACGATCGGCAGCGTGCGGAAATCGCCGTCGCGCGCCAGCACGCGGCGCAGGTCGCCGTCGGTGAAGATGCCGGCCACGCGGCCGTCGGCGTCGACCACGGCGGTCATGCCCAGCCGCTTCGCGGTGATCTGGAACAGTGCGTCCGACAACGTCGCGTCGAGCCCGACGCGCGGAATGTCGTCGCCCGAGCGCATTACGTCGCGCACGTGGGTGAGCAGGCGCCGGCCGAGCGCGCCGCCCGGATGCGAGCGCGCGAAATCCTCGGAGCCGAAGCCGCGCGCGTCGAGCACCGCGACGGCGAGCGCATCGCCGAGCGCGAGCGCGGCGGTCGTGCTCGCGGTGGGGGCGAGGTTCAGCGGGCAGGCTTCCTTCGAGACCGCGGCGTTCAGGTTCACGTCGGCGAGCGTGCCGAGGCTCGACTCCGCACGGCCCGTGATCGCGATCAGCTTCGCGCCGATCCGCTTCACGAGCGGCAGGATCGCGACGAGTTCTTCCGACTCGCCGGAATAGGAGATGCCGATGAAGACGTCGTCCGACGTGACCATGCCGAGGTCGCCGTGGCTGGCCTCGGCCGGGTGGACGAAGAAGGCCGGCGTGCCGGTGCTCGCCAGCGTGGCCGCGATCTTGCGGGCGATATGCCCCGATTTGCCGATGCCGGAGACGACGACGCGGCCGCGGCAGCCGAGCAGCAGCGCGACGGCCTGGACGAAGTCGCCGTCGAGCTGGTCGCGCAGCGCGCGCACGGCGTCCGCCTCGATGTCGAGCACGTCGCGGGCGAGCGCGAGCGCCCGATCATCATTGATTTTCGCTATCATGCGCGGAGTATAGCAAAGGCGTTTGTTCGCCGCGCCGCGCCTTCGGACTCGTCCGATGCCGCTTGCCCACCGCCACCACCCGCGCCCGCATTGCCGTGGCCCCGACGAACGAGGACGCTTCGCCCGTGATTTCCCCGCTCGAAATGACCCTGCTGCTGCTGCTGGCCTCGGTGGTGGGCGTCGTCGTATTTCGCTCGTTGAACCTGCCGCCGATGCTCGGCTACCTGACCGTCGGCATCCTGGTCGGGCCGCACGCGTTCGGCGTCGCCGCGGATCTGGAGCGGGCCGAGCATCTCGCGGAATTCGGCGTGGTGTTCCTGATGTTCTCGATCGGCCTCGAATTCTCGCTCGCGAAGCTGCGGGCGATGCAGCGGCTCGTGTTCGGGCTGGGCCTCCTGCAGGTGGTCGCGACGCTCGTGCTCGCGCTGGCGCTCGGCATGCTGTTCGAGCGCTGGGTGCACATCACGTGGCAGGGCTGCATCGCGCTCGGCGGCGCGCTCGCGATGTCCTCGACGGCGATCGTGTCGAAGATGCTCGCCGAGCGGCTCGAGATCGAGACCGCGCACGGCCGCAACATCTTCGGCGTGCTGCTGTTCCAGGATCTGGCCGTGGTGCCGCTGCTGATCGTGATCGCCGCGTTCGGCGCCGAGTCGTCGAAGGATCTCGCGCTCACGCTCGGTTTCGCGGCGGTCAAGATCGTGATCGCGCTGGCGCTGCTGCTGATCGTCGGGCAGCGTTTCATGACGCGCTGGCTCAACGTCGTCGCGCGGCGCCGCTCGCAGGAGCTGTTCGTGCTGAACCTGCTGCTCGTCACGCTCGGCGCCGCGTTCATCACCGACCGCTTCGGCCTGTCGCTCGCGCTCGGCGCGTTCATCGCGGGCATGCTGATCTCCGAGACGCCGTTCCGCCATCAGGTGGAGGAAGACATCAAGCCGTTCCGCGACGTGCTGCTCGGCCTGTTCTTCGTGACGACCGGGATGCTGCTCGATCCGCGCGTGATCTGGGAGCATCCGTTGCTCGTGTTCGGCTTCTTCGTCGGGCAGATCCTGTTCAAGGGGACGATGATCGCGGGCCTCGCGCGGCTGTTCGGCGCGACACCGGGCGTCGCGATGCGCACCGGCATCGGCCTCGCGCAGGCCGGCGAATTCGGCTTCGTGCTGCTGAACCTGATCCTCGACCGGCATCTCGTCGATTCGACGCTGCTGCAGGCGATCCTCGCGTCGATGCTGCTGTCGATGCTCGCCGCGCCGTTCCTGATCCAGAACGCCGACCGGATCGTGATGCGGCTGTCGTCGACGGAATGGATGCAGCAGTCGCTGCAGATGACGCGGATCGCGACGCAAAGCCTCAAGCAGCGCGGCCACGTGATCATCTGCGGCTACGGCCGCGCGGGGCAGAACCTCGCGCGCATGCTCGAGCAGGAAGGCATTTCGTACGTCGCGCTGGACCTCGACCCCGATCGCGTGAGTGCGGCCGCGACGGCCGGCGAATCGGTCGTGTTCGGCGACGCGGCGCGCCGGGAGTCGCTGCTCGCGGCCGGTATCCATCGCGCGGCGGCCGTCGCGATCACGTATGCGAACACGCCGTCTGCGCTACGCGTGCTGCATCACGTGCACGAGCTGGAGCCGACGCTGCCGGCGATCGTGCGCACGGTCGACGACGCCGATCTCGAGAAGCTGCTCGCGGCCGGCGCGACCGAGGTGATCCCGGAGATCGTCGAGGGCAGCCTGATGCTCGCGTCGCATACGCTGGTGCTGGTCGGCGTGCCGATGCGCAAGGTCGTGCGGCGCGTCGAGGAGATGCGCGACGAGCGCTACAGCCTGTTGCGCGGCTATTTCCGCGGCGCGGACGATGCGGACGACGACGATCACGAGCAGGTGCGGCTACAATCGGTGCCGGTCGATGCGCGCGCGGACGCGGTCGGGCGCTCGCTGGAGGAGCTCGGGCTGTATGCGCTCGGGCTGGAAGTCACGGCGATCCGCCGGCACGGCATCCGCGGCGTCGAGCCCGACCCGCAGACCAAGCTGCGCGCGAGCGACATCGTCGTACTGCGCGGGCTGCCCGAGGCGCTCGCGCTTGCGGAGGAGCGGCTGTCGCGCCATCGGCGCGAGCCGCCGGCCGCGGTCGCCTGAGTCGCGATTCGATAACCTGACCCGTATTTGTTCGAAACGGTGCCCGATCTTCGCGCACCGTTTTTTTCGGAGAGTTTCATGCCGCATTCGTCGTCGGGCGCACCGCTCGATCCGGTCGCCTTCATCCACAGCCAGATCCGCACCGTGCCCGACTGGCCGCAGCCGGGCGTGATGTTCCGCGACATCACGACGCTGCTGCAGAGCCCGAAGGCGCTGCGCATCCTCGTCGACCTGTTCGTCGAACGCTATGTCGATGCGAAGCTCGACTACGTCGCGGGGCTCGACGCGCGCGGCTTCATCATCGCGCCGATCGTCGCGTACGAATTGAGCGTCGGCTTCGTGCCGATCCGCAAGGTCGGCAAACTGCCGTACAAGACGTGCTCGGAGTCGTACGACCTCGAATACGGCAGCGCGACCGTCGAGATCCACGAAGACGCGTGCCGCGCCGGCGACCGCGTGATCATCATGGACGACCTGATCGCCACCGGCGGCACGATGATGGCGGGGCGCAACCTGCTGCAGCGGCTCGGCGCGGTCGTCGTCGAAGGTGCGGCGATCATCGATCTGCCCGATCTCGGCGGCTCGACGCTGCTGCGCAACGCGGGGCTGCCCGTCTATACCGTCACCGAATTCGCCGGCCACTGAACCACTGGACGCCGGCCCACGCCGCGAGGTCACGATGCCCAACTTCATGCTGTTTCTCGCCACGTCGATCGCGATCACGTTCGCGCCGGGTCCCGACAACCTGCAGGTGCTCGCGCGCGGCATCTCGCAGGGCCGCGCGGCCGGCTTCGTCGCCGCGCTCGGCTTCACGGCCGGGATCCTGTTCCATACGACGCTCGCGGCGCTCGGCGTCGCGGCCGTGCTGCGCTCGTCGCCGGTCGCGTTCCAGATACTGAAGCTCGCGGGCGCCGCGTACCTCGTGTGGATCGGCATCAAGGCGCTGCGCAGCCAAGGGCTCGCGAACGCGCACGAGCGTCCGCCGCAGCCGCTTGGCGCGATCTTCCGGCAGAGCGTGATCGGCAACCTGATGAATCCGAAGGTCACGCTGTTCTTCGTCGTGTTCCTGCCGCAGTTCGTCGATCCGCACGGCGCGCAGGCCGTGACGCTGCAGATGTTCGAGCTCGGCGCGCTGTTCATGCTGCAGACGGCCGTGGTGTTCTCGCTGTTCGGCGTCGGCGCGGGCGCGATCGGCACATGGCTGAAGCGCCGCCCGAAGGCCGGCGTGTGGCTCGACCGCATCGCCGGCGCGACCTTCATCGCGATCGGCATCCGCGTCGCGCTGAAGGACTGAACCCGATGACGTTTCCGTGCATCGCGGCCGCGCGCCGCTTCGATCCGGCCGCGCATCTGCGTTTCGAGATCGCCGGCGAGCAGGTCGGCTGGGTGCGTCGCCAGGACGTCGCGAAGCTCGCCCGCTGGCCCGACGTGTTCGAGCTGACCGACGCGCGCGTCGTGCTGTCGACGCGTTACGACACGGTCGACGCGCGCAGCATGGCGCTCGCGAGCGCGATCGGCGCGCTTGCGGCCGAGGGCGCGATTCCGGGCTGGCGCGACGAGATCTACGCGATCCGCAACCGCTTCGACGATCCGCCGCTCGCGTATATCGAACGCGCCGCGTCGCGCTTCTTCGGCACGCAGACCTATGCGGTGCACCTGAACGGCATCGTAGAATATGCGGTTGCGCCGGGCGAGCCGGCCGTGCCGGGGATGTGGCTCGGCCGCCGCAGCGCGACCAAGGCCACCGATCCCGGCATGCTCGACAACGTCGTCGCGGGCGGCATCGGCTGGGGCCTGGGCGTTCACGAGACGCTCACGAAGGAATGCTGGGAAGAGGCCGGCATGCCGGCCGAACTGGCGGCGCGCGCGATCGCGGGCCGGGCGGTGCAGGTGCTGTGCTCGCTGCCGGAAGGCACGCAGTCCGAACTGATCTTCGTGTACGACCTGCCGCTGCCGCGCGACTTCGCGCCGCACAACCAGGATGGCGAAGTGGCCGAGCACCTGCTGGCCGGTGTGTCCGAGGTGATCGGCTGGCTGCGCGAAGGCCGCGCGACGATGGATGCGAGCCTCGCGATGCTCGACACGCTGCTGCGCCATCGCTGGCTCCCGGCGGCCGACGCGGCGGGCATCGACGCGCTGTTCGCGCCGGCCGCGTAACGCGCAGCACGCCGGCCCGGGCTCGGGCATGAGCGCGGCCGAACGAACGGCCTATTTGACGAATACCGAAACGAAGGGAGTAGCGGTCATGTCGACCGATCACAGCTTTATCTTGAAACTGTCGTGCCCCGACCGGCACGGCATCGTCCACGCGGTCTCGGGCTTCCTGTTCGAGCGCGCCAACAACATCCTCGATTCGGCGCAGTTCGGCGACAGCCGCACCGGCGAGTTCTTCATGCGCGTGCACTTCGTGCAGGACGGTGGCGGCGCGGATGCCGCGTCGGCGCTCGACACGCTTCGCAACGAATTCGCGCCGCTCGCCGAGCAGTTCGCGATGCGCTGGGAGATGCACGACGCGGCCGTGAAGCCGCGCGTCGTGATCATGGTGTCGAAGATCGGCCACTGCCTGAACGACCTGCTGTTCCGCTACCGCACCGGCCAGCTGCCGATCGAGATCCCGGCGATCGTGTCGAACCACAAGGAGTTCTACCAGCTCGCCGCGAGCTACAACATCCCGTTCCATCACTTCCCGCTCGTCGGCGGTTCGTCCGATGCGGCGAAGGCCGCGCAGGAAGCGCGCGTGCTCGAAGTGATCGACGAACACCAGGCCGATCTCGTCGTGCTCGCGCGCTACATGCAGATCCTGTCGCCGAACATGTGCCAGCAGCTCGCCGGCCGCGCGATCAACATCCACCATTCGTTCCTGCCGAGCTTCAAGGGCGCGAAGCCGTACTACCAGGCATTCGACCGCGGCGTGAAGCTGATCGGCGCGACCGCGCACTACGTGACGACCGATCTCGACGAAGGCCCGATCATCGAGCAGGAAGTCGAGCGCGTCGATCACAGCATGACGCCCGACCAGCTCACCGCGATCGGCCGCGACGTCGAGTGCGTGACGCTCGCGCGCGCCGTGAAGTGGCACGTCGAGCACCGGATCGTGCTGAACGGGACGAAGACGGTCGTGTTCCGCTGACCGGCGGCTCGGGGCGGCTATCGGCCGTCCGGCCCGCTGGCCCGCATGCAAAAACGCCGCGCCCTTGACGGGGCGCGGCGTTTTTTTTCGTGTGAGGCGCGCGACGCGCCGGGGCGGGGGGCGTCAGATCAGCCGCAGCATGTACAGCTCGCGCTTCAGGTACGCATAGAAGATCGGCGCGGCGATCACGCCCGGCAGCCCGAATGCGGCTTCCATGATCAGCATCGCGAGCAGCAGCTCCCACGCGCGCGACTCGATCTGGCCGCCGATGATCTTCGCGTTCAGGAAGTATTCGAACTTGTGGATCACGACGAGGAACGCGAGCGACGCGATCGCGGTGCCCATGCTGACCGACAGCGACACCGCGACGATCAGCGTGTTCGAGATCAGGTTGCCGATCACCGGCAGCAGGCCGACGATGAACGTGACGAGCACGAGCGTCTTCGACAGCGGCAACCGCTGGTGGAAGATCGGCAGCGCGACGAGCAGGTAGATGCCGGTGAAGGCCGCGTTGATCGCCGAGATCTTGATCTGCGCGAACACGATCCGGCGGAACGATTCGGCAAAGCGCGACACGCGCGTGACGAGCGCGGTCGACAGCGGCCGGCGCACCTTGCCGTGCTCGACGCCGATCGCGATCATCGCGCCGATGATCATCCCGAACAGCACGTGGCCGAAGCCGCGCGCGACGCTCTTGCCGCCTTGCTGGAGCTGGTCCATGTGCGAGTGCATCAGCAGCGCCGCCTTGGTCTTCATCTGTTCGACGTCGACCGGCAGCAGGCTCGCGATCCAGGACGGCGTGCGGGCGCGGGTCTGCTCGACGATCTGCATCAGCTGGTCGAGCAGGCTCTGCAGGTTCGGCACCGTGTGCTCGAAGTGCTCGATGATGCCGATCGTCAGGCCCGTGAGCCCGCCGACGATGGCGATCGACAGCAGCACGACGGCGACCCAGCGCGCCCGCATGCTCGTGGTGTGGCGTTCGACCACCGGGGCGATCGTGTGGATCAGCTGATAGACCAGCATGCCGGCCAGCAGCCCGCCCAGCAGCTTCAGTTCGATGACGAGCACCATCGCGACGAGGGCGAACAGGTAGCTGCCGATCTCGATTGCCGACAGCTTCGGCAGGCTGAAGTCGCTCGTCAGCCGCACGCTGCGCAGGTGCGGCTCGCGGTTCTGCGCGTCGCGCGACTCTTGTTGCTTCTCCATCGTGGATTCCTGTCGTTCGTGTGTCGCGCCGCGCGGTGGGCGGCAGGACGGCGGTCGCCCGGTGCCGCACCGGATTGGTGCGGATGGCGAACCTTACGACCGTAAAGTATAGCTGCCATTATGGTCCGCCACGGGGCAGTTTGGCTCGTGGTGTAAACGCAGAAGGGAAAACCGCAGAAGGGAAAACGATGAGGCCGGCGCCGCCGCGGGCGCCGGACGCGCGCGGCCGGCAGCCGCGCGCGGGAACGGAAAGTGTCAGCCGGCCGCCGCCTTGCGGGTCGGACGCTTGAGCAACGGCGCGAGGTACTTGCCGGTGAAGCTCGCCTTCGTCTTCGCGACCTGCTCCGGCGTGCCCTGCGCGATGATCTGGCCGCCGCCGGCGCCGCCCTCGGGGCCGAGATCGATCACCCAGTCGGCGGTCTTGATCACATCGAGGTTGTGCTCGATGATCACGACCGTGTTGCCCTGGTCGCGCAGCCGGTGGATCACTTCGAGCAGCAGCGCGATGTCGTGGAAGTGCAGGCCGGTGGTCGGCTCGTCGAGGATGTACAGCGTGCGACCCGTGTCGCGCTTCGACAGTTCCAGCGACAGCTTCACGCGCTGCGCCTCGCCGCCCGACAGCGTCGTGGCCGACTGGCCGAGGCGGATGTAGCCGAGGCCGACGTCGAGCAGCGTCTTCAGCTTGCGGGCGATGACCGGCACCGCGCTGAAGAATTCGTACGCGTGCTCGACCGTCATGTCGAGCACTTCGCTGATGTTCTTGCCCTTGTACTGCACTTCGAGCGTTTCGCGGTTGTAGCGCTTGCCGTGGCACACGTCGCACGGCACGTAGACGTCCGGCAGGAAGTGCATCTCGACCTTCAGCACGCCGTCGCCCTGGCACGACTCGCAGCGGCCGCCCTTCACGTTGAACGAGAAGCGGCCCGGATCGTAGCCGCGCTCCTTCGCGGTCGGCACACCCGAGAACAGCTCGCGGATCGGCGTGAACAGGCCCGTGTAGGTGGCCGGGTTCGAACGCGGCGTGCGGCCGATCGGCGACTGGTCGACGTTGATCACCTTGTCGAAGTGCTCGAGGCCTTCGATCGCCTCGTGCGGCGCCGGCTCGGCCGACGAGCCGTACAGGTGACGCGCGACCGCGTGGTACAGCGTGTCGTTGATCAGCGTCGACTTGCCGGAACCCGACACGCCGGTGATGCAGGTCAACAGGCCGACCGGCAGCTCGAGATCGACGTGCTTCAGGTTGTTGCCGTGCGCGTCGACGATGCGCAGAATCCGCTCCGGATCGGGCGCGATCCGCTCGTCCGGATACTCGATCGTGCGCTTGCCGACCAGATACTGGCCCGTCAGCGACTGCGGGTTGGACTGCACCTGCTTCGGCGTGCCTTCGGCGACCACCACGCCGCCGTGCTCGCCCGCGCCGGGGCCCATGTCGACGACGTAGTCGGCCGTGCGGATCATGTCCTCGTCGTGCTCGACGACGATCACCGAGTTGCCGAGGTCGCGCAGGTGCTTGAGCGTCGCGATCAGGCGGTCGTTGTCGCGCTGGTGCAGGCCGATCGACGGCTCGTCGAGCACGTACATCACGCCGGTCAGGCCCGAGCCGATCTGCGACGCGAGCCGGATCCGCTGCGCCTCGCCGCCGGACAGCGTTTCGGCGCTGCGCTCGAGCGACAGGTAATCGAGGCCGACGTTGTTCAGGAAGGTCAGGCGCGCGACGATTTCCTTGATCACCTTGTCGGCGATCTCGCGCTTCGCGCCGTCGAGCGACAGGCCGTCAAAATAGCCGAGCGCGTCGCGCAGCGGCCAGCCGCTGATTTCATAGATGCCGCGCGCGTAGTCGCCGGTGCCGACCCGCACGTGGCGCGCCTCGCGGCGCAGCCGCGTGCCGTCGCACGACGGGCACGGCTGGTTGTTCTGGTATTTCGCGAGCTCTTCGCGCACCGCGACCGAATCGGTTTCGCGGTAGCGGCGCTCGAGGTTCGGGATGATCCCTTCGAACACGTGCTCGCGGATCGTCGTGCGGCCACGCTCGTTGATGTACGAGAACGGGATCGTCTGCTTGCCCGAGCCGAACAGCAGCACCTTGCGGATCTTCTCCGGCAGGTCCTCGAACGCGGCGTCGATGTCGAATTCGTAGAACGCCGCCAGGCTCTGCAGCATCTGGAAATAGAACTGGTTGCGGCGGTCCCAGCCCTTCACGGCGCCCGCCGCGAGCGACAGCGACGGGTGCGCGACGACCCGCTTCGGATCGAAGAACGTGATTTGGCCGAGGCCGTCGCATTCCGGGCACGCGCCCATCGGGTTGTTGAACGAGAACAGGCGCGGCTCGAGCTCCTGCAGCGAGTACGAGCAGATCGGGCACGCGAACTTCGAGCTGAACAGGTGTTCGCGGTCGGTGTCCATTTCCAGCGCGATCGCGCGGCCGTCGGCGAGGCGCAGCGCGGTCTCGAACGATTCGGCGAGGCGCTGCTTCATGTCCGGGCGCACCTTCAGCCGGTCGACCACGACGTCGATCGTGTGCTTGTCGTTCTTCTTGAGCTTCGGCAGCGACTCGACCTCGAAGATCTTCGCGACACCCTCGTTCGCGGTGCCGCCGCCCGAGCGCACGCGAAAGCGGACGAAGCCCTGCGCCTGCATGTCCTCGAACAGCTCGGCGTGCTCGCCCTTGCGGTTCGCGACGACGGGCGCGAGGATCATCAGCTTGGTTTCCTCGGGCAGCGCGAGCGCCGCGTCGACCATCTGCGACACGCTCTGCGCCTCGAGCGGGATGTCGTGGTCGGGGCAATACGGCGTGCCGACACGTGCGAACAAAAGTCGCAGGTAGTCGTGGATTTCGGTGACCGTGCCGACGGTCGAACGCGGGTTGTGGGACGTCGCCTTCTGCTCGATCGAGATCGCGGGCGACAGGCCCTCGATCAGGTCGACGTCGGGTTTCTCCATCAGTTGCAGGAACTGGCGGGCATACGCAGACAGGCTTTCGACGTAGCGGCGCTGGCCTTCGGCATAAAGGGTGTCGAACGCGAGCGACGACTTGCCCGACCCTGACAACCCGGTAATCACGATCAGCTTGTGGCGCGGCAGGTCGAGATTGACGTTTTTCAGGTTGTGGGTGCGTGCCCCACGGATACGGATCTGTTCCATGAACCTGGCGAAAATGGAGGGAACCAAACCTGCTACTATAACGGCTTTTCGAGGCCGTCGTTGGGGGCCCCCAGCCTTTGCAGCAGCTGGCAGCAAGGCGGTGTCCACGCCGGGGAAGCGGTCGCGCCGCACGGCTCGAGGCGGCCCGCGGGCAGCCTGCGTGACGTCCCGGAAAGCAGTCCCGGAAAGCGCCTGCCAGGCCCGCCGGGCCGGTGGCCCTGATCTTCCGCCGCCCGCCGCCGGGCGGACATTCCGATCATTCGAAATTCATTCCTGATGTCCAATCCGTCCGCCACGTCTTCCCGCATGAGTGCGCCCGAACTGCGCGCGACCACGTCGCTCGCGGCGATCTTCGCGCTGCGCATGCTCGGCCTGTTCATGATCATGCCGGTTTTCTCGGTCTACGCGAAAACCATCCCGGGCGGCGACAACGTGCTGCTCGTCGGCATCGCACTCGGGGCCTACGGCGTCACGCAGTCGCTGCTGTACATCTTCTACGGGTGGGCGTCGGACAAGTTCGGCCGCAAGCCCGTGATCGCCACCGGCCTCCTGATCTTCGCGCTCGGCAGCTTCGTCGCCGCGTTCGCGCACGACATCACGTGGATCATCGTCGGCCGCGTGATCCAGGGCATGGGCGCCGTGTCGTCCGCGGTGCTCGCGTTCATCGCCGACCTGACCTCCGAACAGAACCGCACGAAGGCGATGGCGATGGTCGGCGGCTCGATCGGCGTGTCGTTCGCGGTCGCGATCGTCGGCGCGCCGATCGTGTTCCACTGGGTCGGGATGAGCGGGCTGTTCGCGATCGTCGGCGTGTTGTCGATTCTCGCGATCGGCGTCGTGATGTGGATCGTGCCCGATGCGGCGAAGCCCGTGCACGTGCCGGCGCCGTTCGGCGAGGTGCTCCACAACGGCGAGCTGCTGCGTCTGAACTTCGGCGTGCTCGTGCTGCACGCGACGCAGACGGCACTGTTCCTCGTCGTGCCGCGCCTGCTGGTCGACGGCGGGCTGCCGGTCGCCGCGCACTGGAAGGTTTACCTGCCGGTGATGGGGCTCGCGTTCGTGATGATGGTCCCGGCGATCATCGTCGCGGAAAAACGGGGCAAGATGAAGCCGGTGCTGCTCGGCGGCATTCTGGCTATCCTGATCGGCCAATTGTTGCTCGGCAGCGCACCGCATACCATCCTGATTGTGGCGGCGATCCTGTTCGTGTACTTCCTCGGCTTCAACATCCTGGAAGCGTCGCAGCCGTCGCTCGTGTCGAAGCTCGCGCCCGGTTCGCGCAAGGGCGCGGCCACGGGCGTCTACAACACCACGCAATCGATCGGGCTCGCGCTCGGCGGCATCGTGGGCGGCTGGCTGCTGAAGCACGGCGGCGCGAACACCGTCTTCTATGCATGCTCGGGGCTCGTGGCGGCGTGGCTTATAATCGCGGCCAGCATGAAAGCGCCGCCGCGCAAGGCCTGAACCCTCTTTTCGGGCAGGCACCGGCGGCGCTCGCCGGCTTGCCCGGCGGGCCGCTCCGACGACATTCGCGGGCGGCCCGGCATCGAATTTACTGGAGAAACACATGGCATCCGTCAACAAGGTCATCCTCGTCGGCAATCTCGGCGCCGATCCTGAAGTCCGTTACCTGCCGAGCGGCGACGCGGTTGCGAACATCCGTCTCGCGACGACCGATCGCTACAAGGACAAGGCAAGCGGCGATTTCAAGGAAATGACCGAGTGGCACCGCGTCGCGTTTTTCGGCCGTCTCGCCGAAATCGTCAGCGAATACCTGAAGAAGGGTTCGTCGGTCTATATCGAGGGCCGTATCCGCACGCGCAAGTGGCAGGGCCAGGACGGCCAGGATCGCTATTCGACCGAAATTGTCGCCGACCAGATGCAGATGCTCGGCGGCCGCGGCGGTTCGGGCGGCGGCGGTGGCGGCGGTGACGAAGGTGGTTACGGCGGCGGCTACGGTGGTGGCGGCGGCGGTCGCGGCGGCGAACAGATGGAACGCGGCGGTGGCGGCGGCCGTGCCGGTGGTGCGCCGCGCGGCGGTGCAGGCGGTGCCGGTGGTGGTCAGAGCCGTCCGAGCGCGCCGGCAGGCGGCGGTTTCGACGAGATGGACGACGATATTCCGTTCTGACGGAACGTCGGCATTCCGCACCGGAATGGGCCCGAATGTCCGAGTCAAGCGAATCGCTTGGCACGGACCTTCGGGTCTTTTTTCGTTTACGCCCCCGCACCCCGGAGACCGGCCGTGGCTGACGCGCTCCCCGCCGCGGCGAACATCTCGCGGGCTTCACGCCGACGAAATCGCGCCGAGGGACCGCAACTGCTGAACAGGATCCTCGCGACCTCGGACCGATGGAGCGTGCCCGGCAACCGTCATGTGTCAGGGCCGTTGCCGCGCATCTGACCTATGTCACGCGGCCGCCACGATTGACCGGCTAAGCTCGTTCTTTCGACGTTTCGATCGAAGGAGACACCATGCGGCGGGTCGTGTTCAACCAGAAGGGCGGTGTGGGCAAGTCGACGATCGTCTGCAACCTGGCGGCGATCAGTGCGAGCGAAGGGCTGCGCACGCTCGTCATCGACCTCGACGCGCAGGCGAATTCCACCCGCTACCTGCTCGGCGATCGCGCGGCCGACGCGCATCCCGGCGTCGCCGAATTCTTCGAGACCGCGCTGACGTTCAACTTCCGGCCGGTCGACGTCGCATCGTTCATCCATCCGACGCCGTTCGACGGGCTCGACGTGATGCCCGCGCATCCGGACCTCGACACGCTGCACGGCAAGCTCGAGTCGCGCTACAAGATCTACAAGCTGCGCGATGCGCTCAACGAGCTCGACACCTACGATGCCGTCTACATCGACACGCCGCCCGCGCTGAACTTCTACACGCGCTCGGCGCTGATCGCGGTCGAGCGTTGCCTGATTCCGTTCGACTGCGACGACTTCTCGCGCCGGGCGCTGTACACGCTGCTCGAGAACGTGAAGGAAATCCAGCAGGACCACAACGCGGCGCTCGAGGTCGAAGGGATCGTCATCAACCAGTTTCAGCCGCGTGCGAGCCTGCCGCAGCGACTGGTCGACGAACTCGTCGAGGAAGGGCTGCCGGTGCTGGCGTCGCGGCTGTCGGCGTCGGTGAAGATCCGCGAGTCGCATCAGCAGTCGACGCCGGTGATCCATCTCGAGCCGACGCACAAGCTCGCGCAGGAGTTTCGCGCGCTGCATCGCGAACTGGTCGGGTGAAGGGTGGGCGCCGTCGCACGTCCCGGCGATTTATATACGATCATTGAATTCGTCATTAATAATCCCGGGAACGATTTCAAAATAAATCTGGAAAAACGATTACATAAGCATCCGCCCCATTTTCAATGCGCGCCCTTTTTCTAATAACGGGAATAATGACGGGGTAAATGTTGCAGTTGGCAACGGTGGGTTATCCTGTAAAAAGGTAAAAATCGTTTCCGGACAAGGCGCTGCGACACGACCCTATTACGAACGCGCACTGTCGTGGAGCAGGTGCTTCGGCTGCTAAGGGTTTTCACCTAGCATTAATGCAATTTAATTGACAATTAATCCATCTAAAATGGCCATCCTCAACTCTTCGCAGTCAATTGTGTCTGAGGGTTGTGAATAAGGAAGCAGGCCCTCGATCTGCCTTCCATTTTCTTTACGTCGTCTCTCGCATTGCCAACAGGAGCGTGCCCGATGTCCGTATTTGCCCCCGAAAAATTCGCCGCCGATTATCAGTCCGGAATCGCCGCGTGGTTCGCGATTGCCCGTCCGGCAATTAATGGTTTCGAGGCAGTCGTCGAACTCAACCTCCAAGCGGCCAAGACGGCGCTCGAGGAATACGAGGACAAGCTGAAGAACGCGTTCAACGCGAGCAACCCGGCGGCAGGCTTCGCGCAGCAAGTCGCCGCACCGCAGGAAGCCGCCGGCAAGGCCGTCGCATACGGTCGTCATCTGTTCGATATCGCAGTGTCGACGCAGGCCGAGTGGGCGAAGGTTGCCCAGGCTCAGTACGAACAGAACGACAAGCGCGTGAAGGAAGTGGTCGGCGAGCTGACGAAGCATGCGCCGGCAGGTTCGGGCGCCGTGGTCGCCGCGCTGAATTCGGCGCTGTCCGCGGCGACGGCCGCAGCCGACTCCGTGCGCGCAGCGACGGGGCAGGCGATCGAGGCCGCGCAAAGCGGTTTCGACGCGGTCAGCGAAACGACGGCCCGCGGTGCCAAGCAGACCGCCGCCGCCGCTCGCAAGGAAGCCGCTTCGCGCGAATCGGCTGCATGAGCGCGTGTCGCGCGCAGGCGCGACACTGATTGAACGGCGCCGGCGGGCGCCGGCCGCCGCGTGTGCCGCGCGGTGATCGGCGTACGTCCGGTTCGCCGCAGCGTGCCCGGACGCGGGCGGATGCGCGGCGCGCATGAGCGCGCGAACGTGCAACCGCATCGCCGGCTGCACGGCGCTCACGCGCCGCCGCCGTGCCGTACCGGCACGCAACTTGGATCGACCCACTGATTTCAATGCAGGAACAGAACATGACGGACGTAGTGATCGTATCGGCCGCGCGGACCGCGGTCGGCAAATTCGGCGGCTCGCTCGCGAAGATCGCGGCACCGGAGCTGGGCGCGACGGTGATTCGCGCGGTGCTGGAGCGTTCGGGCGTGAAGCCCGAGCAGGTGAGTGAAGTGATCATGGGCCAGGTGCTGGCGGCGGGCTCGGGGCAGAACCCGGCGCGCCAGTCGCTGATCAAGGCCGGCCTGCCGAACGCGGTGCCGGGCATGACGATCAACAAGGTGTGCGGCTCGGGCCTGAAGGCGGTGATGCTGGCGGCGAACGCGATCGTGGCGGGCGACGCGGACATCGTGATCGCGGGCGGCCAGGAAAACATGAGCGCGGCGCCGCACGTGCTGCCGGGCTCGCGCGACGGGTTCCGGATGGGCGACGCGAAGCTGGTCGACACGATGATCGTCGACGGCCTGTGGGACGTGTACAACCAGTACCACATGGGCATCACGGCGGAGAACGTCGCGAAGGAATACGGGATCACGCGCGAGGAGCAGGACGCGTTCGCGGCGCTGTCGCAGAACAAGGCGGAAGCCGCGCAGAAGGCCGGCCGCTTCGACGCCGAGATCGTGCCGGTGTCGATTCCGCAGCGCAAGGGCGAGCCGCTGCAGTTCGCGACCGACGAGTTCGTGCGTCACGGCGTGACGGCGGAATCGCTGGCGGGGCTGAAGCCGGCGTTCTCGAAGGACGGCTCGGTGACGGCGGCGAACGCGTCGGGGCTGAACGACGGCGCGGCGGCGGTGCTGGTGATGTCGGCGCAGAAGGCGGCGGCGCTCGGCCTGACGCCGCTCGCGCGGATCAAGGCATACGCGAACGCGGGCGTGGATCCGAGCGTGATGGGCATGGGTCCGGTGCCGGCATCGCGCCGGTGCCTGGAGCGAGCGGGCTGGACGCCGGGCGACCTGGACCTGATGGAAATCAACGAGGCCTTCGCGGCGCAGGCGCTGGCGGTGCACAAGCAGATGGGCTGGGACACGTCGAAGGTGAACGTGAACGGCGGGGCGATCGCGATCGGTCACCCGATCGGCGCGTCGGGTTGCCGGATCCTGGTGACGCTGCTGCACGAGATGGTCAAGCGCGACGCGAAGCGCGGGTTGGCGTCGCTGTGCATCGGCGGCGGGATGGGCGTCGCGCTTGCGGTCGAACGCGATTGAGCACGGTCTGACGATATTGCACGCGTGCGGCGCCGGCCAGCGCCGCACACATGCGCAGCAACCTTCGCGCGGAACAAGCAGCCAACAATACGCGTGATGTTCCGGTGCGCGCCGTGTCCGCCTTGCGGGCGCCAGCGCACCATAGCGGTGGGGCGGCAGCATGTGCCATGCCGTCGCTCCGCATCATTGATTACTTTTTTGTCGGTAACTTATAGGATGACTAAGCGAATTGCAGTTGTGACTGGTGGAATGGGCGGCCTCGGCGAAGCGATCAGCATCCGGTTGAACGATGCGGGCCACCGGGTCGTCGTCACGTATTCGCCGAACAACGCGGGCGCCGATCGCTGGCTGACGGAAATGCATGCGGCCGGCCGCGAATTCCATGCGTATCCGGTGGACGTGGCCGATCACGATTCGTGCCAGCAGTGCATCGACAAGATCGCCCGGGACGTCGGCCCGGTCGACATCCTGGTGAACAACGCGGGCATCACGCGCGACATGACGCTGCGCAAGCTCGACAAGGTCAACTGGGATGCGGTGATCCGCACCAACCTCGATTCCGTGTTCAACATGACGAAGCCGGTCTGCGACGGCATGGTCGAGCGCGGCTGGGGACGCATCGTCAACATCTCGTCGGTCAACGGCTCGAAGGGCTCGGTCGGCCAGACCAACTACGCGGCCGCGAAGGCCGGCATGCACGGCTTCACGAAATCGCTCGCGCTCGAGATCGCGCGCAAGGGCGTGACGGTGAATACGGTATCGCCGGGCTATCTCGCGACGAAGATGGTGACGGCGATCCCGCAGGACATCCTCGATACGAAGATCCTTCCGCAGATTCCGGCGGGACGGCTCGGTCAACCCGAGGAAGTCGCGGCGCTGATCGCGTTTCTGTGCTCGGAGGAGGCCGGCTTCGTGACGGGCTCCAACATCGCGATCAACGGCGGCCAGCACATGCACTGACGCGCGGCGGCCCGGGCGGCGTTCGCGCGCGCATCCGGGCCGTGCTCCCGCTGTATCCAGCGCCGGGGCGACGCGCCAAGCGCGCGGTGACGGATCACGGACGCAGGCTCGCCGCGCATGCGGCGGGCCGAGTGTGCCCGCGCTCCGGCCGCCGCGTCGCGGCACGCGCGCCGCACCGGCCTCGCATTCCGGAGGAGGCATGGGTGACACCTGGATGGGACTCGCGATCGGCGGCTCGGCACTGGCCGTCGCGCTGACGATGGCGATCGCGCTTCACTGGCTCGAGCGGCGCCGCGCGCGGCTGCTGCGCAATTTCGATCATCGCGATTGCTGGCTCGTCGCGTACGGCAAGTGCCTCGCGCGCGGGCCGGCGCGTCGCACGCGCAGCG
Organism: Burkholderia sp. MSMB0856; assembly: GCF_001524645.2. NCBI lineage: Bacteria > Pseudomonadati > Pseudomonadota > Betaproteobacteria > Burkholderiales > Burkholderiaceae > Burkholderia > Burkholderia sp. MSMB0856. Next base: position 3,052,811 of record NZ_CP013427.1, on the reverse strand, counting down.
GCGCGCGCTGACGGCGGCGGTGCGGCAACGGCGCGTTCACGCGTCGTGCCGCATTGCGCGCATTCATGTGCGGTGCGCGGTGCGCGGGACGCCCGCGCTCAATCGCTGCTTTTCGCCGAGCCTTCGCCCGAATCGTTCTTGTGGAAGATCCGCTTCGTCGTGCGCTTGGTGGCATCCCAGCCCTCGCGCGACGCATGCGCGATGCCATGACCGACCGTCTTCGCGGCGCTCGCGGTCGCGTGGCCGAAGCTGCGCGCGGCCTCGCCGGTCTTGTGCGCGGCTTCCTTCGAATCGCGCTTGATGTCCTGCTTCACTTCCGACATGTCCGCGTGCGCGATCGGGCTGATCAGCGCGAGAACGAACGCGGTGCAAATGAACTGACGTGCTTTCACGACCTGGTTTCCTTGGGGCTAGTCATCGAGGGTCCGCGCGGCCGGCAGGCGGCGGAACGAGTACGCCGGCCGCCGATGCATCGAGCATCACCGCGGCGCGGCCGCCGAGCAGCACGCGCTCGCCGCAGCGCAGCGTGAAGCCGTACAGCACGGAGCGGTCGTCGCCGCCGATGCGCTCGGCGTCGACGGTCAGCGGCAGCTCGAACGTGTCGAGCCGATCGACGAACGCGTCGACGTTGCGCACGCTCGCCAGATAGCCGGCGCGCGGCCGCGCGGGTTCCGTCTGCGCGTGTTGCGCACCGACCAGCGCGCCATGCACGGCCATCGCCTGTGCCGCGTATTCGATTCCGCAGACCGATGCGAGCCGGCCGCGCGAGCGCAGCGGGTTGTGCGGATCGCGATGGCTCGTCGCGCTGCAGCGGATCCGCGCGGCATCCCATGCTTCGACCCGATCGAGCAAGCACATCGCGCCGTCGTGCGGAATGTGCGCGGCGATCCATGCGCGATCGAGCGTGGCCGTCGTCGGCGCAGGCATCGGCATCGAGACGGGCGTCGTCATGGCGCGTGCTCCGCCGTGGGATTCGCCGGCGCGATATCGACCTGCACGCGCGCATCTTCCAGATAATCGAGCACGACACTTGCCGTGCGCCGCGCGGCGAGCGCGTCGAGCAGCGGCAGCGCGCGCGCGGCCGGATTGCCGGTGCGCAGCGCGTCGAGTTCGGGGTTCGCGAGCGTCGTCGCCGGCGCGTCGGTGAGCTGCACGTCGATGCGCGCGAGCGTGCGTTCGCTCGCGTCGGGCGCGAGCACGAGCGCGACGCCGAATGCGTCGACGATCGGCCGTACCGCGCGCAGCGGCTCCGGATAGTCGGTGTCGTAGGCGATCAGCAGGCTCGGCACGCGATCGACCGCGACCTGGCACACGCTCTCGAGCAGGCCCGCGGCAAAGCTGCCGTCGTGCGCGCACAGCACGTTCGACGTCGCCATTGCGCGGGTCGCGATGCTCCAGTAGCCGGCCGGCGCGTTGTGCACGGAGTTGTGAAAGCGCGTGGGCGACAGGTGACGATCGTCGCCGGCGAGGGTCTCGCAGATCGCGTGGCAGTTCTGACCGTCGCCGCCGGACGCGCTGAACACGGTCGCGAGCGTGGCGGCATCGCGCCCGCTCGCGGCTGCCGCCTCGAGGCCGACCGCCAGCGCGACGCGCACGACGGGGCCGGTGCGGCGGCGTTCCGCCGGCGGCAGGCTGGCGGGCGGCGGCAGCACGGTGCGCGCGCTCGCATAGGCCGCGCGGCCCGCGAGCACGTCGGCCGCGTGCGGCCAGTCGTTCAGTCCCGGCCCGACGAGGCCGACGCTTTCGATGAAGGCGGTGAGGGTCATGTCGGCTTCCCGCGGCGGGCATGCTCGGCGCGGCCGAGGATCAGGCTGCAGTTCGTGCCGCCGAATCCGAACGAATTCGACAGGACCGCACGCACGCGGGCCTCGCGGCTCGCGAGCACGTAGTCGGCGGCCAGCGCCGGGTCGGGTTGCGTCGTGTTGACGCCGGCCGGCACGAACTGCTCGCGCAGCGCGAGCGCGGCGACGACCGCTTCGAGCGCGCCGGCCGCACCGAGCGTATGACCGGTCGCCCCCTTCGTCGAGCTGCACGGCGTGCGCGTGAGCAGCGCGCCCACGGCGCGGCTTTCGGCGGCATCGTTGCTGGGCGTCGCGGTGCCGTGCAGATTCACGTAGTCGATGTCGCCTGCAGCGAGGCTGGCCGAGGCGAGCGCCTGTTCGATCGCGATGCGCGCGCCGAGCCCTTCCGGATGCGGCGACGACATGTGATGCGCATCGCTCGATTCTCCGATGCCGAGCAGCAGGATCGCGTCGTCGTCGAGCGCGGTGCGTGTATCGGGCACGCGTTCGAGCAGCGCGAACGCAGCCGCTTCGCCGATCGAGATGCCGTCGCGCGCGACGTCGAACGGCCGGCACGGCCGGCGCGACAGCAGTTCGAGCGAATTGAAGCCGTACAGCGTCGTCAGGCACAGCGAATCGACGCCGCCGACGACGGCCGCATCGATCAGCCCCGCTTCGATCATCCGTCGCGCGGAGCCGAACACCTTCGCGCCGGACGAACACGCGGACGAGATCGCCATCGCCGGCCCGCGCAGCGCGAAATACGCGCGCACGAACGCGGCCGGCGAATACGGGTTGTGCGTGTGCGCATAGCGGAAGCCGGCGGGCAGCGCGCCGCTCGCCGGATCGCGTTGCTCGTATGCGCGCTCGGTTTCGAGGATGCCTGACGTGCTCGTGCCGATGAACACGCCGACGCGCGCGGCGCCATGGCGCGCCGCGGCCGCCGCGACGCGCGCGTCGAAGCCGTCCTGAACGAGGCCAAGTTGCGCGAGGCGGTTGTTGCGGCAGTCGAAGTCGGCGAGATCCGTGCGCACGGGATGTGTATCGACACCGTCCACGGCGCCGATCCAGGTGTCGAGATCGGCGCGTTCGAAGTCGCACGGCGTGAGCCCGCCGCGTGCGTTGCGCAGCGCGTCGAGGGTCGCGTCGAGGCCGCTGCCGATGCAACTGGTGGCGGTGAAGTGCGAGAGCAGGAGAGGTTTCACGAGGGTCGTATCCGGTGGCCGGAACGGGCGCCGCAGCGGGGCTGGCGGGCGCGCCGGGCATGGTCAGATTTTATCAAACGGGGGTGCCGGCATGCCCGGCTGGCCGGGCGGTTCGGGCGCGAGCGCGGCGCGCAGCGTGGTCCAGTGCAGCTGCGCATCGGCGGCCGCGCGCAGCAGCGCCGGCAGCACGTCGAGCACGACCGGTTCTCCGCGCGCGTCGCGTGCCGCGTGGCCGTCGTGCACGAGCAGGATGTCGCGCGGCGCCAGTCCGTCGAGCAGGCGGCGCGTGACGAGGTCCGCGTCGCGCGCGCGCGTGTCGAAGCCACGGCGCGTCCAGCTGGCGAGCTGCAGGCCGAGCTCGCACAGCACCGGCTCGAGAAACGGATTGCGCAGGCCGGCCGGCGCGCGGAAGAAGCGCGGGCGCGTGCCGGCGATCTCGGTCAGCGTCTGCTGCGCGGCCGCGATTTCGCGCCGCAGCGCGGCGGGCCCCGAAAGCGAGAACGTATGCCGGTGCCGCTGGCTGTGATTCTCGACCGCATGGCCGCGCGCGACGATCGCTTCGATCCACTTCGGATGGCGGCGCGCGAGATCGCCGATGCAGAAGAACGTCGCGCGCGCATCGTGACGATCGAGCAGGTCGAGCACGCGCGGCGTGACGTCGGGGTCCGGGCCGTCGTCGATCGTCAGCGCGATCCGGCGGCCGGCGCCGGCCGGCAGGCGCGTCCAGTTCGGTCCGAGCAGTGCGCTGCGCGGCCACAGGCCGGCGGCGGTCAGTGCGAGATGCGACACGACCACGCCGCCGGCGGCCCACGGCCAGGCAGCCGGTTGCGCGACGACCGCCGCGAGCGCACCCGCGTGCAACGCCGCGGTGCCCGCGATCAGCGGCGTCGGTTTCCAGCGGCGCGCATCGCCGGACAGCCGAGGTGGAACGGACGACGGCGCGTTCATGCGCGGGCTCCTGTCAGGTCGGGACGAGCGCTGCTCGTCGCCGCGGCGCGCGGCGCGAGAATGGCCGCGAACGCGAGCGCGAGCATCGCGCCGGGGCCGACGGTCAGCCCGAAGGTTTCGAGCAGCGGCACGCGCGACAGCGCGAGCAGGCCGAAGCCGGCGACCGTCGCGAGGTTCGCGATCAGCAGCGATACGAGTGTGTACGGCGTGACCGGTTGCGCGTCGTCGCGCTTGCAGAAGAACAGCGCATAGTTCGAGCCGACCGCGACGATCAGCAGCATCCCGACGAGATGCAGGATGGTCAGCGGCACGCCGGCGAGCGCGAAGCCGGCCGTCACCACCAGCACGGCCGCGACCAGCGGCGCGAGCGCGCGCACGACGCGGCGCGGCGAGCGCAGTGCGATCAGCAGCAGCACGGCGATCGCCGCGAAGCCCGCGAGCGACAGCCGGATGTCCTCGTGCACATAATTCACGTACAGGCGGTCGGCCTCGGCCTTCATGTCGACGAACAGCGCATCCGGCACACCGGCGCGCGCGACGGCCGCGCGGATCGGCGCGGCAGCGAGCGCCGGCGCCGACGCCGCCGAAGCTGAGCGTGCGGCATCCGGCGCGCGCAGCGGCAACATCGCGCTCCAGCGGCCCGCGCGCTCGGTCAGCAGCGCGTCGACGGCGAGCGCCATCGACGTGCCGCGCAGGTCCGCGCGCGTGATCGGCGGCGCGTGGCGTGCGGCTTCGACATCGGCGATGAACGGTGCGAACAGCTCGGGCCGCACCGAGATCGGCTGGTTCGCGACGGCCGCACGCATGCGCGCGGCGAGCACGTCCGCGTCCGGCAGGCTCGCCTGGCGCGCGCGCTGCGCGGCGTCGCTCGGCAGGTAGCGCGCGGGACTTTCGAAGCCCGCGAGCGTGCCGCGATCGACGAGCGGCTGCAATTGCGCGGCGACCTGTTCCGCGCGTTCGAGCGCGGCCTGTTCGGTCGGCGCGGAAATCACGACGAGGTAGCGCACGTCCGGCGCGCCGACGTCGGCGCGCAGCCGTGCGTCGAGGGCCTGCGCGCGGGCGGGGACGGGGCTCAGCGCCGCAAGCTCGCGGCTCCACAGGCCGTCGCGATGCAGCACGAGCGTCGCGCACGCAGCGAGCACGAGCACGGCGAGCGGCCAGCGCAGCCGCGGCGCCGCAGCGGCCGCACGCGCGAGCACCGCGCCGACGCGCGACACGTCGCGAATCGCGACGTGCTCGCCGCGCAGGTGAGGCAGCACGAAGCGCGTGACGAGCGCGGCGGCCGTCAGCCCGGCGATCGAGTACAGCCCGAGCTGCACGAGGCCCGGAAAACCGGAGAACAGCATCGACGCGAAGCCGCACACGGACGTCAGCACGCCGAGCCGGATCGTCGGCCAGTACGCGGCGATCCATGCGCGCGTCGCGTCGGCGGGCCGCGCGGTGCCGCGCGCGCCTGCCTGCGCCGATTGCACGAACAAGTAGATCGAATAGTCGACGGCTTCGCCGATCAGCGTCGTGCCGAAGCCGAGCGTCAGCCCGTGGACCGTGCCGAACGCGACGCTGACCGCCGCGATGCCGGCCGCGATGCCCGTCAGCACCGGCAGCAGCCCCAGCGCGAGCGTGCGCGGCGAGCGGTACAGCGTCAGCAGCAGCGCGACGATCAGCACGACGCTCCCCGTCGACAGCCGCTCGACGTCGTGCCGGATCGTGTCGCGCGTGTCGACCGAGAACGCGCCGGGGCCGGTCATCGCGAGCGTGTACGCGGCGCGGTTCGGCAGCGTCTGCGTCGCGGCGGAGAACGCGCGGCGCACCGCGTCGATCGCGCGCGCCTGCGCGTCGGTGTCGGAGCCGGCGGCGGCCGTCTGCACGACCAGCACCGCGCGCGTGCCGTCGCGCGACGCCCACACGCCGTCGCGCATCGCGGGCTGCGCACCGCTGTCGAGCTGGTCGACGAGCGCGGTCACTTCGCCGGTCGGGTCGCGCGGCAACATCGCCTTCGCGACGAGACCCGCCGACGAGCTCAGCAGGTCGAGGCTGTCGCCGAGCGCCTGGTGCAGGCCGTCCGCGCTGAAGCGTTGCGGCGAGACGGCCGGGCTCAGCAGGTAACGATGGTCGAACACGAATTGCCGGTCGCGCGCGTCGTTGACGGCTTCGCCGTTGTTGATCGCCGAGAATTGCCGGTCGGCGCGCAGCGTGCCGGCGATGCGCCGCGACAGCGCGGCGCGCGTGGCCGCATCGCCGCCGTCGATCGCGACGAGGATCAGCCGCGACACGATGCCGTCACGCAGTTGATCGACGAGCACGCGCTGCCCGGCGCTCGGCGCGCGCGGCAGGAACGCGGACAGGTCGGCCGTGAAATTCGCGCGGGCGATCGCGATCCCGCACGCGACGAGCGCGAGCAGCCACACGAGCACTGCGCGCTGCCGCCACGCGGACGGGCGGTGCGCGACGGGGGCGGTTGGCCGGGTGCGCTCGTCCATCACTTCGCCGGGACGGGTTGCAGGCGCATCGTCGAATGGTCGCCGTCGGCCTGCTGGATCGCGACGCTGCGCAACACGTCGCGCGAGCCTTCGAGCGTGATCGTGCTGACGACCTTCAGCATCCGCGAATCGAGCGGCGTGAGCATCAGCGTCCAGTCGTCGCCGCGACCGGCGAGCGCGACCTTGTAGACCTGCTCGAGCGCGTAGCGATTGCCGGCGAGCGTCGCGCGGATGCTGTCGATGAACGCGCCGAGCTCCGGATAGCGCGCGAGCGCGAGCGTGTATTTGCGGTTGTTGCGCTCGACGGTGAGCATGTCGCCGTCGACGACGAGATGTTCGGGCTTCGGACTGAGCGTGTGCTTCTCGAGGTGGTCGGGCGCGACGAACACGAGTTCGCCCGACGATTCGAGCGGTTGCGCAGCGATCGACAGCGACTTCGTCTCGGTGAACGTCGCGCGTCCGGACTTGTGCTGCGCGAGCGTCGACATCAGCCGGTCGAGGGTCCACGCCGAACCGGTGTCGGCCGCGTGCGCGGGCAGCGCGAGCGCGACGGCGGCCGCGATGGCGAACGTGCGCGCCGAGCGGCGCAGCGCGGGCGCGGACGGCAGCGGGAGCAGCGACAGGAAGCGGAGAACGGCGGTCATGCGTCGGAATCCCTCGTGGCGGACAGGCCGGCGCACGCGCGCGCATCGTCGCGGCGCGCGGCGGCCGTGCCGGTCTGCCAGAAATCGAAATAGTTGAACCAGTTGTACGGGGCCGCGCGGCAATACTTGTCGAGCAGCGCGACGTAGCGCGCGAGCGCCGCGTCGACGGCCGCCGCGCGCGCGTCGCGGCGCACGTCGGAGAAATCGGCGAGTGTCTCGAAGTGCACGTCGTAGCGGTTGCCGTCGCGATAGAGGCCCGTCATGAACAGCACCGGGCGCCGCAGCATCGCGGCCATGTACAGCGGCCCGAGCGGAAACGCGGCCGGTGCGCCGAGCAGCGGCAGCCGCCGCAGCGAGGTTGCCGCATCGTCGAGCAGCGTGCGGTCGGCGAGCATGCCGACCATGCAGTTCGCGTCGAGACGCTCGCGCACCTTCAGCATCGAGTCGACCTGCCCGAGCGGAATCACTTCCGGTTTCGCGGCCGGGTTCACGGCGGCGAGCGTCGCGTTGATCTTGCGCGCGTTCTCTTCGAACATCGTGACGACGACGCGCAGGTCCGGACGCGTGCGGCCGATCGCGCGCACGACTTCGAAGCTGCCGAGGTGCGCGCCCATCAGGAATGCGCCGCGCCCGCCCGCGAGCGCGTCGTCAACCTGCGTTTCGCCATGCAGCCGGATGTCGAACAGGTCGAAGCGGCCGTTCATCAGGTAGATGCGGTCGTGGATCGTCGCGGCGAACGTGAACACGTGCCGATACACGTCGCGCCAGCGCGCGGGACGGCCGAGCGCGCGGCGCAGATAGTCGCGCGACGCCGAGCAGGCTGCCGGCGAGAACAGCACGAAATAGGTTGCGATGGCGTGCAGCACGACACGCGACGGCCGCCGGCCGAACCGCAGCGAGATCCAGGTCATCGCGCGCAGCAACGCCGCGTTGCTGCGTTCCTGGCGCTCGGCCCACGCGGTGCGCTTCATGGCCGTGCACCGTCCTGCGCGGCGGCCGGCGCGGACAGCACGCCGGTGGCGACGTCGCGTGCGCCGGCGCGCAGCGTGAAGCGGATCGCGCCGCCGGCCGCCGCATCGAACGCGAGATCGAGCGGCTCGCCGGGCGCGACCGGGCTCAGGAATTTCGCGGAAGCCAGCCGCCACGTGTGCAGCGGGCGGTTCAGCGACGCGCCGAGCGCGGCGATCGCGTGATCGAGCAGCACGACGCCCGGCACGATCGGATGACCGGGGAAATGACCGGGCAGCGCAGGGTGATCGGCGGGAATCGTGAACGCGAGCGGCGCGTCCGTCTCGGCGCGCGCGCTCGCGTCGGCCGCCGCGGCGCGCGTGTGCCGTGCGACGAGCGCGGCGAGCACGTCGCGCGGCAGCTTGCCTGTTTCGTTGCGCGGCAAAGCGTCGACGAACACGAGCGGACGCGGCATGAAGGCGGGATCGATCCGTTCGCGCAGCGCGCGCTGCAGGTCGGCCGCGGCGAGCGTTGGCGCGACCACGAGCGCGACGAGCCGCGTGACCGGTTCGCGGGTTGCATCGGCGTCGGCTGGTGCGGCGTCGTCCGGCATGAAGAACACGCCGTCGACGACGTCGGCGATCGCGTTCAGTTGGTGATTCAGATAGGCGAGCGACGTGCGCTTGCCCGCGATGTTGACGAGGTCCGCCTTGCGGCCGTGCAGCAGGAACCGGCCGTCGCCGAGCAGTTCGAGCGCGTCGCCCATCGGCACGGGGGTTTCGACGTGTCCGCCCGACGCCCACACGGTCGGGCCGCTGTCGTCGCCCGCGGCGTCGCGACCCGGCTCGTCATGTGCCGCGCGCGCGTCGAGGCGGATGCCGGGGAACAGCTGCCACGTCGCGCCTTGCGACGTGCGGCGCGTCGCGATCTGGCCGGTCTCGGTGCTGCCGTAGATCTCGACGAGCGGCGCATCGAGCGCGGCCTCGGCTTCGCACGCGAGCTTTTCCGACAGCGGTGCGGTGGCCGACAGCACGAGCGCGGCCGGCGGCAGCGCATGGCCGGCCGACAGCAGCGCGCGCAGGTGAATCGGCGACGTGACGAGCACGCGCGGCTGCGGGATCGCGGCGAGTTCGTCGCGAATGTCGACGGGGTAGAAGGGCTGGCGGTTGCTGAACGCGAGGCCGCCGATCAGCGCGAGCAGCACCGTCGACTCGAAGCCGTACATGTGTTGTGCGGGCACGGTGCCGATCAGCGTGGCCGCGCGGCCGTCGAGCAGGCCGAGGCGGTCGGCCGCCGCGCGCACGCAGCCGACCAGGAAGCCCCAGGTCTTGCGGTGCGGCACCGGCGCGCCGGTCGAGCCGGACGTGAACACGTACGCCATGATGCGCGACGCGTCGATCTGCGGCACCGCGAACGGCGCGTCGTCGAGGCGGTCGCCGGGTGCGGCGTCCGGATAGGCGAAGCGCGGCAGGTCGATCGCGCAGTCCGGCGCGTCGTGCAGGCAGAACGCGTCCGGTGCGAACGTCGCGAGCTGGCGCACCATCTCCGGCGTGTGCGTCGACGGCAGCAGGCTGATCCTGCCGGCGACGAGCGCCGCGCACAGGCTGACCGCGAAGCGGTAGCGATCGCGGCACACGTTGAACACGTGACCGCCGGCGGGCAGTGCGGCGGCCACGCGCGCGACGTCGGCGACGAACGCGCGCACGCTGACGGGCGTGCCGTCGCGCCAGGCGATCGTCTGGTCCGGCGAGGAATGGAACACCAGCGGGTAAGTCGGCATAAATCGGCTGAAGCGGGAGACGGTGGCCGGCGCGGCCGCAATGCGGCGCCGCGCCGGCCATGAATTCATCGTGACGGCTGCGTCGACGCGCGGTATGCGCGCACCGCGTCGACCATCCGCGGCCGCGCGTCGTGCGGCAGTGCGAAGCGCCGGCACGCATGCTCGACCGCGAACATCACCGCGACGAGCGGCAGCGACAGGTAGTTCGCGAACGTCGACCACGCGACGATCGGCGCGGTCGCGAACAGCAGCGTCGACACGGCGGCGATCGTGACGAAGAACAGCGTCCATGCGAGCGTGATGCGCCGCGTGTAGCGCGCGACGGCCGGCGAGATCGTGCCGTGGATCATCGTCGCGAAGCGCGTGCACAGCGGCACCTGGCCGGCCGCGAGCGTGCGGCCGAACAGCAGCGCCATCGCGAGGTTGAAGCTCGCGTGCTCCAGATACAGGCCCCATTCGAAATGGCGCGCGAGCGGGGCGCGCGCGGCCCACAGCGCGGCGGCGGCGAGCAGCCACGCCGGCACGAGCCATGCCCGCTTCGGCGAGCGCAGCGCTGCGCCGAGCACGAGCAGCAGCGGCGGCACGAGCGCCATCGCGAGGCCGAAGCCGTGCGCGCCGGGTGTCGCGGCCGCGTAGTGCGCGCCGATCTGGTACGCCGCCACAGCGGCGACCGCGCCGACGCCGCGTGCGATGCCGCGCGGCGAGCTCATCGCGGCGCTCCGGGCGCGCGGCGCGTGCGCGCATTGCCGTCGTCCGTCGCGGCACGGCGGCGGACGGGCGGGCAAACCGGGGCGAGGCGAATGGGCGGGCGCGGCATGGCTGCTGGAAACATCGGGCGGATCGGGGGGCCGGACGCGTTCGTCGGGCCGTCAAACATCATATGAATGGTGGCCGGGACGCATGTCCGGCCGGCTGTCATGCACGCACATTTTAGGGCCGCGGCGCGGCGGTTCGAGGTCGGCGCAGCCGGGTTTTGTAACCGAATGTATGGCAGCGAACTGAACCTTTCGCGATGGCGATTCATTTCCGCCCGAAGCGGCTCAAGCGTCTGCTGCGATCGGGTCCCGAAACCGGCCGCGGCGGGGGCCTTCAGTCTGTAACCATTCCCCGTATACGTGCCGATACCCATCGTCTAGAATCCGCGTAACTTTTACAAACGACCCCCAATAACGCAGGCGGGGAAGCCGGCAGACGCCGGAGGGACGGAGATTCGCGCGCGCTTCGCACGCGCCGGGCGTGCACGACGATTGCCGTTTCCGGGCGCCTCCCGCTGCCATGGGCCGCCTGCCCGCAAGCATGATGAACGCACTGGAACAAGAGCTCGCCACGCTGATCATCGGCGAACTGAATCTCGAAGACGTCCCGCTCGAAACGGTGACGGCCGGGACCCCGCTGTATGGCGAGGGCTTCGGGCTCGACTCCATCGACATCCTGGAAATCGCGCTGCTGATCTCGAAGAAATACGGCTTCGAACTGCGCTCGGACAATCCGGACAACCAGAAGATCTTCGCGACGCTCGGCGCGCTTGCCGAGTACGTCGCCGCGCATCGCACCAAGTGACGGCGGCGCGCGCGAACGCGACGCGGCACGCAGACGATGACGGCACGCGGCGGCGGCCGCTGGACGAACCGCGGCCGCGTCGATCGAGAGGAAACGCGATGAACGGAGCAATGCGATGCGGGCGCTCGTAACGGGCGGCAGCGGCGCACTCGGGCAGGCGATCTGCACGGCGCTCGCGCAGGCCGGCCACGAAGTCTGGGTGCACGCGAACCGGAATCTCGCGCAGGCGGAGGCGGTCGCGCAGCAGATCGTCGCGGAAGGCGGCACCGCGCATGCGCTTGCATTCGACGTGACCGACGCCGATGCGACGCTCGCGGCGCTCGCGCCGTTCATCGACGACGCACCGGTGCAGATCCTCGTCAACAACGCGGGCATTCACGACGACGCACCAATGGCCGGCATGTCGCGCCGGCAATGGCACAGCGTGATCGACGTGACGCTCAACGGTTTTTTCAACGTGACGCAGCCGTTGTTGCTGCCGATGATCCGCACGCGGCGCGGCCGGATCGTCAACATCGCGTCGGTCGCCGGCGTGACCGGCAACCGCGGGCAGGTCAACTACGCGGCCGCGAAGGCGGGGCTGATCGGCGCGACGAAGTCGCTGTCGCTGGAGCTCGCGTCGCGCGGCATCACGGTGAATGCGGTCGCGCCCGGCATCATCGAATCGCCGATGGCCGATCACGCGTTTCCGGCCGAACGGATCAAGCAGCTCGTGCCGGCGCAACGCGCGGGCCGGCCCGACGAAGTCGCGGCGATGGTCGCCTATCTGGTGTCCGATGCGGCCGCCTATGTCACGGGACAGGTGCTGTCCGTCAACGGCGGGCTCGCATGACGACGCGCGCGGCGTCGGCTTGACGTGAAGCAACGGCGCGCAACGTGGCGCGTGGCCACGATGCCGCGAGCCCGCATCGCATAGTGAGGAAATCGAAGTGTCAGTGCATCCAGTCGACGCCGAACGGCGAGCGTGTTCCCTGTCGTCCGCCACGACCGCGGTCGCGCGTGAACACATGACGGGCGGAGCCGCCGTATCGGGCGCGGGCATTTCGCCCGCAGCAAACGGCGGCAACCGTGCGCTGCGACTCGTCCGGATCGATCATGCGCGGCTGGCTGCGCTGCTGCACGATGCGCGGCAGCGCGGCGACGCATTCGACCGCGTGTTTCCCGGCGCGCTGGGTGCGGTCTGCATCGGCGCGGCCGGAGTGCCGACCGATGCGATGGCCCGCATGCTCGCCGCCGCCGCGCCCGACCTGCCGCTCGCACCGGTGCAGATGGCGCTGCTCGACGCCGGCGGCCACGCACGTGCCGGCGCGGTCTGCGAAATCTGGCAGTGCGACGCGCCGGACCTGCGCAGCGAGCGACGCGGCGCGCTGCAGTATCGCTTCAGCGAAACGGCGGGGCTCGTATTTGGCAACATCGTCGTGCAGGAAGAGCAGGAAGCGGCCGATGCCGATCGCGACGGCGGCACGCCGCTCGAGCGCGCGACACACGATGCATACCGCGCGCTGTTCGACGCGCTCGATGCACTCGGCATCGCGCATCCGCTGCGAATCTGGAATACCGTGCCCGCGATCAACGCGCTGCAGTTCGGGATCGAGCGCTATCGTCAGTTCAATATCGGCAGGCAGCGCGCGTTCGACGCGTGCCGTCGCGCGCTGACGGGCAGCGTGCCGGCGGCCTGCGCGCTCGGCTCGGTCGTGCCCGTCGCGGGCGACACACCGCCGGCCGCGCCGCTCGCGATCCATTTCATCGCGACGCGGACGCCGGCCGATCCGGTCGAGAATCCGCGCCAGGTGAGCGCATATCACTACCCGGCGGAGTACGGCCCGCGTGCGCCGACGTTCGCGCGCGCGGCCGCGTGGCCCGGCGACGATGCCGCGCCGTTGCTGTTCGTGTCGGGCACCGCCAGCATCGTCGGGCATCGCACCGTGCATCGCGGCGACGTCGTCGCGCAAACGCGCGAGACCATCGCGAACCTGGCCGCCGTGCTCGAGCAGGCCGCGCGGCAAGGGCACGGCCCGTTCGCGCTTGCCGACCTGAACTACCGCGTCTACGTGCGCGACGCCGGCGATGCCGCGGCGCTCGCCGCGATCGAACGCGCGCTGCGCGCTGCGGCGGGCCCCGGCGTGCGGCCGTTGTTCGTCCACGCGGACGTGTGCCGCGACGATCTGCTGGTCGAGATCGAAGCGAGCGCGGGCCATCCGCTGGAGTACCTGTCGTGAAGCGCGCCGCCCTGTCACTGCGCGAACGCGGCGTCGACGAAGCCTGTCGACAGTCGCCTGCAGGTCATAAACTTTTGTCAGGATCCCCGTCTTCGCAATCGGCCGTTCCCATGTCCAAGCTGCACGCCTCGTCCACGCATCTCGTACTGATTCCGAGCTACAACCCGGGCGTCAAGGTCGACACGACCGTGCGCAATGCCCGCGCGCAGTGGAATCCGGTGTGGGTCGTCGTCGACGGCAGCACCGACGGCAGCGCCGAGCGGCTGCAGGCGATGGCCGAGCGCGACCCTGGGCTGCGCGTGATCGTGCTGCCGGAGAACCGCGGCAAGGGCGCCGCGGTGCTGGCCGGGCTCGACGCGGCGGCTGCAAGCGGCTTCACGCACGTGCTGACGATGGACTCCGACGGCCAGCATCCGGCCGACCTGATTCCCGAATTCATGGCCGCGTCGCAGGCGGCGCCGGACGCGATGGTGCTGGGCCTGCCGAAGTTCGACGCGAGCGCGCCGCAGTTGCGCGTGCAGGGCCGGCGGCTGTCGAACGGATGGGCCGACCTGGAGACGTTGTGGGCCGGGATCGGCGATTCGCTGTACGGCTTTCGCGTGTATCCCGTCGCGCCGCTCGCCGCGATCATGCATCGCCAGCCGTGGATGCGCGGTTTCGACTTCGATCCGGAAGCCGCCGTGCGGCTGTGCTGGGCCGGGGTGCGGCCGATTCGCATCGAAGCGCCGGTGCGCTACTTCGGCGCGCACGAGGGCGGCGTGTCGCATTTCCACTATGGCCGCGACAACGTGCTGCTCGCATGGATGCACCTGCGGCTCTTCGCCGGTTTCGTGGTGCGGCTGCCGATGCTGGTCGCGCGGCGGCTCACGCGCCGGTCGCGTTCGACGTTCAGCCGGTCATCCGGTCGCGGCGATTGATGAGCTGATTGCCGTCAATTCGCTGACCAATCGCGTCGTTAGTTTCGAATCGCTGCGCAATCAAGTTGTCATTTGATGTAAACGTCTGGTAATTTTCTGCCGGATTATGCAAAATCGCCGCTCCTAAATACAACTACCGAGGGATCCGGGATGCATATCAAGAAAGCGGCGGCAGCGTGTGGCATGGCGTTCCTGTTGAGCGCATGCGGCGGCGTGCAGAATCTCGACGCGAACAGCCTGACATCGGCGGGGACCAGCCTGTTCAAGGCGGCGACGCTGTCGGACAGCGACATCGCGGCGCTGTCGAACGACTCGTGCAAGGCGAGCGACGCCGAATCGAAGATCGCCGCGCCGAATAGCGCGTACTCGAAGCGCCTGACGAAGGTGATGAAGGGCTTCGGCGACATGACGCTGAACGGCCAGAAGATCAACTACAAGGTCTACGTGACCAAGGACGTCAACGCGTGGGCGATGGGCAACGGCTGCGTGCGCGTATACAGCGGCCTGATGGACATGATGAACGACGACGAACTGCGCGGCGTGATCGGTCATGAAATGGGCCACGTCGCGCTGGGTCACTCGAAGAAGGCGATGCAGACCGCCTACGCGGTCAGCGCGGCGCGCACCGCGGCCGGCGCGGCATCGCCGGGCGTCGCGGCCCTGACGAGCTCGCAGCTCGGCGACATCACCGAGAAGTTCATCAACGCGCAGTTCTCGCAGACGCAGGAAAGCGCGGCCGACGACTACTCGTTCGACCTGATGAAGCAGAAGAACATGAACCAGAAGGGCCTCGTCACCGCGTTCCAGAAGCTCGCGCAGCTCGATGGCGGCAAGAGCTCGATGATGAGCTCGCACCCGTCGTCGGCGAGCCGTGCCCAGCACATCCAGGATCGCATCGCGAAGGGCAGCTGATCGCCGTCTGGTGCGCCGGCCGCGTCCGGCGCCCGGGATGAACGAAACCCCACGCTCTTGCGGGCGTGGGGTTTTTGTTTTTCGGCGAACCGGAAAGCGGCCGCGCCGCTTGCTTACGGCACCATCCCCGGCAGCACGTAGGCCTGCACGAGCGTGATCAGGCCGACGATCACCGCGAACAGCAGGCTGTGGCGCACCGTGAAGCGGAACAGCTCCGATTCCTTGCCGACGAGGCCGGTCGCCGCGCATGCGACCGCGATCGACTGCGGCGAGATCATCTTCGCGGTCACGCCGCCCGTGGTGTTCGCGGCGACGGCGAGCGTCTCGGGCACGCCGAGCTGGTGCGCGGTCGCTTGCTGCAGCGAGCAGAACAGCGCGTTCGACGACGTATCCGAGCCGGTCAGGAATACGCCGAGCCAGCCGAGGAACGGCGAGAAGAACGGGAACGCGGCGCCGGTCGCGGCGAGCATCAGCGCGAGCGTCGACGACATCCCCGAGTAGTTCGCGACGAACGCGAACGCGAGCACGAGGCCGATCGACAGGATCGGGCGCGTGAGTTCCTTCAGCGTCTCGCCGAACGTGACGAGCCCGTCGCGCGGCTTCATCCGCAACAGCGCCATCGAGATCAGCGCGGTCACGAGGATCGCGCTGCCCACCGCCGACACGAGATCGATCTTCAGCACGGCGTCGAGCACCTTCGGCGTCGCGGCGATCGGCGCGGTCTTCACGACGAGCTGGTCGAGGCCGGCCACATGGAACTTCAGCACGGTCGACGCGAGCGCGCCGTGCGCGGCGAACAGCGCCTTGAACGGCGCGATGCTCCACACGGTGACGACGGCCGTCAGGATCAGGAACGGCGACCACGCGCGTACGGTCTGCGCGAGCGTATACGGCGACGCTTGGCGGCTCGCCCCCGAGCTGTTGCCGCCCGCGCCGAAACCTGTGAGCGCCGCGCCGCCGCCGGACGCGACGAGGCCGCCGGCCGTCTGCTTCGCGCTGCTCGGCTGCCAGACCTTCAGGAACGCGGCAAGCGACACGAGGCTGACGAGCGACGACGTGATGTCCGGCAGTTCGGGCCCGATGTGGTTCGACGTGAAGTACTGCGTGATCGCGAAGCTGCCGCCGGCGACGAGCGCGGCCGGCCAGGTCTGCCGCACGCCGCGCAGCCCGTCCATCATGAACACGAGCCAGAACGGCACCGCGAGCGACAGCAGCGGCAACTGGCGGCCGGCCATCGCGCCGATGTGGAACGCGTCGATGCCGGTCACCTGTCCGGCGACGATGATCGGGATGCCCATCGCGCCGAATGCAACTGGCGCGGTGTTTGCAATCAGACACAGTCCGGCCGCGTGCAGCGGCTTGAAGCCGAGGCCGACGAGCAGGGCGGCCGTGATCGCGACGGGCGCGCCGAAGCCGGCCGCGCCTTCGAGGAACGCGCCGAACGAAAAGCCGATCAGCAGCATCTGCAGCCGCTGGTCGTCGGTGATCGCCAGCACCGACGCACGGATGATGTCGAACTGCCCCGTCTTCACGACGATCTTGTACAGGAACACGGCCGCGACGATGATCCACGCGATCGGCCACAGGCCGTACGCGAAGCCGAAGCCGGCCGCCGCGAGCGCCTGCGGCACGGGCATGCCGTACGCGAGGATCGCGACGCCGAGCGCCAGCAGCAGCGTGATCGCGGCGGCGACGTGCCCCTTCATCCGCAGTGCGGCGAGCGCGACGAAAAAGAAGATGATCGGGATCGCGGCGACGAGCGCCGACAGCCCGAGGCTGCCGAGCGGGGTGTAGATCTGATGCCAAACCTGCATGGGTGTCTCCTCCATGGATTGCTATCGGTACGGGTTTGAAAGCGAGGGGGTCTATTCGGGCTGGCCGCGTGCGCGCAGCAGGTCGGACAGGCTGCGCGGCGCCGGCTCGAGCGGCGTGCGGTGCTGCGTCCAGCCCATTTGCCTGGCCGGCGTCAGCGCGCGCAGCCGCGTCGCGGTCCAGCGGAATGCGCGATACGCACGCGGATGCGCGAATGCGCCGGACCAGAAGCGCCACACGAGGTCTTCCGCGCGGTTGTAGTTCGCGCCCTGGCCGCGCAGCGGATGCGCGACGGGTTCGTCGGGCTTGCGGTTCGCCTCGGTGCGCAGCCGCACGAGCAGCTCCGGGATCGGAATCCGGACCGGGCACACCTCGCCGCATGCGCCGCACAGCGTCGACGCGGTCGGCAGGTCGGCCGTCGCGTCGAGGCCGAGCAGGTGCGGCGAGATGATCTTGCCGATCGGGCCCGGGTAGGTCGTCCCGTATGCGTGGCCGCCGATGCGCGTATAGACAGGGCAGTGATTCATGCACGCGCCGCAGCGGATGCATTGCAGCGTCGCGCGCAGCTGTTCGTCGGCGTAGGCCTGCGTCCGGCCGTTGTCGAGCAGCACGAGATGCAGCTCGCGCGGACCGTCGCGTTCGCCGTCGCGGCGCGGGCCCGAGATCAGGTTGAAGTAGGTCGTGATCGCCTGGCCGGTGGCCGAGCGCGTCAGGAGACTCGACAGCGGCACGATGTGCTCGAGTTTCTCGACGACCTTCTCGATGCCCATGATCGCGACGTGCGTGTCGGGCACGGTGGTCGACAGCCGGCCGTTGCCCTCGTTCTCGACGAGCCACAGCGTGCCCGTGTCGGCCGCCGCGAAGTTCACGCCGGACAGGCCGATGTCGGCTTCCGCGAATGCGCGGCGCAGCGCGCGCCGGCCGGTCTGGATCAGCTCGTCGACGTCCTCCGTGTAGCGCGTGCCGGGGATGTGCTCCTCGAACAGCTCGGCGATGTCGCCGCGCGTCTTGTGGATAGCCGGCATCACGATGTGCGACGGCTTCTCGCCCGCGAGCTGCACGATGAACTCGCCCATGTCGGACTCGATGCAGTCGACGCCGTGATCCGCGAGGTAATGGTTCAGCTCGATTTCCTCGCTTGCCATCGACTTGCCCTTGATCACGCGGCGCGCCTTCTTCGCCTGCGCGATGCCGAGCACGATCGCATTCGCGTCGGCGGCCGTCTCGGCCCAGTGCACGTGCACGCCGGCCGCCGTGAGCTTCGCCTCCAGCCGCTCCAGCAGCGCGGGCAGTTGCGCGAGCGCGTGCTGCCGCACGGCTTCGCCGAGATCGCGCAGTTGCTGCAGCTCGGTGTCGTCGGGGAACTGGGTCGCGCGCTTGCCCTGCAGGAAGTCCATCGCGCCGCGAAAGCTCCGGCGCAGCGCGGGATCGTCGAGCGCGGCGCGCGCGCGGGCCTTGAAGTCGCCGGGGGCGACGAATTGCAGCGGTTGGTCGCTCATCGCGGCAGGTCCTGGCGGGCGGTTGCGGTCGGTTCGGTGACGATCACGACCCAGAGGTTGCGCGGCCCGTGTGCGCCATACGCGAGGGTCTGCTGGATGTCGGAGGTCTTCGACGGGCCCGACACCAGCACGACGTTGGTCGGCATGCCGGCGTGCCAGCGCTCCGCGTGCACGGCCGCGTGGAGGTCCGCGTGCAGCGTGTTCGCATGGACGAGCGCGACGTGCAGCGGCGGCACCAGCGACACCGTGCGCGGCGTGCCGGCATCGGGCGCGAGCACGACGGTGCCGGTCGCCGCGATGCCCGAGCGCGCGACGGTGAAGCCTGCGTCGATCGTGTCGAACAGCTCGGCTTTCCACGCGTCGATCGGCCGGTCGAACGGCACCGGCGCGACCGCGTCGGGCAGCGCACGCGCGAGGGCCGCGGATTCGGCACGGGCCGGGTCGAGCAGCAGGCGGCGCACGCCGGCGTCGGCGAGCCGTGCGGCAAGCTGCGCGGGCCACGCATCGGCGGTGGCGCACCAGACGTCGGCGTGCGATGCGGCGAGCGCGGCCTGCATCGTCTGCGCGAGCGTATGGGAATCGGGCGTGGCCGGTGCGCGGCGCGCCGTGTAGTGCGTGTCGATGCGCGCATCAAGGGCCGGCGCGGCGTTCGCGGCGGCGCCGGGCGCGGCGGCGCGCAGGCGCGCGAGGATGGCGTCGCGCGCGCTCATTTCGCGTCTCCGCGCAGCGAGCCGGCGCCTGCCGTGCGGCGCCACAGGAAGCTTGCGAGATGCTCGACGGGCAGCGTCGCGCCGGCCTTGGTCGCGGCGTGGCCGATGTTCAGCAGGCAGCCGCAGTCCGCCGACACGAGCCGGTCGCAGCCCGTCGCGCAGGCCGATGCGACCTTGTCGTGCACCATCGCGCCGGAGATGTCGGGGTGTTTCAGCGAGAACGTGCCGCCAAAGCCGCAGCATTCCGATTCGCGTTCGTGTTCGATGCGCGTGACGCCCGGCAGCGCGTCGACGAGCGCGACGCCGTGCACGCGCGTGCCCATCTCGCGGCGGGCCGCGCACGACGTGTGCAGCACCACGCGCTCGTTCGGGCCGGCGTTCGTGTCGATGTGGTCGAGTCGCACGTCGAGCACATGGACGAGGAATTCGGCGAGTTCGTAGGTGCGCTCCGCGATCGCGCGCGCCTTCGGGCCGTGCACGGGGTCGTCGGCGAACAGGGCCGGCCAATGGTGCCGGATCATGCCCGCGCACGAGCCGGACGGCACGATCACGGGCCACGGCTCGGCGAACAGATCGAGCTGCGCGGCCGCGACGCGGCGAGCCTCGTCGGGATTGCCGCTGCTGTAGGCCGGCTGCCCGCAGCAGCTCTGGCCGCGCGGATAGTGGACGGTCAAGCCTTCACGTTCCAGCAGGCGGACTGCGTCGAGCCCGGCTTCGGGGACGAACAGGTCGACCAGGCAGGTCGCGAACAGATAGACGTGCGCGGGGGCGGCGGCGGGGTAGTGCCTTTCGTTCATGTCTCGCTCCAGGGTGCCGGCCCGGCAAGCGAATGCGGGACGACGATTTCGCTGCATAATTCCCGCGACGGCGCCGCAGTTCAAATTGGTTGGGCCAATCGGCGCGGCGGGTATTCCGATGGGGAGACGGCAATGGCGGCGATGACGGCACGGGGCCGGACCGAAGTGGTGATGCGCAAGATCGAGACGGCGCTGCTCGACGGCACCTGGCCGGCCGGGGCGCGGCTGCCGGCCGAGCGCTTGCTCGCGCAACAGTACGGCGTGGCGCGCAATACGGTGCGCGAGGCGACGCAGCGGCTCGTCGCGCGCGGGCTGCTGCAGAGCCGGCGCGGCGCGGGCGTGTACGTGACGGACCAGTTGCGCGCGGGCATCGCGTCGCCGTGGGGCCAACTGGTCGCCGACCACCCGGCGCTGCGCGACGACATACTCGAATTCCGTCGCGTGCTCGAAGGCGCGACCGCGTATTTCGCCGCGCTGCGCGCGGATGCGAACGACCGGCGCCGGATCCGGACGCTGCTGCGCGAGCTCGAGACCGCGTACGCGAACGACGACGCGGCCGTCGAGGCATCGACCGACGCGAAGTTGCACGAGGCGATCGCGCAGGCGTCGCACAACACGATGTTCCTGCACCTGCATACGAGCGTGATCGGGATGCTGCGCGAGCACATCTCGATCAACGTCGCGGGGATGACGACGCACGACGAGCAGGCGTCAGAACTGCTGTTGCAGCAGCACCGGGTAGTTTGCGAGGCGATCTGCGCACACCGGCCCGAGGAGGCGCGCACCGCGATGCAGACCCATATCGACTACGTGCGCAGCCACTTCGAGCGAAGCGGCGATACGCCGTGAGATTGGTTGGACCATAGGTGCCGCGTGCCCGTCTGGCGGCCCAGCCGCGGGCTGCCGTTCCCGGATGCCCGCGCCGGAGGCGCGCGAGCGGTTCACGGCGCCGCATGCGCGAGCCGCGCGATTGACCGGTTCATCGGGCGCCCACTAGAATCGATTGGAACCACCCGTCAGCCGCACGCCGCGGCGATTGCGGACCTGTTGATCCGCCTGTCGAGGAAGTTTCCGTGCTCATGTCTTTGATCCGGCGCGCGCCGGCCGCGCTCTCATGGCGCGCCGCCTGCCGCCCGGCCCGCGCGCTCGCCGTCTGCGCGCTGCTGTCGCTGGTCGCCGCCTGCGCGACGCATCCGCCCGCCACCACGCTCGATCGCCCCGTCTCGCACGCATTGCCGACCGATACCGCGACGCCGCTGCGCAATGCGCTGGCCGCGCCGGAAGCCGCGCACCCGGGGCAATCGGGCTTCCGGCTACTGCCCGACGGCGCGACCGCGCTGCAGATGCGCATCGCGCTCGCGCGCGCGGCGACGAAGACGCTCGACATGCAGTACTACATCGCGACCGAGGACACGACCGGCAAGCTGCTGCTCGGTGCGGCGCTGTATGCGGCCGATCGCGGCGTGCGTGTGCGGATGCTGGTCGACGACCTGAATTTCCGCGACATCGACCGCGTCATGGCCGCGCTGAATACGCATCCGAAGGTCGAGATTCGCGTGTTCAACCCGTTCGGTGCGTCGCGGTACGGGATGGTCGAGCGCACGGCCAACTCCCTGACGCGGCTCGACAGCTTTACGCGGCGGATGCACAACAAGGCGATGATCGCGGACAACCAGATCGCGATCGTCGGCGGCCGTAATCTCGGCGACGAATACTTCAGCGCGAGCCCGACGCTGCAGTTCCGCGACCTCGACGTGCTCGCGGCCGGCCCCGTGACGAACGACATCTCCACGAGCTTCGACGACTACTGGGCAAGCGCGAGCAGCTATCCGCTGCGGGTGCTGAATCATCAGAAGTTTGACCCGAAGGATCTCGACGCGATGCGCGACGAGTTGCGCGACCACTGGCGCAAGAACGCCGACCCGTACAACGCGAAGCCGCTGAACGCGACGCCGCTCGCGCAGCAGATCGCGCGCGACGAGCTCGAGCTGGTGTGGGCGCCGGCCGAGTTCAAGGTCGACGCACCGGACAAGGTCATGCGGCCGACCGGCGCGTACGTGAGCCCGCCGATGCAGCGCCTCGTCGAACTGACGCGCGACGCGCAGCAGGAATTCCTCGCGTTTTCGCCGTACTTCGTGCCGCACGACGCGGGCGTGAAGATCCTCGGCGACACGGCCGCGCGCGGCGTGCGCGTTGCGATCCTGACCAATTCGCTCGCCGCGACCGACGCAGTCGCCGTGCAGGCCGGCTACGCGCCGTACCGCGTGCCGTTGCTGCAGCACGGCGTCGAGCTGTACGAATTCAAGGCGCGGCCGAACCCGCCGCGCGCGGGCCTGATCGGCTCGCGCTCGCGTGCGAGCCTGCATGCGAAGGCGTACGTGATCGACCGCAAGGTCCTCGTGATCGGGTCGCTGAACCTCGATCCGCGTTCGGCGTACCTGAATACGGAACTCGCGCTCGTGATCCACAGCCCGACGATCGCGCAGCAGGCCGCGGCGATCTTCGCGCGCGTGACGCAGCCCGACGAAAGCTACCGCGTGAGCCTCGCGACGCCGGCGGGCGGCGGCACGCCCGAACTCGAGTGGACCGGCACCGACAACGACGAGCCGGCCACCTATCACGTCGATCCGCATGCGGGGCTGATGCGCAACCTGATGACCGGCCTCTTCATGCTGCTGCCGGTCGAAGACCAGTTGTAAGGGCCGGAACGGCTCGGGCCAAACCCGCGATACCGGTGCGCGGGGAAAGGTGATATGGTTGTGCGCGCAACGATATGCGTATCGTGACGGGTGCCGCCGGACGGCTCGCGCAACGCGGGCCGCAGCGATGCCGAACGACGCGCTGCTCGCGCCTGCGCACCGCGCGCGCCGCCAGGAGACGAGGGACGATGCGCGAGCCGCCCGCGCGGCCGCCCCGCCCGCAACCGGAGTGCCTCATGCAACGTGTACCGAACCAGCCGTTCACGCGTCCCGCCCGCTTCTCCGAAGCCGAATGGCAGGCGCGCGTGCAGCTCGCGGCTGCCTACCGGATCTTCGACCATCTCGGCTGGACCGAGCTGATCTACAACCATATCTCGCTGCGCGTGCCGGGCGAGGACGGCCATTTCCTGATCAATCCGTTCGGGCTCCATTACCGCGAGGTATGCGCGTCGAACCTCGTGAAGATCGACATCGACGGCAATGTGATCGGCCATTCCGACTGGCCGATCAATCCGGCCGGCTTCACGTTCCACAGCGCGATCCATGCGGCGCTGCCCGACGCGCACTGCGTGATGCACGTGCACACGACGCCGACGATGGCCGTGTGCTGCTCGCGCGACGGGCTGTCGTTCTCGAACTTCTATTCGGCGCAGTTGTACGGGAAGATCGCGTATCACGATTTCGAGGGCATCACGGTGCACCTCGACGAAGGGCGGCGCATCGTCGAGAGCGCCGGCGGGCGGCCGGTGCTGCTGCTGCGCAACCACGGGCCCGTGACGATCGGCGCGACGCTCGCGCAGACCTTCTCGTTGATGTGGCTGCTCAATCGCGCGTGCGAGGTGCAGGTCGCGACCCACGCGATCGGCGACGCGCTGCCGATTGCGCCGCCGGTGCTCGAAGGCTGCGTGCGCGACTCGCTGAACTTCGATCCGAAGCACGGCGCGGGGCAGGACGCGTTCGACGCGTTGCAGCGCACCGTCGATCGGATCGATCCGGGCTATCGCGCGTGAGGGCGCGGGGGCGGCGCGACGTCGGACCCGATCGCCGCGGCGACAATCGATTCGTGATGCTTGACGGCCCGCGAAGCGGAATGTGCCCGACGCAGGCGTGCATGCCGCCCGGGCACGGGCAAAAAAAAACGCGGCCGGATGGCCGCGTGAATACTCGCAGACTCCTTCGGACGAAGGAAACAAGCAACTGTGAGACGAAGTGTAGCGAAAGGCCGCGCGCGGATTCAGGGCTCGCGCTGCAAAGGTCTCTTCCAGGTTCCGTCAGGCTGGCGAGCGACGCAGCGGTGCCGGATCGGCGACGATCGACTACCATCATGGAACGTCCCCCGTCCGGGTGGCGTACCCCGTCGTACAAGGAGGATTCATGCCGAAGCTGCATTTGCTCCAGGTGGCGTTGCTCGCGGGCGTCCTGGCCGCCGGCAGCGCCGCCGCCGAAACGGTGCGCCTGTCCGCCAATCTGCAGCCGTCGAGCGAAGTGCCGCCCACCGCGACCAAGGGCGCCGGCGCCGTCGCTGCGACCTACGACACGGCCACCCACATGCTGCAGTGGACGGTGACGTACGAACATCTCACGGGGCCGGCCACCGCCGCGCATTTCCACGGGCCTGCGCCGGTCGGCCAGAACGCCGGCGTGCAGGTGCCGATCCCGAAGGACGCGCTCGCGAGCCCGATCAAGGGTTCGAAGGAACTCACGGATTCGCAGGTGACCGACCTGATGGCCGGCAAGTGGTACTTCAACGTGCACACGAAGGAGCATCCGTCCGGCGAGATCCGCGGCCAGATGATGCCGGCGAGCTGAGGCCGGCGTTTGATATAGAGGCTCCCGTCGAGCGGCGCGGTGACGATCGCACGTACCATCGTCACACTGCGACGATGGAGTGTATTGGATGAGTTGGCAAAGCAAGTTCGCGTGCTGGCTGCTGCGCTGGCAGTTTCGTCCCGAGACCACGCGCCCGGTGCTCGACCCTGCCCGCGCGCGGCGCTTTACCGATCTGAGGATGATCGTGCCGCGTCGCACACCGTCGGGCTACCGGCTGCGCGAATGCTACGGCCCCGGCGACGCGCCGCTGCGCGGCGAATGGCTCGAACGCACCGATGCGGCCGCCGTTCGCGGGCCCGGCCGCACGCTGCTGTACTTCCACGGCGGCGGCTACTACTTCTGTTCGACGAAAACCCATCGGCCGCTCGTGTTCGGCCTCACGAAGCGCGCGGGCGTGCGCTCGTTCTCGCTCGACTACCGGCTCGCGCCCGAGAACCGCTTCCCGGCCGCGCTCGACGACGCGCTGGCCGCGTACCGGCAATTGCTCGCGCTCGGCACGCCGCCCGAGTCGATCGTGTTCGGCGGCGATTCGGCGGGCGGCGGCCTCGCGCTCGCGACGCTCGTCGCGCTGCGCGATCGCGGCGAGCCGTTGCCGGCCGGCGCGATCCTGTTCTCGCCGTGGACCGACCTGGCCGGCACCGGCGACACGATGCGCAGCAACGACGGCCTCGACCCGATGTTCGCGGCCGCGGCGCTGCCGAAGGCGGCGAAGCTGTATCTGGGGGACGAATCGGCGACGCATCCGTACGCGTCGCCGCTCTATGCGGACTTCACCGGGCTGCCGCCGCTCTTCATCCAGGCCGGCAGCACCGAGGTGCTCCTCGACGATTCGCGCCGCGTTGCCGACAACGCGAAGGCGGCCGGCGTGCCGGTGGAGATCGAGGTGTGGCCCGACATGCCGCACGTGTGGCAGCTCTACACGCCGATGGTGCCGGAGTCGCGCGACGCGCTCGACCGTGCGGCCGCATTCCTGCGCCGCGTCGCAGTCGAGCGGGCGGTTCAGCGCGTGGGCGAGCCGTCGATCGCCTGATACGCGGCCTTGACGGCGACCGGGCCGTACTTGCGTTCGAGCCGGCGCACGGTGAAGTGGCCGTGCGCCATCTGCTGGAAGTGGTCGATGAACAGCGTGTTGACGGTCGCCCCGAGCACCGCCCCGATCGCCGGGATCGACTTCGCGGCCATCTGCTCGGTGACCTGCACCGAGAAACGTGATGCCACCGTCTGCACGAGCTTGAACACCGCCGCCGAGCTGTGCGCGGTGATCCCTTTCGTCGTGATGTCCGACGACGCCTTCGAAATCGCCTGCGCGAGCGCGCCACGCAGCACGAAATAGCCGAGATCGGCGTCTTCTTCCCGCTTGTCCGCGTTGCCGCCCATGCCGAGCACGGCCAGGCACTGCAACTGCGTATCCACCGAGCCCAGGTCCTCCCCCTCGCTGCGCGCGATGTCGCACACCGAGCGGAAGATCAGCGTAGTCGTCACCGGCAGCTCGACCGGCAGCGCGAGAAAGCCGAACGCGCCGCCCGCCGCGCCGGTCGTCGCGACCGCGAGCTTGTGCAGCAGGTTGCTCGGCTTGTCCGGCTCGGCATCGGGCGTCTGCGGCTTGCCGAGCGTGCGCAGCGCGATGTTCAGGCACTTGCGCAGCGCCAGCTGCGTCGCATCGTTGATCTTGCCGGTCGCGAAGTCGGGCAACCGCGCGATCATCTTCTCGACCGGCGCGCCCAGCACGCCCGTCAGCTTCATCGTCAGCGACGGGCTTTCCAGCACCTGCTTCGCGCGCCGCAATGCGTCCTGGTCTTCCGGCGACAGCGTCGCGGCAGGCGTGATTGAAATCGGTTCCATCTTTCTCCCTGGCGGCCATCGGCCCCAAATCCGTCGCCAGCCTAGATTACTCCGGCGTGCTAGAATTTTGAGATTGTTTGACTCGTCAAAAGTTGCATCAACAAAAAATGGCCGTCCATACTGCCGCCCACCATTCGAGCGGGCAAGTCCTGCCGTTCCGCGAATCGCTGCTGGCGATGATCGGGATCTCGTTCGTCACCATGCTCGTCGCGCTCGACCAGACGGTCGTCGGCACCGCGTTGCCGACCATCGTCGCCGAGCTCAAGGGGTTCGACCTGTATGCGTGGGTCGCGACCTCGTACCTGCTCAGTTCCGTGATCACCGTGCCGATCTTCGGCCGCCTCGGCGATTATTACGGCCGCAAGCCGTTCGTGATCGTGTCGATCGTCGTGTTCACCGGCGCGTCGGTGCTGTGCGGGATGGCCAACGACATGCTGTTCCTGGTGCTCGCGCGCGGCCTGCAGGGGATCGGCGGTGGGATGCTGGTCGGCACCGCGTTCGCGTGCATTCCCGACCTGTTCCCCGATTCCGTCGTGCGGCTGCGCTGGCAGGTATTGATGAGCTCCGCGTTCGGCATCGCGAACGCGGTCGGGCCGTCGCTCGGCGGGATCCTGACCCAGTCGTTCGGCTGGCGCTCGGTGTTCTACGTGAACCTGCCGGTCGGCCTGCTGTCGCTGTTCTTCGTGTGGCGCTACCTGCCGCATCTGCGCCATGTCGAGCACGACCGCAAGATGCGGCTCGACTGGCCCGGCGCGCTGCTGATTGCGCTGTCGCTCGGCGCGCTGCAGCTGTTCGTCGAATGGCTGCCGAAGTACGGCGTCATGAGCTGGGCGTCGCTGCTGCTGATCGTCGCGGTCGGCGCTGGCGTCGGCTTGTGGCATTGGGAAAAGCGCTGCGCGCAGCCGATTCTGCCGTTCGACATGTTCGGCAACCGCGCGCTGTCGGCGCTGTTCGTGCTCGCGATCCTCGCCGGCTTCTCGATGTTCTCGCTGCTGTTCTACGCGCCGCTGCTGTTCCAGGGCGGCTTCGGCATGTCGCCGAAGGAGGCGGGGCTCGTGATCACGCCGCTCGTCGTGTTCATCACGATCGGCAGCATCATGAACGGCCGCGTCGTCACGCGCATCCGCAATCCGAATACGATGCTGCACGTCGGTTTCGTGCTGTTCGCGATCGCATGCGCAGGCATGGTCGTGTCGACGCACACGACGCCGACCTGGGTGCTGATGGCGCTGATGGTCGCCGGCGGCATCGGCCTCGGCTTCGTGCTGCCGAACCTCACCGTGTTCGCGCAGCAGACGGCCGGCCGCGAGCACCTCGGCATCGCGACGGCGCTGCTGCAGTCGCTGCGGATGGTCGGCGGGATGATCGGCACCGCGCTGACGGGCACACTGGTCAACCAGATGTATTCGAGCGGCGTGCGCGATGCGTTGTCGGGCGACCACGCGCTGCAGTGGCACGCGCAACTCGCCGATCCGCAGATCCTGATCGACCGCGCCGCGCAGGGCGGTCTCGTCGCGGAGCTGACCCGCGCCGGGCATAATGGCGCGCTGCTGCTGGAAGCGGCCCGCGAATCGCTGGTCGGCGCGATTCACCTGGGGGTCGCGATGGCGGCCGTCGTCGCCGTGGTGTCGGTGTGGCAGTGTCGCCGCGTGCCGCCGATCGCGCTGCGGCACAAGATCGAACCGCATGTCGCGGCCGATTGAACGATTCACCGATTGAACGAGTAGGCATCAGCGCATGGAAGAACAGGACCGCGTCGCGATCTTGCAGCAATTCGGACGCACGTATCGCGCGTTCTTGAGCGCGTTCGAAACGCACGTCGGGCAGCCGATGCCGCGCTGGCGCATCATGGTCGCGCTGCACACGATGGGCGGGCATTCGTCGCAGAAGAAGCTCGTCGAGGTGCTGCGCATCGATCCGGGCGCGCTCACGCGCCAGCTGAAATCGCTCGACGCGCTCGGCTGGATCGAGCGAGCGTCCGACGCCCGCGACAACCGCGTGACCAACGTCACGCTGACCGAAGACGGCCGCGCCGCGTTCGACGCGTGCCTGCCGCGCCGCAAGGCGTTTCTCGACCAGACGATGGCGCAACTGCCGGACGAGGTGCTGACCGCGCTGTCGGGTGCGCTGGCGATGCTGGAGTCGCGGATCGCGGAAG
The DNA here is from genome assembly GCF_001524645.2 of Burkholderia sp. MSMB0856. Taxonomy (NCBI): domain Bacteria; kingdom Pseudomonadati; phylum Pseudomonadota; class Betaproteobacteria; order Burkholderiales; family Burkholderiaceae; genus Burkholderia; species Burkholderia sp. MSMB0856. The sequence continues at coordinate 3,024,070 of NZ_CP013427.1, read as the reverse complement.
TCGGCTCGACGCCGGCGCAGCACTGAAGGGCAGGGCGCAAGCGGCACGACGGGGCGCGCCCCCGTCGACCGGTCCTGATCGGCGCGGCATGCGGGTCGCGCGAACCCGCCGCCGGCCGGCGTTTCACGTCATTTCATTCAGCTTCGTTCACAGCTCGATGCGCGTGCCCAGCAGCGCGAGGAACTGCGCGAGCCATGCCGGATGCGCGGGCCACGCGGGCGCGGTGACGAACGGCGCGTCGGTCACGGCCGCATCGACCGGGATGTCCGCGTATTCGCCGCCCGCGAGCTTCACTTCGGGCGCGCAGGCCGGGTAGGCCGAGATGCGCTTGCCGCGGATCACGTCGGCGGCCGCGAGCAGTTGCGCCGCATGGCAGATCGCGGCGATCGGCTTGCCGGCTTCGGCGAACGCGCGCACCAGCGCGATCACCTTCGCATCCAGACGCAGGTATTCGGGAGCGCGGCCGCCCGCGATCGCGAGCGCGTCGTAGGCCGACGCATCGACGTCGTCGAACGTCGCGTTCAGCGTGAAGTTGTGGCCGGGCTTCTCGGTGTAGGTCTGGTCACCCTCGAAATCGTGGATCGCGGTCTTGACCTTGTCGCCCGCGCGCTTGCCCGGGCAGACTGCATCGACGTGATGGCCGACGGCCTGCAGCGCCTGGAACGGCACCATCGTTTCGTAGTCTTCGGCGAAATCGCCGGTCAGGAACAGGATCTTCTTCGCGGCCATGGCTTTCTCCATTGAACAGCGTTGAGGGTCCGTTCGCGCCGCATGCGGCAGACGGCGCTGCGGCGGCGAAGCGGCCCCGAGGACGAAAGCGCAGTGTACTCCGGCCGCTTGAAGCGCGCGTGACGGCCGCCCCGCGCGGCGGCGGGGCGGGGCGCGCGGGGCGTCAGAAGAAGGTTTCGACGACTTCCGTCACGCGGAACTGCGGATCGAGGACGAGCAGCTGGCGCCACTTGTCGAACGTCAGGCACGGGTGCGAGATGTCGAACGCGACCATGTCGCCGACCTTTACGTCCGCGCCCGGCGGAATCTGCAGGTACGCGTGCTGGTCCATCATCCCGGTGACGGCCCAGCCTTCGCTTGCGGCGACATCGCGCGGCGCGCTGTCGCGGCCCGGGCGGAAGTGGCGCGCCGGCTCGGGCAGGCCCGCGTCGAACGCCGCGTCGCGCTTGCCGAGCGCGATGATCGCGCGATCCTGCTCCGGCACCGACTGCACGTATGCCCACAGCTGCAGCGCCGGCAGCAGCCCTTCGCCCATCCTGCGGGCGATCGGGTTGCGCGCGAACACGTCGGTCTGCGCCTTCTTGTAGATGCCGACGTCGTGCGTCAGGTAGCAGCCCGGACGCAGCACGACTTCCGCGAAACCGGCGTCGGACGCCTTCGCGAATTCCTCCGCGACCACGTCGTACCACGCCGAGCCGGCGCCCGACAGGATCGCCGGCGTGCGCGCGAAACGGCCGGCTTCGGCCAGCTCACGCGTGAGCGCGACCGCGTCCTGCAGGAACGTGCGGATCTCGCCTTCCTCCTTCAGCACGCCTTCGTAGAGTTCGATGCCGGCCAGCTTCAGCGTGTCCGGATAGCGCGCGATCGCGTCGAGCACGGCCTGGCGTTGCGCGGCGTCGCGCACACCCGCGCGGCCGCCCGGCACGCCGAGCTCGAGCAGGACGTTCAGCGTTTTCTTCGCGTCGCCGAAGAAGCGGCCGAGCTGGTCGACGCTGTCGGCCGAATCGACGAGGCAGAAGAATTCGAACTCGGGATCGGACAGCAGCTGCGCGATGATCGCCATGTTCTGGCGGCCGACCAGCTGGTTCGCGAGCAGCACGCGCCGCACGCCGCCGTGATACGCGGCCTGCGTCTGGTGCGCGGTCGCGAGCGTGATGCCCCATGCGCCGGCGTCGAGCTGGCGGCGGAACAGTTGCGGCGCCATCGTCGTCTTGCCGTGCGGCGCGAACTTCACGCCGTATTGCTGGACGAACGCCTGCATCCAGTTCAGATTGTGTTCGATGCGATCCGCGTACAGCACGGCGGCCGGCAGGCTGACGTCTTCCGCGAGCAGGTTCCACTCGAGGCGGCCCGCGTCGTCGAGCGGCACGCTCGCGCTCGGCAGGTTGCCGAGGCCCTTGCCCAACGGATTGATTGTCGGTTCCTGATAGTTTGTAACTTTCATGTCATCCCGCTCCATCATCACTATGCATTGCACTGAAGTTGACATGCAGATGGTACAGAAAGTAGCATCGGCGCGGTGATGTTATTTAGTAACATGAGACGCCAGATCCTTTTCAGCAGATGAATTCGTCCGCCACTCCGTCCGCTCCGTTCGCAGCCGAATCGGCTTCGGTCGCCCAGCCGGTCCTCGACATCGTCGCGCGGATCGCCGAATGCGCGCCCGAGTTGCGCGAGGCCGAACGCAAGGTCGCCGCGTTCATCCTCGCCGATCTCGCGCGCGCCGCGCATGCGAGCATCGGCGCGCTCGCGCGCGACGCGGGGGTCAGCGTCGCGACGGTCACGCGTTTCGCGAAGGCCGTCGGCTGCCGCGACGTGCGCGAACTGAAGGTGCTCGTCGCGCAGGCGGCGGCCGTCGGCCAGCGCTTTTTCGTGCCGGCCGACGAGCATCCCGAAGAAGACGCAAGCCCCGCATCGGTCGTCTACGACGAAATCCGCGTGGCGCTCGCGCACAATCACCAGCTGCTGCGCAACACGTCGTTCGACGCGGCGGCCGACCTGCTCGCCGGCGCGAAGATGATCTACGTGTACGGGCAGGGCGGCGGCTCGACCGCGCTCGCCGACGAATTGCGCTTCCGGCTCGTGCGTTTCGGCCGGCCGGTCGCGAGCTACCAGGACAGCCTGCTGCAGCGGATGGTGGCGGCGACGCTGTCGCGCGACGCCGTGGTCGTCGCGCTGTCGGTGAGCGGGCGCGTGCCCGAGCTGCTCGAGAGCTGCCGTCTCGCGAAGCGCTACGGCGCGAAGCTGATCGCGATCACCGCGCCGGCCTCGCCGCTCGCGAAGCTTGCCGACCATCTGATCCCGGTCGTCGCGTTCGAAACCGATTTCATTTACAAGCCTTCGACGTCGCGCTACGCGATGATGATGGCGATCGACGTGCTCGTCACCGGAGTCGCATTGCGGCTCGGCGATGCGGGCCGAGAATCGCTGCGCCGCATCAAGCATGCGCTCGATGCGCATCGCGGCGGCGGAGACCGTCAACCGGTAGGAGACTGACCATGCATTCGCATCCCGAAGCCGCTGATACGCTGATCGTCGGCGCGCAGCTGTACGACGGCACCGGCGCGCCGCCCGTCACGCGCGACGTCGCGATCCGCAACGGCGTGATCGCGGCGATCGGCAATCTGTCGAACTGGCTCGCCGAGACCGTCATCGATGCGAACGGCCGCGCGCTCGCGCCGGGCTTCGTCGACGTGCACACGCACGACGACACGCACGTGATCCGCGCGCCGGAGATGCTGCCGAAGATCTCGCAGGGCGTGACGACCGTGATCGTCGGCAACTGCGGGATCAGCGCGTCGCCGGTGACGCTCGCGGGCGATCCGCCGGACCCGATGAACCTGCTCGGCGATCGCGACGCGTTTCGCTATCCGACCTTCGCCGCCTATGTCGCGGCCGTCAACGACGCGCGTCCGGCCGTGAACGTCGCGGCGCTCGTCGGGCACACCGCGCTGCGCAACAACCAGATGGACCGCCTCGACCGCGCGGCGACCGACGGCGAAATCGCCGGAATGCGCACGCAGCTCGAGGAGGCGCTCGCGAACGGCGCGCTCGGGCTGTCGTCGGGCCTCGCATACGGCTCCGCGTTCGCGGCGCCGGCCGAGGAGGTGATGGCGCTCGCCGAACCGCTCGCGAATGCGGGCGCGCTGTACACGACGCACATGCGCACCGAGTTCGACGCGATCCTCGACGCGATGGACGAGGCTTATCGCGTCGGCCGTCACGCGCAGGTGCCGGTCGTGATCTCGCACCTGAAATGCGCGGGCCCGTCGAACTGGGGGCGCAGCACCGAGGTGCTCGCGTCGCTCGAAGGCGCGCGCCGCTACCAGCCGGTCGGCTGCGACTGCTATCCGTACAGCCGCAGCTCGTCGACGCTCGACCTGAAGCAGGTGACGGGCGACATCGACATCACGATCACGTGGTCGGAGCCGCATCCGGAAGTCGCGGGCAAGCTGCTGAAGGCGATCGCGGCCGACTGGGGCGTGACCGAGCAGGAGGCCGCGCAGCGGATCCGCCCGGCCGGCGCCGTGTATCACAACATGTCCGAGGACGACGTGCGGCGGATCCTGTCGCACCCGGCGACGATGGTCGGCTCGGACGGCCTGCCGAACGATCCGCTGCCGCACCCGCGGCTGTGGGGCGCATTCCCGCGCGTGCTCGGCCATTACGTGCGCGACACGAACCTGCTGCCGCTCGAGGAAGCGATTCGCAAGATGACGTCGCTGTCCGCGCGCCGCTACGGGATCGCACGGCGCGGCGAAGTGCACGTCGGCTACCACGCGGATCTCGTGCTGTTCGATCCGGCGCGCGTGATCGATGCCGCGACGTTCGAGAAGCCGCAGCAGCCCGCGCACGGGATCGACGCGGTGTGGGTGAACGGCGTGCTGACCTACGAGAACGGCCAGCCGACCGGCGCGCGCGCCGGCGGTTTCGTCGCGCGCGGCGAGCGCGTGCCGGCGAGTGCCGACGCCGCGTTCTGAACGCGGTCCCGATCCGATTTGCCGCGTGCGCCATGTCGGCGCGCGCATCCGCAACCGTGCGTTGCATGGGACCGGCGCTGGCGCTTGCGTGCCGACGCCGGTCGACAAACAAGGAGTGAAACGATGAAGCGATATGGCGTAGGCGAAGCGAAGGGTACCGGCGGCCAGGTGATGCCGTTTGCACGCGCGGTCGAGGCCGACGGCTGGCTGTACGTGTCGGGCCAGACGCCGATGGTGAACGGCGAGGTCGTCGAAGGCGGGATCGTCACGCAGTCGAAGCAGACGATCGAGAACGTGATCGCGATCCTGAAGGAAGCCGGCTACGGCCTCGAACACGTCGTGCGCTGCGGCGTGTGGCTCGACGACGCACGCGATTTCGCGTCGTTCAACAAGGTGTTCGTGTCGTACTTCGGCGAGCATCCGCCGGCACGCGCGTGCGTGCAATCGAGCATGGTCATCGACTGCAAGGTCGAGGTCGATTGCATCGCTTACAAGGCGCCGGCGAAGTAACGCGGCGAGGGCGAATTGTTGTGCAACGAGGCCGGCGCATTAACGTGCGCCGGCCTCGTTGCGTTGAGGCGCTTTCGATGGATTTCTGATCAGTTGCGTTTGATGCTGGAATTTTGCGGTTTGTAACAAAGCCGCTCTGAGCAGTGGGGAGGGCGCGACGCTTTCGTTGGGCAGGAAGAGCCGAGGTTGGGATGTTGTTCAAGAATAGCGTCGACAGTTTCGGTTAAACCAGATCCGAGTACGCGTTGTATGGTCTGGTCACGCTAAGGATTCTCTGAATAAATCAGATCGTGACCGACAAACCCGCACCGAAGAAAGCCTCACCAACTCCAGAGGCCACCAATGCCCGGTTGAAGCTACTGCCGTTTACATTTCCTTTCCTGCGCAAAGGACAAGGCAAATCCACGACTTCTTCACGATTTACCGACGAGAACGAGATATACCGGCTACTCGCCGAACGAGAGCCTTCAGGCGCGTATCTCGTCAGTCGGAAAGGGATGTGGCACGGCGGCATCCACGTCACTGAGGCCGGCGCAGGGCAATCGCTGGACCTCGATGCGGGATTGCGCTGCATCGCTGACGGCGAGCTAGTCGCGTTTCGCATCGACAAGACCTATCCGGTCAGTGAGATCGCAACGGCAGATGGCGGATTGCCGTACGAGGCATCGTATAGCACGGGCTTCGCGCTGGTACGGCACACGATGGAGTTTCCGCGGGACACGAAGCTGACGTTTTACAGCCTATACATGCACCTGATGTCCTGGGAAGACTACACAAACTTCCCGAAGCGGGAAAAGCCGTCGTATTGGCCGCGGCAATGGCTGGTGACGCAGTATGCGCAGGATAAGCAAGCGTCAGGCCGAAGCGGGCAGGTTCCCGATCCGGCACAGCAGGGGCTGCGTATTCGCAAGACCCAGGGAGGGAGTCCCATCGCGATTCTGCCGCAAGGAGCCAACGTCGGTATCGGAAAGATTGAGACGAAGAACGGAAAGCCGTGGGGGGCAGTTGACGGATCTTCGTGGGACGTCACTGTATCCACAGAAAGCCGGTGAATACGTCGAGCCGTCGAGTGCGATCGGTAAGTGGGTGTTTCTCGGCCAGGAAAACGGTGGTCCGGTCGCCGAAGAGACGGTTGAGGACGCTGTATTTGATCGGGTTGTCGTGACGACGGGCCAGGGCGCGGCAGGCAACACGCCCGGTATTCCAGTCAAAGCAGGAGACCTGATTGGGCACTTGGGGCGCTACGACTCGCTGAACCAGTGTAGTTCGGGAACCCGAATGGCACACATTGAAGTCTTCTGCGATGACAGCATCCAGCCGTTCCTCGAAAAGGGGCGTGCATGGGTCAATCAACACAGCCCAAACAAGGAGGATTGGACGGCACTTGGCCTGCCATCCGAGCCGACGATCCTGCGGATCGCGCCGGGCACGTTGCTGTATCAACGTACTCAAGACAAGAAAAAATTTGTTCCTGGTGTTGATCCACAGTTGAGAAAAACGGGCGCCGTTCAGGTGTATTCGCTCGCCGAACTGGCGCGTGACCCGAATCGACGAGTCGCTGAGCCGCATCCGAATCCCGATCCGGGTTATCCAGTGAACTGGTGGCACGTTGACGGTGTGAATGCACAAGGTCAACCGATTGACGGCTGGGTGTGCGACTTCAACCACGCGGGCGGTCGGGTGACGCGGGAATTCGCGCAGAAGTGGATTGATTTCGAGTGCTTGGCGGATGCCCATGATCCGGCGCATACGATCTTTGCGACAACGCAGGGGTGGGTTGATTATGCGAGCGGAGCCAATGTTGACGACCTTGCTTCGCGTTCGAAGCTCAGTCCGTTGATGCTTAAGGTGTATGACGCCCTGATTACCAGAGGCGATGGTAAGCATGCGGCTGATGAGCTATGTGCGCTGTCACGGACCGAGCGTGGTGGATATCCGTGGTTGATGCAGGCGGCGTCCCGATTGATTGTTAAGCATGAGAGCGAGTGGGCGAATCCGTCGAAATGGAAGCAGTTGATCACCGAGTTGGAAAAGCAGACGGGGCCGAAGTCGCAGCATGAGGAAGAGCAGAAGCGGATCAAGAAACTCGCATGGTGGGATGACGTCAAGGCACGTATCCCGGGTTTTCCTACGACGGATGTCTTTCACCTTCACCCAATTGCACTGCGAGCCAACTTTGCCTCAGCCCCCGACGCGTGCCAGTGCGGCTGCTGTTACGAGGAGGTATTTCAGATCACTCGCATGGGATCCAATTATGGTCCAGTTTACTGGGGCTCCAAGCCGATGGCAAAGTCGACGGTGCTGGGTGATATGGTGAGTGCTGGGGAGTTGTCCTCAAGTGAACAGAGGATACTTGTTGCCATGTCTGAAAACGAAGGAAATTTGGATGCCGTACAGTCATATGACAGCGAAGTCGTAACTGCAGGGGCAATGCAAAAAACGATTAATTCATATGGAAATGGAGAATTTCCTGAGCAGGTTGCACAGTTCAAAAAATTCAACGAAGCTGACTATCGAGTTCTATTCGAACGATGCGGGTGGATGGTCGATGGGGCTGGACCGACGGCTACCATGTACTATTCTCATCCGATACTTACTGGGGGAGAAAAAATTACTGGAGACGGCTTGAAAAAGCTTATCAGAAACGGGTGTTCGAAGAGTAGTTTCAAGTCTAGGATCAAGAATGAACCCCTGGCGGCCATTGTTCATGCGATTTCTAGCAGATCATACGAAAAACGCCAGTTGATGGATTTCGTTGACCGTCTAAGAAACATAGTATTGCCCACTGTTCCGGCGCGTTATTCGTGCACAGTTGGCGAATATTTTGCATCGGATCTCGGCCGGGCAACGGCGCTGGATCAAAGTGTAAACAGGCCGTCTTATGTCGGACCAGACATCGGCAAGGCGCTAGATACATTCTTCTCCCGTCACCCATCTATTCCAAGAAATCCGGACGAATGGGGAGATAGTCGTGCGGATTACGAATATGAAATACTGGAAATATATGGTCCGGATAGGCGGATGGCAAAGGTTGGTGGCGTGAGCGTTGCTCCCGCAAGATATTCATCACTCAAGAACGGGCTTTCTTAAAGGAGGTGTCGTTGAATTTTATTCGATTTGTTTTGGTTAAATGTTTGTCGGTGGCTGCGATCGGATACTCGCAAATATGCCACGCGAGCGCGGATCGCATACCTCTTGTGGGTGGTGCCATGCTTGTATTCTCGGCGCCGTTGACCTCTAATGAGAAAAAAATCTTTGGATCCGGATGGAAGGTTGCAACATATACAAGCGTGGGAGGGGATAAATTCAATCTTTTCCCGTTGGAGAAGTTAACTCGAGAAGGGGGGGTAATATTTGGAGATTATCTGCACCTAAGAGTATCTCCTACTGGGGGATACGCTGTTATAGACATAATCAGGGCTGGCTTTGTAGATCCCGGCATGTCCGGGAAGCCAGTGGTTCAGAGTAGACAATATTGTCCAGTCTTGGAAACAAAGACTGGTTGTATTGTGAGCAACCAGTCTGGCGAACTGTGTGCTGGGCAGTGGGAGAGACAAAGCGATCATTGGATCGTTCCGGGGTTGATGGATGATGCAAGCAACGGAATGCTTAGTCATCAATTTAAAGATGCAAACGCCTTATGGAATGGATATGTAAATTCTGTTGGAAAACCATTTCATCTTTCAATTCGTGAGGAGATTTATTCGGGTTTGGGAATTTATAATTTGATGGCATGCGATTTACCGAGGGCGGGTAATGTTGAGTCGTACAAAAACATTGCTGAGGAATTAAAAAGGGCTGGGGATGTTGTGGGGTCGGAATATATTATGAAGAGGCTTCAAGGTGTGGCGGTTCAGCATAATCAGAATGGGTTGTGAAAAGCTCGAGGTAGGAATCCTGAGCGTGTGTGCAGTCGAGTCTGGTGGAGAGGCTGCATCGCGTACAAAGCGTATGCGAAGTAACGCGACCGCGCTTCCCGCGCACAGGAAAACAGCCCGTTCGGCTTGTGCCGAACGGGCTGATTCGTTTGAGGTTCGCCGTGACTACCCGCGGCGTTCGCCGCCCTCCGTCACTGCCGCGCGGTCCGCGCGTTGTCCGGCATCGGCTGGTTATAGTTCGTGCGGAACGGATTGATGTCGAGCCCGCCGCGGCGCGTATAGCGCGCATACACCGCGAGCTTCACCGGTTTGCACGCATGCAGGATGTCGAGGAAGATCCGCTCGACGCATTGCTCGTGAAACCCCGTGTGGTTGCGGAACGAGATGATGTAGCGCAGCAGCCCCGCGTGATCGATCTGCGGCCCGACGTAGTGAATCTGCACGCTGCCCCAGTCGGGCTGGCCGGTGACCGGGCAGTTCGAGCGCAGCAGGTCGGACACGAGCGTTTCCTCGACCGGGGCTTCGTCCTCGGCCGCCGACAGCAGCGACGGATCGGGTTCGTACACGTCGGTGTCGAGGTCGAGCCGGTCGAGCGACAGCCCGTCGAGCTCCTCCATCTCGAGCTTGCCGAAATCGTGCGGCGACACGAGCTGCACCGACACGCTCGCGCCGCACGCGGCCGACACGTCGCGTTTCAGCACGTCGCGCACCGCGTCGACCGAGTCGAACTTCGATTGCGCGAACGAACCGAGATACAGCTTGAACGACTTCGATTCGACGATGTTCGGCGATTCGGCCGGCACGAAGAACGTCGCGACCGCGAGCTGCGGCTTGCCGCGCGCGTTGAGCCACGACAGCTCGTACGCGTTCCAGATGTCGGTGCCGAAGAACGGCGGCGCCGACGTGATGCCGAGCTGCTCGCGCGCCCCGGCGCGCGGGATCGGGAACAGCAGCGACGCGTCGTACTGCGCTGCGTAGACGGTCGCCTTGCCGAGCGGGGAATGTTCGGGATTCATTGCACGAAGCCTTTACGACAGGAAGAGGCGGTAAGCCGGATTGGCGCTCTCTTCGACATACGGATAGCCGAGCGCAGCGAGGAAGCGTTCGAATTCGGCGCGATCGGCCTGCGGCACCTGCAGCCCGACGAGGATCGAGCTGTAGTCCGCGCCCTGGTTGCGGTAGTGGAACAGGCTGATGTTCCAGTCCGGCGCCATCGACGACAGGAACTTCATCAGCGCGCCCGGCCGCTCCGGGAATTCAAAGCGGAACAGGCGTTCGTCGAGCGCGAGCGGCGAGCGGCCGCCCACCATGTAGCGGATGTGTTCCTTCGACAATTCGTCGTGCGTCAGGTCGACGGTCTTGAAGCCGTGCGACTCGAAGTTCGCGGCGATTTCGGCCGATTCGCCGCGACGCTTGATCTGCACGCCGACGAAGATGTGCGCGGATTGCGCATCGGCGATCCGGTAGTTGAACTCGGTCACGTTGCGATCGCCGACGAGCGAGCAGAAGCGCTTGAAGCTGCCGCGCTCCTCGGGGATCGTGACGGCGAACACGGCTTCGCGCGCCTCGCCGACTTCCGCGCGCTCGGCAACGAAGCGCATCCGGTCGAAGTTCATGTTCGCGCCGGACGTGACCGCGACGAGCGTCTGGTTCTCGATGCCTTCGCGTTCCGCGTAGCGTTTCGCGCCCGCGACCGCGAGCGCGCCGGACGGTTCGAGCACGCTGCGCGTATCCTGGAACACGTCCTTGATCGCGGCGCACAGCGCGTCGGTGTCGACCGTCAGCACGCCGTCGAGGAATTCGCGGCAGAGCCGGAAGGTTTCCTCGCCGACGAGCTTCACCGCGGTGCCGTCCGCGAACAGGCCGACCTCGCTCAGCTCGACGCGCTCGCCCTTCTGCAGCGATTGCGCCATCGCGCACGAATCCTCGGCCTGCACGCCGAATACCTTGATTTCCGGCCGCACCGCCTTGACGTAGGCCGCCACACCGGCCGCGAGCCCGCCGCCGCCGATCGGCACGAAGATCGCGTGAATCGGCCCCTGGTGCTGACGCAGGATTTCCATCGCGATCGTGCCCTGGCCGGCGATCACGTACGGATCGTCGAACGGGTGGACGAACGTGAGGTCGCGCTCCGCCTGCACCTTGACCGCGTGCGCGTACGCATCGCTGTACGACTCGCCCGCCTGAATCACCTCAACGCTCGGGCCGCCGTGCGCGCGTACCGCGTCGACCTTCACCTGCGGCGTCGTGACGGGCACGACGATCACGGCCTTGATGCCCATCCGTGCCGCCGAGAACGCGACGCCCTGCGCATGATTGCCGGCCGATGCCGTGATCACGCCGCGCGCGAGCGCGTCGGCCGGAATGTGCGCCATCTTGTTGTACGCGCCGCGCAGCTTGAACGAGAACACCGGCTGGTTGTCCTCGCGCTTCAGGTAGACGGGGTTGCGCAGTCGGGCCGACAGGTTGCGGGCGGGTTCGAGTTCCGTCTCGAGCGCGACGTCGTAGACGCGCGCGGTGAGGATTTTCTTCAGGTAATCGTGGGATGCCATGGGCGCTCGCGTGCGGTGCGGAAGCAGACGGTAAAAGATCAATGATAGCGCCAAGGGTCCGTCCGCACGCAAGCGGCATGCCGGGCGCGCGGTCGCGGAAGCGCGTCGGCGGGCGTGTTTGCCGCGCGGAGCGTCCCCTTTTTACCGGGTTAACCGCGTGGTTACCGACCGGACGGACGGCGAATGCAGGCGCGAAATCGCGCCGAAGCAGGCCCGGCGCGGGTTGCGGCGAAAGCCCCACGACCTGTCCGGCGTCTCACGGGCGGGCCGATCATGGGTTAGAATTCCGTTTTGAATCAAGGATCGGAAGATGCAGAGGCACCCTCGGATCGCCCCATTGAAGCCGACGCCGCGCGCAGCCAGCCCCGCGGCGGAGCGGCATGCGCGCCGCGCGCGATCGTGCTGATGGCTCCGAGTGCCGCCAGGCCCCGCCGGCCCGGAACGGTGAGTCCAAACCCGCTCCGGCCCCATGCGAGATAGTCGCGCGCCTGGCACCAGAACAGATTTCCCCAAGATTGCGCCTACGCGCTTGCCGACGCCCGTGCACGGTGTATCGGCCCTCCGAGTCGTCCGAACATGAACGCACCACAAGTTTTCGATCCGCATGGCGCGGCCGCCACCGTCGCCGCCGACCCCGCGCCCCGTCTGCGCGAGATTCCCTACAACTACACGTCCTTCTCCGACCGCGAGATCGTGATCCGCCTGCTCGGCGAGGAGGCGTGGTCGGTGCTCGACGAGCTGCGCGCCGAACGCCGCACGGGCCGCTCGGCACGGATGCTGTACGAAGTGCTCGGCGATATCTGGGTCGTGCGCCGCAATCCGTACCTGCAGGATGACCTGCTCGATAACCCGAAGCGCCGCGCGCTGCTGATCGAGGCGCTGAACCACCGCCTGACCGAGATCGGCAAGCGCCGCCGCGCCGACCTGACCGAGCACCGCGACGACGCGGGCCGCGAACGCGCCGGACGCGTCGAGATGCTGGAAGCCGCCGCGCAGCGCGCGGTCGACGAGTTCGCCGACGAATTCGACAAGATGGCCGACCTGCGCCGCCGTGCGACCAAGGCGCTCGGCCGCTGCACGCAGAAGGACAACATCCGCTTCGACGGGCTGTCGCGCGTGTCGCACGTGACCGACGCGACCGACTGGCGTGTCGAATACCCGTTCGTCGTGCTGACTCCCGATACCGAAGCCGAGATCGCGGGCCTGATCAAGGCGTGCTTCGAGCTCGGCCTGACCGTGATCCCGCGCGGCGGTGGCACCGGCTACACGGGCGGCGCGGTGCCGCTCACGCCGTTCTCCGCGGTGATCAACACCGAGAAGCTCGAACAGCTCGGCGCGGTCGAGCTCACCGAACTGCCGGGCGTCGCCCACAAGGTGCCGACGATCTTCTCCGGCGCGGGCGTCGTCACGCGCCGCGTGACGGAAGCGGCCGAAGCGGCCGGCTACGTGTTCGCGGTCGATCCGACCTCGCTGGACGCATCGTGCATCGGCGGCAACGTCGCGATGAACGCGGGCGGCAAGAAGGCCGTGCTGTGGGGCACCGCGCTCGACAACCTGGCCTGGTGGCGGATGGTCGACCCGGACGGCAACTGGCTCGAAGTCACGCGCCATGAGCACAACCAGGGCAAGATCCACGACATCGCGGTCGCGCGTTTCGAGCTGAAGTGGTTCGACGGCGCGTACGCGCCGGGCGAGAAGCTGCTGAAGAGCGAGATGCTCGAGATCGAAGGCCGCCGGTTCCGCAAGGAAGGCCTCGGCAAGGACGTCACCGACAAGTTCCTCGCCGGGCTGCCGGGCGTGCAGAAGGAAGGCTGCGACGGGCTGATCACGTCCGCGCGCTGGGTGCTGCACAAGATGCCCGCGCACACGCGCACCGTCTGTCTCGAATTCTTCGGCCAGGCGCGCGAGGCGATCCCGAGCATCGTCGAGATCAAGGATTACCTGTTCGAGACGTCGAAGCAGGGCGGCGCGATTCTCGCGGGCCTCGAGCACCTCGACGAGCGCTACCTGCGCGCGGTCGGCTATGCGACCAAGAGCAAGCGCAACGCATTCCCCAAGATGGTGCTGATCGGCGACATCGTCGGCGACGACGCCGATGCGGTCGCGCAGGCGACGTCCGAAGTGATCCGGATGGCGAACGGCAAGAGCGGCGAAGGCTTCGTCGCGATCAGCGCGGAGGCGCGCAAGCGCTTCTGGCTCGACCGCAGCCGCACGGCCGCGATCGCGAAGCACACCAACGCGTTCAAGATCAACGAGGACGTCGTCATCCCGCTGAACCGGATGGGCGAGTACACCGACGGCATCGAGCGGATCAACATCGAGCTGTCGCTGAAGAACAAGCTGCAACTGGTCGACGCGCTCGAAGCGTTCTTCCGCGCCGGCAACCTGCCGCTCGGCAAGACCGACGACGCGAACGAAATCCCGAGCGCCGAACTGCTCGAGGATCGCGTGCAGCAGGCGCTGGAGCTGCTCAAGCGCGTGCGTGCGCGCTGGGAATTCGTGCGCGACCGGCTCGACCAGCCGCTGCGCGAGGCACAGCACTATCTCGTGCAGCTCGGCTACGAGGCGCTCGCCGAGAAGTTCGCCGATCGCGCGGACGATCAGCCGGGCGCGACCGTGTTCCACGTCACGCAGGACCGTACGGTCCGCATCTCGTGGAAGCAGGAGATCCGCGCGGAGCTGCGCGCGATCTTCAACGGCGGCGCGTTCAAGCAGATCCTCGACGAGGCGCAGGCGATCCACAAGCTGGTGCTGCGCGGCCGGGTATTCGTCGCGCTGCACATGCACGCGGGTGACGGCAACGTCCACACCAACATCCCGGTCAACTCCGACAATTACGAGATGCTGCAGGATGCGCACGCGGCGGTCGCGCGCATCATGACGCTCGCACGCTCGCTCGACGGCGTGATTTCCGGCGAACACGGGATCGGCATCACGAAGCTCGAGTTCCTGACCGACGACGAGATCGCCGAATTCCGCGCGTACAAGCAGCGCGTCGACCCGAACGGCCGCTTCAACAAGGGCAAGCTGCTCGACGGCGCCGACCTGCGCAATGCATACACGCCGAGCTTCGGGCTGATGGGCTACGAGTCGCTGATCATGCAGCAGTCCGACATCGGCGCGATCGCCGATTCGGTGAAGGACTGCCTGCGCTGCGGCAAGTGCAAGCCGGTGTGCGCGACGCACGTGCCGCGCGCGAACCTCCTGTACAGCCCGCGCAACAAGATTCTCGCGACCTCGCTGCTGGTCGAGGCGTTCCTGTACGAGGAACAGACGCGCCGCGGCGTGTCGATCAAGCACTGGGACGAGTTCAACGACGTGGCCGACCACTGCACGGTGTGCCACAAGTGTGCGACGCCGTGCCCGGTGAAGATCGACTTCGGCGACGTCACGATGAACATGCGCAACCTGTTGCGCAAGATGGGCAAGAAGAAATTCAACGCCGGCAACGCGGCCGGCATGTTCTTCCTGAACGCGACCAATCCGCAGACGATCAACGCCGCGCGCAGCGTGATGATGGGCGTCGGCTACAAGGTGCAGCGCTTCGCGAACGACATGCTGAAGAAGGTCGTGACGAAGCAGACCCAGCATCCGCCGGCGACGGTCGGCAAGCCTCCCGTGGTCGAGCAGGTGATCCACTTCGTCAACAAGAAGATGCCGGGCAACCTGCCGAAGAAGACGGCGCGCGCGCTGCTCGACATCGAGGACAACAAGATCGTGCCGATCATCCGCAACCCGAAGTCGACGACCGTCGATTCGGAAGCGGTGTTCTACTTCCCGGGCTGCGGCTCCGAGCGTCTGTTCTCGCAGGTCGGCCTCGCGACGCAGGCGATGCTGTGGGAGGCGGGCGTGCAGACCGTGCTGCCGCCGGGCTACCTGTGCTGCGGCTATCCGCAGCGCGGCTCGGGCCAGTACGACAAGGCCGAGAAGATCGTCACCGACAACCGCGTGCTGTTCCACCGGGTCGCGAACACGCTGAACTACCTCGACATCAAGACGGTGGTCGTGTCGTGCGGCACCTGCTACGACCAGCTCGCGGGCTACGAATTCGACAAGATCTTCCCGGGCTGCCGGATCATCGACATCCACGAGTTCCTGCTCGAGAAGGGGATGAAGCTCGACGGCGTGACGGGCACCCGCTACATGTATCACGACCCGTGCCATACGCCGATCAAGACGATGGACCCGGTGAAGCTCGTCAACGAGCTGATGGGTACGGAGAAGGACGGCTACAAGATCGAGAAGAACGAGCGCTGCTGCGGCGAATCGGGCACGCTCGCGGTGACGCGTCCGGACATCTCGACGCAGGTTCGCTTCCGCAAGGAAGAGGAAATCCGCAAGGGCGCCGCGAAGCTGCGCAGCATCCCGGTCGTGGCCGGCGACACGCCGGCGCCCGCCGCGAACGGCCCGGACGTGAAGATCCTGACGAGCTGCCCGTCGTGCTTGCAGGGCCTGTCGCGCTACAACGAAGACGCGAACCTCGAGGCCGACTACATCGTGGTCGAGATCGCGCGCCAGGTGCTCGGCGAGAACTGGATGGCCGATTATGTCGCACATGCGAACAATGGCGGGATCGAGCGCGTGCTGGTCTAATGCGGGCATGACGGCCGCCCGGCCGGGCGAGGGATGAGAGCGGGCGCCTGCGCTGAAGCGCCGGCGCCCGTCTACATGGGAGCGACGATGGAATGCGTGTTTTGCCGTGAAGACGGCGGCGAGGTGCTCTGGCAGGACGATGCGCTGCGCGTCGTGCTTGCGACGGGCGAGCACGACTACCCGGGCTTCTGCCGGGTGATCTGGGGCACGCACGTGGCCGAGTTTTCCGATCTCGGCGAGCCCGAGCGGGCACATCTGATGCGCGTGGTCTACGCGGTGGAGCGGGCCGTGCGCCGCGTGATGCAGCCGAACAAGGTGAATCTCGCGAGCCTCGGCAACATGGTGCCGCACGTGCACTGGCACGTGATTCCGCGCTTCTCCAACGACGCCCATTTCCCGCAGCCCGTCTGGGCGCCGCGCCAGCGCAGCGTGTCCGAGGCACTGCTGCGCACGCGCGCGGCGCAGGCCTCGCTGCTGCACAATGCGGTGCGCGAGGAAATTCAACGCATGACCGATTCGAGGCAGCCATGAGCGGTTTGACTTCCACGACGCCGATTCCGTCCGGCGTCGTCGTGCACGCGGTGTCGCGCGTGCTCGAATTGCAGTACCCGAACGGTGAGAGCTACCGGATTCCGTTCGAACTGATGCGCGTTTATTCGCCGTCGGCCGAGGTGCGCGGCCACGGGCCGGGCCAGGAGACGCTGCAGACCGGCAAGCGCGAGGTGACGATCACCGCGCTCGAGGGCGTGGGCAACTACGCGCTGCAGCCGACGTTCTCGGACGGCCATTCGACCGGCATCTACTCGTGGGATCTGCTGTACGAACTGGCGACGCAGCAGGACGCGCTGTGGCGCGACTATTTCGACAAACTGAAGGCGGCGGGCGTCGAGCGCGACGCGCCGATGCAGGCGGCTCCCGCGCCTCACGGCCACTGCCACTGAAATCGACGGCGCCCGCTCGGCGCCGTCTTGCCATTTACTGAGGATCAACGCGATGAGCAAAACCCACTTCGGCTTCGAAAGCGTCGAGGAAACCGAAAAAGCGAAGAAAGTGGCGGGCGTGTTCCATTCGGTCGCGAGCAACTACGATCTGATGAACGACCTGATGTCGGCCGGCATGCACCGCGCGTGGAAGGCGTTCACGATCGCCCAGGCGAACGTGCGCCCCGGCTTCAAGGTGCTCGACATCGCGGCCGGCACGGGCGACCTGACCAAGGCGTTCGCGAAGGCGGCGGGCCCGACGGGCGAGGTCTGGCACACCGACATCAACGAATCGATGCTGCGCGTCGGTCGCGACCGGTTGCTCGACAAGGGCATCGTGACGCCGTCGCTGTTGTGCGACGCCGAGAAAATTCCCTTTCCCGACAACTACTTCGATGTCGTCACGGTCGCATTCGGGCTGCGCAACATGACGCACAAGGACGCCGCGCTGGCCGAGATGCGCCGCGTGGCGAAGCCCGGCGGCCGCGTGATGGTGCTGGAATTCTCGAAAGTCTGGGATCCGCTGAAAAAAGCGTACGATCTGTATTCTTTCAAAGTATTACCGTGGCTTGGCGACAAGTTCGCGAAAGATGCTGAAAGTTACAAGTATCTTGCTGAGTCTATCCGGATGCACCCCGATCAGGACACGCTGAAGACGATGATGGAACAAGCGGGCCTCGATGCCGTCAAATATTACAATTTGTCAGGTGGCGTGGTAGCGTTACACCTAGGAACCAAGTACTAAGGGGTTCTTTCCATACATTCGCCTTACATCTGGAGAAGCTGATGTCCGAATCGCGTTCGTTGTTCAACCGTAGCAAGCCGTCGAAGCCGTGGGCTCGACGGGTCGGCACGCTGCTGATGGTCGGCCTGCTCACGGCCGGCACGTTCGCATCGCTCGACGCTGAAGCCAAGCGCATGGGCGGCGGGCGCAGCATCGGCCGTCAAAGCTCCACCGTCACGCAGCGCCAGGCCACGCCGCCCGCGCAGCAGCCGATGCAGCAGGCCGCGCCGGCGCAGGCGCAGCGCGCGAATCCGGCCGCACCGGCTCCGGCCGCGCAGCCGAACCGCTCGCGCTGGCTCGGGCCGATCGCCGGTCTCGCGGCCGGCCTCGGCATCGCGGCGCTGCTGTCGCACTTCGGCCTGGGCGGCGCGTTCGCGAGCATGATGGCGAACGTCATCGTGATCGCCTTGCTCGCGATGGTCGGCATCTGGCTGATCCGCAAGTTCATGAACCGTCGCCGTGCGCACGAACCGGCGTACTCGGTGGGCGGCTCGGCATCGTCGTCGGGCGGCTACTCGCAGAGCCCGTCGTTTCAGCAAGGCAGCACCGGCAACAACTATGCCGGCAGCGGCAGCAGCTATGCGAACGAAGCGCAAGGCGTGTTCGGCGGCGGCGCAGCCGCCGCGGGCGCGATGGCGGCCGCGCCGCTGCAGGTGCCGGCCGGCTTCGACACCGAAGCGTTCCTGCGCAGCGCGAAGGTCTACTTCGTGCGCCTGCAGGCAGCCTGGGACCAGGGCAACCTGGCCGACATTCGCGAGTTCACGACGCCGGAAATGTTCGCCGAGATCAAGATCGACCTCGACTCGCGCGGCAACGAGGCGAACCAGACCGATGTCGTGCAGCTCGACGCGGAACTGGTCGCGATCGAGGATCGCGGCATCGAGCAGTCGGCGAGCGTGCGCTTCCACGGGCTGATCCGCGAATCGGCGAATGCGTCGGCGGCACCGTTCGACGAGGTGTGGAACCTGTCGAAGTCGGGCAGTCAGGGTTGGCTGCTCGCGGGTATCCAGCAGCTCAACACGCACTGAACGTGACCGGCGGCCGGCTTGCCGGCTGCCCGGGCGACGGCCGCCGCACTGCGACCGCTTGCCGCCCGGGTGTGCGGTTGGCCGCGGTCTGCCGACGATCCGACGTTACAATAGAAACCCGCGTGGGCGCCCGGCCCGCGCGGGTTTTTTCTTTCCCAGCCCGATGACCTTTGCCGCCAAGCCTTTTGCTGCTGCTGTCAATCACCTGCTCGCGCGCGAATCGTGGGCGCGCGACCGCCTGATCCCCTACGCGGGCAAGACCGCCCGGCTCGACGTGCCGCCCGTCACGCTCACGCTGCTCGTGCAGCCCGACGGCTATCTGTCCGCCGTGGAAGCGCACGATGCGCAACACGTCGATGTGTCGATCGCGCTCGCGGGCGACACCGTCGCCGCATTCCTGCAGGGCGGCCAGGCGGCCGTGATGAAGCACGTGAAGATCGAGGGCGACGCGGAGTTCGCGACGCAGATCGCGAAGCTGGCCGAGCACCTGCGCTGGGAACCTGAGGAAGATCTCGCGAAGCTGGTCGGCGACGCGGCGGCGCACCGGATCGCGACGGTCGTGCGCGACGCCGGCGCGCGCGCGCGCCGCACCGGCCGCAACGTGCTCGATTCCGTCGCCGAATACTGGCTCGACGAAAACCCGCAAGTCGTCCGGCGCACGGTGCTCGGCGGCTTCGACGCCGAACTGGCGCGCGCGCGCGATGCGCTCGCGCGGGTCGAGAAACGGGTCGAGCGACTCGAACAAAAAATCGGCGCGCGCACGGGCTCCAGCCCGCGCGGCGCGCACTGAGGGCCGCAGGGCATGCGCATTTTCCGTTTCATCAAGATTGTCTACACCGTCATCCGCTTTGGCCTCGACGAAGTGATGCTGTCCCGGATCGACGACCGGCGCGTGAAACTGCTGTTGCGGATCACGACGATCGGCCGCCGCTATTCCGATCCGCCCGCCGT
Source organism: Burkholderia sp. MSMB0856 (assembly GCF_001524645.2). Taxonomy (NCBI): domain Bacteria; kingdom Pseudomonadati; phylum Pseudomonadota; class Betaproteobacteria; order Burkholderiales; family Burkholderiaceae; genus Burkholderia; species Burkholderia sp. MSMB0856. Next base: position 3,004,085 of record NZ_CP013427.1, on the reverse strand, counting down.
GCGGCTGCGTCACGCGCTCGAAAGCCTCGGCCCGATCTTCGTGAAGTTCGGCCAGGTGCTGTCGACGCGCCGCGACCTGCTGTCGGTTGATTTCGCGAACGAACTCGCGAAGCTGCAGGACCAGGTGCCGCCGTTCGATTCGGCGGTCGCGATCGCGATCATCGAGAAGTCGCTCGGCGCGCCGGTCGACGAGCTGTTCGACGAATTCGAGCGCGAGCCGATCGCGAGCGCGTCGATCGCGCAGGTGCATTTCGCGAAGCTGAAGCAGGGCCCGCACGCGGGGAAGGCCGTCGCGGTCAAGGTGCTGCGCCCGAACATGCTACCGGTGATCGATTCGGACCTCGCGCTGATGCGCGACATCGCGACGTGGACGGAGCGCATGTGGGCCGACGGCCGGCGCCTGAAGCCGCGTGAAGTCGTCGCTGAATTCGACAAGTACCTGCACGACGAGCTGGACCTGATGCGCGAGGCCGCGAACGGCAGCCAGCTGCGCCGCAACTTCGCGGGCCTCGATCTGCTGCTCGTGCCCGAGATGTTCTGGGATTTCTCGACGTCGCAGGTGCTCGTGATGGAGCGCATGACCGGCGTGCCGATCAGCCAGGTCGAGACGCTGCGCTCGGCCGGCGTCGACATCAAGAAGCTCGCGCGCGAAGGCGTCGAGATCTTCTTCACGCAAGTGTTCCGCGACGGTTTCTTTCACGCGGACATGCATCCGGGCAACATCCAGGTGAGCCTCGATCCGAACACATTCGGCCGCTATATCGCGCTCGATTTCGGGATCGTCGGCGCGTTGTCGGATTTCGACAAGAACTACCTCGCGCAGAACTTCCTCGCGTTCTTCAAGCGCGACTACCACCGCGTCGCGACGCTGCACCTCGAATCGGGCTGGGTGCCACCCGAGACGCGTGTCGAGGAGCTGGAAAGCGCGATTCGCGCGGTGTGCGAGCCGTATTTCGACCGCGCGCTGAAGGACATCTCGCTTGGCCAGGTGCTGATGCGCCTGTTCTCGACGTCGCGCCGCTTCAACGTCGAGATCCAGCCGCAGCTCGTGCTGCTGCAGAAGACGATGCTGAACGTCGAGGGGCTCGGCCGTTCGCTCGATCCTGAACTCGACCTGTGGAAGACGGCCAAGCCGTATCTCGAGCGCTGGATGACCGAGCAGATCGGCCTGCGCGGTTGGTACGAGCGCTTCAAGGTCGAGGCGCCGCAGTGGAGCAAGACGCTGCCGCAACTGCCGCGCCTGATCCACCATGCGATGGCGGCACGCCACGACGCGCCGCGCGCGGCGAGCGAGGACCTGATGCGTCAGATCCTCGTCGAGCAGAAACGTACCAACCGGCTGCTGCAGGCATTGCTGATCTTCGGGCTTGCCGTCGGCGTCGGGGCGCTCGTCGCGCGCGTGCTGCTCGCGCTCGCGTACGGCGCATGAACGAAGGGAGCCGCGCGATGCCTGAACCGACACGACCGTCCGCACCGAGCGCCGCCGATTTCGCGACGCGTGACCCCGGCAACGCCGCGTTCTGGGACGAGCGTTTCGCGCGCGGCGTGACGCCGTGGGAATTCGGCGGCGTGCCCGACGGGTTTCGCGCGTTTGCGCAGCGCCTCGAGCCGTGTGCGGTGCTGATTCCCGGCTGCGGCAGCGCGCAGGAGGCCGGCTGGCTCGCGCAGGCCGGCTGGCCCGTGCGCGCGATCGATTTCTCGGCGCAGGCGGTGGCGACCGCGAAGGCGCTGCTCGGCGCGCATGCGGACGTCGTCGAGCAGGCCGATTTCTTCGGGTACCGACCGCCGTTCGACGTGCAGTGGGTGTACGAGCGTGCGTTCCTGTGCGCGCTGCCGCCGAGCCTGCGCGCCGGCTATGCGGCGCGGATGGCCGAATTGTTGCCGGCCGGAGCGTTGCTCGCCGGCTATTTCTTCGTGACTACGAAACCGAAGGGGCCGCCGTTCGGCATCGAGCGCGCCGAACTCGATGCGCTGCTCGCGCCGCACTTCGAACTGATCGAGGATCTGCCGGTGACCGATTCGCTGGCCGTGTTCGAAGGGCACGAGCGCTGGCTCACGTGGCGCCGTCGCTGAAGCCGGGGCGTCGCGGCCGTTGCCGGAGCGCGCCGGGGTTTCGGCTATAATTCAAGGTTTTGCAAGCCGTTTCCAGTTTCTGCGGGAAAAATATCATGCCGATCTACGCCTATCGATGCGAAGCGTGCGGTTTCGCGAAGGACGTGCTCCAGAAGATGAGCGACGCGCCGTTGTCGCAGTGCCCCGAATGCGGGAAGGATGCTTTTCGCAAGCAGGTCACCGCCGCCGGCTTCCAGCTGAAGGGCTCCGGCTGGTATGTCACCGATTTCCGCGGTGGCTCGGGCGGCACCAGCGCGCCGGCGACGGCGTCCGGCGACACGGCGGCAGCACCGGCCGCAGCGCCGGCGGCAGCCGCGCCCGCTGCCGCGAGCTCCGAAAGTACGACGACGAGCGCCGCGCCGGCCCCGGCTGCGGCGCCCGCCGCCGGCAGTTGACCGTCGCGGCCCGGCCGGGCCGCGACCAACCCGCGCTTCCGGCGCGGTTCATTGACGGCAGATGATGAAAAAGACGACCCTGAAAACGGTGTTCCTGACCGGCCTGCTGGTTCTCGTCCCGCTCGCGATCACGCTGTGGGTGCTCGGCCTCATCATCGGCACGATGGACCAGACGCTGCTGCTGCTGCCCGAATCGTGGCAGCCGGAGCGGATGCTCGGCTTCCACCTGCCGGGGATCGGCGCGGTGCTGACGCTCGCGTTCATCTTCGTCGTCGGGCTGGCCACGCAGAACTTCATCGGCCAGAAGCTCGTCACGTGGTGGAACGCGGTCGTGCGTCACATCCCGGTCGTCGGGCCGATCTACACGAGCGTCAAGCAGGTGTCGGACACGCTGCTGTCGAGCAGCGGCAACGCGTTCCGCAAGGCGCTGCTGATCGAATACCCGCGGCGCGGCTCGTATACGATCGCGTTTCTGACGGGCACGCCCGGCGGCGACGTGGTCAACCATCTGACGGAAGAGTACGTGAGCGTGTACGTGCCCACGACGCCGAACCCGACGTCGGGCTTCTTCCTGATGCTGCCGAAGAGCGAAGTCATCGAACTCGACATGTCGGTCGATGCCGCGCTCAAGTACATCGTCTCGATGGGCGTCGTGGCGCCTTCGGCGCCGGCTCCGGCGCCCGCCCGTCGTCCCGTCGAGCCGCCGCTGTAAGTAAAGAATCATCGCCCGGGCCGCGCGTTGCGGCACCCGTTGATCAAACCGAACGAAAGCAAACATCATGTCGATGCGTACTGAATACTGCGGTCTCGTGACCGAACACCTGCTGGGCCAAACCGTGTCGCTGTGCGGCTGGGTGCAGCGCCGCCGCGATCACGGCGGTGTGATCTTCATCGACCTGCGCGATCGTGAAGGCCTCGTGCAGGTGGTGTGCGACCCGGATCGCGCGGAAATGTTCGCGACCGCCGAAGGCGTGCGCAACGAGTTCTGCGTGCAGATCAAGGGCCTCGTGCGCAACCGTCCGGACGGCACGGTCAACGCCGGCCTGAAGAGCGGCAAGATCGAAGTGCTGTGCCACGAACTGAACGTGCTGAACGCGTCGGTCACGCCGCCGTTCCAGCTCGACGACGACAACCTGTCGGAAACGACGCGCCTCACGCACCGCGTGCTCGACCTGCGCCGTCCGCAGATGCAGCACAACCTGCGCCTGCGCTACCGCGTCGCGATCGAAGCACGCAAGTACCTCGACGAGCAGGGCTTCATCGACATCGAAACGCCGATGCTGACGAAGAGCACGCCGGAAGGCGCGCGCGACTACCTCGTGCCGTCGCGTGTGAACGCGGGCCAGTTCTTCGCACTGCCGCAGTCGCCGCAGCTGTTCAAGCAGCTGCTGATGGTCGCGAACTTCGACCGTTACTACCAGATCACCAAGTGCTTCCGCGACGAGGACCTCCGTGCCGATCGTCAGCCGGAATTCACGCAGATCGACTGCGAGACGTCGTTCCTCGGCGAGCAGGAAATCCGCGACCTGTTCGAAGACATGATCCGTCACATCTTCAAGACGACGATCGACGTCGAACTCGACGCGAAATTCCCGGTGATGCCTTACTCGGAAGCGATGGCGCGTTTCGGTTCGGACAAGCCGGACCTGCGCGTGCAGCTCGAATTCACCGAGCTGACCGACGCGATGAAGGACGTCGACTTCAAGGTGTTCAGCACGCCGGCCAACGCGAAGGACGGCCGTGTCGCGGCGCTGCGCGTGCCGAAGGGTGGCGAGCTGTCGCGCGGCGACATCGACGGTTACACGGAATTCGTGCGCATCTACGGCGCGAAGGGCCTCGCATGGATCAAGGTCAACGAGAAGGCGAAGGGCCGCGACGGCCTGCAAAGCCCGATCGTCAAGAACCTGCACGACGCGTCGATCGCAGCGATCCTCGAGCGCACCGGCGCTGAAGACGGCGACATCATCTTCTTCGCGGCCGACCGCGCGAAGGTCGTCAACGACAGCCTCGGCGCACTGCGCCTGAAGATCGGTCATTCGGAATTCGGCAAGGCGAACGGCCTCGTCCAGGCCGGCTGGAAGCCGCTGTGGGTCGTCGACTTCCCGATGTTCGAATACGACGACGAAGATGCGCGCTACGTCGCCGCGCACCACCCGTTCACCAGCCCGAAGGACGAGCACCTCGAGTACCTCGAGACCGATCCGGGCCGCTGCCTCGCGAAGGCGTACGACATGGTGCTGAACGGCTGGGAAATCGGCGGCGGCTCGGTGCGTATCCACCGTGAGGAAGTGCAGAGCAAGGTGTTCCGCGCGCTGAAGATCGGCGCGGAAGAAGCGCAACTGAAGTTCGGCTTCCTGCTGGACGCGCTGCAGTATGGCGCGCCGCCGCATGGCGGTATCGCATTCGGCCTCGACCGCATCGTCACGATGATGGCCGGCGCCGACTCGATCCGCGACGTGATCGCGTTCCCGAAGACGCAGCGTGCGCAGGATCTGCTCACGCAGGCGCCGAGCCCGGTCGACGAGCGTCAACTGCGCGAGCTGCACATCCGTCTGCGTCAGCCGGAACAGCCGAAGGCGTAACGCGTGCCACAGGTCGTGTGCGCGGCAACGCGTGCACGACATCCAGCGAAAAAGGCGCCGTGGTGCGCCTTTTTCGTTTTTTGCGGTACAGTCGCAGCACTTGCCGCACGTTCCGGCACAGGCCCGGCGCCCGGCCCTCTGCCGCATGAAACAAAGATGACGAAGCCGCCGAAAATCCCCGAATCCGTTCTCGTCGTGATCTATACGCCCGAACTCGACGTGCTGGTGATCAAGCGTGCCGACCAGCCCGATTTCTGGCAATCGGTGACCGGATCGAAGGACGCGCTCGACGAGCCGCTCGCGCTCACGGCCGCGCGCGAAGTCGCCGAGGAAACCGGCATCTCGGTCGGGTCGCACGACGTGCCGGCCACCGCGCTGATCGACTGGCACCACCGGATCGAATACAGCATCTATCCGCAATACCTGCATCGCTATGCGCCGGGCGTCACGCGCAACGTCGAGCACTGGTTCGGCCTGTGCGTGCCGCGCCGCGTCGACGTGACGTTGTCGCCGCGCGAGCATGTCGACCACGCGTGGTTGCCGTACCGCGAAGCGGCCGCGCGCTGCTTCTCGCCGTCGAACGCCGAGGCGATCCTGCAATTGCCCGTGCGCGTGTCGCTCGCGCGGGCGCCGCACGGCTCGTCCGCATGAATGCGGAAACCCGCAAGCGCTTCGCGCAATTGCGGCAAATGTTCCTGCAGGAGCGCGGCTCCGCGTCGCGGCTCGCGTTCACGGCCGGCAACACGGTGCGGCTCTGCGAGACCGGCAGCGAATTCTTCCACGCGCTGATCGAACGGATCAATGCGGCGCGCGAGCAGGTAATGCTCGAAACCTACATCTTCTGCGACGACGCGGCCGGCCGCCCGGTGTCGGATGCGCTGATTCGCGCGGCGCAGCGCGGCGTGCGCGTGCGCGTGATCACCGACGGCGTCGGCACCGCGCGCCTGCCGCTGTTCGATACGTGGGCCGAGGCCGGTGTCGAGCACTGCATCTACAACCGCTACCTGTTCGGCCGCTTCGGCTTCTCGCGCACGCACCGCAAGCTCGCGGTGATCGATCATGCGGTCGCGTTCTGCGGCGGCATCAACATCGTCGACGACTACGCGCAGGGCAGCGCGACGCTGCCGTTCCCGCGCTGGGATTTCGCGGTCGAGATGGCCGGGCCGGCGGTGTCGGACGTGCGCGCCGCGTTCGAACTGCAGTGGCACCGCATCCAGTTCGGCCACAAGCCGTACGCGCAGTACGCGGCCGGGCTGCACGGCGGCGAGGCGTTCCCGGATATGTTCCGGCGCTGGATGCGCAGCCACCGGTGGATCAAGGCCGGTGCGCTGCGGGTCGTGACGGAGCCGAGCGTCGCGTTCGTCGCGCGCGACAACGTCGTGAACCGCCGCGCGATCGAGAAGGCGTATCTCGCCGCGATCGGCCAGGCGCGCCAGCGGATCCTGCTCGCGAATCCGTATTTCATGCCGGGCCGCAAGCTGCGCCGCGCGCTGACGGGCGCCGCGCGCCGCGGCGTCGACGTGCGGATCCTGATCGGCCGCAACGAGTTCACGGCGCTCGATACGGCCGTGCCGTTCCTGTATCACGCGCTGCTGCGCGCGGGCGTGCGCGTGGCGGAATACGACAAGACGATCCTGCACGGCAAGGTTGCGGTGATCGACGACAACTGGGCGACCGTCGGCTCGTCGAACCTCGATGCGCTGAGCCTGATGCTGAACAATGAGGCGAATGTCGTGCTGGTGCGCTACGATGCGGTCACCAACGAACTGCGCGACGCAATCGCGGCCGCCTTCACCGAAGGCCGTGAAATCGACGCTGCCCGGTATGCCGCGCGGCCGCGCATCGAGCGCATGCTGAACTGGCTCGCATACAACACGTACCGCATCGTGATGAAGGCGCTGACGGTCGGTGGTTACGACTGACACGGACTAAGCATCCGCTTCAAAAATCTGTCCGCACGTTCGTGCGGAAAAGCCGCTCCGGTCCCGCCGGAATCGCGCAAAATAGCGGCTCGGTTAGACACCGGTTTCTAATAATTTCCTTGTTTCGCGAGCGGCCGCACTCAATAATAGTACGGCCGTTCGATTTTATTCGAACCCCCCCGAACGGTTACAGAAATAGCTATGCGAAAAGGCGAACAGACGCGTGCCGCGATACTCGAAGCTGCTTTGGACCTCGCCAGCCGTGACGGGCTGGAGGGGCTGACGATCGGCCTGCTGGCCGAGCGCATGCAGATGAGCAAGAGTGGTGTGTTCGCGCACTTCGGATCGCGCGAAGACCTGCAGGTCGAGGTCGTCCGCGAGTATCACCATCGTTTCGAAAACGAGGTGTTCTTTCCGAGCCTGCGCGAGCCGCGAGGCTTGCCGCGCCTTCGGGCGATGCTGGCCCGCTGGACGGAGAAGCGCATCCAGGAGGTGACGACCGGATGCATCTACATCAGCGGCGCCGTCGAGTACGACGACCGGCCTGACAGCCCCGTGCGCGAGCAGTTGATCGCGAGCGTGACGGCCTGGCGTGCTGCGATGCTGCGTGCCATTTCGCAGGCGAAGGAAGAAGGCCATCTGCGTGCGGATACGGATCCGGACCTGATGCTCTTCGAGTTGTACAGCTTCACGCTCGGCCTGCATCACGACGCACGATTCCTGCATTCGCCGGATGCCGTGCGCCTCACGTGGGCCGCGCTGGAAAAGACGATCGTTTCGTATCAGAGCGAGAGCCGTTAGCGGCGCGTGATCCGCCCGCCAGGAGCTCGAGCCGTTTTGCCCACCTTTGGAGAGAGTCATGGGACAGTACGCCGCGCCGCTGCGCGACATGCAATTCGTGTTGCACGAGCTTCTGAACGTCGAAGCCGAGGTCAAGCAAATGCCGCGGCACGCGGACCTCGACGCCGACACGATCAACCAGGTCCTCGAGGAGGCGGGCAAGTTTTGCTCCGAGGTACTGTTCCCGCTGAACCAGGTCGGCGACCGTGAAGGCTGCACGTATGAAGGCGACGGCGTCGTGAAGACCCCGACCGGCTTCAAGGAAGCGTATCGGCAGTACGTCGAGGCAGGCTGGCCGGCGCTCGGCTGCGATCCGGACTACGGCGGCCAGGGCCTGCCCGCGTTCGTGAACAACGCGCTCTACGAAATGCTTAATTCGGCGAACCAGGCATGGACGATGTATCCGGGCCTGTCGCACGGCGCCTACGAATGCCTGCACGCGCACGGCGCGCCGGAACTCCAGAAGCAGTATCTGCCGAAGCTCGTGTCGGGCGAATGGACGGGCACGATGTGCCTGACCGAGCCGCACTGCGGCACCGACCTCGGCATCCTGCGCACCAAGGCCGAACCGAACGGCGACGGCTCGTACTCGATCAGCGGCACGAAGATCTTCATCTCGAGCGGCGAGCACGACATGTCGAAGAACATCGTCCACCTCGTGCTCGCGCGCCTGCCGGACGCGCCCCAAGGCACGAAGGGGATCTCGCTGTTCATCGTGCCGAAGTTCGTTCCGGACGCCGCGGGCGAGCCGGGCGAGCGCAACGGCATCAAGTGCGGCTCGATCGAACACAAGATGGGCATCCACGGCAACTCGACGTGCGTGATGAACCTCGACAACGCGAAGGGCTGGATGGTCGGCGAGCCGAACAAGGGCCTTAACGCGATGTTCGTGATGATGAACGCCGCGCGCCTGGGCGTCGGCATGCAGGGCCTGGGCCTCACGGAAGTCGCGTACCAGAACTCGCTGACGTACGCGAAGGAGCGCCTGCAGATGCGCTCGCTGACGGGCCCGAAGGCACCGGACAAGCCGGCCGACCCGATCATCGTGCACCCGGACGTGCGCCGCATGCTGCTCACGCAGAAGGCCTACGCGGAAGGCGCGCGCGCATTCACGTACTGGTCCGCGCTGCAGATCGACAAGGAGCTGTCGCACGGTGACGAAGCGGTGCGCAAGGAAGCGGCCGACCTCGTCGCGCTGCTCACGCCGATCATCAAGGCGTTCCTGACCGACAACGCGTTCGAGTCGACCAACCACGCAATGCAGATCTACGGCGGCCACGGCTTCATCTCCGAGTGGGGCATGGAGCAGTACGTGCGCGACGCGCGGATCAACATGATCTACGAAGGCACGAACTCGATCCAGTCGCTCGACCTGCTGGGCCGCAAGGTGCTCGGCGACATGGGCGCGAAGCTGAAGAAGTTCGGCAAGCTCGTCACCGAATTCGCGGAAGCCGAAGGCGTGAAGCCGGAGATGGCCGAGTTCATCAACCCGCTCGCCGACATCGGCGACAAGGTGCAGAAGCTGACGATGGAAATCGGCATGAAGGCGATGCAGAACCCGGACGAAGTCGGCGCCGCCGCCGTGCCGTACCTGCGCACCGTCGGCCACCTCGTGTTCTCGTACTTCTGGGCGCGCATGGCGCGTCTCGCCCTCGACAAGGAAGCGTCGGGCGATCCGTTCTACAAGTCGAAGCTCGCGACCGCACGCTTCTATTTCGCACGCCTGCTGCCCGAGACGGCGGCGACGATCCGCGCCGCGCGCGCCGGCTCGAAGACGCTGATGGAAGTCGACGAATCGCTGTTCTGACGCGAGTCCGGGCGGTGCGCGCCGCGCGCCGCCCGAACGCAACGGTTCCTGGTACTCACTTCGCCGTGCAGCCCTCACAACCCGCGCTGCACGACATTATCCGGAGACATCCCGTGAGCAATTTCCTGATTCGCAAGGTCGCCGTGCTGGGCGCCGGCGTGATGGGCGCGCAGATCGCCGCGCACCTCGTCAACGCGCGCGTGCCGGTGCTGCTGTTCGACCTGCCGGCCAAGGAAGGCCCGAAAAACGCGATCGCGCTGAAGGCGATCGAGAATCTGAAGAAGCTGTCGCCCGCGCCGTTCGGCGTGAAGGACGACGCGAAATACCTCGAAGCCGCGAACTACGAAGACGACATCGCGAAGCTCGCCGAGTGCGACGTCGTGATCGAGGCGATCGCCGAGCGGATGGACTGGAAGCACGACCTGTACAAGAAGGTCGCGCCGCACATCGCACCGAACGCGATCTTCGCGACCAACACGTCGGGCCTGTCGATCACGAAGCTGTCCGAAGGTTTCTCGGACGAGCTGAAGTCGCGCTTCTGCGGCGTGCACTTCTTCAACCCGCCGCGCTACATGCACCTCGTTGAGCTGATCCCGACCGCGCACACGCGTCCGGAGATCCTCGACCAGCTCGAGACCTTCCTGACGAGCATCGTCGGCAAGGGCGTCGTGCGCGCGAAGGACACGCCGAACTTCATCGCGAACCGCGTCGGCATCTTCTCGATCCTCGCGGTGATCACCGAGGCCGCGAAGTTCGGCCTGCGCTTCGACGAAGTCGACGACCTGACGGGCAGCCGCCTCGGCCGCGCGAAGTCGGCGACGTTCCGCACCGCGGACGTGGTCGGCCTCGACACGATGGCGCACGTGATCAAGACGATGCAGGACAACCTCGCCGACGATCCGTTCTTCCCGGTCTACCAGACGCCCGCCGTGCTCGCCGAACTGGTGAAGCAGGGCGCGCTCGGCCAGAAGACGGGCGGCGGCTTCTACAAGAAGGAAGGCAAGGCGATCAAGGTGCTCGACGCGAAGACGGGCACGTACGTCGATTCGGGCGCGAAGGCGGATGAAACCGTCGGCCGCATCCTGAAGCGTCCGCCGGCGGAACGCCTGAAGCTGCTGCGCGAGACGGACCATCCGCACGCGCAGTTCCTGTGGTCGATCTTCCGTGACGTATTCCACTACATCGGCGTGCATCTCGAGTCGATCGCCGACAACGCGCGTGACGTCGACCTCGCGATCCGCTGGGGCTTCGGCTGGAACGAAGGCCCGTTCGAAGGCTGGCAGGCTGCCGGCTGGAAGCAGGTCGCCGAGTGGGTGCAGGAAGACATCGCGGCCGGCAAGGCGCTCGCGAACGTGCCGCTGCCGTCGTGGGTGCTCGAAGGCGCGGTTGCGGAGAAGGGCGGCGTGCACACGGCCGAAGGCTCGTGGGCGCCGGCGTCGAAGCGCTTCGTGCCGCGCTCCGATCTGGCCGTCTACGGCAAGCAGGTGTTCCGCGCGCCGCTCGTCGGCGAAGCCGGCGCCGATCCGAAGACGTACGGCAAGACGCTGTTCGAAACCGACGCCGTGCGTGCATGGGTCGACGATCGCGCAGGCGAGGACGACGTCGTGATCGTGTCGTTCAAGTCGAAGATGAACACGATCGGACCGAGCGTGATCGACGGCCTCGTGCAGGCGATCGAACTCGCGGAGAAGGACTACAAGGGCGTGGTGATCTGGCAGCCGACGTCGCTGAAGCTCGGCACGCCGGGCGGCCCGTTCTCGGCCGGTGCGAACCTCGAAGAGGCGATGCCCGCGTTCATGATGGGCGGCGCGAAGGGCATCGAGCCGTTCGTGAAGAAGTTCCAGGAAGGCATGCTGCGCGTGAAGTACGCGAACGTGCCGGTCGTCGCGGCCGTGTCGGGCATCGCGCTCGGCGGCGGGTGCGAGCTGATGCTGCACAGCGCGAAGCGTGTCGTGCACGTCGAGAGCTACATCGGTCTCGTCGAAGTCGGCGTCGGCCTCGTGCCGGCGGGCGGCGGCCTGAAGGAAGCGGCGCTGCGCGCGGCGGATGCGGCAACGGCCGCGAACGCGACCACCGACATCCTGAAGTTCGTCACGAAGTCGTTCGAGAACGCGGCGATGGCGAAGGTATCGTCGTCGGCGCACGATGCACGCGCGATGGGCTACCTGAAGCCGTCCGACACGATCATCTTCAACGTGTTCGAGCTGCTCGACACCGCGAAGAAGGAAGCACGCGCGCTGGCGGCCGTCGGCTACCGTGCGCCGCTGCGCGCGAAGGACGTGCCGGTCGCAGGCCGCTCGGCGATCGCGACGATCAAGGCATCGCTCGTCAACATGCGTGACGGCCGCTTCATCAGCGACCACGACTACCTGATCGCGAGCCGCATCGCCGAAGCCGTGTGCGGCGGCGACGTCGAAGCCGGCAGCCTCGTCGACGAGCAGTGGCTGCTCGCGCTCGAGCGCCACGCGTTCGTCGAGCTGCTCGGCACGCAGAAGACGCAGGAACGGATCATGGGCATGTTGCAGACCGGCAAGCCGGTGCGTAACTGAGCGAGCGGATAAGGAGCTTCAAATGAGCAAACAACTGCAAGACGCATACATCGTCGCCGCCAGCCGCACCCCGATCGGCAAGGCTCCGCGCGGTGTCTTCAAGAACACGCGCCCCGACGAGCTGCTGGTTCACGCGATCAGGTCGGCGGTCGCGCAGGTGCCCGGCCTCGATACCAAAGTGATCGAGGACGCGATCATCGGCTGCGCGATTCCGGAAGCCGAGCAGGGCCTGAACGTCGCCCGCATGGGCGCGCTGCTCGCGGGCCTGCCGCAGACGGTCGGCGGCGTGACGGTCAACCGCTTCTGCGCGTCGGGCATCACGGCGCTGGCGATGGCGGCGGACCGCATCCGCGTCGGCGAATCGGACGCGCTGCTCGCGGGCGGCTGCGAATCGATGAGCATGGTGCCGATGATGGGCAACAAGCCGTCGATGTCGCCGCACATCTTCGATCGCAGCGAGGATTTCGGCATTGCATACGGGATGGGCCTGACGGCCGAGCGCGTCGCCGAGCAGTGGAAGGTGAGCCGCGAAGACCAGGACGCATTCTCGGTCGAGTCGCACCGCAAGGCGCTCGCCGCGCAGCAGGCCGGCGAGTTCGGTGACGAAATCTCCGCATACACGATCACCGAGCGTTTCCCGAACCTCGCGACGGGCGAAGTCGACGTGAAGACGCGCGAGATCGCGCTCGACGAAGGTCCGCGCGCGGACACGTCGCTCGAAGGCCTCGCGAAGCTGCGCACGGTGTTCGCGAACAAGGGCTCGGTCACGGCCGGCAACAGCTCGCAGACGTCGGACGGCGCGGGCGCGCTGCTGGTCGTGTCGGAGAAGGTGCTCAAGGAATTCAACCTGACGCCGCTCGCGCGCTTCGTGAGCTTCGCGGTGCGTGGCGTGCCGCCGGAAATCATGGGCATCGGTCCGAAGGAAGCGATCCCGGCCGCGCTGAAGGCCGCGGGCCTGAAGCAGGACGATCTCGACTGGATCGAGCTGAACGAGGCATTCGCCGCGCAGTCGCTGGCGGTGATCCGCGATCTCGGCCTCGACCCGTCGAAGGTCAACCCGGTCGGCGGCGCGATCGCGCTCGGCCACCCGCTCGGCGCGACCGGCGCAATCCGCGCGGCGACCGTCGTGCATGGCCTGCGCCGCCGCAACCTGAAGTACGGGATGGTCACGATGTGCGTCGGCACCGGCATGGGTGCGGCGGGCATCATCGAACGCCTGTAAGCGGAGCGGGACAGTAGCGATCACGGTGCGCGGGCCACGAGCTTGCGCACCGTTTTTCATTCCGGAAGAGGAAAGTCAAAGGAGACGGTTGTGGCCGAAATTCAAGTGGAACGCGCCGACGGCGTGATGACGATCACGATCGCGCGCCCGGCGAAGAAGAACGCGCTGACGGCGGCGATGTACCAGACGATGGCCGATGCGCTCGCCGACGCGCAGGAAGACAAGGCGATCCGCGTGATTCTGCTGCGCGGCAGCGACGGCAACTTCAGCGCGGGGAACGATCTCGAGGATTTCCTGAAGGCGCCGCCGAAGGACGAGAACGCGTCGGTATTCCAGTTTCTCGCGCGGATCAGCGGCGCGACCAAGCCGATCGTCGCCGCGGTGCCGGGCATTGCGGTCGGTGTCGGCGTGACGATGCTGCTGCACTGCGATCTCGTCTACGCGGCCGACACAGCGGCATTCTCGCTGCCGTTCGCGCAGCTCGGGCTGTGCCCGGAAGCCGCATCGAGCGTGCTGCTGCCGCGCCTGGCCGGCCATCAGGTCGCCGCTGAAAAGCTGCTGCTCGGCGAAGCGTTCGACGCGCTGGAAGCGCACCGCATCGGCATCGTCAACCGCGTGCTGCCGGCCGCCGAGCTCGACGCATTCGCGGCGAAGCAGGCCGCGAAGCTCGCGGCGCTGCCGGCGTCGTCGCTGCGCGTGACGAAGGCGTTGCTGAAGGAGACGGGCGGGGTGGCCGTTGCCGCGCGGATGAACGAGGAAGCCGGCCACTTCTCCGCGATGCTGCGCGCGCCGGAAGCCCGCGAGGCGATGACCGCATTCTTCGAGAAGCGCAAGCCGGATTTCCGTCAGTTCGACTGACGCAGCGGCCGGGCGGCCGGCATCAGGCCGTGCCGTAATCGACGTGGCCGGTTTCGCGGCAGAAGCAGACCAGCCGCAGGCCGGCCGCCTTCGCGATCTCGATCGCGAGCGACGACGGCGCGGAGATCGTCGCGACCATCGGGATTCCGACCCGCGCCGACTTGCGCACGAGCTCGTAGCTCGCGCGGCTCGACAGGAACACGAAGCCGTCGGTCGCGTCGGCGCGCGACAGCACGAGCGAGCCGATCAGCTTGTCGAGCGCGTTGTGGCGGCCGACATCCTCGAACGCCATCCGGATCGCGCCTGTTGCGTCGCACCACGCGGCCGCGTGCAGGCCGCCGGTGAGTTGCGTGAGCGCCTGGTGCACTGGCAGCGCGTGGGCCGCGCGCGCGAGCGCGTCGGGCGCGAGGCGCGCGAGAAAGCCGGTGTCGGGCACCCGTTCGGGCGCGAGGTCGAGCAGGTCGATGCTCTCGATCCCGCACACGCCGCAGCCGGTACGCCCCGCGAGCGCGCGGCGACGGTCCTTCAGCGCGGCGAAAGCCTGCTGGACGACCTCCAGATGCACCTCCGCGTGCGGCAGCGATGCATCGGCGTGGAGGATCACCTCGATGTCCTTGATGTCGCTGCCGCGTTCGACGATCCCTTCCGAGATCGCGAAGCCGACCGCGAACGCCTCGAGGTCGCGCGGCGTGCACATCATCACCGCGTGCGAGATGCCGTTGAAGACCAGCGCGACCGGCCATTCCTGGCCGACGTAATCGTGCGCGGTTTCGACGGCGCCGCCGCGCGTGCGGCGCACGGACAGCTCGATCGCGCCGCGCGGTTCTTCTGTTTCAGTCGGTTTCACGAGCACTCCCGTTGATTCGAGGCAGGGCGGCGACGATCGTGTCCGCCGCTCGCGCGCAGAGGTTCTAAAATACCTCAGGCAGGCCGGCCGCGCCGGCATCCGCCACTCAGGTAACGACCATGGGACTCAGCGACGCTCCGCTGCTATTCAATTTCGAACACGATTCGTCGGAAAACCTGACGTACATCCCGATGATCGTGCGTTTCAATCTCGACCGATTCGGTCTGCGGATTTCACTGGAGCAATGGCAGCTGCTGCCGCTCGAGGACCGCAAGCTGCTCGCACGCTTCCCGGCCGACGACGACACCGCGATCGAGCCCAATTTCGATCACGCGCTGTTCGAAATGCTGCGCACGCACGCCGACCTCGAACCATCGTGGTTCCAGCCCGACGAGCAGCCGAGCTGGCGAGCGACCGATTCGGTGCCGGACGCGCTCGTGCAGCAGAGCGCGCTGGCCGGGCTGCCGGCGCCCGCGCTCGCGCAGTGGCAGCGGCTCGCGCCGTTCCAGCGCTACGTGCTGATGAAGCTGTCGCGCAAGCAGAAGCTCAATCACGACTTCCTGCCCGCGATGCGGGAGTTCGGGCTGACGGCCACGCACTGACGGGCCGCGTGCGGCGCCGCAGCGCGGCGCGCGCCGATCAGAGCGGCGGCAGTGGCCGCGGCTTGCGGTCGGGGCCGGTCGCGACGTAGGTGAGCGTTGCTTCGGTGACCTTCACGATTTCGCCCATCAGGCGCATGCGCTGCGCGTACACCTCGACGTCGACCGTCACCGACGTGTTGCCGGTGCGCATGATGGTGGCGTAGAAGCTCAGCAAATCGCCGACGAACACCGGCTGCTTGAACACGAACGAATTGACCGCGACCGTCGCGACGCGGCCGTTCGCGCGCTGGCTCGCGGGGATCGAGCCGGCGATGTCGACCTGCGACATGATCCAGCCGCCGAACACGTCGCCGTGGACGTTCGCGTCGTGCGGTTGCGGGACGACGCGCAGCGCGGGCTGCTTTTGCGGAAGTTCGAGGGTCGAATCGGTCATGGCGGGGGCTTTCATCCTGTAATAAATGCGCCGCCGCGCGCAGGCCAGCCGGCGAGGCCGCCGGCAGCGGCGCGTAGCGGCTTCTGCGACAATACAACGTTCGCAAATTGTACGAGAAAGCGGGCGAGCCGGCCGCCATCGCAACGCGTGCCGCGCCGCCGCCGATCCTTCCCCCATGCGCCGATATTCCGCTTCCGGCGAGCCCGCGCCGGCTCAGACCGGGCCTCGCAACGACTGGCAGACCATCCGGTCGCTGCTGCCGTACCTGGCCACCTACAAATGGCGCGTCGCGCTCGCGCTCGGCTGCCTGATCGGCGCGAAGGTCGCGAACCTCGGCGTGCCGGTCGTGATGAAGCGCATCGTCGATCATCTGTCGGCGGTGCAGCAACTCACCGCGCTCGGCCGCGCGGAGCAGTCGGCCGGCATCGTGCTGGCGGGCGGCGTCGGCTTGCTGGTCATCGCCTATGCGCTCGTGCGGCTGTCGACGTCGCTCTTCACCGAGCTGCGCGAGATCCTGTTCTCGAAGGTCACCGAGAGCGCGGTGCGCCAGCTCGCGCTGCAGGTGTTTCGGCATCTGCACGGGCTGTCGCTGCGCTTCCATCTCGAGCGCCAGACAGGCGGCATGTCGCGCGACATCGAACGCGGCACGCGCGGCATCCAGCAACTGATTTCCTATTCGCTGTACAGCATCCTGCCGACGCTCGTCGAGGTCGGGCTCGTGCTCGGCTTCTTCGTGGTCAAGTACGAGGCGTACTACGCATACGTGACGTTCGCGGCGCTGGTCACGTACATCGTGTTTACCGTGAAGGTCACCAACTGGCGCACGCACTTTCGCCGCACGATGAACGAACTCGATTCGCGCGCGAACTCGCGGGCGATCGATTCGCTGATCAACTACGAGACGGTGAAGTACTTCGGCAACGAGGAGTGGGAGGCGCAGCGCTACGACGAAAACCTGAAGCGATACCGCAAGGCCGCGATCCGCTCGCAGAATTCGCTGTCGGTGCTGAACTTCGGCCAGCAGGCGATCATCGGCACCGGGCTCGTATTCATCCTGTGGCGCGCGACGCAGGGCGTGCTGGCCGGCAAGCTGACGCTCGGCGATCTCGTGCTGATCAACACGTTCATGCTGCAGCTGTACATCCCGCTGAATTTTCTCGGCGTCGTGTATCGCGAACTGAAGCAGAGCCTCACCGACATGGACCGCATGTTCGGACTGCTGTCGGCCGCGAAGGAAGTCGCGGACGCGCCCGACGCGCGACCGCTCGCGGTGGCCGGCGCGCAGGTCCGCTTCGAGCACGTGAACTTCGCGTACGAAGCGTCGCGGCAGATCCTGCACGACGTGACGTTTACGATCGACGCGGGCACGACGACCGCGGTGGTCGGGCACAGCGGGTCAGGCAAGTCGACGCTGTCGCGGCTGCTGTTCCGCTTCTACGATCTCGACCGGCAGGCGGGCGGTGCGATCCGGATCGACGGCCAGGACATTCGCGACGTCACGCAGGACTCGCTGCGTGCATCGATCGGGATCGTGCCGCAGGACACCGTGCTGTTCAACGACTCGATCTACTACAACATCGCGTACGGCCGGCCGACCGCGAGCCGCGACGAAGTGATCGCGGCCGCGCGCGCCGCGCACATCCACGACTTCATCGAGAGCTTGCCGAAGGGCTATGACACGCCGGTCGGCGAGCGCGGGCTGAAGCTGTCGGGCGGCGAGAAGCAGCGCGTCGCGATTGCGCGCACGCTGTTGAAGGATCCGCCGGTGCTGCTGTTCGACGAGGCGACCTCGGCGCTCGATTCGCGCTCGGAGCGCGCGATCCAGCACGAACTCGACCAGATTGCGCGGCACCGCACGACGCTCGTGATCGCGCACCGGCTATCGACGGTCGTGCATGCGCAGCAGATTCTCGTGATGGACCACGGGCGGATCGTCGAGCGCGGCACGCATGACGAACTCGTGCGCGCGGACGGGCTGTATGCGCAGATGTGGGCGCTGCAGCAGCAGCGCGCGGCGGCGGGCGGGGAAGCGGCCGAGGCCGCGTGAGCGTGGATGCCGCGCCGGGCGGCGCGGGAACGGTCGGTTCGCCGGCCGTTCGGCATCGGGCGGCTTTGCGCCGTCACGGCCGGGCGCTCCGGCGCAGCGTGCTCGGCCTTTGATTCAGGAGCGGCCTGCCGGCGATCGGCCGGGCCGTCATCGGCCTTGCGGGCCCTTGGCCGCCGCGCCCTGTGGCTCGATGGCCAGCCGCGAAACGCTCAGCCTGCGGCGGCACGCAGCCGCGCATCCAGTTCGCCCAGCTGCGCGGGCGTGCCGACGTTCTCCCAGGTACCTTCATACAATTCACCGCTCGCGCGGCCGGCCTCGATGGTCGCCTTGAAATACGGCGTCAACGGCCGGTGCGTGCCGGGCACGATGTCGCGGAACATCCGCGTGTCGTACACGCCGATGCTGCCGAACGTGACGCGCGGGGCGCCGGCGAGCGCCAGCCGGCCGTCGTCGCAAAGCACGAAATCGCCGTCCGGGTGGAACGGCGGGTTCGGCACCATCACGAGATGCATCGCGGGCGCGTCGAGCGCGGCCATCCGCGCGGCGCGGGCGGCAAGCGTCCGGTAGTCGAATGCGCAGTACACGTCGCCCGCGACCGCCGCGAACACCGTCGGCCGGCCGTCGTGCTCGAGCAGCGGCAGCGCCTGCGCGATGCCACCGGCGGTTTCCAGCGCGTCGCCTTCAGCCGAATACGCGAGTCGCACACCCCAGCGCGAGCCGTCGCCGAGCGTTGTCTCGAGCTGTTCGCCGAGCCACGCATGGTTGATCACGATCGTTTCGATGCCCGCGCGCGCGAGCGCCTCGATCTGCCAGACGATCAGCGGCTTGCCGCCGACTTCGAGCAGCGGCTTCGGGCGGGTGTCGGTCAGCGGGCGCATCCGCTCGCCGCGCCCGGCGGCGAAAATCATCGCCGTGGTCAGGGTAGTGCTCATGTTCGGCTGAATGTGAGGGCGTTCAGAACGTATAGCCGACGTCGGCCGCGCCCTTGCCCTCGAGCTCGTCGAGCAGCTTCGCGAACGGCACGAGCGGGCGGTAGCGCAGCGCAACCTTGCGCGCGTACGCGAGGAAGCGCGGCAGATCGTTCAGGTAATGCGGCTTGCCGTCGCGGTAGTTGATCCGCGCGAACAGGCCGAGGATCTTGATGTGGCGCTGCAGCCCCATCCACTCGAGCTGGCGGTAGAACTCGCCGAAGTCCGGATCGACCGGCAGGCCGGCCTTCTTGGCCTTTTCCCAGTAATACGCGAAGCAGTCGAGCTCGAACTCCTCGTCCCAGCTGATGAACGCGTCGCGCAACAGCGACACGACGTCGTACGTCAGCGGCCCGTACACGGCGTCCTGGAAGTCGAGCACACCCGGGTTCGGTTCGCAGACCATCAGGTTGCGCGGCATGAAATCGCGCAGCATGAAGCCCTGCGGCTGCGCATGGGCGCTCGCGACCAGCAGTGCGAAGGTGCGGTCGAGCGTGCCGCGCATCGCGTCGGTGACGGGCTTGCCGAGGTGCCGGCCGACGAACCACTCGGGCAGCAGCTCCATCTCGCGGCGCAGGAATGCCTCGTCGAACGGCGGCAGCACGTCGGGCTTCGAGCTCAGCTGGAAGCGGATCAGCGCGTCGAGCGCGTCGCGCATCAACGGGCGCGCCGCGACCGGGTCGGCCGGATCGAGCACCGAGATGTACGACGTGCGGCCGAGGTCGGTCACGAGCATGAAGCCCGCGTCGAAATCGTGGGCCAGCACGTCCGGCACGTGGTCGCCGGCCGCGGCGAGCAACTGCGCGACCTGAACGAATTCGCGACACTTCTCGGGCGGCGGCGCGTCGACCGCGACCAGCGAGCCGCCGGGGCGCGTGGCCGACGCGACCCGGAAATAGCGGCGGAAACTGGCGTCCGACGACGCGGGTGCGAGGGTCGACAGGTCGAGGGCGAAGCGCTCGGCGAGCGGGCGCAGCCACGCGGTCAGTGCGTCGAGGCGGGCGTCGGGCTGGGATGCGGCGGATGGGGGTGTCATGAAACTCGGCGGAGGGGGGAACGTCTTGCCATATAATACCCCACGACTTTTTTGACGCGCCCCGCGTCAGCTTCCGCCGTGCAGGCTCGCCGCCTGTCGCGCCGTCCGCCCGATCGCCTCCCCGGTTTGCGCTCAGCCGCAGTCGCGGTGCGACGGCGCGGCCCGCCGCGCGCGAATGTGCCGTGCAGGTGCGGTTGACAAGGGGCGATTCGCCAAACGATAGATGCCGCCCAAACCGCTATTCCCGAATGTCTTCCCCGGTGACGGGGCGCCGCGCAAACGGCGGCTCGCGCTCGCGCTACTGGCCGTGCCCGGCCTCGTGCCGGCCGTGTCGTACGCGCAGCTGTCGGGCGCGGCCGCGCAGCCGCAGCCGCTCGACTCGCCGTGGGACCTGCGTCTCGCCCCGCAGCTCGAGGATCATCCGCTGAAGGACGGCGCGAAGCCGGCCACCTTCGTGATTGCCGACCATACGAGCGGCACGGCCGATCAGGACCTCGCCGCGAAGGGCTCGGCCGAGCTGCGCCGCGGCGACGCGGTCGTGAAGGCCGACGCGATCCACTACGATCAGGATACCGACATGGCCGATGCGTACGGCCAGGTCAAGGTAGTCAACGGCGGCACGTCGTTCGCGGGCCCTGAGGCGCATCTGAAGGTCGAGGCGAACCAGGGCTTCATGACGGCGCCGAAGTACCACTTCAACGTGACGGGCGGGTCCGGCAGCGCGGAGCGCGTCGACCTGCTCGACAGCGAGCGCTCGGTGTTCGTCAACGGCACCTACACCGCGTGCCAGTGCTCGACGAACCCCGCGTGGTACATCAAGGGCAGCCGTTTCGACTTCGACACGGGCGCCGATGAAGGCACAGCGCGCAACGGCGTGCTGTTCTTCCAGGGCGTGCCGATCTTCGCGAGCCCGTGGATGACGTTCCCGCTGTCGGGCGAGCGGCGCAGCGGCCTCTTGCCGCCGACGTTCTCGATGAACTCGAACAACGGGTTCGAGCTGACGCTGCCGTACTACTTCAACATCGCGCCGAACCGCGACCTGACGATCACGCCGCGCATCATCTCGCGGCGCGGCGTGCAGACCGAAGCGACGTTCCGCTATCTGTCGCCGTCGTATTCGGGCACGTTTACGGCCAATTACCTGCCCGACGACCGGCTCGCGCACCGCGACCGCTATGCGATCTACTGGCAGCACCAGCAGAACTTCGGCGGCGGTTTCGGCGGTTACGTCTACTACAACAAGGTCTCGGACAACACGTATCCCGAAGACCTTGGGTCGATGAACCAGTTCGTCAACGGGACGCAGACGCTGTACCAGCAGGAAGCCGGGCTCACGTACAACAACGGCCCGTGGTCGGTGCTTGCGCGCTACCAGCACTGGCAGACGCTGCCGCCGTCGATCGCGCCGTACAGCCGCGAACCACAGTTGAACGTGAAGTACACGAAGTACAACGTCGGCGGCTTCGACTTCGGCGCGGAAGCCGACTATTCGCGGTTCCGCATCACGACCGCCGACGCGACCGAAGGCGACCGCATCGTCTTCAACCCGTACATCGCATACGGCGTGTATGGCCCCGGCTACTTCGTCGTGCCGAAGGTCCAGTATCACTTTGCGTCGTACGACCTGAACCACTTGTCGTCGCGCACGCCGAACAACCCGAAGCACTTCACCGAGTCGATTCCGACCGTGAGCTTCGACACGGGCCTGATCTTCGACCGCTCGGTGCGCCTGTTCGGCCAGGACTTCATCCAGACCCTCGAGCCGCGTCTGTACTACGTGTACACGCCGTATCGCGACCAGTCGAACGCGCCGCTGTTCGACACCGCGGAATCGGACTTCGGCCTCGCGGAGATCTACCAGCCGAACACGTTCGTCGGCAACGACCGGATCGCGGACGCAAACCGGATCACGGCCGGCCTGACGTCGCGCTTCATCGATCCGCGCACAGGCGACGAACGCGCGCGCTTCGTGGTCGCGCAGCAGTACTATTTCGCCGACCAGCGCGTCACGCTGAATTCCGGGCAGAGCGCCGTGCTGGCGCGCCACTCGGACCTGATCGTCGGCGCCGCGCTGAAACTCGGCTCCGGCTTCATGTCGGAGACGGCGTTCCAGTACAACCAGAACAACAACCAGCTCGTGAAGTCGAGCGTCGGTTTCGGTTTCAGCCCGGGCGAGCGCCGCGTGATCAACGTCGGCTACCGCTATACGCGTGCGAACACGACGCTCGACAACCAGCCGATCAACCAGTTCCTGGTGTCCGCGCAATGGCCGCTCACGCGCCGCCTGTATGCGATCGGCCGCTTCAACTACGACCTGGCCGCCGACCGGGTCGTCGACGGTCTGCTCGGCTTACAATACGACGCGGATTGCTGGGCGCTCGGAGTCGGTGTCCAGCGGTACGCGAACGGCGTGAACACGTCGGGGCAACAGAATTCGTCGACGCGAGTCATGATGCAGCTGACGTTGAAGGGGCTGTCGAGCGTCGACAACGGTCTCGTGGCCGCATTCCGCGCCGGGGTGCCGGGCTACACGCCGCTGCCGTCCGCGCCGCCGCCGATGTCCCGCTTCAGCAATTACGAGTAACGCCGGCTTGTCTGCACCGGTCAGCACGATTTCAATGGAGTATCAGTGGCAATGAAGAAAACCCTTCGTTTCGCGGCAGTCGTGTCCAGCCTCGCCGCGTCCGCCGCGCTGCTCGCCGCCGCGCCGGCCGCGGCGCAGGCGCTTGGTTCGCAAGGCGCGCAGCTCGCCGACGAAGTCGTCGCGGTCGTCAACAACGACGTGATCACGGGCCGCGAACTCGACCAGCGCGTCGGCCTGATCTCGCGCCGGCTGCAGCAGCAGAACGCACCCGTGCCGCCGGCCGACCAGCTGCGCGCGCAGGTGCTGAACCAGATGGTGCTCGAACGCATCCAGGTGCAGAAGGCCAAGGACGACGGGATCCGCATCGACGACGCGACCGTGCAGTCAACGCTGCAGCGCCTCGCGCAGGCGAACGGGATGACGCTCGAGCAGTACCGCGCGCGGATCGTGGCGCAAGGCGTGCCCTGGAGCGTGTTCACGAGCGACGCCCGCACCGAGCTGATGCTGTCGAAGCTGCGCGAGCGCGAGGTCGACGGCAAGATCACCGTGTCGGATGCCGAGGTCGCGAACTACATCGCGAGCCAGCGTGGGCCGAACGCATCGCAGCAGCAGGACCTGCGCTTCCAGCACATCTTCATCAAGGCACCGACCAACGCGCCGCAGGCCGACATCGAAGCCGCGCAGAAGAAGGCTGAAGCGCTGCTGCAGCAGGCCACGTCGGGCGCCGATTTCGAGAAGCTCGCGAAGAACAATTCGGAAGCGAACGACGCGAAGAAGGGCGGCGATCTCGGCTTCAAGGCGCCGGGCGCGCTGCCGGCCGACGTCGTCGACGCCGCATCGAAGCTGCGCCCGGGCC
The DNA here is from genome assembly GCF_001524645.2 of Burkholderia sp. MSMB0856. Taxonomy (NCBI): domain Bacteria; kingdom Pseudomonadati; phylum Pseudomonadota; class Betaproteobacteria; order Burkholderiales; family Burkholderiaceae; genus Burkholderia; species Burkholderia sp. MSMB0856. The sequence goes on along the minus strand of NZ_CP013427.1, from coordinate 2,980,425 downwards.
AGGTCAACCCGACGCTGATCCGCGTGCCGGATGGCTTCGAGATCGTGCGTCTCGTCGACCGCCGCCAGAGCCAGGGCGCGACCGCCGCGGCACCGAAGATCGTCCAGACGCACGTGCGCCACATCCTGTTGCGCGTCGGCGAAGGCAAGTCGGAAGGCCAGGCGCGCCAGCAGCTGCAGGACATCCGCCGCCAGGTCGAAGCGGGCGGCGATTTCGCGAAGTTCGCGCGCACCTACTCGCAGGACGGTTCGGCGTCGCAGGGCGGCGATCTCGGCTGGATCAGCCCGGGCGAGACCGTGCCGGAATTCGAGCGCGCGATGAACAATCTGCAGGACGGACAGATCAGCCAGCCGATTCGTACCGAGTACGGCTACCACCTGATCCAGGTGATGGAGCGCCGCGAAGCGGAAGGCTCGGTGCAGCAGCAGATGGATATCGCGCGCCAGGCGATCGGCCAGCGCAAGGCCGAGCAGGCGTACGCCGACTGGCTGCGCGAGCTGCGCGATTCGTCGTACGTGCAGTACAAGATCGGCGGCGTCGGCCCGGCGAACTGAGCGAGCTTCGCATGACGGCATCCGCGCTGCAGATCGCGATCACGACCGGCGAACCCGCGGGTGTCGGCCCGGAGCTGACCGTGCAGGCGTTGCAGGATGCCGCGCAGCGCTGGCCGGGCGCGCATTTCACCGTGCTCGGCGACGCCGCGCTGCTCGACGCGCGCGCGGCGGCCGTCGGTGCCGATCGTGCAGTGCTCGCCGGCGGTGGGCCGGTGTCGGTCGAGCACCATCCGCTCGCCGTGCCCGCACGGGCCGGCAAGCTCGATGCGGCCAATGGCCGCTACGTGCTCGCGCTGCTCGATGCCGCGATCGACGGTGCGATGGCAGGCCGGTTCGACGCGATCGTCACCGCGCCGCTGCAGAAGAGCACGATCAACGATGCCGGCGTACCGTTTACCGGCCATACCGAATACCTTGCGGAACGCACGCACACGCCGCGCGTCGTGATGATGCTGGCGGGCACCGGCGAGCGGCCGCTGCGCGTCGCGCTCGCGACCACGCACCTGCCGCTGAAGGACGTGTCGGCCGCGCTGACGATCGACGGGCTCGTCGAGACGCTGGCGATCGTCGATCGCGACCTGCGGCGTGACTTCGGCCTCGCCGCGCCGCGCATCCTCGTGACGGGGCTGAACCCGCACGCGGGCGAGAACGGCTATCTCGGGCGCGAGGAGATCGACGTGATCTCGCCGGCGCTCGCGCGCGCGCAAGCGCAGGGCATCGACGCGCGCGGCCCGTATCCGGCCGATACGCTGTTCCAGCCGCGCTATCTCGAGGATGCCGATTGCGTGCTCGCGATGTTCCACGATCAGGGCTTGCCCGTGCTGAAGTATGCGACCTTCGGTGAGGGCATCAACGTCACGCTCGGGCTGCCGATCATCCGCACGTCGGTCGATCACGGCACCGCGCTGGATCTGGCCGGCACGGGCCGTGCGGATCCGGGCAGCATGGTCGCCGCGCTCGACACGGCCGTCACGATGGCGCGCCATCGCCGCGCGGCCTGACGCGCACGGCCCCAGTCCTGACTTCATTCGTCGTATTTTTCGTTTTTCTCAGTCGATGTCGAACAGCAGACAGCACCAAGGCCACTTCGCGCGCAAGCGCTTCGGGCAGAACTTCCTCGTCGATCACGGCGTGATCGACTCGATCGTCGCGACGATCGGCCCCGCGCGCGGCCAGCGAATGGTCGAGATCGGCCCCGGCCTCGGTGCGCTGACCGAGCCGCTGATCGCGCGTCTCGCGACGCCCGAGTCGCCGCTGCACGCGGTCGAGCTCGACCGCGACCTGATCGGGCGCCTGAAGCAGCGCTTCGGCGCACTGCTGGAGCTGCACGCGGGCGACGCGCTCGCGTTCGACTTCGGCTCGCTCGCGGCGCCCGGCGACAAGCCGTCGCTGCGGATCGTCGGCAACCTGCCGTACAACATTTCCAGCCCGCTGCTGTTTCACCTGATGACGTTCGCCGGTGTGGTCATCGACCAGCATTTCATGCTGCAGAACGAGGTCGTCGAACGGATGGTCGCGGAGCCGGGCACGAAGGCGTTCTCGCGGCTGTCGGTGATGCTGCAGTACCGCTACGTGATGGACAAGATGCTCGACGTGCCGCCCGAGTCGTTCCAGCCGCCGCCGAAGGTCGATTCGGCGATCGTCCGGATGATTCCGTACGAGCCGCATGAATTGCCGGACGTCGATCCCGTGCTGCTGGGCGAAGTGGTCACGGCAGCGTTCTCGCAGCGTCGGAAGATGCTGCGCAACACGCTCGGCGACTACCGCGAGACGATCGATTTCGACGGGCTCGGCTTCGACCTCGCGCGACGCGCGGAGGACGTGAGCGTGGCCGAATATGTCGGCGTCGCGCAGGCGTTGGCGAAGGTGCGCAAGACCGCGGAGTAGCAGGACCACGCGGGCAACGCGCGTGGTGCCCGCTGGCTCGAGATTCATGAGGCTGCCCTGGCGGGCAGCCTTTTTTGTTTTTCCGCGCCGTTCTCGTCGAGGTCGGACCGCGGCCGGGCGGCGTTACGCGCGCCCTCGCGGCGGCGCGTTGACGAGCGCGATCCCGGTCAGCACCAGCGCGGCCGCGGACATGAAGCGCCAACCGACCGATTCGCCGAGCAGCAGCACGCCGAACGCGACGCCGAACAAGGGCGACAGGAACGTGAACACCGACAGCCGCGACGCGCTGTAGCGCGTCAGCAGCCAGAACCACGACAGATAGCTGACGAACGCGACGATCACCGACTGGTATGCGAGGCTCGCGAGCGCGATCGGCGTGACCTGCGCGAATGACGTCTGGCCGAGTAGCGCGGCGAGCGCGATCAGCACGACGGCCGACACCGCGAGCTGGTAGAACAGCGTCTTGCTCGCGCTGGCCCGCGCGAGCGACGTCGAACGCACGACGACCGTCGTCGCGGCCCACATCGCGCCGCCGAGGATGCCGAGCGCGTCGCCGGCGAGCCCGGCCAATACCGATGCGCCGGGCGTGCGCGGCTTGAGGAAGCCGTCCGCGAACGCGAGCGCGATGCCGGCGAACGCGAGGCCGACGCCGGCCCACTGGACGCGCTGCAGCCGCTCGCCCGGTGCGAACAGGTGCAGGCCGAGCGCCGTGAAGCACGGGGCCGTGTACAGGAAGATCGCCATGTGCGACGCGCTCGTCAGCGTCAGCCCGAAGAACACGCAGACGAACTCGCCGGCGAACAGCGCGCCCGCCGCGATGCCCGCGCCGAGCGTGCCGTCCGCGCGGAACAGCGGCGTGCCGCGCGAGCGAGCCCAGCCCCACAGCAGGAGCGCGGCGATCACCGAGCGCAGCCCGGCCTGGAACATCGGCGGGATCGCCGCGTTCGTGCTCTTGATCGCGACCTGCTGGAAGCCCCAGATCGCGCACAGCAGCAGCATCACACCGATGGCGCGCGTGTCGAGCGCGCGGCGCGCGGGCGCGCCGGCGAGCGCGGTCATCGACGGACCTCGCCGATGCGGCGGAAAGGGGGCACGGACAAGGGCAGCGGCGGACGGAGGTCGGGTCCGGCGCGCTCGATTCGGCGGTTTCGCACGGCAGGCTGTGTGGCTGATTGAGGTGGTGGTCGCGTTCAAGCGGCGGACGGCATGCCCGCTTTTGGTGCGAGGTGGGAGGATGTTACCCGATCGATGGACTTGCGGGGTGCCGTCGGGTGCGGTGATGACTGCCGCCGCACGGGCATCGGGCTCGCCGTCCGGAAGCCGGTATCGGCCGCCGGCGGACGGGGCGTCGACGGCGGGATTCACCCGACTCCGGTAGAATTTCCGCTTCTGGAAAGTCCCCACAGGAGTACAACACATGCGTTTGCTGCATACGATGCTGCGAGTCGGCGATCTCGACCGCTCGATCAAGTTCTACACCGAATTGCTCGGCATGAAGCTGCTGCGTCGCGAGGATTATCCGGAAGGCAAGTTCACGCTCGCGTTCGTCGGCTATGAAGCGGAAAGCACGGGCACCGTGATCGAGCTGACCCATAACTGGGATACGCCGTCCTACGATCTCGGCAACGGCTTCGGCCATCTGGCGGTGGAAGTCGACGACGCGTACGCGGCCTGCGACAAGATCAAGGCGCAAGGCGGCAAGGTGACCCGCGAAGCAGGTCCGATGAAGCACGGCACGACCGTGATCGCTTTCGTCGAGGATCCGGACGGCTACAAGATCGAGTTCATCCAGAAGAAGGCGCACTGAGCGCGGGATGAGCGGCGCGCGACGCACGATGGGCGTGGCGCGCAAAGAAAACGGGCGATGCGGAGGAATCCGCATCGCCCGTTCGCATTTTCGGTGCGACCGATCGCGTTACAGCGACGGCAGCAACTCGGGCGGGTGATGCTTGAGCGTGTGCCGCGCTTCGCGGAATTCCGGGAAGATCGATTCGACGGTCTGCCAGAAGGCCGGGCTGTGGTTCATTTCGCGCAGGTGCGACAGCTCGTGCGCGACGACGTAGTCGATGATCGACATCGGGAAGTGGATCAGCCGCCAGTTCAGCCGGATCTTGCCGTCGCTCGAGCAGCTGCCCCAGCGCGTCGCGGCCGACGACAGCGCGTACATCGAATACGTGACGCCGAGCATTTCCGCATAGACGACGAGGCGTTCGCCGAAGATCCGCTTCGCTTCGCCCTGCAACCAGCCCTGCACGCGATCCTTGATCTGCTGCATGTCGGCTTGCGCGGGCAGCGGCAGCGACAGCCGCTGCGCATCGGCGTCGAAGGCGAGCGCACCGGCGCCGAGCGCGATCGTGATCGTCTTGCCGAGATACGGGAGTTGCGCGCCGTCGCGCCAGTCGATCTGCGGTAGCGCACGCTGCTCGGTGCGGGTTTTCCACTCCGCGAGCTTCGCGAAGATCCAGCGCTGCTTCTCGGCGATGGCCGCTTCGATGTCGGCGAGCGTGACCCAGCGCGGCGCGGTGATCGACAGCCCGCTGCCGTCGATCGTGAAGCCGATCGTGCGGCGCGCGGAGCGCTTCAGCCGATATTCGAGCACACGGCTGTCGAGTGCGAACGTGCGGACGCGGGAGCGATCGGGCGCGGGGCCCGGATCGAGCGGCGCCGTGGGCACCGCGGGGGCCGTGGCCGCTTCAGGCGGCGAGGGCGGTGCGGCGGGCGCCGACGGTGCCGGCGATGCCGTCGGCCCGTCGAAGAGCGGCAGATCCATCTGGCGATGATCGAGGGCCACGACGGCAGGCCGTGGCCGCGGACGCTTTTTCATCAGTTCGCTTCGTTTCGTCGTTCGCAACGGCTGCAATCCGGGTGATTCAGACGCGCGCGGCATCGCGCGCGCCGGCATTGCCCGGCTGGCGATAGGCATCGGGATCGATGCGGCGCATTTCCGCTTCGATCCATGCTTCGACCTGCGAGTTCAATACGTCGGGCGTCTTGCCGTCGACGGGAATCGGCTTGCCGATCGACACGGTGACGACGCCCGGGAATTTCGTGAACGAATTGCGCGGCCACACGCGACCTGCATTGTGCGCGATCGGCACGACCGGCGTGCCGGTTTCGATCGCGAAGCGCGCGCCGCCCGTCTTGTACTTGCCCTGCTTGCCGACCGGCGTGCGCGTGCCTTCCGGGAACATGATCATCCAGGCGCCTTCCGACAGGCGCTTCTTGCCCTGACGGATCACCGACGCGAACGCGTTCTTGCCTTCCTTCCGGTTGATGTTGACCATGTGCAGCAGCCCGAGCGCCCAGCCGAAGAACGGCACGTACAGCAATTCGCGCTTGAACACGTAGCAGAGCGGCTTCGGCATCAGCGCCGGAAACGCAAGCGTCTCCCACGCCGACTGGTGCTTCGACAGCAGCACGGCCGGGCCGTCGGGCAGGTTTTCCATCCCTTCGATCCGGTAGCGGATGCCGTTCAGCCAGCGCACGACCCACAGCGTCGACTTGCACCAGCCGGCCGCCATCCAGTAGCGCGCGTCGGGACGCATGAACGGGAACGCGATAAAGCACGCGGTGGCGTAAGGCACCGTGTACACGATGAAGTAGATCAGCAGCAGCAGGGAGCGGACGAAGCGCATCGGCGTGGGTCTGACAGTAGGGAGGATGCGCGCGGCGGCCGCATCACTCGTGTTCGTGTGAAAGGAAGTCGAGCGCGAATGCGCGCAGGTCGTCGTGGACCTTCGTGCCGTCCGGTAGATTGCCCGCGGCGAGCGTCTTCTTGCCCTTGCCGGTCAGCACGAGGTGCGGCTTGAAGCCGACCGCGACGCCGGCCTGCAGGTCGCGCAGCGAATCGCCGACGGCCGGCGTGTGACCGGGGTCGACCTCGAAGCGCTCCGCGATCATCTGCATCATGCCGGGCTTCGGCTTGCGGCAGTCGCAGTGGTCTTCCGACACGTGCGGGCAGAAGAACACCGCGTCGATGCGCGCGCCGACGGCGGCCGCCGCGCGATGCATCTTCAGGTGCATCGCGTTGAGCGCGGCCATGTCGAACAGCCCGCGGCCGATGCCGGACTGGTTGGTCGCGACGACCACGCGATAGCCCGCGTGGTTGAGTCGTGCGATCGCCTCGAGGCTGCCGGGTAGCGCGATCCACTCGTCGGGCGTCTTGATGAACGCGTCAGAATCGACGTTGATCACGCCGTCCCGGTCGAGGACGACGAGCTTGCGGTTGGGGCTGGTCGGCATCGTTCGGCCCTTATGCGGCGAGCTTCGAGATGTCGGCGACGCAGTTCATCTGCTGATGCAGCGCGGACAGCAGCGCGAGACGGTTCGCGCGCAGCGCGGGGTCCTCGGCGTTGACCATCACGTCGTTGAAGAACGTGTCGACCGGCGCGCGCAGCGCGGCGAGCGCCGACAGCGCGCCCGTGTACGCACGCGCCTCGAGCTGCGACTGCACGTGCGGCGTCACGGCCGCGAGCTGTTCGTGCAGCGCCTTTTCGGCGGCCTCGACGAGCAGCGTCGGCTGCACGGCACCGTTCGCGCCGCCTTCCGACTTCTTCAGGATGTTCGAGATCCGCTTGTTCGCGGCCGCGAGCGCTTCGGCTTCCGCGAGGCGCGTGAATTCGCGCACCGCGTCGAGGCGCGCGACGAGATCGTCGACGCGCGTCGGGTTCAGGCTCAGCACCGCGTCGACTTCGCCGGCCGTGTAGCCGCGCTCGCGCAGCAGGCCGCGCAGGCGGTCCATGAAGAACGCGAGGATCGCGTCGGTCGATTCCGCGACGCCCGGCACGCCTTCGAAGCGTGCGTGGGCCGTGCGCAGCAGCGACACGAGATCGAGCGGCAGCTGCTTCTCGACCAGCAGGCGCAGCACGCCGAGCGCGTGACGGCGCAGCGCGAACGGATCCTTCTCGCCGGTCGGCGCGAGGCCGATGCCCCAGATGCCGACGATCGTCTCGAGCTTGTCGGCCAGCGCGACGGCGGTGGACACCGGCGTGGTCGGCAGCGCGTCGCCGGAGAAGCGCGGCTGGTAGTGCTCGGCGCAGGCGAGCGCGACGTCGTCGGGTTCACCGTCGTGGCGCGCGTAGTACGTGCCCATCGTGCCCTGCAGTTCCGGGAACTCGCCGACCATGTCGGTCAGCAGGTCGGCCTTCGCGAGGCGCGCGGCGCGCTTCGCGTGCGCGGCGTCGGCGCCGATCGCGGGCGCGATCTCGCCGGCCAGCGCTTCGAGGCGCTCGACGCGCGCGAGCGCCGAACCGAGCTTGTTGTGATAGACGACGTTCGCGAGCAGCGGCACGCGGTCGGCGAGCGGCTTCTTCTTGTCCTGCTCGAAGAAGAACTTTGCGTCGGCGAGGCGCGGGCGCACGACGCGCTCGTTGCCCTCGACGATCTCACCCGGCGTCTTCGTCTCGATGTTCGACACGATCAGGAAGCGCGAGCGCAGCTTGCCGGCGATGTCGGTCAGCGCGAAATACTTCTGGTTCGTCTGCATCGTGAGGATCAGGCATTCCTGCGGAACCTGCAGGAATTCGTCCTCGAAGCGGCACGGATAGACGACCGGCCATTCGACCAGCGATGTCACTTCGTCGAGCAGCGACTCGGGCATCACAACGGTGTCGCCGTTCGCGTGCTCGTTCAGCTGCGTGCGGATCGTTTCGCGCCGATCGGCGAAGTGCGCGATCACGCGGCCCTTGTCGCGCAGCGTGTCGGCATACGCGCGTGCGTGCTGGATCGCGACGAGGCCGTCGGACAGGAAGCGGTGGCCGAGCGTGGTGTCGCCGGCGTCGACGCCGAACGCCGTGACGGGCACGATCCGATCGTCGTGCAGCACGGTCAGGCGGTGCACCGGGCGCACGAACTTCACGTCCGAGCCGTCCGGGCGCTGGTAGGTCATGACCTTCGGGATCGGCAGCTTCTCGAGCGTTTCGTCGAGCGCGGCCTGCAGCCCGTCGGCGAGCGTCACGCCGGCGGCCGAGTAGTTGACGAAGAACGCTTCGGCCTTGCCGTCCTGCGCGCGCTCGAGATCGGCGATCGACAGGTTCGGATGGCCGAGCGCCGCGAGCTTCTTCGCGAGCGGGGCGGTCGGCTTGCCTTCGGCGTCGAGCGCGACCGACACGGGCAGGACCTTTTCGCGGACCTGCTTTTCCGGTGCGACGGCGCGCACGTTCTGCACGACGACCGCGAGGCGGCGCGGCGTGGCGTAGCGTTCGAATACGAGGTCGCCTTCGACGAGGTCGCGCGCCGCGAGGCGTTGCGCGAGACCTTCGGCGAATGCGTCGCCGAGGCGCGCGAGGGCCTTCGGCGGCAGCTCTTCGGTCAGCAGTTCGACGAGCAGGGGGGCGGGATGATTGTGCGTCATGTCTGGAATAAATCTCGTCTCGTCAGTCCTGATCGATCTTGCGTTCGACCTTGAGCGGCGGCGCCCATGCCGGCTGGGCGGCGTCCTGGGCGTCGGTGGTGAGGCCCGGCACGCCCGGCGGGTTGCCGAGCATCGGGAAGCCGAGCTTCTCGCGCGAGTCGTAGTAAGCCTGCGCGACGAGACGCGACAGCGCGCGGATGCGGCCGATGTACGCCGCACGTTCCGTCACCGAGATCGCACCGCGCGCGTCGAGCAGGTTGAACGTGTGGCCGGCCTTCAGCACGAGTTCGTACGCGGGCAGCGCGAGCTGCGCGTCGATCATCTTCTTCGCTTCCGCTTCGTAGCTGTTGAAGAACGTGAACAGCAGCTCGACGTTCGCGTGCTCGAAGTTGTAGGTCGACTGCTCGACCTCGTTCTGGTGGTAGACGTCGCCGTACGACAGGCGGCGCAGCTCGGGGCCGTTCGGGCCCTGCTCTTCCCACTCGGTCCACACGAGGTCGTACACGTTCTCGACCTTCTGCAGGTACATCGCGAGGCGCTCGAGGCCGTAGGTGATCTCGCCGAGCACGGGCTTGCAGTCGAGGCCGCCGACCTGCTGGAAATACGTGAACTGCGTGACTTCCATCCCGTTCAGCCACACTTCCCAGCCGAGGCCCCATGCGCCGAGCGTCGGGTTCTCCCAGTCGTCTTCGACGAAGCGCACGTCGTTCTGCTTCAGGTCGAAGCCGAGCGCTTCCAGCGAGCCGAGGTACAGGTCGAGGATGTTTTCCGGCGCCGGCTTGAGCACGACCTGGTACTGGTAGTAATGCTGCAGGCGGTTCGGGTTCTCGCCGTAGCGGCCGTCCTTCGGGCGGCGCGACGGCTGCACGTAGGCGGCGCGCCACGGCTCGGGGCCGACCGCGCGCAGGAACGTGTGAACGTGCGACGTGCCCGCGCCGACTTCCATGTCGATGGGCTGGAGCAGGGCGCAACCCTGCTTGTCCCAGTAGGACTGCAGCGTCAGGATGATTTGCTGAAACGTAAGCATGAAGAGCCTTCGTGGCGCTGGCGCTCCGTTGCGGGCGGCGCTCCGGGCGGGGCCCGGAGGGTCGGCTCGCGCGGCGGCGCGGCTTGTTAGTGTGCTGAAACGTGCAATTTTACCGGATCGGCGGGCGGATGCGGCCGAAACGCGGACGAAGGGGCTGCCGGCGGTGTTTCGGCGAGCCGTGCGCAGCCTGTGCGCGGGTTGCCGGTATCGCGGTGCGTCGGGCCGGCGGCGTTGCGATGCGCTTGTGGCGCCGCCTGCCGCGCCGCGTTGCGCGGGCGTTAAGATGCGCGTATCGAAGTGCGCGCGACGCCTGCCGCGCGACCGATTTTCCACTCCGGACCGCATGGACGATTCGAACGACCTCCTCATTCCGCTGATGCCGCCGCTGCTCGCGCTGCTCGGGCAGGCCGCCGACGCGCAAGCGCGCGGCGAGCACGGCGCGCACGCACTTTGGCTCGCCGCCGCCGGCCATCTGCACGCGGTCGACACGGCTGCGCTCTCGCAGCTGACCGTGACGCTCGTCGCGCGGCAGCGCACGGCCGACGCGCTCGCGCTGGCCGAGTGCGCGGTGCGCATTCATCCGGACGCCGGTGCCCGTTTCAATCACGGCTACGCACTGCAGATGCTCGGCCGTCACGCGGAGGCCGTCGCGCCGTACCGCGCCGCCTATGCGCTCGATCCGCGCTGGCCGTCGCTGCGAAACAACCTGGCGATCGCGCTGCGGCTGTCGGGCGGCGACCGCCGCGAGGAAATCGCGCTGCTCGACGCAGCCGTGGAAGCCGACCCGCACGACGTGCAGGCGTGGATCAACCTGATCGTCGCGCGGCTCGCGACGCTCGACCTCGACGGCGCGCTCGCCGGTGCGGCACGGCTTGCGGAGATCGCGCCCGACAATGCGCTCGCGCTGAACAACATCGCGATGGCGATGAAGGAGGCGCAGCGCTGGGACGACGCCGAGCGCTACGCGGCGCGCGCGTGCGAACTGGCGCCCGACGACGCGTCGTTCCGTTTCAACCTCGCGATCATCCAGCTCGTGCGCGGCAACTACGCGGCCGGCTGGCGCGGCCACGAGGCACGCTGGGACGGCGCCGGCGAGCTGCGCGGCCGCCGGCCGGCGCTGCCCGGCCCGCGCTGGCAGGGCGAGCCGCTCGCGGGCAAGACGCTGCTCGTCTGGGGCGAGCAGGGGCTCGGCGACGTGCTGCAGTTCGCGCGCTTCGTCGTGCCACTCGCGGAGCGCGTGCACCGCGAGGGCGGCCGGCTCGCGTGGAACACGTTTCCGCAAGTGGGCACGTTGATGCGGCGCAGCCTCGGCTCGCATGCGGACGCATTCAGCGCGGGCGGCGGCGTCGACGAGCTGCCTGCCTTCGACTACGAAGTGCCGCTCATCGGCCTGCCGCTGATGCTCGGGATGGAGACGTCGACGCTCGGCGCGTCGGTGCCGTACCTGCATGCCGATCCGCACGCGCGCGATGCATGGCGGGCGCGGCTCGCGGGCGACGGCCGGCTGAAGGTCGGGCTCGTGTGGACGGGCAGCGCGGGGCACCAGCGCAATCCGTTCCGGCGCGTCGGGCTCGAACGCTATGCCGATGCGTTTCGCGGTATCGACGGCGTCGCGTTCCATTCGCTGCAACCGGGAGCGAACGCGGATGTCGCCGCGGCGCGCGCGGCCGGTTTCGCGATCGAGGACTTCACCGCCGAACTGAAGAGTTTCGACGATACCGCCGCGTTCATCGGCGCGCTGGATCTGGTGATCACGGTGTGCACGTCGGTGGCGCACCTGTCGGGCGCGCTCGGCGCGCGCACCTGGGCGCTGCTCGACGTGAATCCGCACTGGCCGTGGCTGCTCGAGCGCACCGACAGCCCGTGGTATCCGACCGCGACGCTGTACCGCCAGCCGACGTTCGGCGCATGGGCGCCGGTGATGGAAGCGCTCGGGCGGGATCTGCGCGGCCTGGCCGCGGATGCGCAGCGGAGCGGCTGAGCGGCCGCCCCACCGCGTGCGACGGCCGCCCGATGCGTCAGGCGTCGCGGTCGTCGCCGGCCTTTGCGCCGTTGCGGCGGCGCAGGCCCGGCCCGAACGTGAAGCCGAACGCGAGCAGCACCAGCGACACCGCGAGCACGATGTTGTTGCCGCTCGTCACGTAAGGCGTGAAGCCGCTCGTGCCTTCGATGCGCACGTCGAGCGAGCCGATCGTGAACGGCTTCAGCTGGCCGAGCACGCGGCCGTGCGCGTCGATCGCGGCCGTCATCCCCGTGTTGGTCGAGCGCAGCATCGGCCGGCCCGTTTCGAGCGCGCGCATCCGCGCGATCTGCAGATGCTGGTCGAGCGCGATCGTGTCGCCGAACCACGCGAGGTTCGTCACGTTGACGAGCACGCCGGGCGGTTGCGGGTTGTCGCGGATCGTCGCGGCGATTTCCTCGCCGAACAAGTCCTCGTAGCAGATGTCGGCCATCACCGGCTGGTTGTGCACGAGGAACGGCTTCTGCACCGGCGCGCCGCGCGCGAAGTCGCCGAGCGGCATCTTCATCAGGTCGACGAACCAACGGAAGCCCCACGGAATGAATTCGCCGAAGGGCACGAGATGGTGCTTGTCGTAGTGATAGATGTCGCGCGAATGCGGCGTCACGCCGTACAGGCTGTTCGTGTAGTCGACGTAATGACCGTCCGGCGTCACCGACGCGCCGACCGCGCCGAACAGCACGGCCGAGCCCGTCGTGTCGCTGAACTTGCGGATCGCGACGGCGAACGGCTCGGGCAGCTCCTGGATCATCACCGCGATCGCGGTCTCCGGCGTGACGATCAGGTCGGCCGGCTTCTCGACGATCATCTGCGTGTACATCTTGATCGCCGCGTCGATGCCTTCCTGCTCGAACTTGATGTCCTGCTTCACGTTGCCCTGCAGCAGCCGCACCGTGAGCGGCGCGTTCGCGGGCACGGTCCACGTGGCCTGCGACAGCCCGATGCCGGCCGCGACGAGCGCGACGGCGATGCCGGCCGGCGCGACGACGCGCACGCGCGCATTGCTGGCGCCGCCGGATTCGGATGCGGGCGACCGGCGCGCGGCGACGAGCGCCTGCACGACCAGCGCGGCGAACAGCGCGAGCACCCATGCGATCCCGTACACGCCGACGACCGGTGCGAAGCCCGCGAACGGGCCATCGACCTGCGGATAGCCGCTCGCGAGCCACGGAAAGCCGGTAAACACGGTGCCGCGCAGCCATTCGCCGAGCGCCCATGCGCTCGCGAAGGCGAACGCGCCGTGCCAGGTCGGCGAGAACGGCCGCGGATCGGGTTCGCGGCGATGCCACGCATGGCCCGCGCAGAACGACCAGAGCCCCGCCGAGAACGCCGGGTACAGCGACAGGTAAAGCGAGAACAGCACCAGCGCGCCGCCCGCGAGCGGCGCGGCCATTTCGCCGTACACGTGCATGCTGATGTACAGCCACCAGATGCCGCTGATGAAGTTGCCGAAGCCGAACGCGCCGCCGGTGAGCGCGGCGCCGCGCCAGCTCGACGTGCGCGTCAGCTGCGCGAAAAACCAGACGAATACGGCGAGCTGCAGCCAGCCGCCGTGCGGGGTCGGTGCGAAGCTGAGCGTATTGGCCGCGCCGGCGAGCAGTGCGGCCGGATAGTGCCAGCGCGGCAGCGTGCGGCCGGGGGCCGGCGCAAAAAGGCCGCCAGCCGGGCGGGACGGGATCGGATCGTCCATGTGAAGCGAAAAAGGGCGAGCGGTTGAAGGAGACGCGGCCGGCGCGAGACGGTCAGTCCTCGTGCGAGGTTTCGGCGCGGCGGCTCGCGAGCGGGTTGCGGCGCACCAGCAGCACGTGGACCTGGCGCGCATCGCCGCGCTGGATCTCGAACACGAGGTTGCCGAGCTGCAGCTTCTCGCCGCGGTGCGGCACGCGGCCGAAGTGATGGGTGATCAGCCCGCCGATCGTGTCGACCTCGTCGTCGGGGAAGTCGGTGCCGAACGTTTCGTTGAACTGTTCGATCTCGGTGAGGGCGCGCACGCGGTAGCGGCCGTCCGGTCCCGAGATGATGTTGCCGGCTTCCTCGTCGAAGTCGTATTCGTCCTCGATGTCGCCGACGATCTGCTCGAGCACGTCCTCGATCGTGATCAGGCCCGCGACGCCGCCGTATTCGTCGACGACGATCGCGAGGTGGTTGCGGTTCACGCGGAAGTCGTGCAGCAGCACGTTCAGGCGCTTCGATTCGGGAATGAATACGGCGGGACGCAGCATCCCGCGCACGTCGAATTCCTCTTCGGCATAGAAGCGCAGCAGGTCCTTCGCGAGCAGCACGCCGATGACGTTGTCGCGGTTCTCCTCGTACACGGGGTAACGCGAGTGCGCCTTCTCGAGGACGAACGGGATGAAGTCTTCGGGCTTGTCGGCGATGTTGATCGCGTCCATCTGCGCGCGCGGCACCATGATGTCGCGGGCGCACAGGTCGGACACCTGGAACACGCCTTCGATCATCGACAGCGAATCGGCGTCGATCAGGTTGCGTTCGTGGGCGTCCTGGAGGATTTCCAGCAGCTCGGTCCGGGATTCCGGCTCGGGCGAGATGAAGTCGGTCAGGCGCTCGAGCAGCGAGCGCTTTTCTTGCGGTTTGTCGGTGAGCTTACGACTGGGATACGAATCGTTCATGGTGGTGCGCCCGGGTCATGCCGGAGCGCGCGGTCACGGAGTAGGCAAGGATACACCAAGGGCATGGCGCGGCCGTGTCACACCGGCCGTCCGGCCAGGGCATGCGGTGCGCGCGAGCCCCGCTCGGGAACGGCCGCGCCGGGCGCGGCGCCGTCCTTTGTCTCCATCCTATCTCAGAAAGGCGCGGCGGGGCAGCGGCGGCAAAAAAGCGGGGGGCGACCTGCCGGGCTGCCGGCGTCAGCGGCATTTCGTCGCGTGCGGGACACGCCGGGCCGACATTCGGACCCTCAGAAGCGCATGCCGGCAGAGCAGCCGCCGGCGGCCGCGCCGTTGGTCGCGGCGCCGCCGCAGCCGAGGATGCCGCAGCCGGACAGCGCGACGCTCGCGGCGACGAGCAGCACGGCCAGCGTGATGCGCGATTTGCGTGACGGTTTCATGAGCGCGGAGCCTCCTTCGCGTGCACGAGCGGCGCGGGCCGGCTGGTCGAGCCTCACCGGCATCGCGCGAGCAGCCCTTCCAGCGCGCGATCGGGGATGCCGCTCGCGCGCAGCGCGTCCACCGTGCGGCTCACGTAGTCGAGCGTCGTGCCGTAGCGGCCGGCCGCGCAGCTGAACACTTCCTTGACGACGGGGTCGCTCAGCTTGCCGGTGTATGTGGGTACGTCGCGGCGCATCACGAACGCGAGTGCGTTCACGCGTTCGCCGGTCTCGAGCGAGCACGGCAGCCACGCGGGCCGGTACGACCCCATCGGCATTTCGCGTTTCCACAACGTCTCGAGATGCGGTTGCGCGGTCGGGCCCGCGAGCCGGAATGCGATGCCCGAGCACGAGCCGCCGCGATCGAGCGCGAGCACGAGGCCCGGCCGTTCGGGCGTGCCGCGGTTCACGCGCGACCACAGGTAGAGCCCGCGATGATAGCCGTGCACCTTGCCGCGCACGGCGGCGACGGTCGGCAGCCCGGGGTTCCAGATCAGCGAGCCATAGCCGAACAGCCAGAGATCCTGCCGGCCGTCCCAGTCGCGCATCGTGTGCGCGAGCGACGCGGCGAGCTCGTCTTCCGTCAGTAGCCGTCCCTCGCCGATCGACGGCGGGTAGGCGGGCGGCAGCATCGCGGCGTGGTGCATGGTGCGGACGACTTTACTGGTACGGGTTCGGAAAGCCCAGTTTCGCGAGGATGTCGACTTCGAGCGCTTCCATTTCGGCGGCGTCCTCGTCGCTCGTCTCGTGATCGTAGCCCTGCGCGTGCAGCGCGCCGTGCACCAGCAGGTGCGCGTAGTGGGCCGCGAGCGGCTTGCCCTGGTCGTGCGCTTCCTTCTCGACGACCGGGCAGCACAGCACGAGGTCGCCGATCACGGTGCCGTCGGGCGCCGGGTCGTACGCGAAGGTCAGCACGTTGGTCGGGTAGTCCTTGTGGCGGTAGCCGGCGTTCAGCGTGCGGCCTTCTTCCTCGCCGACGAAGCGCACGGTGAGCTGCGCGCTCGCGAACAGCGCCGGTTCGATCCATTCGGCGATCAGCTTGCGCTTGGGAAGCGTCTTGCGGATGTCGCCGGTGATTTCGTCACCGTACTGCACGGACAGGTCGAGCTCCAGCTCGCGCACCTCGTTCGCCATTTCCGCGAGTTCCTCGTCGAGCGGCGCGGGTTCGGCGCCCACGTGCAGCGTCACGCTGTCGTAGTGCTCGGGCTGCAGCGCGAGCTTCGCGCGCATCGCCGGATCGTTGTGCTGCGCGACGATCGCGACGGCGGCCTCGCCGGAACTGCCCGACAGGTCGAACATCAGGCTGCGGCCGTCGGGGAAGTCGATTCGAAGCCCTTGCGCGCTGACGGTTCGGGCCTTGCCCTTCGCATCGAACAGCGAGAGACGGGGGAAATCGGGCGCGGCGGACTGGTCGCGCCCGGACTTGCGAGAACGGGAAGATTTCATGACGGGTGCGGCGATTGGAACGCGTTGAGGATACACCAAACGGCCGATCGCTCCCGAATTCGAACCGGCCGTGCCCAAGCGAAAAAAGGCCCGGCGCGCCGTCGGGCGGCCCGGGCCGTCGGCCGGTGCGGCGCGCGGGCGCCGCCGGTTCGTTACGCGTCCCGGTGCTGCGCGTGGAAGTCGTCGTACGCTTCGACGATGCGGGCGACGAGCGGATGCCGCACGACGTCCGCGCTCGTGAAGCGCGTGAGCGCGATGCCGCGCACGCCGCCGAGCACCTGCTGCGCCTCGACGAGGCCGCTCTTGTGCCCGCGCGGCAGGTCGACCTGGCTCGTGTCGCCGGTGACGACGGCCTTCGAGCCGAAGCCGATCCGCGTGAGGAACATCTTCATCTGCTCGGGCGTCGTGTTCTGCGCCTCGTCGAGGATGATGAACGCGTGGTTCAGCGTGCGGCCGCGCATGTACGCGAGCGGCGCGATCTCGATCATCTGGCGCTCAAACATCTTCGCGGTCTTGTCGAAGCCGAGCAGGTCGTACAGCGCGTCGTACAGCGGCCGCAGGTACGGGTCGACCTTCTGCGCGAGATCGCCCGGCAGGAAGCCGAGCCGTTCGCCGGCCTCGACGGCCGGGCGCGTCAGCACGATCCGCTTGACCTGGTCGCGCTCCAGTGCGTCGACCGCGCACGCAACCGCGAGGTAGGTCTTGCCGGTGCCGGCTGGCCCGATGCCGAACGTCACGTCATGCGACAGGATCTGCTTCAGGTATTCGCGCTGCGCGGGCGTGCGGCCGCGCAGGTCGGCGCGCCGCGTATAAAGCTTCGGCGCGGGTTCTTCGTCCGGCATGTCCGCGTCGAGCTGCACGACGGGCTCGTCGAACGGATGGTCGGGATCGCCGCGAAAGCGCACGTCGATCGTATCCTGGCGGCCGTTGCCGGACGTGTGACGCACTTCGACCAGCGCGAGCTGGATATCGTCGACCGACAGCGGATCGCGCGCGCGGTTGTAGAAGTTCTCGAGCGCCGCGAGCGCGAGCTTCGCGCCGCGCCCGCGGATCGTGATCCGGTGGCCGCGCCGCGCGAGCGTGACGTCGAGCGCCTGTTCGATCTGCCGCAGGTTCTCGTCGAGCGGGCCGCAGAGGTTGGCGAGGCGCGCGTTGTCGTCGCGCGGCGCGGTGAATTCCAGTGCTTGGACGGTCTTCAAAGTAGCGTCGGGCTCCTGTTGAACGTCAGTCGGTCAGTGGGTGGCCGCGCTCGCGTCGTCGCTCACGAGCAGCAGCTCGCCGCGCAGCGAGTGCGGGTACGCATGGTTGATCTTCACGTCGATCATCTGGCCGATCAGGCGCGGGTGCGATGCGAGCGGCGCCGGGAAATTCACGACCCGGTTGTTCTCGGTGCGGCCCGACAGTTCGTTCGGATCCTTGCGCGACGGGCCCTCGACGAGGATCCGCTCGACCTTCCCGACCATCGACTGGCTGATGCGCGCGACGTTTTCCTCGATGGTCGCCTGCAGATGTTGCAGGCGTTTGAGCTTGACCTCGCGCGGCGTGTCGTCGTGCAGGTTCGCGGCCGGCGTGCCGGGGCGCGGGCTGTAGATGAACGAGAAGCTGGTGTCGTAGCTCATCTCGTGCACGAGCGCCATCATCTTGTCGAAATCCTCCTCGGTCTCGCCGGGGAAGCCGACGATCATGTCGGTCGACAGCGACAGGTCCGGGCGGATCGCGCGCAGCTTGCGGATCACCGACTTGTATTCAAGGACGGTGTAGCCGCGCTTCATCGCCATCAGGATGCGGTCGGAGCCGTGCTGGACGGGCAGGTGCAGGTGGCTCACGAGCTTCGGCACCTTGGCGTAGGTGTCGATCAGGCGCTGCGTGAATTCCTTCGGATGCGACGTCGTGTAGCGGATCCGCTCGATGCCGGGGATGTCGGCGACGTACTCGATCAGCGTCGCGAAATCGGCGATTTCGGTCGAACCGGCCGTCAGCGCGCCGCGATACGCGTTCACGTTCTGGCCGAGCAGCGTGACTTCGCGCACGCCTTGGTCGGCGAGGCCGGCCACTTCGGTCAGCACGTCGTCGAGCGGACGCGACACTTCGTCGCCGCGCGTGTACGGCACGACGCAGTAGCTGCAGTACTTCGAGCAGCCTTCCATGATCGATACGAACGCGCTCGGCCCCTCGACGCGTGCGGGCGGCAGGTGGTCGAACTTCTCGATCTCGGGGAACGTGATGTCGACCTGCGCGCGGCCGCTTTCACGGCGCGCGTCGATCATCTGCGGCAGGCGGTGCAAGGTCTGCGGGCCGAACACGAGGTCGACGTACGGCGCGCGCGACACGATCGACGCGCCTTCCTGGCTGGCGACGCAGCCGCCGACGCCGATCAGCAGGCCCGGCTTCGCTTCCTTCAGCTCGCGCACGCGGCCGAGGTCGGAGAACACCTTTTCCTGCGCCTTCTCACGCACCGAGCACGTGTTGAACAGGATGATGTCCGCGTCTTCCGGGGTATCGGTCTTTTCGAGGCCTTCGGCCGCATTGAGCACGTCCACCATCTTGTCCGAGTCGTACTCGTTCATCTGGCAGCCGAAGGTCTTTACGTAAACTTTCTTGGTCATGGGGATTCGCCGTTCGCAGTGGTTGACCTGGGGGCGTCGTCAAGGGTGAATCGGGACGGCTGCTGCCGGTGCAGCGGCTCATGCCGGTGCCGCGTGGCGGACCGGGGCGCGCGGCGCGCGTCGAGCGGGCATGTCGCGAAACCTCGCGAATGCGTGAAAAGCCGTCGGGAAAGCTTTCCATTATAGCTTTACGCGCCGTCGCGGGCGGGCCGCGGGTTGCGGCCGCGCGACGCCGGCGTGGCGCTCCGACCCCGATATGGCGGCGCGGCAGGCCTCAGCGGCACGCGTTCAGCAGGTCGTCGAGCGCCGCTTCCTCGCGCGCGAAGCGTTCGGCGAGGAAGTCGAGCAGCACGCGCACGCGCGGCGCCATGTAGCGCTTGCCGTGATAGAGCGCGTGCAGCGGCGCGTCCTGGTGCCGCCAGTCGGGCAGCAGCACGCGCAGCCGGCCGGCGCGCACGTCGTCGGCGATGTCCCACAGCGACTTCAGCGCGATGCCGTGGCCGCGCAGCGTCCATTCGCGGGTGAGGCCGCCGTCGTTGGTCTCGAACGCGGTCGACACCGGCACCGTGTGGGTCTGCACCTCGTCTCCGCGCGTGAAGCGCCACGTGTTCATCGGGCCCGACGCGATCGTGATCACGTTGCAGGGAAAACGAGCCAGATCGCGCGGATCGGCCGGCACGCCATGGCGCTCGACGAACGACGGCGCCGCGCACAGCACGCGCCGGTTCGCGGCGAGCCGGCGTGCGATCAGCGCGCCGTCGGGCGGGGCGGCGAAGCGGATCGCGAGGTCGATCTCGTCCTGCCACAGGTTCGACGACGAATCGGACGCCGTCAGCGAGAAGGTGACGCCCGGATGCAGCGTGGTGAATTCGTCGAGCCAGTCGAGCAGCTGGTTGCGGCCGAAATCGGACGTCGACGACAGCCGCACCTTGCCGGCCACCACGTTGCGGCCTTCCTGCAGCAGCGCGTGCGCGTCGTCGAGCGCCTGCAGCGCCTGCCGGCAGCAGTTCAGGTAGAGCCGGCCTTCGTCGGTGAGGCGCAGCTGCCGCGTCGAGCGCTCGAACAGCCGCGTCGCGACCTTCGCCTCGAGCTTCGCGAGGCGCGCGCTCGCGGCGGCCGGCGTGAGGTTCAGCTTGCGCCCCGCCGCGGACAGGCTGCCCAGTTCCGCCGCCTCGACGAACAGCCGGATGTCGCCCAGTCGATCCATCGGATTTTCCAGAATTTTTTGAAAATGGTTCAAATGCCGCGCCAATTATCAAAGATAGGCGTATTCGGGACAATGCGCGCACATCCCGCTTCTTGTGCGGTGCGGTACGGACCGGATGCCGCGTCCGCCGCCTTTTCGGAGAACGTCATGCCCATTCCATTACTGGCGCTCGCGATCAGCGCCTTCGCCATCGGCACCACCGAATTCATCATCATGGGACTCCTGCCCGAAGTCGCGCACGACCTCGCCGTGTCGCTGCCGTCGGCCGGCCTGCTGGTCACGGGCTACGCGCTCGGCGTCGCGGTCGGCGCGCCGCTGCTCGCGGTGCTGACGAGCCGCATGCCGCGCAAGGCCGCGCTGCAGCTGCTGATGGCGATCTTCATCGTCGGCAACGTGCTGTGCGCGACCGCGTCCGGCTACGCGATGCTGATGGTCGCACGTGTCGTCACGTCGTTCGCGCACGGCTCGTTCTTCGGGATCGGCGCGGTGGTGGCCGCGTCGCTCGTGCAGGCTGACAAGCGCGCGAGCGCGATCGCGCTGATGTTCACGGGCCTCACGCTGTCGAACGTGCTCGGCGTGCCGTTCGGCACGTTCGTCGGCCAGCTGCTCGGCTGGCGCGCGTCGTTCTGGATCGTCGCCGCGCTCGGCGTGCTGTCGCTCGGCGGCGTCGCGCTGCTGGTGCCGAACCGCCACGACAGCGGGCCCGTCGGCCTCGGCCACGAAGTGCGGGTGCTCAAGGAGCCGCAGGTCTGGCTCGCGCTCCTGATGACCGTGCTTGGTTTCGGCGGCGTGTTCGTCGTGTTCACGTACATCGCGCCGATCCTCGAAACCGTCACCGGTTTTTCGCCGCGTGCGGTCGCACTGATCCTCGTGCTGTTCGGCGCGGGGCTGACGGTCGGCAACACGCTCGGCGGCAGGCTCGCCGACCGCGCGCTGATGCCGTCGCTGATCGCGATCCTGGTCGCGCTGATGGCCGTGATGGCCGTGTTCGCGAAGACGAGCCACCTGCCGGTCGCGGCCGCGGTGACCGTATTCGTCTGGGGGATCGCCGCGTTCGCGACGGTGCCGCCGCTGCAGGCGCGCGTGGTCGAAAAGGCCGCGAGCGCGCCGCATCTCGCGTCGACGCTGAACATCGGCGCATTCAACGTCGGCAACGCGGGCGGCGCGTGGCTCGGCGGCCTCGCGCTGGGGCACGGCTTCGCGCTTGATGCGTTGCCGTGGGTCGCCGTCGCGGTGACGTTCGCGGCGCTCGTCGTCACGTGGTTCGCGATGCGGCTCGATGCGCGCGCTCCGGCGCGCGGCGCGGCACCGGCCGCGCATTGAGCGGAGCACCGGGCGGCGGCGTGCCGGCGCTATGGCGACAGGAAAAGGTTCGCGAGAAACGCATTCCTCCGCGATGCTGATAACGGTGTGAAGATAACTTCGTTTGCCGGGGTGGGGCCGGGTGATAGCGTCTCGATACGCGCCGTTCGTGGCGCAACCCGATTTCGGCTTACCCCATTCGCAGGGCCGCGCGGCGGCCCGGAGGCCATGCTATGTCTTCACCCCTGGCGCTGGTGCGCGACGTGTCTTCCTTCGAGTCCGGCAATGCCGCCGACGCGCGGACGTCCGCGTCGCTCGACGTCCTCGAGCAGGTCGTCGGCGTGAATCTCGCGCGCTTGCGCGCCGAGCGGCAGTTGTCGCTCGATGCGCTCGCGCGGTTGTCCGGCGTGTCGCGCGCGATGCTCGCGCAGATCGAATCCGCGCGCAGCGTGCCGTCGATCAAGGTGCTCTGCAAGATCGCCGCGGCGCTGAAGGTATCGGTGGCCGCATTCCTGCGCCGTCACGCGGTGAACGGCTTCGAGCACCTGGCGGCCGAGCGCGCGGCGCGCGTCGTCAGTTCGAACGGCCGCTTCTCGGCGCGCGCGCTGTATCCGGAGGGCGAGCCGGCCGCGGCCGAATTCCACGAGTTGCGGATCGCGCCGCTGCACACGGAACCCGGCACGCGCCGCGCGCCCGGCACGACGGTCAACCTGGTCGTCAGCGAAGGCACGCTCGAAGTCAGCGTGCACGATCGGCGCCAGCTGCTCGCGACCGGCGATGCAATCGTGTTCGACGCCGACCAGCCGTACAGCCTGCGCAATCCCGGCGACAGCGAGGCGCGCGCGTTCCGCGTGACGGTGAGCCCGGAGGTGCCGCCGCGCTGGCTCGTGCCCGACGCCGCGCACGCGGCCGGCTGAGCGCGGGTCGCCGGGCCGGCGCCGGTTCCGTTCGGGACGGCGCGCAGTCCGGGTGCCGGCCGTTCGGACGATGCCGTTAGACGGAGTCGTCAGTAAGGTTTTAGGTGTGGTTCGCTGCGCGGTGCGCGCGGCTGATGTATGCTTGGCCCGCCGGTTCCGGGGTAGACCCCGGCCGGTAATCAGTGCGTCTTCAGGGCGGGGCGAAATTCCCCACCGGCGGTAGGCTGGCGAAAGCCGGCGAGCCCGCGAGCGCCCGCGCATCCGCGCGGGGTCAGCAGATCTGGTCGAATGCCAGAGCCGACGGTCATAGTCCGGATGAGAGAAGATGTGCAGATAGTCATGTCCGTCAGGGCCGCTTTGCCATGCGTGCGAAGCGGGTTGTCGTTCTGTCTGTTTGCAATGCCCTGAAACGTTTTTCGCCCAAATCGTAATTGCGAGGAGCGTTTCACATGTCCTTCATGTCCGTTTCGTCGGCACCCGCCGACGCCTTTGCCGATCTCCCGTTGCTCGATTCCGAACCGGTGCCGCCGCGCATCGCCGCTGCGCTCGACGCGTTGCGCGCGGGCCGCGCGGTCGTGTTGCAGGACGATCACGACCGTGAAAACGAGGCCGACTTGATCGTCGCCGCCGAGCGCATCACGCCCGAGACGATGGCGCTCCTGATCCGCGAGTGCAGCGGCATCGTGTGCCTGTGCCTGACCGACGACAAGGTCCGCGCGCTCGAGCTGCCGCCGATGGTGCAGACCAACGAGAGCCGCAACGGCACCGCGTTCACCGTGTCGATCGAGGCACGCGAAGGCGTGCATACCGGCGTGTCCGCGGCCGACCGCGTGACGACGATTCGCGCGGCGATCGCCGACGATGCGAAGCCGTACGACATCGTGCGCCCCGGCCACGTGTTTCCGTTGCGTGCGCAACCCGGCGGCGTGCTGGCGCGCCGCGGTCACACCGAAGGGACGGTCGATCTGTCGATCCTCGCTGGCCTGAAGCCGGCGGGCGTGCTGTGCGAGCTGATGAATCCGGACGGCACGATGACGCGCGGCGACGACGTCGAGCGTTTCGCGCGGCAGCACGGGTTGCCGATGCTGACGATCGCGGAGCTCGTCGAATTCCGCGAGGCGCTGGCGGCCGTGCGCGAGCGCTGCTGCGAGCCGGCCTGACGGCAGGTGTAGCGGGCGCGCCGATGCGCCCGCGGGACGGCGTGCGCATCGAGCCGCACGCCGGTCATGGCGATCCGGCGCGGCCGTCCGTCAGGACTGCACGTCGCCGAATTCGCCGCGCAGGCCGGCCGCGACGAGCGCCGGCAGTTCATCCATCCTGCGCATGATCCGCGTGATGCCCATCGCGCGCAGCGCGTCCGCGTAGTTGTCGGGGATGTGGCTCGCGCCGACGAACGCGATCGTCTTCATGCCCGCCGCGCGCGCGGCGTTCAGGCCCGACACGCTGTCCTCGACGACGACGCAGCGCGCCGGCGCGACGCCGAGCGTCCGCGCGGCATGCAGGTACACGTCGGGGTAGGGCTTCGGTCGTGCGACCTGCTCGGAGCTGAACACACGATCGCCGAAGATTTCGGTGAGCGAGGCGCGCTTCAGCGAGCTGCGCACGCGTACGAGCCGGCTGTTCGATACCACCGCGGCCGGCAGGCCGACCTTCAGCAGCGCGTCGCGCACGCCGGTGATCGGCGCGAGCGATTGTGCGAGACCGGTCTCGATGTTGCGCTCGACGGTTTCGATGAAGTTGTCGGGCATCCGGATGCCGAAATGCGCTTCGAGCCCGGCGAGAAAGCGCGAGGTCTGCTGGCCGAAGGCGGACTTCGCAGCCTCTTCGAAATCGAGGTGAGGGAAGGTGGCGGACAGCGTGTCGAACAGCACGCGGTCGGCAATGACTTCGCTGTCGACGAGGACGCCGTCGCAGTCGCAGATAAGGTGATCGAGCATGATGGTGAAGAAGCGGGGTGTCGGCGACGCCGAGCATCCCGCCATGATACGTGCTTTCGAAGGTGCGCCGCGAACCGCTTGGCGCCTGCGTCCGGTCCCCGCTACGCCCTCCGTTTGCCGATGCGCCGACGCGCCGTTGCGGCCTCGGCCGGCGCGAGCGAGGCGGGCTCGTCGTCGCTCGTGTGACGAAAGGGGAGGGCGGAAGCGCGCGGCAACCGCGGCCGCGCGCCCAGGCTCAAGCTCGATCGAAACCGCGATCAGGCCATCGCGTGCAGACGCAGGTACAGGCCGGCCGCCGCGGCGCCGCCGAGCAGCGGGCCGATCACCGGCACCCACGCATAGCGCCAGTCGCTGTCGCGCTTGCCGGGAATCGGCAGCAGCGCGTGCATGATGCGCGGCGACAGGTCGCGCGCCGGGCTCATCGCATAGCCGGTCGGGCCGCCGAGCGAGATGCCGATGCCGAGCACGAGCAGGCCGACGGGCAGCGCGTCGAGCGCGCCGAGACCGACCTGCGGCGACGCGAGGTACAGCACGCCGAGGATCAGCACGAACGTGCAGATCGCTTCGGTCAGCACGTTGTGCGTGGTGCTGCGGATGGCGGGCGCCGTGCAGAACACCGCGAGCTTCAGGTCCGCATCGACTTCCTTCGCGAAGTGCTGGCGATATGCGAGCCACACGAGCAGCGCGCCGGCCATCCCGCCGAGCATCTGCGCGAGGATGTAGCCGCCGACCTTCGACCACGCGAACTTGCCTGCGAGCGCGAGGCTGATCGTGACGATCGGGTTCAGGTGCGCGCCGCTGAACGACGCGGTCACGTAGACGGCGACGAACACCGCCATCGCCCAGCCCATGACGATCACGATGAGGTCCGCGCCTTTGCCCTTGGTCTTCGCAAGCAGCACGTTGGCGACCGCGCCGTTGCCGAGCAGCACGAGGATCGCCGTGCCGATGAATTCCGCAATGTAAGGTGACATGTTGTCTCTCGTAGATGACGGCGGACTCGCGCGCCGCGCGGTCCGCCGGTGTTGTTTTATTTCGTTCGGATTGCTTC
Organism: Burkholderia sp. MSMB0856; assembly: GCF_001524645.2. Taxonomy (NCBI): domain Bacteria; kingdom Pseudomonadati; phylum Pseudomonadota; class Betaproteobacteria; order Burkholderiales; family Burkholderiaceae; genus Burkholderia; species Burkholderia sp. MSMB0856. The sequence goes on along the minus strand of NZ_CP013427.1, from coordinate 2,955,013 downwards.
TGGTTTCGGCTGCTGCGGGTTACTGCGTGTCGTCGGCCCACGCCTTGGCGGCGCGCACCGCGCGTTGCCAGCCGGCCATGCAGCGCTCGACCTGCTCCTTCGGCATCGACGGCGAGAAGCGGCGATCGAGCTGCCACTGGCTGCGCACTTCGTCGAGGTTCTTCCAGTAGCCGATCGCGAGGCCCGCGAGGTAGGCCGCGCCGAGCGCGGTCGTCTCGGTGATCTGCGGACGCACCGCGTCGACGCCGAGCAGGTCGGCCTGGAACTGCATCAGCAGATTGTTCGCGCTTGCGCCACCGTCGACGCGCAGCTCGCCGATGCTGATGCCGGAGTCGGCTTCCATCGCGGCCAGCACGTCGAGCGACTGGTAAGCGATCGCGTCGAGCGCCGCGCGCGCGAGGTGCGCGGACGTCGTGCCGCGCGTGACGCCGAACACCGAACCGCGCGCCCGCGCATTCCAGTGCGGCGCGCCGAGGCCCGCGAACGCCGGCACGAGATAGACGCCGTCGGTATGCGGCACGCTCGCGGCGAGCGCTTCGATCTCGGCGGCCGTCTTGATGATGCCGACGCCGTCGCGCAGCCACTGCACGACCGCGCCCGCGATGAAGATGCTGCCTTCGAGCGCGTACTGCACGTCGTCGCCGATCTGCCAGGCGATCGTCGTGACGAGGTTGTTCTTCGACTCGATCGGCTTGTCGCCGGTGTTCATCATCAGGAAGCAGCCGGTGCCGTAGGTGTTCTTCACCATGCCCGACGTCGTGCACATCTGGCCGAACAGCGCGGCGTGCTGGTCACCGGCGATGCCCGCGAGCGGGATCTTCGACGCGAACACCGTGGTCTTCGTATGGCCGTAGATTTCCGACGACGCCTTCACTTCCGGCAGCATGCTGCGCGGGATGTCGAGCAGCTCGAGCAGCTCGCTGTCCCACTCGCGCGTGTGGATGTTGAACAGCATCGTGCGCGACGCGTTGGTCACGTCGGTCACGTGCAGTTCGTGCTTCGTGAAGTTCCACACGAGCCAGCTGTCGACGGTGCCGAAGGCGAGCTTGCCTTGGCGCGCCTTGTCGCGCGCGCCCGGCACGTTGTCGAGGATCCAGCGGATCTTGGTCGCGGAGAAGTACGAGTCGATCGGCAGGCCGGTCTTCGCGCGCACCTTCGCTTCGAGGCCCTGCTTCTTCAGCGAATCGCAGAAGTCGGCGGTGCGGCGGTCCTGCCACACGATCGCGTTGTAGACGGGCTGGCCCGTCTCGCGATCCCAGACGATCGTCGTCTCGCGCTGGTTGGTGATGCCGATCGCGGCGATCGACGTGCCGTTCAGGCCCGTGCGCGTGACCGCTTCGGCGGCGACGCCCGCTTGCGTCGACCAGATTTCCTGAGGGTCGTGCTCGACCCAGCCGGGTTGCGGGTAGATCTGTTCGAATTCCTTCTGGGCGATCGATACGATGTTGCCCTGGCGATCGAACAGCATCGCGCGGGAGCTCGTCGTGCCCTGGTCAAGCGCGAGGATGTACTGATCCTGCATGTCTCTCATCTCCATCCGTGGATTGGCGTAGTTGTGATGCGCGCCGCATGTTACGCGGCGCGTCGGTGAATCAACGTCGGTCAGACAATTGCAACTGCAAACGCATCACGCGTGCGGCGCGTGCACGGCGGCGAACCACGCGTCGACCGCGGCGGTCACCGCGTCGAGCGTGCCTGGCGTGACGTGCAGGCCGAGCTTCGAGCGGCGCCACAGCACGTCCTGCGCGCAGGTCGCCCATTCGACGTCGCGCAGGTAGCGCAGTTCGGCGTCGTGGATGCCCGGCGCGATTTCCGCGCCGAGGTCCGCGAGCGACGTCGCGCCGTCGACCACGCGTTCCGCGCGCGTGCCGTATGCGCGCGCGTAGCGGCGCGCGAGCGCGGCGGGCAGCCACGGATGGCGCTTCGCGAACGCGTCGGCGAACACGTCGAACTTCGCGTTCGCGATGTCGCCGCCGGGCAGCGGCGCGCCGGCCGTCCAGGTTTTCGCCTCGCGGCCGAGCGCGCTGCACAGCAGGTCGCCGGCTTCTTCCGCGAGCTTGCGGAAGGTCGTGATCTTGCCGCCGAACACCGACAGCAGCGGCGCGCCGGCGCCGTCGTCCATCTCGAGGCGGTAGTCGCGCGTGACGGCCGACGCGTTCGCCGCGTTTTCGTCCTCGAGCAGCGGACGCACGCCCGAATAGGTCCAGTGCACGTCGGCGGGCGAGATCTTGCGCTTGAAGTAGCGGTTGATCGAATCGCACAGATACTGCGTCTCGTCGCGATCGATCGCGACCTTCGCGGGATCGTTCGTGTATTCGACGTCGGTCGTGCCGATCAGCGTGAAGTCGTGCTCGTACGGAATCGCGAAGATGATCCGCTTGTCCGGGTTCTGGAAGATGTACGCGTGATCGTGATCGAACAGGCGGCGCGTGATGATGTGGCTGCCTTTCACGAGCCGCACGCTGTGTTGCGCGCCGCGGCCGAGCGCGCCGTGCAGCACCTCGCCGACCCACGGGCCGGCCGCGTTCGCGACCGCGCGCGCATGCACGACGCGGATCGAGCCGTCCGCGTGCCGCAGCCGAGCTTCCCATTCGTCGCCGCGGCGTTCCGCCGACACGAGCTTCGTGCGCGTGAGGATCTCGGCGCCGCGCTCCTTCGCATCGAGCGCGTTCAGCACGACGAGTCGCGCGTCGTCGACCCAGCCGTCCGAATAGACGAAGCCGCGCTTGATGGAGTCGATCAGCGGTGCGCCGGCCGCATGGCGGCGCATGTCGATGCCGCGCGAGCCGGGCAGCAGTTCGCGTTTCGCGAGGTGATCGTAGAGGAACAGGCCGATGCGGATCAGCCAGGCCGGCCGCAGGTTCGGCATGTGGGGCATCACGAAGCGCAGCGGCCACATGATGTGCGGCGCCGCGCGCAGCAGCGTTTCACGCTCCTGCAGCGCTTTGCGGACGAGGCCGAATTCGTTGTATTCGAGGTAGCGCAGGCCGCCGTGAATCAGCTTCGTGCTGGACGACGACGTGTGCGACGCGAGGTCGTCCTGCTCGCAGAGCAGCACCGACAGGCCGCGGCCGGCCGCATCGCGCGCGATGCCCGCGCCGTTGATGCCGCCGCCGACGACGAGCAGATCGTAGCGATTCGGTTGGGTCACCTGCTGTCCTTATCGTCTGATGGAAATGGGCGAACACGAAATGTTCGAATTCGAAATTTAACGAACGAAATCGAAAAAGTAAAGTTCGAAAAAGCGGGGCCAGTAGCGCGCGGCGCGATCCCGGACGATACTGGCGGAATCGACCGTTTCGCGAGGTGAATCATGCGTATTGGGATGTGGGCCGGTGCGTGCGCCGTCGTTCTGGCAGGGTGCAGCGCCGGTATGCCGCCGCTGGCCGGCAATTGGCGTGCGCCGTCGTTCGTCGACCTGCAGACGTCGTGCGGCGGCACCGCGCGCGACTGGGGCGCGGACGCGCAGCCGGTCTACGCGACGCTGTACGACGCGTACGTGGCGAAACGGTATCGCGGGCTGACGCAGGCGAACTATTGCGCGTTCGTAAACGAACTTTCAACGCACTACGCGGCACCCGACGCGGCGGGGCGCGCCGGTTGGGTCGCCTATTTCAACGGTGCACGCGCGCAGGCCGTCAGCTGGCGGGCCGCGGTCGATCCGACGCTGCGCGGCGGCTGACGCGGCAAAGCTGCGGTAGGCGGGAAAACCGGAAAAGCGGCGCGGCCGGAAATCCGGCCGGCGCGCTCAGGTCAGGAACAGCGGAGCTTCAGGAATAACGGTATTTGATGGATCGCAGCGCGGCGTCGCCGGTCTCGGTCACGCAGTATTTGCGTCCCGATCCCAGGCCTTCCAGCCGCACGAGCTGCTGTTCGAGCAGCGCGTCGAGTTCATCCCGATCCATGTCGCCCTGGTCAGGGGCGTCCTTCACAAGCAGTAGCGTGGCGAATTCATGCGGACTCAGCATCGTTCTCTCCATGGCAATCGGTCTGCCCGCGCGGCCGGCGCGAACGCCGGTGCGCGATACCCCACGGGGTATGGCTTGGGGGGAAAGCTGTATTCGCCGGCCTTGGGATTCGCACACGCCTTGGCACGGGCGTATCGGGCGAACGGGCCGGGGAACTGGAGTCTAGTCGAGCGCGCGGGCAACGACAAATCGTGCCCCGTTAATTTTCAGTTTGACAGGGACGTATGCCGCAAGCGGTTCAGCCGGCGCGCCAACTTCTTGATTTCACTTGAAGTTTCAGGTGCGGTGCAGCATCGCAAGCGTCATTCCGCGACGTACACCTGGGTGCCCGCGTTCGCCACCGCATCGGCCATCTCCGGCGGCAGCGGCTTGTCGGTGAAGAGCGCATGCACCTGGCTCAGGTGTCCCTGGCGCACCAGCGCCGGGCGGCCGACCTTCGAGTGGTCGGCGACGAGGTAGACCGTGCGCGCATGCTGCATGATCGCCTCGGCCACGCGCACCTCGCGCGTGTCGAAGTCGCGCAGCGTGCCGTCGGCCTCGATCGCCGACGTGCCGATGATCGCGTAGTCGACCTTGAACTGGCGGATGAAGTCGATCGCGAGTTCGCCGACGATGCCCTTGTCCCACGGCCGCACGATGCCGCCCGTGATCAGCACCTCGCAGTCCGGGTAGCCGCTCATCATCGACGCGACGTTCAGGTTGTTCGTGATCACGTGGAGCCCGTGATGGCGGTTCAGTGCGCGCGCAACCTCCTCGGTCGTGGTGCCGAGGTTGATGAACAGCGATGCCTGGTCGGGGATGTGCGACGCGGCGAGCGCCGCGATGCGTCGCTTCTCGTCGTGGAACATCCGCTGGCGCGCGGTGTACGACACGTTTTCCGAGCTGGTCGGCAGGCTCGCGCCGCCGTGATAGCGGCGCAGCAGGTTCAGGTCGGCGAGCCAGTTCACGTCGCGGCGGATCGTCTGCGGCGTGACCGCGAAGTGCGCGGCGAGATCGTCGACGGTCACGAAGCCGTCGCGCTGCACCCATTCGAGCAGTTCCTGCTGGCGCGCGTTGAGGGTGAGGCGGGGATCTCGGGTCATGGCTCGGCGGTCAGGTCGTGAGGCGGAGCGGGTATTGTAAGGGCGGGAAGGGCGTTCGACCGGCCTGCGGCGTATCGCTGCGCGGAATTCATGCGCAAAGTACATAGATTCATGTGACAAATGAATTTGTGCGATCACGCGGATCGCGCTGCAATGGCGGACTGTCCGCGCGCGCCGGTCGTGCGTCCGGCGCGTTCATTCAGCTTTCGACGAGGTGGAACCGATGACTGGCTTCAACTGGCACAACCCGTATTCGACGACCCGCATTCCGGTATTCGCGCGCAACGTCGTGTCGACGTCGCACCCGCTCGCGGCGCAGGCCGGGCTGCGGATGCTGTGGAAGGGCGGCAATGCCGTGGATGCGGCGCTGGCCGCGGCAGCTGCGATCACGGTGGTCGAGCCCGTGTCGTGCGGGCTCGGCGGCGACGCGTTCGCGCTCGTGTGGGACGGCGAGCGGCTGTCCGGGCTGAATGCGTCGGGCGTCGCGCCGGCCGCGTGGAACCCCGGCTACTTCCGCCAGCGCCACGGCGAGGACGCACGCGGCATCGCGAACAAGCCGACGCGCGGCTGGGACACCGTCACGGTGCCCGGCGTGATCGCGGGCTGGGAAGCGCTGCACGCGAAGTTCGGTTCGCTGCCGTTTGCGGACCTGCTCGAGCCGGCGATCGAGATCGCCGAGCGCGGCTATTCGGTGTCGCCGATCGTCGCGCACAAGTGGGCCGCCGCGGTGCCCGAGCTGCAGGGGCTGCCGGGCTTCGCCGATACCTTCATGCCGCGCGGGCGCGCGCCGCTCGTCGGCGAGCGCATGTGCCTGCCGGGCCACGCGCGGACGCTGCACACCCTCGCGAAGGACGGTCCGCGCGCGTTCTACGAGGGCGCGCTCGCCGGGCAAATCGCGGCATTCGCGCGCGAAGGCGGCGGCGCGCTGACCGAAGCCGACCTGCGCGCATACCAGCCGGAATGGGTCGAGCCGATCGGCAAGCGCTTCGGGCGGCACACGATTCACGAGATCCCGCCGAACGGGCAGGGCATCGCCGCGCTGATCGCGCTCGGGATCGCGGAGCATGCGGGCGTGGCCGAATGTCCGGTCGATTCGGCCGACTCGCAGCACCTGCAGATCGAGGCGATGAAGCTCGCGTTCGCGGACGTCTATCGCTACGTCGCCGATCCGCGCGCGATGGACGTGACGCCCGCGCAGATGCTCGACGACGCGTATCTCGCGGAGCGCGCGAAGCTGATCGATCGCGCACGCGCGACGCACTTCGCTGCCGGCCGGCCGCATTCGGGCGGCACGATCTATCTGTCGGCGGCGGACGAGCGCGGGATGATGGTGAGCTTCATTCAGTCGAACTACATGGGTTTCGGTTCGGGGCTCGTCGTGCCGGGTACGGGCATTGCGTTGCAGAACCGCGGGCACGGCTTCTCGATGGACCCGGCGTCGCCGAACGTCGTCGCGGGCGGCAAGCGGCCGTTTCATACGATCATCCCGGCGTTCGTCACCGAGGAAGTCGACGGCCGCACCGAGGCCGTGATGAGCTTCGGCGTGATGGGCGGCGACATGCAGCCGCAGGGCCACCTGCAGACCGTCGTGCGCATGCTCGGTTACGGGCAGCAGCCGCAGGCCGCCTGCGACGCGCCGCGCTGGAAGGTCAATCGCGACTTCACGCTCGACGTCGAGTCGACGATGAATCGCGACACGGTCGATGCGCTCGCCGCGCGCGGCCATACGATCAAGTCGATCGACGATCCTTACATGGATTTCGGCTCGGGGCAGTTCGTGTGGCGGCTCGATCGCGACGATCCCGAGCGCGGCTACGTGGCCGCGAGCGACAGCCGTCGCGACGGCCTCGCGGCCGGTTTCTGACGGAACGCTTCCAGTCCAGTCTTGCGCTCGACGGGCGGCCGGATGGCCGCCCGTTTCGCTTGACGCGGCGCATCTCGTCGAACGTGCGCGAACCGGTTCGAACAACTCGTCTAACGAACCGCAACATGCGCGGCGGAACTGCGCCCGTCGGGTATGGTCAGTGCTTTGAAGCACGAACATAAAAGTCCGGCTAAGATGCCAGGATGGTTCGGCCGGACCAACTCACTAAAAATGCAAGCAAAACGTCGCCTGCGGGCGCGCCGGGCCCGTGCCGAAGATCGGGGCCGGCCGCCGGCCGCGCGACGACTGGGAGCGCACCACCATGCCTACTGAAACGACGCATGTCATGCCGTGGCGTATCGAGGACATCGACCTCAACCGGATCGATCGTCAGCGCGCCGCCGCGAACGAGGATCTGCTGCTGTTGCTGTGCGCGTCGTCGTTCATCGAAAGCGGCTCGGATCTCTACACGAGCAACCTGAGCGAGTTCTTCAACGACGATCCCGAAGTGTCCGCGTGGCTCAACACGGCGTGGGAGCACGAGGAACTGCAGCACGGGCGCGCGCTGAAGGCGTACATCGCGCATGTGTGGCCCGAGTTCGACTGGGATACCGCGTTCGCGAATTTCTTCGCCGAGTATTCGAAGACCTGCTCGGTCGACGCATTCGAGAAGACCCGCGCGCTCGAGATGGTCGCGCGCTGCGTTGTCGAGACGGGCACGGCCACGCTCTATCGCGCGATCAACGAATGCTCGGACGAGCCGGTGCTGAAGGAAATCACCGACAACATCCGATCGGACGAGGTGCGCCACTACAAGCACTTCTTCAAGTTCTTCAAGAAGTACAACAAGCTCGAAGGCAACGGCCGGCTCGCGGTGCTCGGCGCGCTGACGCGCCGCGTGCTGGAAATCAAGAACGAGGATTCGGAGATCGCGCTGCGCCACGTGTTCGCGATCCGCTACCCGGACCGTGTCGGCGACAGCCAGTACAACCGCGAGCGCGTTGCGCGCATCAGCTCGCTCGTGCGGCGCAACCTGTCGGCCGACATGTGCGTGAAGATGCTGCTCAAGCCGCTCGACCTGCCTGCCAAGATCCAGCCGAGTGTCCACTATCCGCTGACGAAGATCACGCGGCACGTGTTCATGCGCTGATCGTCACCGCGCGGTCCGGCGGCGCGCGTATGCTTCGGCATCATCGTCTGCTTTTCACCGGGCCCGCCATCATGACCGATACCCATCGCCACGCGCTCGAACAATGGACGTTCGACGCGTGGCCGCCGGCCGTCGTTTCGCTGTTCGACGGCGCCGCGCTCGAACGCCATGCCGACTTCGCCGCATCGCTGATCGTCGCGACCGACGATGGCCAGTTGCGCACGACGCTGCTCAGCGTCGGCGAGATTCTTGCGCGCGACGCGCACACGCTGCTGCTTGCGCTATGGCCGCAATCGCGCGCGGCGCGCGCGCTGGCGCAACGGCGCGCGGCCGCGTTGACGCTCGTCGCGGACGGCGCATTCTTTCAGGCACAACTGAGGATCGAGCCGCTCGAAGGGGACTTCTGCGGACTGGCCGGGTTCGCCGCGACGATCGCGCATGGCGATGCGCAGCGGGTCGGCTATGCGCGTCTCGCGACGGGCGTCACGTTCGCGCTGGAAGGGGAGGTGCGCGCCGAGGTGCTCGCACGCTGGCAGCGCCAGGTCGAGCACCTGCGGCGCGCGGCCGCGCGGCTTCAGTGACCGCGCTGGCCGCTGCGCGACGAACGGTTGCGGTTGGCGTGCGCGGCGTTGCCGTTCGCCGGACGCGCGCCGTTGCCGCCTGACGGGCGACCGCCGCCGCCACCGGCATTGCCGGTCGCGCCGCCGGCCGTGCGCGGCTTGGCCGCCTTCGCGGCCTTCGGTTGCGCATTGCCGTCGCGCTTCGCGGCCGGCTGGCCGGCGCCGCCTGCACGCGGCTGGCGATTGCCACCGCCGCCGCCGCCGCCGTTGCCGCCGCGCGGCTGCTGCCCGCGGCGTTGCTGGATCGGCTCCGGCTTCGCGTTCGGATCGGGTTCGAAGCCCGCAATCACTTCCTGCGGAATCTCGCGCTTGATCAGCCGCTCGATGTCGCGCAGCAGCTGCTTCTCGTCGACGCACACGAGCGACACGGCTTCGCCCGTCGCGCCCGCGCGGCCCGTGCGGCCGATCCGGTGCACGTAATCCTCCGGCACGTTCGGCAGGTCGAAGTTGACGACGTGCGGCAGCTGGTCGATGTCGATCCCGCGTGCGGCGATGTCGGTCGCGACCAGCACCTGCAGCGTGCTGTTCTTGAATTCCGCGAGCGCGCGCGTGCGAGCCGACTGGCTCTTGTTGCCGTGGATCGCCATCGCGCTGATGCCGTCCTTCGTCAACTGTTCTGCGAGCCGGTTCGCACCGTGCTTGGTGCGCGTGAACACGAGCACCTGGAACCAGTTGTGTTCGCGGATCAGATGCGTGAGCAGCTCGCGCTTGCGATCGCGGTCGACCGGGTGGATCTTCTGCGCGACGCTTTCCGCGGTGGTGTTGCGGCGCGCGACCTCGATCAGTGCGGGCGAATCGAGCAGGCTGTCGGCGAGCGATTTGATCTCGTCGGAGAAGGTCGCCGAGAACAGCAGGTTCTGGCGCTGCGGCGGCAGTTTCGCGAGCACGCGCTTGATGTCGTGGATGAAGCCCATGTCGAGCATCCGGTCGGCTTCGTCGAGCACGAGGATGTCGAGATCCGACAGATCGATCGTCTTCTGCTGCATGTGGTCGAGCAGACGCCCCGGCGTCGCGACGACGATGTCGACGCCGCGCTTGAGCGCATCGATCTGCGGATTGATGCTGACGCCGCCGAACATCACGGTCGAGCGCAGCTTCAGGTATTTGCTGTACGCGCGCACGCTTTCCTCGACCTGGGCGGCGAGTTCGCGCGTCGGCGTGAGGATCAGCGCGCGCACCGCGCGCTTCGCGCCGCGATGCTCGGCATAGAACGTGTGCAGGCGCTGCAGGATCGGCAGCGTGAAGCCGGCGGTCTTGCCGGTGCCGGTCTGGGCGCCGGCGAGCAGGTCGCCGCCGCCGAGGACGGCGGGGATCGCCTGCTGCTGGATGGGAGTCGGCGACGTGTAGCCGAGCTCGTTGACCGCCTTGACGAGCGGTTCGGCCAAGCCGAGAGATTCGAAAGACATAGATACCACTCTTGAGTTTTATGATCGGCGACGCCTCGCGCGGCCCGCGCGGGGAACGGCGTCGCAAAAAGCAAAGGGGCGCGGCTGCGGTTTCCCGCAGCCGCGCCCCCGTGTGTGTCGCGCGTTATTTAGTCAAGCGGCGCGGAACGCAGGTCGCTCACCTGTTGCGGCGAGATCGGCGTACCGTTGTTGCCCCACGACATCCGGATATACGTGACGACCGCCGCGACTTCCTGGTTCGACAGCGACTGCGCGAACGGCGGCATCCCGTACGGACGCGGATTCTTGAACGTGCTCGGCGGATAGCCGCCATTCAGCACCATGCGGATCGGGTTGACCGCCGATTCCATCACGATCGAATGGTTGCCCGCGAGCGGCGGATACGCCGGCGGCTTGCCCGCGCCGGTTTCGGCGTGGCAGGTCGCGCAGTTGTCCGCGTAGATCTTCTTGCCCTGGTCGAACAGCGCGTTGCCGAATTGCTTCGACGGCTCGTACTGCATGTTCTTCGGCGCTTCAGCCTTCTGCGGGATCGACTTCAGGTACGTCGACATCGCGCGCGTATCTTCGTCGCTCATGTACTGCAGGCTGTTGTGCACGACGTCGGCCATCGGGCCGAACACCGCGCCCTTGTTCGACACGCCGGCCTGCAGCAGGTCCGACAGTTCCTGCACGTGCCAGTCGCCGAGGCCGAGTTCCTTGTCGTTCGTCAGCGACGGCGCATACCAGTTCTGCAGCGGGATCAGGCCGCCTGCGAAGGCCGCCGAGCTCACCGGGCCGCCCATCATGTTGATCGACGTGTGGCACATCGAGCAGTGGCCGAGGCCTTCGACGAGGTACGCGCCGCGGTTCCATTCGACCGACTTGGTCGGATCCGGCTTGTATTCGCCTTCCTTGAAGAACAGCGTGCGCCAGCCGATCAGCAGGTTGCGGTTGTTGAACGGGAACTTCAGTTCATGCGGACGGCTCGGCACCGAGACCGGCGGGACCGAACGCAGGTACGCGTAGATCGCGTCCGAGTCGGCACGCGTGACCTTCGTGTAGCTCGCGAACGGGAAGCCCGGGTAGAGCAGGCTGCCGTCCTTCGAACGGCCGGTGTGCATCGCGCGGTAGAAGTCGTCCGACGTCCACTTGCCGATACCGTCCTTGTCGTCCGGCGTGATGTTCGGCGTGTACATCGTGCCGAACGGCGTCGCCATCGGCAGGCCGCCCGCGAACGACTTGCCGCCGCGCACGGTGTGGCACGCGATACAGTCGCCGACGCGCGCGAGATATTCGCCCTTCTTGATCAGCGCGGCCTGGTCGGCCGGCGTGGCCGCGACGGCAGCGTTGCCGTGCAGCGTGTCGTTGCCCGGCCAGAGGACCGGCACGAGGGCGGCAGCCGCGACGATCGCGACGGCCGAGAGTGCAAACAGGGACTTGCGTTTCATTGTGTCTGTCTCCCTTGCCTTATTGCGGTTCGCTGCCGCAGGCGAGCGGAGTCTTCATCGAACGCGCCGGGGCCGGCACGGGGTTGGCGGGCGCCGGTTGCGCGGCGAGCCACGCGGTCACGGCCGTCACGTCTTCGTCCGACAGCTTCGACGCGATCTCGTGCATGCAATCCGGTGCCTTCGCGTGGCGGTTGCCCGAGCGCCATGCGCCGAGCTGTGCGCTCAGGTAATCGGCGTGCAGGCCGACGAGGCCCGGGATCGCCGGCTGCATGCCGGTCAGCCCCGCGCCGTGGCAGGCCACGCAGGCCGGCAGCTTGCGCGACGGATCGCCTTGCGTGACGAGCTGCTTGCCGCGCGCGAGCGTGGCGGCCGGCAGCGTCGGCTTGGCCGGCGTCGGGTACGGCGGACGCTCGGCCGAGAAGTGCTCGGCGATTTCTTTCAGGTAATCGTCGTTCAGGTACGTCAGCAGATAGTTCATCGGCGGGTACTTGCGCCGGCCATCACGGAAGTTGACGAGCTGGTTGTACAGGTACTCCGCCGGCTTGCCGGCAAGCCGCGGGAAATAGTCGTTGTCCGTACCCTGGCCGTGAACGCCATGGCATGCGGTACAGCCGCGCACACGCTCGGCCATCGTATCGGGTGCCTTGAGCGGCGCCTGCTGGGCGTGCGCTTGCTCCGTGGGCTTGGTCTGCGCTTGAGCAGCGCTCGTAAGGCCCGCGCCACCGATCAGGAGAACGGCAAGCAACGGACGGAAGAGGCGTCTTGAAGACACACGAGACTCCATGTTTATTCGTCGGGGACCTGTCCGGGCTACGATCGGCTCGGCGCATGGACGGCAGGACAGCCGGGCTGCTGCGACGCGGCATTCTATCATCGATGGGTAATGACGGCTATTTGGCAAAAGGACATCGGTTCCTGCCTGTTTGCGACTTGCGACAATTTGACGCGCTTCGTACACGGGTTGTGTGAACCGGCGTGCGCTTTGACCATCGAAGACCGTACACTCGCGGGTCGCGCGGCGCCGCCTCCGCCGCAGACCCAGTCATTTCTCCCGTTTCCGGATTCATCGATGACGTTCCCTACCGTGCCGTTGCCGTCTTCCCGCTGTCGTTCCACTTGCCGCCGCGTTGCGGGCCGGCCGTTCCCGGGGGGGCGCGCGCGATGAGGATCGACAGCTTGTGGATCGGGCAGGTCGCGCTGGCGGCATTGATGGACGCGACGTTCGCGATGGCCGTCGGCTCGGCGCTGCTGAAGGCGTGGCTCGGCAAGGACGGCGCGCGACCGGTCGTCGCGCCGTCGCATCCCGCATGGCTGCGCGCGCAACATTCGCTGGTCGCGGCGGCGCTGGCGCTCGTGCTCGCCGATCTCGGCTGGCTGGTGTATGAAGCGGCGTCGATGAGCGGCGCGGGGCTCGGCGGCGCATTCGCCGCGATTCCCGTCATGCTCGCGCAGACGCACACGGGCTTCGCATGGAGCGTCGCGTTCGCCGGCGCCGTCGTGCTCGCGATCGTCGCGCTGGCAAAGCCGGAGGGCCCGGTCGCGCATGCGGTGCTGTGGCTCGCGGTGATCGTGGTCGCGGCCGGCAAGGCGTCGCTCGGCCATGCGGCCGACACCGGCCCGCTGTCCGCGGCGGTCGGCGTGCAGACGCTGCACCTGCTTGCCACCGCGGTGTGGGGCGGCCTCGTGCTCGCGGGCGGGCTCGCGGTGCTGCCGGTGCTCGGCTCGTCGGTCGCGCGCGGCGCGCTGATCCGGATCGGTCAGCAGCTGTCGCGTACGTCGACGATCGCGGTCGTGTTCGTGCTCGGCACGGGCGTGCTCAATGCGCTGCGCGGGCTCGGCGGCTCGCTCGCACCGCTCGACGGCACCACGTGGGGGCGCGTGCTGCTGCTCAAGCTGCTGCTCGTCGCGCTCGCGCTCGTGCTCGGCGGGTTGAACCGCTTCTCGGCGCTGCCGCGCCTGCGCCGGACCGCGTCGACCGAAGACGCGCACACGTTCCGCAACATCCTGCATCTCGAGGCGCTGACGATGATCGGCGTGTTCGTCGCGGCCGCCGTGCTGTCGTTCAGCGTGCCGGGGTTCGCGGCGCTCGGCTGACGGCCGGGGCGGCGCGGTGGCGGGCCGGGTGCCCGCGCGTCGCGTGCTGCAGATGCAAAAACGGCCGCCTGTCGGGCAGCCGTCGCGAAGCCGTTGCGCGGCATGCACGCCGCGCAACGCGCCTCATCTCACTCCCTCATCACCACTCGGCGACGCTGCCGTCCGCGTGACGCCACACCGGGTTGCGCCAGCGATGCCCCGTCTTCGCCATCTCGCGCACTTTCTCCTCGTTGACGTCGATGCCGAGCCCCGGGCCCTGCGGGATCGCGACGAAGCCGTCTTCGTAGCGGAATACTTCGGGATTGCGCAGGTAGTCGAGCAGGTCATTGCCCTGGTTGTAGTGAATGCCGAGGCTCTGTTCCTGGATGAACGCGTTGTAGCTCACCGCATCGAGCTGCAGGCACGCGGCCAGCGCGATCGGGCCGAGCGGGCAGTGCAGCGCGAGCGCGACGTCGTAGCTTTCCGCGAGCGTCGCGATCTTGCGGCACTCGGTGATGCCGCCCGCGTGCGACGCATCGGGCTGGATGATGTCGACGTAACCGCCCGCGAGGATGTGCTTGAAGTCCCAGCGCGAGTAGAGCCGCTCGCCGAGCGCGATTGGCGTGTTGGTCTGGTTGACGATGTCGCGCAGCGCCTCGGCGTTCTCCGACAGCACCGGCTCCTCGATGAACATCAGCTTGTACGGATCGAGCTCCTTCGCGAGCACCTTCGCCATCGGCTTGTGCACGCGGCCGTGGAAGTCGACGCCGATCCCGACGTGCGGGCCGACCGCGTCACGCACCGCCGCGACGTTCGCGATCACCTGCTCGACCTTGTCATAGGTGTCGACGATCTGCAGCTCCTCGGAGCCGTTCATCTTCACGGCCTTGAAGCCGCGCTCGACCACCGCGCGCGCATTGTTCGCGACGTCGCTCGGCCGGTCGCCGCCGATCCACGAATACACCTTGATGCGGTCGCGCACTTGGCCGCCGAGCAGCGCGTGCACGGGCACGCCGTGATGCTTGCCCTTGATGTCCCACAACGCCTGGTCGACACCCGCGATCGCGCTCATCGTGATCGGGCCGCCGCGGTAGAAGCCGGCGCGATACATCACCTGCCAGTGATCCTCGATCAGCAGCGGATCCTTGCCGACCAGATAATCGGCGAGTTCGTGCACGGCGGCTTCGACCGTGTGCGCGCGGCCCTCGACGACCGGTTCGCCCCAGCCGACGATCCCTTCGTCGGTTTCGATCTTGAGGAACAGCCAGCGCGGCGGGACGACGAAGGTTTCGAGGCGGGTGATTTTCATGTCGCGAGTCTCCAGGGGTGACCGGCGCGGACATGCCGATGCTGCGCCGGTCGAATGCGTGACGGTTATCCTAGCGTAGACCGGTAAAAAATAGTATTAATAGCACTATTGTGCAGATAGTGGGCAGCCGCGGCGTTGCCCGTCACCGGAGAACGATCATTCAACGCGACCTGCATGGACAGACAGCCTTCCGGCTGGCGACGGCGATCCTGCGCGGCGACTATCCGCCCGAATCGCTGCTGCCGCGGGAGCCGGACCTGATGGAGATGTTCGGCGTGAGCCGCACGGTGCTGCGCGAGGCGCTGCGCACGCTGACGTCGAAGGGGCTGGTCGAATCGCGGCCGAAGGTCGGCACGCGCGTGCGGCCGCGCCGCGCATGGAACCTGCTCGACGCCGACCTGCTCGACTGGTACGCGCGTGTCGCGCCGCCGCTCGCGTTCGCGCTGAAGCTGCAGGAGATGCGCGAGATGATTGAGCCGCATGCGGCCGCGCTGGCCGCGCGCGCGCACGGGCCGGGCGCCTTCGACGCGATCGAGGACGCGGTGCGCGCGATGGCCGCCGCGCGCAACGTGGACGAATGGGTGCGCGCGGACCTGCGCTTTCACCTGAGCGTGCTGGAGGCCGGCGGCAACGAACTGCTGGTGCCGCTCGGCGCGCTGATCGATCGCACGCTCGAGGCGCAGCTGCATCTGAACGCGCGCCGGGCGCATGTGTTCAATGCGTCGCTCGCCGAGCACGCGGCCGTCAGCGACGCGATTCGCGTGCGCGACGAGGACGGCGCGCGCCGCGCGATGGCGTCGCTGCTCGCAGTGACGCGCGCGCGGATCGAGATGTCCTGACGGGAAGGGCGGTGCGGGCCGTCAGTGGTTCGCGCAGCCGCCCGGCTTCAGCACGCGTTGCGTCGACGCCGGATATTTCGCGAGCAGGCTCGTCGGACGGCGCGGCCGCACCACCAGGTCGCCGCCGCAGTTCGGGCAGCGGCCCTTCAGCACGTCGTCCGCGCAGGTCGCGCAGAACGTGCATTCGAAGGTGCAGATGCGTGCGTCCGGCGAATCGGGCGGCAGGTCCTTGTCGCAGCATTCGCAGCCGGGGCGCAGTTCGAGCATGGTGGTTTTCCTCGTGGTCGGAGTGGGGTCGGGACAGGCGCCGCGGCACGTTGCGAGCGACGCGGGTGCGCGCTACTGTACTCGTTTGAGCCGACCCGGCCAACGGTGTCCCGCCGGGATGCCGTCGTCGCGCACGGGCCGCCCCGGGAGACGACCATGCTTTATCGTGGAAGCTGTCACTGCGGCGACGTGAAGTTCGAGGTGGAAGGCGACCTGCAGGGCGTGATGGCCTGCAACTGCTCGATCTGCCGACGCAAGGGCGCGCTGATGTGGTTCGTGCCGCGCGATCACATGAAGCTCCTCACGCCCGACGAACATCTCGCGACCTATACGTTCAACAAGCACGTGATCCGCCATCGCTTCTGCAAGCGCTGCGGGATTCATGCGTTCGGCGAGGGTACCCATCCGGACGGCACTGCGATGGCCGCGATCAACGTGCGATGCCTCGAGGATGTCGATATCGACGCGCTGCCGGTCACGCACTACGACGGCCGCTCGCACTGAGCGGCGCGTCGTCGCGTGAGCGCACGGGCCGTCGTCAGGACGGCTCGACCGGCGCGGCCTGCGGCGCCGGCGTTTCCGCCTGCGGCGCCGGCGTTTCCGCCTGCGGCGCCGGCGTTTCCGCCTGCGGCGCCGGGCCCGCCGTGATGGGACGCTCGATCAGCGGCGCGAGCGCCGGCGCCATCGACTTCAGCAACTGCACCGCCATTGCGCTCGTGAAGTCGTAGCGTGCCGCGTACGGCTCGTGCGCGGTCGCCGTCAGCACGCCGAAGAAGCGGTCGCCGAGCACGAACACGAACGTGCCGCTGCGATTGACCTTGCGCGACTCGATCAGCCGCGCGCCGCGCGCGTAGACGTTGAAGCGCTGGTCGCCCGTCCCGGTCTTGCCGTACACCTGGAGCGTCTTGCCGTCGGGCAGCGTGAAGCCGCCCGCGAGACGCCGCGCGGTGCCGTTGAGCACGACGTCGCGCAGCAGCGTGCGCGCCACGTCGACGATCTCCGGCGACAGCATCGGCTGCGGCTGCGCGGCCGCGCGCACGAAGCGCGTTTCGTACGGCGTGCCCTTCGCGAAGTCGAGGCGCGTGATCGTCTCGGTCGGCGCCTTCTGGCCGCCGTTCGCGATCAGGCCGATCAGTTTCGCGAGCGCGTCGGGCTGGTCGCCCGATGCGCCGATCGCGGCCGCGTATGACGGCGTGACTTCCGCGAACGGGTAGCCGAGCGCACGCCACGCTTTCGTGATCTCCCCGTACGCGCGCAGCTCGACCATGTGGCGAATGCGCCGGTCCTGGGTCGCGTGGTAGCGCGTCTTGTACAGCCACGAGTACGTGTAGAAGCGCGCATCGCGGCTGTCGCGCTGAACGTCGCCGAGCGGCGCGTTCGGATGGGCGCGCAGATAGTTGAGCGTCCACAGCGCGAGCGGGTGGACGCTCGCGATATAGCCGCGATCGTTGAGGTTGAACCGGTCGATCGCGTACTTCGCGTAGAGCGCGGCGAGATCGTCGTCCGACAGCGTCGCGGCCGGCGTGCCCTTCAGCTGCGCGCGCATCCGCGCGCTGAACCACGCGAGCGATTCGTTCGGCGCGACGCTGCGCAGCACCGTCGCGATCTTCGGCGGCGACTTGCGCACGTCCTGCAGCATCAGCGCGAGCGCGTCGTCGGGCGCCTTGCCCGCATAGCGCGTGTAGTAGCGCTTCACGTAGACCTTGCTTTCGCCGTCGACGAACTGCTCGAGGTAATGCTTGCGCTGCTCCGGATCGCCGAGCCACGACGACGACGGGCCGGCCGCCTGCAGCATCTCGTAATGGACGATGTCGCGCATCAGCCGCACGAACACGAGGTTGACCGAGTGCTCGAACGCCGCATGCAGTGTCAGGATGCGGCCGTTGTCCGACTTCTCGAAGTTCGAGAACACTTGCGCGCCGCCGCCCGTGTAGAACACGTCGGGGCTCGCCGAATACTTGCGTTCGACCGCCGCATCGAGCATCGCCTGCAGCGAGCGATCGCGCGTATGCGACAGGTAATCGAGCGCCCAGCGCGACAGTCCGTCGATCGGGTCGGGCTTCACCTTCGCGAGTTGCGCGTTCGACAGGTTGCCGTAGCGCGCGTGCAGGTCGGAGACGATCTGCAGGTAGGTGATCAGCGTGCGCAGCTTCGCGGTCGAGCCGAGGTTGATGCGGCCGCCGCGGTTCACGTCGAACGGCTGGTTCACGCTGTCGGTCTGCACGCGCAGCATGTTCGCGCCGTTGCGGTGCTCGTACAGCGTGAAGCTGTACGTGAGGTGCGACGGGTCGTCCTTCGGCGCGAGCATCTCGAAGCCGTACAGGCCGGCGGCCTGCGCGCCGTCGCGGGTCGACGCCCGCGCGAGCCGTTCGGCGACCGCCTGCTGCACGCCGTTGTCGAGCGTGCTGGTGGCTTCGAGGTCGAGCTGGTCGAGCTGGTACAGGTCGCTGATTCCGAGTGCCGACAGCAGCGACGCGCGCGCGGACGACACGGCCTTGCGCGACACGAACGACTGCACGTGCGCGGCGGCCGGCGGCGCGCTGCGCTCGATCTGCGCGGCGAGCGCCGCGTCGCGCAGCGCGGGCGAGATCACGCCGCCGGTCGACAGGAGCCGCAGGTAGCTGTCGGTCAGCTTCTGCAGCGCCGGATAGCCGCGATTCAGGAAGTACGACGGCGCGCGCTGCGCGATGATCAGCGACAGCACCTCGCGGAACGTCTTGCCCTGTTCGTCGACGTTGTCGCCGGTCGTCGGCGCGGACAGGATCCGGTTGACGTCGTTGAAGTCGCGGCCGTACCACGCGGCGAGACCGTCGCCGATGCCGGTGATTTCACCCACGTGCGGCCGCGCGGCGAGCGGCACCGAGTTCAGGTAGCGCACCAGGATCGCGCGCCGCGCGAGCATCGTCTGCGGGCCGTTCAGGTACGCGAGGACCGACGCGGACGCGATCTGCCGCAGCTTCTCCGGCGGCGTCGCGGTGCGGCCGTCGGGCGAATGGCGGAACTTCTCGATCTGCGTCGCGAGCGTGCTGCCGCCGGGACGCGCCTGATGATGGTTGACGACGTGCATCGCCTGGTCGGCGAGCGCGCGGCTGAAGCGTCCCCAGTCGATCGCGGGATTGCGGTTCGGCTGGTTCGCGTCGAGCAGGTAGCGATCCTCGATGAACAGCAACGAATCCGCGATCACGCGCGGCACCGTGTCGAAGTCGGCGTAGACGCGCTGCGGGAACACGGTCGCGAACAGCGGGGCGCCGGTCGAGTCGAACAGCATCAGCCCGGCCTGGTCTTTTTCTTCGTAAGGCAGGAACAGGCCGTGATCGGCGAGCGACAGCATTCGTTGCGAATCGCGCGCCTGCTTGCCGACGACGAAGCCGCGCGCGAGCAGATGCTGCTGGAACGCGGGAATCATCGCGTAGCCGAGGCGCTGGTCGTACGGCCCGTTGGCGGGGAAGCGGATGTGGTCGCTTGCGCCGGCCTCGACGGTGTAGCCGACGTCACGGGTGAGCTCGGACAGGTAGTGCGCCTGCAGGCGCGATGTCGCGATCTCGGTCATCACGAGTCGCGCGACGATCGCGATTGCGATCACCAGCGCGGCCAGCAAGGACCACTTGATCCACGTCCAGACCGAGGCACTACCGGTCACGCGCGGCAGGATGCGATTCAGCGGCCGATTCATGGCGGCGTCTCCCTGAAGGCGCAGGCTCCGGCCGCACCTCATTAAGGATTAGTGTAGTCCTCCGCAGCGGGCTGCCAAGGGCGGTTCACTACCGAGATGCGTCGACGCAACGCACATGCCTGTGATGTGCGGCAATGGGCGGTGCGATGCGGTGGCGCGTGTCGCCGTGGCGTAACGTTTGCGCGCACCGCCTGGCCGCAAGGAACGACGGCGCGTGGCGGCGCCGGCGGCTCACGCACCGGTCTTGTGCATTGCCTTATCGACGGCAAATCGGGTCCGATCCTGTCCGGATCCGTTGCCGGGGTGTGAAGACGCTACGGGTTTCCGCGATAGCCGGGTGCACCGGCCGCAGGTACGATCGCCGGATGTGCGGCGCATGTCCGCTTTCATCGGGGGTTGCATGTCGATTCATCCCGTCGCGCTCGTTTGCACGACGATCCTGGGGTTGCTGCTGTTCGGGCTCGGCCTGATCGTGTCCGTTGCGCGCTTCCGGCGCACCACCGGTTCCGGATGCGTGTCCGATCCGACCGACGGGTTGCACAAGATCGTGCGCGCGCACGGCAACACGGCCGAATACGCGCCGTTTCTCGCGGTGCTGTTTCTCTATTTCGGCGCACACGACCCGTCGCGCGCGATCGTCTCGTTGATCGTCGCGGCAACCGCGTGCCGCTGTCTGCTCGTGATCGGACTGCTCGCGTGGCCGACGATGGACAGGCCGAATCCCCTGCGTTTCATCGGCGCGCTCGGCACGTATCTGTGCGGCGCCGCGCTTTGCGTCGCGCTGTTCGTCTGAGCGCGTTGCCATCGCCATCGCCATCGCCGCTTCGCGGGATCGTGCCGGCGCACGGCTTCGACGAAGCAGTGAATCAGCCAGTCGCACGCGATCGCGATCATTCGCTCGCGTATCGAGTCGGCCTCCATGAAGTGCTTCGGCGTGCATGACATGGTGTCGGCGTACGACGACACCGTGAACGCCGCGCTGAACGACGTGCATTCGACGATCGGCCGCGCGGTGATATCCTCGCGAAACGCCCGCGACCGACGGGCGGATACCGACTGCCCGCGCGCGGCCCGATGCCGCGCTGCGCGGCGTTTCCGAGGGAGAGCCGAAGCATGAGCCGCAAATTCATCCTGAAGGGCGACACGACCGACCATGGCGGTGTCGTGCTCGACGGAATCGCCAATTCGTCGTTCGACGGCCGCGAACTCGCCTATCTCGGCGCGCCGGTGTTCTGCGCCGCGTGCAAGACCCAGGGCGTGATCGTGTCCGACGGCGGCGAGCGGACGATGACCGTGATGGGCAAGGTCGTCGCGCTCGAACACGACCTGTGCCAGTGCCTGTGCACGCCGCAGCCGAAGCTGATCCCGTCGCAGGGGACGGGCACCATCTCGGGCTGACGCCCCGTCGTCAGTCGCTGCCTTCGGTCTCGATCACGAGGATGCGCGCTTCGCCGAGCGGGTGCGCGACGTGTTCGGTGCCGATCGTCGCGTGGAAGACGTCTCCCGTCTCGAGCACCGTCGCGTGCTCGACACCTGCTGCGCGGTAGCGCATCTCGACACGGCCGTCGAGCACCGCGAAAACCTCCTCGCCGTCATTCACATGCCAGCGGTACGGCCGATCGGTCCAGTGCAGGCGGACCGTGATGCCGTTCAGGTTCGCGATGTCCAGCGCCCCCCACGGGCGTTGCGCGGTGAATGCGGTGCTGCGGATGATGTTCATCGATAGGTCCGGTCGGTCAATGCGAATGCTGCCGAGTTGGGCAGGCTGCGTGGCCGCGCGGCCCGCCTGCCCTTCGGTTTTCGTGTGCTTGTCTTCAGCGGGACATCGCGCGCAACGCCGCGTCGATCGTCTGCCTGCGCTTCTCCAGCCCTGCCGCCGAGCGCTCGGTCACGCGCTTCAGTACCGACGCCGGCGCCGTATCCGGCGAGCCCGCATCGAACGGCGGCGCGGGCGCGTATTCGAGCGCCAGCTGGATCGACTGCGCCTCTTCGTCGCCGACGAGTTCGGCGGCGATCGTCAACGCGAAGTCGATGCCGGCCGTTACGCCGCCGCCGGTGATCAGGTTGCCGTCGCGCACCACGCGCTCGCGCACGGGCACCGCCCCGAGCGGCGCGAGCAGCGAATGAAATGCCCAGTGCGTCGTCGCGCGGCGGCCGCGCAGCAGGCCGGCCACGCCGAGCAGCAGCGCACCCGTGCAGACCGACGTCACATAGCGCGCGGCGGCCGCGCGCTGCTGCACGAACGCGATCGTTTCGGCATCGAGCAGCAGGTCGTTGATGCCGATCCCTCCGGGCACGCAGATCACGTCGAGCGGCGGGCAATCGTCGAACGTGCAGGTCGGCGCGAGCGCCAGGCCGCTGCTCGACGTGACGGTGTCGCGCGATTTCCAGACCAGATGGACGGTCGCGTCGGGCAACGACGCGAGCACGTCGTGTGGGCCGGTGAGATCGAGTTGCTGGACGCCGGGAAACACGAGAAGGCCGATATGCAGGGTCATGCGAACGCTCCGAAGGGAAGGGGATGCGCCACGGCCGGCGCACGATGGACAGATCGATTCTAGGCGCGTAGTGTCTGGCGAAATTGCCATATCACCCACGTTTTCAGCCAATCGCCATGTCTGCCGCTCCGCGCTCGATCATCGTCCTCGCGTTTCCCCGTGCGCAGTTGCTCGACGTGACCGGGCCGCTGCAGGTGTTCGCATCCGTCAACGAACTCGCGCAGGAGCGCGGGCAGCCCGTGCCGTATGCGCCGCGTGTCGTCGCCGCGGAGGCGGGGCCGATCGAGACGTCCTCCGGCCTCGTGGTGATGGCCGATTCGCTGCGCTCGGCCGGGCGGCCCGATACGGTGATCGTGGCCGGCGGCAAGGGCGTGCACGCCGCTTCGCGGGATGCGCGGACGGTGCGCTGGGTGCGGCAGCAGGCGCAGCGCGCGCGACGTGTCGCGTCGGTCTGCACCGGTGCGTTCCTGCTCGCCGAGGCCGGCCTGCTCGACGGGCGGCGCGCGGTCACGCACTGGGCGCGCTGCGACGAATTCGCGGCGCGCTATCCGAACGTGCGCGTCGAGCCCGATCCGATCTTCATCCGCGAAGGCGCGTTGTGGACGTCGGCCGGCGTGACGGCCGGCATCGATCTCGCGCTCGCGCTGGTCGAGGAGGATCTCGGGCGGACGATCGCGCTCGACGCGGCGCGCGAACTCGTCGTGTTCCTGAAGCGGCCGGGCGGGCAGGCGCAGTTCAGCGCGATGTTGTCGATGCAACGTACCGACGACCGCTTCGGCGATCTCCATGCATGGATCGCCGAGCACCTGACGGCCGACCTGTCGGTGCCGGCGCTTGCCGAGCGCGTCAGCATGAGCGAGCGCAGCTTCGTGCGTCACTACCGCACGGGCACCGGCCGCACGCCCGCGCGCGCGGTCGAGCAGATTCGCGTCGAGGCCGCGCAGCGTCTGCTCGGCGAAACCGCGTGGCCCGTCAAGCGGATCGCCACGCGGTGCGGCTTCGGCTCGGAGGAGACGCTGCGGCGCAGTTTCGTGCGCGTGCTCGGCGTGTCGCCGCAGGGCTATCGCGAGCGGTTCGTGCGGTAACGTGCCGGTGAGCGGTGAGCGCGCCGCGCATGGCGACCGGGGATGGGGTCGTCGCGTCTGGAACTGCACGGATCCGCATCACTTTCCAGTCCGAAACGCTGAGACTATTCAAAAGCGGCAAACAATAGGCGGGGGCTTGTGCCGCGCGGGTTGCGCGCTCTATTCTGTTCCGTTGGCGATTCGAAGGGGGGGGCGCAGCATGGACCGCATTCAGGCAATGGAAGTTTTCACCCGCGTGGTCGACGCGAACAGCTTCACGCGTGCGGCCGACACGCTCGCGATGCCGCGCGCATCGGTGACGACCATCATCCAGAATCTCGAGGCGCTGCTCGGCGTGCGTCTGATGCACCGGACGACGCGCCGGCTGTCGCTGACGCCGGAGGGCGCCGCGTATTACGAGCATTGCATGAAGATCATCTCGGAGATCGCGGAAGCCGACGCGAGTTTCCAGACCGGCAACCGCAAGCCGAGCGGCGTGCTGCGCGTCCACATGCCGAGTTCGCTCGGGCGGCGCGTCGTGTTGCCGGCGCTGTCGATCTTCCGGCAGCGCTATCCGGACATGACGCTCGACCTCGGCTTGTCGGACCGTTACGTGGATCCGGTCGAGGAGGGCATCGACTGCATGATCCGGGTCGGGCCGCTCGAGGATTCGTCGATGGTCGCGCGGCGGATCGGGATGCTCAAGCGCGTGACCTGCGCGTCGCCCGACTATCTCGCGCGCCACGGCGAGCCGCAGGAGATCGCCGACCTGGCCGACCATCATGCAGTGAATTTCCGCGCGAGCCACGGTGCACGGGCGATTCCGTGGGTGTTCATGATCGAGGGCAAGCCGGTCGAAGTGCGGATGAACGGCAGTGTCACCGTCAACGATTCGGATGCGTACGTGACGTGCGGGCTCGAAGGGTTCGGGATGATCCAGCCGACGCTGTTTATGGTGCTGCCGCACCTGCGCGACGGCTCGCTGGTCGAGGTGCTGCCCGACTGCAATCCGAAGCCCAAGCCGATCTCGATCGTGTATCCGCACAACCGGCATCTGTCGCAGAAGGTGCGCGTGTTCGCGGACTGGATCGCGGAGCTGTTCGAGTCGACGCCGGCGCTGGAGGGCGGGGAGAACTGGCGGGGGAAGGTGCGGGCGGAGGTGCCCGACGCGCAGCGCGGGGCGGTGGTGGCGTAACGCGCGGGACGCACGCCTGATGGACAGGCGGTGCGCGAATCCGCGCCCGCCCGGATGAAGCAATGAAAAAAGCCGCTGATCCTTGCGGAACAGCGGCTTTTTGCATTTGGTGGCGAATCAGGGACTCGAACCCCGGACCTGCGGATTATGATTCCGTCGCTCTAACCGACTGAGCTAATTCGCCGAAGACTTGAATTATGTAGATGTGCCGCAGGGCTGTCAACACCTTTTTTCATTTTCCTGAAAAAAGGTGCCGGCGGCCGGCGCCGGCACGGGTTGCGGGCGGGGTGCCGCCCGCGCCCGACCTCAATCCTGCGCGTAGATGTTCGAGTTCTTCGTGTCCTTGACGAACAGCAGACCGATTACGAACGTGGCCAGCGCGATCACGATCGGATACCAGAGCCCCGAATAGATGTCGCCCTTCGCCGCGACGATCGCGAACGCGGTCGCCGGCAGGAAGCCGCCGAACCAGCCGTTGCCGATGTGATACGGCAGCGACATCGACGTGTAGCGGATGCGTGTCGGGAACATCTCGACCAGCATCGCCGCGATCGGGCCGTAGACCATCGTCACGTAGATCACGAGGATCGTCAGGATCACGATCGTCATCGGCCAGTTGAGCTGCGACGGGTCGGCCTTCGCCGGGTAGCCGGCCGCCTTCAGCGTCGACGCGAGCGTCTTGTCGAACGCCGCGCCCTGCGCCTTCGCGTCGGCCGCCTTGCCGTCATACGCGGGGATCACCGTATCGCCGACCTTGATCTGCGCGGTCGCGCCAGCCGGCGCCGCGACGTTCTCGTAGTTCAGGCCGGCCTTCGCGAGCGCGCTCTTCACGATGTCGCACGAGCTCGTGAACTTCGACGTGCCCACCGGGTTGAACTGGAACGAGCAGGTGGCCGGATCGGCGAGGACCGTGATCGGCGCCTTCTGCGTCGCGAGTTCGAGCTGCGGGTTCGCGTAGTGCGTGAGCGCCTTGAACAGCGGGAAGTAGGTGAGCGCCGCGATCAGGCAGCCCGCGAGGATGATCGGCTTGCGGCCGATCTTGTCCGACAGCGACCCGAAGAACAGGAAGAACGGCGTGCCGATCAGGAGCGCGATCGCGATCAGAATGTTCGCGCTGGCACCGTCGACCTTCAGCGTCTGCGTGAGGAAGAACAGGGCGTAGAACTGGCCCGTGTACCACACGACGGCCTGGCCGGCGGTCAGGCCGACGAGCGCGAGGATCACGATCTTCAGGTTCTTCCACTGGCCGAACGCTTCGGTCAGCGGCGCCTTCGACGTCTTGCCTTCCGCTTTGATGCGCAGGAACACCGGCGATTCGTTCAGCTGCAACCGGATCCACACCGACACCGCGAGCAGCAGGATCGACGCGACGAACGGCACGCGCCAGCCCCAGTTGCCGAACGCTTCCTCGCCGATGAACGTGCGCACGCCGAGGATCACGAGCAGCGACAGGAACAGGCCGAGCGTCGCGGTCGTCTGGATCCATGCAGTATAGAAGCCGCGACGGTTCGCCGGCGCATGCTCGGCGACGTAGGTCGCCGCACCGCCGTACTCGCCGCCGAGCGCGAGGCCCTGCAGCAGCCGCATCGCGATGAAGATCACCGGCGCCGCGATGCCGATCGATGTGTAGCCGGGCAGGAAGCCGACCACGAAGGTCGAGATGCCCATGATCACGATCGTCACGAGGAACGTGTGCTTGCGGCCGACGAGGTCGCCGAGCCGGCCGAACACGATCGCGCCGAACGGACGCACGGCGAAGCCCGCTGCGAAGCCGAGCAGCGTGAAGATGAATGCGGCGGTCGGATTGACCCCGGAGAAGAAGCTCTTGCTGATGTAGGCCGCGAGTGATCCGGCCAGATAAAAGTCGTACCACTCGAACACGGTGCCGAGCGACGACGCGAAGATCACCTTCTTCTCTTCGCCCGTCATCGGCGAGTGCGAAATTTGCTCGCCTAACGTTGCCATGAATCGTCTCCAAGTCCCTTGATATAGATATGCGGCCGCCTTGGGTGGGCGGGCCTGTCGACGATTATTGGCACGGAAACTTACGGCGCACTGACTCGCGGGCACAAAACGACTGCGCGTTAACCCGCGCCGAATCGGTCGTTTCGCGCTCCGATCGTGTCGCAATCGGGGGTAAAGCGCCGGTTTCGATGCGATCGCGGCGCGGTACGGACCCGCGCGTATCAGGATTGATCCGGCGCGGTGTCCGACAGCGGCAGGCTGATGCGCACGAGCGTGCCCGCGAGGCGCGGTGCGCTTTGGTATACGTGATCGTCGAGCGTCAGCGTGCCGCCGTGCTGGGCGGCGATCTCGCGTACGATCGCGAGCCCGAGGCCGCTGCCGTCGCCTTCGCGGCCGAGGATCCGGTAGAAGCGTTCGACCACGCGGTCGCGTTCCGCGGCCGGGATGCCGGGCCCGGTGTCCTCGACTTCAAGATGCACGCGCCGCGCCGCACGCTCGGCCCGCACGCGCACGGTGATGCGGCCGCCTTCGGGCGTGTAGCGGATGGCGTTGTCGACCAGGTTGCCGAGCATCTCGCGCAGCATCACGGGATTGCCGTCGACCTCGAGCGGCGCGTCGTCCTCCGGGCCTTCGTAGCCGAGGTCCATGCGTTTCGCGAGCGCGGCCTGCACCCAGTCGCGCACCGTGCGGCGTGCAAGCGCGGCGATCTCGACCGGCTCGAACGTCAGCCCGCTCGCGCGGTTCTCGGCGCGCGCGAGCGCGAGCAGTTGCGTGACGAGCCGCGCGGCCTGCTCGGAACTCGTCGCGATCTGTTCGAGCGACCGCTGCACGTCGGGCGGCACGGGGTGGCGCAGCGCGAACTCGGCCTGCGTGCGCAGCCCCGCGAGCGGCGTCTTCATCTGGTGCGCGGCGTCGGCGATGAAGCGCTTCTGCAGCGCCATGTTCTGTTCGAGGCGCGCGAGCAGGTCGTTGAACGACGTGACGAGCGGCTCGATCTCGGGCGGCGCGCGCTGCGCCTCGACGGGCGACAGGTCGTCGGGACGCCGTGCGCGGATGTGCGCCTGCAGCGCGTTGAGCGGCGCGAGCCCGCGCGACAGCCCGAACCAGACGAGCAGGATCGCGAGCGGCAGGATCACGAACTGCGGCAGGATCACGCCCTTGATGATGTCGTTCGCGAGCGCGTTGCGCTTGTCGAGCGTCTCGCCGACCTGCACGAGCACGGGCTGCGTGCTGTTCGACTCGGGCAGCGCGACAGTCGTATACGCGACGCGCACGTCGTTGCCGCGCAGCAGGTCGTCGCGGAACACGACGACGCCCGGTGGCGGGCGGTCCTCGTCGCGCGGCAGCGGCATGTCGGCCTCGCCCGCGACCAGCTCGCCGCGCGTGCCGAGCACCTGGAAGTACACGCTGTCGACGTTGTCCGCGCGCAGGAAGTCGCGCGTCTGCTGCGGCAGCGTCAGCTCGGCGACGCCGTTGACCGGATGGATCTGCCGCGCGAGCACGTACGCGTTGGTCTCGAGCGCGCGGTCGAACGGGCCGTTCGCGATCGTCTTCGCGACGAGATAGGTGACGGCGATGCTCATCGGCCACAGCAGCAGGAGCGGCGCGAGCATCCAGTCGAGGATTTCGCCGAACAGCGAGCGCGGCCGCGCGGCCTCGGGCGTGTCGGTTTCGTCGGGCGGCGCAAACGGGTTCTCGTAGCGCGCGTCGCGCGCGGCGTCGGCGGCGGACGGTTGATCGCCGGTCGGATGGCGGGGGTGGGCCGGCGTGGCCATCGCGGCGACGGCCGGGGTCAGCGCAGCGGCGTGCCGGCAGCCGCGGACTGGGGCGCGGGCGAGTCGGCCGGCGCCGCGGGCGCGACTTTCTCGAGGCAGTAGCCGAGTCCGCGCACGGTGGAAATCCGCACGCCGCTCGGCTCGATCTTCTTGCGCAGCCGGTGGACGTACACTTCGATCGCGTTGTTGCTGACTTCCTCGCCCCATTCGCACAGATGGTCGACGAGCTGCTCCTTCGACACGAGCCGGCCGATGCGCTGCAGCAGCACTTCGAGCAGCCCGAGCTCGCGCGCGGACAGATCGAGCACGCGGTCGTTCGCATATGCGATGCGGCCGACCTGGTCGAACGCGAGCGAGCCGTGGCGCACGACGGTCGGGCCACCGCCCGCGCCGCGCCGGGTCAGCGCGCGCACGCGCGCCTCGAGCTCGTTGAGCGCGAACGGCTTGGCCATGTAGTCGTCCGCGCCGAGGTCGAGCCCCTTCACGCGCTCGTCGACGCTGTCGGCGGCGGTCAGGATCAGCACGGGGAGATTGGAATTGCGCGCGCGCAGGCGCTTCAGCACGTCGAGCCCGGACATCTTGGGCAGCCCGAGATCGAGGATCAACAGGTCGAAGGACTGCATCGACAGCGCGGTATCGGCCTCGACGCCGCTCTTCACGTGGTCGACGGCATAGCCCGATTGGCGGAGTGACCGGGTGAGGCCGTCCGCGAGTATGCTGTCGTCTTCGGCGATGAGAATTCGCATGTTGCTGACCGATGGCCGGCGGGGCGTTCGCGCCGGCGCGGCTGTCTCCGAAGTTATCCGTGTACAACGCAGCCTGCATTGCGGGCTTGCATAAAACACTGTTTTTTTATACAGTGTCTGCATTCGTGGGCAGCGCTTGAAAGCGGGCGCGCCTCTGACAGACGCTGCTCATCATAGCAAAGGACGATTCATGGAAGATAGCAAGAAGGGCTCCGGGATGACCGCCGAGAAGAGCAAGGCGCTGGCGGCCGCACTCGCGCAGATCGAGAAGCAGTTCGGCAAGGGATCGATCATGCGGATGGGCGACGGCGAAGCGGCCGAAGACATCCAGGTCGTCTCCACGGGCTCGCTGGGCCTCGATATCGCGCTTGGCGTCGGCGGCCTGCCGCGCGGCCGGGTGGTCGAGATCTACGGTCCGGAATCGTCCGGTAAAACCACGCTCACGCTGCAGGTTATCGCCGAACTGCAGAAGCTGGGCGGCACGGCAGCCTTCATCGACGCCGAGCACGCGCTCGACGTTCAATATGCGGCGAAGCTCGGCGTGAACGTGCCGGAGCTGCTGATCTCGCAGCCGGACACCGGCGAGCAGGCGCTTGAAATCACCGACGCGCTGGTGCGCTCGGGTTCGATCGACATGATCGTCATCGACTCGGTCGCGGCGCTCGTGCCGAAGGCCGAAATCGAAGGCGAGATGGGCGATTCGCTGCCGGGCCTGCAGGCTCGCCTGATGTCGCAGGCGCTGCGCAAGCTGACGGGCACGATCAAGCGCACGAACTGCCTCGTGATCTTCATCAACCAGATCCGGATGAAGATCGGCGTGATGTTCGGCAACCCGGAAACCACGACGGGCGGCAACGCGCTCAAGTTTTACTCGTCGGTGCGTCTGGATATCCGCCGCATCGGTTCGATCAAGAAGAACGACGAGGTGATCGGCAACGAAACCCGCGTGAAGGTCGTCAAGAACAAGGTGTCGCCGCCGTTCCGCGAAGCGATCTTCGACATCCTGTACGGCGAGGGCATTTCGCGTCAGGGCGAGATCATCGATCTCGGCGTGCAGGCGAAGATCGTCGACAAGGCAGGCGCCTGGTACAGCTACAACGGCGAGAAGATCGGCCAGGGCAAGGACAACGCGCGTGAATTCCTGCGCGAGAATCCGGAAATCGCGCGCGAGATCGAAAACCGCATTCGCGAATCGCTCGGCGTTGCCGCCATGCCGGATGGTGCAGGGTTCGACGAAGCCGAGGCGATGGACGAAGAAGAGTGATGGTCGGGCGCCGAGGTCAGGCTGGCGAACCGGAACCGAGCGACGCGCCCGACACGGCGGGTCGCTCCGGCCGGCAAGCCGAATCCTCGGGGGCCAACCGGCGGAGCGCGGGCAGTCATGCCGCGACCCGCACCGCGACGAGGGCATCCGAGGATGCCCTCGTTTCGTTTGAGATGACCGCGCCGGTCGATCCGTTCGACGACGACGAATCGTTCGACGCGCACGACCGGTCGCGCCGTCGCGTGTCTGGTGTCAGCTTTCCGGGCGAGCGCGCGGCCGATGCGTCTGCGTCGGTCAAGGAAGATGTGTATACGCGCAGTAGCCAGCATCCGCGTCGCACGCGCCGTGCGTCCGGCGGTTCCGCCGACACTGCTTCAGGCGACGCATCCGGTGCCGCCGAGCGCAAGTCGTCGAAACCGCCGCGTTCGCTGAAGGGCCGCGCGCTCGGCTATTTGTCCCGGCGCGAGTACAGCCGGGCCGAACTCGCGCGCAAGCTCGCACCGTACGTCGGTGAGGACGAATCCGTCGAGCCGGTGCTCGATGCACTGGAAAAGGAAGGCTGGCTGTCCGACGCACGCTTTGCCGAGAGCCTCGTGCATCGCCGCGCATCGCGCGTCGGCGTCGCGCGCATCGTCAGCGAACTGAAGCGTCATGCGGTCGGCGACAGTCTCGTCGAGGAAGTGAATGCGCAATTGCGCGAGACCGAGTGGGCACGCGCGCAGGCCGTCTGGCGCAAGAAATTCGGTGCACTGCCGCAAACGCCCGCCGAGCGCGCGAAGCAAGCGCGTTTCCTTGCAGCGCGCGGCTTCTCGAGCTCGACCATCGTGAAGTTGCTGAAGGTCGGCGACGATTTCCCGATCGACGACTGACCGGTTCGGTCGCGCGCGCTGCGCGCGATTTTGCTGCAACGCAACCGTTTCCGGACAGGCGGGAATACCCGCCGTCGCGGCCGGATGCCTCAAATACCCAATATGCTAAAATCCACGGGTTTTCCTCTTCGGCCTCAACCTCCAGCATGCCGCTATCCGAGCCCGTGCCCCGTCAGTTGCGACATCGACGCGCAATCCGAGCGGAAGCCTACGAGCGCGGCGACGGCTTGTGGGACATCGAAGCCTGCCTGACCGACCACAAGCCGCGCGATGTCGCGCTTGCGTCGGGCATCCGGCCCCAAGGCCTGCCGATCCACGAACTCTGGCTGCGCGTGACTATCGATCGTGACCTCAATGTCGTCGACGCCGAAGCGTCTTCGGAGTGGGTTCCCTATCCCGGTCACTGTCAATCCGCCCCTCCCGCCTATCGTGCCCTCATCGGGCTCAATCTCTTCCGCAATTTCCGCCGCAACGCGAACCGGCTGCTCGCCGGCGTCGCAGGCTGTTCCCATCTCACCGAACTGTGCGCCGTGCTGCCGACGG
Organism: Burkholderia sp. MSMB0856; assembly: GCF_001524645.2. Taxonomy (NCBI): domain Bacteria; kingdom Pseudomonadati; phylum Pseudomonadota; class Betaproteobacteria; order Burkholderiales; family Burkholderiaceae; genus Burkholderia; species Burkholderia sp. MSMB0856. The sequence continues at coordinate 2,923,416 of NZ_CP013427.1, read as the reverse complement.
CAGCGATCCAGGCGTTCGCCGGTGACGTATGGAACGTGCGCGAGGAGGGAGGCGAAGGACCGGACCATGACGGCGAGCACGCCGAACCGCCTTTCCAGCTCGGCCGCTGCCGGGCGTTGCGGTTCGACGGCGAGGTCGTGCGGCAGTACTACCCGCGCTGGTATGGCACGAACCGGCCGGACTTGCCCGGTGAGGGCAGCACGAAGGAATGAACGGAAATCATTCGAAGAAGCGTCTTAAGCGACATTTCATCCAACTCTCAGACTGAAGGGAATCACGCATGAAGATTCACGAGTACCAGGGTAAGGAAATCCTGCGGAAATTCGGAGTCGCGGTACCGCGCGGCAAGCCGGCGTTCTCGGTTGAAGAGGCCGTCAAGGTGGCAGAAGAGCTGGGCGGCCCGGTGTGGGTCGTGAAGGCTCAGATTCACGCGGGTGGCCGTGGCAAGGGCGGCGGCGTGAAGGTGGCGAAGTCGATCGAGCAGGTTCGCGAATATGCGAACCAGATCCTCGGCATGCAGCTCGTCACGCACCAGACCGGTCCGGAAGGCCAGAAGGTCAACCGCCTGATGATCGAAGAAGGCGCCGACATCAAGCAGGAACTGTACGTCAGCCTCGTCGTTGATCGCGTGTCGCAAAAGATCGTTCTGATGGGTTCGAGCGAAGGCGGCATGGACATCGAAGAAGTTGCCGAAAAGCACCCGGAGCTGATCCACAAGGTCATCGTCGAGCCGTCGACGGGCCTGCTCGACGCCCAGGCCGACGACCTCGCCGCGAAGATCGGCGTGCCGGCTGCTTCGATTCCGCAAGCGCGCGCCATCCTGCAAGGCCTGTACAAGGCATTCTGGGAAACCGACGCATCGCTGGCTGAAATCAACCCGCTGAACGTCTCCGGCGACGGCAAGGTCATCGCACTCGACGCGAAGTTCAACTTCGACTCGAACGCGCTGTTCCGCCACCCGGAAATCGTCGCGTACCGCGATCTGGACGAAGAAGATCCGGCTGAAATCGAAGCGTCGAAGTTCGACCTCGCGTACATCTCGCTCGACGGCAACATCGGCTGCCTCGTGAACGGCGCAGGCCTCGCGATGGCGACGATGGACACGATCAAGCTGTTCGGCGGCGAGCCGGCGAACTTCCTGGACGTCGGCGGTGGCGCGACGACCGAGAAGGTCACCGAAGCGTTCAAGCTGATGCTGAAGAACCCGGACCTGAAGGCGATCCTCGTGAACATCTTCGGGGGCATCATGCGCTGCGACGTGATCGCGGAAGGCGTGATCGCCGGTTCGAAGGCCGTGAACCTGAACGTGCCGCTCGTCGTGCGCATGAAGGGCACGAACGAGGACCTCGGCAAGAAGATGCTGGCCGATTCGGGCCTGCCGATCATCTCGGCGGACAGCATGGAAGAGGCTGCGCAGAAGGTCGTCGCGGCTGCCGAAGGCAAGTAACGCTATCGAATACGCATGGCGGCGCGGCAGATACGCGACGCCAATCGAACAGAGGTCAAAATACATGTCGATTCTGATCAACAAGGACACGAAGGTCATCACGCAGGGCATTACCGGCAAAACCGGTCAGTTCCATACGCGCGCCTGCCGTGAATATGCAAACGGCCGCGAAGCATTCGTCGCGGGCGTGAACCCGAAGAAGGCCGGCGAAGACTTCGAAGGCATTCCGATCTACGCGAGCGTCAAGGAAGCGAAGGCAGAAACCGGCGCGACCGTGTCGGTCATCTACGTTCCGCCGGCAGGCGCAGCCGCTGCGATCTGGGAAGCGGTCGAAGCCGACCTCGATCTCGCGATCTGCATCACGGAAGGCATCCCCGTGCGCGACATGATCGAAGTGAAGGACCGCATGCGTCGCGAAGGCCGCAAGACGCTGCTGCTCGGGCCGAACTGCCCGGGCACGATCACGCCGGACGAACTGAAGATCGGCATCATGCCGGGCCACATCCACCGCAAGGGCCGCATCGGCGTCGTGTCGCGTTCGGGCACGCTGACGTATGAAGCCGTTGCTCAGCTGACGGCACTGGGCCTCGGCCAGTCGTCGGCAGTCGGTATCGGCGGCGATCCGATCAACGGTCTGAAGCACATCGATGTGATGAAGATGTTCAACGACGATCCGGATACGGACGCGGTCGTGATGATCGGCGAAATCGGCGGTCCGGACGAAGCCAACGCCGCTCAGTGGATCAAGGACAACATGAAGAAGCCGGTCGTCGGCTTCATCGCTGGTGTCACGGCGCCTCCGGGCAAGCGCATGGGCCACGCCGGCGCGCTGATCTCGGGCGGTGCGGATACGGCCGAAGCGAAGCTGGAAATCATGGAAGCGTGCGGCATCACCGTCACGCGCAACCCGTCGGAAATGGGCCGCCTGCTGAAGAAGGCGCTGTAATTTCCGCGTGGTTCGTCCTGCAAAAAACGCCGGCCTCGCCGGCGTTTTTTTTGTTATGCTCGCGCAATGAATTTGTAAGCACCGGGCATGCGCGATGCATGTCCCGGCGTTCACCCGGCGCGCCTGTCCGACAGCCGTTGCCCCGCACCCGATACCGCTCATGCTTGAATTCCTGACGTCGCTCCATTGGGGCGCGGTGTTTCAGATCGTCATCATCGACATCCTCCTCGGCGGCGACAACGCGGTCGTGATCGCGCTCGCGTGCCGCAACCTGCCGGCCAACCAACGGTTGCGCGGCGTCGTGTGGGGCACGGCCGGCGCGATCCTGCTGCGGGTCGCGCTGATCGCATTCGCGGTCGTGCTGCTCGACGTGCCGTTCCTGAAGTTCGGCGGTGGCCTGCTGCTGTTGTGGATCGGCGTCAAGCTGATGGCGCCCGACGCCGACGCACACGACAACGTGAAGCCGGCCGACCGGCTGTGGGATGCGGTGAAGACGATCGTGATCGCCGACGCGGTGATGAGCCTCGACAACGTGATCGCGATCGCCGGCGCGGCCGAACAGGCCGATCCGTCGCACCGGCTGGCGCTGGTGATCTTCGGGCTCGTCGTCAGTGTGCCGATCATCGTGTGGGGCAGCACGCTGGTGCTGAAGCTGCTCGACCGGTTTCCGATCGTCGTGGCGCTCGGTGCCGGGCTGCTGGGCTGGATCGCCGGCGGGCTGATGGTGCACGACCCGATCGGCGACCGCTGGCCGGTGCTCGATACGCCGGCGGCGATCTACGGCGCGAGCATCGCCGGCGCGCTGTTCGTCGTCGCCGCCGGTTACACGCTCCGGCGCCGCCGCAGCGCCATGCACGCGCATTGACGTTGGCCGTCCGGCCGACTGCCGGGGCCGCGGCCCGCTGGCTACGATCGAAACGCCTGCCTGATTCGGCAGGCGTTTTTCGTTTCCGGAGCCAGTCATGTTCGAAGCCTTTTCCGTTTCCCTGTTCCGTCGCATCGCCGCCGATCTGCGGCGCGCGAGCCGGCCGGTGCCGCGCTGGCGGCCGGCCGGCTTCACGCTGATCGAGCTGATGATCGTGCTCGCGATCGTCGGCGTGATCGCGGCCTATGCGATTCCCGCGTACCAGGATTACCTCGCGCGGTCGCGTGTCGGCGAGGGGCTCGCGCTCGCTTCGTCCGCGCGGCTCGCCGTTGCCGACAACGCCGCGAGCGGCGCGGGCCTCGACGGCGGCTACAGCCCGCCGGCCGCCACCCGCAACGTCGAATCCGTCGCCATCGACGGCGACACCGGCCAGATCACGGTGGCGTTCACCCCCCGCGTCGCCGCGGCCGGTGCGAATACGCTCGTCCTGGTGCCGTCCGCCCCGGACAAGGCCGACACGCCGACCGCGCGCGTGCCGCTGAAAAAGGGCGCGATGCAGGCGGGTACGATCGCATGGGAGTGTTTTGCCGCCGGCAAGTCTGCGTCGTCGCTCCCGGCGCCGGGAGCGGGCCCGTTGCCGGCGGAAGCCGCGACGTTGCCCGCGCAATATGCGCCGGCGGAGTGCCGCGCGTAGTGCCGGGGGCATGCCGGCAAGTCAGTGGCCGCGTGAATGGCGCGGTGTCCGCCGGCCGGCTGCGCTCGCTCCACGGCATGGGTGATGGCACGACGCGGCCGCACAGAGGGGGGAAAGTTTTGTATAGTGCGCCGGTTGCTGACATCCGGTTCGCTCATGCCTTCTACTTTTTCCCGTTCGTTGCCGCTCGTTGCGCTGGCTGTCGCCCTGATCGTGCCGTACTCGATCACGAATCACACGTATCCGATCCCGACCTTCTATTCCGAGTTTGCCGCGCTGGTGCTGTATCTGCTGGTGGGTCTCTCCGTCGTGCTGCTTGCACGCACGGGCCGTCCGGCGGAGCCGTTCGCCGCGCCAGCCGCGTTCGTCGCGCCGCTCGGGTTCGCGGCGGTGCTGATCGCGCAGGTCGCGCTCATGCCGCTGAAGGTGCCGTCGATGAACTGGCTGGCGGTCGGCTATCTGGCCGCCGCGCTGGTCGCGATGCAGGCCGGCTACACGCTCGCGCGCGAGGGGCTCGCCGAAGCCGCCGCGCGCATGATGTCCGGCGCGCTGCTGCTCGGCGGGATGCTCGCGGTCGCGAGCCAGGTCGTGCAGTTGTTCCATCTCGAATCTGCGGTGTCGCCGTTCGTGGTGGTGTACAACATCGCGGTCGATCGCCGTCCGTACGGCAACATGGCGCAGGCGAATCACCTGGCGACCTACATCGCGTTCGCGCTCGCGGGCGCGCTGTATCTGGTGCAGACGCGCCGGCTCGCGGTATGGGCGTGGCTCGCGCTGTCGATCGTGCTGTCGGTCGGGCTCGCGTTGACGGTGTCGCGCGGCCCGTGGCTGCAGGTCGCGGTGCTGGTCGTCGCGGGTTTCTGGATGGCGTGGCTCGAGTCGCGCCGCGCGCCGGGCAACCGCCGCGCATGGGTGATACCGGTCGCGCTCGCGGTGGCCTTCGTCGCGGTGAATGTCGCGGTGCGCTGGGCCAACGTGCATTTCCATCTGGGGCTCGCCGAGTCGGCGGCCGACCGGATGCGCGACGCGGGGCAGATCGCGCCGCGCCTCGCGCTGTGGAAGTACGGGCTCGCGATGTTCCGCGAGCATCCGGTGCTCGGCGTCGGTTGGGGCGAGTTCCCGTCGCACCAGTTCGCGCTTGTGCGCACCCTCGGCGGTGTCGAGATCGCGAACAACTCGCACGACATCTTCATTGACCTGCTCGCGAAGTCCGGCCTCGTCGGTCTCGGCGCGCTCGTCGTCGCGCTCGTGACATGGTTCGTGCGCGCGGTGCGCGCGCCGCAATCGAGCACGCGCGTGTTCGGCCTCGCGCTGATCGGCATCCTGTTGATGCATGCGCTCGTCGAATATCCGCAGCAGTACATGTTCTTCCTGCTGCCGGCGATGTTCGTGATCGGCCTGCTCGAGGTGAAGCCGCTGCGCATCCTGCCGGGCCGCGCGGCGTTCGGGCTGTTCGCGGTGCTGTCGTTCGGCGGCGTGCTGGCGGCGGTGCCCGTGCTGCGCGACTACCAGCGCGCGGAAGTGTTGTATTACGGCAGCGATCCGGCCGCACAGTACCGCGATGCGCCGTCGCTGCTGTTCGGCGCGTGGGGCGACTACGGGGCGGCCACGCTGCTGGCGATTTCGCCGGACAACCTGCCGCTCAAGCTCGTCGCGCATGAGCGCGCGATCGCGCTGCTGCCCGGCGAGACGGTGCTGCGCCGCTATGCGGTGCTGCAGGCGCTGGCCGGTCGCGAAGCCGACGCGCTCGATACGGTCGCGCGCCTGCATGTGTTCGCGAAGGAGTTGAAGGACTGGCCGCAGCAGCTCGCGTCGCTGTACAAGCTGTGCGATCAGCAGCCGGAGCTGAAAGCGTTCAAGGCGGCCGTCGTCGCGAAGTACGGGGAAGTCCCGGCCGACGCGGACGACGACGACTCGGACGACGATTCCGAGTGACGCCGCGCAGCGCCGGGCGGGGAATCCCGGTGCTGGTCGGATCGCGGTGAGGTAGGCGAGCGATGGCGGCACGGGACGGTGCGGCGATTGCTTCCCGCAGGGAATGGATCACTGCCGAATCCGGCAGGATTCGCGTCAACCATTGTCAAATCGCCGCCACGCGCGAGATGGCACGTGCACAATGCGCGAAAGCGTTCGCATGCAAGGTCGCCTGGTGTGGGCCGCCCGGCGCGAGCGCAGCGCCCGGATCTCCGGGAACCGCCAAGCAGGATCGCGATCGGACAGCGTTCGGTCGCGCGGCCGTCACGGGGCGCCGGTCCGAGGGCCGCGGCGCAATGCGGTGCATCCCGGACGAAACCGGCCGGCGTGCGGCGCTCCTCCAGAACAGTGTTGAAGAACGATATTCGACCATGACTATTCGCTCGACCTACCTGATCCTGCCCGCTGTCGCCATGCTGTTTTCCGGCTGCGCGATGATGTCGTCGTCGCAGGACAGCAAGCTGACGTGCCACATTCCGCGTGCCGTCTACCCCGATAGCGCGAAGCCGCTCACGCGTCCCGTCACCGTGCTCGTGCGCGCGCTGATGACGACGTCGGGCGAAGCGCAGAACGTCACGATCACGACGAGCAGTCGCAACACGGCCGCGGATCGCGCGGCAGTCGAAGCGATGACGCACGCCACCTGCACGCAGACGGGCGCGACCGCGAATCCTTTCTTGCTGACACAACCGTTCGTGTTCGAGCCGCGTCGCGGTGAGTGAGGGGCGGCACCGTGGCCGGTGATGTGTGTGCGACCAAGGCCGTCGTGCGCGAGACAGGTCGCTGCGGTTCGCGATCTTGACGATCGAGCGGCCGCAGCGAGGGCCGGCCATCGAGGGTTCAGTGTGCGATCAGAAGGTCCGTTTTTTCAGCGTATAGGCATGCAACCAGTACAGCGTGTTGGTTTGCGCGTCGAAGTAGCCGCCCTGTGCGGTCTTGTCGGTCGTTTTATTCCACGATTTGCCGGCGTCGGTGCTGCTGAACGTCAGGTCGATCGGTGCGCCGCCGGCGGTACCGCCGCTTGCGGTGTTCGGATCGGTTGCATAGACGAGCAAGAGGCCGTTGCGACCGATGCTCATGCTGTCGAGTGTGAGCTTCTCGTCGAACGTGCGCAGTTGCTGCACGACCTCGGGATGGTCGTTCGTCCACGTGGAAATGGCGCCCGTCCGGTGACCGTTGTCGCGACCCTCGCCGTTCTGCGGTTTGTCGAGATGCGACAGCGTGTACACGGAATAGCGTGACTCGGATCCCGGCGTGGTCGGCGTGGTGTCGAGCGCGGTGATGACCTGGCCTGGAAGCACCGTATCTGTCACGAATGCGTGCTGCCCCCAGTCGAGCCGGTCGACCACGCTATGAGCCGGTGCTTCGGCAGTCTGTGCGACATAGTAGGCGATCCGCAGAACACCATCCGGGCCGAGGCTGATGGCATTGAATTCGTGGCGCGTCTCGCTGCCGACGCGTGCATCGGCCGGCACGTCGATCGCTTGCCACGTGTTTCCGCCGTCCACCGTTCGCCATACGCGGGGGCCCCAGCCAGCCGCGTAGCCACGCTGCGGATCGAGAAAGAGCAGGCGGCCGATGTTCTGACTCTCGGGCCAGTGCAGTTGCGACCATGTCTGGCCGCCATTACTCGATTTCCACAGCTTGGTGGTTTGCGGCGCGTCGCCGCCTTGCGCCTCGGGAGCCTTGTAGTTCATCCATGACGTGCTGATGAACTGAACGGTCCAGTCCGGCGAGTACCACCAGGCAGCCTCTTGGCCGACCTGCTGGAAATGGCGCTTCATCCCTCCATCGATGGTGCCGCGGAAGAAGCTGATCGTCATGCGGTTCAGCAACTCGCCAGTGTCGTTCATCCATGCTTCGGTCGGTTCGGGCCGCTGCGGCTGGTTCGATTCGGCCTGGGGCTTGAACGTCACTTCGGGATTGGCGAGCTTGACGCTCATCACGTCATTGCCCCTGATGCGGAAGTTGCCGCCGCCATACGGCGCATCGTCCCGCATGAAGCTTGTCGAAATCGTCTCCCAGCCCGTCGTCATATTTACGTACCCGTATGTTGCAATGGCCAGGGCAACGAGGCCACCGGCGATCCACTTCCAGCGCTTGTGTTTTCGCATGTCACTTTTTCAGCAAACGTTCGAGCGCGCGGTTAACTTCGTCGGCGGCATCCGAACCCCACTCGCGAGCCTTGTCGGCCGCATCCGAACCCCACTCGCGAGCCTTGTCGACCGCGTCTTTGCTCCATTCGCGCGCTTTTGCCTTGGCGACGGGAATGCCAGCGTCGATCGCCTGTTTGCGCGTGCGCTCGTCGGCCCATTCCTCTATGTTTGGCCGTCTGCCGATCTTGACCAGATCCGAGACCGGCAGACCGGCCAGGCCTCCATCCAGGTACGCCAATGGGTGAGTGACAAAGGCGAAGGTCTTGAACGTGTCTCCGTCCTTGTCCAGTTCCAGTTCGTATCGCTTCACCTGCATCGAGAGCTTACCGTTTCCCGGTTTCGCACTGTTGAATGCGATCTGGTTTCCCTGCATGTTCTGAGACAGCCCGATCTCGATGTATTTCTGGAGCCACCACCGTGCGTTGTCCAGCCATTTCTTTCCTTTTGCCGTGAGCGCGGGATAGAGATTGGCGCCGTAATCGGAGCAATAGTAGTAGCCGTAACTCACATAGTAATCGGGCGGTTTATGCCCACACCCGATATGACGCATCATGAAATTGCCGTGGCGAGACCAGTCCGAATCGATGCTTTTCGGTTTGATCAGATCCTCTCGCCGATGCAGCAGTTCATGGACGACTTTCTTGTCTTTCCACGGATCCCATGACGTTGCGAATTTCTTGACGGTCTCCCATGCGCTCGACACGCTGACCTTCTCGACCGTTTCCCAGTACTCACCGTGAAGCGGCAGGTAGTAGAACGGGCAAGTACCGATGATGGAGTCCGCCGCCGGCGTGACATGCTTGTCGCAGATCTGAATAGCCACCTTCGGCCGATCCTTGTACCCCGTCGGCGTCAGCATTCCCGCGCCGGTACCCAGCACGTTGTCCTTCTGTTGCACGTCAGCCATTCGATTTCCCTAAGAACTTGACGATGACGTCATGCGGCACGTGGCTCTGCGTGAGCCCCGTCTCGCCTGCCGCGTTGGTGACGCCTTCCGAGATCAGCGCGCCGTTCGAGAACATCTGGTATCGCGTGTTCGCGACCGGAATGTCGGTGCCGGCCCAGTGCGCGATGAACGCCTGGTCGTAGTTGCCGCTCGAGTTCGGCAACGTCGGCAGGGCTTGCGACAGGTGCGTGGGGCCGTCGAACACGTGCTGCGCGCCCTTGATGTCGACCTTGCCGGGTGCATGCACCTCGATGTTGCCGTCCGCGATGCGGATGTAGGCACCGCCGGACGTCAGCAGGATTTCCTTCGCCGCCGCGCCTTCGATCGACTGCGTGGCCGCCACCAGTTTCAGCGCCTTCTGCGCAGTCAGTTCGATGTTGTCCGCATGCGCCTGGATTTCCACCTTGCCCTTGCCGGCGAACAGCTTCATGCCTGCGTTCTGCGCGAACAGGCTGATCCGGTCGAGGACGCTCGCGATCAGCGACTTCCCGGCAGCGACGTGCGTGCTTTGTCCGCTGACGAGGTTGACGTGCCGGTCCGCGGCGAACTGCACGGATTGCTGCGTCGACAGCGCGATGCCGGCCGGGCTGCCGAACAGCATCACGGGTTCCTTGAACGCATTGGCGCTGCCGGTTCCGCCGCCGCCGGTTCGCCCGCCCGACGCGCTTCCGCTCACGCTGTTCTGCGTCGCGTCGCTGAACTGCTTCAGCGCCGAGTGGCCGGCGTCGAGCGACTCGCCCTGATGCTGCGCGCTGACCTCGGACATCGCTTCCATCAGGCCTTCCGCCCTGACGAGCTGCTCTTGCGTTTCCTTCACGTCGAGCGGCTGGCTCGCCGGCTGTTTCGGATGCGTCGTGACGTACAGGCCGCGGTTCGCGCGAACCGCGCCGAATGCGTCGGCGCGCAGGTCGAAGCCGCTGCCGAGATAGCTGCCGCGGTCGTTGCCCGTATGGTCGATCAGATAGCCCAGGTGCAGGTGCGTGTTTGCCTGGCTGCTGTACAGGTGCACGCGGTTCTGCGACGTCGCGTCGTCGAGCACCAGCTGGTTGAAGCCGGCGCCCGAATATTCCCTGGACCGGTATCCGGACAGGATCCCGTTGCTGTGCCATTGCGGACGGGTCGCGCCGTTGTACAGCTTTCCGACGACGATCGGACGATCGCAGTCGCCGCCGAGGAAATCGACCAGCACTTCCTCGCCGCTGCGATGGGGGTGAACGGCGCCATAGCCATTGCCCGAATCCGACGCGGCGGCGCGCAGCCAGCACGAGGCCTTCTCGTCGCCGTCGTTGAGACGATCCCAGTGGAAGCGGACCTTGATGCGGTTGAGTTCGTCGCTATGGACTTCCTCGCCTTGCGGCGCGACGACGATCGCCGATTGCAGATGCATCGGCGGCTTCGAATGTTCGAACGGGCTGCGGAACGGCACCGTCGTGCGCTGCGCTTCGATGCTGACCTGAAAAATGCCCTCGCTGCCATCCGGATGCCGGACGTGCGGCAGGTCCGCACCGCCGGCCCGCACGAGATCGTCGATTTCGGTCTGCAGGCTATGCGGGAACCTGGCCTGCCGACTGCCGACGGGCAGGTTGTTGGCGATGCGCCAGACCGTCTCGATCACGGCGAAGCGGCGCTGGCCGGCATCGTCCTTGTCGTGTTCGGGGTGATCGGCGAGCTCGAACGTGCGTCCCGCGTCCATGCGCCGGATGCCGCCGATGCCGTGAAAGCGCTTCGCAATCGACTCCTGCTCCTCCATCCAGATCTTCGACAGATGGTCGCCGCGAGACTGTTTGGGGTACGTGTAGGCGCCGGTGTATTCGTAGACTTCGAGCTGCTGCGGCAGGTCGCCCTGATTCGCGATCGTCGGCGTGTGGGTTGCCTTCGGATTCGACGCAGTGGGCGGCTGTTTGTAGTCGAACGTGCGCGTCGTGCGCTCGACGCTGCGCAGCGTGCGCGTGCCGGAGAACTGGACGAGCGTGTCGGCCTCGTCGTGTGCGCCGGCGTGATGAAAGCGCAAGGTCTGCGGCGACAGCGCGGGCAGCGCGTCGATCGTGTCGACGACGACGAGCTTGTGCGACTTGCCGTCTTGCGCCTGCTCCCAGAAACCGTACAGGCCTTCCGATTCCAGCAGGCGGTGCACGAAGTTCCAGTCGTCCTCATATTGCATGCAGAACGAGCGCGACGGCAGTGGCCGGTCGAGCCTGAAGTCGAAGCAGCCCTTGGCTTGCGGGTGCTGGTTCAGGACGTCGGCGATGATCTCGTCGGCGGGTTTGTCCTGCCAGATGCGCTGGTCGCGGCGGAACTTCAGGAAGTGCAGGAACGACGCGAAGACGATCTGGTAGTGCGTGAGGCCGCTGTCCGACCCGAGCCGGCGGGCCGCGTGCACATACCCGTGGTGCGGCGCGTACGACTTGTCGGCCTGCTGGATCCGCAGCGTGACGGGCTGTGCGATCAGCTTCTTGAGCTCGATATCGTCGGACACCGACACGGCGTCGACGGTGAACTCGAAATGACGCCCAAGCCGCGATCGTCCCTTGACGCGATGGGGCAGCAGGACGTCAGGGCCGAGCGGCGTCTCCAGCTTGACGAGTCGTTCGTCCTGGATCGGCCCGGCCTGCAGCGCGTTTCTCAATGCTTGCGAATTCATCACCCGTGCTCGCTTTTTTTGTGCTGGGTCGCACGCTCTCCCGTGCGGAATCCGGTAATTGTATGAGATAAACGGCAGTTATCTCGAATTTGCCTTTCAACGAGATTTCAAATACGGTCAGCGCGTGGGCCTGACAGGGGAGACCGCGCACGTCATGCAGTCGAACGACGGACGGGCGTGGGTCGTACCGGGCCCCAACCGACCGCCCCCGCGGCCGCTCAGCCCGCCGCGTCCTCCGCTTTCCAGTCCCCCGACTTCCCGCCGCGTTTCTCCCTGACGCTCACGTCGGTGATCATCATCCCGCGATCCACGGCCTTGCACATGTCGTACACGGTCAACAGCCCGACCTGCACGGCAGTCAACGCTTCCATCTCGACGCCGGTGCGCCCGAACGTCTCGACCTGCGCGACGCAGTGCACGCCCGGCAGGGCGTCGTCGAGTTCGAAGTCGACGGCCACGCGCGTCAGCGCGAGCGGGTGACACAGCGGAATGAGGTCGGCGGTGCGCTTCGCGCCCTGGATCGCGGCGATGCGCGCGACGCCGAGCACGTCGCCTTTCTTCGCCTTGCCGTCTCGGATCAGCGCGAACGTCGCCGGCAGCATCCGGATCGTGCCGCGCGCGATCGCGATGCGTTGCGTTTCCTCTTTGCCGCCGACGTCGACCATGTGTGCGTGGCCCGCGGCGTCGAAATGGGTGAGTCCTGACATGTCTTGCTCCAGTGGAACGGAGTGCGCGCGCGAGCACGTCCCTCGATCCGGCTTCGCGATCGGCCGGGGGCGCCGAATCCCGTATCCGCACCCCGATCCGATCCAACGTTTCAACGGGCGCCTATCATAGCAGTGGCCTTCGCGGCGCCGAGCGCGCAGATGGCGCATTTGCCGCGCGGGACAGTCGCGATGTCGCCGGTACAATGACCCGAATATTCAGACCAAACGCCGCGATGCGCGCCCGGCGCGCGGGACGGCGTCGCTTTCATCCTGCCATGCGTGTCAAACAGTTGCTTGCCGTGTTGCTGTCGGCGGCGCTCGTGCTGCCGCCGAGCGGTCATGCACAGCGCACGTCCGCGCTGCCGCTCGAGCCGGCGGCAGGCGCGTCGCCGTCGATTTCCACGGTGCCGTCCGGCATCGCGACCGGCGTATTCGGCACCTACGGCGGCGCGGAGAGCCGGTTTTCCGGCGCCGACGGCGCGTCCGCGCCGGTCGCGAGCCTGCGCGCACCGCTGCGCGCGCTGGAGCTGCCCGACCTCGGCGACGGCTCCGGCGGTTCGCTCACGCCGCGGGCCGAACGGCGTCTCGGCGAGCGCGTGATGCGCGAGGTGCGGCGCGATCCCGACTATCTCGACGACTGGCTCGCGCGCGACTACCTGAACGCGATCGCGAAGCGGCTCGCGGCCGCGGCGGCCGCGCGCTACATCGGCGGCTACATGCCGGATTTCGAACTGTTCCCGGTGCGCGATCCGCAGATCAACGCGTTCTCGATGCCGGGCGGCTTCATCGGCATCAACAGCGGGCTGGTCGTCACGACGCAGACGGAATCCGAACTCGCGTCGGTGGTCGGTCACGAGATGGGCCACGTGCTGCAGCGGCACATCGCGCGGATGATCGGCGCGAACGAGAAGACCGGCTACACGGCGCTCGCGACGATGCTGCTCGGCGTGCTGGCGGGCGTGCTCGCGCGCAGCGGCGATCTCGGCAGCGCGATCGCGATGGGCGGGCAGGCGTACGCGGTCGACAACCAGTTGCGCTTCTCGCGGTCGGCGGAGCGCGAGGCCGATCGCGTCGGATTCCAGCTGCTCGCCGGCGCCGGCTACGACCCGTACGGAATGCCGGGCTTCTTCGAACGGCTCGAGCGCGCGTCGATGGGCGACGCGGGCGTGCCGGCCTATGCGCGTACGCACCCGCTGACGGGCGAACGGATCGCTGACATGGAAGATCGCGCACGCCGCGCGCCATACCGGCAGCCGCGCCAGTCGGCCGAATACGGCTTCGTGCGCGCACGGCTGCGCATCCTGCAGAATCGCGCGCCGAACGACATCGCGGCCGAGGCGCGCAGGATGCAGCTCGAGCTCGACGATCGCACGGCGCCGAACGTCGCGGCGAACGAATACGGGATCGCGCTCGCGAACATGCTGCTCGGCCAGTACGACGCGGCCGACAAGGCGCTCGTGTCGGCCCGTGCCGCATTCGACGCGCGCGAGCGGCGCGCGGACGATCCCGAGACGAGTTCGCCGAGCCTCGACGTGCTCGCCGCCGACATCGCGCGCCGCGCGGGCCGGACCGACGACGCGGTGCGGCTCGCGGCGCTCGCGCAGCGGCGCTGGCCGGCGTCGCACGCGGCGATCGTCGCGCACCTGCAGGCGCTGATCGCCGCGCGCCGCTTCGCCGAAGCACAGACGCTCGCGCGCACGGAGGCGCAGGCGGACCCCGAGCAGCCGGACTGGTGGGACTATCTCGCGAAGGCGAGCGACGGCCGGGGCGACGTGCTCGCGCGGCGGCGCGCGCTCGCGGAGAAGCTGGCGCTCGACGGCGCGTGGCCGTCGGCGATACGCCAGCTGAAGGAGGCGCGCGACGCGAAGGACGTGTCGTTCTACGACCAGTCGATCATCGGCGCGCGGCTGCTGGAATTCGAGGCGCGCTACAAGGAAGAGCGCGAGGACGAGAAGAACGGCCGCGGATAGCGGCCGTCAGGCGGGCAGGGTGGGTTGCGCGTCAGCTTTCGACGCTGCCGTCGCGGCCATCTGGCGAGCTGCGGCGCGCCCGCTGCGCGGGACTCGCGACGAAGCCGAACGTCGCGGGCACGTCGGCGCAGGCGAGATTGCCGAGCGACAGCGTGCACCCGTCGCGCCAGCGCAGCACGGGCGGCGTCGCGTCGAAGTCCGCGTGATCGGCGAACAGGCCGAGGTCATGGTCGTGCAGCGCCGCGACGCGCGGCGGCGAGCCGGCCGCGCGAAACAGCACGCCGCCCGCGTCGTCGAGCCACGCGGCGTCCGGTTCGAATGGCGCGCCGGTCTGGTCGGCCAGCGCGAGTTGCCCGTCGCGTTCGGCCAGGCGCACGACCCACGGTGTATAGGCGAGCTCGACGTACACGCGCTGCGGCCCGTTCTGGAAGAACCACTGGCCGTGCGCGTCGCAGTCGTAGTTGCGCCCGATGAACGCGTTCAGCGCGGCATGCCGGACCGGCGAGCCGAGCGCTCCCGCGGCCTGCGCGGCGTCGTCGCGCAGCCGCCATTCGCCGCGCCGGTCGAGCAGCAGCCAGCCGGTGCAGTGCGGTACGTTCGGCCACTTGGCGAGGGCCTGCCTGACGATGTCATCCATGGTCGACGAATTTCGAGCAATAGCCGAACACCCGCGCCGACAGCCAGTCGAGGCGGCCGGGGAACGGCCCGGTCATGAATCCCGCGTGGCCGCCGTCCGCGGGCTGGTCGAGCTCGACGGCCGGCGACACGTCGGCGGCGCTCGGCAGCGCGGATTCGGGCAGGAACGGATCGTTGCGGGCGTTGAGGATCAGCGTCGGCACGTCGATCGCGGGCAGCAGCGGGCGCGTCGTGGCCTGGGTCCAGTAGTCGTCGGCGTCCGCGAAGCCGTGCAGCGGCGCGGTCACGACTTCGTCGAAGTCGCGCATCGTCACGGCCCGCAGCATCGCGTCGCGGTCGAACAGCCCCGGATACTGGTCGAGCTTCGCGAGCGCCTTGCGCTTCAGCGTCTTCAGGAAGCTGCGCGTATAGACCATCGCGAAGCCCTGCGACAGCGCGAGGCCGCCCGCATGCACGTCGATCGGCGTCGAGATCGCGGCGGCCGCGTGCACGATCGACGTGTCGCTGCGGTGCTCGCCGAGCCAGCGCAGCAGCACGTTGCCGCCGAGCGATACGCCGGCCGCGACGACCGGCCCGCGATGCTGCGCGGCGAGCCGGCGCAGGATCCAGTCGACCTCGGCGCTGTCGGCGAGATGGTAGAAGCGCGGCTGCCGGTTGAGCTCGCCGCTGCAGCTGCGAAAGTGCGGGACGACGGCGTGCCAGCCCTTCGCGCGCGCGGCGGCCATCATCGCCAGCGCGTAATGCGAGCCGGAACTGCCTTCGAGGCCGTGGAACAGCACGAACAGCGGTGCGTCGGGCGCCGGCGCGGCACTGTCGAGATGCGCGACCCAGTCGAGATCGATGAAATCGTGGTCGGGGGTTTCCCATCGCTCTCGTCGGTACGCGACCGCCGGACGCCGTGCGAACAGCGCGGGCACGATGGTTTGGGCATGGCTGTTCGGCAGCCAGCGCGGTGCGCGATAGCGCAATGAATCGTCGTCGGGGGCCGGGGCCCCGGTCAGCGGCGAGGTGGGCGGAGAAGCCGTACTCATGATCGCCCCGCTAATGCGTTGCTTCGTTCTTCGTCAGTGCAGCGGACCCTGCCCGTGACGGATCTTCGCGGCGAATTGTCCGGCCGCTTGTTCGGGAATCGGGCTCGCGTGAATATGCGCGATGCGCCACTCGCCGCGTTCGTGAATCATCACGTACGTGGCGAAAACCATGTCCGGTTCGGCCGTCAGGTCGGCCTGCTGATGCGCCTCGGCGATCGTGTAGACGACGGTGCCGAGACTATCGTATACGCGGATGTCGAGCGGTTCGATCGTCACGGGACGCGTCGCGAGGCGGTTCGCCAGCCCGCTGCGGATCTGGTCGAGGCCGTGCAGATGCTCGCCGTCGGCCCAGACGCAGCTGGCGAAGTCCTCGTCGATCCACAACCCCAGCAGCGCGTCGAGATTGGCATCGGCGACGGCCTGGTAGTAAGCGTTCAGCGTATCGGCAGCGGCTTCGAAAAGGCGGGCAAAACGTGGCATCGGGGTTATCTCTCGCGCGCGTCGCGCGCCGTATTCAGCACGGCGGCCCGGATGGAGCCGCCGTACACCGGTGAATCGGATTGCCCGGCGCGTCGTGCGACGCTGCCGGCCAGGGTCAGCGCTGCCCGACGAGCATGCCGCGCAAATCGCCGAATACCTGCTCGGGACCGAGTTGGCGCAGGCAGTTCAGATGGCCGAGCGGGCACTCGCGTTCGAAGCAGGGACTGCATTCGAGATGCAGCCATTGTACCTTCGCCAGCTCCGACAGCGGAGGGGTGTGGCGCGGATCCGTCGAGCCGTACAGCGCGACGAGCGGCCGGCGCAAGGCGGCCGCGACGTGCATCAGCCCCGAATCGTTGGTCACGACCGCGTTCGCGCGCGCGATCAGCGCGCACGCCTCGGACAGCGACGTCTGCCCGCACAGGTTGCGCACGTTCGGCGCGTGGTCGGCGATCGCCTGCGCGGCGGCGGCGTCCTTCTGCGAGCCGAGCGCGACGATCTGCGTGTACGGGAACGACTGGTGGACGATGGTCGCGAGCGTCGCGAAGTGCTCGGGCGGCCAGCGCTTGGCCGGGCCGTATTCCGCGCCGGGGCAGAACACGACGAGCGGCTTGCGCGTATCGAGATTGAAACGCGCGGACACGCGCGCCGTCTCGTTCAGGTCGGCGTCGAGGCGCGGCGCGGGCAGCGTCTTCATCGACTCGGGCAGCTTCGCGCCCGGCGCATACGCAAGCGCCGCGTAGTGGGTCGTCATCGGTGGACGCTCGGCCGACTTGTCCGGGTTCGCGTGCCGCACGTTCAGCAGGCCGTAGCGGTGCTCGCCCGTGTAGCCGATCCGCAGCGGAATGTTCGCGAGCCACGGGATCACCGCGGACTTCAGCGAATTCGGCAGCACGTACGCCGCGTCGTAGCCGACGTCACGCAGGTCGGTCGCGAGCTGCCAGCGGCGCAGCAGCTGCAGCTTGCCGTGCGCGAGGTCGGTCGCGTAGACATCGTGGATCTCGGGCATCCGCTCGAGCACGGGCGCGACCCAGGTGGGCGCGACGGCATCGATCGCGATGCGGGGATGGAGCTTTTTCAGCAGCGCAAAAAGCGGCTGCGCCATCAATGCGTCACCGATCCAGTTCGGTGCGATAACCAGCGCTCGACGCATCAGGTCGACTTCCGATGTCGTAATGAAGCACGGCGCGCATGCACCGCGTTCGGGTTGTCAGAACAGGAAAAGGGCGGCGCGCCGGAGTTCCGGCTGCGCCGCCTCGCGTGCGGCGGGCCCGCGGGCCCGGCCCGGGCTCAGTGGCCCTTGACCACCTCGCCGTCGTGCAGCTTGTAGCGCGTGCCGCAATACGGGCAGCGTGCCTCGCCGTGCGACACGTCGATGAAGACGCGCGGGTGCGCGCTCCAGCGCGCCATGGCCGGGTTCGGGCAGTAGGCGGGGAGATCCTTGGCCGTCAGCTCGACCAGCGGCATTTCCTTGATTTCACTCATGAGACTTTCTCTTATCACTCTTTTGTGGGGCGGTCGGTGGCGCAGCGCACTCAGACCTTCGTCAGCCAGTGCGCGTACTTCGCGTTCTTGCCCGACACGATATCGAAAAATGCCGACTGGAGCTTTTCCGTGACCGGGCCGCGCGCGCCGCTGCCGATCGTGCGGTTGTCGAGCTCGCGGATCGGCGTGACTTCGGCGGCCGTGCCCGTGAAGAACGCTTCGTCGGCCGTGTAGACCTCGTCGCGCGTGATGCGCTTCTCGATCACCTCGATGCCGGCGTCCTTCGCGAGCGTGATGATCGTGTCGCGCGTGATGCCGTCGAGGCACGACGACAGGTCCGGCGTGTACAGCTTGCCGTTGTTCACCAGGAAGAAGTTCTCGCCGGAGCCTTCCGACACGTAGCCGTCGACGTCGAGCAGCAGCGCTTCGTCGTAGCCGTCGGCGGTCGCTTCCTGGTTCGCGAGGATCGAGTTCACGTACCAGCCCGACGCTTTCGCGCGCACCATGGACACGTTCACGTGGTGGCGCGTGAACGACGACGTCTTCACGCGGATGCCCTTCGCGAGGCCGTCCTCGCCGAGGTACGCGCCCCACGGCCAGGCGGCGATCGCGACGTGGATCGTGTTGCCCTTCGCCGACACGCCGAGCTTTTCCGAGCCGACCCAGATGATCGGGCGCAGGTAGCACGACTCGAGCTTGTTCTCGCGCACGACTTCGAGCTGCGCGGCTTCGAGCGTTTCGCGGTCGAACGGCACGTCCATCTGGAAGATCTTCGCCGAATTCAGCAGACGTTTGGTGTGCTCGCGCAGACGGAAGATCGCGGTGCTGCCGTCGGCCGTCTTGTACGCACGCACGCCCTCGAAGACGCCCATGCCGTAGTGCAGCGTATGGGTCAGGACGTGGATCTTGGCGTCGCGCCAGTCGATCAGCTTGCCGTCCATCCAGATCTTGCCGTCGCGGTCGGCCATTGACATAGGATTCTCCTGGGAAGCAGTTGTGCAGCGGGTTGTGTGCAGCATTGAGCCGGAAAGACGCTTATTTTAGCGTCATTTGAAGGCGATCCGGTCGGTCGGCACGGGGCCGGCGCTATAATCGCCCGGTACCGATTCCAATAACGACGGGTCGTACCGGCAGGAGGCGCCGGCGGCCCGACGAACCGCCCGCCGCGGCCCGCTTCCCATGCTCGCTCGATTCTCCGCCACCGACCGCTTCGCGCTGATCCAGGGCGCGCGCGACTATTCCCCGACACTGATGGCGATCCTGTCCTGGGGGCTCGTCACCGGGGTCGCGATGAGCAAGTCGGTGATGACGCTCGGGCAGGCGAGCGCGATGTCGATCTTCGTCTACGCGGGCTCGTCGCAGCTCGCGGTGCTGCCGCTCCTCGTCGCGAAGCTGCCGATCTGGACGATCCTGCTCACGGCCACGATGGTCAACATGCGCTTCGTGATCTTCAGCGCCGGGCTTGCGCCCCATTTTTCCTACCTGCCGCTGTGGCGGCGCCTCGCGATCGGCTATTTCAACGGCGACGTGATCTACCTGCTGTTCCAGAAACAGGGCTTCGCATACGGCCACGTGCCGGGCAAGGAGGCGTATTTCTGGGGGATGGCGCTCGCGAGCTGGGCGTCGTGGCAGGTGTCGTCGCTCGCCGGCATCCTGCTCGCGAGCTTCTTTCCCGCGAGCTGGGGGCTGGAGCTGGCCGGCACGCTCGCGCTGCTTCCGATCATGGTGTCGGCGGTCGCGAACCGCTCGACGCTCGCGGCCGTCGCGGTCGCGGGCATCGTGTCACTGATCGCGTTCGACCTGCCGTACCGGCTCGCGCTGCCGATCGCGGTGCTGGCCGCGCTCGCGGCCGGGTGCACGGCTGATTTCTTCGTCGAACGCGCCGACTGGCGCCGCATCCGCACCGAAACCGTGCACGAAAAGGAAATCGAATGAGCGCGACGGAAATCTGGATCGTGATCGTCGGGATGACGATCGTCACGGCCGTCACGCGCGCGCTGTTCCTGATCGGCGGCGAACGCACCGTGCTGCCCGAGCGCGCGCAGCGCGCGCTGCGCTACGCGCCGGCCGCCGCGCTCGTCGCGGTCGTGCTGCCCGACGTGCTCGAAACGCCGACCGGGCTGTCGTTCGCGCTATCCAACCATCCGTTTTACGCCGCGCTCGCCGGTCTCGGCTGGTTTTTGTGGCGGCGCAGCATGCTCGGCACGATCATCGTCGGGATGCTCGTCTTCACCGCGCTGCGGCTGATCTTCTGATGAATCGTCGTGGCCGCCCGCCGGGCGCCGGCCGCTGGCGAACTCGTATTGCTGCGTTGCGGAAATGTGTCGACGGCCGCGCGCGATCCCAAATAGGCGGAATTCGCCGCCGCACGGGTCAGTCTGCCGGATGGATCGGCTAGAATGCCCGTTCGAGATTTTTTACCCGTGCGCGTCATGCGAACCGCCAGCCACGGCCGCATCCGGCGCCCTTTCGCGGCAGCCCGCGCACATCCAGCGTGAACCCCCTTTCCCCATCCACTACTTCAATCTGTTCAACATGAGCCAAGTCAAGCGTCTTACCGACCTGATCGCCGCCGGCCAGCTCGCCGGCAAGCGGGTGTTCATCCGCGCCGACCTGAACGTCCCGCAGGACGATCACGGCAACATCACCGAAGACACGCGCGTGCGCGCGTCCGTGCCGGCCATCCAGGCCGCGCTCGACGCCGGCGCGGCCGTGATGGTCACGTCGCACCTCGGTCGTCCGACCGAAGGCGAGTTCAAGCCGGAAGACTCGCTCGCGCCGGTCGCGAAGCGTCTCGCCGAACTGCTCGGCCGTGACGTGCCGCTCGTCTCGAACTGGGTCGAGAACGGCGTGAACGTCGCGCCGGGCCAGGTCGTGCTGCTCGAGAACTGCCGCGTGAACAAGGGCGAGAAGAAGAATTCGGACGAGCTCGCGCAGAAGATGGCGAAGCTCTGCGACGTCTACGTGAATGACGCGTTCGGCACCGCGCACCGCGCGGAAGCGACCACCCACGGGATCGCGAAGTACGCGCCGGTCGCGTGCGCGGGCCCGCTGCTGGCCGCCGAACTCGACGCGCTGGGCAAGGCGCTCGGCAACCCGGCTCGCCCGTTGGTCGCGATCGTCGCCGGTTCGAAGGTGTCGACCAAGCTGACGATTCTCAAGTCGCTCGCCGGCAAGGTCGATCAGCTGATCGTCGGCGGCGGCATCGCGAACACGTTCATGCTCGCGGCCGGCCTGTCGATCGGCAAGTCGCTCGCGGAAGCCGATCTCGTCGCCGAGGCGAAGGCGATCATCGACGAGGCGCGCGAGCGCGGCGCGTCGGTGCCGATCCCGACCGACGTCGTGACGGCCAAGGAATTCTCGCCGACGGCCGCGGCCACGGTGAAGCAGGTCGCCGACATCGAAGCGGACGACATGATCCTCGACATCGGCCCGGATACGGCCAAGGCGCTCGCCAGCCAGCTCGAGAAGGCCGGCACGATCGTCTGGAACGGCCCGGTCGGCGTGTTCGAGTTCGACCAGTTCGGCAACGGCACCAAGACGCTCGCCGAAGCGATCGCCAAATCGTCCGCGTTCTCGATCGCGGGCGGCGGCGACACGCTCGCGGCCATCGCGAAGTACGGCATCCATGACCAGGTCAGCTACATCTCGACGGGCGGCGGCGCCTTCCTCGAGTTCCTCGAGGGGAAGAAGCTGCCGGCAGTGGAAGTGCTCGAAACGCGGGCGGCCTGAGCGTGGCGGCGCGCGCAGGGGTGACGAGGGCCGCGCGCTCCGCGAAGGCGGAGCAGCCGGCCGGCGCGGGCAAGCGCAAACGCGCGCCCGCGCGGGCGAACTCGACCCCGCGCGCACCGGCGGCCGCCGGCGACGCGGTCGTGCAGCACCACGAGATTCAGAACAAAGCGATGCCGGGCGCAAGCACCGGCACGCCCCCCGGAACGGCCGCCGCTGGGCCCGCCGATTCCGGCTCTCGCAGCGTTTCACCCAGCGCATCCACCTTGATCCAGATGAGGAGTTTCATGCAGCGCGCCACCAAGATAGTCGCCACGATCGGCCCGGCTTCCAGTTCGCCGGAGATTCTGCTGCAGATGATGCAGGCGGGCCTCGACGTCGTGCGGCTCAACTTTTCGCACGGCACGGCCGACGATCACCGCCAGCGCGCCGAGATGGTGCGCGAGGCCGCCCGCAAGGTCGGCCGCGAGATCGCGATCATGGCCGACCTCCAGGGCCCGAAGATCCGCGTCGGCAAGTTCGAGAACGGCAAGACGACCCTCGTGCCGGGCCAGGCCTTCATCCTCGATGCGGGCTGCGAACTCGGCAACGACGAGCGCGTCGGCCTCGACTACAAGGAACTGCCGCGCGACCTGAAGCCGGGCGACCTGCTGCTGCTGAACGACGGCCTGATCGTGCTGACCGTCGAGCGCGTGCTCGGCGACGAGATCCACACGATCGTCAAGGTGGGCGGCGAGCTGTCGAACAACAAGGGGATCAACCGTCAGGGCGGCGGTCTGTCGGCGCCCGCGCTGACCGCGAAGGACATGGAAGACATCCGCACGGCGATGTCGCTCGGCGCGGATCTGGTCGCGGTGTCGTTCCCGAAGAATGCGACGGACATGGAAATGGCGCGCCAGCTCGCGAACATCGCGGGCGCGCCGTACGGCATCAAGCCGAAGATGATCGCGAAGATCGAGCGCGCGGAGGCCATTCCGGCGCTGCAGAGCATTCTCGACGCGTCCGACGGCATCATGGTCGCGCGTGGCGACCTCGCGGTGGAAGTCGGTAACGCGGCCGTGCCGGCGCTGCAGAAGCGGATGATCCGGATGGCGCGCGAGTCGAACAAGCTCGTGATCACCGCGACGCAGATGATGGAATCGATGATCCACGCGCCGGTGCCGACCCGCGCGGAAGTGTCGGACGTCGCGAACGCGGTGCTCGACGGCACCGACGCGGTGATGCTGTCGGCCGAGACAGCCGCCGGCAAGTACCCGGTCGTCACGATCGAGACGATGGCGGCCGTGTGCGTCGAGGCGGAAAAGTCCGAGCACGTCGAGCTGGACAAGGATTTCCTCGACCGCACGTTTACGCGGATCGACCAGTCGATCGCGATGGGCGCGCTGTTCACCGCGTATCACCTCGGTGCGAAGGCAATCGTCGCGCTGACCGAATCGGGCGCGACCGCGCTGTGGATGTCGCGTCACTACACGCACGTGCCGATCTTCGCGCTGACGCCGCGCGTCGGCAGCGAGCGCACGATGGCGCTGTACCGCAACGTGACGCCGCTGCACGTCGACTTCAACAGCGACCGCGATTCGGCGCTGCAGGCGGCGCTCGAGATCGTCGTCAAGCAGGGCTACGTGCAGCACGGCGACATGGTCGTGCTGACCGTCGGCGAGCCGATGGGGCAGGCGGGCGGCACCAACACGCTGAAGATTGTGCGGGTCGGCGAGCATTATTGAGCGCCGGCATGCGCCGGGCCGGCCCGGCGGCCAGTCCACCGGCCGCCCGAGCCGATCGGGCACCGTTTTTTTGACGAAAGCCGCGCGGGGTCTGATGCCCCGTGCGGCTTTTTTTCTGTTTTTTGGCCGGATTGTGCCGTGCGAAGGTAACAAATTGCGAGTACGCGCTACCGGCCGGTCGGAATCGGAGGCGCTTCGCGATAAAATGCGGCTATTCGACGCTCAGCCGCGCCGTGCCGCCCCGGTTTCGACGGGGCCGAGCGCCGCGCCGGCGTCAGGGCGCACCGGTTTTCATTCCAAGGAGTTCCACAATGCCTCTCGTATCAATGCGTCAATTGCTGGACCACGCGGCAGAGCACGGTTACGGCCTGCCGGCCTTCAACGTGAACAACCTGGAGCAGGTCCAGGCGATCATGGCGGCGGCGGATCAGGTCGGCGCGCCCGTGATCATGCAGGCATCGGCCGGCGCGCGTAAGTACGCGGGCGAGCCGTTCCTGCGCCACCTGATCGAAGCGGCGGTCGAGTCGTATCCGCACATCCCGGTCGTGATGCACCAGGACCACGGCCAGTCGCCGGCCGTGTGCATGGGCGCGATCCGCAGCGGTTTCACCAGCGTGATGATGGACGGTTCGCTCGAAGCCGACGGCAAGACGGTCGCCTCGTACGAATACAACGTCGAGGTGTCGCGCAAGGTCGTCGAGATGGCGCACTCGATCGGCGTGACGGTCGAAGCCGAACTCGGCGTGCTCGGCTCGCTCGAGACGATGAAGGGCGACAAGGAAGACGGCCACGGCGCGGAAGGCACGATGACCCGCGAGCAACTGCTGACCGATCCGGAGCAGGCCGCGGACTTCGTGAAGCTCACGCAGTGCGACGCGCTCGCGATCGCGATCGGTACGTCGCACGGCGCGTACAAGTTCTCGAAGAAGCCGACGGGCGACATCCTGTCGATCCAGCGCATCAAGGAAATCCACGCACGCATCCCGAACACGCACCTCGTGATGCACGGTTCGTCGTCGGTGCCGCAGGAACTGCTGGCCGAGATCCGCGAATTCGGCGGCGACATGAAGGAAACCTACGGCGTGCCGGTCGAGGAAATCCAGGAAGGCATCAAGCACGGCGTGCGCAAGATCAACATCGACACCGACCTGCGTCTCGCGATCACCGGCGCGATCCGCCGCTACCTGTTCGAGAACCCGGGCAAGTTCGATCCGCGCGACTACCTGAAGCCCGCGCGCGAAGCGGCGAAGCAGGTGTGCGTCGACCGCTACCTCGCGTTCGGCTGCGAAGGCCAGGCCGCGAAGATCAAGCCGGTGTCGCTCGACAAGATCGCCGAACAGTACAAGTCCGGCGCGCTTGCGCAGGTCGTGCGCTGAGACTGTAGTACGATTGCCCCGCCCGGTCTTGCCGCCGGGCCGGGGCTGGCCGCCCGGGCGCCGGATTCGATCCGGCCCTCGGGGCGGCCGTTCCGTCCGGCCGAACAAGGGCCGGCCGGCAGCCGGCGGGCCTGATTGCCCGGCGGTTCGCCGACGCATTGCAAGACCGCCGTTCCCGCCTGCCGCGGGGAACGGCGTTTCCCTTTTTGTTTGGCTCCTTATCTGCGAAAAGACGATGTCTACCCTTTACGAATCCACGCTCCGCTCGCTGCCGCTCCTCGGTCGCGGCAAGGTCCGCGACAACTACGCGGTCGGCAACGACAAGCTCCTGATCGTCACGACGGATCGCCTGTCGGCATTCGACGTGATCATGGGCGAGCCGATTCCGAACAAGGGCCGCGTGCTGAACCAGATGGCGAACTTCTGGTTCGACAAGCTCGCGCACATCGTGCCGAACCACCTGACGGGCGATGCGCCGGAAGCGGTCGTCTCGGCCGACGAGGTCGAGCAGGTCAAGGGCCGCGGCGTGGTCGTCAAGCGCCTTGAGCCGATCATGATCGAGGCGGTCGTGCGCGGCTACCTGGCCGGCAGCGGCTGGAAGGAATACCAGGAGTCGGGCGCCGTGTGCGGCGTGAAGCTGCCGGAAGGCCTGCAGAACGCGCAGAAGCTGCCCGAGCCGATCTTCACGCCGGCCGCGAAGGCCGAGCTCGGCGAGCACGACGAGAACATCACGTTCGAGGAAACCGAGCGCCGCATCGGCACCGAGCTGGCCGCGACGATCCGCGACATCTCGATCCGCCTGTACAAGGAAGCAGCCGACTACGCGGCGACGCGCGGCATCATCATCGCCGACACGAAGTTCGAATTCGGCCTCGACAATCACGGCAAGCTGTACCTGATGGACGAAGTGCTGACGGCCGATTCGTCGCGCTTCTGGCCGGCCGACCAGTACCAGGTCGGCACCAACCCGCCGTCGTTCGACAAGCAGTTCGTGCGCGACTGGCTCGAGGCGCAGCCGTGGGGCAAGACCGCGCCGGCACCGGCACTGCCGGCCGACGTCGTCGAGAAGACGGCCGCGAAGTACCAGGAAGCGCTCGAGCGCATCACCGGCCAGCCGCTCGCCTGAAGGAAGGAACGCACGAAATGAGTGAAGTCCAGACTGCCCACACGCACAGCGCGCCGCTCGTCGGCGTGCTGATGGGTTCGAGTTCCGACTGGGACGTGATGAAGAACGCGGTCGCGATCCTGCAGGAATTCGGCGTGCCGTACGAAGCGAAGGTCGTGTCCGCGCACCGGATGCCCGACGAGATGTTCGACTACGCGGAGAAGGCGCGCGAGCGCGGGCTGCGCGCGATCATCGCGGGCGCCGGCGGTGCCGCGCACCTGCCCGGCATGCTGGCCGCGAAAACCACGGTGCCGGTGCTCGGCGTACCGGTCGCGAGCAAGTATCTGAAGGGCGTCGATTCGCTGCACTCGATCGTGCAGATGCCGAAGGGCGTGCCGGTCGCGACGTTCGCGATCGGTGAGGCCGGCGCCGCGAACGCCGCGCTGTTCGCGGTGTCGATTCTGTCCGGCACGTCGGTCGACTACGCGAACCGCCTCGCCGCGTTCCGCGTGCGCCAGAACGAAGCCGCGCACGCGATGGTGCTGCCGCCGCTCGCATGACGGCGCACCGGCGGCCGCACTGCCGTTTCAGCGGCCGCCTGATCCTCATCACTGCGGCGGGCAGCGCCCGCCGCGACCGACCACTGACATGACCGCAACTCCTGATTCCGTTTCCCCGATCCTGCCCGGCGCGTGGCTGGGCATGGTCGGCGGCGGCCAGCTCGGCCGCATGTTCTGCTTTGCCGCCCAGTCGATGGGCTATCGCGTCGCCGTGCTCGATCCCGATCCGACGAGCCCCGCCGGCGCGGTCGCCGACCGTCACCTGCGCGCGGCCTACGACGACGAAGCCGCGCTCGCCGAACTGGCCGGGCTGTGCGATGCCGTGTCGACGGAATTCGAGAACGTGCCGGCCGCGAGCCTCGATTTCCTCGCGCGCACGACGTTCGTCGCACCGGCCGGCCGCTGCGTCGCGGTCGCGCAGGACCGGATCGCGGAGAAGCGTTTCATCGAGGCGTCGGGCGTGCCGGTCGCACCGCACGTCGTGATCGAATCGGCGGCGGCGCTCGCCGCGCTCGACGATGCCGCGCTCGACGCGGTGCTGCCGGGCATCCTGAAGACGGCGCGCCTCGGTTACGACGGCAAGGGCCAGGTGCGCGTGAACACCGCGCGGGAAGCGCGCGACGCACATGCGTCGCTCGGCGGCGTGCCGTGCGTGCTGGAGAAGCGCCTGCCGCTGAAATACGAAGTGTCCGCGCTGATCGCGCGCGGCGCGGACGGCCGCTCGGCCGCATTCCCGCTCGCGCAGAATGTGCATCACAACGGCATCCTCGCGCTGACCGTCGTGCCGGCCCCGGCCGCCGATGCCGCGCGCGTCGAGGAGGCGCAGCAGGCAGCCGTCCGGATCGCCGATACGCTCGGCTACGTCGGCGTGCTTTGCGTCGAATTCTTCGTGCTGGAAGACGGCTCGTTCGTCGCGAACGAAATGGCGCCGCGCCCGCACAACTCTGGTCACTACACGGTCGATGCGTGCGCAACGAGCCAGTTCGAGCAGCAGGTGCGCGCGATGACGCGCATGCCGCTCGGCAATCCGCGCCAGCATTCGCCGGCCGCGATGCTGAACATCCTCGGCGACGTGTGGTTCCCGAACGGCGCCGCGGCCGAGGCCGTCACGCCGCCGTGGGACACGGTCGCCGCGATGCCGGCTGCGCACCTGCACCTGTACGGCAAGGAAGAAGCGCGCGTCGGCCGCAAGATGGGCCACGTGAACTTCACGGCCGAGACGCGCGACGATGCCGTTGCCGCCGCCACCGCGTGCGCGCAGCTGCTGCGCGTGCCGCTCGACTGAGGCGCCAGCCGATGTCCATCGATCTCCCGAACTCCGTGACGCCCGCTCAGATCGACGCGGCTGCCGCGCTGCTCGACGCGGGGCAACTCGTCGCGTTCCCGACCGAAACCGTGTACGGGCTCGGCGGCGACGCGGCGAATCCCGAGGCCGTCGCGCGCATTTACGCGGCGAAGGGGCGTCCGGCGAATCATCCGGTGATCGTGCACCTGCCGCCCGGCGGCGATCCCGGTTACTGGGTCGAAGACCTGCCGGCCGATGCGCGGGCGCTGATCGATGCATTCTGGCCAGGCCCGCTGACGCTGATCCTGAAGCGCCATGCGCGCATTCCGGACGCCGTGAGCGGCGGTCAGGATTCGGTCGGCCTGCGCTGTCCGTCGCATCCGGTCGCGCAGGCGCTGCTGGCCGCGTTCAGCGCGCGGCGCGGCGGCCACGGCGGCGTCGCCGCGCCGTCCGCGAACCGCTTCGGTCACGTGAGCCCGACCACCGCCCAACACGTGCGCGACGAATTCGGCGACACCGTGCACGTGCTCGATGGCGGCCCGTCGGAAGTCGGCATCGAATCGACGATCCTCGACCTGTCGCGCGGCTTCCCGGCGCTACTGCGCCCCGGCCACGTGACGCCGCAGCAGATCGCCGACGTGCTCGGCCGCGCGCCGCGCCTGCCCGACGGCAGCGACGCGACCGCACCGCGCGCGTCGGGCACGCTGAAGGCGCATTACGCGCCGCGCACGCCGCTCGCGCTGCTGCCGTTCGATGCGCTCGAGCCGCTGCTCGCGGCGGCGCAGACCGATGGCGAACGTGTCGCGCTCGTCGCACGCGCGTCGCGCGCGGGACGCTGGGCGCAGGCCGACGGCGTGCATTTCGTCGCGGCGCCGGAAGATCCGCAGGCGTATGCGCGCGACCTGTACGGCATGCTGCGCGCGCTGGACCGCGCGCAGGTCGCTCGCATCCTCGTCGAGAAACTGCCCGAGACCGTCGAATGGATCGCGGTCAACGATCGTCTCGGTCGTGCGGCCGCCGCATTCGAAGCGCGCGACTGACGCAGTCGTTCGTATCCGCTCATGAAATGAAAAACGCCCGACCGGCGAACCGGTCGGGCGTTTTCGCTTGCGCGCGTGGCGCCCGGCTTACTTGCCGACGCCCGAGGCCGCGATCTGCTGCTGGACGTACTGCGCGAACAGCGCGTGCAGGCGCGTCGTCGGGTGGACCGTGTCGGCGAACATGTAGGTCTGGTCCGCGTTGGCGGTCGTGTAGGTCTGCGGCGAGCAGAACAGCGACGAGCCGAAGGCGGTCGCGTCCGCGACGCCGTACTGGGTCGCCGCCGCGACCATCGCCTTCAGGTTGCATGCGGTGTCGGTGTTCGACACGCTGAAGCCGTTCGCCTGGTAGTTGGCCGCGATGCCGTCCTGCCACTTGAACGCATCGACCACCGCGTACTTCGTCGTGTCGACCTTCAGCGCGGCGAGCGTGCCGACCAGCGTCTGGTTGAACAGCCCCGACAGTTGCGTGAACGCGGCTTGCGTCTGCGCGCCGCCTTGCAGCGCGAGCGGCGTGCCGCCGATGTCCGGCACCGTCGCGACGAACACGTGCGACGCGCCGGCCGCGACGATCTGCTGGACGATGCCGCCGAGCTGCTGCGCGGCGAGGCCGATCGCCTGCGCGGCCGCGAGCTGCGCGGCCGGCGTGTTGCCCTGCGCTTGCGCGACCTGTGCCTGATAGAAGATGTCGTTGGCGCCGCCGTTGATCAGCACGATCTGGCCGGCGTTGAAGCTGCCGTGCTGCGTCAGGTATTGCTTGACCTGGTCGGCGATCGGGGTCGTCGTGGCCTGCGCGTAGTCGGCGTTCGGCACGCTCGAGGCGGCGTGGCCGATACCCGGTTGCAGCGTCACGCGCGAGCCGCCCTGCGCGTAGCCGAGGCCGCCCGTGGCCTGCAGCGGAATGCCGAAGCCGCCCTGGTTCGCGGGCTGCAGCGTGTCGCCGTAGTACTGCGCGACGTCCTGCGTCCACACCTGGCCGGGGTTGGTCGTGAAGCGGCCGCCGCCGAAGCCGAGCTTGATCTGCGAGTAGGTGCCGGCGTCCGACAGGCTGTCGCCGAACGACACGACCTGCATCTTCACGCCGGACGGCGGCGTGTTCGACGCGCTGCTGTTGTTGTCGTCGCCGCCGCCGCACGCGGCGAGCAGGGCGAGCGCGGCGCCCGCGATCGCGACCTGCGCGGTGCGCAGCAGGCGTTGACGGGTGCGCGACGGGAATTGTCGTTGTGACTGCATCGTTCGATCTCCTCGTAGATATGGCCCGATGTGTTTCTCATCTGCCGCGCGCCGGCTCGGATCCGGGCTGCGCGGCGGCCGTTGGCTGAAACGGTTATTGGTCGCGCACGGCCGCAAGCGGCACGGTGCGCGGATCGCGATTCGCGGCCTCGGCGATCTGCGCATGATAAGCGCTCGCCCATTCGGGCGGGCCGAAAATCGCGCGCAGCTTGTTGCGCCATCCGTGGACGCGCAACGCGTCGGCCGCCATCGACACCCACTCGTGAAACGTCGCGACGAGCGGATTGTTCGAGCCGAGCGGCTCGACGATTCCGTATTGCGGCGGATCGTCGGGCGACTCCTCGACGTAGCTGCCGAACAGGCGGTCCCAGATCACGAGCACACCTGCGTAATTGCGGTCGATGTAGCGCGGGTTGCGTGCATGGTGCGCGCGATGGATCGACGGCGTGTTGAACACGTATTCGAGCCAGCCGAGCTTGCCGATCGCCTGCGTGTGCACGAAGAACTGGAACGCGAGGTTGATCAGCACGATGCCGACGATCTGCTGCGGCGGAAAGCCGAGGAACGCGAGCGGCAGCCAGAACGCCCACATGCCCGCGACGGGATACATCAGGCTCTGCCGGAACGCGGTCGAGAAATTCATCCGCTCGGACGAGTGATGCACGACGTGCGCGGCCCACAGCCAGCGCACGCGATGGCTCGCGCGATGGAACACGTAGTAGAGGAAGTCCTGGCCGACGAACAGCACGGCGAACGACAGCCAGCCGTCGTGCCACGTGAACAGCCGGAAATGTGCGTAGCAGTACGCATAAACGGGGATCACGAACAGCCACGCGAGCTTGTCGGCGCCCTGGTGCATCAGTGCGAGCGCCGCGTTGCACAGCGTGTCACGCCACGCATAGACATGGTCCTGCGCACGCGTGCGGGCGAGGTGCCAGGCTTCCCACGCGATGCAGAGCAGGAAGACGGGCGCCAGCGCGAGCAGAAGCAATTCGACGTCGAATCGCATGGACGTGTCTCCTCCTTTCCCCTGCAAGCCGTGAGGCCGGGCGTACGGCCCGTTGTAGATATCGGTCAGGCCAACAGCCTACGCAATCGCCACGCGCTAGGCGAGGGGGGAGCGTAGAGGGTTCCCTCAGAGGACAGGGTTTCTACGGAAGTCATGCGCAACGGGGCTACGCGGTGCGGCCCCGTTTTTTGGGCACGGCTGGCGGGCCGTGTGCGGCGCGCCGCGGCCGAGGTTGTTTCAAACCGCACGGGGCGAAATCGCCGGCGGCGGGGCGCCCGACGCACGGTGTCTTCCTGCGATCGACGCAAGCCAACAGCCGGACATGCGTGCGCCGCGCCGCGTCGCGGCGAGTGCGTCGTCAGTGCGCGCCCGCGTAGATCCATTCGAGGAGCGTGTCGTGCGCAGCGCGCGCGGCTTCCGCGTGATCATCGTTGATGAAGCTGACGACGATGTAGCTCTGGCCGTCGGCGCCCGCGACGTAGCCCGCGATAGCGCGCACGTCGCGCAGCGTGCCGGTCTTGATGTGCGCGTTGCCGAGCACGCCCGCGTTGGTCAGGCGGTTCTTCATCGTGCCGTCGATGCCGGCGATCGGCAGCGAATCGATGAACGCCTGCGCGACGGGGCTCGCGTTCGCGGCCTGCAGCAGCGCGGCGAGCGACTGCGCGCTCACGTGCTCCTCGCGCGACAGGCCCGAGCCGTTCTCGAGGTCGAGGTCGGGCATCGCGATTCCGCTCTTCTGCAGGAACGCGTGAATCGCGCGGCTCGACTGCTCGGGGCTCGCGGGCGGCTTGCCGGCGGCCGCGCCGATCGTCAGGAACAGGTTGCGCGCCATCACGTTGTTGCTGAACTTGTTGATGTCGTAGACGATGCTGCCGAGCACGGGGCTGTGATGGACGGCGAGCGGGCGCGCGGTGGTCGGCACCTTGCCTTCGCTGACCGGGCCCGCGATCGTGCCGCCGTCCTGCTGCCACAGCGCGAGGAAACCGCGCGCGAAGAACGTCGTGTGATCGAGGATCGCGAGGTTGGTCGTGTGCGCGCCGCAGCGCAGCGGATAGTCGCCGGCGAACGACGCGGTCATGATCCCGCCGCCGGCCGACAGCGTCGGGCGCGCGGCAGCGGCCGCCGCGCCGCACGACCCGGTGCCTTCGTACAGCTGATTGTCGATCGACAGGTTCGCGAGCGGCGGCAGCACGTCGACGGCGATCTTGCCGTCGTCGCCCGGCGTGACCGTGAACGACACGGCCTTGAACGCATACAGCAGCGGATCGGGGCCGACGTTGTACGGTGCGCTCGCGTCGTCGTCGAACGACGGCAGGTCGCGCGTCGACGCGGCGAAATAGCTCTTGTCGAGCACGAGCCCGCCGGCGACGCGCTTGACGCCGGCCTTGCGGATCTTGTCGACGAGGTCGATCAGTTCCTCCGGTACGAGCTTCGGATCGCCGGTGCCCTTGATGTACAGGTTGCCCTGCAGCGTGCCGTCCGGATCGACCGGGCCGTCCGCGTACGCGGTCGTGCGCCAGCGGTAGTCGGGGCCAAGGATCGACAGGCCCGAGAAGGTCGTGACGAGCTTCATCGTCGACGCCGGCATCATCGGTCGGTTCGCATTCCATGCGATCAGCGGCTCGGGATCGCCGACGCGCTCGACGACGACGCTCATCGCAGACGCCGGCACCTTCGCGCGCTGCAGCGCGACGAGCACGGACGCCGGCAGGCCGGCCGCCCGCGCGGCGGGCGACACGACGGCGGTCTTGCGCGCTTCCTTGTGGGACTTCTTGCGGGCCTGCGCGGACGGTGCGAACGCAAGGGCCGTGCAGGTGGCGACGACGGCGGCCGCGCGCAGGAACGGGCGGGCGCGGGGGGCGAACCGGGCGGAAAGATCGGAAATCGGCATGGGCGAATACGGGAAAAGCACGGGATTCGGGCAGGGCGCGCGCGGCGCCGGAGCGCACATTGTAGAGACAAGTGCGCACACGCCCCTTGCAATCCGCCTTTCTGTTGCATTGCACGGGGCGCACGCGATTCGCGGCGCTACAATGGTCGCCATGTTTCACTCGCCCGATGGGTTCCAGCTCCGATGCGGATTCTGCTTGTTGAAGACGATCGAATGATTGCCGAGGGCGTACGCAAGGCGTTGCGCGCCGACGGCTTCGCGGTCGACTGGGTGCAGGACGGCGACGCCGCGCTCACGGCGCTCGGCGGCGAGACGTACGACCTGCTGCTGCTCGACCTCGGCCTGCCGAAGCGCGACGGCATCGACGTGTTGCGCACTTTGCGCGCGCGCGGGCTGTCGCTGCCGGTGCTGATCGTCACCGCGCGCGATGCGGTGGCCGATCGCGTGAAGGGGCTCGACGCGGGCGCCGACGACTACCTCGTCAAGCCGTTCGACCTCGACGAACTGGGCGCGCGGATGCGCGCGCTGATCCGCCGCCAGGCGGGGCGCAGCGAGTCGCTGATCCGTCACGGCGCGCTGACGCTCGATCCCGCGTCGCATCAGGTGACGCTCGACGGCGCGCCCGTCGCGCTGTCCGCGCGCGAGTTCGCGCTGCTCGAGGCGCTGCTCGCGCGGCCCGGCGCGGTGCTGTCGAAGAGCCAGCTCGAGGAAAAGATGTACGGCTGGGGCGAGGAGATCGGCAGCAACACGGTCGAGGTCTACATCCACGCGCTGCGCAAGAAGCTCGGCTCGGACCTGATCCGCAACGTGCGCGGGCTCGGCTACATGGTCGTCAAGGAAAGCTGACGCGTGAGGTCGATTCGTCATCAATTGCTGATCTGGCTGCTCGCGATCGTCGTCGCGGGCGTGGGCGCCGCGGGCTGGCTCATCTATCGCCAGGCGCTCGCCGAGGCGAACGAGCTGTTCGACTACCAGCTGCAGGAAATCGCCGCGGCGCTGCCGTCCGAGCCGTTCTCGCAGGTGTTCGGTTCGCGCACCAACGGCGACGAAGGCATCGTGATCCAGATCTGGAACCGCAACGGTGTGCTGATGTACTTCTCGCATCCGCGTGCGCCGATCGCTCCGCGCGCGGAGCTCGGCTTCTCGACCGAGCGCACCGATCGCGGCGAATGGCGCGTGTACGGCGCGATCGTCGGCGACAACGTCGTGCAGCTCGCGCAGCCGCTGTCGGTGCGCAACCGGCTCGCCGCGAACGTGGCGCTGCGCACGCTGTGGCCGCTGATCGTGCTGCTGCCGTTCCTCGGCGCGGCGGTCTGGGTGATCGTCGGGCGCGGGCTCGCGCCGCTCGGCCGCGTGACGCGCGCGGTCGAGGCGCGCCGGCCGGAAGCGCTCGATCCGTTGCCCGATGCGCGTCTGCCGCTCGAGGTGCAGCCGCTCGTGCGTGCGCTGAACGGGCTGCTCGCGCGGCTGTCGGCGGCGCTCGACACGCAGAAGGCCTTCGTTGCCGATGCCGCGCACGAACTGCGCACGCCGCTCGCGGCCGTGCAGATCCAGGCGCAGCTCGTCGCGCGCGCGAAGGACGACACGTCGCGCCGCGAGGCGGTCGCCGATCTGCAGGCCGGCGTCACGCGCGCGACGCGCCTCGCCGAGCAGTTGCTCGCGCTGGCGCGCGCCGAACCGGACGGCGCGACGATGCGCGAGCCGGTCGACCTGCAGGCGCTGCTCGTCGAATGCGTGGCCGCGCATGCACCGCTCGCGCAACGGCACAGCATCGATCTCGGCTTCGAGGAGAGCAGCGCGGCGACCGTCGTCGCGGATGTCGGCGCGCTGCGCGTGATGTTTGGCAACCTGCTCGACAACGCGGTGAAGTACACGCCGGACGGCGGCCGCATCGACGTGTCGCTGACTCGCGACGCGGCCGGCCGCGTGTGCGTGCAGATCGGCGACAGCGGCCCCGGCATCCCGGCCGACGAGCGCGAGCGCGTGTTCGACCGCTTCTACCGCGACAGCTCCGCGCGGGCGCGCGCCGACGTGTCGGGCAGCGGGCTCGGGCTGGCGATCGTCAAGCGCGTCG
This sequence comes from Burkholderia sp. MSMB0856, assembly GCF_001524645.2. NCBI lineage: Bacteria > Pseudomonadati > Pseudomonadota > Betaproteobacteria > Burkholderiales > Burkholderiaceae > Burkholderia > Burkholderia sp. MSMB0856. The sequence goes on along the minus strand of NZ_CP013427.1, from coordinate 2,888,415 downwards.
CGGCGCAGCAGGGCGCGACGGTGACGCTCGGCGACGCGGCCGCGGGCGGCCTGCTCGTGAGCGTCGTGTTCCGCGACGCCGAGATGCCGGCGCAGGTGCCGCAGGCATCCGAATCCGTATGACGAACGGCGTCGGCGGTGGCCTAAGCCCCGTTTAAGGTCGATTAAGCCTCCTTTAAGTCAGGGTCGTTACGCTGCGTCCTAACAAAGAGGAGGTCCTACGATGAACACCCGATTCCTTGCGCGCGGCGCCGTCGCGGTCGCCGTGGCGGCTGCCCTGTCCGCCGGCTATGTCGCAGGCACCCGCCGCGCCGATCCGCAGATCATCACGCCCGCGCAGGCCGCCGCGCTGATGCCGGCCGAGGCCGCGGCGAAGACCGGCATTCCCGATTTCTCCGGGCTGGTCGAAACCTACGGCCCGGCGGTCGTGAACATCAGCGCGAAGCACGTCGTGAAGCAGGTGTCGCGGCGCGTGCCGCAGCCGCAGCTGCCGATGGATCCGAGCGATCCGTTCTACCAGTTCTTCAAGCACTTCTACGGCCAGATGCCGGGCATGGGCGGCGACACGCAGCCGGACGACCAGCCGAGCGCGAGCCTCGGTTCGGGATTCATCGTCAGCGCGGACGGGTACATCCTCACCAACGCGCACGTGATCGACGGCGCGAACGTCGTCACGGTCAAGCTGACCGACAAGCGCGAGTACAAGGCGAAGGTCGTCGGCGCCGACAAGCAGTCCGACGTCGCCGTGCTGAAGATCGACGCGAGCGGCCTGCCGACCGTGAAGATCGGCGATCCGGCACAGAGCAAGGTCGGCCAGTGGGTCGTCGCGATCGGTTCGCCGTACGGCTTCGACAACACGGTCACGTCCGGCATCATCAGCGCGAAATCGCGCTCGCTGCCCGACGAAAACTACACGCCGTTCATCCAGACCGACGTGCCGGTGAACCCCGGCAACTCGGGCGGCCCGCTGTTCAACCTGCAGGGCGAGGTGATCGGCATCAACTCGATGATCTACTCGCAGACGGGCGGCTTCCAGGGCCTGTCGTTCGCGATCCCGATCAACGAGGCGATCAAGGTCAAGGACGAGCTCGTGAAGACGGGCCACGTGAGCCGCGGCCGCCTCGGCGTCGCCGTGCAGGGGTTGAACCAGACGCTCGCGAGCTCGTTCGGGCTGCAGAAGCCGGACGGCGCGCTCGTCAGCTCGGTCGACCCGAACGGCCCGGCCGCGAAAGCGGGCTTGCAGCCGGGCGACGTGATTCTCGCGGTCAACGGCTCGCCGGTTGCCGATTCCACGTCGCTGCCCGCGCAGATCGCGAACCTGAAGCCGGGCTCGAAGGCCGATCTGCAGGTGTGGCGCGACAAGTCGAAGAAGTCGATCAGCGTGACGCTCGGCGCGATGTCCGACGCGAAGCTGGCCTCGAACGACGGCGGCCCCGTCGAGCAGGGGCGCCTCGGCGTCGCGGTGCGTCCGCTCACGCCGCAGGAGCGCAGCGCCACCAGCCTGTCGCACGGGCTGATCGTGCAGCAGGCCGGCGGCCCGGCAGCCAGCGCGGGCATCCAGCCCGGCGACGTGATCCTCGCGGTGAACGGCCGCCCGGTCACGAGCGCCGAGCAATTGCGCGACGCCGTCAAGGGAGCGGGCAACAGTCTTGCTCTCCTGATCCAGCGCGATAATGCACAGATCTTCGTGCCGGTCGACCTGAGCTGACCGGCGGCCGCTGCGGGCCGGCTTCGCCGGCCTTGGCGGGCGCTGCCGGCGTTCGGCCCGTGGTGCTGTGTTCCGACCCGAAAAGGAGGGAGCCATGCAATATCTACGCAACGTGTCCCGATTTGCCGCCGCCGCGGCGCTGGCCGCCGGCTTCGCCGTCGCCGCACCCGGCGCGTACGCACAATCGGACGGCTTGCCCGCGGCGAGCCAGCAGGGCGATGTCAGCTACGTGTCGGGTGGCATCGGCAAGGATCAATCGACGGCATTCGAGCAGAGCGAAGCGGCGTGGCCGCTCGCACTGCGCTTCACCGGCAAGGGGGGCGAATTCCTGGCCGACGTCCATGTGCGGATCGTCGACGGCAAGGGCACCGAGCTGCTGACGACGGACGCGCGCGGGCCGTACATGCTCGTGAAGCTGCCGCCTGGGCGGTACACCGTGCACGCGTCGTACCAGGGCAGCGACGAATCGCGCGCGGTCACGGTCGGTGCGAAGGGCGGGGCGAAGGCCGCATTCCAGTGGAGTGCGCAGTAGCGTATCGCGCGGGCGCGGCCAGGCCGCGCAATCGGAAGCGGTTTCGCCCATAATGAGAGCCACGGCACCTGTGCCGTGGCTTTTTCGTTTCCTGCGCCCGGCTTGCCCGCCGGGGCCGCCGTCCGGAGGAGAAACGATGTCCGATGCTGCCGACCTTCGCCTCGAAATCGTGCCGAACCGCCATCGCGTGCGCGTGATCCATCGCGGCATCACGTATGCCGATTCGCACGGCGCGCTGACCGTGCGCGAAACGGGCCTGCCGGACATCCATTATCTGCCGCGCGGCGACGTCAACATGCACCGGCTCGTGAAGTCGAGCGTCACGACGGATTGTCCGCTGAGGGGCCGTGCCGTGTATTTCAACCTGCAGACCGAAGACGGCGTGATCGAGAACGCCGCATGGAGTTACGAGGAACCGGGGGAGACAGCGTCCGCGCTGGCGCACTACGTCGCCTTCGATGTCGCGCGGGTCGACAGTCTCATCGAGACGTCCTGATGCGGCGCGCGTTCATCGGGGAGGCATCATGGAACTGAACGACACGTTACGCGTACCGCTCGCGCCGGCCGTCGTGCGGGAAGCCCTCGAGGATCTCGCGTTGCTGCGGGCGAGCTTCGACCATTGCGAATCCTTCGTGAAGCACGCGCACGGCGAATTCGCGCTGACCATCACGGTGCCGCTCGGCCCGCTGCGTGCGCGCTACGACGTGCGTGCGCATTCGGCGAGCGAGCAGGGCGACGCGGAAGGCCAGCCGCGCCGCGTGCTCAACTTCAAGGCGCGGGCCGACGGCCTCGGCGCGCTGCGCGGGCAGGTCGAGCTGGTGCTGCGGCCGGACGATGACGACGCGGCCGCGACGCGCATCGAATACGTCGTGTGGGCGACGGCGAGCGGGCCGCTCGCCGAACTACCGGCACGGCAGATCGAGAATGCGCTGCACGCGTGGACCGACGATTTCTTCCGGGAATTCTGCGCGGTTTTGCAGGCGAAGCACGGTCTCGTGCCGAACCGCGCGCGTTCGAGCCCGCAGCGTCGCCAGCATGTGTTCCTGCGGCCCGCGTCGCTGATGGCCGCGGCGAAGCGTCCGCTGCCGCCGCACCTCGGCGGCGCGCTGAGCGGCCGCGTCGCGAGCGCCGTGCATCATCGCGAATCCGGCCCGTTGCCCGTCTGGGCGTGGGCGGCGATCGTCGTGTTCGTCGCGCTGCTGCTGTATGCGGCGCGCTGGATCAACGGCGTCTGAGCGGCCGACGGCCACCGCGATACCGGGTTGAGCGCCGGCGGCGCGGCGGCCATTAGCGCCGCGCATCGGGCGCGGCGCCGCGAAATTCCCTCCGATAGGCCGACGGCGACGTGCCGAGCGCGCCCGCGAAATGCTGACGCAGCGACACGCTCGAGCCGTAACCGGCCGCCTGTGCGACCGCGTCGATCGATTGTCCCGTGGTTTCCAGCAGATGCTGCGCGCGCGTGAGCCGCTCGGCCTGCAGCCACGCGGTGACGGTCGTGCCCGTCGCCTGGCGGAAGTGGCGCGTGAACGTGCGCCGGCTCATCAGCACGCGTTCGGCGAGCGAATCCACGCTGTGCGCGATGTCCAGATGCGCGCGCACCCAGTCGAGCAGACCCGCGAGCCGCGCGTCGCGCGGATGCGCGGCGACCGGCTGCGGCACGTATTGGGCCTGCCCGCCCTGGCGGTGCGGCGGGATCACGAGACGGCGCGCGATTCGGTTCGCGGCGTCCGAGCCGAAGCGCCGCCGCACGACGTGCAGGCAGCAGTCGAGCCCCGCTGCCGTGCCGGCCGACGTCATCAGGTTGCCGTCGTCGACGTACAGCACGTCGGGGTCGAGCTTCACACGCGGAAAGCGCTGCGCGAAGTCGTCGGCCCACGCCCAGTGCGTCGTGGCCGGGCGCCCGTCGAGCAGCCCGGCTGCGGCGAGCACGTACGCGCCGAGGCACAGGCCGACGACCTGCGCGCCGCGCGCGGCGGCCGCGCGGACCGCATCGACCAGCACGTCAGGCGGTGCTTCGTCGGGGTCGCGCCATGCCGGGACGATGACGATGTCCGCGTCGTCGAGCGCCTCGAGCCCGTACGGCGCGGTGATCGTGAAGCCGCCCGTCGTCGACAGCGGGCCGCGCTCGGCCGAGCACACGCGGAACTCGAACGCGGGCATCGCGGCCGCGTCGCGTTCCTTGCCGAACACGACGGACGGCACCGACAGGTGAAACGGGCTGATGCCGTCGTACGCGATTACGGCGACGACGGTCGGGGCAGGGGCAACGGACGACGCGGCGGCGCGCATGACGGGCTCCGGAAGGGTGATGGCCCGATTCTATCGAAGAATGGCTATCGGGCCACTGTCCGTCAGCGCGATGCGATCCGACAATGCATCGCATCGCGCTGCTGGCCGCCCCGTTCCGGAGCGGGGCGGCGCCGCCGAAACCGGAGCCTGCCATGTCGAATGCCCAATTGCCTTCCGCTTCCCGCCGTGCGCTGATCGTGATCGATGTCCAGAACGAATACGTGACGGGCAACCTGCCGATCGAATATCCGCCCGTCGACGCATCGCTGGCGAACATCGGCCGCGCGATCGACGCCGCGCACGCGGCCGGCGTGCCCGTGATCGTCGTCCAGCACGTCGCGCCGGCGGGTGCGCCGATCTTCGCGCCGGGCACGGACGGCGTCGCGCTGCATCCGGTCGTCGCCGACCGGCCGTATGCGCACCTGATCGTGAAGGCGCAGGCCAGTTCGTTCGCCGGCACCGATCTCGCCGCATGGCTCGACGCGCGCGGCATCGACACGCTCGCGGTCGCCGGCTACATGACGCACAACTGCAATGCGTCGACGGTCTATCACGCGGCGCACGTGGGGCTCGCCGTCGAGTATCTGGCGGACGCGACCGGCGCGTTGCCGTACGAGAACGAAGCGGGCGCGGCGAGCGCCGAAGAGATTCACCGCGCGTACACGGTGGTGTTTCAGTCGAATTTCGCGGCCGTGATGTCGACCGATGCATGGATCGCGGGACTCGGCGGCGCGGCGATGCCGGCGCGCGATTCGGTGGCCGCGTCGAACCGGCGGGCCCGCGCGCAACGCGCGAAGGCGGCCTGAGCGAATCGGGGAGCGCAGGGGACGATCGGTCGGAGCGGCGCTGCCGCCCACGCGTGACCGGATCGACCGGCCGGTCGCGATGCCACGGTGCGCGGCGCGCCGGCGGAGCGGCCGCCGGTCAGTCGCCCGTCTTCAGCATCGCCGGGCTGTAACGCATCATGTCGAAGCAGGCGTCGACGAGCTGTTCCGCATGCTGCTCGGCGTCGATCTCGTCGGGCAGCATCAGCATGTCACGCACGAAACCGCTGACGAGCGTGTGCAGCATCAGCGTCGCACGCCATGTGTCGAGCCGCTCGGGCAGCAGCTTGAGCCGCACGGCGCCCGCTAGATCGGCATCGATCGCGTGCAGCGCCTCGCTCATCCCCGCGCGGTTGCGCTGCAGCAGCGGCTCCATGTCCGCGACGTACTCGCACTTCATGAACAGGATGCTGAACACGCGCCGCAACTGCGAGTCGCGCTGCACGCCGAGCAGGCACCAGATCACGATCCTGCGGATTTTCTCCAGCGGATTGCCGCCGGGCGCATCGAGCGGCATCCGCTTGAGCTCGTCGATCGGCAGGAACACGCGGTCGAACATCGCGTCGAACAACTCGCTCTTGTTCGCGAAATGCCAGTAGATCGCGCCCCGCGTCACGCCGGCGTGCTGGGCGATGTCCGCGAGCGACGTGTGCGACACGCCCTTCTCGAAGAACACGTGTTCGGCGGCGTCGAGAATGCGGTTGCGCGTCTCGAGCGCCTCCTCCTTGGTGCGTCTGACCATGTGCAGGCCTGAATGAATCGATCGTAGATGAATATAGGGTCCGTAACCCTCGTCGTCGCTGTGCGGACGGGCTATGCTTGCGACTGGTAATAATTCGTAAGACCTAGCGGTTGGCGAAGGGCGAGCGGGCTTTTTACATACATTCGTGAATGTATATACAATACCACCCTACGATCGAATGACCAAAGTGGCAATCAGTTAATATCCCACTCTGCTGATTCCCGCCAAAGTACCAGTCCGCAGTTCGCGGCATCTCGTCGGCATGGAGGTCTCGTGCCGACTTGCTGTATCTAGCAGTCCAGTAATTCAGGTGTTCGATCTGCGCCGCGAGGCGCATCCGTGTTGCGCTCCCGTCGGGTGCTGCACTTATTCCATTGGTTACACACAGAGGTCGCTCCATGCGCGTCGAACGGGTTCCATACCGCTTGATCACTGTCGCGGCAGCCGCGGTTTTCCTGGCTGCATGCGGAAAAAAAGAATCGGCACCGCCGCCGCAAACGCCGGAAGTCGGCGTCGTCACCGTCCAGCCGCAAGCCGTGCCCATCTTCAGCGAACTGCCGGGCCGTACCAGCGCATTCCTCGTCGCGCAGGTGCGCGCGCGGGTCGACGGCATCGTGCTGCGCCGTGAATTCACCGAAGGCACCGACGTCAAGGCTGGCCAACGTCTCTACAAGATCGATCCGGCGCCGTACATCGCGGCATTGAACAGCGCGAAGGCGACGCTCGCGAAGGCGCAGGCGAACCTCGTCACGCAGAACGCACTGGTCGCGCGCTACAAGGTGCTCGTGGCCGCGAACGCGGTCAGCAAGCAGGACTACGACAACGCGGTGGCCACGCAGGGGCAGGCCGCGGCGGACGTCGCGGCCGGCAAGGCGGCGGTCGACACCGCGCAGATCAACCTCGGCTACACGGACGTGGTCTCGCCGATCACGGGCCGCGTCGGCATTTCGCAAGTGACGCCGGGCGCCTACGTGCAGGCGAGCCAGGCGACGCTGATGTCGACGGTGCAGCAGCTCGACCCCGTGTACGTGGACCTCACGCAATCGAGCCTCGAGGGGCTGAAGCTGCGCCAGGACGTGCAGAGCGGCCGCCTGAAGACGAGCGGTCCGGGCGCGGCGAAGGTGTCGCTGATCCTCGAGGACGGCAAGACGTATTCGGAAGCCGGCAAGCTGCAGTTCTCCGACGTGACGGTCGACCAGGCAACCGGCTCGGTGACGATCCGCGCGGTCTTCCCGAACCCGGGCCGCGTGCTGCTGCCGGGGATGTTCGTGCGCGCGCGCATCGAGGAAGGCGTGAACGAGAACGCGTTCCTGGTGCCGCAGATCGGCGTCACGCATGACCAGAAGGGCCAGGCGATCGCGATGGTGGTGAACGCGAGCAACAAGGTCGAGCCGCGTCAGTTGAAGACGTCGGGCATGCGCGGCCAGGACTGGATCGTCGAAGGCGGTCTGCAGGCGGGCGACCACGTGATCGTGCAGGGCGTCGAGAAGGTGCGTCCGGGCGCGACCGTGAAGTCGGTGGAGGCACAACTCGCACCGGCGGCCGGCGCCGCATCGGGTGTCGCCGCTGCCACCGCCGCGCCGGCTGCCGCCGGTTCCGGCGCCGCCGCCGCGTCCGGTGCCGCCGCATCGGGCGCCGCGCCGGCGAGTGCTGCCGCTGCTTCGAGCGCGCAATAACAGGGAGCCTGTTTCATGGCAAAGTTTTTTATCGATCGCCCGATCTTCGCGTGGGTGATCGCCATCATCCTGATGCTGGCCGGGGTTGCGGCGATCTTCACGCTGCCGATCGCGCAGTATCCGACGATCGCGCCGCCATCGATCCAGATCACCGCGAACTACCCGGGCGCTTCCGCGAAGACGGTGGAAGACACGGTGACGCAGGTGATCGAGCAGCAGATGAGCGGTCTCGACAACTTCCTGTACATGTCGTCGACCAGTGACGACTCGGGCAACGCGACGATCACGCTGACGTTCGCGCCGGGCACCAACGCCGACATCGCGCAGGTCCAGGTGCAGAACAAGCTGTCGCTCGCGACGCCGGTTCTGCCGCAGGTCGTGCAGCAGCTCGGCCTGTCGGTGACGAAGTCGAGCAGCAGCTTCCTGCTGGTGCTCGCCTTCAACTCCGAAGACGGCAGCATGAACAAGTACGACCTCGCGAACTTCGTGGCGTCGCACGTGAAGGATCCGATCAGCCGGCTGAACGGCGTCGGCACCGTCACGCTGTTCGGCTCGCAGTACGCGATGCGGATCTGGCTCGACCCGACCCGCCTGACGAACTACGGCCTCACGCCGGTCGACGTGAGCTCGGCGATCACCGCGCAGAACGTGCAGATCGCGGGCGGCCAGATCGGCGGCACGCCGGCCAAGCCGGGCACCATGCTGCAGGCGACGATCACCGAATCGACGCTGCTGCAGACGCCCGAGCAGTTCGGCAACATCCTGCTGAAGGTCAACCAGGACGGCTCGCAGGTTCGCCTGAAGGACGTCGCGCAGATCGGCCTCGGCGGCGAAAACTACAACTTCGACACGAAGTACAACGGTCAGCCAACCGCGGCACTCGGTATCCAGCTTGCGACCAACGCGAACGCGCTCGCGACCGCGAAAGCCGTGCGCGCGAAGATCGACGAGCTCGCACCGTTCTTCCCGCACGGCCTCGTCGTGAAGTATCCGTATGACACGACCCCGTTCGTGAAGCTGTCGATCGAGGAAGTGGTCAAGACGCTGCTCGAAGGTATCGTGCTCGTGTTCCTCGTGATGTATCTGTTCCTGCAGAACCTGCGGGCGACGATCATCCCGACGATCGCGGTGCCGGTGGTGCTGCTCGGCACGTTCGCGATCATGTCGCTGGTGGGCTTCTCGATCAACACGCTGTCGATGTTCGGCCTCGTGCTCGCGATCGGCCTGCTGGTCGACGATGCGATCGTGGTGGTCGAGAACGTCGAGCGCGTGATGGCGGAAGAGGGCCTGTCACCGAAGGAGGCGACACGCAAGGCGATGGGCCAGATCACCGGCGCACTCGTCGGCGTGGCGCTCGTGCTGTCGGCGGTGTTCGTGCCGGTCGCGTTCTCCGGCGGTTCGGTCGGCGCGATCTATCGTCAGTTTTCGCTGACGATCGTGTCGGCGATGGTGCTGTCGGTGCTGGTCGCGTTGATTCTGACGCCCGCACTGTGCGCGACGATCCTCAAGCCGATCCCGCAAGGGCATCACGAAGAGAAGAAGGGCTTCTTCGGCTGGTTCAACCGCACGTTCAACAACAGCCGCGACAAGTACCACGTCGGCGTGCACCACGTAATCAAGCGTTCGGGCCGCTGGCTCATCATCTACCTGGTCGTGATCGTCGCGGTCGGCCTGCTGTTCGTGCGCCTGCCGAAGTCGTTCCTGCCGGATGAAGACCAGGGCCTGATGTTCGTGATCGTGCAGACGCCGTCGGGCTCGACGCAGGAAACGACCGCGAAGACGCTCGCGAACATTTCCGACTACCTGCTGAAGGACGAGAAGGAAATCGTCGAATCGGCGTTCACGGTCAACGGCTTCAGCTTCGCGGGCCGTGGCCAGAACTCCGGTCTGGTGTTCGTGCGCCTGAAGGACTACTCGCAGCGCCAGCACGCGAACCAGAAGGTCCAGGCGCTGATCGGCCGGATGTTCGGTCGCTACGCCGGCTACAAGGACGCGATCGTGATCCCGTTCAACCCGCCGTCGATTCCGGAACTCGGCACCGCCGCCGGCTTCGACTTCGAGCTGACGGACAACGCCGGTCTCGGCCACGACGCGCTGATGGCCGCGCGTAACCAGCTGCTCGGGATGGCCTCGAAGGATCCGACGCTGCAGGGCGTGCGCCCGAACGGCCTGAACGACACGCCGCAGTACAAGGTCGACATCGACCGCGAGAAGGCGAATGCGCTCGGCGTGACGGCGGAGGCGATCGACCAGACGTTCTCGATCGCGTGGGCGTCGAAGTACGTGAACAACTTCCTCGACACCGACGGCCGGATCAAGAAGGTGTACGTGCAGGCCGACGCGCCGTTCCGGATGACGCCGGAGGACATGAACATCTGGTACGTGCGCAACGGGTCGGGCGGGATGGTGCCGTTCAGCGCGTTCGCAACCGGCCACTGGACGTACGGTTCGCCGAAGCTCGAGCGCTACAACGGCGTCTCGGCGATGGAAATCCAGGGTCAGGCCGCGCCGGGCAAGTCGACCGGCCAGGCGATGACCGCGATGGAAGGGCTCGCGAAGAAGCTGCCGGTCGGTATCGGCTATTCGTGGACCGGCCTGTCGTTCCAGGAAATCCAGTCGGGTTCGCAGGCGCCGATCCTGTATGCGATCTCGATCCTGGTCGTGTTCCTGTGTCTCGCGGCGCTGTATGAAAGCTGGTCGATCCCGTTCTCGGTGATCATGGTGGTGCCGCTCGGCGTGATCGGCGCACTGCTCGCGGCGACGATGCGCGGCCTCGAGAACGACGTGTTCTTCCAGGTCGGCCTGCTGACCACCGTGGGCTTGTCCGCGAAGAACGCGATCCTGATCGTGGAGTTCGCGCGCGAACTGCAGATGACGGAGAAGATGGGGCCGATCGAGGCCGCGCTGGAAGCAGCGCGCCTGCGGCTGCGCCCGATCCTGATGACATCGCTCGCGTTCATTCTCGGCGTGATGCCGCTCGCGATCAGCAACGGCGCGGGTTCGGCGAGCCAGCACGCGATCGGTACGGGCGTGATCGGCGGGATGATCACGGCGACGTTCCTCGCGATCTTCATGATCCCGATGTTCTTCGTGAAGATCCGCGCGATCTTCAGCGGCGAGAAGGAAGACGTCGACCAGGCGCTGCGTCTGGCTCAGGAGCACTCGCACCACGAAGAGAAGCCGGGCAACGGCGACGAAGGCAACAAGGGACAGTGATGATGCAAAAACACGCTTTGACTGCAATCGCGGTCGCGCTCTTTGCCACGGGCTGCACGATGGCGCCGCATTACACGCGGCCCGACGCGCCCGTCGCGCAGGCGTATCCGGCCGGCGGTGTCTATGCGACGCAGCCGGGCGCTGCCGGCGCGCGCAGCGCGAACGGCCAGGCGGCGACCGCCATCGGCTGGCGCGAATTCTTTGTCGATCCGCGCCTGCAGCGGCTCATCGAGATCGCGCTGAAGAACAACCGCGACCTGCGCGTGTCGGTGCTGAACATCGAGGCGGCGCGCGCGCAGTACCAGATCACGCGCGCGGGCCTGTTCCCGACGCTCGACGGCACGGGCACGGGCAGCATCCAGCGCGTGCCGCAGGGCCTGTCGCAGACCGGGGCGCCGTATATCTCGCGTGCCTACAACGTCGGCGTTTCCGCGTCGTGGGAACTCGACCTGTTCGGTCGCGTGCAGAGCCTGAAGGACCAGGCGCTCGCGCAATATCTGTCGACGTCGTATGCGCGGCAGGCGACCGAGATCTCGCTCGTGTCGCAGGTGGCGGACCAATACCTGACGCTGCTGTCCACCGACGACCTGCTGCAGGTCACGGAGAACACGCTGAAGACGGCACAGGCGTCGTACGACCTGACGAAGCTGCAGTTCGACAACGGCACGGGCTCCGAGCTCGAACTGCGTCAGGCGCAGACGGTCGTCGAGACGGCGCTCGCGAACCAGCAGGCGCAAGCGCGTGCGCGTGCGCAGGCGCTGAACGGGCTGGTGCTGCTGATCGGCGAGCCGCTGCCGGACGATTTGCCGGCGGGCATGCCGCTCGACGCGCAGAACCTGCTGACGGACGTGCCGGCCGGTCTGCCGTCCGACCTGCTGACGCGTCGTCCGGACGTGATGCAGGCCGAGCAGACGCTCCTGGCCGCGAACGCGAACATCGGTGCGGCACGCGCGGCGTTCTTCCCGCGCATCTCGCTGACGGGCGCGTTCGGTACCGGCAGCCCGACGCTCGGCGGCCTGTTCAAGGCCGGCACGGCGGCGTGGTCGTTCGCGCCGCAGATCACGATGCCGATCTTCGAAGGCGGGCAGAACATCGCGAACCTGAACCTCGCGAACGTGCAGAAGCGCATCGAGATCGCCAACTACGAGAAGGCGATCCAGTCGGCGTTCCGCGAAGTGTCGGACGGGCTGGCTGCACGCGGCACGTATGATCAGCAGATCGCCGCGCTCGAGCGCAACGAGCACGCGCAGCAGCGACGCTTCGACCTGTCGGACCTGCGCTACAAGAACGGTGTCGACAGCTATCTGTCGGTGCTGACCGCGCAGACCGACCTGTACTCGGCGCAGCAGTCGCTGATCAGCGCACGTCTGGCACGCTGGACGAACCTGGTCACGCTGTACCGCGCATTGGGCGGCGGCTGGATCCAGCGCGCCGGCGAGACGCCGCGCGCACCGGACGAAACGATCGACTACGACAAGGCGGCCGCACCGGCGCCTGCGTCGGCAGCGGCGACGAACGGGTAAGCACGAAGGCGGGCAGGGGCGGGCGACTGCTCCGGTTCGCTGAAGTCGCGGTCTCCGGGATGCGACGACGCCACGGACGAAAGTCCGTGGCGTTTTTTTTCGGCCGGTTTGGGTAAGCAGCGACCGCGGATCGTCATCGCCGGCGCTACCGCTATCGTCGCCCAATCACTCGCCACAAAGCAAAACGCCACGGCAAGCCGTGGCGTTTTTCCTCTCCCGTATCGCGCCATGCTCCGGCGCATCCGGGTCGGATCGGTCAGTGATGCGCGTCGGCCGGGCGTCCGTCGAAGTCGTGCCCTGCGCGGCGGATTTCGCAACGTGCATCCTTCTCGCCCTTCACGCCGTTGAACACGATGTTCAGGATCACGGCGGAGGCGGACGCAAGCAGGATGCCGCTGTGCAGGATCGGTGCGAGCGCGGGCGGCAGCTTCGAGAAGAAGTGCGGTGACACGACCGGCACGAGGCCCATCCCGACGCTCACGGCGACGATGAACAGGTTGTGCGAGTTGTTCACGAAGTCGACCTTCGACAGCACCTTGATGCCGTTCGCGGCCACCATCCCGAACATCACGATGCCCGCGCCGCCGAGCACGAACGGCGGCACCGAGGCGACGACCTGCGCCATCTTCGGGAACAGGCCGAGCAGTACCAGGATCACGCCGCCCGTCGCGCAGACGTACCGGCTCTTCACGCCCGTCACGCCGATCAGGCCGACGTTCTGCGAGAACGACGTATGCGGAAACGAGTTGAAGATGCCGCCGATCAGCGTGCCGAGGCCGTCGACGCGCAGGCCGCGCACGAGGCGCTCCTGGTTGACCGGACGATCGACCATGTCGCCGACCGCGAGGAACATGCCGGTCGATTCGATGAACGTGACGAACATCACCGTGACCATCGTCGCGATCGACAGCGGGTCGAAGTGCGGCAGGCCGAAGTGGAACGGCATCACGAAGCCGACCCACGGTGCGTGCGCGACGCCGTCGGTATTCACGCGGCCGATCGCGAACGCGATCACGAAGCCGGCGACGATGCCGAGCAGCACCGAGATGTTCGCGAGGAAGCCGCGGCCGAACTTGTTGATCAGCAGGATCAGCGTGAGCACGAGCAGCGACAGGCCGAGGTAGACGGGGCTGCCGTATTCCGGATTGCCGACGCCGCCCGCCGCCCAGTTGATCCCGACTTCCATCAACGACAGCCCGATCACCGCGATCACGGTGCCGACGACGACCGGCGGGAAGAACCGCAACAGCTTGCCGATCATCGGCGCGAGCACGATGCCGATGATGCCGGCCGCGATGGTCGAGCCGAAGATGTCGAGAATGCCGAGGCCGGGGTTGGTGCCGATCGCGATCATCGGGCCCACGGCCGCGAACGTGCAGCCCATGATGACGGGCAGGCGGATCCCGAAGATCCACAGGCCGAGCGTCTGGATCAGCGTGGCGATGCCGCACGAAAACAGATCGGCGCTGATCAGGAACGCGATCTGGTCTTTCGGCAGCTTCAGCGCGCCGCCGACGATAAGCGGCACGGCGACGGCGCCGGCGTACATGACGAGGACGTGCTGGAGACCAAGCGTTACAAGCTTGCCGGTCGGCAGCACCTCATCGCACGGATGGACCGTGTTCGATTGCATCTGTCTCACTCCATGATCTTGTTTTCGGGGTGATACGAAGTTATGCGGAATGGAACATCGCAACAAGAGCGCTGGGTTCTATTCCGTTCTTTGCTGGTTCGATATGCCATTTCGGCATGAAACAGGGTGTCGATCATCGGGAAACGCCGCTGGAGTGAGGTTCCCCGGTTTTATAGCCCTTCAAAATAGTGCAGGCCCCCATGTCAAATATCGGCGGCTTTATGGTGTGTATCGCGACTGCGGCATAGTGGAAAAAACGACCGGCGGAAAATCGCGCCGGGTTAACCCGCTGGCGGGCGTTTTGGCACGCTATGTGCAGCCGGGTGAAACCGGTCGTGCGCGGCTTCGTTTTATCGCGTCGCCAGCGCGTCAAAATCGCCGCGCAAATCGGGCCGCATGTCGCGATCCCGCTATCATCGATATCCGTTTATTCGAATACGCCAACCCGTCATGCGCCTGCTCGGAATCGACCTCGGTACCGGCTCCGTCAAACTCGTCACGCTCGATGCCGATGGCGTCGAACGCGCGGTTGCGAGCGAACCCTATGCGTTGTCGTCGCCGCAGCCCGGCTGGGCTGAAATTGCCCCCGACGTGTGGTGGCAGGCGCTCGTGCGCGCCGCTGCGCGACTGCCGGCCGATGAGCGTGCGCAGGTCGCGGCGATCGGCTTCTCCGGCCAGATGCATGGCGTCGTGCTGATCGATGCGGCCGGGCAGCCGGTGCGGCCCGCGCTGTTGTGGCCCGATACGCGTGCGGCGCGCGAAGCGGACGCGGCCGACTGGCCGGGCGCGCCGAATCCCGTCGCGCCCGGCATGGCGGGCCCCCTGTTGCGCTGGGTGGCCGCACACGAACCGCAGGCGTTGCGGGACGCACGCTGGGCCGTGCAGCCGAAGGACTGGCTGCGCGTCGCGCTGGGCGGCGAGGTCGCGGCCGATCCGAGCGACGCATGCGCGACCGCGCTCGCGACGCCGGACGGCGCGTGGGACACGGCGCTGATCGACGCGCTCGGCTTGCCCGTCGACCGGTTCGCACCGGTGCGGGCCTCGGGTGCGCGCTGCGGCGTGCTCGATGCGAAGGCGGCGGCGGCACTCGGGCTGCCGGCCGGCGTGCCGCTCGCGACGGGGGCGGCCGATACCGCGTGCGCGGCGCTCGGCAGCGGGCTCGTCGCGGCCGGCGACGCGTTGCTGACCACCGGCAGCGGCGGCCAGATCGTCGTGCTCGCGGATGCGTTGCCGCCCGCACGGCGCGGGCTGCACCGTTATCGCACGGCGGCTGGCGGCGGCTATTACACGATGGCCGCGATGCAGAACGTCGGGCTCGCGCTCGAAGCCGTGCGCGGCTGGCTCGGCTATCCGCGCTGGCCGGATGCGTACGACGACGCGTTTGCGCAGCCGGCGTCGGCGCGGCTCTGCTTCCTGCCGTACCTGACGGGCGAGCGTTCGCCGTGGATGAATCCCGACGCGCGCGGCGGCTGGCTCGGTCTCGGCCTAGGCGACACGCGCGGCGCGATGATGCGCGCCGCGTTCGAGGGCGTCGCGTTCGCGTTGCGCGCGGGGCTCGATGCGATCCGCGATGCGAATCGGGCCGATCCGGTGACGACGTTGCGCCTCGCCGGTGGCGGCTCGGTCGATCCGCGCTGGCGCAAGTTGCTTGCGGATGCGCTCGGCGCGTCGCTCGACGCGGTCGATTGCCCAAATGCCGCGACGCGCGGTGCCGCGCTGCTCGCGGGCGTCGCGATCGGACACTGGCGCGACGACGCGCTGCGTACGCTGGCGCCGACCGCGTCGCCGGTCGCCGCCCCGCACGACGATCGCGCGCTGGCCGCACGCCACGCGCGTTTCGTCGATCTGTATGCGCGAACGGATGCGTGGTTCACGACCGGCGTTTAAACTCGGGCACGTGTCCTGTCGCGACAGCGGTGACGCGTCGCGGCAAGGCGGCGGCTATTTCCAGCACGCGACGGGCGGCGGGATCGGGGATCATGACGGGCACGCCACGGTATCGCCGTGTCACGCGGCGCGGCTCGACCTGATCACGCACGTGCTGCCGCTCGAGACGCTCCACGGCGCCGCCGACCCGATGTAGAAGGGCGAATCGATTCGCCCGATCGTGCTGTATTGAACGGAAGGGAACCCCATGCTCGAACTCGTTTCTTCGCATGCTTGCCACGGTGGCGAGCAACGCTTCTATCGCCACGATTCGAAGGCGATCGGCCTGCCGATGAAGTTCTCGGTGTACCTGCCGCCGCAAGCGGCGCACGGTCGCGTGCCGGCGCTGTTCTATCTCGCGGGGCTCACGTGCACCGAGGAGACGTTTGCGATCAAGGGCGGCGCGCAGCAGTACGCGGCGCGGCACGGCCTCGCGCTCGTGATGCCCGATACGAGCCCGCGCGGCGCGGGCGTGCCGGGCGAGGCCGATGCGTGGGATTTCGGCGTCGGCGCGGGCTTCTATGTCGACGCGACGCAAGCGCCGTGGTCGACGCATTACCGGATGGAGTCGTACGTGACGGGCGAGCTGCGCGAGCTCGTCGCGGCCGAGCTGCCGATCGACGGCGCGCGGCTCGGGATCTTCGGCCACTCGATGGGCGGGCACGGCGCGCTGACGCTCGCGCTGCGTCACCCCGACCTGTACCGGTCGGTGTCGGCGTTCGCGCCGATTGCCGCGCCGACGCGTTGCCCGTGGGGCGAAAAGGCGTTCTCGGGGTACCTCGGCGATGATCGCGAAGCGTGGAAGCAGCACGACGCGAGCGAACTCGTCGCGCACGCCGATGCGCCGAAGTTCGCGGACGGCATCCTCGTCGACCAGGGCCTCGCCGACCAGTTCCTCGCGAACCAGCTGAACCCCGACGTCTTTGAAGCCGCGTGCGCGAAGGCCGGTCAGCCGCTGACGCTGCGCCGTCATGCGGGCTACGACCACGGTTACTACTTCATCTCGACGTTCATCGCCGATCACGTCGCGCATCATGCGCGGGTGCTCGCACTGTAAGCGGGGTGCGGCACGCGTGACCCGCGGCGCGCGTCGCACGTCGCGCGCGCATGCAGAAACGCCGGCGACCTTTCGGCTACGCCGGCGTTTTCGTTTTTGCCACTCGACGATCAGCGTCGCCGCAACAGGCTCGCGCCATACACGAGTGCGGACAGCGCGGTGATCCAGAAGCTCGTCGGCCAGTCGGTGTGATACGCGAGCGTGATCCCGGCCCACGCTTCGAACAGCGCGAACAGCGCGGCGAGCAGCACGCCGGTCGACAGCCGCGTCGACACGTTCTGCGCGGCCGCGGCCGGCCCGACCAGCAGCGTGAACACGAGCAGCACGCCGACGATCTGCGTCGCCGCAGCCACCGCGAGCGCGCACACCGCGAGGAACAGCATCGACACCGTGCGCAGCGACACGCCCTTGGCTTCGGCCAGTTCGGGCTGCAGCGACGCGAACAGCAGCGGCCGCGCGATCAGCGCGAGCGCGACGAGGCTCACCGCGCCGATGCCGGCCAGCACCGCGAGCGTGTCGTGGTTGACCGCGAGCACGTTGCCGAACAGCAGTGCGGTGACCTGCGTCGCGAACGACGTGTAGAAGTGCAGGAACAGCAGGCCGAACCCGAGCGCGCCCGACAGGATCACGCCGATCGCGACGTCGCGGCCCGCGAGCCGTTCGCCGAGCGCGCCCATGCCGATGCCAGCCGCGAGCGTGAAGCCGACCATCCCCCAGATCGGCGAAATGCCGAGCAGCACCGCGCCCGTCGCGCCGGTGAAGCCGACGTGCGACAGCGCGTGGCCGGCGAAGGTTTGTCCGCGCAGCACCAGGAAGTAGCCGACGATGCCCGCGAGCACCGCGACGATCCCCGACGCGGCGAACGCGTTGATCATGAAGTCGTATTCAAACATCGTGCGAATGCCCCGGATGAGCGTGTCCGTGGTGGTGGTGGTCGTGGCCGCCGCCGCCGTGCGAGTGGCCGTCGTCGTCCTCGTGTTCGTGATCGTGCTTTTCGATTTCGACGTCGCCCGACATCACGAAAATCTTGCCGTTCACGCGCATCACGTCGATCGGCGAGCCGTAGAGCCGCGACAGCACGGGCTTGGTGATGACCTCGTCGACGGTGCCGAGCGCCGCGACGCCGTTGCCGAGATACAGCACGCGGTCGAGCGCGTTCAGGAGCGGATTCAGTTCGTGCGCGGAAAACAGCACGGTGATGCCGAGTTCGCGCTGCACCTTGCGCACGAGTTCGACGACGCCGCGCTGGTGGTTCGGGTCGAGGCTGATCAGCGGTTCGTCGAGCAGCAGCAGCTTCGGGTTGCCGAGCAGGCACTGCGCCAGCAGCAGGCGCTGCCGCTCGCCGCCCGACAGCTCCGACAGCGGCCGGCGCGCGAGCGTCGGGCCGCCGACGAGGTCGAGCACGCGGTCGACGTCGCGCCGCGTCGCGGCGTTCGTGTGCGGCAGCCCCCAGCGGTGGCCGTCGGCGGCCATCGCGACGAAGTCGTAGCCGCGCATCCGGCGATTCGCGAGGCCGCTCCTGATCTGCGGCATGTAGCCGATCGACGCGTTGCCGCGCGCGACCGGCACGCCGCCGACCGACAGCGTGCCGCCCGCGACGGGCACGAGACCGAGCACCGCGCGCATCAGCGTCGTCTTGCCGGCGCCGTTCGGCCCGAGCACGCCGACGAATTCGCCGGGTTCGATCGAGAAACTCACGTCGCGAAGGATCGTGCGTCCGCCCAGTTCGAGCGTGACGCGATCAAGTGCGAGTGCGTGGGGAGTGTCGGTCATGGCGTTGCGTGAGTCATTTCTTGCTGGCGGACAGCGCGGCGGCGAGCGCGTCGAGCTGGCCGGCCATCCATTGCTGGAAGGTCTTGCCGGCCGGCTGCGTCTCGGTGACGCTCACGCCCGGCACGCCACTGTCGCGCGCGATCTTCAGCAGGCGCCGGGTCATCGGCGCTTCGGCCTGGCTGTTGTAGATCAGCACGCGCACCTGCTTCTTGCGCAGGTCGTTCTCGAACGCGGCGACGTCCTGCGCGCTGGCTTCGGTGTCGTTCATCGTCGCGAGCTGGAAGCGCTGGTTGCGCATGTCGAGGCCGATCGCGTCGGACATGTAGCCGAACACCGGCTCGGTGGCCGTCACCGGCACGCCCTTGTATTGCGTGCGCAGCGCGGCGACCTTGTCGTCGACGGGCTTCAGCGACGCGATGAATTTCTGCAGGTTCGCGTCGTAGTCGGCCTTGTTCGCCGGATCGGCGCGGCCCAGCTCGGCTGCGATCGCGCGCGCGGCGGCCGGCATGGTCGCCGGGTCGTACCACAGGTGCGGGTTGTCGCCGGCCTTCTTGCCGACGAGATCCGCGACGACGATCGTCGCGCGCTTCGCCTGCTTCGACGCGCCGAGCAGCTTGCCCATCCACGGATCGTAGTCCGCGCCGTTGTAGATCACGACCTGCGCGTGCTGCAGCGCGCGCGCGGTCTTCGGGCTCGCTTCGAACAGGTGCGGATCCTGATCGGGATTGCTGAGGATGCTGGTCACCGCGACGTGGCGGCCGCCGATCTGCGATGCGACGTCGCCATAGAAATTCTCGGCGGCAACCACGTTGACGGTCGCGGCCTGCGCGAAGGCGGGTGCGGCGATCGACAGCGCGGCGGCCGCGGCGGCGAACAGACGGGCAAGCGGCAGGGCGCGCCGCGGCGCGCGCTTCAGGGCAATGGACATGAAACTCCTCGTTGGAAGGGGCGGCGCGTGCGCCGCGCGTGTGCGGTGTCAGCGTTGCGCGGGCTTGCCCTTGCAGTGCCCGCACAGGCCGTTCAGCTCGACGACCTGGTGGTGGACTTCGAACCCGTGCGCGGGCGCGCTCGCGGACAGCTGTTTCGCGAGGTCGCTGCCCGGAATCTCGACGGTCTCGCCGCACGAGTCGCAGATCAGGAACTGGCCTTCGTGCGGCACGCCGATCTCGCAGCATGCGAAGAACGCGTTCTTCGATTCGATCCGGTGGATGAAGCCGTGCTCGACGAGGAAATCCAGCGCGCGATAGACGGTCGTCGGCGGCACGCGGCCGCGCTGCGGCTCGAGCTCGGCGAGCAGGTCGTACGCGCCGATCGGGCGCTGCGCGGCCAGCACGCGTTCGTAGACCTGGCGGCGCAGCGGCGTCCACGCGAGCCCGTGCTCGGCGGCGAATGCGTCGGCCCGGGACAGCCGGGCGTCGATGGGCGATGAGGTGGCCATGGCGTGAAGCAGGCAATGAAACGAAGTATCGCGATGATATAACGTATCTTTCCGTCGTGCAGCCCGAATTCCGCCTCGCGCACCGGCTCTGTCCCCTTCATCGCCGTTTCAGCCGCGCCGCACCCAGCGTGCCGCGCCTTGCCGCGCGCGGCTCCCCACGCGACGCGCGGCGCGATCGTGCCGCAGCGCATCATCGAAAGCCGCCGTGCCGCCTTGACAGCGTGAATCGCGTATCCGATCATTCGACCAACAACAGAGCAATTGATCGGTCGGCGAGCGTTCGCTCACCTCGCTGCCTTCGCACAGCAGAACGAACCGGAGACAACCAGTGAGACTGGAAGACAAGGTCGCGATCCTGACGGGCGCGGCAAGCGGCATCGGCGAAGCGGTCGCGCAACGCTATCTGGACGAGGGCGCGCGCTGCGTGCTGGTCGACGTGAAGCCCGCGAGCGGTTCGCTCGCACGGCTGATCGAGGCGAACCCCGGCCGCGCGGTGGCCGTCACCGCGGACGTCACGCGCCGCGACGATATCGAGCGCATCGTCGCGACCGCCGTCGAGCGCTTCGGCGGCGTC
This sequence comes from Burkholderia sp. MSMB0856, assembly GCF_001524645.2. NCBI lineage: Bacteria > Pseudomonadati > Pseudomonadota > Betaproteobacteria > Burkholderiales > Burkholderiaceae > Burkholderia > Burkholderia sp. MSMB0856. Next base: position 2,867,505 of record NZ_CP013427.1, on the reverse strand, counting down.
GACATCCTGTTCAACAACGCGGCGCTGTTCGACATGCGCCCGATCCTCGACGAATCCTGGGACGTGTTCGACCGGCTGTTCGCGGTCAACGTGAAAGGGCTGTTCTTCCTGATGCAGGCCGTCGCGCAGCGGATGGTCGAGCAGGGCCGCGGCGGCAAGATCGTCAACATGTCGTCGCAGGCGGGGCGTCGCGGCGAGGCACTCGTTTCGCACTACTGCGCGACCAAGGCCGCGGTGATCAGCTACACGCAGTCGGCCGCGCTCGCGCTCGCGCCGCACCGGATCAACGTGAACGGCATCGCGCCGGGCGTGGTCGACACGCCGATGTGGGAGCAGGTCGATGCGCTGTTCGCGCGCTACGAGAACCGGCCGCTCGGCGAGAAGAAGCGGCTCGTGGGCGAAGCCGTGCCGCTCGGCCGGATGGGCGTGCCGGGCGACCTGACCGGCGCCGCGCTGTTCCTCGCGTCGGCCGACGCCGACTACATCACCGCCCAGACGCTGAACGTCGACGGCGGCAACTGGATGAGCTGACATGGCGCCGCTCGCACGCGCAACCCGGGCGTCCGCGCCGCGCGCGGCCGCCGCCGCACGAGGGCACGCATGATGGCCGAGATCGTCGTCGCCGGCGAACTGCTGGCCGAATTCGTCGCCGCCGAGCGCGGCCAGGGTTTCGACACGCCGGGCCTGTTCGCGGGGCCGTTTCCGAGCGGCGCGCCGGCGATCTTCGCCGACCAGGCCGCGCGGCTCGGCGCGCGCGTCGCGTATGCGGGCTGCGTCGGGCGCGACGCGTTCGGCGACGCGATCGTCGCGCGGCTCGAGCACGACGGCGTCGACGTCGCGCGCATTCGTCGTGTCGCGCGTCCCACCGGCACCGCGTTCGTCGCGTATCGCGACGACGGCTCGCGCAGCTTCGTGTTCAGCCTGTCGACCAGCGCGGCCGCGTGCGTCGATGCCTCCGACGTCGACTCCGCGATGTTCGACGGCTGCCGCTACTTCCACGTGATGGGCTCGTCGCTGACGAGCGAATCGGCGATCGCGGCGGTGCAGCGCGGCGTGATCGAAGCGGCGCGAGTCGGCGCGAAGGTGTCGTTCGACCCGAACGTGCGGCCCGAGATGCTGAGCTTTCGTCCGATGCGCGCGGCGCTCGACACGATGCTCGCCGCGTGCCATCTGTTTCTGCCGAGCGAGGCCGACCTGCCGTTCTTCTGCGGGCCGCAGCCGGCCGAGCGCGCGATCGCGGGGCTGCTCGCGACGCATCCGCTGCTCGAGCGCGTCGTGCTCAAGCGCGGCGCGGCCGGCAGCGCCGCGTTCGACCGTGCGAGCCGTGTGGACGTGCCGGCCTGGCCGGTCGACGAACTCGATCCGACCGGCGCCGGCGACTGCTTCGGCGGCACGTTGGTCGCGAGCCTCGTCGCCGGCCTGCCGATCGACGTCGCGCTGCGTCGCGCGAACGCGGCCGGTGCGATCGCGGTCACGCGGCGCGGCCCGATGGAGGGCAACAGCAGCGCGACGGAAATCGACCGCTTCCTGACCGAACGAGGTGTCGCATGTCCGGCCTGACCCCCGTCGCCGAACGCCCGCGCAACGCGCACGCCGACACCGTGCTGCGGATGATCTTCGACGCGAACCGCGCGGATGCGCAGCGCGGCATCTATTCGGTCTGCAGCGCGCACCGGCTCGTGCTGGAGGCCGCGTGCGAGGCCGCGCGCGCGGACGGCTCGCCGCTCCTGATCGAGGCGACCTGCAACCAGGTGAACCATCTCGGCGGCTACACGGGCATGACGCCCGCCGATTTCCGGCGCGACGTCGACGCGATCGCGCAGCGCTGCGGGCTCGCGTCGTCGGCACTCGTGCTCGGCGGCGACCATCTGGGCCCGAACCCGTGGCGGCACCGCCGCGCGACCGATGCGATGCGCGAAGCGGCCGCGATGGTCGCCGCATACGTCGAAGCCGGCTTCGAGAAGATCCACCTCGACGCGAGCATGGCGTGCGCGGACGATCCGGCGCGGCTCGACGACCGGACCATCGCCGCCCGCGCGGCCGAGCTGTGCCGCGCGGCCGAAGACGCGGCGGCGCGTGCCGGCGTCGCGCCCGTGTACGTGATCGGCACCGAGGTGCCGACGCCGGGCGGCGAAGTGGCCGGCGACACGGGCGGCGATGCGATCGCGCGGATCACGGTCACGCGCAGCGACAGCATCGCCGCGACGCTGGACGCGCATCGCGGCGCATTCGCGGCGGCCGGGCTCGACGACGCATGGACGCGCGTGGTCGCGATCGTCGCGCAACCGGGCGTCGATTTCGACGATCGCCACGTGCTCGACTACGACAGCGCGAAGGCCGCGTCGCTCGGCGCGAGCATCCTGCGCACGCCGCGCCTCGTGTTCGAAGCGCATTCGACCGACTACCAGACCGAAGGCGCGCTCGCCGCGCTCGTGCGCGACCACTTCGCGGTGCTGAAGGTCGGGCCCGCGCTGACCTTCGCGTTGCGCGAGGCGCTGTTCGCGCTCACCTTCATCGAGGACGCGTTGATCGACGACGTCGCGCAGCGCTCGCGGTTGCGCGACGTCGTCGACGCCGCGATGCGCGCGCAGCCCGAGCACTGGGCGCCGTATTACCGCGGCGACGAAACCGAGCAGCGGCTCGCGCGCCAGTTCAGTTACAGCGACCGGATCCGCTATTACTGGCTGCAGCCGGCCGTCGCGGCGGCGGTCGAGCAGTTGTTCGACAACCTTGCGCGGCAGCCCGTGCCCGAGACGCTCGTCGCGCAGTGGCTGCCGGACGTGTACGCCGCGTGCCGCGCGGGCGGCCTCGCGAGAGAGCCGCGCGCATGGGTGCGCCACCGGATACGCGACGTGATCGCGCACTATGCGCGCGCGTGCGGGATGCAGCGGCCGGCGTGACGGGCCGCGAAGGAAGCGACGCAATACGCAACACGCAACACCGACGACAGTTCGAACAATCACAGGAGACATGCCATGCAACGAAAGATGCTCGATGCCGCCGCACGCTGCTTCGCCGGAGCCGCGCTCGCGACGGCCGCGTGCGCGGCGTCCGCCGGCACGCTGACGATCGCGACGCTGAACAACCCGGACATGATCGAGTTGAAGAAGCTGTCGCCGGCGTTCGAGAAGGCGAACCCGGACATCAAGCTGAACTGGGTGATCCTCGAGGAAAACGTGCTGCGCCAGCGCGCGACGACCGACATCACGACCGGCAGCGGCCAGTTCGACGTGATGGCGATCGGCACGTACGAGACGCCGCAGTGGGGCAAGCGCGGCTGGCTCGCGCCGATGACGGGCCTGCCCGCCGACTACGACCTGAACGACATCGTGAAGACGGCGCGCGACAGCCTGTCGTACAACGGCCAGCTGTATGCGCTGCCGTTCTACGTCGAAAGCTCGATGACGTTCTACCGCAAGGACCTGTTCGCGGCGAAGGGGCTGAAGATGCCCGACCAGCCGACCTACGACCAGATCGCCGAATTCGCGGACAAGCTCACCGACAGGGCGAAGGGCACCTACGGCATCTGCCTGCGCGGCAAGGCCGGGTGGGGCGAGAACATGGCGTACGTGTCGACGGTCGTGAACACGTTCGGCGGGCGCTGGTTCGACGAGAACTGGAACGCGCAGCTGACGTCGCCGGAATGGAAGAAGGCGATCAATTTCTACGTGAACCTGCTGAAGAAAGACGGCCCGCCGGGAGCAAGCTCGAACGGCTTCAACGAGAACCTGACCCTGACCGCATCGGGCAAGTGCGCGATGTGGATCGATGCGACGGTCGCGGCCGGGATGCTCTATAACAAACAGCAGTCGCAGGTCGCCGACAAGGTCGGCTTCGCGGCCGCGCCGGTCGCTGCCACGCCGAAGGGCTCGCACTGGCTGTGGGCATGGGCGCTGGCCGTGCCGAAGACGTCGAAGCAGCAGGACGCCGCGCGCAAGTTCATCGCGTGGGCGACGTCCAAGCAGTACATCGAGATGGCCGGCAAGGATGAAGGCTGGGCGTCGGTGCCGCCGGGCACGCGCGCGTCGACCTACCAGCGCCCCGAGTACAAGGCCGCCGCGCCGTTCTCGGACTTCGTGCTGAAGGCGATCGAGACGGCCGACCCGAACGATCCGTCGCTGAAGAAGGTGCCGTACACGGGCGTGCAGTATGTCGGGATTCCTGAATTCCAGTCGTTCGGCACGGTGGTCGGACAGGCGATCGCCGGTGCGGTGGCCGGCCAGATGACGGTCGACCAGGCGCTCGCCGCCGGGCAGGCCGCCGCCGATCGCGCGGTGCGTCAGGCCGGCTACAAGAAGTAACGCGGCCCGCGCCGTGCGCGCCCCCGCGCACGGTGCCCGTCGCCGAAGCAGACAGGCCGGGCGGCCGTTGGCGCCCGCGCCTCAACCGGAGGGACTCCGATCATGCGTCATTTACGTCTTCCCCTGAGCCACGCGCCGTCGGTCGGCGACGCGTCGTCGCCGCCCGGTGCGCCGCGCCGCGCGCGCGGCGGCGCCAGCTGGCTCGTGTCGCCGTCCGTCGCGGTGCTGCTGCTGTGGATGTCGATCCCGCTCGCGATGACGATCTGGTATTCGTTCTCGCGCTACAACCTGCTGAACCCGGACGTGAAGGGCTTTGCCGGGTTCGACAACTACCGCTTCCTCGCGACCGATCCGTCGTTCCTGCCCGCGATCTGGCACACGCTCGTGCTGATCGGCGCGGTGCTCGCGATCACCGTGGTCGGCGGCGTGTTGATGGCCGTGCTGTTCGATCGCAAGTTCTACGGGCAGGGCGTGGCGCGCCTGCTCGTGATCGCGCCGTTCTTCGTGATGCCGACGGTCGCCGCGCTGATCTGGAAGAACATGATCCTGCATCCGGTGTACGGGCTCGTCGCGAACGCGATGCGCGCGCTCGGGATGACGCCGATCGACTGGTTCGCCGACTACCCGCTCACCGCCGTGATCATCATCGTTGCGTGGCAGTGGCTGCCGTTCGCGTTCCTGATCCTGTTCACCGCGATCCAGTCGCTCGACCAGGAGCAGAAGGAAGCCGCGCGCATCGACGGCGCGGGCGCGATCGCGATGTTCTTCTACATCACGCTGCCGCACCTGAAGCGCGCGATCGCCGTGGTCGTGATGATGGAGACGATCTTCCTGCTGTCGATCTTCGCGGAGATCTACACGACGACGGGCGGCGGCCCCGGCAACGCGACGACCAACCTGTCGTACCTGATCTATGCGCTCGGCCTGCAGCAGTTCGACGTCGGCCTCGCATCCGCGGGCGGGATCATCGCCGTCGTGGTCGCGAACGTCGTGTCGTTCTTCCTGGTGCGGATGCTCGCGCGCAACCTGAAGGGGGAGTACGAGAAATGAGCGACCTGACTTTCGAAGGCCGGCGCGCGCCGGCCGCGTTCGACCTCGTGCGGCGTGCGCTGCCCGGCGCGCTCGCGTGGCTGCTCGCGCTGCTGCTGTTCTTCCCGATCTTCTGGATGGCGATCACCGCGTTCAAGACCGAGCAGCAGGCGTACGCGTCGTCGCTGTTCTTCATGCCGACGCTCGACAGCTTCCGCGAGGTGTTCGCGCGCAGCAACTACTTCGCGTTCGCGTGGAATTCGGTGTTGATCTCGGCGGGCGTCACCGTGATCTCGCTGCTGCTCGCCGTGCCCGCGGCTTATGCAATGGCGTTCTTCCCGAACCACCGCACGCAGAAGGTGCTGCTGTGGATGCTGTCGACCAAGATGATGCCGTCGGTCGGCGTGCTCGTGCCGATCTACCTGCTGTGGAAGAACGCGGGGCTGCTCGATACCGTGTCGGGCCTCGTGATCGTGTACACGCTGATCAACCTGCCGATCGCGGTCTGGATGACCTTCACGTATTTCAACGAGATCCCGAAGGACATCCTCGAAGCCGGGCGCATCGACGGCGCGTCGACGTGGCAGGAGATCGTCTACCTGCTGATGCCGATGGCGCTGCCGGGTCTCGCGTCCACCGCGCTCCTGCTCGTGATCCTGTCGTGGAACGAGGCGTTCTGGAGCATCAACCTGTCGAGCTCGAACGCCGCGCCGCTGACCGTGTTCATCGCGTCGTACTCGAGCCCCGAGGGGCTGTTCTGGGCGAAGCTGTCCGCGGCTTCCCTGCTGGCCGTCGCGCCGATCCTGATCGTCGGCTGGCTGTCGCAGAAGCAGCTCGTGCGCGGGCTCACGTTCGGGGCGGTCAAATGAGCGCGGCCGGCGAAGGCGCGCGCGGAAAAGGCGCGGTCGGCCACGGGATGAACGTGCTGATCTGCGATTGCGACGGCGTGCTGATCGACAGCGAGGCCGTCGCCGCCGACGTGATCGTGCGCGAGCTGGACGCGCGCTGGCCGGGCGTCGACGCGCGGCCGGCGGTGATGCCGCTGCTCGGGCTGCGCATCGAGCGCGTGCTGGCCGGCGCGAGCGAGGCGGTCGGCCGCACGCTGACGGCGGGCGACGTCGACGCGATCCGCCGCGCGGTCGAGGCGGCGGCCGTCAACGCGCCGATGGTCGCCGGCATCGATACGGCACTCGCCGCGATCGGCCTGACGACGGCATGCGCGAGCAACAGCTACCGCGCATACGTCGAGGCGGCGCTCACCCGCACCGGCCTCGCGCGCTTCTTCGGTGACCGGCTGTTCTGCGCGGACGCCGTCGCCAGGCCGAAGCCCGCGCCCGACGTGTATCTCGCGGCCGCACGCTCGCTCGGCGCGGTGCCCGCGCAATGCCTCGTCGTCGAGGACAGCGTGACCGGCATCACCGCAGCTGCCGCGGCCGGCATGACCGTGCTCGGCTTCATCGGCGGCGGGCATGCGTCGGCCGCGCAGATCGACGCGCTGCGCGGGATCGGCGCGCGTCACGTATTCGACGACATGCACGAGCTGCCCGGCTACGTCGCGCGCTGGCAGGCGACCGGCGCCGTGCTGCCGAACTAGTACCACGAACGATCGCGCCGCATCGAACGCGGCGCATCACGAATGAACGGAGACAGATCATGGCAAGCGTGCTCCTGCGCAACATCGCGAAGCGCTACGACGACACCGAAGTGCTGCGCAACGTGAACCTCGACATCGCCGACGGCGAATTCGTCGTGTTCGTCGGGCCGAGCGGCTGCGGCAAATCCACGCTGATGCGGATGATCGCCGGGCTCGAGGACATCTCGAGCGGCGACCTGCTGATCGACGGCGCGAAGGTCAACGACGTGCCGAGCGCGAAGCGCGGCATCGCGATGGTGTTCCAGTCGTATGCGCTGTACCCGCACATGACGCTGTACGACAACATGGCGTTCGGCCTGAAGCTCGCCGGCGCGAAGAAGCCCGAGATCGACCAGGCGGTGAAGCAGGCCGCGAAGATCCTGCACATCGATCACCTGCTTGACCGCAAGCCGAAGCAGCTGTCGGGCGGCCAGCGGCAGCGCGTCGCGATCGGCCGCGCGATCACGCGCAAGCCGAAGGTGTTCCTGTTCGACGAGCCGTTGTCGAACCTCGACGCGGCGCTGCGCGTGAAGATGCGGCTGGAATTCGCGCGGCTGCACGACGAGCTGAAGACGACGATGATCTACGTGACGCACGACCAGGTCGAGGCGATGACGCTCGCCGACAAGATCGTCGTGCTGTCGGGCGGCGCGGTGCAGCAGGTCGGCACGCCGAACGCGCTGTACCACGCGCCGGCCAACCAGTTCGTCGCGGGCTTCATCGGCTCGCCGAAGATGAATTTCCTGACGGGCACGGTCGAGTCGATCGATGCGACCGGCGTGCTGGTGCGCTTCGGCAGCGGCGAGACGCAGCGCGTCGCGGTCGATGCGGCCGGGTTGCAGCGCGGCGCGGCGGTGACCGTCGGCGTGCGGCCCGAGCATCTGATGGTGGCGCAGGCGGCAACCGGCGTCACCGCGCGGACGATGGCCGTCGAATCGCTCGGCGATGCCGCGTATCTGTACGCGGAGTCGGCCGTCGCGCCGGACGGGCTGATCGCGCGGATTCCGCCGCTCGACACGTACCGCACCGGCGAGGCGCTGCACGTGCATGCGCAGCCCGAGCACTGCCATCTGTTCGACGAACACGGGCAGGCGCTGCGCCGGCTGAGCCCGCACGCGAAGGCGGCGTGACGGCCGGGCGCGGTCAGATGCGCAGGTGCTCGACCATGTAATCGACGAAGGCGCGCAGTTTCGGCGTCGGATGGCGCCCTGACGGCCACAGGACGTAGATCGGCGTGCGGCTCGCGACGTATTCGTCGAGCACTGCATGCAGCGTGCCGCCGTCGAGCGCGTCGCGCACGAAGAATTCGGGCAGGCACGCGATGCCGAGCCCGCGCTGGGCGAAGCACAGGCGGGTCTCGGCGTTGTTGCTGACCATCGAGACGGGCACCACCGGCGGCGTGCCCGAGCGCGATGCGCGCAACGGCCAGGTCTCGAGCTTGCCGCTGCTCGGGAAACGGTAGTGCAGGCAGCGATGCCGAGCGAGATCGGCCGGCGTGCGCGGCGCGCCGTGCCGTTCGAGATAGCCGGGCGACGCGACGAGGTGCTGGCGGAAATGGCCGAGCAACCGCGACGACAGTCGCGAATCCGTCGGCCGGCCGGTGCGCAGCACCGCATCGAAGCCTTCGTCGACGACGTCGACGAGGCGGTCGCTGAAATCGATGTCGAGTTCGATTTCCGGATACGCGGCCATGAAATCGGCGAGCAGCGGCAGCAGCAGCGTGCCGATCGTCGGCAGGCTCACGCGCAAGCGCCCGCGCGGCGCTTCGGCGCTGTGCGTCAGTTCCTGCTCGGCAGCGTCGATCTCGGCGATCACGCGCCGACACCGTTCCAGGAAGCGCGTGCCTTCCGCGGTCAGCGTGATGCTGCGTGTGCTGCGGTGGAAGAGCCGCACGTTCAGCCGGGCCTCGAGCCGCGCGATGCGCTTGCCGATCGCGGACGCCGACAACCCGAGCGCGCGGCCGGCCGCGACGAAACTGCGCGTTTCCGCGACCTGGACGAACACGACGAAACCGCCAAGATTTTCCATGCAGGTTCCCGATTGCGGACATCGACGTCCGGAGTGTCCGGAACTCTAACCCGGTTTTTCTTCCTGCGCCGGTTCCCTACGATGGGCGTTCCTTCTTTCTTCGAGGTCACGCCATGTCATCCCTGCCTGTCTCCGCTCGCCGCGCCGAACCGGACGCCGCGCTGCCCGAGCGCCTCGATGCCGCGCTCGACCGCGCGCTGGCCGACGCGCGCGTGGTCGGCGCGGTCGTGCTGGTCGCCCGCGACGGCGAGCTTCGCTACGCGCGCGCGGCCGGTCTCGCCGATCGCGAGGCCGGCACGCCGATGCGGGAGGACACGCTGTTCCGGCTCGCGTCGGTATCGAAGCCGATCGTGACGGCCGCCGCGATGCGGCTGGTCGCGGCGGCACGCATCGAACTCGACGAGCCGGTCGCGCGCTGGCTACCCGCGTTCCGGCCGACGCTGGCCGACGGCACGCCGGCCGACATCACGTTGCGTCATCTGCTGTCGCATACGGCCGGGCTCGGCTATCGCTTCCTCGAAGCCGACGCCGACGGCCCGTATGCGCGTGCCGGCGTGTCCGACGGGATGGACCGCGCGGACCTGTCGCTCGCGGAGAACGTGCGGCGCATCGCAGGCGTTCCGCTGCGGTTCGCGCCTGGCACGTCGTGGGATTACTCGCTCGCGACCGACGTGGTCGGCGCGCTGATCGAGGCGGTTGACGGCAGGCCACTCGCCGACGCCGTGGCCGCGCTCGTCACGACACCGCTCGGGATGACGGACACCGCGTTCTTCTCACGCGATGCGGCGCGCTTCGCGACGCCGTACGTGAGCACGCCGGGCGCGCCGCGGCGGATGGCCGACGACGATCTCGCGCCGGTGTACGACGGCACGGTCGGCATCCGCTTCGCGCCGGCGCGCGCGTTCGACGCGGCCGCGTGGCCGTCGGGCGGGGCGGGGATGGTCGGCACCGCGCGCGACTGCCTGACGCTGCTCGAGACGTTGCGCACCGGCCGCGACGGCTGGCTCGCGCGCCGCTGGATCGACGAGATGGCGCGTGTGCAGCCGGGCGCGCACGACCTGCCGGACGCGCCGGGATTCGGCTTCGGGCTGGGTTTTTCGGTGCTGCACGATCCGGCGGCCGCGCAGTCGCCGGAGTCGGTCGGCACGTGGCGCTGGGGCGGTGCATACGGGCATGCGTGGTTCGTCGATCGCGCGGCCGGGCTGACGGTCGTCGCGCTGACCAATACGTTGTACGAAGGGATGCACGGGCGTTTCGTCGCCGACGTGCGCGATGCGGTGTACGGCGTCGACGAACGGAGCGCGACATGAGCGAGTGCGTAGCCGTTTCCGATCGCGTGTCCGACCGCATCGCCGACCCGGCGTCCGGATTGTCCACGCCGGCGCGCGAAGGCTTGCCGGTCGCGAACCTGCTGGCGCTCGCGACCGCCGGGTTCATCACGATCCTCACCGAAGCGTTGCCGGCCGGCCTCCTCCCGTTGATGAGCGTCGACCTGCGCGTGATCGAGGCGCTGATCGGCCAGCTCGTGACCGTCTATGCGCTTGGCTCGATCGTCGCGGCGATTCCGCTCGTCGCCGCGACGCGCGCGATGCGCAGACGCCGGCTGCTGCTCGCGGCGCTCGCCGGGTTCGTCGTGTCGAACGCGCTGACGGCCGCGTCGCCGTACTACGCGCTCACGCTCGCCGCGCGCTTCGTCGCCGGCATGTCGGCCGGGCTGCTGTGGGCGCTGCTGGCCGGCTATGCGAGCCGGATGGTCGACGCGTCGTTGCGCGGCCGGGCGATCGCGGTCGCGATGCTCGGCGCGCCGGTCGCGATGTCGATCGGCATTCCGGCCGGCACCGCGCTCGGCGCGATGTTCGGCTGGCGCGTCGCGTTCGCGGGCATCACGGTCGCGGCGCTCGCGCTGATCGGCTGGGTCCGGCTGCGCGTCCCCGACTTTCCGGGGCAGCAGGCCGGCGCGCGCGCGCCGGTGCGCCGCGTGTTCGCGCTGCCCGGCGTGCGGCCGGTGCTGGTCGTGATGTTCGCGTACGTGCTTGCGCACAACATGCTGTACACGTACGTCGCGCCGTTCCTCGCGGGCGTGCGGATGGGCGCGCAAGTCGATGCGGTGCTGTTCGTTTTCGGCGTCGCGTCGCTGGTCGGCATTGCGCTGACGGGCGCATGGATCGGCGCCGCGCAGCGGCGGCTGACGCTCGCGAGCATCGCGCTGTTCGCGCTTGCGGCGGCGATGCTCGGCGCAGGATCCGGCATGACGATCGTGTATGCGGGCGTCGCGCTCTGGGGGCTCGCGTTCGGCGGCGCGCCGACGCTGTTCCAGACGGCTGCCGCGAACGCTGCGGGCGACGCGGCCGATGTCGCGCAGTCGATGCTCGTGACGGTGTGGAATCTGGCGATCGCGGGCGGCGGCATCGCGGGCGGGATGCTGCTCGGCGCGACGGGTGTGGGGGCGATTCCGTGGGTGCTCGTCGCGCTGCTGGCGGCGGCGTGGATCGGTGCGTGGCGCGCGCGCCGGCACGCGTTTCCGGCGCCGCGCGCGGCCGCGTGAGCGTTGGGCGGCGTCAGGCCGCCTTCGCCTCGAGCGCCGCGCGCGCGCAGGTCTCGTCGGTGACGAGCCCCGACAGCCAGCCGCCGCGCAGCGCGGCGATCACGGCGTCGCGCTTCTTCGGGCCGCCCGCGAACGCGATCGTCGGGCGCTTCGGCGGCGCGTCGAGCGCGACGCTCGTCACGCGCGCGCTGGTCGACACGTCGACCAGCTTGCCCTGCGCATCGATCGGCACGCCGAGCAGTTCGGCCACCGCGCCGAGCGCGGTCATCTCGTCGCGTTCCTGTTCGGTGATGAAGCCGTCCTCGTAGAGCGGGCAGTGCGGGCCGATGTTGCCGATCCCGACGAACGCGACATCGGCCTGCGCCGACAGCGCATCGACGATCCGGTACAGCCGGTGATTGCACCATTGCGCGCGCTCGGCGTCGCTGTCGGCGAACAGCGGCGCGGGCAGCAGGAAGTGCTTGCCGCCGGTTTTCTCGGAGATGTACTGCGCGACGTCGTAGCGGTTCGACGAGCCGTCGGCCGCGATCGCGCCGACCATCGACACGAGCCGGTGCTGCGGCCGCTCGATCTGCGCGATCTGCGCGACCGCGGCCTTCAGCGTCCGGCCGCTGCTGACGGCGATCACCATCGGCCGCGTCTCGTTCAGATAGCGCTCCATCACCTGCGCGCCGGCGACCGCGAGCTTGCGGTCGATCGCTTCGGGCGCGTCGGCGTCGACGGGCACGACTTCGCACATCGCGAGCCCGTAGCGCTTCGACAGCTGCGCGCCGAGGTCGAGACAATCGGCGAGCTGATGATCGACGCGCACGCGGATCAGGTTCTTCTCGACCGCGAACGCGACGAGGCGCTGCGCGACCGGGCGCGACACCTGCAGCTTCTCGGCGATTTCGTTCTGCGTGTCGCCCGCGACGTAGTAGAGCCACGCGGCGCGCGTGGCGAGATCGAGTTTTTCTGAGGACTTGGACACGATAGCGGTTCGGTTCGGATCTGGGTCGGCCGTCGGGCGGCGCAACGGCATCCACTGTAACGCATGCCGGATGCGCGGCCGCCGGCCGCTGCGCGTCGCCGCTTACGCGAGCCGCGCGCGCGACGGTTCGTAAAGCGGGCGCACGTGGCGATACAGCGCGCGAAATGCGTCGAGGCGTTCGCGCAGCAGCGCATGACGGCCGGCGTCCGGCGCGTATTCGGCGCGCACCGGCGGCTTGGTCAGCACGGCATGCGGATCGCCGCCGACGGCGAGCCAGCCCAGGCGCGCGGCGCCGAGCGCCGCACCGGTTTCGCCGCCGCCGTGCTGGCACGTGCGTACGTTCAGCGCATCGGCGATCAGCTGCGCCCAGAACGCGCTGCGCGCGCCGCCGCCGATCAGCGACAGGCGGTCGGTTTCGACGCCGGCCGCATGCAGCGCGTCGAGGCCGTCCGCGAGGCCGAGCGTCACGCCTTCGAGCACCGCGTAGCCGAGGTGCGCGCGTTCGGTCGCATGCGTCATCCCGAAGAACACGCCCTGCGCATAAGGGTCGTTGTGCGGCGTGCGTTCGCCGGACAGGTACGGCAGGAACAGCGGCGCCGTCGCGAGCGCGTCCGCGTCGAGCGCCTCGATTTCGGCGAGCAGCGCCGGCTCGTCCGTGCCCGTCAGCTTGCAGACCCAGCGCAGGCAGCTCGCGGCCGACAGCACGACGCTCATCAGTTGCCAGCGATCGGGAATCGCGTGGCAGAACGCATGCACGGCCGATGCGGAGTTCGGCATGAAGCGGTCGCCGACCACGCTCAGCACGCCCGACGTGCCGAGCGACACGAAGCCGTCGCCCGCGTGGATCGCGCCGATGCCGAGCGCGCTGGTCGCGTTGTCGCCGCCGCCGCCCGCCACCACGACGGCCTCCGACAGCCCGAGCTCGCGCGCGAGATCCGCGCGCAGCGTGCCGGACGGCGCGTTGCCTTCGACGATGCGCGGCATCTGCGCCCGCGTCATGTCGCACGCGGCGAGCAGCGCGTCGGACCAGTCGCGGCGCGCGACGTCGAGCCACAGCGTGCCGGCCGCGTCGGACGGGTCGGACACCTTCGCGCCGGTGAGACGGAAACGCAGGTAGTCCTTCGGCATCAGCACGCACGCGGTCGCCGCGAACACGTCGGGCTCGTGCTTCGCGACCCACAGCAGTTTTGGCGCGGTGAAGCCGGGCATCGCCAGGTTGCCGGCGAGCGCGTGCAGATCGGGGGCGCGTTCGGTGAGCAGCGCGCATTCGTCGGCGCTGCGCATGTCGTTCCACAGGATCGCGGGGCGCAGCACGCGGTCGTCGCGGCCGAGCAGCACCGCGCCGTGCATCTGGCCCGACAGGCCGATCCCGCGCACCTGCGCGAATGCGTGCGGATGCCGTTCGCGCAGCGCCGCGAGCGCGGCGAGCGTGCCGCGCCACCAGTCGTCCGGATGCTGTTCCGCCCAGCGCGGGTGCGGCCGCGACACGCTGAACGGCGTGCCCGCGGTGCCGACCACCGTGCCGTCCGGGGCAAGCAGCAGCACCTTCACTTCCGAGGTGCCGAGGTCGATGCCGAGATACATGAGCGATCCGTTCCGTCAGTGAGGAGCCGCTACTTTAGCCGCACGCGTGCGCACCTGCCAACGCAGGTTCGCCCGGATGCGCGGCCGCTCGCGGCGGCCGGTTGCTAGGCTGTCGGCCGTCGCGCGTCAGCGCTGCGCGAGCCATGCGTCGACGCGTGCGAGCCCGGCGCGCAGCGCGTCGAACAGCGCCGCGTTGCCGGCGAGCGAGCCCCATAGCACGCGGCTCGCGCACAGCGCGACGACCGGGTCGTCGGCTTCGACGATCGCGCGCGCGGCGCCGTCGTCCATCACGCCGTCCTGGTACGCATACGGCAGCAAGCCGCGCGCCCAGCGTTCGAGAAAGCGCAGGAACAGCGCCGGCAACACGGCGGTGGCGACCGGCGCCGCGCCGCGTGTGAGCGATTCGGCGAGCGTCGGCGCGATGAAGCCGGGAATCTTCGAGAAGCCGTCGGCCGCGACGCGCTGGTTCGTGTCGAGCACGTACGGGTTGCCGAAGCGTTCGAGCACGACGTCGCGGTAGCGTTCGAGATCGAGCGGGCTCGGGCTGAGACACGGGATCACGTCCTGCGTCACGTAGTCGTGCGCGAACCGGCGGATCGCCGCGTCGTGCGTGCCCTCGTGGATGTACGTGTAGCCCGCGAGCGTGCCGGCCCACGCGATGCAGCTGTGCGTCGCGTTGAGGATGCGGATCTTCGCTTCCTCGTACGGGTGCACGTCGTCGACCAGCTCCGCGCCGGCCAGCTCCCAGCGCGGCCGGCCGGCCGCGAAGCGGTCCTCGATCACCCACTGGATGAACGATTCGCCCATCACCGGGCATGCGTCGTCGACGCCGGTGGCCGCGCGCACGCGTTCGCGCACGTCGGCGGTCGGGCGCGGCGTGATGCGGTCGACCATCGCGCTCGGCGTCGCGACGTTCGCATCGAACCACGCGAGCAGGCCGTCCTCGCCGCGCCGTTCGAGAAATTCGCGCATGCCCGCGCGAAAGCGCGCGCCGTTGTTGCGCAGGTTGTCGCAGCTCTGCAGCGTGAGCGGGCCCGCGCCGCGCTTCACGCGCTCGGCGAGCAGCGCCGCGAGCGCGCCGTACAGCGTCGTGCGCGCGCCCTGCAGGTCGGCCGCGAGATCGGCGTTCGCGAGGTCGAGCCGGTTGTGTTCGTCGAGGTAGTAGCCGCCTTCGGTCACGGTGAACGACACGATCCGGCAGGCCGGGTCGGCGCCGGCGTCGATCAGCGCGGCGAGGTCGATCGACCACGGCAGCACGCGCGCGATCGCGCGGACCGTCTCGTATGCGCGCTCGCCCTGCGGCGTGACCGTTTCGAGCGTGTACGCGCCGTGCTGCGCGGCGAGCGCGTCCATCGTCGCGCGCATGTCGTCGCGGATGTTGCCGACGGTCAGCGACCAGCGTTCGTCGGCCGGCACGGCCGCGTTCACGCGATGCAGATACCACGCCTGGTGCGCGCGGTGGAACGAGCCCGCGCCGATGTGCAGCAGCACGGGCGCGCGGGCGGAGGACGATTCGCTCATCCGGTGTCTCCTGTTCGTGCCAGTCTTTCCTGTCGAATACGATCATTTGCTCTTTGTGTGAGCGAATGATCGTATTCGGGCGAGCGAAAGTCAAGGCGGGGACACGGCATTTCGATGGTGCGCTGCGGCGGCGCGAAAGCGGGTGGCGAAGGGGAGAGCGGTGTCAGCGACCTTCGCGCGTGAGCGCGACGCGTTCGTCGAGCAGCTTGCCGGCCGGCGCCGGCAGGATCCCATGGTGGTGGTCGCGGAACGCGGCAGACGTGCGTGCCACGGCGAGACGCTTCGGCGTGTGACCGAACGCGTCTCGACGCGATGTCGAAAAGGGCGAGCCGGCGCGTATGGAAGCCAGCACGTCTGCGGTCGAACGATTGTGCGGTGCCGCAACGAAATGGCTATGCGCTCGCCAGCGGCACGTCGGAGTCTCGTCGGTGTCGGCGCGCGTGCGCCGGACAAAATGGCCCGCACGTCGTCGTGACACACGGGCGCATGACACACGAGCGCGTTACAGCGTGGTGCGCACGTGCCAGAGCTCGGGGAACAGCACGACGTCGAGCATCTTGCGCAGATACGGCGCGCCGCTCGTGCCGCCGGTGCCCTGCTTGAAGCCGATGATGCGCTCGACGGTCGTCACGTGACGGAAGCGCCACTGGCGGAACGCGTCCTCGAGATCGACGAGCTCCTCGGCCATCTCGTAGAGCTCCCAGTGCTGCTGCGGGTGACGGTAGACCTCGAGCCACGCGGCTTCGACGGTTTCGTCGTGCCGCATCGGCTGCGTCCAGTCGCGCTCGAGCCGCTCGGGTGCGATCGGGAAACCGCGCCGCGCGAGGAGGCGCACGACCTCGTCATAGAACGACGGCGCCTCGAGCGTCGCGCGCACCTGTTCGAGGATGTCGGGCCGGTGCGCATGCGGCTGCAGCATCTGCACGTTCTTGTTGCCGAGCAGGAATTCGAGCTGCCGGTACTGATACGACTGGAAGCCCGACGACTGGCCGAGGTACGGCCGCATCGCCGAATACTCGGACGGCGTCATCGTCGACAGCACGCTCCACGCCTGCACGAGCTGCTCGAGAATGCGCGACACGCGCGCGAGCATCTTGAACGCGGGCGGCAGCGCGTCGCCGCGCACCGCGTCGAGCGCGCCGCGCAATTCGAACAGCGCGAGCTTCATCCACAGCTCGCTCGTCTGATGCTGGATGATGAACAGCATCTCGTTGTGATCGGGCGACAGCGGATGCTGCGCGTCGAGGATCGAATTCAGCGACAGGTAGTCGCCGTAGCTCATCGACTTCGAGAAATCGAGCTGCGCGTTGTGCCAGCCGGCTTCGCCCGAGGCATCGCCCGGCACGTGCGGTGCTTCGTGTGCCGGTTGGGCCGCGCGTGCGCCCGAGAACGGGCAGCCCGCCGGCGCATCGTCGCCGGGTGGCTGCATATGACCAGAATTCACGACTCTCTCCAGAATTGAATGACGGGGGCGCGGCGCGCAATCCGCATGTCACCGCGGCGCGCGCCGGGCAAAAAGCCGGTCAGGTCACCGCGCCGCGCTCGGCGAACTCGGGTGCTTTCCACGCATCGGTGGCCAGGATGTCGCGCAGCGTCTCGACGGCATCCCACACGTCGACGAAGCGCGTATAGAGCGGCGTGAAGCCGAAGCGCAGCACATACGGCTCGCGGTAGTCGCCGATCACGCCGCGCGCGATCAGCGCCTGCATCACCTCGTAGCCGTGCGGATGCTCGAAGCTCGCCTGCGAGCCGCGCTGGTGATGCGCGCGCGGCGTGACGAGCTTCAGCGACAGGCCCGCGCAGCGTGCCTCGACGAGCGCGATGAACGCATCGGTCAGCGCGAGCGACTTGCGGCGGATCGCGTGCATGTCGGTCTGCAGGAACACGTCGAGTCCGCATTCGACCATCGACATCGACACCATCGGCTGCGTGCCGCAGAGGAAGCGCGCGATGCCCGGATCGGGCGCGAAGTCCGGCTGCATCGCGAACGGCGCGCGATGGCCCCACCAGCCCGACAGCGGCTGCGAGAAGTGCGCGTGATGACGGTGCGGCACCCACACGAACGCCGGCGAACCGGGGCCGCCGTTCAGATACTTGTACGTGCAACCGATCGCGCCGTCCGCACGCGCACCGTTCAGGTCGACCGGCACCGCGCCGGCCGAATGCGCGAGATCCCACAGCATCAGCGCGCCCGCGTCGTGCACGAGCTGCGTGACGGCCGGCATGTCGTGCATGTAGCCGGTGCGGTAGTTCACGTGGGTGATCATCGCGACGGCCGTGTCCGCGCCGAGTGCGTCGGGCAGGTCTGCCGGATCGTCGATCAGGCGCAGTTCATAGCCGCCGCCGAGCTGTTCGATCAGCCCTTGCGCGATGTACAGGTCGGTCGGGAAGTTCGAGCGCTCCGACACGATCACGCGGCGTTCCGGCGCGCGCTCGGCCTGATGGCGCAGCATCGCCGACAGCAGCTTGAACAGGTTGATCGAGATGGTGTCGGTCACGACGGTCTCGCCGGGGGCACCGCCGATCAGCGTTGCGAGCTTGTCGCCGAGGCGGCGCGGCAGCGCGAACCAGCCGGCGGTGTTCCAGCAGCGGATCAGGCCTTCGCCCCATTCGGCGCCGATCACCTGTTGCGCGCGGGCGGCCGACGCGCGCGGCTGCGCGCCGAGCGAGTTGCCGTCGAGATAGATCACGCCGTCGGGCAGCGCGAACTGGTCGCGCAGCGGGGCGAGCGGGTCGTCGCGGTCGAGGGCGAGCGCGTCTTCACGGGTCTTGATCATGATGTCGGGTCAGTGGTTCTCGGGTCAGTGGTTCGGTGAATCAGGAGGATCGGCCGGGCAGCGCGCGCAGCACCGCACGCACGGGGCTCGCGTCGAGCGTCGCGAACTTCAGCGGCAGCGCGATCAGTTCGTAGTCGCCGGGCGGCACGTCGTCGAGCACGATCCCTTCGAGGATCGCCATCCGATGCGCGCGCACGCGGTGATGCGCATCCATGGTCTTCGATTCCTGCGGGTCGAGCGACGGCGTGTCGATGCCGATCAGCTTCACGCCGCGCGCGGCGAGCAGGTCGACGGTTTCGGGCGCGACCGCGCAGAAGCCGCTGTCCCATTGCTCGACACTGGCGCGCGCATAGGTGCGCAGCAGCACGCGCGGCGGCACGCCGTCCAGCGCGGCGTCGATGTCGGCCGGGCGCACGACCGGCGACGCGCCGATGCAGTGGATCACGCGGCACGGGCCGAGATAGGTGTCGAGCGGCACCGCGCCGATCGGTGCGCCGTCGGCGTCGTAGTGGAGCGGCGCGTCGCAGTGCGCGCCCGTGTGCGGCGACAGCGTCAGACGCGCGACGTTGACCGGCGAGCCGGCCTCCATCCGCCAGACGCGTTCGACCGAAACCGGCGTGTCGCCCGGCCACACGGGGGTGGCGGGGCTGACGGGCGGCGAGATGTCCCAGAGTGTGTCCATGGCATGACGAAGCGGTGAATCGATGCTTCGAATGATAGGTGGACGCTCGCAGAAAGTGCTTGCGAAATAAACATGGACAATCCGCCCGATTGGCAGATAATTCGACTCAGAGGGAAAACGGGGACCAAAAATGCACGCGATCACGCTCGATGCCACCGACTGCCGGATTCTGGCGGTACTGCAGGAGGAGGGCAGAATCAGCAATCTCGACCTGGCGGAACGGATCTCGCTTTCGCCGTCCGCCTGTCTGCGCCGGATGCGCCTGCTCGAGGAGCAGGGCGTGATCGAGCACTATCGCGCGTGCCTGAGCCGCGAGAAGCTCGGCTTTGAGCTCGAGGCGTTCGTGCAGGTGTCGATGCGCAACGAAGAGAATCAATGGCACGAGCGCTTCGCGGAAGCGCTGCGCGAATGGCCGGAGGTGGTCGGCGCGTTCGTCGTGACGGGCGAGAGCCACTATCTGCTGCGGGTGCTCGCGCACAACCTCAAGCACTACTCGGATTTCGTGCTGAACCGGCTCTACAAGGCGCCGGGCGTGATGGACATCCGTTCGAACATCGTGCTGCAGACGCTGAAGGACGAAGCGGGCGCGCCGGTCGGGCTGGCGCGCATGGGGGCGATCAAAGCGGTGTGAGGCCGTGGAAGCCGCCGCCGTGGAACACGAGCGGCGCTGCGGCATCCGACGCGGCCCGCACGCCGCAGCGTTCCACTTCGCCGACGAAGATCACGTGGTCGCCTTCGTCGTAGCGGCTGCGGTTATGGCATTCGAACCACGCGAGCGCGCCGTCGAGCACCGGCATGCCCGAGTTGCCGGCCGCGTGCGCGATCCCTTCGAAGCGGTCGCCCTTGTAGGTCGAGAAGCGCTTGCACAGGTCGAGCTGCGACGCCGCGAGCACGTTCACCACGTAATGGCTGTTGTTGCGGAACACCGGGGTCGACGCCGATTTGTGCGCGAGACTCCACAGCACGAGCGGCGGGTCGAGCGATACCGAGTTGAACGAGCTTGCGGTGATGCCGATCAGCTGCCCGGACGGGGCACGCGTCGTGATGACCGTGACGCCGGTCGCGAACTGCCCGAGCGCCTGGCGAAAGGCGGCCGAGTCGAAATCCGGCGGGGTGGCGTGGTTCATCGGGCGGCCATCCGGAACGAAACGGACGGGCGCGGCGCGCGGCGGATGCAACGGGCGCGGCGGACGAAAGGCGACAAGGCCAGGGCGGTCGGTTGGGAAGTGGTGCGCATGGCCCGATTTTAGCGGAATCGCGACCGCCGGACCCGTGCGGACGGCGCATCGCGGGGCGAGCGTGAGGTAGCGAACACTGTCGCGCGGCGCCGGCGCCATGCTGGAATGGTCGTTCTCGCGCTTTTCGTTGCGCGTCACACGAGGCCGCTCCCCGAGCCGGGCGCTAGGCCGTCGCCGCCAGCCCGAGCGACAGCGCACCCGTCAGGATCAGGCTGGACGCCCACACCGCATCGAGATTGAACCAGCTCCGCGCGACGAACTTCAGCCCGAGATAGCGGTACACGAGCCACGCGAGCACGCCGCCTGCGCCGATCATCGCGGCCGCGTGCACGGCCGCGACGACAAGCGCCATCCCGAGATGCGCATCGACGAGCGTGGCCGCCGCGCGATGGCCGGCGTCCCGGTCGAGCCCGCAGAGCCCGAGGTAAATCGGCACCAGCATCAGCCCCGCACCGTGCGCGAGCGCAACCGCAAACGACCACAGGCCGAGCCGCGCGGGCGGAATCCGCGCGAGCGCACGCGGATGCCGCCGCCGGATCAGCAGCACCACGCCGAAGCCGATCACGAGCGCGCTCGCGCCGATCCGGATCGCCGACTGCCACGCAAGCAGCGCGGCAAGCAGCCCGAACGGCAGCATCACCATGAATACCGCGAGCGCGTGGCCGAGCGCGAGATAGCCGAGCGCGGCGACGAGCGCGCCGTCGCGGCGCGTCATCAGCGCGTTCGACACCGCGAGCGGCCAGCCCATCGCCGGATTGAGCCCGTGATAGACACCGCTCGCGAGCACGGCCGCCCACAGCGCGAGCGGCGCGGAGAGGCCTGCGCTCAACGCTTGACCGACGGATAGCAGAACGAGTCGGTCGAGCAGTCGCCGCCTTCGAGCCGGATCTGGTGCGCGCGATAGCCGTCGGGGAACTCGACCCAATAGTCGTCGGCGAGCGTCAGCCCGCCGTCCGGCCCCGCATGCGCGAGCACCTGCGCGGCCGGCACGCCGTCCGGATAAAACTGGTCGTCCCACGTCGAGTAGAGCGAGTTGGTCCAGTACACGCGGCGGCCGTCGCGGCTGATTTCCACCATCTGCGGGCCGCCGGCGAACGCGCGGCCGTTCGTGTGCGGCGCGCGGCGCACGATCCCGCCGATACGCACCGACCCCGCGAGCACCGGGTGATGCGGATCCGACACGTCGTACTGGCGCATCTCGCCGGTGCCCCAGCACGACACGTACAGGAAGCGGTCGTCGAGCGACAGGTCGATGTCGGTCACGAGCGGCGGCACCGCGCCGAAACCCTTGAGCAGCGGCGGCAATTCGTCGGCCGCGGCCGGTTCGGGCGGAATCGTCGCGGTCTTCTTCACATGAAACTGGCCGTCCTCGCGCCACCAGGTCCAGATCGATCCTTCGAGAGTGGTCGTGTCGACCACGACGCCGACGAAACCGTATTCGCGTACCGGATCGTGCGCGGGCCGCACCTCGAGCGCCATCTGGTGATGCGCGCCGAGATCGATCGTCTGCACGTTGCGCCGCGCGCGCAGGTCCCAGAAATGCAGCCGGTGGCCGTAGCGGTTCGCGAGCAGGTCTTCCGGCACGATGCCGTTCTCGAATTGCGGCGGCAGCGCCCATTCGCTCGACACCATGTAGTCGCGCGGCAGGTTCCACCAGAAGTCGTAATGCTTGTCCTGCGGGCCACGGTCGATCTCCCAGCGGCCGAGCACGTCGAAAGTCTCGCAATCCATGATGAAGATGCCGGGCGCGCCATCGGTGCCGTCCTTTCCCGCACCGCCGAGCGTGCTCACGTAAATGCCTTCGGGGCCGCAATGAACCGTGTGCGGCCGCGAATAGCCGGTCTTCGCGAGCACCTCCTCGGGCTCGATGATCTTGTGGATGCGCGCCTGCGTCGGGTGCGGCTTCGTGTCGATCACGTAGATCCGCGACGAACGCAGGCCCGGGATGATCAGGAAGCGGCGCTCGAGGAACGCATGGCCGGTCAGCGGCGACAGCGACGACGAACACGCATTCCAGCCGAAGTGGTGGAATTCGTCGCCGGTGTTCGGCATCGTCACCGTGTGCACGATCTTGCCGTAGGTCGCCGAGCCGGGTTTCACGTCGATCACGGCGAGCGCGTCGGGTCTGGAAAAATCGGGGCTCAGCAACAACGTATAGGCAAATTCCTCCGCCGGCGCCTGCATCGCAAGCTCCGGCGAAGCGTGAAATGTCGGGTCAGGCCGCATGCTCATCGTAGTGCCTCTTTCGGTCGTATCGGATCACGGGCGCACGGACGTTCGCTGCGAACGTGCGGGTCGAACGGGTTGCGTGACGGGAACGCACTGGCGGCCTCGCGCGATTGGAGGACGTGCGGCGCGGTGCATCAGGTCGGGAAAGGAGGGAAACGTTGTGCGCCGGATCGCCGCGCACGCAGCGCAACGGGCGCACGGCGGCGCGAGGGAGCGGGCGCGGTGAAAGCGCCGGCGGTCGGGCCCGCGATGCGGGCGAATTCTGCTGAGGCGTGCATATCGATGTTCCGGCGGATGATGTTGGCATCAGGACGGGCATGCATCGGACGCTGTGCGCAGCCGGACGGTGTGCCGTCACGGCGAAGCGTGCCTAAGTGTAGACGAGAAACGCGCGGCCGGTGGTGCGCGGCACGCTTGCGGTTCTGCCGGATTCGCGCACGAGTGAGATACTTGAACGCTGCCGCTGCGCATCGGGCAACCGGGCCGCAGCCGGGCAGCGGAGATAAGGACCGGCGACACCGGCGCGCGCCCGCGTGCCGGCCGTCGTCATCAACGAGGTAATGATTTCATGGTGAACGAGATGCTTGAAACCGCGACTGTTGGCGGCGGGTGTTTCTGGTGTACGGAGGCCGTGTTTCTCGACGTCGACGGCGTGACGGCCGTCCAGTCGGGCTATGCAGGCGGCCATACGCGCAATCCCGGCTATCGCGACGTATGCGACGGCGATACCGGTCACGCGGAGGTCGTGAACGTGACGTTCGATCCGGCGCGCATCGGTTATCGCGAGATCCTCGAGATCTTCTTCGCGACGCACGATCCGACCCAGCTGAACCGTCAGGGCAACGACGTCGGCACGCAATACCGTTCGGTCGTGTTCACGCATTCGGACGCGCAGCGCGACGTCGCGCTCGACGTGATCCGCGAACTGGAGCGCGAGCAGGTGTTCGGGCAGCCGATCGTCACGCAGGTCGTGCCGCTCGACGACAACTACTGGCCGGCCGAGGACTATCACCAGAACTATTACGCGCGCAATCCGGGGCAGGGCTACTGCTCGGTCGTGATCGGGCCGAAGCTCGCGAAATTCCGCCAGAAGTTCTCGCACCGGCTGAAGTCGCTGCGCGGCGCGTAATCGGTTTGCCGGCGCGGTTCGCCGGCGCGCAAACGGCGCCCGCGCCCGCGATGCTTACGCCGCCTCGCTGCGCCAGTGCGCGCACGCGGCGGCGATCTCGCGCGCGAGCGCGAGGCACGACAGCGGCGCGGAGCCTTCCGCCTTGTTGTTGATCGTGATGATCACGGGCTGTCCGGCCAGCGCGTAGCGCGCGGCCAGCTCGGCGAGCGCCGAGCGCGTGGCCGGATCCTCGTCGACGAGCTTGTCGAACGGCTCGTATTTCGCTTTGGCCTGTTCGTACTTGAAGCCGCCATGCAGGCTCCAGCGCACGATCAGCGGGCCCGGCGCATCGCCGTCGAGCAGCGCGAGCGCGGCCGCCTGGCGCAGCGGGTCGGGCATCCGCGCATGCAGGCCGACGCAGTAGCGCACGCCGAGCGTCGCGAGCGCGCGGATGAAGCGCGGCGTGAGCAGGCTCGCGTCGCGGATCTCGATCGCGTAGCGCGTGCCGTCGGCGTCCGGCGGCAGCGTCGGCAGCGCCGCGAAGAACGCCGACAGCCGGTCGATCAGCGCGGCCGGTTCGGCGAGCAGTTGATCGGGCATCGGAGAAAACTGGAACACCAGCACGCCGGCCTTCCTGCCGAGCCCTTCGAGGCACGGCTGCACGAATTCGCGAGTGGCGAGCTGCGCGTCGAGAAAGGTCGGATTCGGGCCCGACGGCTCGCCGCGCCGGCCGCGCACGACCGCATCGGTGACGGACGCCGGTGCCTTCACGACGAAGCGGAAGTCGTCCGGCACCTGTTGCGCGTAGCGCAGGTAGTCGGCCACCGACAGCGGCCCGTAGAACGACCGGTCGAGGCTCACGCTCTTCAGCAGCGGATGTGCGCCGTACGCCTCGAGCCCCTCGCGAGACAGCTTCGTCTGCGCGAAATCGCCGTCGTAGACGATGCCGTCCCAGCCGGGGAAATACCACGACGACGTGCCGAGCCGCACGTTCGGCGGCAGCGCGGCCGCCGCGTCGGCGACTTCCGCGGAAACCGGTGCGGGCGGCACGCCGCGCCGACGCCGGGCCTTCTTCGGCGGCGTGGCCGGCGGTGGTCCGTCCCAAAGCATGCCGGAGGCGGGCGGCGGTTCCGGTTCCTGGTCGGCGGGAAGGCGGGGCGATGCACGGCCGGCGCGTGCGGGCGACTTTGCCGGTCGCGCAGTGTCGTGTTCGTCAGGCGTCGCGCGATCGCCGGCGCCTGCGGGGTTGTCGTCGTCCGCGGGCGCGGACGCGCGCGCGTCGTCGGGCGACGCGCCGAACAGGTCGAACTGCCCGTCGGCGTGCGACTCGTCCGGTTCGTCGCGCTGCTGTCGTTGCGGCGGCGTGCCGCGCCGCGTCCTGCCGTCACCCATGCATGCCCAGCGTGAAGTGCCGCCTAGCGCGGCAGCGTGTGTTCGTACATGTAGCGCCGTGACCACGGCAGCGTTTTCGCGCTGCGTCCGGCCTTGCGACACACGATCTGGAAGATCGACACGTCGTCGTGCTCGAACGCATACGCGCAACCGGCGAGATACACGCGCCAGATGCGGAATTTTTCGTCGTCAACGAGCGTGCGCGCCTCTTCCGCCTTCGCCTCGAAATTCTCGGTCCAGATTTCGAGCGTGCGCGCATAGTGCCGCCGCAGGCTTTCGACGTCAATCGCCTCGAGCCCGCCGCGCTGCGCCGCTTCGAGCGCGAGGCTGATGTGCGGCAGCTCGCCGTCCGGGAACACGTAGCGGTCGATGAATTCGCCGCCGCCGAGCGCCGTTTCGCCGCTTTCCGCGTCGGTCGACGTGATTCCGTGGTTCATCGCGATGCCGTCGTCGGTGAGCAGATCGTGCACGCGCGAGAAATAGAGCGGCAGGTTCTTGCGGCCGACGTGCTCGAACATCCCGACGCTCGTGATGCGGTCGAACTGTCCCTCGATCTCGCGGTAGTCCTGCAGGCGGATCTCGATCTTGTCCTCGAGCCCGGCGGCTTTCACGCGCGCGGTCGCGAGATCGAACTGGTTCTGCGACAGCGTCACGCCCAGGCACGTCGCGCCGAACTTCTGCGCGGCGCGCAGCACGAGCGCGCCCCAGCCGCAGCCGATGTCGAGCAGGCGCTGGCCGGGCTCGAGCTGGATCTTGGTCAGGATATGGTCGATCTTCTTGATCTGGGCGGTCGAAAGATCCTCGTCGCCGTTCTCGAAGTACGCGCACGAATACACCATGTTTTCGTCCAGCCACAGCTGGTAGAAGGCGTTCGAGACGTCGTAGTGATACTGGATCGCCTTCCTGTCGGTGTTTTTCGTGTGATTGAAGTAGCGCTTCACGCGCGCGAGCTTGCTTGCGCTGGTGACCGTGCTGCGCGCGAGCGAGTAGCTGATGTTGATGATGTCCGACAGCCTGCCCTCGATGTCGATCTTGCCCTTCACGTACGCCTCGCCGAGATTGTCGAGGCTCGGTTCGAGCAGCAGCGGCAACGCCGACGCGCTGTTGACCTTCAGCGTGACCTGCGGCGCGCTGAAGGTGCCGAAATCGAGTTGATCGCCGTTCCACAGCACGAGTCGCGCCGGTATGTTCGCTTTCGCCCGTACTTCGTCCGCCCACTGTGCCAGCTTCTTTTCCCAGAACATTTGGATTCTCCGTTTGTTCGTTGAATCGAATACAGCCAAGTATCTTGACCGGCGCCCATGCCTTGCGACGTGGGCGCCCGGATGCAACACGAGACACGGCCGGCGCGCGCCGGCACTGCGGCAGCCGCGCTTACGGCGACAGGCGCGAGATCGTCCAGCCCGACCCTGCCGCGGCGTCGCGCGTATAGAGCAGGCGGTCGTGCAGCCGCGACGGGCGGCCCTGCCAGAATTCGATCGCGTCGGGCACGACGCGGTAACCGCCCCAGTGCGGCGGGCGCGGCGGATTCTCGCCGTAGCGTTCGGTCACGGCCTTTTCGCGCGCTTCGAGCGTCGCGCGGCTGTCGATCACGGCACTCTGCTCGGACGCCCACGCGCCGATGCGCGAGCCGAGGGGGCGCGACGCGAAATAGCGGTCGCTTTCGTCGGCGCTGGTTTTCTCGATCCGGCCTTCGATGCGCACCTGGCGCTCGAGCTCGATCCAGTAGAACAGCAGCGCCGCATGCGGATTGGCGGCGAGATCGCGGCCCTTGCGGCTTTCGTAATTGGTAAAGAAGACGAACCCGCGTTCGTCGACACCCTTGATGAGCACGATTCGGGCCGACGGCTTGCCGTCGTCGCCGACGGTGGCGAGCGTCATCGTGTTGGGCTCGGGGAGCTTGGCGGCGAGCGCCTCCTTGAACCAGCGATCGAACTGGGCGAAGGGGTTGGGGGCGGCATCGGCTTCGTCGAGCGAAGCACGCGAATAATTGATGCGGAGATCGGCGAGAGTCGTCATGTTATGCAAACGCTTCAATCTGGGGCCAGTATAGCGAACGCGCGAGAATCGTGCGTGCACAGGGACGCGTGTCGGCGGGGAGTTCAGGCAAAATAGAGGACTGCACGACTTACGTTTTCCTTGCTGCCATGTCCGCTGCCGACACTGCCCCGCACAGTTCCTCTGATCTTACCCCGAGCCCGACAATCCAGCTTGACGTGGATCGCGAGCGCCGCTTCGGCGGCATCGCGCGCTTGTACGGCGCCCCCGCGCTCGCCGCGTTCGAACGCGCGCACGTCGCCGTGATCGGCATCGGCGGCGTCGGGTCGTGGACGGCCGAGGCGCTCGCGCGCAGCGCGATCGGCACGCTGACGCTGATTGACCTCGACAACGTCGCGGAAAGCAATACGAACCGGCAGATCCACGCGCTCGACGGCAATTACGGCAAGCCGAAGGTCGACGCGATGGCCGAGCGGATCGCGCTGATCGATCCCGCGTGCCGTGTGAACCGGATCGAGGATTTCGCGGAACCCGACAACTTCGACGCGCTGCTCGGCGGCGGCTTCGACTACGTGGTCGACGCGATCGACAGCGTGCGCACGAAGGTCGCGCTGATCGCGTGGTGCGTCGCAAAAGGGCAGCCGCTCGTCACGGTCGGCGGCGCGGGCGGGCAGCTTGACCCGACGCGTATCCGCATCGACGATCTGGCGCTGACGATCCAGGATCCGCTGCTGTCGAAGGTGCGCGCGCAGCTGCGCAAGCAGCACGGCTTTCCGCGCGGGCCGAAGGCGCGTTTCAAGGTGAGCGCCGTGTATTCGGACGAGCCGCTGATCTATCCGGAAGCGGCCGCGTGCGACATCGAGGACGGCGCGGAGCCGTCCGCCGCCGCGCATGTCGCGGGGCTCAACTGCGCGGGGTTCGGTTCGAGCGTATGCGTGACCGCGAGCTTCGGCTTCGCGGCCGCCGCGCATGCGCTGCGGGCAGTCGCGGCGCGCGCCGCGGGCTGATCGGCGAGCAGATCGACACGCGGAAGAATGTCGCGGCGCGGCAGACCTGCCGTGCCGCGACAAGGCGATTCGGCCAGACCATCGCGGCCCGGCCGGTCGTTCGTCAGTTGAGCGCCATGCTCAGCTTGCGCCGCCATGCGGCGACGAGTTCGGGGCGATCGCCCGCCAGCTCGAACACCGAGATCATCGTGCGGCGGCCGAGGTCGTCGCCATACGCGCGGTCGCGCAACACGATTTCCAGCAACTGCTCGAGCGCGCCTTCGTATGCGCGTCGCGCGATCAGGCTCTGCGCGAGGTCGAAGCGTGCGTCGAGATCGGCCGGATTCGCCGCGATGCGCGCTTCGAGCGCGTCGGTCGGCGGCAGGTCGGCCGTCGCGTCGAGCGCATCGAAACGGGTCTTGATCGCCTGGTAGCGCGGATCGCCGCTCTGTATCGTCTGCGGCGACAGGCGCTCGGCCTCGGCGCGCGCGGCGTCCACCTGGTTGTTCGCGAGCAGCAGTTCGATCAGGTCGAGCCGTGCGTCGTCGAAGCCGGGATTCAGCGCGAGCGCCGCTTCGAGGTGGGTCAGCGCATCGTCGTAGCGCGATTCGGCGATCGCGTATTGCGCGGCGCGGCGCTCGGCTTCGTCGGGCGCCGGCAGCAGCCGGTCGAGGAACGCGCGCAACTGGCCTTCCGGCAGCACGCCGATGAACTGGTCGACGGGACGCCCGTCGGCGAACGCGATCACGTGCGGGATGCTGCGCGTCTGGAAGTGCGCGGCGAGTTCCTGGTTCTCGTCGACGTTCACCTTCACGAGCTTCCAGCGGCCTTCGTAGTCGGCTTCGAGCTTTTCGAGCAGCGGACCGAGCGTCTTGCAGGGGCCGCACCACTGCGCCCAGAAGTCGACCAGTACGGGCGTGTCCAGCGACGCCTCGATGACGTCTTTCTCGAAAGTGGCAAGCGTGGTGTCCATGTCGTTCTCTTCCGTTCGAATGTCGTCAGGATGGGGGCAGCGTGCCCCTTTTTCAACGCGGCTTCGATTCGGGCAGCGGAATCCACTCGGTTTCGCCGGGCACCTTGCCCATTTCCTGGTTCGTCCACGCCTGTTTCGCGCGCTCGATCGCGTCGCGGCTGCTGGCGACGAAGTTCCATTCGATGAAGCGCTCGCCGTCGATCTTCGCGCCGCCCAGCAGCATCGCGCGCGCGCCGCCGTCGCTCGCGAGCGTGACGGTGGCGCCGGGCGCGAGCACGGCCATCTGCTCGGCCGGCACCGACGTGCCGTCGATCGAGAGGTCGCCGTCGACCACGTAGACCGCGCGCTCCTCGTGCGATGCGTCGAGTTCGAGGCGGCCGCCGGCCGCGAATTCGGCGGCCACGTACAGCGTGCGCGAGAACGTCGTGACGGGCGAGCGCAGGCCGAACGCGTCGCCGGCGATCACCGTCAGCGATACGCCGTTCTCGTCGCGCTTGGGCAGCGTGTCGGCCGCATGGTGCTCGAACGACGGCTCGGTGGTCTCGTGGGCGACGGGCAGCGCGACCCAGGTCTGGATCCCGTGCACCGTGTGGCCGCTCGCGCGCTGAGCGTCGGGCGTGCGCTCCGAATGGACGATGCCGCGACCGGCCGTCATCCAGTTCACGTCGCCCGGCACGATCTCCTGCAGCGAGCCGAGGCTGTCGCGGTGCAGGATCGCGCCGTCGAACAGATAGGTGACGGTGGCGAGTCCGATGTGCGGGTGCGGGCGCACGTCGAGCCCGGTGCCGGCCGGCAGCGTCGCGGGCCCCATGTGATCGAAGAAGATGAACGGACCGACGAGGCGCGCGGCGAGCGCGGGCAGCGTGCGGCGCACCTGCAGGTTGCCGATGTCGCGAACATGCGGCTTGAGCAGGGCTTTGATCGAATCGGTCATGGCGGGCCTCGTGGGCAACGGCTGGAATGCCGGTCATTGTACTGGCGGCGCGGTGGCGACGCGCGCGTCGGGGGCGCGTGCGAAATGACTCCCCCGCGATGCGGACGTGCGGGCACGAGTCGTGCGAGCGCCATGTCGTTGCACCCGTCGCCGATTCCATGCGCGCCGCGCGGGTATCGGGCCGCACGGCGAAATTGGGTAGACTGAGCGGCTTCAGGAAACCATCCGACAATTGAGGAGACGCCGATGATGGCCCCGAAGGACTTGCTGCTCGCGCTGGTCGTGATCCTGGCGTGGGGCGTGAACTTCGTCGTGATCAAGGTCGGCCTGCACGGCATGCCGCCGATGCTGCTCGGCGCGCTGCGCTTCACGCTCGCGGCGGTGCCCGCGGTGTTCTTCGTGCGCCGGCCGCAGATTCCGTGGCGGATGCTGATCCTGTACGGCGCGACGATCCAGCTCGGCCAGTTCGCGTTCCTGTTCACCGGCATGTACGTCGGCATGCCGGCCGGCCTCGCGTCGCTCGTGCTGCAGTCGCAGGCATTTTTCACGCTCGTGTTCGCGATGCTGTTCCTCGGCGAGCGGCTGCGCGTGCAGAACCTGATCGGGCTCGCGATCGCCGCGGGCGGGCTCGTGGTGATCGCGGCGCAGGGCGGCCGCGCGATGACGCTCGCGGGCTTCCTGCTGACCATCTGCTCGGCCGCGATGTGGGCGTTCGGCAATATCGTCACGAAGAAGGTCGGCAAGGCCAATCTGGTGTCGCTCGTCGTGTGGGCGAGCCTCGTGCCGCCCGTGCCGTTCTTCCTGCTGTCGCTCTGGTTCGAGGGGCCGCAGCGGATCGGCGCCGCGATGGCCGGGCTCGACGGCGCGTCGATCTTCGCGGTCGTCTATCTCGCGTTCGTCGCGACGCTCGTCGGCTACGGCCTGTGGAGCCGCCTGATGTCGCGCTATCCGGCCGCGCAGGTCGCGCAGTTCTCGCTGCTGGTGCCGGTCGTCGGGCTGGCGTCGTCGGCGCTGCTGCTCGACGAGCATCTGACGGACGCGCAGCTGATCGGCGCCGCGCTCGTGATGGGCGGGCTCGCTGTGAACGTGTTCGGCGGAAAGCTGGTGCGCCGCTTCGCGGCGTCGTGACGCGCCGGCACGCAGCGCGTGCCGGCGGCGGGGAAGGGCGGCCGGTCAGGCCATCCGGTTCTTCGCGAGCGGCGGATTCGCGGCGAAGTAACGCTTGATGCCGCGGAAGATCGCGTCGGCCATCTCGTCGCGATAGCTGTCGTCGTTGAGCCGGCGTTCTTCGTCAGGGTTGCTGATGAACGCGGTCTCGACGAGGATCGACGGAATGTCGGGCGCCTTCAGCACCGCGAACCCGGCCTGCTCGACCGAGCCCTTGTGCAGCTTGTTGATGCCACCGACTTCCTTCAGCACGTAGTTGCCGTAGCGCAGCGAATCGCGGATCTGCGCGGTCGTCGACATGTCGAACAGCGCGCGGCTGACTGCCGCGTCCTGTGTCTTGATGTTGATGCCGCCGATCAGGTCGGACGAGTTCTCCTTGTTCGCGAGCCACCGTGCCGCGGCGCTCGACGCGCCGTGATCGGACAGCGCGAACACCGACGAGCCGCGCGCGGACGGCGTCGTGAATGCATCGGCGTGGATCGACACGAACAGGTCGGCGCCGACGCGGCGCGCCTTCTGCACGCGCACGTTCAGCGGCACGAAGAAATCCGCGTCGCGCGTCATCATCGCGCGCATGTTCGGCGCGCCGTCGATCTTCGCGCGCAGCTTCTTCGCGATGTCGAGCGCGATGTGTTTTTCGTACGTGCCGCCGCCGCCGATCGCGCCCGGATCCTCGCCGCCGTGGCCCGGATCGATCGCGACCGTCAGCAGGCGCACGGTGCCGCCCTTGCCCGATTTCGGCGCGGTGAACTTGTAGGTGTCGCCGTCGTCTTCGCTGTCGTCGCGGCGTGCGATGACGGGCGGCGGCTTGACGGCCGGCTTCGCGGGCGCCGAAGGTGTCGCGGCGGCCGGCGGCGTGCGCGGGGTGGTCGGCGTGTTCTGCGCGAAGCGCTGGAAGAATGCGTCGCTGTTGTCGCCCGCGGCGGGCGGCGGCGCGGCGGGGCCCGCGAGCGCGGTCGGCGGCTGCACCTGCTGCGCGCGCGCGTTGTCGTTGAGCGCCTGCTCCTTGCGCTCCGTCTGCGCGATCAGGTCGGTCAGCGGATCGGGCGCGACGGCCGGATACAGGTCGAACACGAGCCGGTACTTGTAGGTGCCGACCGGCGGCAGCGTGAATACCTGCGGCTTCACCGAGCCTTTCAGGTCGAACACCATCCGCACGACGTGCGGTTGATACTGGCCGACGCGCACCGACTGGATCTGCGGATCGTTCGGCGCGATCTTCGACACGAGGTCGCGCAGCGCCTGGTCGAGATCGAGCCCGTTCAGGTCGACGACGAGCCGGTCGGGACCCTGCAACAGCTGTTGGCTATTCTGCAGCGGCTGGTCGGATTCGATCGTGACGCGCGTGTAATCGCGCGCGGGCCACACGCGCACGCCGAGCACCGACGATGCGTGCGCGAGCCGCGGCGCGGCGAGACCGAGCACCAGCGTCGACGCGCCCGCGCGCAGGATCTGACGGCGCCGCCAGTTGTGCGTCGCGGTGGCCGCCGATTCGATCGAGCGGAACGGTTTGATCAACATCTTTCGAGACATGCCTTTCCTGAAGCGCTGAACGCCCGGACGGTGAGGGCGCGGCCGTCGCCATCCACGTCGAGCGAGAAAACCAGATCGGGCACGCCGAGCAGGGTGCCCGCCTGTTGCGGCCATTCGACGAGGCAGATCGCGCTGGAATTGAAATATTCGCGAAAGCCGGCGTCGGACCATTCGGCCGGATCGTTGAATCGATACAGATCGAAGTGATAGACCTCAAGTTCCCCATCGTCGCGTGCGAATGCGTATGGTTCGACGAGCGTGTAGGTCGGGCTGCGCACGCGCCCCGGGTGGCCGAGGCCGCGCAGGATCGCGCGCACGAGGGTCGTTTTGCCCGCACCGAGGTCGCCGATCAGCTGGATCTGCAACCCGTCGAACGCGTGTGCATGGGCAAGTTCACTGCGTGCCGCGTCGAGCGCGTGCGCGAAGCGGGTGCCGAAGGCCTCGGTCGCCGCTTCGTCGGCGAGTGCGATCACGCGCTCCGCGAGCGGGACGGGCAGCGTGTCGGCATGAGGCGTATGGGGCGTGGCTGGCATTCTCGTAAAATAGTGCGATGAACCGATTACCGGAACTCGCCGCATCCGACAGACCTTCGACACGTGCCGAAGGCGCGACGCCATGCGCGCTCGATGATGCGACGTTGACAGCGCTCGCCGCGCGCATCAGGGCGTGGGGGCGCGAATTGGGTTTCGGGGCGATCGGCATCAGCGATACCGATCTCTCGGATGCCGAAGCGGGCCTCGCCGCCTGGCTGGAAGCCGGGTACCACGGCGAAATGGATTATATGGCGAAACACGGGATGAAACGCGCGCGGCCGGCCGAACTTGTGGCCGGTACGCGACGCGTGATCTCGGCGCGACTCGCCTATCTGCCGGCCGAAACGCTCGCCGTCGACGCACCCGATGCGTCATCCGGCGCGCTCGTGCCGCACGACTGGCGCGCACGCGAGCGCGCGCGTCTCGACGATCCGCAGGCGGCCGTCGTGTCGATCTACGCGCGCGGCCGCGACTATCACAAGGTGCTGCGCAACCGGCTTCAGACGCTCGCGGAGCGCATCGAGCGCGAGATCGGCGCATTCGGCTACCGCGTGTTCACCGATTCGGCGCCGGTGCTCGAGGTCGAACTCGCGCAGAAGGCCGGTGTCGGCTGGCGCGGCAAGCACACGTTGTTGCTGCAGCGCGACGCGGGTTCGCTGTTCTTCCTCGGCGAAATCTATGTCGACGTGCCGTTGCCGACCGACGCGCAAACCGCGCCCGACGTCGCGCCCGAGACGCCCGGCGCGCACTGCGGCAGTTGCACGCGCTGCATCGGCGCGTGCCCGACCGGCGCGATCGTCGAACCGTATCGCGTCGACGCGCGCCGTTGCATTTCCTACCTGACGATCGAACTGAAAGGCAGCATTCCGGAGCCGCTGCGGCCGATGATCGGCAACCGCGTATACGGCTGCGACGACTGCCAGCTCGTGTGCCCGTGGAACAAGTTCGCGCAGGCCGCGCCCGTTGCCGATTTCGACGTGCGGCACGGGCTCGACCGCGCGACGCTCGTCGAGCTGTTCGGCTGGGATGCCGACACGTTCGACACGCGGATGCAGGGCAGCGCGATCCGGCGCATCGGATACGAAAGCTGGCTGCGCAATCTCGCGGTCGGGCTGGGCAATGCGTTGCGCGCACCGGCCGACCGGCTCGCGCCCGATGCGCGCGACGCGATCGTCGCCGCGTTGCGTGCACGGGCCGACGATCCGTCGCCGGTCGTGCGCGAGCATGTCGAATGGGCGCTGCGTGCCGCATGAAGGCGGCGTAAAGTGTCGTCGGCGCGCGGCGGCGCCGCGCGTTTCACCGGTGAGGAGAAGCTCATGTTCAACGCAGTCATCGACGCACCGTTCGGCAAGGTCGGCATTCGCACCGATGCCGCGGTGGTGCGCGAGATCGTCTATCTGCCCGAGTCGGTCAAATCGGTCGATCCGGACTCGCCGCTCGCGCAGCGCGCGGTCAAGCAGATCGAACGTTATTTCGAGCGCGCGTCGGCGCGTTTCGACCTGCCGCTCGCCGACGTCGGCAGTGCTTTCCAGCATCGTGTGTGGAACGTGATCAGCGACATTCCGCCGGGCACGGTGCTGACCTACGGGCAGGTCGCGAAGCGGATCGGCAGCGCGCCGCGCGCGGTCGGCCAGGCATGCGGCGCGAACTATTTCCCGCTCGTGATTCCGTGCCATCGCGTCGTGGCGGCAGGCGGCCTCGGCGGCTTCGCGAACCACGACGACAATGGCTATTACCAGAAAGTGAAGCGCTGGCTGCTGGCGCACGAAGGCGTGCCGTACTGATGAGTGAACCCTTGCTTTCCCCCGATCCCGACCCCGCGCCCGACGCCAATGGCGACGAGGCCGCGGCATCGCCCGCGCTGCTCGCGAGCCGCGCGTCGATCGACGTGTTCTGCGACGCGCTGTGGCTCGAACACGGGCTCGCGCGCAACACGCTCGATGCGTACCGGCGCGATCTGATGCTGTTTTCGCACTGGCTGGCCGCGACGCACGACGCGTCGCTCGACTCGGTCGACGAAGCGATGGTGACCGGCTACATCGCCGCGCGCAGCGACGGCAAGGCGACGTCGTCGAACCGGCGGTTGTCGGTGTTCCGTCGCTATTACGGCTGGGCCGTACGCGAGCATCGCGCGAGCGCGGACCCGACGCTGCGGATCACGTCGGCGAAACAGGCCGCGCGGTTTCCGTCGACGCTGTCCGAGGCGCAGGTCGAAGCGCTGCTCGGCGCGCCCGACGTCGGCACGCCGCTCGGCCTGCGCGATCGCACGATGCTGGAGCTGATGTACGCGAGCGGGCTGCGCGTGAGCGAACTCGTCACGCTGAAGACCGTCGAGGTCGGGCTCAACGAGGGCGTCGTGCGGGTGATGGGCAAGGGCTCGAAGGAACGGCTCGTGCCGTTCGGCGAAGTCGCGCACGGCTGGATCGAGCGCTACCTGCGCGACGCGCGGCCCGCGCTGCTCGGCGCGCGCGCGGCCGACGCGCTGTTCGTGACCGGACGCGGCGACGGGATGACGCGCCAGCAGTTCTGGAACATCATCAAGCGCCATGCGCAGCAGGCCGACGTGCGCGCGCACCTGTCGCCGCATACGCTGCGGCACGCATTCGCGACGCATCTGCTGAACCACGGCGCCGACCTGCGCGTCGTGCAGTTGCTGCTCGGCCACAGCGACATCTCGACCACGCAGATCTACACGCACGTCGCGCGCGAGCGGCTGAAGACGCTGCACGCGCAACACCACCCGCGCGGCTAGCGCGGGCCACACGCGGGATGCAGCCCGCGCCCGCGCGTCACGCGAGTTCGCGCAGTTTGTGCTTCAGCACCTTGCCCGTCGATGCGGCGGGCAGCGCATCGAGCACGCGGATGCGCGCGGGGCGCTTGTAAGGCGCGAGCCGTTCCGCGCACCACGCCTGCAGCGCGGCCTCGGTCGCGGTCGCGCCCGGCACCAGCTCGACGAATGCGAGCACTTCCTCGTTGCCCTCGACCGCGCGGCCGACGACGGCCGCCTGCACGACGTCCGGGTGCGCGTTCAGCACCTGTTCGACTTCGACCGGATACACGTTGAAGCCCGAGCGGATGATCAACTCCTTGCTGCGGCCCGCGATCGTCACCGAGCCGTCGGCTTCCTGGCGCGCGAGATCGCCGGTGCTCAGCCAGCCGTCGGGCGACACGGCCGCGCGCGTGGCATCCGCGTTGCGGTAGTAGCCGAGCATCACGTTCGGCCCGCGCACGCGGATTTCACCCACTTCGCCGTGCGGCACGTCGGCGCCGTCCGGCGCGACGATCCGCATCTCGACGCCCGGGATCGGCATGCCGACCGAGCAGTCGGCACGCGGCGCGTCGAGCGGCGTCTGCGTGATCGTGGGGCTGCTCTCGGTCATTCCGTAGCCGTTGTGCAGCGGCACGCCGTACACACGCTCGACGCGCGCCTTCAGGTCGGCGTCGAGCGGCGAGCCGCCCGAATACGCGAAACGCAGCCGCGGCGCGCGCCACGCGTGCGCGTGCGTATGCAGGTGTTCGAGCAGCTTCGCGTGCATCGCGGGCACGCCCTGGAAGATCGTCACGCCTTCGTCGGCAAGTGCAACGCGCACGGCCTCCGGCGAGAAGCGCGGCGCGAGCCGCAGCGTCGCGCCCGCGTACAGGCTGCCGAGGCAGACCGACGCAAGCCCGTACACGTGCGACACGGGCAGCACCGTGTAGACGAGGTCGTCCGGCGACACGCGGCGCAGCGCGCTCGACGTCGCCGCGATGAACAGCAGGTTGCGGTGCGACAGCATCACGCCTTTCGGCGAACCCGTCGTGCCGGTCGTGTAGATCAGCGCCGCGCATTGCGCGGCGCCATCGGCCGCCACCGGTTCGTCGGGCGCGCTCGGGTCGACGCGGTACGACCACGCGCCGATGTCGACCGGCAGCGCGTCGGCCGGCGCCGCGTCGTGGCGCGCCGCGTGTGCGCGCGCATCGGGCGATGCCTCCGTCGCGAATGTGATCAGCTTCGGCCGCGCATGCGCGGCGATCGCATCGAGTTCGCCGGCCGACAGCCGCGCGTTCGACACGAGCGCCCATGCGTCGACGCGCGCCGCCGCGAACAGCAGCACGATCTGCGCGATGCTGTTTTCCGCGACGATCATCACGCGATCGCCGCCGTGCACGCCGAGGCGCGCGAGCCGCTCGGCGGCTGCATCGACCGCTCGCGACAGCTCGCCGTACGACAGGCGGCGCGCGTCCTCGATCAGCGCCGGATGCGCAGGCGCTTGCGCAGCCCAGCGGGCGGGCACGTCGGCGATGCGCGCGGGCAAGGCGGCGAGCAACGCCGGGACGTCGAGCGGCGCGGATGAACGGACAGGCGAGGACATGGCGTCTCCAGAAGAAGGGCCGGGCGGCGGCGCGGCAAGTTTTGCGAACGATCGTGCCATGACGGCGGGCGCGCCACAATCGGCCAATCGGGCAATAGCACTTCGCGATGTGCGCAATGATGATGGACGGGCGCGCCGCGGCGACGGGGGCTCGCCCGGCGCACCGGTGCAAAAGGGCCGCGAGTATACCGCCGGTGCGCGGCCTGCCGCCCCGAACACAGGACGGTGCGGTCGTGTGTCGGCGCCCGCCCGGCGGTCGTTCGCCATTAAAATGCCGCCATGAGCAAATCCAGACACGTGTCCGAGACACCCGCGACCCAGCTGCTGCGCCGCCACGGCGTCGCCTTCGGCGAGCATCCGTACGATTACGTCGAGCATGGCGGCACCGGCGAGTCGGCGCGCCAGCTGGGCGTCGACGAACACAGCGTCGTGAAGACCCTCGTGATGGAGGACGAGCACGCGAAGCCGCTGATCGTGCTGATGCACGGCAATCGCACGGTGTCGACCAAGAACCTCGCGCGGCAGATCGGCGCGAAGCGTGTCGAGCCGTGCAAGCCCGATGTCGCGAACCGCCATTCCGGCTATCTGGTCGGCGGCACGTCGCCGTTCGGCACGCGCAAGACGATGCCCGTGTACGTCGAGTCGACCATCCTCGAATTGCCGACGATCTACCTGAACGGCGGCCGCCGCGGCTATCTCGTCAGCCTCGCGCCGGCGGTGCTCACGACGCTGCTCGGCGCGACGCCCGTGCAGTGCGCGAGCGTCGACTGAGGGTTTCACCTTCGTGGCAGGCCGTGCTCGTTCGGTAGAATGAGCGCCGTTTCGGCCGGTCGGCTCGTACGGCCGGCCGCCACGGCCTGCCGGCGGTTCGCCGCGACGGCGCCCGCCGCAACCGGCCGGCATGCCGTGCCCGGCCGCCCCTTCACCGATACGTTGAAAGAAGAGTTCTCCGCATGCAGATCCTGCTCGCCGCACTTGTTGCCTACCTGATCGGTTCGGTGTCGTTCGCCGTCGTCGTCAGCGCCGCGATGGGCCTGGCCGATCCCCGTTCGTACGGGTCGAAGAATCCCGGCGCGACCAATGTGCTGCGCAGCGGCAACAAGAAGGCCGCGATCCTGACGCTCGTCGGCGATGCGTTCAAGGGCTGGCTCGCCGTCTGGCTCGCGCGGCACTTCGGGCTGTCCGACGTCGCCGTCGCGTGGGTCGCGATCGCCGTGTTCATCGGCCACCTGTATCCGGTGTTCTTCCGCTTTCAGGGCGGTAAGGGCGTCGCGACCGCGGCCGGCGTGCTGCTCGCCGTGCATCCGGTGCTCGGCCTGGCGACCGCGCTGACCTGGTTGATCGTCGCGTTCTTCTTCCGCTATTCGTCGCTCGCGGCGCTGGTGGCGGCCGTGTTCGCACCGGTGTTCGACGTGTTCCTGTTCGGCACAGGGCACAACCCGGTCGCGTGGGCTGTGCTCGCGATGAGCGTGCTGCTCGTGTGGCGCCACCGCGGCAACATCTCGAAGCTGCTGGCGGGGCAGGAAAGCCGGATCGGCGACAAGAAGAAAGCTGCGTCCGACGGCGGCGCGCAGGACGGCGGGAAGGTCTGAGGAAGGGGATGACTGCTGCCGCCCGCCGGGGCGCCCTGCGTGCGGGGCCCGGCGGCGCGGCGTGATCGGTCGACTGCGCGGTCGACGGCGTCGATCAGTCGCGGAAGTTGTTGAAGTCGAGCGGGGTGTCGGTCACGTCCTTGCGCAGCATCGCGATCACGCTCTGCAGGTCGTCGCGCTTCGTGCCGGCCACGCGCACCGCGTCGCCCTGGATGCTCGCCTGCACCTTGATCTTGCTGTCTTTCACGAGCCTGACGATCTTCTTTGCGAGGTCGCCCGTCACGCCCTTCTTCACGGTGACGATCTGCTTGACCTTGTCGCCGCCGATCTTCTCGACCTTGCCGTAGTCGAGGAAGCGCACGTCGACGTTGCGCTTCGCGAGCTTGTTGATCAGCACGTCCTTGACCTGGCCGAGCTTGAAATCGTCGTCGGCGAACAGCGTCAGCTCGCGCTCCTTCTGCTCGACGCGCGCGTCGGAGCCCTTGAAGTCGAAGCGCGTCGAAATTTCCTTGTTCGACTGCTCGATGGCGTTCTTCACTTCGATCATGTTCGCTTCGGAAACGACGTCGAACGATGGCATGGCATTCTCCCTTGAGATGCGGGCGCCCGGCTCGCGCGCGGGCACTCGCTATAATTGCGGACTGTTTGCCATTTTACCGATGCCCCTCCGTTTGCCCAAGGCCGGCCGTGAGCCCGCTCGGCGGACGTGACCGCGAATGCCGATGCCTCCTGACGATTCCGCCCTGTCGCTGCTCCCTGACCATCCGCTTGCCGCGCACAATACGTTCGGCATTGCCGCGAAGGCGCGCTTTGCCGCGCGCATCACGCAGGCGGCGCAGTTCGAGGCGCTGCACCGCGACCCGCGCGTCGCGTCGCTGCCGCGGCTCGTGCTCGGCGGCGGCAGCAACGTCGTGTTCACGCGCGATTTCGACGGCGTCGTGCTGCTCGACGAGATCGCCGGCCGCCGCGTCGTGCGCGAGGACGACGACGCATGGTACGTCGAGGCCGGCGGCGGCGAGATCTGGCACGCGTTCGTTACGTGGACGCTCGAGCACGGGATGCCTGGCCTCGAGAACCTTGCGCTGATTCCGGGCACCGTCGGCGCCGCGCCGATCCAGAACATCGGCGCGTACGGCCTCGAGATGAAGACGTATTTCGACTCGCTGGTCGCCGTCGAGCTCGCGACGGGGCGCAGCGAGCGCTTCGACGCCGCGCGCTGCGCGTTCGGCTATCGCGACAGCTTCTTCAAGCGGGAAGGGCGCGGCCGCTTCGCAATCGTCGCGGTGACGTTCCGGCTGCCCAAGCGCTGGACGCC
This sequence comes from Burkholderia sp. MSMB0856, assembly GCF_001524645.2. Classification (NCBI taxonomy): domain Bacteria; kingdom Pseudomonadati; phylum Pseudomonadota; class Betaproteobacteria; order Burkholderiales; family Burkholderiaceae; genus Burkholderia; species Burkholderia sp. MSMB0856. The sequence continues at coordinate 2,827,085 of NZ_CP013427.1, read as the reverse complement.
GCGGCTCGGCTACGCCGATGTCACGCGCGAGCTCGATGCGCGCGGCATCGCGCCGGACGCGGCAACGCCGCGCGACGTGTTCGACGCGGTCGTCGCGATCCGCCGCGCGAAGCTGCCCGATCCGCTCGTGCTCGGCAACGCGGGCAGTTTCTTCAAGAATCCGGTGATTGACGCCGCGCAGTTCGACGCGCTGCGCGCGCGCGTGCCCGAAGTCGTGTCGTATCCGCAGCCGGACGGGCACGTGAAGCTCGCGGCCGGCTGGCTGATCGACCGCTGCGGCTGGAAGGGGCGCGCGCTCGGCGCGGCGGCCGTGCACGACCGGCAGGCGCTCGTGCTGGTGAATCGCGGCGGCGCGACGGGCGCCGAGGTCCTCGCGCTGGCGCGCGCTATCCAGGACGACGTGCGCGAGCGATTCGGCGTCGAGCTCGAACCCGAGCCGGTGTGCCTGTAACGCGGCGCTTCGTACCGCGCATTTCATTCGCTTTCGCCCCGTGCAAACAAAAAGCGCCGATCGTCGATCGGCGCATTTTTTCGCATGCCGGCCGATGCCGGCGGGCCGCGGGTGCTGCGATCAGTGCTTGAGGCGGCCGAGCAGCAGGAACTCCATCAGCGCCTTCTGCACGTGCAGGCGGTTTTCCGCCTCGTCCCACACGACGCTCTGCGGGCCGTCGATCACGCCGGCCGTCACTTCCTCGCCGCGGTGCGCGGGCAGGCAGTGCATGAAGAGCGCGTCCGCGTTTGCGTGGCCCATCATTTCCTCGTCGACGCACCAGTCGGCAAATGCCTGCTTGCGCGCTTCGTTCTCGGCTTCGAAACCCATGCTCGTCCACACGTCGGTCGTCACGAGATCGGCGCCCTTGCACGCTTCGTTCGGATCGTCGAACACCTCGTAGAACGGCGCGCTGTCCGGCGACACGAGCTTCATGTCGAGCGCATAGCCCGGCGGCGTCGACAGGCGCAGCTTGAAGCCGAGGATCTGCGCGGCTTCGATCCACGTGTAAAGCATGTTGTTCGCATCGCCGACCCAAGCGACCGTCTTGCCGGCGATCGGGCCTCGGTGCTCGTAGTACGTGAAGATGTCGGCGAGCACCTGGCACGGGTGGTAGTCGTTGGTCAGGCCGTTGATCACCGGCACGCGGGAGTTTTCCGCGAAGCGCGTGATCACGTCCTGCTCGAACGTGCGGATCATGATGATGTCGACCATCCGCGAGATGACCTGCGCGGAATCCTCGACCGGCTCGCCGCGGCCGAGCTGCGTGTCGCGCGTGCTCATGAACACCGCGTGGCCGCCGAGCTGGAAGATGCCGGCTTCGAACGACAGGCGCGTGCGCGTCGAGCTCTTCTCGAAGATCATCGCGAGCGTGCGGTCGTGGAGCGGGTGATAGGTCTCGTAGTTCTTGAACTTGCGCTTCAGGATACCCGTGCGTTCGAGCACGTACTCGTAGTCTTCCAGCGAGAAATCCTTGAACTGCAGGTAGTGACGAATGGTTTTGGCGGTCATGAAACGAGATACGGCGGGTCTGAACCGGCAGTGGGGCCGGACGGCGCCGCCGTCGGGTGTGGATAACTCAAAGCAGCATAAAGGATTTTCTGTGCTTTGACGAGCCGCACCGAAATCCGGGGCGGGATCGACGCGCGCACGGGAGGATGCCGGAAGAGGGGCCGCGAGACGACGCGCGATGTCGCGCTGCGGTATAATCCAAAAGTTTTCTCCAGCCCGGCAGGCAAGGCTCTTCGCGCTCTGCCGGACACAAGCCATGCGCTGCACAAATCCGGTGCGGCGCGCCGGCGGCACGCAGCGACGTCCTGTTTTCGGGATATCGGAGCGCATGTGTCGCCGTCCACTCCAGCTTTGTGTTCGCGTATCCAGGCGCCGTCGCCTGGACATCGCCGGGCCGTCACTTGGGTAACCACATGGCTGAAACCCCTCCGACCGAATTCTTCATCCAGGGCATCACGAAAGACGGGAAAAAGTTTCGCCCGAGCGACTGGTCGGAGCGTCTGGCTGGCGTGATGGCCTGTTTCGGGCCGGGTGCGAGCGGGCCGAACGCGCGCCTGAAATATTCGCTGTACGTGCGCCCGACGATGCTCGGCGACCTGAAATGCGTGATCCTCGATTCCCGGCTGCGCGACATCGAGCCAATGGCGTTCGATTTCGTGCTGAACTTCGCGAAGGACAACAACCTCGTCGTCACCGAGGCGTGCGAGTTGCCGGACTACAACGAGAAGAAGTGAGTTGGGCGGGCGAGGGAGCATCCCGCGCCCGCGTCTGACGGTCGCCCGGCGCCATGCGCGGGCGACGCACGACAAAAAGCCCGCCTAGGCGGGCTTTTTTGCGATCGCAGGAAACAGGAACGCCCGCGAGAGCGGGCGCACCGGATTTACGCTGCTGCCTGCAGACCCTTGACGGCTGCGGCGAGGCGGCTCTTGCTGCGAGCGGCCTTGTTCTTGTGAACGATCTTCTTGTCGGCGATCGTGTCGATCGTCTTCACGGCAGCCTTGAACAGCTCGGCAGCCTTTGCCTGGTCGCCGGCTTCAACAGCCTTGCGAACCGACTTGATCGCGGTACGGAATTTCGAGCGCAGCGCCGAGTTGTGCGAATTTGCCTTCGCGGCTTGGCGGGCGCGCTTGCGTGCTTGTGCGGAGTTAGCCATGACGGTTCCTTATCCTGTCCTGTTTCCAGAGCTTGGAGCCTGACGGCCAAGCGCTGCTTTTCGATCCGTCCCCTGAGAACGATTGCCCAGGGGCGCATAAAAAACGGTGATTTTAACCGAGGCCGAGACATGAAAACGACAGGCGCCGTGCATGTAACAGGCTCAGAAACCGGCGATTATAGCAACAAAATCAAGCGCGTGGCAAGGTCAACGTGACGTCGGTCGGACGGGGGCGCCGGCGACGTGGGCCCTTTTCGGCATCCGTCCGTGCCGGGACACGCAACGTCCGTATAATAAGCGCCCCATGAATCTATTCCGAGCCCTGCTGACGGTCAGCGGCTTCACGCTGCTGTCGCGCGTGACCGGACTGGCCCGCGAGACGCTGATCGCCCGTGCGTTCGGCGCCAGTCAATACACCGACGCGTTCTACGTCGCTTTCCGCATCCCGAACCTGCTGCGCCGCCTGTCCGCCGAAGGCGCGTTCTCGCAGGCGTTCGTGCCGATCCTGGCCGAGTTCAAGAACCAGCAGGGGCACGATGCGACCAAGGCGCTCGTCGACGCGATGTCGACCGTGCTCGCCTGGGCGCTCGCCGTGCTGTCGGTCCTCGGGATCGCCGGTGCGTCGTGGGTCGTGTTCGCGGTCGCGTCCGGCCTGCATACCGACGGGCAGGCGTTCCCGCTCGCGGTCACGATGACGCGGATCATGTTCCCGTACATCGTGTTCATCTCGCTGACGACACTCGCGTCCGGCGTGCTGAATACCTACAAGAGCTTCTCGCTGCCGGCGTTCGCGCCGGTGCTGCTCAACGTCGCGTTCATCGCCGCGGCCGTGTTCGTCGCGCCGCACCTGAAGGTGCCGGTCTACGCGCTCGCATGGGCCGTCATCGTCGGCGGCGTGCTGCAGTTCATCGTGCAACTGCCGGGGCTGAAGAAGATCGACATGGTGCCGCTGATCGGCCTCAACCCGGTGCGCGCGCTGCGTCATCCCGGCGTGAAGCGCGTGCTCGCGAAGATGGTGCCCGCGACGTTCGCGGTGTCGGTCGCGCAACTGTCGTTGATCATCAACACCAACATCGCGTCGCGGCTCGGGCAGGGCGCCGTGTCGTGGATCAACTACGCCGACCGCCTGATGGAATTCCCGACCGCGCTGCTCGGCGTCGCGCTCGGCACGATCCTGCTGCCGAGCCTGTCGAAGGCGCACGTCGACGCCGATTCGCACGAGTATTCGGCACTGCTCGACTGGGGGCTGCGCGTCACGTTCCTGCTCGCGGCGCCGAGCGCGCTCGCGCTGTTCTTCTTCGCGACGCCGCTCACCGCGACGCTGTTCAACTACGGCAAGTTCGACGCGCATACGGTCACGATGGTCGCGCGCGCGCTCGCGACCTACGGGATCGGCCTTGTCGGCATCATCCTGATCAAGATCCTCGCGCCGGGCTTCTACGCGAAGCAGGACATCAAGACGCCCGTGAAGATCGCGATCGGCGTGCTGATCGTCACGCAGATCTCGAACTACGTGTTCGTGCCGCTGATCGGCCATGCGGGCCTCACGCTGAGCATCGGCGTCGGCGCATGCCTGAACTCGCTGCTGCTGTTCCTCGGGCTGCGCAAGCGCGGCATCTACCAGCCGTCGCCGGGCTGGCTGCGCTTCTTCATGCAACTGATCGGCGCGGCGCTCGTGCTCGCGGGCCTGATGCACTGGTGCGCGATCAGCTTCGACTGGACCGGCATGCGCGCGCAGCCGCTCGATCGCATCGCGCTGATGGCGGCGTGCCTGGTGCTGTTCGCTGCACTATATTTCGGTATGTTGTGGGTGATGGGCTTCAAATACGCTTACTTCAGAAGGCGCGCCAAGTGACGACCGCAATGACCCGCGTCCTCGACTACTTCAGCACGCTCGTGGCGGACGACGACAGTCTGCCCGTCACGGAAACCGCGCTGTCGCTCGCACAGGACGCGTATCCCGACCTCGACCTGCAGGGCACGCTGGCCGAAATCGACATGCTGGCCGCGCGGCTGCGCCGCCGGCTCGCCGACGATGCGGACCTGAAGGACCGCGTCGCCGCGCTGAACGAGTTCTTCTTCCGCGAACTCGGCTTCGCGTGCAATCACAACGATTACTACGACCCCGATAACAGCCACCTGAACGCGGTGCTGAAGCGGCGGCGCGGGATTCCGATCTCGCTGTCGGTGCTGTACCTGGAGCTCGCCGAGCAGATCGGCGTGCCGGCGCGCGGCGTGTCGTTTCCCGGCCACTTCCTGCTGCGCGTGACGCTGCCGGACGGCGACCTGATCATCGATCCGACCAACGGTCATTCGCTGTCCGAAGCCGAGATGGTCGAGATGCTCGAGCCGTACGTCGCGCGCGCGGCGGGCGCGGTCGACAGCGCGTTGCGCGCGCTGCTGCAGCCGGCCACGAGCCGCGAGATCATCGCGCGGATGCTGCGCAACCTGAAGACGATCTACCTGCAGACGGAACGCTGGCAGCGGCTGCTTGCCGTGCAGCAGCGGCTCGTGATCCTGCTGCCGGAACAGCTCGACGAGGTGCGCGACCGCGGCTTCGCCTATGCGCGGCTCGACTATCTGCGCCCGGCGCTCGAGGATCTCGAGCAGTATCTCGGCGAGCGGCCCGATGCGGACGACGCGACCGTCGTCGAATCGCAGGTGACCGAGTTGCGGCAGCGGATGCAGCGCGACGACGAGGACTGAGCCGTCGCGGTAGCGCCGAAACGCCGAACGTGAAAACGCCCGCATCGCGGGCGTTTTTCATTAGTAATTGCGTGGCCCTTACTTCGGCTGCATCCGGATCGCGCCGTCGAGGCGGATTACTTCGCCGTTGAGCATCGGGTTTTCGACGATATGGCGCACCAGCATCGCGTATTCGTCCGGTTTGCCGAGCCGCGGCGGGAACGGCACCATCGCGCCGAGCGCGTCCTGCACGTCCTTCGGCATGCCAAGCAGCATCGGCGTCTCGAACAGCCCGGGCGCGATCGTCATCACGCGGATGCCGCTGCGCGACAGGTCGCGTGCGATCGGCAGCGTCATGCCCGCGAGGCCGGCCTTCGATGCCGCGTACGCGGCCTGGCCGATCTGTCCGTCGTAGGCCGCGACCGATGCGGTGCTGACGATCACGCCGCGCTCGCCGCCGTCGTTCGGCGCGGTCGCAGTCATCGCAGCGGCCGCGAGCCGGATCATGTTGAAGGTGCCGACCAGGTTCACGTTGATCGTTTTCGCGAATACGTCGAGCGGATGCGCGCCGTCCTTGCCGACGGTTTTCGCGGCGGGCGCGATGCCCGCGCAGTTCACGAGGCCGCGCAGCGTGCCCGCGCGCGTCGCGGCGTCGACGGCCGCTTGCGCATCGGCCTCGCTCGACACGTCGCAGCGCACGAACAGGCCGCCCAGCTCGGTCGCGAGCGCCGTGCCGGCCGCCTCGTTCAGGTCGGCGAGCACGACCTTGCCGCCGGCCTGCGCGAGCATGCGGGCCGTTCCGGCGCCGAGGCCCGATGCGCCGCCCGTGATCAGAAAGACGTTGCCGCGAATCTCCATCACTGTCTCCTTGGTTTTGGGTCCGATGCCGGTCGATCGGAGGAAAGGCCGGTGCGCCGATCCACACGGCGCACGCGTTCGATCGATTGTACGGGGCGCCGTCGCGCGCCGGCCAGTGCGGCACGGTCGTGCGAACCCAGGTCAGACGAAACGGCTGCAGCAGACGAAAAAAAAGCCGCCCGGAAGGGCGGCTCGCGGTGCACGACGCTGTGCTTACTTCAGTGCGTCGAACGCACGCTCGCGGATTTCGTCGACGCTGCCGAGGCCCGAGATCTTGCGATACTGCGGGGCCTTCAGGCCATTTTCCTCGCCGCGCTGCGCCCAGTCGCCGTAGTACTTGATCAGCGGCTTGGTCTGCGCTTCGTACACTTCGAGACGCTTCTTGACGGTTTCTTCCTTGTCGTCGTCGCGCTGGATCAGCGGTTCGCCCGTCACGTCGTCCACGCCCTCGACCTTCGGCGGATTGAACTTGACGTGGTACGTGCGACCCGACGCCGGGTGCGTGCGGCGGCCGCTCATGCGCTCGACGATTTCCGAGAACGGGACGTCGATTTCGAGCACGTAATCGATCGCGACGCCGGCTTCCTTCATCGCGTCAGCCTGCGCGATCGTGCGAGGGAAGCCATCGAACAGATAGCCGTTCGCACAATCGGCTTCCTTCAGGCGCTCCTTCACGAGACCGATGATCAGGTCGTCCGTCACGAGCTTGCCTTCGTCCATGAAACGCTTCGCCTCGATGCCGAGCGGCGTGCCGGCCTTGACGGCCGCGCGCAGCATGTCGCCCGTCGAGATTTGCGGGATGCCGAACTTTTCCTTGATGAAGTTTGCCTGGGTGCCCTTTCCCGCGCCGGGCGCGCCCAACAGGATCAAACGCATGGTGATATCTCCAGTATGTAGATTCGTGTGGCGAGACGCAAAAGTGTCGGCGACAGCGTGCGCGGGGCTTGCCTTGCGCGCGGCGGACCGGTCTGATGCGGCGCGTCGGCGAAAAGCGACGCGCGGCTGCCGGGGCGGGCCGTGGCGGGGTCAAGCGAGGACGCGCGGGTCGCGGACGGCTCGCACAATCGCCTGATTATGCCACGGGTTATTTTGAACCCGGCCGAAAAAGGGCCTGCACGCGTGCGAGATCGGCCGGCGTGTCGATGCCGGCTTCGGGCGCATGCTCGGTGATCAGCACCGCGATGCGCTCGCCGTGCCACATCGCGCGCAGCTGTTCGAGCTGCTCGGCCTGCTCGATCGGCGCCTGCGCGAGCGACGGATAGGTGCGCAGAAAACGCGCGCGATACGCGTAGAGGCCGATGTGACGATGGACCGGAAAGGCCGGTGCCGGCATGGCCGCAACGTCGGGCCAGTGCGGCTGGTACGCATCGCGGCTCCACGGAATCGGCGCGCGCGAGAAGTACATCGCGACGTTGCGCGCGTCGAGCGCGACCTTCACGATGTTCGGGTTGAACACGTCGGCGGCGGCGTGGATCGGGTGCGCCGCGGTCGCGATCGCGCAGTCCGGATGCGCGGCGAGGTGCGACGCTACGTCGCGCACGAGCGCCGGGTCGATCAGTGGTTCGTCGCCCTGCACGTTGACGACGACGGTGTCGTCGCTCCACCCGAACGTCGCGGCGACTTCCGCGAGCCGGTCGGTGCCCGACGGATGGTCGGCGCGTGTCAGCACCGCTTCGAAACCGTGCTCGCGGGCCGCGTCGAGGACGCTCTGCGCGTCGGACGCGACGAGCACCTGCTGCGCGCCCGCTTCGCGCGCACGCTCGGCGACGCGGACGACCATCGGCTTGCCGCCGAGATCGGCGAGCGGCTTGTTCGGCAGACGCGTCGACGCGAGCCGGGCAGGAATAACGGCGATGAAGGGCTGCGGATGAGTCATCGGGGCTGGGCGGTGAGAAGAGCGGGGCGGGCGGCGCGTCGAAGGCAGGCCGCCCGGGGCAGGGGCACGCGGCCGCGGCGAACCGCGGCCAGGTGCCGGTGCAGCGGTGCGGCGTCAGCTGCCGGCCGGGCCGGCGGGGTCGACCGGCGTGCCTTCGACGGTCTGGCGTGCTTCGTCGACGAGCATCACGGGGATGCCGTCGCGGATCGGGTAGGCAAGCTTGTCCGCGTTGCAGATCAGCTCTTGCGCGGCGCGGTCATAGTGGAGCGGGCCTTTGCAGATAGGGCACACAAGGATTTCAAGCAGGCGAGCGTCCACGGAGTTTCTCCACAACGAGGGCAATGAGGCGAGGATCGAGCGCGGCTTCGACGGGGACGACCCACAGCCGAGCGTCGCGCCAGGAAGCGCCCAATTTTACTGCATCCTTCTCGGTGATCAGGATCGCATCGACCGCGTCGTCGACGAACGGATTGTCGGCGAACGCGTAGTGGTCGGGCAGCGCGCGCGTCGCCGGTGCGAGGCCGGCCGCGCGCAGCGTCGCGAAGAAGCGTTCCGGCGCGCCGATGCCGGCCGCGGCGAGCACGCGCTCGTTCGCGAATTGCGACAGCGGGCGGCGCAGCGCCGGCTGATCGAGGTGCCACGCGGCGCCCGGCGTGAGCGCGAGCGCATAGGTGTCGGGCCACGGCGGCAGCGCGCCGCTGTACGGATCGTTGACGAGCGTCGCGTCGCGGTGGCGCGACAGCGGCTCGCGCAGCGGCCCGGCCGGCAGCAGGAAGCCGTTGCCGCCGAGCCGGTGGTCGAACACGACGAGCTCGACCGTGCGGGCGAGACGGTAGTGCTGGAGGCCGTCGTCGCTGACGATCACGTCGACGTCCGGGTGCGCGGCGCGCAGCGCCTGCGCGGCCGCGACGCGGTCGGGGCACACCCACACCGGCGCGCCGGTGCGGCGCGCGATCAGCAGCGGCTCGTCGCCGGCCGCGCTCGCGCGCGATGCGGGCGTGACCGCGGTGGGTGTCTTCACGTTCGCGCCGTAGCCGCGCGACACGATGCCCGGCGTGAACCCGGCCGCGCGCAACGCGTCGACGAGCGCGATCACGGTCGGCGTCTTGCCGGTGCCGCCGACGGTCACGTTGCCGACCACGACGACGGGCACGCCGACGTCGACCGGTTGCTTCCAGCCCTGCGCGTAGGCCGTGCGGCGCAGCGCCGCGCACAGGCCGAACACGCACGCGAACGGCGTGAGCGCCCAGGCGAGGGCGCCGCGTCGCTGCCATTCGCGCGTGAGGCGTGCTTCGAGCCGCGCGAGCGGGCCGCCGGGCGCGCTCATCGGGCCGGATGCGGCGCGTCGTGCACCGCGGCGTGGGACGGATTCATCAAGACGGATTCTCCGTTGGGCGGCGCATGCCGCAAGGTCTTCGGAAGGCGGCACTCTAGCGCGCCGCACGCGGGCGCGGCAAGCGCGGCCGGGCGACGCATCCGATGGGGGCAGATCTGAGCGGGTTGTGGATAACTCTGTGAAAAACTCCCCGCCCGTTCGCGTCAAACGCCCGCCGGATGGACTTCGAATCGGCGTCGAACAAAACTGTAAGGTTTAAAAATATATAAAAATCAACGTGTTACGCGGAATTGTCTGGTTTTTTCACGGTTTTCAAGCGTTTTTGGCGGACGATTGCCAGAGTGTGGACACCTTCCGCGTGTTGCAGTGCGCGCGGCCGGCGCTGGACGCCGCGCGCGTGTCGGACTATCGTGTCGCCGCCAGCATTCATCCGACCGCCCATGCTTTCCGACTCTCCTTTTTCCGCTCCCGGCGCCACGCGCGGCGGCGACGAAGTGATTCCCGTTTCGGCGCTCAATCGCGCGATTTCGACGATGCTCGAGCGCTCGTTTCCGCTGCTGTGGATTTCGGGTGAAGTGTCGAATTTCACGCGTGCCGCGAGCGGCCACTGGTATTTCTCGATCAAGGACCAGCAGGCGCAGATGCGCTGCGTGATGTTCCGCGGTCGCGCGCAGTACGCGGAATTCACGCCGCGCGAAGGTGACCGGATCGAGGTGCGCGCGGTCGTCACGATGTACGAGCCGCGCGGCGAAGTGCAGCTCAACGTCGAGGCCGTGCGGCGCACGGGCCAAGGGCGTCTGTACGAGGCGTTCCTGCGGCTGAAGGCGCAGCTCGAGGCCGAGGGGCTGTTCGCTGCCGAGCGCAAGCGGCCGCTGCCTGCGCATCCGCGCGCGATCGGCATCGTCACGTCGCTGCAGGCCGCCGCGCTGCGTGACGTGCTGACCACGCTCGCGCGCCGCGCGCCGCACATTCCGGTGATCGTCTATCCGGCGCCCGTGCAGGGTGCCGGTTCCGCGGAAAAGCTCGTCGCGGCCGTGCAGACCGCGAATGCGCGGCGCGAGGTCGACGTGCTGCTCGTCTGTCGCGGCGGCGGGTCGATCGAGGATCTGTGGTCGTTCAACGACGAAGCGCTCGCACGAGCGATCGCGGCGAGCGAACTGCCGGTCGTCAGCGGCGTCGGCCACGAAACCGATTTCACGATCGCGGACTTCGCGGCCGACCTGCGCGCGCCGACGCCGACCGGCGCGGCCGAGCTCGCGAGTCCGCAGCGCGCGTTGCTGTTGCGCGAGGTTGCCGACCGTCAGCGCGCGCTTGCGCGCAGCCTGGAACGCGGGCTCGAGCAGCGTGCGCAGCAGCTCGACTGGCTCGCGCGCCGGCTCGTCAGCCCGGCCGAACGGCTGCAGCGGCAACGCACGCACGTCGAACAGCTGGCGGTGCGGCTCGCGTCGGCGGCGTCGCGGCCGGTGCGCGACGCGCGTGCGCGTTTCGCGCTCGCGCAATTGCGCTGGCAGCGCGCGCGGCCCGACCCGGCGCAGGCGCGTCAGGCGCTCGCCGGGCTGTCTCAACGTCTCGCGGTGGCGCTGCAGCGCCGTCACGAGCGCGATACCGCGCGCGTGTCGGCCTGCGCGGCGCGGCTCGAGGTGCTGAGCCCGCAGCGCACGCTCGAGCGCGGCTATGCGGCGCTGATCGACACGCAGACCGGCCGCGCGGTGCGCGCGCCGAGCGCGTTGAAGCCGCAGCGCCGACTCACCGTGCATCTTGCCGAAGGCTCGGCCGACGTGTCGCTCGCCGACGTGCAGCCGCGGCTGACCGACACGATGTGACGACGACGACGACGGCGTAAGCGAAACGAAGGTCGCGCGCCCGGCGGTCCGGATATACCGGACGCCGGACGCGGGAACGGATGCTGCGCATCGTCGTCTCGTCCTGCCGGATGAAGCGCCAGCGGCGATTTTCTGCATACCGCGGATAAATGCCCGTGAGTTTGCGGGGATATTCGGACTCGCCTACAATCGGACGCTCGGCAGCATTCAACACAGCCTCCCTACATACTCAACGAAGGAATCGCCATGGCTCATACGCTCCCGCCGCTCCCGTACGCTGAAGACGCACTCGCGCCGACCATCTCGAAAGAGACGATCGAGTACCACTACGGCAAGCATCACCAGGCATATGTGACGAACCTGAACAATCTGATCCCGGGCACGGAATTCGAAAACCTGTCGCTGGAAGAGATCGTGAAGAAGTCGTCGGGCGGCATCTTCAACAACGCCGCGCAAATCTGGAACCACACGTTCTTCTGGAACAGCCTGTCGCCGAACGGCGGCGGCGCACCGTCGGGCGCGCTGGGCGACGCGATCAACGCGAAGTGGGGTTCGTACGACGCATTCAAGGAAGCGTTCACGAAGGCCGCGGTCGGCACGTTCGGTTCGGGCTGGGCATGGCTCGTGAAGAAGGCCGACGGTTCGCTCGACATCGTGTCGACGAGCAACGCCGCCACGCCGCTGACGACGGCCGACAAGCCGCTGCTGACGATCGACGTGTGGGAACACGCGTACTACATCGACTACCGCAACGCACGTCCGAAGTTCGTCGAAGCGTTCTGGAACATCGTGAACTGGGACTTCGCAGTGAAGAACTTCGCGTAAGTCCGGGCTGTTCCGTCACAATAAAGTTTGGAAACGGCAACAAAGTTTGGAAAGTTAGCGGGGTGACCGGCAACAAACCTTGGAAACCGTAATCGATCTGAAAGCCCTCGTCACGAGGGCTTTTTTTTGCCCAGATTTCGACCCGGTGCGTGCGGGATGGCGAAGAATCAGACGATGGTCGAGGGCGTTGTCATGGATTGGGTGCTATTCAAACATCCGTAACGGATAATAGAATTTTTGCCATCGCAGTTTGCACCTGTGCGATAAAACAGTCACTACGGGGAAAACATGGGCGTCTCGTATATCCATCTGTCAGATATCCATTTCGGCCAAGAAAAAGGCGGCACCCTTGTAGTCCATGATGACGTGAAGGCACGACTTGTGGACGATGTGCGCGTGATGGTACGAGGCCTTCCCGAACAACGTGCGAACGGCATCATCATTTCCGGCGACATCGCGTATGCGGGGCGAGCAGAGGAGTATAGGAAAGCGGCAGATTGGCTCGACCAGCTGGCAGCTGCTGCTGGGTGCCCAATTGTCGCTATTCAAACGGTGCCGGGAAATCATGACGTCGACCGTACCAAAGTCACACATCTGATTCGCAAAGCGCTGGAAGATATTGCAGCGAACGGTGAGCCTGTACTCGACGAGGTGCTAAAAACGTCTGACGATCGCGAATTGTTTTACTCCCGGTTTGAGGGATACCGTCCCTTCGCCGAAGGCTATGGATGTCCGCTGGATTTCGCAGGAGGCAACGCTGGCGCTCGTACAGTCGAGATAGCGCCGAACAGGATTCTCCGCTTCATTGGCTTGAACACAGCTTTGCTCTGCGGCGGACTGAAAGAGGAATATGGGAAACTTCTCCTTGGGGCGCGCCAGCGTGTCGTGCCGATAGCCGCAGGTGAGGAGGTTGTGCTCATTGCTCATCATCCTCTTGGCTGGCTGCAGGATTCTGACGATGCGGCCAGATATATCCGCAATCGCGCTCGCGTACTCATTACGGGGCACGAACACAACCCATCCGCTCGAGTGGAGAAAGTTCGTGACGGTTGTGACGTCATGATGCTCGCGGCAGGCGCAGCCGTTCCTCCACATGCTGACGACGGGTATACCTACACTTACAATATTCTGCAATTTGCTTGGGATGCTACCAACGATCGTTTGCAGGTGACCGTTACACCGCGTTCTTGGTCAGACGACGATAAGGAGTTTCGTGCAGATGGAAGCCGATTGGGTGATGAGCATTGTGTGTACAGCCTTGGCTGCCCGAATTTCAGAGAAGCGCCCCACCCACAAGTTCGGTCTGAGCAACACAACCCCGTAGGAGGTCCTGTTGCCGACGACCGGTTGCTGCCGGATGAAGTGGGGAGCACCGAAGGAGTTCCTGTCGTGAGCGACCAATTCGCCATGCTTCGGCTACAGTTCTTCCGGGATCTTATTCCGGCAAGGCGTATTGAAGTGCTGGTAAAACTGGGGGCGTTGCCAGCAGATTGGACCGAGGCTCTAACACACCCTATCGAGGCACAGGTACTTGAGGAGCTGCGTGACAGCGGTCGGCTGGATGATCTCAAGCGCGTGATTGACGAAGTACAACAGAAGAAATAACAGACGAGTGAGACTAAACATGTTCGACACAGCGACATATGTCCGAATCTTTGATCCCAATCCCTCCGACGACTTGGTCACCAAGCGCGACGAGGCAATCGAGTCACTTGCCAAGAAATTTACTGAAAATAATAATCTCGATGCACTTCTTGATATCGGTAACGCGCTAGCTGTTGGTGTTGGCAGCGGCGTAATGCCACAGCCAATCTCAGTGGTTGTTGAGGCAGTTATCAAGGAGTCCAGTCCATCCTTTATTTACGAAGGGAACGAACTCCAGGCGCTCGTCTGTGCACTGTTGGCCGTTGGGCGCGCGATAGACAGAAGCGATGCTGGAGCTAGTTGGTTTACGATAAGAGACGGTTTCAAAATGGCCCCTTGGGGCTGTTAACTTTCGCGGCGAGCTGTTAACCTCAGGCATCGAAACAACCGAGACTGAGGAGATGGCCAAGCCGATCATCGACGACGAGTTGTGGACACTGATCGAGCCGTTACTGCCGCCATCCAAGCCACGGCGCAAGAAGAACCCGGGCCGCCTGCCGGTTTCGAACCGCGCCGCGCTGACCGGCATCTTGTTCGTTCTCAAGACCGGACTGCGCTGGCGCGATCTGCCTGCCGAGATGGGTTGCGGCTCGGGCGTGACATGTTGGCGACGGCTACGCGACTGGCAGGTTGCCGGCGTGTGGGACCGCTTGCACGAGCTGCTGCTCGCGAAGCTGCGAGCAGCAGACCAGATCGACTTCTCTCGAGCCGCTGTCGATTCATCATCGATTCGCGCCGTTGGGGCAGGCCAAAAACTGGGCCAAACCCTACCGATCGCGCGCGACCCGGTTCCAAGCACCACATCGTCACCGACGCCAACGGCACGCCGCTCGCCGCGATCCTGACCGGCGCGAACGTCAACGACGTCACGCAATTGCTGCCGCTGATCGACGCGATTCCGCCGATTCGCGGTTTGCGCGGCCACCCGCTGCACAGACCGCGTGTGGTCTACGCCGATCGCGGATACGATTCCGAGCGACATCGACGTGCGTTGCGCAATCGCGGTATCGAGCCGGTGATCGCCAAGCGCCGTACCGAACACGGCAGCGGCCTTGGCAAATATCGCTGGGTCGTGGAACGCACGCATGCCTGGCTGCATCACTTCCGTCGTCTCCGTATTCGTTTCGAGCGCCGTGCTGACATTCACGGCGCGTTCCTCAAACTCGGTTGCTGCCTGATCTGCTGGAATACCCTCCGGCGCGCCGAACAGCCTTTATGAAACCGTCTCTAAGAACGGTTCTTGCAGTAGGTGTATGGCTCGCACTCTCTCACGTTCGCCCCACCGAGCGGCCGAAACTTAAGCAACTATGTGACAACGTGGAAAGCGTCGCATACCGCTACGTTGCGGCCATTGCGGAGCGTTCTCGTCAGCGCCTTGAAGTTCCCGAAGCAGAGGTTGAGTGGCCCGAGAGTGCCGCAAGCGCTGATATTGAGGAGGCGATCAAAGAGGCCCTTGCAGATACTGTTAAGGC
Organism: Burkholderia sp. MSMB0856; assembly: GCF_001524645.2. Taxonomy (NCBI): domain Bacteria; kingdom Pseudomonadati; phylum Pseudomonadota; class Betaproteobacteria; order Burkholderiales; family Burkholderiaceae; genus Burkholderia; species Burkholderia sp. MSMB0856. The sequence continues at coordinate 2,811,912 of NZ_CP013427.1, read as the reverse complement.
ACTTCGGACCAACGCAGTGCTCGATCGCGAAGAAATTGACATCCTGTGGTGGACTCTTGGGGACAGGAGTTCACTGCTCGATCGGCAATTCTCGTTGGCACCGACAGTGCCGGCTGCGTTGGCCGCAGCAGTTGAATTGGGGCGCTTGTTGCGCAGGCCTCCCAGCGTCGCGCACAAGCATCTCGTGCTTCGTCAGGTACGAGAAGATGTTCAGTTAACGCTTGCGGAACTTCTCTCCAATCTTGAGCCGGTGCGCGCGAAATTTGCTTTGCCGTCGGGTGCACAGGCTCGCGCAACGCGATGTATTCAGGTGTTCCCTCTGCTATCTGCGATTGCAGGGCAACAAGGCGTGAACCAAGCTACCGATAAGTCTCGACTCTTGTCCGATTGGTGCGCGCGAGCATTGGCCGAATCTGCAATGCTCTATCTGGTCGGCTCTCCTAACCCAGGTGTATAAGTATGGAGCTCACCTGCAATAGGCCTAATTGCACTGTCGCACAAACAGGAATCTGCCTCCTAAACTACAAAGAACCCGCTGGTTGTCCCGAGCGGGAAGGGGCCAGTGTTGACGGCGTGAATGAAATCCTGTCTGTTGACTTGGCACCGTTGGAGGAGCCTGCGCAAGCGGCACAGTTGCCAGCTTCTCATGCATTGACTCTGAACGATGCCGCCACGTTAATGTCCGCGCGGTACTGCCATATGATTGGTATCGTCGGTTCACCAGACGCAGGTAAGACCGCTGCGCTCGCTAGTCTTTATCTCTTGCTTTCGAGTGCAAAATTGAAGCATTTCGATTTTGCTGACAGCCGAACTCTGATGGCGCTTGATGAGATAGCGCGCGGCGCAAGACGATGGAATCGGGGGCAGCCACCGGAGCAAATGACTGCTCACACCGTGCAGGCGGATGCACGTGCCGCTGGTCTACTGCATATTAGGTTGCGATCTCGGGAAACTGGCGACTTCGTCGATTTGCTTCTCCCCGATTTACCTGGTGAGTGGTCGACATCGTTGATCGATACGAACCGAGCAGATCGCTTTGATTTCTTGAAGTCAGCGGATTGCGTCTGGGTCATGGTCGATGGACGACAATTGCGTGAAGTCGCGACGCGGCGACTTGCTGCACACCGAACGACTCTTTTGATTAAACGTCTCTCGGAGCACCTGCGGCCGAACAAGCCCAAGATCAAACTTGTGTTGACTCGTCGTGACGCGGGTGAAGTTCCGATGTCCGTTATCGAAGGCATAGCGGGGACTGGGCGTCAGTGCGGATTCGAGCTCGAGGTTGTCGAAATTGCGTCCTTTGCAGATGGGGTAGAGGTCAACGCCGGACATGGCATCGAAGGATTGATCTTGAGCTCGGTAGCCGGCGATGCGGGCGCTCGCACTCTGTGGTCAGATCATGGTGCATCTGAATCTGGGAGATGGATACTGAACTATCGAAGAGAGGAGCAACCGGAATGACGTCACAAGCAATCGTGCTCGTCGGTGGTCCGGATTCCGGCAAGACGAACTACCTGGGTCGTCTCTGGGCGACGCTCAACTCCGGACATGGGAAGTTGAAAGCAGCTCGTTCGCCTGGCGATATCGAGTACGTCGAGGAAATTCTGAGTCATCTGCTGCAGGGAGAATTTGCTCCACGCTCGAACCAAACCCTTGAAACAAGGCGCACTAATTTCTCGGTATCACTGATTTTAGCCGGCGATAAAAATCCAGCGGAAATCGAGTTGACCGTGCCAGACGTGCGTGGTGAGCTATGGAAGCAGGCAGTTGAGACACTCGAAATTCCCCAGCAGTGGCTCGAGAAACTGAAAAACTCGACGGGAGCCCTGCTTTTTGTGCGCGTCCATTCAGAGCAGAATATTGCACCGCCGGACTGGGTCAATATGGAGCGTCTCTTGCGTCTGCGAGGCAGTGATGCAGACTCTAAGAAGCTTCCGACACAGGTCTTCCTGTGTGAGCTACTCCGCTTTCTGGAGCACACTCTCAAAAGCGTGTCGCCGTCTCGGCGCCCACGCGTTGCAGTCGTTGTATCAGCTTGGGATCTTCTTGACCCAGAGAGTCAAGAGGCGGGCCCGCTTCGCTACCTGACACAGCAATATCCATTGTTCGCAGGGCGTGTGATTAACACGGAGAAACTGGATGTGCGTGTCTTCGGTGTAAGCGTCGTAGGCGGCGATCTTGGAGACGATCGGGTGTTTCGCGAATCATTCGCTGAGGGCGAGTTGGAAGACTTCGGGTTTGTTGTCACTGACTCAGTGGAGGGTGTACAACAACACGGTGATATTACGCTTCCAGTCGCTTGGCTTGTTACTGGTTGAGGCGGCCAGCATGTATGGTTCGGTGAAACAGCAACTCCACGGTTATCGTCGTGGGCATGAACTCCTGGCATCCTCGATTTCCTTAGAAAGGGAAGATCAAGATACAGTCGACAGAATCTCCGACATCTCGGGCTCACTGGGGCCGGGGGAATCGTTCGATCCATATCTTACTGCGTATCCGTTACCTAGTGGTTCGTATTACGTTCTGGCTCGAACGTGGCAGGACCTTACTGCACCACGGGCCGGCTGTGTTTTGACAAGAAGTTTGTTGATTCCGACGCGAGAGTGGATGTCCGCTCCAGCCCTCGACGCATACCTTGCGCTATTGACACCGTTTGGACGAGATGTAAAGGGCGTGGAAGAAGGTCTGCCTCCGCCGCCGACACGTCGCATCATGTTCGATGTCAGCGGGCCGAGACTTTTCGAGCTTGTTGAGGCGCTTTTCCTGGAGTCGCGGCGCCCTATCGTGGCATTTGGGTTCGAGCGAAGTGCTGAGCTTATTGCCGAGCGCGTGTTGGCGGCGTTGTGGCCTGATATGAGATCGAAATTCAGTTTGTCAACCTTCAGTATCGGCCCGAGACAGGTTGCTGGAAGGGATATCGATCTGTCGTTCGCTCCCGTCGCCGCTCGTCAGCGATTTTCGGGTTTCGGTGGCCGGCGCATCGAAATCGTGGAGCGCACACCTCGGCACCGGTGGACCCAAGTATTGGTCGAGCGACTCTTTGCAAGCTCACATCCTAGTCTTGTGGACAGGCAGACGCTTCGCTTCCTCGGCTTGGATAAGCGAGCTAACGAGTTGGACCTACGGGTCGCACTTCTCTGGAGCGAACTTTGGAGCCAAAGTAGCCAGTCGACTTCAGCGGTACTTGGATTGCTAGATATCCTGAATTCTCGAGATCTTCTTTCAGTGCGAGTAGACGAGTTGCGGCCAGTAATCTTGAGAGCGATCGACGAGATTCGTGTGCAAGACAGCGTATTTGATGCACTTCAATATATCGACACACTACTGGGAAAGTTCACCCACACGAGAATGCCGGTGTCTATTGCTGTTCATTCTATGCGTACAGTCGGCACGAGTGCGGAGAGGCAGCCTTCGGAAGCGCTCCAATATCTGCAAAGGAACGAAGCGGAAGTTTCTCACGTAGTCGTCGCCGCCGTCGGTGATGCAATAGAACAACGAATCACCTTGGATGACCCAGGCAATCTGTTAGGTGCGACATCAGCTAGAACCCTATGGCAACTCTGTGCCGCCAGCCGACGGTTCGCTGCGCGCATCATTGAGCTGCTCGACGGTGACGGGCCCAGTACGCATGTGGAGAAATTATTTAATTATCAAGGGGGCGTAGACAATCCCTATGTCTTGGCACGTGCTCGTCGCTACATGCTACCGATACTTTCAAAACCCCAGCATGCACCAGTTTTGAGATTTTTGCTGAAAAGCGCTGATCGAGAGACCATATTGGGTGCACTGAGCACGATCTGGCGAACAACACGACTCGATGTTCCCGAGTTCGATCGACCATTGCTGGATGCTTCCTTAGATGACGACACGTGCGATAGCTTGCGCGTGGCCATCTCTCAACTTCCGGAAACGTCCTCTTCAAACAGATTGTTGATTCAGTCACTTTCCTTCACTGAATCCAATGTCTTGTGGGTATGTCAATCCGATAGCTTGACGTCACGTAGAGCAGCGCATGTCATGGCAACCCTGATTGATGACGTTGGGGAGGATCAGCTTTCCGCGGTGCTTTCCTATGGCGAGATCACGCAAACCGTGCTGCGTATTTTGCAAACCATAGTGGAAGAGGCATCGACACAAATTGCTCGGGTTCTGCTGGCTGGAGTAGTACCGTTGCGAGATGGTTTGGCTATGACCTTGGCGATACTCGATCGCGTCGCTGATTCGCAGCGAACGGCATTGGCCAAGCTTTTTGTACAACGAGGGCTTGAGTCAGCGGATGCGGCAGGGGAAAAGCAGGTCGAGGAACTGATTGAAGAAAATATTGTTAGCGCGACGGATATTTTTGAGTTTGCGGTTGCCGCTGATGGGGCGTCACGAGATGTCGGTGACAATTTGGCGCTTCTCAATCGATTGGGCCGCACCGCTCGAAATCGAGTGCTTATGCTTATTGGCGAGTTGTCGTACAGGCTAGCCGGAATTCCCGCTTGGCGAATAGGCGTAGTTGGAATCGATGCTTGGGCTAACTTGATTCAAGACGCTGGGAATGTGAACAAGCGATCGCAAGTCGCCGCTGCCTGGGCTGCGCTAGCATATACACTGCAACGTCAGGGCGAACCAGTTAGCCGACTCATCGTTGCATCGTTTCCTGTTGTGTACGATGAAGTGAGAATAGGTAATGATCCACCTTACTTCTTTTCATCTATCTCGTTCTTTGACTGGGACAAGTGCAAGACATTGCGGCGCGAGCTCGTTCGTGCATTCATGAATTCTCAATGGCCATCGATTGACCTTCTTTTTTCGGCACACTTCGCAGGTGATCTTAGTGCCATCCTAAGGGTGATACGTCGTCAATGGGGAGGCCGCGAGTATCTTCTCACCGCAGACCGTGCGGTAGAGCAATGTGACGAACCACTGAGAAGCTATTTTCATAAGGAAATTTCTATTGCTGAGAGTTTTCGTATCATCTAGCTGCCTGCTGTCGCGCGAAATCGCCTTGTCGTAAAAAAGCAGTGCAGAAATCATGCGATTCAACGGTTGTTATGTATGTATGAGGCGTGCAGATCCGTGGCGGCATTGGGGGCGTTGACTGGGATCCGTGGTCCGTTGCTCTTCGTGATGGGCGCTACCACACGACCAGACGGCGTGACGTGCCCCCATCAATAGGGCCAATGGGCTTCTAGCAAAGTCCCTTTAAACCAGCTCCTGGAAAGCGGCAGGAGCATCCGCGGTTGCCCGATGTTTCGCCGCAAACTCTGACGGCGCAAGGTAGTTCAGTGCGCTGTGCGGCCTTTGCTCGTTGTAGTCCTGACGCCATGCCGCGATGACAGCCCGAGCGTGCGCGAGCGTCGTGAACCAGTGCTCGTTAAGGCATTCGTCGCGGAACTTGCCGTTGAACGATTCGATGTACGCATTCTGCGTTGGCTTGCCCGCCTGAATCAACTTCAGCGTGACGCCGTTCGCATATGCCCACTGGTCAAGCGCGCGGCTCGTAAATTCGGGTCCCTGGTCGGTTCGCACCGCCTTGGGATAGCCACGGAAGCGAGCTGCACGGTCCAATACCCGAGCGACATACAAACCTGAGATGCCATGGTCGACGACGATGTCGACAGCCTCTTTCGTGAAGTCGTCGACGACGGTCAGGCACTTCACGCGCCGGCCGTTGGAAAGCGCATCCATCACGAAATCGATTGACCACACCTCGTTGGGCGCGCCCGGCAATGCCAGTTGCTCGCGCTCAATCATGACACCCTGGCGCTTGCGACGGCGCCGCACAGCCAGCCCTGCCTCACGGTAAAGGCGATAGATGCGCTTGTGATTGGCGTGCGTGCCTTCGCGCTCCACCAGGGCGTGCAGTCGACGGTAGTCGAATCGACGACGTTCGTGCGCCAACTCCACCAGACGCGCCGCGAGCACCTCATTCTCGTGGTCCGGCTTCGCGTCGTAATGCAGCACGCCGCGAGAAAGCCCGACAAGCCGGCAGGCGCGGCGCTCGGAGATGTTGACCTTCTCCCGAATCGCCGACACTGCTTCGCGTTTGGCTTGCGGGCTCAGGGCTTTCCCTTGACGACGACCTTCAACGCTTCCATATCGAGCATTGCTTCGGCCAGCAGTTTCTTCAGCCGGGCATTCTCCACCTCGAGATCCTTGAGCCGGCGGGCTTCCGAGACTTCCATGCCGCCGAACTTCGCGCGCCAGGTGTAGAACGACGGTAAGCCGTCAATAAACGACGCCCTACCAATGGTAGGCAGAAGGTCAGATGCTAAGTGTCCGCGTGGACACATGCACTCAGACCGTGATGACAGAGAAACAGGACCTTCGAAGCAGACTGGTGGTTGGCCGCAGACGGGATGGCCGGCGGGAATTTGATGAAGATGCCGTGCGGGAGCTGGTCGAGTTTTGCCTGAGGCCGGGGGTATCGATCGCCCGGGCGGCCATGGACCATGACGTTAATCCGAACCAGTTGCGTCGCTGGATCTCGCGCCATCAGCAGCATACGCTGCAAACCCCGACGAGGCCGGACCCGCTGGTGATCGACGGCGTATCGATCGACATTCCGGGCACTGCACATCGGGTTCCAATGAGTGAAGCGCGAGCATTCGTTCCTGTCGTCACGACTGCGTCGACTGTGCCTGCCGCTTCCCCAGTATTGCCACCAGCCCCGTCGTTGATGGCGCTCTCGTTACATGTGCGCTTGTCCAATGGTGTCGAATTCGATCTCGGCGAGGCGAGTGTCGATGAGCTGGCCACGGTGATCCAGATGCTCGGGAGGCTGCCGTGTTCCGGTTCGACGAAGGGCTGAAGGTCTACCTGCATCGCGATCCCGTCGACTTCCGCATGGGCATCAACGGGCTGTCGATCCTGGTCGAACAGGCGATGCGCCTGAACTCAATGACCTCGGCGCTGTTCGTCTTCGGCAACCGCCGTCGTGATCGAGTCAAGATCCTCGGCTGGGGCGGCAACGGCTTCTGGTTGCTGCTCAAGCGACTCGAAGCCGACCGCTTCGTCTGGCCGAACGGCGGCGACACGATCACGCTCAGCACTGAGCAGTTGCACTGGCTGCTCGACGGCATCGACCTGGCCGTGATCCAGAAGCATCCCCAGCGATATTACGCGCGGATGAGCTGAACACTACGCAGATGGCATGGTCTAATCGGCCATGCCGAATAGCCCCGTCATGTTGAGCGCGGAGGAATACGAAGCGCTGATTGCCGCGAGCGCCGAACGCGACGCGCTGCGCGGTGAGCTTCGACTCGTGACGGCCCAGCGCGATCTGGCCGAAGAGAAGCTGCGGGCCTACAAGCACGAACTGTTCGGTGCCTCTAGCGAGGCGCGCCATGCCGACCAACTCGGCCTGTTCAACGAAGCTGAAGCATTGGCCACCACTACCGATGCGCCCGCGCGCGAGGACGCGCCCGGCACGTCTGTCGCCGCCCACACGCGAGGCAAGCGCGGACGCAAACCACTCGATCCGAACTTGCCGCGCGAGGTCGTGCGGCACGAACTACCCGAGTCTGAACGATTCTGCGCGCATGATGGCCAGGCTCTCGTCGAGATCGGCGTCGAGACGAGCGAACAGCTTGACGTGATTCCCGAGCAGGTCCGCGTCGTTCAGCACCAGCGCGTCAAGTACGCGTGCCCGTGCTGTGATCTCGGCATCAAGGTCACGCCGGCGCCAGCGCGTATCATCCCGCGCGGGTTGCTCACGGAATCCGCGCTGGCGTGGATCATCACTGGCAAGTACCAGTACGGTATGCCACTGTATCGCCAAGCCACGCTGCTGCGTCGCTTCGGCGGCGACATCTCGTCCAACACGCTGGCCGCCAGCGTGGTGCGGGTGGGACTGGCCACGCAGCCGGTGATCAACCTGATGCGCGACGCGCTGCTCGAGTCGGACCTGATCTACGGCGACGAGACAACGTTCCAGGTGCTGAAGGAACCGGGACGAAGGCCGCAGGCGAAGAGTTACCTGTGGGCGCAGGTCAACGGCTCGGGGCCACCAGTACGGATGTTCTCGTACTCGCCGGGGCGCGGCGCCCAGCATGCGCAGAAGCTCTATGCTGGCGTGCAGCCTGGCACCGTGCTGATGACTGACGGGTACGAGCTCTACAACGGAATCGCCCACGATCACCAGCTCGTGCATCTCGGATGCTGGGCACACGTGCGCCGCAGCTTCATCAAGGCCGAGGAGTCGGTGCCGAAGGCGGCACGCTCGCCGGATCTGCTGGCCACGCGCTTCGTCGTGCTGATCGGCAAGCTGTTCGCGGCCGAGGTGCGCAGCGCGAAGTGGAAGTCTGAACGTCGGCAACGACTGCGCGCTCGGTACAGCGCCCGCGTGCTCGCCATCATCGAGCGCATGCTGGTTGAGCATCTGCCGGGCGTCGTGCCGTCGAGTCTGCTCGGCAAGGCATTGCAGTACATGAGCGGACAGTGGCCCAAGCTGGTCCGATACGTCGGTAACGGCAACTGGCCGATCTCGAACAACCTGTGCGAGAACGCGATCCGGCCGTTCGTCGTCGGCCGCAAGGGCTGGCTGTTCTCCGATACTGTCGCTGGCGCGCAGGCCAGCGCCAACCTGTACTCCCTCGTCGAGACGTGCAAGGCGAACGGCGTCGAGCCGTATCGCTATCTGGTCTGGCTGTTCACCAGGTTGCCGCTCGCCGCAACCGCCGACGACTATGCCGCCCTCATGCCATGGAGCATGCCTGCCACTCCCAACCTCTGATGGGCGTCGTTAAAAGACCGCATACGAACGACGCGTCACTGAACCCGTGCTTCCTGCACAGTTCCTTGACCGCCATACCGGCTTCGGCTTCCTTCAGAAACCCGATGATTTGCTGTTCCGTAAAGCGCTTCTTCATGTTCGTCTTCTTCTCCGAAAATGAGCGGCCCCCAGCAAACAGTGCCATGATGTAAGCGAGTTTTCGGCGGACTTTTTCAGTATGAAAGGAGCCGTACGATGAAACGCAAGCGCTTCAGTGTGGAGCAGATTGTGGCGGTGTTGAAACAGGCCGAAGCAGGCATGCCGGTAGCGGAACTGATTCGTCACGTGGGCATTTCGGAGCAAACCTTCTATCGCTGGAAGAAGGTATATGCCGGTTTGCAGACGGACCAGGTGCGGCAGCTCAAGCAGCTTCAAGACGAGAACGTCCAACTGAAGAAGGTGGTCGCGGAGCTGACGTTGGACAAGGCGATGCTGACCGACGTATTGAAAAAAAAGTGGTGAATTCATCGCCGAGGCGCCATGTCGTGGATTATCTAAAGTCCGCCTATGGAGTAGCAGAGCGGCGTGCCTGCCGCCTGGTGGCCATATCGCGCTCGGTGTACCAGTATCGCAGCCACCGCGACCCGCAGACTGCATTGCGGCAGCGCATGTGTGAAATCGCGGCGACGCGGGTGCGCTATGGTTACCGCAAGATACGCGTGCTGCTGCTACGGGAGGGCTATCAGGTCAGCAAGAATCGGCTGTACCGTTTGTATCGTGAGGAAGGGCTGTCGCTGCGCTACAGACCAAATCGCAAGCGACGTGCACAGATGAGCCGCCCGGCACGTGCAAAGTCGACGGCGGCAAATCAGGCGTGGAGTTTGGACTTCGTCGCCGACCAGCTTTCGAACGGCCAGAGGTTCCGCGCGCTGACCATCATCGACGTCTTTACGCGCGAAGCACTAGCCATCGATGTTGGCCAGCGACTGAGCGCTTCAGATGTCGTGCGTGCACTGGATGAATTGAGGAGCAAACGCGGAGCGCCCCGCACGCTGTTTTGTGACAACGGCTCGGAATTTACGAGTCAGGTGATGGACCTGTGGGCTTACCATCACAAGGTCGAGATTGCCTTCAGCCGGCCCGGCAAGCCAACGGATAACGCATTCGTGGAGTCGTTCAACGGCACGCTTCGCGATGAATGCCTGAACGTGCACTGGTTCACATCGCTGGCCGACGCCAGTGAGCAGATTGAGCGATGGCGGGTCGAATACAACGAGAGTCGGCCTCACAGGGCTCTCGGTGAAGTGCCGCCTGCCGAATACGTCCGTCAGTTGGGCCTGCAGGCCCAACTGACGGACCAACAGAACGCCGAAGACTAACATTGCCTTTGGCACTGAAAACCGGGACCGTTCAAAAACGAACTTTACTAGGCTCCAGCTGGCCCTGTTTGCAGGGGGCAGGTCAGCAATATGGGAGGGGCGAAGAGTCCCTCAACTTATACGTGACGCCGGCATTCCACGTGAACGCATGGTGAACGAGCTACGGCGCGTGTCTATGCTGGAACCGACTTTCATTCTCGCGTCTGCCATCGATAAGGCTGAGGCTGATCTACTCGGGCAAAGGATGCTCGATTTCACTCGCGCTCTGCGTTGGTCAGACACCTGGGAGCAGTATTGCGGTGTTCGTCGCGAGTTGTACGTGTGATCGTACCTCCGGTTACTTGCTTGTACCACGATATCGCGTCGAATTACGCTGACTGCAGCAGACTTGCTTCGTCTCGGATTCGCGAGTCGCTTTCCCGAGCGTCAGGGGATCTTCGCGCACTTGCCCGCATGATCCAAACCGGGAAAGCAAGTGTGCGTCGTCTTCCAACAAAAGTCATTTTTTCTTTGATGCACAGGTGAAGTCCGATGTCTGGATGCGGAATAGCAGTGCGATAGACGCTTCCTAGAATTAAGCCAAACTTTCTCTATTCCACACGAGCAATCGCTAGGGATATAGGGTTTGCACCTAGCTAGACACTGCGGATTGCGCCTTGAGAAGGCCTTCTACTGGCGATATGCTGTTTCTTGTGGCACCGCTGCCCGAATTGAAATCGAACGAATAACGCAAGGCAATTGCTTCTTAGAGGGCTGCGGTCGTGTCGTATCTCGCGTTAGAGCGAGGGCCGTAACCACGCCCTACGAAATCCATCGATGTCCGGCTGCGCCGGTGATGGGCCGTTGCATACAACGATCATCAAGCAACGAACGGGGAAGGGTATGAGGAAGTCAACAGCTGTCCTTGTATTGGGCGCTTTCGCAGCGTCATGCTTTCCGAGCTTTGCCACCGATGCGTCAGCACAGCAGGCGGTGCCCGCCTCAACTCTTGTGGCAAGTGACCCAGTCCCTCCGCCTGCCACAGGCGCGAGCGCCCCTGATGCCGCATCCAGCGGGGCCGGTGCTGCCGCGCCGATACCGGCATCGAGCGCAGTTCCAGAGTCACCGGCGATCGATTTCAGCAAGTATTTGAAGGACGACACGGTCGGCTATGCGGGCCTAGCGGTCGAAAAGGCTACCATACAAAAGGCCCTTGCAGACGAACACTACCTGCGAGACGACCGCACGCGTGCCGAAACTGCCTACAAGGACACGATAGCCACCCTCGACTACGAAGCGCCCGACGAGAAACTCACGGATACGCAAAAATCGGTCAAGAAGTTGCTGCACGTGGATGTCGAATACCGCCTCCTTAACCTTCGTTTGGGCAACGACTTCTGGAGCGGTTACCGCACGGACAGGCCCAGTACGCCGCAGCAGCATTTGCTTGTCTTGCAAGATCTCCAGGGGCAACTCGAAACGGATGTCAACGAGATCGATGACCTACTTGCAAAGGGCGGCCTGGATGCCGCCGAGCAAGCGCGATTGCAGGGCATGACGATCGAACTACAGGGAAAGATCGAGGATCAGACTCTTGCCCAGGAAAAAGGAGCCATTGGAGCACGGCAGCAGCGAAGCCAATTGGGAACATGGGAAGACCGTGTCCGTAGCCTCACCGGTCAGAGGCTCGCCGTAGAAGCGCGTAGCAATCAACTCGCGGACGAACAAAGGCAGCTTTCAGCCACAGCATCGTCGCTGCTGGTCCAGGCGGTCGCGGCTGGCACCGGCGTTCCGCCGGCAGTCGCTACTGCCGTCGTGTCAAAGGACGTAAAGGCCGCACTATTGCAGGAGGCGACCGCGCAACTCGGTGATCCGAATTCCGAAATTAGCAAAGCTGTCGCCCACGTCAGCGCGAGCGCACAGGAGCTGCAGGACTTTTATATTACCGCATCTGAGAACTACCAAGCCCTTCGCAACACGGGCAACAGTTTGAAGCAAGTAGCTGACGTCATCCAGAGGCCGACTTTCGATAGCCTCGTCGGTGCCGGCACCTCCCTGTGGAGCAAGCTTCCCGACGCGCAACGCAAGCAATTGACAGCCTGGGTCATGCAATCGGTACCGACAGCTGGCCTTATGGAGTCCTATCAACACCTCGAACTGGCGGTACAAGACGCAACAACTCTGCGCGACAAGATTGAAACGCTGGCTCTCGAGCGCATTCCACTCAACGATATCCGAATAGACCTGGACACGATCGCAAAGCAGATAGTCAAGAACGAGGACATCGACAAGCTGAAGATCAAATTCCAGACCGTTTACAAGGGCATTGCGAACGTGGATCTGTCCGAGTCGGATTACCGGATCTTCGTTGAACACTTCGTGCGCATCTGTGCGTCGGACGTGTTCGCGATGATCCCTGGGCCGCGGCGCATCGATGTAGCTCGGGCGATGGGCGAGCCGACGGTGGATGGCGCCATAACCAAGCTGGCCGAGGAAGGCCTTTCCGCACTTCCTCGAGGTAAGGTACAAGGCAGGCTTATCACCTATACCATACGCGGCAAGCCTGCGACAATTGCGATCAAGACGCTATTCACGGCCGCATCCTTCGAGAACACGACGACCGGATTGGAGAACCTTCCTGCGCTCTATGAAGAACTGGTCAAGGTGCCTCAATTGCGACGCCTCGCGCTGGAGCAGTACCCATCGGAAATGCTCGGTACATCCGTCGAAAACGCACTGCGCAAGATAACCGATCCCAAGGAGCAGGAGCAGACTTGGGCGCTATTGACATCGGGCATGTCAAAAGAGGCTACCCAGAGAGCACACGAGATGCTCGTACACCAAACCTTGGGGGGGCTCGTCGTCGAAGACGTCCTTCAGCGAAAGGAGGCAGCGCCTCGGCTGGCGGTGCCCGCGATCTCCCCGACGCAGAGCGGAAATTCCACGGGGCTGTCTCCGGAGGCGAATACCGCAGCCATGGCCGCCTTGAATTATGCAGTGCCAGGTGCTGGCGTGGCAGTCAACATGGCACAGGCCTTCGCAAAGATGGATGCCAATGCCGCCGAGATGAACCGGTTGGCGGACCAAAGCCTGCGGATCATGGCGGAGCAGGAGCAACTGTACGACCTCGTCACCGAGGCCTATTTCCAGTACGCCTTGGCCGACGTTGAACGACATCGTGCCGAAATACTTCGCGATTCGGCGGAGCGACAACTCGGCGTCTACCGAGCCGAAATGGACCGACGATCGAACGACGGCGCCAAGACGCATCTGGCGCTCGGTGTGCGTCGCGGACTTACATATTATCTGTCGGAGCGCCTCCGCGAAGAGTTTGATCTATTCGATCGTTCCTTTGCGATGTGGAATACAGGCCTCAGCTCGCGCGGCGCGATCGCGTCGGAGATTCAGGCCGATCCGCAAAACGTGCGGTATGCGCTCGATTCCGACATCCATTTGTTCGATTGGCTGAATCGCGAGCGCGAGAGCACGCGGGGCGATCCTGATACATTGAGAATCCACTGGCGTCAGATGTTGGCGCTGGCCAAGCAGGTCTGCCTCCAACACGGATGCAAGCCAGGAGATGGCACGCTGGGCCAGATAGCCGCCACGGGCAAAATCAGCTTGAAAGACACTTTGGTCAGTGCCGAGGAGTGGCACCGCTTCAAAGAATGGCAACGCAACCCCAACGGCCGCTTCGTGATGCGTTTCGCCATCCTTCCAAGTGACAGGATCGTGCCGTTGCCGTACGAAAACGTTCGCATCGTCGACCTACGGCTGGCGGGGCGGACCGGCGCAAATTCGCAGGTACTGAACCAGATCTCCTTGAGGCACTCTGGCATGTCGCAGATACCGCGAGCTGCTGAGGACAGCGACGGCGGCATCATATTTCAGCGTGAAGCGCTGCTTCCGAGGCAGTCAGCGGGCTTCAATCTCCCCGAAGACTTCGACGTGAATGCCTTGCGCACACGCTTCGATGGGCAATTCACTGTCATCAATTACCCGTCGTTGCGTGACTTCGAAGGTTACGGGCTGTACGCGCTCTACGAGCTCACTCTGGAAAACATCACGCAAAACACTAGTCTCGATGACATCGAGATGAAGATAGCCTACTTCTATCACGACGCCTCGAACATCGTGTCCGAGGAAAAGTACCTGAGCAGCATTCGCGCGACAGATCCGTCTTTGCCCTTCGAGATCTTCGACTATAGGCTCGTGTCAAAGGTCTCCCCTTCGTGCGCAGGACAAGCGGGAGTCGCTCAAGACGCGCCCAGCATCCCGATTCCGCCGGCCATGCGCACTTCGTTTACTACGGCATTCGGCCGGCTTGAGAATTCACTCGAACACGATGCACTCGGCCTTCTTCCGGAGGAACGCAAGAAGAGTCTCGAAAGGATCCAGTCATGTCTGGAAACCCGAGTCGTCAAGGTTTGCAAGCCGATGCAGGATATTCGAACTATCGCGGCGTCCTGGTACGCCGCCTATCATGCGCCCCCGACAGGCAGACGCAAGAGTTCGTTCGATCCTTTGTCTCCGACCAATGACTCAGAGGTACCCAAGGACATCCGAGACAAATATCAGGTGCTGTGCCAAGGAGGACGATCATGAGAAAGTTAATGTTCGTCTTGATTGCCTTGGCCGCATGTCAATCGATCGATGCGCGAGCTCAGCTTTCGGGGCAGGTGTTGCCCGATCGAACGTCTTTCGAGGACGTTTTCGCGGCCACGAACAAGTTCTATCCGGGCCAACGCGTACATATTATTGTAGAGGGGCAGATCGACGCGAATCATCGATACTGGCAGGACCGTGAATGTAGCTGGTTCGGCTTGAGCTGTCACTACGTTGACCGAGAATCGTCCAACCTGGTGGGAGTTAACCGCCTGCCGTTGCTCCTGAGCCTGGAGCCGGTCGAGGCATTCTCTGCCCCGGAACAAGTCTATCAGGCGCAGTGGTACGCAAATTCAGGGGTTAGGCATCTGCCCGTGGCTGCCGATGGCGTCTACGATTTTGTCATCAAAGTCCCGGATGCTGGAATGTCGATCGACGCCTTTTCGGCCGCGGCCGAACTTCGCGCCGTAGTAGCAGACCGATACGACGGCAACACTCCGATCGACCGAGGTCAATGCCGCAACCGTCCGCCTCAATGTAGTTCCGGCTCGTACAAGGTCACCGTCGTTGTCAACAATGACCAACGTCTGCGGCTGCTAACAGAGCTGCTGAAGAAACGGCGATCGGCGGGCGAGATCGTCTCTCGCGAGGTAATGGACCCTCTCTTTATCCAGGATGCCAACGTTAAGTCCGGCATCGCGGATGTCTTGTTCGAGCATGCTAAGACCTTCTACAAGGGAGAGACAAATGACGTACGCCGGGACTATTTAACGATTGTTTCCTTTGCTAGCGGTCTTGACCCATCTCGAGGAGACATGCTCAACGAGATTGCCGCCACATACATCGCACTAGGCGAATTCACTACCGCAACGGCGGACGTGAAAAAGGCCCTTGATGTTAGCAAGGCCAACTTTGACAAGGAAGCGCCGCCCCGGAAACCGGACACGGTGATCACGCTGGCCAAGACACTCGGCCTGAAGGCCAGCATTTGGGTGCAGGAACGCGGAGCAATGGTGGGAACGGACCTGATGGTCGCGGTCGGCCTCTACCGTGAAGCTGCAGGCTACTGCAATACCGAGGCGGCGACGGCGCGCTCCGTTACGGACAAAGCGCGGTTGTATAACTGCGCGAAGGACCATCTCATCGATGCGGGAAGAACGTTGGCAATGCTGCGGACGCGGGAGAACCTGGTTCTCGCGGAGCAGCTCCTAACGGAGGCACAGAAAGCCGCACGCAATTCTGTCGATTCCAACTGACGCTGTTTCAATCATAGGGGGTTTCCATGCGAGTTTTTGTTTGCCTCATCTGTACGCTCGTGGTCGGAACCGTATCATTCGGCGCTCACGCGCAGGACATTCCACAATCCTGTATGTCCACGTTCAACGTGAAGGACAAGGGTTTTTCTACCGGCGGAGCGACAATTAGCTGTCGGCTCCTGGAAGAGAGGCGAGACGAGCTGTCTCGACAGATCTTGGCGACACCTGATACAGGGGAGATCGATGGTGCGGATGTGGCCGAGCAACTCGACGCACTCGAGGCCCAGTTCAAAAAGCAACAGGATTCCAAGAACTGGCTCGGCCTTGGCACGGCCATCACTGGGAACGCTTTGGCCACCATTGGACTAGGCGCGTGCCTCGAGACGCTCGGCGGCGGTTGCATGGTGGCCGGGGTTGGCAAGATATTGGCACTGTACTCTGTCATCGACACAGCCGCCTCGGAATCCGAAAAAGCTCGACAGGCTAGCGCGATAAGCGCAGAGATCACGGAGATTCGGCAACGTGTTGCCGGCAAGAAATCCCAAGCCAAGGTCATACGCGATCAGATGATCGAGGACGCGACTGCCATGTGTATGGATGTGAAAGCTAGTTGTCTCTGACTCCTTAAAGCGGGCGGCGCTCGCTACTGCAAGTCGGGGGAGTGCATCGTGTAAACGGAATAGATCGTCGCCGGCCCGTTCGTCTCGATCCGACATTCCGGCCGTTCCGCCAAGTCGGTCTTTATTGTCGCGAGATCGCTGCCTTCACCCGGCGGCCAAATCTGGGTACCGCGTATCCTTCGCAAAGGCGTAGCTCCCGACCCGCGCTCGAGTCCGTCGCTACGATTATGTGTTCTGTCTTGCAGGAGATACATCGAGTCTCGTGAGCGCCTCCGGCGGAAATCTGACCAGTATTCCAAGAATCAGTGAGGTAGTCCCCAGACGGGTTCACCAGGTGATGGCACGCTTCTTTGCTCGCACGGACACGTGCCGTCACGAAACTGAGTCCATGACTTCTATGAACAATAAAGTTCAGAATCAACCTTTCACAACGGCTTCGATCTACGCTTAATAATCGGGCGGATTTACCAATATATCAATTTACTTATGCAAGGCTAGTTATAGCATATTGAAAACTGTATGAAATGTCGTGATTTTTGCAATTCCGCGTGGGGATCGCGTCGCAAACTTTATTGCGGAATGTTCCGAACTATATTGTCATGGAACACGGGCATCCTGCGCGCCTCCGCGGCGCGCGGCACACCCCCCAAAAAAAGCCCTCGTCACGAGGGCTTTTTTGCTTTCGGCGGGCGTGAGTCGACGCGCGGCATTCGCCCGATCAAACGATCATCCCCGACAACCAGCCGAGCGCCGCGCTCGCGATCACGACGGCCCACGGCGGCACGCGCCAGAACACGAGCGCGACGAACGCGACGAGCGCGGCCGCGAAGTCGCGCGGCGACACGATCGTGTCGCTCCACACCGGGTGATAGAGCGCGGCGAGCAGCAGCCCGACGACCGCCGCGTTCACGCCCGCGAGCGCGGCCTGCATGTGCGTGCTGCGGCGCAGGCGTTCCCAGAACGGCGCCGTGCCCGCGACGAGCAGGAACGACGGCGCGAAGATCGACATCAGCGCGATCGTCCCGCCGAGCCAGCCGTTCGGCGCGTCGCGCAGCGATGCACCGAGGAAGGCCGAGAACGTGAAGAGCGGCCCCGGCACGGCCTGCGCGACGCCATAGCCGGCCAGGAATGCCGACTCGCCAACCCAGCCCGGCGCGACGACGGCCGCTTGCAGCAGCGGCAGCACCACGTGGCCGCCGCCGAACACCAGCGCGCCGGTGCGGAAGAATGCGTCGACGACGGCGAGCGTGTTCGAGTGGAGCGCGCTCGCCGCGACCGGCAGCACGACGATCAGCGCGGCGAACAGTACGAGCCACAGCACGCCCGCGCGGTGCGACACGTGCAGCGGCAACGGATCGTGGGCGCCGCGCTCGGGCTGCGGCAACAGCATGAGACCGGCGGCGCCTGCCGCGACGATCACGACCACCTGCACCCACGCGGCCGGCACAAGCAGCGCGATGCAGGCCGCAATCGCCATCAGCGTGACGCGGCGCGCATCCGGGCACAGCGTGCGCGCCATGCCCCACACCGCCTGCGCAATCACCGCGACCGACACGATGCGCAACCCGTGCAGCGCGCCTGCCGCGACCGGCATGCCCGTCGCGTGGACGCCGAGCGCGAACAGCATCATCAGCAGCGCGGACGGCAGCGTGAAGCCGAGCCATGCGGCGAACATCCCCGCATAGCCCGCGCGCGACAGGCCGATCGCCATCCCGACCTGGCTGCTCGCCGGCCCCGGCAGGAACTGGCACAGGCCGACGAGATCCGCATAGGCGCGCTCGGTCAGCCAGCCGCGCCGCGTGACGAACGCGTCGCGGAAGTAGCCGAGATGCGCGACGGGGCCGCCGAACGACGTGAGGCCGAGCCGCAGGAACGCGACGAATACGGGCCACGCATGGCGGGACGGAGTGGTGACGGTGGACGTGTTCAAGAGCGGATGCGGGGAGGGCGAACGAGCCGCCACGATAGCGCAATGCGATGACGGCGGGAATGCGGCGTGGCGGTGATTGTGCGGCGTCGTCGGGGTGCGGTCAGTGCGTACCGTCGGACAGGCCGCTCGCGCGGCGCAGCGCGTCGACGTCGACGAGTTCGATTTCGCCGACATGCAGCCGCACGATGCCGTCGGCCTGCAGCGCCTTCAGCAGCTGGTTGGTGGTCTGCCGCGTGAGCGACAGCATCGCCGCGAGCTTTTCCTGCGACAGCCGGATGCGCGTGCGGCCGGCGCTGATTCCGCCGTAGCCGTCGGCGATCATCAGCAGCCGCGCGGCAAGCCGCTGCGCGGCCGGCATCACGCTCATCGATTCGACGGTCAGGAAGCTCAGCCGGAGCTTTTGCGCCATCAACAGCGCGAGCTGCCGCCAGTATTGCGGCGTCGCGTCGAGCATCGCGAGCAGCGCGGCCTGCGGGACGTGCAGCAGCAGCGTGTCGTCGAGCGCGATCGCGTCGTGCGTGCGCGGCTGGCCGTCGAACAGCGCGATCTCGCCGAACCATGTGACGGGTTCGGCGACCGTCAGCAGCGCTTCCTTGCCCTGCGGATCGACCGCGCCTATGGTGAGGGAACCGGCCAGCACCGCATACAGCCCGCACGGCGGGTCGCCGCGGCGGAACAGCGTCTGGCCGGCCGGCAAGTGCCGCAACGCGGCGCGGGCGAGCAACGCCTCGCGCAACGCGGGCGGCAGCGCGGCGAACCACGGGTGCGCTTCGAGCTGCGGCAGGTACGGGGCGAGCGGCGAGGGCATGGACACGCGATGTCGGGTAGCTGACAGAGGTTGTCGGGCGTGACGCGCATCATAGCGCCCAATGATCGTTCAGGAGACACCATGAAGACGCTCGAGGATCATCTTTCTCAATATGCGGCCTACCATCGCGACGCGCGCAACATCGCGACGCATCTGGTCGGCATTCCGATGATCGTGTTCGCGGTCGAGGTGCTGCTGTCACGGCCGGCGATCGGCGTGCTGGCGGGCGTCGCGCTGTCGCCGGCGCTGCTGCTCGCGGTGGCGTTCGCGGTGTTCTACCTGCGTCTCGACCTGCGCTTCGGCTTGGTGATGACCGCGCTGTTCGCGCTCGGCCTGTGGGCCGCGCAGACGCTCGCGGTGCTGCCGACCGCGCAATGGCTCGGGATCGGCGTCGGCGCGTTCGTGGTCGGCTGGATCGTGCAGTTCGTCGGGCACTGGTTCGAGGGGCGCAAGCCCGCCTTCGTCGACGACCTGGTCGGCCTGATGGTCGGGCCGCTGTTCGTCGTCGCCGAAGTCGCGTTCTTCGCGGGTCTGCGCGGCGACGTGCGCCGCGAAGTCGAGCGGCGCGCGGGCCCGGTTCACGGCGGCGTGCACTCGCACGTCTGACACGCCGGCCGCGCCGGTCTGCGAGTTCGGCGCATGCTCGACCGATCCGGCCGCCACGGCCGCCGCGCGGCTCGTGCTCGCCGCATAGGACCCCGCGCCGCACCACGCGCGATGCGCAACGGCTAAGATGCGGGATGCGTCGCACGACAGGACGCGTACGCGGAGCAATCGCCATGGTGGATCGCCCGACTCTCGATGCCTACGAAGCCCATGCCGCGCAATACGCGCAGGACTGGCTCGACCAGGCCGCCCCCGACGACATGTATGCGCTGCTCGAGCAGTATTTCTCGCCGGGACCGACCGCCGACGTCGGCTGCGGCGCGGGGCGCGACACTGCGTGGCTCGCGTCGCAAGGATTCGACGCGCGCGGCTACGATGCGAGCGCGGCGCTGCTCGCCGAGGCACGCTTGCGTCACCCGTCGCTGACGTTCGAACTGGCCGCGCTGCCGGCGCTCGCGGGCGTGCCGTCCGGCGCGTTTCGAAACGTGTTGTGCGAGACGGTCGTCATGCATCTCGAGCAGGCCGATGCCGCCGCGGCGGCCGCGCGGCTGGCCGCGCTGCTGATGCCCGGCGGCACGTTGTACCTGAGCTGGCGGGTGGCCGGCAACGGCGCGTTGCGCGACGAGCGCGGCCGCTTGTACACGCCGCTCGATTCGGCGCGCATGCACGCGGCGCTCGGCCCCGGCATGCACGTGATCGACGAGCACGAGGTGGTCAGCGCGTCGTCCGGCAAGCGCGTGCATCGGCTGATCGCGCGCCGGGACGACGCCATCGATGGCGCCGCATGAGCGCGGCGCGCGAACTCATTCGCGGTTGAGCGCCGCTTCCCAGTTGATGTCGACGCACAGCACCTGCATGCCGGTCGCGGCCGGCGCGGCGATCGACGCAGTCACGCACAGGTGCGCTTCGTTGATCGACAGGTACGGCGGCGTCAGATGCACGCGGCCCGGCGCGCGCATCGCGTGGATGAAGTAGGGGCGGCGCTCCCAGCTCGCGCCTTCCGAATGCAGCAGCGGCCGGAAGCGTTTCGCCCGCTGCGATACGCTGCCGCGCGCGAGCACGTTGTCGCCGATCTGGCGGCCCGATGCGTCGAGCAGGAAGCAGCGCGCGGTTTCCGGCAATCCGAGCACGGCGCCGGCGGCGTCGATCAGCGATTCGCCCGCGACGAGCTTCCGGCTCGCTTCCTCCAGCGCGGCGACATACGGCGCGAGGCGTTCGGCCTGCGTGCGCTCGCGTTGCGCGACGCGCAGCCGCAACGCGGCCGACAGCGTATCCATGCAGCCCGCGGCGGCCTGCGGCTGCACGGGGTCGACGCTCGGCCCCGCGAAGTACTGCCCTTGCACGAAATCGACATCGCATTCGAGCGCGATCAGCGCGTCGCGCTCGGTCGAGAGCCCGCCCATCAGCACGAGCTGGCCGGATTCGTGCAGCAGCGACACGAGCCCCGGCAGCACGCGCTCGAGATGCGAGTGTTCGCTCGCTTGGGCGAGGATCCCGCGGTCGAGCGTGACGATGTCGGGATGCAGGTGCCACACGCGGTCGATGTTCGAATGTTTCGCGCCGAAGCCGCCGAGCGCGATCAGGAAGCCGGCCTTGCGCAGGCCGTCGACGATCGCCGCATAGCGCGGCGTCTCGCCGCCCGCCTGCTCGGGCACTTCGAGCACCACGCGATGCGGCGGCAGGCCGAGCGCCTTCAGGTTCGCGAGCAGCGCGTCGCCGTAGACGGTGTCCATCAGCGCGGCCGGATGCAGGCTCAGGAAGAGCCATTCGTCGTGACTGTCGAACGCGTGGAAGTTGCCGAGATGCAGCGATTCGGCGAGCCGGCCGAGCTCGAGCAGGTCGCCGCGCCGCGCCGCCTGCGTGAACACCTCGTGCGACGCGACTTGGCGGCTGTCCTCGTCGTGCGCGCGCAGCGACGCGTGGTAGCCGATCGCGCGGCGGTGCGACACCGAGAAAACGGGCTGGAACACGCTGAACACGGTGTACGCACCGTACAGCACGGTGCGCCGCTTGCCGTCGTCGCCGGCGACGGGGCGGGGCGGCTGAAAGCCGGGTGGATCGATGTCGATCATGCTCATGATGTCGGCCGAAGGAAGACTGCCAGTTTACCTACAGAATAGGCGAGCAAGAAGCATGCACGGCATCGGGCCCCGTGCGGACGCCCCGTCGCGGTCGCCGGGCGCCGCGCTGCGCAGCCATGTTGCACCGACATGGTGCGCGGCGCGCCGTCGTGGGGTTTCCCGGCACGGCGCGCGTCGTGCGTCACGCGCGCTCGGACGGATCGGTCTTGTGCTGCGCGCGGGCGCGGATCTCGGGTGCTAGCTGCGCGAAGATCCACGCCGACGCGGCCGTGATGATCCCGACGCAGATGAAGGTCGCGTGGAACGCCGGCAGCGTGTTGCTCGGCGTCACCGTGCGCAGCATTCCGGTGAAGGTGGCGAGCAGCGCGCCCGCGACCGTGACGCCGAGGCTCATCGACAGCATCTGCACGAGCGAGAACAGGCTGTTGCCGCTGCTCGCGCCGCCGGTGCCGAGATCCTTCAGCGTCAGCGTGTTCATCGCGGTGAACTGCATCGAGTTGAAACCGCCGAACAGCGCGAGATGGACGACCTTCACCCACACGGGCACCGTGTCGCGCATCAGGGCGAAGCTCGCCATCATCACGCCGACCATGATCGTGTTCACGAGCAGTACCTTGCGGTAGCCGTGCTGCGTGATCAGCCGCGTGATGATCCGCTTCGAGAACATCCCGGCCGCCGCGACCGGCAGCATCATCAGCCCGGCCTCGAATGCCGAATAACCGAGGCTCACCTGCAGCAGCAGCGGGATCAGGTACGGCATCGCGCCGCTGCCGATCCGCGCGAACAGGTTGCCGAGCAGGCCGACGCTGAACGTGTGGATCTTGAACAGTTCGAGCGAGAAGATCGGCTGCGGCGCGCGCACCGCGTACAGCCCGTACGCGACGAAGCACGCGAGGCTCAGGATCAGCAGCACGAGCACGGCCGCGTGCTGCATGCCGAGATCGGCGAGCCCGTCGAGCGACAGCGAGATCGCGACCATCCCGATCGTCAGCAGCAGATAGCCCTTCAGGTCGAAGCGGCCGACGGCCGGGTTGCGCGCGTCGGGCATCGAGTAGAAGGTCGCGACGCAGCCGGCGATGCCGACCGGCACGTTGATCAGGAAGATCCAGTGCCACGACGCGATCTTCACGAGCCAGCCGCCGAGCGTTGGCCCGATCAGAGGACCGATCAGCCCGGGGACCGCGACGAACGACAGCGCGGCCAGGTAGCGTTCGGCCGGGAACGTGCGCAGCACGGCGAGCCGCCCGACCGGCAACAGCATCGCGCCGCCCACCCCCTGCACGACGCGGAACACGACGAGCTGCGACAGCGTATGCGCGTTCGCGCACAGCAACGAACCGAGCGAGAACACCAGGATCGCGCTGAAGAACACGCGCCGCGTGCCGAACGTGTCGGCGAGCCAGCCCGAGACGGGAATCATCACCGCCATCGTCAGCGAGTATGCGATCACGACCGACTGCATCCGCAACGGCGATTCGCCGAGGCTCGCGGCCATCGACGGCAGCGCCGTGTTGACGATCGTCGCATCGAGCGTCTGCATGAAGAAGCCCGTCGCAACGAGCCAGAGCATCACGGTGAGGTTCTTTTCGCCGGGAGCGGCGGCGGGCGGGCGTTGGAACATGGGGACGGAACCGAGGGCGCGGGACAGCCGCCATTGTAGGCAAAGCCGCCGTTCCACGCAGGATCAGCAACGGGTGCGCCAGACGCCCGTCCGTCAGCCGACCGGTACAGTTCAGCCGAAAGTGTCTGCAGGCGTATCTGTCCGTATGTTGCCGCTGTCCGAAATACTGGTGTCATCGACCCACGCGACCCGGAGGCGGCCATGCGAGAACTGCGACTCTACGAAATGGACGGCAACGAGCCGGCCGCGCGGTGGCGGATCGTCGATCGCACCGCGCTGCAGGTCGCGGACGGCGATCTGTGGGTGACGATCGAGGGCCGGCCCGACGATCACTGGCTGCGCGCCGGCGAGACGCTGGCGCTGCTGCCCGGCATGCGCGTATGGATCAGCGCGGCGGCGGGCGGCGCGGTGTTCGCGTTCGGCCCTCAGGTGGCGCCGGCCCCGCAGGCCGCGCCGATCGCGTGGCGACGGTTCGCCGCCGCATGGCGCGGCGGCCGTGGTCAGGCAGCCGCGTCGCTGCCGATGTAGCGCGCGCGGGGCCGGATCAGCTTGCCGTCCGCATATTGTTCGAGCGCGTGTGCGATCCAGCCCGCGGTGCGGCCGGCCGCGAACAGCGTGAACGCGGCGCCGTCCGGCAGCGCAAGCGTGCGTTCCAGCACCGCGAGCGCGAAATCGATCGACGGTCGCAGGCCGGTCGCCGCCTCGACGCGCGCGGCGATCGCACGGGCCATGCATAGCGGCGTCCGGTCGGGCAGCATCGCGTGCAGCGCATCGAGCAACGCGCGGGCGCGCGGGTCACCGTCGGGATAGAGCGGGTGCGCGAAACCGGACAGCGCGGTGCGTGCACCGTCCGCCCGTTCGTCGTGCGCGACGCGCAGCGCGAGGTAGCGGTCGAGGTCGGCGGCGCGCGCCGCTTCGTCGAGCAGCGCGCCCGCGCGGAACGTCTCGCCGCCGTGGCGTGGGCCCGACAGCGCCGCGAGCCCGCCCGCGATCGCACCGAACAGGTGAGTGCCGGTCGACGCGATGCAGCGCACCGCAAAGGACGACGGGTTCAGTTCATGATCGGCGCACAGCACGAGCGCGCGGCGCAGCAGGTCGGCTTCGTCGCGTCGCCGCAGCCGCCATGCCGCGGCGAGCTGCCGATGCACGGGGGTGTCGCCCGGCGCGATGCCGGCCAGCGCGGCCGTCGTCACGCGCAGCAGCAGCGTGGCCGCGTCGAACTGCGCGTCGCGCCCCTGCGCCCACAGGCGCGGCAGCGACGCGGCCGCGGCGGGGAGCAGCACCAGCGTGCGCTCGAGCGGCGCGAGATGTGCCCAGCGGCGAGCCCAGTCGTCCCACTGCGCGGTGTCGAATCCGGTCGACGCGAGCGATGTCGCGCCAAGCCGCGCGGGCGGACAATTCCACAGCAGTGCGGCCGCTTCCTCGAGCGTCGCGTCGTTCGCGAGTGCGATCGCATCGGCGCCGCGATAGTGCAGGCGGCCGTCGGCGATCTGCGTGATCCGCGATTCGAGTACGGGCACGCCCCAGTCGAGCGAGCGTTCGGCGACGCCGCCCGCACGTTTCGCGTCGGCGCGACGGCGTGCGAGCAGGCGCACCTCGTCCGCGTCGTAGCGGCGGCGCTTGCTCGCGCCGTCGGGCAGCGAGCGCAGCAGGCCGCGGCTCACATACGCGTAAAGGGTGCTCACGCTGACACCGAGGATGCCGGCGGCTTCCGGCGCGCTGAGGGACGTCATGCCGATCGCTCCTGTCGGGGCGCATGAAGCGCGGCCCGGCTACAACTATTCGTTATGCATTGATTCGCGCAATCAAGATTGATCGCGCCCGTCGCGAATTCTAGACTCGAATCCGTCTCCTCAACGGTTCGTTTCCACCATGACACCCGAACTCGCATTGACCCGCTTGTGGCAACTCGCGCACGGCGAACCCGGCGCGCTGGCCCGCGCGGCCGTGACGGGGCAGGACCCGACGCTGCCGTCGACGTTCCACGTCGGCACGCTCGCCGCGGCGACGATCGCGGCAGCCGGGCTCGCGGCGGCGGAATGCCACCGGCTGCGCACGGGCATCGCGCAGCGCGTCGACGTATCGATGCGCGACGCGCTCGTCGCATTCCGGAGCGAACGCTACCTGCGCGTGGACGACGGCCTGCCGCCCGAGCCGCGCCATCCGGTGACGGGCTTCTACGACACGCGCGACGGACGCTGGATCCAGCTGCATGCGAACTTTCCGCATCACCTGCACGGGATTCTCGACGTGCTGGGCTGCGGTCCGCAGCGTGACGACGTTGCGGCCGCGATCCGCACGTGGGACGGCGCGGCGCTCGATACCGCGCTGGCCGAGGCCGGCCTGTGCGCGGCATTGATCAGAACCCCTGACGAATGGGCGGCGCACGACCAGGCACGCGCGCTCGCGTCGCTGCCATTGTTCGAGATCGAGCGGATCGGCGACGCGCCCGTCGAGGCGATCGGCCGCGGCGAGCCCGACCAGCCGCTCGCGGGCGTGCGCGTGCTCGATCTCACGCGCATCATCGCGGGGCCGGTCGCGGGCCGCACGCTGGCATCGCACGGTGCGCAGACGCTGCTCGTCAACGGTCCGCACCTGCCGAACATCGCATCGCTCGTGATCGACAACGGGCGCGGCAAGCGTTCGACGTGGATCGACCTGCGCGAGGCGGCCGGTGTTGCCACGCTGCGTGAGCTTGCACGCGACGCCGATGTATTCCTGCAGGCCTATCGCCCCGGCGCGCTCGCGGCGCGCGGGTTCTCGCCGCAGGCGCTGGCGGAATTGCGGCCCGGCATCGTGTGCGTGTCGGTATCCGCGTACGGGCATGCGGGGCCGTGGTCGATGCGGCGCGGCTTCGACAGCCTCGTGCAGTCGGCGAGCGGTATCGCCTGGCACGAACAACATGCCGCGCACGCGGACGGGCCGCGCCATCTGCCGTGCCAGGCGCTCGATCATGCGACGGGTTATCTCGCGGCGTTCGGCGCGATGATCGCGCTCGCGCGCCGTGCGACGGAAGGAGGGAGCTGGCACGTGCGGCTGTCGCTCGCGCAGACGGGGCGCTGGCTGCAATCGTTCGGCACGGTGCCGGACGGCCTGCATGCACCGGATTTCACGTTCGACGACGTGCGCGACCGGATCGACCGGACCGCTTCGCCGTTCGGCGTGATCGATGCCGTGCGTCCGGCCGAACGCCTGTCGGCGACACCGCCGCGATTCACGCGGCCGCCCGTGCCGCTCGGCACGGACGAAGCGCGCTGGCGATGAGCGCCGGCGGCGCCGCGCGCATTACTTGCGCAGCTCGACGACGAAGTCGTAGTAGTCGTTGCGGCAGTAGGTATCGGTGAGCTCGATCGCGCGCTGGTCGGCCGTATAGCCGATTCGCGTGATCAGCAGCAGCGCGTCGTGCGGTGCGATGCCCATCTGCTGCGCGATCTCGTCGGTCGCGTTGACCGCGCGGAAATGCTGCAGCGCGCGCACGATCGGCGTGCCGCGTGCTTCGAGATAGCTGTACAGCGAACCGCCGATCGCTTGCGGATCGGGAATCAGCGTGGCGGGGAACGTCGAGTTCTCGACGGCCATCACGATGCCGTCGGCGAGACGCAGGCGTTTCAGCCGTGTAACCGACGCGGCCGGCGACAGGCCGAGCTGGATGACTTCGTCGCGGTTCGCCGGCTGAATCTCGCGTTCGAGCCACTGCGAGCTCGGCTTGAAGCCACGGCGCTCGAGCATCTCGCTGAAGCTCGACAGCCGCGACAGCGGATCCTCGTAGCGCGGCTGGATGAAGTTGCCGGCGCCTTGCGTGCGGCGGATCAAGCCCTGCTCGACAAGCAGCGCGATCGCCTTGCGCGCGGTGATGCGCGACACGCCGAGCGCTTCGGACAGCACGCGTTCGGACGGCAGCGCCTCGCCGGCCGCCCAGCGATTGTCGTGGATCGCGTCGCCGAGCTTGCGGGCGAGCTGCAGGTAGAGCGGCGTATCGTTCTCGGGGTCGGGGCGCAGGTCCTGCCAGCGGTCGTCCGTGGGTGCCTTCATGGAATGGGTATCGATCAGATTGCCGGCCATTCTAAGTCATCATGCGGCGCCGTTATATCCGGTTTTTGCCGTGCAGCAGGTGGACGCCGCAC
Organism: Burkholderia sp. MSMB0856; assembly: GCF_001524645.2. Lineage (NCBI taxonomy): Bacteria > Pseudomonadati > Pseudomonadota > Betaproteobacteria > Burkholderiales > Burkholderiaceae > Burkholderia > Burkholderia sp. MSMB0856. The sequence goes on along the minus strand of NZ_CP013427.1, from coordinate 2,784,202 downwards.
CGATTGACTACACTGATGCGTCGTATTCGATGCTACGGCCGCGGGTGCGCGGCCGCCAATCCGCAGCGAGGAGCGCATGACAGACACGATCGCCACGGTCGTCTTGCCGGACGGCGAGACCATTCCGAAGCTCGGCCTGGGCACATGGGAAATGGGCGAGCGGCCCGCGCGTCGCGCGGACGAGATCACCGCATTGCGCGAAGGAATCGCGCTCGGGATGACGCTGGTCGACACCGCGGAGATGTACGGCGACGGCGCGACCGAGGTGCTCGTCGGCGAGGCGCTGACCGGATTGCGCGACGGCGTGTTCCTTGTCAGCAAGGTGTATCCGCATCATGCGAGCCGGCGTGGCGTCGTCGCCGCGTGCGAAGCGAGCCTCAAGCGTTTGCGTACCGACCGTCTCGACCTGTACCTGCTGCACTGGCGTGGTTCGGTGCCGCTCGAGGAGACGGTCGAAGGATTCGAGGCGCTGCGGCGCGCGGGCAAGATCCGCCATTGGGGCGTCAGCAACTTCGATACGGCCGACATGGCGGAACTCGTCGACGAGGCGGGCGGCGGCGCGTGCGCGACCAACCAGATCCTCTACAACATCGCGCGGCGCGGCCCGGAATTCGATCTGCTGCCATGGCTCGCCAAGCACCGGATGCCGGCGATGGCATACAGCCCGGTCGATCACGGGCGGCTGCCGAAGCGTTCGCCGCTCGACGAGATCGCGCGGCAACGCGGTGTGTCGGTGATGCGCGTCGCGCTTGCCTGGGTGCTCGCGCGGCCGGGTGTATTCGCGATCCCGAAGGCGTCGCGGATCGAACACGTTCGCGACAATCGCGCGGCGCTCGATTTCGTGTTGAGCGATGACGAGCGCGCGCAACTCGACGGCTATTTCCGTCCGCCGCGCAGCAAGCGCGCGCTCGAAATGCTCTGATCGTACCGGGTCAGGCGATGCGTCGGTCAGTGGCCATGGCCACCGGCCGATCCGCCGTTGCCGCCGGCGCCGCCATTGCCGTTCCCGACACCGTTGGCACCGCCGTTGCCGGCGCCGCCGCTCCCGTTGCCATTACCGTTGCCGCCGCCGTTGCCGTGGCCACCGTTGCCGTGGCCACCGTTGCCGCTGCCGCCACCATTACCGTGACCGCCGTTGCCACCGCCGGTACCGCCGCTGCCGCCGCCACCGTTGCCACCGCCGGTACCGCCACCGCTGCCGCCACCGCTGCCGCCGCCGCCGCCGCCGCCGTTGCCGCTGCCGTTGCCGCCACCATTACCGTGACCGCCGTTGCCACCGCCGGTACCGCCACCGCTGCCGCCACCGCTGCCGCCGCCGCTGCCGCCGCCGCCGCCGCCGCCGCTGCCGTTGCCGCCACCATTGCCGTGACCGCCGTTGCCACCGCCGTTGCCACCGCCGCTGCCACCGCCGCTGCCACCGCCGGTACCGCCACCATTACCGTGACCGCCGTTGCCGCCGCCGGTACCGCCGCTGCCGCCACCATTACCGTGACCGCCGTTGCCACCGCCGCTGCCACCGCCGGTACCGCCACCATTACCGTGACCGCCGTTGCCGCCGCCGGTACCGCCGCTGCCGCCACCATTACCGTGACCGCCGTTGCCACCGCCGCTGCCACCGCCGGTACCGCCACCATTACCGTGACCGCCGTTGCCGCCGCCGGTACCGCCGCCGCTGCCGCCACCATTACCGTGACCACCACCGCCGCCGCCGTTACCGCCGCCGTTACCACCGCCCCCATGCCCACCCGAGGAGCCGCCGCCCGAGGAGCCACCACCCGAGGAGCCACCACCCGAGGAGCCACCACCCGAGGAGCCACCACCCGAGGAGCCACCACCCGAGGAGCCACCACCCGAGGAGCCACCACCCGAGGAGCCGCCACCCGAGGAGCCGCCACCCGAGGAGCCACCACCCGAGGAGCCGCCCCCTGAGGAACCACCACCCGAGGAGCCACCACCCGAGGAGCCACCACCCGAGGAGCCACCACCCGAGGAGCCGCCACCCGAGGTACCGCCACCCGAGGTACCACCACCCGAAGTGCCGTTACCCGAGGTCCCGCCACCTTTACCCCCGTTGCCTGATGCACCGCCGCTACGACCTGTTCCGCTCGTACCACCGGATGTCGCCCCGATCGATCCACCGACGCCCGCAGGCCCGACGGCGCCGCTTCCGCCATTCCCGCTGTTCCCCGGGCTGCTACTGCCGGAGGTGCTTCCTGCACCGCTGCCCACAGCGCCGCGGCCGGCATATATGTGTACCGCGCAAGCAGCCGGACCTGCGGCGCAGGACGCCGAGTCCTCGGCGAGCATCATGACGGGGTCTGCGCTGGCGGTCGGGTCGGACGCGACGTCGGGCATCGAGTCCTGAGCAATCGCGTAAGAACAGCAGCACGCAAACGCGGCTGCGGCCAGCAGGGTCGTGCGATAGCACCGGCCCGCCGCGCGGGACCGTTGATTCGTTCTGCTCATTATTGATCTCCCCGATGCGCGCGATGCCTCGTCACGCGCGACCATCAACGTGTGATGCAGGGGACCAGCAACGATGCATTGTCGTATCGGCGGCCGATGCGTGTCGGACTGGCGTCGGAGGCCAGCCGGGAACACGAATCGGCCCGCGGGCCCGCCGTGCGAATCCCTAACTGCGAGATTCGTGCCAACGGCCGGCCGTGTCCGTGGCGCAAGGCGCGCACGTATCGCGTGACAGCGCGTGATACGCCGTCGTGAGCTTTTTGTTTCCGAAATGAAACGTCTGACTACGTCTATCGCGCCGTCGTGTCGGCAGCGCGCGGCCAGCGATGGCAGAGGATCGACGCGATCCAGGCGACGAGAAACAGCGCGACGATGCCGTAACCGATCGCGCCGAAGCGCGCGCCAAGCGCGTCGAGCACATCGCGTACGGGGCCCGTCAGCGACAGCTTGTCGGCGAGCAGGCTGGCGGCCTCGATCCCGCCGACCGCCAGTGCGACGGCGGCCGACAGCAGCGTGATGCTCGCGTTGTAGAGCAGCTTGCGCCGCGGATCGTCCATCGCCCAGCCGTACGCATGGATCATCAGCACATTGTCGGTCGAGTCGATCAGCGTCATGCCGGCCGCGAACAGTGCGGGAAACAGCATGACCGAATGGATCGGCAGCGCGTGGCTCGCCTGCGTGGCCGCGATCGCGAGCAACGCGATTTCTGTTGCAGTATCGAAACCGAGGCCGAACAGCACGCCGACCGGATACATGTGCCAGCTTTTCGACACGAACCGGAACAGCGGGCGCAGCAGCCGCGATACGAGGCCGCTCGCGCGATGCGTGTGCGCAGCGCCGTGAGCCGCGTCCGGTGCGCCGCGATAGCGCCGCCACACGTCGCGCAGGATCGCCAGGTTCATGCACGCGAGCACGAGCAGGAAGGTCGCGGACACCGCCGTGCCGATCGTGCCGCCGATCTCGCGGAATGCGTCGAAGCGGTCGCGCAGCGCGAACGCGCTCAGCGCGATGCCGAGCGTCGCGACGACCACGATCGTCGAATGGCCGAGCGAGAAGAACAGGCCGACCGTCACCGGACGCTGGCCGTCCTGCATCAGCTTGCGCGTCGCGACGTCGATCGCGGCGATGTGATCGGCGTCGACCGCATGACGCAGCCCGAGGCCGTACGCGATCGCCGCGGTGCCCAGCAGCAGCGGATGGTCGTGCAGCACCGCGAGCGCCCACAGCCAGACGGCGACATTTGCGGCGATCAGGCCGGCATACAGCATCAGCAGGCGGCGCAGGGCAGGGGTGGGCGGCATCGGGGTGGTTCCATCGGACGAATCGCGATGCATTGTGGCATGCGCAAAAATGGCCTGGCGTGCCGATCAAAAACGGCGTCGGGGCGTCGGCTACCGGCCGTGCCGCGTTGGACGGATGAAAAAAAGGCCCGTCCGGAACCGGACGGGCCTGAGGTCTGCGCGCAGCAGGGCGCGCGCCCCGCGCTTACTTCACTTTCGCGTTGATCACGCCTTCCGACACGTTCGCCGGCGTTTCCGCGTACTGCTTGAACTCCATCGTGTACGTCGCACGACCTTGCGTCGCCGAGCGCAGCGACGTCGAATAGCCGAACATCTCGGCAAGCGGCACCTCGGCGCGCACCAGCTTGCCGCCGCCGCCCGCGATGTCCTCCATCCCCTGCACGATGCCGCGCCGGCTCGACAGGTCGCCCATCACGTTGCCCATGAAGTCCTCGGGCGTCTCGACCTCGACCGCCATCATCGGCTCGAGCAGCACCGGCTTCGCACGGCGCATCGCTTCCTTGAACGCCATCGAGCCGGCCATCCGGAACGCGTTTTCGTTCGAGTCGACGTCGTGGTACGAGCCGAACGTCAGGTGCACCTTCACGTCGACGACCGGGTAGCCCGCGAGCACGCCGCTCTTCAGCGTTTCGATGATGCCCTTGTCGACGGCCGGGATGAATTCGCGCGGAATCACGCCGCCCTTGATCTCGTCGAGGAACTCGTAGCCCTTGCCGGGGTTCGGCTCCAGCGTGATCACCGCATGCCCGTACTGGCCGCGCCCGCCCGACTGCTTGACGAACTTACCTTCGACATCGGCCGCCGTCGTGCGCACCGTTTCGCGATACGCGACCTGCGGCTTGCCGACCGTCGCCTCGACGCCGAACTCGCGCTTCATCCGGTCGACCAGGATTTCGAGGTGCAGCTCGCCCATCCCCGAGATGATCGTCTGGCCGGATTCCTCGTCGGTCTGCACGCGGAACGACGGATCTTCCTGCGCGAGACGGTTCAGCGCGAGGCCCATCTTTTCCTGGTCGGCCTTCGTCTTCGGCTCGACGGCCTGCGAGATCACCGGCTCCGGGAATTCCATCTTCTCGAGGATGATCGGCTTGGTCGGATCGCACAGCGTGTCGCCCGTCGTCGCTTCCTTCAGGCCGACCGCCGCCGCGATGTCGCCCGCGCGCACTTCCTTGATTTCCTTGCGCTCGTTCGCATGCATCTGAAGGATCCGGCCGAGCCGCTCCTTCTTGTCCTTCGTCGCGTTCAGGACCGTGTCGCCCGATTCGACGACACCCGAATACACGCGGAAGAAGATCAGCTGGCCGACGAACGGGTCGGTCATGATCTTGAACGCGAGCGACGAGAACGGCTCGTCGTCGCTCGGATGACGTTCCGCCGGCTTCTCCGGATCGTGGAAGTCGTGGCCGAGGATCGCGGGCACGTCGACCGGCGACGGCAGGTAGTCGATCACCGCGTCGAGCATCGCCTGCACGCCCTTGTTCTTGAACGCGCTGCCGCACAGCATCGGCACGATCTCGTTCGCGATCGTGCGCTGGCGCAGCGCGGCCTTGATCTCGTCCTCGGTCAGCGATTCATGGTCGTGCAGGTACTTCTCGAGCAGTTCCTCGCTGGCTTCCGCGGCGGCTTCGACCATCTTCTCGCGCCATTCGTGCGCGAGCTCGACGAGATTCGCCGGGATGTCCTCGTACGTGAATTTCACGCCCTGGCTTTCGTCGTCCCAGACGATGGCCTTCATCTTCACGAGATCGACGACGCCCTGGAAATGATCTTCCGCGCCGATCGGAATCTGGATCGGCACGGCGACGCCCTTCAGACGCTCGCCGATCTGGCGCTGCACGCGGAAGAAGTCCGCGCCGATGCGGTCCATCTTGTTGACGAACGCGATGCGCGGCACCTTGTACTTGTTCGCCTGGCGCCACACGGTTTCGGATTGCGGCTGCACGCCGCCGACCGAGTCGTAGACCATGCACGCACCGTCGAGCACGCGCATCGAGCGCTCGACCTCGATCGTGAAGTCGACGTGCCCGGGGGTGTCGATGATGTTGATCCGGTGTTCCGGATAGTTGCCGGCCATGCCCTTCCAGAAGGCCGTGGTCGCGGCCGACGTGATCGTGATGCCGCGTTCCTGCTCCTGCTCCATCCAGTCCATCGTGGCCGCGCCGTCGTGCACTTCACCGATCTTGTGGCTCACGCCGGTGTAAAACAGGATGCGCTCGGTCGTCGTGGTCTTGCCGGCATCGATGTGAGCGCTGATCCCGATATTGCGATAGCGCTCGATGGGGGTTTTGCGGGGCACGTGAACCTCCTGGTGGTTCGGATCGTAAGCGGGCCGGCTGCACCGGCCCGGGCTGGAACTAGCGAGATTTAAAGCATAGCGCTTGTCCGTGGCTTTTGCAGATGCGGGCAGCATTGGCCGAATCAAGGCGCGCGTCGCCGTCGGCCGGCGAAAAAAAACCGGCGCCCAACACAAGAATGGGCGGCCGGCTTCGGTCGACGTGCGGCGGCGCCGCGGCAGTGGCCGTTACTGGGCCTTGGGCAGGCCTTCGAGCTTCATGCCAGGCTTGATGCCCTTCGCCGCGAACCAGCCCTTGCTCATTTCGAGCGCATAGACGCCGTTGTTGCGCGGGCAGTGGTTGTCGGTCGTCTCGGCCTTCATCTCGTCGATGTCGGTGATCGTGCCGTCCGCGCGGATGAACGCGATCGACAGCGGGATCAGCGTGTTCTTCATCCAGAAGCAGTGCACGGCGTTCTCGTTGAACACGAACAGCATGCCTTCGTTCGGCGCGAGTTGCGACCGGTACATCAGTCCCTGTTCGCGGTCGGCGTCGTTCGCGGCGACGGCCGCGTCGATCACGTACATGCCGGCGCGCAGCTTCGCGCGCGGGAACTCGCTCGGCTGCTTGGCGCCGGGCGGCATCTGCGCGTGGGAGGTCTGCATGCCGAGCGCGAGGACGGCGAGCGCGGCGGGAAACACGGCGGCGCGCGCAAGGCGGCCGAGCGACGAGCGCAGGGAGAATCGCACAGCAGGGCTCCTATCGGGAAAACGAGACCCGCATGGTACGCGAAGCGCGCCGGCGGGCACAAAAAAGAAAAAGGCAGATCGCCTCGCGGTGATCTGCCTTTCAACGCCGTAAGAACGGCAAGACTGCGTGTTCTTGACTGCGTTATTACAGCTTGCTTACTTAGTTCGAAGCAGCTGCCGGTGCTTCGGCTTCGCTAGCTGCCTTCTTAGCTGCGTGGTGCTTCTTAGCAGCGTGGTGCTTCTTGTGCGTTGCCTTCTTAGCCGGTGCCGAAGCAGCTTCTGCCGGAGCAGCAGCAGCCGGAGCGGCCGGAGCCGAAGCTTGTGCGAAAGCAGCCGTTGCGAAGAGGCCAGCGACCAGAGCAGCGATCAGTTTGTTCATGTTGTGTTCCTCAGCTTTAGTTAATTAACCAAATGACCCGGCAATAGGAGTCATGTCGTCTAACGGTGCCATCCACCTTTCGGTTGACAGACGCTTCGAGAAATTTCTCATTGCGCTGCGGGCGCCGAATCGTATTCGATGAAAACGTCGCTTTCGTGACGCAAACACGGATTCGGCTGCCAATGCCGGATAGCTAAGGTTGGCATCTGCGTGGTTTAACGCGCGATCTTCGCAGGCGGTTGACGAAAAAGATGACGAAAAATTCGTGCGGCCGGAATGCGTCATTCAGCGCGCGCGAAACCATCCCACGGGGCGCGCGGCGGCAGCGCGATTGTTTCGCCCGGTGCAATGCCGAGCGCGAATATGTCGAGCGCGCCGATGCCGACGCGCACGAGACGCAACGTCGGGAAGCCGATCGCGGCCGTCATGCGCCGCACCTGCCGATTCTTGCCTTCGGTGATCGCGAGTTCGATCCACGTGGTCGGGATCGCGGCGCGATAGCGGATCGGCGGATTGCGCGGCCACAGCGTATCGGGCGGCTCGATGAATTCGGCGCGGCACGGACGCGTCACGTAGTCGCCGAGATCGACACCGCGCGCGAGCGCTTTCAGGTCGGCCGGGCCCGGCGCGCCGTCGACCTGCGCCCAGTAGCGCTTGACGAGCTTGTGGCGCGGCTCGGCGATGCGCGCCTGCAGTGCGCCGTCGTCGGTGAGCAGCAGCAGGCCCTCGCTGTCCGCGTCGAGCCGGCCGGCCGGGTAGACGCCGGGTGCTTTCACCCAGTCGCCGAGCGACGGCCGCGTCTCGTGCGCGGAAAACTGGCAAATCGTGCCGAACGGCTTGTTGAGAGCGATCAGGGTCATGTCGAGGCGCCCGCCCGACGTGCCGCGGGAAGCGGGACGGGCGGTCTATGGCAAATGGCGGAATCTTAATGCATAATACGGAACGGCAAGTCCTCTGTCTTATATAAGACATAAGGGAAGACTTGATACGCAGCGTCGCGCTTCGTGCCGCCGGCCCCGGTTGGGGCGCTAGAATAGCGCTCGCTGTTGCCGTCACGAGGGTGGCAGGGCCACCTCGCCGCGCGCGCAGTTTCGACCAGCATCACCTGCTCAGCCACGTCACTGGAGTCGATCATGCCGTATCAGCACATCAAGGTTCCGGAGGGCGGTGACAAGATCACCGTCAACAAGGACTTCTCGCTCAACGTTTCCGATCAGCCGATCATTCCCTATATCGAAGGCGACGGTACGGGCTTCGACATCACGCCGGTGATGATCAAGGTCGTCGACGCGGCGGTCGCGCATGCCTACAAGGGCAAGCGCAAGATCCACTGGATGGAGATCTTCGCGGGCGAGAAGGCGACGAAGGTGTACGGTCCGGACGTGTGGCTGCCGGACGAAACGCTGCAGGTGCTGAAGGAATACGTGGTGTCGATCAAGGGGCCGCTCACGACCCCGGTCGGCGGCGGCATCCGTTCGCTGAACGTCGCGCTGCGCCAGGAGCTCGACCTCTACGTATGCCTGCGCCCGGTCCAGTATTTCAAGGGCGTGCCGTCGCCGGTGCGCGAGCCGCAAAAGATCGACATGGTGATCTTCCGCGAGAACTCGGAAGACATCTACGCGGGCATCGAATGGGCCGCGGGCTCCGAGCAGGCGAAGAAGGTCATCAAGTTCCTGCAGGAAGAAATGGGCGTGAAGAAGATCCGCTTCCCGGAAACCTCGGGGATCGGCGTCAAGCCCGTGTCGACGGAAGGCACCGAGCGTCTCGTGCGCAAGGCGATCCAGTATGCGATCGACAACGATCGCAAGTCGGTCACGCTGGTGCACAAGGGCAACATCATGAAGTTCACGGAAGGCCTGTTCCGTGACGCCGGCTACGCGCTCGCGCAGAAGGAGTTCGGCGGCGAGCTGATCGACGGCGGCCCGTGGATGCGCGTGAAGAACCCAAAGACGGGCAACGAGATCGTCATCAAGGATTCGATCGCCGACGCGTTCCTGCAGCAGATCCTGCTGCGCCCGGCCGAATACGACGTGATCGCGACGCTGAACCTGAACGGCGACTACATCTCCGACGCGCTGGCCGCTCAGGTCGGCGGCATCGGGATCGCGCCGGGCGCGAACCTGTCGGATTCGGTCGCGATGTTCGAGGCGACCCACGGCACGGCGCCGAAGTACGCGGGCAAGGATTACGTGAACCCCGGTTCCGAGATCCTGTCGGCGGAAATGATGCTGCGCCACCTCGGCTGGACGGAAGCGGCCGATACGATCATCGCCGCGATGGAGAAGTCGATCCTGCAGAAGCGCGTCACGTACGACTTCGCGCGCCTGATGGAAGGCGCGACGCAGGTGTCGTGCTCCGGCTTCGGCGAAGTGCTGATCGAGAACATGTAAGTCCCCTTCCGGGGCAGGCCGGCGGACCGCCGGCAGCCCCGGCGCCTACTGCCGGCGCCGGGGCATTTCATGAACGGCAGGTTTGTTGGCAGGGCGGTCCGGCATGCGGGCCGCGGCGCCGCGATGCGGCTCGCACGCCCTGCAAGGTAGAACATGACGGCCCTCGCAACACCACCGTCCGGCTAGCCGGCACGCCCCTTTCGCGATCGACCCGGTCGCTCCCCGCCGATTACCGTCGGCGCTCCTCAGTCCCAAATTTTCACGTAGCAACGCATCGACCATGTCCACTTCGCCCAAGATCATCTACACCCTCACCGACGAAGCGCCGGCGCTCGCGACCTATTCGCTGCTGCCGATCGTCAAGGCCTTCACGCGCTCGTCGGGCGTCGCCGTCGAAACGCGCGACATCTCGCTCGCCGGCCGTATCATCGCGGCATTCGCCGACGTCCTGCCGCCGGAGCAGAAGGGTTCCGACGATCTGGCCGAACTGGGCCAGCTCACGCTGAAGCCGGAAGCGAACATCATCAAGCTGCCGAACATCAGCGCGTCGGTGCCGCAGCTCAAGGCCGCGATCGCCGAATTGCAGGCGCAGGGCTACAAGCTGCCGGCGTACCCGGAAGAGCCGTCGACCGACGAAGAGAAGGCCGTCAAGGCCCGCTACGACAAGATCAAGGGCAGCGCGGTGAACCCGGTGCTGCGCGAAGGCAACTCCGACCGTCGCGCGCCGCTGTCGGTCAAGAACTACGCACGCAAGCACCCGCACAAGATGGGCGCATGGAAGGCGACGTCGAAGGCGCACGTCGCGCACATGAGCGAAGGCGACTTCTACGGCAGCGAGAAGTCGGCGCTGATCGCCGATGCCGGCAGCGTGAAGATCGAACTCACGACGGCCGACGGCGTCAAGAAGGTGCTGAAGGAAAAGACGGCCGTGAAGGCCGGTGAAGTCATCGATGCATCGGTGATGAGCCGCAAGGCGCTGCGCAGCTTCATCGAAGCGCAGATCGCCGACGCGAAGGCGCAGGACGTGCTGTTCTCGGTGCACCTGAAGGCGACCATGATGAAGGTCTCGGACCCGATCCTGTTCGGTCACTTCGTGTCGGTGTTCTACCGCGACGCGCTCGCGAAGCACGCGGACGTGCTGGCGCAGGCCGGTTTCAACCCGAACAACGGCATCGGCGACCTGTACGCGCGCCTGAAGGACCTGCCGGCCGACACGCGCGAAGCGATCGAAGCCGACGTCAAGGCCGAATACGCAGCGCGTCCGCGCCTCGCGATGGTCAACTCGGACAAGGGCATCACGAACCTGCACGTGCCGAGCGACGTGATCGTCGACGCATCGATGCCGGCGATGATCCGTGAGTCGGGCTGCATGTGGGGCCCGGACGGCGAACTGTACGACGCGAAGGCCGTGATTCCGGATCGCTGCTACGCGGGTGTCTATCAGGCCGTGATCGAGGACTGCAAGCAGCACGGCGCATTCGACCCGGTCACGATGGGCAGCGTGCCGAACGTCGGCCTGATGGCGCAGGCGGCCGAGGAATACGGTTCGCACGACAAGACGTTCCAGATCCCGGCCGACGGCGTCGTGCGCGTCACGGACGAAGCCGGCAACGTGCTGCTCGAGCACGCGGTCGAGTCGGGCGACATCTGGCGCATGTGCCAGACGAAGGACGCGCCGGTGCAGGACTGGGTCAAGCTCGCGGTGAACCGCGCCCGCGCGACCGGCGCGCCGGCCGTGTTCTGGCTCGATCCGGCACGTGCGCACGACGCGCAGATCATCGCGAAGGTTGAACGCTACCTGAAGGATCACGACACGAACGGCCTCGACATCCGCGTCATGACGCCGGAAGACGCCACGCGCTTCTCGCTCGAGCGCATCCGCGCGGGCAAGGACACGATCTCGGTCACGGGCAACGTGCTGCGCGACTACCTGACCGACCTGTTCCCGATCATGGAACTCGGCACCAGCGCGAAGATGCTGTCGATCGTGCCGCTGATGGCCGGCGGCGGGATGTTCGAAACGGGCGCGGGCGGCTCGGCGCCGAAGCACGTGCAGCAGTTCGTCGAGGAAGGCTTCCTGCGCTGGGATTCGCTCGGCGAATTCCTCGCGCTGGCCGCGTCGCTCGAACATCTCGGCAACGCGTATCAGAACCCGAAGGCGCTCGTGCTCGCGAAGACGCTCGACCAGGCGACCGGTAAGTTCCTGGACGAGAACAAATCGCCGGCGCGCAAGGTCGGTGGCCTCGACAACCGCGGCAGCCACTTCTATCTGTGCCTCTATTGGGCGCAGGCGCTGGCCGAGCAGACCGAGGACGCCGCGCTGAAGGCGCAGTTCGAAGGCGTCGCGAAGTCGCTGTCCGACAACGAGGCGCGCATCCTCGAAGAACTGTCGGCGGCGCAGGGCAGCGCGCAGGCGATCGGCGGCTACTACCGACCGAACGTCGAGCTGACGAGCCGGGCGATGCGCCCGAGCGCAACGCTGAACGGCATCGTCGACGCAGTCGCCTGACGCAGGCCGCGCTCCCGCGCGCGCCACGGCAGCGGCACCAGCCGATGCGGCGGGCCTGGCGGCTCGCCGTTCCGCCGAACATGAAAACGCCCCGGTCACCCGGGGCGTTTTTCGTTGCCGGCGTGCCATTCAGACGTGCACGATTTCCCACTCGGCGATTTCGTGCGGCACTTCGAGCGTGGCCGTATCCAGTTCGGACAGTTGCTCGCAGTCGCCGCGGGAGATGTGGTCGGCCGCCACTTCCGGGCACGAGAACGCGCCGAGCAGGGCGTTGCCGAACGTCGCTTCCCAGCCGCCATTACCCGGCAGGATGTAGAACGACCCGAGCGCTGAACCAAAGCGAAATCCCTTCATTTCCATTCTCCCTTTCTGATCACAAGCGATTCTGTTGTGCCGCCCGCCGGTTCGTCCGGCTGTGGCCCGACTGGCTGCTTGCGCCGGATTCCGTATCGACCGTCGTCGCGAAGCGTCAGTGCATGGAACAAAGTCTACGTCCGGGGCCGCGCCCGATGGTGCGCGTAGAGCGGTTTCTCGAAACAAAAATTCTTCCGTAAAAACAGTGGTTTATTTCGCGCGTTTTGTATTGCGGAACGTTTTTTGGCATCGCGAAACAACGAATTTGTGCCGTGCACCACGAATTTTTATAACGCAGGGACTTGTTCCGCATCGTGAAAAATTGGCGGGTTCGTGCATGGGTGGTGTCCGGCACGCCGATCGCGGGATGAGCGGCAGGGGCGAATTGTCTCGACGTGACGTGGCGACAGCGGGCGGCGGTGAATGCGGTGAGGCGCCGCAGCACCCGGCGACGATCGAAAACGCTCGACGATCCCGGTCTCCGGTCCGTTCGTCCGACCGGCCGCGCGCTGCGTCGTATCGACGCTCGTCCGTCGTCGCCGCGCCTCGGTCGGGGGCTGCGGTTATGATGACGCGGGCATCAGGATTCGCGTCGCGCACGAGCGCTTCTCCGTGCCGGCCGGCGCGAGTGTCGCGACGGCCGCGCGACGCAGCACGAATAACGAGGAACGATTGATGATACGGAGAACCTTCCTGTCGCACGCCATTGGCGTCGCGGCGGCATCGCTGTTTGCGCGCACCGCCTGGGCGCAGCATGCCGGTCATACGGGCATGGCCGGCATGGATCAGATGGAGGACATGCCGGGGATGTCGGGCATGTCAGGGATGGCGGACCACGCGCAGCACGCGAAACCGGCGCCAGCCGCGCTCGCGGCGGCCGATGCGCTGCCGTCCGGCGCGCCGCTCGCATCGCTGCGCACGCTCGCGAACGAAAGCCGCGAGCCCGGCACGTTCCGCGCGACGCTGGTCGCCCAGCCGGTCGCGCGTCCGATGCTGCGCGGTGCGCGTCCGACGACGTTCTGGCAGTTCGGCGCGGGCACGCAAGGGCCGGTGGTCGGCCCGCTGATCGACGTGCGCGAAGGCGACACGGTCGAAATCCGCTTCGTGAACAAGCTGCCGCAGCCGTCGACGATCCACTGGCACGGCCTGCCGGTGCCGCCCGACCAGGACGGCAACCCGTCCGATCCCGTCGCGCCGGGCGCGTCGCGCGTGTATCGCTTCACGCTGCCGAAGGGGAGCGCCGGCACCTACTGGTATCACCCGCATCCGCACATGATGACCGCCGAGCAGGTGTTCCGCGGGCTGGCCGGCCCGTTCGTCGTGCGTGCCGCCGACGATCCGCTCGCCGGCTGGCCCGAGCGCAACCTGTTCGTGTCCGACCTGAAACTCGCGCGCGACGGCACGATTCCGCCGAACGACATGATGGACTGGATGAACGGCCGCGAAGGCCAGTTCGTGCTGGTCAACGGTGCGCGCCGGCCGCGGATCGACGTCGCGGGCGACGAGCGCTGGCGCGTGTGGAACGCGTGCAGCGCGCGCTACCTGCGCGTTGCGTTCGACGACGGCCGAGCGTTCGAGCAGGTCGGCACCGACGGCGGGTTGTTCGATGCGCCGCGCCGCGTGACGTCGCTGCTGCTCGCGCCGGGCGAACGCGCGGAACTGCTGGTGCGCGCGGGCGATCGCGCGTCACGCGCGGTGCTGCAGGCGGCCGAATACGACCGCCGCAAGATGGCGATGTCGCACGACGGCGGCCACGGCAGTCTGCCGCCCGATCCGACACTGCCACTCGCCGACGTCACGTTCGCACCGGCCGCCGCCCGTGCGCTGCCGGCCACGCTGCGCGCGGTGCCTGCCCTCGGCGAACCGGTTGCGCACAAGGAGGTCGCGTTCGGCGAGGAGATGGACATGGACGCGATGATGAACAGCCCGGCGCATGGCCGCCCGGCCGGGATGCGCTTCACGATCAACGGCGCGACCTACGCGCCGCACCGTGCGACGCTGACGAGCCGCCGCGGCGACGTCGAACGCTGGGCGATTCGCAATGCCACCGACATGGATCATCCGTTCCATTTGCACGGCACGCAATTCCAGGTGATCGAGCGCGTATCGGACGGCACGCGCACGAGCGAACCGTTCCGCGCGTGGCGCGACACCGTGAACGTGCGCAGCGGCGAGACCGTGACGATGCTCGTCATGCAGGACATGCCCGGCGAGCGCATGTTTCACTGCCATATTCTCGAACACGAGGATCTAGGCATGATGGGCACGCTGAAGGTCGTGTAACGAGTATTGAATATGTTTCACGCGTATGACGGCATTCGATCTGCGCGTGCGACAAGACAATACGTGTTCAATTATCGGGATTGAACGAAAAGGCCGGCCAATCGAATTAACGCGTGGCCGGCCTGAAAAAAAAGAAACCCGGCGCAATGCCGGGTTTCTTCGTCTGATATCCGGTGCCTTTACGCGGCCTGGATGTTCGACGCTTGCTTGCCCTTCGGCCCTTGAACGACCTCGAAGCTAACCTTCTGGCCTTCCTTCAGGGTCTTGAAGCCCTGCATGTTGATGGCCGAGAAGTGCGCAAACAGATCTTCACCGCCCTCGTCGGGAGTGATGAAACCGAAGCCCTTCGCGTCGTTGAACCACTTAACGATACCAGTTGCCATTTTCCTACTTCCCCTGTCACACAGTCGCTGCTACTTACCACGAGCACGCTCGAAAAGCTAAACGACCGGAAAATACAGCCGTTCCCCCCTCACAAGCTCACCTTCGGCCTCTTTCATTTCGCCAACCGACGAGTTGAAAAAAGTGCCAGCTTGATTGTTGGCGCTCTTTATTTGAGTGTCAAGCGGAATTTTTAGACGGTTAGAGGGCCGTTGTAAAGAACCCATTTTCAGGGTTTTTCCGGCTTTGCTTTGCAGCATGCCGCCGAGCGCGCGGACTTGAAAAGTCGCATAATCGGCTCATATACCAGGCTCGAGTGACACGCGATCGAGTCGTCCCGGCTTGTGGGATACTGGATGCGGATGCGACGGTCCGGTGCGGTTTCCCCCTGACGGTTCGTGTTCCGCGCCACGCGTGAAAGCCGGCACCGCAGCCGGCTTTCGTATGGCACGAAGACGATCGCGAGTCGTCGGGAACCAGGGAGGGCGCCGGCCGGTCGGTCGGGTAATGGCAGGATTGCGGGCCTGTCCGAGTTGTTTAGAATGGGTGTATGGCGATTATCCCGGACAAGCAGGACAGCACCGTCCTGGAACGCAAGCAGCAGAAGCTCAAGCCGCCTTCGATGTACAAGGTGGTGCTGCTGAACGACGACTTCACGCCGATGGAGTTCGTCGTGATGGTCGTACAGGAGTATTTCAAGAAGGATCGCGAGACGGCCACGCAGATCATGCTGAAGGTCCATCGTGAAGGGCGAGGGGTTTGTGGGGTCTATACGCGGGACATCGCGTCGACCAAGGTTGAGCAAGTCGTTACCCATGCGCGGCAGGCCGGGCATCCGCTGCAGTGCGTGATGGAGGAAGCATGATTGCCCAGGAATTGGAAGTCAGCCTGCACATGGCGTTCATGGAAGCACGCCAGGCGCGCCATGAGTTCATTACGGTCGAGCATCTGCTGCTGGCCCTGCTGGATAATCCGACGGCAGCCGAGGTGTTGCGCGCGTGTGCGGCCAACATCGAGGACTTGCGTCAGAACCTGCGCAATTTCATCCACGACAACACACCTACCGTCCCGGGCACCGACGATGTCGATACCCAGCCGACGCTCGGTTTCCAGCGCGTGATCCAGCGCGCGATCATGCACGTCCAGTCGACGTCGAACGGCAAGAAGGAAGTCACCGGCGCGAACGTGCTGGTCGCGATCTTCGGCGAGAAAGACTCGCACGCCGTCTATTACCTGCAGCAGCAGGGCGTCACGCGCCTGGACGTGGTGAACTTCATTTCGCACGGCATCGCGAAGACGAACGGCGGCGAAGCCGCGAAGTCGGCCGACGCGAACGCGGAAAGCGAAGACGCGAACGCGCAAAAGGAAACCCCGCTCGCGCAGTTCACGCAGAACCTGAACCAGATGGCGAAGGACGGCCGCATCGATCCGCTGATCGGTCGCGAGCCGGAAGTCGAGCGCGTCGTGCAGGTGCTGTGCCGCCGCCGCAAGAACAATCCGCTGCTCGTCGGCGAAGCCGGCGTCGGCAAGACCGCGATCGCCGAAGGGCTCGCCTATCGCATCACGCGCGGCGAAGTGCCGGACATCCTCGCGAACGCACAGGTGTATTCGCTCGACATGGGCGCGCTGCTCGCGGGCACCAAGTATCGCGGCGACTTCGAGCAGCGTCTGAAGACGGTGCTGAAGGAGCTGAAGGAACGGCCGCACGCGATCCTGTTCATCGACGAAATTCACACGCTGATCGGCGCGGGCGCTGCTTCGGGCGGCACGCTCGACGCATCGAACCTGCTGAAGCCGGCGCTGTCGTCGGGCACGCTCAAGTGCATCGGCGCGACCACGTTCACCGAATATCGCGGCATCTTCGAAAAGGACGCGGCGCTGTCGCGGCGCTTCCAGAAGGTCGACGTGACGGAGCCGACCGTCGAGCAGACGGTCGCGATCCTGCGCGGGCTGAAGTCGCGCTTCGAGGAGCATCACGGCGTCAAGTATTCGTCGGGTGCGCTGTCGGCCGCGGCCGAGTTGTCGGCACGCTTCATCACCGACCGTCACCTGCCGGACAAGGCGATCGACGTGATCGACGAAGCGGGCGCCGCGCAGCGCATCCTGCCGAAGTCGAAGCAGAAGAAGACGATCGGCAAGAGCGAGATCGAGGAAATCATTTCGAAGATCGCGCGCGTGCCGGCGCAGAGCGTGTCGCAGGACGATCGCAGCAAGCTGCAGACGCTCGATCGCGACCTGAAGAGCGTCGTATTCGGCCAGGATCCGGCGATCGACGCACTCGCGGCGTCGATCAAGATGGCGCGCGCGGGCCTCGGCAAGATGGACAAGCCGATCGGCGCGTTCCTGTTCTCCGGTCCGACGGGCGTCGGCAAGACCGAAGTGGCGCGTCAGCTCGCGTTCACGCTCGGCATCGAGCTGATCCGCTTCGACATGTCGGAATACATGGAGCGTCACGCGGTGAGCCGCCTGATCGGCGCGCCGCCGGGCTACGTCGGGTTCGACCAGGGCGGCCTCCTGACCGAAGCCGTCACGAAGAAGCCGCACTGCGTGCTGCTGCTCGACGAAATCGAGAAGGCGCATCCGGACATCTTCAACGTGCTGCTGCAGGTGATGGACCACGGCACGCTGACGGACAACAACGGCCGCAAGGCGGATTTCCGCAACGTCATTATCATCATGACGACGAATGCGGGTGCCGAGTCGATGCAGAAGGCGACGATCGGCTTCACGACGCGCCGCGAGACGGGCGACGAGATGACCGACATCAAGCGCCTGTTCACGCCGGAGTTCCGCAACCGTCTGGATGCGATCATCAGCTTCCGCTCGCTCGATGAGGAAATCATCATGCGCGTGGTCGACAAGTTCCTGATCCAGCTCGAGGAGCAGCTGCACGAGAAGAAGGTCGACGCGCTCTTTACCGACGCGTTGCGCAAGCATCTCGCGAAGCACGGCTTCGACCCGCTGATGGGCGCGCGGCCGATGCAGCGGCTGATCCAGGACACGATCCGTCGCGCGCTGGCCGATGAACTGCTGTTCGGCAAGCTCGTTAACGGCGGTCACGTGACGGTCGACGTCGACGAAAACGACAAGGTGCAGTTGTCGTTCGACAAGCTGGCGAATCCGCCGCACAAGCCGAACGAAGAGACGGTCGAAGTCGAGTAAGCGATAATTCGTTGTTCATGCGAACGGCGCGGGAAGTTTTCCGCGCCGTTTCGCTTTATCTGGCGCCGGCGGCGCGATGGTGGTGCAGGGGAGTGGTAACGCGGTGACACAACAACAACGGTCGTTCGACAACATCGTCGCGCGCGAACAAGGGTTACGCCATGCGCTGACGTCGGGGCAGATGGCGATGATCGCGATCGGCGGCGCGATCGGCACGGGGCTGTTCCTCGGCAGCGGGTTCGCGATCGGGCTCGCGGGCCCGAGCGTGCTGGTTTCGTACGCGATCGGCGCGCTGATCGCGCTGCTGCTGATGGGCGCGCTCGCGGAAATGACGGTCGCGCATCCGACGGCCGGCTCGTTCGGTGCGTACGCCGAGCATTACGTCGGCCCGCTCGCGGGCTTTCTCGTGCGCTATGCGTACTGGTTCGCGGTCGTGTTCGCGATCGGGACCGAGATCAGCGCGATCGCCGTCTTCATGAAGTACTGGTTTCCCGCCGTGCCCGGCTGGTACTGGGTGATCGGCTTCTCCGCGCTGCTGATCGCGGTGAACCTCGCGAGCGTCACGCTGTACGGGTCGGTCGAATATGCGTTCTCGTTGCTGAAGATCGCGGCGATCGTCGTGTTCATCGCGCTCGGCGCGTATCTCGTGTGGTCAGCGCCGGCGGCTTCGGGCATCGGCTTCGCGAACTACACCGCGCACGACGGCTTCATGCCGAAAGGGCCATGGGGCACCTGGGTCGCGGTGATCGTCGCGATCTTCAGCTACATGAGCATCGAGGCGGTCGCGATCGCGGCCGGCGAGGCGCGCGATCCGCAGCATGCGGTCACGCGCGCGTTCCGCTCGACGGTGTTCCGGCTCGTGCTGTTCTACCTGCTCACGCTGTCGCTGATGCTCGCGATCGTGCCCTGGACGCAGGCCGGCACCGACGAAAGCCCGTTCGTGAAGGTGATGGCCGCGACGCACGTGCCGTATGCGGCCGGCGTGATCAACTTCGTGTTGCTGATCGCGGCGCTGTCGGCGATGAACAGCCAGCTCTACGTGACGACGCGGATGATGTTCAGCCTGTCGCGCGCGCGGCTCGCGCCGGCCGTGTTCGGCCGGCTCGGCAACAACGGCGTGCCGCGTGCGGCGCTGTGGATCTCGACCAGCGGCGTCGCGGTCGCGGCGGTGCTGGTCGCGCTGTCGCCGGATACCGCGTTCACCGTGATGATGGCGATCGCGATGTTCGGCGCACTGTTCACATGGCTGATGATCTTCGTCACGCACCTGCGTTTTCGCGCGCAATATCGCGGCCCGGCGCTCGCGTTCCGGATGTGGGGGCACCCGTTCGGCAGCCTGCTCGGTGCAGGGCTCGTCGGCGCGATCCTGCTGACGACCGCTTTCACGCGCGAATTCCGGATGACGATGGTGGTCGGCGTCGTGTTCGTCGTATTGCTGACGCTCGCGTACGCACTGCACTACCGGCACCGGCACGCGCGTTGACGCGTGGCTGCGCGCCGCTGCCACACCGCTAAGGTTCCGTTAAGCAGGCGGCGACTACATTCGAACCTGTCCGCGATCCGGGCTGGCGCAGGCCAGTCCGTCGCCATCTGTAAAAAGGGGTTCGAATGAACAAACTTCCTGAAATCACGCTCGCGTTCTGGATCATGAAGATCTGCGCGACGACGCTCGGCGAGACCGGCGGCGACCTGCTGTCGATGACCCTGAACGTCGGCTATGCGGTGAGCTCGATCCTGCTGTTCGGTTTCTTTCTCGTGACGCTGGGCGCCCAGCTCAGAACGACGCAGTATCGTCCGGCGATCTACTGGGCGGTGATCGTCGCGACGAGCACTGCCGGCACGACGATGTCCGATTTCATGGACCGGACGCTCGGCCTCGGCTATGCCGCCGGCTCGTCGATTCTCGTCGCGATCCTGCTGGCGATCTTCGCGGTATGGCGGCTGAGCGGCGAATCGCTGTCGGTCGACCTGATCCGTACGCGCAAGGTCGAACTGCTGTACTGGATCGCGATCCTGTTCTCGAACACGCTCGGCACCGCGCTCGGCGATTTCCTCGCGGACAGCTCGGGCCTCGGCTTCGGCGGCGGCGCGCTGCTGATCGGCGGACTGCTCGCATTGATCGTTCTGGCCCACTATTTCACGCGCATTTCGGGCGTGCTGCTGTTCTGGGCCGCGTTCGTGCTCACGCGTCCGTTCGGGGCGACGGTCGGCGACCTGCTGACGAAACCGGTTGCCAAGGGCGGACTCGCGCTCGGCACCGTCGGATCGTCGGCGGTGCTGCTCGGCGTACTCGTCGCGATGGTGATCTACGCGATCATCGTGCAGGCGCGGCGACGCGAGCTCATGCCCGCGCGGATTGCGCAGACGGCCGATCGGTGAACGGTTGCCGAAAAAGGAAAGGGGCCGTGAGGCCCCTTTTTTGCGTGGCGTCGTTCAGTGTCGGCCGGTGCTGCCGAAGCCGCCTTCGCCGCGATCGCTTTGCGCGAAGTCGTCGACGATGTTGAATTGCGCCTGCACGACCGGCACGATCACGAGCTGAGCGAGCCGCTCGAACGGGTTCAGCACGAACTCGGTCTGGCCGCGGTTCCATGTCGAGATCATCAGCTGGCCCTGGTAGTCGGAATCGATCAGACCGACGAGGTTGCCGAGCACGATGCCGTGCTTGTGGCCGAGGCCCGAGCGCGGCAGGATCAGCGCCGCGTAGCCCGGATCTGCGAGGTGGATCGCGAGGCCCGTCGGCACGAGCGTCGTTTCGCCCGGCTGCAGCGTGACGGGCGCGTCGAGACACGCGCGCAGGTCGAGGCCCGCGCTGCCGGTGGTGGCGTAGGCGGGCAGGTAGTCGCGCATGCGCGCGTCGAGAATCTTCAGATCGAGTTTCATGCGGTCGTCGAATCGGTCGGGAAGGGCGCGGCGGCGCGGGCCGCCGCGCGGGTGATCAGATCAGGCGGTTGTCCGGCAGGCGCTTCGCGATTTCCGCGACGAGCACGTGCGCGAGTTCGTCCTTCGGGGCGCGCGGCAGGCGCGTGAGGCCGGCCGCCTCGAACAGCACGACTTCATTGTCGTCGCGGCCGAACGTCAGCGGGCCGAGATTGCCGACCAGGAGCGGCACGTTCTTGCGCTTGCGCTTCTCGTCGCCGTGCACGTCGAGGTCGCCGCTTTCGGCCGCGAACCCGACGCAATACGGCGGATCGGGCAGCGCCGCGACCGACGCGAGGATGTCCGGGTTCTCGACGAACGCGAGCGCCGGCATCTTGCGGTCGGCCGTCTTCTTCATCTTGTGCTCGGCCGGACGATCGACGCGCCAGTCGGCGACCGCGGCCACCGCGATGAAGATGTCGGCGTCGGACACGGCTTGCATCACCGCGTCGTACATCTGCTGTGCCGTCTGCACGTCCTGGCGGTATACGCCCCACGGCGTGTCGAGCGCGACCGGCCCCGCGACGAGATGCACGTCGGCGCCGGCCTGCTGCGCGGCGCGCGCGAGCGCGAAGCCCATCTTGCCGCTCGAGCGGTTCGTGAGGCCGCGCACCGGATCGAGCGGCTCGAACGTCGGGCCGGCCGTGATCAGCACGCGACGGTGCGCGAGCACCTTCGGCGCGAAGTGCGCGACGATCGCTTCGTAGATCGCCTCGGGTTCGAGCATGCGTCCGTCGCCGACTTCGCCGCACGCCTGCGCGCCCGAATCGGGGCCGAGCACCGTCACGCCGTCGGCGCGCAGTTGCGCGGCGTTGCGTTGCGTGGCCGGGTTCTGCCACATCTGGCGGTTCATCGCAGGCACGACGAGCAGCGGGCAGTCGCGCGCGATGCACAGCGTCGACAGCAGGTCGTCAGCGAACCCGTGCGCGAGCTTCGCGAGGAAATCCGTCGACGCGGGCGCGATCACGATCGCGTCGGCTTCGCGCGACAGGTCGATGTGCGCCATGTTGTTGTCGATGCGCGCATCCCACTGGCTCGTGTAGACGGGCCGGCCGGACAGCGCCTGCATCGTCACGGGCGTGATGAACTGCGTGGCGGCTTCGGTCATCGCGACCTGCACGGTCGCGCCCGCCTTCGTCAGCAGCCGGGTGAGCTCGGCGATCTTGTAGCAGGCGATGCCGCCCGTCAGGCCGAGAACGAGGTGTTTTCCTGCGAGTTCTGCGTGTGCCAACTCAGGCCTCCAAGGGTCAAACGGAACGGCCGGCGCGAAGCCGGCCGTCGACACCGAGTATGCGCGCTCAGCGCGAGCCGCGCACGCGACGCAGTTCGTCGTAGATCAGCAGCACCGCACCGATCGTGATCGCGGAATCGGCGAGGTTGAACGCCGGGAAGTGCCAGGCGCCGAGGTGGAAATCGAGAAAGTCGATCACGTGGCCGTAGATCAGCCGGTCGATCACGTTGCCGAGCGCGCCGCCGAGGATCAGCGCGAGCGACAGGCTGAACAGCCGCTGCTGGCCGTGACGGCGCAGCAGGAAGCAGATCACGAGCGTCGCGCCGATGCCGAGCGCGGTGAACGCCCAGCGCTGCCAGCCGCTCGCAGTCGACAGGAAGCCGAACGCGGCGCCGCGGTTGTACACCAGCACGAGGTTGAAGAACGACGTCAGCGCATGCTGCGCGCCGTACGCGAACGTTTTCAGGATCGCGATCTTCGACAGCTGGTCGAACAGAATCACGATCAGCGAAATGCCGAGCCAGGGCGCGAGCGCGCCGCTGGCCGGTTTCGACACAGTCTTCGCCATATTCAAGCAGCGCTCCGGTTTTCGCCGTTTTCAAACAGGTTCGAGAAGCAGCGGCCGCACAGCGTCGGATGATCGGCGTGCGCGCCGACGTCCTCGCGGTAGTGCCAGCAGCGTTCGCACTTCTGGTACTTCGACGCCGCGACGTCGACGCTTTCCTGCGCTTCGTCGTCGACCTTCACGACCGTCGCCGCCGACGTGATCAGCACGAACTTCAGATCTTCGCCGAGGCTCGCGAGGGCGTCGTAGCGCGCACCGCTCGCATGCACGGCCACTTCCGCCTGCAGCGACGAACCGATGCGGTTCGCGGTGCGTGCCTCCTCGAGCGCCTTCGTCACGTTGCCGCGCACGTCGCGCAGCAGCGCCCACTTCTCGATCAGCGCGGCCGCGCCGGCGACTTCCGGATACGTGTAGTAGGTTTCCGTGAACACGGTGTCGCTGGCCGGCTGGAACACCTTCCACGCTTCTTCCGCGGTGAACGACAGGAACGGCGCGAGCACGCGCAGCAGCCCGTGCGTCAGGTGGTACAGCGCGGTCTGCGCGGAGCGACGGGCGCGCGAATCGGGCGCGCTCGTGTACAGGCGGTCCTTCAGCACGTCGAGGTAGAAGCCGCCGAGGTCTTCCGAGCAG
This sequence comes from Burkholderia sp. MSMB0856, assembly GCF_001524645.2. Lineage (NCBI taxonomy): Bacteria > Pseudomonadati > Pseudomonadota > Betaproteobacteria > Burkholderiales > Burkholderiaceae > Burkholderia > Burkholderia sp. MSMB0856. The sequence continues at coordinate 2,760,613 of NZ_CP013427.1, read as the reverse complement.
TACGTCTGCAGCTTCGCGACGACCGGATGGAACTCGTACTTCTCGTAGTGGCCGAGCAGTTCCGTCTGCAGTTGCGCGGAGAACGCGACCGCGTAGCGGTCGATCTCGAGCCATTCGCCGACCGGCACCGCGTGCTGCGCGAAGTCGAAGTCCGACAGGTTCGCGAGCAGGAAGCGCAGCGTGTTGCGGATGCGGCGATAGCCTTCCGTCACGCGCTTCAGGATTTCCTCGGAGATCGCGAGCTCGCCCGAATAGTCGGTCGACGCGATCCACAGGCGGATGATTTCCGCGCCGAGACGGTTCGCGACTTCATGCGGGTCGATGCCGTTGCCGAGCGACTTGCTCATCTTGCGGCCTTCGCCGTCGACCGTGAAGCCGTGCGTGAGCAGGCCCTTGTACGGCGCGCGGCCGTCGATCATCGACGCGGTCAGCAGCGACGAGTGGAACCAGCCGCGGTGCTGGTCCGAGCCTTCGAGGTACAGGTCGGCCGGGAACTGCAGCTGATCCTTGTGCGAGCCGCGCAGCACGTGCCAGTGCGTCGTGCCCGAGTCGAACCACACGTCGAGCGTGTCGCGGTTCTTTTCGTACAGGTTCGCGTCGTCGCCGATCAGCTCGCGCGGGTCGAGCGTCTGCCACGCCTCGATGCCCGACTGCTCGACGCGTTTCGCGACTTCCTCGAGCAGCTCGAGCGTGCGCGGGTGCAGCTCGCCGGTTTCCTTGTGCACGAAGAACGCCATCGGCACGCCCCATTGGCGCTGGCGCGACAGCGTCCAGTCGGGACGGTTCGCGATCATGCTGAACAGGCGCTGCTTGCCCCACGACGGATAGAACGCGGTCGCCTCGACGCCTTCGAGCGCGGTTTCACGCAGCGTCTTGCCGTCGTCGCGCGGCGTGACGTCCATGCCGGCGAACCACTGCGACGTCGCGCGATAGATGATCGGCGTCTTGTGGCGCCAGCAGTGCATGTAGCTGTGCGTGTACTTCTCGCTGCGCAGCAGCGAGCCGGCTGCGTTCAGCGCGTCGACGATCTTCGGGTTCGCGTCCCAGATCGACAGGCCGCCGAACAGCGGCAGCGATTCAATGTAGCGGCCGTCGCCCATCACCGGGTTGATGAAGTCCGAATCGGTCATCCCGTGCGCCTTGCACGACTGGAAGTCCTCGATGCCGTAGGCCGGCGACGAGTGCACGACGCCGGTACCCGTGTCGGTCGTCACGTAGTCGCCGAGGTAGACGGGCGCGGTGCGCTTGTAGCCGGGGTGGGCCGATGCGAGCGGGTGGTGGAAGCGCAGGTTCGCGAGCTTCACGCCGGGCGCGGTCGCGACGACGCGGCCCGTCAGCTGGAAGTCGGCCATGCAGGCCTCGACGCGTTCTTCCGCGATGATCAGCAGCCCGCGCTCGGTGTCGACCAGCGCGTAGACGATTTCCGGATGGAGGTTCAGCGCCTGGTTGGCGGGGATCGTCCACGGCGTGGTGGTCCAGATCACGATGCCGCCGTCGGCGCGCGGCAGCGCCGGCAGGCCGAACGCCTGCGCGGTCTTTTCCGGTTCCGCGAACGCGAACATCACGTCGATCGTCGGGTCGGTGCGGTCCTTGTACTCGACTTCCGCCTCGGCGAGTGCCGAGCCGCAGTCGAAGCACCAGTTCACCGGCTTCAGCCCGCGATACACGTAGCCCTTCTCGATGATCTTGCCGAGCGCGCGGATCTCTTCCGCCTCGTTGACGAAGTTCATCGTCTTGTACGGGTTCGACCAGTCGCCGAGCACGCCGAGGCGCTTGAAGCCGACCTTCTGCTTCTCGATCTGCTCGGTCGCGTACGCGCGCGCCTTGCTCATCACTTCGGCCGCCGGCAGCGACTTGCCGAACTGCTTCTCGATCTGGATCTCGATCGGCATCCCGTGGCAATCCCAGCCCGGCACGTACGGCGCGTCGAAGCCGGCCATGTTGCGCGACTTCACGACGATGTCCTTCAGGATCTTGTTGACCGCGTGACCGAGGTGGATGTCGCCGTTCGCATACGGGGGGCCGTCGTGCAGGATGAACTTCGGCCGGCCCTGGCTGGCCTCGCGGATCTTCTCGTAGATGCCGCGCTCTTCCCATTCCTTGACCCACTGCGGTTCGCGCTTGGGCAGGTCGCCGCGCATCGGGAACGGCGTGTCGAGCAGGTTGACCGGATACTTGGCCTGCGGTTTCGAATCGGCTTTCTTGTTGCTCATGATGGGATCGCTATCTAAATCGGGGGACGCTCGTGCGTCGTGAATCGGGGATGCGCGCGTGTCGGCGGCGCGAGGGTGCGGCGCGGGGCGCCGCCGGCCGGATCAGCTAATTCGGTCGGTGGCCGATGTCGCGAAGCCGGTCGCGCGGCTGCCCGGCGCGCGGTCGCGCTCGATGAAGTACGCGCGCGCGTTCGCGACGTCCAGCGCGATCGCGCGCGACAGCGCCTCGAGATCGTCGAACTTCGCCTCGTCGCGCAGCTTCTTCAGGAATTCGACGCGGATGAGCTTGCCGTACGCGTCGCCGTGCCAGTCGAGCAGGTGGACTTCGAGCAGCACGCGGCCGGAATCGTCGACGGTCGGACGCAGCCCGAGGCTCGCGACGCCCGGCAGCGGGGCGGGGCCCAGGCCGTGCACCTGCACGACGAAGATGCCCGCGAGCGCCGGCCGCTTGTGTGCGATCGGCAGGTTCAGGGTCGGGAAGCCGAGGTCGCGGCCGAGCTTCAGCCCGTGCGCGACGTGGCCGCTGATCGCATAGCCGTGGCCAAGCGCCTGCGCGGCCGCGTCGAGATCGCCCGCAGCGAGCGCGGCGCGCACGCCCGAGCTGGAGATGCGCGTGCCGTCGCTGCCGGCGACCGTGCCCATCTGCTCGACCTCGAAGCCGTACTGCTCGCCGGCCGCCTTCAGCGTGTCGAAGGTGCCCGCGCGCTTCGCGCCGTAGCAGAAATCGTCGCCGACCATCATCCAGCGCGTGTGCAGCCCGCCGACCAGCGTGCGTTCGACGAACGCCTGCGGCGACTGGCTCGCGAACGTATGGTTGAAGTGCTCGACGACGACGCGGTCGACCCCGTGTTCGCGCAGCGCTTCCAGCTTGTCGCGCAGCATCGCGATGCGCGGCGGCGCGCCGGCAGGGTTGAAGAATTCGCGCGGATGCGGCTCGAAGGTCATCACGCACACGGGCAGGCCGCGCGCGTCCGCTGCCGCGCGCACGCGCGCGAGCAGGGCCTGGTGGCCGCGATGGACACCGTCGAAGTTGCCGATCGTCAGCGCGCACGGCGCGCGGCTCTCGGCGTTGGGCAGGCCGCGGAAGACTTTCACGATAGCGGATGCAGCGTCGGGGGAATGGGCGGTGGGATGCCGCAAAGCAGAAGATTATAAACGTTCGGGCGGCCCGGCGGCCGAGAAGGGGGGAAACGCGGGGGCGAATGGTAAAATTCGCGGATGAAAAAACTCGTGATCCTGATTTCCGGTCGCGGCAGCAACATGGAGGCCATCGTCCGCGCGTGCGCGCAGGAGCGCTGGCCGGCCGAGGTCGCTGCCGTGATCGCCAACCGGCCCGACGCGGCCGGCCTGGCTTTTGCCGCGTCGCACGGGGTGGCGACCGCGGTGGTCGACCACCGGTCGTTCGACAGCCGCGACAGCTTCGACGCGGCGCTCGCCGCCGAGATCGACCGCTTCGCGCCCGATCTCGTCGTGCTCGCCGGCTTCATGCGCATCCTTACGCCCGATTTCGTCAGACGATATGAAGGCCGGCTGCTGAACATCCACCCGTCGCTGCTGCCGAGCTTCAAGGGCATCCACACGCACCAGCAGGCGCTGGATGCCGGCGTCGCGCTGCATGGCGCGAGCGTGCATTTCGTGATTCCCGAACTCGACAGCGGCGCGATCGTCGCGCAGGGCGCGGTGCCCGTGCGCGCCGGCGACGACGCGGCCGCGCTCGCGCAGCGCGTGCTGACGGTCGAGCACGTGCTGTATCCGCGTGCGGTGCGCTGGTTCGTCGAGGGGCGCCTGCGCCTCGAGAACGGCCGGGCAGTGGTGGCGCCGGAAGAGGCGCGCTGGATTTTCGCGGATCAACCGCATACCGAAACGAGCGAGGGCGTATGAAGCTGCACGGATTCCTGATTGGCCAGACCGAGACCTTGCTGGCCGAGGTGCTGAAGTTCACCGGCCCCGCCGACGCGACCACGAGCCGGTTCTTCCGCGCGCACCCGAAGCTCGGCCATGCCGAGCGCGGCGTGATCGCCGAGGCGGTGTTCGCGGTGCTGCGCCGGAAGATGGAGTTTTCGCACCTGGCCGAGAGCGGCACGGGCAGCCCCGCGCGGCGCCTGACGTTGCTCGGCCTGATGCAGACGCTCGGCCGCAATGCGCTCAAGCCGTTCGTGTCCGACACCGAGGCCGCGTGGCTCGAGCACGTGTCGAAGATCGATCCGGCGAGCCTGCCGGTGCGCGTGCGCACGAACCTGCCGGACTGGATCTACCAGGCGCTGTCGGCCCGTTTCGACGCCGAGGAGCTCGCGCAGCTCGCCGCGGCGCTGAACTACCCGGCGCCGCTGGACCTGCGCGCCAACGCGCAGAAGGCGACGCGCGAACAGGTGATCGACGCGCTGCGCGCGAACGGCATCGACGCGGGCGAGACGCCGTTCGCGCCGCAGGGCGTGCGCGTCGTCGGCAAGCCGGCGCTCACGCGCCTGAAGCTGTTCGAGGAAGGCCAGATCGAGGTGCAGGACGAGGGCAGCCAGTTGCTGTGCTCGCTGGTCGCGCCGCGTCGCGGCGAGATGGTCGTCGATTTCTGCGCGGGCGCCGGCGGCAAGACGCTCGCGCTCGGCGCGATGATGCGCTCGACCGGGCGCCTGTATGCGTTCGACGTGTCGGAAAAGCGCCTGACGAAGCTGAAGCCGCGCCTCGCGCGCAGCGGGCTGTCGAACGTGAATCCGGTGCTGATCGACAGCGAGCACGACGCGAAGATCAAGCGGCTCGCCGGCAAGATCGACCGCGTGCTGGTCGACGCGCCGTGCAGCGGCCTCGGCACGCTGCGTCGCAACCCCGACCTCAAGTGGCGCCAGACGCGCACGTCGATCGAGGAGCTCACGCCGAAGCAGGCGTCGATCCTCGCGAGCGCCGCGCGTCTCGTGAAGAAGGGCGGCCGGCTCGTCTATGCGACCTGCAGCGTGCTCGACGCGGAGAACGAAGCGATCGTCGAGCAGTTCCTCGCCGATCATCCGGACTTCGTGCTGGTGCCCGCGCAGAAGGTGCTGGCCGACCAGCGCATCGAGCTCGAGACCGGCGACTACCTGTCGCTGTGGCCCCACCGCCATGCGACCGACGGCTTCTTCGCCGCGGTCCTCGAACGACGCGCGCAGTAACGGCAGGACCCACGGATGATGCAGAACCGCCTGCTGTCGCACCGGCTCGCGTCGGTGATCCGCGACTTCAACCAGCCCGTGATGATCTGGCAGGCGGCGATCCTCGTCGGCGCGCTGTGTTTCGCGTGGGTCGCCGCGCGCTTCGTGCACGGCCGCATCGACGCGCGCCGGCGCGCGGCCGGCCGGACGCCGGGTGCCGGTGCGCAAAGCCTGAAGCGCGCGCTGTTCCCGCTGTTCGGCGGCCTGTTCGTGCTGGCCGCGCAGCTTGGGTTCGACCCGTTCATGTCGACGTCGCTCCTGTCGCTCGCGCTCGTGCCGCTGTTCGGCATCGGGCTCATCTACGTGCTGTTCTTCTTCGCGCGGCGCGTGTTCGCGCGCGACGGCCACACGCATGCGTGGCTGTCGATCGTCGAGAAGATCGTGTCGGTGATCGTGTGGGCGGCGATGGTGCTGACCGTGCTCGGGATCCAGCGCGACGTGATCGCGTGGCTCGACAGCGTGCAGTTCCGCGTCGCGAATGCGCACCTGACGCTGCTGTCGGTGATTTCCGGCGCGTTGTGGGTGTGCGTGACGCTGATGGTCGCGATGTGGCTCGGCTCGGTGCTGGAGGAGCGCCTCGCGCGCGCCGCCACGCTCGACGCGAACCTGAAGGTCGTGATGTCGCGGGTCGGCCGCGCGCTGCTCGTGTTCGCGGCGATCCTGATCGGGCTGTCGCTCGTCGGCATCGACGTGACGGTGCTCGGCGTGTTCGGCGGGGCGGTGGGCGTCGGCCTCGGCTTCGGGCTGCAGAAGATCGCCAGCAATTACGTGTCGGGCTTCATCATCCTGCTCGACCGCTCGCTGCGGCTCGGCGACGCGATCAGCGTCGGCGGGCTGCAGGGCGTCGTCACGCAGATCCGCACGCGTTATACGGTCGTGCGCGGCCTCGACGGCAACGAGACGCTGATCCCCAACGAGAAACTGATCACCGATGTCGTGCAGAACCAGTCGTCGTACCTGACGCGCGGCTACGCGAAGGTCGCCGTGCAGGTTGCCTATACCAGCGACGTCGAGCAAGCGCTCTCGGTGCTCGCGGAAGCCGCGAAGGACGTGCCGCGCGTGCTCGCGGACCCGGCGCCGACCGCTTATCTGGTCAGCTTCGGCGCGGACGGGATCGATCTGGAGCTCGGCTTCTGGATCGAGGATTCGGCGAAAGGCACGTCGGGCGTGCGTTCGTCGGTGAACCGCAACATCTGGCGGCTTTTCGGCGAGCATGGCATCTCGATTCCGTTCCCGCAGCGCGAAGTGCGCGTGGTCGGCCTGCCGGACGGTCTGACCGCGACCGGCGCCGTAGCGGACGTGATGCCCGTGGCGGTGGTCGGCGGTGCGGCGGACGGGCGGGCGTCGGCGGCGTAGGCGCGAATCGGGCGAATCGGGCGGTCAGAACCGGATCGCCGCGCTTTCCCGGTCCGCCGATGGACTATTTGCGTTGCGTCAAGACAAGAAAATATTCATTTTTTACAAAGACTTGGAACGGTTGAAGTAAAATTCCGGTCTACACGCGGTATGCTTTCATTTTTATGACGTCGGCTTGCGCCGGCATCGCTCTCACCACAGGTAACTGCCTTGTTGAATTCCCTGCTCGATTTTCTTTCCCACGGGCTCCTGCGCTTTTCGTGGTGGCAGGTCGCGCTGTTCGCGCTCGCCGTCACGCACGTCACGATCATCGGTGTGACGGTCTACCTGCACCGCTGCCAGGCGCACCGCGCGCTGGAGCTGCACCCGATCGCGAGTCACTTCTTCCGTGCCTGGCTGTGGATGACGACCGGCATGCTGACGGGCCAGTGGGCCGCGATCCATCGCAAGCACCACGCGAAGTGCGAAACCGAGGAAGATCCGCACAGCCCGCAGACGCGCGGCATCTGGAAGGTGTTCCTCGAAGGCGCCGAGCTGTATCGTGCGGAAGCGAAGAACGAAGAAACGATGCGCAAGTTCAGCCACGGCACGCCGAATGACTGGATCGAGCGCAATCTGTACTCGAAGTACCCGATCCTCGGCGTGAGCCTGATGATGGTGATCGACATCGCGCTGTTCGGCGTGCTCGGCCTGACCGTGTGGGCCGTGCAGATGGTCTGGATCCCGTTCTGGGCCGCGGGTGTCGTGAACGGCTTCGGCCACTTCTGGGGCTACCGCAACTTCAACTCGGCCGATGCGAGCACGAACCTGTTCCCGTGGGGCATCGTGATCGGCGGCGAAGAGCTGCACAACAACCACCACACGTTCGCGACGTCGGCGAAGCTGTCGAACAAGTGGTACGAGTTCGACATCGGCTGGATGTACATCCGCATCATGTCGGCATTCGGTCTCGCGAAGGTGAAGAAGGTTGCGCCGACGCCGCGTCTGAACAAGCCGAAGACGGTGCTCGACCAGGAAACGCTGCAGGCCGTGCTGTCGAACCGTTACGAAGTGATGGCGCGCTACGGCAAGGCCGTGAAGCGTGCGTACCGCCAGGAGCTCGCGCATCTGAAGGAACTCGGTTCGAGCGAGAAGTACCAGCTGATGCGCGGCGCGCGCAAGTGGTTCCACAAGGACGCCGACGGCCTCGACGAGCCGCAGAAGAAGCTGCTGCCGGAGATTTTCGCGAACAGCCAGAAGCTGCATACGTACTTCCAGCTGCGCCAGGATCTGGCCGCGATCTGGGATCGCTCGACCGCCTCGCGCGAACAACTGCTCGCGCAATTGCAGGATTGGTGCCATCGCGCGGAACAAAGCGGCATCAAGGCGCTGCAGGAATTTGCGACGCGCCTGCGTCGCTACGCCTGATTCGAAATCGATTAGAATCTCAGGACGTCACAAACCCCGCGTTGGCGGGGTTTTTTCATTTGGGCGGCCGGTTTTCGAAGGGCGACCCGACGTGCCGGAATTCGCATGAGACTCGGGGCCGCGCCGACGTGGCGCCCCGGGGCAAGCGTAGAGGATGGGGCCAGAGCAGGTGCTCACGCGCTAGCTCTGGTCGACCGCGAAGCATGGGACCCGAGTAAGTGCTGAAGCACTAACTCTGGTCGACAGGAGATATGGAGATGCAATCGACGATCAAACCCGTCGAGTACGACCGGCCGATCTCGGCAGGGACCGTCTGCGGCGTGGGCCAGGCGTGGGCCAAGGTGCCCGAGGCACCGTCCGCCGAAGAACGCACCGCACTGAAGGCGCGCATCAAGGCGCTGCTCGCGCGTGAAAAGGCCGTGCTCGTCGCTCACTACTACGTGGATGCCGAGCTGCAGGAACTGGCCGACGAAACCGGCGGCTGCGTCGCCGATTCGCTCGAAATGGCCCGCTTCGGCCGCGACCACGACGCACAGACGCTCGTCGTCGCCGGCGTGCGCTTCATGGGCGAAACCGCGAAGATCCTGAGCCCCGGCAAGCGCGTACTGATGCCCGATCTCGACGCGACCTGCTCGCTCGATCTTGGCTGCCCGGTCGACGAATTCTCCGCGTTCTGCGATGCGCATCCCGACCGCACCGTCGTCGTCTACGCGAATACCAGCGCCGCCGTGAAGGCGCGCGCCGACTGGATGGTCACGTCGTCGATCGGCCTTGAGATCGTCGCCGACCTGCACGCACGGGGCGAGAAGATCATCTGGGCACCCGATCGCCATCTCGGCAGCTACATCCAGAAGAAAACCGGCGCGGACATGCTGTTGTGGCAGGGCTCGTGCCTCGTCCACGACGAATTCAAGGGCATCGAGCTCGACCTGTTGCGTGCCGAGTATCCGGACGCGAAGGTGCTCGTGCATCCCGAGTCGCCGGAAAACGTCGTCGCGCAGGCGGACGTCGTCGGCTCGACGACGCAGCTGATCGACGCTGCCGTGAAGTTCGACGCGACGCACTTCATCGTCGCGACCGACCTCGGCATCCTGCACAAGATGCAGCTCGCGGCGCCCGGCAAGACCTTCATCGCCGCGCCGACGGCCGGCAACAGCGCGACCTGCAAGAGCTGCGCCCATTGCCCGTGGATGGCGATGAACGGCCTCGCGAACCTCGCCGACGTGCTGGAGCGCGGTCACAACGAGATCTTCGTCGATCCCGCGATCGGCGCGCGCGCGCGTCTGCCGATCGACCGGATGCTCGATTTCGCAGCAGCGCACAAGAAGCGCGTGCAGGCGAGCGGCGATCTGCAGCGCGATCAGCAACTGTTTGCGAACGTGGGGGCTGCATGACCAGCGCAGTCTCTCCATTGTTCGAAGCCGTGCGCGCCCAATACGGCGCGGCATTCGACGAAGCGATCGCGCGCAACGTCGCCGATGCGATCGCCGAAGACGTCGGCACCGGCGACCAGACCGGGCGGCTCGTGCCGGCAGGCGAGCGGCGCCGTGCGCGCATCATCGTGCGCGAGGAGGCGGTTTTGTGCGGCGTGCCGTGGTTCGAGGCCGTCGTCGCGCGAATCGATCCGTCGATCGTCGTGCAGTGGCGGTATCGCGAAGGCGACCGGATGACGCCGGATTCGACGGTCTGCGAACTCGAAGGGCCGGCGCGCGCGCTGTTGACGGCCGAGCGCAACGGACTGAACTTCCTGCAACTGCTGTCGGGCGTCGCGAGCGCGACCCGTCGTTACGTCGATCGCGTCGAAGGCACGCGCGCGAAGATCCTCGATACGCGCAAGACCCTGCCGGGCCTGCGGCTCGCGCAGAAGTACGCGGTGCGCGTCGGCGGCGGCGAGAACCAGCGTCTCGCGCTGTACGACGGCATCCTGATCAAGGAAAACCATATCGCGGCAGCCGGCGGTGTCGGTGAAGCGCTCGATGCGGCGTTCGCGCTCGATGCCGGCGTGCCGGTGCAGGTCGAAGTCGAGACGCTCGCGCAGCTCGATACGGCGCTCGCGCATGGCGCGCAGTCGGTGCTGCTCGACAACTTCACGCTCGACATGATGCGCGAGGCGGTGCGTGTTGCGTCCGGCAAGGCCGTGCTCGAGGTGTCGGGCGGTGTCAATTTCGATACAGTGCGCACGTTTGCGGAGACGGGCGTCGACCGCATCTCGATCGGCGCGCTGACGAAGGACGTGCACGCGACCGACTATTCGATGCGGATCGTCGACTGATCGCACGACATACCGTCTGACGAAAAAAGCCGCTGGCGCGCAAACGCCAGCGGCTTTTTTCGTGGGCCGCAAGCCGGAAGGGCGTGCCGCTCAGCGGCGCGAGCGGGGCGTGAGCACACTCGGCAGCGCCTTCGGCAACGTGTGCGGCCAGTCGCGGCTGTAGTGCAGCCCGCGGCTTTCGCGGCGCGAATACGCACTCTTCACGATCAGCGTCGCGACGTCGACGAGATTGCGCAGTTCGAGCAGGTCGCGCGTCACGCGGAAGTTCGCGTAGTACTCGTGGATCTCGTCGCGCAGCAGCGACAACCGGTGCTTTGCGCGCTCGAGACGCTTGTCGGTACGCACGATGCCGACGTAGTTCCACATCAACCGGCGCAGTTCGTCCCAGTTGTGCGCCACGACGACTTCCTCGTCCGCATCCGACACGCGGCTTTCGTCCCATGCGGGCAGCGTGCCCGGCGTTTCGGCGTCGAAGCCGGCCGCCTCGATTGCCTCGGCTGCCGCGCGGCCGATCACGAGACATTCGAGCAGCGAATTGCTCGCAAGCCGGTTCGCACCGTGCAGCCCCGTGTACGACGTCTCGCCGACCGCATACAAGCCCGCGAGATCGGTGCGTCCCGCGAGGTCGGTGACGACGCCGCCGCACGTGTAGTGCGCGGCCGGCACGACCGGAATCGGCTGCTTCGCGATGTCGATGCCGAATTCGAGGCAGCGCGCGTGGATCGTCGGGAAGTGTTCGCGCAGGAAGGCTTCCGGCTGGTGGCTGATATCGAGATACACGCAGTCGATCCCGCGCTTCTTGATCTCGAAGTCGATCGCGCGCGCGACGATGTCGCGCGGCGCGAGTTCCGCGCGCGGATCGTGTGCGGGCATGAAGCGCGTGCCGTCCGGCAGCTTCAGCAGGCCGCCTTCGCCGCGCACGGCTTCCGAAATCAGGAACGATTTCGCGTACGGATGGAACAGGCAGGTCGGGTGGAACTGGATGAATTCCATGTTCGACACGCGGCAGCCCGCGCGCCACGCCATCGCGATGCCGTCACCGGTCGCGGTGTCGGGGTTCGTCGTGTACAGGTAGACCTTGCCGGCGCCGCCGGTCGCGAGCACCGTGTGCGGCGCCTCGATCGTGATCGTGCGATCGTTGTCGACGTCGAGCGCATACAGCCCGTGACAGCGGCGGCCGGGCAGCCCGAGCCGGTCCGACGTGATCAGGTCGATCGCATGGTGGTTTTCGAAGAACGTGATGTTCGGATGCTGGCGCGCGCGGTCGGACAGCGTCGCGAGCACCGCATGGCCGGTCGCGTCGGCCGCATGGATGATTCGACGGTGACTGTGGCCGCCTTCGCGCGTCAGATGGAAACCGAGCTCGGCCGCATCGTCTTTCGTGAACGGCACGCCTTGCGAGATCAGCCACTCGATCGCTTCGCGGCCGTGCTCGACGATGTAGCGCGTCGCGCCTTCGTCGCACAGGCCGCCGCCGGCGACCAGCGTGTCGTCGACGTGGTTCTCGATGCTGTCCGCCGAATCGAGGACGGCCGCGATGCCGCCTTGCGCGTTATCGCTTGCTCCCTCCATCATCGACCGTTTCGCGATCAGCGCGACACGTCGCGTGCTGGCCAGGTTGAGTGCGACCGACAGCCCTGCCAGGCCGCTGCCGACGATCGCCACGTCGAATTTCATGCTGCATCTCCATCGTTACGCTTTAGCTCTTGTGCGTTCCGTCGACCGTGGCCGCGGAAAGGGGAGAGCATACCGCGTCGGGCCCGCGCGTGCGCGCAAAACAAAAAGCCCCGCATGTGCGGGGCTTTTTGGTCGCCGTCAGGCTGGCAGAAACCGGAGATTACTTGATCTTGGTTTCTTTGTATTCCACATGCTTGCGGACGACGGGATCGAACTTCTTGATCGCCATCTTTTCCGGCATGTTGCGCTTGTTCTTCGTGGTCGTGTAGAAGTGACCCGTACCAGCGGTCGACTCGAGCTTGATCTTGTCGCGTGCGCCTTTTGCCATGATTGTGCTCCTTGGGCTTAGGCTTCGCCGCGTGCGCGCAGGTCAGCGAGCACGGAATCGATGCCGTTCTTGTCGATCAGGCGCAGGCCGGCGTTCGAGACGCGCAGGCGCACCCAGCGGTTTTCGCTCTCCACCCAGAACCGGCGGTTTTGCAGGTTCGGCAGGAAGCGGCGCTTCGTCTTGTTGTTTGCGTGGGAAACGTTGTTGCCGCTCATCGGCGCTTTCCCAGTTACTTGGCATACGCGTGCCATGAGAGCACTCCTAATACGCTAAATTCGGGGTTCGATCGCCGATGAAGGTTCCATCGTACCGCCACGTGATCCATGGCTGCACTCAGAACGCCGAAGCCTTTACAGACAAGGCCCTTCGATGGCTAGAACTGGTTGGAAAAAAGACAGACGACGATTCTAGCAGAAAAAGTTCAGAAAAATCAAACCTAATTTCGCTTCGTCGTTGCGGCCACCCCGGGGCGGGTCGCCGGGCCACAGTCTACAGCCAACCGGCGCGTGCGAACGAAAATGTATCGGCGGTGCCGACAACCACGTGATCGAGCAGCTTCGCGTCGACGAGCGCGAGCGCTTCGTGCAGCATGCGCGTCAGGCGGCGATCCTCCGCGCTCGGCTGCACCGCGCCGGACGGGTGATTGTGAGCGATGATCAGCGCGGCGGCATTCAGCATGAGCGCGCGCCGCACGATCTCGCGCGGATAGACAACCATTCGCGTCAGCGAGCCGCGGGCGCTCTCCTCCACGTCGATGAGACCGTGACGGGCGTCCAGGTACAGCGTGACGAACACCTCGTGCGGACGCGTGCCGATCCGGAGCCGCAGATAATCCTCGACCGCGCCTGGCGAGCCGATCTGCATCCGCTCGCGGGCTTTCTCGGCCAGTGCGCGCCGCACGATCTCCGTTACCGCGATCAGCACCGCCGAGCGCGCGGGGCCGATGCCGGGGTGCATGGCGAACGCGCCGGGCTCCGCGTCGAGCATGTCGCGCAGCGAATCGTCGAAACGTGCGAGCAGCGCGCGGGCGCTGGCGAACACGTCGTGGCCGCCGCCGCCCGTGCCGAGCAGCAGTGCGATCAGCTCCGCGTCGGTCAGCGCCGCCGGCCCACGTTCCAGCAAGCGCTCGCGCGGCAGATGGGGTTTCCAGTTTCGCGGGCGGCGCTTGCCCGGCGGCCTGGCTGCGTCGATGAGGCGGGCCGGAGCGACGGGGGCATCGGCGGTGTCGCGACATTCGGTCGCCGGTGCGGCGGGACAGGGTGACAGCATGATCCAGACTCCATTGGCGGCGGACGCGGGCGCGATGTCGTCGCACTTTCAGCCTTGCGCGCTCAGGTGACTTACAATATTGGCTTTGCGCCGGGCCTTTCGGCCAGTTCGGGCGCCGACGAACACGAGTCATTCATGAGCATCATCGATCTATCCGAAGTGAAGCCCGGTTCCCATGTCACGCTGCATTACCGGCTTGCATTGGCCGACGGCGCCGACATCGTCAACACCTTCTCCGACAAGCCCGCCACGCTGCTGCTCGGCGCGGGGCAACTGGCGCCCTCGCTGGAACAGATTCTGATCGGGCTCAGGGTGGGCGACCATTCGACTTATCAGCTAACGCCCGAGCAGGGGTTCGGTCCCCGCAATCCCGACATGCTCCAGCGCGTGACGCTGTCGACGCTGCGCGAGAACGGGATGGTCGGCGACGATTTCACGCCGGGCGACCTGATCGAGTTCAACGCGCCGGACGGCGGCCGCTATGCAGGGGTGCTGAAGGAAGTCAGCGAAACCTCGGCGCTGTTCGACTTCAATCATCCGCTCGCGGGCCAAGCGCTCACGTTCGAAGTGAAAATCATCGGAATCCTGTAACCATGAGCACCACCGATACGCTGTCCGGGCAGACCGTCGCCGCCGATGCCGAAATCCTGCTGGCCCAGCCGCGTGGCTTCTGCGCGGGCGTCGATCGCGCGATCGAGATCGTCGAGCGCGCGATCGCGATGCACGGTGCGCCGATCTACGTCCGTCACGAAATCGTCCACAACAAGTACGTGGTCGAGGATCTGAAGAAGAAAGGCGCGATCTTCGTCGAGGAACTCGAGGAAGTGCCGGCCGGCAACACCGTGATCTTCAGCGCGCACGGCGTGTCGAAGGCCGTGCGCGACGAGGCGGACGTGCGCGGGTTGCGCATTTACGACGCAACCTGCCCGCTCGTCACGAAGGTGCACGTCGAAGTGGCGAAGATGCGCCAGGACGGGGTCGACATCGTGATGATCGGCCACAAGGGCCATCCGGAAGTCGAGGGCACGATGGGGCAGGTCGAGCGCGGCATGCATCTCGTCGAAAGCGTCGAGGACGTGCAGAAGCTCGAGCTCGCCGATCCCGAGCGCATCGCGCTCGTTACGCAGACGACGCTGTCCGTGGACGACGCCGCCGAGATCATCGGCGCGCTGAAGGCGAAGTATCCGAAGATTCGCGAACCGAAGAAGCAGGACATCTGCTACGCGACGCAGAACCGCCAGGATGCGGTGAAGTTCATGGCGCCGCAGTGCGACGTCGTGATCGTCGTCGGCAGCCCGAACAGCTCGAATTCGAGCCGCCTGCGTGAAGTGGCCGAGAAGCGCGGCGTGGCCGCGTACATGGTCGACGCACCCGATCAGATCGATCCGGCATGGGTCGCCGGCAAGCGCCGCATCGGCGTGACGGCCGGCGCATCGGCGCCGGAAGTGCTCGCCCAGGCCGTGATCGCGCGGCTGCGCGAGCTCGGCGTGCGCAACGTCCGCGCACTCGACGGCATCGAGGAAAACGTGTCGTTTCCGCTGCCGCGCGGGCTGAACCTGCCGCCTGCCGCCTGATTGCCGCATCCGCACCCGCGATACCCCGAAGCGCGCCGTTTGGCGCGCTTTTTTTTGCGTTGCGAAAATGAGATCGCAACCATTATTCACACCAATGGTGCAACCCGGTTGCTATCGCTGCGCTTAACCGTCTCTCAAAAATGGTTGCAATGCAGGAAAACCCCATCGAATCAGGATTATTGGCGTCCTATAAATGGAGTTACAATGCGCCCGTTTTCAGGCCGGAATGGCTTTGAAATCGGGTTTTGGCAAGGCGCGGGAGACCTACTCGATGCATGTGAAGTTGGCTTACGCCATGTCCGTCGCCGCACCGGTTGCAATGCTTGCCGGCTGCAGCAAAAAGAGCGACGACGAGGCGGGCAGGGACGCTGCGGCACGCGCAGTACCGGCTGCCAGCGACGTGCGCGCTGCCGGAACCGGTCGTGCGGTGCCGTCGGCGTGCCGCGTTGCGCAATCGGACAGTGACAAGGACAACGGGGCACGTTTGGCGATCGAGGAAATCAACGCGCAGGGCTCGAAGATCGGCATGCATTCGGCACGGCGGGCAGCACGCGCCGGCGGCGCTGCCATCGACCGGGCGACGGGCATGCAGATTGTCCGACAACGAGCCGCGGACCGTGATGCGGCGACAGCAGGGCGCGTCGAACGACGGACGCCCGGGTTTCGGGGCAACGCAGGCGACGTGCAGATGTCACTGATCCCCTTTCATTTCGATTCGACGAAACAGCGTGTCGCCGCGACCCATCGCGTCGCGGCGGGCGGGCTGCTTCGTTTCACGGATTCCGACGCAGTCCTGACGAAAGTCGGGCGCCACCTTCGCGATGCCGGTTCGGGCGCCGCGCGGGCGGCGGTGGACGGCCCGCTTGCAGCGCAGGCGACGGCGTCCGGCATCGGAGTGCAAATCCTTGGCGACAACGGCATGTGCGCCGCCAAGGTGGTCGAGCCCGCGGGCGACGCGGCGCGGAACCTGATCTGCCCGGAAGCAGGGTTCGCCCCGGCCCGGACGGAAAAAGGCACGGCGTTCGGGCAACCGGACACCGTTGCGGCACGCTGCCCTACGACTTCAAGGAGGCCAAGTACACCGTCCTCGATGTCGTGACGATTTAGCGACGGGACTCATGATGGCACCGGAACAGTGCGGTGCCGTTTCTGTATCCGCTCCGGCGGCAGGTCCGGCCGTACAGGCCGGGCGGCGCGCGCCGGGACGATCCACCCTTACCGGTATCGACTAGTACCCGCAGTGTCGCCGAGAAGGCGCGATTCCTCGCTTACCCGCGGGGCGCAACGTCCTCCGGCAGCATGGGCCAAGGAGCTTTAAATGGATATTTTCATCCAGCAGATCCTCAACGGGCTGGTGCTCGGCAGTGTGTACGCCATCATCGCGTTGGGTTACACGATGGTGTACGGCATTCTCGGCATCATCAACTTCGCGCACGGCGACGTGCTGATGATCGGCGCGATGGTCGCCCTGTCGGCGATCACCGTGCTGCAGAACCATTTCCCCGGACTCGGCAACGTCGCGACGCTGACGATCGGTCTTGGCATCGCCGCCGTCGTCTGCGCGTGCGTGGGCTACACGATCGAACGTGTCGCGTACCGGCCGCTGCGCCGTGCGCCGCGTCTCGCCCCGCTGATCACCGCGATCGGCGTGTCGATCCTGCTGCAGACGGCCGCGATGATCATCTGGTCGCGCAACCCGCTGCCGTTCCCGCAATTGCTGCCGACCGATCCGATCAACGTGATCAAGGCGACCGACACGACGCCCGGCGCCGTGATCTCGGTGACTGAAATCGTGATCATCGCGGTGGCGTTCATCGTGATGGCAGGCCTCCTGCTGCTCGTGCACAAGACCAAGCTCGGCCGCGCGATGCGTGCGATTGCCGAAAGCCCGAACACCGCGAGCCTGATGGGCGTGAACCCGAACTTCGTGATTTCGGCGACGTTCATGATCGGCTCCGCGCTCGCCGCGCTGGCCGGCGTGATGATCGCGTCCGAATACGGCAACGTGCACTTCTACATGGGCTTCATCCCCGGCATGAAGGCGTTCACGGCGGCGGTGCTCGGCGGGATCGGCAACCTCGGCGGCGCGATGGTCGGCGGCGTGGTGCTCGGCCTGATCGAGCAGCTCGGCGCGGGTTACATCGGCAACCTCACGGGCGGCGTATTCGGCAGTAACTACCAGGACGTGTTCGCATTCATCGTGCTGATCATCGTGCTGGTGTTCCGTCCGTCGGGCCTGCTGGGTGAACGTGTCGCGGACCGCGCGTAACGGAAGGGGAGCAAACAACATGACATCCATTCAACCGATCGAATCCTCGACGTCGCTCGTCGAAGAACGCAACACGACGAAGACCGTCGTCATCGGCATCCTGACCGCGGCCTTCGTGATCGCGGCGCCGATCATCATCGGCTCGGCAGGCGGCAATTACTGGGTCCGCGTGCTCGACTTCGCGATGCTGTACGTGATGCTCGCGCTGGGTCTGAACGTGGTGGTCGGCTTCGCCGGCCTGCTCGACCTCGGCTACATCGCGTTCTACGCGGTGGGCGCGTACACGGCGGCGCTGCTGAGCTCGCCGCACCTGACCTCGCAGTTCGAGTGGATCGCGGCGCTCGCGCCGAACGGCCTGCACATCCCGTTCCTGATCATCGTGCCGATCGCGATGGCGCTGGCGGCGACCTTCGGGATCCTGCTCGGCGCGCCGACGCTGCGTCTGCGCGGCGACTACCTGGCGATCGTGACGCTCGGCTTCGGTGAAATCGTCCGGATCTTCATGAACAACCTCGACCGTCCGGTGAACATCACCAACGGCCCGAAGGGGATCACGGGCATCGATCCGGTGCACGTCGGCGGCTTCAACCTGTCGCAGACGCACTCGCTGTTCGGCTTCCAGCTGCCGTCGGTGTACATGTACTACTACCTGTTCGTGCTGTGCTCGCTGCTGGTGATCTGGACGTGTACGCGCCTGCAGCACTCGCGTATCGGCCGTGCCTGGGCCGCGATCCGCGAAGACGAAATCGCCGCGAAGGCGATGGGCATCAACACCCGTAACGTGAAGCTGCTCGCGTTCGCGATGGGTGCATCGTTCGGCGGCCTGTCGGGCGCGATGTTCGGTTCGTTCCAGGGCTTCGTGTCGCCGGAATCGTTCACGTTCTGGGAATCGATCGTCGTGCTGGCCTGCGTGGTGCTCGGCGGCATGGGCCACATTCCGGGCGTGATCCTCGGTGCGGTGCTGCTCGCGATCTTCCCGGAATTCCTGCGCTCGACGATGAGCCCGCTGCAGCATGCGATCTTCGGTCACGACATCGTCGATACCGAAGTGATCCGTCAGGCGCTGTATGGCCTCGCGATGGTGATCATCATGCTGTACCGCTCGGAAGGCCTGTGGCCGGCGCCGAAGCATGAGGACAAGATCGCGAAACTGGCGAAGCGCAACAGCAAGAAGCCGGTGCGCGCTTAACCAACGGACAAGGGGATATCACACATGAGCGACAAGCAAATCCGACTGTCCGTCAAAGGCGTGAACAAGCGCTTCGGCGGCTTGCAGGCACTGTCCGACGTCGGCCTCGAGATCAAGGAAGGCGAGATCTACGGCCTGATCGGCCCGAACGGCGCCGGCAAGACCACGTTCTTCAACGTGATCACGGGCCTGTACACGCCGGACTCCGGCGAGTTCAAGCTCGACGGCACGGAATACAAGCCGACCGCGGTGCACCAGGTCGCGAAGACGGGCATCGCGCGCACGTTCCAGAACATTCGCCTGTTCGGCGGGATGACCGCACTCGAGAACGTGATGGTGGGCCGCCACGTGCGCACCAAGCACGGGCTGCTCGGCGCGGTGTTCCAGACGCCGGCCGAACGCCAGGAAGAGCGCGAGATCAAGGAACGCGCGATCGAGCTGCTCGAATACGTCGGCGTGCTGCAGTATGCGGACTACACGTCGCGCAACCTGTCGTACGGCCACCAGCGCCGGCTGGAAATCGCCCGCGCGCTGGCGACCGACCCGAAGCTGCTCGCGCTCGACGAGCCGGCGGCCGGGATGAACGCGACCGAGAAGGTCGAACTCACGCGCCTGCTCGACAAGATCCGCTCGGACGGCCGCACGATTCTGCTGATCGAGCACGACGTGAAGCTCGTGATGGGACTGTGCAACCGGATGACGGTGCTCGATTACGGCAAGGTGATCGCCGAGGGTCTGCCGCAGGACGTGCAGAAGAATCCGAAGGTGATTGAGGCATATCTCGGCGCAGGGGTGCACTGATGGCAGCGGCAATGTTGAAAATCAAGGGCTTGCAGGTCAACTACGGCGGCATCCAGGCCGTCAAGGGTGTTGACATGGAAGTCCGTCAGGGCGAGCTCGTGACGCTGATCGGCGCGAACGGCGCGGGCAAGACCACGACGATGAAGGCGATCACGGGTCTCAAGCCGTATTCGGCGGGCGACATCGAGTACGACGGCAAGTCGATCAAGGGCGTGCCGTCGCACGAACTGCTCAAGCGCGGGCTCGCGATGGTGCCGGAAGGTCGCGGGATCTTCGCGCGGATGTCGATCATCGAGAACATGCAGATGGGCGCGTATCTGCGCAACGACAAGGAGCAGATCAAGAAGGACGTCGACCGGATGTTCGGCTTCTTCCCGCGTCTGAAGGAGCGTGCGACGCAGCTTGCGGGCACGCTGTCGGGCGGCGAGCAGCAGATGCTGGCGATGTCGCGCGCGATCCTGTCGAAGCCGAAGCTCCTGCTGCTCGACGAGCCGTCGATGGGCCTGTCGCCGATCATGGTCGAGAAGATCTTCGAAGTGGTGCGCGAGATCTCGAAGGAGGGCATCACGGTGCTGCTGGTTGAGCAGAATGCACGCCTCGCGCTGCAGGCGGCCGACCGCGGTTATGTGATGGACTCGGGCACGGTCACGATGGAAGGCGACGCGAAGCAGATGCTCGACGATCCTAAGGTGCGGGCCGCGTATCTGGGTGAATGACCGAGCCCGGTGCGGCGCGGCGGCGGATGCCGGCGTGCCGCGCAAGAGCTTTCGAAAAGCTGTCACGGGATGCCGTGGCAGCTTTTTTTTCGTGCGGCGCGCCCGGCGGCGAACTTGTGCGTGCGGAGGCGACTCCATTCATTCGGCGGTGACGCCGAACATGCGGCGCGGGACGCGGCAACCGGCCGTCCGCAAACCGACACGCGGGCTGCGTAGCATGGTCGATCCATCGGGACACGGAGAGCACGCATGAGTCTGGACTACGGTTTCGTGAAGGCGAAGGTGACGTCGGTGGCGCAGCTGAAGGGCTCGCCGCATGGCAGCGAGATCCAGTATCACATCCACCTGACACTCGCACTGCCGACGGGCGACTGGGACGTCGCGATCAACGTCGGCACCAACGACGCGGACGACTTGCTGAACTACAAGCTCGTCTACGATTTCCATCATCCGGTCACGGCGACGCTCGCGGCCGCGGCCGAAGGCTACACCGATCTCACCGGGCAAACCGCGCTGCCGGCGCTCGACTATCTGCGCAGCGACATCCTGAACGAGACGGGCGCATGGCGCGCCAGCGCGGTGATGGACGGTACCGAGAACGCGGAGCCGATCCCTTCGCTGCTGCGGCTCGTCAACGCCGCGCAGTCGCAGGGGCTCGACGTCGTCGTGTTCGGCCGCACGTATTCGGAAGGCAACGGCATTCACGACACGCACATGAACCAGGGGTCGACGGGCTCGCACTATCTGCACCGCGCGGGCGACGACCACAACGATCACAACGACGTCTGGCAGGACGGCGCGCTGATCGTGCGCGTGAGCGAGTCGCAGTGGGCCGCGTATTTCGCGGCGTTCGAGCAGCAGGCCGTGCCGACCGACGCGCTCGGCAATCCGCTGCCGGACGCGGGGCCGATCACGCGCTGATGGGGGCTGCCGGCGTCAGGCGGCCGGCAGCGTCTTGCCGAACGAAATGCGTTCCTCGACGCGATAGCCGAGCGCCGCATAGAAGCGGCACGCATCGTCGTTGCCGGGCAGCACCTGCAGATTGATCTTCAGGCAGCCGCGCGCGGCGAGCGCGCGTTCCGCATGCGCGATCAGCGCGCGGCCGATGCCGAGTCGCCGTGCGTCGTTCGACACGCCGAACGAATATAGCCAGCCGCGATGTCCGTCGAAGCCCGCCATCAGCGTGCCGACGACCCGCGCGCCGCTGGTCGCGACGAAGAACAGTTCCGGCTGCGTCGCGAGCTTCAGCTCGATCGATCGCAGCGGATCGCGGTGCGGCGGCGCGCCGGCTTCGTCGTACTGCGGGAACGCGTCGCGCCAGACCGCGAGCACGGCATCGGTGTCGGCGCGTTCGAACGGGCGGATAGCGACAGCATCGGCGGCGGCATCCATCGCGGCGGTCTCCTCAGAGCGTGTCGAGGATCGACCGCAGCATCGCCATCATCTGGTCGATTTCCTCGGTCGTGACGTTCAGCGCGGGCATGAAGCGCAGCAGGTTCGGGCGCGCCGCGTTCAGCAGCAGGCCATCGGGCTGCATGTCGCGCGCCTTCTCGACGATCTGCGGGCCGATGTCCTTGCCGAGCAGCAGCGCGCGCAGCAGGCCTTCGCCGCGTTCGCCTTCGAAACCGCGCTCCTCCGACAGCTCGAGCAGCTTGCGCTTCAGGTATTCGCCGCGCGCGCGCACGCCTTCGAGGAAGCCGGGCGCGACGAGTTGCGAGATCACCGAATGGCCGACCGCCGTCATCAGCGGGTTGCCGTTGTACGTGCCGCCCTGGTCGCCGGCCTCGAACACCGCGACGTCGGCCTTCGACAGCAGTGCGCCGAGCGGAGCGCCGCCGCCGATGCCCTTCGCGAGCGTCATGATGTCCGGCTCGATGCCGGACAGCTCGTACGCGAACAGCGTGCCCGCGCGGCCGCAGCCGCTTTGCACTTCGTCGACGATCAGCAGCAGGTCGTGCTGCTTCGTCAGCGCACGCAGCGCCTGCATGAATTCACGCGTCGCCGGAATCACGCCGCCTTCGCCCTGGATCGGCTCGAGCATCACCGCGACGGTCTTGTCGGTGATCAGCTTCTCGACCGAGTTGATGTCGTTCAGCTCGGCCTTCGGGAAGCCCGGCACTTGCGGTGCGTAGATCGTGTCCCAGCCCGGCTTGCCGCTGGCCGACATCGTCGCGAGCGTGCGGCCGTGGAAGCTGTGGTCGAACGTGATGATCTCGTACGCGCCGTTCTTGAACTTGCGGCCCCATTTGCGCGCGAGCTTGATCGCGCCTTCGTTCGCTTCCGCGCCGCTGTTCGTGAAGAACACCTTGTCGAACACGCTGTGTTGCGTCAGCAGCCCCGCGAGCTTCGCCATCGGTTCGTTGTAGAACGCGGGCGACGGGTTCAGCAGCTTCTCGGCCTGCGTCTTCAGCGCTTCGACGATGCCGTCGTTGCAGTGGCCGAGACTGTTGACGGCCCAGCCCTGAATGAAGTCCAGATAGCGCTTGCCGGTGTGATCGTAGAGCCACGAACCCTTGCCGTGCGTAAACACGATGTCGGGGCGGTTCGTGATGTACATCAGCGAGTCGATCGGGTAATCGTTCAGGGACATGACAGCAGACTCCAGCGGACGTTGAAAGGGAAACGGGCAATAAAAAAGCCACGGAAGGCCGTGGCTGGTAGGTCGAACAGCTTGTGCGTAACCGGTGAAGCGGAGGGAGGGTTACGCGCGAGTCCGTGACGAGCCGGCGGCATCCGGGCGGAGCGGCGAGCGGCGACGTCGGAGAGCGGACAGGAAGCGGTTCATGTGCGCAAGCATAAGGCATCCCGCGCCCCACTGTAAACCGCCGCGATGCCACGGATGTGACACGGCGGCGCGCAGCGGGGACGCGGGCGCGCCCGGTGCTCAGACCGGGTGCGCGAGATCGGCGGCGCTCGTGAACGAGTCCGCGTAGAACTCGTCGGCCGGCAGCGCGTGGTGCTGCGTGAAGTCGCGCTGCGCGGATTCGACCATCACCGGCGCGCCGCACGCGTACACCTGGTGGCCCGACAGATCGGGCAGGTCCTCGATCACCGCGCGGTGGACGAAGCCGGTGCGGCCCGTCCACTGGTCGGCGTCGTCCGGCTCGGACAGCACCGGCACGTACTTGAAGTTCGGGATCTCGCGCGCCCATTGCTCGGCGAGCTCGCCGAGGTAGATGTCCTTCTTGCGGCGTGCGCCCCAATAGAGCGTCATCGGGCGCGTGATGCCGGAATGCCTGACGTGCTCGATGATCGCCTTGATCGGCGCGAAGCCGGTGCCCGACGCGAGCAGCACGATCGGCTTGTCGGAATCCTCGCGCAGGAAGAACGTGCCGAGCGGGCCTTCGAAGCGCAGGATGTCGCGCTCCTTCATCGCGCCGAACACATGGTCGGTGAACTTGCCGCCCGGCATGTGGCGGATGTGCAGCTCGATCGGGCCTTCCGCGTGCGGCGCATTCGCCATCGAGTAGCTGCGGCGCGAGCCGTCCTTCAGGATGAACTCGACGTACTGGCCCGCGAGGTATTGCAGGCGCTCGTTGGCGGGCAACTGCAGCTTCACGACCATCACGTCGTCGGCGCGGCGCTCGAGCGCGGCGATCCGGCACGGCAGCTTCTTCACCTGCACGCCGTCGACGCCGGCGATTTCACGCACGTCGATCTCGAGGTCGCATTGCGCCTTCGAACAGCAGAGCAGCGCGAGGCCGCGCGTGCGTTCGTCGTTGGACAGTGCCGACGCGGCGTGCGGGCCCTGTTCGATCTGGCCCGACACGATCTGGCCCTTGCAGGAGCCGCACGCGCCGTTCTTGCATCCGTACGGCAGATGGACGTTCTGGCGCAGCGCCGCCGCCAGCACGGTTTCGTCCGACTCGACCTGGAACTGCCGGCCGCTTTGCTTGAGAGTAACGTTGAATGCCATAGAACCAAATAGAACAAAATGTGGGGACCGTGCATGTCGGCACGGCAGCTACAATGCAAACCCGTTGCGCGCCGCGCAACGGTGGCTACTGATTTCGCAACCATCATGATCGCGACTCGAATCCTGCGCCGGCCGCGCGCACTGATCGTCGGCTGCGGCGACGTCGGCCTGCGTTGCGTCGCGCAATGGCGCGCCGCGCGCCGCAACCTGCGCATCGTCGCGCTGACGAGCCATCCGGGCCGCTGCGACGAATTGCGCGCGGCAGGCGCGACGCCGATCGTCGGCGACCTCGATCGCCGCGCGACGCTCGGACGTATCGCGGGGCTCGCCCGCACGATCCTGCATCTCGCGCCGCCGCAATCCGACGGCCGCGACGATCGCCGCACCCGCGCGCTGATCGCCGCATTGTCCGTGCCTGCACGGCGGCCATCCGCACCGCCGGTATCGTCGGTCGGCCGGCTCCGCACGCTGCGTGCCGCGTCCCGGCAGGCCGGCGTGCCGGCGCGGGCAGCGCGTATTGTACCCGACGCCCTTCGCGCGCCGACGCTCGTCTACGCCAGCACGACGGGCGTATACGGCGATTGCGGCGGGGCGCGAATCGACGAGACGCAGCCGCTGCGCCCCGCGAATCCGCGCGCGTTCCGGCGCGTGTCGGCCGAGCGTCAGTTGCGCGCGGCGACGGTGCGCGGCGTGCTGTCCGCGCGCATCGTGCGCATTCCCGGCATCTACGCGGCGAACCGGCTGCCGCTCGCGCGGCTCGAGCGCGGCACGCCGGCGCTCGACGCGGCCGACGACGTCTACACGAACCATATCCACGCGGACGATCTCGCGGCGATCCTGCGGCGCGCGGCCGTGCGCGGCAAGCCGGCGCGCGCCGTGCACGCGTCGGACGACAGCGAACTGCGGATGGGAGAGTATTTCGACCGGGTCGCGCAGGTGTTCGGCCTGCCGCTGCCGCCGCGGATCAGTCGCGCGGACGCCGAGCATCGGCTCGAACCGACGCTTCTGTCGTTCATGCGCGAGTCGCGGCGCCTGTCGAATGCGCGGCTCAAGGCCGAATTGTGCGTGACGTTGCGCTATCCGACCGTAGACGAATTCCTTCAAACGCTCGCGTCGCGCGGCGCGTCAGGTGAGCGCCGGTAACGCCTCGATCAGCAGGAAGCACAGCAACGCGCCGATCAGCGCGCCGATCAGATTCGGATGATATTTGTGCTTCATGTGCATCGTGGCCAGCAGCCCGCCGATCACGATGGCGCCCACGACCGCGAAGGCGATCGTCACGTACGACAGTTCGAAAGAATGGTTGATGTTCATGATGTCTCCCCTGCATTGCTGCTCGTACAGCTTGTGATTTCAGTATAGCGGGGGATCGTGCGGCCGCGACGCGGCCGGACACCGAACGATCGTGCGGATTTTCCCTTACAGGGTTTTGACGGAATTGCGCAGGGCTGAAAGGTCGTCTTCCCCGAGCCAGCGCCATGCGCCCGGCGCCAGGTCGTCCGGCAGCGTGAAACCGCCGATGCTTTCGCGGTGCAGCGCCTCGACGCGGTTGCTGGCCGCGGCGACCATGCGTTTCACCTGATGATATTTGCCTTCGAGGACGGTCAGCGCGAGCGCGTGCGTGTCGCGCGCGTCGGCGGCGACCGCCGCGATCGGCTTCGGCTCGCCGTGGAGCTGCACCCCGGCGCGCAGCGCGTCCAGTTGGGCATCGTCGAGCGGGTGGCGCACGGTCGCGACGTAGGTCTTCGGCACCTTGCGCTTCGGAGACGTGTACGCATGCACGAACTGGCCGTCGTCGGACAGCAGCAGCAGGCCGGTCGTGTCCTGGTCGAGGCGGCCGACGCACTGCACGCCGCGTGCGACGAGCGGCGCGGGCAACAGGCTGAACACGCTGGCATGGTGTTGCGGGTCGCGCGAACATTCGTAGCCGGCCGGCTTGTTGAGCGCGAGATATGCGCGGGCGTGGAACGGCCAGGCGGTGTCGTCGACCGTGAACACGAGGCCGTCGGTG
This sequence comes from Burkholderia sp. MSMB0856, assembly GCF_001524645.2. Lineage (NCBI taxonomy): Bacteria > Pseudomonadati > Pseudomonadota > Betaproteobacteria > Burkholderiales > Burkholderiaceae > Burkholderia > Burkholderia sp. MSMB0856. Next base: position 2,734,436 of record NZ_CP013427.1, on the reverse strand, counting down.
TCGAACGACGCGTCGGGGTCGGTCGCGCTCGCGCCCGCGACGGTGACGCGGCCCGTTTCGATCAGGCCGCGGCACTGGCGGCGCGAGCCGAAGCCCTGCGTGTAGAGAATGCTTTCGAGATCCATAGCGCGCGCATTCTATCAAGCGGCGCGCCGGCGCCGGCACGAACTCGCCCGCGCTGGTAAGCTGCGGAGCGCTGGGCGCGACGCGGGGCACGTTCCTTCTTCATGGAAAGTGGACATCGCACGCAAGGTACGTACGGCTCCAGCGTGAAGCAGTGCCACCGCGGCGGCGGGTCCGTGCCAGGGCTGTTGCCGTCTTCACCCGACACGGAGTTTGCCGCATGAATCCGACGACGCTCGATGCACTCGCCGATTTTCCCCGCCAGCTCGAAGCCCATTTCGCCGCCGTGCCGGACGGCTATGCACGCTGGACCCCCGACGACTGGAACGGCATCCCGAGCGAGCACTTCTCGCCGCTCGGGCAACTCTGCCACGTGCGCGACATCGAGATCGACGGCTACCACGTGAGGTTGAGGCGGATGCTCGATGAGGATCATCCGCTGCTCGTGTCGGTCGACGGCGACGCGCTCGCGATCGAGCGCCGCTACGACGCCGCGAACGCGTCCGACGTGCTCGCGGCGATCCGCGACGCGCGGCGCGAGACGCTCGACGTCGTGTCGCGCCTGACGCCCGGGCAGCTTGCACGCACCGGCGAATTCGACGGCTATGGCGCGCTGACCGTGCGCGGCCTCGTTCATTATCTGTGCAGCCACGACCAGCAGCATCTGGCCGGGATGCAGTGGCTGCTCGGCAAGATCGACGCGGCGCTTTACGCACGCTGATTCACGCGTGCGAGGAGGCCGTGCGACGTGTCGCGCCAAGGCCAAGCAGATTTCGCCGCCCGCGTCGGTGGGGCAGCCCGCCGTTCCGGACGCCTGATTGGATCGTTTTTCTGGATAATCCATCCAGCCATGCCCGGCTGACCGGCGCGTCGCGCGTGCCTACACTCCTAGCTTCACCCAACGCAAAAAGGAGTCAACCGTGGCTACTCACACGCTCGCAGACAAGGTCGTCCTGATCGCAGGCGGCGCCAAGAATCTCGGCGGCCTGATCGCCCGGGATCTGGCCGGCCACGGCGCGAAGGCGGTGGCGATTCACTACAACAGCGCGGCATCGCAGGCGCAGGCCGAAGAAACGGCCGCCGCCGTGCGCGCGGCCGGCGCGCAAGCCGCGACGTTCCAGGCCGATCTGACGACGGCCGCCGCGGTCGAGAAGCTGTTCGGCGACGCGAAGCAGCGCTTCGGCAAGATCGACATCGCGATCAACACCGTCGGCAAGGTGCTGAAGAAGCCGTTCACCGAAATCTCCGAGGCCGAATACGACGAGATGTTCGCGGTGAACAGCAAGTCCGCGTTCTTCTTCATCAAGGAAGCGGGGCGGCACCTCGAGGATCACGGCAAGCTCGTCACGCTCGTGACGTCGCTGCTCGGCGCGTTCACGCCGTTCTATGCGGCCTATGAAGGATCGAAGGCGCCCGTCGAGCACTTCACGCGCGCCGCGTCGAAGGAATACGGCGCGCGCGGCATTTCGGTGACGGCGGTCGGGCCGGGCCCGATGGACACGCCATTCTTCTACCCGGCCGAAGGCGCCGACGCGGTCGCGTATCACAAGACGGCGGCCGCGCTGTCGCCGTTCAGCAAGACGGGCCTCACCGACATCGAGGACGTCGTGCCGTTCATCCGCCATCTCGTGACCGACGGCTGGTGGATCACCGGTCAGACGATCCTGATCAACGGCGGCTATACGACCAAGTAACGGGCCGTGCCGGCGGTCGTCGCGTGCGCGCGGCGACCCGCAATGGACCGTTTGCATGGACAATGGACGGGCGCGCGGGCACAAGACCGCGCGCCCGTTTCTTCTGTGCCGCCGGGATCGGCCGCGACGCGCGGCGCTTGCCGGTGACGGTCGTCCGAACCCACGTTTTCCGCCCGCCGATGGACAAGCTGGACCAGGTCAGAATCTTCCTTCAGGTTGCCGAGATGGGCAGCTTCATCAAGGCCGCGCATGCGCTCGACGTGCCGCGCGCGACGGTGTCGGCCGCCGTCCAGCAACTCGAGGCCGCGCTCGGCACGCGCCTGTTGCACCGTACGACGCGGCAGGTGCAGCTGACGGCCGACGGCGCGCTGCTGCTGGAGCGTGGCCGGCGCCTGCTCGCGGAAGCCGACGAGCTCGACCGGCTGTTCCGGCGCCGCGATCGCGACGTGATCGGGCGGCTGAACGTCGATGCGCCGAGCCGGATCGCGCGCCGCGTGATCGCGCCCGCGCTGCCGTCGCTGTTTCGCCGCTACCCGAAGCTGCAACTGTCGCTCGGCTCGACGGATCGCTCGATCGATCTCGTGCAGGAGGGCGTCGACTGCGCGATCCGGGTCGGGCGGCTCGCGGACAGCAGCCTCGTGGTACGGCCCCTCGGCCAGTTCGCGCTGATCAACTGCGCGAGCCCCGACTATCTGCGCGAATGCGGCGTGCCCGAGCACCCCGATGCGCTCGCGCACGGGCACTGGGCGATCGGCTATGCGTCGCCGACGACCGGCCGCGAGCTCGGCTGGGAATACTGCGCGGACGGCGAGCACCGCACACTGGCGCTGCCGAGCCGCGTGATCGTCAACAACGCCGAGACCTATATCGCGAGCTGCATCGCCGGGATGGGGCTGATCCAGATTCCGCGCTTCGACGTCGTGCATCTGCTCGACAGCGGGGCGCTGGTCGAGGTGATGCCCGGCCATCGGGCCGCGGCGATGGACGTATCGGCTGTCTATCCGCATCGCCGGCATCGGTCGAGGCGGCTCAATGCGTTCGTCGAATGGTTCGCGGAGTTGATGGCGGATGCGCTGAACGACACGGGCGCGGCAGCGACCGGCGACTGAAAAAGGGCGCCGCGCCCGCCCGCGCCGGCCGCGACCAAGGGGGCGGCGGCCTGCGACTTGTATCGCGGCCGGCGCGCGCGTTCAGTCGGCGTGTGCCGAGAACTGCCGCGTGCGTCCGGTGGCCCGCACCGCGTCGATCAGCGCGGCGCCGGCACCGCCGGGCTTCGAGGCGAACGCGTAAAAGCGTGCGGCCGGCAACGTCGGCAGGCCATCGCGCGGCCCGCATGCGCGCAGGCCGTCGCGCAATTGGCTGCGCGCGAGCGCCGTGACCGCGAAGCCGGCGAGCGCGGCCGACACGCAGCCGGCCATGCTCGCGCTTTCGAACTGCACGCGAAAGCGCCTCAGTGCGGCCGCGAGCGCGGATACCGCAGCTTCCCGGTATACGCATGGCTCCGGAAACAGCGCGAGCGGCACGTCGCTTTCGGCGTCGAGCGGCGTATCCGACGCGAACGCCCATACCAGCGGCTCTTCCCACAGCAGTTCGCCCGGCGCATCGACCTGCCGGCATTGCTTGCCGAACACGACGTCGAGCCGGCCCAACGTCTGCTCGCGCAGCAGCGCCGCGGTGATGCCGACCTTCAGTTCGATCGACGTGCGCGGATGGCTGTCGCGGAATGTGCGCAACACCTGCGGCAGCCACGTACCCGCGAAGTCTTCCGACGCGCCCACGCGCAGCCGGCCATACGCCGACGCGCCGCGCAGCCGGGCGCGCACTTCGCGCTCCATGTCGACGATGTTGCGTGCGTACGCGTACAGCGTATCGCCGGCCGGCGTGAGCGCGATGCGGCGCGTGGTGCGCGCGAGCAGCACCGTGCCGGCCGCCTGCTCGAGCCGCTTGATGTGGCCGCTGACCGCGGACGGCGTCAGCGCGAGCCGTTCCGCGGCTGGCGCGAAGCCGCGGCTGTCGACGACTTCGAGGAAGGTGCGCAACAACGCGATGTCGAGCGCGGTCGACGCGGGATCGGTCAGCGGTTCCATGGGTAATTCAACGCGATATTCGAAGAATGAATGATGATACGCCGCGAATCGTGATGAAAGGCGGGTCTACCATGGGCTATTCAGGCTGACTCACCGGAGTGCACATGACCGCTTATCGATATGCGACCACCGCGTCGCTCGAACTTGCCTATCTCGAATGGAATCCGCGCGGCGAACGCGTGGCCGTGCTGCTGCATGGCTGGCCGGACAGCCCGGTCGGCTGGGAAGCCGTGGCCGAAACGCTGGCCGCGCACGGCTACCGCGTGCTCGCACCCGCGCTGCGCGGCTTCGCGCCGACCCGCTTTCGCGATCCCGCGACGCCGCGCAGCGGCCAGCTCGCGGCGCTTGGCCGCGACCTGCTCGAATTCATCGACGTGCTCGGCATCGAACGGCCGGTCCTGGTCGGGCACGACTGGGGTGCCCGCGCGGTTGCGAACGCGTGCGGATTGCGCGACGGCGCGGCCTCGTATCTGGTGATGCTATCGGTGGGATACGGCACGAACGACCCGGCCCAGCCGCTGTCGCTGCCGCAGGCGCGCAATTACTGGTACCACTGGTTCATGGCGACGCCGCGCGGCGAGCAGGCGCTGCGCGACGATCGCCGTGCGTTCGCGCGCCTGATGTGGGACACGTGGTCGCCGGCCGGCTGGTACGACGCGCGCGACTTCGACGCGGCGGCGACTGCCTTCGACGGGCCGGACTGGATCGACGTGGTGCTGCATTCGTACCGTTATCGCTGGGGATTCGTCGACGGCGGGGCCGCCTATGCGGAAGACGAAGCGCAACTGACGCCCGCGCCCGTGCTGTCGGTGCCGACGCTGGTGCTGCACGGCGGCGCGGATACCTGCAACGGGCCGGAGACTTCGGCCGGGCGCGAGCGATTCTTCACCGGCCGCTATGAGCGCACCGTGCTCGATGGCGTCGGGCACTTTCCGCAGCGCGAGGCGCCGGCGGCCGTCGCGGACGCGATCCTGCGGTTCTGCGAGCAGGGCTGAACGTGCGGCGCGCGCCTTGGGGCGAGGTCGGTCGAGCCGGTCACTCGGTGCGGTGCGGAATGTTGTCCGGGAACGGGTAGGGTGCATGCGGCCCAGGCCAGTCGGGCACGGGCGGCTCGCGGAGCAGATCGCATCCGCCCAGCATGATTGACAGCAGCGCGACGAGCATGCCGCGGCCAATCCGGCTCGAAAAGAAGACGCGCGTGGACATGAGCGGCCTCCGTGCTTGCGTGTCCTGATGCTTGGACCGCCGGCGGAGGGTGCGCGTTGCGGTGTGCGATGCGCGCGGGAAAAACGCGCGGCAAAAACAAAAAACCCGCGAAGCGGCGAGCTTGCGCGGGTTTCGACAGGGTGCAGCGCATGACGCTGCGAAATACTGGTGCCAGGGCCGGAATGAAAAAGCCCTTGCTATCGCACACCGGTGGCTGATTCTTTAATAGACCTGACCTGCCCCCAGCAAACAGGGCCAGCCGGAGTCTAGTAAAGTTCGTTTTTGAACGGTCCCGGTTTTCAGTGCCAAAGGCAATGTTAGTCTTCGGCGTTCTGTTGGTCCGTCAGTTGGGCCTGCAGGCCCAACTGACGGACGTATTCGGCAGGCGGCACTTCACCGAGAGCCCTGTGAGGCCGACTCTCGTTGTATTCGACCCGCCATCGCTCAATCTGCTCCCTGGCGTCGGCCAGCGATGTGAACCAGTGCACGTTCAGGCATTCATCGCGAAGCGTGCCGTTGAACGACTCCACGAATGCGTTATCCGTTGGCTTGCCGGGCCGGCTGAAGGCAATCTCGACCTTGTGATGGTAAGCCCACAGGTCCATCACCTGACTCGTAAATTCCGAGCCGTTGTCACAAAACAGCGTGCGGGGCGCTCCGCGTTTGCTCCTCAATTCATCCAGTGCACGCACGACATCTGAAGCGCTCAGTCGCTGGCCAACATCGATGGCTAGTGCTTCGCGCGTAAAGACGTCGATGATGGTTAGCGCGCGGAACCTCTGGCCGTTCGAAAGCTGGTCGGCGACGAAGTCCAAACTCCACGCCTGATTTGCCGCCGTCGACTTTGCACGTGCCGGGCGGCTCATCTGTGCACGTCGCTTGCGATTTGGTCTGTAGCGCAGCGACAGCCCTTCCTCACGATACAAACGGTACAGCCGATTCTTGCTGACCTGATAGCCCTCCCGTAGCAGCAGCACGCGTATCTTGCGGTAACCATAGCGCACCCGCGTCGCCGCGATTTCACACATGCGCTGCCGCAATGCAGTCTGCGGGTCGCGGTGGCTGCGATACTGGTACACCGAGCGCGATATGGCCACCAGGCGGCAGGCACGCCGCTCTGCTACTCCATAGGCGGACTTTAGATAATCCACGACATGGCGCCTCGGCGATGAATTCACCACTTTTTTTTCAATACGTCGGTCAGCATCGCCTTGTCCAACGTCAGCTCCGCGACCACCTTCTTCAGTTGGACGTTCTCGTCTTGAAGCTGCTTGAGCTGCCGCACCTGGTCCGTCTGCAAACCGGCATATACCTTCTTCCAGCGATAGAAGGTTTGCTCCGAAATGCCCACGTGACGAATCAGTTCCGCTACCGGCATGCCTGCTTCGGCCTGTTTCAACACCGCCACAATCTGCTCCACACTGAAGCGCTTGCGTTTCATCGTACGGCTCCTTTCATACTGAAAAAGTCCGCCGAAAACTCGCTTACATCATGGCACTGTTTGCTGGGGGCCGCTCATTTCGGAGAAGAAGACGAACATGAAGAAGAGCTTTACGGAACAGCAAATCATCGGGTTTCTGAAGGAAGCCGAGGCCGGGGTGCCGGTCAAGGAACTGTGCAGGAAGCACGGGTTCAGTGACGCGTCGTTCTACACCTGGCGTGCGAAGTTCGGCGGCATGGAAGTCTCGGAAGCCCGCCGGCTCAAGGACCTCGAGGTGGAGAATGCCCGGCTGAAGAAACTGCTGGCCGAAGCAATGCTCGATATGGAAGCGTTGAAGGTCGTCGTCAAGGGAAAGCCCTGAGCCCGCAAGCCAAACGCGAAGCAGTATCGGCGATTCGGGAGAAGGTCAACATCTCCGAGCGCCGCGCCTGCCGGCTTGTCGGGCTTTCTCGCAGCGTGCTGCATTACGACGCGAAGCCAGACCACGAGAATGAGGTGCTAGCGGCGCGTCTGGTGGAGTTGGCACACCAACGTCGTCGATTCGGCTACCGCCGATTGCACGCCCTAGTGGAACGCGAAGGCACGCACGCCAATCACAAGCGCATCTATCGCCTGTACCGCGAGGCAGGGCTGGCTGTGCGGCGCCGTCGCAAGCGCCACGGCGTCATGATTGAGCGCGAGCAACTGGCATTGCCGGGCGCCCCCAACGAGGTGTGGTCAATTGATTGTATGCGGTCTTTTAACGACGCCCATCAGAGGTTGGGAGTGGCAGGCATGCTCCATGGCATGAGGGCGGCATAGTCGTCGGCGGTTGCGGCGAGCGGCAACCTGGTGAACAGCCAGACCAGATAGCGATACGGCTCGACGCCGTTCGCCTTGCACGTCTCGACGAGGGAGTACAGGTTGGCGCTGGCCTGCGCGCCAGCGACAGTATCGGAGAACAGCCAGCCCTTGCGGCCGACGACGAACGGCCGGATCGCGTTCTCGCACAGGTTGTTCGAGATCGGCCAGTTGCCGTTACCGACGTATCGGACCAGCTTGGGCCACTGTCCGCTCATGTACTGCAATGCCTTGCCGAGCAGACTCGACGGCACGACGCCCGGCAGATGCTCAACCAGCATGCGCTCGATGATGGCGAGCACGCGGGCGCTGTACCGAGCGCGCAGTCGTTGCCGACGTTCAGACTTCCACTTCGCGCTGCGCACCTCGGCCGCGAACAGCTTGCCGATCAGCACGACGAAGCGCGTGGCCAGCAGATCCGGCGAGCGTGCCGCCTTCGGCACCGACTCCTCGGCCTTGATGAAGCTGCGGCGCACGTGTGCCCAGCATCCGAGATGCACGAGCTGGTGATCGTGGGCGATTCCGTTGTAGAGCTCGTACCCGTCAGTCATCAGCACGGTGCCAGGCTGCACGCCAGCATAGAGCTTCTGCGCATGCTGGGCGCCGCGCCCCGGCGAGTACGAGAACATCCGTACTGGTGGCCCCGAGCCGTTGACCTGCGCCCACAGGTAACTCTTCGCCTGCGGCCTTCGTCCCGGTTCCTTCAGCACCTGGAACGTTGTCTCGTCGCCGTAGATCAGGTCCGACTCGAGCAGCGCGTCGCGCATCAGGTTGATCACCGGCTGCGTGGCCAGTCCCACCCGCACCACGCTGGCGGCCAGCGTGTTGGACGAGATGTCGCCGCCGAAGCGACGCAGCAGCGTGGCTTGGCGATACAGTGGCATACCGTACTGGTACTTGCCAGTGATGATCCACGCCAGCGCGGATTCCGTGAGCAACCCGCGCGGGATGATACGCGCTGGCGCCGGCGTGACCTTGATGCCGAGATCACAGCACGGGCACGCGTACTTGACGCGCTGGTGCTGAACGACGCGGACCTGCTCGGGAATCACGTCAAGCTGTTCGCTCGTCTCGACGCCGATCTCGACGAGAGCCTGGCCATCATGCGCGCAGAATCGTTCAGACTCGGGTAGTTCGTGCCGCACGACCTCGCGCGGCAAGTTCGGATCGAGTGGTTTGCGTCCGCGCTTGCCTCGCGTGTGGGCGGCGACAGACGTGCCGGGCGCGTCCTCGCGCGCGGGCGCATCGGTAGTGGTGGCCAATGCTTCAGCTTCGTTGAACAGGCCGAGTTGGTCGGCATGGCGCGCCTCGCTAGAGGCACCGAACAGTTCGTGCTTGTAGGCCCGCAGCTTCTCTTCGGCCAGATCGCGCTGGGCCGTCACGAGTCGAAGCTCACCGCGCAGCGCGTCGCGTTCGGCGCTCGCGGCAATCAGCGCTTCGTATTCCTCCGCGCTCAACATGACGGGGCTATTCGGCATGGCCGATTAGACCATGCCATCTGCGTAGTGTTCAGCTCATCCGCGCGTAATATCGCTGGGGATGCTTCTGGATCACGGCCAGGTCGATGCCGTCGAGCAGCCAGTGCAACTGCTCAGTGCTGAGCGTGATCGTGTCGCCGCCGTTCGGCCAGACGAAGCGGTCGGCTTCGAGTCGCTTGAGCAGCAACCAGAAGCCGTTGCCGCCCCAGCCGAGGATCTTGACTCGATCACGACGGCGGTTGCCGAAGACGAACAGCGCCGAGGTCATTGAGTTCAGGCGCATCGCCTGTTCGACCAGGATCGACAGCCCGTTGATGCCCATGCGGAAGTCGACGGGATCGCGATGCAGGTAGACCTTCAGCCCTTCGTCGAACCGGAACACGGCAGCCTCCCGAGCATCTGGATCACCGTGGCCAGCTCATCGACACTCGCCTCGCCGAGATCGAATTCGACACCATTGGACAAGCGCACATGTAACGAGAGCGCCATCAACGACGGGGCTGGTGGCAATACTGGGGAAGCGGCAGGCACAGTCGACGCAGTCGTGACGACAGGAACGAATGCTCGCGCTTCACTCATTGGAACCCGATGTGCAGTGCCCGGAATGTCGATCGATACGCCGTCGATCACCAGCGGGTCCGGCCTCGTCGGGGTTTGCAGCGTATGCTGCTGATGGCGCGAGATCCAGCGACGCAACTGGTTCGGATTAACGTCATGGTCCATGGCCGCCCGGGCGATCGATACCCCCGGCCTCAGGCAAAACTCGACCAGCTCCCGCACGGCATCTTCATCAAATTCCCGCCGGCCATCCCGTCTGCGGCCAACCACCAGTCTGCTTCGAAGGTCCTGTTTCTCTGTCATCACGGTCTGAGTGCATGTGTCCACGCGGACACTTAGCATCTGACCTTCTGCCTACCATTGGTAGGGCGTCGTTTATTGACGGCTTACAATTGATTTCGTGATGGATGCGCTTTCCAACGGCCGGCGCGTGAAGTGCCTGACCGTCGTCGACGACTTCACGAAAGAGGCTGTCGACATCGTCGTCGACCATGGCATCTCAGGTTTGTATGTCGCTCGGGCATTGGACCGCGCAGCTCGCTTCCGTGGCTATCCCAAGGCGGTGCGAACAGACCAGGGCCCCGAATTTACGAGCCGCGCGCTTGACCAGTGGGCGTATGCGAACGGCATCGCTCTGAAGTTGATTCAGGCGGGCAAGCCAACGCAGAATGCGTACATCGAATCGTTCAACGGCAAGTTCCGCGACGAATGCCTTAACGAGCACTGGTTCACGACGCTCGCGCATGCTCGGGCTGTCATCGCGGCATGGCGTCAGGACTACAACGAGCAAAGGCCGCACAGCGCACTGAACTACCTTGCGCCGTCAGAGTTTGCGGCGAAACATCGGGCAACCGCGGATACTCCTGCCGCTTTCCAGGAGTTGGTTTAAAGGGACTTTGCTAGAAGCCCATTGGCCCTATTGATGGGGGCACGTCAGACCATGCTGCAGATACCACCAAAAATACCACCAGCCAGCGACGGCTGCTTGGTACTCACGTTGCGGTGTTTACGTCTCAGGTAACGGAGGTGAACTTCCGCGCGATGAGAGGGCGCAGAAATCGTCACAATTCGAAGTAATGGGGGAAGGCTTGTCAGAGCATTGAAGTGAGGATTAGGCTCGGGATTACGAGTCCTGCCCGCTGCGAAATACTCAAGATGACGATTTGCTAACGCTAGTCGATACCGGGTGGCGCGGACAGTAGTTATCGCTTTCGATGAACTGCATAGGGTCAGCTCCTGCGAAGTTGATCTATTTTCGCCTCGATGCGTTGAATACAGCGCTCAAAGTTTTTTTCCACGTCATGTTCCCAGATGTGCATGACTGCCCACCCTTCTCGGCGAAGAAGCGCTCTGCGTCGGAGGTCACGTGCGATGTTTCCGCTGATCTTTTCATACCAGTAGGGCGCAAGTTTGTCCGCCCATCGCTCAAACTGCCAGCCGTGCCAAAAATCGCCGTCAATGAATATTGCGAGGCGAATCTTGGTGAAGACTACATCGGGTTTGCCTGCAAGCCATGCTGCATTGACGCGGAAGCGGTGTCCGCGCCGGTGGAGCTCCTTTCGAACCGCAAGCTCAACTTTGGTGTCCCGATTGCGGATCCGCGACATGGTTACGCGTCTCTGCTCGGGCGTCATGTTGTCAGCCATGGCGCGACACAGGCATGGACACTAAATCTTGGCGGAGAACCGAGGCCGCCACTTGCTCGAAAACGAGCTCGACATGATGGTTGATTTCTTCGATGGCAATCGACTCAAACGACACGAACGAGGATAGCCGGAGAAAGCGTTTCTGTGCTTCTCGAATCAACTGACGCCGGGTAAGGTCCGGATAGGCTTTCGATGCCGCCAGCAGACCGACGGCGATGGAGCCGGGCAGTCCTTCTATTCCTGCGAGAGACGGGCGCTCCATTAGCTGCACCAGTTCATCTTCCCCCAAAACGCGAAGGAGATCCGTAACCTGGGGAGCTCCGGCACACCGCGGCGCAAGGTGAAAGGCGCGCCACCAGAGGCGTTGAAAAACGTTGCGTCGGCCCGAAACGAATCGCTCAAGCGGGGTTGGGGCACCTCCTGTTCCACTGAAGCGCCATCGAACGATATCGGGTAGCAGAACGCAGGACAAAAACTCCCAGACCCCGCCTTTGGTTGCCTCCGCAGGTGCCATCGTCATCTGCTCGGCAAGCACAAGAGCGGCTCCGACGTCGAAGTCCGCAGCACGCTGTTGGTCCGGTGGATCTGGATACCCTGCGGCCGCAGCTAGTATCAGGAGTTCGTTACGCAGATTGTTCAGAGCGGCTACGGTCGCGCGTGTTCCACCTGTAGGCGTGTATTCGCAAGAGGGGTGCTCGGAGGCGGCCGATTCCGCGAGCGATTGAACTGACGTCGAACGGGCGATATTAGCGATCTGAATAGCGATATGGTGGGGGACTTGGGGAAAGAGAGTCACGTTCAACTCCAAAACAGCCTAAGCCGACCCTGAAGGTCCGTACCGAAATGATCCGGCCTCTGGTTTGCAGCAGCAGCCAAACCGCCAATGCTGTCGCCAGGAAATAGCATCTGGATCATCGTGTAGACGACTCTTCCGCAACTGCCTTCGGCGTAGTCGCCATTGCGCTCAATGAAGTCCTCACTCGCCAGTGTTCCAAGAATCAGAGCCTTGGCGGTGTCAAAGTAGATCGCTGAGCGGATAGCGGATGCTTCAGCGTTAGGGGCGTCACCTGAAACGGCGTGCACCACGCGGGGGTGTGCAGCGTTGATGAGCAGGCGGACTGACCCAAGAAAGGGCTGATCCAGGGCAAGGACGTTCCAAGAGAGCCGCCAACCTGCATCCCGGTTCGCCCAATAGCCTTTGCTAAAATCCACCACTTCGACAGGAAAGAGCGACTGCGACGTATCCAACTGAATCGTCTGCCTCTCCTGCAGTAGCACGGCACCGGCGTGCCGTGCAGCGAGTGGAGCGGGGGAATCGTGCCTGCAGGCCGTCACGATAGTGGTGTCGATATGCAGAGCCCCTGCGATGTCGCTGCCGGCTATTTCTCCAGCCAATTCAACAATGCACGTGCCACCGTCGTCTGCAATGGGAACGCGGGCAATGCTCCGGCGTAGCATGGTGCCAGTGCTAGACCAGCTTGCCGCAGCCAGCAGAGGAACATCATTCGAAAAGTTGCAGTCGGCTCGCAGTCCGGCGGTGTCAATGATGACTTCTCTGCGCAAGCGGAGGACGGAGTTGTAATCCAGTCCGGGTAAGACTGGAGCGAGGAAGGCAGGCGGCTCCATCGATAGGACCTCCCACAGCCCTGCTGCAAGGCGATGAGACGCGGCCCGCTTGTAGGGGACGGCGATTGCAGTTTTCATGCTCCCGCCTCTGCTTCCACCCTAAGCGACACTGAGATCATGGCATCGGAAGGGATGCTAACTATGACGGCCCATGTGCCACTGTTAGCTAGAACGTCGCAACTTGCAACGCCTTTGGCGACAACCCCGCCGTTTGAGTCTATCCACTTTAAGACGGCCGGCTGCTGCGCCCCCTCAGGCGGATTACTCTCGAATCCATCAGCTATAACCACTTTGGGTTGTGCGAAAACTCTAACTGCGGCACCGGTCGAGTTCGAAGCTTCGAAGCGGGCAACCATCGATGCGACGCCGTCGACCAGTTCGATCACCGGCTCGCCAACAAACGAAATCTGTGGGGCCGTAGTCGTGGTGCGCCCTGTGCCGGATCGTTTGCCACCTTCGCCATTGCTGTTGGAGGACCCGTTCGCGCGAGAGCCTGGACTGGAGGCCGCAGAACCTAGCGATGGCACAAGTCCGCCGAGCAGGCGAGAGAAGCCGGCCACCGAATGAGGTCCTGCTCCAGTGGCTTCGATGGGGTGGGGGGCAGTGAAGGCGTCGACTGTGTCCTTTACTCTACGCAAGGCTACGCGAACATAGGTCTTTTCGGCCGCATCCAACAGAAGATCAGGAACCCAGTCATCGTGCGTCGGCGGTTCGGCGCGCGCAAATGCAGCATCTGCTTCGGCATCAACTCGAAACACGCCTCCGTACTCAGCCAGTTCATATGGAACTAGCGGTCCTTCCAAGTACTTCACCACGAAGTTGGGAGCACGCATCAATGCAATTTGGCGTAGCGGTCGCCGAAGCGTGCGCTGGTACAGGTTGGCACCGTCATCATTGCTTTCGCTGGCGGCAGGTGACGAGCCCATAAGGGCCGAAGGTTGCCGCGCGAGCGCAAGCTGGCCCAGCAACTTTTTGGGTCGCTGTGAAGCAATGGGCTCTAGGACCGCACCACCGGACGGAACTTTTGCTGACGCGACAGTGAAGGCGCGGGCGAGCAACGCGAGTTCGGGCTCCTCCTGTACCTTGGGTAGCTGGAACTCGCTACCTTGCCACCGGACGCTGAACGACATGGTAGGCGTCTGTTCAGGGCCGTCGATGAACTTCGGCCAGAAGTAGTCCATGATTGCGCGCCCCATCTGATGAAGTACTTGCTGGGGCGCGGCCCCCTCGAAATCGGGTGCGAGAACATAGACAGTGGTGCCGAGGGCATCCGTGGCGCGCCCGATACCACCAAGCAACAACGCCAGAGCATCGGCCTCATCGCCGACCACAGGGTCGACGACCTCGTCTTGCGCCAATCGCCCCCACCAGTGTCGTCCGGTGAAGCGCTGACCTTCAGGGCCATGGGTCTCAAACTGTGGTCCCAATGCGGCTGCCATGAATCTCGATTCGATGCCGTGCTCGTTCCTGAAGCGAGTATGGACGCAAATGGTTTTCAGCGAGCTGGCGAGAAAGTACGCTGCTTTACCGAAGCCGTATGTACCTCCTGCGTATGCACGGTTCGGCGGACGCCCGATGTATCGCATGAAGTCGACGAAATTGGTCGACTCGCCTGGCTGCGGAACAATATTTCCGCGAGTGGGTCCGCTGAGTCCTCGAGTACCGAAATCGCTAACGGCAAGAACGGGGAAGTCGCCATCGGCGAGGAGGCGGCTTCGTACATCAACTGCAGCAGGCGTGTTTGCAAACGCCTGGACCGACAGCGCCTTGCGTGCGTCTCGATCGAGCAGGAGTCCATCCACCTGGAATTGCACTCCACCGGCGGGCGAAATCCGCGCGTCCCAACTGTTTTGAACTGCTTCGCGAACCAGCAGCGTAAAGCGGTCTGCCCGCGGGCGGCCAAGTTGGTTCGAAACCCCCTCTGCTGCCGCGCCGCCGGTTGCGGAAAACGGCTCAGATTGAAGGTCCAGCGGGGTCGGCATCGCGGATTCCTGCAAGCGCCATATGAAGGTTATCCAGCATCTCCGGCTGTAATGGCGCAGCCGAAGATGTGGCGAGGTCGATGGTGTAATGAATATCGGAGACGCCGGGTGGCGGCTCGGATGAGTTGAAAGATGTCGCTGTCAGTCGGGGAAACGATGCCGCCACTTCGTAGAGCCTCCAGTCGGTAACATCGAGTCGGAGTTGCCGGTAGTGGGCTTCATCGCGCTGATCGTACCCAACATGCGAAAGGCGGTTCACTAGATCAAGCCGATCAACACCGGCATCCAGGGCTGACTGAATCAGTTCCGGCACGGTGGAGCCCGATGCTCCATTCAGCTCTAGGTGCATGGCGCACAGATAGAGTTGGGCATCGCGAGGCTGCTCCAACTGCGTCAGCCCATGCACTCGAAATTTCCATTCATCCCGACGCGTTGTTGTTTTGACTTCCAGTGCACAACCGTTCACCGCGAAGTCGTGCCGTGCGCCGTATGGTCCCTGCCAGGCAGAGATACCTTGAATGTTCCGCTCCGCAATGCGTACCAAGTGCCACAGTTCCCCGAACAGGCCGCACAGAGCCTCTGTTGACAGGATGTTCGAAGCCTCGCGGTCCAGTAGTTCGCGCCACCGCTGCAGTGTTTGCCGGCAGGCATGCAGCGGCTGGAATGCACCTTCTTGCAACAAGCCGAGTACTTCTTCGGCAAGATGGGCAAAAACATTATTAAGGTGCGCCTTCTTGCAGGCAAGGTCGAGATATTGCCGCTGGCCCGATGCATCGACGAGCGTTCGAGTAGTCAAATGGACGCCGCCGCTGCGTCGATCGTAGGCAGCAGGAAAGTCCGCCGCAACGGGGATCAATACGTGCCTGAGGCCGGTCGCATCGATCGCCAGTAACGCGGTGCCGTAGGTGGTGTTTAGTGCGGTATCAAAGACGCGAAATTCACCCCGCGTCGGCATGTCGGCGCCCAATTCGAGCTGGCGCCATCCGTCTTGAGTGAGTTGAATGCCGCTTCTTGTCATTCTTCGATCTCGGCCATGTCTTCTAAATCGTCGATGTCAATCATTTCGCTGCCAATGTCCGGTAGCTCGACAGTCATGTAGTTTTGCGGCGTCAAATCGCTTTGCGGGACGTCGGGGAAGACGAGTGCGAGACCGATGATATGCTGGATCGCCGCAAGCGGCGCACGTTCGCTGCTGCCCTTGCGAGGCACAGAATCCTTGCTGATCGGATAGAGGAGCAGTAACCCCTTGTCTGGAACGAATTCGTCGCGAAGCTTGCGAAGCGTGTCGCGATCCTTACCGCGTAGTACCGTGGCGAGTTCCGGGACATCGATAGCGACGTCGGTTTCCGACATCAGTGCCTTGATGTCAACCACCTGCGGGCTTCTTTCGCGCAATGATCGAGCGCGGTTGACCATCGGGACTTCCTCGTCCAGCCCGAGGTCAATCGTCCCAAGTGCAGGCAGTGGTTCGGAGCGCGTAACGACGGCAACTGTCCAGTCCGTGATGTGCCCGCGCTGATTCTGTTCACGGATGTAGCTTTGCAGCAGACCCGTAGGCATCTCACTGTTATTGACGTCAATGGCGTATTCGTTCAAAAACTGAAGCACCTGGGTTGACGGAACATCGAAGAATACTTTGTGCGGCTTGTCTGCAACCTTTGCCGGTTGAATGCCAGCTACGCGAATACGTGCAATCAAGTTGCGCGCCGCCTTAAGGTTCTGATCCAGCCACGCTTGGTCTTCGTGGCGGAAGACGATAGTTTGTACTTCCCGTGCGTTGAATGCCATCTTCGCTGGCACGGCGTGCTGCATCTTGAGCTTTGCAGTTATGGCCAGTGCAGGGTGCTGTCGGATGCGGACTGCGAACTCCATTGGCGTGACGTCGCCATTCTTATAGCGCGAGATGTCCTGTCGAATTTCCCGTTCGACACTAGCGAGGTCGTAGAAGTAGCCACGCAACTCCTTCGTCATCCACACGCGCGCAAGGTCGGCGTAGCCTGGCCTGTAGCCAAACCAGCGTCCCATCTGCAACAGCGTGTCGTAGGCGGAAGCCGATCGGATGAAGAAGCTCACCGTCAGTCCTTCCAGCGTCAAGCCACGGGACAGCACGTTGCCGCCAATCACGATGTAGATGCGGCCATTGCCGTCGGCGTCCTGTTGATAATCCACCCTGTCGAGGGTCGGGCTACTACCGTTCTCCACCTTGGTTTCAGTCTGCTTGACCACTGCTGCCATGTGCGCCATCAAATCGTCGAAGGCCACAGGCTCCAAACCAAGCTCCTGTGAAGGGAGAGCTGCCTGTTCGCGCAGCCACAGTGCTTCGAGTTCGCTGGCCAAGGCGGCGTCGCCATGCTGAATCTGATTTAGTACGGTGTCCTGAAATGAATCAACAACCCCCTTGGCGTTCCGATGTACTGCTGCATACTGGGTGGTGTGAATAAGCATGGATGCATGTTTGCTCCGTTGGCCACGTACACGTCGTGCAGCGGTGGCCATCCAGTAGTACAGCATCGCCTCGCGAAGCGTGGGCGTAATTTCGGGTATGAATGTAAACCGCGCATCTCGATTCGGCGGTTTCAGTTGCGCACCTTCGCCCTCCGGGACCAAACGTATGACGTTCAGTCCATCAATGGGGTCCTCGGTTTCATCAACAGGGGCGCGCCCGAATATTTGTTCGGCACCGAAATAACCCTTGCCGCGCGGCAGATCGACGATGAAGTCTCGTGGATAGAGGTCTTCCGGCAGAGACGGATCGATGAAGAGGTTAGCGAAGGGCGTAGCGGTGTAGCCCACGTAGGCGGCCTTAGGCAGATCCCTCAACAGCTTGACGATCCACTCGTTGATCTTGGTCCGCTCATCTGGCTTCGGGTGCGAGTTTGGACTGGCCTGGTCGGCTTCATCATCGATGATCAGAACGGGACATGCTCGAAGTACTTCGGGCCGTGCCCCGGTGAGCCATTTATAGAGGCGTTTGAGTCTGGCGCTGTTCTTCTTGACGACACCGAGCACTTTTGTGGAGTGCTTTTCCGTAAGGAACGAATTTACGTTGGTGCTGGAAGCGAAATCGTCCTCGACGTTCGTCACTGTGATCCAGTGCTCCAGATTGGCAGCAATGAGATCCTCGTCGATGCGCAACTGAGTCTGGTACCGGAGGACGTTGTTCATTCCTGACAGCACAATGATGAACCGATAGCCGACATCGGCGGCCTTGGCGATGACAGCTGTGAAGCTTGCAGTCTTGCCGCTCTGGACGTGACCCAAGACAAGTCCTCGCGTGCGAATCTGCGCCTTGCCGGGAGGATCGAGTAGAGAAACCACCCGCGTTGATGCTTCATCGATATCCTTGATGGCCTCCGGATCCCATCCTTTGCCCTTCAAGTGTTTTTCATAGGAGTGCCACAAGCGGTCCGATGGGTCTGGGCCCAAATACCACGGATCAAGATGTTTGTTGTAGATGCTCCCCGGTTCCGTCATTGTCCATACGCGGCGGCTTGCATCGCGGTACTTCTGTAGAGCTTGTTCAACCAGTGCAGCGGGCAGCAGTGTCGAGAGGCGCGCTGCTGCCTCCTCGGGCGTCCTTCCTGCGCGCACCGAATCATGGATCTGTTCGGCCAGTTGACCGACTTGATCATTAGCCCCTTCACTCAAAGGCATGTATGGCTCCCTCGGGGTTCTTGGTTTGATTAAAGCTGGAGAATAAATTCTGCCACGGCCTTTGTCACATTCGGGCAGACTGCGTTTGCGAGTTGCTGTTGCTTGTACATGAGGCCACCTTCGCCGCCAGTCGCGGTGCCTGCAAAACGAAACCAGTCAGGGAAGCTTTGCAGCCTTGCTGCTTCGCGCAACGAAAGGCCCCGATGCTGTGCCGGATGAATGATCATGCTTTTGCGATAGTGGCCCATGGTAATCGCGGGCTCTGACCATGCCAGGCGACGATAGATGTTGCTGTGCGTACGCTCTACGTCGGCGTAGTTTGTCATCAAGTCGCGAACGGCCTGCCAGTTTTGTCCTTGGCCAATGCCTTTGTATCGCTCGATAACATACTCCGCATGCCGCGAGGTGACGTGGTCCCAAATGATTCCTTTGGGAGCACCTCTGCGCATGGCTCGGAGAAAGGCGTTTTGCTGCAGACGGCTAGCATCCTCCTCATAGGGCCGCTCGGTTAGCGCATCCCCGTTGGCCAATTTCGGTAGATCGGCAATAGCATCGCGGACCGTTACATACGCCCTGTTCGTACCGGGTCCATGCGTCGGCTTAGGAAAAGGCCCCCACTTGCCAAAATCCTCCGAGGAGTAACCCACATCCTTGTGGATGCCAAGAAGGAAGAACCGATTGCGGTTCTGAGGTGCTCCGTACCAAACGGCATCGAGCAGTTTGGGAAAGACGAGATAGCCCATACCTCCGAGGCGCTCGAGAACGTGTGCGGCTACGCTCAAGTCCGAATTTGACTCCTCTCTGGGTGTCCACAGTATCCCCTGTACGTTCTCCATCAGCAGAACCTTTGGCGCCATCTGCGACACGCAGTCCAAGAAGGCATCGACTAGCCGGTTGTTCGGGTTTGAGCTCGACCAGCTGTTTCGGTTTGCACTTGAAAAACCCTGACAAGGGGGGCCGCCAATCAGCACATCGACATCCCCGTGTTCGCTTGCCATGGCTCCGAGGCGTGCTCTGACCTTGTCGGAACAAAGATCCATTGGGGCATACTCGGCCGGTGTCGTGTCAACTGGCGTAAGCCCTGCCTTCTGCATATAGGCATGGTTCTGCTTCAGCGTTTGCGTATAGATCGGATGGATTTCGGCCGATCCAGCGATGCGATAGCCCCGTCCGTCTGCTGTCCGTGCGCTGAGGAAGCCAAGGCCCATCCCCCCCGCTCCCGCAAAGAGCTCTACGATATTGAGCGTACTTTTATTCGCAGTCAGTCGTCGCCTGAACTGCACGGGCTGATCTTGCCATAGCGGGCGCTGGCTGGCTGCCTTCGCGTCGTGGCCTGCGGCGATCTTGCGATTGGCCCGCACGAGAATGTTCAGCGGCGAAGTGCCATCGCCGGTATCAGGGTTGCGGGTGGTGGCTGCACTAGTTGTCGATCGCTCTCGTTTGGCTTTGCGGGCTGCGAGCCGGACCCATCGCGTCCAAGCCAGCAGTTGAGCGAGCTTCTTGATGCCGTCGTCAAGGCTGAGCGATGTCATACCCACGAGCACGCCTCGTTGGTATCCTTTGATGCCGCCAATCGACAGAGCAAAGCAGGTCAATTCCTCCACGCCGCCAAGCGCCGCTTTTCCAAGATTTGCCGCATAGCATGCGGAGTCGCCCGCGGGCTTGCTCAGGTTGACCTGTTGCCAAGTCGCTGCTTCCACACGCTCCTTGGCCGGAGCGATACGTATTCCGTCGCGCGCGCGCGCGAATTCCACTTTGCGTGTTGGATCAATTTCGACAACATAGTGAAGTGTGCTGGGGCCATACGCCTCGAGGCGTTCCACCATCAGGGCGGCAGCCACCGTCCGGAAACTGCAGACAACGACTCCGGTACGCGCCTTCGCCGTTTCAAGAAGAGAAATGGCGGTGTCAACGCGCGAAGCTTCCTCGTCTAATTCCTGTTCGCTCGCAGCGGTCAGTATGTCGCCAGCAAGGCGGTAGAGCCTCATGCGAGAGGTGCCCGTCTTCCTGCCTTGGGCGCGTAGGTGCCCGGCAACCTCTTCTAGAATCCAGACCGGTCCCAGATCAGCCGTTGCGGCTCCGGCCCCCGCCAGAGTTTGGGCCTCAAATCCGAGTTCGGGTGTGGTCAATTCGACGCTCATGGTGGTCACGCTCCTGCGACACGCGCAGAGCGCGGAACTACGGCTGCGCCGAACTGAAGAGGCAACTGCTCCAAAGCGGGTAGGCTGCTTGCCCAGGCTGCCTGCAGCTGTTTCGCGAAGGGGCGCATGGGAACCAAGATGGCGGGAGCCTCGAGGTCAGGTTGACTGGTCAATAGAATCACGCTGCCTTGTTCAACTTGAATAAGAAGATGGTGGTCTGCCAAGTGCGGCCAACTCGTGTTGCGACAGATGGAAAACAGGTCAGTTGAAGCGCCGACCAGCGTTCCCACGCTAATGCCCATGGCTTTGACCAGGTGCCGTACCACAAGCAATGCCAGCGCATCGCCTGGCGTGAAGCACGGCGTGTAGCCATTCAGGCCGGCAAGCGGTGGTAGAACGCTGCGCCAATGGCGCAGCGTCTGATCAGACAATTGCGCCACTTCGGCAACTTGTTGAGGGGTAAGCCTTAGCATGGTTTCACTACATTCCGCATCTATCCTGTTGTTGACAACAGGATAGATGGTTATCACGGACCGGTCGATGATTTTTAGCGAGTTTGCCAGCGAGCTGGCGCACGACAAAGCACTGTTTGGAAAAGTTGTGATTATCGTAGTCATGCTACGACTAAGCAAATCTTTTCAAGTTGACATTGTTTGCGAAAAATGCGCCAATCGCAGTATGGCTACAAATAGGGCACGCAAGTTAAATGAGCTCTACACCCGGCTGGCTCCAGGGATCCTATTGACATCGGAGGACCTCGGGGCGCTGGGCATCTCAGCGGATCTGGCTGTCCACTACGTGCGGGCGGGGTGGCTTACGCGCTTGGCGCGTGGCGTATATATCCGTCCAAATGATGATTTGACCCTTAGTTCGTGCCTACCGCTTCTTCAGCGTCGACTCGATGGTCTGCATGTCGGCGGCAAGTCGGCGCTCGATTGGTGCGGCCCGCGACAAAATTTGCAACAGCAGTCGGAACTGCACCTATACGGCTGGACAGCGGGGCGTCTACCAGGGTGGTTTACTGAGCGCTTCCCCGCTGAGTACCATCGGAAGCGCCTGTTTGATGAACAACCCGACGCTATGCTTCATGTGGTTCCCTTGGAGCAGCGAAGCGGGCGTCCCCGAGTATCGGCGCCGGAGAGGGCGTTGCTCGAGCTACTCAGTGATGTTGGCGTGCGCCTGCCGCTGCAGGAGGCCCGTGAATTTGTCGCGTATTCCCGCGGCTTGCGCGCCGACGTACTGCGCGAATTGTTGCAGCGATGCACGAGTATTAAATCAGTGCGGCTTTGTCTTCAGCTCGGTCGTGAGGGGGCGCTACCCTGGGCGGCCAAGCTCGATCCAACTCGGCTCCCTACCGGCAGTAACCGGCCTTGGGTGTCCAAATCGGTCGAAGGTCTGCTTGTGCTTAAGCCATGAAACAAAGAGTTATCTCGCTCGGTATCGCGTCGCCGCGGTGATAGGCCAACGAAACCAGCAGGCGCTTCAATTCCCAGTGATCCGAACGATCCACATCGGGCACCGCCGACCCTGTAGTTGCTTTGCGCGCTCGCATGACGAGACGTGTCTCTATAGGATGGGAGTTCGTCACCAGATTCGTTGTGTGTTATCGGTCTCAACCGAGACACACATGAATGAGTCGCCGCGAACGGCGGCGTCAGCGGGCTCGATGCGCAGGAGAAAGTCGAAGTACCGCGCTGAGAGCTTCGCCAGTTGCTCCTGTACCGCACCGAGCCTGAGGAGGCACTGCGCATCCCAATTCATGCCCACGACGAGTTCACTCGTCTCGCAGTTCCATTCGCTCAGCAGAATTGCAGCGGCTCGAGCGTTTTCTTCGGCGAAGCGCTCGACGCGTTGCTCAATGTACCGCACGTCGTCGCGCATCAGCGTACCGTTGATGCGCAACGAGACGGTATGTGCCACCTCGTCGTGCTTCAGGTATACCGTCGCGATGCCGCCCAGATGTCGGGACACTCGGTCAAGCTGCTCGTCTTCCAGGTCGTCCTGAACGGGTAGCGCACCCGACAGGACGTAGCGTGCTGGTTCGTCCATCGTTTTCTCCGTGCATTCGGTTATGCTAGATCCTGGGTTGGTGCGGGCTGTTAGCGCGCTTCGCGTATCAAGTCGCGGGCTACCGGAACTTTTCCAGAATCCGTGCCTGGCGCTGCAGGAAGGCCTCCAGCTGCAGGTGCTCATCGGCGAGTTCTTCCAGCAGCTCAACGTGTTGGGCAAGTCCGATTGGTACGAACGACGCTTCACCGTAACGCACGCGGCGGAAGACGGCGCCGGCTCGTGCCCATTTCTGGGACAATTCCTTCACTGCGTTCTCGACTACCTCCGTTTCGTCGTCGGTAAGCGTGCCGCGAATGCGAATTACGAGGGAATGCGTGATGGCATCGGTCGCGAAGTAAATGTCTGCCGGGTCGGCAATCGTCTGGGCGAACTGCTGCGCATGGTAGTGCCGGAAGCTGTCGAGGACAGACAGGGCACCGCAGATTTCGTAGGTGTATGACATACAGCCTCCGTAACAAGTTTTCCGCCAGCCGCGTAAGGGCGTGTGCATACCTCACCGGTGGGCGATACGCTAGCAATCGGATGTTTACGAAGCTGAGTTTAGAACTTATTGATAATATTTCAAGGGAAATTCATATCAAATGAATGGGTTTGAGGCGCGCCTGAAAAGGGAGCGATCGCGTTTAGGGCTGAATCAGACCGAATTGGCAACGCTCGGTGGGGTCCAGCAGCACGCCCAGTACCAGTACGAGAAAGGTTTGCGTCGGCCGAACGCCGATTACCTGAGCGCGATCGCAACTGCCGGTGTGGATATCTTGTATGTCCTTACCGGAGTAGAGGGAGCTCGCCTCGAGAACCCGAATGAGCAACGGATCATTTCCGGGTTTCGAGCGCTCGACGCGCGCAAGCGCGAAGTGATTTTGGCGTTGATCGAAGCGATTGCTGAGCCTGCGCAGGAATAGATTCGCCGGCTACCCCCGTCATTTCAGCGGATGGGCAGGGCGCTGTTGAGCGCGGCATGTCGCTGATGCGGGCGCGTCGCTGGCCGGCTGGTGGTTGCTCCAGTACACCATCAGCCCGAACATCAGAGCTGCGTAGACCACGACGGTCCCCATGGCCAGTGCCACCGCATGACGCACGCCGCGCCGGGTCGACGCGGCAGTACGCCGGGCGGCGTCATCGACTTTTGCGACCGCCGCATCGACAGACGCCACGAAACGTTGTCGAACCTGTTCGAGCGCCGCGCCATGCTCGGTCGCGCTATGGATCAGTAGGCCGTCTCTCCCAATCAGGCATTGCGTCACGTCCCGCACAATGCCGTTTGTGCCCTTGTCGACGAGCTTGGTGATTTGCCGGACCGCGAGTTCGGCGAGGACCTTGCGATATTCGACGGCCGACGCCCGTTCGATGTCCAGCATGGTTTCCCGCAAGCCCAGCACCGCTTTAGATTGCGCGTCGATCACGGCCTGCGCTTGGTGGCTGGCTTCTCGTGCCCTGTTGCCGATCTTGCGCAAAGCCAGATCGGCAGCATCCTCGATGGCTGTTGTCGCATCCTTGATCTGCGCTTTCAGCTCGTCGAGGGTCATCTGCGTGATCGCAAACGGGATCCACGACGGATCGTCGAACGTCAGCCCGTAGGCGATCGCCATTTCGCGAATGCGCTCCCGGTCGTCGGGATCGAGCCGCGAGAGCAGCAGGTCGAACGCCTCGCTGCTCATGGTGCGATCACCTCCAGCCCCAGATACTCGGCAGCCTGGTCGCATTCGACGTCGACCGCCTGCATCCAGCGGTGCAGGCGCGAGCGCTGCGGCGTGGTCAGCCGGATATCCTTTCGCGCTGCCGAGAACGTCAGCAACCGCTCGTCGATGGCGACGAGCACGCCGGCTTGCAGCTTCGGCAACGCAATCTCAATGCCGCAGGACTCGGCCAGCATTGTGCGGCCAGGACTGGCCGAACAGGTCGCATTGCCATACCACATGAAAAAATCCTCGCGATCTCCGAACCACTGATTGATCGCGACCACGTAGTCGGCCTGTTCCCCGGCCAATTCGATCATCTCACGTACCGTGCGGGTGCTGGCGCTGAACGGCGACAGGACGTTGACGAGCGTCGCGCGATAGCCGGCCCGCGCCAGTTCCGCAAAAAATCCCGTCTCGGCGTCGAACTGTTTCAGTTGCGTGAGCGATGCGGCCGGCATGTCGGCGAGCACCAGCGGCCGACCAAGATCAACCGCTGCGAGTAACTGATCGCGCTCCCGTTCTGGACCAGTGAAGCGGATCGGTACGACGCCGTCCGGCACCTGATCCGCGACCGGCTCGCCGTGCGCATCGAGCTTCGCATAGAACTGGAACAGGTTGCCGATCTCGCCGTCGCCGTCGATCATCAACGTGTCGCGTTGTTCGCGCCGGAACCGGTCCGCCAACGCCCGCGCCTTCAGACTTTTACCGGTCCCGCCCTTGTCGCCGCAGACCATCACGAATCGTTTCATCGCAGATTTCATCGTTGGCCCCGTTTCGTGGCGCCCTGAGTCAATGCCGAACCCAGCGGCGTGATTGTCGGGCCGCGTGGCACGTCCGTCTTTGCTTCCGATGCTGTAATCGGTTGATCAGCGACCGGCCACAGGCCGGCTTGGCCAGCACCGGCTACCACTACAGCTTGCGGCACCGGTGGCGCGGCGGTCATGCGCCGTTTGTGGGGCCGTTTCGCACGTGGGCGCTTGGCGTCCGGTTGCGCATTGATTAGCGCCTGTCGCAGCGCTGTCTGAATCGTGCTGGGCGACACGTCGATGCCGGCGACGTCCTTGAAGAACACTGCGAGATCGCGGATGCGCCAGCCCGATTCCAGCGCTGCACGCAGCGCATCGGCGCGCCGGAGGATTTCCTGCGCCAGCGGGGGGGCGGCGCCGGGCGGCGTACGTTCCCGCATCCCTTCCAGCGCTGCATCGAGCATGGCCCACTGATCGGGCGAAGGGCGTTGCCGTTTGGTGGTCATCGTGCCGTCCTGTCGAAATCGATCCCGTTCGGGCATGTCTTCACCGTACACACGCAACGACACGGCAGCTGTAACAGGATCGATCACCGCGCGTTACAACAGCGCGCCGATCGGCGCGCGTTTGTTCGCCGTTGTTCAAACCCGAAATCAGCGCTTACCGTTTTATGGTCCACACAGCCCGGTTGGCGCGGCACACTGGTCTTGCGTCGAGGCTGCGTGTTCGCTGCGCCGCCCGTGACGGCGCGGTGTGCAGCGTGTGCAAATCGATCACGCCAGGATGCTCGGCGAGCGTGCGGTATTCGTGCCGATACGTTTGGCGTTCACGACGACGCGCATCAACAGCGGGGGCAGGGTGAGGGTTGTGCAACCGCGCGCATGCGCGCCGTTGCCCATCGCCAGGCCGCCACTCGCTGTTGCTCGTTGTGCCTGACTACCCCCCTGCTCAGGGCGCTGCCCCGAGACCCCGCGCGCCGCCCACGCGCACTCACGCCGAAGGAGGCGCTCACATGACCCACGGCACCGAAAACAGGCAGCGCACGATTGTCGTCGGCGTGCGTGTGACGGGGGACGAACACGTCGCCCTTCTGCAGAAGGCGAATGATTGCGGCCTCACGCTTGCGGCGTATTTCCGCGCGTGCGCACTGGGCCGGAAGACGAGAAGCGCCACGACCAGCCGTATGCTCGATGCGCTGACGGTTCTGGGCAACGAACAGCGCCGCATCGGCGGCTTGATCAAGCATTTGCGGGGCGAGGATTATCTGTCGGCCCATGAACGCGCCACGTTGATAGGGCAGATTGAAACCTCGCAGCGCGCCGTCATCGACGCGATTCGGCGCGTCGACCATGCTGGCTAAGATTCCACCGAAGCGCGGCGACGCACGCAGCAGCTTCCGCTCGTTGATCGAATACGTGACGCGGATTGACGAAGGACAAACCGCCGACATCGAGACCTTCACGAACTGCCTGTCGCTGGAGACGGCCCACGTAGAAATGCGTGCGGTCGCGGATCGGAGCGCGCGCGTGCGGGATCCAGTACTCCACTTCGTGATCTCGTGGCGCGAGGGTGAGCAGCCGAATGTGGCGCAGCTGCATGAAGCCGGCCGCACGGCACTCGAGGCACTGAGCATGCCACCCGACGCGCATCAGTACGTGTTTGCTGTCCATCGCGACACGGACAACGTGCATCTGCATGTCGTCGCGAATCGCGTGAGTCTGGACAGCGGGCGTGCCGTGCATCCTGGACTGGGCTACCTGAAACTGGATCGCTGTATGCGTGAACTGGAGCTACGCCAGGGCTGGCAGCACGATCGTGGACCGTACGCCGTCGTCGATCGCGGTGGTCAACGCGTCATCGAGCGGGATCGCACGCATCGAATGGAGCGACCCTCGCAACCGGCACGAGCGCGCGACATGGAGGCATTTGGCGGTATGGAGAGCTTGGCCACGTACGTGAACGGGGCGCCGAAGCAGGCGGTGCTGGCGGCGCTCAAGCAGCCCGGTGTGACGTGGCAGGACGTGCATGAGGCACTGGCGCGACACGGATTGGAGCTACGCATCAAGGGGCAGGGGCTGGCGATCGTCGCGAAAGGGCGCGACGACCTGACGCCGCTGAAGGCGAGCAGCGTGCACGAACACCTGGGCCGCGGCAAGCTGGAAAAGCGTCTCGGACCGTGGGTTGAGCCAATTCGGGCGATTCGGGTCTCGAGCGCTGAACGACGGTATCTGGAACGGGAAATCGATGGTGCGCGCGCCGTACGCCGCGAAGCACGGGCCCGCATGCGGGCCGACCTGCGCGCAAGCTATGAGCGCGACCGCACGAAACAGCAACGCGGCTTCGACACGGCGCGGCAACAGATGCGCACTCGGCACCGTAACGACTATCGCGCATTGCTGGATCGGCATCGACAGGCGCGCGAGCGAATCCGCAACAGCGGCATGCGCTCGGTCGAACGCAAGGCGGCGTATTCCATATCGGCCTTCGAGCGTGCGCGTGAACTCGAGATTCTGCGCGAGCAACAGGAAGAGGAGCGCGCGGCGCTGATGCGACCGCAAAGCTACCGCGAATGGGTGGAGATGCGGGCAAAGGAAGGCGATGAAGCGGCGATTGCGCAACTGCGCGGCTGGACCTACGCGGCGCGACGCCGGCGCAAGCAACCAGTGGAACCCGAGCGCCGTAACCGGATTACCGGCCTGTTTGGAGACGACCTCGATCCGCTGCCGCCGAAGCGGGTACGGGTCATGGAGCACTGGACGTGGCGCGTCGACACCGCGAGCGGCAACGTCGACTATCTGCGCGAAGGCGCGCGGCAGTTTACCGACGAAGGGTGGGGCGTCGTGTTTGCGTCTAATGCTGCGCAGTGGGACGCGATGCTGACGGGACTATTGCTCGCACGTCAGAAATTCGGCTCGACCATCGACGTGAGCGGCAGCGAGGAGTTCAGGGAACGGACTGCAATGGTGGTCGTCACCTATCGGCTCAACATAACGTTTGGTGACGAGGCGCTGGAGGCACGGCGGAAGCAACTCATGCAAGCGCGGGAGCAATGTGAGCACGCGCGGGAAGCGCAGAGAACGTTACCTGCTCCGCAGCCACCGCGAGTCGTTGATCGGTTGCCGGAATCGCAGCTGGCACCGAATCCGGAGCGGTCATCCGATGGACCTGAGCGCTAGGGACGTACGGTCTTGATTTTATGAAACCCGAAGCATAGGTTGTAGTCATGAACCCTATTCCTGATCCTCTCGATCCGTATCGACGCGGGCCAAGCGGCGACGCAGAGGTATTGCCGGGATATGCCATTCGCATGTGCTGCGAGGGATTCCGTTCGCAGCTCAATCGCGTCTCACATGAGAATCGGTCGGTGGCGATTGGGGTGCTCGGCTCGTTCGCGATACTCACGACGTTCGCGTTGCTGTTCAGCATTGGGGTCCACCGCGTTCCGATGCTCGTCTGCTTCGTCGGTATGGTCGCGTGGGTCGCGATCTTCTACGGTCTGTCCGGATGGATGCAATGGAACAGGATTCGGTCTGCCAGGCTGCTGCGAGTGGGCCGCATGAACGCGTGGCTTGCGATGCTGGGGCTATGCGTGCGGTTGGGATGGCGCGCAGTCGCGCAACGCATCCGCATGACACTCGACATGCTGCCTGTCGTCCTGACTCGTCTTAGGGCACGCCTGCATATGCGGCTGGGCTTGACCGACCTTAACCTCACCGTATTCCGCATCGTTCCGCCGAAGACTCCGCACGCCTGAGTGTTGCGCGGATTGTTTCGCCTCTTGCTGCGCGCGCGGCGTACTCCCCTGATGGACCCGAAGAGGCTGCCTATGTTTGGAGGCAGTCTGATGGCTCGGAAGACTTCTGTGCCGTGGCCGACCGGGCCGCTCGTCCCCGGTTATCTGCTGCGCTTTACGGATTTACGACTTTACGTTCGCCTGTCTCGGCAAACTGTTCTGGCGTTGGAGCAGGCGGGGCGCTTCCCGCAGGCCGTGCGGTTCGGGGCGCGCTGTACGCTCTGGCGCTCAGACGACGTGATCGAGTGGTTGGCAGACCCGGAGCGTTACCGGGTACTGCCTCCAGACGAGCGTTGTGGTGAGCGATGAGCGTGCTCGATCATATTGCAGCGCGTTGTCGAGCTATGTGAAAAAGCGGTGCATTCGGGCGCCGGCGGATTGGTGATCGGCGCGATTGCAACTGGCTTCGACAGTAGACAGATTGGAGATGCGGAGCCTCGATAGCCCTAATGAAATCGGGGCTGGCGGCCGAACGACGAAGCGAGAGCCGTCAATTCGCGACGAACGAAAATTGAGCAGTGACTTGGTGCAAGCTCTGCCATGAGTTCGCCAACGCATGCGCCACGCAACCTGCGAGTCAAGACGTCAGAATGCGCGCAAACACTGCGGGCATCGAAACTGCACTGTGTTGCATATTGGCGATATGGGCAGTCGTTGCACTGCATCCTGATATGCGAGGGAACTTTGTCACATTGCGTTGGTGAAAATTTTTTTGGTAAGGGAGAAATTGTTAAATAAAGAATAATCTCATCGTCATAATGTGACTGATTGATGGCGCAAGTTTTTTGAGCATCGCGCGTTGCTGCTATGCGCAAATTCCGGCGCTTATGAATGATGTTACTGATCCGCGCTGTATCGTGTGGATGCATATCGGCACGAGGGACGTGACACATGACGCCCTACCTGGTCAGACACGAAGGCCGAGCGCTTTTTCTTCGATCAATCCATGGTGGATCGGGGTGTTGTTAAGTTTATAGTTATTTGTGGATGAGGAAAATGTTTAGGCGGGTCGAAGTATCTATTAACTGAGCGAATTTGATCCGAATCGACCTGACAGCATTAGCGGCAAGCGCACAGTCATCGCTTGGCCGGTATTCGTTCGCGTCTTGCAATCCTTGACAGTGTGCGGGAAAGCGTTTCGGTAGATTGCGGCGTGAGGGGCCGCTATTCCGCCGCAATCTCAAGTCAAGAAATATTGAGAATCTTCGGCAGCGTTGCGTTCGACGTTAGAGAGCGTCCCTGTACTTGTGCAAGGCGTTCCGATCCATTTGCTTGACGTCTAAAAAAGCGCTTGCCGTATCCATGAATAAGAACCAATATCGTCTGGTGTTCAGCCGCGTGCGCGGCATGCTGGTAGCGGTCGAGGAGACCGCTCATGCAACGGGGAAAGTCAGCAAGGGAGAGGCACCGCGCGCCGTTGCCAATCGCGCATTGAGCGCTTTGGCGAGCTTCGCCTTGCGCCATGCCGCGTTCGCGGTGCTGATTGCGGCCGGCGTTATACCGATGTGGGCGAGCGCTCAGGTCGTGGGTGCGGGCGCGAACGCGCCGTCAGTCATCCAGACGCAAAACGGTCTTCAGCAAGTCAACATTACGAAGCCGAGCGGCGCGGGTGTGTCGCTGAACACCTATTCGCAGTTCGATGTGCCCAAAGTCGGCGTTATCGTCAATAACTCACCCACGCTGACGAACACGCAGCAGGCGGGGTACATCAACGGCAACCCGAACCTCAGCCCGAACGGTTCGGCCAAGATCATCATCAACCAGGTCAACAGCAACAATCCTTCGCAACTGAAAGGTTTTGTCGAGATCGCCGGCCAACGGGCCGAGATGATCATCTCGAATCCGTCGGGCCTCGTAGTCGACGGTGGCGGCTTTATCAACACCTCGCGCGCAATCCTGACGACTGGCACGCCGAATCTGAATGCGGACGGTTCGCTGGGGGGCTTCAGCGTGACACGCGGCCTCATCACGGTACAAGGCGCGGGCCTGACCGCCACGAATGTGGATCAGGTTGATCTTATTTCCAGAGCCGTACAGGCCAATGCAGTCATCTACGCATCGAACCTGAACGTGATCGCTGGCGCGAATCAGGTCAGTCACGACACGCTCCAGGCGACTCGAATTCAGGGGGATGGTGCAGCCCCTGCCGTTGCAATTGACGTGGGTCAATTGGGCGGAATGTACAGTAATCGCATCTTTTTGGTTGGGACCGAGGGGGGCGTCGGGGTCCGGAACGCGGGGTCGATCGCGGCTGATGCGATGGGCCTGACGTTGACCACAGATGGTAGGTTGGTGCAGTCGGGCAAGATCAGTTCGGTCGGCAACGTCGCGGTATCGGCTGCGGGTGGAATCGAGAACAGCGGCACGACCTACGGTCAGCAGTCGGTATCGCTGAATACTGGCGCCGATTTGACGAATACCGGAACGGTTGCGGCGCAACATAACGTCGGCGTGACGGCGGGTTCGCTGAATTCGATGGGCCTGCTGGGCGCGGGCGTGAACAGCGACGGTACCGTCACGCAAGCCGGCGACCTGCAAGTCACGACGACGGGCCAACTGAACGCGACCGGCAAGAACGTCGCGGGCGGCAACGTGTCGGCGACCGGCTACGGCGTGAACCTCGCGGGCAGCACGACGGCTGCGAACGGCAACCTGTCCCTGAACGCGACGGGCGGCGACGTGAATCTCACGAACGCGACCACGAGCGCTCAAGGGGCAGTCACGGCCAACGCCGCAGGAACGGTCATCAACGATCACGGTAGCCTGACGAGCGGAGGTAGTACGACGCTGACGGGCGGCAACGTATCGAACCAGGGCGGCACAGTGTCGTCGCAAGGACCGTTGTCCGTGACGGTCGCCGGTCAGATCGCCAACCAGGCCGGTGTGCTCGTGTCGGAAAGCACGATGGCGCTGCGCGGCAGCACCGTCGCGAATAATCAAGGCACGATCCAGAGCGCCGGCCATGCGACTGTCGACGGCGTGACGATCGACAACACGGCCGGCCGCATCACATCGCTCAATACCGATGGAATGGTGTTGACGGCAACCGGCCAGCTCACTAACGTGGGGGGCACGACCGCGAACGGTGCGCAAGGCGGCGTGATTGGCGGCAACGGCGATGTGACCATCCAAGGCGGCAATATCGCCAACCACGCGACGATTACGTCGAACACGAATCTTCATGTGTCCGGGCAATCGGTCGACAACAGCGGCGGAGTGCTTCAAGCTGCCCAGGGCGTGACGGTCGATGCCGGCACGCACCTCGCCAATAGCGGCGGCAGCATCGTCGGCCAGACGGCTGCGTTGAGCGGCACCACGCTCGACAACAGTTCCGGTACCGTGCAGGCGGATCAGGTTTCGTTGACCGCAACCAACGTGGTGAACCACGGCGGCACGATTACGCAGACCGGCACCGGCACGATGGCCGTCAATGTCGCGGGTACGCTCGACAACTCGAGCGGCGGCACGCTGCAGACCAACAGCACCGATCTGACGCTCGCGCCCGCGGCACTTGTGAACGACGGCGGTACGATCACGCACGCCGGCACCGGTACGTTGACGCTCGGCAATGGATCGGGCTCGGTGTCGAACATCGGCGGCAAGATCGCCAGCAATGGACGTATCACGGCACAAAGCGGTTCGCTGAACAACACGTCGGGTTCGATCGATGCCCAGGCCGGGTTGACCGCTGCGGTTGGCGGCGTGTTGAACAACACCAACGGTAAGCTGCTGTCCAATACGGACCTGGGCATCACCAGCGGCACGCTGACGAATGACGGCGGACAGATCGGCGCGAGCACGAATGCGGTAATACATACCGGCTCGATGACCAATCAGGGCGGAACGATTGTCGCGCCGAACTTGTCGGTGACCGCCGATTCGACACTCGACAACAGCGGCGGTACGCTCGAAGCGAACCAGATGGTACTGACCACGCCGAACTTGACGAACCACGGCGGGACGATCACGCAGTTTGGATCGTCCGCGATGGGTGTCAATGTGAGCGGCACGCTGGACAACTCAGCGGGCGGCGTGATTCAGACGAACAGCACGGACCTCACGCTCGCTCCGGCCCAACTGAACAATGGGGGCGGGACACTCACGCATGCCGGTACGGGCACGCTGACGATCGAACCGGGCAACGGCGCCAGCGCGCTGAACAATGCAGGCGGCACCATCGTCACCAAGGGCCAAGCGGTGGTTGACGCGAGCACTTGGGACAACTCGGGCGGTATCCTCGCCGCACAGGGCAGCATCACCGGGGCGATCGCGGGCGATGTGAACAACTCGCAGGGGCTGGTGCGTGCCGGAACGTCACTGTCGTTGACGAACGGCGGCGCGCTGGTGAATCAGGGCGGGCACATTCAGTCCGGCCAGGCGACGGCGGGCGATACAAGCACGCTCAGCATCCAATCGGCATCGATCAACAATGCTGATGGCTCGATTACCGATCTTGGTGCCGGCAAGATGACGGTGCAGGGCGGCAGCCAGATCACCAACAGCCATGCGGGCGGTGTGTCCGGCATGGGCGCAATCACCGGTAACGGTGACGTGACGGTCAGCGCGACGTCGATTTCCAACACCCAGGGCGGCCAACTGAGCGGCGCAAGCCTCCACGTTCAAGGGACGACCCTGGACAACAGTGGCGGGCAGATCGGCAACGTCGCGAATTCGAGTGGCGATGTGGACGTGACGACGTCCGGCACAGTCACGAACACGAACGGACAGATCAGCTCCACGCACGACCTGACGGTAACGGCTCCGACGCTGCAGGGCGGCGGGACTTACAGCGCGGCCCACGATGCCAACGTGAACCTGCAGGGCGATTTCTCGGTGACGCCCGACTACCAGTTCAACGTCGGTCACGATCTTGCGTTCACGTTGCCTGGCACGTTCGACAATAGCGGCAACGTGCAGTCTGTCAACAATCTGAACGTCAGTGCGGGCAACATCGTCAACTCAGGCGCACTAGCGGCCGGTGGGTTGCTGCATACGCAATCGGTCAATCTGACCAACACGGGTGCGATCGTGGGCGGCAGCGTGTCGCTCAACGCAACGGGCACGGTGTCGAACCTCGGGCCGACCGCGCTGATTGGTGCGTCGGACAGCAACGGCACGCTCGAAATTCTCGCGAATGACATCGAGAACCGTGACGATACGACGGCGACCGACACGCTGGCGACGACGGCCATCTTCGGTATGGGCAAGGTTGTCCTGGCCGGTGGCAAGGACACCAGCGGCAACTACACGAACGCGGCCTTGATCAACAATTCGTCGGCGTTGATCCAGTCCGGCGGCGACATGGAATTGCATGCCGACAAGATCACGAACACGCGTCGCGTGATGACGACTTCGACGGGCTCGGTCGATCCCGCGACGTTGGCGCCGTTCGGCGTTCCTATCAAGGGCCAAACGGGCCAGGTGGGCGTGAAAGACCCGACCAGCATCGGCGGCGTGTATACCGATCCGCCCCACGGCGGTCAGTGGAACAGTACGTATCAATACACGACCTACTACGCGGATAGCGCGACCGCGACGACCGTGACCAGCATCAGCCCGGCTGCTCAAATCGTGTCGGGCGGCAGTATCAATGCATCAACAGTCGCCACCCTGCAAAACTACTGGAGCAGCATCACGGCAGTTGGCAATGTCCAGATGCCGAAGAGCTACGATGCCAACGGGTGGGCTGCCACCGGACAACAGGCGCCGAGCGTGACGGTGTCTTACTCCGGGCAGTACCACTACAACAACTACGACAACAGCGAATACAACTGGCAGTTGCCGTTCGGCAACGCCACATTTGTGACAGGGCGTCCCGGCGGCTATACGCAAGCCGCACCGGCGTGGGTCAAGACGTATTCGCTGCCGAGCTACGATTCGACTTTGGGTTCGAACGGGACGATTTCTGGAACCGGCGTGAGCATCAACAACACGGCGGGCAACGCGTCGATCCCGTCGCTGGGCTTGCTGCCCGGGCAAGCGGTACCCGGCCTGACGATTGGCGGACTGAGCGGTAGCGCGAGCGGTACGAAGTCGGGGGCCGCGGCGGTACATGGTGGTGTGACCACGGTCGATCCGGTCATCGCGAGTGCGACCGCTGCGAATGTGTTGAACAATTTGACGATCCCGCAGGGCGGCTTGTTCAAACCGAATCCGTCGCCGAACGCGAGCTATGTGATCGAGACGAATCCGGCGTTCATGAACCAGAAGAGTTTCATCTCGAGCGACTACTTCTTCGGTCAGATCGGTGTCGACCTTACCCACATTCCGAAGAGGCTGGGTGACGGCTTCTACGAGCAGCAATTGGTTCGCAACCAAGTCACGTCGCTGACGGGCCGGGCGGTGCTCGGTCCGTACGCGGATCTCCAGTCGATGTACCAGTCGCTGATGGCGGCAGGCGCTTCGCTGGAAAAGTCGCTCAACCTTCCGTTGGGCGCGAGCCTGTCGGCCGAGCAGGTGTCGCAGCTCACGAGCAACGTGATCATGATGGAGACGCGCGTTGTTGACGGGCAGTCGGTGCTTGTGCCGGTCGTGTATCTCGCGAAGGCCAATCAGCAGAATATCAACGGTCCGCTGATTACGGCCACCGACATCGACCTGAAGGACGCACAGAACTTCACCAACAGCGGCACGGTGAAGGCGGACAACACGCTGTCGATCCAGGGCAAGCAGATCGACAACGCATTCGGTGCGCTGCAGAGCGGTGGCCTGATGTCGTTGACGACGACGGGCAATGTCGATTTGACTTCGGCCAAGGTCCAAGCCGGTAGCTTGAACCTGAATGCCGGCGGCGACCTGATTCTCGATACCGCAGTGAAGACCGACAAGCGGGTCAGCCGCGATGGCGCAACGAGCGTCACGTCGACGCTCGGGCCGATCGCTCAGATTGACGTCAAGGGCGATGCAGCAATCGTGACCGGTGGAAACCTTGAACAGCACGCGGGTGCGCTGACGGTTGGTGGAAATCTCGGCATGCTCGTCGGTGGGAACTACGACCTCGGTACGCAGCAAGTCGGCGAGCACAAGATTGTCCAGCGGGCGAATGGTGTCTCGAATACCGACATCAATGGCGTGGTGGGCAGCGCTGTGAATGTCGGTGGTGTGTCGATGATCGGCGTGAATGGTGACTTGACCGCGAGTGGCGCGCAGATCAACTTGGGTAATGGCGGCACGATCGCTGCCAAGGGGAATGTCACGCTCGGCGCGGCGAGCACGACTTCGACGGTCGACAGCAACAGTTCGGGTAGCGATCATCACGGCAGCTATACGGAAACGTTGCATACGTCTGACCAGACCGTGGTTGGCACGACGCTGCATAGCGGCAATACCTTAAACGTTGCTTCGGGCAAGGACATCAACGTCGTCGGAAGCACGATTACGCTTGATCAGGGCAACGTGGGCCTGATGGCAGTCGGCAACGTGAATGTTGGTGCGGCGACCGAAACGCACGTGTCCAACATGGACGAATCGCATGACCATGGCGGTTTCGCAAGTCATACGAGCGCGACGAATCGGGTTGACCAGACCACCACGTACGCCAATGGCAGCACGATCTCGGCTGACGGCGTGACGGTTGTGAGCGGGAAAGACATCAACGTCACCGGCAGCGCCATTGTCGGGACGCACGATGTAGCACTTTCCGCTAAGGACAATGTCAACATCTCGGCAGCGACCAATACCTATCAGGACAACGAGTACCATCAAGAGAAGCATTCTGGCCTGTCGGGCTCGGGCGGTCTGGGCATCACGATTGGATCGAGCGAGCAGAGCGATCGGTATAACGCTACTTCGACGACGCAGAGCCAGTCGCGCAGCGCGGTCGGCAGCGTTGAAGGCAACGTGACCGTGTCGGGCGGAAAGGACGTCCATATCAGCGGCAGCGACATCGTGGCAGGCAAGGCCGCAGGCGATACCACTGGGGCAACGGGCAACATCAGCATCGCTGGACAGAATGTCACGATTGATCCTGGACAGGACCGAGCGCAATCGCACGATCAGCGGGAAGCGCATTCGAGTGGCCTGACGGTGGCCGTGACCGGTACGCCGTTCGATACGGTGCGCAACCTGAAAGCGGATGCGTCGTCGGGCAACGGGTTTCAGCGCGGCCAATCGGTGCTGACCGAAATCGGCGCAAGCGCCGCGGACGTGCCGTCGATTTCGGTGACGTATGGTCAGAGCCGCAGCAGCAGTACAACCGATATGTCGAGCCTGACGAACGCTGGAAGCACGGTACGGGGCGGCGGCAATGTGACCGTGAAAGCGACCGGCGGCGCGCAGAAGGATGCGAGCGGCAACATCGTGGACGGCGATATTGCGGTGATCGGCTCGGCGATCAGCGCGGGCGGCACGGCGACGCTGGATGCCAACCGCAACGTGACGTTGCAGGCATCGACGGACCAGCTTCAGCAGAGTACGTCGTCGAGCAGTTCCAGTACGAGCCTTGCGTTAATTTCGACACCGAGTCTCGGTGATGTCGCCCGATGGATCGGCGGTACGGCCAACAGCGGCGGGAACAGTCCGTCTCCGTACAACGCGAGCCGGAGCAATTCGGACGGCAGCCAGATGCTGACCCAGCAAACGGCGTCGTCGGTCACGGGTAACAGCGTCGTCATCAAGAGCAAGACCGGCGACATCAACGTCGTCGGCTCCGGCGTCAGTGGAACGCAAGGCGTCGATCTGATTGCAACGCAGGGCGCGATCAATGTACTGGCGGGCCTCGATACCAACGTCACGCATCAGGAATCGAGCAGCCACCAGGTTGGCAGCCTCGGCAGTAACGGTACGGCTACGGGTTTTTCGGTGGGCGTTGCGAACAGCCATAGCGTGCAGGATACGGCGTCGCAGACGCAGAGCACGATGCGTAGCCAGATCGTGAGCGGCAACGGTAATGTGACGCTCGATGCGAAGCGGGACATTACGGTGGCTGGCTCAGACCTGAGCGCGGGCAAGGATTTGACGCTGATCGGCAAGAACCTGAATCTCGATCCGGGAACGGACGCAACACAGAGCCGGATGAGTCAGGATTCGAGCCAGTTCGGCGTGAGTGTTGCGCTTGGCGGTGCTGTTGGCAATGCAATTGCGCAGGCGAATCAGGCGTTTGGCCAACCGGCGCGCGGCGGCGACTCGCGGTTGGCGGCGCTCGACAAGGCACAGGCCGGACTTGCCGCATACAACGCATATCAAGTTGGTAGTGCATTGAGTAACGGGCAGCCAACGAATCAGGCACTGGTCAAGGCGACGGTCAGCATTGGCGGCGGTACCAGCCACAGCGAAGCGCAATCGAGCTCGGTCGCCAACGACGGGAGCGCGCTGCACGCTGGCGGTAAGGCAACGCTGATTGCAACGGGGAGCGGAGCCAAGGATGCGAATGGCTTTGCGACCGACGGTGACATCAATGCCAGCGGGACGCAGATTAGCGCGCAGAACGTTGAGCTGAGCGCGGCGCGCGATATCAACCTGACAAGCGCGAAGGATACTAGCCAGCAGTCGAGCAGCAACAGCAGCAGCGGCGGCAGTATCGGTGTCGGGGCTGCTCTCGGCGGACAGCAGAATGGCTTTACGCTGGAACTAGGTGCAAGCACGGCACACGGACATGCGAACGGTAACAGCGTGACGAATCGGGATACGCAGATTACCGCGAGCGATACGCTGTCGATGACAAGCGGACGCGATACAAACCTGCGCGGGGCGGAGGTGTCGGGCAATACCGTCAACGCAAGCGTTGGACGCGACCTGAACATCCAGAGCCAGCAGGACACCAGCACCTACGACAGCAAGCAATCGAGCGCCGGATTCCAGGCAAGTATTTGCGTGCCGCCGTTCTGCTATGGCCAGACGGTCAGCGGCAGCGCGAGCGCGAGCGAGCAGAACATCAACGCGAACTATCAATCGGTGAACCAGCAAAGCGGCATCTATGCGGGTACCGGCGGGTATAACGTGAACGTTGGGAACCATACGCAGCTCGACGGGGGCGTGATCGCCAGCACGGCGACGCCGGATAAGAACAGCTTGTCGACGCAGACGCTTGGCTATTCGAATCTGGAGAACCACGCGTCTTACTCGGGCGATACGGTGGGCGTCAGCGCGAGCGGTGGATTCGGGCACAGCACGCCGGGCGGCGTGAATCTCAATACGCCTGTCAAGCAGGGCGCGAGCAACGTACCGGGAGCGCAGAACTCGCAAGGCTTGGGACCGAGCGGATTCTCGGCAGCTGGCACGAGCAGCGACGCGTCGGGGACGACCTATGCGGCTGTCAGTCCTGGGAAGATCACGGTACGCGGTGACACGGGTACCGGACACGACAGCACTGCTGGGCTGAGCCGTGACACGGCGAATGCGAACGGTGCGGTACAGAACACGTTCAATGCGCAGAACGTGCAGAACGACATCGCGGTTCAGCAGTCGGTCGGCCAAGTCGGTATGCAGGTGGTGGGCGACGTAGCGAACGCATTGCAAAACAAGGCAATCGCAGACGAAACCAAGGCCCGACTGGCATACGCCAACGCTAGTGCCACAGGCGACACGGCCGGGATGGCCCAGGCACAGGCAGATTTCACGGCGGCGCAACAGCAGGAAGCTTTGTGGGGTAACGATGGTGCCGCACGCATTGCGTCGCACGCAGGAGTAGCTGCAATCGGGGCGGCGATGGGCGGTGGCAATGTGGCCGGGGCGGTCGCTGGCACGGTAGCCGGTGACATGGCAGGCAACGCCGTTGGGAACGCGCTCGGCGATACACTGGGCGGCACGTTGTTGGCGAATGCGGCGTCGGGGCTGGCTGGTGCGGCGGCGGGCGGTTTGCTGGGCGGCTCGGCTGGTGCGATGAGCGGCGCAAATGGTGCATTGAGCGCGGATCTGTTCAATCGCCAACTTCACCCGCAAGAACGCACCATGATTTCTACGGCGGCGAAGGGTATTGCAGCCGCGATCGGTAAGACACAGGCTGATCAAGCGACGCTGACTGACTACTGGACCAATATGCTGACGTTGGCGGCAGGCGCAAAGGTAGACGCGGCCGCGCAGTCGCAGCTCACGAATTACGTATTCCAGTTGGCGCAGGCTGCCCAAGCGTCGGGCAATACGCAGACCCTGAACAGCTTTATGCAAAATCTGGTGATTGCACAGAACGCGATTGATCGGATGTCGGGCTACACGATCTCGGGGACGACCGGTCCGATCGTGGCGGATGGTAGCCCGGTCAAGACGTTCCAATCGACTACTGCGCAGTACAACGATAAGTACTTGTTCGATTCACCGGCTGGCACCGCGCAGGCGTTAGCGCCGGGACAGACGCCACATACAGCAGGGATTGGAGAGAAAAACTACGCTACGGCCGGTGCGATAAATCAGCAGGTGGCGGGCTTTGAGCAAAACGTGCTTCAGCGAGCTGGGGCGTCGAACGGCGCAGTTACGCCGGACTACACGGTCGAGAATCTGGTAGGGGGGGCGGCCGTCGGCAAGATTGTTTCACGCGTGCTCGGCGCGGTCTTCGGCTCAGGAGCCGAAGGAGCGGTGCAAGCCGTCGTAGACAGCAAAGTTGCTGGTGTAGCGGATGGTGCTGGCGGTGCTGTTGGAGTACCGAAGACTATTCCTTATCAGCCGAGCGGGACCGTGATTCTGCAGGGAAATGCGCCAGTATGTGGTCCAGCGTGTGCGGCAATGGTTATTACAGATAACACCGGAAACTCAGTCAGTTTGGCAGACGCGATAGGTAGTTTCACAAATGGTATCCGACCAACGGGCGTCAGCACGACCGAGCTATCGAGCGTAATATCAAACGCTGGAGTGCAGAATACTGTTGAGACGGTGATGTTGCCAGGGCAACTGAGTCGAGTGTTGTCAAATGGGCAGTCAGCAATAGTTAATGTAAACGGGCACTTTATCATCGTGGACAGCGAAACGATGGTTAATGGAGTCTCGTACTACATGACTCGGGACCCCTACGTGGGTCCCCGTGGAGTCTTGGCTAGCGCACTAAATTCTGTTATGTCACGTGGCGTCAATGCAATTGTGATAGGGAAGTAACATGGACGTGAAAGATTTGCTAGATTCGCGGAGCCTGAAGCCTGGTGATCGTGTTGAAGTATCCGGCTGGCTGGTTGATACAAGCGATGGCTTGTTCATCTTGGGAGATCATTGGCCTGAAAATTATGAATACCCTTATAGGGTCAAGATCGCCAACGGAAATATCATGTATCCACTTTTGGAACAAGTTCCGAGCTTGGGCGGTGGATGGTCGCTTATATTTTATCGGGCAAAAATAAGTGCCGTTGTGGAATGTTGTTTGCCCTGGATTTTGAGGGCAGAAAACATATGCATAGAGCCTGACAGGGGAAGCGGCCGGTATGTGGATGTCGATGTCAGGCCGGAAATAGTTTCGTCATATGTTAAAAATAATGGTGAATATAAATTCGAAAGAAATAGAAATCCGGTCCGGGACTGGCTGGATGATTGATATTTGTAAATCGATGCATCGACGGGTTTAAATTCTTGTTGTGGCGCCCTTGTGGTTGTGCTCGCGAGAGTGAGATGTTGCCGTCGGAATGCTCCTCTAGAAAAGAGGGTCTTGGTTGGCATAGAGCCTGGAAGCGAAACACGAAAGCCCACGAGCGTTGGCTGTACCCAGAGGCTTATCAAAGTCGATGTGGCAGTGCGCTACAGAAAGCAGCAGTTTTGCGGCGGAGCTAGCGCCACTGTAGTCGGTGTGCATTCGAGATGCACGCTTTCGCAGCTGATAAGACGGCGTGCATTCTCAACGTTTATGTAGCAGGCTGAATCAGGGGTTAGTTGATAATGAGAATAAGGAATCGGCTGGTGGCTTTGCCATTCACAGCCTTGATGTCGCTCGGGGGACACGCGCAGCAGGCTCCGACACCTGCAGACCAAGCCGCCGCCGCGCGCGCAAATGCGGAACAGGATCGGCAGGCACAGCAACAACGCGACGCGCAGCAGCGCGACGCGACTGTGCGCGCCCCTTCCGTGCGCTCGGACGTGCCGAAGATTGAAGCGTATCCCGTGCTTCCAACTGAAACGCCGTGCTTTCGCATCGACCGCTTCACGCTCGACGTGCCGGCCTCGTTGCCTGACGCCGAGAAGGCGCAAGGCGCGTCGGCCCTGCCGATGGATCGCTTCGCCTTCGCGCGCGAATGGCTGAACCACTACGCTGGGCAATGCGTCGGCAAGCAAGGCGTTGACGTGCTGGTCAAGGGGTTGTCTCAGGCGATTTTGGCACGCGGCTACGTCACCACGCGCGTGCTCGTCCCTGAGCAAGACCTGTCGAGCGGCACGCTCAAACTGTCATTGATTCCCGGCGTGATTCGTCATGTCCGCTTCGCCGACGAAAAGCTGCGCGGCACGTGGAAAACCGCGTTCCCGACCGGCGATGGCGAAGTGCTGAACTTGCGCGACCTTGAGCAAGGTATCGAGCAAATGAAACGCGTGACGAGTCAGGACGTCTCGATGCAGATCGTTCCCGGCGAGTTGCCCGGCGAAAGCGACGTGGTGCTCGACGTGAAACGCGGTAAGCCGTGGACCGTTGTCGCATCGATCGATAATTCAGGCACGCGCGCTACGGGCAAGCTTCAAGGCAACCTGTCAGTCGGCATCGACAACCCGCTCGGCCTGAATGACATATTCAACGTCGGCGTGAGCCAGGACCTTGAGTTCGGCGACAACCGCCTCGGCTCGCACGGCTGGAACAGCTTCTACTCGATTCCATGGGGTTACTGGACAGCCACACTGTCCGCAAGCACGAACACCTATTATCAGCAGATCGCGGGCGTGAACCAGACGTTCGTCGCGAGCGGTAATTCGAAGACGGTGGACTTCAAGCTGGCCAGTGTGATTGCGCGCAGCCAGAACGACGTGCTGGGCGGGTATTTCCGGTTGTCGCGCCGGTTCGGGAAAAGCTTCATTGAAGACACCGAGATTTCGCAGCAGCGCCGCAACAATACGATCATCGAGCTGGGCCTGACCGATCGGCACTACTTCGACGGCGCGCAGCTCGACGGCTCGCTCGCATATCGCCAGGGCGTCGGCGGATTCGGCGCGCAGAACGACACGCTGGCGACAGGCGGCCCGACGTATCGCTTCAAGATGGCCGTGCTCGACGCGAATCTATCGGTGCCGTTCGAGATCAGCAAGCAGCCGTTTCGCTATGTCGGCACGTTTCACGGCCAGTACACCGGTGACACCCTGTACTACCTCGACGACATGACGATCGGCAGCCGGTACACCGTGCGCGGTTTCGACGGAGAGACGATGCTGGCGGCGGCGCGCGGCTTCTACTGGCGCAACGAATTGCAAATGCCGATCGGTCAAACGGGACAAGCGATATACGCAGGGCTGGACTATGGCCGCGTGTGGGGACCGCAACCGATCGCGCTCGTCGGTACGCAATTGGCGGGGGCGGTCATCGGCGTGAAGGGCAGCATGGGAACACGGTTCGGCGCATGCGCGTACGACCTGTTCGCGGGTACGCCGGTTTACAAACCGTCGGGCTTCCCAACCGCGCGTGTCACAGTTGGATTCCAAGTGACGGCTCAATTTTGACCACTTTTTCTGACGTCGATGACATGAAGTCTTTCTTGCGGACTTTCAACACAGCAAAAAAGAGGAGGATGCTTTGAAGTCGACAAAACAAAGAGCCGCGCTGGTTCTCGTGGCGGTAGCAGCGACACTCGCCGGCTGCGCTTCGAACATGGCGGACCTTCCACGCGAGCAAAAGGTCACGCCCGTTGTGGTGTACGTCGAGTCATGCGGCAATTATCAACTTGACGGCACACTATCGAAATACGTCTGGGATACCGTTGAAATCAAGTACGAGAACCGCCGTTGGAGGATGAATCACTTGCTTGACATGTGCAACAAATTCAACGCGGCGATTGCCTCGGCAATTTCCGCGGAAGGCATCAAAGCAAGGATCGTATCCGTGACAACCGAGGAGCCGCCGACGCAGGAGGTTCGCGACCGGGACGCCATAGCTTTGGGTGCAACCTATGCGCTCTACGTTGGCAAGCCCATCTTCAAATCGATTCTTCAATCATCGGGACAACGGCCGCTTACGATCGTCGCCTACGACCTGAACCTCTACCGGACTGGACGAAATAAGCCGATCGGAACGGGGGAAGCGAACGACATGGATGGGAGCGTTGCAGCAAAGCGCGTTGCGCATACGCTCGTTGAGCGCTGTAACCCGAGCTTCGTATATGGCTGTGCTCGAGACCCGAGTTACGGGATTACGGGGACAGTTGGCGGTTGAACTCTGAACGGCCCGCCGACAGGCGACTTATAAGTGCGTCTGGCGCTACGTCTCGGCGTTCGTTGTGCAGTAAGACGCCTGCCGTCGATGCGGAGGATCGGGACCTGACCGCATTCCTCCGGCGGCATATGAGCATGATTCTGTCTCCGTCGGCGGACTTAGATCTGCATATGTCTACTGCGGTGGGACACATATGACGATCGCAGCGTATCGACGCAGGCTTGCCGGATACGCATATGACGTCTTTGCGGGCACGGCCGTTTACAACCCATCGGGTTTCACGACCGCGCGCGTCACGGTTGGATTCCAGGTATCTACGCAGTTCTAAGTCGATTGGTCGTGTCTAGGTTTCCTCGGGGTCGAGGCACTTTTGTGTGGCGGGTGTCGCTGCTGAACCTTTTCATGCTGGGATCGCACCGAGCGATTTGGGCCAAGTCGATCGGGTGACGTAGTTTGTTAGGTCTATTTAACAATTAAGAGGGAAAGTAATGAAAAAGAAACTCATGCTGGCGGGTTTGATGGGGTCGGCGGTTCTGTTAGCAGCGTGTGGTGGCGGCGACGGCGGTGGAAGTTCGGCAACAAGCAGTTCGACCAGTTCGACCTCGCAAAGCTCGTCGACGTCGTCAACGACAACGTTGGCGTGCACGGACGGCTACAAGAAGTTAACGATCTCGAATAGCAACGTGGTTGCCAATACGAACATCAATCTCACGACTGACGACGGTATCGCGA
This sequence comes from Burkholderia sp. MSMB0856, assembly GCF_001524645.2. Lineage (NCBI taxonomy): Bacteria > Pseudomonadati > Pseudomonadota > Betaproteobacteria > Burkholderiales > Burkholderiaceae > Burkholderia > Burkholderia sp. MSMB0856. The sequence continues at coordinate 2,689,684 of NZ_CP013427.1, read as the reverse complement.
CGTTGACGCTCAAGACGCCTGCAAACGGCCAAACGGGTGATCTGACCGTGTGCCTCGGCAAGGCTGATCCTTCATCTGTTGGCGCGATAGCGAATTATATTTATCAAATTGAGGTGCGCCAGGGCGACCTTCATTCGATGGCGTCTGCGACACTGACGCTGAATTTCACGACCAACGTTACGCCCAATCCGAATCCGCCGGTGATCGAGCTTGCGGACAGCTCGGGCGGGGAGACGGTCTACAAGCCGTTGGTGCAGGGGGCATCGTATGCGAACTCGCCGAACTATAGTCTGAGCACCAGCGCGCAGGCAGCCGGTGTGTATGTCGTCCGTCTGAAGAGGTAAAGATCGGCGGTGCGATGCATTGTGCGGCGGGGTATGCGTCCAGAAACTCGCGGTGCCGGCCGCGTGCGATTTCTCGTCGCTTCGCACGCGATTCGATTCTGAATGTACGGAGCGGGACTCGGCTGTCGGGAGCGACCGCCCACTTGGCTCTCATCTACGAAAACCCGCGCCGCGCCATCCGGCCCGCAATCGTGCATCGGCGGCTCGTTTCAAGATCGCGAGGTAGTTTGCATATGGGTCGGTTGACTGTCGAAGCCTAAAATGCATGGCAGGGCTTGCGAAGGCGACCGGACTCGCGTTGCTGACTACGGAATGGACTGGAACTGAGGCGAACGGTGCGTCCGGTAAGGCTCGCGTGGTGGTTGGTCGACACCTTCAATTTTAAAATATCGGCACCGAAAATGCGCAACGTAGTAATCGGAAGTCTGCTGGTGCTGTCGACGACGACGGCATTCGCTGAGTATCGGGAGACCTGGGTGAGTCCAGGCGAGTTGAAGAGTTTGGCGGCGGGACGCAAGAGCCCACCAAGCAAGGCGCGATCGGTAAAGCAATTGACGCCACAAGCGTCATCTCCGCGATCCCATGCTCAACCAGATCGTGCGGCGCGTCAGTCGTCCTCAGATCCGATCGCGGCATTTGCTCGCGTCGACCGTGGCGTTCTTGATCAGCAAAAGTCGCGGTCAGCCTCAACTCTGCCTCGTCAGGAGAAGACCGTTCGGCAGAAGACATGAGGAAACGCGGTATTTGAATTCTGCGGTCGGAATGCCGTACATCAGGTGTTCGACGCGACAGTGGTGATTGATGGCGTTCCTCGAGCTTTGCGGGAAATCGATGGCCGCGAGTGGGGCGCCATGACGAAAGTTGAACGCATGCCGACGAGCGTTGCAACGTAGGCGGTCGCTCAGTTGTTTCTTCAAAACGACGAGAGGATTCCCTTTGTTATCGATGAATGCCCCGCTGTAAAGATTGATAAGAATTTGCATGGTTGACTGATATGGCTCGAAACTCTCACCGTCGAACAACGCGTAAGCCGTTCACCAAGGAGCAGCTTTTGCCGATGTCGAACAATACAATTCGAACGCTGTCGCTTGAAGGTCATGTCGCATTGTCCGTTCTGCGCAGCGGCCAAGGAGATGCGGTTCAAATCGGCCGACTCGCGCAGATCGTCTATCTTTCGTATTTCCTGCGTGACGTGACAGTAGCGGGGGCCGACATCGAGCAGTTTCGTATCGCAGAGGTTATCGTAGAGCAGTGCGTGACCAGAGCACTCAACGGCGAGCGATGGGTTTTGAAGGACGAGGATTTTGCGGCCGTCGAGCGCATCTTGCTCTTGTATGATGCTCAGCTCGCTGCCGCCCCCGCGTATCGATTCGCGGACGCATGGCAGCAGTTTCAGCGCGTGATCGTCACGCATTATCAGACTCCCATTGAGGGCTCGCGTATCGACACATCGGCGGTCGGTATCGATGCCGTGAGTGCGCTGATTCAATGAGTTTTCATTACAGCTTGAGCATAAGGCTCCATTGATCATGGCGCGTACAGCTGAAGAGGCGTTTAAACATACGGTAGAGGTTGCGAAGGCGGCGGGGCTCACACTTGTGACGACTGCATGGGCTGGGGCACAGGCGAACTACCTTTTCCGGTGTTCGAATGGGCATGAGTTCGAGCGGCTTGCGACGTCCGTCCTGTATAAAAATGCGACCGCATGTCCCGAATGTAAGCGGGAAGCTCTGCGCGAGCGATGGATGGAAATAGTCCGGCAGCGCGGAGGGGAGCTTGTAGGGGACGAATTCACGACCGTAGCGAGGCGATGCCGCTTCCGCTGTGCGGACGGGCATGAGTGGGAGGCGCTGGGACAGCATATCGTTGCCGGCCATTGGTGCCGACGCTGCGTGGCGGAAGCCAATTCCGCGCGCCTATTGGACCATGACGGACTTGCACGCTTGCAGGAAGCGGCACAGCGCAAGGGCGGTCGTTGTCTGGCGACGGAATATGTCGGTAGGGCGGCGATCTACGAACTGGAGTGTTCGTACGGTCATCGCTGGCAGACCAAGGGCGGGTTTATTTTAGGTTCATCGAGGATTACCGGGGAACGCGGCGCGGATTTTGAGGAAGAAGTATTCCTCGTCGCGGTACCCGTAGGCCCGACGCTTGATGACCTTGATGGTGTTGTTGATGCCTTCGACGACGCTGGTATTGAGCGGATGGCGGCAGCGGGCGAGGATTCCGTGCCAGTAACCCTGCAGGCGTTGCGCGAACAGTTGTAGCGCGGCAATCCCGCTTTGCCGGGCTTGCTCGATCCAGTGTTCCCAGGCCTTTTCCGCCCAGGCAGGCTTTCGGTAGAACCAGAGCTGTTTGAGTTCGTCGCGTAGCACGTAGACGCACAGCAGCGGCTGATTGGCAGCCAGCAATTCCTTCAGATGCACGGACTGCTCGGGCTTCAGGTTGTGGCGGTTGCGCAGCAGTAGCCAGCGACTGGATTTCAATGCCTTGCGGGCCGGCCGGTCATGGCGTAACTGATTGGCCTGATCCACTCGCACCCGATCGATCACCTCGCGCCCGTACTTGGCCACGACGTGGAACAGGTCGTAGACCACCTCGGCCTGCGGACACTGCGCCTTGATTTCCAGCTCGTAGGCCGTGGTCATGTCGATCGCGACTGCTTCGATGCGCTCGGCGACACCCTCAGGAAGCTGCTCGAAGAAGGCGCGGGCCGTCTCGCGTGAGCGTCCCGATCCAATCCAGAGCACCTGCCGGCCGATCGGATCGACCACCACCGTGGCATATCGATGGCCTTTATGGAGTGCAAACTCGTCCATCGCAAGATAACGGATCGTCGACCAGTCCGGCTCAGCCACACGCGCTTGCAAGCGCATCTTGTCAATCGATTTGACCGTGTGCCAGCCCAGATCGTAGAAGGCCGCCACTGCCTGCACGCTGGCTGCTTGCAGCAGTTTCTCGCAGGCCTTGGCAAATCGCTCCGTCACTCGCTGGTAACGGCCCAGCCACGCCAGTTTCTCCAGTCGTGGACCGCCGCAGCGTTCGCACCAGACCCGGCGGCGGGGGACGTGCAGCACTACTCGGTATTCGAACAGCGGCAGATCGCGCACGCGGCGAACTATCGTCTCGTGGATTTGATTGCACCGTGCACCGCATTGCTCGCAGTACATCACCTTGCTGACCGGCTTCAAATGCAGCGATAGCGTGCGCTCTTCTCCTTGCGGCCATTCCACACGCTCCAACCGATAGCCGGTCCAGCAGCCCAATGCCTGAAGTGCCTTTCTATCGAGCAATTGCCCCCTCCGACATCCTTAGAATCAGGTGTCAGATTATGCAATCGCTCGAAAACCCTCCACGGTTTTCTGCGATGAACCTTATTTTAGACGGTCACTGGTGTCCGCATTGCGCGAGAAGGCAGAGTGCCGAACAACAGCGTAGGTCCGACGGCCTCCAGCGATTGCAGGCCGCGGCGGCGTCAAGAGGCGGTGCTTGTCTAAGCGAAAAATATACGGGCCTGATGTCACGATACCGGTTTCGTTGTGCAGCGGGCCATGAGTGGCAAAGCTTTGCCGGTTCGATCTTGGGCGGGACATGGTGTACAGCATGTCGATTCGCCGAAGCGGGTGCGGTAGCGTTTGAGCGGTTGCATGCCGCAGTTACGGCACTGGGCTGGCGATGTCTCTCTGGCACCTGGGCCGGCTACAACGAGCGGTATGAATTCGAATGCGAGCAAGGCCATCAATTTACTCGCAATGCAATGTCGCTACTGTATCGAGGCGAGCAAGCTCGTTGCGAGGCGTGCGAAGCAGACGACATGGAAGCGCGTTGGCTGAATGCTATCGCTAGCCGGAGCGGAGAGCTTCTCAATGGGCCGTTCAGGGGGCTATCTGAACGTTACCGACTACGGTGCGTCGACGGGCACGAGTGGGAGACGACCGGCGAACTGATCCGCAGAGGCAAATGGTGCCCGGAATGCGGGCGAGTGAAATCGGCGCAATGCAATATTTTGACCGATGGGCTCAAGAGATTGGAGACTATTGCTCGGCAGCACGGTGGTCGGTGCCTGGCGGCAAAGTACACGCGTAGTCGTGATCATTACCCGTTCGAGTGTGCAAAAGGCCATCGGTGGAAGGCGTCCGGACAAATGGTGGTGCACGGACATTGGTGTCCCCAATGTGCGGGTCTTGCGCGCCGTCTCACGCTTGAGACCATGCAGGCGATCGCGAAGGATCGCGGTGGGTTATGTTTGTCTGAGGGATACCAGGGTGTTCACGTGAAACTGACTTGGCAGTGCCATCGAGGGCATGTCTGGCAGTCGTCACCGGCGAACGTCAAGAACAAGGGGCGTTGGTGTCCCAATTGTGCTTTCCTGGAAATGACGAAGGACCCGAAAAAGCGTCTGAAGTGGGATTATGAGGGCAGGGAGTGACTTGTAAGCAGAGGTTCTGGCAATGGGAAAGACGGCTACTAGCCGAGGACGCGCGACGCGGCGTGATGCTCGCGCTGGGCTTCCGAAAGAGATGTTATTGCCGCTATCGACCGAGAAGGTGCGATCGTTGTCGCTGGAGCATCACATGGCGCTGGCCGTGATTCGCTCCGGGAACGGGGATTGTGATCAGGCGATCTGTCTGCTGCGAATTGTCTATCTCGCGTTCTTCATGCGAAGCGAGACAGCTTCGGGTTCAGACTTAGATCTGTATAGGCGAGCGGAAGCTGTTTTGGACGCCTGTATTGCGCGTGCTGAACGCGGCGAGCCGTGGACCCTTTTGGCTGACGAACTGGCCGACGTGGAGCGCGTGTTGGTCGTGCATGATGAGCAACTGGCAGCGATCCCCAAATATCGCTATCTGGTCGCTTGGGATCGACTGCAACGCTTTGTGACGGGTGGTGGCCGCTCGCCGATTCCAACACGTGATACTCAGTAGACGCGAGCATGAGCCATACTAGGGGCGTTGCGTCCGCTGCTGTCTGAGGCGTGCCGTTATCACTGTACGGAAATTGAAGTGGCTGCGCTGCCTGATTTAAGTTGATCAAGATAGTCAGCCCACTCCTGCATCATGGCCCGTCGTTCTCGAATGAACTTCGTCCGGTTGTAGGCTGAGCCTAGATTGTCCGGAACTGCATGTGCGAGTTGATGCTCGATGACCTCAGGTTTGTGTTCAAGTTCTTCGTGTAGGATCGTACGGGCCATGGCCCTAAATCCGTGACCGGTAACCTCTGTGCGTGTGTCGTACCCGAGCCGGCGCAGCGCCGCATTGAGGGCTGCCTCGCTCATCGGGCGAAGATGGCTTCGTGCGCCCGGGAATACGTAACGGCCGTGCCCCGTCAGAGCATGCAGTTCGCGCAGAATGACGACTGCCTGTGTGGCAAGTGGAACGAGGTGCTCCGTTCTCGTTTTGCTGACAAGATAGCGCCATTCTCCCCTGTCGAGATCGAACTGCGACCATTCCGCCTGCCGCAGTTCTCCGGGGCGCGCGAACAGCATCGGCGCAAGCTTGAGCGCGCAAAGCACCGGAAACGTGCCCGAGAAGCCGTCAAATGCTCGCAGCATTTCCCCCACCTTGACGGGTTCCGTAATGGACGGGAAGTGCCTCTCAACAGGCGATGGAATAGCGCCGATCAGATCCTTGGCCGGGTCGGTTTTGCACAGCCCTTCCTTGATGGCATACCGGAAGACTCGACTGATCTCGCTGCGTACTCGATGGGCTGTAAAGCGCGCACCGCGGCCGTCAATGCGCTTCAGGACAGCAAGGATTTCCGGTGCGTCAAGACTTGTGATCGGGCGCTTACCCAGCCACGGAAGCACGTCATTGTTGAATCGAGCCACCGTTTTTTTGTGCTGCGCTGGATCGACCGTCGTCTTGCGCTCATCCATCCAGCCTCGGGCGACGATTTCGAACGAGTTGGCTAGCGCTATGCGCGTAGCGCGCTTTTCGGCTCTCTTGGCCTCGCCAGGATCAATGCCAGCAGCCAGTTGCTCACGTGCTTCGTCGCGCTTTTTGCGTGCCGATGCGAGTGACACGTCTGGATAGACGCCCAGCGCGAGTGTCTTGTCTTTGCCGGCGAAGCGATAGTTCATTCGCCAGTATTTCGCGCCGGACTGGGAAAGCTGCAGGTACATGCGACCGCCGTCAGACAAGCGGTTGCCGGTCCCTCCCGGGTTGTAACGGGCGTTCCTGACCTGAGTGTCGGTGAGCGACATGGTGGTATCTCCTATCGGAGAAGGACAGAGGCTGCGCTGGTGCCACCAAAAATACCACCCAATACCACCGGTTGTCCACGACTCAGCTTGGATCACGGAAGCAATAAAAAACCCGCGGAGCCTTGTGCTGTCGCGGGTTTTCGGAAGTGCGCGGATCTCGTTGGAACCGTGTTTGGTGCCCAGGGCCGGAATCGAACCGGCACGCCTTGCGGCGGGGGATTTTGAGTCCCCTGCGTCTACCAATTTCACCACCTGGGCTTTGATCCTGGCCGCGCATGCGATTGTGCGCGGCGAAACGCGGATTATGGCGGAAAACGGGGCACCGGGCAAGCTGTCCGGCGATCGTCCTTGCGTTACTGGCTCAGATAGACGAACTGGCCGTGCTTCACGATCCCCATCACGCTCGCGCGTTGATCGAGCCCCACGTGATCCTTGTCGCTGGTGTTGACGACGCCGTTCGGCACGACGAGCTCGTGCGCACGCTCGAGCTCGCGCCGCAGCGTCGCGCGGAAGGCCGGCGTGCCGGGCTGCGCGGCCTTGAGCGCGCGGCCGACCGCGTCGGCGAGGCGCGGATACACACCCGCCGCGTCGCCCGCGAACTGCGTGACGGTGCCGGCGCCGTATTTCGCTTCGTACGCATCGACGAACGCGAGCGCGGCCTTGCGGGCCGGATGGTCGGCGGGCAGCGTGCGCGCGACGACGACCGGCTGGGTCGGGAACAGCGTCCCGTCGACGTCCTTGCCGCCGAGCTTGATGAATTCGGGCGTCGCGATCCCGTGCGTCTGGTAGATCGCGCCCTTGTAGCCGCGCTCGATCAGCGTGCGCTGCGGCAGCACGGCCGGCGTGCCCGAGCCCGCGATCAGGATCGCGTCCGGCTTCGCCGCGATCAGCTTCAGCGCCTGGCCGGTGACGCTGGCGTCGGTGCGGTTGAAGCGCTCCGTCGCGATCACGCGGATCTTGCGGACTTCCGCGAAGCGTGTGAATTCATTCAGCCAGCTGTCGCCGTAGCTGTCCGCGAAGCCGATGAAGCCGACCGTCTTCACGCCGTGGTTGGCCATGTAGCGTGTCATCACGTCGGCCATCGCGCTGTCGCTCTGCGCCATCTTGAATGCCCAGGTTCGCGCGCCTTCCTGCGGCTCGACGATCGCGCCGGAGCCGACCAGCGTGATCATCGGCGTCTGCGCGGCCGCCACCGCGTCGAGCGCCGCGAGCGCGGCCGGCGTGATGTTCGGCCCGACCACGACGTCGACGTGATCCTCGTCGACCAGCTTGCGGATGTTGCGCACGGCGGCGCCCGGGTCGGACGCGTCGTCGAGCACCGTCACCTGCAGCGGCTGCCCGGCGATCGTCTTCGGCCACATCAGGATCGCGTTCTTGCTGGTGATGCCGATCGCGGCGGCCGGGCCGGTCGACGACAGGTCGACGCCGACCTTCAGATCGGCATGCGCGGCCGCGCAGGCGAGCACGAGGGCGGCGCCGGCGGCGCGGCGCAACAGGGCGGGAAGCGTCATGCGGGAATCTCCGTCGGGCAATAAAAAGGGGCGCGATTTGCGCCCCTGTGTTTATACCTGTCCTTCAAAGCTCGTACGATTCGGATTCGCCCTTGAGCGCCTGTTCGATCAGCTTGCGGTTCAGCGTCGGCGACAGCAGCTCCACGAGCGTATACACATAGCTGCGCAGGTAGGCGCCCTGCTTGAGCGCGACGCGCGTCACGTTGCTGCCGAACAGGTGGCCGACCGGAATCAGCCGCAGGTTGCGGTCGCGCTCCGGGTTGAACGCGATGTCGGCCATGATCCCGACGCCGAGGCCGAGCTCGACGTAGGTCTTGATCACGTCGGCGTCGATCGCCTCCAGCACGATGTCCGGCGACAGCCCGCGCAGCGCGAACGCATGGTTGATCTTCTTGCGGCCGGCGAACGCGTCGTCGTATGTGATCAGCGGGTATTGCGCGAGATCGTCCAGCGTGACCGGCTTGCGTTCGAGCAGCGGGTGGTCGGCCGGGACCACGGCCGCGTGATGCCACTGGAAGCAGGGCAGCGACACGAGTTCCTTGTAGTCGGCGATCGCCTCGGTCGCGATCGCGAGATCGGCCTGGTCGTGGATCACCATCTCGGCGACCTGCGTCGGGCTGCCTTGCAGGATCGACAGGTGCACCTTCGGGAAGCGCTTCTTGAATTCGGCGATCGCGGCCGGCAGCGAATAGCGGGCCTGCGTGTGGGTGGCGGCGATCGTCAGGTTGCCCTGATCCTGCGCCGCATAGTCTTTTCCGACCCTTTTCAGGCTTTCAACTTCCTGCAGGATCCGCTCGACCGACGCGAGGATGATCCTGCCCGGCTCGGTGAGCGAGCGCACGCGTTTACCGTGCCGCGTGAAGATCTCCACGCCGAGCTCGTCCTCGAGCTCGATGATCGCCTTCGACACCCCCGGTTGAGACGTGTAGAGCGCCTTGGCGGCCTCGGTGAGGTTGAAATTCTGCCGGACGGCCTCGCGCACGAAGCGAAATTGGTGCAGGTTCATTTATAACCCTTCCGCATATCAACAGAATTTTTTAGTCGTTTGAAATATAAGGCGAGTTTATTACGATTCACCGGAGTTTTTCAAATATGGATATCTGTTTTCGTCATTAGCAATCCAGCCGGGCCGCGGAAGGCCGGCGGTGGCGGCGGAACGGAGATTCGGGCGCGACGTGGCTAGGACGTCGCGCGGTCACCACGAAAACCCTGGGGTCCCCGAATGTATCAGTACGACCAGTACGACCAGACGATCGTCGACGAGCGAGTCGCGCAGTACCGCGATCAGGTGCGCCGCCGCCTGTCGGGCGAGTTGAGCGAAGACGAGTTCCGTCCGCTGCGCCTGCAGAATGGCCTGTACATGCAGCGCCACGCGTACATGCACCGCATCGCGATTCCGTACGGCAACCTGCGCAGCGAGCAGCTCCGCATGCTGGCGCGCATCGCCCGCGAACACGACCGCGGCTACGGCCACTTCTCGACGCGCTCGAACATCCAGTTCAACTGGGTCCAGCTCGAGGAAACGCCCGAGATCCTCGCGAAGCTCGCGTCGGTGCAGATGCACGCGATCCAGACGTCGGGCAACTGCATTCGCAACATCACGGCCGACCAGTTCGCCGGCGTCGCTCAGGACGAGGAGATCGATCCGCGTCCGTGGTCGGAAATCCTGCGCCAATGGTCGACGTTCCATCCCGAATTCGCATGGCTGCCGCGCAAGTTCAAGATCGCGGTGTCCGGCTCGAAGCACGACCGCGCGGCCGTGCAGATCCACGACCTCGGCGTGTACCTTAAGAAGAACGCGCAGGGCGAAGTGGTCGCGAGCATCCTCGCGGGCGGCGGTCTCGGCCGCACGCCGATCGTCGGCGCGGTGATCAAGGAAGACCTGCCGTGGCAGCACCTGCTGACCTACTGCGAAGCCGTGCTGCGCGTGTACAACCGCTACGGTCGCCGTGACAACCTGTACAAGGCGCGTATCAAGATTCTCGTGAAGGCGCTGTCGCCCGCGAAGTTCGCGCAGCAGGTCGAGGAAGAGTGGCAGCACCTGAAGGACGGCCCGTCGACGCTCACGCAGGCGGAAGTCGACCGCGTGTCGCAGTACTTCTTGCCGCCCGTCTACGAGAAGCTCGCCGACACCGACGCGTCGTTCGAACAGCACCTGCTCGAGAACAAGGCGTTCGCGCGCTGGGTCGAGCGCAACGTCGCGCCGCACAAGGTGCCGGGCTATGCCGCCGTCACGCTGTCGCTGAAGGATCACCGCGTGGCCCCGGGCGACGCGACCGACGCGCAGATGGACCTGGTGGCCGACTGGGCCGACGCGTACTCGCTCGGCGAACTGCGCGTGTCGCACGAGCAGAACCTGATTCTCGCGAACGTGAAGAAGCGCGACCTGTTCGCGGTGTGGGAAAAGGCGAAGGCGGCCGGTTTCGCGACGCCGAACGTCGGCCTGCTGACCGACATCATCGCGTGCCCGGGCGGCGACTTCTGCTCGCTCGCGAACGCGAAGTCGATCCCGATCGCGCTGGCGATCCAGCAGCGTTTCGACGATCTGGACTATGTGTACGACCTCGGCGACCTGTCGCTGAACATTTCCGGTTGCATGAACTCGTGCGGTCATCATCACGTGGGCAACATCGGCATCCTCGGCGTCGACAAGGACGGCGCCGAGTGGTACCAGGTGTCGCTCGGCGGCGAGCAGGGCACGGGCCGCAACGGCGCGCGCCTCGGCCGCGTGATCGGGCCGTCGTTCTCCGCGGAAGAAGTGCCGGACGTGATCGCGAAGCTGATCGACACGTTCGTCGAGGCGCGCATCGACGGCGAGCGCTTCATCGACACGTACGACCGCATCGGCATCGCACCGTTCAAGGAGCGCGTGTATGCGGCGCGCCAGGCAGTGAACGCGTAACCAACCGGGTAGAAGGAATTTGCAGATGGCTTCGATTATCAAGAACCGCGCAGTGATCGACGACGCATGGCAGGTCGTGCGCGCGGCGGAAGACGGTGCGCTGCCCGCGGTCGACGCGTTGCCGGCCGGCAAGGTGCTGGTGCCGTTCACCCTGTGGCAGGCCGAGCGCGTGGCGCTCGTCGCCGCGAAGACGAAGGACGAACTCGGCGTGTGGCTCGCGCCGGACAGCGAGCCGGCCGATCTCGTGGCCGACTTCGGTGCGATCTCGCTGATCGCCGTCGATTTCCCGCGCTTCGCGGACGGCCGCGGCTACAGCATCGCGCGCCTGCTGCGCGAGCGCCACGGCTGGACCGGCGAGCTGCGCGCGATCGGCGACGTGCTGCGCGACCAGCTGCTGTACATGTCGCGTTGCGGCTTCGACGCGTTCGCGGTGCGTGCCGACAAGGACATCCGCGACGCGCTGAACGCGTTCGGCGAATTCACGCAGCGTTACCAGGGCGCGTTCGACGAGCCGGCGCCGCTGTTCCGCCGCCGCGATGCCGCGGCCGACGCCAAGGTGAGCGCATGAGCACCGCGATCGCACTGACGCCGGAACTCGCCGCGAAGGTCGAGCGCCTCGACGCGCTGCTCGCGCAGATCGGCGCGCGCCACGAGAAGGTGAAGTTCGCGAGCAGCCTCGCCGCGGAAGACATGCTGCTCACGCACGCGATCCTGTCGAAGGGCGTGTCGATCGGCATCTTCTCGCTGAACACCGGCCGCCTGCACGCGGAAACGCTGGGCATGATCGACCGCGTGCGCGAGCGCTACGGCTACGAGATCGAGCAGTTTCACCCGCGCCAGGACGCGGTCGACCAGTACGTCGCCGAGCACGGCCTGAACGCATTCTACGAAAGCGTCGAGCTGCGCAAGTCGTGCTGCCACATCCGCAAGGTCGAGCCGCTGAACCGCGCGCTGGCCGACGTTGGCGCGTGGGTCACGGGCCAGCGCCGCGAGCAGTCAGTCACGCGTGCGGAACTGCACGAGGAAGAACAGGACGAAGCGCGCGGGATCGCGAAGTACAACCCGCTCGCCGACTGGACGGAAGCGGACGTGTGGGCGTACCTGAAGGCGTTCGACGTGCCGGTCAACCCGCTGCATGCGCGCGGCTACCCGAGCATCGGCTGCGAGCCGTGTACGCGCGCGATCCGCCCCGGCGAGGACAGCCGGGCGGGCCGCTGGTGGTGGGAGTCGCGCGACACGAAGGAATGCGGGCTGCACATCACGATCACGCCGATTCCCGCGAACGCCGAAGCCGGCGCCGCGCACTGAAAGCCGACAAGAAACCGAATATTGCGCCGCCCGCGACAGCGGGCGGCACGAACCCAGAAGAGAAGGACTGAAATCATGAGCACGACGCTCGAGCAATCCGCCTTTGCCCCGCCCACCGGCGCCGACGACCGCATGGGCCACCTCGACTGGCTCGAAGCCGAGTCGATCCACATCCTGCGCGAACTCGTTGCCGAATGCAGCAAGCCGGCGCTGTTGTTCTCGGGCGGCAAGGACTCGGTCGTCGTGCTGCACCTCGCGCTGAAGGCATTCGGCCTCGGCGCGAACCGCAAGACGACGCTGCCGTTCCCGCTCGTGCACATCGATACGGGCCACAACTACGAGGAAGTGATCGACTTCCGCGACCGCCGTGCGCAAGAGCTCGGCGCCGAACTGGTGGTCGGCCACGTCGAGGATTCGATCAAGCGCGGCACGGTCGTGCTGCGCCGCGAAACCGATTCGCGCAACGCCGCGCAGGCCGTCACTCTGCTCGAGACGATCGAACAGCACGGCTACACGGCGCTGATCGGCGGCGCGCGCCGCGACGAAGAGAAGGCGCGCGCGAAGGAGCGGATCTTCTCGTTCCGCGACGAATTCGGCCAGTGGGATCCGAAGGCGCAGCGCCCGGAACTGTGGAGCCTGTACAACGCGCGCCTGCACAAGGGCGAGCACCTGCGCGTGTTCCCGATCTCGAACTGGACCGAGCTCGACGTGTGGCAGTACATCGCGCGCGAGAACCTCGAGCTGCCGTCGATCTACTACGCGCACCAGCGCGAGATCGTGCGCCGCAACGGTTTGCTCGTGCCGGTCACGCCGCTCACGCCGATGCGTGACGGCGAGACGAGCGAACTCGCGCAGGTGCGCTTCCGCACGGTCGGCGACATCAGCTGCACGTGCCCGGTCGAGAGCGACGCGGACGACGTCGAGAAGATCATCGCCGAGACGGCGGTGACCGAGATCACCGAACGCGGCGCGACCCGGATGGACGATCAGGCATCCGAAGCCGCGATGGAACAGCGCAAGAAGCAAGGTTATTTCTGAAGCACACGAGGACATTCACATCATGAGCATCATCGAGAACACCGAAGACCTCGGCGTGTTGCGCTTCATCACCGCGGGCAGCGTCGACGACGGCAAGAGCACGCTGATCGGCCGCCTGCTGTACGACAGCAAGGCCGTGCTGTCCGACCAGCTGTCCGCGCTGTCGCGCGCGAAGAACAAGCGCACGGTCGGCGACGAGATCGACCTCGCGCTGCTGACGGACGGGCTCGAAGCCGAGCGCGAGCAGGGCATCACGATCGACGTTGCATACCGCTACTTCGCGACCGCGAAGCGCAAGCTCATCATCGCCGACACGCCGGGCCACGAGCAGTACACGCGCAACATGGTGACGGGCGCATCGACCGCGCATGCGGCGATCATCCTGGTCGACGCGACGCGCGTGACGGTCGAGAACGGCGTCGCGGAACTGCTGCCGCAAACGAAGCGTCACAGCGCGATCGTGAAGCTGCTCGCGCTGCAGCACGTGATCGTCGCGATCAACAAGATGGACCTCGTCGACTACAGCGAAGCGCGCTTCAACGAAATCCGCGATGCGTACGTCGCGCTCGCGAAGCAGCTCGGCCTGAAGGACGTGCGTTTCGTGCCGGTGTCGGCGCTGAAGGGCGACAACATCGTCGGCGCGAGCGAGCGCATGCCGTGGTACGCGGGCGAGCCGCTGCTCGACGTGCTCGAATCGCTGCCGGTCGAGACGCAGGCGCATGACGCGCTGCGTTTCCCGGTGCAGTGGGTCGCACGCCAGGACGGCAGCTCGGCCGACGATTTCCGCGGCTACATGGGCCGGATCGAATCGGGCGAGGTGAAGGTCGGCGACGAGATCGTCGTGCTGCCGTCGAATCGCACTGCGACGATCGCCGAGATCGTCGCGCCGGTGCCGGGCGGCACCGCGTCGGTTGCGCACGCATTCGCGGGCCAGACGGTGACGATTCGCCTCGAACAGGACGTCGACGTGTCGCGCGGCGACATGTTCGTCACGACCGCCGAGACGGTCGCGCCGGCGAAGAAGCTCGAGGCGGACCTGTGCTGGTTCGACGAGACGCCGCTGTCGCCGCAGCGCAAATACCTGCTGAAGCAGACCACGAGCACGGTGTTCGCGAAGATCGGCGCGGTCAAGGAAGTGCTCGACGTGCATACGCTGTCGCACGCGACTGACCGCCAGGAACTGAAGATGAACGACATCGGCCGCGTGGCGCTGACGCTGCAGAAGCCGATCGTCTGCGACACGTACGACGCGCATCCGGGCACGGGCGCGTTCGTGCTGATCGACGAGGCGACGCATCATACGGTCGCCGCCGGCATGATCCGGGCGTTCTCGGCGTAACCGGCGTTTAGCGCCGCCCGTGCGGGCGGCGCGCGCCGGTCGCCGTTCACGAGCAGGACAAGCGAAGCGACAAACATGGGCAAGGTGTATCTGATCGGAGCAGGGCCGGGCGCGGCGGACCTCATCACGGTGCGTGGCGCGCGGCTGCTCGAGCAAGCCGACGTCGTGCTGCACGACGCGCTCGTCGAGCCGGCGATGCTCGACTATGCGCCGAACGCGCGGAAAATCGCGGTCGGCAAGCGCTGCGGGCAGCGTTCGACCGCGCAGCACTTCATCAACAAGCAAATCGTCGACGCGGCGCGCGAGCATGCGTGCGTCGTGCGCCTGAAGGGCGGCGATCCGATGCTGTTCGGGCGCGCCGAAGAGGAAATGCGCGCGCTCGAGGCGGCCGGCATCGATTACGAGGTCGTGCCGGGCATCACCGCGGCGCTGGCAGGCGCGGCGACGCTGAAGCGCTCGTTGACGTTGCGTGGCGTGTCGCGCAGCGTCGCGTTCGCGACGCACAGCCGCGCACCGGGCAGCGACGAGATTCGCGAGGCCGCGCGCGCCGATTCGATCGTCTACTACATGGGCCGCGACAGCGCGCCGGGCATCGCCCGCGAACTGATCGACGCGGGCCGTGCGCCCGCGACGCCGGTCGCGATCGTCGAGGCGTGCAGCACCGCGCGCGAACGCACGCTGACGCTCACGCTTGCGCAGATGGCGGCGGGCGACGCACAGGCGTGGCTCGACCCGACGGAGCCGAGCCTGCTGATGATCGGCGATGCGTTCGCCGAACGCGTGCGGCACGTGAAAGAGGGTGATGCGCTGCAGGATGCCGCTTGAGTCGAGCGCGTGGTTCGCAGGCGTAAAAAAAGCGCTGGCTTCCGAAGCCAGCGCTTTTTTGTTTGGGCTCGCCGATTCGCTTACGCGTCGGGGCCGACCTGGTCGATGCAGTAGCGTGCGATCGCATCGAGCACGCCGTCGTCTTCACCGACGGCCGTCGCGCAGCGGATCTCGATGCCCGGATGCACGGCGCGGCACGCGTCGACGAGCTGCGGCAGGTCGCGGCGCACATGGCCGCCCTGGCCGAAGAACACGGGCACCACGGTGATGTGCGTGCAGCCGGCCGCGACCTGCGCGGCAACGGCCGTATCGAGCGACGGCGTCATCAGTTCGAGAAACGCGAGCGACACGTGCGGGGCAGGGGAGCCGGCCGCGCGCAGCCGCGCGGCGAGCCGCTCGAACGGCTCGGCCCAGCGCGGATCGCGTGCGCCGTGGCCGAACAGGACGATGCCGTGCGAACTCATGTCGAAGCCTCCGTCGTGACGGCGCTCAGTGCCGGTCGACCCACTTGAGCGCGAACAGGCCGAGCGCGAGATAGATCAGGCCCGGTGTCGCCGCGGTCAGCGGCGCGGGCCACGTGTTCAGCGTGCCGATGTGCGAGAACAGCGTGTTGAGCAGCTGGAAGCTCATGCCGAGCATGATGCCGCCGAACACCTTCACGCCGACCACGCCGGCACGCGTATGCAGGTACGCGAACGGCAGCGACAGCACGAGCATCACGAACACCGCGAACGGGTAGAGCAGCTTGCGCCACAGCGCGATGTCGTAGCGCTGCGTGTCCTGCTGGTTTTCGCGCAAGTGCTGGATGTAGCGGAACAGGTTGATGAGCGACATCCGTTCCGGCGACACGAGCAGCACCGACAGGATCTGCGGTGTCAGGTCCGAGCGCAGCCGGTATTCGGGCAGCGTCACCTGCTGCGACCGGTACACGGGGTTCAGCGCGTCGGCCGGTTCGCCGCTGATCGGCTTGATCGGCGTCAGTTCGGTTTCCGTCACGCCCGTGAGCAGCCAGTGGCCGGGCGGTTCGTAGCGGCCCGTCTGCGCGATCCGCACGTTCTGCAGCTGGAATTTCGAGTCGAATTCGTAGATGCGCACGTTGCTGATCGTCGAATCGGGCGACAGGCTGCCGACGTTGACGAAGCGCGTGACCTGCTCGCCGTTCTCGCGGGCCGCGAGCGTGTCCTTCACCCACACGCCCGACTGGAAGTTCGACGACACCGACGCGCCGAGCGCCTGCAGCCGCACGCGTTCGGACAGCTGGTCGGCGTACGGGCCGACGAATTCGCCGATCAGGTAGGTGATGATCACGAGCGGAATGCCGATCTTCAGCAGCGAGCGCAGCGCCTGGTTGGTCGCGAGGCCCGACACGCGGAAGATCGTGAATTCCGAGTTCGCGGCCATCTGCGCGAACACGTAGATTGCGCTGATCAGCGCGGCGACCGGGATGATCTCGTAGAAGCGCGACGGGGTCTGCAGCGCGACGCGCAGCACCGCGTAGCCGAACTTGTAGTTGCCGTGCCCGACCGAGTTCAGTTCGCTGATCAGGTCGAAGAAGAAGAACAGGCCCGAGAACGCGAACAGGATGAAGATGAACGTGACGTAGATCTGCCGCGCGAAGTATTTTTCATAGAGCCGCATCGATCATGCTCCCGAGCGGCCGAACAGCGCGCGTGTAAACAGCGGACGATTGCGCACGCGCAACCAGAAGATGACCGCGACGATCGCCGCGACGACCAGATGCAGGCCGACGAGGCCGACGCCGAACGACATCTTGCCCTGCTCGATCTGCGCCTGCACGACGTTCAGCAGGTTCGAATACGTGAGATAGATCAGCACGGCCATCACGAGGTTGATCGTGCGGCTGCGGCGCGGGTTCTGGTACGACAGCGGAATGCCGAGCACCATCAGGTTGATGGCGATCAGCGGCAGCCCCGCGCGCCACGCGAATTCCGCGAGGTTGTCGCGCGTCGGGTTGCGCAGCAGGTCGGGTGTCGGCGTGCTGTTGGTGGTCGGCACGTTGGTGACCGGCGTGCTCGTGATCTTCACGCCGTAGCGCTGGAACTCCATGATCTTGAAGTTCGGCTGGCCGGGTGTGCCGTCGTAGCGGCGGCCGTCCTCCAGCACGACGAAGCGATCGCCGTCCTTCGTTTCCGTGTGGCCCGTGTGCGAGACCACGACGTTGACCTTGCCGTTCTCGGTCGACGTGACGAACACGTTCTGCACCTTGCTCTGGTCCGGCGACATTTTCTCGATGAAGAACACGCGATGGT
The DNA here is from genome assembly GCF_001524645.2 of Burkholderia sp. MSMB0856. Classification (NCBI taxonomy): domain Bacteria; kingdom Pseudomonadati; phylum Pseudomonadota; class Betaproteobacteria; order Burkholderiales; family Burkholderiaceae; genus Burkholderia; species Burkholderia sp. MSMB0856. Next base: position 2,671,945 of record NZ_CP013427.1, on the reverse strand, counting down.
TCGACGCCGATTCGCGGAACTGGCCGGGCGCGAGCAGCGAGATTTCGTCGCGCTGCTGGAAGCGCGCCTTGATCATCTTGCTCTGCTGGTTCGACCACGGCCAGCCGACGAACGCGAAGAACGCGATCAGCAGGACGATCGGCGTGGCGAACACGCCGATTGGCTTGATCAGGCGCGTGAGGCTCACGCCCGACGCGAGCCAGACGACCATTTCGGAGTCCCGGTACCACCGGGTCAGCACGAACAGGATCGACACGAACAGCGTGACGACGAGCATCACGGCGAGATAGCCGATCACGGTCAGACCGATCAGCACGAGCACGTCGCGCGGATCGATTTCGCCGGACGCGGCATAGCCGACGATGCGAATCATCATCGTCGTGAGCATGATCGTGAGCAGCACCATGAACACGGCGCCAGCCGTATACGCAAGCTCGCGCTGGAGGGAGCGTTCGAAGATCATTCTTGATGAGAAGAGGGCGGGAGGCTGCGCACGCGTGGTGGAGCGCTCGCGCCGCCACGGGAAAAATAGCGGATAATTGCGGCTTTCATCCTTAGCCCAGATTTTATCCGAGGACAAGCGCGATGGACTTTAGCATAAAAGGCTGTGATTGGAGCAAAGGCGAGGCCAAGGGGTTCCTGACCGGGAAGTCCGACTGCATCGTGCTCGGCATCTTCGAGGCGCAGACTCTCTCGGGTGCGGCGCTCGACATCGACACGGCCACCAAGGGGTTGATCTCGCGCGTGGTGAAGGCCGGCGACATGGACGGCAAGCGCGGCAAGACGCTGTTCCTGCACGAGGTTTCGGGCATCGGGGCGTCGCGCGTGCTGCTCGTCGGCCTCGGCAAGCAGGATGCTTTCAATCAGAAAGCCTACAACGACGCGGCGACGGCCGCATGGCGCGCGTTGCTGGCGACCAAGGTCGTCCAGGTCACGTTCTCGCTCGCTCAGCTGCCGGTCGACGAGCGCGGCTCCGACTGGGGCGTGCGTGCGGCGATTCTCGCGCTGCGCAACGAGACCTACCGCTTCACGCAGATGAAGAGCAAGCCGGAACCGGCGTCGCATACGCTCAAGCGCGTCGTGTTCAGCGTCGATCCGGCCGATGAAAAGGCGGCGAAGCTGGCGGCCAAGCAGGCCGTCGCGCTGGCGAACGGGATGGACCTCACGCGCGACCTGGGCAACCTGCCCGGCAACGTGTGCACGCCGACCTATCTCGGCAACACCGCGAAGAAGATCGCGAAGGATTGGGGTCTGAAGGTCGAGGTGCTCGGCCTGAAGCAGATCCAGGCGCTCAAGATGGGCTCGTTCCTGTCGGTCGCGCGCGCGTCGGTCGAGCCGCCGCAGTTCATCGTGCTGCATTACCAGGGCGCCGCCGCGAAGGCCGCGCCGGTCGTGCTGGTCGGCAAGGGCATCACGTTCGACACGGGCGGCATCTCGCTGAAGCCGGGCGAGGGCATGGACGAGATGAAGTACGACATGTGCGGCGCGGGTTCGGTGCTCGGCACGATGCGTGCGGTCGCCGAAATGGGCCTGAAGATCAACGTCGTCGCGATCGTGCCGACCTGCGAGAACATGCCGGGCGGCAACGCGACGAAGCCGGGCGACATCGTCACCAGCATGAAGGGGCTGACGATCGAGGTGCTCAACACCGACGCCGAGGGCCGCCTGATCCTGTGCGACGCGCTCACTTATGCGGAACGCTTCAAGCCGGCAGCCGTGATCGACGTGGCGACGCTGACGGGCGCTTGCGTGATCGCGCTCGGCGCCCACAACAGCGGCCTGTTCTCGAAGGACGATGCGCTCGCGGGCGAGCTGCTCGACGCCTCGCGCGAAGCGAACGATCCGGCGTGGCGCATGCCGCTCGACGACGAATACCAGGAACAGCTGAAGTCGAATTTCGCGGACATCGCGAACATCGGCGGGCGTCCGGCCGGCGCCGTGACGGCGGCGTGCTTCCTGTCGCGCTTCACCGACAGCTATCCGTGGGCGCACCTGGACATCGCCGGCACGGCGTGGAAGGGCGGCGCGGCGAAGGGCGCGACCGGCCGTCCGGTGCCGCTGCTCGCGCAGTTCCTGATCGACCGCGCCGGCCAGTGATGGCGGGTCTCACGACGATGCGGGTGCGCGGGCAATGACGCGAATCGATTTCCATTCGAACGTCGGCGATTCGCTCGCGTACGCATGCCGGCTGCTGCGCAAGGCCTACTTGGCCGGGCAGCCGGTCGTCGTGCTGGCGGAACCCGCGCGCCTGCGCGCGCTCGACGAGCGGCTCTGGACGTTCTCGCCGCTCGATTTCATTCCGCATTGCGGCGTCGACAGCGCGCACGCGGCCGGCACGCCGATCGTGCTGACCGCTGATCTCGACCAGGCGCCGCATCACCACGTGCTGCTGAACCTCGGCGCGGCCGTGCCCGCGCAGTTCGCCCGCTTCGAGCGCCTGCTCGAGGTGGTCGGCAATGCGCCGGACGAGCTGGCCGCGGGCCGCGATCGCTATCGCTTCTACCGCGATCGCGGATACGCGCTGAACAACTACAAGCAAGGCAGCTAGCCGAAACCGTCGACGGAGCGTCCCCGTGACACAAGCCGAATCCTCTTCGATCCCGACGCTGACCGACGTGCTGGTGCCGGGCAAGCCGGTGCCGGCGCGTTCGTCCGCGACCGATGCGCAGCCGCGCGACGATGCCGCCGCGCCGGAACACGCGGAAACCGACCCCGAATTCGTGGTGGTCGAGCCGGTGCCGACGCCGGACGTCACGGCCGTCGAACTGCCGGGCGACAGCGATGCGCCGGCGCAACCCGGTGCCGCCGGGCACGTCGTCGCCGAGGAGTCGGCTGCGGCACAGGCGCCGTTGCGCTCCGCGCTGGCCGAGGTCGAGGGGCAGCAGGCCGGCGCCGCCGCGATGCCGCGCGACGCCGGCGAAGCGATGCCGTCTCACGCGGTCGCACCGGCTGCCGACGAACTGGCCACCGATCATCTGGCTCGCGCAGTGCCCCCGGAGTCGCATGCGGCCGCCGCGCTGACGCCAGAGGACGCGCAACATATCGCCGAGCGTCTGCGCAATCGGCTGACGAATTATCTGACCGGGGAAGGGCGCGAGGCCATCGAGGCACGCTGCCGCGACGCGCTGCACGACCATACGGCCTGGCTGGTCGGCCAGATCACGCGCGAAGTGGCGCTGGCGCTCGAAACCGAAGTGATGGAATGGGTTCGCGACGCGGTCGACGAAGAGATCGCTCGCCGCCGGATCGGACGTTCAGCCTGAGCGCACGGCGCGTTTCGTGCGCGGGTGCCGCGGGCGCGGCTCCTGTCGCAACGAGAAGCATGGCGCGCGTGCACGGGCCCGGTCATTCGGTTCAGCGCAGCGACAGCACCCATTGCGCGAGCGTATGCGCTTCGCCGCTCGTCAGTTGCGTATTGGCGGGCATCGGCACGCCGCCCCACACCCCGACGCTGCCTTTCACGATCGATTGCGCGAGGTAATCGACGGCGTCGGCACGTGCGGTGTACTTGCCGGCGATGTCATGGAACGACGGGCCCATCAGCGGCTTGCCGACCGCATGGCAGGCCATGCAGTTCTTGCGCTGCGCGAGCACGAGTCCGTCGCCGGCCTGGTCGGCGTGTGCCGCCGCCGCGCTGCCGGTCAGCAGCGCCACGAGCAGCGCACGCGATATCGTCTGTTTCATGCGAGTCTCCGCCGGCGGGAACGGCCGGCTTCACGGTCCGCGCATTATAAAAGCAAAGGGAAAGCGCGTTTTGCGCGTTTTCCCGGCGGCCGTCCGCAATGGGGTCGCATGACCCGCGTGCCGCGTCAGCCGGTGACGGCACCCTTGTTCGCCGGGCGCGCGAGGGCCGCGTACTTGGCGAGCACGCCGCGCGTGTAGCGCGGCGCCGGCTGCTTCCATGCAGCGCGCCGGCGCGCGAGCTCGGCGTCGTCGACGTTCAGCTGCAGCACCAGCCGGTGCGCATCGATCGTGATCGAGTCGCCTTCCTGCACGAGCGCGATCGTGCCGCCGACGAAGGCCTCGGGCGCGACGTGCCCGACCACCATCCCCCAGGTGCCGCCCGAGAAGCGGCCGTCGGTGATGAAGCCGACCGATTCGCCGAGCCCCTTGCCGATGATCGCCGACGTCGGTGCGAGCATTTCCGGCATGCCGGGGCCGCCCTGCGGGCCGAGATAGCGCAGCACCAGCACGTCGCCCGCGCGGATCCGGTCGCCGAGGATCGCGTCCATCGCGCTTTGCTCGTCGTCGAACACGCGCGCCGGGCCCGTGATCACCGGGTTCTTCAGGCCGGTGATCTTCGCGACCGCACCGTCTTCCGCGAGGTTGCCCTTCAGGATCGCGAGATGCCCTTCCTTGTACAGCGCGCGATCGATCGGGAAGATCACCTTCTGGTCCGCGCGCGGCACGCCCGGCACATCCTTCAGCTCCTCGGCGATCGTGCGGCCGGTGATCGTCATGCAGTCGCCGTGCAGCAGCCCCGCATCGAGCAGGATCCGCAGCACCTGCGGGATGCCGCCGGCCTGGTGCAGGTCGGTCGCGACGTACTGGCCCGACGGCTTCAGGTCGCAGATCACCGGCACGCGCTTGCGGATGCGCTCGAAGTCGTCGATCGTCCAGTCGACCTCGGCCGCATGCGCGATCGCGAGATAGTGCAGCACCGCGTTGGTCGAGCCGCCGGTCGCCATGATCAGCGACACCGCGTTCTCGATCGACGCCTTCGTGATGATGTCGCGCGGCTTCAGGTCGCGCTTCACGGCCTCGACCAGCACGCGCGCCGATTCGGCAGCCGAGTCGACCTTCTCCTGATCGGGGTTCGCCATCGTCGACGAGTACATCAGCGACATGCCGAGCGCCTCGAACGACGAGCTCATCGTGTTCGCGGTGTACATCCCGCCGCACGACCCCGACGTCGGGCACGCGTTCTGCTCGACCCCTTCGAAATCTTCCTGCGACATCCGGCCCGCGGTGAACTCGCCGACCGCCTCGAACGACGATACGATCGTCAGGTCGCGGCCCTTCCAGTGGCCGGGGCGGATCGTGCCGCCGTAAACGTAGATGCCCGGCACGTTCAGGCGCGCGAGCGCGATCATCCCGCCGGGCATGTTCTTGTCGCAGCCGCCGACCACCACCACGCCGTCCATCCACTGGCCCTGCACGCAGGTTTCGATGCAGTCGGCGATCACTTCGCGCGACACGAGCGAGTACTTCATGCCCTCGGTGCCCATCGACATGCCGTCCGAGATCGTCGGCGTGCCGAAGATCTGCGGGTTCGCATCGGCCGCCTTCACCGCCGCGACGGCCGCGTCCGACAGCCGCTGCAGGCCCGAGTTGCACGGCGTGATCGTCGAATGGCCGTTCGCGATGCCGATCATCGGCTTGTCGAAATCGTCCTTCTGGTAGCCGAGGGCGTAATACATCGAGCGGTTCGGCGAGCGGGCCACGCCTTGCGTGATGTGCTTCGAGCGACGGTTGTACGGCATGGGGGACTCCATCGTTGTATTGGCGACGCCCGCGAACGGCGCGCCGGTTCGGATCAATCAAGAATGGAGTTTCCGGTTTGGGATGTCCAATATATTATTTGTCGCTTATTAAGTCGTTTTGCGATTGAGTGAAATATGGCTGACCCGACGCCCGATCTGCGCCAGTGGCGCTATTTCGTGACCGTTGCCGACGAGCGCCATTTCGGCCGTGCGGCCGAGCGCCTGTCGATGACGCAGCCGCCGCTGTCGCAAGCGATTCGGGCGCTGGAGGACGCGCTCGGCGTCGCGCTGTTCGCGCGTACCAAGCGCTCGGTCGCGCTGACGGCGGTCGGTGCGGCGCTGCTGCCCGACGTCCGCCGGCTGCTCGCGTCGGCCGACGCGCTGCCACCGCTCGCGCGGCGTCTCGCGCGCGGCGAAGCCGGCTCGCTGTCGCTTGCGTTCGTGTCGACCGCCGATTACGGGCTGCTGCCGTCGCTGCTGCGCGCGTTCGGCGCACGCTATCCGCAGGTGCGGCTGCAACTCGCGGAGGCGACGAGCGACGTGCAGATCGACGAACTCGTCGCGGGCCGCATCGACGCGGGGCTCGTGATTCCACCGGTACCGCCGCGCCACGCGGCCGGGCTGTCGTACCTGCCGGTCGTGCGCGAGCCGCTGGTGGTCGCGATGCCGGCGGCCGCGGCGCCCGGCGTGCCCGAAGACGAACCCGTGCGTCTGGCCGAGCTGGCCGCGCTGCCGCTCGTCATCTTCCCGCGTCGTTTGGCGCCCGGCTTTTATGACATCATTACGGGCTGCTACGGCGCGGCGGGGGAAACCCCGCGCATCGGCCAGGAGGCGATCCAGATGCAGACGATCGTCAGCCTCGTGTCGGCCGGCATGGGCGTCGCACTGGTGCCGCAGTCGTTGCGTAACCTGCGGCGCACCGGCGTGGTCTACCGGCCGCTCGCCGGCGACGCGCCGGTCGTCGAGACGGGCCTCGTGTGGCGCACGGGCGATGTCAGCCCCGTGCTCGCCGGCTTCATCGACGTCGTGCGCGCGCACGGTCTCGCCGCATGATGCGAACGATGGCGCGCCGGCGCCGTCCAATGCGCGGTGTGGCGCCGGTGGGCGCGCCGTACCGCATTCGAAAACTTCATCGCTAACCCATGATCATTCACCCGAATTTCGACCCCGTAGCGATCCATCTCGGGCCGCTGGCCGTACGATGGTACGGCCTCATGTATCTCGTCGGCTTCATCGCGGCGATTGTCGTCGGCCGGATCCGCCTGAAGCTGCCGCACGTCGCGGCGCAGGGCTGGACCGCCAAGGACATCGACGACATGATGTTCTACGGCGTGCTCGGCACCGTGCTCGGCGGCCGGCTCGGCTACGTGCTGTTCTACAAGGCCGACTTCTACTTCTCGCATCCGCTCGACGTGTTCAAGGTGTGGGAAGGCGGCATGTCGTTCCACGGCGGCTTTCTCGGCGTGACGCTCGCGATGGCGCTGTTCGCGTGGCAGCGCAAGCGCCACTGGCTGCAGGTCACCGACTTCGTCGCGCCGATGGTGCCGACGGGGCTCGCGGCCGGGCGGCTCGGCAACTTCATCAACGGCGAGCTGTGGGGCCGCGTGACCGATCCGAACGCGCCCTGGGCGATGTTGTTCCCGGGCGCAATGCGCGACGACGCGGCATGGCTGCCGAAGCATCCGGCGCTCGTCGAGCAGTGGCACCTTGCCGACGTGTTCATGCAGTACCAGATGCTGCCGCGCCATCCTTCGCAGCTCTACGAGATCGCGCTCGAAGGCATTGCGCTGTTCTTCGTGCTGTTCGTCTTCTCGCGCAAGCCGCGGCCGATGGGCGCGATATCCGCGCTGTTCCTGATCGGCTACGGGCTCGCACGCTTCACGGTCGAATTCGCGCGCGAACCGGACGACTTCCTCGGCCTGCTCGCCCTCGGCCTGTCGATGGGGCAGTGGCTGTCGTTGCCGATGATTCTCGCGGGCATCGCGCTGCTGGTGTGGGCGTATCGTCGCCGCGCGGCGAGTGTGGCGGCTTGATGTTGCATGCGTCATGCGGTCGCGTCATGCGCGAGCCGTGTGACGCATGACGCGTGATGCGATGCGGATGCGCACGATCGGTGTGCGCATCGATTGCAGGATCCCGAACGAAAAACGCCGGCCCGAAGGCCGGCGTTTTCACATCTGCCGCGCGGTGCGCGACGTGCGTTACTTCATCTGCACCGAGCCGTTGACCGTGACCGACACGGTCGCCTTGCCGCCTTCGACCGCGATCGGCGCGCTCATCTTCGCGCTGTCCATCGGTGCCGCGGCCATCGCCATCATGCGCGGGTACGGCTGCACGTTGCGGCTGCCGCCGACGTTCACGTCGCGGATCGAGTAGCTGTTGTAGCCGAAGGCCTTCGCGGCTTCGTCCGCGCGCGCGCGGAACGACTTGATCGCTTCGGTCGTGAGCTTCTGCTCGGCCGCGCGTTGCGCTTCGGGCGACAGCGAGAACTCGACGTTCGCGATCTGCATCTGGTTCGACAACTGGCCCGCGAGCTTCGACGCCGCCGCGAAATCGCGCGATTCGAGCACGACTTCCGTACGGCCGCGCCATGCGGAGATCTTGCCGTCGCGATCAGTGCTCGGATACACGGAGAACGCGCCGGTGTGCGCGGTGACGCCCGATACGCCCTTCGCCTGCGCGAGCGCCGCGTCGGCGCGCTGGTTGAGCGCGGACGTCAGGCTGCCCGGGTCCTTCGCCTGCTGTTCGTAGAACAGCGTGATGTGGATGATGTCTTGCGGCACGTCGGCGCTGGCCTGCGACGACAGCGACAGCACGCCCGCCGGTTCCGGAAAGTGCGGGTTCGCGGTTTGCGCGTGCGCGGCCGGCGACGCGAGCGTCAGCGCGACGGGCACGGCGGCGGCGAGGGCGAGCGACAGCGCGAGTGCGGATTTCTTGGTCATTGTTGGACTCCTTGTGCGAGGGCGCGCATGCGGATCACGCGTGCGCGACGCGGGCGTACCGCGCGACGAAAAAACGGCCGTCGTCCCGATCGGGCGACAGCGGTTGCTTAGGCTGCACGAACGCGCCGCGAGTTCCGTGGCGGCGGCGCATATTGACCGGATTTGACCTTTGGCGTGTGTCTGTTGCGTGGACCGACGCGTGCGCCGACTGTGTGCGCCTACTTCATCAGCTTTTCGGTGATGAAGCGCCACTCGGCGCGCGTGACGGGTGTGATCGACAGCCGGTTGCCGCGCGCGAGCACGCGCATGTCGGCGAGTTCGTCATGCTCGCGAAGCGTGGCGAGCGGCACGAGCGGCGACTTCTTCACGAAGCGCACGTCGACGAGCAGCCAGCGCGGTGCTTCCTGCGTCGACTTCGGATCGTAATACGGGCTTTTCGGATCGAACTGGGTGGGGTCGGGGTAGGGCGTCGACGAGACTTCGGCGAGGCCCGCGATGCCCGGCTCGGGGCAGCTTGAGTGATAGAACAGCACGCCGTCGCCGATCTTCATCGTGTCGCGCATGAAATTGCGCGCCTGATAGTTGCGCACACCGGTCCACGGCAGCGAGTGCTGCGGCGCATGCGCGAGATCGTCAATGCTTGCTTCGTCCGGTTCGGACTTCATGAGCCAGTATTGCATGGATCGTAATCGACGCAGAAAGGGCATGAAGGTCTGTTTGCATGCGCGTTCCGCATGCAAACAGACCCTGAAAAAGGAAACGGCATCGGGGTTCCCCGATGCCGTTGGATAGGCCCCCGCCTTGGCCGCTAGGCCGGCATCCTGAACCTGAGGTTCAGAATTGGTCGCAGTTAGCAGCACTTCGGGTACATCAGACAGAGTGACGCGCGCGCCCGTGCTACAAATTTCCGCAACCGTGCACATGGCATTGGTTCAAGGAATATATGACCTTGGCGAACCAGGCAGGGAAGCTGACTGAACTGTGTTTCGTTGCGCCAATTTGACCACCGTTGATCGCCGAGATCAAGGGGAATCGACGCATCGATCAAACGTTACTGCGTCTCGTGCTGTGCGAGCACCGCGCCGAGCTGTTCGTTCATCTGGTGCATTGTACGACGGATTTCTTCCGCCGGAAATGCTTCACCGTGACGCACGCTCGTTTGCAGTCGCAGCAATTCGGATGCGAGCGACAGGGCCGCCATCACCGCGATACGGTCGGTGCCGCGCACCGAACTGTTCGCGCGGATCTTCGACATTTCGGCGTCGACACGTGCGACGGCCTCGAGCAGCGCCGCTTCGGTCTCGGCCGAACAGGCGAGCCGATAGGGCTGACCGAGAATCGAGACTTCGATCTGCTTGGTGCTCATGCATGTTCTCCGTGGCTGGCCGCGTCGTCGCCATCCGTGCGCGCCTGCGCATCCAGCAGGTCGAGCTGGTTGTCGGCTTGCTCCGCGCTCTTCGTGCGCGGCAGTTTTTCGAGAATCGCGTTCAGTTTGACCTGGGCGTCATCGATCTTTGCCGACAGCGTGTCGCGCTCGGCCGCGAGCGCGTTGCGTTCGTCGCGCAGTTGCGCGAGTTCCGCGCGGACCGTGTCCGCTTCCGCGCGCATTTGCGCGACTTGCTCCTCGAGCGCGAGCCGTTCCGAGTGATAGCGCTTGTTCAGCGAGATCAGACGGCCAATATTTTGAGATAAGGTTTCGAGTTCGTTGAGCATTTGCTGCGTCCTCTAAAGACCCAGCATTTTAGCGCGGAATAACGCGCATTCCGACATCTGTAACGTTTCCAGTCGTAACACCCCGGCTTCTTGCCGCGAATACGCGGCTGCGGCGCGTTCGCCGCGCGCTCCCGGCATACGTTCGGCCGCTTTCTTGACGCTCGCGCGACCCGCTCCTAAACTGGCGCCGCCTCGGTGCTCGCGCGTGCGTCGCGCGGTTAAACGGGAAGCAGGGCGCGCGCTCCGCATGGAGATCGCCAACCTGCGCTGCCCCCGCAACGGTAAGCGGCCGCGTCGGACGACGCAGGCCGGCTCGGGCGCGTTTCGCGTGCAGGTCGCACGCGGGCGCGGGCCACTGCGCGTGATTCGCGCGGGAAGGCGAGCCGGTACGCCGCCAGCCCGGATACCGGCCGAGGCGAGGAGCCTGCACGGCTTCATGACGCGCGGCCTGCGGGGAAGCGGGGTGCGCAGTGCTTCACGGGACTTGTCTTCGATGCTGACCCTAATCGTCCGCACGGCCTCCGGCGCATGCCGCGGCGTGCCGCATCCCGCCGTCGTGCACATCGCGGCGGCGGCTGGCTCGCCCGGATCGACGACGCAGGCGTTGCGGCGCCGGGACCGGTCGCGCCGCGCGCCGACGCACCGTTGCCGCCGGAAGTCGCGATCACCGCGCCGATCATGCGTGACGGCGACGCAACCGCGATGCCGATCGACCCGATGCGGCGGCTTCCACTATATTGCGCAGAATGTCGGCCGCACGCAGGTGCGGCTCGATGGGTCGTGGTCGTGTCACGCCGGTGCGACCGACGTTCGGCCGGCCGATCGCTTGCGGGATACGATCGGCGAAACGCGGGAATCGGGGTGCCGTTCGTGGCGCGCGCTATTGTGTGCCATCGGCCGAGCATCGCTCGCTTTGCCGCACACGGGCACGGCATCCGCGCCGCGCGCGCGACGATATCACCGGGTCGCGGGTCGCCCGTGCATGCATCAACAACCTGTTCGACGAGGATGACGAGCTTGCGTATACCTGCCACACGTCGCAGCGCGACGCCGTGCGGCGCATGAGCGCCGCGCGTGCCACCGCGATCTGGGCCGCGCTCGCGGCCGTGGTCGCGTTGCTGTTCGTCGCATCGCTGTCGATCGGCAGCGTGCCGATGTCGCCGTGGCAGGCGCTCGCGTCGCTCGTGCCGCACGGCGGCGACGCATTGTTCGCCGACATCGTGCGCACGCTGCGGCTGCCGCGTGCGCTCGCGGGGTTCGCGTGCGGCGCGTTGCTTGCGCTGGCCGGTGCACTGCTGCAGGTGCTGCTGCGCAATCCGCTCGCGGAGCCGTATGTGCTCGGCGTATCCGGCGGCGCGGCCGGCTTCGCGCTCGTCGCGATGATCGCGGGTGGCGCGTGGTGGCTCGTCGATGCATCCGCATTCGCCGGCGCGCTCGTGTCGGTCGCGCTCGTGCTCGGCCTTGCTCGCCGCGAGCTGTGGCGCGGCGACTCGCGCGACGCGTCGCCGCGGCTGCTCCTCACGGGCGTCGTGATCGCGGCCGGGTGGGGCGCGCTCGTCACGCTGCTGCTGTCGCTCGCACCCGATGCGCGCCTGCGCGGCATCATCTTCTGGCTGACGGGCGACCTGAACGGCGTGACGGCGCCGTGGTTCGCATGGGGGGCGCTGCTGGTGGCCGCATGCGTCGCGCTGCCGGCCGCACCGCAGCTCAACGTGCTGCTGCGCGGCGACGCGACCGCACTCGCGCTCGGCGTGCCGGTCGCGCGAGTTCGCGTGCGGATCTACCTCGTCGCGTCGCTGGCCGCAGCGGCCGCGGTGACGACGGCCGGCACGATCGGTTTCGTCGGCCTCGTCGTGCCGCACGCGCTGCGGCTCGCATTCGGCAACGACCAGCGCATGCTGCTGCCGGCCGCGATGCTCGCGGGCGGCGGCGGCGTGATGGCCGCCGACCTGCTCGCGCGCACCGCGATCGCGCCCGCGCAATTGCCGGTCGGCGTGATGACCGCGTTGATCGGCGTGCCGGTGTTCCTGTGGATGTTGCTGAGGAGACCGATGCGATGACGCACGCCGCACCGCACGCTGCCGGCGAAATGACCTATGCGGCGATCGACCTCACGCTGACGGCCGGCGAACGGACGCTGCTCGACGGCTTCACGCAGGCGTTCCGTCCCGGCGAGATCTGGTGTGTCGCGGGGCCGAACGGCGCAGGCAAGACGACGCTGCTCGCGACGCTCGCGGGCCTGCAGCGACCGGCCGGCGGCCACGTCGAGATCGACGGCCGGCCGCTCGCCGCATGGCCGCCCGAACAGCTCGCACGGCGCCGCGCACTGATGCCGCAGCAATTGCACGACGCGTTCAGCGCGACGGTATTCGACACGGTGCTGCTCAACCGCTTTCCGTATCTCGGCGGCTGGGGCTGGGAGCGCGACGGCGACCGCGCGGCCGCGCGCGACGCGCTCGCGACGTTCGGGCTGACCGCGCTCGCGTCGCGCGACGTGCTGTCGCTGTCGGGCGGCGAGCGGCAGCGCGTCGCGCTGGCCGCGACGCTGTGCCAGGATGCGCCGCTGATGCTGCTCGACGAACCGCTCGCCCACCTTGACCTGCATCACCAGATCGATGGCCTGACCGCGCTGAGCGCATGGCTCGACGCGGGGCCGCGCACGGTGCTGTTCTCATGCCACGATCTGAATCTCGCGCGGCGTTACGCGACGCACGCGCTGTTACTCGACGGCCGCGGCCATGCGTGGGCGGGCCCCGTGCACGACGTGCTGACGCCGGCACGCGCGAGCGACGCGTTCGGCTATCCGCTCGTGCTGATCCGCGAGAATGGCCGCGACGCGCTGCTGCCTGCGTGGCCCGAGCGACGATGAACTTCCTTCTTTCGATGCGCGGCACCGGCCGCGCCAACGAGGCAACCTTCCGATGACGAATCCGACCGACTTCCCGCCCGCGATCGCGCCGCTCGACGAGACGCTGCGCAAGCGCCTGCAGCATGTGATCGATCACAAGACCAAGCCGCCCGGCAGTCTCGGCCAGCTCGAGGCGCTCGCGCTGCAGGTCGGCCTGATCCAGCGCACCGAGAAGCCGCACGTACAGCGTCCGGTGACGATCGTGTTCGCGGGCGACCACGGGATCGCGGCCGAGGGCGTGAGCCCGTATCCGCAGGCGGTCACCGCGCAGATGGTCGCGAACTTCCTGGCCGGCGGCGCGGCGATCAACGCGTTCTCGGGCGTCGCGCAGAGCGTGCTCGAGATCGTCGATGCGGGCGTCGCGTCACCGCTGCCGGTGTCCGACCGGCTCGTGTCGCTGCCCGTCGCGCGCGGCACGCGCAACTTCGCGGCCGAACCGGCGATGACGCCCGACGAGGCGCAGACGGCGCTCGCCGCCGGTGCGGCGCGCGTGCGCCTGCACGCCTCGCTCGGCACGAACGTGATCGGCTTCGGCGAAATGGGGATCGCGAACACGTCGTCGGCCGCGTGCCTGATGAGCCGTCTGCTCGACGTGCCGATCGACGCGTGCGTCGGGCGCGGCACGGGCCTCGACGACCAGGGGCTCGCGCACAAGCGCGCGGTGCTCGGCCGCGCGCTCGTCCGGCATTCGCATGCGATCGCGCCGCTCGATGTGCTCGCGACGTTCGGCGGTTTCGAGATCGCGATGATGACGGGCGCGTATCTCGCGGCCGCGAGCGAGCGGATGACGATCCTCGTCGACGGCTTCATCGCCACGGCCGCGCTGCTCGTCGCCGAGCGCATCGCGCCCGGCGTGCGCGACTACTGCGTGTTCTCGCATGCGTCGCACGAGGCCGGGCATCGCCGCATGCTCGAGCATTTCGGCGCGAAGCCGCTGCTCGCGCTCGACCTGCGCCTCGGCGAAGGCACGGGCGCCGCGCTCGCGCTGCCGCTGGTGCGCGCGGCGGTCGCGTTCCTTACCGAGATGGCGAGCTTCGAATCCGCAGGCGTCGACAATCGTGACGCCTGAGCGCGCGAACGGTGTACGCGCCGAACTGCGCTATTTCTTCGTCGCGCTCGGCTATTTCACGCGCGTGCCGGTGCCGCGCGCGATCGGCTACGCCGCCGGCGATCTCGACCAGGCCGCACGTTACTTCCCGCTGGTCGGCGCGTGCGTCGGCGCGTGGGGCGCGCTCGTCTATCTCGCGGCACTGCGCGTGTTGCCCGCGTCGATCGCGGTCGGACTGTCGATGGCCGCGACGCTGTTTGCGACCGGCGCGTTCCACGAGGATGGCCTGGCCGACAGCTGCGATGCGTTCGGCGGCGGCTACGCGCGAGACGACGTGCTGCGCATCATGCACGATTCGCGAATCGGCACGTTCGGCGCGGTCGCGCTCGTGATCGCGCTCGGCCTGAAATGGCAGGCGCTCGCGGCCATGCCGCCGCTGCGCGCCGCGTGGACGATGATCGCCGCGCATGCGGCGAGCCGCGCGGGGGCCGTGAGCTTGCTGATGTCGCTCGACTATGTCCGGCCGGAAGGCAAGGCGAAACCGGTCGCGCAACGCATGGGCGCACGCGCGGCCTGGATCGCGGCCGCATTCGGGTTGCCGTGGCTGTTCTGGCCGGACTGGCGCGCGGGCCTCGCGGCGCTCGTCGCGCTCGCGCTCGTGCGCGCATGGGCGGCCCGCTATTTCGTAAAGCGGATCGGCGGGTATACGGGCGACTGCCTCGGCTTCGCGCAGCAGTTGAGCGAACTGGCGATCTATCTCGTGGTGCTCGGATGGATCTCGTCCTGATTCGCCATCCGGCCGTCGATGTCGAACCGGGCGTTTGCTACGGACGCAGCGACGTGCCGCTCGCCACGTCGGCCGAGGCGGGGGCGCGGGCCGTGCGTGAGCGTCTGGCGGCGCTCGGGGCGCCGTTGCCCGGGCAGGTCTGGACGAGCCCGCTGACGCGTTGCGCGTCGGTCGCCGAGCGGCTCGCGCAGGCGTTCGACGTGCCGCTGCGGCGTGACGCGGGCTGGCAGGAAATGGACTTCGGCGCGTGGGAGCTGCGGCGCTGGGACGATATCGACCGCGCGGCGCTCGATGCGTGGGCGGCCGACCTGATGCATGCGTGCGCGCATGGCGGCGAAAGCGTCGCACGGTTCGCCGCGCGCGTCGTGCGGACTGCGGACGCGGTCGCGCGGACCGACGCGCCGCAATGGGCGCTCACGCACGCAGGCGTGATTCGCGCATTCGCGTCGCATGCGTTGCGCGTGCCGCTCGATACGCTGTTGTCGCGACCGGTGCCGACGAGCGGCGTCGTCTGGTTGCGGACGGAGGATGCCGCCCGCACATGGGACGTCGTCCACTGGGACGCTTAGGCGACCGCTTGCTCGCCTGACGCGCGGAAGGGCATCGAAGCCCGGAATCAGCGCGCCGGCCGTCGCGCCCGGGCGGCGTCGAGATCCTCGCACAGCGCGGCCGCGCCTTGCGCGATCCGCGGCGATGGCCGGGTCAGCAGATCGCCGTCGATCGCGAACAGGTTGTTGCGCGCCACGGCCGTCAGCGCGGGCCATGCACGCCAGCGCGCGAGGCTCGGCAGCGGGGCGTCCGAACGTGTCGCGCCGGCACTCGTCGTCACGATCGCTTCCGGATTCGCCGCGAGCACGGCCTCGTCGGTGACGGTCGGCGCGAGTGGCTTCAGCGCCGCGAATACGTTGCGGCCGCCGCACAGCGAGATGACTTCGTTGAACAGATGCGCGCCGTTGAGCGTCGTCAGCGGGCGGTCCCATACCTGGAAGAACATCGTGACGGGCGGGCGTGCCGCGTAACGCGCGCGCAGCGCCGCGATATCGCGCGAGAACGATGCCGCGGCCGCGTCGGCGGCTGGCTCGGTGCCGAGCAGCGTGCCGAGCCGGCGCAGCGACGTGGTCACGTCGTCGAGATGTTTCGGCTCACTGAAGAACAGCGGAATGTGCAGCGCACGCAGCGCATCGGTTTGCCGCTCGGCGTTGCCGTGTCGCCAGACGACGATCAGGTCGGGCTTCAGCGCGGCGATTCGCTCGAGGTCGAGCGCCTTGTTGTCGCCGACACGCGGCACGGCCTGCGCGGCGGGCGGGTAGTCGCTGTACGTGACCGTGCCGACCAGTTTCGCACCGCCGCCGGCCGCGTAGACCAGCTCGGTCGCATGCGGCGCGAGGCTGATCACGCGTTGCGCCGGTGCGGGCAGCGTGACGGTATTGCCGGCATCGTCGCGGGTCGTCACGTCGGCGTGAGCGAAGGGCGCATGCGCGAGCGCGATCAGCGACGCGAGGGCCGGCAGCCGGCGGAGCAGGCAGGCGGTCATGCGGATGCCTGTGGCAGCGTCGGAACACACTGCGAGAGTGCGTCGGCGACGCGCCGCCATTCGGCTTCGTTGCCCGGCAGGCCGACGCGCACGCTCGACGGTCGTGCAAAGTATCGCGTCCAGATCCCGTGCGCGGCGAGCGCCGCGTGCAGCGCGGCGGCGCGCGGGTCGTCGGTCCAGCTGAACAGCGGCGTCGCGTGCACTGCGAAGCCGTGCATGCGCAGCAGCGCGGCGAGGCGTTCGCCGTCGGCCGCGAGCCGCATGCGCGCGGCGGCCTGCCATGCGTGGTCGGCGAATGCGGCGGCGACCGCGTGACGCGCGGGACCGCTGACGGTCCACGCGCCGAGCATGTCGCGCAGCGCGGCGACCAGCTCGGGACGGGCGAGCACGAAGCCGGCTCGAATGCCGGCGAGTCCGAAGAACTTGCCGACCGAGCGCAGCACGACGAGGCCCGGACGATCGGTGAACTGCGCGAGCGACGGCGTGGCGCCCGTATCCGCGAATGCCTCGTCGACGATCAGCGTGCCGCCGCGTGCCGACAGCTGCGCATGCCAGCCGAGCAGCCGTTCGGTCGGAACGAATTCGGCGGTCGGATTATTCGGATTCCCGACGATGACGTGACGCAGCGACGCGGGCAACACCTCCGCGCCGATGTCGAGCGCGACGACGCGATGACTGTGGCGCGCGAATGCAGGGGCGTATTCGCCATACGCGAGCGCGGCGACACCGGCGTCGCCGGTCGGCAGCAGCGCGGGCAACGCGCGGATCGCGGCCTGGCTGCCGGCGACCGGCAGCACGTGCGCGGCATCGGGCGCGTGGTAGTAGCCGGACGCGCATGCGGCGAGCGTATCGCCATCGTCGGGCAGCCGGCGCCATGCGTCGGCCGGGACCGGCGGCACCGGATAGCCGACCGGATTGATGCCGGTCGACAGGTCGAGCCACGCGTCGTACGGAATGCCGTGGCGGCGCGCGGCTTCGTGCAGGTTGCCGCCGTGCGGGATGCGTGCGTCAGACATGATGGGTAGCGAGGATGAGTGCGCCGCCCGCGACGAGCAGCGCGAGCCACAGCGCGAGCGTGCGCGTGACGAGCGACAGCGCGGCGACGACGTGCACGGCCGTCGCCGGCGCGCCGGTGCCGAGCGCGGGACGGTCTTCGATTTCGCCGTGATAGACGGCCGGGCCGCCGAGCTGCACGTTCAGGCTGCCGGCGCCCGAGGCCATCACGGGGCCCGCGTTCGGGCTGTCCCAGTGGCGCGCCTGCGTGCGCCAGCAGCGCCATGCTGCGGCCGTGTCGCCGAGCAGCGCGTAGCTCACGGCGGTGAGGCGGGCGGGAATCCAGTTGAGCGCGTCGTCGAGGCGCGCGGCGGCCCAGCCGAACGTCAGGAAGCGCGGCGTGCGGTAGCCCCACATCGCGTCGAGCGTGTTCGCGAGCCGAAACAGCAGCGCGCCGGGGCCGCCCGCGACGACGAACCAGAAGAGCGCGCCGAAGATCGCGTCGTTGCCGTTCTCGAGCGCCGATTCGACGGCGGCGCGCGACAGCGCGCCTTCGTCGGCTTCGCTGGTGTCGCGCGATACGATGCGCGCGGTCAGCGCGCGCGCGGCGTCGAGGTCGTGCCGCAGCAGCGCGGCGGCGATCGGGGCGACGTGGTCGGCGAGGCTTTTCGCGCCGAGCGCGAACCACAGCAGCGCGACGTGCAGCGCGGCCGCGAGCGGCCAGGGCAGCACGGCCGCGAGCCACGCGGCGACGGCCACCGGCGGCACCACCGCCGCGAGCCAGGCGGCGACGCCGACCATGCGGCCGCGCCGGCCCGTGTTCAGCGCGCCTTCGATGCGCGCGGCGAGCCTGCCGAACGCGACGAGCGGATGCCAGCCGGCCGGTTCGCCGACGATGCGATCGACGATCGCGGCCGCGACCGCGAGCATCGCGACGACCGGCAGCGACAGCATCAGCATGACGGGGCTCCGGCCTTGAGTTCGAGCGGCAGCCCGGCGACCAGCAGCGTCACGCGCGTCGCGAGCGCGGCGATGCGCTGGTTCAGGCGCCCGAGTTCGTCGACGTAGCGGCGCGTGACCGACCCGAGCGGCACGACGCCGAGCCCGATTTCGTTGCTGACGACGATCACCTTCGCGCGCGCACCGCGCAACGCGTGCTCGAGCCGCTCGACCTGCGCCGCATACTGCGCGTCGTCGAGCGCGTCGCCGTCGAGCGGGCACAGCAGGTTCGTGAGCCAGAGCGTCAGGCAGTCGACGAGCAGGCACGCGCGCGGATCGTCGAGCCGCGCGAGCGTGCCGGCGAGGTCGACGGGCGCGTCGGCGAAGCCCCAGTCGGCCGGCCGGCGCGCGCGGTGATGCGCGATGCGCCGTTCGAATTCGGCATCGGCGGCCGTCGCGGCCGCGGTCGCGATATAGGTGACGGGGCGGCCGCTGTCGGCGGCGAGCCGCTCGGCGTGTGCGCTCTTGCCCGAGCGCGCGCCGCCGAGGACGAAAGTGAGGTCGTGCGGAATCATCGCGTGATTGTAACGGCGCACGCGTGGCGGCGCGGGCGATAATGCGGCCTTTGCTTCGCCACGACCTTGCATACGATGAATGCACCCGAACCGCAGCCGCGCGGCACGTTGATGATCCAGGGCACGACGTCCGACGCCGGCAAGAGCACGCTCGTCGCGGGCCTGTGCCGCCTCGCGCGTCGCGCGGGCGCGCGCGTCGCGCCGTTCAAGCCGCAGAACATGGCGCTGAACAGCGCGGTGACGGCCGATGGCGGCGAGATCGGCCGCGCGCAGGCGTTGCAGGCGCTCGCCGCGGGTGTCGCGCCGCATACCGATTTCAACCCGGTGCTGCTGAAGCCGACGAGCGATCGCGGCGCGCAGGTGATCATCCACGGCAAGGCGCGCATGAACCTCGATGCGCGTGCGTACCACGACTACAAGCCGGTCGCGTTCGACGCGGTGCTCGAGTCGTACGCGCGGCTGCGTGCCGGCTACGACACGGTGCTCGTCGAAGGCGCGGGCAGCCCGGCCGAAATCAACCTGCGCGAAGGCGACATCGCGAACATGGGCTTCGCGGAACGCGTGGACTGCCCGGTCGTGCTGGTGGCCGATATCGACCGCGGCGGCGTGTTCGCGCATCTGGTCGGCACGCTCGCGTGCCTGTCGGACAGCGAGCGCGCGCGCGTGCGCGGCTTCGTGATCAACCGCTTTCGCGGCGACATCAAGCTGCTCGAACCGGGCCTCGACTGGCTGCGCGCGCAGACGGGCAAGCCGGTGTTCGGCGTGCTGCCGTACCTGCACGGATTGACGCTCGATGCCGAGGACATGCTGCCGTCGCAGGCGCGCAGCGCCGCCTTGCGCGGCGACGCCGGCTTGTTGCGCGTGGTCGTGCCCGCGCTGCCGCGGATCAGCAACCATACCGATTTCGATCCGCTGCGCGCGCATCCGCAGGTCGAGTTCACGTACTGGAAGAGCGGCCCGGTGCCGGATGCCGACCTGCTGATCCTGCCCGGCTCGAAGAGCGTGCAGCGCGATCTCGCGTGGTTGCGCGACACGGGCTGGGACGCGGCAATCCGCCGGCATCTGCGCTATGGTGGCAAGGTGATCGGCATCTGCGGCGGGATGCAGATGCTCGGCCGCACACTGGACGATCCACTCGGCCTCGAAGGCGCGCCCGGCAGCGTGCCGGGGCTCGGACTGCTCGATTTCAATACGACGCTGCAGCCGGACAAGACGCTGAAGAACGTGACCGGGCATCTCGCGCTGCCCGGCGCGGCCGCCGTGCACGGCTACGAGATCCACATGGGCGATACGCGCGGGCCCGCGCTCGCGATGCCCGCTCTGGAACTGGCGACGGGCGACGCACCGGGCGGCGTGCGCGCGGACGGCGCACGGTCGGCCGACGGGCAGATCCTCGCGACCTACGTGCACGGGCTGTTCGACGCGCCCGACGCGTGCGCGGCACTGCTCGCGTGGGCGGGGCTCGACGGCGCGGAGCGCATCGACTACCCGGCGCTGCGCGAGGCGTCGCTGGAGCGGCTTGCCGATTCGTTCGCCGAGCATCTCGATTTGCGCGCGCTGTACGCCGAGTTCCGCTGACGCAGGCCGTGCCCGGCCTGGCATTTTGCGGCGGATCGCGTACAACTCAGATGGGCGGAGGTCCGCCCGAAGGAGCGCGACGATGAAGGCTCGATGGTGGTTGGGCGTGCTGCTCGCGGCGCTGCTGGGCGCGTCGGCGGCGGCGCACGCATGTGACTCGTACGCACCGGGCGGCGGGCCGGCCGGTTCGGGTGACGCCACGCAAGGCAAAAGCGGCGGCTGAGGTTCGTAGCCGGGTACGGGCAGCGGGGCATGATCGGTCATGCCCTTTTTTTCGACCCGATTCGTTCTTTTTGAGAATCAGTTAAAGCCATATCGCGTGTTTATTGGTCGAATCGATTCGAATAGAGTGCGATCCATTCTCATCCACTCATGAAGGAATTCGCCATGAACTCCCAACGTCTCAACGATCTCGGCGCGACGCTGCTGCGCGTCGCACTCGGCGTGCTGTACCTCGCGCACGTCGCGCAGAAGGTGTTCGTCTTCACGCTGCCCGGCACCGCGCAGTTCTTCGCGTCGATCGGCCTGCCGGGCTGGCTCGCGTATGTCACGACGTTCGTCGAGCTGGCCGGCGGCCTTGCGCTGCTCGTGGGCTTCCGCGTACGGATCGCCGCGCTGGTGCTGCTGCCGTTCATGCTCGGCGCGGTGTCCGCGCATCTGCCCAACGGCTGGAGCTTCGCGTCACCGAACGGCGGCTGGGAATATCCGGCGTTCTGGGCCGTCACGCTGGCCGTGCAGGCGCTGCTGGGCGGCGGCGCGTTCGCGCTCGGCGCACCGCGTGCCGCGACGCGAACCGTATAAAAGAGGGCGGGCATCGGCGCAACCCGTTCCGGTGACACCCCGTTTGCCGATATCATCGCTCCCTGTATCCGCAATCGAGCGGCGCTTGCCAGGCGGCAGGCGCCGCGTGGCTTTTTCGGGGGAATTCATGACGGTCATCGTGGTGGCGAATCCGAAGGGCGGCGTGGGGAAAAGCACGCTGTCCACCAATCTTGCCGGCTATTTCGCGGCGCAGGGCGCATGGGTCGCGCTCGCCGATCTGGACCGGCAGCAGTCCGCGCATGCGTGGCTCGACCTGCGGCCGGCCGGTCTGCCGGCGATCGAGGCGTGGGATCTCGATCCGGACGCGCCGTCGAAGCCGCCGCGCGGCCTCGAATATGCGGTGATCGACACGCCGGCCGGCCTGCACGGCAACCGGCTCAACGTCGCGCTGCAGCTCGCCGACAAGGTGATCGTGCCGCTGCAGCCGTCGATGTTCGATATTCTCGCGACCCAGCAGTTTCTGGAGCGCCTGGCCGGCGAGAAGGCGGTGCGCAAGGGCAGCGTGGAGGTCGGGATCGTCGGGATGCGGGTCGACGCGCGCACGCGCTCGTCCGACCAGCTGCACCGTTTCGTCGAAGGGCTCGGGCTGCCGGTGCTCGGCTACGTGCGCGACACGCAGAACTACGTGCAGATCGCCGCGCACGGCCTGACGCTGTGGGACGTCGCGAAAAGCCGCGTCGAGAAGGATCTCGAACAGTGGCGGCCGATCGTCGAATGGGCCGAGCGTCGCGCGCCGAAAGCGGAGAAGGTCGCCAAGGCGTCTTGATCGCCGACGGCCGAACACTGGCGAGGCCAATCCAGCAGGATGAATGAAGAAGGGCCTGATCCGGCATCGTGACGGATCAGGCCCTTCCTGCATCGGCGACTGCGCGGCGCCGGCCGCCGCGTGAATCAGGTCCAGTTCTGCGTCGGCACGTGATCGCGATGGCCCTTGATCTTGTTGCCTTCGTCGATGAACACGAGCTTCGGCTTCCAGCCGGCCTGCAGCTCGGCTTCATCGACCATCGCGAACGCCGCGATGATCACGAGGTCGCCGAGTTGCGCGCGGCGCGCCGCCGAGCCGTTCAGCGAAATCATCCCGCTGCCGCGCTCGCCCTTGATCGCGTACGTCGAGAAGCGCTCGCCGTTGTTGATGTTCCAGATGTCGATCCGTTCGTTTTCGATGAGGCCCGCCGCTTCGAGCAGGTCTTCGTCGATCGCGCACGAGCCTTCGTAATGCAGCTCGCAGTGCGTGACGGCCGCGCGGTGGATCTTCGATTTGAGCATATGGCGCTGCATGGTATCTCCGTGATGCGTGAGAGGCGAGGGCGGGCGGCCCGTCAGATTTCCAGGTTGTCGATCAGGCGCGTCGCGCCGAGTTTCGCGGCCGCGAGCACGACGAGCGGCTCGCCGGCTTCGAGTTCGGCGGCGCTCGGCGCGATCAGGTTCGCGCGGCGGCGGATCGCGATGTAGTCGGGCGCCCAGCCGCGCTCGGCCAGGTGCGTGCGCGCGTGCTGCTCGAGCGTGCCGAGGTCGCGCTCGCCGCCGAGCACGCTGTCGCGCACGCGCTGCAGCGTCTTCGCGAGTTCGGGCGCTTCCTTGCGCTCGTCGGTCGTCAGGTAGCGGTTGCGTGACGACAGCGCGAGGCCGTCCTCGTCGCGCACCGTCTCGGCGGCGATGATCTCGACCGGCAGTGCGAGTTGCTGGCACATGCGGCGCACGATCATCAGCTGCTGGTAATCCTTCTTGCCGAACACCGCGACGCGCGGCTGCACGCAGGACATCAGCTTGGTGACGACCGTGCACACGCCGGCGAAGAAGCCCGGGCGGAACTCGCCCTCGAGGATCCCGCCGAGGTCGTCGGGCGGCAGCACGCGGTACTCCTGCGGCTCCGGATACATGTCGCGCTCGGTCGGCGCGAACAGCACGTAGACGTTTTCCTTCTGCAGCTTCTCGATGTCGTCCTGGAGCGTGCGCGGATATTTGTCGAAATCCTCGTTCGGGCCGAACTGCAGCCGGTTGACGAAGATGCTCGCCACGACCGGGTCGCCGTGCTGGCGCGCGAGGCGCATCAACGACAGGTGACCTTCGTGCAGGTTGCCCATCGTCGGCACGAACGCCGTGCGGTTCTGGCCGCGCAACTGGTCGCGCAGTTCCTGGATCGAGCTGATGACTTTCATGATCGGGTAGCGGGTTCCTCGCGCAGGCGCGCGTTGGCGCCGCAACAGCGGCGTCGGGGTCGAAGCGGAGAACGCCGGCGCGCGGGCGGCGCATCGGGCGTCGGCGGATTGTAGAGGATTTGGCCGCCGGACGCATCGAAAAAAGTACGATCGTTCACTTTTTGGCCGGGCGCACCGCGAGCGAGCCGCGCGGGCGGGCCCGGCGGCGAGATGCGGTGTGTTTCGGTGTGCGGGGGTGACGCGGGCGCGGCGGCGCGCGTTACGCGGGCAGGTACGCGAGGCGCACGTAGATCGGCGCGAACGGTTCGGCCTGCGTGATCTCGACGAGCGATTCGCGCGCGAGTTCGAGCATCGCGATGAAGTTCACGACGACGACCGGCACGCCGCGCGACGTGTCGAACAGGTCGGCGAACTCCATGAAGCGTGCGTTCTGCAGCCGTCGCAGGATCAGGCTCATGTGTTCGCGTACCGACAGCTCCTCGCGGGAGATCTTGTGGTGCTGGACGAGCTTCGCGCGCTTGAGCACGTCGGCCCACGCGGCGCGCAGGTCGTCCGAATCGACGTCCGGGAAGCGCGGCGTGATGCTCTGCTCGATGTAGACCTCGGCGCGCAGGAAGTCGCGGCCGAGCTGCGGCAACTGGTCGAGGCGTTGCGCGGCGAGCTTCATCTGCTCGTATTCGAGCAGGCGGCGCACGAGTTCCGCGCGCGGATCCTCGGCTTCCTCGCCGGTATCGGCCTTCTTGACCGGCAGCAGCATCCGCGACTTGATCTCGATCAGCATCGCGGCCATCAGCAGGTATTCGGCCGCCAGCTCGAGGTTCGACGTGCGGATCTGGTCGACGTAGCCCAGATATTGCGCGGTGACCTGCGCCATCGGGATGTCGAGCACGTTGAAGTTCTGCTTGCGGATCAGGTACAGCAGCAAGTCGAGCGGGCCTTCGAACGTCTCGAGGAACACCTCGAGCGCATCGGGCGGGATGTAGAGATCCTGCGGCAGCTTGAAGAGCGGCTCGCCGTACAGGCGTGCGAACGCCGCGACACCGTCGACCGTGTCGGGCGTCGAATCGGCGCCCGCGGGCGCGGCGATCGCGTCGTCCTGCCGGGCGGCGCTGGCCTCGTCGGCGGCGCTCACGTCGTCAGAAGTTCTGGTAGTAGACGTAGGACGTTTGCTTCACGCGCGATTCCTGCTGCTCGGCGCGCTCGTCGAGGTCGATCGGCTGCTTGTCCCACAGCAGCGAGCGGCCCTTGCGCTGCTCTTCTTCGAGCGTCGGCTTCTGTTGCTTGAGCTGATTCAGGAATTGCGTGACGTCGGACTGATACGGCATGGCTTGGCTTTCCGTTTCGGGCGGCGCACGATGCGCCGGGTTCGCGATGGCGGGATTTTACCGCATAGCGGGGAACAGCCGGCGGCAATCGCGCGTCGAATCCGCTGGCGCGACACCCGCGGCGCGTCCGGCCGGCCTCGCGCGCGTCGCGTTGCGTCCAGGCGTCAAAGCGGCGCCCGTGCGGGCAGCGCCGCCGCCCTGTGGTCAAATACGGGGTTTTCCACAAAATCACCAACCGAGGACGAGGTCATATTTGGCGGGTCAGGTGAACCAGCAGGCACATACGGCGCATGAGGCGAGCCCGCGCGCGGCGCGTCACCACGGTCGTCGCGCGCGGCGCGGCGCCGGCGCGGCGGCCCGGGCGGCCCTCGCGGGCTGTCTCGCCGCGTGCTTCGTGCTGCCGGCGTATGCGAAGTACGACGTCGAGATCGACTCGCCGCGCGCGATCCGCAAGCTCCTCGAGGCCCATCTCGACATCGCGCGCTTCGCCAAGCGCGACGACATCAGCGACGACCAGTTCGACTTCCTCGTGACCGCCACGCCGCAGCAGGTGCGCGACCTGACCGCGACGGCCGGCTATTTCTCGCCGGTCGTGCGCACCGACGTGCGCACGCGCGACGGCAAGCGTGACGTGCGCGTCGCGGTCGATCCGGGGCCGCAGACCGTCGTGTCGACGGTCGACCTGGCGTTCAAGGGCCCGGTCGAGACCGAGGATCCGAAGCAGGAGGCCGCGACCCGCTTCGCGTTCTCGCTGAAGCCGGGCGACCCGTTCACGCAGTCCGACTGGGACGGCGCGAAAGGGGCGGCGCTCAGGCAGTTGCAGTCGCGCCGCTACCTGGGCGCGAAGATCGCGTCGTCGGAAGCGCGCGTCGATCCGCGCACGCAGCGCGCGACGCTGGCCGTCACGTTCGACAGCGGCCCGACTTTTACGATCGGCAAGGTCGACGTCGACGGCGTGCGCCGCTATCCGGAAAAAATCGTCACGAACGTCAATCCGCTGTCGGAAGGCGAGATCTACGACGTGCAGCGGATCACCGAGCTGCAGCGGCAGCTGCAGAACACGCCGTACTACGCGAGCGTCGCGATCGACGTCGGCGACGATACGACGAAGCCCGAGCGCACGCCCGTGCACGTGAAGGTCAGCGAGTTTCCGTACAACAACATTCGCGGCGGCGTCGGCTACGCGACCGATACGGGCCCGCATGTGCAGGGCTCCTATACGTATCTCGACACGTTCGGCGCCGCGTGGCCGCTCACCGTGTCCGGCCGGCTCGACCAGATCCAGCAGTACGGCCAGGTCCAGCTGTCGATGCCGCCCGGCGAGAAAGGCTGGACCAACAGCGTGCTCGCGTCGTACACGAACACCAACGTGTCCGACACCCGGATCTACAGCGCGCGGATCGGCGCGCAGCGCACCCGCACCGGTCAGTTCATCGACTACGCGTATTCGCTGATGTTCTACCAGGACCGGCTCGACCAGAACGGCGCCGGCCCGACCACCAGCCGCGCGCTGGTGCCGCAGTGGGCATGGACGCGCCGCAACGTCGACGATCCGTTGTTCCCGCGCTCGGGCAACCTGATCCACGCGGAGGCTGGCTTCGCGATCAAGGGCGTGTTGACGGACCAGACCTTCATCCGCGGTTACGCGCGCGGCCAGCAGTACGTGCCGATCGGCAAGCGCGACCTGTTCGTGTTCCGCGCGGAGCTCGGCGGCGTGTTCACGAGCGGCAGCTCGGCCGGTGTGCCGGCGTCACTGCTGTTTCGCGCGGGCGGCTCGAATTCGGTGCGCGGCTACGGCTACCAGAGCATCGGCAACAGCGTCGACGGCTCGGTGCTGCCGACCAAGTACCTGATGACGGGCACCGCCGAATACCAGCACTGGTTCAACCGCGACTGGGGCGCCGCGACCTTCTTCGACATCGGCACCGCGACCGATGCATGGGGCGAGAAGGTGTTCTACCCGGGCGTCGGTATCGGCGCGCGCTGGCGCAGCCCCGTCGGCCCGATCAACGTCGACGTCGCGTACGGGCTGCGCAACCACAGCGTGCGCCCGTACCTGACGCTCGGCATCGCTTTCTGACCTTGTTGCACGAGCCACGACGAACCGCATGACGAAGGATCCGAACGACACGCCGCCGCCTCACGATCCGGACTCGCCCGAGCGCGCGCCCGACGCGCCGCCGCGCGCGCCGCGCCGCGTGCGTGCGGGCCGGATCGTCGCGTGGACGCTCGTGACGGTCGTGCTGCTCGCCGTGCTGGCGGCCGGGCTCGTGCTGGCCGCGGCGACGACCGAGCGCGGCACGCGGCTCGCGTGGCAGACGGCCGTGCGCGTGCTGGGCGGCCGGCTGGCGGGCACGCTGGAAGGCGGCGCGCTCGCGACGGGCGTGCGGTTGCGCGGCTTCGCGTGGACGAGCCCCGGCGGCGCCGGCACCGAAGTGCGGATCGACCGGCTCGACGGCCGCTGGGCGCTGACCCGCGCGCCGTGGCGGCTGTCCGTCGACTACCTTCGCGCGGGTACGATCGACGTGCGGATCGCGCCGGGGCCGTCGACGCCGGGCACGACGCCGCAGGACCTGCGCCTGCCGCTGCAGTTGCGGATCGACGATCTGCGCGTCGATCACCTGGCGATTCACGAAGGCGGGTCGACGACGCAGCTCGACCATCTCGCGCTGAACGGCCGCAGCGACGGCCGCCACCATGAACTTGCGCTCGACGGTGTCGACACGCCGTACGGCGCGCTGACCGCGCGCGCGAAGCTCGACGGCGTGAAGCCGTTCGCGCTGACGGGCAACGCGACCTACGTGGGCAAGCTCGCGAACGAACCGGTCAACGCGAGCGCGAACGTATCGGGTTCGCTCGAAGCGCTCGTCGCCGACGTCGCCGCGAGCGGGATGAAGCTGAACGGGCGCGCGCACGTCGAGGCCGCGCCGTTCGGCGCGGTGCCGCTCACGCGCGCGTCGCTCGCGTTCGATCACGTGAACCCGCAGGCGATCGCGCCGGGCGCGCCGGCCGCCGATCTCGCGGTGCGCGCGGAGCTGGCGCCCGTGACCGCGCCGGCCGGTGCTGCACCGGCGAAGGGATTCGCGGTGACCGGCCCGGTGTCGATCGTCAACGCGAAGCCCGGCACGCTCGGCGAGCACCTGCTGCCTGTCGTCGACGCACATGCGACCGTCAATCTCGACGCACACGCGCAGCGGATCGACGGCCTCGCGCTGAAACTGATCCGCGACGGCAGCGTGATCGGCAACGGCGCGCTGACCGGCGGCAAGGGCCGCTTCGACCTGAAGGTCGCGAACCTCGACCTCAATGCATTCGTCGCCGAATTGCGGCCGATGCGCCTCGGCGGCCCGCTCGGCGTGACGCTCGCAGGCGACGTGACGACCGTCGACTTCAACCTGAACGATCCGAAGCTCGCGCTCGGCGCGCGCGCGAAGGTCGCGCTGACGCAGCAGCAGACGGTGCTGACCGATGCGCGCGTGACGGCGGGCAAGGGCCGTATCGACCTGACCGGCGTGTTCCGCCACGACGCGCATTCGAGCTACGACGCGAAGGCGACGCTGACCGCGTTCGATCCGCTGCTGCTCGCCGCGATGCGCGCGCCGGGCGCGCCGGGCGCGGGCGGCGGCAAGCCGGCCGCCAAAGCGGCGAAGGCGACTGCGAAGGCGCCGGCCAGGCGCGGCGAGACGCGCGTATCGGGCACGCTGACGGCCTCCGGCGCGCTCGCGCCGCAGGTGTCGACGAAGGCGACCTTCAAGCTCGGCGACAGCCTCTACGACGGCGTGCCGCTGACCGGCGCGGGCGTTGTGCAGCTCGTCGGCGCGCGGATACTGCCGAGCAACGCGAACCTGTCGATCGCGGGCAACCACGTCGACCTGCGCGGCAGTTTCGGCGCGCCGGGCGACCGGCTGCGCTTCGTCGTCGACGCGCCCGAGCTCGACCGGCTCGGCTTCGGCGTGCAGGGGCTCGTGCAGGCGCAGGGCGAGCTGACCGGCAGCTTCGCGCATCCGAACGTGACGGGCACCTACAAGGCTCAGCACGTCGTGGTCGGCTCGAACCGGATCGGTGCCGCGCAGGGGCGCGCCGACATCCGCGACGGTGCGCACGGCGCGCTCGTGTTCACGGCCGACGCGACCGACATCGCGCTCGGCTCGCTGCAATTGAAATCGCTGCGCGCGAACCTTGACGGCACGCGCGCGAAGCACACGCTCGACGCGTCGGCGATCGGGACCGCCGGCGGCCGCGTGATCGACCTGACGCTCGCGGCGAACGGCGGCGTGGTCGAGAATCGCGACGGGATGCGCTGGGACGGCACCGTCACGCGCCTCGCGAACCGCGGCACGCCGTCGGTGGCGCTGCAGGCGCCGCTTGCCGTGTCGGCCGGCGCCGGCCGCGTGACGCTCGGCGCGACGCGGATCACGCTCGAAGGCGCGGCGATCGACCTGAAGTCGTTCGTGTTCGATCACGGGCAGTTGCGCTCGGCCGGCGCCGTGCGCGGCGCGTCGGTCGCGCGCTTCCTCGAGATCCGCCAGGAGTTGACGGGCCAGCGGCCGCCGGTGCGCACCGACGTCGTGCTCGATGCCGACTGGGATTTCTCGCTCGGCGCGAACGCGACGGGCTACGTGCAGTTGAAGCGGCGCGGCGGCGACGTGACGATCGAGACCGGGCGCGGCATCGCGTCGCTCGGGCTGACCGACCTGTCGGCGCGCGCGAGCTTTGCACCGGGCAACCGGCTCAACGTGGTGGCGCTCGCGAAGGCGAACCGGGTCGGCACGCTCGACGCGAACGTCACCGTGCCGTTCGCGCTGCGCGACGGCGTGTTCGGCGTCGTCGACGACGGCCCGCTGGCGGGCCGCATCGACGCCGACATCCCGTCGCTGAAGTCGACCGGCAACCTGTTCGGGCCGAGCTACCTGCTCGGCGGGCGCGCGGCGCTGAAGCTGACGATCGCGGGCACGCCGGTGAAGCCGAACGTGTCGGGCATGCTGACGGGCGACGATCTGTCCGCGACGCTCGTCGACCAGGGCGTGCAGCTGAAGGACGGCATCGTGCGCGTGAAGCTCGCGGAGAACCTCGTCGAATTCCAGCAGGTCGAGTTCCACGGCGGCGACGGCACGCTGCGCGCCATCGGCCGTGTGCGTCTCGACGGTGAGGCGCCGGACCTGACCGCGAGCATCGTCGCGGACAAGCTCGAACTGTTCGCGGCGCCGGACCGCAAGCTGTCGCTGTCGGGCAAGGCGACCGTCGCGAACGACGGGCCGCGCGGCGCGCTGTCGATCGACGGCAAGTTCGTCGTCGACCGTGCGTTGTTCGACCTGCCGGAAGACGCGGCGCCGCACTTGTCCGACGATGTCGTCGTGGTGCGGCCGGACGGGACGGTGCGCGGCGAGACGCCGACCGGCACGGCGGTCGCGAAGCCGCAGAAGGTCGAGGACAAGCCGGCGCCGTCGCTCGCGCCGCGCGCGAACATCGACATCGGCCTCGGCAACAACTTCCGCTTCAAGGGGCACGGCGCGGATCTCGGGCTGCGCGGCACGATCACCGTGATGAGCGCGCCGGGCGTGCCGCTGCGCGCAGTCGGCAACGTGCGCGTGACCGAAGGCTCGACGTATACGTCGTTCGGCCGCAAGCTCGCGGTCGAGAACGGCTTCTTCACGTTCAACGGCCCCGTGTCGAATCCAGGCGTGAACATCCTCGCGATGCGGCGCAATCAGGAGGTCGAGGCCGGCGTGCAGGTCACCGGCACGATTCAGTCGCCGACGGTCAAGCTAGTGTCCGAGCCGAACGTCACGGACAACGAAAAGCTGTCGTGGCTGCTGTTCGGGCACGGCACCGACCAGGGCAACAACGTCGGCCAGCAGAATGCGATGACCGCCGCGCTCGGGCTGCTTGGCAGCGCGACCGGCAGGCGCGTCGCGCAGAGCATCGGTCTCGACGAGTTCTCGATTGGCCGCAGCGACGTCGGCCTCACCGACGCACAGGTCGTGCAGATCTCGAAGGCGATCAACGAGCGCTTCGTGCTCGGTTACGAGCAAGGGCTGCAATCGGCGAGCAACGCGTTCAAGGCGACGATCAACCTGACGCGCTTCTGGTCGGTGTCCGCGTATGGCGGCACGTTCCAGGGCGTCGACCTGAACTACACGCGGCGCTTCGATCGCTGGTTCGGCCAGCGGTGACGATGCCGCGCGCCGGCTCGCATCGTCGTCGCGCGGTCCCCGTTGCGAACATAAAAAAGCCCCGCACGCATCGGTGCGGGGCTTTCTCGTGCAAGCGGCCGTGCGTGCGGCTTACTTCACGCGCATGCCGGGCTTCGCGCCGCTGTGCGGCTCGAGGATGTAGAGGCCCGGCTCGGCCTTCTCGTCGGCAGCCGACGCGGCGAGCACCATCCCTTCGGACAGCCCGAACTTCATCTTGCGCGGCGCGAGGTTCGCGACCATCACCGTCAGCTTGCCGACGAGCTGCTCGGGCTGGTACGCGGACTTGATGCCCGAGAACACGTTGCGGGTCTTTTCCTCGCCGATGTCGAGCGTGAGCTGCAGCAGCTTGTCCGAGCCTTCGACGGCCTGGCACGCGACGATCTTCGCAATGCGCAGGTCGACCTTCGCGAAATCGTCGATCGAGATCGGACCGTCGTCGGCGTTGTTCGCGGCGGCCGCCTTCGCGTTCGCCTTGGCGTTCTTGCCTTCCTTCGCGGCGTTGGCCGTGGCCGCGGCAGCGGCGCCGGAGGCCTCGGCCTGCAGCGAATCGCGGTTCGCTGCGAGCAGCGCGTCGATCTGCTTCGGATCGACCCTCGTCATCAGGTGCTGGTACGCCTTGATCGGCTGCGTGGACGACAGCGGTTTCGCGGCGTCGGCCCACGTGAGCGGCGCGATCCCGAAGAAGGCCTCGACGGCTTCGGCCACGCGCGGCATCACCGGCTTCAGCGCGAGCGACAGCAGGCGGAACGCCTCGAGGCTCACGCTGCAGGTTTCGTGGAGGGCGACCGCATTGGCCGGATCCTTCGCGAGTTCCCACGGCTTCGCGCCGTCGACGTAGGCGTTCACTTCGTCGGCGAGTTCCATCGTCTGGCGCAGCGCACGGCTGTATTCGCGCGCTTCGTAGTGCGCGGCGATCGCGGGAATCGCATCGCGCAGCTTCGCGACGAGCGGATGGTTCATCGCGCTGTCCTGCACGCGGCCGTCGAAGCGCTTGAGCAGGAAGCCGGCCGCACGGCTCGCGATGTTGACGTACTTGCCAACGAGATCGCTGTTCACGCGCGCCTGGAAGTCGTCGAGGTTCAGGTCGATGTCTTCCATCGTCGCGTTCAGCTTCGCGGCGAAGTAGTAGCGCAGCCATTCCGGGTTCAGGCCGGTGTCGATGTAGCTCTGCGCGGTGATGAACGTGCCGCGCGACTTCGACATCTTCGCGCCGTCGACCGTCAGGAAGCCGTGCGCGAACACGTTGGTCGGCGTGCGATGGCCCGAGAACTCGAGCATCGCCGGCCAGAACAGCGTGTGGAAATACAGGATGTCCTTGCCGATGAAGTGGTACTGCTCGGTGGTCGAGCCCGACCGGATCCACGCGTCGAAGTCGATGCCCTTGCGGTCGCACAGGTTCTTGAAGCTCGCGTAATAACCGACCGGCGCGTCGAGCCACACGTAGAAGTACTTGCCGGGCGCGCCCGGGATCTCGAAGCCGAAGTACGGCGCGTCGCGCGAGATGTCCCAGTCGGCGAGGCGGGCTTCGCCGGCGTCGCCGAGCCATTCGCGCATCTTGTTGGTGGCTTCGGGCTGGGCGAGGCCGCTGACCCACTCGCGCAGGAACGACTCGCAGCGCGGGTCCGACAGGCGGAAGAAGTAGTGCGTCGACGTCTTGCGCACCGGCGTCGCACCGGACACGACCGAGTACGGGTTCAGCAGTTCGGTCGGCAGGTAGGTCGAACCGCACACTTCGCAGTTGTCGCCGTACTGGTCCTTCGCGTGGCACTTCGGGCATTCGCCCTTGATGAAGCGGTCCGGCAGGAACATTTCCTTGACCGGGTCGTACGCCTGCTCGATCTCGCGCTCGGCGATCAGGTCGTTGTCCTTCAGCGCGAGGTAGATCTTCTCGCTCAGCACGCGGTTCTCGTCCGAGTCGGTCGAGTAGAAGTTGTCGAACGACACGCCGAAGCTGTCGAAATCGCGCTTGTGCTCGGTCCACACGCGGTCGATCAGCTGCTTCGGCGTGAGGCCTTCCTTCTCCGCGCGCAGCATGACCGGCGTGCCGTGCGTGTCGTCGGCGCCGATGTAGTAGACCTCATGGCCGTGCATTCGCAGCGTCCGCACCCAGATGTCGGTCTGGATGTACTCGACCAGATGGCCGATATGAATCTGGCCGTTGGCATAGGGCAGTGCGGACGTAAC
Source organism: Burkholderia sp. MSMB0856 (assembly GCF_001524645.2). Classification (NCBI taxonomy): domain Bacteria; kingdom Pseudomonadati; phylum Pseudomonadota; class Betaproteobacteria; order Burkholderiales; family Burkholderiaceae; genus Burkholderia; species Burkholderia sp. MSMB0856. The sequence goes on along the minus strand of NZ_CP013427.1, from coordinate 2,638,761 downwards.
GAGGATCTGGCGGCTGCCTTGCGGCGCCGCGGCCTGCACGGAAGTGAGGTCGGATGCGGACATAGGGTCTGTAGAAGAACGGCGGGAAACGACGGAAACTGCGATTCTAGCAGGGGCGCGGGCAGGTCAGCCGGCGCGGGCGCCATGGACCGGGCGCCGGAGGGGGCGGGGCCGCCGGGGCGGCGTGCCCGGCGGCGTGATGCTGCGGCGCAGCACGCAAATTCCGGGCAAAAAAAACCGGGGCGGATACGGCCCCGGAGCAACAACGACAAGAGGAGAATGGTGACGCGCCGGCTGCGCCAGCCGCGTACCGTAAAGACAGACCGCGGGCCGAGACAGAAGTTCGAAATTTTTTTCGATTTGTTACGGGCCCCGCGGGAAGCCTTGTGCGACGGGGGCGCGCGCCCCCGTTCCCTCCTCTCGCGGCGATGCTTACTGCTGTGCTGCGCGCAGGTAGATCTCGACGCGGCGGTTTTGCGCACGGCCGGCTTCGGTCGCGTTGTCCGCGATCGGGTTCGACGGGCCCATGCCTTGTGCCGACAGGCGGCCGCCGGCGACGCCGCGCTGCACCAGCGCGTTCACGACGCTCTGCGCACGGTTCTGCGACAGCGTCTGGTTCAGCTGTGCCGAGCCCGTGCTGTCCGTGTAGCCGACGATCGATGCCGTCACTTGCGGGTTCTGGTTCAGCGTCGTCGCCAGGTCGTTCAGCAGCGGCGTGAAGGCCGGCGTGATCGCGTACTGGTTCGTCGCGAACGTCACCGAGCTCGGCACGTTCAGCTTCAGCGAGCCGTCCGGCTGCTCGGTCACCTGCGTGCCCGTCTTGGCTGCCGACGGCGCGAGCTTGTTCTTGATCGCTTGCCAGTTGTAACCCGTCACGCCGCCGACCAGTGCGCCGACGCCCGCGCCGATCGCCGCGCCCTTGCCGCCACCGGCCAGCGCGCCGATGCCCGCGCCCAGCGCCGCACCCGTGCCGGTGCCGACGGCCGTATTGTTGCCTTGCTGCGTGGCGCAGCCTGCCAGCAGCGCGCCGGCGAGTGCGAAGACGGACAGGCGAGTCGCGATTTTCATGTTCATCTTGGATTCCTCTCTTGGTTGAACGAGTCGACAACGACAAACAACAGTTACGGCTCCCTGCACGGACGCCCGAAAAAGGAAGGGCAGGCCCGTGCTCGCGGCAGCCGCCGAGGCGGCTGCATGCCCTGTTTGCCAGCGGGGCTGTTCCGGACAGGGCGACGCATCAGCCTCTACAATATAGGCGGTTGGCGGCCGATTTGGCCCCATAGCATGCCGCACGCGAAGATTGCTCCGACGCGCGCGTTCGCGCAATGGCGTGCAACAGATTCTTTCACTTTTCCCGATTTTCGCAGCGTTATTTGATATTTTTTGACGTTTGCGCGAGAGAAAAACGTTTTCACGGAGTTTCGATGAGCATTGACCGGGCACAAGTCGACGCCGCATTGGCGGCTGTCGTCGACCCCAATACCGGCCGTCCGTACGCGGCGAACAAGGGCGTGCGCAACGTCGCGATCGACGGCGACGCCGTGGCGGTCGACGTGGTGCTCGGCTATCCCGCGCGCAGCCAGCACGACGACGTGCGCGCGCGCATTGAAGACGCGCTGAAGGCCGTGCCAGGCGTGCGCGACGCACGCGTCGCCGTGTCGCAGGAGATCGTCGCGCACACGGTGCAGCGCGGCGTGAAACTGCTGCCGAACGTGAAGAACATCGTCGCGGTCGCATCGGGCAAGGGCGGCGTCGGCAAGAGCACGACGGCCGTGAACCTCGCGCTCGCGCTCGCCGCGGAAGGCGCATCGGTCGGCATTCTCGACGCCGACATCTACGGTCCGTCGCTGCCGACCATGCTCGGCATTCACGGCCAGCGCCCCGAGTCGCCGGACAACCAGTCGATGAATCCGCTGGTCGGTCATGGGCTGCAGGCGAACTCGATCGGCTTCCTGATCGAGGAAGACAACCCGATGGTGTGGCGCGGCCCGATGGCGACGTCGGCGCTCGAGCAGCTGCTGCGGCAGACCAACTGGCGCGAGCTCGACTACCTGATCGTCGACATGCCGCCGGGCACGGGCGACATCCAGCTCACGCTCGCGCAGCGCGTGCCGGTGACGGGCGCCGTGATCGTGACGACGCCGCAGGACATCGCGCTGCTCGACGCGAAGAAGGGCCTGAAGATGTTCGAGAAGGTCGGGATTCCGATCCTCGGCATCGTCGAGAACATGAGCATCCATATCTGCTCGAACTGCGGCCACGAAGAGCACATCTTCGGCGCGGGCGGCGCCGAGCGGATGGCCAAGGATTACGGCGTGAACGTGCTCGGCAGCCTCCCGCTCGACATCGCGATCCGCGAGCGCGCCGACAGCGGCACGCCGACGGTCGCGGCCGAGCCGGACGGCGCGCTGGCGCGGCGCTACCGCGACATCGCGCGCGGGGTCGCGCTGGCGATCGCCGAGCGCGCGCGCGACATGACGTCGAAGTTCCCGTCGATCGTTGTTCAAAATACGTAAAACCCTTGCGGGGCGGGGCCTCACGCTGTTTACGGCGCCGCGAGGCGCGGTATCATGGCGACTTTTCCCGGGTCCCTTTACCCGCCCGGCATGGCCGCCGTATCGAACGGCCGCCAGCCGGCATGAGGATCGAATGAACCAACGACATCACGGCGTGTACGCCGGCCGCGCGCGGCGCGCGCTGCTGGTCGCCGCCGCGCTGGGCCTGCTGGCCGGCTGTACCTCTTTTTCCTCGTCGCACGAGAAGCGTGCCGACGCGCAACTGCAGCCGACCGTCGGCTCGCAGACACGCGGCGCGGTAACGTTCGTCGAACGCCCGGACGGCGTCCAGGTCACGTACAACCTGGCCGGTCTGCCGCCGAACAGCGATCACGCGCTGCAGGTGCACGAGCGCGGCGACTGCAACGCGGGCGACGGCTCGAGCGCCGGCCAGGTGTTCGCGCCGGCCGCCGACCGGTTGCGCGCGGGCGCGCGCGTCGCCGGCGATCTCGGCAACATCCATGCGGATGCGAACGGCGTCGCGGCCGGTTTCATCGTCGCGCCCGATCTGGCCCTCGACGGCGTGCGCTCCGCGCTGAATCGCGCGGTGCTGGTGCACCGCGAACCGAGCGACCCGGCGTTTCCGCAGCATGCAGCGGGCCCCGCGCTCGCCTGCGGCGTGATCCGTTGACGGCCGCCGCGTGCGCGCGCCGATGATCGCGTAAAATGTGCGCCTTCCCCGGCCGCCGCCTTGAACCGGCGGCCGTCGTTTACCGTCACGCAGCGTTTCCTGGCGCCCCGTTATGAGCATCAAGTCCGACAAGTGGATTCGGCGCATGGCCGAAGAACACAAGATGATCGAGCCGTTCGTGCCCGATCAGGTTCGCGCGTCCGAGGACGGTCGCAGGATCGTCAGCTACGGCACGTCGAGCTACGGCTACGACATCCGCTGCGCGGACGAATTCAAGATCTTCACGAACATCAACTCGACGATCGTCGATCCGAAGAACTTCGACGAGGGTTCGTTTGTCGATTTCAAGGGCGACGTGTGCATCATCCCGCCGAACTCGTTCGCGCTGGCCCGCACCGTCGAATATTTCCGCATCCCGCGCACCGTGCTCACCGTCTGCCTCGGCAAGTCGACGTACGCGCGCTGCGGGATCATCGTCAACGTGACGCCGTTCGAACCCGAATGGGAAGGCTACGTCACGCTGGAATTCTCGAATACCACGCCGCTGCCCGCGAAGATCTACGCGAACGAAGGTGTCGCGCAGGTGCTGTTCTTCGAAAGCGACGAAGTGTGCGACGTGTCGTACGCCGATCGCGGCGGCAAGTATCAGGGTCAGCGCGGTGTCACGCTGCCGAAAACCTGATCTGGTTGCATAACGTCTCACCAGTTTCCGGGTGACCGCTGCGCGTGACGCGCCGCGGTCGTTCTTTTTGGAGAATCGCCCATGAAGTTTCGTTTCCCCGTCGTCATCATCGACGAAGATTTCCGCTCCGAGAACATCTCGGGCTCCGGCATCCGGGCGTTGGCCGAAGCGATCGAGAAGGAGGGCGTCGAAGTCCTCGGCCTCACGAGCTACGGCGATCTGACGTCGTTCGCGCAGCAGTCGAGCCGCGCGTCGTGCTTCATCCTGTCGATCGACGACGACGAACTCATGCTCGGCGAAACGGGCCCGGACGGCGAGCTGCCCGAACTCGCGACCGCGATCATCGAGCTGCGCGCGTTCGTCACCGAAGTGCGCCGCCGCAACGCGGACATCCCGATCTTCCTGTACGGCGAAACGCGCACGTCGCGCCACTTGCCGAACGACATCCTGCGCGAACTGCACGGCTTCATCCACATGTTCGAGGACACGCCGGAGTTCGTCGCGCGCCACATCATCCGCGAGGCGAAGGTCTATCTCGACTCGCTCGCGCCGCCGTTCTTCAAGGAACTGGTGAAGTACGCGGACGAAGGCTCGTACTCGTGGCACTGCCCGGGCCACTCGGGCGGCGTCGCGTTCCTGAAGAACCCGCTCGGCCAGATGTTCCACCAGTTCTTCGGCGAGAACATGCTGCGCGCCGACGTCTGCAACGCGGTCGACGAACTCGGCCAGCTGCTCGATCACACGGGCCCGGTCGCGGCGTCCGAGCGCAACGCGGCGCGCATCTTCAGTGCGGACCACCTGTTCTTCGTGACCAACGGCACGTCGACGTCGAACAAGATCGTCTGGCATGCGACGGTGGCGCCGGGCGACATCGTGCTGGTCGATCGCAACTGCCACAAGTCGATCCTGCACGCGATCACGATGACGGGCGCGATTCCGGTGTTCCTCACGCCGACGCGCAATCACTTCGGCATCATCGGGCCGATCCCGCGCGATGAATTCAAGCCGGAGAACATCCGCAAGAAGATCGAGGCGAACCCGTTCGCGCGCGAGGCGCTGCGCGAGAACCCGGACATGAAGCCGCGGATCCTGACGATCACGCAGAGCACGTACGACGGCGTCGTCTACAACGTCGAGATGATCAAGGACCTGCTCGGCGACCTGCTCGACACGCTGCACTTCGACGAAGCGTGGCTGCCGCATGCGACCTTCCACGATTTCTACCGCGACATGCACGCGATCGGCGACGGCCGTCCGCGCACGGGCGCGCTCGTGTTCGCGACGCACTCGACGCACAAGCTGCTCGCGGGCATCTCGCAGGCGTCGCAGATCGTCGTGCAGGATTCGGAGAACCGCACGTTCGACAAGCACCGCTTCAACGAGGCGTACCTGATGCACACGTCGACGAGCCCGCAGTACGCGATCATCGCGTCGTGCGACGTCGCGGCCGCGATGATGGAGCCGCCGGGCGGCACTGCGCTCGTCGAGGAATCGATCGCCGAGGCGATCGACTTCCGCCGCGCGATGCGCAAGGTCGACGCCGAATACGGCGACGACTGGTTCTTCAGCGTGTGGGGTCCGGACGACCTGTCGGAAGAAGGCATCGGCTCGCGCGAGGACTGGATGCTGAAGCCGAACGACCACTGGCACGGCTTCGGCCCGCTGGCGGAAGGCTTCAACATGCTCGACCCGATCAAGGCGACGATCATCACGCCGGGGCTCGACGTCGACGGCGAGTTCGGCGAGACGGGCATTCCGGCCGCGATCGTCACGAAGTACCTGGCCGAGCACGGGATCATCGTCGAGAAGACGGGCCTGTACTCGTTCTTCATCATGTTCACGATCGGCATCACGAAGGGCCGCTGGAACTCGATGGTCACCGAGCTGCAGCAGTTCAAGGACGACTACGACAACAATCAGCCGCTGTGGCGCGTGCTGCCGGAATTCGTCGCGCAGCATCCGCGCTACGAGCGCGTCGGCCTGCGCGACCTGTGCACGCAGATCCACGACGTGTACCGCGCGAACGACATCGCGCGCCTGACGACGGAGATGTACCTGTCGGACATGGAGCCGGCGATGAAGCCGTCGGACGCGTTCGCGAAGCTCGCGCACCGCAAGATCGACCGCGTGCCGCTCGACGAGCTCGAAGGCCGCGTGACGAGCATCCTGCTCACGCCGTACCCGCCGGGCATCCCGCTGCTGATTCCGGGCGAGCGCTTCAACAAGACGATCGTGAACTACCTGCGGTTCGCGCGCGACTTCAACGAGCGCTTCCCGGGCTTCCACACCGACATCCACGGCCTCGTCGCGGAAGAGGTGAACGGCCGCGTCGAGTACTTCGTCGATTGCGTGCGCGACTGATGGCGGCGCAGGGACGAATCCGGACGATGCGTGCGGCGCTGGCCGCGCTCGTCGTCTGGGCAGGCTGGTCGGCAGGGCCGGCGGGGCTGAACGTCGCGCATGCGGAAGTGGCGGCGGCCGACCCGATCGACGTCGCGATGCGGCAGTGTCTCGCGCGGCGCGACCGGTCGTCGACGGCCGGCCAGATCCAGTGCATGGGCGAAGCGCAGCAGCAGTGGCAGGCGGTGATGGACGGTGCGTACCAGCGCCTGTCGAACGACGCGCCGGCCGACGCGAAGCGCGGCTGGCAGGACAGCCAGCGCCGCTGGGTCACGTGGCGCAAGGATGAAGTTCATCTGCTGAAGGCCGTGTACGACACGACGCGCGGCACCGCGTACGCGATGTCGAGCGCCGACATGCAGTTGCAGCCGGTGCGCGATCGCGCATTGGCGCTGCGCGCGGCGGCCGACCGCTATGCGCCGCCCGCCGCCGTGCCGGTGGCGGCCACGAGCGGTGCGCAAGGCGACACCCAGGGCGGTGCGGGCACTGCCGCGGCGGCCACCGGCAAGTCGGCGAACGCGCCGCGCGAACCGGCCATACGCCGTGTGCGGCCGTGCGTGCAGGATGCCGCATGTGAACATGCGCTGTTCGATTTGAACCGCTATTACCAGAAGCTGCGTCGCAAGATGCCCGCGCATTCGGCCGCGACGCTCGTGCGCGCGCAGCGCGCGTGGGTCGCGTTCAGCGATGCGACGGCGCCGCTCGTCGGCGAGGACGGACGCGTCGACCTGATCGGCGCGCGCATCGCGACGATGAAGCGTCTGTCGGAGACAGCCGGCAACGACTGACGATCGCCGCGACGCCGGTCATTCGGCGCGGAAACGGAAAACGGGCACCCGAGGGTGCCCGTTTTGCATGTGGCGTGCTGCGCGCGGCGCCTACGCGGGCTGCTGCGTGTCCAGACGGCCGAACCACGATGGCACGAGCGCGACCGCATCGTCGAGCGACGCGAGCACGTGCAGGCTCAGCGCGACGATTTCGGGCGTCGGCGCCTTCAGGTCGGGCACGGTGACGACCGATGCGCCCGCGCCGGCAGCCGATTGCGCGCCGAAGTCGCTGTCCTCGAACGCGACGCACGCGTGCGCCGGCACGCCGAGGCGTTCGGCCGCGAGCCGGTACACGGCGGGGTCGGGCTTGCCGCGCGCGACTTCGTCGCCGCCCGCGATCGCGCGGAAGAACGGCAGCACGCCGACCGCATCGAGCCGCGCACGGATCACGTCGCGCGCGGACGACGATGCGACCGCGCACGGAATGCCGGCCTGCGCGAGCGTCTCGAGCAGCGCCAGTGCGCCGGACTTCAGCGGAAATTTCGGATGAGGTTCGGGCGCGGCGAGCCGTTCGCGCACGAGGGTGCGCACGGCGTCGAACGTGTCGGTGTCGCCGATCAGCCGCGCGAGAATGACCTGGCCCTCGGCGAACGAGCGGCCGACGATCTGCAGGTAGTCGATCTCGGTCAGCACGACGCCATGTGCGGTCGACACGTCGATCCACGTGTTCATGATGGTCCGCTCGGAATCGACGAGCAGGCCGTCCATGTCGAAGAGCGCGGCGGAGAAGGTCATCGGCGGTATCCGGGAAGCGGGAAGGGCGTCGGGCGGCGCGGCGGCCGCCCGAGCGAAAGACCGACGCCGAAGGCGCCGGTCCGTGCCGGCTGGCTTACTTGCCGAGCGCGGCGCGAGCGGCCTTGACCGCCGCACGCACTTGATCGGGCGCGGTGCCGCCCGGGTGGTTGCGGCTTGCGACCGAACCTTCGAGCGTCAGGTAGCCGAACACGTCGTCGCCGATCAGGTGCGCGACGTTCGGCAGTTCCTGCTTCATTTCGTCGAGCGTCAGGTCGGCGAGGTCGATCCCGCGATCGTCGCAGATCCGCACCGCGTGCGCGACGGCTTCGTGCGCATCGCGGAACGGCAGCCCGCGCTTCACGAGATAGTCGGCGAGGTCGGTCGCGGTCGAGAAGCCCTGCAGCGCGGCCGCGCGCATCGCGTCCGGCTTCACCGTGATGCCGGCGACCATTTCGGCGAAGATCCGCAGCGTGTCGGCGACGGTGTCGACCGTGTCGAACAGCGGTTCCTTGTCTTCCTGATTGTCCTTGTTGTACGCGAGCGGCTGGCCCTTCATCAGCGTGAGGAGGGCCATCAGGTGGCCGTTCACGCGGCCCGTCTTGCCGCGCGCGAGCTCGGGCACGTCCGGGTTCTTCTTCTGCGGCATGATCGAGCTGCCGGTGCAGAAGCGGTCGGCGATGTCGATGAAGCCGACGCGCGGGCTCATCCACAGCACGAGTTCTTCGGAGAAACGCGACACGTGCGTCATCACGAGCGCGGATGCCGCCGTGAATTCGATCGCGAAGTCGCGATCCGACACCGCGTCGAGCGAGTTCGCGCAGATGCCGTCGAAGCCGAGCGTCTTCGCCACCGCGTGACGGTCGATCGGATAGCTGGTGCCGGCGAGCGCGGCCGCGCCGAGCGGCAGGCGGTTCACGCGGGTGCGGCAGTCGCGCATGCGCTCGGCGTCGCGCGTGAACATCTCGACGTACGCGAGCAGGTGGTGGCCGAACGTCACCGGCTGCGCGACCTGCAGGTGCGTGAAGCCCGGCATGATCGTGTCCGCGTTTTGTTCAGCGAGGTCGATCAGCGCGCCGCGCAGGTCGTTCAGGAGGCCGCCGATGCGGTCGATCTCGCCGCGCAGCCACAGACGGATGTCGGTCGCGACCTGGTCATTGCGCGAGCGGCCCGTGTGCAGGCGCTTGCCGGCGTCGCCGATCAGCGCGGTCAGGCGCGCCTCGATGTTCAGGTGGACGTCCTCGAGATCCAGCTGCCATTCGAATTCGCCGCGCTCGATCTCGCCCTTGATTTGCGTCATCCCGCGTTCGATGGCGGCGAGGTCGTCGGCGCTGATGATCTTCTGCGCCGCGAGCATGCTCGCGTGCGCGAGCGAGCCGGCGATATCGACGAGCGCGAGGCGCTTGTCGAAAAACACCGACGACGTGTAGCGCTTGACCAGCTCCGACATCGGTTCCGAGAAGCGGGCCGACCAGGCCTCGCCCTTTTTGTGCAGTTGGGACGTCATGGCGATTCTTCGAAGGGGAGTTGGGCGGCGTGCGCCGCCGAGGGAATCCCGCAATTCTAGCATTCGCGGGGCTGGCGGCCGGCGTGCGCGTCGGCCGCGAACGGGCGCGGATTACCGGGGGCCGCAGGTCAGCGGCCCGATGCGCGGCAGCGTGCCGTCGTCCGGGCGCCGGTACGCGAATTCGACGGCGCAGTCGCGGCCGCCGCCCGAGATTTCGAGATGATTGTTCGCGCCGAGGCCGTCGACGAAGGTCAGGCCGTCGTAGCCGACGATCGTGCGCTGACCGCTTTCGACGTGGCGAACCTCGAGCCCGGGCGGCAGCGGGGTGCCGTCCGGCGCGCGCAGCGCGATCGACGCGGCGCTGTAGCGCGTCACCGCGAAGTGCGCGAGCACGCCGGAGCGCGCCTGCGGCACGACGTCGAGCGTCGTGTCGGCGATCCGCGCGTCGGCGGGCAGCGCGGTGCCGTCGATCGCGACGCGATTGCTCTGGTACGCATTCAGGTCGGGCACGAGCAGGTAGCCGGCCCGGTCCGTCTCGCCGATCAGCCGGTTCTGGTGGAGCACGGGGACGCGCCCGGTGTCGGTCGAGACGAGCGCGAAACCGTCGTCGACGCGGCGCGCGGTCATCAGCCGGCCGTCCATCAGCACGAACGCACCCGTGACGTCGACCGACGCGTTGCCGCGTCCGTCGAACGATTGCGCGAGCAGCGTGACCTGGCCGGCGCGGCCGAGATACTGCAACTGCCCCTGCGCGTAGCGGATACCCGCGTTGGCGCCCGCCTGCACGTTCCAGCCGACGCCGCCGCCGTAATCGGGCGGCTTCGTCGCGTTCAGCGTGTAGGTCGAGTCGCCGTTCTGCCGGCCGGCGTTCGCCGAGACGGAGGTGTTGCCGCCGAGCCCGATGCTCAGGCTCACGAAGAAGCCGCGTGCGTCGCGCTGCCGGAAATCCTGGAAGCCGCTGAACGTGATCGAGCTCAGCCCGCCGAGATTGACGAGGTACGCGATCGAGCCGATCCGCGACGGGGCGATGCCCGGATACTTGAGGCCGAGATAGCTGAACGACAGCGTCTGCGCGCGCAGGAACGGGAACGAGACCGTGACGCGGTCGGTGGCGCGCGAGACCGGCACGCCTTCGCGGCTGCCGAGATCGCCGTAGTCGCCGAAGGCGCGCAACGTCTGCGCGTCGATCGAGAAGCGCGGCGTCACGTACTGGTAGCCGACGCCGGCCTGCACGCCCGCGCGGCCCGGCGCGCTGAGCGCCAGCGATGCGTTCGCCACGCCACGCTCGCCGAGGCGCGCGAGCGCGCCGGCGCCCGCGTTATAGACGCCGGCCGTCGCTTCCGCATGCGCCTCGACGGTCAGCCGCTCGCTGATGCCGTAGCGCAGCGAACCGCTCGCCGCCGGCGTTCGCGCATAGTCGAACGAATCATTGCCATACGCGCGGCGCAGGAACCCGGCTTCCGCGGAATAGCTGGCGAGGCCGGGCGCGAGCAGGCGCGTGTCGACGTACAGCGGAATGGTCGTCGCGATCGAGCGGCCGAGCGCGTCGCGCGTGACGACCGTCGCGTTGCCCGCGCCGGTGATTCCGGGCACGCTGTTGATCACGAACGGCCCGCTCGGCACGTCGCCGCTGAACTGGCGCACGTTGTTCACGTACAGGTCGACGGAAGTCGGCACGACCGCGCTGCCGGACAGCGCCGGCACCGGAAACGTGACGAGGTCGGGGCGCAGGCCGAAGTTGCTGCGCCACTGCACGCCGCCGAGGCGCAGCGAGCGGGTCCATGACAACGACGACGAAATCGTGTCGCCGATCTGGGTCGTCGTGAGCGTGCCGGGATTCGAGTGGCTCCACGACGTGTCGTAGCGCACGTAGCGCCGGCGATCGTCGTACAGGTACGCGATCCCGGTGCTGCTGAACACGCCGGCCGGATCGAAATAGCGCGCCTCGCTCCAGACCGCGAGCGGGGCGTGGGCGACGGTCTGCGCGTAGGCGTCGTAGTTCAGCACGAAGCCGCGGCCGGAGGTGGCGGGCGGCGCGGCCGCGAGTGCGCGCGTATCGAACGTGTGCGGGATGCGCAGCGCATCGGACACGCGCAGGTCGAGCGTCTGCCGACCCGCATCGTAGTCGTAGCGCAGCCCCGCGAGCGTATCGAGTGCGACGAGCGTGTTCGACGGCCCGGTCGCCCGGTCGCCGGTCGCGATGCCCAGGTCGTTCAGGTCGGCGGACGCGGCGTACAGCCGGCCGTCGATTCGCTGAAAGCGCGCGATGCGGTGCGTCGGTTCACCGTTGATCGACACGTCGAGAAACAGCGTGTCGGGCGCAGGCGCCGGTGCGGCTGCCGCCTGCACCGGCACCGGCGCCGGCTGCGCGCGGACGGCGTATGCGTGCAGTGCCAGCGCCGCCGCGAGTGCCAGCACCGCGGCGGCGGGCCGGGCGTATCGGGCGGGGTAGGCAGCCCGGAGGGCCGTGCTCGTTGTCGGAACGGGCAACGTCGTGCGATCCTCCGGCGTGGATCAGGGCGGTGCCAGCCGGGCTTCGACCGGCTGCGCGTTGACGGTCGCCTGGATCCTGACGAACCCGGCCGCGCCCGCGTCCAGCTTGAGTGGCCAGCGTCGCGTGCTGCCCGCGAGCGCATAGCCGAGCAGGCCGCGCGTGACGTCGTGCACGGTGCCGCGCGCGTCGACGAGACGGACCGCGGCAATCTGCGCACGGCGTCCGCCGCGATTGTCGACCGCGAGCCGCGTGCCGGATCCGTCGCGCTCGACGCGCCAGTCGAGGCGTGGCGTTTGCGGTGTGCCGGCGGGCTCGACGAAGATGGGCACGGAATAGCGCAGCCGGATCGTGATGCCGTTCTCGGCCGGCGTGCCGGGCGCGGGCAGTTCGTCGATCAGCACGCGATAGCTTTCCTCGGCGGCCGGCGCGCTGCGTCCCGTGCGTACGAGCCGGATCAACTGCTCGGCGTTCGCGCCGATCTGCAGCAGCGGCGGCGAGGCGGCGAGCGCATCGGTTGGCGTCATCACGTCATCGCCGTTTTCCTGCGTCCAGCGATAGGCGCGGACCTGGCCGTAGATCGGCTGCCCGCCCGGATTGCTGAGCGTCATGCTCGCCGCGGCCGCCGACGGCGGCAGCTCGATCGTCACGGGCGTGATCTGCAGTGTGGCGGCGCACGTGGCCGCGGACGCCGATGCGACGCACAGCGCGGCCAGGGCGCGCGGGATCGATGCCACGGCGCGTCAGAAGTACACGGTGGCGGTGACGGCGGCCTGGTAGGTATCCGGCTTCGGCGTCGCTTGCGTCGGCACCTGGCCGTACACGTTCAGCACCTGCGCGGAGCCGGTGCCGGTGCCGCCGACCGTGTCGGTGCCTTGCGTGTTGCCCCAGACCGTCGTGTGGCCCGAGTCCTGGTAGAGCTGGTAGCCGACCGTCGTGCTGGTATTGCCGCTCGTCGTCCCGGCCATCAGCCGGCTGGAGACCGTCGAGCCGCTTACCGAGCCGGCATCGAGTCCGATGTTGTACGGCGTCGAGTTCGAGCAGGTGACGGAGACCGTGGTCTGCTGGTTGATCGCCGCCGTGAGCACGCCGGACGAGCCGAATGCAAGCGGATTCGCGGCGATCGCGCAGTTTGCCTGGATCGTGAGCGTGACGTTGAACTGGGCGGTGGCCGTGCCGTTCGAATAGACTGCGGCAACGGTGACGGGCTGCAGCGCGGGCGCGAATGCGAAGATGGCCGCGAGCGAGGCTGAAAGAATACGACGTCGGGAAGCGTTCATTATGGTTATCTCCTGCCGTTCAATGGGGTCGCCCGGCCGCGGAGTGCCCGCCGCGTGGTCTGTTGCCGGTCGCCGTAACCGCTCTGTCGTTGGTGGAAGACTACTCCACGGATTCGCTCGCGCGCAATGGAGAAAACGCCGACTCGGAGCGCATTGTCAGGGGTTCGAGATCGATGGCCATCGGCGGTTTTGACATGGATCAAGTAACAGTGCGAATGATTGGTGCGCGGACGGATACCATGAGGGCGCTGCCCGGGCCGGAAGCCGGGTCGAACGGACGGGCATTTTCGGGGGAATGCATGTCAGATCACGGACTCCACACGGCGCGCCGCTGGTTGCGCGCGCTATCGTGCCTGTTGCTGGTCGTGCTGCTCGGCTTGCCGTGGATGTCGGCCCGCGCGGACTCGTGTTCGGTGACGCCGCCGGTGCCGAGCTTCGGCTCGGTCAGTCCGATCACGCAGCAGGCCTATACGACGAACAGCACGATGACCGTGAGTTGCACGTGGGACACACTGAGCCTCAACACAGGTGTGCTCGTTTGCGTGAACCTCGCCGGCACGAGCCCGCGTTACCTGACCAACGGGGCGAACCAGATGCAGTACGACCTGTATCAGGACTCGGGCTATTCGCAGCCTTGGGGCGCGGTCAGCGCCGGCACGACGCCGATATCCGTCTCGTTGACGAAACCGGGGCTCGGCACGTCCGCGAGTACGAACGTGACCATCTACGGCCGCATCGCGGCGAACCAGCCCACCGTGCCGACCGTGAACAATGCCAGCACGGTCTATACGCAGAGCTTCAGCGGCAACCAGGCCGCCTACAGCTACAGCTTTTCGCTGCTCGGCGTGCTGCCGACGCCGTGCGCATCGCAGGCGACGGCGGGCACGATGAGTTTCACCGCCACCGCCACCGTCATCAACAACTGCATCATCAGCGCGACCGGCGTTGCGTTTCCGGCGTCGGGCGTGCTGGCGTCGGCGCTGACCGCGAGCGGCTCGATCAGTGCGCGATGCACGAACGGCGATGCATTCCAGATTGCGTTGAACGGCGGCGCCAGCGGCAGTGTCACTGCACGCACGATGCGACGCACGGGCGGCGGCTCGGTCAGCTATCAGCTCTACCAGGACAGCGCCTTCACGCAACCGTGGGGCGACGGCACCGGCGGCACGACGATGGCGACCGGAACCGGGAGCGGGTTCGCGCAGGCGATCACGATATACGGCCGCGTACCCGCGCAGGCGACACCGGCGCCCGGCAACTACAGCGACACCATTACCGCGACGATCAGCTTCTGAGCCGCGTCAATCGCGCACGAGCACGACCAGCTTCAGGTCTTCGCGATGCGCGGGCTTCAGCGTGATCTGCTGGTACACGAGGCGGCCGTCGGCCGGATGGTCGAATTCGCGCAGGCCGCCTTCGCGCTCGAACACGTCCTGCGACGCCCAATACTGCGCGAAGGCATCGCTGCCGGCCATCAATGCGTCGATCAGCGCGCGGGTCGGCGCATCAGCGAGGTGGCGGATCGAGTCGGCGCGGAATTCGGCCGCGAGTCGCCGCGCGCGGGTTTCCCAGTCGACGATCAGCGTGCGCGCGGCCGGCGCCATGAACGTGAAGCGCAGCAGGTTGCGGTCGTGTTCGCCGTCGAGCCAGCCCGTGAACAGCGCGGCGGCCGGTGCGTTCCATGCGAGCGCGTTCCATTGCCGGTCGAGCACGTAGGCGGGCGTGGCGATCGCGGCGACGGTTGCCGCGAGCGTCGGCGGCAGGTCGCCGGCCGCGACGTCGGGCTCGGCCGGATCGCGCTGCGCTGCCAGTTCGAACAGGTAAGCGCGTTCGGCCTTCGACAACTGCAGTGCGACGGCGATCCGCGCGAGCGCATCGGCCGACGCCGACACCGGGCGGCCCTGCTCGATCCACGTGTACCAGGTGGGGCTGACGCCGCACAGCTGCGCGACTTCCTCGCGCCGCAGCCCCGGCGTGCGGCGGCGCGGGCCGGGCGGCAGGCCGACGGCCTGCGGCGACAGCCGTTCGCGGTGCGCGCGGATGAATTCGCCGAGTGCGCGGGCGGGCGTGGCGTCGAGGGGCGGGGTGGGGGCGGAGGACGGCAGGTTCATGCGGAAACGGCTGAAAAGGGGCGCCGAAGGCGCGACAAGGATCAGGCAGGTGTAACAAATACCAGAATAACTGCTTAACTTGTACTGGTACAAGCGCGGCCCTATTGTAGCGATTCGCGCGCTGACAGGCAGCGAGCGCCCCACCCAAAGAAGGAGCGAACCATGAAACACCACGACCAGGTCGCCGACGCATTCGGCACGACGGCCGCCGCCTACCTGACGAGCACGGTCCACGCGACGGGCGCCGATCTGCAGGCGCTGGCCGACGCCGTGCGCGCGACGCCCGACGCCGCGGTGCTCGATCTCGGTTGCGGTGCGGGCCACGCGAGCTTCGCGGTCGCGCCGCACGTGCGCGAGGTGGTCGCATACGATCTCGCGGCGCCGATGCTCGCGACCGTCGACGCCGCCGCGCGCGAGCGCGGGCTCGCGAACATCCGCACGCAGCAAGGGCCGGCCGAACGGCTGCCGTTCGAAGCCGGCACATTCGACTGGGTGGTCAGCCGGATGAGCGCGCACCACTGGCACGACGTGCGCGCGGCGCTCGCCGAGGTGCGTCGCGTGCTGAAGCCGGGCGGCCGCGTGCTGATGATCGACATCGCAGGCAACGACCATCCGCTGCTCGACACCTATCTGCAGGCCGCCGAAGTGCTGCGCGACGCGTCGCACGTGCGCGACTACCGTGCCGACGAATGGCTCGCGATGTTCCGCGACGCCGGGTTCGACGCGCACGTGCAGAGCCGCTGGCGCTTGCCGATCGATTTCGATACATGGGTCGAGCGGATCCGCACGCCGGCCGACAGCGTCGCGGGCATCCGCGCGCTGTGGGCGCATGCGCCCGACGAGGTGCGCGGCTACTACGCGGTGCGGACGGACGGCTCGTTCGAGCACGACGCGCTGCTGATCGACGCGCAATGAGCGTATGAGGCGACACGGCGGCCGGCGCCGTCGTGCCGCTCCATGAAAAAAAGCCGCGATACGCGTGGTTGCGTATCGCGGCTTTCGTTTTGCGGCTTTCGCTTCGCGATGCCGGCGCGGTGCCGGGCAGGCCCGCGCCGCGCACGGATCAGCCCGTATTGCGCAGGCCGGCCGCGATCCCGTTGATGGTCAGGTGAATCCCGCGGCGCAGCCGAGCGTTCGTGTCGCCCGCGCGGTGACGCTTGATCAGCTCGACCTGCAGGTGGTTCAGCGGATCGAGATACGGGAAGCGGTTCTTGATCGAGCGCGCGAGCAGCGGGTTGGTCGCGAGGCGGCCTGCGTGCCCGGTGATTTCCGCGAGCGCCTGCGACGTGCGCTCCCATTCCGCGACGATCCGCTCGAACACGTGCTTGCGCAGCTTGCGGTCGGCGACCAGTTGCGCATAGCGCGACGCGACCGCGAGATCGGTCTTCGCGAGCACCATGTCCATGTTCGACAGCAGATTCGCGAAGAACGGCCAGGTCTTGTTCATCTTCTTCAGCAGCGCGACGCGCTTCGTGCGTTCGGCCGCGTCCTGCGCGCCGTCGAGATACGCGCTCACCGCGCTGCCGAAGCCGTACCAGCCCGTCAGCAGCAGCCGGCACTGGCCCCACGAGAAGCCCCACGGAATCGCGCGCAAGTCTTCGATCCTGCGGTGCTTCGGATCCTGCAGCTTGCGCGAGGCCGGGCGACTGCCGATGTTCAGCTCGGCGATCTCGGTGATCGGCGTCGACGAGAAGAAGTAGTCGGTGAAGCCGGGCGTTTCGTAGACGAGCGCGCGATACGACGCCATCGCGGCGTCGGACAGCGTCTGCATCACGGCTTCGAACGCGGGCAGCTGGGCGGGCGCGTTCGATTGCGGCAGCAGCGACGCCTCAAGCGTCGCGGCGACCACCGTCTCGAGATTGCGCCGGCCGATTTCGGGGTTCGCGAACTTGCTCGCGATCACCTCGCCCTGTTCGGTCAGGCGGATCTGGCCGTTCACGGTGCCCGGCGGCTGCGACAGGATCGCCTGGTAAGTCGGGCCGCCTCCGCGGCCGACCGTGCCGCCGCGGCCGTGGAACAGCCGCAGCGTGATCTTGCGTTCGCGGAACAGGTCGACGAGCGCGAGCTCCGCGCGATACAGCTCCCAGTTCGACGTCAGGAAGCCGCCGTCCTTGTTGCTGTCCGAGTAGCCGAGCATCACTTCCTGCTCGGCGCCCTGGTGCGCGATCAGCGCGTCGATGCCCGGCAGTGCGAAGTATTCGCGCATGATGCGCGCGGCGTCGCGCAGGTCGGGGATCGTCTCGAACAGCGGAATCACCATCAGGCCGTTGCGCGCGCTGTCGTGAGCGGCGCCGAATGCGCCTTCGAGCAGCCCGGTTTCCTTCTGCAGCAGCAGGACTTCGACGAGGTCGCTGACCGTCTCGGTGTGCGAAATGATGTAGTTGCGTACCGCGCGCGGGCCGAACTGCGCACGCACCTCGCGTGCCTTCTCGAACACGCCCAGCTCGCTCTGCGCGAGCGCCGAGTATTCGATGTACGGCGAGCGCAGCGGACGCGGATCGGCAAGCGCGGCAAGCAGCGCGATCAGCTTGTCGTCCTCGGAGAGCGACGCGTAGTCTGCGTGTACGCCGGCTCGCGCGAACAGCTCGGCAACCACGGCTTCATGGATGTCGGAGCTCTGGCGCAGGTCGATGCTCGCGAGATGGAAGCCGAACACCTCGGCCGCGCGCACGAGCGGTGCGAGGCGCGGCGCGGCGAGCGACGTGCCGTGATGTTCGTCGAGCGAGGCGGTCAGCACCTTCAGGTCGGCGACGAACGCCTCGGAATCGGCATACGGCACCGCACGCACCGGCGGCGCGCCGCGGCCGGCGCTGCGCACGGGCACCGTGCCTTCGCCGAGTCGTACGCGCGCGCTTGCGGCGAGCCGCGTGTAGATGCCGATCAGCGCACGGCGATACGGTTCGTCGACACGGTGCGGCGACTGGTCCGGCGACGCGGCCGCGAGCGCTTTCACCGCATCGTTCGCGCCGACCAGCAGATTCGACACCGACAGCTCGGCGCCGAGCTTGTGCACCTGTTCCAGGTAGTGTTCGAGAATCACCGCGGCCTGGCGGTTGATCGCTTCTTCGAGCGTCGGGGCGGTCACGTTCGGATTGCCGTCGCGGTCGCCGCCGATCCAGCTGCCCATCTGGAAGAACGCGGGCACGCGCGCGGACAGGCCGTGCTCGGCGAGCGCGGCCTCGATGTCGCCGTACAGCGCGGGCAGCTCGTCAAGGAACGTCGCGCGGTAGTACGACAGCGCGTTCTCGATCTCGTCGCCGACCGTCAGGCGCGCGTCGCGCAGCATGCGGGTTTGCCACAGCGCGGTCACGCGCGCGCGCAGCATCGATTCGTTGTACGAGCGTTCGCGCGCCGTCAGCGGCTGGTCGCGCTCGGCGAGCAGGCGCGCGATGTCGTGCTGCGCGTCGAGGATGCTCTTGCGCTGCACTTCGGTCGGGTGCGCGGTCAGCACCGGGACGATCAGTGCATCGTCGAAGAAGCGCTGGAGCAGGCGCTTCGACGCGTTGCCGGTCGTCTTCAGCTGCTCGAGCGCGTACGCGACGGTGCCCGGCTGTGCCGCCGAGCCGGCCAGCGCGTGGATGCGGCGGCGGCGGTTGTGATGGCGGTCTTCGGCGATGTTCGCCAGATGCGAGAAATAGCTGAACGCGCGCACGACGCTCACCGTCTGCTCCGGCGTCAGCTTGCGCAGCTTCTTCTCCAGCGTTTGCGCGGCCTCGCTGTCGTCCTCGCGGCGAAACTTCACCGCCGTCTGGCGAATGGTCTCGACGACGTCGAACACGGTGTCGCCTTCCTGTTCGCGCACCACGTCGCCGAGCAGGCGGCCGAGGTAGCGAATGTCCTCGAACAGCGGGCCGTCCTTGTCCTCGCGCGTGCGGGCGCCGGGCTTCGCCGCGCCGGCCTTGCCGTTAGCCGGGGCGGCGGTCTTGATCGCGCGTTTTGTCTGACGTATCGGGTCTTTCGGTTTCGTTGCCGTTTTCGCACGGCCGTTCGCGGCGGTGGCGATGGAGCCCGTCTGGGCGTCGGAGGAGGGCAAGGCAGCATTGCGGCGCGTCGTACGCGCCGATCCGGAAGACTTCACGATGGGTTTCCTTGGGAAAGCTCGAGTCAAAAGGGACTGCGGGGACTGCGGAAACTACGGGAACTGCGGTCAAGCAACCAGCTACGTGCGGCACATCCGCGCATCGGTGTCGCCGCCGGCGCCGAAGCGCGGCGGGCGCAGGCGCCGGGCCCGGGCGGGCCGGGGCGTGCGTGCTACCATTGTTCGATCTTCAATCCCGTCCTTCGATTGTTCCTGCAATGAATTCCGAGATCTCTTCGGCCGGGCCGCGGTCGGCACAAGCCCCCGTGACGCTGACGATTGCTTCGCGCGAGAGTCGCCTGGCGATGTGGCAAGCCGAACATGTGCGTGATGCGCTGCGCAAATTATATCCAGCTTGTGACGTGAAAATCCTCGGGATGACGACCCGTGGCGATCAGATTCTCGACCGCACGCTGTCGAAGGTCGGCGGCAAGGGCCTGTTCGTGAAGGAACTGGAGAATGCGCTCGCCGACGGCCGTGCCGACCTGGCCGTGCATTCGCTGAAGGACGTGCCGATGGCGCTGCCCGACGGCTTCACGCTCGCCGCGATCATGGAGCGCGAGGATCCGCGCGACGCGTTCGTGTCGAACGACTACGCGTCGCTCGACGCGCTGCCGGCCGGCGCGGTCGTCGGCACGTCGAGCCTGCGCCGCGAGGCGATGCTGCGCGCGCGTTATCCGCACCTGAACGTGCTGCCGCTGCGCGGCAACCTCGACACGCGCCTGTCGAAGCTCGATCGCGGCGACTATGCGGCGATCATTCTCGCCGCCGCGGGCCTGAAGCGCCTTGGCCTCGAAGCGCGAATCCGCGCGCTGATCGGCGTCGAGGACAGCCCGCCGGCCGCCGGCCAGGGCGCGCTCGGCATCGAAATCGCCGCGCATCGCACGGACGTCGCCGGATGGCTCGCGCCGCTGCACGACCCGCGGACCGCGCTCGCGGTCGAGGCCGAGCGAATGGTGTCGCGCGCGCTCGGCGGCAGCTGCGAGGTGCCGCTCGCCGCCCACGCGGTGTGGCGCGCGGGCGAGCTTTACCTGACGGGCCGCGTGTCGACGACCGACGGACAGCGCGTGCTGACCGCGGAGGAGTGCGGTGCCGTCATGACCGTCGCCGATGCGCTCGCGCTCGGCCGCGCGGTGTCCGACGAGCTCGAGGCGCAGGGCGCACGCGACATCGTCAACGCACTGCTCGCCGGCTCGCAGGCCGGCAAGGGCGACGCCTGATGGCGGGCGGCGCGCGCGCGTTCACCGCCGTCCTGACACGCCCGGACGGTCAGTCGGCCGGGCTTGCGGCCCAATTGGCCGAGGCCGGTTGCGACGTGCTCGAATTCCCGCTGATCGACATCGCGCCGGTCGACGATCCGGCGCCGCTCGACGCCGCGTTCGCGGCGCTTGAGCGTTACGCGCTCGTGATCTTCGTGTCGCCGAACGCGATCGACCGCGCGCTCGCGCAGTACGGCGCGATCTGGCCGAATGCGCTGCCGGTCGGCGTCGTCGGCCCCGGCAGCGTCGCGGCGCTCGAGCGCCACGGCATCGCGGCGCCCGCGCATCGCGTGATTGCGCCGCAGGCACCCGCCGATGGCGGCGTCCCGCATTACGATTCGGAAAGCCTGTTCGCGAGCATCGAGGCCGCGTTCGGCGGCGCGCACGCGCTCGCCGGCCGGCACGTGCTGATCGTGCGCGGCGACGGCGGCCGCGAATGGCTCGCCGAGCGGCTGCGCGAAGCCGGGGCGGAGGTCACGCTGGTCGCCGCGTACCGGCGCGTCGTGCCCGAGCCGCGCATCGGCGCGTGGGAGCGCGTGCATGTGCTGCTCGCCGGCGCGCCGCACGCGTGGCTCGTCACGAGCTCGGAGGGCGTGCGCAACCTGCACGAACTCTCTCGCGCGCATCTGAACGACGCCGAGATCGAGGCGCTGAAGCATGCGCCGCTCGTGACGCCGCATCCGCGCATCGAGCAGACCGCGCGCGCACTGGGTTTTGATAGGATTACGCTGACCGGCGCGGGCGATGAGCGCATCGTCCGCGCGTTTCGAACGATGGCCGACGAGGCCGTCCAACCGGCGACAGCCGCACCGGTGACTAAACGCATGACAGATACCAACGATTCCAAAGGCGTCGCTTCCCAGCCGGCCGCTGCATCCGCACCGCCGTCCACTCCTCCTTATCTCGCGTCCGAACCGCATGCGCGCCGCGGCGGCAGCGCGGCGCTGTGGTTCGTCGTCGTCGTGCTCGGCTGCGCGGCGGGTGTGGGCGGCTACGCGCTGAACCGCAAGGTCGATCGGCTCGACGAGTCGTTCGTCGCGCGCCAGAAGGCGCTCGATGCGCAGACGGCCGAAACCCGCACGAAGACCGAGCAGGCGCTCGCGAGCACGCATCAGGTCGACACGCAGCTTGCGCAGCTCGACGGCAAGCTCGCCGATGCGCAGAGCGCGCAGCAGGCGCTGCAGCAGCAATACCAGGACCTGTCGCGCAACCGCGACGCCTGGATGCTCGAGGAGGTCGATCAGATGCTGTCGAGCGCGAGCCAGCAACTGCAGCTGACGGGGAACACGCAACTCGCGCTGATCGCGCTGCAGAATGCCGATGCGCGCCTCGCGACGTCGCAGAGCGCGCAGGCCGTGACGGTGCGCAAGGCGCTTGCGCAGGACATCGAGAAGCTGAAGGCAGCGCCGTCGGCCGACCTCACGGGCCTCGCGATCAAGCTCGACGACGCGATCGCGAAGATCGACGCGCTGCCGCTGTCCGGCGAGGCGATCGTCCCGCATGCGGCACCGAAGGCCGTGCCGGCCGACGCTGCTTCGTCGGCCGCGGCCGTGGCCGGCGAGCCGCGCTGGAAGGTGTGGTGGCATGACTTCTCTGCCGGGCTCGGTCAGCAGTTGAAGGGCCTCGTGCAGGTGCGCCGGATCGACAACGCCGACGCGATGCTCGCATCGCCGGACCAGGGCTACTTCGTGCGCGAGAACGTGAAGCTGCGCCTGCTCACCGCGCGGCTGTCGCTGCTCGCGCGCAATGACGGCGCGATGAAGGCCGACCTGCATGCGGCGCAGGCGTCGCTCGGCAAGTATTTCGACCAGGCATCGAGGGACACGCAAACCGTCGAGGATCTGCTCAAGCAGGTCGACGGCGCATCGCTGACGGTCGCGGTGCCGAACCTGAACACGAGCCTGAACGCCGTTCAGCAGTTCAAGAGCCGGGGGTAACGATGACGCTTCGAGGAATCGTCTGGCTCGCGATCCTGTTCGCGATCGCCGCGGCACTCGCCACCGTCGGCCATTTCGACGCGGGGCAGGTGCTGCTCGTCTATCCGCCGTACCGGGTCGACGTGTCGCTGAACCTGTTCGTGATCTCCATCGTCGTGTTGTTCATCGTCGTGTACGCGCTGCTGCGCATCGTGCGCAACATCTGGCGCATGCCGCAGCGGGTCGCCGCGTATCGTGCGCGTTCGCGCAACGAGAAGGCACAGGCGTCGCTGCGCGATGCGATCGCGAACCTGTACGCAGGCCGCTTCTCGCGCGCCGAGAAGGCCGCGCGCGACGCGCTCGCGGTCGATGCGAACCAGGGCGCCGCGAGTCTCGTCGCGGCGACCGCCGCGCACCGGATGCACGAATACACGCGCCGCGACGACTGGCTGTCGAAGGTCGACGCGCCCGAATGGCAGGACGCACGGCTGCTTGCCGCGGCCGACATGCGCGCGGATGCGCGCGATGCCGACGGTGCGCTCGCCGCGCTGGCCGACCTGCAGGCGGGCGGCAAGCGCATCCATGCGCAGCAGGTCGCGCTGCGCGCACAGCAGCAGCTGAAGAACTGGGCCGAGGTGCTGAAGCTCGCGAAGGCGCTCGAGAAGCGCGAGGCGCTGCATCCGGCCGCCGCCGTGCGACTGCGCCAGCAGGCGGCGGAGAATCTGCTGCGCGAACGCCGGCACGACCCGGACGCGCTCCTCGAGGTGTGGCAGTCGCTGTCGCCGCTCGAGCGCCAGTCGCCGCGCCTGGCCGATCTCGCGGCCGACCTGCTGGTGACGCTCGAGCGCCGCACCGAAGCGCGCCGCATCGTCGAGGAAGCGCTCGCGCACAACTGGGATGCGCGCCTCCTGCGCCGCTATCCGGACACGGCCGGCGGCGACGCGTTGCCGCTGATCCAGAAGGCCGAAGGGTGGAAGAAGGATCATCCGGAGGATGCCGACCTGCTGTTCGCGCTCGGCCGTCTCTGCCAGCAGCAGCAGCTGTGGGGCAAGGCGCAGTCGTTCCTCGAAGCCGCGCTGAAGCAGGCCGACAACGAGGCGCTGAAGGTGCGTGCGCACCGTGCGCTCGCCCGCCTGTTCGAGCATCTCGGCGAAACCGACAAGGCGGCCAAGCATTACCGCGAAAGCGCGCTCGCGATCACCGTGGTCTGACGCGGCGGCGCTTGCCCGTCGCGCGTAAAAAAGCCCCGAACGCCAATCGGCCTTCGGGGCTTTTTCATGCATTTCACTGCGGCAGGCACGTCGTCACGTGCGGCATCACCTGTCGACAAGCCGCTTCGGCACCGACAGCGCAAGCAGTCCGCCGAGCACGAGGAACCCGGCGAGCATGTACATGCCTGCATCGTTGGCGCCCGTCGCCTGCTTGAGCCAGCCCATCATGTACGGGCTCAGGAAGCCCGCGAGGTTGCCGATCGAATTGATCATCGCGATGCCCGCTGCAGCGGCCGCACCGCCGAGGAACGCGGTCGGCAGGCTCCAGAACAGCGGCAGCGTCGTCAGGATGCCCATCGTCGCGAGCGTGAGGCCGAGCATCGCGAGCGCCGTCTGGTGCGCCCAGATCACCGACAGCACGAGCCCGAGCGCGCCGAACGCGGCCGGAATCGCGAGGTGCCAGCGTCGTTCGCGGCGCTTGTCCGCGCTGCGCGCGATCAGGATCATCGCGACCACCGCCGCCGCATACGGAACCGCCGACAGCAGGCCGATCATGAACGTGTCGGTCACGCCGGTCGCCTTGATGATCGTCGGCAACCAGAAGCCGACGCCGTACAGCCCCATCACGAACGAGAAGTAGATGAGCGCCATCAGCCACACGCGCGGGCTCGCCATCACCGCGCCGAGCGGCAGGTCTTCCTTCGTTGCTTCTTCCGCGTCGACGTTGCGCGCGAGCAGCGCCTTTTCGTCGTCGGTGAGCCATTTGGCCTTCGCGATCCGGTCGTCGAGCGCGAAGAACACGAGCACGCCGGCCAGCACCGACGGGATCCCTTCGAGCAGGAACAGCCATTGCCAGCCGTGCCAGCCGCTCACGCCGTTGAACGCCTTCAGGATGAAGCCGGAGATCGGCCCGCCGATCACGCCGGACAACGCGACTGCCGTCATGAAGAACGTCGTCATCCGGCCGCGCCGATGCGCGGGATACCAGTAGGTGAGGTACAGGATCACGCCGGGGAAGAAGCCGGCTTCGGCGACGCCGAGCAGGAAGCGCATCACGTAGAACATCGCGGGCGTCGTGACGAACATCGTCAGGATCGAGATCACGCCCCACGTCGCCATGATGCGCGCGATCCAGACGCGCGCGCCGACCTTGTGCAGGATGATGTTGCTCGGCACTTCGAACAGGAAGTAGCCGAAGAAGAAAATCCCGGCGCCTAACCCGTAGACCGTGTCGCTGAGATTCAGGTCGCTCGCCATCTGCAGCTTCGCGAAGCCGACGTTCACGCGGTCGAGATACGCGACCACGTAGCACAGCAGCAGGAGCGGCGTGAGCCGCCAGGACACCTTGCGGTAGGTTGCTTCCTCGAATGCGCCGGACGAGCCCGGCAGCGACTGCGTCGATGTTGCCATGTTGTCTCCAATTCTTGTCGTTGTCCGGACCTGGCGCGTCGGCGCCCGATCCGGTGTCGTGCGAAGCAATGATGATGCTTGGATACGGCGCCGGCGGGCGATGCCGGTGCGGGCAATTACGGCGGTGCGGCTAGATGCAGCGCCCGCCGTCGACTTCGAGGCAGACGCCGGTGATGAACTCGGCTTCGTCGGATGCAAGGTACAGCGCCGCGTTCGCAATGTCCTGCGGCGTCGAAAAGCGGCCGAGCGGAATCGTCGCCAGGAACCGGCGGCGATTCTCCGGTGTGTCCTCGCAGCCCATGAACTCGGTCATCAGGCCCGTCTCGCCGAGCACCGGGTTGATGCAGTTCACGCGGATCCGGTCGGCGCCGAGCTCGGCCGCGAGCGACTTGCTCGCGGTGATCATCGCGCCCTTCGTGCTGTTGTACCAGACGAGGCCCGGGCGCGGCCGCACGCCGGCCGTCGACGCGACGTTCACGAACACGCCGCCGCCCTGGTTGCGGAAATATGGCACGAAGGTCTGCACGCTCCAGAACAGGCTCTTCATGTTGACGGCATACACGCGGTCGAACTCGGCTTCCGTCACGTCGAGCACCGGCTTGTTGCGGTGCGTGGTGCCGGCGTTGTTCACGACGATCTGCACCGAATGGAAATCGTCGAGCGCGGCTTGCAGCAGTGCGCGCCAGTCGGTGTCCTTCGACACGTCGCCCGCGACCGCGATCGCCTTGCCGCCCGCCAGCGCGATCTCGCTCGCGACGCGCTCGGCCGCCGCGCCGTTCAGGTCGTTGACGACGACGTTCGCGCCTTCTCGCGCATAGGTCTTGGCGATACCCTCGCCGAAGCCCGAACCGCCGCCCGTGACGATGGCCGTCTTGCCGCTCAGCCGCATGATGTGTCTCCTGTATTGGAAGCGTGCGTGGTGTTTCGGTGCGCGGCCGGTCATCGCCGGCCGCGTTCGTCCCGTTCAGCCGTGCCGGATCGCGATCGTCTTCAGCGCGGTGAAGCCGTACAGCGCCTCGAAGCCTTTCTCGCGACCATGCCCCGAGTGGCCGACGCCGCCGAACGGCAGCTCGACGCCGCCGCCCGCGCCGTAGTTGTTGATGAACACCTGGCCCGCGCGCAGCCGGCGCGCGAGACGCAGCTGGCGTGCGCCGTCGCGGGTCCAGATGCCGGCGACGAGGCCGTACGGCGTGCCGTTCGCGAGCGCAACCGCTTCGTCTTCGTCGACGAAACGCATTGCGGCAAGCACCGGGCCGAACACTTCTTCTTGCGCGAGGCGGTGCGACGGCGGCACGTCGCGCAGCAGCGCGGGGGCCTGATAGAAGCCGCTTTCGGGCGCCTCGGCGACGACCTGGCCGTGCGCGGCCATCGGAATGCCGTCGTGCTGCGCGTCGGACAGGAAATCCCACACGCGCTGCTGCTGCTTCGCGTTGATCAGCGGGCCGCAGTCGAGATCCGCGCGGCTCGGGCCGACCCGCAGCCCGTTGAAGGCGGTGGCGAGCCGTTCGACGAGCGGCTCGTACACCGCGCGCTCGATCAGCACGCGGCTGCCGGCCGAGCAGGTCTGCCCGCCGTTCTGCACGATCGCCGACACGAGCACGGGCAGCGCCGCGTCGAGATCGGCGTCGGCGAATACGATTTGTGGCGACTTGCCGCCGAGCTCGAGCGTGACGGGGACATGATTCTCCGCCGCCATCTGCGTGACCAGCTTGCCGGTTGCGGGCGAGCCGGTGAACGAGATGTGGTCGATGCCGGGATGGCGCGCGAGTGCGGCGCCTGCTTCATGGCCGTAGCCGGTGACGACGTTCAGCGCACCGGACGGCAGCCCGGCTTCGGCAGCCAGCTCGGCCACGCGCAGCACGGACAGGCACGCATCCTCGGCCGGCTTCACGACGCATGCGTTGCCGGCCGCGAGCGCCGCGCCGACGCTGCGCCCGAAGATCTGCATCGGGTAGTTCCACGGCACGATGTGGCCGGTGACGCCGTGCGGCTCGCGCACCGTGAGCACCGTGTAGCCGGCCTGATAGGGGAGGGTCTCGCCGTGCAGCTTGTCGGCGGCGCCCGCGTAGAACTCGAAGTAGCGCGCGAGCGCGGCGGCGTCGGCACGCGCCTGCTTCAGCGGCTTGCCGGTGTCGCGCGCCTCGATCGCGGCGAGTTCCTCGATGTGGTCGGCGACGCGCGCGGACAGCCGCATCAGCACGCGGCCGCGCTCGGCGGCGCTCGCCGCGCCCCACGGGCCCGCAAACGCGTCGCGGGCCGCGGCGACCGCGCGCTCGATGTCGGGCGCGGTGCCGCGCGCGATCGCCGCGAACGGCTGACCGTCGGATGGGTCGACGACCGGAATCGTCTCCAGTTGCGCGGGCAACGTCCATTCGCCCGCGATGAAGTGCTTCGCCTCTTCCATGCCTGCTCCTGTCGACCCGGGTTGGCGCTTCGGCGCTTGCTCGGGCCCCATGCAAATCTGTTGGTGCTTCAGCGGTTACGCGGATCCCATGCAACGTCGCCCGCGGTTCGATGGCCGGACATCCGGAACGATTATCGCGCCGATCGTCATCCGGACGCCACCGGTCGATTGGCTATAATGGCGCATTCCCTGCGGGGACGCCCGCGGCGGTGCATCGGCTGCGGCGCCCTGTCCCGAATTCCCATCGACCAACAGAGAGCGCTATGAGCTTCAATCATGTTCCGGCCGGCAAGGACCTGCCGCACGATTTCAACGTGATCATCGAGATCCCCGCGCAAAGCGATCCGGTGAAGTACGAGGCGGACAAGGAGCTGGGTCTCCTCGTCGTCGACCGCTTCATCGGCACGGGCATGCGCTACCCGGTGAACTACGGCTACATCCCGCAGACGCTGTCGGGCGACGGCGATCCGGTCGACGTGCTGGTGATCACGCCGTTCCCGCTGCTGGCCGGCTCGATCGTGCGTTCGCGCGTGCTCGGCATGCTGCAGATGACCGACGAGTCGGGCGTCGACGCGAAGCTCGTCGCCGTGCCGCACGACAAGGTCTGCCCGATGACGGCGAACCTGAAGTCGATCGACGACGTGCCCGAGTACCTGAAGGACCAGATCAAGCACTTCTTCGAGCAATACAAGGCGCTCGAGAAGGGCAAGTGGGTGAAGGTCGAAGGTTGGGCCGGCATCGACGCCGCGCACAAGGAAATCGCCGACGGCGCCGCGAACTACAAGAAGTAAGCCGGCAGGCCGGCCTCGCGGCCGGTTCGTTCGGAACGCAAACCGCGCGTGTCTCCTCAGGAGGCCGCGCGGTTTTGTTTTGTGCGCGCGGTGGCGCGTGCGAGGGTTTTCTTGCGGGCCGGCGCCGGCTGGGCGCCAGCACTCGGCGCGGCCTTCGCACGTTTCGCGCCCGTTGCGCGGCGCGCCGGGGCGGCCTCTATGACTTCGGCGGTGGTCTTCCTTGCCGACGGACGGCCGCGCGCCGGGGCGGAAGCAGGGGCGGCGAGTCCGTTCGCAGCAGGCTTGCCGCCGGCTGCCGACGCTTTCCGCTTCGGCAATGCGTTCGTGGCCGGCTTGTTCAGTTTTGCCGGCGTGCCTCGCGAGGCGGTCTTTTTCCCTTCCGTGTCGTCGGCGGTCCCGGTATGTTTCCTGGAGACAGGCGAGGCTTTTGCCGACGTTGGTGTCGTTGCGGCGCGTCGGGTCTTCGCGGTTTTCGCGGACGCGGTCTTTTTTCCGGCAGTTCCGCTCTTCGCGGCCTTATCGCGAGCCTCTTCAGTTTCGGCCGGCCCGTTCGCAATGTCGGCGCGCTTCGCCTTCACCTTCTTCTTTCCGCGTGTGCCGTCCTGCGGCACTGCGGCGTCGACGTTTCCGTCGATCGACATCCCGGCCGGCAACACCGATTCGAGCGTCCGGATCCCGGCCGCCAGCTCGCGTTTCTGCGCGGCCGTGAGCCGCTTCACCCAGTATTCGGCGCGCGATGCGATCGACCGGTCGGGCAGCGGGAACGATGCGAGCACGGCGCGCGGCTTGCGCGAGCGCGTATAGCGCGCGCCCTTGCCGGACGCGTGCTCGTCGAAGCGCGCGGCGACGTCGGTCGTGATGCCCGTGTAGACGCTGTCGTCGGCGCACTCGATCAGATACAGAAACCAGGACATGGGAAGGCGGCGGGATGCGAAGCCGTCAGTGTCTCAGAAATGGCGGGCGTCAACGCCACCGATCGCCGTGACCGTCGCCGAAGCTGATGTGCCGGCCGGCCGATGCTATCCGGCACTCCGCCGGAACGGATCGTGTTCGCGCAGCTCGTCGACGTACGCGTGGATATGCTCGGTCTCTCGTTCGAGAAAGCGCGCGACCGCATCGGAGAACGCCGGATGCGCGAGCCAGTGCGCGGAATGCGTGACGGTCGGCAGGAAGCCACGCGCGAGCTTGTGCTCGCCCTGTGCACCGCCCTCGAACGTGTCGAGCCCGGCCTCGATGCAGAACTCGAGCAACTGGTAATACGCCGTTTCGAAATGCAGGCACGGCACGTGTTCGAGCGCGCCCCAGTAGCGGCCGTACAGCGTGCCGCCGCTGCCGTTCGCGCCGCGCCGGTACACGGCGAGCGAGCTCGCGATCGGCTTCCCGTCGGCTTCGGCGATCACGAGCAGCAGGTTCTCCGGCATCGTCGCGCCGATCGCGCGAAAGAAGTCGAGGTTCAGGTACGGGCTCGAATAGTGCTCGCGGTAGGTCTGCCGGTAGCAGCGCGTGAAGAAGCGCCAGTCGGCGTCGGTGATCTGCTCGCCGGTGAGCCGCCGGAACGTGACACCGGCATCGCGCACCTTGCGCCGTTCCGCGCGGATGTTCTTGCGCTTCTTCTGCTCGAGCGTGCCGAGGAAGTCGTCGAAATCGCGATAGCCGTCGTTGAGCCAGTGGAACTGCACGCCTTCGCGCAGCATCATTCCCATCGACTCGAGCAGCCGCGCTTCGTCTCCGGTCGGGAACAGCACGTGCAGCGACGACACGTCGCTCTGCTCGGCGAACGCCAACAGCGTGGCCGCGAGCTGGCGGCGTGCGTCGTCGTCGGCGGCGAGCAGGCGCGTGCCCTGCACGGGCGTGAACGGCACCGCGCACAGAAGCTTCGGGTAATAGGGCAGGTCGTTGCGCTGATATGCATCGGCCCACGCCCAGTCGAACACGTATTCGCCGTACGAATGCTGTTTCGCGTAGACGGGGGCAGCGGCCGCGAGCCGGCCCGTGCGCGCGTCGGTCAGCGTGACGAAGTGCGGCGACCAGCCGGTGTCGTCGACCGCGCAGCGCGCGACGTGCAGCGCGTCGAGGAATTCGTGGCGCAGGAACGGCGTCGGCTGCGCGTCGCGCTCGAGCAGTGCGTTCCATTCGTCGGCCGGCACCTCCGCGGGGGACGACAGGATGCCCGTGCGATAATCGATGCGTTCGTGTTTCAAGCGTGAATCCGTACTGTTGGATGCCGCCGGATGCGTGCCGCCGTGGCCCGCGTCCGGGACGATTTCGTCAGCCGTTCAGGGCGCGCCGCCGGGCTGCGCCGATCCCGTCATGAAGACCCGACTCGCTCTCGCCCAGATCAACGTCACCGTCGGCGATTTCGCCGGCAACGTCGCGCGGATCGTCGCCGCCGCCCGCGCCGCGCACAACGACGGTGCGCACCTGATGATCGCGCCCGAACTCGCGCTGTCCGGCTACCCGCCGGAAGACCTGCTGCTACGGCCCGCGTTCTACACGGCCGCCGCCGCCGCGCTCGACACGCTCGCCGATGCGCTGCGCGCGTTCGACGGGCTCGCGGTGCTGGTCGGCCATCCGCTGCGGAGCGCGGGCGGCGATCCGCACGCGCCAGCCGTCGATGGTAATGCAAACCGCCCGATCGAGCGCGGCGTGCCGCCGACCGACACCTACAACGCGGTGTCGCTGATCGTCGGCGGCGAGATCGTCGGGACGTACCGCAAGCAGGATCTGCCGAACGCGGACGTGTTCGACGAGAAGCGCTACTTCGCGACGGACACCGAGCCGCTCGTGTTCGAGCTGGACGGCGTCAGATACGGCGTGATCATCTGCGAGGACGCCTGGCATGCGTCGGCCGCGCAGATCGCGAAGGCCGCCGGCGCGCAGGTGCTGCTGATCCCGAACGGTTCCCCGTACCACATGAACAAGGAGGCGCTGCGCATCGACATCCTGCGCGCGCGGATCCGCGAAACGGGGCTGCCGATGGTGTACGTGAACCTCGTCGGCGGCCAGGACGAGCTCGTGTTCGACGGCGGCTCGTTCGTGCTCGACGCGCAGGGAACGCTCGTCGCGAAGATGCCGCAGTTCGACGAAGGGCACGCGATCGTCGAGTTCGACGGGGCGCGCCCGCTGCCCGGCGCGATCGCGCCCGAGTTGCCGGTCGACGCGCAGGTCTATCGCGCGCTCGTGACCGGCGTGCGCGACTACATCGGCAAGAACGGTTTTCCCGGCGTGCTGATCGGGCTGTCGGGCGGTGTCGATTCGGCGCTGGTGCTCGCGGTCGCCTGCGACGCGCTCGGGCCCGAGCGCGTGCGCGCGGTGATGATGCCGTCGCGCTACACGGCCGACATCTCGACCACCGACGCGGCGGAGATGGCGCGGCGCGTCGGCGTGCGCTACGACGAGATCGCGATCGCGCCGATGTTCGACGCGTTCCGTGCGGCGCTCGCGGGCGAATTCGCGGGCCGCGCGGAGGACGCGACGGAAGAGAACATCCAGGCGCGCATCCGCGGCACGCTGCTGATGGCGCTGTCGAACAAATTCGGCTCGATCGTGCTGACGACCGGCAACAAGAGCGAGATGGCGGTCGGTTACTGCACGCTGTACGGCGACATGGCCGGCGGCTTCGCGGTGATCAAGGACATTGCGAAAACGCTGGTCTACCGGCTGTGCCGCTATCGCAACGCAACGACGGACTACGGGCTGCGCGACGTGATTCCCGAGCGAATCCTGACGCGTGCGCCGTCGGCCGAGCTGCGCGAGAACCAGACGGACCAGGACAGCCTGCCGCCGTACGACGTGCTCGACGCGATCATGCGGATGTACATGGAGGAGGACCGGCCGCTCGCGGAGATCGTCGCGGCCGGCTATGCGGAGGCCGACGTCGCGCGCGTGACGCGGCTCATCAAGGTCAACGAATACAAGCGCCGCCAGGCGCCCATCGGCATTCGCGTCACGCATCGCGCATTCGGGCGCGACTGGCGCTATCCGATCACGTCACGCTTTACCGAACGTCTCGACTGAGCCGCGCTGGGCCGTACGCGGCCGGCCGGCTTACAATCGGGATCGCGATTCTGCATCCAAACGAGCATTGAGGGACAACCATCATGAAACGCATCACCGCCATCATCAAGCCGTTCAAGCTGGACGAAGTCCGCGAAGCGCTCGCCGAAGTGGGCCTCACCGGCCTGACCGTGACGGAAGTGAAGGGCTTCGGCCGCCAGAAAGGGCACACCGAGCTGTATCGCGGCGCCGAATACGTGGTCGACTTCCTGCCGAAGATGAAGATCGAGGTGGTCGTCGCGGAAGCGCAGGTCGACCAGGTGATCGACGCGGTGATCGGCGCGGCGCGCACCGGCAAGATCGGCGACGGCAAGATCTTCGTGTCGGACGTCGAACGCGTGATCCGCATCCGCACCGGCGAAGAGAACGAAGCGGCGGTCTGAGCGCCGCTTCGGGCACGGTCGACCCAATCGGTCGATCGGGCCGTGGATCGTACGATCCCGGCCCGCCAATAAAAAACGGTGCGGATACCCGGAAGGGTACCGCACCGATACGCGCCTCTCGCAGCAGCGTGGAAAGTGTTGTCGAATCGTTCTCTGGACGGCGCCTGATCAGAACAGGTGCTGGATGCCGGCGTAGACGCCGGTCTGGCTGCCGCCCGGATGCGGGTTGCCCGTCGAGACGTCGGTACCCGCGCCGTTTGCGTTCAGGCCGAAGTTCGCGGTCTTGCTGTTGCGTACCGTCGCGACTTGCACGTCGAACAGCGTGCGCTTCGAGATGTTGTACGAGCCGCCGACCGTGTAGATGTTCGCGTTGCCGCCGCCGTGGTTGGCATTCACGTGGTACACGGCCGCGATCAGCGCTGCCGCCGGCGTTGCCTGCCACGTCACGCCGCCCCAGACTTGCTGGGTGCCGGTGATGCCGTTGTTGACGGCCGGGCCGCCGCTGCCGTCCGCGTGCGACGATTGGTAGGCCGCCTGCACCTTGAACTGGCCGAGGAACACGTTCACACCCGCGAAGTATTCACGCGAGTAGTTGAACACGTCCGAGAAGCGGCCGTTGCTGTCGCGCGTTTCGTCGTAGATGCCGCGCAACTGGAACAGCGAGTTCGTATAGGTGATCTGCGCGCCGGCTGCACGACCCGGCTGGCCGGCCGTCGTGTTGCCATTGAAGCTGGTCGAGTTCGAGAACGCGAACTGGCCGTAGAAGTCGAGGCCGTAGAGCGACGGCGACTGGTACGACACGTTGTTGCTGGTCTTGTTCCAGTTGCGGCCGCGCACCAGCGATGCCGACGACCAGCTCGACTGGCCCAGCGGATCGAAGTCCCACACGCCGTTTGCGATCGCGAGTTCGCGACCCAGCAGCAGCGTACCGTAGCGGTCGTTCGAGATACCGACGGTCGCGAAACGATCCCAGATCGAGCCGGACGTGCCGAGACCGCCGTTCATCGTGTTGAACGCGCCTTCGAGGTGGAACAGGACCTTGTTGCCGCCGCCGATGTCCTCACTGCCCTTCAAGCCCCACAGGCTCGTGCCCCAGTCGCCGCTTTCTGCGCGAACGCGATGGCCATCCTGCAGCCCGTTCATGTACTCGAGGCCGGCATCCAGGCGACCATACAGCGTGACGCTGCTCTGCGCGTGCGCCGTAACCACCCCAGCAGCCATCAGCGCGGCCGCGACCAAAGCTTTCTTCATCATCTCCTCCATACCCTGTCAAAAAGTCAACCCAGACTGCACGAGATGCCCGGAGCGCGAGCGCCGGGCAAAAGCGAAAAGCGGGATAACCAGGGAGACCTCGTGCAGGGCCGGTAAGCGCGGCACGCGGGCAAGCGGACGGAAAACCGTTGAGCGGTCCCGCGCGGCCGGGTCGGCTTGCGGGGTCTCCTTGTTGTGTCGTGAAGCTAAACTACATTTCACGAACTTCGTTTTGCTACTTTGGTTACTAATTTAGCAAAAATACAATTTTGTGGCGATGGAAATCGTTGTTTGACTAACCGCTGTCGCCAATTTGCCATGCAACACCGTGCGCGATGGGTGCCCAAAGGGGCGTCGATTCCCGGAAAACCCTTGTCACACAAGGGAGACATGGATTCGATACGCATGGGTCAAGGATTGCCACTATTGACGCCATCGGGGCGCGAGCGTAAGCGCTGCAGAGACGAAATTGGTAAGTATTTCGTAATGATTTGGCGGGGGTCAGCCGTTGCCGGGCGAGGCCCGAAACGCTTGTCCGGCAACGGCTGACCGCCGCCCGCCGTGGAAGCGCGCCAGGCTCAAGCGGATGCCGCCCGGGCGTCGAGCAACTGCGCGCGAAGCCATCGGTGCGCGTCGGTGCGCGCGTGCTTCGCGTGCGAGTAGATTTTCACCGTGTAGCGCGGGATCTCGAACGGCGCGGGGAAG
The DNA here is from genome assembly GCF_001524645.2 of Burkholderia sp. MSMB0856. Lineage (NCBI taxonomy): Bacteria > Pseudomonadati > Pseudomonadota > Betaproteobacteria > Burkholderiales > Burkholderiaceae > Burkholderia > Burkholderia sp. MSMB0856. The sequence continues at coordinate 2,604,081 of NZ_CP013427.1, read as the reverse complement.
ATGCGGATCGGCGCCGCGTGGCGCAGCGCCTGCGCGGCACGGTTCGGCACCGTCATCAGGAGTGCCGATTCCGCGATCACGAACGGCGCGGCCAGCACGCTGGGCAACTGCACGGCGACCTGCCGCGCGAGGCCGAGCCGGTCGAGCACGTAGTCGACGACGCCGCGCGACTCGTTCCATGGCGTGACGATCACGTGGCGTGCTGCGAGGTACTGATCGAGCGTCAGCCGCCGGCGGATGTCCGGATGCGTGGCGCTCGCGATCACCACGTAGTCGTCCGAGAACCAGTCGAAATCCTCGATGCCCGGCGCGTCGGCGGCCGACTCCTCGTGATAGCCGAGCGCGAAGTCGATGCGTCCGGCCGCGAGTTCGTCGATCGAAATCTTGCGTTCGGAGTGGACGACGCGGATCCGCAGCCGCGGGGCGACCTGCTCGATGCGCGCGAGCAACGCCGGCAGCACGGCGAATGCCGTGTAGTCGCTCGCGGCGAACACGAACGTGCGGTCGCTTTGCGCGGGATCGAACCGGCGCGCGCGGGCGAGCCCCTTCGACATCGTGTCGAGCGCATCGCCGGCCCAGGTGGCGATGTCGTCGGCGCGCACGGTCGGCTGCATCTCGTTGCCGAGCCGCACGAACAGCGCATCGCCGATCGCGTCGCGCAGCCGGGCGAGCGCGTGGCTCAGCGCGGACGGGCTCATCGCCAGTTCGTGCGCGGCCGCGGCGACCGACCTGTGGCGGTACAACGCGTCGAACGCGAGCAGCAGGTTCAGGTCGAGACGGCGCAGGTCGGGATGCATCATATTCATGTCTGGATGAAGAAACTGCACTTCCTGCAGTTGAACCGCGAACGTAGCATGTCGATCTGTCCGACGCCAGGCTCGCTTGCGCGGGCGCCGCATTCCGTTTTCAGTCCGGGCCGAAGGAGGGCTCCTCACCGTGCAAATCGACATTCGTTCTGCCGCCGTCGCCGACGTGCCGCAAATCCTGCGCTTCATCACCGAGCTGGCCATCTACGAGAAGGCGGAGCATGAAGTGGTCGCGACACCTGCGTCGCTCGAGCGCAGCCTGTTCGGCGAAGGAACGCCGGCGCGCGCGCTGATCTGCGAGGTCGACGGCGAGCCGGCCGGCTTCGCCGTGTATTTCTCGTCGTACTCGACGTGGCTCGGCCGCCAGGGGTTGTATCTCGAGGATCTGTACGTATCGCCGCGCTTTCGCGGCGCGGGTGCCGGGCTGCGGCTGCTGAAGGCGCTCGCGCGCATCGCCGTGGACACCGGCTGCGGGCGCTTTGAATGGAGCGTGCTCGACTGGAACGAGCCGGCGATCCGCTTCTACGAAAGCGTCGGCGCGGCGCCGCAAAGCGAATGGGTGCGCTACCGGCTCGCGGGCGATGCGCTGCGCGCGTTCGCCGACGGCGCACCGGTGGACGCCGTGTAAACGCAAAACGGGCGCCGCATGGCGCCCGTCCGCGTGTCGTCGCGCGTTACTTGAGGCTGCCCGACAGGAACCCGCGCAGGCGTTCGCTCTTCGGGTTGGCGAACACCTCGGACGGCACGCCTTCCTCCTCGACGCGCCCCTGGTGCAGGAACATCACGTGATTCGACACGTTGCGCGCGAAGCCCATCTCGTGCGTGACGACGATCATCGTGCGGCCTTCCTCGGCCAGCTTCTGCATCACCTTCAGCACTTCACCGACCAGTTCCGGGTCGAGCGCCGACGTGGGCTCGTCGAACAGCATGACGTCCGGATGCATCGCCAGCGCGCGCGCGATCGCGACACGCTGCTGCTGCCCGCCCGACAGATGCGACGGATACTGCTTCTCGACGCGCGGCGCGAGGCCGACCTTTTCGAGATACTCGCGCGCACGGTCTTCGGCTTCCTTCTTCGGGATGCCGAGCACGTTGACGGGCGCTTCCATCACGTTCTCGATCACGTTCATGTGCGACCAGAGATTGAAATGCTGGAACACCATCGACAGCTTGGTGCGCACGCGTTGCAGCTGCTTCGAATCGGCCGCACGCAGCGCGCCCGTCTTGTCCGGCGTGGTGCGCACTTCCTCGCCGTCGACGATGATGCGGCCCGCGTTCGGCTGCTCGAGGAAGTTGATACAGCGCAGCATCGTGCTCTTGCCGGAACCGGACGAGCCGATCACGCTGATCACGTCGCCCGAGTTCGCCTTCAGCGACACGCCCTTGAGCACCTCGTTGTCGCCGTACCGCTTGTGCAGATCGTCGACGAAAAGCTTTTGAGTCTGGGAATTCATCAATAGTCCTGCGAAAACTTACTTGCCTTGCGGGCGCAGATACGCGAGCCAGCGACGCTCGGCCTGGCGGAACAGCCACACGAGCGTGAACGAGATCGCGAGATAGAGCAGGGCGGCGATCCCGAATGCGTGGAACGACATGTAGGTCGCCGAGTTTACGTCGCGCGCGATCTTCAGGATGTCCGGCACGGTCGCGGTGAACGCGACGGTGGTCGCGTGCAGCATCAGGATCACTTCGTTGCTGTAGAGCGGCAGCGCGCGGCGCAGCGCCGACGGCAGGATCACGCGGCGATACATCGTGAAGGTGGACATCCCGTATGCGCGCGCGGCCTCGATCTCGCCGTACGACGTCGCCTTGATCGCGCCCGCGAAGATCTCGGTGGTGTACGCGCAGGTGTTCAGCGTGAACGCGAGCAGCGTGCAGTGCATCCCGTCGCGGAAGAACGCGTCGAGCAGCGGCGTGCCGCGCACGACCTGCAGGCTGTAGAGGCCGGTGTAGCAGAGCAGCAATTGCACGTAGAGCGGCGTGCCGCGGAACACGTACGTGTAAAGCCACACGGCGCTCGACAGCCACTTCCTTTTCGACACGCGGGCCACCGCGAGCGGCACCGACAGGCAGAAGCCGAGGCCGATCGACACGACCAGCAGCCACAGCGTGATCGCGACGCCGGTGATCCGGAAGCCGTCGGTGTAGAGGTAGTTGCGCCAATATTCTTGGATGAGTTCGATCATAGGTCAGCCTTGCGGACACCGGTCGAGTAGCGCTTTTCGAGCCAAATCAGCACGAAGTTCGAGATCGTCGTGATGGCGAGGTAGACCGCACCGGCGATCAGCGTGAAGAAGAAGAACCGCAGCGTGCCCTTGCCGGCGTCCTGCGACGCCTTCACGACGTCCGCGAGGCCGATGATCGACACCAGTGCGGTCGACTTCACGAGCACCTGCCAGTTGTTGCCGATGCCCGGCAGCGCGAAGCGCATCATCTGCGGGAACATGATCCGCGTGAACACCTGCCAGTTGGTCATCCCGTACGCGCTGCCGGCCTCGAGCTGGCCGCGCGGCACCGACAGGAATGCGCCGCGGAAGGTCTCGGTGAAGTACGCGCCGTAGATGAAGCCGAGCACGAGCACGCCGGCGAGGAACGGATCGATGTCGATCTGGTCCCAGCCGAGTGCGTCGGTCGCCATGTTCAGCCAGATCTGCAGGCTGTAGAACAGCAACAGCATCAGCACGAGGTCGGGCACGCCGCGGATCAGCGTGGTGTAGACGGTGCCGGCGCCGTTCGTGAAGCGATTGCGCGACAGCTTCGCGCCCGCACCGAGCAGGCCAAGCAGGAACGACAGCGCGAGCGAAAGCACCGCCAGTTTGACGGTTTGCCAGGTGCCTGCGAGGATCAGCGGGCCGTAGCCTTGTAGAAACATATGTGGTCCCTGGTGTGGTCCCGGACGGCGCACGCGGTGCGCCGCGAAAGACGCGCCCGCCAAGCTGCGCGGAACGCCCCGTGCGTATCATGACCGTCCGCCCCGGCAACGGTGCCGGGCCAGCCCGTCGCGGGGAGCGGCGGGCGAGGCGCGGGCGGCGCGTGGTGGACTGCCTGTACTGCCGGACGCGGGGCGCCCCCGCATCCGCTTCCCGTCATTGTCTGCGCTCAGCGAGCCGAGTAGACGCTGAACGAGAAATACTTGTGCGACAGCCGATCGTACGTGCCGTCCTTGTGCATGTCGGCCAGCGCCTTGTTGATCTTGAGCTTCAGGTCCGTGTCTTCCTTGCGCAGGCCGATCGCGGTGCCGTCGCCGATCGTCTTCGGATCCTTCACTTCCGGACCGGCGAACGCGAAGCCCTTGCCGCGCGGCGTGCGCAGGAAGCCGTAGTCGGCCTGCAGTTCATCCTGCAGCGTCGCGTCGAGGCGGCCCGAGCCGAGATCGGCATAGACCTGGTCCTGGTTCTGGTAAGGAATGATCGTGACGCCTTGCGGTTCCCAGTACGCCTTCGCGTAGGATTCCTGCGTCGAACCCTGCTCGACGCCGACGCGCTTGCCCTTGAGCGACGCAACCGTCGGCAGCAGCGGCGAGCCGGCCTTCGCGATCATCCGCGCGGGCGCGTCGTACACCTTGTCGGAGAAGTCGATCTGCTCGCGACGCTTGTCCGTGACGGTCAGCGACGACACGATGACGTCGTACTTCTTCGCCTTCAGCGCGGGAATGATCCCGTCGAGATCCTGCGCGACCCACACGCACTTCACGTTGATGCGCTTGCAGATTTCCTTGGTGAGATCGACGTCGAAACCGACGATCTCGCCGCTCGGCGCGGTCGACTCGAACGGCGGGTAGCTGGCATCGACACCGATCCGCACGGTCTTCCATTCTTTCGCGAAGGCGCTGCCCGCCACGAGGGCGAGGGCGGCGCACAGGGCGGCCTTCTTCATTTCCATCCTTTTGTCGCTCACTTCCGGGGGGCGCTCGCGGCCGGTCGGGCCGGGCGCCGCGGCGTATTCTAGACGGCCAAAATTCGTGTTTCGGCGCGCGGGCAACGGCGCTCGCCGGACGGGCGAACGCCAAAAGGGCGGTATTTTACCCGAACGCGATACCCGGAAAACGGCAATCCGGCGCGACCGATGGATTCTTCGATCCGGGCGTTGCGGCAATCGTGGTATTCACAACGAGCATTGCGCCGATTGGATTCGTGGGTGCAACGATGCGGTGCGCGAGCGGCGGATTGTGGCGCGCTTGGCGCGCCCCTACAGTGCAGGTAAACCCGAAGAAAGAATGTCTGCCTGCCGGAGTGCCCGCCCCATGTTCCAGATCCGCCGCGCCGCCGACCGCTGCCACACGCGCCAAGGCTGGCTCGAGTCGAGTCACAGTTTTCCGCTTGTCGGCGACGCCGAGGCCGCCCATCCGCCGTTCGGCGCGCTGCGCGTGCTGAGCGAGGACCGGATCGCGCCGACGCGCGGCTTGGGGATGCAGCCGCGCCGCGACCTCGAAATCGTCACTTACGTGCTGGACGGCGCGCTCGCGCACCGCGACAGCCTTGGCAACGGCGCGATCGTGCGGGCCGGCGGCATCCAGCGGATGAGTGCCGGCACGGGGCTCATGCACAGCGAAACCAATGCGTCGCGCGACCGGGTGCTGCATCTGCTGCAGATCTGGCTGCAGCCGGCCGAGCGCGGCGGGCGGCCCGGTTACGCGGAGCGGCATTTCGCCGACGACGAGAAGCGCGGCCGCCTGCGGCTCGTCGCGTCGCCGGACGGCGGCGACAGCGCGCTGTCGATCGGTGCGGATGCGCGGATTTTCGCGGGGCTGATCGACGGTGACGAGGAGGCGGTATTCGGTGTGCCGGCCGGACGTGGCATTTATGTGCACGTGGCGCGTGGCGACGTGGAGGTCAACGGCCACGCGCTGGCTGCGGGCGACGGCGCGCGGATCGCCGGGGTGGAAGCGATCGCGTTCGCACGCGGCCGGGCGGCCGAGGTGCTGCTGTTCGACGTCGCTTGAAACGAAACAGGGGACGCGGGCCGAGTACCCGCGTCCCCTGCGAAGCCGCCCGGGGAGGCGGCCCGCCGGCTTACTGCGCCGGCGCCGACGCGGCCTTGGCCGCGCGGTGCTCCTGCCAGCGTTCCTTCATCTTCTCGTGACGCTGTTCCATCCGCGCGAACTGCTGCTTCAGCGCGGTGCTGACCGTCGTCTTCTGCTGGTCGTTCAGTCCGTTGTAGAACGCGAGCCAGGCGGCCGAGCTTTGCTCGCGCAACTGCGCATTCTGCTGCTCGGCCTGCTGGCGGGCGGCGTGCATCGCGTTCAGGTCGAGGATCGGCTGATTCTGCTGCGCCTTGAACTGCTCGCGCATCTGCTCGTGGCTCTTGCGCATCGCTTCATGGTTCTGCTTCATCGTGTTGACGGCCGTCTGCCATTGCTGCTCCTGCGATGCGTTGAGTTTCAGCTGATCGTGCAGCTTCATGATCACGCCGAACGGGCCGCCGTCATGGCCGCCGTGCATCTGGTGCATGCCGGGGCCACCCGGCGGCGGCATGTCGTTGGGCTGCGCGGCATGCGCGGTGCCGAATGCGAGAGCGAGCACGGTGGCGGTCGCGATGGCCACGCGGGAAGTCTTCTTATACATTTCAGAAACTCCTGTATCCAAAGGGTCCGGCGATGCGGTGCGCGGGTGACCCGTGTGCCGCATCCGGTAAGACGCAGGTTAGCGGTGCGTGCCCCGGCGGGTGTTACGCGGGGCGGCTGCCGGGTTACGGTGCATTACAGTTCCCTTGCGCCGTAACCCGCAGTAACCCTTTCGTTCCTTTGTTTCGTTCTTCGACTCCGCACTCGCGCGGTAAACTTCGAGCCATGACTACCCAGATCCTCATCGTCGACGACGACCAAGAACTCCGTGACCTGCTGCGCGACTATCTCGTGCGCCAGGGGATGGAAGTGTCCGTGCTGCACGACGCGGCGACGCTCGAGAAGCGTCTCGAGCGCGAGCGGCCCGACCTGATCGTGCTGGACCTGATGATGCCGGGCGTCGACGGCCTGACCGCGCTGCGCCAGCTGCGCGCGGCCGGCGACGACATCCCCGTGATCATGCTGACGGCGCGCGCGGACGACGTCGACCGCATCGTCGGGCTCGAGCTCGGCGCGGACGACTACCTCGGCAAGCCGTTCAACCCGCGCGAGCTGCTCGCGCGCGTGCAAGCCGTGCTGCGCCGCCGCCGGGCGACGCCGTCGGCGGCGGCGCCCGAGCAGCGCGAGCCGTTCGCGTTCGGCCGTTTCGTGCTCGACTTCCAGGCGCGCACGCTGGCGGTCGACGGCAAGCCGGCAACGCTGTCGAGCAGCGAATTCGCGCTGCTGAAGATCTTCGTGAACCACGCGCTGCGCACGCTCACGCGCGAGCGGTTGCTCGAGCTGCTGCACGGGCCCGAGTACGACGGCACCGACCGCGGCATCGACGTCCAGGTGTGGCGCCTGCGCCGCATCCTGGAAACGGATCCGTCGACGCCGCGCTTCATCCAGACGGTCCGCGGGCGCGGCTACGTGTTCGTGCCCGACGGCGAGGCCCATGCGCAAACCCATTGATTCACTGTTCGGACGGCTGGCGCTGCTGGTCGTCGGCGTGCTGCTCCTGTCGCACTTCGCGTGGTTCTTCGCGATGCGCCTCGAGCGCAGCCAGATGCAGACGCGTTACGCGGTCGAGGAGGCTGCCTTCCTCGTCGATGCCGTGCGCCAGCACGTCGAGCGCACGCCCGACCAGCCGCTGCCGTCGCGGGTGCGGCTGGTGTCGCCGGACAGTCCGGACGTGCCGACGAGCGCAGGCTCGAATCTGCCGGCGCCGCTCAAGCGTTTTCGCGACGACGTGAGCGAGCGCATGCCGGCCGGCACCCTGGTCGAGATCGGCGCGCCGGGCCACCCGCCGGTGTTGTGGGTCAAGGAGCCGACCGACCGCAACTGGATCGTGGTGCCGGTGCAGCCGCTGCGCCCGCCGCGCTCGCTCGACCGGATGCTGCTGTGGCTCGGCACGATCTTCTCGGCAGGCGTGATCGCCGCGCTATTCGCGGCCTGGCAGTTGCAGCAGCCACTGCGTTCGCTGGCGCGCGCGGTCGCGCGCTTCGGCCGCGGCCAGCCGGTGCCGCCGCTGCGCGAGCGCGGCCCGCGCGAGCTGCGTCAGCTCACGCATGGCTTCAATCAGATGGTGGAACAGGTGTCGCAGGCCGAGAGCGATCGCGCGGTGATGCTGGCTGGCGTCGCGCACGACCTGCGCACGCCGCTCGCGCGGATGCGCCTGCGCGCGGAAATGATGGACGACGCGCGGCTGCGCGACGGCGTGGTGCGCGATGTCGACTCGATGTCGCACATCGTCGACCAGTTCCTCGTGTTCGCGCACGGCGGGGCGGACCGCAGCGAGCCCGTGCCGGTCGACCACACCTGCGAGCGGATCGCGCGCAGCTATCGCGCGGTCGCACCGAACGCACCGGCGGTCCAGACGCATCTGGCCGCCGACGGAGGTTTCCGCCTGCCGACCGCGACGCTCGACCGGATCCTGTCGAACCTGCTGGACAATGCGCATGCGTACGGCGCGCCACCCGTGCTCATCGAGACGTTGCGTACGCCGACGGGTTACGTGTTGTCGGTCAGCGACAGCGGCGGCGGGATCGCGCCGCGCGACCTGGCGGCCGCGACACGGCCGTTCGTGCGGCTCGACCCAGCGCGCGGCGGCAATGGCCACAGCGGGCTCGGGCTCGCTATCGTCGAGCGGCTGGTGCTGAGGCTGGGCGGGGCGTGCGAGATCGGCAATCGTCCCGAGGGCGGCCTGCGCGTGGCGATGACGTTCCCGTTCGACGTGGTGCCGAAGGACGAACTGCACGCCCAGGCCGCGTAAGCGGCGGATGCGGCGCCTGCCGGGCAGGCGCCGCGCGGCATCATTCGCCGAATAGCGTGCCGAGCGTCTCGGCGGCGTTGCTGTCGATGGTGTTGTAGGTCACGCTCGTGGCCTCGAAGATATAGACAGTCGTATAGCGGCCAAGGCGCTCCAGAATCTCGTCCTGCAGCGATTCCGGCACGACGTTCATGTTCAGGTACCATGCCGTCGACGACAGCCGCGTCTGGAACGACCCATATTCCTGCATCAGCTCGTAGAACGCATCGGCATCCTGATCGCGGCAGACGATCACCAAGTTTCCTGCCATTCCCTTCCTCCCGCTGGTCGGTCGATCCCTGGCGGCAGTGGTCGACACCGACGCCAGGGGCTAGCCCCGATCATACCTGCTTCGCCGCAATCGTCCGATGACGTCCGGCATGGTTTGCGTCCGCATGCGGCTGGCGGGTTCCCGGCCGGCCCGGATCACGGCATAATTCGGGGCCTGCATGCCGGCCGGAGGACTGCGGCCGGGCTGCTCCGCATCGCACGCCTGCTGTTCACCCGCGTGCCGGGCACGATCCGTGCGCCGTCCGCGCGTCGCATGGCACCGCGCCGGCCCCGGACGGTTGAACCTGAAATACAGGTTGGTGTAGTGTCGTGCCGTCGCGGCCTGACTCGCCGCGCCGGGGGCGCAGCGTGCACGCACGGCGCCTCGCGCCGGCGTCAGATCGTGAATCAATCGAATTACCGCGTCGAATTACCGCGCCCGTGCGCTTTGCCATGAATCAACATCGTCTGCCGGCTTCGTTCGGCCTTACCGGGGAGGGCGCCTGATGGACGTCGGATTCTTCAATCCGAACCGGACCGCCAACGCGTCCGCGTGGCGCGTTCTGCCGAACCGGTGGGACTTCATCGCGTTCCCGCTGATCATCTGCCTGATCGCGATGGCGGTCGTCGGCTTTCATGAAACGATGGCGCCGATCGGGACCCTTCAAACCCAGAAGATCTCGCTCGATCCGTCGAACCTGCCCGAATACGCGTTGCGCACCACGCTGCGGATGCTCGCCGCGATGGTCGCGTCGCTCGCGTTCACGCTGGTCTACGGCACGCTCGCCGCGAAAAGCCGCCGCGCCGGCATGGTGCTGATCCCGATTCTCGACATCCTGCAGTCGGTGCCGGTGCTCGGCTTCATCTCGTTTACGGTCACGTTCTTCCTCGCGCTGTTCCCGAGCCGCGTGCTCGGCGCCGAACTGGCCGCGATCTTCGCGATCTTCACGAGCCAAGCGTGGAACATGACGTTCAGCTTCTACCAGTCGCTGCGCACGGTGCCGCGCGATCTGGACGAAGTGTCGCGCGGCTTCCACCTGACGTCGTGGCAGCGCTTCTGGAAGCTCGAGGTGCCGTTCTCGATGCCGGGGCTGATCTGGAACATGATGATGTCGATGTCGGGCGGCTGGTTCTTCGTCGTCGCATCGGAGGCCATCACCGTCGGCAACCAGACCATCACGCTGCCCGGGATCGGCGCGTATCTCGCGCAGGCGATCTCGGACAAGAACCTCGGCGCGATCGGCTGGGTGATCCTGACGATGACGGTGGTGATCCTGGCCTATGACCAGTTCCTGTTCCGCCCGCTGATCGCGTGGGCCGACAAGTTCCGGATGGAGAACACCGCGTCGGGCGACGCGCCGCAATCCTGGCTGCTCGACCTCGTGCGCCGTACGCGCCTGATCCATCAACTGCTCGTGCCGGCCGGCTGGTTCTTCGCGAAGGCCGCGCGGATTCCGCTGCGTCTGCCGGTGTCGGGCGCGATGCGCTTCACGCTGCCCAAGGTCGAGAAGAAGGCGTCGCGCACGGTCGACATCGCGTGGGCGGTGCTCGTGCTGCTCGGCACGGCCTATATCGTGTGGCGTGTCGTCAGCTTCGTGTCGACCGGCGTGACGATGGCCGAAGTCGGCCACGTGATCGTGCTCGGGCTCATCACGCTGCTGCGCGTGGTCGTGCTGATCTCGATCGCGTCCGTGATCTGGGTGCCTGTGGGGGTGTGGGTCGGGCTGCGCCCGAAACTCGCCGAGAAGCTGCAGCCGCTCGCGCAGTTCCTCGCCGCGTTCCCGGCAAACCTGCTGTTCCCGGTGTTCGTGATCGTGATCGCGCGCTTCCACCTGAACGCCGACATCTGGCTGTCGCCGCTGATCGTGCTCGGCACGCAGTGGTATATCCTGTTCAACGTGATCGCGGGCGCGACGTCCTATCCGAACGACTATCGCGAAGCCGCGACGAACTTCCGGATCCGCGGCTGGCAGTGGTGGCGTCAGGCGATCCTGCCCGGCATCTTCCCGTACTACGTGACCGGCGCGATCACCGCATCGGGCGGCGCGTGGAACGCGAGCATCGTGTCGGAAGCGGTGCAGTGGGGCACGACCCGGATCGAGGCGCACGGCCTCGGCGCCTATATCGCGCAGACCACCGCCGCTGGCGACTTTCCGAAGATCATCCTGGGCATCGCCGTGATGTCCCTGTTCGTTACCCTGTTCAACCGCCTGCTGTGGCGCCCGCTGTATGCCTTCGCCGAAGCGAAGCTGCGGCTCGACTGAGACCGATTGAGAGCGAAACGCGATGCACAATCCGAATGCTGTAAACGCCCCCGTCCAGACGTCCCAGCCGCCGCGCCTCGGTGAGGAAATCCTGCGCGTCGATCACGTCTGCCGCGGCTTCAACAAGACGCAGGGCGAACTGCTCGTGCTCGACGACGCGAACCTGTCGCTGCGCGAAGGCGAGATCGTCGGGCTGCTCGGCCGTTCGGGCTCGGGCAAGTCCACGCTGCTGCGGATCATCGCCGGGCTGATCGAGCCGACCGGCGGTGAAGTGACCTACCTCGGCAAGCCGCTGACCGGCCCGGCCGAAGGCGTCGCGATGGTGTTCCAGACCTTCGCGCTGTTCCCGTGGCTGACCGTGCTGCAGAACGTGGAAGCCGGGCTGGAAGCGCTCGGCGTCGGCGCACGCGAGCGGCGCGAGCGCGCGCTCGCCGCGATCGACCTGATCGGTCTCGACGGCTTCGAGAACGCATACCCGCGCGAGCTGTCGGGCGGCATGCGTCAGCGCGTGGGCTTCGCGCGCGCGCTCGTCGTCGACCCGACGATCCTGCTGATGGACGAGCCGTTCTCGGCGCTCGACGTGCTGACGGCCGAAACGCTGCGCACCGACCTGCTCGATCTGTGGACGCAAGGCCGCATGCCGATCAAGTCGGTGCTGATCGTCACGCACAACATCGAGGAAGCGGTGTTCATGTGCGACCGCATTCTGGTGCTGTCGTCGAACCCGGGCCGCGTGATCGCCGAGATCAAGGTGCCGTTCAAGCATCCGCGCAACCGCCTCGACCCGGCCTTCCGCAAGCTCGTCGACGACATTTACGCGAAGATGACCGCACGCCAGACCGGCGAGGCGACGAAGAAGGGGCTCGAGCTCGGCAGCTGGCTGCCGCAGGTGTCGACCAACCTGATGGCCGGCCTGATCGAGACGCTCGCGATGGCGCCGTACCACGGCCGCGCCGACATGCCGGAAATTGCACGCACGCTGCATCTGGAGGTCGACGACCTGTTCCCGATCGCCGAAGTGCTGCAATACCTCGGCTTCGCCGACGTGCGGGAAGGGGACGTGTTCCTGACGCCGCCGGGGCGCGTGTTCGCGGAGTTCGGCACGCAGGAGCGCAAGCTGATGTTCGCGGATCACCTGCTGAAACACGTGCCGCTCGCCGCGCGGATCAAGAAGGTGTTGAACGAGCGCCCCGGCCATCGCGCGCCGCGCGTGCGCTTCGAGCAGGAGCTGGAAGATTTTCTGTCGGACGGCGCGGCCGAGGAAACGCTCGATGCGGTGATCGACTGGGGCCGTTACGGCGAGATCTTCTCGTACAACGACCAGACCGAAATCTTCAGTCTCGAGGACGTCGAGTCCTGAGCCATCGCGCCGGGCCGCAGGGCCCGGCATTCGCATGCGCCGCGCGTGTCGGGCGCCGCGCATCGCCTCGTTACTGCAGGTTGCCCCAGCGGTCGACGGCCGGTTCGGCCGATGCCCACTTCCAGTGCGTGCCTTGCTGGCACGCATTCGCGAAATACCAGTCGGCCTTGTCGCCGTCCTTCACCGAGAACGCGAATTCCTTGCACAGCGCGAGCGCCGTCGAGTACGCACGCGTGACGCGCACCTCGCCTTCGCCGTTTTCGAGCGGCAGCGTGTTCTTCACCTTCCACGGCTTCACTTCGCCGACGGCCAGGCTGCCCGCAGCTTTCGCGATCGCGTCCTGCTGATTCTGATGAAGCTGCTTCATCGTGCGGTTGACGGCCTCGTCGGTCGCCGCCTGCACGGCGATCCCGACACCGACGCCCACGGCCGGGTTCGCGGTGACGAGGCCCGTCGCCGCGCCGGCGAGCGCGCCGCTCGCCGCGCCGACCGAGCCGCAGCCCGACAGCGCGGCGCTGGCCGCGCACAGCGCGCCGATCGCCGCGATACGGATCGCGATGCTCATTGCAGCGCGCCCCAGCGTTCGGTCGCGGGTTCCGCCGACGCCCATTTCCACACGGGGCCGTCGCGGCAGATCGTGGCCACGTAGAACGCCGATTCGGCGGCCTTGTCGGCCTTCGCGGGCGTGTCGACCGCGAACACGATTTCCTTGCAGTCGAGCGGGCCGATGCTGATCATCCGGCTGACCGTCACGCGGCCCTGTTCGTCGTCCTCGATCGGGAACGAGTGGTGGGTCGTCCACGGCGCGACGCCGCCGACGTCGAGCGGGCCGGCCGCTTTCGCGATCTGCTCCTGCGTGTAGCGGTGCGCGACGCGCTGCGTGTACTGGACGCCCGCACGCGCGCCGGCGACGGCGCCGAGGCCGATGCCCGTCGCGACGGCGGCGTTGTTGGTGACCTTGGAGGCAATCGCGGCGCCCGCGATACCGGCGCTGGCGGTCGCGCCTTCGCTGTACAGCGAGTTGCAGCCGGACAGCAGTGCGGCCGTGGCGATCGCGGCCAGCACGATGCGCGCCGGCATGGCCCGACGCGGCGGTTCGAAACGAATGTTCATCCCTGAGTGCAAGTCCTGTCTGGGTGAGCGGCGACGCATGCGCGCCCGCATGCCGCGTCATTGTTTCGCAATTGTCATAGGAAAACTGCAAAGCTTTGACAAATCGGTGGGCGACGGCTCGCGCGCGTACGCGCGGCGGTATTGTCGGACAGTTGGCTGAGCGGGGGTCGAAACGTTACAAATTGAAGGCAATTGTTACCGTGGCATGCAAGCAAGCCACCTAGACTGTTTTGTTATGGAATGTTTCTACGACGGCTCCGAACCGCGTTGCTTATGAGACACCCAGCCATGCGCCGTTCGAAACGGTTTTCTCCCCGGCCGCCCGATGCGGGTGCCGAGCGCCCGCGTCCGCAGACCGACGCGCCGGCCGGCGCGCCCGACGAGACGCCGTCCGACGGCGATCACAACCAGGGCGGCGCACGCCCGGAAGGGCTCGACTATCAACGCGACCTCGGCCAGGAGCAGGACGCCTGATGCCGTCGCCGTTGCATTCCGCCGCCGCATTTCATTGCGCTCTTTGTTGCATCGCTCACATCTGAATCGCCGCGCGACCGCCTCCGGGCCGTCGCGTCCGCCTTGGCGCGCGCCGCGCGTCATCCAATCGAATCGAGGAGGGGAAGCCGCATGAGCAGATTGATCGTGGTATCGAACCGTGTCGCCGCCGGCGAGGACACGCGCCCGAGCGCAGGCGGCCTCGCGGTCGGTGTGATGGACGCGCTGAAGGAAACCGGTGGCGTCTGGTTCGGCTGGAACGGCGAGATCGTCGGTACGCCCGACGCCGCACCCGCGATCCAGCGGGATGGCAACGTCACGTATGCGACGCTCGGGCTGACCCGGCGCGATTACGATCAGTACTACCGCGGCTTCTCGAACGCGACGCTGTGGCCGGTGTTCCACTACCGCGGCGATCTCGCGCGCTTCGACCGGCAGGAGTATGCCGGCTATTTGCGCGTGAACGCGATGCTCGCGAAGCAGCTCGCCGCGCTGCTGCGGCCCGACGACCTGATCTGGGTGCACGACTATCATCTGCTGCCGTTCGCGCATTGCCTGCGCGAACTCGGCGTGAAGAACCCGATTGGCTTCTTCCTGCACATCCCGTTTCCGTCGCCCGACATGCTGCGCGTCGTGCCGCCGCACGAGGAACTCGTGAAGTTCATGTGCGCGTACGACATCGCGGGTTTCCAGACCGATGCCGACAAGCAGGCATTCACCGACTACATTGAGCGGCGCGGCATCGGCGCGGCGAGCGACGACGGGATGCTGCATGCGCACGGCCGCGTCGTGAAGGTCGCCGCCTATCCGATCGGCGTGCATCCGGATGCGATCGCCGAGGCAGCCGTCCAGTACGGCTCGCGCAAGCCGGTGAAGATGCTGCGCGATGCGCTCGCCGGCCGCAAGCTCGTGATGAGCGTCGACCGGCTCGACTATTCGAAGGGGCTCGTCGAACGCTTCCAGTCGTTCGAGCGGATGCTCGCCAACGCGCCGGGCTGGCAGGGGCGCGTGTCGCTCGTGCAGATCGCGCCGCCGACGCGCTCCGACGTGCAGACCTACCAGCGCATTCGCGAAACGCTCGAAGGCGAGGCCGGTCGCATCAACGGCCGCTTCTCGCAGCTCGACTGGACGCCGATCCAGTACCTGAACCGCAAGTACGAGCGCAATCTGCTGATGGCGTTCTTCCGGATGTCGCAGGTCGGCTACGTGACGCCGTTGCGCGACGGGATGAATCTCGTCGCGAAGGAATACGTCGCGTCGCAGGATCCGGCCGATCCGGGCGTGCTCGTGCTGTCGGAGTTCGCGGGCGCGGCGGCCGATCTGACCGGCGCGCTGCTCGTCAATCCTTACGACCTGTCGCAGATGGCGGACGCGCTCGAGCGCGCGCTGTCGATGCCGCTCGCCGAGCGGCAGGCGCGTCACGAAGAGAACCTCACGCGCCTGCGCGAGAACAACCTGTCGGTCTGGCGCGATACGTTCGTCGCCGACCTGCGCAGCGTCGCGGCGGCCGCGTCGGTCACGCAGCGCGCGGGCCGGCGAGCCGTGCATGTCTGAGCGCATGGAGGAGGGCGGCGCGGAGGCGGCGTCCGCCCGCTTCTTCGTCGTCACGGGCGGCCCCGGCTCCGGCAAGAGCACGCTGCTCGATGCGCTCGAGCGCAGCGGTTTCGCGCGCTCGCACGAGGCCGGGCGTGGTGTGATCCGCGACCAGATGGCGATCGACGGTCCGGCGCTGCCCTGGCGCGACCGGGCCGCGTTTGCCGAGCAGATGCTGAACTGGGAGATGCGTTCGTATCATCTCGCACGAGGCGCGCGCGGGCCCGTGTTCTTCGACCGCGGTGTGCCGGACGTGATCGGCTACTTGCGTCTGACGGGCCTCGCGGTACCCGCGCACGCGGAGGCCGCGGCGCGGCGCTTCCGTTATCACCGGCGCGTGTTCATCGCGCCGCCGTGGCCCGACATCTACACGCAGGACACCGAGCGCCGGCAGGATTTCGCCGAGGCAGTGCGCACCTACGACGCGATGGTCGATTGCTATACGGCATACGGGTACCGGCTGATCGAGCTGCCGTGCGTGAGCGTGAAGGCGCGCGTGCGCTTCGTGATGGACGCCCTCGACGCCGCGTGACCGGCGGGCGCCACGCGCGGCGGCGTCAGGTCGTCGCGTCGGGGCGCGGCGACGCGATGCGCAGCATGCTGACCACCGCGGCGAGCGCCGCGAACACCGTGGCGACATAGAGCGCGATCGTCGGCCCGCGGTCGGGCGCCAGCCCGAAAATCAGTGCGACGAGCGCGGCCCCGAGCGTCTGGCCCGTCAGGCGTGCCGTGCTCAGCATCCCGCCCGCGCCGCCGCTGCGCTCGCGCGGCGCCGACGACAACATCGCGCGATTGTTCGGCGACTGGAACAACCCGAAACCTGCGCCGCACAGCGCCATTCGCCACACGATGTCGACGGTGTCCGGATGCGCGCCGATCGTCGCGAGCGACAGCAGCCCGGCCGCGAACAGCGCGAGCCCGATTCCGCCGAGAATGCCGGCCGAGTAGCGATCCGACAGCACGCCGGCAAGCGGCGCGGCGAATACGATCACGAGCGGCCACGGCGTCATGTAGAGGCCGGTTTCGACCTGCGAGAACCCGAGCGAATGCTGCAGCCAGAACGGCAGCGCGACGAACGCGAGCATCTGCGACGTGAACGACGCAACCGACGTGCAGATCGACAGCGCGAACATCGGGATGCGCATCAGGTCGACCGGCAGCAGCGGTGCCGGCTGCGACAGCTGCCGCTTCACGAAGAAGTAGCCGACGGCGAACGCGATCGCCAGTTCGCCTGCGACGTACGCGTGGTTTTCGCCGTGACCGAGCCCGTCGACGGCCATGATGAGCAGGCCGAACACGCACGCGTTCATCAGCGCGCTCGGGAAGTCGTATGGCGCGTCGTGCAGCGGGTTGGCCGGCAGCGCCCGGAGGCTGCCGAACACCGCGGCGATGCCGATCGGCACGTTGACCGCGAACAGCCAGGGCCACGACGCGAACGACAGGATCGCCGATGCGACCGTCGGGCCGATCGCCGACGACAGCGCGACCACCATCGCGTTGATCGACAGCCCGCGCCCGAGCATCGACGACGGGTAGATCATCCGCACGAGCGCGGCGTTCACGCTCATGATGCCGGCTGCACCGAACCCCTGTATCACGCGCATCACGGCGAGCACGGGCAGCGAGCCGGCGAGCGCGCAGCCGAGCGACGCCGCGGTGAAGAGCGCAAGCCCGGCGATGTAGATGCGGCGATAGCCGACGCGTTCGCCGAGCGACGCGAGCGGCAGCAGCGTGATCGTGACCGCGAGCTGGTACGCGTTGACGATCCAGATCGACGCGGCATCGGACGCGTGCAGGTCGCGCGCGATCGTCGGCAGCGCGACGTTCGCGATGGCGCCGTCGAGCACGGCGAGCGTGATGCCCAGTGCGACGCAGACGATTGCCCAGTAGCGTTGCGGAAGCGGCAGGCCGGTATCGGCGTTCATGACGGGAGCGAAGGCGTGATTGTCCGCGTGCCCGGATGCCGGTTGCGTGCGCAACCATGCTCGCGGGTGGAGGCGGCGGTGAACGGTCCGGTCAGCCTCGCGGCGCCGGAGCGGGACCGGTCGAGTGTATCACCGGACCGTTTCGCGCGACGCCGCCAGCGGCCGGCCGGCGTCCGGTGCGTGCGCTCAGCCTTCGAAGTCGAGGCCGCCGAGCCGCACGAGCGGGTCGGCCTGCGTGCGCGACGCGAGATCGATGTCGCGCGCGCCCTGCCATGCGCTCAGTTTCCTCGGCAGCGCGCTCAGGTAGTGCTCGAATCGCGCGGGCCCGTCGGGTGCCATCAGTCGTTCGATCTCGTCGGTGTCCCAGGTCAGCTCGAGATTCAGCGGATGCGCGAAGCCGCTCACGTGCTCGTGCGGCGCGCTGCGGATCTGCACGCGCGTCGGTTGCCCGTGCCCGCCGTATGGGACGACGCCGGTCAGCACGTGATCGGCGAAGTAGGCGGCGATCGCCTGCGCAATGCGCGGCGCGAATTCGGTATCGAAACGGCGGGCGGTTTCGGGCTGCATGAAGGCGTCTCCTGTGTGCCAAAAATCGTAGCACGGCGGTGCCGCGTTTCGGTGTGCGTGATACGCGTAATGGCGCGTTACCACTTGCTGCATCTATTACGGCCGTGCGCAGCCACAATGCATTGCATCAAGTACCACTTCGCGTGGGAGTCCATCATGAAAAGAATTGCCGCAGTGTGTGTCCTCGCCGGTTCGCTCGCCGTGGCGGGCCCGGCGTCCGCGCATGGCCGCGACGGGGGCGCCGTTATCGGCGCGCTGATCGGCGGCGCGTTGCTCGGCGCGATCGTGACGTCGGCGATGAATCCGCCCGTCGCGTACCAGGCGCCGGTGTATCAGGCACCGGCCTATCAGCCGCCGACGTACTACCAGGCACCGGCTTACCAGCAGCCGGCTTATCCGACCTATCAGCAGGCGCAGTACCAGGACGACGGCCCGGACTATTGCTACGACCGCTATCAGCGCCCGTACGTGTGCGGCGCGCCGGTGTCGGGCGGCTATGCGCGGCCGGCCGGGTGGTAAGCGGGCACGCGTCTGACGAGTGGGCAGGCTCGGCGCTGCATCGCCGGCGTTGCCGGACTCCCGGCAGGGCGGACGACAAAAGGCCCTCGCAGTGATGCGAGGGCCTTCGTGTTTTGGCGGTCGTCTATCGGTTCGTTTCGGTCGCGTGTGAACCGTGTGCGGATACAAACGGTTGCAATTGCGTCAGTGGCGATGACCGCCGCCGTTGCCTTGGCCGTTCCCGCCGCCGTCATTCCAGTCGGCGCGGCGTCCGTCGCCGCGGCCCCAGCCGCCATGACGGGCGCGCTCGCCGCGGTCACGGTCCCAGCCACCGCGGTCACGATTCCAGCCGTCGCGTCCGCGATCCCAGCCGCGACGGTCGCGGTCCCAGTCGCGCCCGCCGCCACCGCCCCAGATGTTGACCGTGCCGTACACGGGCGACGGTGCGTAGGTCGGGCCGTACGCATAGCCCGGATCGGAATAGTAGGTCGGTCCGTAGCCGTATCCGTATCCGGCGTCCGGCCCGACGACGCACCCGGCCAGCAGCGTGGCGACGCCGGCGGCGGCAATGAGCTTGAGCATGATGATCTCCGTTGGTTCCCCTATAAGTACCGCGCGCGGGGATTGCCGGCTGTTTGCAATTGTGTCGTCAAATTACAGCCTCGTAAGGTCGTGCGACGAAAGTGTTAGCATCGGAGCCTATTTTGTTTATCAGGAGCACATCGATGAAATTCGCGATCCGGGCCGTCCTGGCCGCCTTTTGCGTGACGACCGCTGCCGCCGCCTGCGCGGCCGGGCCCGCATCGGCGCCCGCCGTGCCGGCCGAATCGATCAAGATGTTCCCGCAGCCGGCGGCTGGCCAGCAGCGCGCGGTGATCGCGCTGCCCGCGCTCGAGAACGAAGGCGACGCGCGCGTTGAGCTGATGATCGGCAAGACGCTGCAGACCGACTGCAACCAGCAATGGTTCGGCGGCGAGCTGA
Source organism: Burkholderia sp. MSMB0856 (assembly GCF_001524645.2). Taxonomy (NCBI): domain Bacteria; kingdom Pseudomonadati; phylum Pseudomonadota; class Betaproteobacteria; order Burkholderiales; family Burkholderiaceae; genus Burkholderia; species Burkholderia sp. MSMB0856. Next base: position 2,584,362 of record NZ_CP013427.1, on the reverse strand, counting down.
CCGCCGAGGACGTGAAGGGCTGGGGCTATACGTATTACCGGTTGACCGACGTGAAGGGGCCGGCATCGACGCTGATGGCCTGCCCCGGCCAGGCGCCGCAGCAGCGCTTCGTGCAGGTGCGCGGTGACGGCCAGCTGCTGCGCTACAACAGCCGCCTGCCGCTCGTCGTATACGTACCGGACGGTTTCGACGTGCGCTACCGCGTGTGGCATGCGTCGAAGGACGTGCAGCACGCCGTCACGCAGTAACGCACCGACCGGCGCGGTCATGCGGGGGCGCTTGCCGCTGCATGACCGTGCGGTCTTGCGGGTTTCTCTCCGGAGCCCGTTACGGTATCCGCCGCTCGCGTCCGCGAGCGCCGGCCATGCGGCCAGCGCGGTTTGCGCGGCCACCCCCAGATCGCGACGGCTCGCGCCGTAGCGCGTCTGAATCGACATCCCTTGTTGCAGCGTCACGTAGAAGCGCCCGATCGCATCGAGGTTCGCGTGCGCGGTGAGCTCGCCGGTTACCACGACTTCGCCAAGGCGCGCGCGTAACGCCGCGACCGTCTGCTTGCGCATCGCGATCAGCGTTTGCCGGAGTACACCACTGAACGCAGGGGCTTGCGCACGATCTCGGCGTGCGGCATCTCGGTCAATCTCGTGCATTCGGCGACCGATACCGACATGAATCCGGCCGACGGGTAGCACACCGTCGCACAACCCATCGCGGATGGCGATTCCGCAAGGCGGCAAGGCCGAGGTTGTGGTGGCGCTCGTCGCGCTCGTCGTCGGGCCAGTGGGGGAGGTCGATCGGCGGGACGGGGTTGACGATCGACGGCGGCGCGAATGCGCAAGGGGCGATGGCCGGTGCGACCTGATCGGACGGCGTGACGTTTACGGCTGGCAGCCGAGCTGCCGATGCTCGACCTCCAAATCGGCTCGTTTGTCGTAAGCACGCAGCTCGTTGCGCGGCTTGCCGTCCGGGCCGATGCCGCGCACGACCTTATGGCCGCGGTCCGGCGCATGTTTGACAGCATCAATGCCGGCGGCCAGTTCGCTGCAGCGAGCAACGGGCGACGCGCGTTCCGGCCGGCGTGTTGCGGCATCCGCGACGTTGGCGACGCCCGGGCTGACGTATCGATGCTTCGGCGTCGCCGTGCCGGTCGCGCTTGCGACGCCGGCGGCATTCGCCGTGCAGATCAGCGCCGAAAACATGGCCAGGGCCGCGAGTGTTCGAATCATGGTCGAGGTCCGTGTGCAGATGAAGGTTCGGGATTCTACGTAATCTCCCGTGCATGTCGATTGCGCTCGGTCAGGGTGCGATCGCGTGTCGCATGTCGTCGTGATGAATGGAAGAGGACAACGAAATATTTCACAGGTGAAATGTGGAATTCATTTACAAAGTGATCAAGCGTACTTACGATGACGCCAATTTGGGCTAGCGGAACTTCGTATGCGTACAGTCGATCGGGCGACGTTTGCCGCGCTCTGCCTTTGTCTTGCCGCATGTGGCGGCGGCGACGACAACGCGGCCGCGGGCGCGCAGACCGTTGCGGGCACATCGACATCGTCCGTCGCGCCTGCCGGTGCAGCATCCGGTGCATCGGCTTCATCGACGAATTCCGGCAGCCCGGTGTCGACCGCCGGGGCGACCGGTACGGCGTCCGGCGCGACGCGTGCGCCTTCCAATGGCACCAAACCCGTTCTCGTCGCCGATGTGACGGTCTTCCCGGCCGCCGACGGCAGCGACCAGGCCGACGCGTTGCAGAAAGCATTCGACAGCCTGCGTGCCGGTCAACGCCTGGTCATCGCACCGGGACGCTACGTCGTCGGGCATTCGCTTGCCGTGACGGTGCCCCAGACGGTGATTTCCGGATACGGCGCGACGCTGGCCGCCACGAATCCGGCCGACCAGACAATCGTGATGCGCGGTGCCGGTTCGACGCTCGTTGGCGTGACGCTGGCCGGCACCGGCGCGACGCGCCTCACGACGCCCGAGTCGACGAAAGTCGAGGTGACGGGCTCGGACGTTCAGGTGCTCGGCGTGACGATCCAGGGCGGCGCGAGCGCCGGGATCTTCGTGTTCGGCGGCAACGGCATCGCGATCGTGGGCAATACCGTGCGGGCGACGCTGGCCGACGGCATCCATACGACTTACGGATCGGCCAACGTACTGGTGCAGAACAATACGGTGGCCGGCACCGGCGATGATCTGATCGCCGTGGTCAGCTATCTCGGCGACGGCCGCCTGAGCAACAACGTGCTGATCGACCATAACGCGGTGTCGGGCAACGCGTGGGGGCGCGGCATCACCGTCGTCGGCGGGCAGGCGGTAACGATCTCGAACAATACGGTCGACGGCGTCGAGAAGGCGGCGGGGATTCTGGTCGCGCAGGAAGACAGCTGGAAAACCTACGGGTCTTCGAACGTCGTCATCAAGGGCAATACCGTGACCAACATCCAGAACGCGAACGTGAACAACGGGCTGCAGCCGACGCAGCAGGGCGCGATCGAGCTGGATACGTGGTCGGGAACCGTGTCGGATGTCACGGTGGCGGACAACCGCGTGTCGGGCTCCGGCTATGCGGGTTTCCGGGCGTACGGGAACGTCTGTTCGTTCAGTGTGACGGGCAACACGTTCTCGTCGATTGCCGGCTTGCCGGTCTGGTTGTTGACGAATGGTTGCGCGGCGAACCAGATCGTCGTCGATGCGAATCGGCTCGGGGACGGCAGTCTGCTGGTGCTGCCGGCCGGGGCGTCGCCGACGGGGACGTTTGCTGTGACGGGCGCGAATGCGAGTCTGATGCCGCAGGTCAGGACGGGGTTGATGCAGTGACGGGGCGGTGAGGCCGGAAGGCGGGTGGGCGTTGTGGCAAAGCCCGATGGAGGTGGTTGCGGCCGAGCCGCGACTAGGTGAGCACGTGCACGATCCTGCGCCCGGATGCAGCAAATGCGGGCGACGCGGGTTTGGGACAGGGGGGAAATCGGGAAATTGCTGGTCCCCCGACAGAATTCATGTCTGTATGATGGAAAAGAGCCGAGGCGGTATGGATTGCTAAAAGACCCCCAAAACAACCCCCTGACGTTCAAGGCCATGAAGGGCGACCGCCTGACATATGGTCAAGCCGGCCTGTTGCGATCAGCTTGCTAGACAATGCAGCGCGAAGAAAGGCGACACTTGCAAGAAAGGTCGCCTTTTTTGGGGCCGGTCGTGATTAGAGGCCGCTTTATGCTGCTTCGAGATTGCTTCCGCACCAGGCATCGATGCGCGCAACGACGATCCGATATTTGAGGCCGAATCGCAACCTGGACGCGACCGTGTCCTTGGCCACTTGATGTACCGCGTTGACGTCCAGAGTGCTGTCACAAAAATACTCAGCAGGGGGCAGTGCGAATTTTGCGCCGCCGTTCGCTGGAATTGTCGTGCGGAAGCCGGCACGCCGCATACGGTCATGCAACTGCGTATAGTCCGAACTTTTAGGATCGCGAAGTAACTCAACTCGCGTTAGGTACCACGTCATAGTTACACCTTTCGAGAATGTGTAGATCAAGAGCGGATCCCCGAATCGAGGATCCGCCGATCAACCCCTTGCTTATCGGCTCGGGGCCGAGCGCCAGTGCTTGCAGACATGCTCCAACCGCCCGAAGCGGAAGCGCACGTACTGGCTCACACGGACGACTTTCGGACGTACGTTCGGATTGAACATAGTCACCTCGTCATGTTGAGGCGCGCTGTGTTTTTTCTTGTTGCACTCGAGCGTCCCGAGATCTACAATCCCGTTGCCTTTGACGTATCGAGCCCGGTGGCGAAACAACGCTTACCGACACCGCTCATGGGGAGCTAGAGCGCCAACTCTAGCCCTCCAATCAAATCAGTCGCTCATTCCGCAAGTTCTTCAATCGATTCTCGGCAGCCGGGGCACTGACGCCACATCGCTGCTGAATCAGTTGCGAATTTCCTCCCAGCGCCCGAACAACTGCGACCGGCATCAGCAATTCAGCGGTCAGATTGTTCGCCTGCCACTCGCTGTCTTCCCACCATTCATGTTGTCCGAGTACCGCGCCACGGTGCAGAGTAACTGCGTGATCGAGCACGATGTGACTGAACTCATGGACCACCGTGTACCGCGAAAACGCGCTTCCTTCGGATAGCTTGTCGTAGACGTCCGCTCGGATCACGATGAGCTTTCGCTCGGGAATCGCGAAAGCGGCGGTCTCGACAAGCTCGGGCGAGTCGTCCGGGTGGAACGTGTACTGCGCGCGGTGCAGCACATTCTCCAGCAGATGACTCGCATCGAGATAATAGGGATCGCTTTTGTAACAGCCTTCGCTCACAAGCATGGGGCGAAGCTCGTCCGCAACCGCGCGCAACTGCACGCGGTTGCGCGGCGCTACTTTGTAGCCCGACGGGCGTTTAGGCCCGACTCCCTGATCACTCAGAACGACCATTTTTGACCTCGCGTCTCAGCCAATTCATCACTTCATCAGGAACCCCAGCACCCTCCGTCAATCGTCGCGCAAAGGCGGCGACCAACACCTTCTCATCACCACCCAAAGATGAGACGGGCACAATGTCGACCGATTTCGCAGCCGAATCTTGCAGTTCTTTCAACTGCTCTTCCGACAATCTCCCTTGAAAGAACCGAAGCGAGTCTTCCGCGATCTTCGCGGTAAGCTGTTTATCGCCCAGTTCGATCGAACTCAGGTATGCAGAACTGACGCCAAGCGCATCAGCCATAGACTTCAACGTAAGCCCCAGTTCCAGTCGGAGCTTTCTTACGCAAAGTCCGAACGGGGTAAGCTTCATCACAAGTTCTCCAGTGTTCGACGCCTAGGTGTCGATGTCGTCCTCTCGGTTAAGCAGTAAGCCGATCAGCTTACATGGTGAAGTATATGCCGATCGGGAGGGATGTCAACTATTTGGCTTACGGCCTGATCTCACTACTGTTGTGCAAAAGCAACGACTACGCTAACTGACCTGGCAAAGGGGCAAGCGGGAAACCATGGGCGAGGGGATCCAATTCGAGCGATCGGCGCTGTACGGGGGGCGGCTGATCCGGTCAGCACCATATGGACACAGACATATCTAATGAGCGATACGAGCAAGCTCGGCAACTTGGTGCGACGGCTTCGCGCTCGCGTGGAGCGGAGCTCGAGTCGCGAGCAGTCTCTCGACTGGAAGGCCGCAGATGCGATCGACCACCTGCAGGCTGAATGCGCGAGGTTGGAGGCCGAAACGCGATCATTGCGGAGAGAGGCGGCGCAAGCGGAGCGACATGCCGCCACCACGCCCGCGCAACCTCCGGCGGATGTCGGAGTGTCCGAATCGCATGCAGCATCGACGGCGAACGCTCTCGGCTTGCAAGAGGCGGCGGAGTTGCTCAACGTCTCTTACTCAACCGTTTTCGCGAATAAGCGAGCCCTGGGCTTTTTCCAGGTTGGGCGCCAATGGCGTATATGGCCGGAAACGCTGCGGGAGGAAATGGAGCAGCGAACGAAGAAACCGAGTTCCAGGGGCTCTGGCATTGACCCGTGTCTGCCGGCCGATCGAATCCCGCCGCTTCGGCCGCGTAGTTTGTCGCCGTCCGCGCGCCAAGCGGAGAAGGAGTTTGATGCGTTACTCAGGGCTCACAAGCAGAAGAAAAAGTGACGATTCGTATATCGCGAGCGAACTAGGAGGCTGAGGGGATGGACGTACGAAACGAACGTGCAGAAGATGATCGGGCGCTTGAACTGGCACGGCGGCAGGTATTGCGAACCCCTCTCGATCGATGGTGGGAGCGCCTGGAGGATCTATCGTCAACTTGGGACCTTGAGACCGTCAAGCATCTTGTGGTGCTGAACGCGGCGGGTTTTGCGGGCGTTGCCACGCTATTGGCAGGTGGAAAATTGCCGCAACCGAAATGGGCGGCTGTTGCACCATTGCTTGGGTATGGACTCGGTGTCGTTCTTGCAATCGCCAATATGTATCTTGCTTCGGCGGCCTACAGCAGGATGCGTGAGGAAGTCAAAGAACGGATCGCTGCGGTTGATGATGTATCTAAGCAAGTCGACCACGTGTTCGATCGTCTCGCCGGCGGCCGGCGCTTCATTATCGCGGGACAGACATGCGGATGGGCCAGCGCGACGCTTGCGGTTGCGAGTACGGTCATGATCGGCGTTAGCCTCGTCAACTGACCTGCATCACGGCGCTTATCATTGCTTCAGAGGTGAGGGAGATGGAGAACGACGATTCTAAGAAGCTTGATGGGCGACGTATCAGCGCGAAAGAAGCCGCTGAATTCTTGGGCGTGCCATACCAGAGCATTAGCCGGATCGATCGCCAAGGTGAATACATCAAACGATACCGGCTCGGCCATAAGACATATGTGTACGACTTGGATTCGCTGCACGTGTTTCTCGAGGCAAAGCTCGTCAGACCGCCAGCGCGAATCGATCGGCCTCTACAGCCAGTCAAGGCGAGACGCGTGACGATCAGCTCCCCCGAAGGAATCGGATCCCCGTTACAGGAATTTCTTCGCCAACAGCTCAATGGAATCGGCCCGAAAAAGAAGCGCAAGGGAAGGCAGTGAAGCTCGGGGGACTTAGATGAAGATCAGGTTGGCGTCAGCGGAGATTCTTGGCGAGGAAGTAGGTTGCCGCCACGAGCGCAGTCCCAAAGCTACATACGAATGTGACGAGCTTCCAGGTCTGTGCGTTTATTTCGCGATGCAGGTCTTCCTTTGTTGCCACGGATTCCAGGCGAGTTTCGATCCTCACGAGGCGCTCGCGAGTTTCACGCTTGGGTGCTTCGGGCGCTGAAATTCGGGTTTCCATTTTTTTATCATGAGACTGGGCGACAGTCCCGTCAACGTGGTCTCGAAGGTCATGGCATTCTTTTGATCCGTGAGACGTTCTACTCAGCGTTACATGCCTGCTCCGTCGCGGGTGTCCCGAAGGGCTTCGCCAGCAAGGGGAGCGCCGGCTCGTGTACGGGCGCAAGCGGCGCGTCAAGATCGAGGCCGACAACGCGCAGGGTCTCGAGCGCGACATACGCACTAACCTCGAATGGGTCGTCGCTGAGCATCACGGGATCCATGCCCCCCTTGCCAAGCAAGATACCTTCGCCCTCGAACCGCACCTGCCAACCGAGGATTCGAGCAACCTTGTCGATACGCGAGCGCAGCGCATCTTGCGAAAACGCGAAACTGAGGGTCCCGTCGAGCATCGCCAGACGTGCGCCAGCAGTTGCAGCGGCCGACGAGTGGTTGACAGAATACCGCGTGGTCGCCGCGAGTTTGTCAACCGATGCCGCCCCCGTGTCAACCACCGAGAGCGCCGACGCTGGGACTGGCGAGCCCTTGCTGTAGTACTTCTTCATGCGCGCATCGGTCGCTTCGACATCGACCGCGGATCCTTGCAGTACAAGCCATCCGGCGCTTTTCCACTTCGATACCATTTGCCGCGATACGCTACACATTGACGCGAATGCGGACTGCGAAACTGTCGTCATAGATTTCTCCTATTGGCGGTTCTGTCAACCTGTCAACCAAATTCAAAAAGTCTGTAGCTAGCCGGAGATCGCGCGTGCGCAGTGCCCATGCAGCAGGGCCCTCAGTAAGGACCCGCGACGGCCAGGCGGGCACACAGCCGCCCTGAAATCCAGTCTTTTCCGCTGGCCGATGCGCTCACCACGGCCCGGCAGCGCGGTCGGCGATCGCGCGACTCTGCACAACTCACGATAAGGGCAGGTGCCTTGCTGGTCGGGCGTTTGCGGGCGCCTTTCGCCACTCGTTCGCCACTGCGTGACGTGACCATCATCGGAATCCGTATTGCTCAGCGATGCGCGCCTGAGCCCGGGCCGCATGAGCCAGATCCGCCTCGAGATAGCCGATGGTCGTGAGCGGGCTCTTGTGTCGCATCACACGCTGAATCACCTGTACCGGGGCGCCATTTTCACTGAGCAGCGTGGCGAATGTACCGCGCAGTCGGTGCGGAGTGATCTCGCCGATGCCGATGCGCGCGTTGGCGGCTTTAATGCTTGCACGCGTGAAGCCGCGAGCGAACGCTCGGCCGTCAGGACGCGCCACGATCAATCCGGTGGGCTGCCGAAGAGGCCGAAGATAGTCGAGCAGCCACGCCGGAACTGGAACCGGATCAGCCTCGCGTCCCTTGGTGCGCCCAGGAATGTATATCTGACGGACGAGATCCAGCCATTCCCACCGCGCGGTGGCCGCCTCCGATTCTCGAAGACCCATTCCCAGCATGAGCCGGATCGCGATACGTACGGGGCCGCTAGCGACGGTGTCGATCGCTGCCAGCCACTGGCCTGAGAGATCGACGGGCAATGTTGCGCGGGGACGGCGCTGCAGCTTGAGCATTTTCACCTTGAAGGGGACGTGATCGACGATGCCACGGTGAACGGCCCAGTTCGCCAGCAAACGAACGATGCGCGACCAATGATTGACCGAGCTCGGTGCGTGTGACCGGAGATGCTGAGTGCGGGCCTCCTCGACGGCTGCTGTGGTCAGGCAGTCGATCGGCGTATTGCCCAGCTGGTAGAGGTGAAGCCGTCGGAATGCATCAACGCCTGCTAAATGAGACGGACTTACGATCATCCCATGTGCATCGATCCACGCTTGGGCCAGCTGTGAAAGTGTGGGAATAGCAAGTGCCGAATGATGGTTGCAAGCGGCACATGCCGATCGAAATGCGCGGTGTGCGATGGCCACTGCGTCGGCATATACCACGCTCTTCGTGGAGCGCTGGACGCGCCGGCGATCGACTTGAAACCGATAGTGCCAAATCTTTCCCACGCGAAATACTGAGATCTTCATAGGAAAAATGTACAAAATTGGGACTCGTCATAACCAATGGTCGCCAGATCGAGCTTTACGCAGTTGGATTTGGTAAATACCTCTGAATATCCGGAGATTGCGCGGTGTAGTACGTTTCCCATCGCGGATCGTCTGCGCCGATTTCATCCGAGTGTGGCCATACCTCCGTGTCTTGACGGGTATTGAAATACCCAACAATTTCCGTCTTCGAGTCGTCAGAAAAATTCACGTAAATCGTCGCCATGCTGTCCACCTCAGATGGTGTATGAAGTGTTGTATAGGGTTGCCTGGTTGAACGTCCCCGAGGACAACAGTGCCGACCAGTAGTATTTCTGCGGCGTCACAAGCGGGACGTTGGAAAATCGACCACCAGCCGTCTCGCCAGACGACGCGGCAGACCCCGCAACCTGCTGCCCCCCGATGTTGGTGGACGTGCCAGCGATGTTGACCTGTGCGTTGACCGCGTTGGTCGAATTGATTGAACCCCACCCGCTGAACGTCTTCGCGTTCGGAGGGAGACCGATCGTACCCTGTGTCAAAGACGAGATCTGCGAGTTCGTCTGCGCGAATAAGCTCGTTACCGTATGGATTTCACGATCGACCTGCACAACGGGGAACATCTGGCCGCTGGCGTTCGTCAGCAACGCACTCACCAGGGCAGAGGCGGTATAGCCAGCCGGCATATTGCCGCCGCCGTAGATGCTCGGGGCGACCGTCGCGCTCGCGTTCGTCGCAAGCAGCGCGCTTGCCCCTGTAGTCGGGTTGTAGATTGCATAAATTGCGACCGTTCCGTTCGGAGACGCAGAGCCGGCATCCATCCCGCCGGCGCCGGTGCCACCCAGATTGATCGTTTTGTTAAAGTTCGAAAGAGCGAACGTTTGTCCTCCGAGTGCGCTCCCCACGATGATCTGATCGGCCGTCAGCGTTGCGGTCGCGGATGCGGCCGGAATATTCATGGCCAAATTTCGGACCGAGCCGACGACCGGCGAATACATCTTCTGCAACGCACTGTTGACTTGGTTATAGGTCGTCTTCGACCGCGCGATTCCTGCTGCGGCCAGAATGCTGCAGAGTTCTTCTTGGATCATGTTCATCCATGAGCCACGAACCTTCGTCGCGGGCGTGCCGGTGGCCGGATTCCCTTCAGTGAAGTATCCCTCGGTGCTAGCGGCTTCAGGCGCCGGCAGCGAAGTGGCAGCGGTTGCGTCATCAATGCGATACATTCCGATCCTCCTTGTTGATGCCACCGTTCAACGCAGGGTTTCCGGGCGTCTCGCCGCACACTTCCCCGGCAATGAGGCACGGTTTCCAGGTGTATTCAGACGCGCCGCCATTCGCAGCCGTCTGATCGATTCGTTCCGTCATTCGACTTCTCCAATTCATGTGGTGAGGGGTGCTGCCGCCTGCCGCGGTTGGGCCCGACGCTTGACGCGTGACGTCGGGAGAGGCCCCGCTTCCAGGAGCATCGGCAACTGCCGGTGTTTTCGCCCACCGCCGGCTGGGGCGTGACGAGCTTCCGCTGTTACTCGTAGCTGCTCATGTCGAGCCGATGGAAGTTGCCGGCATATTCGCTCGGTTGATCTTGCCGCCATGTCGGGCGCCATGCCGGGCGGTCATCGGGCGGTGAGGCATCCACGACTTCGGGCCCGGCGGATTGCGGGTTGGAGCTCGGGAGCGAGTCCTCACCGTGAATCGCGACCATGCGATTGACCTTGAGGCTGCGCGCCAGCGATTCACCGATCCACACGTCGTCGCCTTCGCTGAAGGTGACAGGCTCCGACGAAATGACCTTGCCCGTTGCAGCGGAACGGACGATCCTCGGCTCTGCCTGAATCGATCCCTTGATGATTCGCACCTTGACCTGCTTCTCTTCGGGCTCGGGCCGCGCCGGCGCAGTGCAGTCGACGCCGGCGTCGACGAGCGAATCCACCAGGTTGGCGATGTGTTGCTCGGCGAATCCTCGCGTGAGGGGATCGGCCCATGCGGGCAGATACCAGTGTTCGGGATAGTCGGACGTATATTCAGCCGCAACCTTCGGATCAGCGAGCCGAGATGCGGTGTGCGGAACGCGCACACCGGATTCGCGAATGTCAGTGAGGACGCGCTCGCCACGAGCCGGGAACGGTTGATGGTCGAGTGCTGCGCCGGCGTGCTTCCAGGCTCTTCCGGCAGCGACCATAGCGGCGACACCTTCCTCCATTGCCGCAACGGCCGCGAGGTATTTCTCGAGGCCGGCATCGTGATACGCGAGGATCTCGACCCGGATGGCTTCACGGCGTTGCTCTTCGAGACTGGCGAGCTCCGCTTCGGCGATGCGCAAACCCTCGTCATAGATTTCGAGTGCGTCGCGAGCTGCGCCGGCTGCTGCGAGCGCTGTCGCATGTTGCTGCTCGGCGTTCGCGATCTGCGCGTCGATCGCGGCGGTGTTTGCCGTCTTCTTCGCGACCATCGCCTCGGCGAGCACACGGCGCCGCTGCGATTTCAATTCGTCGAGCGTAACGAGGTGCGCGTTCGCCCCGTCGATGCTCGCCTGCGCCGCGTTGCGATCGGACGTCACCCGCTCGATTGCTTTGTGTTGAGCGGCGATCTTGTCCTGGATCTTCTGGATTGCTTTCACTGAATGGCTCCCATGGCCCTAAAGCGATCGATACGGTTGTCGCCCTGGAAATCGGAGGAGGGCGTCGCGTCGGCTCGATCCTTCGCAATGGCGGTGGTGATGGCCTGGGCCGCATCGATCGACAGGCCAGACTTCATCAACGCCACGCCGACCCACGGGCATCCGACCTTGGCAGCAGCCTCGTAGATCGCCTTGCAGCGAGCGCGCTCGTCGTCGATGTCGTGCTGACGCGCGGCCGACGCCGCCTCATTTGCGCCCGGTTTGGTGAGCGCCTGGACGGTATGACTGAATGCAGTGGAATCCGGCAGCTGCGGTTTTCGCTCCGGCAGCTTCGCAGCACGGCGGATCGCTTGAACGGCTCGGCTCGACGCCGACGGCTTCGATTCGAACGGAGTCGTCGATGCGGTGTGATGACGCCCGAGAAATTGGGCGAACGGCAGCGCGGCTGCCTTGATACGCTTCACGATCATCCTCCCCAGGTAAGTGACTCAACCGGATGCCGAGCCAGTGGAGATAGGTTCGTGGAGCGTTTTGGCGCGCACAATGGCGCGAGAGATTAAAAATTGAAAATGGCAGTGTTCAGCGAAAACGCCTTGCTGCCATTGTTAGCGAGGGTATATGAGGGACGATCTGTAGATTAGAGACTACAACGCGCCATCACGCGCGCCAGTCGCGCCACTGCGCCAAGCAGTCAACCTGCTCGAGCTGTGGGGGCGACGACGATATGACGCCACTTCCATCCTTTCAGAAGCACTCTCCGGAAGGTTTGCGGATCTACGGCACGGGCAGGAAAGCGCGAATCTTTTCGCAGTTCGGTTGCAACATCGGCCATGACGTCACGTTGGCTCGTGCCACCGTATCCCCGTTGGACGTTGCGCTGTGCAATTCGATTTGCCTGTTCATGGGCAACGTTTCGCCAGTACGGGTCGCTGCGCCAGGACAGGCCGGCTGTCGGGCCGCCGATTGCGCTGTCCGCTGACCATGGTGCAAGGGCTTCAGCAAAGTGCTTCTGACCAATAGTGACTGGCGTCCCTCGTGCAGTCAGCCAGCGGTTCAGCTCATCCAGTGTGACGGCACCAACGTGCACGGCACCCACTATTGAGCCAGGTCGATCAGGTGGAATTTGAGTTCGATCTCCTGAGTCAAGCACACGAAGCGTTCCGCTCAAGAAGCCAGCCATCAGCTCGCTTTGCCATTTCTGGGCAATGGCAGGTTGCCGATCGGGAGAATCTGTAGCGATAGCGCGCGCGATCGCCCGTGCGGCATGCTCAATACTGACCATGGTGTTTCCTCGTTTTGTTGGCTGCCCGGGCACGCTCAAGCCGCTCTCTGAAATGGGCGAGATCCGGCCGGAGGGTGCTGATCGGCTGGCGCTCGATCGCCCCGATGACGAGATCATAGTCATCGTCGCGCCAGCGCTCGAGCTTCGCCAGTTTGTCAACGACCTCAAACAACTCGCGCTGCATCGATTCGAGGAGGCAGGGGGCGATATACGGGCCCCACGGGAGAAACGGCCCGTCTTCCAAAGGAAGGCCGTTCAACTCGCGCGCGCACTCACGCAGTGCATCCCGGTTCGCTCGCATGACAGGCAGCAATCGATCGGCTGACGCCTTGGGGCCGCGCCAGCTCAGGCGGTCGCCATTGACGATTAGGGTGATCCCGACTCGCCGGCATTCCGTCCAAATTTCGAAGGGCGTCATACATCACCTCCGGGCTCTGAATCCGAAGAATTCTCCGAAGGCGACACTCCCTTGACAATGTCCCCTTCGGGAAAATCACCAAAATCGACCGCCTGCAAACCCTTGCCAGAGCCGAAGGGGACATGACTTCCCGAAGGGGACACGGTATAGAGAGTGGGATTCTTCGTGTCTTCTTCGTGGGCTGTCTCTTTCGCGAGCGCCCATTCCCATCCTTCCTTCATCCCAATTTTGCGTTTCTGGACGTCGAGTTTAGATGCGGCACGCTGCATCATTTTCCAGTTGAAACCGGCGCCATCTGCGTCAGCTTTCAGAACCTTCGTCCGGACCGGTCCATCCGACAGTAGGCCAGCCAGAAATTCGCAGGCATCGTCCAGCCCGGTACGCTCTTCGTCATCTTGCTCAACGTCGCCCAGAATGTCGCGGGCGGATCCGTCGATCAGTGCGCCCCATACAACCCGACTTGCAGTGATCCCCACCGTTTCGGTCAGTTCGAGCGAGTACGCAACGCCACCTTCATCCGGGGCGATATTCGATTTTGCGCGGGCCAAAATCCGGCGCTCGGCTGCCTCGTCCTTGCCGGCAACTAGCACCATGCGGGCGAGCGCAACGAACGCCTGTGAGCCGATAACGCGCTCGGCGGGGGAGCTACCCTTGGTCCCCTTTGCAAAATGCGAAATGCCGAGTACGCAGCAGCCGTGCGCGCTGGCCATATCGACCAGCGACTGAAGATTTCTTCGCACGTCATTGACACGGTGAGCATCGCCGGACACTGCTGAAACAATCGGATCGAGGATCAGCAATCGCGCCGCGTCCATGTCGGCCAGCCGCTCTGACAACAGCGGCATGTCGGCTGCCGGATCGAAAGGAAGCAGCCCCCCATTCTCATCAGTGCGGCCCGTGATGATGTGCACCCGATCGAGATCGGCGCCGGCCGCCATCAGCCGCGGAACGATCGTATCAGCCGGGTTGTCCTCGCCGCTCCATACGAGAACATCGCCGATACGATTACAGGCTGATCCGTCCGGCCACGTGCCGCCTGTTGTGACGGTCGCTGCCAATGCTAGGGCCAGAGTCGTCTTACCGGTTCCCGGCGAACCGGCCAGTAGAGTCAATTTCCCCTCCGGGAGCCAATCCGACCAGAGCCAGCGAATCGCCTCCGGCACAATGGCGGAAGCACGCGAGATCGTGACCGCCGGCCGTGCTTTTTCATCATTCACGCTGCGGGTCTTAGCAAAGAACGCTGAGCGCGCCGCGGCTACGCGACCCGCCTCGAGTTCGTCCTCGAGATCGAAATCGGCAAGGTGATCCGTCATAGCCGGCCCTCCGCTGCTGTCCGAGTGAGCCAGATCTTCGCTGCCGTCACGATGTTTGCCGTTACCCACTCTTTGTGCTTTTCCCACTCGCGGTTACCCATCTGTTTCTTGCAGCGCTCAATTTCTCTATCGATCATGGCGTTGACGAGCGACCGGATGTTTTCGGCTTTCGTCGAGATCATGCGGCACCCTTATCTGTTGAGGACTGCAAATCGTACTTGATACGACGAGACGTGCTGGTCGCCAGCCGTTCCTTCAGACGCGTGCGCAACCTGAAATCTGATTCGCTACCAATGTACGCGAGGCGTCCAATCGTCTCGACTTCGTCTGCAATGAAGTGCAATAGGGTCGACTGACTTCCATCCTGAAGTGCTCCGCATTCCGGATTGTCATCTGCGCCGCGGTCGTCACCAACGAGGCAAGCAATGCCGGAGATAACCGTGCCGAGTTTGAACGCGGCATTTACTGCTTCACCAGTCGCAACCGCCAGATACTCGAGATCCTCGTCGGACGCCGTATTCGCGTCGAAGTGGTCCCAAAGAAAGGCGAGCAGACCCGCTGCATCGGGTTGTCGATTAGCCATGGCTCACCTCCGCACGAGCCCGTTGCTGTGCAACACGCCCCCGCGCGAGCTCGTATTCTTCGCGCAGCATGTCGATCAACAAAGGCAGTGCGGCTTCGAGCTCCTCGGGCTCGAAATGACCTGCGTCGATGCTGAGACCGAAGATCGCGCGGCCGCTGATAGCGCAGTCTCGACTGACGCCAGGGATGCGCACGAACTTGCCGTAGTTTCGACTGTTGTTAGACATGGAACACCTCCGCTTGAGCGATAGCCGTGGCGATACGGCGCGTGAACGCATCATTGAAGGCCGTTCGGCGGTCCTCGTCGGACGGTACCGGCGCCAGTCCGTCCAACAGGTTCGCGAAGCGGTGGTCGCGGAAATCAGCCATGCTCACCGCTGACTGCCCGAGCCAGAGCTCGGCTGCATGCGACCCAGCGCGAGCAAAGAGCGGATATTGTTGAACCGAGCTACGGATGTGCTCTGCGCTGACGGACGGGGCCGGCGCGCGAAGCGATGCCCGGATGATTTCGAACAGGGGCGAGTTCATGCGCGCACCTCCGTCGCATTACGGTTGGTGCGGGTGGCGTCTTCAATGCGGCGCTTAAACGAACGCTCGAACGCTGCGAGGCAGTCGGAGTAGGAGTTGATGCGGCCCAGGCCGGCGACGAGATTGTCGAACGTCGACCGGCACCATTGGTTCGGGCGCGAGGTCGGGCGGACCTTCATCCAGTGCTCAGCAGCGCGAATGCCGGCGAGTTGGAACAGATCCGGCGTGAGGGTGGTCGCGGGCGTCGACGGCCGGCCGGTACGCCAGGCGCTCGGCACGATGTCGAACGGATCGGCCGGCTGAGCGGGAGTATTCGGGATGGCGGCAGCGAACGCGCCACCGGCGGTTACTCGCTGTCCAGCTCGATCGTGGCGCCGACCGCGCGCATCCGATTCAAGATCCGGTCGAACGTCTCCGTGTCCAACTCGAGCCGAGCCATTGCGAAGAACAGCATGTGCATCCCCATATCGCGACTGTTGTTCGCATCCGCCGCCATGTACTTGCGCCACTGCCGCCCGGTCGATATGCCGAAGAGCTCGGCCATTTCCGTGCTGCTCTTGCCAAGCGCCTGTTTCAGACGCTCCATGTCTTCGGCTTTGGGAGGGGAGTATTGAATCATTTTTTTTAGGCGCGACTTGGCACGCACGAAGAAGGGTCTTCATGATGGGCATCCTTTCGGAGAGTCGGTCCTCGCGGGCTGCGCGAACCATACCCGTCAATGTAGGCCCTTTGGGTACCTTTGTCAAACTGGCGAAGTTGCTCTCGTCCATCAGTTCACCCCCTTCGTGTCGAAGGCCCGGCCGGCGATCATCAGTGCCTGGACGAGTTCGGCGAGCTGGGAAGGGTTGAGCGTGACGCCTTTCTGGCTCGGGCGGTATTCGCCGTCGTTGTCTAGATACCAGTAGCGCACGTCGAGGAACTCGCGGCCGCGGTACTGGCGCAATTGGACACGGAGACGTTCCGATGCGCTGCGGTGCACATCGAGAAAGCACGCACCGGGTCCCGACGCCGCGGTATCATTTCCACGGGTCGTCTGGGCCGCGCTCTGGCAGGAGTCGCGGCCCTTTTCATTTTGGGTCGTCGGGATCGTCATGCGTGCGCTCCCGTCAGAACGGCACGCAACTCGCCGACGTTCCAGCGGGTCGAGCCGCCGATCTTGATGGGCTTAGGAAGGTCTCCGCGCTTTGCGCGATCCCAAACGGTGGAGACGTTGCAACCGCACAAGGCGGCCACAACGGTGTCACTGACTCCGGCAGCGTTCGGCAGGCTGTCGAAATTCTGGAGAGCTTGAGCGTCTGACTTTTTCATCGTATCGACTCGGAAGCGTCCGGGATTGGACGGGTCGATACGGATTTTTTACGCCAGGCGCGAGGCCGTGAATCCCGGGCGCGTGCTCGATGCAACCTCTGCGTGCATTGATTTCGACGAGCGCGCACTGTGCAGCCGGAGCACGCTCAGCGTCTTGACAAATCGAATTCTGAGACGTACCGGCGTGCCGTTCTAAATGCAACGGGAACAATTTTCGTGAGACGCTCCGCAGCGTCGTCCTTACTCTTGCATTCATTCCGGTGGCTCGACATCCACTCGAATGCCGCCTCCTTCAACGCCCGATTCTCGGTGTTCCGCGCATAAGCGGCTCTACGCGCAATCTCGCTGATACTGGGCGATTCTTCTTTGTCCCCGGCGGGGCGTGCCAAACCCACAGCGAGCCCCCACCAAAATGACGCGTGTCCCATTTGGCTACATGCCCTCGTCGGAAGCCCGGCCAGGCTAGCGAGATTGGCAGAGTAGGCATATCCGTACGCAATCACGATAGGAATTTCGATTAAAGGCCATGCGCCGAGTTCGCGCTTGCTCCTGTCGGCAACAGCTTGATATTGGGATTCGAGTTCGGCGACTTCGACGTCGTGGTAATCAAAGAGCTTGTGGACCTCGGTTTCGAAATCGTCCTCTGATTTTCCAGGCGCCATCGACAGCCATAATTCCTGCAACTCGAGCATGATCTCCGTGGCGCGGTCGCCGGGCTTCTGAGTAGCGCCCTCAAGGTCCGCCAGGTCATCGTTAATGGTCATTGTCTTTCCTTGGTCAGTCCTGCTGCGGACTTTCGCTCGTATCGCGATCGCGATCGATCGCTATGAACTCCGCCCAATCAGTCATCATGCGGCGCCGCTTTTCCAGTACATCGCCCCGCCAGTAGGCGGCCTCGGTCGCATCCGCCTTGATGTGTGCAAGAGCAACCTCGGCGAGTTCGCGCGGATAGTTGGTGTATTCGCCGGCCCAGTCCCGGAACGTAGAGCGAAAGCCGTGAGGCGTTGCCTCAAGGCTCTGTCGGCGCATCAGTTCCAGTAAGGCCATGTCGCTTAGCAAGCCGGCTGACCGTGGGCTGGGGAACACGAGATCCTGATCCTCATTTCGCTCGATCGCCTTGAGCAGCTCAATGGCGGTTGACGACAGTGGCACGCGGTGTTCCTTCTTCGCCTTCATTCGCTCTGCAGGAATCGACCAGATGCCGCGCTTCAAGTCGATCTCGCTCCATCGTGCTCCCCGGGCTTCCCCCGAGCGAGCGGCGGTCAAGATTGCGAACTCCAAGCATCTCGCGCTAACGCCGGTTGTTGCACGCAACGCTTGCATGAACTCCGCCATCTGGTCGATCGGAAGGGCTGGATGGTTTCGCACGCGCTTGGTGCGCTTGGGCGCGGATAGGAGCTTGTCGAGGTTGCCTCGCCATGACGCAGGATTAGTTCCGTCGTCGCGGAAGCCCTTCACCTTGGCCCAGTCGAGGATCGCTTCGAGGCGCCCCCGCAGGCGCGATGCTGTCTCGGTCTTGGTGGTCCAAATCGGCTCCAAGATTTCGACGATGTGTGCACGAGCGACGTGCCTCACCATCAGATTTCCGATCTTGGGATATGCATACTCAGCGAGGGTATTTCGCCATTGGTCGCCATGCTTGGCATTCTTCCATTCCGGCGCCTTGGCCCTGATGAAGCGCTTCGCCGCTTCTTCAAAGGTCATCTCGAAAGCCTGGCTGGCCCGGAGTCGACTTGCGATCTCTTTTCTCGCGAGCACGGGATCGATACCGCTCGCAATTTCATCGCGCGTGGCTTGGGCTTTCGCATGGGCTTCTTGCAGACGGACGGCGGGATAGGGGCCCAGACCGATTTCGCGCCGGCGGTCACCCACCGTTACGCGCAGCAGCCACGACTTCGTACCAGTGGGACTGATTTGCAGGACGAGACCAGGAACACGCCCAACAGCGTGTTTTCCTGGTTTCGACAGCTTAGACACGGCTAGGGCGCCTAGCTCCGTCGCTTTCCTCGGCATCGTTTCCCCGTCAGTTTCTCAACCCCCCAACCAACCCACCGAAAACTTTACGATTTATCCCGATGGGACGCAACCGATTCCGGCTATTTTTGTGATGGTGGATTGGCTGGAAGCCTTGACTGACGGGCGTTTCGCCGATTGATTCCGACGAATTCGGATCGATGTAGGTGGGTGATCTGGCGGAAGCGGTGAGATTCGAACTCACGGACAGTTTCCCGTCGCCGGTTTTCAAGACCGGTGCCTTAAACCGCTCGGCCACGCTTCCACACGAGGCGGCATTGTAACCGAAATGCCGCCTCGTTCAGCCTCAATCGTCGCGCAGGAACAATTCCTGCAAGTCGTTGAGGAAACGTTGACCAAGCGGCGTTGGCGCGATCTGCGCAAAATCGCGCGTGATCAGTCCGCGCTGCTCCGCTTCCTTGAGGGCCGGCTCGATCGTGCCGATCGGCATACCCGTGCGCTCGACGAAGCTGTGCACGGGGAAGCCCTCGACGAGCCGCAGCGTGTTCAGCATGAACTCGAACGGCAGGTCGCGCGCACCGACTTCACGTTCCTCCTGAACCGGCGTGCCGGCCATCGCCTGTTCGATGAAGGTGGCCGGATGCTTGTAGCGTGCCTGCCGCAGGATCCGGTTCGGGAACGACAGCTTCGTGTGCGCGCCCGCGCCGATCCCGAGATAGTCGCCGAAGCGCCAGTAGTTCAGGTTGTGCTTGCACTGATGATTCGGCTTCGCGTAAGCGGACACTTCGTAGCGGTCGTAACCGGCCTCGGCCGTGCGCGCGTGGATCCATTCCTGCATGTCGGCCGACGCGTCGTCGTCGGGCACCGCGGGCGGAAACTTCGCGAACAGCGTGTTCGGTTCGAGCGTCAGGTGATACAGCGACAGATGCGGCGGCGCGAACGACAGCGCGGTCTCGATGTCGGCCCGGCATTCGTCGAGCGTCTGGTTCGGCAGCGCGAACATCAGGTCGAGGTTGAAGTTGTCGAACGTCTTCGCGGCGATCTCGACGGCCGCTCGCGCCTGCGCGGTGTCGTGAATGCGGCCGAGCGCCTTCAGATGGCCTTCGTTGAAGCTCTGGATGCCGACCGACAGGCGGTTCACGCCGCTCGCGCGGAACTGTGCGAACTTCGCGGCCTCGAACGTGCCCGGATTTGCCTCGAGCGTGATCTCGGCGTCGGCATCGAGCGGCAGCAGCGCGCGCACGTCGGACAGCAGCCGGTCGAGACCGGCCGCGGACAGCAGGCTCGGCGTGCCGCCGCCGATGAACACCGTATGCACCTGCCGGCCCCAGACGAGCGGCAGCGCCTGTTCGAGATCGGCGCGCAGCGCGTCGAGGTACTCGGTTTCCGGAAACCGCTCGCCCTTCCACTCGTGCGAGTTGAAATCGCAGTACGGGCACTTGCGCACGCACCACGGAAAATGCACGTACAGCGCGAGCGGCGGCAGCGACGTGAGCCGTACCTGCCCGGGCGACGTGAAGGCCGCGACGACGCGCGCGCCGGTTTCCGCCGCCTGGCTCATGCGGCCTCCGGTTGCGAATGCGTGACGAAGTCGATCATGCCGGTTCCTCCGCGAGCCGCGCGAGCAGTGCCTTCAGCGCGAGCGCGCGATGGCTGTGCGTGTTCTTCACGGCCGGCTCGAGTTCGGCCGCCGTCGCGCCGAGCGACGGCAGGTGGAAATACGGGTCGTAGCCGAATCCGTGCTCGCCGCGCGGCGTGTCGACGATCTCGCCTGCCCAGCGACCTTCGGCGAACAGCGGCTCGGGATCGTCCGCATGGCGCACCAGCGCGAGCACGCAGCAGTAGTATGCGCGCCGGTCGTCGACGCCGCGCAGCTGCTCGACGAGGTACGCATTGTTCGCCGCGTCGCCCTTGTCGCCGCCCGCGCGCTGCGCGTAGCGTGCCGAATAGACGCCCGGCGCGCCGCGCAGCGCGCGCACGCACAGGCCCGAATCGTCGGCGATCGCCGGCAGGCCGGTGAGCCGCGACGCGTGGCGCGCCTTCGTCAGCGCGTTCTCGATGAACGTGCCGAACGGTTCTTCCGCCTCCGGCACGGCCAGGTCGCCCTGCGGCACGATCTCGATGCCGACCGTCGAGAACAGCGCGGTGAACTCGCGCAGCTTGCCGGCGTTGTTCGACGCGAGCACGATGCGCGACAGCGGCGCGAGGGTGCGATCGTCAGACATGGCCGGCGCCCAGCACGTCCTTCTGCAGCTGCACGAGCTGGCCGATCCCGCTTTGCGCGAGGTCGAGCAGCGCGTTCATCTCAGCGCGCGAGAACGGCACGCCTTCGGCGGTGCCCTGGACTTCGACGAAGCCGCCGGCGCCCGTCATCACGACGTTCATGTCGGTGTCGCAGCGCGAATCTTCCGCGTAGTCGAGATCGAGCACGGGCGCCCCTTCGTACACGCCGACCGAGATCGCGGCGACGTGGTCGGTGATCGGCGAGCGCGCAAGCTTGCCGGCCGCGATCAGCTTCGACACGGCGTCGTGCGCGGCGACGAAGGCGCCGGTGATGCTGGCCGTGCGCGTGCCGCCGTCGGCCTGGATCACGTCGCAGTCGATGTGGAT
This sequence comes from Burkholderia sp. MSMB0856, assembly GCF_001524645.2. Taxonomy (NCBI): domain Bacteria; kingdom Pseudomonadati; phylum Pseudomonadota; class Betaproteobacteria; order Burkholderiales; family Burkholderiaceae; genus Burkholderia; species Burkholderia sp. MSMB0856. The sequence goes on along the minus strand of NZ_CP013427.1, from coordinate 2,562,933 downwards.
CGTGCGCGGGCCGAGCGCTTCGAGATCGAACACCGCGCGCAGCGCGCGGCCGATCAGGCGCTGAATTTCCTGCGTGCGGCCCGTCTGCTTGCCGCGCGCGGCTTCACGGTCGCTGCGCGTGTGCGTCGCGCGCGGCAGCATCCCGTATTCCGCCGTCAGCCAGCCCTGGCCGCGATCGCGCAGGAATTCGGGCACGCGTTCGGCGACGCTCGCGGTGCAGATCACCTTGGTATCGCCGAATTCGACGAGTACCGAGCCTTCGGCGTGTTTCGTGTAATGGCGCGTGAGGGCGACCTTGCGCAGTTCGTCGGCGCGGCGGCCGCTCGGGCGGGACAGGGAAGACGTCATGGGGGAATCGTGGACGGAAGAGGAAACCCCGATTTTAGCGCCGAACGGCAGCCTTGCCCGGCGGGGTGGGGCGCAAAAATGGGATAATGCGCGCTTCCCGCCCCGCGCCTTGCAATGCGCCGGGCGCCTCGACATATTCCCGCCCGAGAAGGGCACCCAGACGGCGAGACGAACCATGATCTACAGCATGACGGGCTATGCGAGCGCGACGCGCGAACTCGCGACGGCTACCGGCAACGGCGGCACCAGCGTGTCGGTCGAACTGCGCACCGTGAACTCGCGCTTCCTCGACCTGAATTTCCGCATGCCGGACGACGTGCGCGCGTGCGAGCCCGCGCTGCGCGAAATGCTGATGAACAAGCTGTCGCGCGGCAAGGTCGACGTGCGCATCAACCTGCAGCGCGGCGAGCAGAGCATCGGCGCCGGCGCGCTGAACCAGACGGCCCTCGGCCAGCTTGCCGAGCTCGAGCGCTCGGTGCTCGATTCGTTCCCGGGCGTCGGCCGCCTGCGCGCGGGCGAGATCCTGCGCTGGCCGGGCGTGCTCGCCGAGAGCGGCGTGTCGGCGGAAGCGATCCGCGACGCGGTGCTCGCGTGCGGCAAGGAAGCGATCGGCGAGCTCGTCGTCGTGCGTTCGCGCGAAGGCGCGCAGCTGGCGACGATGCTGCTGTCGAATGTCACTGAAATGGAAGCGATCGTCGCGCGCATCACGCCGCTCGTGCCGGAGCTGATCGCGAAGCATCAGCAGAAGATCGTCGAGCGGCTGCAGGAAGCGCTCGGCCTCGCGGCGCCCGAAGGCAGCGCGCCGATCGTCACGCGCGAGGAGGCCGCGGAACGCATTCGTCAGGAAGTGACGATGTACGGCATCCGGATCGACATCGCGGAAGAACTGTCGCGACTCACCGCGCACCTGAACGAAACGCGTCACGTGATCGAGAAGGGCGGCCGCGTCGGCAAGCGTCTCGACTTCATGATGCAGGAACTGAATCGAGAAGCAAACACGCTCGGCTCGAAGGCGGCGGCAAAGGAATTGGCCGACGCATCGATGGCGCTCAAGCTGTTGATCGAGCAGATGCGTGAGCAAGTGCAAAACCTGGAGTAACGCAACATGACCCACCCCACTCACGACGGCCACGCATCGCACGCGCTGCACGGCGGCGTCTATCCCGGCAACCTGTTCATGGTCATCGCGCCGTCGGGCGCCGGCAAGTCGACGCTCGTGAACGCGCTGCTGTCGAAGGACAGCGACATCTGCCTGTCGATTTCGTACACGACGCGCAAGCCGCGCCCGGGCGAGCAGGACGGCCAGCACTACCACTTCACGACCGTCGAGGATTTCCGCACGCGCCACGCCGCGCACGAATTCCTCGAAAGCGCGGAAGTGCACGGCAACTATTACGGTACGTCGCGCGTCTGGATCGAAGAGCAGATGATGAACGGCCACGACGTGCTGCTCGAGATCGACTGGCAGGGCGCGCAGCAGGTGAAGAAGCAGTTCCGCAACGCGGTCGGCATCTTCATTCTGCCGCCGTCGCTCGACGCGCTCGAGGAACGTCTGAAGAAGCGCGGCCAGGACGAACCGAACGTGATCACGCGACGCCTGCTCGCGGCGGGCAGCGAGATGGCGCACGCGTCCGAAGCGGAATACGTCGTGATCAACGAGAATTTCGATCGTGCACTGGCCGAGCTCGAATGCATCGTCGCGGCGACGCGCCTGCGCTTTGCTTCGCAGTACGCGCGACATGCCGAGCTGTTCATCGAGCTCGGCATCCATTTGCCCCACGCGGAATGACGCGGGAGTAGAGGGACATAAGGTAGAATAGGGACTATATTCAGAAGGAATTACCAACATGGCTCGCATTACCGTCGAAGACTGCCTGAAGCAAATCCCCAACCGCTTCGAACTGGCGCTCGCCGCCACTTACCGCGCGCGGCAGCTCGCGCAAGGCCATACGCCGAAGATCGAGAGCCGCGACAAGCCGACCGTCGTCGCGCTGCGCGAGATCGCCGCCGGCCAGGTCGGCGTCGAGATGCTGAAGAAGGTGCCGGTGTAACGCGCATCCGGCCCGTTCCAGCCATGTAGTCCACGCGCGCAACGACTCGACCTGGAGGCGAATATGAGCACCACCCCATCGTCCGCCTCCGCGGATTCGACCACCGAAGCCACGGCCCAGTCGCCTGCGCGCCAGTACATCGACGCGGTCCTCGAACAGTCCTTCCGGCATCTGTTCGGGCCGACCGCCACTCCGGAGCAGCCGCGCAAGCACGGCGTCGTTTCGATCGCGAAACTGACGACCGCGCTTGCCGAGTATCTCCCTCCGGAAGAAATCAAAGAGGTCAAGGCGGCGTTCCACTTCAGCGACGAAGCCCACCTCGGTCAATATCGCCAGAGCGGCGAACCCTATATCACCCATCCCGTCGCCGTCGCGGAAATCTGCGCCGGCTGGAAGCTCGACGCGCAAGCCGTGATGGCCGCGCTCCTGCACGACGTGATGGAAGACCAGGGCGTGACCAAGAGCGAGCTGGCCGAACGGTTCGGCCCGAAGGTCGCCGAGCTGGTCGACGGCCTGTCGAAGCTCGACAAGATGGAGTTCCGCAGTCGCGAGGAAGCGCAGGCGGAAAACTTCCGCAAGATGCTGCTCGCGATGGCGCGCGACGTGCGGGTCATCCTCGTCAAGCTCGCCGACCGTCTGCACAACATGCGCACGCTCGGCGCGGTGCCGATGGAAAAGCGCCGCCGCGTCGCACGCGAGACGCTCGACATCTATGCGCCGATCGCGCACCGCCTCGGGTTGAACAACACGTATCGCGAGCTGCAGGACATGAGCTTCGCGAACTTCAACCCGCATCGCTACGCGACGCTCGAGAAGGCCGTGAAGGCCGCGCGCGGCAATCGCCGCGAAGTGATCAGCAAAATCCTCGAGGCCGCGCAGCGCGCGATGGGCGACGCGAAGCTCGACGCCGAGATCACCGGCCGCGAAAAGACGATCTACAGCATCTATCGCAAGATGCGCGACAAGCAGCTGTCGTTCTCGCAGGTGCTCGACGTATACGGCTTTCGCGTCGTCGTCGAGAATCCCCTCGACTGCTACACGTGCATCGGTGCGTTGCACGCGCTGTACAAGCCCGTGCCCGGCAAGTTCAAGGACTACATCGCGATCCCGAAGATCAACGGCTATCAGTCGCTGCACACGACGCTCGTCGGCCCGTTCGGCGCGCCGATCGAGTTCCAGGTGCGCACGCGCAAGATGCACGAGATCGCCGAGGCGGGCGTGGCCGCGCACTGGCTGTACAAGAACGGCGGCGCGGATCTGAACGACGTGCAAAAGCGCGCGCATCAGTGGCTGAAGTCGCTGCTCGACATCCAGAGCGAAGCCGGCGATTCGAGCGAATTCCTCGAGCACGTGAAGATCGACCTGTTCCCGGATGCGGTCTACGTGTTCACGCCGAAGTCGAAGATCATGGCGTTGCCGCGCGGTGCGACGGCGCTCGATTTCGCGTATTCGATTCACAGCGATCTCGGCAACCAGTGCGTGGCCGTGAAGATCAACAACGAGTTGCTGCCGTTGCGTACCGAGCTGAAGAGCGGCGATATCGTCGAGGTGATCACCGCGCCGTATTCGAAGCCGAACCCGGCGTGGCTCGGCTTCGTGCGCACCGGCAAGGCCCGCTCGGCGATTCGTCACTACCTGAAGACGATGCGCCTGAACGAGTCGGTGCAGCTCGGCGAGCGGCTCGTCGACCAGAGTCTGAAGGGTTACGGGCTCGCGCTCGCCGATGTCGCGCCCGAGGTGTGGGAGAAGCTCGTCCAGTGGACGGGTAACAAGAGTCGCCAGGAAATCTTCGCGGACATCGGCCTCGGCCGGCGCGTCGCCGCGGTGATGGCCAAGCGCATCGAGGTGCTGATGAGCGGCCGCGATGCGGACGACGATCTGCCGAAGTCCGAGCGGCATCCCGCACACAATGCGCCGCCGGTCGTGATTACCGGCACCGAAGGGATGTCCGTGCAACTGTCGGCGTGCTGCCGGCCGATTCCGGGCGATGCGATCATGGGCTATATCGGCATCGGCCTCGGGATGGCGATTCATACGACCGATTGCCGGGTCGCGCAGCGCATCCATCGTCGCGATCCGGGCCGCTGGATCGACGTCGAGTGGGCGCCGCAGCCGGGTCGTCTGTTCGACGTCGCGGTGAAGGCGCTCGTGAAGAACACGAAGGGCATCTTCGCGCGCGTCGCGGCGGACATCACGTCGGCCGACGCGAACATCGTGCACATCGCGATGGACGAGGATCTGACGCACGAATCGACGGTGCTGCGGTTCGTGATCCAGGTCAGCGATCGCGTGCATCTCGCGAACGTGATGCGGCGCGTGCGGACCAATCCGGACGTGATGCGGATCATGCGCGAGCGCTCGACCGACGACAGCGTGCATGCGCGTCACGACGGTGGCATGCGCATCGAGCGCGAGCGGCAGGATTACTGACGCCGCGCGTTGGTTTGCGGCGGGATACGACGGCGGCCACGGGCCGCCGTTTTCGTTTGTGCCGTGGGTCGGGCGGTGTCGCGCAGCGGCAACCCGACGCGGGCCGAGCGGGCGATGGCCGAAGAGAAGAGGGGGCAGAAAAGAAAAAGGGCCTTCCCGGAGGAAGGCCCTTCTGAGGTGGCGCGGCTGGCAGGATTCGAACCCACGACCCCTTGGTTCGTAGCCAAGTACTCTATCCAACTGAGCTACAGCCGCACGCAAAACGGTACTGCTTCAACTGTCGGAACCTTCTGCGATGGGAAGGCCCCCAAAAAGGTGGCGCGGCTGGCAGGATTCGAACCCACGACCCCTTGGTTCGTAGCCAAGTACTCTATCCAACTGAGCTACAGCCGCACGCAAAAACAAAACGCTACAACATCGAACTGAAAGGGCCTTCGGTTTGGAAGGCCCTCGAAAAAGGTGGCGCGGCTGGCAGGATTCGAACCCACGACCCCTTGGTTCGTAGCCAAGTACTCTATCCAACTGAGCTACAGCCGCACGCAGAAGCGGAAGTATAGCAGGGTTGTATAAAAAGGGAAGCCTTATTCGCAAAAAATGTCACCCGATCTTGGGCGGCCGCGTTCGTGTACCCTTGATGCATCAGTCATCCATGTGTTGAATCTGCATCATGAACAAGGCGTTTGTCAAAGAGTCGGACGGCGACGACGACGATCTCGACTCGAGTCAACCCGCGATTCCGGCGGGCACGAAGAACTACATCACCCCGGCCGGCCACAAGCGGCTCAGGGACGAACTCCTGAACCTGATCGACGTCGAGCGTCCCGAGGTCGTGCGGCTGGTGTCGTGGGCCGCGTCGAACGGCGATCGGTCGGAGAACGGCGACTACATCTACGGCAAGCGGCGGTTGCGCGAAATCGACCGCCGGATCCGCTTCCTGACGAAGCGGCTCGATCTCGCCGAAGTCGTCGACGCGAGCCGGCAGGAGAATGTCGACCAGGTGTTCTTCGGCGCGACTGTCGATTACGCGACGCCGGACGGCGAGGATCACACCGTCACGATCGTGGGGATCGACGAGGTCGATCTCGATCGCGGTTGTGTCAGCTGGATCTCGCCGGTCGCGCGGGCACTCATCAAGGCGAAGATCGGCGACACCGTCACGCTGATGACGCCGGCCGGTCCCCAGCCGATCGACGTGCTCGACGTTCGCTATCCGGCACCGGGCAGCGCGTGAGTAGCGAGTGGTGCATCCGCGCAGTGCCGCGCTGAAACGACGAGCGCCCCGGGGTGGGGCGCTTGTCATGGCGCTCCGGGCCGAAGAGGCGGGAGCGATTGCGTTGCTCAGAAGCGGTGGCGCATGCCGGCCGTGACCGCGATCTGCTTGTTCGTCGACGACGCGGTGCCGAGCCCGTTGATGTTCGCGCCGACCGCCAGGCCGTCCGCATTGACCCGCTGGTACTCGCCCTGCAGATACAGGTCGGTGCGCTTCGACAGCGCATAGTCGGCCTGCAGGTTGAACTGGTGCCAGCTCGGCGTCTGGCCGTCGAGGCGGCCGTCGGTGTACGTGTACGAGCCCGCGAGCGAGAACGCCGGTGTCAGCGCGTAGCGGCCGTTCGCTTCGTAATTGTTGAAGCGCGTGCCGCCGGTGAGCGGGATGCCGCCCGACACACCGGACTGCCCGGCACTGATCCTGGCCGAATCGGTCAGGCGCGTCTGCGTGAACACGAAGCCGGCCGTCGCGGGCCCGAACGTGTAGTTGAGGCCCGCGCCCCAGGTGCGCTGACGGCTGGCGGCAAACGTCCAGTCGCCGGCCACCGCGCCGGGGTCGCTGGCTGCGAGCGACAGCGCGTTGATGTTGTTGTTGAGCTGCATGTACGCGGCCGCGACGTTGAAGCCCATGTAGCTGTACGACGCGCCCACGCTGTATGCGCGGTTGTTCGAGAAATCGCTGGAATTTGAGAAGCCGTACAGCGCGCCGAACTTCAGGCCACCGTAATTGGCACTCTGATACTTGACCGAGTTGTTGATCCGGAACGAGTTGTTCAGGTTGTCGTTATCGAACGGGTGCGCGAACTGCGTGCCGCCGTATTGGGTGCCGGTCAGCGACAGCGGGCCGAGGAAATCGACGACGCTGTCGTACTGGCGGCCGAGCGTGAGCGACCCGTAGCTCTCGTGCGCGAGGCCGACGAACGCCTGGCGGCCGAATTCGCGGCCGTTCTGCTTGAGTGAACCGTTGTTGATGCCGAAGCCGTTTTCCAACGTGAAGATGGCTTTCAGTCCGCCACCGAGATCCTCGGTGCCGCGCAGGCCCCAGCGGCTGCCGTTGATCGAGCCGCTCGTCTCCTGCCACGCGCTGTGGCCACCCTGGTTGTTCGTATAAGTGATGCCGGCGTCGATCAGGCCGTACAGCGTGACGCTGCTTTGCGCATGGGCGGCAGTGGCGCACATGCCGGTCAATGCCGCGACGATCAGGGGCTTTTTCATGATCTGTCTCCAAACAGGATGATGTCGATCGAACCTGCTGCGGGCATCGGCGGCGTCGCGGGTCGGCGACACCGTGCGCGTGGAGCGCGGCACCCTCGTCGGAAATCCATTTGCAGTGTACGGATGGGGCCGGGTGCAGAAGAAAATTGCTTCCGGCAATACTGTATTTTGAATCCCGCAAGAATAAGTGTATGCGCCGGGAGCCCCGGCCACCAAGGCTTTGCGGCAGCGCAGCAGGTGGAGAAGGTGCTCAGGACTGCGTAAAGGGTGTCGTGGACGTTGCGCGATCGCGACAGGCACTCACTGGCGGGCGGAAGTAGGACTAGCGCGATTATTGACACATCGGCAATAGAGGTTTGTGTGGGGCATGGATAATGAAAGGATGATCTCTCGCTATACTGCGATCTCTGCTTTCCGAAGCAGACTTTTTCGTTGACGGAAAAGATCTCCAAACCTTTGTCGGCGCGACTTCCCAGTCGCGCTTTTTTTTGCCCGTCGTCCCGATCCCTATCGCGGGTACGAGCGTCGCTTGCGCTTGCCCGTCGGCGGCGTGTCGTCGGCTTCGGGTTGCGGCGGCGTATACGTCCAGTCTTCCATCACGTAGTGACGGGCGTCCAGCGGTGACGCCAGCAGGTTCTGCCAATGATCGCCGTGCCACGTCGGGTCGAATTCGGTGTCGCAAGGTGTGTCACGGGACTCGGCCAACGCGCGGGACTTGCGGCGCACGCGTGCGAGTCGGCTCGCGAAGCGTTTGATTCCGTCCAGCCACATGACCTTCTCCTTCCATTGCCTTGCACCAGCATCGCAACGTCCCTCGTTCTTCGCAATCCGGAAAAAACCCGAGGATTTTACCGACCCGATTTGTCCCCGGTAGGTTTTTCACTGTTTCGATTATGTGGGATTCGATCCAGGTAATATTGACAGGTTTTTGATGCGGATCAATTAATAAAAGACGATGGTGTACCGATTCCAGTGGTATTGACGTTTTTTTGATAAAGAAAGTGCCAAAAATTCCCTTGACGCGCCTGGATTGTCCAATTTATAAAGTCAGCACTCCGTCCCCGGGCGGAGCGCTGGGGGTGAGTGTCGGCGCGCCGTTGCGGGATTTCGGGAAGCGGCTATAAACAGTAGCTTTTTTGATCTAATCGAGTGGGGAACGAAGGTATGGATACCGGTATCGTAAAATGGTTTAACGATGCTAAAGGTTTCGGCTTTATTACGTCCGACAATGGCGGCGAAGATTTGTTTGCGCACTTTTCCGAAATCCGCATGGACGGCTTCAAAACGCTGAAGGAAAACCAGCGCGTTTCCTTCGAAGTGAAAGTCGGGCCGAAAGGCAAGCAGGCAGCGAATATCCAGGCGGTCTGACGCGCCACGCATTGCCGAACTCGTCCGGCCCCCGCATCGCGGGGGCTTTTTGCTTTTTGGGGCACGAAAACCCGAGACCGGTGAATCGAATCCGCTTCGGACTGGTCGCGAACACGCCTGCCGGTGCATACTCACGGAAGCATCGTTTCTCCCGCCTTTTATGTCCGATTTCAGCCCGTCAGATCCCGCCTGCGAACAGCCGCTCGTCTTCGTCGACCTCGAAACCACCGGTGGTTCGTCCGCCGAGCACCGCATCACTGAAATCGGCGTGGTCGAAATCGGCCCGCTGGGCATATCGACATGGACGACGTTGGTCAACCCGGGGCAATCGATTCCGCCGTTCATCCAGCAACTGACGGGCATTTCCGATGAGATGGTGCGCGACGCGCCGTCGTTCGCGTCGCTCGCGCCCGTGCTGTTCGAGCGGCTCGACGGCAAGCTGTTCGTCGCGCACAACGCGAGCTTCGACCGGGGCTTCCTGCGTGCCGAATTCGAGCGCGCCGGCTTCGCGTTCAATCCGGACGTACTGTGCACGGTGCGGCTGTCGCGCGCGCTGTTTCCGCGGGAGGCGCGACACGGACTCGATGCGCTGATCGAACGCCACGGTCTCGTCCCCGCCGCCCGCCACCGGGCGCTAGCGGATGCCGATCTCCTTTGGCAGTTCTGGCGGCAATTGCACGAGATCGTGCCGCTCGAGCGTCTGCGCGACCAGATTGCGCGCACGACGCGCCACTTCCGTCTCGCGGGCGGCATGACCGAAGCGTGGCTCGATACCGCGCCGGCCGGATGCGGTGCGTACGCCTTGTTCGGGGAGGGCGACGAAGCGCTGTACGTCGGCCGCAGCGTGCGCGTGCGGCAGCGCTTGCGTGCGCTGCTGACCGGCGAGCGGCGTTCGTCGAAGGAAATGCGGATTGCGCAGCAGGTGCGGCGTGTCGAATGGCGGGAGACCGGCAACGAACTCGGCGCGATGCTTGCGGAAGCCCAGTGGATTGCTCGCCTGCGTCCGTCATACAACCGGCGTCCCGCGGCCGAAAGTGGCCGTGCCGGCAATGCGCCCTGGCCGTTCGACGGCCCGGTCGCGTTCGAGGCGAGCGGCGAGCGCCGCCTGTTTCACGTGATCGACGGCTGGCGCTACCTCGGTGCGGCCGAATCGCTCGATGCGGCCGCGCGGCTCGTGGCCGACGGCGCGGACGGTGCGTTCGAACCGCATACCCATCGCCTGCTGCAGACGCATCTCGCGCGCGGCCTGCAACTGATTCCGCTAGCGGCGCTCACGCCTGCCGACTGAGCACGGCCGGCTGCCGCGCGCAATGGCCGTGCGCCGTCAGCCGATCGCGCTGGCGCCGCCGGCGGAGCAGACGTGCGACAGCGCGATGCCGAGCGCCTGCGTCTGGGTGCGGTCGTAGCGGGTCAGTGTCTTCCAGTTCGCGATGCTGCGTGCGAGCCGCGCCTGGCAGTCGGGTGCGTCGCGCAGCGGTGCGACTTGCGCGAGGCCGGCCAGCATCTTTTGCGTGAGCTGATCGAGCGCCGGCCGCGTGCTGGTCGCGAGGTCGGGCGGGGAGCCTTCCGGCGGCCGCGTCGCGCGCCACGTTGCAAAGAGCGCGTTCTGCACGTCCTTGCTCGCGGCGATCTGATCCTCGAAGAACGTGCGCGCGAACGCCGGATCCACGCCGGACTGTGCGGCGCGCTTCTCGACCGATGCGAGCAGTGCCGCTTCGCGCGGTTGGTCCTCGATTGCCTTGTGATTCGCCCATTTCCATCGCGCGACGGGTTCGGCCAGGGCGAGCCGCTGCGATGCGAGCGCGACGAGATTGGTGAGCGCGGTGTCGTCGCCGTCCGCGCGTGCGATGTGCGGCGACGAAAAAAGGGCGACGCCGAGCGCGGCGACAGCGACGCTGGCACGAATGGCTTGTTTCATCGGAACGATCGGGAGAACCGGACGGGCCGGAGGTGGAAAACCAGAAGGATAGACGAAGACAGTCGCGCGGCGGAACGACGCGACAGAAGAATCAGCGGACGCGCTGATCCGGCACCGTCAGGCCGTTGCAGCCCGGGTGCGAAGCGATCTGCGCCGAAAACGCAGCGATGAACCGCACGATATCGATCGACACGTGGCGGTTACAGAACGGAACGTAGGTTCACTTCGGCGAGTACAGCTTGTGCTGCTCGTCGAAGAATGCCCGGACATACTCGGGCAACTCGGCGAGGAATTCCACGCCGACGGGTTCCGGATCCGGGCTCATCACTTGCTCGGGCGGGGGCATGCGGGTTGGTCTTTCGTCCATGGTCATTTCTCCAGCAGGTTCAATAATTATCAACCTCGCGCTCGGATTTTTGCCAGAGGCGAATCGTTAGATTTTGTCTCTGTTGTATTAACGGCACATGCGCTGCTGCGCACCGTGCGATGCCGACTATTGCACCTCGCACGTCGGCAACGATCAGGCCGCTTGTTATACTTGCGCGCACTTTTTCCTGGACCGCGATGAAACGAACGATGCGATGGATCGGCCTCGTATGGTTGGCGCTCGTACTGAACGTACTGTCGCCCGTCGTCGGCTACGCGCGTCTCGCATCGAACGGTTCCGGCGAGCTCACGCTCGAATTGTGCAGTGCGGCAGGTGCGCGTCAGATCGTCCTCGCGCAGTCGGGCGACGACCGCGGCACATCGTCGTTCGACCATGCCGGCGTGCCGCATTGCGTGTACTGTCCCGGCTTCGCGGCGAACGTGGCGCTCGGCACGAGCCTGCCTGCGTTGCCGGGCTTCGTGCGCGCCTTCGCGTACCGGGCGGCCGCCCCGGCCGTTCCCGTTTTTCCCCGCAAGGGCATCCGTCTCGCGCAGCCGCGCGGCCCGCCTGAAAACGTCCCGATCTGATTGATATCGTCCGCGCGTCCCGGTGGCGCGCGTGCCGCCCGCGGCCCGGTCCGCGCGCCGCGCCGTGTGCGCGCGGCGCGTCGGCTCGCGCCCGGCGGTGTCCGGTCACGTTTCCAGGAATTCATCCATGCCGTTCACCTTCGCCGCGCGGCCGTCGCGCGGCCGGCTCGCGCTCGCCTGCGCGGCCGTTTTTGCCTGGCCTGCCGCGCAGGCGGCCACGATCGATGGCGTATCCGCTGACCCGGCGCCCGGCGGTCCGGGCGACCCGGCCGGCCATGCCGCACCGGTTGCCGCGCCCGCGCCGACCGGCGACACGCTGACCGCCGTCAGCGTCACCGCTCGGCGGCGACCCGTCGATCCCGATACGCCGGCCGTCGTCGAGTCGATCACGCGCGAGCAGATCGACGCGCACACCAACGTCACCACCGAGGACGCGCTGAAGTACGCCCCCAACCTGATGGTTCGCAAGCGCTACATCGGCGACCGCAACAGCGTGTTCGCCGGCCGCGACTTCAACGAGCTGCAGAGCGCGCGCGGGCTCGTCTACGCCGACGGCCTGTTGCTGTCGAACCTGCTCGGGTCGAGCTATGCGTATCCGCCGCGCTGGTCGCTGATCGCGCCCGACGATATCGCGCGCGTCGACGTGCTGTATGGTCCCTTTTCCGCGCTGTATCCCGGCAACGCGATCGGCTCGACCGTGCTGCTGACGACGCGGCGTCCCGACGCACTCGAGGCGTCGCTGTCGACGCAATTCTTCACGCAGCGCTATCACGATGGCTACGGCTTCGCGGACAGCTTCGGCGGCAATCACCAGACCGCGCGGATCGCGAACCGCATCGGCAAGTTCTGGTTTTCGCTGTCGCTCGACCGGCTGGAGAACAACGGCCAGCCGATGCAGTATGCGGGCCCCAATTCAGCCTACAACCCGAAGCTCGGCGCCGCGGTGCCGGTGACGGGGGCGGCTACCGACATCGGACCGAACGGCAAGCCGCGCACGATCGTCGGCGCGCAGACCATCGAGCGGACCGAGCAGCTCAACGGGACGGTGCGGATGGGCTACGCGTTCACGGACCGCGTCGACGCGACACTGACGCTCGGGCACTGGGAAAACCATTACCGGCAGCACGGCGAAACCTTCCTGCGCGATGCGGCCGGCAATCCCGTCTACGGCGGCAACGTGTCGATCGGCGGCCGGAACATGACCGTCGCGCCGAGCGCGTTCGCGCCGCAGCGCGGCGACCAGGAGAACTGGCTGTACGCGCTCGGCCTGAACGGCCGGCTCGATTCGGGCTGGCGGCTGTCGGGCGTGGTGTCGGCGTACGACGTGTCGCGCGACGTGCTGCGCGCGGCGTCGACCGTGCAGGGCGGGGCGGGCACGCTGTTCCAGGGCGACGGCACGGGCTGGCGCACGTTCGACCTGAAGGCCGAGGCGCCGGAAGTGAAGGGCCACGCATTCACGTTCGGCTATCACTACGACAACTATTTCCTGCGCAACGTCACGTTCAATACGGCCGACTGGCTGGCCGGGCCGACTACGTCGGTCGCGAGCGTCTACCGGGGCGACACGCGCACGCAGGCGCTGTTCGCGCAGGACGCGTGGCGTTTCGCGCCCGGCTGGCTCGCGACCCTCGGCCTGCGCTACGAGCGCTGGGATGCATACGGCGGCGCGCTCGGCAACGCCAACGGCATGCTCGGCTACGCGGACCGCGGCGCGAATGCGCTGTCGCCGAAAGTCGCGCTGCAATGGGACGCGACGGACGTCTGGCGCTTCCGGCTGTCGTTCGCGACCGGCACGCGCTTTCCGACGGTCGGCGAACTGTTCCAGGGCACGATCTCGAACAACGCGATCCTCAACAACAACCCGAACCTGCGTCCGGAAAAGGCGATCGACTGGGACTTCACGGCCGAGCGCGACGTGGGCGTCGGCGTCGTGCGCGCGAGCGTGTTCCAGAGCGACCTGCGCGATTCGATCTACAGCCAGACGACGGTGTCGGGCGCATCGACCGTCACCAACATCTCGAACGTCGATCGCGTGCGCGTACGCGGCGTCGAACTCGCTTTCAGCGGTCAGAACGTCGGGCTGCGCGGGCTCGACATCGACGCGAACGTGTCGGCGAGCAATGCGCAGATTCTGGCCGACACCGCGAATCCGGCTTACGTCGGTTCGCGCTTCCCGCGCATCCCGCGCATGCGCGCGAACCTGCTCGCGTCGTACCGCTTCGACGAGCACTGGCTCGCGAGCGTCGGCGTCCGCTACTCGGGCCGCCAGTTCAATACGCTCGACAACGGCGACGTGAATCCGGACGTGTACGGCGGCACGAGCATCTTCACGGTCGTCGACCTGAAGGCGCGCTACCGGTTCGACCGTCACTGGACCGCATCGCTCGGCATCGACAACCTGACAGACCGCCGCTATTACGTATTCCACCCGTATCCGGGCCGCACTTTCTTCGGAGAACTGAAATGGTCGCTGTGAAATCGTTCGCGGCAGGCTGTGCGCTGTGGCTCGCGGCGCTGTCGCCCGCACGCGCGCACGACGCGCCGAACGCCGTCGATCCGCATGCGGCGCACATGAGCATGCAGGCCGCGCCGGCGCAGCAGAAGCAGCCGCTCGCGACCGGCGCCGCATTCGACGCGCGGCACCGGCTGTGGGTCGCATGGGTCGAAGGCGCGCACGTCGTCGTCGCGCGCTCGGACGACGCGGGTCGCACGCTGTCCGCACCCACGACCGTCAACGCGATGCCCGAGCCGATCTACACGAGTGCGGAGAATCGCCCGAAGATCGCGACGAGCCCGGACGGTCGCGCGGTGTACGTGTCGTGGTCGATGCCGCTCGATGCGCCGTACACCGGCATGGTGCGCTTCTCGCGTTCGCTCGACGGCGGCGCGACCTGGAGCGTGCCCGTCACCGTGCATCGCGACCGGCAGGCGATCACGCACCGCTTCGACATGATGGCGGTCGATCCGGCCGGCAACATCGCGATCGCGTGGATCGACAAGCGTGATCTCGTCGCGGCGAAGGTGGCGGGGCAGACGTACGACGGCGCGGCCGTCTACTTCGCCGTGTCGCGCGACGGCGGCGCGTCGTTCGAGCCCGAGCGCAAGGTCACCGATCACACATGCGAATGCTGCCGCATCGCGATGGCGATCGATCCGGCCGGACATATCGAAGCGGTGTGGCGCAACGTGTTCCCGGGGCAGATCCGCGATCATGCGCTCGCGGTGCTGCCCGTGTCGGCGTCGGAGCCCGTCGTGCCGGTGCGCGCGACGTTCTCGAACTGGCACGTCGAGGCGTGCCCCGAGCACGGGCCGGCGCTCGCGATCACGCCGGACGGCACGCGCCACATTGCGTGGTTCGGCGTCGTCGAGGGTCGCGCCGACGTGTTCTATTCGCGCATCGGCGCCGATGACCGGGCGCTCGGCACGCCCTGGGCGTTCGGCGCGAATCCGGCGGTACCGGCCGAGCAGGCATCGCATGCGGCGCTCGTCGCGCGCGGCGATGTCGTGTGGCTCGCATGGAAGGCGTTCGACGGCGACACGATGCAGATCAAGCTGCGCCGCTCGGACGATCGCGGCGAGCACTGGTCGGCGCCGCGCGTGATCGCGTCGACGTCGGGTGCGAGCGACAACCCGCAACTGCTCGACGATGCAGGACGCATCTACCTGTCGTGGCGTACGCGCCACGACGGCTATCGACTCATTCCCGTGGAGGGAGAGCAATGAAACGGCTGATGGTGTCGATCGGCGCCGTGCTTGCGAGCTTGCCCGCATGGGCCGGTGAACTGCAGCCGCTGCGCGCGGCCGAGGTCGCGAAGTTGTACGCGACGGCGACAGAACGGCCGCTCGCGGTCGAGATCTGGTCGCTCGATTGTGGCTACTGCCGCGAGAACGCCGTGCATCTGGTCGCGTGGCAGCGCCGGCATCCGGACGTGCGGCTCGCGATGGTCTCGATGGACGCGTACGACGACAACGGTGCGGCAATCGCACAGGCGCTCGCGCAAATGAACCTGCCGCCGCAGGTCGCGCAATATGCGAACGCGGAGCCGATGCCCGAGCGTCTGCGAGCGGCACTCGATGCGAGGTGGCGGGGAGAAATGCCGCGTACCGTGTGGATCGGACGCGATGGCGCACGCGAGGCGCGCAGCGGATTGCTGACGACCGACGTGCTCGACGGCTGGTTGCAAGGCGGCAAGCGCCGGTGAAAGCGGAAGGTGGCGCGCGGGCGATGCCGCGCGCCGCTTCGATGCAAATACGAATCGAAAGCGCGCCCGAAGGCACGCAAGAAGATCGTCAGGCCGCGCGCCTGAACAGCCGGATCACGAACAGCAGGATCACGGCGCCGATGACCGCGACGATCACCGAACCGATGAAGCCGCTGCCGAGGCTGATGCCGAGCACCCCGGCCAGCCAGCCGCCGATCACCGCGCCGACGATGCCGACGATGATATCGACGATCAGGCCGAACCCGCCGCCCTTGACGAGCAGGCCCGCCAGCCAGCCGGCGATCGCGCCGATGATGAGCCACATAATCAAGCCATGAGTCATGGTGATCCTCTCCTTGTGTTGAGTCGAAATGACCGGACGTCGGCTGTTTCGCCGCAAGCTGCATGAAGGCGGCATGCGACCCGCCGCGCCGCCCACGCAATGTAACGCGATAGACGGGTCGGAATCGTTAAGTAATGTTATGCACCCTTAACGGGTTTTTCCAGGGGATTCGTCTGGCTACGCAATGAATCTGTAAGGAAAGGGGCGCCATGTGTCATCGTCCGTGCGTCGGCGTCGATGCGTCGGTGTCGGGCAGGCCGTCACCGGCGTCGGCAATCAGGCGGGTGACGGTCGCCGCGTCGCCGATCGCCTCGATCGCGAGCAGTGCGAAGCGCGCGAGAAAGAGCGATGCATCGGTTTCGCCGATGCGAGTCATCGTGCGGCACAGGTCGGTGTAAAGGATGTCGCGTTCGGTGTCGGTCATCATGCGTTCTCCTGAGGATCGGATGACGTGTGCGGGTGCAGCACGCGTTCGAGTGCGGCGCTCAGGTCGGTGACGCGCGCATCGTGCCAGCGGCCGAGCACATGTCCGTCCGGACGCACGAGATAGACGGTGCCGTCGCGCGCGCCGTACAGGTCGAACAGCCGGCCGTCGGCATCGTAGCCGCCGCATCGCGGATGTTGCGGTGCCGCGTGCCGCGCGAGCGTGACCAGCGCGAACGGTATGCCGGCGTCGTGCAGGCGTCGTTCGAGATCGGCGAACGACGGATCGGACGCACCGTCGCGTGTGAAGCGGAAAGCGGTGAAGCACGCGCCGACGAGATCGGTCAGGTGACCGCGCCGCGCGCCGTTGTCGTTGCCGATGTCGCTCGACGCCTGCAGCATCAGCGGACATTCGGCGAGTACCATGCCGGGCGGCGGCCCAGCGGAGAACGCATCGCGTTCGTCCGCATTGAGCGGCGACGCTGTGTAAGCGATGGCCGATGTCTGACGCGGATTGATCAGCGAACGCAACGCCGGATGCCGGGCCGCGAGCGTCAGCACGGCCTTGCGCATCAGGTCGAATGCGAAAGACGGCGGCGCCATGAACTCGGTGCTCTTGGTGCCGTAGCGCAGGTTCTCGTGCGTCGCGAACACGCGCTCGTCCGAATAGCTGTCGAGCAGCGCGTCCGACGCGAGGCCGCGAATCACGTACGCCAGTTTCCACGCGACATTGTCGGCGTCGTCGATGCCCGAGTTCGCGCCGCGCACGCCGAAGATCGGCACGAGGTGCGCGGCGTCGCCACAGAACAGCACGCGGCCGTGCCGGTAGCGTTCGAGCGTCAGCGCGTTCGCCTTGTAGATCGTGATCCAGATCGGCGACCAGTCGCCGCGCTCGCCCATCATGTCGAGCAGGCTCTGCACGCGCGGGATCACGTTCTCGGGTTTGACGGCCGCTTCGGGATCCTCATCGTCGCGCAGCTGGTAGTCGATCCGCCACACGTTGTCGGGCTGCTTGTGGACGAGCACCGTCGAGCCCGGATTCGACGCCGGGTCGAAGTAGGCGAGCCGCTCGGTCGGCCGATCGCTGTCGAGTGCGATGTCGACGATCACGTAGCGGCCTTCGTAGCTGGTGCCGTGCAGCGACAGGCCGAGCGCATCGCGCATCGTGCTGCGCCCGCCGTCGCTCGCGACGACCCAGTCGGCATCGAGCGCGTAGCCGCCGAGCGGCGTATCGACGTCGAGACGCACGCCGTCCGGGCGCTGCGCGACGCCGGTGACCTTCGTCTGCCAGCGGACTTCGATGAGTTCGGGGCGGCGCAGTGCGGCGTCGAGCAGGAACTGCTCGATGTGATACTGCGCGAGGTTCACCATCGGCGGCAGCTTCTGGTTTTCGTCCTGCGGCATCGTGAAATGCAGCACTTCGTCGTGACGATAGAAGCTGCGTCCGCCGCTCCACGGCAGTCCGACGCGAAGGAAACCATCGAGTGCGCCGAGCCGTTCGATGATCTCGAGGCTGCGTCGCGAGATGCAGATCGCGCGGCTGCCGTGACAGACTGAATCATCGGCTTCGAGCAGCACGCTGCGGATGCCGTGATTGGCGAGGCCGAGCGCGACGGCGAGGCCGACCGGCCCGCCGCCGACGATCGCGACGCGGTGCCGCTGCATGTCGACACTGTCGCTGCAGGTCGGCAGATGCGCGGGATGGCGCGCGGCGACGAACGGATATGGCTTGAATTTGATGCCCATCGTTGGCTTCCAGGTTGCACTGTTGGACTGCGCACGCTCGACGACGCGATGCGTGCGGCAGGCTGGATGCAGTATGGAAGCCGTACCGAACACCGCTGTCCCCATTCCGGGGACAGCGTACGGCCGGCGGCGGGCCGGGATTTACCCCCGACGCGTTCAGGATCGGCGAGCGCGGTTCAGGGTTGCAGGCACAGCGCAAAAAGCTGGCGCTGGCTCGAGATGCCGAGGCGCCGGTACGCGCGTTTCTGGTAGGTGACGACGCTGGAGGCCTTCACGCCGATCGTTTCACCGATCTCCTGCGCGGTCTGGCCTTCGAGCACGCCGCGCAGCACGTCGAGTTCGCGCTTGGACAGTGCCGGGCATGCGCCGCGCAGCCGCGCGAGCATCAGTTGCGGGATGCCGATCTGCGCCGCGCCGGCGAGCGCGTAGTGATGCTGTGCGGCCTGCGCGATCAGCGGTGCGAGCGTTTCGATGGCCGCGATCTCGCGCGGCTGGAACGCGCCGCTGCGATGCGCGCGATACAGGTTGATCGACAGCCAGGTCGAGTCGTTCGGCTGCATCAGCAACGCGAGGCGATCGGACACGTCGGGGCCGCGGTAGCAGGCTGCCCGATATGCGTCGTGGCAGATCTCGTCGCCGGCCTGCTGATGCAGCAGCACGTCGCGGCGGTGCGTTGCGCGACCCGCGGCGGAGACGATCTTCTGGTTGCCGTCGAGCGGATAGAAATGTCGCACGTAGGTGTCGGCGACGTCACGCAGGTAGCGGCCGCCGCGATGATCGGCGACCGACACTGTGCGTGGCCGGCTGCCGAACTCATACGCGAAGATCGTGCACTGCGTGACGGACAGCGCATCGTCGAACAGCTTCAGGATTTCCGCGGCGAACGCATTCGGCTCGCTGCCGCCGATCGCGGTGACGAGACCGGTCGCGCGGGACACGTCCAGTTGTCCGCCGAGGTTGGGTCGTTCGAGGCGCCAGATGCGCATGATGCGGGGGAAGGGCCGGGTGGTCCGGCGATTGTAATCGGCGGCGCGCGGCGCGGGAGTCGGGGGATGCCCGCAAGCGGAAATGACGGGGAGGGTGGCGCAGGACTTCGTCGTGTATAGGAAATCGTCGCCGGAAAAGAGAAAAGGCCTGATAAGCGATGCTTATCAGGCCTTTATATCTTGGTGCCGGAGATAGGAGTCGAACCTACGACCTTCGCATTACGAATGCGCTGCTCTACCAACTGAGCTACACCGGCAGCAGAGAAATGAAATTATATGGTGAAATCCGAGATCTTGGCAATAGGTTTTGCGAAATTTTTTTCAGCTTGCTGCGGCTGCTTCGCGAAACCATCGATCCGGCGGACTTCCCGCTTTCACTTCACTGCGATGCAGCCTGTCAGGGCCACATCGCGAAGGCGCGATTGTACTGGCGTCTCGCACCTCCGTCTAGTGCTGCAGTGCAAATTTATTTGCCTTCGCCTTCGTTGTGATAGCTGGTCACGCGCTCGACTTCGTTCTTCGAACCGAGGAACACCGGCACGCGCTGGTGCAGGCCGGTCGGCTGCACTTCCATGATGCGCTGCGTGCCCGTCGTCGCGGCGCCGCCGGCCTGTTCGACGATGAACGACATCGGGTTCGCTTCGTACATCAGGCGCAGCTTGCCCGGACGATCGGGCGTGCGCTTGTCGGCCGGGTACATGAAGATGCCGCCGCGGTTCAGGATCCGGTGCACGTCGGCCACCATCGACGCGATCCAGCGCATGTTGAAGTTGTCGCCGCGCGGGCCTTCCTTGCCGGCGTTCAGTTCGCTGACGTAGCGCTGGACCGGTTCATACCAGTGACGTGCGTTCGATGCGTTGATCGCGTATTCGCGCGTATCGGCCGGGATCTGCATGTTGCTTTGCGTGAGCACCCACGAGCCGACTTCGCGGTCGAGCGTGAAGCAGTTCACGCCGTTGCCGGTCGTCAGTACGAACACGGATTGCGGGCCATACACCGCGTAGCCGGCCGCGACCTGCTCCGTGCCCGGCTGCAGGAACGATTCCTCGGTCGCCTGCTTGCCGTCCGGGCAGCGCAGCACCGAGAAGATCGTGCCGATCGACACGTTCACGTCGATGTTCGACGAGCCGTCGAGCGGGTCGAACACGAGCAGGTATTCGCCGCGCGGGTAGTTCGCAGGGATCGGGAAGAACGTTTCCATTTCTTCCGACGCCATCGCGGCGAGGTTGCCGCCCCATTCGTTCGCGTCGAGCAGGATTTCGTTCGACAGGATGTCGAGCTTCTTCTGCACTTCGCCCTGGACGTTCTCGCTGCCTGCGGTGCCGAGTGCATCGCCGAGCGCGCCCTTCGACACGTTGTAGCTGATCGCCTTGCACGCGCGGGCGACGACTTCGATCAGCAGGCGGAGGTCGGCGGGGAGGTTGTTGGTCTCACGCTGCTGCTCGATCAGGAACTTGGACAGCGTGGTGCGGCGGGCAATGGACATGACAGACTCCGAAAGGCCAAAGAATCCTTGAATTGCCGCAATTTTACCCGGCGCGCCTCCCGAGCCGCCGCCTTTTTTCGTCCGGTTACATGGTCGGTTGGCCGTCCCGGCCGGGTGCCGGCGTGCGTGGCGCGGCGGCTCGGCGCGAAAGCGGCGGTAAAACCGGGCGGCTGAACACATGGTCCGGCTCCGACCCCGCCAACCTTCAGACGACAAAAAAGCCGGCGCCGCAACGGGGCGGCGCCGGCTTCGTCGCACGGGCACGCGACGCGAATCGCGTGCGTGACGTTATGCGAGTGCCTTCTCGACGATCTCGCGCACGTCGCGCGATTTCGCGCCGGCGGCGACCTGCTCGAGCGCATCGCGCATCCGGTCGCGCAGCGCCGGCGTGAAGCGGCGCCACAGTTCGAGCGAGCGGGCGAGGCGCGCGGCGACCTGCGGGTTGATCGCGTCGAGCGCGAGCACCTGTTCGGCCCAGAACGCGTAGCCCGAGCCGTCCGCCGCGTGGAATTGCGCCGGGTTCGCCGCGCAGAAACTGAAGATCAGCGAGCGCGCGCGGTTCGGGTTCTTCAGATTGAACGCGGGGTGGGCCATCAGCTTGCGGACCTTCGCGAGCGTCGGCTGCGTGGACGTGCCGCGCTGCGCGGCCTGCATCGCGAACCACTTGTCGATCACGAGCGCTTCCTTCTCGAAGCGACGGTAGAAGTCGTCGAGCGCGTGTGCGGCCGCGTCGTTCGCGCCCGATGCCGCGGCGGACAGCAGCGCGCCGAGCGCGGCGGCACGATCGGTCATGTTGTTCGCCGCGTCGTACTGCGCGGTCGCAATGCGCACGGCGTCGGCCGGATCCTCGAGTTCGGCGAGATACGCGAGCGCGAGGTTCTTCAGCGCACGGCGGCCGGATGCGTCGGGCGTCGGCTCGTACGCGCCCGGCGTCTGGTGCTGCTCGTACGCGGCGAGCCACTCGGCGCGCAGCGCGGTCGCGAGCTGGCGGCGCACGAACTGGCGCGCGCGATGCACGGCGGCCGGATCGGCTTCCGCCATCTGGTCGGCCAGATACGTTTCCGACGGCAGCGTCAACGCGAGTTCGCGGAACGCGGGCGACAGGTCTGCATCGGTCAGCACGCGGCGGAACGCGGCGACGAAGTTCTCGCCGAGCGTGAGCGGCTCGTTCGCGGCGGCGCGCGCGGCGAGCGTCAGCAGCGCGCGCGTCGCGAGGCGCTGGCCGGCTTCCCAGCGGTTGAACGGGTCGCTGTCGTGGGCGAGCAGGAAGGCGAGGTCGTCGTCGCTGTAGTCATACTCGACGATCACCGGTGCCGAGAAATTGCGCAGCAGAGACGGCAGCGGCTGCTCCGGCACGTCGACGAACGTGAAGGTCTGTTCGGTGTCGGTGAAGTCGAGCACGCGCGTCGTGCCCGACGCGGCCGCTTCGCCGTCGAGACGCAACGGCAGGTCGCGGCCGTCGCGGCCGATCAGGCCGATCGCGAACGGAATCAGCAGCGGCCCCTGCTGCGTCTCGCGCGCGGCCGGCGACGCATTGCCGTAGCCTTGCGCGAGCGTGACCGTGTAGCGGCGCGCGGCTGCGTCGTACGCGGTGCGCACCGACACGCGCGGCGTGCCGGCCTGGCTGTACCAGCGTTCGAATTGCGCGAGATCGCGTCCGTTTGCATCGGCCATCGCATGACGGAAGTCGTCGCACGTCACGGCGTGACCGTCGTGGCGCTTGAAGTACAGGTCCATTCCCTTGCGGAAGCCGTCGCGGCCGAACAGCGTCTGGTACATCCGCACGACTTCCGAGCCTTTCTCGTAGACGGTCATTGTGTAGAAGTTGTTGATCTCGACGTAGCTTTCCGGACGCACCGGATGCGCCATCGGGCCCGCATCCTCGGCGAACTGCAGCTGGCGCAGCACGCGCACGTCCTCGATGCGCTTGACCGCGCGGGCCGCGGAATCGATGTCGTCGCCTGCCGCCATGTCGGCCGAGAATTCCTGGTCGCGGAACACCGTCAGGCCTTCCTTCAGGCTCAGCTGGAACCAGTCGCGGCAGGTCACGCGGTTGCCGGTCCAGTTGTGGAAGTACTCGTGGCCGACCACCGATTCGATGTTCGCGAAGTCGGTGTCGGTCGCGGTCTCGGGGTTCGCCAGCACGTACTTCGTGTTGAAGATGTTGAGCCCCTTGTTCTCCATCGCGCCCATGTTGAAGTCGCCCACGGCGACGATCATGAAGCGGTCGAGATCGAGCTCGAGGCCGAAGCGCTTCTCGTCCCAGCGGATCGAGTGAATCAGCGAATCCATCGCGTGACGGGTCTTGTCGAGGTCGGCCGGTTCGACCCAGACCTGCAGCAGCTTTTCCTTGCCGGAGCCGGACGTGATCTTCTCCTCGATCGCGACGAGCTTGCCCGCGACCAGCGCGAACAGATAGCTCGGCTTGCGGAACGGGTCTTCCCATTTCGCGAAGTGGCGGCCGTCGGGCAGTTCGCCCGAGTCGACGAGGTTGCCGTTCGACAGCAGCACCGGATACGCGGTCTTGTCGGCGCGCAGCGTGACGGTATACGACGCCATCACGTCGGGGCGGTCGAGGAAATAAGTGATGCGGCGAAAGCCTTCGGCCTCGCACTGCGTGAAGAAGTTGCCGCTCGACACGTACAGGCCGGACAGCGTCGTGTTCTGGTCCGGCGCGCACGCGCTGTCGAGCGTGAGCTCGAACGTGTCGGGCACGTTTTCGACGGTCAGCCCGTGTTCGTGCACGCGCACCGCGCCGTACGGCGCGCCGTCGAGGTGTGCACCGAGGAATTCGAGCGCTTCGCCCAGCAGCTCCAGATGCGGCGTCGGCGCCGCGTCCGGATTGCGGCGCACGCGCATCGTATTCCTGACGATCGTGCGGGCCGGCGCGAGATCGAATTCGAGCGCGACGGAATCGATGAGGAAGGCCGGCGGCGTATAGTCGGCGCGGCGGATCACAGTGGAGGATGCGTTGTCGGACATGGTCGTCGAGATCGGTGGAATGGGGATCGGGCCCGCGGCGCGGGCCGGGCGAACCGGGCCATTGTACAAAGGCTGGCGGCTGCGTGCCGGGCGAACTTTTTACCGGTTTTGGCTGTCCGCGTATTATCGGCATCCCGTGCGGTTCGCGCGGTGCGACGAACGGATGACGGAGCGACGAGGATCGACATGAAACATGAATGGATTCAACGGAGTGCGGGCTGGGCGGCGGTGCTGTGCGTGGCGCTGCTGACGGGCTGCACGAGCTATGTGACGACGCAGGTCACGGCCTTCTCCGACTGGAGCGGCAGCGACGCGACACGCACGTACGCCTTCACGCGCACGGATGCGCAGAAGCACAGCATCGAGCAATCGACTTACGAGCCGATCGTCGCGAACGAGCTGTCCGCGTATGCATTCAGGCAGGTGCCGGCTGCGCAGGCCCGCTATCTGATCGGGCTGGCCTACGGGGTCGGCAGCGATCTGGTGACGGTGCCGCAGCCGGTTTACTACGACCCGTGGTTCATGGGGCCGGGGCCGTACTGGCGGGGCGGGCCGTGGGGCCCGTGGGGGCCCTGGGGGCCGATGCCGGCCGGCTACGTCGCGCAGACCTATCAGGTCTTCGACTACACGCTCGGCATCCGGATCACCGAGCGCGCGACCGGCAAGGAAGTCTACAACGTGACCGCGCGCACCACCGGCGATAACGGTGCGCTGCTGTATGCGATGCCGTTCCTCGCGCGCAGCGCGCTCGCCGATTTCCCGTTGGCGAACGGCGCGATCCGCACGGTGCGGTTGCCGGTCGACAAGCGCGGCGGCCCGGCCGCGCCGGCCGCCAACGAGCGTGCGGTGCCGGCCGTGCCGGCATCGGGGGCGGCGGTCGCGAAGTAATGCGGTATCGACACCGGCGCGGCCGCCCGGCCGCGCCACGTGCCTGCGCGCGTCACGCCCCGACGCCCAGCAGCGCCAGCGCGCCGAGCACGACGAACAGCACGGCCGCGATGCCGTGCACCAGCTTCGTCGGCAAGCGGTGCGCGAAACGGTCGCCCAGCAGGATGGCGGGCACGTTCGCCAGCATCATCCCGAAAGTCGTGCCGGCCACCACGCCGATGTAATCCTGGAAGCGCGCGGCGAGCGCGACGGTCGCGATCTGCGTCTTGTCGCCCATTTCCGCGAGGAAGAACGCGACGAGCGTCGCGCCGAACACGCCGAGCCGCGAGCGGTTGGCATTGGCTTCGTCCGCATCGAGCTTGTCCGGCACAAGGATCCACAGCCCCATCGCGATGAACGAGAACGCGAGCGCCCAGCGCATGATCGACGGCGTGACGAGCGCGCCGAGCCATTCGCCGAGTGCGCCCGCGAAGCCGTGGTTCACGAGCGTCGCGACGAGCACGCCAAGAATGATCGGCACGGGCTTGCGATAGCGCGCGGCCAGCACGAGGGACAGCAGTTGGGTCTTGTCGCCGATTTCAGCGAGGGCGACGGCGCCGGTGGAGATCAGGAAGGCTTGGGACACGTATGGGGTTCCACGGGCCAGTGTTGTGCGTGCGAGCGACGATCCGCCGCGCGCCGGGCCCTGATGCGGCGCGCAGTGAACCATCGGTCTCGCCAGGCCTTCGTGGCTGCGTCCGCCATGGCCGAAAGGCCAAGTCTGTTGACGGACGCCTCCGTCACGATGCGCGCCGTTGGCGCGGGGCATCGAGCGGAGCGGCTACTCCCCAATGAGCGGCGAATTCTAGCACGCCGTGTGGCGTGCGCGATGCGAATCCGGTTGCGCCGGCATGCGTCGCGACGCATGCCGGCGCAGGCATGGGCGAGCGCGCGCGTTACGCGGCGGCGGTGCGGCGTGCGGCGCCGCGCTCGTGCACGAGCTGGCCGGCCGCATACGTGCGGTACACGGCGCGGTCGTCGCCGAGCAGTGCGAACGCGAACAGCAGTTCCTCGAGCGACTCCGCGCGTTTCGTGCGGCGCGCGAGCAGCGGCGTGGCCTGCGGGTCGAGCACGACGAAGTCGGCTTCGGTGCGCGGCGCGAGCGTGCCGACGGTGTCGGCGAGGTCGAGCGCCTGGGCGGCGCCGGCCGTCGCGAGCCAGAACATCCGCGTCGCGGTCAGGTGGTGGCCCGACAGCCGCGCGACCTTGTGCGCCTCGTTCATCGTCTGCAGCATCGAGAACGACGTGCCGCCGCCGACGTCGGTGGCGAGCGTGACGGGCACGTCGAATTCGCCGGCCTTGTCGAAGTCGAACAACCCGCTGCCGAGGAAGAAGTTCGACGTCGGGCAGTGTGCGACGACGGTGCGCGTCTCGGCCATCCGGCGACGGTCCTCGTCGTCGAGGTGGATGCAGTGGCCGTACACCGCGCGCGGGCGCAGCAGTCCGTAACGATCGTAGATGTCGAGATAGCTGCGGTGGCCGGGGAACAGCTCGGCCACCCATTTCACTTCATCGACGTTTTCCGCGACGTGACTCTGCACGAACACGTCCGGATGGCGACGCGCGAGTTCGCCGCATGCCTCGAGCTGCGCCTCGGTGGACGTCGGCGCGAAGCGGGGCGTCAGCGCGTACATCTGGCGGCCCTTGCCGTGCCAGCGGCCGATCAGCTCGGCGCTGTCGTCATAGCCCGATTGCGCGGTGTCGCGCAGGAATTCGGGGCAGTTCCGGTCCATCAGCACCTTGCCCGCGATCATCCGCAGGTCGCGCGCGTCGCTTGCCGCGAACAGCGCGTCGGCCGACTGCTTGTGCACGGTGCAGTAGACGAGCGCGCTCGTCGTGCCGCAGGCGAGCAGTTCGTCGACGAAGAAGTCGGCGACCTCGCGCGCATGTTCCGGATCGCCGAACTGGCGCTCGGTCGGGAACGTGTACTTGTCGAGCCACGGCAGCAGGCCGGGCGCCGGCGACGCGATCATGTCCGTCTGCGGATAGTGGATGTGCGTGTCGATGAAGCCGGGCACGATCAGCTTGTCGCGCAGGTCATGGACGACCGCGTCGCGCGCGAGCGTCGCGGCGAGCCGCGCATGCGGGCCGGCCGCGACGACCTTGCCGTCGTCGACGATCAGGAGGCCGTCGGTCTCGTGGTTCGCGGCCTGGCTCGACTGCGCCGGGTCGCCGTTGAAGGTCAGCAGTTGGGAACGGAAAGCGGTTTGCGTCATGACGAATGGTCCTGCATCAAGGTAAGGCGAACAGAAGAAAGCGGTCGGCGCCGCGCGGGCGACGGCATGGCGGGTGCTGCCCGGGCATGCGCGACGCGGCGAAGCGCGAAGGCCGGGGCGCCGCGGATGGCGAGCGCGCACGCGAGCGTGGCGGCATGTGCGGCGGCATGTGCGACCGGCACGGCGGCGAGCTGCATGACGAGCCGCCACGACAGGCTTCGGCGCGCGACGTCGCACAACGCCGTCGCCACGCGGGCGACGGGCGCGACGTCGGCGCGCGCGCGCGGGGCACGCACGCGGCCGGCATGGCGCAGGGTCGAGCCGGTCGCCACGAAGCGGATGTCGTCGACGTGTTTCATCTGTCTAGCGAACCTCGATGCCGGCCGTCACGCGGCTTGCCAGTACGAATCGAGACGCGCGATCAGCGCATCGCGCTGCGCGGCGTCGACGAACGACGCCTCGAAGCCGTTGCGGATCACCGCGTGCACTTCGGCGTCCGTCAGTTGCAGCCCGTCGACCGTCGCGAAGTAGTTGTCGTTCACGTAGCCGCCGAAATAGGCCGGATCGTCGGAGTTGATCGTCACCGCGACACCCCGATCGAGCAGCGCCTTCAGCGTGTGTTTCGTCATGTCGTCGAACACGCACAGCTTCAGGTTCGACAGCGGGCACACGGTCAGCGCCGTGCGCGTGCGCGCGAGGCGTTCGACGAGCGCCGCGTCCTCGATGCTGCGCACGCCGTGGTCGATCCGGTCGACCTTCAGCACGTCGAGCGCTTCGTGGATGTAGGCGGGCGGACCTTCCTCGCCCGCATGCGCGACGAGCTTCAGCCCGAGCGCACGCGCCTTCTCGAACACGCGCGCGAACTTCGTCGGCGGATGGCCGAGCTCGGACGAATCGAGACCGACGCCGATCAGCCGGTGGCGATAGCGTTCGAACAGCGGCAACGCGGATTCGAACGTCGCGAGCGCATCTTCTTCGGACAGGTGGCGCAGGAAACACAGGATCAGCTTGCTCGACAGCCCGCGCTGCTCGGCATCGGCGAGCGCGCGGTCGATGCCGGCAACGACCGTCTCGATCGGCACGCCGCGTTCGGTGTGCGTCTGCGGGTCGAAGAACAGCTCGGTGTGGACGACGTTGTCGGTGAGTGCGCGTTCGCAGTACGCGGCCGTCATGTCGTAGAAATCCTGCTCGGTCAGCAGCACGCTCGCGCCGGCGTAATAGATGTCGAGGAACGACTGCAGGTCGGTGAACGCATACGCGGCGCGCAGCGCGTCGATCGACTCGTACGCGAGCTTCACGCCGTTGCGCTGCGCGAGCGCGAAAATCAGTTCGGGCTCGAGCGAGCCTTCGATATGGATGTGCAGCTCCGCTTTCGGAGCGCGGGCGATCTTGTCCTTGAATGTCGGGGTCATGGCGTTGTTCTTGGTCGGTCAGAATTGTGGGGAAACCTGCACGGGCGCGTTCGCCTCGACGGCCTGCAGCAACTGCGCGGCCACCGAGATCGCGATCACTTCGGGTGCCTTGTCGACGATGCCTTCGACGCCGATCGGGCAGCGCATCCGCGCGACCTGGGCCGGGTCGATGCCGATCGCCGCCAGCCGATGATCGAACTGCACGCGCTTGGTGAGCGAGCCGGTCATCCCGAAATACGCATAGTCGCCGCGCCGCAGGATGCGTTCGGCCAGCACGAAATCGAGTGCGTGGTCGTGCGTCATCACGACGAAGTACGCATGCGGCGGCGCCGTGTCGACGGCATCGGCCGGGCTGGCCACCGCATCGATCGCGAGATTGCCGATCCCGGCGAGTGCGTCGGCCGGCGGGAACACCGCGTCGGGCCCGTCGATCCAGTGCACGTGGCACGGCAGCGTCGCCAGTACCTTCACGAGCGCGGTGCCGATGTGTCCCGCGCCGAACAGCACGACGGGGAACGCAAACGGCGCGATCGTTTCGGTCATCAGCGACACGCCGCCGGTTTCCCACAGCAGGCAATCGGCGTGCGCCGCGGGCGATTCGGGTTCGCTGAGCAGCGGCGCGCCCGGCGAGGGGCCGAATGATACGCTACGCACGGTCGCGGCGCCCGCCGCGACGCGCTTGGCGAGCGACATGATCCAGCCGAGGTCGCCGACGTCGAGCCGCTCGAACGCGAGCACGACCGCGCCGCCGCAGCACTGGCCGAGGCTCGGGCCGAGCGCGAGCCGTTCGAGCCGGCGTGCGTGGGGCACGTGCGCGCCGTCCTTCAGCAGATGCCGCGCGATCTCGATCGCCTTCCATTCCAGATGACCGCCGCCGATCGTATGGCGGGCCGTGTCGCGCGTGACGAGCATCTTGGTGCCGGCCTCGCGCGGCGCGGAGCCGTCGGTGTGCGCGACCGTCACGAGCACGGCCGCTTCGCCGTGCGCGAGCAGTTGCTGCAAATCGCCGAGCCAGGCTTCCATCAGCACGCTCCGGTCGGGACGACGCGGCACGACGCGCGGCGCGGGCTGGCGGGCGCGGCGGCAACGAGGACGGATGGGAGCGACGCGGGCCGGCGGCCCGACTTGTTCGGCGCGGCGGCCGTGGGCCGAAGGCGCGCGCGAACGACGCCGCGGGACGCGCGGACGCCATGAGGGTGACGGATGCGGATGGTTTGCGTTGTCATGATGAATCCAGTCGACATTGCGGATCGGGCGCGCGTTACGCAGGAGGTGAGACCGCTGGCCTCGCGCACGTAGATCGCCATCCAGTCGCGAAGATAGCACCGCAAGGCGGCGGAAACATTGCCGGGCGGTGATCCGGGCTATCAGGCGGCGATCATGTCGATCATAGGCCCGCCGCGCGGAATCGGGGCACAGATGCACGGGCATCGGCCCGAAACGCATGTGCGGCGGGGCGTGCGCGCGGATGTCGCGCGACGTGCGTTCGCCCGGAAATCCGGGGTGCGGCGGGGGTAGGTGTTTACGCGCGGCGGGCACGGTGCGGGCGCGTCGGGGCTGCGCCGGCGCAGCCGGGTGAGCGGCGCGACGCGCCCGCGCGGCCTCGACCGGTCGGCCGGACCGCGTGGCGCGTCCGGTCAGCCTGCCAGCTTGCGGCGATGGCGCCAGAGGCTCGAGGCGACGGCGATCAGGATCGCGGCGAAGCCGATCAGCGCCCAGCCCGGCAGCAGGATGCCGAAGATCGGCGGGTAGACCGTCTCGCACAGGCCGGCGACCTTGAACATGCCGGGGAACCACTGGGCGGGCGGCAGGCTGTCGACGATCGGCTGCAACGTGTCGAAGCCGCAGCTGAAGCCCGGATTCATCTGGATCGACAGGTGCCGCGCGGCGGTGCCGACGCCGCCGGCCGCGGCGATCGCGATCAGCAGCTCGAGCACCCAGATGCCGCGCCAGTTGCGCATCCCGGCCGCCAGGAACGCGAAGATCCCGATCGCCGCGAAGAAGTAGCGCTGGATGATGCACAGCGGGCACGGATCTTCGTTCTTCACGTACTGCAGATAGAGCGCGCCGGCCAGCAGGGCGATGCACACCCATCCGAGCAGCATCAGCAGGCGGCGTTCACGGCGGAGTGCGAGCGTGGAGTCGTTCATGTCGGCGGGATTCCTGTCGTTGGTCGGTCCGATAAACAATCGCGCGATTTTAGCGCGAACGATCTGGCACGAAACTGACAGCGCACGTGCGGCACCCCGCCGCAGCCACTGCGTCCGGGGCATCTGCCGCCGTCATTGCGCCCGTGCGGTCACCGGATCGTGTTCAGCACGGCTTCGACCGCCTGGCCGATCGCGAGCAGCGCGTCGTCGCGATGCGGCGCGGCCGCGAGCATCAGGCCGACCGGCGCTGCGTCGCGCGGATGGCACGGCAGCGACAGCGCGCAGGCGTCGAGGAAGTTGAACGCGCTCGGGTTGCGAAGGATCAGCGCGTTGGTGCGCGTGAAGGCGGCGTCGTCCGCTTCGAGTTCGGCGATGCGCGGCGGCACGACCGGCACCGTCGGCGCGACGAGCGCGTCGAAGCGCGACCAGACCGTGTGTGCCGCTTCGTCCAGCATCGCCTGGCGGGCGGCGACCAGGTCGAGATAGTCGGCCGCGCTCGCCGGCTCGCCCTTCAGGATGCGCGACAGCACGCGCGGATCGTATTGGTCGCGGTGCTGCGCGAGCAGCGGGCGATGCCACGCGTAGGCCTCGATCGGCGAGAAGCCGAAGCGGTTGATGTCCGGCAACCGGTCGAGCGCGGAAAAGCGCACTTCCGTGACGATCGCGCCGGCGGCTTCGAGGTGTTTCAGCGATGCGTCGAGCGCGTCGGCGACATCGGCGTCGACACCGTCCGTCACATAGTTGGTCAGCACGCCGAGCCGCACGCCTTCGAGCGGTCGCGCGGCCGGCACGTGCGGCTCGAGGCCCGCGAGCATGCGGTCGACGAGTGCGCAACAGGCGACCGTCAGGCCGATCGGGCCGAACGAGTCGAGCGTGGTCGACAGCGGCACGCCGCCTTGCGTCGGGATCCGGCTCGCGGTCGGCTTGAAGCCCGTGAGCCCGCACAGCGCGGCCGGAATGCGGATCGAGCCGCCGGTGTCGGTGCCGAGCGCGACGGCCGCCATCCCGTCGGCGACGGACGCGGCTGCGCCGGACGACGAACCGCCGGCAATTCGCGCGTCGCCCGGCACGTCGCGGCGGTACGGCGAGCGCGGCGTGCCGAAGTGCGGATTCAGGCCGAGCCCCGAGAACGCGAACTCGCTCATGTTGGTGCGGCCGACCAGCACCGCGCCCGCGCGCTTGAGCCGCGCGACGGCGACCGCGTCGGACTTGGCGGGCGGCGCGCCGTCGAGCACGCGCGAGCCGGCGCGCGTCACCTGGCCCGCGACGTCGAACAGATCCTTCACCGACACGGGGATGCCCGCGAGCGGCGACAGCACGGTGCCCGCCGCACGCAGGCGGTCGTGGGCATCGGCGGCCGCGCGCGCGTTGTCGGCGTCGACTTCGGTGAAGACGGCGGCACCCTGGCCGGACGGATCGGCGATCCGGTTGAGCGCGACGTCGACGAGCGCGCGGCTCGTGGTCCGGCCGGCGGCGAGGTCGGCGGCGAGCTGGGCGAGCGGAGGGAAGGGCGTGAAGGTGGTCATGGGCGGCTCAGGGACGAAGATGTTGGACAAGCGTGGCGCGAAACGAATCGATATGGCGTTCGACGGCCGTGCGTGCGCCGGCGGCATCGCGCGCGGACAGCCGTTCGAACAATTCGAGGTGTTCGCGCTGGACCTCGGACAGGTGGCGCGGCTCGGACAGCGTGACGAACCAGAAGCGCAGCGAGCGTTCGTGCAGCGCGCGCAGGATTTCCGCGAGCACGGTGTTGCGTGCCGCCGCGGCGATCGTCTGATGAAACGCGCGGTCGAGCTCCATCATGCCTTCGACGTCGTGCGTGTCGACGCAGGCCTGCCCGTCGTCAAGCAGCGCGGCCATGCGCGAGAAATCGTCGGGCGTCGCATGGCGGGCGGCGAGTTCGACGCAATGCGCTTCGTTGATGCGGCGCACGTCGATCACCGCGACGATGTCGTCGAGCGACAGCGGCTGCACCATCAGCCCCTTGCGCGGCATCACGGACAGCAGCCCTTCGAGCACCAGCCGGTGGACGGCCTGATGGACGGGCGTGCGGCCGATGCCGGTGCGTGCGACGAGGTCGGCTTCGTTGAGCGCGGCGCCGGGCTTCAGGCGCATCGTGATGATGTCGCGCTGGATCAGCGCGTATGCGCGATCGGCGAGGCTGACCGCCGATGCGGCGGGTCGGTCGTTGAGGGCGTCGGTCAGGTCGTTCATGCGGGCGGCGGCGCGGTGGCCGGGCAGGGCGCGATCATGGCGCGGTCGATCGGGTAGCGTGGGCGACTCGTGAATATTATTGTGATATATCACTGATGTCCAGTTGGCCCGGGCGACTGTCGATGTTGTCGAACGGGGCCGGTGATGCGCGTCGCGGCGGATGCGACGAGTTGCAACAATATCGACAGGATGTTGCTCGTTTACCGCGCCATCGTGCACTGAAGCATAATGAATCCTCGTCAATCCACCACGCGCGAGCGACGTACCAGACCATCGTCATGAGCGAAAACACGCCTTCCCCGGCCGGTCTGCCCGGCACATCTTCCGCTTCTACCGATTCCCCCCGTTCCAGTCCGGCGCATACGCCGGAGGCGCCCGCCACGCGGGCTGCCGCCGCGCAGATCGTCGCGGCGGACGGCGCGTCGCCGGTCACGGCGGCGTCCGAGCCCGGCGCCGCGGGCACGACAGGCGCTGCCTCAGAAGGCCGTGCAGTGCCGCCGAAACACGGTGCCGCGCCGCCCGGTTTCGGCGCGCAGCCCGATTTCGACACGCCGCGTCCGCCGCCCGCGAGCGCGCCGAACGCGCCGCCGGCGTACCTGAAGCAAAGCGACACGCCGTGGTCGGTGTTCGGCCGGATCGTCGCGGCGCGCGCACGCCGGATCTTCGATCGCGCCGGCCAGCGGATCACGCAGCGCACGCTGCGCATCGGCGTGTCGGCGCGGATCTTTCATCCGGAGCCGGGCGCGAAGGGGCTGCGCGGCAAGACGCTGCAGTATCTCGAAGAATCGATCGCGCACTGGGTGATGTCGCGCGACGTGCTCGTGTTCATGATCCCGACCGTCGGTCACCAGGGCATGCTGCATCCGAGCAACATCCGCCTGCGCGACTACGCGAAGCATCTCGACGGCCTGCTGCTGCAAGGCGGCGCCGACGTGTCGCCGCAGACCTACGCGGCGTCGGATGCGCGCCCCGAGTGGCCGGGCGACCGCGTGCGCGACATGTACGAGCTCGAGCTGTTTCACGAGTTCGTCGAGTCCGGCAAGCCGGTGCTCGGCGTGTGCCGTGGCGCCCAGCTGATCAATGTCGCGTTCGGCGGGTCGCTGTACCAGGACATCGCGACGGACGTGCCGACCGCGAATGCGCACGTGAGCGAGCATTACGACCAGCATCGCCACGCCATCCGCTTCCCCGACTCGTCGACGCTCGCGAGCATGTTCCCCGGGCGCAGCGAAGCGATCGTGAACTCGATCCACCATCAGGCGATCCGCGATCTCGGCCGCGATCTGAACATCGAGGCCGTGTCGGCCGGCGACGGGATCATCGAAGGCATTCGCTACCGGCGTGCGCCGTTCGTCGTCGGCGTGCAATGGCACCCGGAGTTTCATCGTGCCGGCGGCTCCGAGTTGCTCGACTGCACGCCGCTGCTCGATGCGTTCCTGCGCGCCGCTCGCGAGACCCGCCTGTAACCCGTTCTTGTATTGCCGCGCAGGAAAGCCGGCCGCATCCCGATAAATTCGAGATGCGGCCGTTTCGTTTTGAACGATAATCGCGACTCCCGATTCGTTCGACGGAGTCTGACGTTGGCCTTCCGAGATTTTTCCCCTGCACGATGCGCGACGTGGATCGTTGCGCTGGCCGCCTGCGCGCACGCGGGCGCGGCGTGGTCCGACGCGACCGCGCCGGTCGCGGGCACGCGCCCCGCGGTGACGAGCCTGAGCGGCGATGCGGCGACCGCGGCGCCGGCGTCCGCCACGGAGGCCGCGGCGCAAGGCAACGTCGCTGAACTCACGCAGATGCTGCATGACGGCCGAATCGTCGAGATGCGCACCACCTACAACGGCAGCTATGGCGCAAGCCTGATGTTCGATCCGCGCGAGATGACGTATTACGTCGCGCTGTTTCAGGACAAGCATCTGTGGCGCGTGATCAGGTCGCAGGAGAAGAACCGCGCGGAGATGGTGTACGCGAACTTCGTCCAGCAGACGGCGCAGCTCGCAGATGTCGAAATTCGTCGCACCGAACTCCAGGCGCAGAAGACGTTCCTCGAACGCGTGATCGCGCTGCAGGCGAATCGCGCGCAGCAACTGCAGGCGGATCTGAATATCGCGCGCGGCCAGCAGGCCGAGGTCGCGCAGCGGCAGAAGGCGGAGCAGGAGCAGACGCAGGCACTGCAGATCGAGAAGCGGGCCGCGCAGGTGCAGTTGCGTGATCTGCAGGAGCAGGTACGGCAACTCGAGCGGCAGTCCGAAACGGGATTGCCCGCGCACAAGTGACGATTCGGTCCGATGGACCAACGGACGGACAAAAAACCCGGCGAAGCCTGCTTCGCCGGTTTTTTTGTTGGGCGCTGTCAGCGGGTGAGCGTATCCGGTACGTCGGTCAGGCGGCGATGGGACAATTGCGCTGTCCAGTCGAAGCCGGCGACGGGCCCATTGGCCGCCGGTGCCGGGCGATCGGCCTGCAGCGCGTTCGCCACCGCGATAAGCGTGAGCGGATCGTCGAGCGGGTCGCGGGGGGCTCCGGGATGCGCAGGCGAACCGACGCGATCGGGCGTCGGCGTGCGCGACGCGTGGTGAGTGACTGACGGGCGGGCGGTGAATCGCGGCGTGGAAGGTGCTTGTACGCGTGCCGTTGCCGTGCGCCTGTTGTCCGAACGATGCGGCGTCGGCGGCGCTGCAGTGGCGACGCGCTGAACGTTCGGTGTCGTGTCGGCACGGCGCGGCGCTGGATTGGTCGTCGCGCCGCGTGTGACGGGCGCGCCTGTGGAGGGCGTCGCAACCGGCCGCACCGCGACGGGCTGAGCCGGCGCGATGGTCGGTGTGGCGGGCGCCACCGCGGCCGTTTGCACGGCACCCATGGACTGCACGGCGTGCTTCGGCTCGACGCCAACGGTCTGCATCGCGGGCGCAGGCGCGAAACCCGGGAACGGCTCGTGCGCGGCGATCAACCAGCCGATGATGCCGAGTGCGCCGATGCTCCAGCAGGCGGCGTGCCGCGCACGCCGGTCATGCGCGCGACCGGCGGCATGCTCGATGTGCTGGCCGGCGGCGCGCGCCGCAACGGCCGGTACACCGGCAGACACCGGGCGCGCGGCGGGCGGCGATTGCCAGCGGCACATGCGATGCGGTGCTTCGACGTCGATGCACGAGGTCTTCAGGATGGCAGCGCAGCGCGTGCCGAGCCGGGTACCGGGCGCGCCGCGGAACGTCCATTCGCGGCCGAACGGCGGCACGCCGTCGAGGGGCGCGACACGAGGGCGGGCAAGCGGACCTTCGACGGAAACGAGAGGCGTTGGGATCATGAGGGCGGTACACGGTGCGACACGGGCGACGATGCCGGCCGCGGCGCGAATAGCGTGGCGAGTCGTGACATTGTGGTGAGTCGCCGGCGACCTGTCGATCAGACCGATCTGATTTTCGTGCGTTTTTCGAGGCGATTCGTACGAGACGTACGCGGCGACGTTGATCACGGCCCCGGCCCAAGGCAATTGTCGGCTTCGCGTGGCATCATTTGCCGACCATGCCGGCGTGCACATCGTTGCGCGGCGTGCCGTCGGCTGGCAGCGATGTTCGTGCGTGCCGGTCCGGTGCCACTGCATCGTCGGATCCATACGGCGCCGATGTCGCGCCATCCGCGCCGAGAGAGAACAACATGTCCACAGCAACACACGCCGTCGCCCAGGAATCGAAGGTTCGTACCGTGTTCCGGGTCGTCAGCGGCAACTTCCTGGAAATGTACGACTTCATGGTCTACGGGTATTACGCGTCGGCCATCGCGAAAACCTATTTTCCGAGCGGCAACGCGTTCGCGTCGCTGATGCTGTCGCTATCCGTGTTCGGCGCGGGCTTCCTGATGCGTCCTGTCGGCGCGATCGTGCTCGGCGCATACATCGACCACCACGGCCGCCGCAAGGGGCTGATCCTGACGCTTGGGCTGATGGCGCTCGGCACGCTCACGGTGGCCGCGATACCCGGCTATGCGACGATCGGCGTGCTCGCGCCGGTGCTCGTGCTGCTCGGCCGGTTGCTGCAGGGCTTTTCCGCGGGCGTCGAACTCGGCGGCGTGTCGGTCTACCTGTCGGAAATCGCGACGAAGGGCCACAAGGGGTTCTATACGTCGTGGCAATCGGGCAGCCAGCAGGTGGCGGTCGTGTTCGCCGCGTTCGTCGGCGTGCTGCTGAACCGCGCGCTGCCGGTCGAGGACATGACCGCGTGGGGCTGGCGCATTCCGTTCCTGATCGGCTGTCTGATCGTCCCGTTCCTGTTCCTGATCCGTCGTTCGCTGAAGGAGACCGACGAATTCCTCGCGAAGCGTCATCGTCCGACGATGGGCGAGATCATGCGTTCGATGCTCGAGAACTGGGGTGTCGTGATCGCCGGCATGGGGATGGTGATCATGACGACGGTGTCGTTCTACATGATCACGGCCTACACGCCGACATTCGGCAAGGAAGTGCTGCACCTGTCGTCGCTCGACGCGCTGGTCGTGACCGTCTGCGTCGGCCTGTCCAATCTCGTCTGGCTGCCGCTGTCCGGCGCGCTGTCGGATCGCATCGGCCGCCGCCCGGTGCTGATCGCGTTCACGGTGCTCACGCTGCTGTCGGCCTACCCGGCCGTGCTGTGGCTCGTGGCCGATCCGTCGTTCCTGCGGCTGCTGGCGGTCGAGCTGTGGCTGTCGTTCCTGTACGGCTCGTACAACGGCGCGATGGTCGTCGCGCTGACCGAAGTCATGCCGGCCGACGTGCGCACTGCCGGCTTCTCGCTCGCGTACAGCCTCGCGACGACGATCGGCGGTTTCACGCCGGCGATCTCGACGTTGCTGATCCACCAGACGGGCAACAAGGCGGCTCCGGGGCTGTGGCTGAGCGTCGCCGCGATCTGCGGATTGATCGCGACGCTCGTGCTGTATCGCACGCCCGAATCGCGCAACCAGTATAAGGCGGCCTGACGCCACCCGCGTCGCATCGCGTCGAATGAATAAAGGAGCGCGTCGCGCTCCTTTTTTTCATCTGCGTGCGGCCGTGGTCAGGCGTCGCGCAGCGCGCCGGCGACCGCCGTCGCCACGTCGAGCCATTGCCCCGGTGCGGACTGGCGGGCGAGCCGCGCGTGCGGATACCACGGGCAATCGTCGCCGGTGAACCAGCGCCAGTCGGGCGCGAACGGCAGCATGATCCACAGCGGCTTGCCGAGTGCGCCCGCGAGGTGCGCGACCGCCGTGTCGATCGTGACGACGCCGTCGAGCCGTTCGATCAGCGCGGCCGTGTCGGCGAAGTCGTTCAGTCGCCCATCGAGGCGATGCACGCGCGGATGCGCGTCGACGCGCGCGCGTTCATCTTCGTCGAGCGCCGGTTGCAGCACGACCCAGTCGATGTCCGGCAGCGCGAGCAGCGGCGCGAGCGCGTCGAACGGCATCGAGCGGTTTTCCTGCGCCTGCCGGCGCCCTGACCACGCGAGACCGAACTTGCGCTTCGACTGGCCGCCGAGCGAGCCGCGAAAGCGCCGGTGCGCGTTGTCCGGCGCGTCGAGGTAGCGTCTACCCGCGACGATGTCGGCCGGCTGCAGGCCGAGCAGGAACGGCAGGCTCATCAGCGTGCACGCGACGTCCGCCGCCGGCGGCTTCGCGGCGCCCTGTGCGACGAGCGTCACGCGCCAGCGTGCCGCGGCCGGCGCGAGCAGCGTGACGAGTTCCGGCTGCACTTCGAGCACGACGCGCGCGCAGCGCGCGCGCGCGAGCGGCACGAAGCGGACGAACTGCAGCGTGTCGCCGAAGCCCTGTTCCGCGCGGATCAGCAGCGTGCGCGACGCAATCGGCTCGCCTTGCCAGCGCGGCAGCGTGCCGAGCGGCGTCGCGCCGGGCGTGTCGTGACGCGTTTCGTATGCGGGCAGGCCGCGGGTGAAGTCGCCCAGCGTCAGCAGCGTGACGGCGCGATGCAGGTGCGCGAGTTTGAGGTCGGGAGCGACGCGCAGCGCCTGATCGTACGCGCGCAGCGCCATCTCGTGCGCGCCGAGTGCGTGATGCGCGTTGCCGAGGTTCAGCCACGCGAGACTGAACGACGGATCGAGGCCGACCGCGCGTTCGTAATAGGGCAGCGCTTCGCGCTGGCGTGCCTGCGCGCACAGCGCGTTCGCAAGCCCGAAAAGGGCGAGCGGGAACGGCGGGTGCAGCGCGAGCGCGGCTTCGAATGCGGTGGCGGCTTCGGCGTGACGGCCGACCGCCTCGAGCGTGTTGCCGAGATTGAAATGCGCGGCGACGAAGCGCGGCTGCGCGGCGATCGCCGCCTGGAAGTGCGCGATCGCGTCGTCGGCCCGGCCCATCGCGTTCAGCGCCATCGCGAGATTGTTGTGCGCGCCGGCATGCCCGGGCCGCAACTCAAGGGCGCGATGGAATGCGGCGAGCGCGTCGTCGTGACGGCCGAGGGCATTCAGCGCGTTGCCGAGGTTGTTGTGGATCGATGCGTCGTCGGGCGTGAGCCGGAGCGCGCGGCCGAACGCGTCGATGGCATCCTCGTGGCGCTGCAGCGCCGCATACGCGTTGCCGAGGTTGTAGTGCGCGAGCGGAAATTCGGGCGCGAGCGTGAGCGCGTTGCGAAAGCGGTCGATCGCTTCGTCGAGTCGGCCGAGCGCCTTCAGCGCGTTGCCGAGATTGAGCTGCAGCGCGGCATCGTTCGGGCGCAGGTCGACCGCACGCCCGACGAGATCGGCCGCCTCGGCATGCTGGCCCTGCTGATGCCGCAGCACGCCGAACAGATGCAGTGCGTCGGCGTCGGCGGGATTGGTGGCGAGGGCGGTGCGATAGCCGTGCTCGGCCTCGGCGAGGCGGCCCGCGCGGTGAGCGGCATACGCTCGGTCGAATGCGGAATCCATGACGCGAAAACTGACGGAAAGCGCGTATTTTCCCACACTGCGCGGGGGTACCCCAGATCGGCCGGTCGGCATATGGCCCCGTCACGCGGAGCGGCGTAGACTTGCACAATCGCGTGTCATCGAGGTTCTCATGGCTGACACACTGCTCGATATCCCGCCCGTGCTGATCGTCGGCGCGGGCCCGACCGGCCTTGCCGCCGCAATGGCGCTCGCGCGTGCCCGCGTGCCGGTGCGCATCATCGACCGGCTCGCCGCGCCCGCACCGTATTCGCGCGCGATCGGCATCCAGGCGCGCACGCTCGAACTGCTGGAGCAGCATCGCGCGGTCGAACCGTTTCTCGCGTTGGGCCATCGTGCGCATGCGGCCGCACTGCATGCGGACGGCCGCGTGATCGCGCGGCTCGATTTCGATCCACTGCAAACACGCTATCCGTATTTGCTGTTTCTCGACCAGAGCATCACCGAGCGGCTGCTCGCCGAGCACCTGGCCGGTTTCGGCGTGACGGTCGAACGCGGTGTCACGCTGACCGCGTGCGACGCGGGCGGTACGTCGCTCGACGTGACGATCCGCGGCGCCGACGGTCGTGAACAGGCGTTCGCACCGTC
This sequence comes from Burkholderia sp. MSMB0856, assembly GCF_001524645.2. Lineage (NCBI taxonomy): Bacteria > Pseudomonadati > Pseudomonadota > Betaproteobacteria > Burkholderiales > Burkholderiaceae > Burkholderia > Burkholderia sp. MSMB0856. The sequence continues at coordinate 2,522,827 of NZ_CP013427.1, read as the reverse complement.
GTACCTGATCGCCGCCGACGGCGCGCACAGCACGGTGCGCCATCTGCTCGGCCTGGGCTTCGCCGGGCATGCGTTCGAGCAGACCTTCCTGCTTGCCGATTTCGCGGCGATACCCGACTGGCCGGACGAGGAGATCCACCTGTTCACGACGCCGGACGGCATCGCGGGGCTGTTTCCGATGGGCGGCGGCCGCTACCGGCTTGTCGCCGACCGGCCGCCCGGCGGCGACGCACCGCCCGATGCGTCGACCCCGCCGACCCCGACGCTCGACGAATGCGAGGCGATCGTGCGCGCTCGCGTCGGCGCGTCGATCGCGCCGAGCGATCTCGCGTGGTCGGCGTATTTCCGTCTGCATAGCCGGATGGTCGACCGGCTGCGTCACGGGCGCGTGTTCTTCGCGGGTGACGCCGCGCACGTTCACAGCCCGGCGGGTGCGCAGGGCATGAACACGGGTATCCAGGAAGCGTTCAATCTCGGCTGGAAGCTCGCGCGCGTGCTTGGCGCGGGCACGCCGGAGCGGCTGCTCGACACGTATCACGCGGAGCGCCATCCGATCGAGCGCGATGTATTGCGGCAGACCGGCTTCATCACGCAGATCGTCGAAGCCGACCACGGCGCGATGAAGCTGCTGCGCGATCATGTCGTGCCGCTGCTGGCGTCGTTCGGGCCGGTGCGTGACGCGGTGCGCCGCACCGTCAGCGAGCTCGGTGTGCAATACCGGAAAAGCCCGCTCACGCTCGAACGCGTGCTCGATGGCGGGCCGCGCGCAGGCGAGCGTGCACCCGACGCGCTCGTGCACGTGGTCGACGGGCCGCTCGGCCGGGCGCCCGGGACCGCGCGACTATACGACCTGCACGATCCGGCGAGCTTTACGCTGCTGTTGCTCGAGGAGCCGGCAGGTGCAGACACGGGCGATACGGCCGATGTGCCGCCGATGCCCGCGGACGCGCAGGCGCTCGTGCAGGGGCTGGAGCGGATTATGCCGGGCGCCGTGCGAACCTGGCGCGTCGCCGATGCCGAAAGCGACGGCACGGACGGGCTCGCGCAGGTATACGGCCGTTCGAGGCCGTCGTTCTACCTGCTGCGCCCCGATGGCTACATCGCGGTGCGCGGCCGTACCGCCACCGACGCGAACGCGCTGCTGCGCCATTGCGAAAGCTGGTTCGCGGGCATGCCAGTGCCCGCGTAGCGGAGCGCTCAGGCGGGGGCCGCGGCCGGCGTGAGCGATGCGCGGTGCGCGGCGATCGCGTCGCGCACGATCGGCGCGGCGCGTTGCCCGGCTTCGCTCGATGGATCGTCGAGCGCGGCGAGTAGCGCGCGCCGCATCCGCGGTTCCCAGAAGCGCCGGATGTGTTCGGCGATGCCGGCCAGCGCTTCTTCGCGATCGGGCATAGATTCGAAGAAAGCGCCGATCTGGTTGGCCATGTCGATCAGGTGTCCGATGTCCATCGCGTCCTCACTTGCCCGTCGTCGCGGCAGCCGGCGTGGCGGCGCGGCGCTCGAGCAGATCGAGCTGCTCCGAGTTGAAGCGCGCATACGCGCGCTGCCAGTCCGACGGCTGCGCAACCGGCAGCACCTGCACGGCCGTGACCTTGTATTCCGGGCAGTTCGTGGCCCAGTCGGAGCTGTCCGTCGTGATCACGTTCGCCCCTGACTCGGGGAAGTGGAACGTCGTGTACACGACACCCGGCTGCATACGGTCGGACACGAGCGCACGCAGTACCGTCTGGCCGGCCCGCGATTCGATGCCGACCCAGTCGCCGGTCCGGATCCCGCGATCCTCCGCATCGTGCGGATGAATCTCGAGGCGATCCTCTTCGTGCCACCGGACGTTCTCGGTCCGGCGCGTCTGCGCGCCGACGTTGTATTGCGACAGGATGCGGCCCGTGGTCAGGATCAGCGGATAGCGCTGCGTGACCTTTTCAGGCGTCGGAATGTACTGCGTGATCACGAACCGGCCCTTGCCGCGCACGAACGCGTCGATGTGCATCGTCGGCGTGCCGTCCGGTGCGGCTTCGTTGCACGGCCACTGGATGCTGCCGAGCGCGTCGAGTTTCTCGTACGACACGCCAGAGAAGGTCGGCGTGAGCCGCGCGATCTCGTCCATGATTTCGGACGGATGCGTGTAATGCATGTCGTAGCCGAGCGCCTGCGACAGCAGCAGCGTCACTTCCCAGTCGGCGTAACCTGCGAGCGGCGGCATCACCTTGCGTACGCGCGAGATGCGGCGCTCCGCGTTCGTAAACGTGCCGTCCTTCTCGAGGAACGTCGAACCCGGCAGCAGCACGTGCGCGTATTTCGCGGTTTCGTTCAGGAAGATGTCCTGCACGACGATGCATTCCATCGACGACAGCGCGGCCGCGACGTGCTGCGTGTTCGGGTCCGACTGGACGATGTCCTCGCCCTGGCAGTAAAGCCCCTTGAAGCTGCCGTCGAGCGCCGCGTCGAACATGTTCGGGATGCGCAGCCCCGGTTCCGGTTGCAGCGTGGCCGACCATGCTTGCTCGAACTGGCTGCGCACGATTGCGTCGCTGATGTGCCGGTAGCCGGGCAGCTCGTGCGGGAACGAACCCATGTCGCATGAGCCTTGCACGTTGTTCTGGCCGCGCAGCGGATTGACGCCGACGCCTTCACGGCCGATGTTGCCGGTCGCCATCGCAAGGTTCGCGATGCCCATCACCGTCGTCGAGCCTTGCGCGTGTTCGGTCACGCCGAGGCCGTAGTAGATCGCGGCGTTGCCGCCGGTCGCATAGAGGCGTGCGGCCTCGCGCACCCGTTCAGCCGGTACGCCCGTCACCTCAGCGGTGGCCTCGGGCGAGTTCTCGGCGCGCGACACGAAGTCGCGCCATTGCTCGAACGCGCGCGTGTCGCAGCGTTCGGCGACGAACGCGTCAGCGACGAGCCCTTCGGTGACGATCACGTGCGCGAGCGCATTGACCATCGCGACGTTGGTGCCGGGGCGCAGCTGCAGGTGGTGCGTGGCCTTCACGTGCGGGCCGTCGACCACATCGATGCGGCGCGGGTCGATCACGATCAGCTTCGCGCCTTCGCGGATGCGCCGCTTCATGCGCGAGCCGAACACCGGGTGGCCGTCGGTCGGGTTCGCGCCCATCACGACGATCACGTCGGCCTGGCCGACCGACGCGAAGGTCTGGGTGCCGGCCGATTCGCCGAGCGTCGTCTTCAGGCCATAGCCGGTCGGCGAGTGGCACACGCGCGCGCAGGTGTCGACGTTGTTGTTGCCGAACGCGGCGCGCACAAGCTTCTGCACGAGGTAGGTTTCCTCGTTCGTGCAGCGCGACGACGTGATGCCGCCGATCGAATCGCGGCCATATTTCTGCTGCAGCTTGCGGAATTGCGTCGCCGCGTAGGTCAGCGCCTCTTCCCAGCTGACTTCGCGCCACGGGTCGGTGATCTTCTCGCGGATCATCGGTTTCGTGATGCGGTCCTTGTGCGTTGCGTAGCCCCACGCGAAGCGGCCCTTCACGCACGCGTGGCCTTCGTTCGCGAGGCCGTTCTTGTGCGGCGTCATGCGCACGACCTGCGTGCCCTTCATCTCGGCCTTGAACGAGCAGCCGACGCCGCAGTACGCGCAGGTCGTGACGACCGAGTGCTCGGCCTGGCCGAGCTGGACGACGGATTTTTCCTGCAGCGTGGCGGTCGGGCACGCGGCGACGCAGGCGCCGCACGATACGCAGTCCGACGCCATGAACGATTCGCTTTCGCCGGCGGCGACGCGCGATTCGAAACCGCGCGCGGCGATCGTCAACGCGAACGTGCCCTGCGTTTCCTCGCATGCGCGCACGCAGCGGTTGCAGACGATGCACTTCGACGGATCGTACGTGAAGTACGGATTCGATTCGTCCTTTTGCTCGCGCAGGTGATTTGCGCCGTCGAAGCCGTAACGCACTTCGCGCAGCCCGACCACGCCCGCCATGTCCTGCAGCTCGCAGTCGCCGTTGGCGGGGCAGGTGAGGCAGTCGAGCGGGTGATCGGAGATGTACAGCTCCATCACGTTGCGGCGCAGCGACTGCAGCCGGTCCGACTGCGTGCGCACCTTCATCCCGGCTTCGGCGGGCGTCGTGCACGATGCCGGATAGCCGCGCCGGCCTTCGATTTCGACCAGGCACAGGCGGCACGAGCCGAACGGTTCGAGCGAATCGGTCGCGCAGAGCTTGGGCACATTGACGCCGGCTTCGATCGCGGCGCGCATCACCGACGTGCCGGCCGGCACTGTCACCGGCTGGCCGTCGATTTCGAGCGTGACGTCGGTATCGGCATGCCGTTGCGGCGTGCCGTAGTCGGTTTCGTCGAACGGATCGCGCACGCGCGCCTGCGCGGCGCTCTTGCACGCGCATTGGCCCGAGCCGCAGCCGCCTTGGCGGACGTTGTTCGTGTCGAGGGACATTCAGGGCTCCTTCTGGGTCAGGCCGCGGCCTTGACCGGACCCGACGCGGCTTGCTTGCCGGCGGCGAGCCCGAAATCTTCGGGGAAATGGTCGAGCGCGGACAGCACCGGGTAAGGCGTCATCCCGCCCATCGCGCACAGCGAGCCGGCGAGCATCGTGTCGCACAGATCGCGCAGCAGCGTGACCTGTCGCTCCGACTTGTCGCCCTGGCGAATGCGTGCGATCGTCTCGACGCCGCGCGTCGATCCGATCCGGCACGGCGTGCACTTGCCGCACGATTCGATCGCGCAGAACTTCATCGCGTATTCGGCGAGTTCCGCGAGATTCGACGTGTCGTCGTGCAGCACGATGCCGCCGTGGCCGACGACCGCGCCGATTGCCGTGTACGCCTCGTAGTCGAGCGGCACGTCCCACTGGTGTTCCGGCAGATAGGTGCCGAGCGGGCCGCCGACCTGGGCGGCGCGCGCGGGCCGGCCGCTGGCCGTGCCGCCGCCGTAGTCGAACAGCAGCTCGCGCAGCGTGACGCCGAACGCGAGCTCGACGAGGCCGCCGTAGCGGATGTTGCCCGCGAGCTGGAACGGCAGCGTGCCGCGCGAGCGGCCCATCCCGTAGTCGCGATAGAACGCGGCGCCGCGCGCGAAGATCACCGGCGCGGTCGCGAGCGTGATCACGTTGTTGATCACGGTCGGCTGGCCGAACAGGCCGGCGAGCGCGGGCAGCGGCGGCTTCGCGCGCACGACGCCGCGCTTGCCTTCGAGCGATTCGAGCAGCGCCGTTTCCTCGCCGCACACGTACGAGCCGGCGCCCTTTGCGACGTGCAGGTCGAATGCATGCGCGGAGCCGAGCACGCGTTCGCCGAGCCAGCCGGCTTCACGGGCGCGCTCGATCGCGGTTTCCAGTGCCGCGATCGCGTGCGGGTATTCGCTGCGCACGTAGATGTAGCCGAGCGTCGCGCCCGTCGCGATGCCCGCGATGATCATCCCTTCGATCAGGCAGTACGGATCGCTTTCCATGATCAGCCGATCGGAGAACGTGCCCGAATCGCCTTCGTCCGCGTTGCAGACGATGTACTTCTGCGTCGCGCTGGCCTGCCGGACGGTGCGCCATTTAATGCCGGCCGGGAAGGCTGCGCCTCCGCGGCCGCGCAGCCCCGATTCGATCAGCAATTCGCATGCGGCGCCGCCGTCGAGCGCGAGCGCGTTCTTCAGGCCGGCGAGGCCGTCGTGCTTCAGGTAATCGTCGATCGACAGCGGATCGGTCAGGCCGATGCGCGCGAACGTGAGGCGCTGCTGGCGCGCGAGATAGGGCAGGGCGTCGACGAGGCCGACGCCGCTCGGATGCGCGCCGCCGTCGAGCCAGTTCGCGTCGAACAGGGCAGGCACGTCGGCGGCCGACAGGTTCGCGTAGCCGACGCGCCCGGCGGCCGTGCCGACCTCGACGAGCGGCTCGAGCCACAGCAGCCCGCGCGAGCCGTTGCGGATCAGTTCGATCGCGACGCCGCGCCGCTCGGCTTCCGCGACGATCGCGGCGGCGAGGGCGTCGGCGCCGAGCGCCAGCGCGGACGAATCGCGCGGAACGTAGATGCGGGTCGTCATGCGGCCTCCGGGGTGTGGGCGGTCGCGTCGGCGAGCAGGGCGTCGAACTTCTCCGGCGTGACCTTTGCGTGCAGCACGCCGTTGACCGTCATCGACGGCGATTGCGCGCACAGCCCGAGGCAGTAGACCGATTCGAGCGCGACGTCACCCGGCGCGTGCGCGTCGGCACCATCGCCGTGCGCCGCGTCGAACCGGCAACCCGTGCGCGCTTCCGCGTGCGCGGCCAGCGCTTCGCAGCCCATGCTGCGGCACGCCTCGGCGCGGCACATCTGGATCGTCATGCGCGCGGGCGGCGCGGTGCGGAAGTGGTGATAGTAGGTGAGCACGCCGTGCACTTCGGCGCGCGACAGATTCAGTGCCTTCGCAAGCGGCGCGACGCAGCCTGCCGGCACGTAGCCTGCGTCGTCCTGGATCGCATGCAGGATCGCGACGAGCGAGCGGCCGGCACGCGCGTGGCGCTCGACGAGCGCGTCGGGCGCAGGGGAATTCGGGGACATCGGTTATGCTCCTCCAAAGTCTCATATGTGCCTCTAATTCATATAGTGCACATCGGGACTTCGTCCTGATTGATTTTGAGCAACGATAAGCGGAAGATTCCGCAGTCGCAATAGGAAATCGGAGTGCATAATTGATTCGAATCGAATGCGACGCGTATCTGACCGTACGCGACACCGAGGGCCGCACCGCCAGCCTGTCGGACGTCGCCCCGTTGCTGGAGCTCGTGGCCGATACGGGCAGCATCGCGCAGGCCGCGCAGGCGAAAGGTCTGTCGTATCGGCACGCGTGGGGCATGCTGCGGGCGCTGGAGGCGTGCGTCGGCGGCGAGTTGATCGAGACGGCGCGCGGCAAGGGGTCGACGCTGTCGGAGCTCGGGCAGGCGATCGTCGACGCGCAGCGGCTCGCGCGCAGCCGTCTCGACGGCAACCTGCGCGCGCTGGCGGCCGAGGTGGCGAGCGACCTGAACCGGCGGCTCGCGCAGCGCGACGGCGCCGTGCGCATCCATGCGTCGCACGGCTACGCGGTTGCGACGCTCGTTTCCGCGCTTGTCGATGCGCAGGCCGCCGTCGACATCAAATATCGCGAGAGCGTCGAGGCCGTGCAGGCGCTTGCGCGCGGCGAATGCGAGCTGGCCGGTTTTCATCTGCCACGCGGCGCGTTCCGCGAACAGTGCGCGCAGATCTACCGGCCGTGGCTCGACGACGCGCGTCACGTGCTGATTCATCTGACGCGCCGCCAGCAGGGGCTGTTCGTACCGCGGGGCAACCCGAAGCAGGTCGGCGGGCTCGCCGATCTCGCCCGCAACGACATCCGCTTCGTCAATCGGCAGCCGGGGTCGGGCACGCGGATGCTGCTCGATCTTGCATTGCGCGCGATCGGCATCGATCCCGAGCGTATCGACGGCTATGCGTCGGCCGAGCTCACGCATTCGGCGATCGCCGCGTTCGTCGCGAGCGGGATGGCCGATCTCGGCTTCGGCGTCGAGCCGGCCGCCCATCACTTCGGGCTCGATTTCATTCCGGTCGTCGACGAGGACTATTACTTTGCGTGCGAACGCGCGCAGCTCGATTCGCGACCGCTCGCCGGCGTGCTCGCCTTGTTGCGCGATGCGCGCTTCGTCGACCGCGTCGCGCATCTCGACGGCTACGATCCGGCCGCGTGCGGGACGCTGATCGGCATCGCGGAGGGATTCGCCGGTATCGCCGGGGGCGGTATGCTGGACGGCAACGCACGGTAACGGGGACGCGCGCGAACCGCGCTGCAGCAGCGAGGGATTTGCGCTACGCTTGCCGCTTGATCAACGTTCCAACAAGCACGCCGTTCAGGCGTCATCCCGCCATGAAACTATCCGTTCCCTTCTCCGCGGCAGCGTTGACCGCAGGGCTTCTTGTTGCTGTTGTTTCGCCGTTGGCGTTCGCGCAGAATTCACCGGGCGTGCCCGGCGGGATCCTGAGCGAGCAGTTCCGCCTGAACGAGCATCCGCAGATGCCGTTCGCGGCGTCTGCGCCGTCGCAGAAATACCAGAGCGGCAAGAAGTCGGCATTGCGCCGCAAGGGCGATTTGGGGGACCCGAACGGCTGCAACCTGAAGTGTCCGATGGACACTCAATAAGCAGGCGCTGACGCGCCGGGTGGCCGACGCCGCGATCGTTTGTCCAGACCGCGCCGATGCCGCGCGGTTCTTTTCGAGCCCCGCAGGGTGTACTGCCTTGCGGGGCTCGTGCTTTGTGGGGCTCGGTTCGGTCTCGCGTGGTGCGATCTTGCGGTGCTGGCCCATGTCTGCATGGATCTAGGGTTAACCCTTGTTTCGGGAAGGATGTCTTCCTGAAACCTGCCTTATTCTTAAGCACATGCCTACATAAACTTCGGTTTGTCAGCGATGAACGGGTGTTCACCGCGAAATCAGACAAATCTGGAGGTAGGTCATCATGAAGTCGCTCGTTCAAGCCGTTGTCGTTGCTGCTGCTCTCGTTGCCCCGGTCGTGTCGTTCGCGCAGTCCGGCTCGGCACTCACCCGCGCACAGGTTCGCGCCGAACTGGTTCAGCTCCAGCAGGCCGGTTACAACACCGCCCGCGGCGAAGATCCGCACTATCCGGAAGCGATCCAGGCCGCCACGGCGCGTGTCGCGGAGCAACAGCGCAGCGCGCTCGCCCAAGCGCAAGGCGCCGACGCCAGCGGTTATGGCGCGCAGGTGCAGGGCGCATCGGCATCGGGTTCGCGTGCGATCGGCGTGCGTCCTGCCAGCGCAGAAGAAATGAAGTCGCTGTATCGCGGCAGCTAAGCGGCTCGTCGCCCGGTGAGGCCGTGCTGCGGCTGCGATGAAGCGTCGCGTGCCGGGCAAGGGGACCGTCCGCCGCGGTCGATCACCTCGCGGGCGACGTCGAACATCCGTCACCTCCTGCCGCCGGAATGCCGGCGGCATTCCGCCCGGCCCGTCCGAGGCCGGGCGCTTTTTCGGAGGGCGCGGGATGTTCGGCCTCTCCGGCAACAAAAAACCCCGCAGACTCGCGTCGTGCGGGGTTCGTGCGTCAAGCGCGGAATTTGGTGGAGGCGGCGGGAATCGAACCCGCGTCCAGAAGCGCTCCACGACTAGTTCTACATGTTTAGTTCAGTCATTTGATTTAACCGCAGCGACGCGGACGAACACGCTGCACTACGGCGATTCGCTAGATTTTCGACCCTGGCGTCGCGACGCCGACAGGGCTTAACTGACGTAAATGACCTCTGGCGGTATTGCTACCGGTCTTGCGACACTAGCCCGTCAGTGAACTAGGCAGAGGACGGCGGCCGTTAGGCTGCCAGTGCGAACGTATCGTCGTTTGCAGTTACGATTTTCCCATTGATTAACGAGGTGACGGGTCCTCGACATGCCCTAGCCGCTTCACAACCCCTGTCGAAACCAGGTCGCCCCCGCGGATAAGATCGATCATTATAGCCCAACATCGCGCAGCAGTTCGCGCAGTTCCTGCGTCGTGCCGACAAGATGCTGCGCCTGCCAGTCGGCCGGCGCGACGCCGTCACCGCAATAGCCGTACGCGGCCGCGACCGTCGCCATCCCTGCCGCGCTGCCGGCCTGGATGTCGCGAAGATCGTCGCCGACGTAGACGATGCGTTCCGGCGCGAGCGTCATTTGTTCCGCCGCATGCAACAGCGGGGCCGGATGCGGTTTCGAGTGCGGCGTTGTGTCGCCCCCGACGATGCAGGCCGCGCGCGGCGCGAGGCCGAGCAGGTCGGCGAGCGGCGCGGTGAGGCGCATCGCCTTGTTCGTGACGATGCCCCAGCGCACGCCGCGTGCATCGAGCTCGTCGAGCACGTCGCCGATGCCGGGGAACAGCACCGTGTGCACGCAGATGTCGGTCGCGTAATTGGTCAGGAACTCGTCGCGCATCGCGTCGTAGCCGGGCGATTGCGGGTCGATGCCGAATGCTCCGCCGAGCAGGCCGCGCGCACCGGCCGATGCCAGCGGCCGCAGCACGTCGAGCGACGTTTCGGGCAGGCCGCGCACGCGCTGCATCTTGTGGACTGCAGCGGCGAGATCGGGTGCCGTGTCGGCGAGCGTGCCGTCGAGGTCGAACAGCACGGCATCGCAGTGCAGCAGGCGCGGCGCGTCGAATGCAGGCCGCTCGGTCGAAAGGGGAATCGTCATGCCGGTCGGAGGGTCACGCGCCGCGGCGGCACGCGACGAGATAGTTGATGTCGGTGTCGTTCGACAGCGCGAAGCGCTTGCCGATCGGGTGATAGGTAATACCCTTGATCTCCACGATGTGCAGATCGGTCCCGCGAATGAAGCTCGCCAGTTCCGACGGGCGGATGAAGCGCGCGTAGTCGTGGGTACCCTTCGGCAGCATCTGCGCGATGTACTCGGCGCCGATCACCGCGAACAGGTAGGACTTCAGGTTGCGGTTCAGCGTGGAGAAGAACACCCAGCCGCCCGGCTTCACGAGCGTCGCACACGCGGCGACGACGCCGGCCGGCGACGGCACGTGCTCGAGCATCTCCATGCAGGTGACGACGTCGTAAGTGCCCGGCTCGCGTTCGGCGATCGCTTCGGCGGCGATCGCCTCGTAGTCGACCGTGATGCCGCTTTCGAGGCTGTGCAGGTCGGCGACCCCGAGCGCTTCGGTCGACAGGTCGATGCCTTTCACCTGCGCACCGAGCCCTGCCATCGATTCGGACAGGATGCCGCCGCCGCAGCCGATATCGAGTGCGCGCTTGCCGGCGAGGTGCGCATGCGAATCGATCCAGCCGAGCCGGACCGGATTCAGGTCGTGCAAGGGCTTGAATTCGGCATTCGGATCCCACCACCGATGGGCGAGGTCGCTGAATTTCTGGAGTTCGTGCGGATCGGCGTTGGTCATGTCGGCAAACGGGCTACGGAAGGAGGGCGGTGCGTCGGTACGTCAGCCCCGAGTATATAAGGGGGCGCACAACGAGGCCAGCGAGCGCCAGGACGGGCGTCAAAGAAAAAGCCCCGCCGGAGCGGGGCTTTGAAGCAGTCGAAAACCGCGGCTTACTGCGCCGGAACGGTCGTCTTCTGGACTTCTTGCGTACCGACCACTTCGACTTCCACGCGGCGGTCCGGTGCGAGGCAGGCGATCAGTTGCTTGCGATTCTTCTGGTTGCAGCCGGTCGTGACCGGGTTGCGCTTGCCCTTGCCTTCCGTGTAGATCTTGTTGGCCGGGACACCCTTGCTGACCAGGTACGACTTGACGGCTTGCGCACGGCGCAGCGACAGACGGTCGTTGTACTTGTCCGAACCGATGCGGTCCGTGTAGCCCGTAGCGACGACCACTTCCGTGTTCATGCCCTGGATCTTCGAAGCCAGTTCGTCCAGCTTTTGCTTGCCCAGCGGCTTGAGCGTTGCCTTGTCGAAGTCGAACAGCGCGTCGGCTTGATACGTGATCTTCTGGCTCGTGATGGCCGGAGCAACCGGAGCGACCGGCGGCTGCGGTGCCTGGGCGACCAGTGCGCCATCGCACTTCGCGTTGGCGGTGGCCGGCGTCCAGAACGCGTCACGCCAGCAGAGCTCGTTCGTGCCGTTCATCCACACCCATTCGCCCGTGCCGTTCACCCAGTTGTCGTTGACGGCTTGACGCGACGCCGGCACCGACTGTGCCGAAGCGGATGCAGCCATAACTGCGGTAGCTGCAATGAACGCGAGCTTTGAAAGTTTATTCATATTTCTCCTCTCGAAATTGAGATTACCGCAGGTTTACTGCGAGCCTGTTGACGGTGACAAGTCATACATTGCTCGAAGTATAACATTGGTGCGGCACAAAAAACGTGGCACCGCTCTGTGTAGACTTCGAGCAGCGTCTAACTTTCAGTGCGTTGGCATTTTGCCATATCGTTCCCTTCCTACGAAAAAAAATCCTCCCCACCCCAAGATCGCTTCAACTTTGTGGTGCATGCGCAACACCCGCCTGCCGTAACTTTTAGGGATTGTCAAGAGCGTGTCCACGAAATTGCGTGAAAGGCGGCAAGGGTTTACGCGCGTGCGTGACAAGGATCCGAACGACGCCCAAGCCTTCTGAAGGGGCGCGATCATGGCCGGTTCGGGTGCCTTTTCCACGGACGGCGATTTTTGCTGTTTACATATAGAGGGGGTGGCGAATTGGCGGCCGATGGGCGCATGTTAGAATCTCGCGTTGCGTTGCGCATGCAGCGCCCACGCGAAAGGCGTTCGCCGTCTTCGCTCCGAAACGATACGGATACATGGATCAATTCGCCAAAGAGACCCTGCCCACCTCCCTAGAGGAGGAAATGCGCCGTTCGTATCTCGATTACGCGATGAGCGTGATCGTCGGACGTGCCCTTCCGGATGTCCGCGATGGCCTGAAGCCCGTGCACCGGCGCGTACTGTTCGCGATGCACGAACTGAACAACGACTGGAACCGCGCGTACAAGAAATCGGCGCGTATCGTCGGTGACGTGATCGGTAAGTATCACCCTCACGGCGATACCGCGGTGTACGACACGATCGTGCGGATGGCGCAGGACTTCTCGCTGCGCTACATGCTGATCGACGGACAGGGCAACTTCGGCTCGATCGACGGCGACAATGCCGCGGCGATGCGTTACACCGAAATTCGCATGGCGAAGATCGGTCACGAACTGCTCGCCGACATCGACAAGGAAACGGTCGACTTCGAGCCGAACTACGACGGCAACGAGATGCAGCCGTCGGTCCTGCCGTCGCGCATCCCGAACCTGCTGATCAACGGCTCGTCGGGTATCGCGGTCGGCATGGCGACCAACATCCCGCCGCACAACCTGAACGAAGTCGTCGACGCGTGCCAGCACCTGCTGAACAACCCGGAAGCGACGATCGACGAACTGATCGAGATCATCCCGGCGCCGGACTTCCCGACGGCCGGCATCATCTACGGTGTCGCCGGCGTGCGCGACGGCTATCGCACCGGGCGCGGCCGCGTCGTGATGCGTGCGGCCACGCACTTCGAGGAGATCGACCGCGGCCAGCGGATGGCGATCATCGTCGACGAGCTGCCGTACCAGGTGAACAAGCGCTCGCTGCTCGAGCGCATCGCCGAGCTCGTCAACGAGAAGAAGCTCGAGGGCATCTCCGACATCCGCGACGAGTCCGACAAGAGCGGCATGCGCGTCGTGATCGAACTGAAGCGCGGCGAAGTGCCCGAAGTGGTGCTGAACAACCTGTACAAGGCGACGCAGCTGCAGGACACGTTCGGCATGAACATGGTCGCGCTGGTCGATGGCCAGCCGAAGCTGCTGAATCTGAAGGAAATCCTGCAGTGCTTCCTGTCGCATCGACGCGAAGTGCTGACGCGCCGCACGATCTACGAACTGCGCAAGGCTCGCGAGCGCGGCCACGTGCTCGAAGGTCTCGCGGTCGCGCTCGCGAACATCGACGAGTTCATCGCGATCATCAAGGCGGCGCCGACGCCGCCGATCGCGAAGCAGGAGCTGATGGCGAAGCCGTGGGATTCGTCGCTTGTGCGCGAGATGCTGACGCGCGCCGAGACCGAGAATGCGGCGGCGGGCGGCCGCTCCGCGTACCGTCCGGAAGGCCTGAACCCGGCGTTCGGGATGCAGACCGACGGGCTGTACCGTCTGTCCGACACGCAGGCGCAGGAGATCCTGCAGATGCGTCTGCAGCGCCTGACCGGTCTCGAGCAGGACAAGATCATCGGCGAGTACCGCGAAGTGATGGCGCAAATCGCCGACCTGCTGGACATCCTTGCGCGCCCCGAGCGGATCACGACGATGATCGGCGAGGAGCTGACGACGGTGAAGGCCGAATTCGGCGACGCACGCCGCTCGAAGATCGAGCTGAATGCGACCGAATTGAATACCGAAGACCTGATCACGCCGCAGGACATGGTCGTCACGATGTCGCACGCGGGCTACGTGAAGTCGCAGCCGCTGTCCGAGTATCGCGCGCAGAAGCGCGGCGGCCGCGGCAAGCAGGCGACGCAGATGAAGGAAGACGACTGGATCGAGACGCTGTTCATCGCGAACACTCACGACTACATCCTGTGCTTCTCGAACCGCGGCCGCGTGTACTGGGTCAAGGTCTATGAAGTGCCGCAGGGTTCGCGCAACTCGCGCGGCCGTCCGATCGTCAACATGTTCCCGCTGCAGGACGGCGAGAAGATCAACGTCGTGCTGCCGGTCAAGGAGTTCTCGGCCGACAAGTTCGTGTTCATGGCGACGTCGCTCGGCACCGTGAAGAAGACGCCGCTCGAGGCATTCAGCCGCCCGATGAAGAAGGGCATCATCGCGGTCGGTCTCGACGAGGGCGATTTCCTGATCGGTGCATCGATCACCGACGGCGCGCACGACGTGATGCTGTTCTCCGACGCCGGCAAGGCCGTGCGCTTCGACGAGAACGACGTGCGCCCGATGGGCCGGGAAGCGCGCGGCGTGCGCGGCATGCAGCTCGAGGACGGGCAGCAGGTCATCGCGCTGCTGGTTGCCGGCAGTGAGGAGCAGACCGTGCTCACCGCGACCGAGAACGGCTACGGCAAGCGCACGCCGATCACCGAGTACACGCGTCACGGCCGCGGCACGAAGGGGATGATCGCGATCCAGACGTCGGAGCGCAACGGCAAGGTCGTCGCCGCCACGCTCGTCGACGCCGAGGATCAGATCATGCTGATCACGACCGCCGGCGTGTTGATTCGTACCCGCGTGTCCGAGATTCGCGAGATGGGACGTGCCACGCAAGGTGTTACACTCATCAGTCTCGATGAGGGTACCAAGCTCTCCGGCCTGCAGCAGATCGCAGAAGCCGAAGAGGGCGATGGCGAGGCCGACGAGGCGTCGGACGGCGAAGCCTGAAGAACGGATGAGACTCGAGCCGCCGCGCGCGCCAGGCGCCGCGGTCGGCGAGCAACCATTCATATTTCCAAAAGGGAGTGATGATGCAAAAGCAATTCAAGCAACTGGTTCTGCTGGCTGCACTGGTGCCGACGTTCGCGATGGCGCAAGCGCTGTCGAATTCCGCACCGGCTGCGACCGCGGCAGCTGCGCCGATCGACGCCGACAAGAAGGCGGCGATCAAGGATCTGCTCGACGCGATCGACGCGCCGAAGCTCGTGTCGGCTATCGGCAACAGCGCCGAGATGCAGGCAAAGCAGCTCGTGCCGGCGATCCTGTCGGACGCGCTGTCGGAAAACAAGACGCTGAACGACAAGCAAAAGCAAGCCGCCGTGCCGACGCTGCAGAAGAATGCGGTGCCGAAGCTGGTTGACGGCGCGGGCAAGGTGTTCGGCACGCAACAGTTCCAGAGCGACGCGATGTCGGCTCAGTACGACGCCTACGCGAAGTACTACAGCACGTCGGAGATCAAGGATCTGACGACGTTCTACAAGAGCCCGACGGGCCGCAAGTTCATCCAGGTTCAGGATCAGGTCGGCCGCGACGTGGTCAACGGCCTGATGCAGAAGTACATGCCGCAAGCGATCCAGGCAACGCGCGCACAGGCTGACAAGGAAGTCGCGGCAGTCAAGCCGGGCAAGTAAGCCGTCCGGGCACGCCGCCCGGCCGTTCGGCCGGGTTTGGCGGGAGCCTGATGACAGTGCGATAATGGCCGTTTGCGCGCGAGCGCAAGCGGCCATTCCTTTTCTGGCGCGGTTCTTTCTGCCGGCAGCGAGCCGGTCGCGTCCCTCCCGAGGTTTTCACGATGCGCGTCTTTAATTTCTCCGCCGGTCCTGCGGCGCTCCCCGAGGAAGTGCTGCGGCAGGCCGCCGACGAAATGCTCGACTGGCACGGCAGCGGCATGAGCGTGATGGAGATGAGCCATCGCGGCAAGGAATTCATGTCGATCCACGAGGCAGCGCTGACCGACCTGCGCGAGCTGCTCGATGTGCCGGCCAGCCACCGGATCCTGTTCCTGCAGGGTGGCGGCATTGCCGAGAACGCAATCGTGCCGATGAACCTGCTCGGTTCGCGCAAGACCGCCGACTTCGTCGTGACGGGCTCGTGGTCGCAGAAGTCGTTCAATGAAGCGAAGAAATACGGCACGCCGCATCTGGCCGCATCCGGCAAGACGGCCGACGGTTTCACGCGCGCGCCCGCCCGCGCCGAATGGCAGCTGTCGGACGATCCGGCCTACGTGCATCTGTGCACGAACGAGACGATCGACGGCGTCGAGACGTTCGAGATTCCCGACCTCGGCGACGTGCCGCTCGTCGCGGACGTGTCGTCGCACATCCTGTCCCGTCCGATGGACGTCGCGAAGTACGGCGTGCTGTTCGGCGGCGCGCAGAAGAACATCGGGATGGCCGGCGTGACGGTCGTGATCGTTCGCGAGGACCTGCTCGATCGCGCGCTGTCGATCTGCCCGTCCGCATTCGAATGGAAGACGGTCGCCGCGAACAACTCGCTGTACAACACGCCGCCCACGTATGCGATCTACATCGCGGGCCTCGTGTTCCAGTGGCTGAAGCGGCAGGGCGGCCTCGAGGCGATCGAGGCGCGCAATATCGAGAAGGCGAAGCTGCTCTACGACACGATCGATGCGAGCAGCTTCTATCTGAACAAGGTCGAGCCGGCGGTGCGTTCGCGTATGAACGTGCCCTTTTTCCTGGCCGACGAAACGCGCAACGAAGACTTCCTTGCCGGCGCAAAGGCGCGCGGGCTGCTGCAGCTGAAGGGCCACAAGTCCGTCGGCGGCATGCGGGCGTCGATCTACAACGCGGTGCCGCTCGAGGGCGTGAAGGCGCTCGTCGAGTACATGAAGGACTTCGAACAGCGCGGCGCCTGAGCGCGCGCTGTTCAAACAGCACGGCAACTACGCATGGACGACGAACTGAATTCCCGCCTGAAACCGCTGCGCGACCGCATCGACGCGATCGACGCGCAGCTGATCGCGCTCCTCAACCAGCGCGCCGCGGTGGCGCTCGAGGTGGGCGAGGTCAAGAAGCATTTCAACGCGCCGGTGTTCCGGCCGGAGCGTGAGCTGCAGGTGATCGCGCGCCTGCAGGACATGAGCGCGGGGCCGCTCGCGAGCGAACACATCAGCGCCATCTGGCGCGAGATCATGGCCGCGAGCCGCGCGCTCGAACAGACAATCCACGTCGCGTTTCTCGGGCCGGTCGGCACGTATAGCGAACAGGCGATGTTCGAGTATTTCGGCCAGTCGATCGAAGGGCTGCCGTGTCCGTCGATCGACGAGGTATTCCGCTCGGTCGAGGCGGGCGCGTCCGCATTCGGCATCGCGCCAGTCGAGAACTCGACCGAAGGCGCGGTGTCGCGCACGCTCGACCTGCTACTGCAGACGCAGTTGCTGATCAGCGGCGAACTCGCGCTGCCGATCCATCACAACCTGCTCACGCAGAGCGGCACGCTCGACGGCGTGACACGTGTCTGCGCGCATGCGCAGGCGCTCGCGCAATGCCAGCAGTGGCTTTCCGCGAACGCGCCGCAGCTCGAGCGGCAAGCGGTGTCGAGCAATGCGGAGGCCGCGCGTCTCGCAGCGGCGGACCCGAGCGTCGCTGCGATCGCTGGCGACCGCGCGGCCGCGCACTACGGCCTGCAGATCGCGTTCTCGCTGATTCAGGACGATCCGCACAATCGCACGCGCTTCGTGATCGTCGGCAAGCAGCCGGCCGGGCAGAGCGGTCACGACCAGACGTCGCTGATCGTGTCGGTGAAGAACGAGCCGGGCGCGGTGTTCAAGCTGCTCGAACCGCTCGCGCGGCACGGTGTATCGATGACGCGCTTCGAGTCGCGTCCGGCGCGGGTCGGCACGTGGGAGTATTACTTCTACATCGACATCGAAGGGCACCGGGACGAACCAGCCGTGGCCGCCGCGCTCGCGGAGCTCGGCCAGAAGGCCGCGTTCCTGAAGATACTCGGTTCGTATCCGCGCGCGCGCTGACGCGTAGCGGCCCGTCGCCCAGCACCGAGCGGGCGGCGCGGCGAAGCGGGCAGGGCAGGCCGGGCGGCGCTGCCCAAGGCGGGTTCGGGCGGTATCCGGTGCAGGTCGCGCCGGGTGCGGGCCCGTTGCCCGGAATCTGGACTTCCGTGCGCGGGGCGTCGTTCCGCGCGCGTCACTTGGCTCTTGTCGTGTCAGGCTTTGCATTCAACAAACTTGTCATCTTCGGCGTCGGCCTGATCGGCGGATCGCTGGCGCGCGCCCTGCGCGAGCGCGCACCGGGCGGCGCGGGCGAAGTTGTCGGCGTCGGTCGTTCGCGTGCGTCGGTCGAGCGCGCCCTCGCGCTCGGCGTGATCGATCGCGCAGCGGCGCTCGACGACGATGCGCAGCTGCGCGACGCGCTCGCCGGCGCCGATCTCGTGTTGCTGGCCGCGCCGGTCGCGCAAACGGGCCCGCTGCTCGCGCGCATCGCGCCGTGGCTCGACGCTGCGACGATCGTCACCGACGCTGGCAGCACCAAGTCCGACGTCGTCGCGGCGGCACGCGATGTGCTCGGTGCGCGGATCGCGCAATTCGTGCCGGGCCATCCGATCGCCGGGCGCGAATCGAGCGGCGTCGAGGCCGCGCTGCCGGATCTGTACGTCGGTCGCAACGTCGTGCTGTGTCCGCTGCCGGAGAACGCGCCCGAAGCGGTTGCGCGGATCGATGCGATGTGGCGGGCGACCGGCGCCGACGTGCGCACGATGAGCACGACGCAGCACGATCGCGTGTTTGCGTCGATCAGTCATCTGCCTCATGTGCTGTCGTTCGCGCTCGTCGAGCAGATACTCGGCGAGGCGGATGCCGAACTGAAATTCTCGTACGCGGCGGGCGGCTTCCGCGACTTCACGCGGATTGCGGCGTCGAGCCCGGAAATGTGGCGCGACGTGTGTGTCGCGAATCGCGCGGCGCTACTCGATGAGCTCGACGGCTATACGCGCGTGCTCGCCCGGCTGCGTGCGGCGATCGACGCTGGCGATGGCGCGGCGCTCGAAGCCGTGTTCACGCGCTCGCGCGCTGCACGCAAGGCATGGCAGGAACGTGGCGCGCAGCCCGCTGCCGAACCGGTCAAGAAATAACAGGAAACAGGACGATTCCCATGGACTATCTCGATCTCGGCCCGTATTCCAGCGCATCGGGCACCGTGCGCCTGCCCGGCTCGAAAAGCATCTCGAACCGCGTGCTGCTGCTCGCGGCGCTTGCCGAAGGCGATACGACGATCACCAACCTGCTGGATTCCGACGACACGCGCGTGATGCTCGACGCGCTCGGCAAGCTCGGTGTGAAGCTCGCGCGCGAGGGTGACACCTGTGTCGTCACCGGCACGCGCGGCGCGTTCACCGCGAAGACCGCCGATCTGTTCCTCGGCAACGCGGGCACCGCGGTGCGACCGTTGACGGCGGCGCTCGCAGTCAACGGCGGCGACTATCGCGTGCACGGCGTGCCGCGCATGCACGAGCGGCCGATCGGCGACCTCGTCGACGGCCTGCGGCAGATCGGCGCGCAGATCGACTACGAGCAAAACGATGGCTTTCCGCCGCTGCGGATCAAGCCTGCGGCGATCACGGTCGACGCGCCGATCCGCGTGCGCGGCGATGTGTCGAGCCAGTTCCTCACCGCGCTGCTGATGACGCTGCCGCTCGTGAAGGCGAAGGACGGCAGGATCGTCGTCGAAGTCGATGGCGAACTGATCTCGAAGCCGTACATCGACATCACGATCCGACTGATGGCCCGCTTCGGCGTGACCGTCGAGCGCGACGGCTGGCAACGCTTCGTCGTGCCGGCCGGCGTCCGCTACCGTTCGCCGGGGCGCATCATGGTCGAGGGTGATGCATCGTCGGCCTCGTACTTCCTCGCGGCCGGCGCGCTCGGCGGCGGCCCGCTGCGCGTCGAGGGTGTGGGGCGCGCGAGCATCCAGGGCGACGTCGGCTTCGCGAATGCGCTGATGCAGATGGGCGCGAACGTATCGATGGGCGACGACTGGATCGAGGTGCGCGGCATCGGCCATGACCACGGCAAGCTCGAGCCGATCGACATGGATTTCAACCTGATTCCCGACGCGGCGATGACCATCGCGGTCGCGGCGCTGTTCGCGAGCGGCACGAGCACGCTGCGCAACATCGCGAGCTGGCGCGTGAAGGAAACCGACCGCATCGCCGCGATGGCGACTGAACTGCGCAAGGTCGGCGCGATCGTCGAGGAAGGCCCCGATTATCTGGTCGTCACGCCGCCGCAACGGCTCACGCCGAACGCAGCGATCGACACGTACGACGATCACCGGATGGCGATGTGTTTCTCGCTCGTCAGCCTGGGCGGCGTGCCCGTGCGGATTAACGATCCGAAGTGCGTCGGCAAGACGTTCCCCGACTATTTCGACCGCTTTGCCGCGCTCGCCAAAGCCTGACCCGACAGTTCCGATGAAATCGACCCGACCCTTTCACCCGACCCCCGTCATCACGATCGACGGTCCGACTGCTTCCGGCAAGGGGACCGTCGCGGCGCTCGTCGCCGCGCATCTCGGCTTCCACCTGCTCGACAGCGGCGCGCTGTACCGTCTCGCGGCGCTCGCGAGCGTGCGCTACGGCATCGCGGCGGAGGATATCGATGCGCTCGTGAAGCTGATCGACGATCTTCACATCACGTTCCGCGAGGGCTGCGCGCAGCTCGACGGCGTCGACGTGTCGAACGACATCCGCGCCGAAGCGGTTGGCAACCGCGCGTCGGCGATTGCCGTGCACGGGCCGGTGCGTACCGCGCTCGTCGCGCGCCAGCGCGCGTTTCGCAAGACACCGGGCCTCGTCGCCGACGGCCGCGACATGGGCACAGTGATCTTCCCGGACGCCGTGCTGAAAGTGTTCCTGACGGCCAGCGCCGAGGCGCGCGCGGCCAGACGGCATAAGCAATTGATGCAAAAAGGTTTTTCTGCTAATATAGATAACTTGCTTCAGGATCTTCGTGAACGTGACGCGCGCGACAGCAATCGCGCGGCCGCGCCGCTGAAGCCTGCGGCAGATGCCAAGCTGCTCGATACGTCGGCGCTTTCGGTCGATGAAGCAGTCGACCAGGTGCTGCAGTGGTACCGGGCGCTCGGTCAGCCGGCCTGAGAAGGCGGGCAGCAGTAGGTGCCTCGCGCGAGAAGCGCGAAGCGTGTTTCGAACCCTTAACCCCGTGTGGCTTCGATCTGGCCCTTTCAGCCTGCCATTCCGGCCGGCGTGGCACAGCGATCCATGCACAATCAGATTTTTATGTCCGACCTGCAAACCTCCACCCCGAATACCGAATCCTTTGCGGCTCTGTTCGAAGAGTCGCTGACCCGCCAAGACATGCGCGCCGGCGAAGTGATTTCTGCCGAAGTCGTGCGCGTCGACCACAACTTCGTGGTCGTCAATGCAGGCCTGAAGTCCGAGGCTTACATTCCGATCGAGGAATTCCTGAACGATCAGGGCGAGGTTGAGGTGCAGTCGGGCGATTTCGTGTCCGTCGCGATCGACGCACTCGAAAACGGCTACGGCGACACGATCCTGTCGCGCGACAAGGCGAAGCGCCTTGCATCGTGGCTGTCGCTGGAAAAGGCCCTCGACAACAACGAACTCGTCACCGGCACGATCACGGGCAAGGTGAAGGGCGGCATGACCGTGATGGTCAACGGCATCCGCGCGTTCCTGCCGGGTTCGCTGGTCGACACGCGTCCGGTCAAGGACACGACCCCGTACGAAGGCAAGACGCTCGAGTTCCGCGTGATCAAGCTCGATCGCAAGCGTAACAACGTCGTGCTGTCGCGTCGTGCAGTGATCGAAGCAACGCAAGGCGAAGAGCGCGCGAAGCTGCTCGAGACGCTGAAGGAAGGCGCGATCGTCAACGGCGTGGTCAAGAACATCACCGACTACGGCGCATTCGTTGACCTCGGCGGCATCGACGGCCTGCTGCACATCACCGACATCGCATGGCGTCGTGTGCGTCACCCGAGCGAAGTCCTGTCGGTTGGCCAGGAAGTCACCGCGAAGATCCTCAAGTTCGACCAAGAGAAGAACCGCGTCTCGCTGGGCATCAAGCAACTGGGCGACGATCCGTGGGAAGGCATCTCGCGCCGTTACCCGTCGGGCACGCGCCTGTTCGGCAAGGTCACGAACATCACCGACTACGGCGCATTCGTCGAAGTGGAATCGGGCATCGAAGGCCTCGTCCACGTGTCGGAAATGGACTGGACCAACAAGAACGTTGCTCCGTCGAAGGTTGTCCAGCTGGGCGACGAAGTCGAAGTCATGGTCCTCGAGATCGACGAAGACCGTCGTCGTATCAGCCTCGGCATGAAGCAGTGCAAGCCGAATCCGTGGGATGACTTCAGCCGCAACTTCAAGAAGGGCGACAAGATCACGGGCGCAATCAAGTCGATCACCGACTTCGGCGTGTTCATCGGTCTGCCGGGCGGCATCGACGGCCTGGTCCACCTGTCGGACCTGTCGTGGAGCGAAGCCGGCGAAGAAGCCGTTCGCAAGTACAAGAAGGGCGACGAAGTCGAAGCGATCGTGCTCGGCATCGACGTCGAGAAGGAGCGTATTTCGCTCGGCATCAAGCAGCTCGAAGGCGACCCGTTCAGCAACTACGTTGCGATGAACGACAAGGGTTCGATCGTCGACGGCGTGGTGAAGTCGGTCGATGCGAAGGGCGCTGTCGTCACGCTGACGGGCGACGTCGAAGGCTACCTGCGTGCATCGGAAATCTCGCAGGATCGCGTTGAAGACGCTCGCAACGTGCTGAAGGAAGGCGACAAGGTCAACGCGATGGTGATCAACATCGATCGCAAGTCGCGTGGCATCAACCTGTCGATCAAGGCGAAGGATTCGGCTGAACAACAGGAAGCGATCCGCGGCCTGCAGTCGGACACCAGCGCTGCTGCGACCGGTACGACCAACCTCGGCGCGCTGCTGAAGGCGAAGCTCGACGGCCAGAACCAGTAAGCCTTACGAGGTCTGCTGAAGTATGACCAAATCCGAGTTGGTCGCGCAGCTGGCACTGCGATTTCCGCAACTTGTCCTCAAGGATGCGGATTTCGCGGTGAAAACGATGCTCGATGCGATGTCCGATGCCTTGTCGAAAGGGCATCGCATCGAAATTCGGGGTTTCGGCAGCTTCGGCCTCAACCGTCGCCCGGCACGCGTCGGACGCAACCCGAAGTCGGGGGAGAAAGTGCAGGTGCCCGAGAAGTTCGTGCCTCACTTCAAGCCCGGCAAGGAATTGCGTGAACGCGTCGACGGCCGCGCCGGCGAGCCGCTGAAAGCTGATGATCCGGACGACGAGCGTTGAGCGTCGTTCGGCTTGCCCGGAATCCGTCCGGCGAAGGCTGAAGAAAAAAGCGCCCCTTGCGGGCGCTTTTTTCATTTTCGGCGGCCGCATGACAACGTGCACCCGCAGGATGTGCGGTGACGCGGAAACGCTTCCTTTACAATACGGGTCGATTCGGCGCCGCGAAGGGGAGTCGCGCGCCACGGCAAACCTCAACAAAGAGAGGGCTACATGAAGTTTATCGTCTGGCTGATCCGGGTATTGGTGTTCGTGCTGCTGCTGGTGCTCGCGCTGGCCAATACGCAAACCGCGACGCTGAATTTCGTTGCCGGCTACGCATGGCAAGCGCCGCTGATCCTGATCGGCCTCGCGTTCTTCGTCGTGGGGCTGCTGGCAGGCCTGCTGTCCGCGCTGCCGGCGATCTTCCGCATGCGCCTCGAGAACGGGCGCCTGAAGCGCGATCTGCGTACGGCGCGCGAAACCCCGGCCGTCGTCGACCAGCCGCCGATGCCGCCCGTCATTTAACACGGACGCCGCGCGACCTTCGCGCGGTTTTCGTCTCTGCTTCGATATTTCGCATGGATCTGGATTTCTGGTGGTTGCTCGCGATTCCGGTGGCGTTCGCGCTCGGCTGGGCGGCGTCACGCTATGACCTGAAGAATCTCCTGTCGGAGAGTGCCAACCTGCCGCGATCGTATTTCCGCGGCCTGAACTTTCTGTTGAACGAACAACCGGACAAGGCGATCGACGCGTTCATCGAGGTCGCGAAGCTCGATCCCGAGACCGTCGAACTGCACTTCGCGCTCGGCAACCTGTTTCGCCGCCGCGGCGAAACGGACCGTGCGATCCGCGTGCATCAGAACCTGCTGAGCCGCACGGACCTGCCGGTAAACGAGCGCGACCACGCGCTGTACGAGCTCGGCCAGGATTTCCTGAAGGCCGGCCTGCTCGATCGTGCGGAGGAGGCCTTCCACCGGCTCGCCGATGGCGATTACGCGCTGGGCGCGCAGCGGGCGCTGCTGACGATCTACGAGATCGAGAAGGACTGGAACAAGTCGATCGATACCGCGAGACGCATCGAATCGATGAGCGACAAGCCGCTCGGCGCCGAAATCGCGCAGTTCCATTGCGAACTCGCGCAGGATGCGCTGCAACGCAAGAACGCCACGGACGCGGCCGAGCAACTGAAGCTCGCGCTTGCTGCGAACCCGCAGAACGTTCGCGCGACGATCCTGTCCGGCGATGCCGCGCAGGCGGCGGGCGATCACGCGGCCGCGATCGAGCACTGGAAGCGTGTCGAAGCGCAGAATCCGGCGTATCTGCCGCTCGTCGCCGACAAGCTGATGAAGGCTTACGTCGCGCTCGGCAAGCCGGTCGAGGGCGCCGAGTTGCTGATGGGCTACGTCGATCGTTATCCGTCGAACGACTTGCTCGATATTGCTTATCAGCACATCGCAGGGTTGCGCGGCCAGGAAGCGGCGCATACGCTCGCGCGTACGCAGATGGAGAAGTCGCCGAATCTGTCGGGCATGCTGCACCTGCTCGATGCGCAGATCGCGGCCGCCGACGAGCCGCGCCGTAAGGAACTTGAAATGATGCGTGCGCTGATCAAGCAGCGCACCAAGAATCTGCCACGCTATACGTGCCAGAATTGCGGTTTCCGGGCACGGCTCTTCTACTGGCAGTGCCCCGGATGCAGCGGCTGGGAAACCTATGCGCCGCGCCGCGTCGAACCTGCGATGCCGGGCTGATCCCGGCGTTCGCCGCGCAAGCGCTGCGGTTGTCGCCGGGCCTGGCCCGGCGGCCAAGTTAGTCATTTACCGGGACGTACCGGAACATCTATGAAAATCACCATCATCGGCACTGGCTATGTCGGTCTCGTCACGGGCTCCTGCCTCGCCGAGATCGGCCACGACGTCTTCTGTCTGGATGTCGATCCGCGCAAGATCGAGATCCTGAACAACGGCGGGATGCCGATTCACGAACCGGGCCTGCTGGACATCATCGCGCGCAACCGCGCGGCAGGGCGTCTGCGCTTCTCAACCGACATCGAGGCGAGCGTTGCGCACGGCGAGATCCAGTTCATCGCGGTCGGCACGCCGCCCGACGAGGACGGTTCGGCCGACCTGCAATATGTGCTCGAAGCCGCGCGGAACATCGGCCGTTACATGACCGGTTTCAAGGTGATCGTCGACAAGTCGACGGTGCCGGTTGGCACCGCGCAGCGCGTGCGCCCGGTGGTCGACGAGGCACTCGGTGCGCGCGGCCTCGCGGGCAGCGTCGCGCACCGTTTCTCGGTCGTGTCGAATCCGGAATTCCTGAAGGAAGGCGCGGCGGTCGAGGACTTCATGCGCCCGGACCGAATCATCATCGGTGTCGACAACGACGAGACGGGCACGGTGGCGCGCGAGAAGATGAAGAAGCTGTATGCGCCGTTCAACCGCAATCACGAGCGCACGATTTACATGGACGTGCGTTCGGCGGAGTTCGCGAAGTATGCGGCGAATGCGATGCTCGCGACGCGCATTTCGTTCATGAACGAAATGTCGAATCTCGCCGACAAGGTCGGTGCCGACATCGAAGCCGTGCGCCGCGGGATCGGTTCCGATCCGCGTATCGGCTATCACTTCCTGTACGCGGGCGTCGGTTACGGCGGCTCCTGCTTCCCGAAGGACGTGCAGGCGTTGATTCGCACCGCGAGCGAAAACGACCAGCCGCTGCGCATCCTGGAGGCCGTCGAAGCGGCCAACTCCGCCCAGAAGGACGTGCTGATCTGCAAGATCGAGCAGCGCTTCGGCGCAGACCTGACCGGTCGCGAATTCGCGGTCTGGGGCCTCGCGTTCAAGCCGAATACGGACGACATGCGCGAGGCGCCGAGCCGTCGGCTGATCGCCGCGCTGCTCGGGCGTGGCGCGACCGTGCGCGCGTACGATCCAGTCGCGATCGACGAGGCGCGCCGCGTGTTCGCGCTCGACCTTGGCGAGGCTTCCGACGCGCTTGCGCGCCTTCACTTCGTCGATACCCAGGACGCGGCCGTGACCGCCGCGGATGCGCTCGTGATCGTCACCGAATGGAAGGAATTCAGGAGCCCGGATTTCACGCGCCTGAAGGCCGAACTGAAGGCGCCGGTGATCTTCGACGGACGCAATCTGTACGAGCCGGACGCGATGGCCGAACTCGGCTTCGACTACCATGCGATCGGGCGTCCGCATGTCGATCCCCAGTCCTCTCCCCGTGGATGAACGCACGATGACTACCCTTCGCGAAGTGGTGCCGGTACCGCGCGCGCAGCTTGCGCGTTCGCGCGTGCTCGTGGTCGGCGACGTGATGCTCGACCGCTACTGGTTCGGCAACGTCGAGCGCATTTCTCCGGAAGCGCCGGTTCCCGTCGTGCACGTGCAGCGCCAGGAAGAGCGGCTTGGCGGTGCGGCCAACGTCGCGCGCAACGCGGTGACGCTCGGCGGTCAGGCCGGGCTCCTGTGCGTGGTCGGCTGCGACGAGCCGGGCGAGCGCATCGTCGAATTGCTCGACGGTAGTGGAGTGACTCCCCATCTCGAACGCGACGCGTCACTGCCGACGACGATCAAGCTGCGCGTGCTCGCGCGCCAGCAGCAGTTGCTGCGCGTCGACTTCGAGGCGATGCCGACGCACGAGGTGCTGCTCGCCGGGCTCGCGCGATTCGATGCGCTGCTGCCGCAGCACGACGTCGTGCTGATGTCGGATTACGCGAAAGGCGGTCTGACGCACGTGACGACGATGATCGAGAAGGCGCGCGCGGCCGGCAAGCCGGTGCTCGTCGACCCGAAGGGCGGCGACTGGGCGCGCTATCGCGGCGCATCGCTGATCACGCCGAACCGTGCCGAGTTGCGCGAGGTCATCGGTCAGTGGCAATCGGAAGACGACCTGCGCGCGCGTGTCGCGAAGCTGCGTGCGGAGCTCGATCTCGATGCGTTGCTGCTCACGCGTTCGGAAGAGGGGATGACGCTTTTTTCCGCAGCGGGCGAACTGCATGCACCGGCGCTCGCGCGCGAGGTGTATGACGTGTCCGGCGCGGGCGATACCGTGATCGCGACGGTCGCGACGATGCTCGGCGCCGGCGTGCCGCTCGTCGATGCCGTCGTGCTCGCGAATCGCGCAGCAGGCATCGTGGTCGGCAAGCTGGGTACGGCCACGGTAGACTACGACGAACTGTTTCACTGAGCGCATTCGGCGGCGCGCCGAGCGCGCCGCACGTATGTCTTGCAATTTTTCAGGCAGAACGACCATGACCATCATCGTCACCGGCGCAGCCGGTTTTATCGGCGCGAACATCGTCAAGGCGCTCAACGAGCGCGGCGAGTCGCGCATCATCGCGGTCGACAATCTGACGCGCGCGGACAAGTTCCGGAACCTCGTCGATTGCGAGATCGACGACTATCTCGACAAGACGGAATTCGTCGACCGCTTCGCGCGCGGCGATTTCGGCAAGGTACGCGCGGTGTTCCATGAAGGCGCCTGTTCGGACACGATGGAAACCGACGGCCGCTACATGATGGACAACAACTTCCGCTATAGCCGCGCGGTGCTCGATGCGTGCCTCGCGCAGGGCGCGCAGTTCCTTTACGCGTCGTCGGCCGCGATCTACGGCGGCTCGACGCGATTCGTCGAGGAGCGCGAGGTCGAGGCGCCGCTGAACGTCTACGGCTATTCGAAGTTCCTGTTCGACCAGGTGATCCGCCGCGTGCTGCCGAGCGCGAAGAGCCAGATCGCCGGGTTCCGCTACTTCAACGTGTACGGTCCGCGCGAGACGCACAAGGGCCGCATGGCCTCGGTCGCGTTCCACAACTTCAACCAGTTCCGCGCGGAAGGCAAGGTCAAGCTGTTCGGCGAGTACAACGGTTATGCGCCGGGCGAGCAGACGCGCGACTTCGTGTCGGTCGAGGACGTCGCGAAGGTGAACCTGTTCTTCTTCGACCATCCGGAGAAATCGGGCATCTTCAACCTCGGCACAGGCCGGGCACAACCGTTCAACGACATCGCATCGACGGTCGTGAACACGCTGCGCGCACTCGACAACCTGCCGCCGCTGACGCTCGCGCAGCAGGTCGAGCAAGGGCTGATCGAATACGTGCCATTCCCGGATGCGCTGCGTGGCAAGTACCAGTGCTTCACGCAGGCCGACCAGACGAAACTGCGTGCTGCCGGCTACGATGCGCCGTTCCTGACGGTGCAGGAAGGTGTCGACCGCTATGTGCGTTGGCTATCCGGCCAGGTTTAAGCCTGCGCGTCGCATCGCTAGACTGGGTCTCACGGTCGGCAGCCGCCGACCGATTTCATCGGAGATCCAGCACATGATCAGGAAATGGTTTGCCGCCGCCGCGATGCTCGGCGCGATCGCGTCGGCCTGGGCGGCCGTCGACGTCAACACCGCGAACGAGGATGCACTCGTCGGCATCAAGGGCATCGGTCCCGCGCGGGCGAAGGCGATTCTCGACGAGCGCGGCGCACACGGGCCGTTCAGGAATGCAGACGATCTCGCATCGCGCGTGAAAGGCATGGGCGGCCAAATGGTCGAGCGCCTTCAGCGGGAAGGGTTGACGATCGGTGCGGCAGGCTCGGGTGCGGCGGCACCGGCCGCGGGCAAGCCGGCGGCGGCGAAGCCTGCTGCGGCACCTGCCCGCACCGCGCAGAAATAACGCACGCGAGACAAAGGGCTCCTTCAGTCGCCGTCATTGCGACGGCTTCCCGCGGCTTGCCGCGGGTTTTTTGCGTGCATGCTGCACACGCACACGCGTGAATCGTGTGGCGCGTCTATTCCATCGTCACAATGGGGTTGCCGGCGCGAGCCCCGGTGCTGGTTTACAATCAATCGATTGATCGGCCTCGCACTCACGGTATCTCCATGGCTTACAAAACTATCGAAGACACGATCGGCAACACGCCGCTCGTGCAACTGGTCCGCCTGCCGGACGACGAGATTCGCGCACGCAACAACGTGGTGCTCGCGAAGCTGGAAGGCAACAATCCGGCCGGTTCCGTGAAAGATCGTCCGGCGCTGTCGATGATCAGCAAGGCCGAGGCGCGCGGTCGCATCAAGCCGGGTGATACGCTGATCGAGGCGACGAGCGGCAACACGGGCATCGCGCTTGCGATGGCAGCGGCGATCCGCGGCTACAAGATGGTGCTGATCATGCCGGAGGATCTGTCGATCGAGCGCCGCCAGAGCATGGCCGCTTACGGCGCCGAAATCATCCTGACGCCGGTAAAGGGCGGGATGGAACTGGCGCGCGACCTCGCGGAGCAGATGCAGCGCGAAGGCAAGGGCGTGATCCTCGATCAGTTCGGGAACCCCGACAATCCGATCGCGCACTACGAAGGAACGGGCCCGGAGATCTGGCGCGACACCGAAGGGCGCGTCACACACTTCGTGTCGGCGATGGGCACGACGGGCACGATCATGGGCACGTCGCGCTTTCTGAAGGAACAGAATCCGGCGATCGAGATCGTCGGCGCGCAGCCGGAAGAAGGGTCGCGCATTCCGGGCATTCGCAAGTGGCCGGAAGCCTATATGCCGACGATCTTCGATCGCAGCCGCGTTGATCGCGTCGAGAGCGTGAGCCAGGCCGCGTCCGAAACGATGGCGCGCCGGCTCGCGGCTGTCGAAGGCATCTTTGCCGGTATCTCGTCGGGCGGCGCATGCGAAGTCGCGATGCGTATCGCGCGTCAGGTCGAGAACGCGACGATCGTGTTCATCGTCTGCGATCGCGGCGACCGCTATCTGTCGACTGGCGTATTTCCTGCCTGAGCCCGAACGGCATCAGCAGCATCACGCGATAAAAAAGCGCCGCACAAGCGGCGCTTTTTCTTTGCGCGGACCGTGCTTACTGCGCCGGCGCTTCCGTGTCCGCCGCAGGCAGCGGCAATGCACCATTCGCTTCCATCTGCGCCTTCACGGCTTCGCCGAGCTGGTACACGGCGAGTGCGTAGAAGAAGCTGCGGTTGTAGCGCGTCAGCACGTAGAAGTTCTTGAGGCCGAGCATGTATTCGGTCGCACTCCCCGGCGACGGCAGATCGACCACGGTGACCGGCGTGCCGGCTTCGGTGGTGATGTTGACTGTCGGCTCGTTGAGCGTCATGCCGGCGCGCAGCAGTTGCGACAGGGCCCAGTGCGGTTCGGGCTGACCGTCCGCGGCCGCCTGGGCGATGCCGAGGCTGCCCGTGTCGGGCGTGATTCGCCAGACTACCGGGCGATCGGTTTCCCAGCCGTGCTGCTTCAGGTAGTTCGCGACGCTGCCGATCGCATCGGCAGGACTGCTGCGCAGATCGACGTGGCCGCCGCCGTCGTAGTCGACCGCATACTCGCGGATGCTGCTCGGCAGGAACTGCGGGATGCCGATCGCGCCCGTGTACGAGCCGAGCACGGTCGTCGGGTCGAGCTGGTTGTCGCGGGTCCAGACGAGGAAGTCCTCGAGATTCTTGCGGAACGTTGCCTGCCGGCTGTCGCGATTCGGCGTGTCCGGGTAGTCGAACGTGAGCGTCGTCAGCGCATCGAGCACGCGGAAGTTGCCCATGTAGCGGCCGTAGATCGTTTCGACGCCGATGATGCCGACAATCACTTCGGGCGGCACGCCGAATTCCTCCGACGCGCGCTGCAGCGTCGCCTTGTTCGCCTTCCAGAATTTCACGCCCGCGTTGATGCGGATCGGTTCGATGAAGCGCGAACGATAGACGCGCCAGTTCTTCACCGAAGGCGTCGGCGCCGGCTTCACGAGCTTCACGGCGGTGGCCGAGTAGCTGATGCGTGAGAACAGCGCATGCAGGCTCGCGGAATCGAAGCCGTTGCGGCTCACCATCTCGTCGATGAACGCATCGACCTTCGCGTTGTTCGCGTAACGCTGCGGAACGATTTCCTCTTCGAAGGTCTGGCCTTGCGGCGCCGGCTGCTGCGGTTGCGCCTGCGCGACGCGCGTGCCGGGGGACTTCGCGGGCTGCGTCTGCGCGATGGCGGGCGCGGCGGCCACGGTAACGGCGACGGCAGCAGCAACGAGCGGGACGCGAACGCTGAACAGTGCGGAGAGAAGGGCGGCAGGCTTGCTGGAATTCATGTCGAAGCGGGCGGACAGGGCGATGGGGTTCGGCGCAGTATACCCGACGCATCCTGCGTGCCGGGGCGAAGCAGCGCACCGTTGTGGTAAGTTAGCGGCGAATTCGCGGCAGACGATGGACATCATTGATGGAGACCTGCGGCGCACCCCGCGTCGCGGATGACAGCTTATGGCAACCGCCTTCTATACGCACCCCGACTGCATGCTGCACGAGATGGGGGAATGGCATCCGGAATGCCCGGCCCGCCTGTCGGCGATCCAGGATCAGATGATCGCGAGCCGCATCGACGACCTGATCGTGCACGAAACCGCGCCGTTCGCGAGCGAGGTGGCGCTGGGCCGCGTGCATACGCAGGCTCACATCGACTACATCCGCAGCATGACGCCCGTTGACGGCTACGTCGAGATCGATCCCGACACGCTGATGAACCGCGACACGTGGCGCGCCGCGCTGCGTGCGGCCGGCGCGGCGATCGCGGCGACCGACGCCGTGATCGAAGGCCGCTACGCGAATGCGTTCTGCAGCGTGCGGCCCCCCGGCCATCACGCGGAACCCGCGCGCGCGATGGGTTTCTGCTTTTTCAACAACGTCGCGATCGCCGCGCGGCACGCGCTCGATGTCCATGGCCTCGAGCGTGTCGCAATCGTCGATTTCGACGTTCACCACGGCAACGGCACCGAAGCCGCGTTCGCGAACGACGAGCGCGTGCTGATGTGCAGCTTCTTCCAGCATCCGCTGTACCCGTTCTCGGGCGTCGATCACCAGGCGCCGAACATGGTCAATCTGCCGATGCCTGCGCGCAGCAACGGGATGGCGATCCGCGAAGCGGTCGACATGTCCTGGCTGCCGCGTCTGGACGCGTTCAAGCCGCAGATGCTGTTCGTGTCGGCCGGTTTCGACGCGCATCGAGAGGACGACATCGGCAACCTCGGTCTCGTCGAGGCCGATTTCGAATGGCTGACCACGCAGATCGTCGACGTCGCGCGCCGGCACGCGCAGGGCCGCATCGTGAGCTGCCTCGAGGGTGGCTACAACTTGTCCGCGCTCGGCCGCAGCGTGGTCGCGCACCTGCGCGTGCTGGCCGGCATCTGACCGGGAGCGAGCCGGCGCGCGTTCAGCGTGCCGGCACGTGCGAGTGAATCCATGCGATCAGCGCATCGATCACGCGGTCGCGCTCGAGATCGTTCATCGTTTCGTGGAACCCGCCTTCGTATAGCGTCAGCGTGCGGTCTGGCGAGCCGACGCGTGCGCCGAACGCACGGCTTCCGTCCGGTTCGGTCAGCTTGTCCTCGGTGCCGTGATAGACAAGCACCGGCACGCGCAGCGCGCTGCGACCACGCTCGATGCGCGCCATCGCATCGAGGATCTCGGCGCCGGTGCGCGCCGGCACCGCGCCGTGGTGCACGAGCGGATCGGCACGATTGGCCGCGACGACGGCCGGATCGCGCGACAGCAGCGCCGCGTCGATCCTGATCGCGGGGAAGCTCGGCCACACGCGGCTGATGAAGCGGCTCATCGCGAGCATCCAGCGCGGCACGTCGCGTCCCGGCGCGAGCGCCGGGCTCGACAGCACGAGGCCCGCCAGCGCATGGCCGCGAACCGGCGCGCGTTCGATCGCATACAGCGCCGCGACGGCGCCACCCATGCTGTGGCCCATCAGGAAGAGCGGCGTATCGTCGCGGGCAGCTTCGGCGACGAGGGCATCCGCATCGTTCAGGTAATCGTCGAAACGCTCGACCCACGCGCGCTTACCGGGCGACTGGCCGTGCCCGCGCAGATCGATCGCCAGCACGTCGATGCCGGCCGCGTTCAATCTGGCCGCGAGCGCCGCGTAGCGGCCCGCATGCTCGGCAAGGCCATGCACGAGCGCGATCGTCGCGCGCGGCGGCTCCGTGCCGTCGCCGGCCGGCCAGCGATACGACGCCAGTTCGAGCCCGTCCGCGGTACGCAGCCGGCCCATCCGCGGAGTGGGCGGCGCTGCCGTGTCCAGTGCCGCAGAGGCGGCGGGCGCGGCGGTCTGCGTCGTGGTGGCGGTCATCTGGCGGGTCCCCTGTTTAGTTGGCATCGGTGTTCCGGATCATAGTCGCGGCACTCGCACGGCGGGCCAGCAGTGCCCCTCTAATTTCGTCTGGTTATGAAAAGATCGAAATCGATTATTAAGTGGAATGAGGCGTTTGCGGTAAAATCGCCGGCTATTCCAGATGCATCGGCGGCCGACTGGCGGGCTTCGCCTGTCGGCCGCCGTTTTGTTTACATGATCGAATTACGCAATCTGTCGCAGCGTTTCCCCGGGCCGACCGGCTGGGTCGACGCATTGCACAACGTCAATCTGACGATCCCTCAGGGCGAGGTGTTCGGCATCATCGGCCGAAGCGGCGCCGGCAAGAGCACGCTCGTGCGCACCATCAACCTGCTCACGCGGCCGACCGAAGGCAACGTCGTCGTCGGCGGGCGCGATCTCACGCTGCTGCCGGCCGGCGCACTGCGCGAAGCGCGCCGCGAAATCGGCATGATCTTCCAGCACTTCAACCTGCTGTCGTCGCGCACGGTGTTCGACAACGTCGCGTTGCCGCTCGAGCTGGCTGGCGCGAGCCGTGCCGACATCGAGGCCGCCGTGCTGCCGCTGCTCGATCTCGTCGGGCTGTCCGCGCAGAAGGACCGCTACCCGGCGCAGATCAGCGGCGGCCAGAAGCAGCGCGTCGGCATCGCCCGCGCGCTCGCGAGCAAGCCGAAGGTGCTGCTGTCGGACGAAGCGACGTCGGCGCTCGATCCCGAGACCACGCGCGCGATCCTCGACCTGCTGAAGCGCATCAATCGCGAACTCGGCCTGACGATCGTGCTGATCACGCACCAGATGGAAGTGATCAAGCAGGTGTGCGATCGCGTGGCGGTGCTCGACGCGGGTCGCGTGGTCGAGGAAGGCCGCGTGATCGACGTGTTCCTGCAGCCGCATCACGAAGTGACGCGCGCGCTGATCGGCGACGTGATCGCGCAGGAACTGCCGCCCGCGCTGAAGGCACGCGTGGCCGAGCGGCTGAAGACGGGCAGCGGGCATTTGCTGCGGCTCGCATTCACAGGCTCGGGTGTCGACCAGCCGATCCTGTCGGAGACGATTCGCCGGTACGAACTCGATTTCAATATCCTGCACGGCCAGATCGACGAGATCCAGGGGCAGGCGTTCGGGTCGCTCGCGGTGCTCGCGGGCGGCGAACCGGGCAAGGTCGGGCAGGCGCTCGCGTTCCTGCGCGAGCAAGGTGTGGTGGTAGAGGAGCTTTCGTATGTTGAGTGAGATGTTCGATATGTTCGTGCAGTCGTTCTGGGAGACGCTGATCATGGTCGGCATCTCGGGAGCGGTCGGCGCGCTCGTCGGGATGCCGCTCGGCGTGCTGCTCTACCTGACCGACCGCCAGGGCGTGCTGCAGAACCTCGGCGTGAATCGCGTGCTCGGCGGCATCGTGAACGCGGTGCGCTCGACGCCATTCATCATTCTGTTGGTTGCGGTCATTCCATTTACGCGGCTCGTCACGGGGTCGTCGATCGGCACGGCTGCGGCGGTCGTGCCGCTGACGCTCGCGGCCGCGCCGTTCGTCGCGCGGCTGGTCGAGACGGCGCTGCGCGAAGTCGACCGCGGGCTGATCGAGGCCGCGCAGTCGATGGGCGCGACGACGTCGCAAATCGTGTTCAAGGTGCTGCTGCCTGAATCGCTGCCCGGCATCGTCGCTGGCCTGACGATTACGTTCGTGTCGCTCGTCGGCTACTCGGCGATGGCCGGTGCGATCGGCGGCGGCGGGCTCGGCGATCTCGGCATCCGTTACGGCTACCAGCGCTATCTGCCGGAAGTCATGTGGACGGTCGTCGCGATCCTGATCGTGTTCGTGCAGATCGTGCAATCGTTCGGCGACTGGCTCGTGCGCCGGCTGAGCCACAAGTAATAACGACATTCATGGGTAGGGGGAGACGATGCAACGACGTTTCATGCTGAAGTTCGCGGCCGCACTTGGCGCGGCCGCGCTGTTCGCGAGCGCGCACGCGCAGACCGAAACCATCAAGGTGGGCGTGACGGGCGGTCCGCACGCGCAGATCATGGACGTGGTGAAGAAGGTCGCGGCCAAGAGCGGCCTCGATATCCGCATCGTCGAATTCTCGGATTACGTGCAGCCGAACGCGGCGCTCGCGTCGGGCGATCTCGACGCGAACAGCTACCAGCACGATCCTTATCTGCAGGCGCAGGTGAAGGATCGCGGCTACAAGCTGATCAAGGTCGCGGATACCGTCACGTTCCCGATGGGCATCTATTCGAAGCGGGTGAAGTCGCTGGCCGAGTTGAAGCCCGGCGCGCGCATCGCGGTGCCGAACGATCCGACCAATGGCGGCCGCGCGCTGCTGTTGCTGCAGAAGCAGGGCCTGCTGAAGCTGCGTGCGGACGCCGGGCTGAAGGCGACGCCGCTCGACATCGTCGACAATCCGCGCAAGCTGAAGATCGTCGAACTCGATGCGGCACAGATTCCGCGCTCGCTCGGCGACGTCGACGCTGCGGCGATCAACACCAACTATGCGATGGAAGCGGGGTTGAAGCCGAAACAGGACGCGATCGCGATCGAGGGTCCGAACGGCCCTTACGCGAACATCCTCGCGATTCGCGAGGCCGACCGGAGCAAGCCGTGGGTCGCGAAGCTGGTCGCGGCCTACCATTCCGCGGAAGTGAAGCAGTTCATCGAACAGAAGTTCGGCGGCGCGGTCATCGCCGCCTGGTGATACGTGGTGCTGGGCGCGCCCGGTGACGATTAGAGTCGATGATCGAAAACCCGGGCTTTGCGTCCGGGTTTTTTCTCTTTTAAAATAGAACGACCGTTCGCTATTGCCGGCGCACCGAAGAGGAGCGCTATCCTCGATAGCCGCGATGGATTGGTCCGCTTGGCCGCGCAGTCATGAGGCCTCGCTATAGAATGGCCTCTGGTCGTATTCGTAACTTTGGAGCGTGTGCATGAAAATCCTGGTGCCAGTGAAAAGAGTGGTCGATTACAACGTGAAGGTCCGCGTGAAGTCGGACAACACCGGCGTCGACATCGCGAACGTGAAGATGTCGATGAACCCGTTCGACGAAATCGCGGTGGAAGAAGCGGTGCGCCTGAAGGAAGCGGGTGTGGCGACCGAAGTGATCGCGGTGTCGGTCGGTGTGACGCAAGCGCAGGAAACGCTGCGCACGGCGCTGGCGATCGGTGCCGATCGCGCGATCCTCGTCGAGTCGAACGACAGCGTCGAGCCGCTGGCCGTCGCGAAGATCCTGAAGGCGCTGGTCGACAAGGAACAGCCGCAACTCGTGATCCTCGGCAAGCAGGCGATCGACGACGATTCGAACCAGACGGGCCAGATGCTGGCCGCCCTGGCTGGCCTGCCGCAAGCGACGTTCGCGTCGAAGGTCACGATCGCCGATGGCCGTGCCACGGTCGCACGTGAAGTCGACGGCGGCGCGGAAACGCTGTCGCTGCAACTGCCGGCAGTCGTGACCACGGACCTGCGCCTGAACGAGCCGCGCTACGTGACGCTGCCGAACATCATGAAGGCGAAGAAGAAGCCGCTGGAAACGGTGAAGCCGGAAGACCTCGGCGTGGATGTCACGCCGCGTCTGAAGACGCTGAAGGTGGCCGAGCCGCCGAAGCGCGCGGCCGGCGTGAAGGTGCCGGACGTGAAGACGCTGGTCGAGAAGCTGAAGACCGAAGCCAAGGTGCTGTAAGAGGGAGCGGAAAGAAATGACGATTCTGGTGATTGCAGAACACGACAACGCGTCGATCAAGGCCGCGACGCTGAACACGGTGGCGGCGGCAGCGAAGATTGGCGGTGACATTCACGTGCTGGTCGCGGGGCACAACGCGCAGGGCGCGGCCGATGCGGCAGCAAAGATCGCAGGCGTGTCGAAGGTGCTGCTGGCCGACGCGCCGCAGCTCGAAGCGGGCCTGGCGGAAAACGTCGAGGCGACCGCGCTGAACATCGCGAAGGACTATTCGCACATCCTCGCGCCGGCAACCGCCTACGGCAAGAACGTCGCACCGCGCATCGCCGCGAAGCTGGACGTCGCGCAGATTTCGGACATCACGGCGGTCGATTCGGCCGACACGTTCGAGCGTCCGATCTACGCGGGCAACGCGATCGCGACGGTGCAGTCGAGCGATCCGATCAAGGTGATCACGGTGCGTGCGACGGGTTTCGATCCGGTTGCGGCCGAAGGCGGCAGCGCATCGGTCGAGAAGATCGAAGCGGCGGCCGATGCGGGCAAGTCGCAGTTCGTGAGCCGTGAAGTGACGAAGCTGGATCGTCCGGAGCTGACGTCGGCGAGCATCATCGTGTCGGGTGGCCGCGGTCTGGGCAGCGGCGAGAACTACACGAAGGTGCTGGAGCCGTTGGCCGACAAGCTGTCGGCAGCACTGGGCGCGTCGCGCGCGGCAGTCGACGCCGGCTACGTGCCGAACGACTATCAGGTCGGCCAGACCGGCAAGATCGTCGCGCCGCAGCTGTACATCGCGGTCGGCATCTCGGGTGCGATCCAGCATCTGGCCGGCATGAAGGATTCGAAGGTGATCGTCGCGATCAACAAGGATCCCGAAGCGCCGATCTTCAGCGTGGCCGACTACGGCCTCGTCGGCGATCTGTTCGCGCTCGTGCCGGAACTCGTGAACGAACTGGGCTGACACGGTGTGACTTGACGCTTCGGCGGCAAGTACGCAAGACGAGGGGCGCGATGAGCGCCCCTTTTTTTGTGCGATGACGGAAGCGCTGTTTCGAGCCCGCAACGCATTCGCTGTAACGAAAAAGGCGCCCCGTGGGCGCCTTTTTCGTTGATGCGGACCGGCCTGCGTCGCGGCGGACCGTTACGACTTATGCGTATGCCGGGCGCGTCTGGCCGGCCACGTCCTTCAGGTAGCGATGCACCGACAGGTCGTCGGCCTGAATTGCCGGCTTCTTGCCCGAAATCAGGTCGGCGAGCAGTTGGCCCGACCCGCACGACATCGTCCA
Organism: Burkholderia sp. MSMB0856; assembly: GCF_001524645.2. Classification (NCBI taxonomy): domain Bacteria; kingdom Pseudomonadati; phylum Pseudomonadota; class Betaproteobacteria; order Burkholderiales; family Burkholderiaceae; genus Burkholderia; species Burkholderia sp. MSMB0856. Next base: position 2,484,549 of record NZ_CP013427.1, on the reverse strand, counting down.
GCCGAGCGTGCCGTGGCCGGTGTTCAGGAACAGGTTCGAGACCGGCGTGCGGCCGACGATCGGCGTGCCGTCCGGCGTCATCGGGCGCAGGCCGGTCCAGAACGTTGCCTTCGACGTGTCGCCGCCGCCCGGGAACAGGTCGTTCACGCACATTTCGAGCGTCTCGCGACGCGCGGCACGCAGGTTCTTGTCGAAGCCGACGATCTCCGCCATGCCGCCGACGCGGATGCGCTGATCGAAACGCGTGATCGCGATCTTGTAGGTTTCGTCCAGCACCGTCGACACGGGCGCGGCCGTCTCGTCGACGATCGGCGCGGTGATCGAATAGCCCTTCAGCGGATAGACGGGGATCTTCATCAGGTTCGAGATGAAGCTGGTGGAGTATGACCCGAGCGCGACGACGTATGCATCCGCGCGCACCGTCTCGCTGCCGCACTGCACGCCGGCGATCTTGCCGCCCGCGATCGCCAGCGCGTCGATCGGCGTGTTGTAGCGGAACTTCACGCCGAGCGATTCCGCGAGCGCCGCGAGGCGCGTCGTGAACAACTGGCAGTCGCCCGTTTCGTCGCCCGGCAGGCGCAGGCCGCCCGTCAGCTTGTGCGACACGGCGGCGAGCGCCGGTTCGGCATTCCTGAGCTCGGCCGGCGACAGCAGTTCGAACGGCACGTTCGCTTCCTGCAGCACCGCGATATCCTTCGCCGCGCCGTCGAGTTGCTGCTGCGTGCGGAACAGCTGCAGCGTGCCGCCCGTGCGGCCTTCGTACTGGATGCCCGTGTCGGCGCGCAGCGCCTGCAGGCAATCGCGGCTGTATTCGGCGAGGCGGACCATGCGGCCCTTGTTGACTGCATAGCGCTCGGCCGTGCAGTTGCGCAGCATCTGCCACATCCACTGGAGCTGGAAGCGCGTGCCGTCGAGGCGGATCGCGAGCGGCGCGTGCTTCTCGAACATCCACTTGACGGCCTTCAGCGGCACGCCGGGCGCGGCCCACGGCGCGGCATAGCCGGGCGAGATCTGACCTGCGTTCGCGAAGCTCGTCTCGAGCGCCGGGCCGGCTTCCCGGTCGATCACCGTGACTTCATGACCGGCGCGCGCGAGGTAATACGCGCTTGCCACGCCCACCACACCGCTGCCCAGAATGACGACTCGCATAGCTGCTCCAGATGGAAGGATCAGGGCGAGGCCGGGCGCACGTGCGTCTCCGTGTAACCTCTAGCTGATCTAGTTTTTTGCGCTATGGTATTGTCGAATGTGTAGGTTTTGTTATCGTATTTTTCAGGTTTTCAGCATAAACAAATGAGAACGCAACGCCAGCCAGTACGCTCGCTCGACAAGCTCGACCGGCGCATCCTCAAACTGCTCCAGGACGACGGCCGGATGGCGATGAAGGACCTCGCGGAGCAGGTCGGGCTGACCGTCACGCCGTGTATCGAACGCGTGCGGCGCATGGAGCGCGACGGTGTCATCACCGGCTATCACGCACGCGTTGATCCGGGGCAGCTCGGCGCCGCGTTGCTGGTGTTCGTCGAGATCACGCTCGGCCACAAGGGCGGCAACATGTTCGAGCAGTTCCGGCGCGAAGTGATGAAGATCGACGAGGTGCTCGAGTGCCATCTCGTGTCCGGCGACTTCGATTACCTGATCAAAGCACGCATCGGTGAAATGGCCGACTATCGCAAGCTGCTGGGCGACATCCTGCTGCAGCTGCCCGGCGCGGTGCAGTCGAAGAGCTATGTCGTGATGGAAGAAATCAAGGAGACGCTGACGATCTCGGTCGGCGAATGACCGTGGCTGCTGCCGGCAGTCCGTCCCTCTATCGCGCCCTTGGCATGCTGCACCCAATACTGTATAAATGTACAGTATTGGGTGCAGGCGAATGGGTGAGCGCATGGACGGTCAGTCCGACAACGAATTTCCGATAGCGCCGCCGGCGCCCCGCAAGGGGCGCGGTGCGGTCGACAACCTCCAGGGGCGATACGAAACGGCGCTGCGCGAAGCGGTCGACGACGGCTGGACACACGAATCGGACGACGCCGATCTGCCCGCGCCGCTGCGCACGCAGGTGTTCGAGGAGCACGCTAAGAGCATCCTGACGCACAACCAGTCACCGGACATACCGTTCAGCGTGTCGCTCAATCCGTATCGCGGCTGCGAGCATGGCTGCATCTACTGCTTTGCACGGCCGACCCATAGTTACCTCGGTCTGTCGCCGGGGCTCGATTTCGAGAGCCGCATCTATGCGAAGGTCAACGCGGCCGAATTGCTCGAGCGCGAGATTTCGCGCAAGCGCTACGTGCCGGAGCCGATCGCGCTCGGCGTCAACACCGATGCATACCAGCCGGTCGAGCGCGATTTGCGCATCACGCGCAGCGTGATCCAGGTGATGCACGATCACGGGCTGCCGTTCGCCGCGATCACGAAATCGTCCCTGATCGAGCGCGATCTGGATCTGCTGGCCCCGATGGCCGAGCGCGGGCAGGTGATGGCCGCGGTCACGATCACGACCCTCGATGCCGATCTCGCGCGCACGCTCGAGCCGCGTGCGGCGACGCCGGCGCGCCGGCTGCGCACGATCCGCGCGCTGCGCGATGCAGGCGTGCCGGTAGGCGTCAGCATTGCACCGATGATCCCGTTCGTCACCGAGCCGGACATGGAGCGTGTGCTGGAAGCTTGTGCGGAAGCCGGCGCGACGCACGCGAGTTACATCATCCTGCGGTTGCCGTGGGAGGTCGCGCCGCTGTTCAAGAACTGGCTCTCCGCGCATTTCCCCGATCGCGCGGAGCGCGTGATGAACCGCGTGCGCGACATGCGCGGCGGGAAGGACTACGACTCGGATTTCGCGAAGCGGATGAAGGGCGAGGGAATCTGGGCCGACCTGTTGCGGCAGCGGTTCCGTCAGGCCGTGAAGCGGCTAGGGTTGAACGAGCGTGCGAACGGCATTCTGGATCTGTCGCAGTTTCGCGGTGCGCCGGCGACCGGGGCGGCAGCGCAGCGCACGGTGGCGGGCGCGACCGGCACGAAGTCGCGTGACGACGTGCAACTGAGCCTGTTCTGATCTGCCCGACGCGTGTTGGCGCTTACTGCGAGATTTGCTTTGCCGCTTCGACTTGCGATTCGAAGTACGTCTGGAACGACAGGGCGAGGGCGGTCATCAGCAGGAACGCACCGATCAGCAGCGAGAAGATCACGATGAAGATCACCGTCCAGCCTGACTGGCTGTGCTTGCCGGTGTCGGCATTGAATTGCGCGTCCCACTTCTCGTCGGGGCGCAGGCCGTAGACGAGCGCGGCGAGGAACGCAGCCAGAAGCGAGATCGCACCCGGCACGGCGAGCCACCAGCCGAGGTTGGCACTGCGCTGGGTCGCGGCGAGCAGCAGGAAACCCGGGATCCCGACGATCGTCGCGAGCAGGTGCGCCCAACCGTACACGTCGCGAAAGCCGTACAGGTAGAAGCGGTGCGCACCGAGCGAACCGAGCAGGAATGCGAGGGCGGCGGTGAGCGTCTTGGAGCGGAAGCGGCGGGACGATGCGGTGCTGCTGGACATGGATGGCGGCGGATTATCGTTGGCATGGGCGGCCGGCAGGCCGGCGCGGGGCGCTCGGCCCGGCACGCATTCTACGATGCCCGGTCGGGCCGGGTCACCCCTTGCCTGCGTCAAGGTGCCGCATAGGTGATGCGGTAGATGGCGCCTGCGTAATCGTCGCTGACGAGCAGCGAGCCGTCCGGCAGCGGCAGTACGTCGGCCGGGCGCCCCCACACGGTGCCGTCCGCGCGCAGCCAGCCTGTGATGAACGGAGTCTGGCTTGCATGGCTGCCGTCGGCCGACACGACCGCGCGCATTACGCGATAGCCGACCTTCGTGCTGCGATTCCACGAACCATGCTCGGCAATGAAGATGTTGTTGCGATATGACGCCGGAAACATTGTCCCCGTATAGAAGCGCATGCCGAGTGCCGCGACGTGCGCGCCGAGTTTCAGCACGGGCGGCGCGTAGCGGCGACACACGTCGGCGCTCCCGAATTCAGGGTCGGGCGTGTCGCCGCCGTGGCAGTATGGAAAGCCGAAATCGAGGCCTGCGCGCGGCGCACGATTCAGCTTGTCGTCGGGCACGTCGTCACCCATCAAGTCGCGCCCGTTGTCGGTGAACCACAGCTCGCGCGACTCGGGGTGCCAGGCAAAGCCGACGGTATTGCGCACGCCGCGGGCAAACACTTCCCGGCCGCTGCCGTCCGCGTTCATGCGTGCGATGATCGCGTATCGATCGCGATCGGCGAGGCACACGTTGCATGGGGCGCCGGTCGGCACGTAGAGCTTGCCGTCGGGGCCGAATGCGATGAATTTCCAGCCGTGATGATGATCGGTCGGCAGCGCATCCGTCACGACCGCCGGCGCCGGAGGCCTGGCGAGCCGGTCGTCGATGTGATCGAGGCGCAGAATACGCGACACGGCGGAGATATAGAGCGCGCCGTCGCGATACGCGACGCCGACGGGCATGTCGAGCCCCGATGCGATCACGTAGCGGGTCGTGATCCGGCCCTCCTGCATCACAAATGCATGCACGCGGCCTTCCCGCGAGCCGACATACAGAATTCCGCGCGGCGACCACGCCATTTCGCGGGCGGTTGGCACGGCGTCGGTCAGCACGTCGACGTGGAAGCCGGGTGGCACGACGAGTTTGTCCGCTGGCGTTGCGGCGCAAGCCGCGGTGGCTGCGAGGCAGGCAACGAGGCCGGTCAGCAAGCCCGCGAGGCGGTGCTGCGCGCGGCGCGCCGGGGTGACGCAAGGTGGCGGCATGGCGGCGGTAAGCGTCGAGGACACGACGATTGTATGCCCGGCGTGCAGGGCGTCCGTGGAATTTTTGCGCGTAAGTGTTTGTTGTGGCTTTGGTTTCCGGCTATAATCGCACGTTTCAGTAGTTTCGAACCCGGTTTTCCCGAAGGATTTCATATGGTTATCATCCGTCTGGCTCGCGGCGGCTCGAAGAAGCGCCCGTTCTACAACATCGTCGCTACCGATTCGCGCAACCGTCGTGACGGCCGCTTTATCGAGCGCGTCGGCTTCTACAACCCGGTCGCCACGAAGGGCGAATCGCTGCGTATCGCTCAGGACCGCCTGACGTACTGGCAAGGCGTTGGCGCGCAACTGTCGCCGACCGTCCAGCGTCTCGTGAAGGAAGCGCAAAAGGCGCAACCGGCTGCCTAACATGGCGCGGTGTGCCGGTCGTGCCGGCTGCAAGGAGCATTGATGTCCGGTCACGATTCCGGTAACGCAAAGCGCGGGCGAGCGTCATTTGGCGCATTCGTCCGCAAGCCGGTCGAGCGCGACACTGTCGCGAGCGCCGGTGTGGCTGCCGAGCAGGGCAGTCTCGAGGCAGTACAAGCCTGGCCCGACGATGCTGTCGAGGTCGGGGCGGTCGTCGACGCCTATGGCCTGAAAGGCTGGGTCAAGGTGGCGACGCATGCAGACGCCGGTCGCGGCGGCGATGCGCTGCTCAAGGCGCGCCGCTGGTGGCTGGAACGGGGTGGGGAGCGGTTGTCCGCCCGCATCCTGCAGTCGAAGACGCACGGCGACACAGTCGTCGCGCATACCGCGGGTGTCAGCGACCGCGATGCCGCAATGGCTTTACGCGGCTTTCGCGTGTTCGTGCGCCGGGAAGATTTTCCGGCATTGGCCGCGGACGAATTCTATTGGGTCGACCTGATCGGCCTCGAGGTCGTCAACGAGCAATCGGTGGCGCTCGGGACGGTGAGCGGGATGATCGACAACGGCGTGCATTCGATCATGCGCGTCGAGTATCCGGCAGTCGGCAAGGATGGTCGGCCGACCACCGACGAACGGCTGATTCCGTTCGTCGGCGTCTACGTCAAAACGGTGGATCAGGCGGCACGTCGCATCGTCGTCGACTGGGAAGCCGATTACTAATGAACCAGGTTACGGAGAGCGCGGTGCAGTTCGACGTCGTCACGCTCTTTCCCGAAATGTTCCGCGCGCTGACCGACTGGGGAATCACCAGCCGGGCCGTGAAGCAGGGGCGCTTCGGGCTGCGCACCTGGAATCCGCGTGATTTCACGACGGACAACTACCGCACGGTCGACGATCGTCCGTACGGCGGCGGTCCGGGCATGGTGATGCTGGCCAGGCCGCTCGAGGCCGCGATCGGCGCTGCGAAAGCAGCGCAGGCGGAGCAGGGGGTCGCGAGCACGCGTGTGGTGATGATGTCGCCGCAAGGTGCACCGTTCACGCACGAACGTGCGGTGCGAATGGCGCAGGAGCCTGGTGTCATCGTGCTGTGCGGCCGCTACGAGGCGATCGATCAGCGTCTGCTCGACCGGTGCGTCGACGAGGAAGTCAGCCTCGGCGATTTCGTTCTGTCCGGCGGTGAACTGCCGGCGATGGCGATGATGGATGCCGTCGTGCGCCTGCTGCCCGGCGTGCTGAACGACGCGCAGTCGGCTGTGCAGGACAGCTTCGCTGACGGGCTGCTCGATTGTCCGCATTACACGCGCCCCGAGGAATACGAGGGAATGCGTGTGCCGGACGTGCTGCTCGGCGGCCATCATGCCGAGATCGAGCGGTGGCGGCGCCAGGAAGCATTGAGGAATACATTGCGGAAGCGGCCGGACCTGATCGTCCGGGCGCGCCGCGAGAAGTTGTTGAGCCGTGCCGACGAGGCATGGCTTGCGAACCTCGCGCGCGAAGCGAAGAACGCCTCCTGAGGCGGCGGCGCGGGCGGGAATTGGCGGTGCCGTGCATGCGTGCGCGGTGCCTGATGTGAATCCATCCTCTATCGGGGCCAAGCCTGGAAGCAGGCGGGTGCAAACGCCGACAAGATGGCTTTAGGAGTCAGTGATGAATCTGATCGCAAAACTTGAGCAGGAAGAGATCGAGCGCGCGCTCGCCGGCAAGACGATCCCCGAATTCGCCCCGGGCGACACGGTGATCGTGAACGTGAACGTGGTTGAAGGTAACCGCAAGCGCGTTCAGGCGTACGAAGGCGTCGTGATCGCGATTCGCAACCGTGGTCTGAACTCGAACTTCATCGTCCGCAAGATTTCGTCGGGCGAAGGCGTCGAGCGTACGTTCCAGACCTACTCGCCGCTGCTGGCGAGCATCGTCGTGAAGCGTCGCGGTGATGTGCGTCGCGCGAAGCTGTACTACCTGCGCGAGCGTTCGGGCAAGTCGGCTCGAATCAAGGAAAAGCTGGTGTCGAAGGATCGCGCCGCAGCAGCTTCCCAAGAGTAAGAGCTGTAAGGAAAAAGCACCCTTCCGGGTGCTTTTTTCATTCTGGCGCGACAATATGCTCGATACGTCACGAACTCGAGATCCCCATTGAATCGCCGCCCCATCATTGATCCCGAAGTGCTGCCGGTCGAAGGCACTGGCGCCGGCTTGCCGTCCATCGAAACCCGCTTGATGACGCCGCCCGGGCTGCGCGAGCGTTTCGCGCGCACGCTCGAATGGAGCGTCGAGCCTGGAGAGGTACGGCTGCAGGAGGGCGTCGATCCGCGCAGCGCCGCCGTCCTCATCCCGCTCGTCGTTCGCGAGGGCGGCCTCACCGTGCTGCTGACCCAGCGCGCCGACCACCTGAACGATCACGCCGGGCAGATCAGTTTCCCCGGTGGCCGTCGCGAGCCGTTCGATCGCGATGCGACGGCGACCGCGTTGCGCGAGGCGAAGGAGGAAATCGGACTGGCCGCCGAACCGGTGGAGGTGCTCGGTGCGCTGCCCGACTACCTGACGGGGACCGGCTTCTGCGTGACGCCCATCGTGGGGCTCGTGCATCCGCCGTTTACCGTGCAGGCCGACACGTTCGAGGTTGCCGAGATTTTCGAGGTGCCGCTCGCGTTCCTGATGAGTCCGGCGAACCACCAGGTGCGCGTGTTCCGCTGGGAAGGCGGCGAGCGTCGTTTTTTTGCGATGCCCTATCCGAACGGCGAATCGGCCGGGCATTACTTCATCTGGGGCGCAACTGCCGGCATGTTGCGCAATCTGTACCGCTTCTTGGCAGCCGGATAGCATCCGGCCCGAACCCGCGCACGCGGCCGGCTGCCGGCCCGTCGCGTCGGCAGCCATGCGCCGCTTACGCTGTGCTATCGTTATGCAAAAAATGACATAACTCCGAAGACGGCGCCACGCATGACTTTCTTTTCGGTTCTTCTCGCCCTCATCATCGAACAGGTCCGCGCGTTGTCGCCGAGCAATCCGGTGTTCGCCCTGTTCCAGTTTCATGCGGAAACCGTCGCGCATGGCCTCGACGCCGGCAAGCAAAAGCATGGCGTGCTCGCATGGCTTGCAGTCGTGCTGCCGTGGGTGCTGATCGTCGCGCTGATCTACTTTCTGCTGTTCAAGGTGAGCTTCGTGCTCGCGTTCATCTGGAACGTCGTCGTCGTGTATTTCACGCTCGGCTTCCGCCAGTTCAGCCACTATTTCACCGATATCCATCTCGCGCTCAACAACGACGACGTGCCGCGCGCGCGTGAAATCCTGCACGAGTGGACGGGCCTCGACACGGTCGACATGCCGGTCGGCGAAATCGTCCGCCATACGCTGATTCATGCGGTCGTTGCGTCGCATCGCCACGTGTTCGGCGTGTTCTTCTGGTACGTGCTGCCCATCGGTCCGGCCGGTGCCGTGCTGTACCGCATCTCCGAATATCTCGCGCGCAGCTGGTCGACGCCGGGCGACGATCGCACCGCCGCGTTCTCGACGTTCGCGCAGCGCGCGTTCTTCGTGATCGACTGGATTCCGTCGCGACTGACCGCACTCGGCTTCGCGATCGTTGGCAACTTCGAGGATGCGATCTACGCGTGGCGCAATCACACGCGCCAGTGGCCCGACCCGAACGACGGCGTGCTGCTCGCGGCCGGTAGCGGCGCGCTCGGCGCGCGCCTCGCGGGGCCGCTCGCGGAACCGTCGAGTCTCGACGCGTTGGCGGTCGGCGACAGCGGCCCGTTGACGGTCGGTGATGATTGCACGCCGCGCACGCTGCAGTCCGCGGTCGGCCTGGTTTGGCGCGCCGTGATCCTGTGGATGATTCTGCTGTTGATGCTGACGCTGGCCGTCTGGGTGTCGTGACGCGGCAGCGCAGGTGCGTGATGAAACGAAAAGGCCGGCTTCATGCCGGCCTTTTTGCTATGTGCCAGGTCAGTCCGCTCAGTCGTCGAGCGGATCGCGTACGGCGCCGCATTGCCAGCAGGCGGTGAACTGGGCCTCCAGCGCCTCGCCGCATTGGCGGCAGCGCCACGGAGCGGCGCCGGCCGACGGGCCATGCGACGCCGCATCGAGGAGCCGCCGAGCGAGCGCATCATCGCGCTCGTCGTCGAGCCACAGCTCGGGGGCGCACGCGTCGGCGGGCAGGCCGCCGAGCGCGCCGGTCGCGTAGCAGTTGTGCAGTTCGCAACCGATGCCGGCCGCCTGCAGCACATTCGCCCAATGCTGCGCGGTGGCGAGATCGGGGGCCTTGAAACGCATCGCGGCTCCTGTCGGTGAAGGCCGGGTCAGCCCCGGCCGCCTTCTGCCCGCCGTGCGGTCAGCGGACGATCTGGCTCGCCTCGTGCACGAGCTGAGCGTAAAGCGCATGCCGCGACGGTGAGATGCGGCCGTCGGAGACGGCTTCGAGAATCGCGCAGCCCGGCTCGTGCAGATGATGGCAATTATAGAAACGGCAGTCCGCGAGCAGCGGGCGGAATTCCGGGAACGCGCGCTCGAGGCGGCCTTCCGTCAGGTGGTAGAGGCCGAATTCCTGGAAACCCGGCGAATCGATCAGCGCGCCGCCGCCGTCGAGCGGGTAGAGGCGCGTGAACGTCGTCGTGTGACGGCCGCTGTTGAGCGCGGCCGAGATTTCCCGGGTCGCGGCTTCGGCATCGGGCACGAGCAGGTTCACGAGCGTCGACTTGCCCATTCCGGACTGGCCGAGCAGGATCGTCGAATGCCCGGCCAGATGCGGCATCAGTTGCGCGCGCGCATCGTCGGGCGCACCCTTCACCGACAGTTCGAGCACGTCGTAGCCGAGCACGCGGTAGGGCGCGAGGCGCTCGCGGGCGACCGGCAGCGCGGCCTCGACGTCGATCTTGTTCAGCACGACGAGCGGCTTCAGTTCGTTCGCTTCGGCCGCGATCAGCGCGCGGCCGAGGAGATCCTCGCTGAAATAGGGCTCGGTCGCGAGCACGATCAGCAACTGATCGAGGTTGGCCGCGAACAGCTTCGACTTGAACTGGTCGGAGCGGTACAGCAGGTTGCGCCGCTCGCCGATCTCGACGATCACGCCCTGGTCGGCCGACGCCTGTTCGTACACGACGCGGTCGCCGACCGCGATCTCGCTTTTCTTGCCGCGCGGGAAGCACTGCAGCATCGGGCCGCCGTCGTCGGGCGCGACGATATAGTGGCGCCCGTGCGCCGCGATCACGCGGCCTTCGACACGCGGCGCGCCCGATGCGCGCGGAGCCGGCTTGCGGGAGGTCGGCCGGCTCATGCGTGCTGCATCAGGCGGTCGATCCGCTGCGACGCCGGCGGATGCGAATAGTAGAAGGCCGTGTAGACGGGGTCCGGCGTGAGGGTCGACGCGTTGTCCTCGTAAAGCTTCACGAGCGCGCTGACGAGATCCTGCGCATCGGTCTGGCTGGCCGCGAACGCATCGGCCTCGAATTCATGCTTGCGCGACGTGAGGCTGCTGAACGGCGTCGCGAAGAACAGGAACACGGGGATCGCGAGGAAGAACAACACGAGCGCGGCGCCCGCGTTGCTCGTGTCGAGCGACGGCGTGACGCCGAGCCCCGTATAGAACCACGTGCGCTGTGCGAGCCAGCCGAGCAGCGCGAGCAGCACGAGGCTCAGCACGAACGACACGAGCATCCGCTTCATTACGTGGCGGCGCTTGAAGTGGCCGAGTTCGTGCGCGAGCACGGCCTCGATTTCCTGGCCGGACAGCCGCGCGAGCAGCGTGTCGAAGAATACGATCCGCTTCGAGGCACCGAAGCCCGTGAAGTACGCATTGCCGTGCGCGGAACGACGGCTGCCGTCCATCACGAACAGGCCCTTCGCCGCGAAGCCGCACCGCTTCATCAGCGACTCGATGCGCGTGCGCAGCGCTTCGTCCTTCAGCGGTTCGAACTTGTTGAAGATCGGCGCGATGAAGGTCGGGTAGATCAGCAGCACGAGCATCTGGAATGCGACCCAGACGATCCAGGTCCACAGCCACCACAGGCTGCCGGCCTGGTTCATCAGCCACAGCACGACGAACAGCAGCGGCAGGCCGAGCACGGCGCCGAGCAGCGTGTTCTTCAGCATGTCGGTGAAGAACAGGCGCTTGGTCATGCGATTGAAGCCGAACCGCTGTTCGATCCCGAACTGGCGGTAATACTCGAACGGCACGTCGATCACGCTCATGATCGCGAGCACGCAGGCGACGAGCGCGACCTGCTGACCGTAGCCGCGGCCGAACCAGCCCGTCAGCAGCGTGTCGAGGGCGCCGACGCCGCCGAGCAGCGTGAGGCCGACCAGCACGGCCGCGCTGACGACGATTTCAAACATCGCCAGCCGGGTGCGCTCGACCGTGTAGTCGGCCGCGCGCTGGTGGGCGGTCAGCGGAATGGTGGCGCTGAACTGCGCGGGCACGCCGTTGCGGTGTGCGGCGACGAAGCGGATCTGCCGCGATGCGAGCCACAGCTTGGTGACGACCATCGCGAGCACGACGATCGCGAACAGCAGGGTGAACGAAAAGGGTGACATCGAAGGCGCCAAAGGGTTCTATGCGAGAATTATATGTTCTTGCGGACCGGGCCCGCTCACGCGATGCCGGCCGCCCGGGCGGCGCCACGCGCCGTCCGCCATTTTCCAGGATGACTCATGACCGATACCGCCGCTTCCGCCAGCCAGCCCGCGCTCGTGCGCAACGAGTTGAACCTCGTCTGGCTCGACATGGAGATGACGGGCCTCGACCCGGATAACGACCGCATCATCGAAATCGCGGTCGTCGTGACCAATTCCACGCTCGACATCGCGGTGGAAGGCCCCGTGTTCGCGATCCACCAGAGCGACGAAACGCTCGCGAAGATGGACGACTGGAACAAGTCGACGCACGGCCGCTCGGGCCTGATCGATCGCGTGCGCGCGTCGACCGTGACCGAGGCGGAGGCTGCCGCGCAGCTGCAGGCGTTCCTCGCGCAGTATGTATCGCCCGGCAAGTCGCCGATGTGCGGCAATTCGATCTGCCAGGATCGCCGTTTCATGGCGCGCTGGATGCCGGAATTCGAGCGGTTCTTCCACTACCGCAACCTGGACGTCAGCACGCTCAAGGAGCTGTGCCGCCGCTGGCAGCCCGCGATCTACAAGGGCTTCCAGAAGCGCGCGATGCACACGGCGCTCGCGGACATCCACGAGTCGATCGACGAACTGAAGTATTACCGCGAGCATTTTCTGATTCCGGCCGCGTCGGCGCCGGCAGGCGAGTCCGCGCCGGCCGCCTGAGCGGGCCGGCACGCGCTCAGCGCGGCGCGCGTTGCGCGCTCTTCGGCCGGAACGCCGCGACCACCGCGGCGTCGGTCTCGATGTACGGGCCGCCGATCAGGTCGATGCAGTAGGGTACAGCCGCGAAGATGCCGGGCACGGTCGACTTGCCGTCGGCGTCGCGCAGCCCTTCGAGCGTTTCCCGGATCGACTTCGGCTGGCCGGGCAGGTTGATGATCAGCGCCGCGTGGTCGGCCGTCTCGCGGATCACCGCGACCTGCCGCGACAGGATCGCGGTCGGCACGAAATTCAGGCTGATCTGCCGCATCTGTTCGCCGAATCCCGGCATTTCCTTCGTCGCAACGGCCAGCGTGGCCTCCGGCGTCACGTCGCGCCGCGCGGGGCCGGTGCCGCCGGTCGTCAGCACCAGATCGCAACCCGCGACGTCGACGAGTTCTGCCAGCGTGGCGGAGATCGTCGGCGCGTCGTCCTGGATCAGCCGGGTTTCGGCGCGCCACGGCGAGCGCAATGCGCCGGCGAGCCATTCCTGCAGCGCCGGAATGCCCTTGTCCTCATAAACGCCCGTGCTGGCGCGGTCGCTGATCGACACGAGGCCGACCACGAGCTCGTCCGGGTGGTTACGCTTCGTCGTCATGGTCGTCTCCGGCTTGGTCCGGCGCTTCGTCTGCGTCGGCCTCGTCCGTACCGCTCGCGGTCTTGATCCACTGGAACAGCTCGCGGAAATAGCGCGGCGGCTTGCCTTGCTGCGCTTCCTTGCGTGCGTTGCGGATCAGCATGCGGCCTTCCTGGATGTCGGCTTCGGGGTGCTGGCGGAGGAATTCGGTCAGCGCGTCGTCGCTGGCGAGCAGCTGTTCGCGCGTGCGCTCGATCCAGTGCAGGCGAGCGGTCGCAGCCTTGTTCACGCCTCGCTGGGCGTCCAGCGCGGTGCGCAGCGCGGCCGTTTCCTCGTCCGTCAGCGAGCGCATCACGCGGCCGACGTACTGGAGCTGGCGGCGCTTGCCTTCGTGGTCGGTGATCCGGCGCGCCTCGCGCACGGCGTCGGCGAGGTCCTCGGGCATCGGCATGCGCTTGAGCGCGTCCTTCGGCAGGTCGACCAGGGCCTGGCCGAGCTCCTGCAGCGCGTGCATCTCGCGTTTCAACTGGGATTTGCTGGGGCGATCGTAGCCATTGCCGACGTCGTCGTCGGCGTGCTCGATCGGCTGGATTCGGGTTTTGCGTGTCATGGGCGGCATTGTATCGCGGCGCGGACACCCCAAGCTTGTCGGTATGTGGCCCCGGACCTTGCTATGATCGCGGGATACGCAACATTTTGAACATGCGGGCGGCTCGCCCGCCACCGGATATCACGACGATGGCAGCCAATCTCGACGTACAAGCGCGCTATTTCCCGCACACGCAGGACCAGCTCAAAGAAATTGCCTCGGACATCCTTCGCCATGCGAAGGCACTCGGCGCGACGGACGCCGCGACCGAAATCTCCGAAGGCGACGGCCTGTCGGTGTCGGTGCGCCGCGGCGAGGTCGAGACGATCGAACACAACCGCGACAAGATGGTCGGCGTGACGGTGTTCATCGGCAAGAAGCGCGGCAACGCGAGCACGTCGGATTTCTCGCCGGCCGCGATCAAGGATACTGTCGCCGCGGCGTACAACATCGCGCGCTTCACGGCCGAGGACGACGCGGCCGGCCTCGCCGAGGCCGAGCTGCTCGAAACCGACCCGCGCGACCTCGATCTCTACCACCCGTGGGCGCTGACGGCCGACGAGGCCGTCGAGCTCGCCCGCCGCGCGGAAGACGCCGCGTTCGCGGTCAGCCCGCAGATCCGCAACTCGGAAGGCGCGAGCGTGTCGGCACAGCATTCGCAGTTCGTGCTCGCGACGTCGCGCGGCTTCCTCGCCGGCTACCCGTACTCGCGCCACTACATCGCATGTGCGCCGATCGCGGGCACCGGCCGCCACATGCAGCGGGACGACTGGTATTCGTCGAAGCGCAGCGCGGTCGACCTCGCTGCGCCGGAAGCCGTCGGGCGCTATGCGGCCGAGCGTGCGCTGGCGCGGATGGGCGCGCGCCGTCTCGACACCCGCAAGGTGCCCGTGCTGTTCGAGGCGCCGCTCGCGGCCGGCCTGCTCGGCGCATTCGTGCAGGCCGTCAGCGGCGGCGCGCTGTACCGCAAGACGTCGTTCCTCGTCGACAGCCTCGGCAAGCCGGTGTTCGCGCCGCACGTGCAGGTCGTCGAGGATCCGCACGTGCCGCGTGCGATGGGCAGCGCGCCGTTCGACGAGGAAGGCGTGCGCACGCGTGCGCGCAGCGTCGTCAGCGACGGCGTCGTCGAAGGCTACTTCCTGTCGACCTATTCGGCGCGCAAGCTCGGCACGCAGACGACCGGCAACGCGGGCGGCTCGCACAACCTCGCGCTGCGCAGTTCGAACACGCAGCCGGGCGACGATTTCGACGCGATGCTGAAGAAGCTCGGCACGGGCCTGCTGTTGACCGAGCTGATGGGGCAGGGCGTGAACTACGTGACCGGCGATTATTCGCGCGGCGCGGCTGGCTTCTGGGTCGAGAACGGCGTGATCCAGTATCCGGTCGAGGAAATCACCGTCGCGAGCACGTTGCAGGAGATGTTCCGGCATATCGTCGCGATCGGTGCGGATTCGATCGTGCGCGGTACGAAGGAAACGGGCTCGGTGCTGATCGAGCAGATGACGATCGCCGGGCAGTAAACGGCGCGGCGTCGGCCGCCAGGAAACAAAAAAGCCCGACCGGCGTGGATGCGCCGGTCGGGCTTTTTGTCGTGGGTCGCGTGTCAGCCGCGCTTGCGCGCGTAGACGACGAACGCATAGCCGAACGTGTTCGGCGCGGCGGCCTGGTGCGGGTCGCGCGACACTTCGTGCCAGTGCGCGGGATCGGGCGCCGGGAACGACGCATCGCCGTCGAAGTCCGCGTCGATTTCGGTGACGACCAGCTTGTCGGCGAGCTCCAGGCCTTCCGCATAGAGCTGTGCGCCGCCGATCAGGAATGCTTCGGCGACGCCGTCGCGCGCGGCGAGCGCGAGCGCATCGGCGAGGGACGTGACGGTGTCGCAGCCGTCGAAGCGGCGCGTTGCGTCGCGCGTGACGACGATATTGCGGCGGCCCGGCAGCGGCCGACCGATCGACTCGTGGGTCTTGCGGCCCATCACGATCGGCGCGCCCATCGTCGTGCGCTTGAAGAACGCGAGGTCCTCGGGAAGTTTCCAGGGCAACTGGTTGTCGCGGCCGATGATGCCGTTGCGGGCGCGCGCGACGATCAGGGTCAACGTCGTCATGAAGGTCGGGGAAGAGGAGAACCGGAATGGCGCCGATTCTACCGGAATGGCGGCGCGCGACCGCATCGATGTGGGCGCGCGGGCGCATTGGCGGTGTTCGGTCCGCCGCGCCTCGTCGGCGACGAGGTGCGGCCTTTGCGCCGTGATGTCCAGAATAAAAAGAGTGCCCGCCGGGGGACGGACACAAAAAACGGTTCGCGTCGAGATATCGACGCTGCGTGAAACGGCCTGATTCATCCCACTCGATCTGTAATCCTCATCGATTGAGCGGCATGTGGCGTCGTGAGCGGATTATCGATGCATGCGGTTTCCGGTGTTTCCCTCCATCGCATGTTGCGCGTTGCCGGGAAGCGGAACAGGAATCGGGATCGGCAGCGGAGCAGGCGGGGCGAGCTCGTCCCACAGCGTCACCCATGTGTTGCCCGACGAACGCGGTTTGGGTGCGGCGATCGGCACGATACCGACGCGGTTGTCCTGTTGCATGCGCGGCGCGTTATCGGCAAGCAGCATCGCGCGTTCGGGCCGCGCGCCTTCTTCCGAGCGTGCCGGCATGAACGGGCACGCGAGCGCAAACGCAATCGTCATCTGCACGCAAGACCGTGAAAAAAGTGTTCGCATGGCCGCCTTCTCCGATCCGTTGCACATTCAGCGAAATGCATGCCATCGGGCGAAGAGCATTGTCGCGTCTGCGATTTGCGGGGGAGCGTCACGAATCGCAATCGAAAACGCCGGGAAATGTTTCAGGCGTGAAACGACGGGGCTTGGGAATACTGCGGATTCAATCAAAACGCTTCAAGGATGAAAATCTGCGCGTGTGTCGATGCAGGTACGCGTCGCTGCGCGTGTGCTATGTGCAGATGATTGATAAACGTCGACCATTGAGCGATTCGGCCGCTCGCCCCTTTGCGCTGCAATTGGTTTGTCGTATTCAGCGCCTATAACTAAGCCGTCGTGACCAAAAAATAACTGGACGCGAGATAAGCGCCATCATGCGAGGCTGGTCGCCGCCGCGCATCGGCATGGCGAATCGAGCCGCTTCGGCTGACCCGGTTCGATCCTTTTGCACGTGACTTGGCGTGTACGGCAATCGTTAGACGGTTGATGAACGGGGTGGGCATATGGGAGCCGAGCAGCGGCATGTGATCTATTTCTCGCGCGAGCCGAACGACGCGTTGCGCGGGCATTTCGACGAATGCGGGTGGCGCGTCGATCTTGCGGAAAGCGCACGCGACGTGCGGCGTGTCGTGCAGCACGGTGTGGCAACCGCCGGCCTGCTCGATTTCTCACCGGGTTTTCGGCCCGCGGATCTGCGCGAACTCGAAACGTGCTTGAGCATCCAGCAAATCGGCTGGATCGCGGCGACCCGGCGTGGGCAGTTGCAGGACGCCACGCTGCGACATCTCATTCGCGACTATTGCTTCGACTACGTGACGATGCCGTACGAGGCGTCGCGCATCGTCGAGACCATCGGCCATGCGCACGGCATGGTCGCGCTGACCGACCCGGTGGCGTCGCCCGTCGGCGCCGGGCGCGCCGAAGGCGAGATGGTCGGCACCTGCGACGCGATGCTCGGGCTCTTCAGGACCATCCGGCGCGTCGCCACGACCGATGCACCGGTGTTCATCTCCGGCGAATCGGGTACCGGCAAGGAACTGACGGCCGTTGCGATCCACGAGCGCTCGGCGCGCGCGCAGGCGCCATTCGTCGCGATCAATTGCGGTGCGATTCCGTCGACGCTGCTGCAAGCCGAACTGTTCGGCTACGAGCGCGGTGCTTTTACGGGCGCGAATCAGCGCAAGATCGGCCGCGTCGAGGCCGCGAACGGCGGCACGCTGTTTCTCGACGAGATCGGCGACCTGCCGCTCGAGAGCCAGGCGAGCCTGCTGCGATTCCTGCAGGAAGGCAAGATCGAGCGGCTCGGCGCGCATGTGTCGGTGCCGGTCGACGTGCGCGTGATCTGCGCGACGCACGTGGACATGGAAGCGGCGCTGCGCGACGGGCGGTTCCGCGAGGATCTGTTCCATCGGCTGTGCGTGCTGAAGATCGAGGAGCCGCCGCTGCGCGCGCGCGGCAAGGACATCGAGCTGCTGGCGCGCCACATGCTCGAGCGTTTCAAGGGCGATGCGCATCGCCGTCTGCGCGGTTTCTCGCCGGACGCGATCGCCGCACTGTACGGTTATTCGTGGCCCGGCAACGTGCGCGAGCTGATCAATCGCGTGCGCCGCGCAATCGTGATGTCGGAGGGCCGGATGATTACCGCGGCCGATCTCGAGCTCAACGAATTCGCGATCCTGGCGCCCGTCTCGCTCACCGAGGCGCGGGAAGCGGCCGAACGGCAGGCGATCGAGCAGGCGCTGCTGCGCCACCGCGGCCGTTTCGCCGATGCGGCGCGCGAACTCGGTGTGTCGCGCGTCACGTTGTACCGGCTGATGTGCGCGCATGGCATGCGCGATCGCAGCGACCCGCTGGGAGGGTTTTCGGCACCGTTGCCGGAGGTTCCGCGTCACGCTTGCTAAAATTGGCGGGTGACGGCCGCCCTCGCGGCCGAAGGAACCCGCATGAAACAGTACCTCGACCTCGTTCGCACCATCCTCGACACCGGCACCTGGCAGGAGAACCGCACGGGCATCCGCACCATCAGCATGCCCGGTGCGATGCTGCGGTTCGACCTGCAGCAAGGTTTCCCGGCCGTGACGACCAAGAAGCTCGCGTTCAAGTCCGCGATCGGCGAACTGGTCGGCTTCCTGCGGGCATCGCGCAGTGCGGCCGATTTCCGCGCACTCGGCTGCAAGGTGTGGGACGCGAACGCGAACGACAATGCGCAGTGGCTCGCGAACCCGTACCGCCAGGGCGTCGACGACCTGGGCGACGTGTACGGCGTGCAATGGCGCCAGTGGCCCGGCTACAAGGTGCTCGACGCGGACGCCGACGCGCAGATCGCCGACGCGACGCGCCGCGGTTTCCGGATCGTCACGCGCTTCGACGAGGACGGTGCGCCGAAGGTGCTGCTGTACAAGGCGATCGACCAGTTGCGCCAGTGTCTCGACACGATCATGGAGAACCCGGCCGATCGCCGCATCCTGTTTCACGCGTGGAATCCGGCCGTACTCGACCAGATCGCGCTGCCCGCGTGCCATCTGCTGTACCAATTCCTGCCGAACGTCACGAAGCGCGAAATTTCGTTGTGCCTGTACATCCGCAGCAACGACGTCGGGCTCGGCACGCCGTTCAACCTGACGGAAGGGGCCGCGCTGCTGTCGCTCGTCGGCCGGCTGACGGGTTACACGCCGCGCTGGTTCACGTACTTCATCGGTGACGCGCACATCTACGAGAACCAGCTCGACATGCTGCAGCAGCAGCTCACGCGCGAACCGTACGACAGCCCGCGGCTCGAGATCGCTGAGCGCGTGCCGGACTATGCGAAGACGGGCGTTTATGCACCCGAATGGCTCGAGCAGATCGAGCCGTCCGACTTCTCGCTCGTCGGCTACCGGCATCATGAGCCGCTGACCGCGCCGATGGCGGTCTGAGCCCCGGCGTTCGATGGCGGCGCGGTTACTGGCGGTGCCGCTCCTCGTGGCCGCCGGGCGGCGGATTGCTCGGGCGCGGCGCCTCGACGTGCGGCGCCGGTTGCGGCCGCGGTTCCATGTGCGGCGCGGGCATCGACGGCCGCGGCTCCATGCGCGGCGCCTGCGGCTGCGGCTGCGGCCGCGGCATGTCGTGCACGGCCGGCGCGGGCGGGCGGTACTCGTTCACGCGCGGCGGCGCGACCTCGCGCCGCGGTGCCGGTTGCGCGTATTCGGGGCGCGGTTGCGGTGTCGGGGTCGCCCGCTCGGGCCGCGGCTGCGCATGCTGGGCCGGTGCCGCGAAGTCAGGACGCGGACGTGGCTGCGGAATCTGCGTGGTCGTATCGATTCGTGGTTGCGGTAACGCGCGCGGCGTTTCCTGCCGCGCATCGGGTTGCGTGCCGTGCGCGGCTTCCGGATGTGGGACCGCCGCCGCACTGCGCACGGGCGGCAGTGCATTCTGTCCGGCTGCGTGGAGTGCCGTCGGCGGCGTCGGGCGCTGACGTTCCATCGGCGTATGCGGCTGCATCCACGCGGGCGCCGCGGCAGCGTGCGTGTTGTCGTGCCCGGTCGGCGCGTTGACGGCCGTCGGCGGGTGCGGGACGCCACTTCCGGCGCCGGGCGCCTGATGCGGAGCCGGATTGCCCGGCGCCTGCGGCGTGGCGCCGTTCGCGACACGCGGCGCATTGGGGCCTTCGCCGTTCATCGGCCGCGCGCCATTCGGCATGATCGGCATCGGCGCACCCGGCCGTGCGGCCTGTGCCGGAGCGGGCTGCCCGTCGCGCGGCGCGTGCGCCGGTTGCACGACGGGACCGTGCGGATTCACGAGCTGCACGTTGCGCATCGCCCATGCACCGGCTTTCGGATTGCCCGGAACGCGGACCGGGCGAGCCGTATAGTCGGCCGGCACATTCGTCCTCGCGACGGGCGCGCCCGCGCCCGGCACGCGCCCGCCTTGCCGGGCGAGATGCGCGGCCGCCTGGTCGCGATACGCGGCCGGCACCGCCGGATTGCGCGTCGCGACGAACGTGTGCTGTCCGATCGCCGCCGGCGGGCGGTAGCTGGCCGTGCGCAGTCCGCCGGTAAAGCTCTGGCGTACCGGCGCGATGCCGGGGGTGCCCGGCATCACGTGCGCATTGCGCCATTGCTGCGGATCGACGCGCTGCGAGAAGTGGGCGACCGGCTGACCGTGCACGAACGCGGATGCCGGCACGGCCGTGATCGCATGCGGCGCCCGGAAGTTCACGTACGTCTTGTTGATGTTCGTGATGTTGGTGACGTTGTTGATGTTCGTCACGTTCACGGTCTTGTTGACCGTCACGTTGTTGACCACGATGTTCCGGTTCACGCGATCGTAGTAATGCGGGCTCCAGCCGCCCCAGCCGGGATGCCAGGGTTCGCCCGGGCCGAGTGCGAACCACGCGCAGCCGGCCGCGGCGACGCCGCCGACCGTCAGCGCGACGCTCCAGTCGGGACCGCCGCCTCCACCCACGAACGCGACGAGCGCCGGCGCGTAGACGGGCGGCTGACTGACGACCATCGGGCCGGGCACCCACGCCCAGCTGTCGTCGACATAGGCCCAGCGGCCGTAGTGATAAGGCGCGAAGCCCCACGGTGCATCGTCGACCCACGTCCAGCCCCACGGCGCCTGCCAGATCCAGTGACCGTCGTGATACGGCGCCCAGTCGGCCGGCGTGTCGTTCGGCACCCAGACGTTGCCGTAATTCGGCGTTTCGCGCCAAGTACCGTTCGCGTCGAGGTCCTGATAGCCGGGAACGTCGCGCGATACGTAGCGGGCCGACACCGAGCGCTGCTCGGCCGCATCGCGGCCGGCGGCCCACTGGTCGAGCGCGTCGGGGGCCGGTGCGGCCGATTGCTGCGCGACCTGCAGGTCGGTGCCGGTGAACACGACCTGCTGCCCGGGCGACAGCGGATACTGCCCGTTGCTGCCGTAGACGGTCGCGCTGCCGCTGCGGACGGTGACCGTCGTCGTCTCGCCATTCGGCGCGACATCGACGCGATAGTCGCCGGGGCCCGTGACGCCGAGCGCGAGATTGGGCGTATCGATTTCGTAGGCTCCGCCCGGCGGCAGATCGCGCACGTGCGTCGACACGGTGCCGAGCCCGACCTTCAGCTGCGTCGTATTGTCGTCGAGGTTCAGGACCGACAGGCTCGTCGATTCGCCGAGACGCACCGCGGTCGAGCCGATGTGCAGCTCCGAGCGCGCGCCGGCATCGTTCCACAGCTGGTCGCCGGTCGTCAGCGGCCGGTTCACGGCGGCGTACGACCAGATATCGGTGCCGGCGGGCTCCGTCGTCACGGCACCCGACATGTAGTTGAGCCGTGCGACGCGGCTCGGCGGATCGCCGCCCGGCTGTCGGGCGGCGGCCGCATACGCCGCGGCCTGTGTCGCTTGCGCGAATGCGGAGGGCAGGGTCGCCAGCGTGGCGAACGCGAGCAGCGTGCAGTGGGCGGTTCGCTTGAGCGTGAACAGGGAGGCCATGATGAGCGTCTTCGTCGTTATCGCGGCGCGTCGATTCGTGCCGTTGAGTTCACAATATCCGCTCGGCCTGTTTCAGTGCTCGGTGTTTTGTAAGTCTAATGGCACGCGATGTAACAAAACCTGTCCATCGCGCGCCGTTGTCGTCCGGTCGCAATGTGCGCGTCAAGCGGACGTAAGCCAGTCGTCGAAAATCTGCTGTCCGGGCACGGTGACGCGCAGCACGCGCGGCCGCGCGGCACGCTCGATCCAGCCGTGCGCGCAGAAGCTGTCGAGGAGTGCCGCGCCCAGCGCGCCGCCGAGATGCGGGCGGCGCTCGCTCCAGTCGAGACAGCCGCATGCGAAACGGCGGCGGCGCGTGCGCTGCTGTGCGACGTCGATGCCCCAGCGCGCGAGCGCTTGCGTGCCGAGCTCGGTGGCCTCGATCGCGTCGCCGTCCGCCTGCAGCCAGCCGCGCGCGGTGAGCCCGTCGAAGATGCGGACCGCGAGTTCGCCGGCCATGTGGTCGTAGCAGGTGCGCGCGTAGCGCAGTTCGGCCGGCACCGTGCGCGACGGCGGCGGCACCGGACGGTTCGGCGCGGCCGCGCGGGCCACGTTCGCGAGTGCCTCGAGCGACGCCGCGATGTCGGCCGACGCGAGCCGGTAGTAGCGGTGCCGGCCACGCACGTCGAGCGCGAGCAGGCCACCTTCGGTCAGGCGCGCAAGGTGCGCGCTCGCCGCGGACGGCGACAGCCCCGCGATCATCGTCAGTTCGCCGGCCGGCCGCGCGCTGCCGTCCATCAGCACCCACAGCATCGCGGCGCGCCCCGGATCGGCGATCAGTGCGCCGATCCGGCTCAGGCCTGGAAAGTGGTGGTCGTCTTGATCGGTCATCGTCGTGTCTCGTCAGCGGAATGACTGCAGTGTAGGCGCTGCGCGCATCCGATGTTTCGCATTCGGATGAAATGTCGGATGCGGCGGGGCGGTGCGCGACCCGCGTCCGCCGGCCGCGCGCGCGTAGAATGACCCGACGCGGCGGCAGTGGGCCGCCGGATGCGACACGATGCAACGATGAAGACGATTTTCTGTCTGTTGGCGGCCGCGCTCCTCTGCGCGGCCTGTGCGCAGGGCGGCGCGGGCGCCGCCGGCGCGCGGGGCGGCAGCCTCGAGATGTACGGGACGATCGACCAGGGCATCACGGTGCGCCGCTGACGAGCGCCGATTTCCGGCGCCGACGCCGGCTCAGCGTGCGCGGCGGGCGTGCCGTCGCGGCCGCGCGGCGGGTGCCGCGACGTGTTGCCGCAGTGCAACGTATAATGCGCCGATTGCAGTGCCCCCGCCGCCTGGAGCTACCACGATGTCCCAACCGTCCCCCGTACCGGCCGCCCTCGACCGCACCGAAACCGTATTCCGCTTCCTCGCCGAGCCGTCGTCCGTGAACTTCGGCGGCAAGGTGCATGGCGGCGCGTTGATGAAGTGGATCGACGAGGTCGCGTATGCGTGTGCGGCGGTCTGGTCGAGCCGCTATTGCGTGACGGTCAGCGTTGGCAACATCCGCTTCCAGCGTCCGATTCTCGTCGGCAACCTGGTCGAACTGAAGGCGCGCGTCGTCGCGACGGGGCGCACCAGCATGCACATCCATGTGTCCGTGCATGCCGGCGATCCGAAGGGCGGCGTGTTGCGCCAGACGACCGATTGCCTCGTCGTGTTCGTCGCGGTCGACGAGAACGGCAACCCGGTGCCGGTGCCGCCGTTCGTGCCCGAGACCGACGAGCAGAAGGTGCTCGCCAAATATGCGGCCGACGTGCGCGCCGCGCTCGACAAGATCGTCGAGATGAAGCCCGAGGAAGTGGCGAAGGGCACCGTCTGACGACAACGGGCGCCGCGCATGCGTGCCGCGCCCGTCATCGCGTCACCTCCCCGCGATCACCGCGCTCCGATCATCTCTTCGGGGCGCACCCACGCGTCGAATTCCGCCTCGGTCAGGTAGCCGAGCGCGAGCGCGGCGGCCTTCAGCGTCGTGCCTTCCTTGTGCGCCTTCTTCGCGATCTGCGCGGCCTTGTCGTAGCCGATGTGCGGATTGAGCGCCGTCACGAGCATCAGCGATTCGTTCAGCAGCAGGTCGATGCGCGCGCGGTTCGGCTCGATGCCCACCGCGCAGTGGTCGTTGAAGCTCTGCGCGCCGTCGGCGAGCAGCCGCACCGACTGCAGCACGTTGTGCGCGATCATCGGCCGGAACACGTTCAGCTCGAAATTGCCGCTGGCGCCGCCGACGTTGACCGCGACGTCGTTGCCGAACACCTGGCAGCACAGCATCGTCACGGCTTCCGACTGCGTCGGGTTCACCTTGCCCGGCATGATCGAGCTGCCCGGTTCGTTTTCCGGAATCGACAGTTCGCCGAGCCCGCAGCGCGGCCCGCTCGCGAGCCAGCGGACGTCATTGGCGATCTTCATCAGGCCGGCCGCGACCGTCTTCAGCGCGCCGTGCGCGAACACCAGCGCATCGGCGGCCGCCATCACCTCGAACTTGCTCGGTGCGGTCACGAACGGCAGCTTCGTCAGCCGGCCGATCTCGTCGGCCACGCGCACCGCGAACTCCGGATGCGCGTTCAGCCCCGTGCCGACGGCGGTGCCGCCGAGCGCGAGTTCGTACAGGTGCGGCAGCGCCGATTCGACGTGCCGGACGCCCTGGTCGAGCTGCGCGACATAGCCGGAAAACTCCTGCCCGAGCGTGAGCGGCGTCGCGTCCTGCAGGTGCGTGCGGCCGATCTTCACGATGTCGGCGAAAGCCTTCGACTTCGCGTCGAGCGTCGCGCGCAGCGTGCGCAGCGCGGGCAGCAGGTGGTTGACGATCGCGTAGGCGGCCGCGACATGCATCGCGGTCGGGAACACGTCGTTCGACGACTGGCCGCGGTTCACGTCGTCGTTCGGGTGGACCTTGCGTGCTTCGCCGCGCTCGCCGCCGAGCAACTCGCTCGCCCGGTTCGCGATCACCTCGTTGAGGTTCATGTTGGTCTGCGTGCCGGAGCCCGTCTGCCAGACCGCGAGCGGGAATTCGCGCGGATGCTTGCCCGCGATGATCTCGTCGGCCGCGTCGATGATCGCGCGCGCCTTGTCGTCGGCCAGCACGCCGAGCGACTGGTTCACGGCGGCCGCGGCGCGCTTGACGATCGCGAGCGCGTGGATCAGCTCGGGCGACTGCTTCTCTGTCGAGATCCGGAAATTCTGCAGCGAGCGTTCCGTCTGCGCGCCCCAGAGCCGGTTGGCCGGCACGGCGATCTCGCCGAACGTGTCGCGTTCCATCCGAACTGCTTCGTTCATGATGCACTCCTCTTGGGAAGGGGAAAGGCCGCGCGTGGCGCGGCGTCTGGCGTATCGTGAGGCAGTCGCGCCGCTGGCGCGGCGTCCTTGGGTCTTCAGCCGACAAGCATAGCGCCGGCCGCGATTTCGCGTCGTGCCGAGCTCAACGCGTCGGCGCGACGAGCGACGCGGTCTTCCGGTGAAAGCGCCAGGCCATCAGCACGGCGACGCTCGCGAGGCCGGCCGCGAGCCCCCACCACAGGCCGCGCGCGCCGAGGCCGGCATGGAACGCCAGCCAGTAACCGGTCGGGAAACCGATGCCCCAGTAGCCGAAGGTCGCCGCGAGCATCGGGATGCGCGTGTCCCGCAGCCCGCGCAGTGCACCCGACCCGACGGTCTGCATGCCGTCGACGATCTGGAACACCGCGGCGATGCCGAGGAGCGACGCGGCCAGCGACACGGTCGCCGCGTTGGCCGGGTCGTCGAGTTGCAGATACAGGCCGACGATCGCATGCGGCGCGACGATCAGCACGAGCCCCGACAGCGACATGAACGCGACGCCGAGCCCGAGCGCGACGAAGCCCGCATGCCGCGCGGCGACCGGCTGGCCAGCGCCGACCCAGTAGCCGACCCGCACGTTGGCGGCCTGGCCGATCGCAAGCGGCACCATGAACGCGACCGACGCGACGTTCAGCGCAATCTGGTGCGCGGCCAGCGACGTCGCGCCGAGCACGCCGATGGTGAGGCCCGTGGCGAGGAAGAGCGTCGATTCGACCCCGTACGTGATCGCCACGGGCCAGCCGATGCCGATCAGCTCGCCCATCACCGGCAATTTCGGGCGGGCGGCGGTCACGAAATGACGGAACCGCTGGCGGCCGTGCAGCAGCCAGATCAGCGCGAGCGCGGTGAGCCAGATGGTGATGGTCGTCGCGACCGCCGAGCCGAGGAAACCGAGCCGCGGCAAGCCGAACGCGCCGTGGATCAGCCCATAGTTCAGTACGCCGTTGACGCCGACGCCGCCGATCGACACCCACAGGAGGCGTCGTGCGGCGCCGATCGCCGGCAGGAATGCGCGCATCAGTCCGACGCCGATCAGGCTGCCGAGCGCCGCGAACCGCAAGATGCCGGTGTACTCGCCGACGTGATGCGCGAGCGTCGGCGGCTCGTGGAACATCAGCAGGATCGGTTCGGACAGCGACAGCGCGACGATCGCCGGAATCGCGAGCAGCACGGACAGCACGAAGCCGGTCCAGTAGATGTGCGGCACGCGATGTTCCGCCTGCGCGCCGCGCGCATGCGCGACGCTCACGCTGATCGACGACAGCACGCCCTGCAGCACGGTCACGATGACGAAGAAGAAGTTGGCGCCGAGGCCGCCTGCCGCGAGCGAATCGGGGCCGAGCGAGCCGAGCAGCACCGTGTCGGTGACGCTCATCGCCATCTGCGAGAGTTGTGCGATCGCGAGCGGCGCGGCGAGGCGCGCGGTATCGGCGGCATGGCTGGACAGCGACGGCGGCGCGGCGGCCGTCCGCGTGAGACCGGAATGCGACATGGAGTGAGCGCTCGCGCGGGTGCGGGCCCGCGCTGTCTGTATTTATTTTGAGAGACGGCTAGCTTACGGCTTTATTCGAACGGTGTCGAACGCGCGCGCCGATGGCCATGTCGCGGTCAGGGGGAACCGCTACGCGTCGTGAACCGCGATCCGCGTATCGCCGAACAGCACGACCTGACCCGCGCGGATCTTGCAGGTCTTGCGCAGCTCGACCACGCCGTCGACTTTCACCGCGCCGGACGCGACGAACATCTTCGCGGTGCCGCCGCTATCCGCGAGGCCGGTGATCTTGAGAAGGTTGTGCAGCTCGACGTATTCGCCGGTCAGCGTGAAATCCAGATTGGGCATGACGAAGGGAGCGCGCGTGCGCGGGAGGAATCGCCCCGCATCATACGGCACCGACGGCCGGCGCGCGAGTGCGGACGCTCGTGCAGGCCCGCGCGCCGCAGTTGTTAAGGACTGTGAGCGATTCGTCAGCAAATGAAACGGTGGGTAACAGTCTGAGAGATTCGAGAACCGGACGTGCGGCCCGCGGGTCTTTCGTCGTACCTGCTGCGCGTTGCGGCAGGGGACGCGACGGGTCGCATCGACGCGGTCCGCGCCCACAACTTCTTGAGGAGGATTGTCATGTCCAAGATTCGTTCGATGCTGATCGGTGCCGCGCTGACGGCGTTCGCCACTTCGGCCGCATTCGCGCAGACGGGTGTCGCGGCACAGGGCACCGCAGGTGCCGGCGTGCAGGCGCAGGCGCCGGCAGCAGGGGCTGGCGCAGGTGCGGGCATGCAGGGTGATGCCGGCGCGAATGCGTCGGGCAATGCGGTCGGCGGCGCAACCGACGCGGTCGGCGCGGCAGCCGACGGCGCGAAGGATACGGCGTCGTCGTCGGTGCACTCGGCCAAGAAGCACGCGAAGCATGCGGCGAAGTCGGCCAAGCATCATGCCGGCACGGCAAAGTCGAAGGTGGGCGACGAGGCGGTCGACGGCGGCGCGTCGGCCGGCGTGCAGGGCGGCGCATCGGCCTCGGGCGCCGCACAGTAAGCGGCCCTCCGACGTCGCACGACGTTCGCCCCGGACGGCGCGTCGTGACGGCGATCGATCGGCGGCCCGGTTCGCTTCGCGCGAACCGGGCCGTTCTTCATGCGTGGACGCGGGCCGTCATGGCCGGTGCTGTTCCTGGCCCGGTCCGGGCGCCGGTCGCGCGGCGGACGGCGTGAATACGCTGCGCAGCCACGCGGCAAGCCGCGCGAAAACGTCGTACGGCTCGTCGACGAAGATCTCGGGCTTCAGCAGCCGCAGGTATTCCATGATCTGCTGCGCTTCCTGTTTCTGGAACGAACCGTGCGCGAGCCCGAGTCGCAGCAGGCCGCGCAGTTCGCCGAGCTTGTCGCGCGCGGCGCTGCCGACGCTCATCTCGCACGCGAGCTTCGCCTCGTAGACGCGCTGGCGCAGCGATTCCGCAAGCCGCCATGCGGGCGTCTGCATCATTTCCTCGAGCGCCTGGATGTCGTGCACCGCGCTCTTGATCTGCGCGGCGAGCGGATCGACGAGCGACGCGTCGCCCTGTGCTTCGGCGACGATCGCCTTGGCCCAGTCGCGGCACGCCTTCGCGAGCTCGTCGGGGGTCCATTCGGAGCGCGACGCGAAGCCGAAGCCGAATTCGCCGGCCTGCCGCATCAGGATCGCGACGACGTCCGGAAATTCCTTGTCGAGCGTGCGCTTCGCCCATGCGTACTGGCCGCCCTCGAGCATCCGCTGCACGGCATGCTCGGTCAGCGGCACCATGTTGTCGAGCAGCTTGGCGCGCAGGAAATCCTCGAACGACGGCGTCGCGAACTGCGGGTCGAGTTTCAGCGACACGCGCACGAATGCGTCGTAGTCCTTGCGCAGGGACGCAAGCGTGTCGTCCTTGAGGGAAAGGGTGATCTGGCCCATGAATCGTCTCGATGGCGGCCCGCGCGGCCGGCGGCCGACACCGCGCACCGGTGCGGGCGCAGCGTCGACGGACCGGTTCGCGCCGAGGCCGATGGCGGGTCTTCCTACCCGATATCGGCGCGCCAGGCGAAAACTTGAGCGCGGCCGGCGACGTTCGCTCAGGCCGGCAGCCAGTGCGGCATCACGATCCCTTGCCAGAAGAAGAACACCGCGAGCCCGACCGCGATCGTCACGAGCGGCCGGCGTGTCGTCGCCGATACCAGCACGGCGGCGAGCCCGCCGACGAGCTGCGGATTGTGCCAGGTCAGTTCGGCCGTGCCGCCGTGCGGCGAGACGGTCATCGGCACGATGATCGCGGTCAGCACGGTGACCGGCACGAAGCCGAGCGCGGTCCGCACGAGCGGCGGGAAGGTCAGCCGCTCGCCGAACAGGAACAGCGTCGTCCGGATCGCATAGGTGATCACGGCCATCCCGAGGATCAGCAGCGCGTAGCTCACGATGCGGTCTCCGTGCGTGAGGCGGTGCGCGAACGCTCGTGTCGCAGCGTCAGCGCGACGCCGACCGCGACGCCGGCGGCGACCGCGCCCAGCAGCCCGAGCTTGTACGGCCAGCCCTGCCAGAAGTACGCGAGCGTGCCGGCGGTCGCGGCGGCCGCGAAATAGCGCAGCGTGCCGAGTTGCGGAACGACGATCGCGATGAAGGTCGCCGCCATCGCGAAATCGAGGCCGAGCGACTGGAGGCCCGGGAAGGCCGCGCCGAAACCGATGCCCGCGAGCGTCCAGACCTGCCAGTTCAGGTACATCGCGAGGCCCGAGCCGAAGAAGTAGTGGGGGCCGATCGCACCGGGCGGGAAGTGCCGGAAGTGCGCGTAGGCGACCGCGAACACCTCGTCGGTCATCAGCGCGCCGAGCGTCGCGCGCCAGCGCAGCGGCAGGTGCGCGACGTACGGGGCGAGCGTCGCGCTGTACAGCAGGTGACGCAGGTTCACGATCAGCGTCGTCGCGAGCACGACGACGAAGCTCGCGCTGCCGGCGATCAGGCCGAGCGCGATGAATTGCGCTGAGCCCGCGAACACCGAGAGCGACATCAGCGCGCCGTGCCATGCGGCGAGCGGGCCGCCGCCGACCAGCGTGCCGAAGATCACGCCGAACGGCGCCGCGCCGATCATCATCGGGATCGTGTCGCGTGCGCCGTCGAGCCATTCGTTGAGCGGGCGGCGGGGCGGGGATGAAGGTGTGGGTGCAGGTTTCACAGGGCGCGTCTCCATGCAATGCAGGATAGCGGTGCGCTGCTCGTGGCGGCTTGTACGTTCTTGCGCACGCGGCGCCGGCGGCGCAATCTGCGTGCCGGTTGCCGCGTATCGTCGAATGCAGGATGGGCGTGTGCGCGTCAGCGCGCCTGCCAGCGTCCGGGCGGCACGCCGAACATCCGCTTGAAATGCCGGGAGAAGTGACTCTGGTCGACGAAGCCGCTGGCCGCGGCGACGTCGGCGATCGACACGCCCGCGCGCAACGGCGCAAGCGCGCGCTGCAGCCGCAGCTGGTTGCGCCACGCATGCGGCGGCATCCCGATCGTCCGGGTGAACAGGCGTGCTGCGTGGAACGGCGACAGGCCGGCGGCCTGCGCGACGTCGTCGAGCGTGACCGTGCACGTGAGATCGGCGGCGAGCCGCTCGCGCATCGCGTCGACGCGCGGCTCGTCGGCCGCGAGCGCCGCCGGCTGCAGCCGCGCGTCGGCATGGCGCGCGATCAGTGTCGACAACGCATCGAGCATCGCCGTTTCGGCGGCGAGCGGATCGTAGACGCGCGGCGCGGCGGCCGGAGCCTCGGTGGCCGGCTGCTCGTGCGGATGGAACGGCGGCATGCACTCGCTGCCGGCCTCCATCATTCGGTGGGCCAGCGCGAGCCGTGCCGCGAGATCGGCGTCGCGGATCACGTCGGACGGGAACCATGGCGCATCCTGCGGGCGCCCCGCGATCGCGCTCGCGAGCGCGCGAATGTAGTCGACCGGCACGTAGCTCACGCGATAGCACCAGCCTTCGTCCGTCGCGCGCGAGCCCGTGTGCACCTCGCCGGGATTGATCACGGGCACGGTGCCCGTTTCGGCGACATGGCCGCTGCCGCGACAGGTGTAGCGCTCCGCGCCCTCGAGGATCACGGGAATCGTGTACGCGTCGTGCCAGTGCGGCGCGAACGTATGGTCGCGATAGGTCGCCGTGAGCAGGTCCGCGTC
Organism: Burkholderia sp. MSMB0856; assembly: GCF_001524645.2. NCBI lineage: Bacteria > Pseudomonadati > Pseudomonadota > Betaproteobacteria > Burkholderiales > Burkholderiaceae > Burkholderia > Burkholderia sp. MSMB0856. Next base: position 2,453,719 of record NZ_CP013427.1, on the reverse strand, counting down.
CGGCAGCAGCGGCGTGCGCCAGTAACGTGCGGAGTCCGGAAGAAGGCGGGGGGCGGACATGGTCGGGCGCGAGGGCGGTCGAATCGACAGTGTATCGCTCGAGCGCCCGGCCGGCGCGGGCTTACTTGACCGGAATCGTCGTGCCGGCCGGCATCGGCACCGCGGTCACGGCGTTCTTCGGACTGCCGCTGACGATGCGGTCGCTGTAGGTCAGGTAGACGAGCGTGTTGCGCTTCTTGTCGACCACGCGCACGACATGCAGCGTCTTGAAGATGAACGACATCCGCTCGCTGAACACGTCGGTCTGCTGCTTGAGCGGCTCCTTGAAGCTGAGCGGACCGACTTGCCGGCACGCGATCGACGCTTCGCTCGGATCCTCGGCGACGCCGAGCGTGCCCTTGATCCCGCCGGTGCGCGCCCGCGACACGTAGCAGGTGACGCCCGTCACGAGCGGATCGTCATACGCTTCGACGACCACGCGGTCGGAGCCCGTCACGCGGAAATGGGTGTTGACGCTGCCGACTTCCTCCGCGTGCGCGAGCGGCGCGGCGGCAAGGGCGGAGAGCAGAAGGGTGAACGGCGCAGCGGAAAGGAGGCGGTGCTTCATCGATGGAACCGGATGCGAATGCGGGACAGAAACTCTAGCATGCGCGGCGGTGACCGACGGGCGCCGGAAAAACAAAAGGCCCGTCGAATGACGGGCCTTTTGCTGTCTGGCTCCCCGACCTGGGCTCGAACCAGGGACCTACGGATTAACAGTCCGGCGCTCTACCGACTGAGCTATCGGGGAATAAATCGGTACATCTGCGTGCTTGTTTGGTGGCCAACAAAAAACCCGTCCACCTTCAACGGGCTCTTGCGTTTTTGGCTCCCCGACCTGGGCTCGAACCAGGGACCTACGGATTAACAGTCCGGCGCTCTACCGACTGAGCTATCGGGGAACAAACAACAACAGCAGAGAAACGAGATTGTATGGAGCGTTCGCTAACCTGTCAATACTTTTGAGCGGCGACGTGCAAAATATTTTGCGGCGCCGCTGCGCGATCAGCGTTCGAGCAGGTGCAGCTTTTCCTGCACGTCCTTCCACTCGTCCGCGTCGGCCGGTGCCGGCTTCGTCTTCGTGATGGACGGCCAGTTCTTCGCCAGCTCGGCGTTCAGCTCGGTGAACTGCTGCTGGTCGCCCGGAACGTCTTCTTCGGCATAGATCGCATTGGTCGGGCACTCGGCGACGCACACGGCGCAGTCGATGCACTCGTCCGGATCGATGGCGAGAAAGTTGGGACCTTCACGGAAGCAATCCACCGGGCACACATCCACGCAATCCGTGTATTTGCACTTGATGCAGCCTTCGGTCACAACGTGAGTCATTAAAACGCTCCTGCTTGGCGGTATATATGGGGTGGCGTTTGCGCCAAAAGCGGCATTGTAACTGAAGCGCAAAACCCGCATGGCGTGGTCGGCTTTCCGGCTTATATCGTTTCGTGATTAGTTTATGGGGCCGACCGTGGGCGCGGTGCGTGCGGCCGGCTGCACGACGCGGTGGGCAAGGGGGAGGCGGTTTCACGATGGTCGGGCCCGCATTCGGGTAACATGGCCGGCAGACCGGGCGGCGCGCGGTGCGCCGGGGCCCTGTCACGATATTGGCGGTGCCGTAATCATGATCATCACTTCGCTGCTCGACACGGATCTCTACAAATTCACGATGATGCAGGTCGTCCTGCATCACTTTCCTGCCGCAAACGTCGAGTACCGGTTCCGGTGTCGCACGCCCGGCGTCGATCTCGTCCCGTACATCGACGAGATCCGCGACGAGGTGCGCGGCCTGTGTTCGCTGCGCTTCACCGACGACGAACTCGACTACCTGCGGCGCATGCGTTTCATCAAGAGCGACTTCGTCGACTTCCTCGCGCTGTTCCACCTGAACGAGAAATACATCTCGATCACGCCTTCGCCGAAGGGCAACGGCGAGATCGACATCGTGATCGAGGGGCCGTGGCTGCACACGATCCTGTTCGAGATCCCGGCGCTCGCGATCGTCAACGAGGTCTATTTCCGCAACACGCAGCGCGAGCCCGATTATCGCGAAGGCCGCGAACGGCTGCGCGAGAAGATCAAGCTGCTCGGCGCGAAGCCCGAGTTCGCCGACTGCAAGATCGCCGACTACGGCACGCGCCGGCGCTTTTCGAAGGTGTGGCACGAGGAGGTCGCGCTGACGCTGCGCGACGGGCTCGGGCCGCAGTTCGCGGGCACGAGCAATGTGTTCTACGCGATGAAGCACGGCCTGACGCCGCTCGGCACGATGGCCCACGAATACCTGCAGGCCTGCCAGGCGCTCGGCCCGCGGCTGCGCGATTCGCAGACCTACGGTTTCGAGATGTGGGCGAAGGAGTATCGCGGCGACCTCGGGATCGCGCTGTCGGACGTTTACGGGATGGACGCGTTCCTGAACGACTTCGACATGTACTTCTGCAAGCTGTTCGACGGCGCACGCCACGATTCGGGCGATCCGTTCGAATGGGGCGAGCGCATGCTGCGCCACTACGAGGCGAACCGCTGCGATCCGCGCACCAAGGTGCTCGTGTTCTCCGACGCGCTGGACATCCCGAAGGTCATGCAGCTGTACGAACGGTTCCGCAACCGCTGCAAGCTCGCGTTCGGCGTCGGCACCAACCTCACGAACGATCTCGGCTACGTGCCGCTGCAGATCGTGATCAAGATGGTCCGCTGCAACGGACAGCCGGTCGCGAAGCTGTCGGATTCGCCGGGCAAGAGCATGTGCGACGACAAGGCGTATCTCGCGTACCTGCGCCAGGTGTTCGGCATCGCGCAGCCGGTCGACGAGGACGCATCGCAGTAAGCGTCGGCCAGGCGGCCAGGTGCGTCGCGGCGAGGGCGGCCGGTATAATCCGACGGTATTGCACGCCAACGTCACGAGGACCGTTCATGGACACTTCCGCTGCCCGTCGCCAGATCCTCGCACGCATTCGCGCGGCGCAAGGACGCGCGCCCGAACCCGATGCAGCGGAGCGCGACGGCGTCGCCGACTATCTCGCCCGCCATCCCGAGGGGCCGCGCCCGCCGATGCCGGCCGACCTCGTCGCCGCATTCGTCGACGAAGCGGCTCGCCTGTCGACGACGGTCGACGAAGTCGCGACACTGGCCGACGCGCCGGCCGCCGCCGCCCGCTATCTTTCCGCTCACGGCCTGCCGATGCAGGCCGTCGCATGGCGCACGCTGGCCGAGCTCGACTGGGCCGGCGCGGGCTTGTCGGTCGAATGCCGAAAACCGCGCGACGGCGATCTCGTCGGCCTCACCGGCTGCTTCTGCGCAACCGCCGAAACCGGTTCGCTGGTGCTGCTGTCCGGCCCCGACACCTATGCGTCGGCCGGGCTGCTGCCGGAGACACACATCGCGATCGTGCCGGCGTCGCGGATCGTCGCGGGCCATGAAGACGCATTCGCGCTGATTCGCGCGGAGCGCGGCGAATTGCCGCGTGCGGTCAATTTCGTATCGGGCCCGTCGCGCACGGGCGATATCGAGCAGACCATCGTGCTGGGCGCGCACGGCCCGTACCGCGTTCACGCGATCGTCGTACGCGGCGCATGATGCGCGCGCCTGATCCATCCTCACTCGACTCACACGCACAAGGAAGTTCTGCATGAAACGACATGCCGCCTGGGCGGGCATGGCGTCGGGAGCAGCGCTTGGCGCCGTTCCCGCGCTTGCATCGGCCGCCACGCTCGACGGTGCCACGCTGTCCGCACTCTGGGGCATCCCGTTCGCCGGGATCCTGCTGTCCATCGCGGTGTTCCCGCTCGTCGCGCCGGTGTTCTGGCATCACCACTTCGGCAAGATCGCCGCGGCGTGGGCGATCGTGTTCCTGGTTCCGTTCGCCGCCGCGTTCGGTGCGGGCACGGCGTTCGGTACGCTCGTGCACGCGCTGCTCGAGGAGTACATTCCGTTCATCGTGCTGTTGACGGCGCTCTATACGGTCGCCGGCGGCATTTGCGTCAACGGCAACCTGCACGGCACACCGAAGCTGAACACCGCGATCCTCGCGCTCGGCACGCTGCTCGCAAGCGTGATGGGCACGACGGGCGCCGCGATGCTGCTGATCCGGCCGCTGCTGCGCGCGAACGATAACCGCAAGCACGTCGTGCACGTCGTGATCTTCTTCATCTTCCTCGTCGCGAACGCAGGCGGCTCGCTGTCGCCGCTCGGCGATCCGCCGCTGTTCCTCGGCTTCCTGAACGGCGTGAGCTTCTTCTGGACGACCACGCATCTCGCACTGCCGATGCTGTTCATCTGCGCGGTGCTGCTGACGCTTTTCTTCGTGCTCGATACGTACTTCTACCGGAAGGCCGGCGAGGAGCGGCCGGCCGCACTCGACCCGACGCCCGACGGCGGCGCGCTGTCGATCGACGGCAAGGTCAACTTCGTGTTGCTCGCGGCCGTGATCGGCCTCGTGCTGATGAGCGGCGTCTGGAAGCCGGGCATCTCGTTCGACGTGTGGGGCACGCACGTCGCGCTGCAGAATCTCGTGCGCGACGTCGCGCTGGTCGTCGTGACGCTCGCGTCGCTCGCGCTGACGCCGCGCTCGGCGCGCGAAGGCAACGCGTTCAACTGGGCGCCGATCGAGGAGGTCGCGAAGCTGTTCGCGGGGATCTTCGTGACGATCGCGCCGGTGATCGTGATCCTGCGCGCGGGTGCGGACGGCGCGTTCGCCCAGATCGTCCATCTCGTCACGGGGCCCGACGGCAAGCCGATCGACGCGATGTATTTCTGGGCAACCGGCCTGCTGTCGTCGTTCCTCGACAACGCGCCGACCTACCTCGTGTTCTTCAACCTCGCGGGCGGCGATGCGCAAGCGCTGATGACGGCCGGCGCGACGACGCTCGCCGCGATTTCGGCGGGGGCGGTGTTCATGGGCGCGAACAGCTACATCGGCAATGCGCCGAACTTCATGGTGAAGGCGATCGCGGAATCGCGCGGCGTGAAGATGCCGAGCTTCTTCGCGTATCTGGGCTGGGCGCTCGTGATCCTGGTACCCGTATTCCTGCTGACGTCGTGGATCTTCTTCCCGGCGTAGGCTGACGATTTTCAACCAAGCGCGGACGGCTCCGGCGGCGCACGATGTGCCGCGTGTCGGCCGCGGCATGCGGAGATGGCGATGCAGAAGATCCTGGTCGCACGTCCGATCTTTCCGGACGTGATCGAACGGCTCGAGCAGTATTTCGAAGTCGACTGGAACAATGGCGACGCGCTCGCCCCCGATGCGCTCGCCGCGCGTCTCGCGGACAAGGACGGCGCGCTGACGGCGGGCGACCCGGTCGGCGCGGCCGCGCTCGCGGCGGCGCCGCGCCTGCGCGTCGTGTCGAACATGGCGGTTGGCTACAACAATTTCGACATGGCCGCGTTCAGTGCCGCGAACGTGCTCGGCACCAACACGCCCGACGTGCTGAACGAATCGACCGCGGATTTCGGCTGGGCGTTGATGATGGCCGCCGCGCGGCGGATCGCCGAATCCGAGCACTGGTTGCGCGCCGGACACTGGCAGAAGTGGGCGTATGACGGGTTCCTCGGCAGCGACATTTACGGCTCGACGCTCGGCGTCATCGGGATGGGGCGCATCGGTCAGGCACTCGCACGGCGCGCGCGCGGCTTCGGGATGGAGGTGATTTATCACAACCGGTCGCGGGTCGCGCCCGAGATCGAGGCCGAGCTGAATGCCGAATACCTGTCGAAGGATGACTTGCTGGCGCGCGCCGATCACGTCGTGCTCGTGCTGCCGTACACGAAGGAGAACCATCACACGATCGGCGCGGCCGAGCTCGCGAAGATGAAACCCACCGCGACGCTGACCAACATCGCGCGCGGCGGCATCGTCGACGACGCGGCGCTGGCCGCCGCACTGCGCGACAGGACGATCGCCGCGGCAGGCCTCGACGTCTATGAAGGCGAACCGAGCGTGCACCCGGCGCTGCTCAAGGTGCCGAACGTCGTGCTGACGCCACACATCGCGAGCGCGACCGAGAAGACGCGCCGCGCGATGGCGAACCTCGCGGCCGACAACCTGATCGCCGCGCTGGGCGAAGGGCCGCGCGCGGGGCAGCCGCCGAACCCGATCAACCCTGACGTGATCGGGAAGCCGCGCGCATGACGACGATGTTGTTGCTGGCGACGGTCATCGTGCTGGCCGTCGCGCTCGCGGTGGCGATCGTCGCGATCGTGCGCGGCGGCGGCCGCCACGACGATGCGGCCGTGCTCGGCGACCAAATCGAGGACGCCGCGCACGCGCAGGCGCTCGCGGTCGAGCGGCTCGAGCGCGAGCTGCGTGGCGAGATCGTCGAGAACGCGCGCGGCTCGCGCACCGAGCTGGCTGGCAGTTTCTCGCAGCTTCAGCAGACGCTCGCGACACAGCTCACGAGCATCGCGACCGTGCAGAACAATCAGATCGAGGGTTTCGCGCAACAGTTGGGCAAACTCGTCGCGGGCAACGCGCAGCAGTTCGATGCGATGCGCGAGAGCGTGCAGCGTCAGGCGCAGCAGGCGCGCGAAGAGCAGACGGTCGCGCTGCGGCTGTTCGGCGACACGCTGAACCGGCAGCTCACGCAACTGACCGAGGCCAACGATCGCCGGATCGGCGAAGTGCGTGCGACGCTCGAGCAGCGGCTGAAGGAAATCGAGACGAACAATGCGGCGAAGCTCGAGGAGATGCGCCGCACCGTCGACGAGAAGCTGCATGCGACGCTCGAACAACGGCTCGGCGAATCGTTCAAGCTCGTGTCGGACCGGCTCGAGCAGGTCCACCGCGGGCTCGGCGAGATGCAGACGCTCGCGGCCGGCGTTGGAGACCTGAAGAAGGTACTAACGAACGTGAAGACGCGTGGCACCTGGGGCGAGGTGCAGCTCGAGGCCTTGCTCGAGCAGATGCTCACGCCCGACCAGTATGCGAAGAACGTCGCGACGGTGCCGAAGAGCAGCGAACGCGTCGAGTTCGCGATTCGGCTGCCGGGGCGCGATGCCGGCACGCGCGACGCGCCGCCGGTGTGGTTGCCGATCGACGCGAAATTCCCGCGCGAGGACTACGAGCGGTTGATCGACGCGCAAGAGCGCGCCGATTCCGTGGCGGTCGAGGACGCGGCCCGTGCGCTCGAGGCACGCGTGCGGATGGAAGCGCGCACGATTGCGGAGAAGTACGTCGCACCGCCGCATACGACCGATTTCGCGCTGCTGTTCCTGCCGACCGAGGGGCTCTATGCGGAGATCCTGCGCCGCCCGGGGCTGACCGACCTGCTGCAGCGTGACTATCGTGTCACGGTGGCCGGCCCGACCACGCTGACCGCGCTGCTGAACAGCCTGCAGATGGGTTTCCGCACGCTCGCGATCGAGCAGCGCTCGAGCGAAGTGTGGCAGGTGCTCGGTGCGGTGAAGACCGAATTCGGCAAGTTCGGCGATGTGCTCGCGCGCACGAAGGCGCAGCTCGAAACGGTCACGCGCTCGATCGAGGCCGCCGAGCAGCGCACCCGCGTGATGAACCGCAAGCTGAAGCAGGTCGAGGCGTTGCCGGGCGAGACGGCGGCCGGGCTGCTCGGCGCGGAAGCCGCCGACGGCGCCGATGCGGACGATGCATGACGCATCACGTGTACAGCCGAAGCCGGCTGGAACGAAAAACGGGCGCCGTGGCGCCCGTTTTCCTTTGCAGCACCGACCGGCGTGGCCGGCCCGCGTTCAACGTGCGGCGAGCGTGTTCAGCGCATCCCCGGTGACGCGCACGATGCGCCATTCCGGCAGCACGGTCGCGCCCATCTTTTCGTAGAAGTCGATCGCCGGCTGGTTCCAGTCCAGCACCGACCATTCGAAGCGAGCACAGCGGCGCTCGACTGCGAGTGCCGCGAGGTGCTGCAGCATCGCGGTGCCGAGGCCCGTGCCGCGCTGCGACGGCTGCACGTACAGATCCTCGAGATACAGGCCGCGACGGCCGAGGAACGTCGAATAGTTGTGAAAGAACAGCGCATACGCGACGATCGCGCCGTCGCGCTCGGCCACCAGCGCTTCGGCCGCGGGGCGCTCGCCGAACAGCGCGTCGGCCAGATCGGCGTCGCTCGCGACGAACAGGTGCGCAAGCTTCTCGAACTCGGCCAGCTCGCGCATCAGCGCGAGAATCGCACCGACGTCGCGCGTTTCGGCCGTGCGGATCAGCGGCGTGCCGCTCACGCTTCCTCCGGCGGATCGGACAGCACGATCTCGATGCCGCCGAAGCGCGACGCGACCCAGTTGTACGCGTGGCAGGCGATCCACAGCAGCACGAAACCGAGGATCGCGTTCAGCAGCAGCGCGCTCAGGATCGTGCTCAGTTCGACCATCCCGTAGCGGATGTACGCGACCAGGATGCCGAGCAGCACGATCGGCACGCTGAACGTCAGATAGACGAGGATCAGCGCCTTCGCGGTCTGCCCCGCGGCGATCGACGAGATTTGTTTCTTCATGTGCGGATTGCCCCCGTAGAGATATACCGATTGGAATTCAGATCAAGCCGTCGAGCGGCAGGATGTCGACCGGGGCGCCCGCGTCGACTGCCGCGGAATCGTGGCCCAGGACGATGAAACAGTTGGCGGCCGCGAGGCCGCTCAGCGATGCGGAACTCTGCGAACCGGCCGGCGCGACGTGCCACTGGCCGTCGGCGTCGCGCGTCGCGACGGCGCGCAGGTATTCGGTACGGCCCGGGCGCTTTTTCAGCGCCTGCGTGCTGCGTGCCGTGTACATCGCCGGCGGTGGCGCATGCGCGCCGGCCAGCGTCAGCAGCGCGGGGCGCACGATCGCGTAGAACGTCACGGCGGAAGCGACCGGATTGCCGGGCAGCCCGAAGAAGAGCACGTGGCCGGCGCCGTCGGCCGCAGGCGCGAGCGTGCCGCACGCGAGCGGCCGGCCGGGCCGCAGCGCGAGGCTCGCGAAGGTCACGTCTCCGAGCCGCGCCATCACGTCGCGCGTGAAATCGGCTTCGCCGACCGACACGCCGCCCGACGTGATCACCGCGTCGGCCTGTGCGGCGGCGGCATCGCGCAGCGCGCGTTCGAGCGCCACGGGATCGTCGCGGACGATCCCGAGATCGAGCGCGTCGATGTGCAGCCTTTCGAGCATCGCGACCAGCATCCCGCGATTGCTGTCGTACAGCGTGCCGCGATCGAGCGGCTCGCCGGGTTCGCGCAGTTCGTCGCCGGTCGAGAACACGGCGACGCGCACGCGGCGGCGCACCGTGACTTCGCGCAACCCGAGCGATGCTAGCAAGCCGAGATCGGACGGGCGGAGGATGCGCCCGGCGGCAAGCGCGCAGGCGCCGCGGGCGAGATCCTCGCCGGCCCGGCGGCAGTTTGCGCCGCGCGTGACGTCGTGCGCGGCGAAGCGGATGACGTCGCCGTCGACGCGCACGCGTTCCTGCGGAATGACCGTGTCGCATCCGGCCGGCATCGGCGCGCCGGTCATGATTCGGATGCATGCACCGGGCGCCACGGCTCCGTCGAACGGATGGCCGGCGAACGCCGTGCCGGCGACCGTCAACGCGATGTCGGCGGCCGATGCAGGTCCGTGTGCGCTGCCGTCGAATGCATAGCCGTCCATCGCCGAGTTGTCGTACGCGGGAATGTCGAACGGCGCATTCACGTCGGCCGCGAGCACGCGGTCGAGGGCGTCATGCAGCGGCACTGTGTCGCACGCGTCGACCGGCATCGCGAACCGGCACGCGAGCGCCTGCGCGTCGGCGAGCGACAACGGGGCAGCGGAATCGGGTGCGGTTCGGGAGGCGGGCGAGGATTGCGTGATCATCAGTCTGACTGCGCCGCAAGGCGTATCGGGTTCGTGGCCGGTGGCGCGCGGAGGGCGCCGGAGCGCGAAGGCGCATGCGGCGGGTGGGAACGGATGCCGGGGCCGTCAGCGGCGGGCAAGCGCGGCAAGTTCCTGCCAAGAGTTTGCATTGTAAAACGCACGCTCGTCGCAGAACTCGACTTCGACCGTCTTGTGGCGTGCGTACCACGCACGCACCTTGCGCTCGCCGGCCGCGAGCCTGACCGCGAGGTCGTCGGCGAGCGACGTGCGCAGCAGCGCGAAGGTCGGCTGCGGCGAACGTGCCTGTTGCGCGTCGACGGTCACCGCCATCGCGATGTCGGCCTGCTGCGCATCGAGCGCCGCATGCAGCCGCGCGACGAGGTCGGTCGGCAAATAGGGCGTATCGCACGGCGAGCACGCGACGAGCAGTGCGCGCGCCGCGCGCATGCCGGCGAGCAGACCCGCGAGCGGGCCGGAGAAATCGGGTGTTTCGTCCGGCACAATGCGCGCGTCGAACGGCGCACCGAGCTCGGCATAGCGATCGATGTTGCGATTCGCGCTGATCAGCGTCTCGTCGACCTGCGGCGATAGCCGGCGCAACACGTGCAGCGCAAGCGGCGTACCGTCGAGCAGTTGCAGACCCTTGTCGGCGCCGTCCATGCGTGTCGCGCGCCCGCCCGCGAGCAGCAGGCCGGTGACGGAAGGTGAGGCGGAAGCGGACATTGCGGGAAATCGGGGCGGCGGGCGCGCGTCAGCCGCCGATGTACGACATTTCTACGCGCTTGCCGGCACCGTGAGGCGCCGCGTCGGCGGTCGCGCTGCCGCGCAGCTGCGAATAGCGGTCGGTGCGGGCCTGCCAGATCCGGGCGATCGCGGTCGCGATCTCGGCGTCGCTGGCGCCGCCGCGCACGAGGGCGCGCAGGTCATGGCCGGTCGACGCGAACAGGCACAGATACAGCTTGCCCTCGGTCGACAACCGCGCGCGCGTGCAGTCGCCGCAAAATGCCTGTGTGACGCTCGAGATCACGCCGATTTCGCCGCTGCCGTCGGCATAGCCCCAGCGCTGCGCGGTTTCCGCCGCCGTGTGCGGCTCGAGCGGCACGAGCGGGAACTGTTCGGCGATCCGTGCGACGACGTCCGCGGACGGCAGCACTTCGGTCATGTTCCAGCCGTTCGACGTGCCGACGTCCATGTATTCGATGTAACGCAGGATCACGCCGGTGCCGCGGAAGCGCTCGGCCATCGGCAGGATCTCGCTGTCGTTGGTGCCGCGTTTCACGACCATGTTGACCTTGACCGGCGCGAGGCCCGCGGCCTGCGCGGCGAAGATGCCGTCGAGCACGTCGGCGCTCGCGAAGTCGGCGTCGTTCATGCGCTTGAACAACTTATCGTCGAGCGCGTCGAGGCTGACCGTCACGCGCGTGAGGCCGGCATCCTTCAGCGCGCGCGCCTTGCGCGCGAGCAGTGAGCCATTGGTCGTCAGCGTCAGGTCGAGCGGGCGGCCGTCATGGGTCGTCAGGCGCGCGAGGCGCTCGATCAGGAATTCGAGGTTCTTGCGCAGCAGCGGTTCGCCGCCGGTGATCCGGATCTTTTCGACGCCGTGTGCGACGAACAGCCGCGCCACGCGCTCGATTTCTTCGTGCGTGAGCAGCGCGCTGTGCGGCAGGAACGGGTAGTTCTTGTCGAACACGTCTCGCGGCATGCAGTACACGCAACGGAAGTTGCAGCGGTCCGTCACCGAGATGCGCAGGTCGCGCAGCGGCCTGGCGAGCGTGTCGGCCAAGGCGCCGTCAGGGGTATGCGCGACGCCGGAGATATCCGGCATCCCGCTGACGTCGGCGAGAGGAATGATGCGTCGGGACATGTTGAAAGAAGTGCGAGCCAAGCTTCTATTCTAGCCGGAAGCGGCTGGCCGGGCCGGTGGGCGGAAACCCGCAGCGCGGAAATGGAAAAGCCCGCCGGAGGCGGGCTTTTCCTGGTCGGGCGATGCGCCGCTTAATGTTGCGACGTTTCGACCTGCTGCATCGGGGTCGTGTCGACCGGCGGCAGCGCCTTGCGCTCGCGCGGAACGCGGACTGCGCGCGGCAGGCTAGACGCGGCTTCCTGAGCAGCGCGGAACTTGTCGGCGTCGGTGTTCACCCACACGAGACCGGCTTGTTCCAGCACGACATCGAGGCTCGCCGACGCTGGCGCAGCGGCCGTTTGCACGGGCGCCGGTGCCGGCGCGGCAACGGCTTCGACCGGCGCAGTTTCGACGCGAGCCGGTTCGACGGCGGCCGGAGCCGCTTCGGCTGCGACGACCGGTGCCGGTGCGGCCTGCTCGACGGGCGCGGACTGCGGCGCTTCGACGGCAGCCGGCGCGGCCGGCACTTCGAACGCATCGGTCGGCGAAACCGCGACCGGAGCCGGGGCGGCTTCCGGAGCAGCGGCCGGCGTGACCGGTGCCGCTTCGGCTGCTGGTGCGACGACGGCCGGCTCGAGCGGCGCGACCGGCGTCGCTTCGACGCGAACCGGTGCCGGTTGCGGCTCGGCTGCGACCGGTGCGGCTGCTTCGGCAACGACTGCGCCTGCTGCGGCGACGGCTGCCACCGCGACCGGTGCGGCCGTATGAGCCGGCTCGACCGCGCTCGGGGTTTCCGTCGTCACGGCCTGCACGGCGGCTTCGCCGTCCGCGCCTTGCTCGGCGTGGTCGACGACTGCGCCTTCGTCCTCGCGCTCGCGACGACCGCCACGGCGACCGCGGCGGCGGCGGCGACGTTCCTCGCCGTCACGTGCGCCGGCTTCCGCGTCGGCTGCGACATCGGCGCCCGGCAGGGCGACGGCTGCAGTCTGGTCGGCTGCCGCTTCCGGATGGTTCTCGCCACGGGTGACGGTTTCGAGCGTCGCCGCGTGTTGCGTCGGCTTGCGGCGCTCTCCGCGCTCGCGACGTTCGCCGCGTTCCTGGCGCTCGCCGCGGCCGGCTGCCTCGACGGCTTCAGGCTGCTCGGTGCGCTCGCGCGGTTCGCGGTTCTCGCGCGGTTCACGGCTCTCACGCGGCTCGCGCGGTTCGCGGCCTTCGCGTGGGCCACGACCCTCGCGACTTTCGCGACCCTCACGGCTTTCGCGCGGCTCACGGCCTTCACGCGGTTCGCGACCTTCGCGCGGTTCACGCGGCTCGCGCCCTTCCTTGCCTTCGCGTTCCAGGCGTTGCGACTGGCCACGGCCTGCCGCTGCCTGATCGCGACCGCCCTGAGCCTGCTGGGCGCCGCCGCGACGGTTGCGGTTGCGATCGCCGCCGCGCTGCTCGGTCTTCTCGGTCCGCTCGCGGGCCGGACGGGCTGCCTGCTCCTTGGCCGGTGCCGGTGCGACCGGCGCGGGTGCCGGAGCCGGCGACATGCCGAACAGACCCTTCAGCCAGCCGATGAAGCCGCCGCTCGCCGCGGCGACCGGGGCGGGTACCGCAACCGGTTCGACCGGGCGCTGCGGTGCCGGGCTCGGTGCCGGACGCTCGGGCGTGATGCCCTTGACCGCGGCTTCCTGCTTCGGCTTCACGTCGGCCGCACGCTTGCTGTAGCCGGTTTCCGACTCCAGTTCGCGGGCGGCTTCTTCCGCCATCTTCCAGGACGCACGCGGATCGTCGAGGCGCGCGTCGTCATGGCGCAGGCGCTCGAGCTTGTAGTGCGGCGTATCGAGGTGCTTGTTCGGGATCAGCACGATGCCGACCTTGAAGCGCGACTCGATCTTGTTGATTTCCTGACGCTTTTCGTTGAGCAGGAAGGCGGTCACCTCGACCGGCACCTGGCAGTGGATCGCCGCGGTGTTTTCCTTCATCGCTTCTTCCTGAATGATCCGCAGGACCTGCAGCGCGGACGATTCGGTATCGCGAATGTGGCCGGTGCCGTTACAGCGCGGGCACGTCACGTGGCTGCCTTCCGACAGGGCCGGACGCAGGCGCTGGCGCGACAGTTCCATCAGGCCGAAGCGGGAGATCTTGCCCATCTGCACGCGCGCACGGTCGTGCTTGAGCGCGTCCTTCAGGCGTTGCTCGACTTCGCGCTGGCTCTTCGCCGACTCCATGTCGATGAAGTCGATCACGATCAGGCCGCCGAGGTCGCGCAGGCGCAGCTGGCGGGCCACTTCGTCCGCCGCTTCGAGGTTCGTGCGGGTCGCCGTTTCCTCGATGTCCGCGCCTTTGGTCGCACGCGCCGAGTTGACGTCGATCGCGACGAGCGCTTCGGTGTGGTCGATCACGATCGCGCCGCCCGACGGCAGCGGCACCGTGCGCGAATACGCGGTCTCGATCTGGTGCTCGATCTGGAAGCGCGAGAAGAGCGGCACGTCGTCGTGGTAACGCTTCACCTTCGACACGTTGTCCGGCATCACGATGTCCATGAACGCACGGGCCTGATCGTAGATCTCGGTCGTGTCGATCAGGATTTCGCCGATATCGGGCTGGAAATAGTCCCGGATCGCGCGGATCACGAGGCTCGATTCCAGATAGATCAGCATCGGCTGGCCGGAATTGCCGCTTTGCGATGCCGCTTCGATCGCGCGCCACAGCTGCAGCAGGTAGTTCAGGTCCCACTGCAGTTCCTCGGCGCTGCGGCCGATGCCCGCGGTGCGGGCGATCATGCTCATGCCGTCGGGAATCTGCAGCTGCGCCATGGTTTCGCGCAGTTCCTGCCGCTCGTCGCCTTCGATCCGGCGCGATACGCCACCGCCGCGCGGGTTGTTCGGCATCAGCACGAGGTAGCGGCCGGCGAGCGAGATGAAGGTCGTGAGGGCGGCGCCCTTGTTGCCGCGCTCTTCCTTCTCGACCTGAACGATCAGCTCCTGGCCTTCGCGCAGGGCATCCTGGATGCGCGCGGAGCGCATGTCGATGCCTTCCTTGAAGTACTGGCGGGCGACTTCCTTGAACGGCAGGAAGCCGTGGCGGTCTTCGCCGTAATTGACGAAGCACGCTTCGAGCGACGGCTCGATGCGGGTCACGACACCTTTGTAGATATTGCCCTTGCGCTGTTCGCGCCCGGCTGTCTCGATGTCGATGTCGATGAGCTTTTGCCCATCGACGATGGCGACGCGCAGCTCCTCCTGCTGCGTCGCATTGAACAGCATGCGTTTCATGAACGACTCCAGGCGGCTCTGCTGCCGGCGCCTCGCGATTGTCAGTCGCGAGGGCGGGAACGACGGCAGGCCGCGCCTTGTTGTGTTGTCACGGGCACGCTGGAGCGGGAAGGATGGCGGGGAGAATTGCCTGAAGAGGCGCTTGGGCCCGAAAGACGGGGCCGGCGGCCAAAGGGCACCTGCGAACACGGCTTCAAAGCACGGCGTCCACACACCGCACGCTGCGAAAGCGCGCTAAGCCTGAGACCGGGGCACTGCCACGGGGCGCGCGCAATGCGTCGCGCGCGCCGACGGGCGGCAGATGCTGCGGCTTGGGCCGCAGCGGGGAGTATCGAATCCAGCCCGACTTTCCCGCCTGGGGTGTACTTCCCTGGTTTGACGTCGCCAAGCCCCGCACGCTTCGCGGGGCCAAATCGGGCGCAACGCCGTATTTTCGCAACCGGCAGCCTACGGACGTACTTCACGCCGTCGGGCTGCCGATCAAATTCTTTTCAACCAACTTTCCGTTACCGCGGCGCCTTGCCGACCGAATCCGCCTGTGGGCGCGATCCTTGCCGACGGGCGGCGCCGTGCGTGCAACTTGCTGCATCTCTTTGATTAGGGGCGAGCAGCAGACCCCCGGCGCAAGTAAAATAGCGGTTTGCGCTTGCGCCTTGCCCGATTCCGTCGGGGCCGGCCTGTCAGGCCACCCTCAACGTCCGGCTGGGCAAAATTATATTCAGTATGAATGAGTTAGGCAAAATATCCCAGAATTCAGTCGCAAGCGGCCAGGTATCGATGATCCAGATCGACGAAAACTCGGCCGGTCAGCGGATCGACAACTTCCTGTTGCGCGTCTGTAAAGGCGTGCCCAAAAGCCATATTTACCGGATCCTGCGCAGCGGCGAAGTGCGCGTGAACAAGGGTCGGGTCGACGCCCAGTATCGCCTCGCGTTCGGCGACATCGTCCGCGTGCCGCCCGTGCGGGTGGCGGCGGCCGACCTCGCGCGCGCCGACACGCCGATCGTGCCGCCCGCGCAGTTCGAGGTGCTGTACGAAGACGATGCGATGCTCGTCATCAACAAGCCGGCCGGCGTCGCCGTGCACGGCGGCAGCGGCGTCGCGTTCGGCGTGATCGAGCAGATGCGCCAGGCGCGTCCGCGCGCGAAGTTCCTCGAACTCGTGCATCGGCTCGACCGCGAGACCTCCGGGATCCTGATGCTCGCGAAGAAGCGCTCGGCGCTCGTCGGCCTGCACGAGCAGATCCGCGAGAACCGGATGGACAAGCGTTACTTTGCGTGCGGACACGGAGAGTGGCAGTCCGACTGGGGCCGCCGCCGCGCGGTGAAGGCGCCGCTGTTCAAGTATTCGACCCCGGAAGGGGAGCGGCGCGTGCGCGTGCAGGACGACGGCCTGTCGTCGCACACGGTGTTCAACCTGATCGAGCGCTGGCCGGACTACGCGCTGGTCGAGGCGGAACTCAAAACGGGTCGGACCCATCAGATCCGTGTGCACCTCGCGCATCTCGGCCTGCCGATCGCCGGCGACGCCAAGTATGGCGACTTCGCACTGAACAAGGCGCTGGCGCGCGCGAACGCGCAGCCGTCGCTCAAACGGATGTTCCTGCATGCGCACCGGCTGAAGCTCGCGCATCCGCTGACCGGCGAGGCGCTGCAGTTCGACGCGCCGCTGCCGGACGAATGCCGGCGCTTCCTCGATCAACTCCGCGCTCTGCGCGATACCGCCTGACTCGCATGGCCCGACAGCAATTTGACCTGATCGTCTTCGACTGGGACGGCACGCTGATGGATTCGACTGCGCATATCGCGCACAGCATCCAGGCCGCGTGCCGCGATCTCGGCCTGCCCACGCCGTCGGACGAGGCCTCCCGCTATGTGATCGGCCTCGGCCTGCGCGATGCGCTCCAGATCACTGCACCGACCCTCGATCCGTCCGACTATCCGCGGCTGGCCGAACGTTATCGCCATCACTACCTGCTGGACGATCAGCGCATCGAACTGTTCGCCGGCGTGCGCGAACTGCTCGCGGAATTGCGCGATACGGGTTACCTGCTCGCGGTCGCGACCGGCAAGGGCCGTGTCGGACTGAACCGCGTGCTCGACCAGTCGAAGCTGACGAGCCTGTTCGATGCGACGCGCTGCGCGGACGAAACATTCTCGAAGCCGCACCCGGCGATGCTGCACGAATTGTCGCGCGAATTGGGGCAGGATCTTGCGCGTACCGTGATGATCGGCGACACCACGCACGACCTGCAAATGGCCGCCAGTGCCGGGGCCGCCGGCATCGGCGTCGCGTACGGCGCGCACACGGCCGATGCACTGGCTGCGCTGACACCGCGCTTCGTCGCGCCGGACGTCGGCGCGCTGGCGGCGTGGCTGCGGGAGCACGCATGAGCACGACGCCGGACGCCGTGCGCGTGTGCGCATCGGACGCGCTGGCCGACGGCGGCGCCGGTGTGCGGGTCGACGCGTCGCTGCGCGGCGAGCAGGCGGTCGTGTTCTTCGTGCGTTACGAAGGTCGCGCGTACGGCTACCTGAACCGCTGCGCGCACGTGCCGATGGAGCTCGACTGGGCCGAAGGGCAGTTCTTCGAGTCGTCGGGCCTGTACCTGATGTGCGCGACGCACGGCGCGATCTACGCGCCGGATACCGGCAAGTGTGTCGGCGGCCCGTGCCGCGGCGGCCGTCTGCGGCCGGTCGAAGTCGACGAGCGCGACACGCCGGACGGGCGTGCGGTATTCTGGGTGCCGGATGCCGACCTGGGTCCCGCCGCTCCGCCTCCTTCCGCCACGACCGACTGAAGACATTACTGCATGGCCGACCAACCGAACATCCCTGATTCCTCGTCCCGTCCCGACAGCCGCGAACCGAACTGGGAGCGTGCGGCGCTCGAGCGGATCGCGCTCGCGGCCGTCAAGGAACAGCGTGCGGCGCGGCGCTGGAAGATTTTCTTCCGCTTCGCGTTCCTCGGCGTATTCGTGCTGTTCGCGTTCGCGCTGATCGATTTCTCGAGCGACTCGAAGTTCTCGTCGAGCGGGCGCCACACGGCGCTCGTGACGATCGACGGTGAGATCGCGGCGGGCACCAACGCGAACGCCGACGACATCAATACGGCGCTGGATGCCGCTTTCGACGACAACGGCACGGCCGGCGTCGTGCTGCGGATCAACAGCCCGGGCGGCAGCCCGGTGCAGGCAGGGATGGTCTACGACGAGATCCGCCGGCTCCGCACGAAGTATCCGGACAAGCCGTTGTACGTCGTCGTGACCGACATGTGCGCATCGGGCGGCTATTACATTGCGTCCGCCGCCGACAAGATATTCGTCGACAAGGCGAGTATCGTCGGCTCGATCGGTGTGCTGATGGACGGGTTCGGCTTCACGGGCCTGATGGGCAAGCTGGGCGTCGATCGCCGCCTGCACACGTCGGGCGAAAACAAGGGCTTCTACGACCCGTTCTCGCCCGAGACGCCGAAGATGGATGCCCATGCGCAGGCGCTGCTCGACCAGGTCCATGCGCAGTTCATCAAGGCCGTGAAGGATGGCCGCGGCAAGCGGCTGCACGAAACGCCCGACATGTTCTCGGGTCTGTTCTGGACCGGCGAGAAGAGCGTCGAACTCGGGCTCGCCGACGGCTACGGCACGACCGACACGGTCGCGCGCGACGTGCTGAAGGCGCCGGATCTCGTCGACTACACGGTGAAGGAAAGCCTGACGAATCGCGTTGCGCGCAAGTTCGGCGCGGCGGTCGGCGGTGCCGCGATGAAGGCGCTGACCGCCGGCGGCGCGTCGTTCAGCCTGCGCTGAGCCGCAGCCGGCCGGCGCCGCGGCGAGCGGAGCGGGGTGCCCCGTGCCGCGAGGCTGTTGCCGGTGCCGATCTCAGTTCGCGAGCAGCAGGAAGATGGCGGGGCGCTTGTGCAGATTCGGCGCAGGCGCCTTTTTCCAGTCCGCCACCGAGCGACTGGCGATCGTCTCGGTCTCGAGGGTCAGGTCGGCCGCGACGCAGATCTGCGTCGACGGCGCGCAGGTCGCGACGAGCGTGTCGAGCATCGCGTGGTTCCGGTACGGCGTCTCGATGAAGATCTGCGTCTGGCGCGCCTTGCGCGACAACTGCTCGAGTTCGCGCAGGCGTTTCGCGCGCGCGGCCGCATCGACCGGCAGATAGCCGTTGAACGCGAAACTCTGGCCGTTCAGTCCGGATGCCATCAGCGCGAGCAGGATCGAACTCGGCCCGACGAGCGGCACGACCTTCACGCCGCGCTCGTGCGCCCGACGGACCAGCAGCGCGCCAGGATCGGCAACGGCGGGGCAGCCGGCCTCGGATACGAGCCCGGCGTCCGCCCCCGCCAGTACCGGGGCGAGCAGCCGGTCGATCTCGCCGGCCGGCGTATTGACGTTCAGTTCCCGGATCTCGATTTCCTGGATCGGCCGCGTCGTGCCGATCTTCTTCAGGAACGCGCGGGTCGTTTTCGCGTTTTCGCCGATGTAATAGCCGAGCGTGCCGGCGCGCGCCTGCACGGCCGCGGGCAGCACGGCGGCGAGCATCGATGCGTCGCCTTCGCCGAGGGTGTTCGGGACGAGATAGAGCGTGCCGGCTGTCATGCGCGGTCTCCCTGGGTGGCAAAGAGCGGATAGCCCGCGGCGCGCAGCATCCGCGTGAGCGCGATCAGCGGCAGACCGACGAGCGCCGTCGGGTCGTTGGAGTCGATGGCATCCAGCAGCGCGATGCCGAGCCCTTCGGATTTCGCGCTGCCGGCGACGTCGTACGGCGTTTCCGCACGCAAGTACGCGTCGAGTTCGGCTTCGGGCAGCGAGCGGAAGCGCACGTGCGTGACGACGTCCTCGCTCCAGGTTTCACCCGTGCGGCTGTCGTACAGGCTGAGCGCACTGTGGAATTCGACGTCGCGGCCCTGCATCGACAGGAGCTGCGCAAGCGCGCGCTCGTGCGTGCCGGGCTTGCCGATCTGGTGGCCGTCGAACGTCGCGACCTGGTCCGACCCGATCACGAGTACGCCGTCCGGCGCGTCGATCGTCGCGGCGACCGCGCGCGCCTTCGCGCCGGCGAGGCGCAGCGCGGTCGCGGCCGGCGTTTCGCCTGCGAGCGGGGTTTCGTCGAGGTCGGGCGACATCACGTCGAACGGCACGCCGAGGCGCTCGAGGAGCGCGCGGCGGTAGCGGGAACTGGAGGCGAGAATCAGCCGCGGCGGGCGGCAAACGGTATCCGGCATGGTCGATTGGGGCGATGAGTCGTCAGGTGTGGCGCGGTGTTGTGAGGGCGCAAGCATAAGTGATTGACCGCAAAAGGTAAAACAGGTATGCTTTCCCGCTTTTCGTCGGCAGGCTTTCGCAGTGGTGGCGCCTGCCGGGTCTTCGGAAGTACAGTACGTAATCGTACGCGGCGTAGATCGCGCACGTGCGCGGCGCCAAATGTGCGGCGCCAGCAAGCCGGATCCCGCAAGTCAGCCTGTAGGCAGGAGCGCAACATGAACACTTCTTCTGGCAAACCTGCGGCGTCGCTTGATCCGCACGCGGTCGACCTGTTCGAATTCGCCCGCAGCGGGCGGCAGGCAGCGGGTGCCGTGCGCCTGTCGCAGCTGCCGCGCATGCTGAACGAAGTGCCGGCGGACGCGCCCGATCGCGACACGGTCTTCACGTGGCAGGCCGAGGGGTTCACCCAGAAAGAGTTGCAGGACGACGGCGCCGATGGGCAGCAGCCGTATCTGCGCCTCGCGGTACACGGCCATGCGTGGCTCACGTGCCAGCGCTGCATGACCCCGTATGATGAGACGTTCGACGTCGACATGACGTACCGGGTCGTTGCGACCGAAGAAGAAGCTGAAGAATTTCCGCTCGACGACGATGAAGCCGATGTGATCGTGGGCTCACGCCAGTTCGATCTCGTCG
The DNA here is from genome assembly GCF_001524645.2 of Burkholderia sp. MSMB0856. Taxonomy (NCBI): domain Bacteria; kingdom Pseudomonadati; phylum Pseudomonadota; class Betaproteobacteria; order Burkholderiales; family Burkholderiaceae; genus Burkholderia; species Burkholderia sp. MSMB0856. The sequence continues at coordinate 2,432,892 of NZ_CP013427.1, read as the reverse complement.
ACTTGATCGAAGAGGAGTTGCTGCTTTCGTTGCCGCTCGTGCCCAAGCACGAGGTTTGCCCGGCAGTTCACGAAAGCCTCGTGTCGGGTGCGAGCGGTCCTTCGGAAGACGCGGACGACGAGTCCGCCGAAGACGAGGACGAAGGCAAACGGCCGAATCCGTTCGCGGCGCTGGAAGCGCTGAAGAAGGACGGGGACGGCGGCAAGAAACACTAAGCAGTTGTGGCGCGGGAAGGCGTAAGGGCTTTGGGCCAGGGTAGTTAAGCGCCGGATCGGGCTGTGTTAGAATCCGGAAAATTATTTAGGAGTTAGTCATGGCAGTCCAGCAAAACAAGAAGTCGCCGTCGAAGCGCGGCATGCATCGTTCGCACGATTTCCTGACGGCAGCGCCGCTGGCAGTCGAGCCGAGCACGGGTGAGGTGCACCTGCGTCACCACGTCAGCCCGAACGGCTACTATCGCGGCAAGAAAGTCGTCAAGACGAAGAACGACTAAGCGTCAAGTCACGCGTTGCGCGCTACGATCGCCGTTCGCGTGACAACTGGTTCGCTTGACACTTTCCTGGCTCAACAAAAAGGCGGCATTCAACTGCCGCTTTTTTGTGCCTGAAATTCGTCGCATTCCATGACCGTAAAGCTCACAATCGATTGCATGGGAGGCGACCACGGCCCGTCCGTGACCGTTCCCGCGGCAGTCAAGTTCGTCCGCGCGCATCCCGATGCGCACCTGATGCTCGTCGGCATCGAAAGCGCGATCCGCGCTCAGTTGAAAAAGCTGAAAGCCCTCGACGATCCCGCGCTGACCATCGTGCCCGCCACCGAAGTCGTGGCGATGGACGACCCTGTCGAAGTGGCGCTGCGCAAGAAGAAGGATTCTTCGATGCGTGTCGCGCTCAACCACGTCAAGGAAGGCGCGGCCCAGGCCTGTATCTCCGCCGGCAACACTGGCGCGCTGATGGCCGTTTCCCGTTATGTGCTCAAGACGCTGCCCGGCATCGAGCGGCCTGCGATCGCGTTCGCGCTGCCGAACCCGACCGGCTACACGATGATGCTGGACCTCGGCGCGAACGTCGACTGCGAGCCGCAGCACCTGCTGCAGTTCGCGGAGATGGGGCACGCGCTCGTCGCCGCGCTCGAAGGCAAGGAGCGCCCGACGATCGGCCTGCTGAACATCGGCGAAGAAGTCATCAAGGGCAACGAGACGATCAAGCGCGCAGGTGAACTGCTGCGCGCCAGCACGCTGAATTTCCGCGGCAACGTCGAAGGCAACGACATCTACAAGGGCACGGTCGACGTGATCGTCTGCGACGGCTTCGTCGGCAACGTCGCGCTCAAGACGTCCGAAGGGCTCGCGCAGATGCTGTCCGACATCATCCGCGAGGAGTTCGGCCGTTCGCTGATGTCGAAGCTGATGGCACTGCTTGCGCTGCCGGTGCTGATGCGTTTCAAGAAGCGCGTCGATCACCGCCAGTACAACGGTGCGGCGCTGCTGGGGCTGAAGAGCCTCGTGATCAAAAGCCACGGTTCGGCCGATGCCTACGCGTTTGAGTGGGCGATCAAACGCGGGTATGATGCCGTCAAAAACGGCGTGCTGGAGCGCCTCGCGCGCGCGATGGCGGACAATTCGGTGTCGCTCGGCGACGGCGAACACGACGCGGGCGGCGCGGGCCAGACGAGCCCGGCCGCAGGCCATCACGCCGAACCTTCCGCTGCGCAATCCTCTAAAGCATAAATGGCCCAATCGACTCTCTATTCCCGCGTGCTCGGCACGGGCAGCTACCTGCCGCCCGACCGCGTCACGAACCAGCAGCTCGCCGATCGACTCGCGAAGGAAGGCATCGAGACGAGCGATGAGTGGATCGTTGCGCGCACGGGCATCCATGCGCGTCACTTCGCCGCACCGAACGTCACGACGAGCGATCTCGCGCTCGAAGCGTCGCGTCGTGCGATCGAGGCGGCCGACATCGATCCGCAGTCGATCGACCTGATCATCGTCGCGACTTCGACCCCCGATTTCGTGTTCCCCAGCACGGCGTGCCTGCTGCAGAACAAGCTCGGTATCAAGAACGGTGGCGCGGCATTCGACGTGCAGGCGGTGTGCTCGGGGTTCGCGTATGCGATGGCGACGGCCGACAGTTTCATCCGCAGCGGCCAGCACCGCACGGCGCTCATCGTCGGCGCGGAGACGTTCTCGCGCATTCTCGATTTCAAGGACCGCACGACCTGCGTGCTGTTCGGCGACGGCGCGGGCGCGGTGATCCTGTCCGCATCGGAAGAGCCGGGCGTGCTCGGCAGCGCGCTGCATGCGGACGGCAGCTATTCGAACATCCTCTGCACGCCGGGCAACGTCAATCGCGGCGTGATCGACGGCAGCGCGTTCCTGTACATGGACGGGCAGGCCGTGTTCAAGCTCGCGGTCAACGTGCTCGAAAAGGTCGCGATCGAGGCGCTCGCCAAGGCGAATCTCGCGCCCGAGCAGGTCGACTGGCTGATCCCGCACCAGGCCAACATCCGCATCATGACCAGCACCTGCCGCAAGCTCGGCCTGCCGCAGGAGCGCATGGTCGTGACGGTCGACCAGCACGGCAACACGTCGGCTGCGTCGATCCCGCTGGCACTCGACACCGCGGTGCGCGACGGCCGCATCCAGCGCGGTCAGCACGTGCTGATCGAAGGCGTCGGCGGCGGCTTCACGTGGGGCGCATCCGTCTTCCGCTACTGATCCGCGGCGCGCAATTGCTGCGCGCGGATCCCGAACCGGCGCGCCGTTCGCGCGCGCCGTCCGAATCGATTCAATTGGGGACGATATGAAATTTGCATTCGTTTTTCCGGGGCAGGGCTCGCAGTCGGTCGGCATGCTCAACGCATTCGCCGATCTGGCCGTCGTGCGCGAGACGGTCCAGGAAGCATCCGATGCACTCAATCAGGATCTCGGCAAGCTGATCGCCGAAGGTCCGGCCGAAGAACTGAATCTGACCACCAACACGCAGCCCGTGATGCTGACGGCCGCCTACGCGTGCTATCGCGCATGGCAGCAGGCCGGCGGCCCGGCACCGTCGATCGTCGCGGGCCACAGCCTCGGCGAATACACGGCGCTCGTTGCCGCGGGCGCGATCGCGTTCAAGGACGCGGTGCCGCTCGTGCGCTTCCGCGCACAGGCGATGCAGACGGCCGTGCCGGTCGGCGAGGGCGGCATGGCCGCGATCCTGGGTCTCGATGACGACACGGTGCGCGCGGTGTGCGCCGAAGCCGCGCAAGCGGGCGTCGTCGAAGCCGTGAACTTCAACGCGCCGGCGCAGGTCGTGATCGCGGGCGCGAAGGCGGCCGTCGAGAAGGCCTGCGAGATCGCGAAGGCGAAGGGCGCGAAGCGCGCGTTGCCGCTGCCGGTGTCGGCGCCGTTCCATTCGTCGCTGCTCAAGCCGGCGTCGGACCAGCTGCGCGACTATCTCGCGAACGTCGACGTGAAGGCGCCGCAGATTCCGGTCGTCAACAACATCGACGTTGCGGTGGTCAGCGATCCGGCCGCGATCAAGGACGCGCTGGTGCGCCAGGCCGCTGGCCCGGTGCGCTGGGTCGAATGCGTGCAGCACATCGCGGGCACGGGCGTCACGCACGTGATCGAATGCGGTCCGGGCAAGGTGCTGGCAGGGCTGACGAAGCGCATCGACGGCAACCTGGTCGGCGCATCGGTGTTCGATCCGGCTTCGCTCGACGAAGCACTGAAGCTGGCGACCGCCTGACGCGGCGCCTTTCCTCAAGAGACGGATATTCGATTCATGGAAAAGACTCTCGATAAACAGGTCGCGATCGTGACCGGCGCATCGCGCGGCATCGGCCGGGCGATCGCGCTCGAACTCGCGCGCCAGGGCGCGACGGTGATCGGCACGGCGACGAGCGAATCGGGCGCCGCCGCGATTACCGCAGGGTTCGCGGAAGCGGGCGTGACGGGCCGCGGCGCGGTGCTGAACGTCAACGACGCGGCGGCGGCCGAAGCGCTGATCGACGCGACCGTGAAGGAATTCGGCGCGCTTCACGTGCTCGTCAACAACGCCGGCATCACGCAGGACCAGCTCGCGATGCGGATGAAGGACGAGGACTGGGACGCGGTGATCGACACCAACCTGAAGTCGGTGTTCCGCCTGTCGCGTGCGGTGCTGCGTCCGATGATGAAGGCCCGCGGCGGCCGCATCATCAACATCACGTCGGTGGTCGGCTCGGCCGGCAACCCGGGCCAGGCCAACTACGCGGCGGCGAAGGCCGGCGTCGCGGGCATGACGCGTGCGCTCGCGCGCGAGATCGGCAGCCGTGGCATCACGGTGAACTGCGTCGCGCCGGGCTTCATCGACACCGACATGACGAAGACGCTGCCGGAAGAACAGCAGGCCGCGCTCAAGACCCAGATTCCGCTCGGCCGCCTCGGCAGCCCGGAAGACATTGCCCATGCCGTCGCGTTCCTCGCATCGCCGCAGGCCGGTTACATCACCGGCACGACGCTGCACGTGAACGGTGGCATGTACATGTCGTAACGATTTTCGTTTACCATCCGCGCCGTATCCCGTTTTTCAGGCGGATCGGCGCTTGATCGACCATCAAGCCAACGCGCGTTTTGGCGTCAGCAAACCTGATAAAATGCGCGCACTTGTAAATCTGAACTTTCCCTCGGAGGGGTAATGGATAACATCGAACAACGTGTCAAGAAGATCGTCGCTGAGCAACTGGGCGTCGCAGAAGCCGAGATCAAGAACGAAGCATCGTTCGTGAACGATCTGGGCGCAGACTCGCTCGACACGGTCGAACTGGTGATGGCGCTCGAAGACGAGTTCGGCATGGAAATCCCGGACGAAGAAGCAGAGAAGATCACGACCGTTCAGCAAGCGATCGACTACGCTCGCGCAAACGTCAAGGCGTAAGCGCCTTTCGCGCTTATCTGCCACGTCGCCGCGATCTTCGCGTTTGACGCGCCATCCTGCCGGCAACCGCGCCGGACGGACTAACAGCCACAGGGCTCGCAGGGCTGGTTCCTGTGGCCACTGTGGCTTTTGTTTTTGTCATCCAATGGAAAAGAGGTTACCGTGAGCCGCCGTCGTGTTGTCGTTACAGGCCTGGGGCTGATTTCGCCCGTTGGCAATAATGTTGCCGACGGCTGGGCCAATCTCGTCGCCGGCAAGTCCGGCATCGCCACCGTCACGAAGTTCGATCCGTCGAACCTCGCCTGCCATTTCGCTGGCGAGGTGAAGGGTTTCAGCGCCGAGGAATACATTCCGGCGAAGGAAGCCCGCAACATGGATACGTTCATCCATTACGGCATCGCAGCCGGCGTCCAGGCAATCCGGGACAGCGGCCTCGAAGTGAACGAAGCCAATGCGGAACGCATCGGCGTGCTGGTCGGCTCCGGCATCGGCGGCCTGCCGATGATCGAAGATACGCACCAGACCTACGTCGATCGCGGCGCGCGCCGGATCTCGCCGTTCTTCGTGCCGGGTTCGATCATCAACATGATCTCGGGTCACCTGAGCATCATGTTCGGCCTGAAGGGCCCGAACCTTGCGGCCGTGACGGCCTGCACGACCGGTCTGCACAGCATCGGCCTCGCGGCGCGCCTGATCCAGGCCGGCGACGCCGACGTGATGGTCGCGGGCGGCGCCGAATCGACGGTGTCACCGCTCGGCATCGGCGGCTTCGCGGCCGCGCGTGCGCTGTCGACCCGCAACGACGATCCGGCCACGGCGTCCCGTCCGTGGGACAAGGATCGCGACGGCTTCGTGCTGGGTGAGGGCGCGGGCGTGATGGTGCTCGAGGAGTACGAGGCGGCGAAGGCGCGCGGCGCGAAGATCTATGCGGAAGTCTCGGGCTTCGGCATGACGGGCGATGCGTACCACATGACCGCGCCGAACATGGACGGTCCGCGCCGCTGCATGGTTGCGGCGCTGCGCGACGCCGGCGTGAACGCGGACGAGGTCCAGTACCTGAACGCGCACGGCACGTCGACGCAGCTCGGCGACAAGAACGAGTCCGACGCGGTGAAGGCGGCATTCGGCGAGCACGCGTACAAGCTCGTCGTGAACTCGACGAAGTCGATGACGGGCCACCTGCTGGGTGGCGCGGGCGGCCTCGAGTCGGTGTTCACGGTGCTGGCGCTGCACAACAACGTGTCGCCGCCGACCATCAACATCTTCAACCAGGACCCCGAGTGCGATCTCGATTACTGCGCGAACACCGCGCGTGACATGAAGATCGACGTTGCCGTAAAGAACAACTTCGGCTTCGGCGGTACCAACGGCACGCTGGTGTTCAAGCGCGTCTGACGCTGAATCGCTTGACGAGTCCATTCGATGCTCCGGCCGGGCGTCCGCAGCGCTTTGCGTTGCGGGCCTCGGCCGTGTCGTATGTCGTGCTGGCCGTGTTCGTCGCGGCGGCTGCCGCGTCCGCGTACCTGTTCTGGGCGCCGCGGGCCGGTGCCGCAGCCGGCGCGTGCGTGTCCGCGGCGACGGCAGCGCTGCTTGCCATGTGTGCCGCACGGGCCTGTGCCCGTCGGCTGCCGGCCGAGTTGCGGATCGATGCATTCGGGGAGATTGCGGCGTTTGGCCGCACCGGGCGCTTGCTGGCCCGGGGCCGCGTGACCGGCCATGCACACTGGAGCAGCCTGCTGCTCGTGCTGTCGGTCGGGCAGGGCGCCCGGCGTGCCCGGCCGCTGCTGATCCCGGCCGATGCGCTCGACGCCGCGTCGTTCAGCGCGCTGTCCGTGCTGGCGCGTACCGCGGGCACGGCGGGGCGGGCATGACGGTGGCGCAGTTACCGACCGTAACCAGCGGCCGGCGCCGGAACGCTACAATAACGCTCCGCGTTGCATCCCTAGTTAACGGATTTGTCAGGTGAGTGAAAAAGAAATCGATCAGGCTCTGGTCGAGCGCGTACAGAAAGGCGACAAGGCGGCGTTCGAACTCCTGGTCTCCAAATACCACCGCAAGATCATTCGGCTGATCTCGCGCCTCGTGCGGGATCCCGCCGAGGTCGAGGATGTGGCCCAGGACGCGTTCATCAAGGCGTATCGTGCGCTGCCGCAATTTCGCGGCGAGTCGGCGTTCTACACGTGGTTGTACCGGATTGCCGTCAATACGGCGAAGAACTACCTTGCGACGCAGGGCCGCCGGGCACCGACCTCCACCGAGGCCGATGCCGAGGAAGCGGAAACTTTCTCCGACGCAGACCAACTAAGGGATATCAACACGCCTGAGTCGATGTTGATGAGCAAGCAGATTGCCGAGACGGTCAACGCTGCAATGGCCGTCCTGCCCGAAGAACTGCGCCAGGCGATCACGCTGCGCGAGATCGAGGGCCTGAGCTACGAAGAGATCGCGGAAATGATGGATTGTCCGATCGGGACGGTTCGGTCGCGGATCTTCCGGGCGCGCGAGGCAATCGCTGCGAAATTGCGTCCGCTGCTCGATACGCCCGAAGGCAAGCGCTGGTAAGCGCGACGGGCGCAACGACGCGGGTCGGGGTCTAGTTACGGATAGAGTCGTGAAGTCACGACGGGGTGTGTGCAAGATGGGGAGCATCATGGGGTCGGTCAATACGCAGTCGCAAGCGTGCTCGCGCGGCGAGCGCCTTTCCGCTCTGGTCGACGGTGAACTGTTCGACGGCCCGGATCACGGGCAGTTTCTGGATGAGCTCGACCGCGCGGATCGCGCTGCGTGGGCCCATTACCACCTGATCGGCGATGCGCTGCGCTCGGACGAGCTCGCGCTGTCGCCCGCGCTGAGCGTCGCGTTCACCGCGCGCATGTCGGCCGCGCTGGAAAGCGAGCCGCACCTGCTCGCGCCGGCCGCCGCGCCGGTCGCGCGCAAGCTGCTGTCGCTGCGCCGGCGTGTCGTGCCCGCGTTCGCGGTGGCCGCCGCGGCCGCCACGCTGACGTGGATCGTCGTCCCGCAGATGCAGACGGCCGGTGCGCCGGGCGCCGTCCAGGTCGCGTCGACAGGCGGACCGCAGAACGGCAACCTGCAGCGCGTGACGGTTGCGCAGGCATCGGCGCAGCCGGGCCTGCAGGACGTCAACATCATCCGCGACGCAAGTCTCGACCAATACCTTGAAGCGCACCAGCAATTCGCGCAGCAGCCCGTCGTCACGGGCTCGATGCCGCTGATCCGCGCTGCCGTGACCACCACGCCAGGCCAATAAACCCGATGCGGACATTGCAGTTGAATCACGCCATCTCCGGATGGAAGCGGCTGCCGGCCCTCCTGCTTTGCGCAGCCGCCCTGTTGTCCGTTCAATCCCTCTCAGCCAGCGCCCAGCAACCGGACGATCCCGTCGCGACCCGCAAGGGTGCGGCGGATTGGCTCGATCGCATCCAGCAGGCAGCGCAGCAGCAGAGCTACGAGGGTACGTTCGTCTACCAGCGCGGCGGGTATGTCCAGTCGTCGCGCATCGCGCACGTGGCGTCCCGCGACGGCGAGTTCGAGCGGATCGAGTCGCTCGACGGCAAGCCGCGCAAGGTTCTGCGGCACAACGACGAGTTGTACACGTTCGTTCCCGAGCGCAAGTTGTGCGTGGTCGAGCGCCGCCAGACGCGCGATTCGTTCCCTGCACTGCTCGGTGCGGGCGGCGAGCACGTGATGTCCGTTTATGACGCGAAGCTGCTCGGCAAGGACCGCGTGGCCGGGGTCGACGCGCAAGTGGTCGAACTCGTGCCGAAGGATGCGTACCGCTTCACGTACAAGCTGTGGGCCGACACCCGCACCGGGCTGCTGCTGCGTTCGCAGACGCTCGATGCGAGCGATCACGTGCTCGAGCAGGTCGCGTTTTCGCAAGTGCAGACGGGCGGCGCGGTCGGCGACAAATCCGCGATCGCGGCCGGCATGCGCAACCTGAGCGGCTGGACGGTCGTTCGCCCGCCGGTCGCGACGGTCGACATGGAAGCGCAGGGCTGGCAGATCGCACCGACCATCGCCGGCTTCCGGAAGATTCGCGAGGTGCGCCGGCCGATGGCTGCGCGCGACGCCGGCGATCCGCCGATTCCAGTCGATCAGGCCGTCTTCACCGACGGCCTCGCGACGATCTCCGTCTTCATCGAGCCGGCCGAAAAGAACACGCGCAAGGAAGGGGCGGGCAGCACCGGCGCGACCCACGTGCTCGTGAAGCGTCGCGGCGACTACTGGATCACCGTGCTCGGCGAAGTGCCGCCGGCCACCTTGCAGCAGTTCGCGTCTGCCATAGAATACAAGGCTTCCAAGTAACGCTACGGCTTCCGACATGACGAAACTCACGCTGCGCAAAGTGCTCGCGGCGGCGGTGCTGTTTGCCTGCCTGCCGCTCGCCCCGCAAACCGTGGCCGCTGTCACGCCTCCAGCAGCCAGCCTTCCCGACTTCGCCGATCTGGTCGAGAAGGTCGGGCCGGCTGTCGTGAACATCCGGACCACCGCGAACGTGCCGACACCCGGGCCGCGTGGCGTGCTCCCGCCGGGCTTCGACAACGGCGACATGTCGGAATTCTTCCGGCGCTTCTTCGGCATTCCGCTGCCGCAGGCGCCCGGCAACGGCGGCGGCAGCGGCAATGGCAGCCCGAAGAACGCGCCGGCGCCGGACAATCCGCCTGACACCGAGCAGAACCGCGGCGTCGGTTCGGGCTTCATCGTGTCGGCGGACGGCTACGTGATGACCAACGCGCATGTCGTCGACGACGCGGACACCATCTACGTGACGCTGACCGACAAGCGCGAATTCAAGGCGAAACTGGTCGGCGTCGATGACCGCACGGACGTCGCGGTCGTCAAGATCCAGGCCTCGAACTTGCCGGTCGTCGCGATCGGCGATTCGAACAAGGTGCGTGTCGGCGAGTGGGTCGTCGCGATCGGTTCGCCGTTCGGCCTCGACAACACCGTGACGGCCGGCATCGTAAGTTCGAAGAGCCGCAACACGGGCGATTACCTGCCGTTCATCCAGACCGACGTCGCGGTGAACCCCGGCAACTCGGGCGGCCCGCTGATCAACATGCAGGGCGAGGTGATCGGCATCAACTCGCAGATCTACAGTCGTACCGGCGGTTTCATGGGCATTTCGTTCGCGATTCCGATCGACGAGGCGATGCGCGTGGCAGACCAGCTGAAGGCGACCGGCAAGGTCACGCGCGGCCGCATTGCGGTGGCGATCGGCGAAGTGACGAAGGAGGTGGCCGATTCGATCGGGCTGCCGAAGGCGGAAGGCGCGCTCGTCAGCAGCGTCGAGCCGGGCGGTCCGGCCGACAAGGCGGGCATCCAGCCGGGTGACATCATCCTGAAGTTCAACAGCCGGTCGGTCGATACGGCGTCGGATTTGCCGCGCATGGTCGGCGACACGAAGCCGGGCACCAAGGCGACCGTCAGCGTGTGGCGCAAGGGTCAGGCGCGTGATGTGCCGATCACGATCGCCGAGACGCCGGCGGAGACGACGGCGAAGGCCGAGCAGCGCAAGAATGTGCCGCAGAAGCCGCGCCCGGCCAATTCACTCGGCTTGACGGTCAGTGACCTTTCGGCTGACCAGCTGAAGTCGCTGAAGCTGAAGAACGGCGTGCAGATCGACGGCGTCGACGGCCCGGCGGCCCGGGCGGGCCTGCAGCGCGGCGACATCGTGCTGCGCGTCGGCGACACCGACATCACGAGCGCGAAGCAGTTCGCCGACGTGACCGCGCAGCTCGATCCGCAGAAGGCGGTCGCGGTGCTCGTGCGGCGCGGCGACAATACGCAGTTCGTGCCGGTGCGCCCGCGCGCAGTCCAGAAGTAACGCACCGATGTTCACGCTCTACGGCCGCGGCTGGTGCCACCTGTGCGACGACATGCGTGATGCGCTGGCGCCGGTGGCGGCCGAATTCGGCGTTGCCGTCGACTACGTCGACATCGATGCCGATCCGGCACTCGTCGCCCGTTACGATGAGGACGTGCCGGTGCTGTTGCTGGACGGCACGGAAGTGTGCCGCCACCGGTTCGACGAGGCGAGGGTGCGCGGCGCGCTGACGGTGCGGCGCTGAACCTGGCCCCGTCGCCGGCCGCGCCCTGCGCGGCGTGCCGGTGCGAGTCCACCCGCCAAGGCCTCCGGCAGGACGCCCTGACCGGGCCTCCGTGACCAGGCGTCCCAAATTACCGCCCGGCAAAGGCCTTTTCGGCTAAAATAAGCCGTTTTTTCACCGACTTACAAGGCGTGCTCCGCAGTCGTCGAGCGCGCCTTTTTCGCTTGATCGGCACTGAATGGATCATATTCGCAATTTCTCGATCATCGCGCACATCGACCATGGCAAGTCGACGCTCGCGGATCGCATCATCCAGGTATGCGGCGGCCTCGCCGACCGTGAAATGGAAGCGCAGGTGCTCGACTCGATGGATATCGAGCGCGAACGCGGCATCACGATCAAGGCGCAGACGGCGGCATTGTCCTATCGCGCCCGCGACGGCAAGGTCTACAACCTTAACCTGATCGATACGCCGGGGCACGTCGACTTCTCGTACGAGGTCAGCCGTTCGCTGTCCGCGTGCGAAGGTGCGCTGCTCGTGGTCGACGCGAGCCAAGGCGTCGAGGCGCAGACGGTCGCGAACTGCTACACGGCGATCGAGCTCGGCGTCGAGGTCGTGCCGGTGCTGAACAAGATCGACCTGCCGGCCGCGAACCCCGAGAACGCGATCGAGGAGATCGAGGACGTGATCGGCATCGACGCGACCGACGCGACGCGCTGCAGCGCGAAGACGGGGCTCGGCGTCGAGGACGTGCTCGAAGCGCTGATCGCGAAAGTGCCGCCGCCGAAGGGCGATCCGGCCGCGCCGCTGCAGGCGCTGATCATCGACTCGTGGTTCGACAACTACGTCGGCGTCGTGATGCTCGTGCGCATCGTCAACGGCACGCTGCGTCCGAAGGACAAGATCAAGATGATGGCGACCGGCGCGCAGTATCCGGTCGAGCACGTCGGCGTGTTCACGCCGAAGTCGCGCAATCTCGAATCGCTGTCGGCCGGGCAAGTTGGCTTCATCATCGCCGGCATCAAGGAACTGACTGCCGCGAAGGTCGGCGATACCGTCACGCACGCGACCAAGGCCGCCGCCGAGCCGCTGCCGGGCTTCAAGGAAGTGAAGCCGCAGGTGTTCGCGGGCCTCTATCCGGTCGAGGCGAACCAGTACGACGCGCTGCGCGAATCGCTCGAGAAACTGAAGCTCAACGATGCGTCGCTGCAGTACGAGCCGGAAGTGTCGCAGGCACTCGGCTTCGGTTTCCGCTGCGGCTTCCTCGGGTTGCTGCACATGGAAATCGTGCAGGAGCGACTCGAGCGCGAGTTCGACATGGACCTCATCACGACCGCACCGACGGTCGTCTACGAGGTCGTGCAGAGCGACGGCTCGACGATCATGGTCGAGAACCCGGCGAAGATGCCGGAGCCTGGCCGCATCGCGGAAGTCCGCGAGCCGATCGTCACGGTGAACCTGTACATGCCGCAGGACTACGTCGGTTCCGTGATCACGCTGTGCGAGCAGAAGCGCGGCTCGCAGATCAACATGCAGTATCACGGCCGCCAGGTGCAGCTCACGTACGAAATCCCGATGGCCGAAATCGTGCTCGACTTCTTCGATCGCCTGAAGTCGGTGTCGCGCGGCTATGCATCGATGGATTACGAGTTCAAGGAATACCGTTCGTCGGACGTCGTGAAGGTCGACATGCTGATCAACGGCGACAAGGTCGATGCGCTGTCGATCATCGTGCACCGCTCGCAGTCGCAGTATCGCGGCCGTGAAGTGGCCGCGAAGATGCGCGAGATCATTCCGCGCCAGATGTACGACGTGGCGATCCAGGCGGCGATCGGTGCGCACATCGTCGCGCGCGAGAACATCAAGGCACTTCGCAAGAACGTGCTCGCGAAGTGCTACGGCGGCGACATCACGCGAAAGAAGAAACTGCTCGAGAAGCAGAAAGAAGGTAAGAAACGCATGAAGCAGGTGGGTTCGGTCGAGATCCCGCAGGAGGCGTTCCTCGCGATCTTGCGCGTCGAAGACAAATAACAGGACTGATCCTTTTATGAATTTTGCGCTGATTCTTTTTGTGCTCGTCGTCGTGACGGGCGTAGCGTGGGTGTTGGACAAACTGGTGTTCCTGCCGCGGCGACGCAAGGCGGCCGACGCGGCGATCGAGGAGTTCGATCGCCAGCAGTCGCGTATCGACAAGCGTTTCGCGGACGAAAACGCGGGGCAGACGCGTTCGAAGCTGCGTGACGAAAAGCTGCGCCAGCCGTGGTGGCTCGAGTACACCGCAAGCTTCTTCCCGGTGATCCTGGCCGTGTTCGTCGTGCGTTCGTTCGTCGTCGAGCCGTTCAAGATCCCGTCGGGCTCGATGGTGCCGACGCTGCTGGTCGGCGACTTCATCCTCGTCAACAAGTTCGAATACGGCCTGCGCATGCCGATCACGAACACGAAGATCACGCAGGGCAGCCCGCTGTCGCGTGGCGACGTCGTCGTGTTCCGCTATCCGAAGGACGAGTCGGTCGACTACATCAAGCGCGTGATCGGCCTGCCGGGCGACACGGTCGCTTACCAGGACAAGCAACTGACGATCAACGGCCAGCCGGTGCCCGAAACGCCGCTGCCGGATTTCTTCGACGACGAGCGCCAGAACTACGCGAAGCAGTTCGAGGAGACGATCGGCACGAAGAAGAATGCGATCCTCAACAATCCCGCCGTGCCGCCGTTCGTGATGGGCGCCTACGATTATCCGTATCGCGACAACTGCACGTACAACAGCCGCGGCGTGATCTGCAAGGTGCCGCCGGGCCACTACTTCATGATGGGCGACAACCGCGACAACAGCGCGGACAGCCGCTACTGGGGTTTCGTGCCGGACAACAACATCGTCGGCCGCGCGTTCTTCATCTGGATGAACTTCGGCGACCTGAAGCGCATCGGTTCCTTCAACTGATCGCGTTCGACTCGCACGCAACACGCGACGCACGGGCCGCGTCGCGTATTGCCGAACTACTTTAAGAACCGGCGGTAACACCGCCTCGTCACGCCTTTTCGCGTCCGGCCGTGCCGTTTCGGCCCGACCGGCGCCCGCGTTATACTCCTGCACATGCCCCTATCCCAGTTGGAAAGCCGGCTGCGCTATGAATTTCGCAATGCGGAATTGTTGCGCCAGGCTTTGACCCATCGCAGTCACAGTGCCACGCACAACGAACGGCTCGAGTTTCTCGGCGATTCCGTTCTGAATTGCGCGGTGGCCGCCCTTTTGTTCCAGCGTTTCAGCAAGCTGGACGAAGGCGACCTGTCGCGCGTGCGCGCCAATCTCGTCAAGCAGCAGTCGCTCTACGAAATCGCTCAGGCCCTGAATATTTCGGAAGGGCTGCGGCTGGGCGAGGGCGAATTGCGCAGCGGCGGCTTCCGTCGCCCGTCGATCCTCGCGGACGCGTTCGAAGCCATCATCGGGGCGGTATTCCTCGATGGCGGCTTCGAAGCCGCCCAAGGGGTCATCAAGCGCCTCTATATCCCGATTCTCGACCACATCGACCCGCGCACGCTCGGCAAGGATGCGAAGACGCTGCTACAGGAGTACCTGCAGGGGCACAAGATCGCGCTGCCGACCTACACGGTCGTCGCGACGCATGGTGCGGCGCACAATCAGCAGTTCGAGGTCGAATGCACGGTGCCGAAGCTTGACGTGAAGGTGTCGGGCTCCGGTGCGAGCCGGCGAGCGGCCGAGCAGGCTGCCGCGAAGAAGGCGCTCGACGAGGTGCTGGCGGCTGCGCCGATGCTGGCCGCGAAGCCGAAGCGTTCGAAGAACGCACGCGGGTCGAAGCACGTCGAGCCTGAAATCGTGCCGGGCGTGAAGGGCGTGCAGGAAGCGCTGGACCTGCGTTCGCCGGAACGGAAGGAGCGTGCGGCGGCGCGCGATGCGAAGGCGGCGGCTGCCGCGTCGGCAGCGACCGACGCCGGCGCGCACCCGACCGAGCGGCCGGCGCAGGCGCCGATGGCCGCGATTCGCGCGGCGCATGTGGAAACGGCCGCTGACAAGGCCGACCGGCCCACGAAGCCGACGGCCGACAAGCCTGCCGAGAAGGCGCCCGAGAAGCCGTCGGATCGCAACGAAGCCGGCTCGCGCGCGGCGGACAAGCCCGTGGAAGCCGCACCGCGTGCAGCCGACAAGCAGGCCGGCCAGGCGGCCGATCCGGCCGCGTCGACCGACAAGCCTGCTGCCGGTTCCGACGCCGCGTCGCGTGCGGCGTCGCGCGCCCGCGACACCGCGGCGCCCGGCACCGAGACGCCGCAGGGCGGCGCAAGCCTCGCTGCCGCGCAGGCGCGCGTGGCCGATGCCGACCACTGAATTGCCCCTCGATCGTGCCGCGCGCCGCGCGGCCGTTTCCGAACCTGTCTCCCAAACGATATGAACACTCCCGCTCCTACCGGTTTCCGTTGCGGCATGATCGCGATCGTGGGCCGCCCGAACGTCGGCAAGTCGACGTTGATGAACGCACTCGTCGGCCAGAAGATCAGCATCACGTCGCGCAAGGCGCAAACGACCCGCCATCGCATCACCGGCATCAACACGTTCGACGACGCGCAATTCGTGTTCGTCGACACGCCGGGCTTCCAGACCCGCCACAGCACCGCGCTGAACCGCTCGCTGAACCGCGCGGTCACGTCGACGCTCACGTCGGTCGACGTGATCCTGTTCGTGATCGAGGCCGGCCGCTTCGGGCCCGACGACCAGAAGGTGCTCGACCTGATCCCGCCCGGCATGCCGACGCTGCTGATCGCGAACAAGATCGACCGCGTGGCCGACAAGGCGACGCTGTTCCCGTTCATGCAGAAGGTGAGCGAGCTGCGCGAATTCACCGAACTCGTGCCGCTGTCGGCGCAGCGGCCGGAAGACATCAAGCGCCTGCTGGACACGATCAAGCCGTACCTGCCGGAAGGCGAGCCGATCTACGGCGAGGACGAGCTGACCGACCGCAGCTCGCGCTTCCTCGCGGCCGAAATCCTGCGCGAGAAGGTGTTCCGCTGGACCGGCGACGAACTGCCATACACGAGCACCGTGCTGATCGACAAGTTCGAGGAGGAAGGGCGCCTGAAGCGTATCTTCGCGACGATCCTTGTCGAGCGCGATTCGCACAAGGCGATGGTGATCGGCAAGAAGGGCGAGAAGCTCAAGCAGATTAGCACCGAGGCGCGGATGGACATGGAGAAGCTGTTCGACGGCCCCGTGTATCTCGAGACCTTCGTGAAGGTGAAGAGCGGATGGGCCGACAACGAGGCGGGGCTGCGCGCCTATGGGTACGAATGACGCGCTGACGTCAACCGAAGACGCGGTGACCGCCGGCGCGAACGACGCGCCGTTGCCGGCACCGCCCGAACCGCCGCGTCGCAAGGCGCGGCGCGCGACGTCTCGCACGTCCGATTTCCGCGTCGCCGAGCAGCCGGCGTTCGTGCTGCACAGCTATCCGTACAGGGAAACGAGCCTGATCATCGACGTGCTCACGCGCGATCACGGCCGCCTCGCGCTCGTCGCGAAGGGCGCGAAGCGCCCGCACTCCGCGCTGCGCGGCGTGCTGCAGACGTTCCAGCCGCTGCTGCTGTCCTGGTCGGGCAAATCCGAAGTACGCACGCTGACGGGTGCCGAGTGGGTCGGCGGGATGCTGCCGCTCGGCGGCGACGGGCTGCTGTGCGGCTTCTACGCGAACGAGCTGCTCGTGAAATTCTGCGCGCGCGAGGATCCGCAGCCGCCGCTCTTCAATCATTACGTGCTGACCCTCACGCGCCTTGCGCACGGCGAACCCGCGGTGCAGGTGCTGCGTTCGTTCGAGCGCGTGCTGCTGCGCGAGACCGGCTATGCGATGGCGCTGAACCGCACGGTTGCGCGCCGTGCGGTCGAACCGGATCGCCGCTACGTGTTCGATCCCGAGCGCGGCGTGCGCAATGCGGACGACGACGTACCGTCGCACTGGCCGGTGATTACCGGACAGACGTTGCTCGACATGGAGCAGGACGATTACCATCGAGCCCAGACGGTCGCGCAAAGCAAGACGCTGATGCGCTTCCTGCTGAACACCTATCTCGGCGGTACGCCGCTTGCCACGCGTCAGATCCTGATCGACCTGCAAAACCTATGAGTTTCTTCCTGACAACGCCGACCGCCATCGACCTCGGCGTGAACATCGACCACGTCGCGACGCTGCGCAACGCGCGCGGCACGACCTATCCCGATCCGATCCGCGCGGCGCTCGCCGCCGAAGAAGCCGGTGCCGACGCGATCACGCTGCACCTGCGCGAGGACCGCCGCCACATCGTCGACGCCGACGTGCGCAAGCTGCGCCCGCTGCTGAAGACGCGGATGAACCTCGAATGCGCGGTGACGGCCGAGATGCTCGACATCGCATGCGAAGTGCGTCCGCACGACGCGTGCCTCGTGCCGGAGAAGCGCGAGGAACTGACGACCGAAGGCGGTCTCGACGTTGCCGGCCGCTTCGAGGCCGTGCGTGCGGCATGCAAGCAGCTCGCCGACGCCGGCGTGCGCGTGTCGCTGTTCATCGATCCGGACGAGACGCAGATCCGCGCCGCGCATGAAGCCGGCGCACCGGTGGTCGAGCTGCATACCGGCCGCTACGCCGATGCGCACGACGAGGTCGAGCAGCAGCGCGAATACGAGCGCATCGTCGCGGGCGTACAGGCCGGCGCGCAACTGGGCCTCAAGGTCAACGCCGGCCATGGCCTGCATTACACGAACGTGCAGCAGATCGCCGCGATCGACGGCATCGTCGAACTGAACATCGGCCACGCGATCGTCGCGCACGCGATCTTCGCCGGCTGGGACAACGCGGTGCGCGAGATGAAGGCGATCATGGTCGCCGCACGGGTCGCCGCGTTGCACGGCGGCGCGCGCTGACGATGCGTCGCGTGCGCGCGCGCTTCGCTCATCGCCCGGCATCGTCCGCGCATCACGGCGGGCGCTGAGATGGCGATCTACGGCATCGGCACCGACATCGTCCAGGTGAGCCGCATCGCGGCCGTGCTCGCGCGCACGGGCGGCCGGTTCGCCGAGAAGGTGCTCGGTCCCGACGAACTGCGCGTGTTCCATGCGCGCCGTGCGCGCTCGGAGGCGCGCGGCATCGCGTTTCTCGCGACACGCTTTTCCGCGAAGGAAGCGTTCTCGAAGGCGATCGGGCTCGGCATGCACTGGCCGATGACGTGGCGCGCGCTGCAGACCCTCAACCAGCGCAGCGGCGAACCGTACGTCGTCGCGTCGGGCGAGCTGGCCGACTGGCTCGCCGCGCGCGGCATCACGGCGCGTGTGACAGTCAGCGACGAACGCGACTACGCGGTGTCATTCGTGGTCGCCGAGGCCGATGCCGCGCCGCCGCCTGCACCCGCACCTGTTTCCCGAACCACTCCCTGACGGACTTCCCGATTCGATGAAAACGACTCCCGGCCCGGTCATGCTCGACGTCGTCGGCACGGCCCTGTCGCGCGACGACGCGCGGCGCCTTGCGCATCCGAACACCGGCGGCGTGATCCTGTTTGCACGGCATTTCCAGAACCGCGCGCAACTGACCGCGCTGACCGATTCGATTCGCGCGGTGCGCGAGGACATCCTGATCGCCGTCGATCATGAAGGCGGCCGCGTGCAGCGGTTCCGCACCGACGGCTTCACCGTGCTGCCGGCGATGCGCCGCCTCGGCGAGCTGTGGGACCGCGACGTGCTGCTCGCGACGAAGGTCGCGACGGCGGTCGGCTACATCCTGGCCGCCGAGCTGCGCGCATGCGGGATCGACATGAGCTTCACGCCGGTGCTCGATCTCGACTACGGGCATTCGAAGGTGATCGGCGATCGCGCGTTTCATCGCGACCCGCGCGTCGTCACGCTGCTCGCGAAGAGCCTGAACCACGGGCTGTCGCTCGCGGGCATGGCGAACTGCGGCAAGCATTTTCCGGGGCACGGCTTCGCGGAAGCCGATTCGCACGTCGCGCTGCCGACCGACGACCGGCCGCTCGACGCGATCCTCAAGCAGGACGTCGCCCCGTACGACTGGCTTGGCCTGTCGCTGTCCGCGGTGATCCCCGCGCACGTGATCTACACGCAGGTCGACAAGCGGCCCGCGGGTTTCTCGCGCGTGTGGCTGCAGGACATCCTGCGCGGGCAGCTCGGCTTTACGGGCGCGATCTTCAGCGACGACCTGTCGATGGAGGCGGCACGCGAAGGCGGCACGCTCACGCAGGCGGCCGACGCGGCGCTCGCCGCCGGCTGCGACATGGTGCTCGTCTGCAACCAGCCGGACGCGGCCGAAGTCGTGCTGAACGGGCTGAAGGCGCAGGCGTCGGCCGAGTCGGTGCGGCGCATCAAGCGGATGCGGGCGCGCGGCAAGCCGCTCAAGTGGGACAAGCTGATCGTGCAACCCGAGTATCTGCAGGCGCAAGCGCTGCTCGGCAGCGCGCTGGCGTAAGCAGAGAAGGGCGGCGCGATGTCGCCTTTCCCGTTGCCGTTGTCGAAAGCAAAAAGCCGCGCACAAGCGCGGCTTTTTGCTGTTCCACCGACGCGGGGCGATGTGCAAGGCGACATGGTCTCGTGCAACTAACCGTCAACTCCCGCCAGTGCCCCGAACAACTGCGGCGCGGTCAGTTGACCTTCATCCGCTGCAGCTTGTTGTACAGCGTCTTGGGGCTGATGCCGAGCAGCGTCGCCGCACGATGGCGCGTGCCGCCGACCGCGTCGAGCGTCGCGCGGATCAGCAGGTCCTCGACGTCGGACAGCGGGGTGCCGACCTTGATCTGCACGCTGCTGCCGTTCAGCGCGGCGCCGGCCGCGAAGCTCGCTTCGCCCGCGCGCAGCGTTTCGATGAAATCGCCGGACGCGTCATAGGCGAAACGCACGCGCTCCTGCAATTCGCGCACGTTGCCGGGCCATTCGTAGGACAGGCATTCGCGCACGAAGCCCGGGGCCGCGCGCTTGTCGGTCGTGCTGCGGCCGGTGGCGCGCGCTTCGCGGTTGAGTTCGTCGATCAGCGCATCCGCGATGGCGAGTGCATCGCCGTCGCGCTCGCGCAGCGGCGGCATCGTGATCGATGCCGCGTCGAGACGCAGCCATAGATCCTCGCGCAGCGTGCCGTTCGCGACCGCCTCGCGGGCCGGGCGGCGCGTGGTCGCGATCAGCCGGAAGTCGCTCGCGATCGAACTCGTGCCGCCGATCCGCATGAAGTTCTGCGAGTCGAGCGCATGCAGCAGCGCCTCCTGCAGCACGAGCGGCAGTGCGGTGATCTCGTCGAGGAACAGCGTGCCGCCGCCCGCTTGCTCGAACAGGCCTGATTCGCGCCGCTCGGCGCCGTCGAACGCGCCGCGTTCATGGCCGAACAGCACGCTGTCGAGCGACGCGCCGTGACGCCCGGCATGCGCGATCGTGCGGCAGTCGAACGACACGAACGGCCCCTTGCGGCGCCGGCTCAGGTCGTGCAGCGTGCGCGCGGCCAGCTTCTTGCCGGTGCCGGCTTCGCCCGTGAACAGCACGGCCGTTTCGGTGCCGGCGTTGTGCTCGATCATGTCGTACACGTGCTGCATCGCCTCGCTGCGGCCCACCAGCGCGCCGAAACGGCCCAGGTGGCGCAGCGACGCGCGCAGCGTCCGCACTTCGTCGATCAGTTCGTAGGGACGCGGAATCCGGGCCAGCAGGCTGCGCAGGCGCGGAATGTTGATCGGCTTCAGCAGGTAATCCCAGATGCCGTGACGCAGGCCTTCGATCGCGCTCTCGACCGTCGCATTGCCCGTCAACACGATCACCGGCAGCGAGCCGTTCGGCTGCTGCTGCGGCAGATGCTGGAGCAGGTCGAATCCGCTGCCGTCCGGCAGGTTCAGGTCGACCAGGACGACATCGGGAATCGAGCGGCCGAGCGCCGTGCGTGCCTCGGCGAGCGACGTGGCCGTGTCGACCGAGAAGCCGTCCGCGGCGAGCAGTGCGGTCAGGCCGGACAGACTGTTGGGATCGTCTTCGACAATCAGGGCGTGTGGCATGGTGGACGCGAGTCGAGTCAAGAGAGGCGGGCTGTCGGCCATCGAGCCGGCCGCAGCCGCATGTCAGATTAAAAACTGATTTTATGCCCCGCTGAACACCTGACGTGCATTATTTCTTTGTCGCTATAAAACAGTTACCGATGATACAAATTGAATACCTTTAGTGCTGGATTTTGTGTTGCCCATGGTGCCGACGTATCGGTGCTGTTGGCGGCAGACAAACAAAAAGCGCCCCGAAGGGCGCTTTGTTCGATCCGGAAATCGCGGGCGATTACGCGCGGCTGCGATATTCGTTCGTGCGCGTATCGATTTCGATCTTGTCGCCGGTGTTGCAGAACAGCGGCACTTGCAGTTCGAAGCCCGTTGCGAGCTTGGCGTTCTTCAGCACCTTGCCCGACGACGTGTCGCCCTTGACGGCCGGTTCCGTGTAGGTGATCTCGCGAACCAGGACCGTCGGCAATTCGACCGAGATCGCCTTTTCGTTGTAGAACACGACTTCGCAAGCCATGCCGTCTTCGAGGTAGTTCAGCGCTTCGCCCATCATTTCCGCTTCGACTTCGTACTGGTTGTAGTCGGCGTCCATGAACACGTACATCGGATCGGCGAAGTACGAGTACGTCACTTCCTTGCGGTCGAGCACGACGACTTCGAATTTGTCGTCAGCCTTGTAGACCGATTCCTGGCCTGCGTTCGACAGCAGGTTCTTCATCTTCATCTTGACGACGGCGGCGTTACGGCCCGACTTGTTGTATTCCGTCTTTGCGATGACCCATGCGTCGCTGCCGATCTGCACGACGTTGCCTACGCGGAGTTCCTGTGCGGTCTTCATAAAAAACTGTCCTGATCCAATCAAATAAATAGGTGCCTGAGCGTTGCACAACGGCTGACGGCGCAAGCGGGGGGCGTTCCGGTGGGTGCCAAGAGCCCCAAACGCGAGCGCTTGCGTGGTCAGCCGTCGGATAACCGCTTATTTTAACTGAGATTTTGCGTATTCCGCCAGCTTTCCGGCGAGATCGCCGACGCCCGCCAGCGCGTCGGCCCAGCATGCCGCGTTGGTGTCCAGTGCGGCACGATGTTGCAGCAAATCGGCCCAATCGGGCGTGCCGCCGCCGTTCCATGCGTGCCAGAAGCGCTCGAGCGCCGCGCGCGGCGCGTCGGCGAGGCCGGCCGACAGGTGCGCGAGCGCGGCGTCGAGCTTCGGCAGGTGCGCGTCGTCGGCCTGCGGGTAGATGTGCCACACGAACGGCTTGCGCGCCCATTGCGCGCGGACGAACGAGTCCTCGCCGCGCACGAAGTTGATGTCGGCCGCCCATAGCAGCAGGTCATAGTCGGCCTGCGGGACGAACGCGAGCCCGTAAGCGGTCAGGTTGCCGGCGGTCGCGCGCGCGCCGGTGCCGAACGATTCGACCCCGAAGAAACGGGCGACGGCCGGCGATATGCGGCCGACGGGCACGAGCGCGACGACGGGCGACGGGCCGTCGCGCCACTGCGCGAGCAGCTCGTCGACGGCCGGATTTTCATAGGCGAAGAGGCTGACGACGGTCGTGCCCGGCGCCGGCGGCGCGTCGCCGGTCGCCTGCCGCCACCAGGCGGCGCGCGCTGCCGCGTCGGCTTCGAAGGCCGTGCGACGCGCGTCGAGGTCGCGTTCCTTCAGCACGCCGCCCGTGCCGGCCGACAAACCCGGGAAGAAGAACGTCTTCAGCAGCGGGTAGCGCGGATGCGGCGATGGCCGCAAATGGAAATCGGCGACCCAGTCTTCGGCGCTCAGGTATTCGAGATTGATCCACACGGGGCGGCGCGCGCGGCGCGCCATCGCCGCGAGATACGCGCCGGGCAGCTCGCACGCGAACGCCTCGATCACGACGTCGGCGATCTCCAGCGCATCGCCGACTTCCGCATGCCAGTGTTCGATCACGATGCCGTCGAGCGTCTGCCGCCCGGCATCGG
Source organism: Burkholderia sp. MSMB0856 (assembly GCF_001524645.2). Classification (NCBI taxonomy): domain Bacteria; kingdom Pseudomonadati; phylum Pseudomonadota; class Betaproteobacteria; order Burkholderiales; family Burkholderiaceae; genus Burkholderia; species Burkholderia sp. MSMB0856. The sequence goes on along the minus strand of NZ_CP013427.1, from coordinate 2,409,952 downwards.
GATCGACCCCCGGCAGCAGCCGCGCGAACGCGCGCAGATCGTCGATGAAGAGTCGCACCTGCCAGCCGTGCTCGTGCGCGAGCTGGCGCGCGAGGCGCCAGCACACGCCGATGTCGCCGAAGTTGTCGATCACGGTGCAGAAGAGGTCGCACGCGATCGGTTCGTCGGGTGCGAGCGGCGCAGGGGAGGCGGGGGCAGTGCGGGGCATCGAAGCGGGCCGGTGAATGCTCTAAACTGGCGATTCTAATGGACCCGTTCCGCGCCACAAGGCACCCGGATCACGCATGACATCCCCAGAAGCCGCCGACATCCCGTTCGAACCCAAGAAGATTCTCGCGCAATTGCCGCACATGCCGGGCGTCTACCGCTACTACGACACGGCGGGCGCCGTGCTTTATGTCGGCAAGGCGCGCGACCTGAAGAAGCGCGTATCGAGCTATTTCACGAAGACGCAGCTGTCGCCGCGCATCGCGATGATGGTCACGCGCATCGCGCGCATCGAGACGACCGTCACACGCTCGGAGGCCGAGGCGCTGCTGCTCGAGAACAACCTGATCAAGGCGCTCACGCCGCGCTATAACATCCTGTTTCGCGACGACAAGTCGTATCCGTACCTGAAACTTACCGCGCACCGCTTTCCGCGCATGGCGTACTACCGCGGCTCGGTCGACAAGCAGAACCAGTATTTCGGTCCGTTCCCGAGCGCATGGGCCGTGCGCGAGAGCATCCAGATCCTGCAGCGCGTGTTCCAGCTGCGCACCTGCGAGGATTCGGTCTTCAACAATCGCACGCGGCCATGCCTGCTGCATCAGATCGGGCGCTGCACGGCGCCGTGCGTCGGCGCGATTTCCGAGGACGATTACGCGATCGACGTGTCGAATGCCGCGCGGTTTCTGCTCGGCCGGCAGTCGGAAGTGATGAAGGAGCTCGAGCAGAAGATGCACGCGTTCGCGGCCGACCTGAAGTTCGAGCAGGCGGCCGCCGTGCGTAACCAGATGAGCTCGCTCGCGACGGTGCTGCACCAGCAGGCGATCGAGGTCGGCAGCGACAGCGACGTCGACATCCTGGCGGTCGTCGCGCAGGGCGGGCGCGTGTGCGTGAACCTGGCGATGGTGCGCGGCGGCCGGCATCTCGGCGACAAGGCCTATTTCCCGACGCACGTCGAAAGTGCGCTGACGCTTGCCGAAGGCGGGCTCGGCGACGAAGCCGAGGCGGCGGACGCTGCCGACGAAACCGCCGCGGCATTGCCCGACGGGCCTGCGGAAGACGCTGCCGCCGCGCGCGACGCGGGGGCGTCGGTGGAGGCCGAGGTGCTCGATGCGTTCGTCGCGCAGCACTATCTCGGCAACCGCGTGCCGCCCGTGCTGGTCGTGAGCCACGCACCCGCGAGCCGCGACCTGCTCGAACTGCTGTCCGAGCAGGCCGGTCACAAGGTCTCGCTGGTGCGGCAGCCGCAGGGGCAGCGGCGCGCGTGGCTGTCGATGGCCGAGCAGAACGCACAGATCGCGCTCGCACGGTTGCTGTCCGAGCAGGGCTCGCAGCAGGCGCGCACGCGCGCGCTCGCGGAGACGCTCAGCTTCGAAGGCGACGATCTTGCAACGCTGCGGATCGAATGTTTCGACATCAGCCACACGATGGGCGAGGCGACGCAGGCGTCGTGCGTCGTCTATCACCATCACAAGATGCAGTCGGGCGAGTACCGTCGCTACAACATCACCGGCATCACGCCGGGCGACGATTACGCGGCCATGCGGCAGGTGCTGACGCGCCGCTACGAGAAGATGGTCGAGCAGGCCGCGCAGGCGGCGTCCGCCGACGACGCGGCCGGCATCGACGGCGAATCGACGCGCAAGGCCGAGGCATCGAGCCTGCTGCCGAACATCGTGCTGATCGACGGCGGCAAGGGGCAGGTCGAGATCGCGCGGCAGGTGTTCACCGAGCTCGGGTTAGATACGTCGATGCTGGTCGGCGTCGCGAAGGGCGAAGGGCGCAAGGTCGGCCTCGAGACGCTCGTGTTCGCGGACGGCCGCGCACCGCTCGAACTCGGCAAGGAGAGCGCCGCGCTGATGCTCGTCGCACAGATCCGCGACGAGGCGCACCGTTTTGCGATCACCGGGATGCGCGCGAAGCGGGCGAAGGCGCGCCAGACTTCGCGGCTCGAGGAGCTCGAAGGGGTCGGTGCGAAACGTCGGCAGCGACTGCTCGCGCGGTTCGGCGGGCTGCGCGGCGTGGTGGCCGCGAGCGTCGAGGAACTGGCGAGCGTCGACGGCATCTCGCACGCACTCGCCGAGCAGATCTACAAGCAGCTTCACTGAAGCGGCCGTGCGGCCGGCGGCCCCAGCGCGAGATCTCGCGTTCTTGTGGCGGGCCGGTCGACACGGCACAATTGCGAATCCTTTACTGACCCGCATGCCATGCCGTTCAATTTCCCGATTTTCCTGACGTGGGTACGGATCGTGCTGATCCCGCTCGTCGTCGGCGTGTTCTATCTGCCGGACACGGTGATGGGCGGCGCGCACCGCAACCTCGCGGCGGCGGCGATCTTCATCCTCGCCGCGTTGACCGACTGGTTCGACGGGTTTCTCGCCCGCAAGTGGAACCAGACGTCGTCGTTCGGCGCGTTCCTCGATCCGGTCGCGGACAAGCTGATGGTGACTGCCGCGCTGCTGATCCTCGTGCAGATTTCGCGGGTCGATGCGGCGATCGCGCTCGTGATCGTCGGCCGCGAGATCGCGATCTCGGCGCTGCGCGAATGGATGGCACAGATCGGTGCGTCGAAGAGCGTCGCGGTGAACCAGCTCGGCAAGTTCAAGACCGCGTGCCAGATGGTCGCGATCCCGATGCTGCTGTACTACGGCCCGCTGCCGCTCGGCATCGCGACGATCGACACGCGCGTGTGGGGCGAATGGCTGATGTACCTCGCGGCGGTGCTGACGATCTGGTCGATGCTGTACTACATGAAGCTTGCGTGGCCGCAGATTCGCGAGCGCGGCGGCGCGTGACCGGCCCCGCACGGGCGGTTGCGCAGGTTTTTGGAAAAAGGGCTGGAAAAGCCCTTGACACACGAATGTGCCTTCGACATAATCTCGCTTCTCCGCTGCACGACGAAGTAAGTGTGTGACGGGGAAGCAGTAGTGCAGCAATACGCGGGAGTAGCTCAGTTGGTAGAGCGCAACCTTGCCAAGGTTGAGGTCGCGAGTTCGAGACTCGTCTCCCGCTCCAGATTTTTTCTGGCAGCGTGTTGTACGGTAAAGCGCTGCAGATGCAGGACACATGCGGGAGTAGCTCAGTTGGTAGAGCGCAACCTTGCCAAGGTTGAGGTCGCGAGTTCGAGACTCGTCTCCCGCTCCAGATTTTTCTGGCAGCGTGTTGTACGGCAAAGCGCTGCAGGTGCAGGACAATGCGGGAGTAGCTCAGTTGGTAGAGCGCAACCTTGCCAAGGTTGAGGTCGCGAGTTCGAGACTCGTCTCCCGCTCCAAGTAATGGGGAAGCCACGCTTCCCTTTTTATTTGATGGACTGATGGTCCTCGAATAAAAAATCTGTCGCTTGCCTCTACGGCATCCGGACAGTCCGCTTTTGGCGCGATAGCAAAGCGGTTATGCAGCGGCCTGCAAAGCCGTTTAGGCCGGTTCGACTCCGGCTCGCGCCTCCAGGTAGGAAAAGAAAAGCCCCGCTTCGGCGGGGCTTTTCTTTTTTGCGGCTCGTCCTGGAAATTCGATCTGCTGGCGCCACTCAGATGACCCGCCAGAAAAGTGTGATCGGCCAGCTGTTCTCACCCTCGCCCAACGTGATGGTGTCTTCCTCGAAAGCGTGATTGCGCATCGATTGCGCGGCTTCGATGCTGAAGCAAACCGCGATCACCATCTTGATCGCGTCTGCATATTGCGGCTTCACCCAATGAAGCTTTGCGATGTCGTAGTCAACTTCGTCGAAGAATTTGTGGGGTACCGTCTGTCGCCCCTGCCGTGCGGAGTGGAAGAGGGATTCCGCCTTCAGTTCGATGCAAATCGCTTTGCCGAGCGCAGGGCGGATCAGGATGTCGACGTCTTGATGCGGATCCTGGTAGATCGCCTGTTCGCACTCCACGGTCGGATTGCCGGGAAGCTGGCGAAATTTGCTCGACAGCCAGAGCTTCAGTACGTTCTCCCAGCCGCCCTTTTCGAGAAAGTAATCGACGGGCTCGGGCGTCTGGCGATATTGAGTGGGTTTGCTTCGTTCAACGAGCGCGCCTTCCGCCCAACCGATGATCGTTTTGGGCGCGATATCCTGAGGCTGGTACATGGTTGTTCTCCTTCATTGAATGTGACGAATGAAGCGGTTGACCGCGGGATGCGGACATGCCCGCTGCGCACATTCTCGGAATGTCGCTGAGGGAGAGCCATAGAGCAGAAGTCACCCCGCGAACGTCATGCTCGTGGCGACTTCCTGTCCGATCGCGGAGAGGACAGTGCGTGGCGGAAGGAGACGGAGCGACAGGTCAGCTGCCCGAACGGCGATGCCGGTCAGCCGTCGACCGGCCGTGCCGGCGTGTCGAGCCTCAACTGATAGAACGCCGCATCGAGCCAGCGGCCGAACTTGAAGCCCGCTTCGGTGATCGTGCCCGAGTGCACGAAGCCGAGCCGCGTATGCAGCGCGACGCTGCCGCCGTTGGTCGCGTCGATGCAGCCGACCAGCAAATGCACGTCGGCCTCGCGCGCACGCCGGATCAACTCGCGCAGCAGTAACTCGCCGAGCCCGCGGCCGCGATGGTCGCGGTGGACGTAGACGCTGTGCTCGACCGTGTACTTGAACGCCGGGAACGCGCGGAACGTACCCCAGCTCGCGAAGCCGACCAGCGTGCCCGATTCGTCGACCGCGCCGACGACCGGAAACCCGCCGGCCCGCTTCGTCGCGAACCACGTGACCATCGCTTCCGGCGGGCGAGGCCGGTAGTCGTACAGCGCGGTGGAGTTCACGATCGCGTCGTTCAGGATCTCGAGAATGGCCGCGGCATGCTCGGCCTCGCTGCAATCGATCAAGCGCACGTCGCCGCGCGGTGTCGGGGAATTCATACGGGCTCCTGCGCCTGTCGGCCTTGAACGGATGACACATTCCGCGCGCCGACGGCGGCGGGGGCATCGCAGATCGCGACGACATAGCGCGCGACGTGCGACGACGGGTTGCTGAAAACCAGCGGCTGATCGACGCGCATGGCCAGACAGTCGCCTTCGTGCAGTTCATGAAGCTGGTCGCCGAACGTGACGTCGACGCGCCCGCGGACGACCCACACCTGTTGATGCAGCGCGCTTTCGCGCCCGCCTGAGTCGTACGCGACGCGCGCGCCGGGAGGGAAATCGATCTCGACGAGCTGGATCGGCGACGGCCAGCCGGGCGGCGACAGATTGCGCCGCACATACCCGGACGCCGGATCGCGCCATTCCGCCTGCTGTGCGCGCCGCACCAGCGGCTGCGCGGGTGCGTCGTCGCGATCGCCGGCGAACAGCCCGGCCAGCGACACGCCGAGACCGGCCGCGAGCTTGTCGAGCACGACGGCCGTCGGGCTCGCCGACGCACGCTCGATGAGCGAGATCATCGAACGGCTGACGCCGGAACGCGCGGCGAGCGCATCGAGCGTGTAGCCTCGTAGCGTGCGCAGGTCGCGCACGCGCCGGGCAATGCGTTCGTTGATGCCGGTGTCGTCGGCGGGGGTGGCGGTTGATTCTTGCATGATGGATTTATTTTCCAGCAAGCTGGAATTCGATGTCAACGGAATTGCTGCCGTCTCGGATCGAGGATTCGCTGGCGGCCAGGCGCTTGCCCGGCGATCGGAGCGAGCGTAATATACGAAACGGCTATATTTCGTTTAATTAGAGACATATGGGAATCATCAAGATATCCGAGCACATGCACGAACGGCTGCGCTCGACCAGTACCGCGCTGAGCCGTTCGATCAATGCACAGGCGGAGCACTGGCTGCGCGTCGGGATGCTCGCGGAGCTCAATCCGTCGCTGTCCTACGGCGATATCTGCCGGATGCTGATCGAGACCGAAGCACGCGGCGGCAACGCCGGGCCGACGGAGTCGGTCGCTCACGGCATCGAGCAGGTGGCATGATGGCGAGACGCGAAATCCCGATCCGCGGTGCCGCGGAAATCGCCAGGTCGCGCGAGGCCGCGAAGCTGGCATCCCAAGTGCTGACGATGATCACCGAGCACGTGAAGCCGGGCGTCACCACCGACGAACTGGACGCGCGCTGCCGCGAATACATCGTCGACGAGCTCGGCGCGATCCCGGCGAACATCGGCTACCACGGTTATCCGAAAACCCTGTGCACGTCGGTCAACCACGTGGTCTGTCACGGCATTCCGTCGTCGCGGCCGATGCGCGACGGCGACATCGTGAATCTCGACATCGCGGTGATCAAGGACGGCTGGTTCGGCGACACGAGCCGCATGTACTTCGTCGGCGAGCCGGGCGAACTGGCGCGTCGCCTCGTCGCGACGACCTACGAGGCGATGCATGCGGGCATTCGCGCGGTTCGTCCGGGCGCGACGCTCGGCGACGTCGGCTACGCGATCCAGCAGGTCGCGCATCGCGAAGGGTTTAGCGTGGTCCGCGAGTATTGCGGGCACGGGATCGGCGACGTGTATCACGACGAGCCGCAGGTGCTGCACTACGGCCGCCCGGGCACCGGCGTGCCGCTGCGGCCGGGGATGATCTTCACGATCGAGCCGATGCTGAATGCGGGCAAGCGCGACACGCGCGTGCTGGCTGACGGCTGGACGGTCGTCACGAAGGACCATTCGCTGTCCGCTCAATGGGAGCACATGGTCGTCGTGACGGAGCAGGGCTTCGAGATCCTGTCGGACGATGTGACGCCGCCGGCGTTCGCGGCGCTGTCCGGCACGCACGCGGCCTGACGCGCGGTGAGCCGCACGCAGCGGCGCAATGAAAAGGCCCCATGACGGGGCCTTTTCATTTGGCGTCGCGCGGCTCAACCGCGCGTCTTCTGCCATGCGTGTTCGACGAACACGCGGCAGAGCGCTTCCATCCCGTTGCGGTCCTCGTCATCGAAGCGTGCGGCAACGGGGCTGTCGACGTCCCACACGCCAATCAGCGTGCCGTCGGCGGCCACCAGCGGCACGACGATTTCCGATTCCGACGCGGCATCGCAGGCGATATGGCCGGGGAATTCGTGCACGTCGCGCACGACCTGCGTCTCGCGGGTCTGCGCGGCGGTGCCGCACACGCCCTTGCCGAGCGCGATCCGCACGCACGCGGGCTTGCCCTGGAACGGGCCGACCACGAGTTCCGTCCCGTCGAAGAAATAGAAGCCGGCCCAATTCAGGCGGTCGAGCGAGTGATAGACGAGCGCGGAGAAGTTCGCGGCGTTCGCGATCAGGTCGCGTTCCGTTTCGACGAGCGCGCGTGCTTGCTCGACGAGCGTCGCATAGAGTTCGGCCTTGGAGGCGTGAGGGTCGGTGGACAGCGTGAACATGGCTGAAATGCGAAAAGGGTTGTGGGCAGCGGGGTTGTGAAAAGCGCGATGCGCGTTCCGCAGTCTACGGCACGCACGGCCCGTTTGCAGCGCGTGGTTCGCGGGCGCCGTCGCTCAGTCAGGTTCGAGTTCGGCGAACCGCTCGGCCAGGAAATCGAGCAGCGCGCGCACCGCGGGCAGCAGCCCGCGCCGCGACGCGAACACCGCGTGCACGATCTCGCGGCGCGGTGCCCAGTCCGGCAGCACGGTCGCCAGTTCGCCGCGCGCGACTTCGTCGCGCACCATCATCGTCGGCAACTGCACGATGCCGACGCCCGCGACGGCCGCCGCGCGCAGCGCGAGCATGCCGCCCGTCACGAGCCGCGGCTGGTGGTGGATTTCCGCCTGCGCGCCGTCGGGGCCGCGCAGCCGCCACACGTGCGTGGCCTGTGGCACGCCGTGATCGAGGCTCGGCAAGCGGGTCAGGTCGGCGGGGACGGCCGGCACGCCCCGCTCGCGCAGCAACGCGGGGCTCGCGACGAGGCACTGCCCGCGCTCGGCCAGCACGCGCAGGGCGAGATCGCTGTCTTCGAGCGGCGGCGGGCGCACGCGGATCGCGACGTCGATCCCTTCGCCGACGACGTCGACGCGCCGGTTGGTCGCTTCCAGGTGAATTTCCACGCGCGGGCACGCGACCATGAACGCGGCGATCATCGCGCCGACCAGCGAATCGAGCAGCACGACCGGGCAGCTGACCCGCACGATGCCGCGCGGCTCCTCGTGAAGCAGCGCGATCGTCTCGTCGGCGGCGTCCGCTTCGACGAGCATCGCGCGACAATGCGCGTAATAGGTCTGGCCGACGTCGGTGACAGTGAAGCGGCGTGTCGAGCGCTGGATCAGCCGCATCCCGAGCCGCGCTTCGAGCAGCGCGATGCGGCGGCTCAGCTTCGATTTCGGCATGTTCAGCGCGCGTCCGGCCGGCGCGAAGCCGCCGTGCTCGACCACCTGCACGAAGTAATAGAGATCGTTCAGATCCCGTCCGTTATCGTTCATGAAATAGAACGCTGAGTGCGATTTTGGCAGTCTACCGGATCGATCGTTCCACCTCTATATTCCTTCTCAGGATGCGAAACACGTGTTTCGCCGCAATTCGGAGAAGGCAAATGAAGAAGATCCAGGGTGTGTACAGTGCGCCGCGCGGTCATTGGGTCGGCGACGGTTTCCCGGTGCGTTCGATGTTCAGCTATCAGTCTCACGGCATGCACCTGAGCCCGTTCCTGCTGCTCGACTACGCCGGTCCTGCGAACTTCGAGCCGGCTTCGGCGCCGCGCGGGGTGGGCCAGCACCCGCACCGCGGGTTCGAAACGGTGACGATCGTCTATGACGGCGAAGTCGCGCACCGCGACTCGACCGGCGCGGGCGGCGTGATCGGCCCGGGCGACGTGCAGTGGATGACGGCCGCGAGCGGGATCCTGCACGAGGAATTCCACTCGGAAGCGTTCACGAAGCGCGGCGGCCCGCTCGAGATGGTGCAGCTGTGGGTGAACCTGCCCGCCGCCGACAAGATGGGGGCGCCCGGTTATCAGACGCTTCTGGACGCGGACATCCCGGTGGTCGAATTGCCGGACGGCGCAGGTCGCGCGCGGATCATCGCGGGCGAGTTCGACGGGCGGCGCGGCCCGGCCCGCACGCACACGCCGATCGACGTGTGGGACGTGCGGCTTGCAGCAGGCGGCCGTGCACGGTTCCCGATCGCCGAAGGGCGGACGCTCGCGGTGGTCGTGCTGAGCGGGACGTTGCTGGTGAACGGCGAGACGGTCGCCCGCGAGGCGCAGTTCGTGCAACTGAGCCGCGACGGCCGCGACGTCGAGATCGAAGCGAACGGCGACGCCAAGCTGCTGATTCTGAGCGGCGAGCCGATCGATGAGCCGGTCGTCGGTTACGGGCCGTTCGTGATGAACTCGCAGGAGGAAATCCGGACCGCGATCGACGATTTCAACAGCGGCCGCTTCGGCCAGATGCCGGCGTGACGGACAGGCCCCGCGCAATGCGGGGCTTTTTTTCATGCGCGGAGCGGCGGCACGCGTGCCGCGTGCGCTTCGAGGCATAATCGACGGTTGCCGCGCGCCGGCCGGCGCGCTTGAATCAGGACCGACCATGAATGCTTTCGCACCTGCCGCCTCCGCGCGCGCCGACGATCTCGACTGGCACTGGAAATCCTTCGACGCGCTGACGGCGCGTGAACTCTATTCGATCCTCGACGCGCGCAGCGCCGTGTTCGTCGTCGAGCAGAACTGCGTGTATCGCGACATCGACGGTGCGGATCAGGCCGCATGGCACCTGGCCGCGTACGATCCAGCGGGCCGTCTCGCCGGCTATCTGCGCGTGCTGCTGCCGGATGCGCAGCACACCGACGTGCGCATCGGCCGCGTGCTGACGACCGCACCGTTTCGCGGCGCGGGCCTCGGCAACGCGCTGCTGTCGCGCGCGCTCGAGCACATCCGCGCGCAGTGGCCGGATACGCAGGTGAGCCTGCATGCACAGGCCCATCTGCAGCGCTTCTATGGGGCATTCGGTTTCACGCCGAGCTCGGACGTGCACGACGAGGACGGCATCCCGCACGTGTGGATGACCAGCGCGCGCGCCTGACGCGCCGTGCTGTCAGTGGGCCGCGCGCGTCACCGGCGGGTTTTGCGTGCGCCGGGCGGCCGCCCGTTCGTCGATCAAGCGGCCGCGCGCCGACAGCTGCAGCCAGTGCCGCAGCGCGATCAGCGCGCCGATCACGCTCATCATCGAACCCGGAATCCACAGCAGCAGGCCGCCGATCTGCTGGTCGCGCAGCGGGCTGAGCCACGTGAATGCGCGTCCGCAGATCGAGTAGATCGGATACAGCTCATGCGGCGTGAAGAAGATCAGCGCGCCGAGCGCGATCTGCGGCGGGATTGCCGCGACGACGATCAGGATCCGGCGGCCCGGCGACAGCCGCGCGGGCGGCGCGGGACGCGGATCGACGACGAGCCACCAGAACAGCAACCCGTCGATCACCATGCTCCAGTTCATCACGCGATACAGGCGCCAGTCGAGCATCGCGATGAAGTGGATCGGCGACAGCAGCCAGAAATAGATCAGCCCGACGAACAGCACGACCGCGACGACCGGATGGAACACCACGTCGAGCGTCGCGCGCACGGGCGCCCAGGCGAGCGCGGGGCGCACGAAGCGCTGCCGCCAGCGAAACGGGATGCCCGCGCGGATCGCCGCGCCCGGGTAGGCCAGCGCGATGAAGAACGGCCCGAGGTGATGCAGCACGAGATGCTGCGCGCGGTGCAGGAAGAATTCGTGCTCGAAGAAGTAGTCGAGCCGCGTATGCAGCGCGATGTAGAGCGCCGTCAGCCCGAGCCAGAACGAGAACTGCCGCAGCGGCGACACCTTCGCCTTCTTCACGCCGCGCGCGAACAGCACGGCGGCCGTCAGCACCGCGATGACCACGGTTGGCGACGGTTCCCACGGGTCGAGCCAGTACAGGACGTTCATCGCGCGCGCATCACTTCGCCTGGGCCGGCGACTTCACGGCGAACGGCGCGTCGACCGTCTCGCCGTCGGAGAACTTCAGGCGCAGGCGCACGGTGTCGCCGGGCTTGATCGCGTGCCTGGGCTCCTCGAGCATGAAGTGATAGCCGCCCGGCGCGATGTCGACCTTGCCGCGCGCGGGGATCGTCAGCTTGTCGACCATTTCCATCTTCTGCGTCGAGCCGTTCGACACCGTCTGGTGCAGCATCGCCATCCCGTAGTCGGGGCTGTCGACGTCGACGAGATCGACCGGCTTGTCGCCCGTGTTGACGAGCGTCACGTAGCCGCCCGCGGGCAGCTTGTTCGGCAGCCAGCGCACCCATGCGTTGTGCGCGGAGATCGCGCCGGCGGCATACGCGTGCGCGCCGGTGCACAGCGCGGCGAGGAGGGCGAACGTCTTGAGGGTCGTCTTCATGTCGGAGTTCAGGTGGTGGAGGCGGTGTCGATGATCCGGCGCACATCCGCGGCGATGGCGTCGGGCGAGTCGCGGTCGGTCGCGAGCAGGCGCGCTCGACCGTTCGCGTCGAAGATGTAGACGGCCGAGCTGTGCGTGACCTCGTAGCCGCCGGACGGATCGCGTTTTTCCATCTGGTATGCGACGCGATAGCGCTTCGCGAGCGATTCGATCTGACCGTCGGTGCCGGTCAGGCCGCGCGCATGCGCGGCGTCGAACGCGGCGACGTACGACTGCATCGCCTGCGGCGTGTCGCGCGCCGGATCGACCGAGACGAACAGGATGCGCACGTGGTTCGCCTGGGGGCCGAGCTTCGCGAGCACTTCCATCAGCCGTGCCATCGTTTCGGGGCAGACGTCCGGGCAGTGCGTATAGCCGAAGTAGACGAGCGCGACGCGGCCGCGAAACGCGTTTGCGTCGACCGCGTGGCCATCGCCGCCGGTGAGCGTGAACGACAGGTCGGGCAGGTGGCCCGTGACGTTGGTCAGGTGCCAGTTCGGCTCGTCGTGCGTGCATGCGGCGAGCGCGACGGCGGTGCTCAGCGCCGCGGCCGTGCGGACGAAGCGGGTCAGACTGAAGAGGCGCCGGTGCGGCGCGGGACGGGCAGACGACATCCTGGGGCTCGATCGGACGGAACGGTCGTCGGCCGGCGCGGCGCCATGCGTCGCGCGGCCGGCGGTTGCCGACTGTAGCGCAATTCCCGCGCCTGCGTCCTTTCGAAACCCGTACGGCACGGGCCAGCGGGGCAATATGTCGCAGTTGACGCGGAGGGCCGCGCGAGGCTCGTGCCCCACCGGTTTCGCCCATCTCGCCACGCAGGCGCGGTAAGATGCGCACAATTCCATTCTCGCAGCGGCGGCCCCGCGTTTGCAGGCCGCTCCTCAGACCATCGAATCGATGCAATCCGTTCCGGCTTCCTTGTCCCTGACCGATACCGCGTTCTTTTTCGACTTCGACGGCACGCTCGTCGAGCTGGCGCCGACGCCCGACAGCATTCACGTGCCGCCGTCGCTGCTGACGCTGCTCGATGAACTGCGGCGTCGCACGCACGGTGCGGTCGCCGTCGTGTCGGGTCGCGGCATCGACAATCTCGACACGTTCCTGAACATGCCGGACCTGCCGATCGCGGGCCTGCACGGCGCCGAACGTCGCGATGCGAACGGCGACACGCAGCGCATCGGCTTCAACGACGAGCGGCTGCTGCGCATCGAGCGCGAACTCGCGGCCGTCGTCGACCGTCATCCGGGCATGCTGCTCGAAATCAAGGGCGCGGCCGTCGCGCTGCACTACCGCAACGCGCCTGAGCGCGAGCCGGCCGCGCGCGCAGCGGCCGAGCGCCTCGTCGCCGAATATGCGGATGCGTACGTGCTGCAGCCCGGCAAGATGGTATTCGAGATCAAACCGAAGGGCGTCGACAAGGGGCGCGCGCTGGCCGCGTTTCTCGACGAGCCGCCGTTCGCGGGCCGCATGCCGCTGTTCGCGGGCGACGACCTGACCGACGAGAAGGGCTTCGCGGTGGTTAACGCGCGCGGCGGTGTGTCGATCAAGGTCGGCGCGGGCGAGACGTCGGCCCGTACGCGGCTCGACTCGGTCGACGCGCTGCACGAGCAGATCGCCCGCTGGCTTGGCGCGGAGCAGCAGGGCGCATGAGTCGGCTCATCATTGTTTCGAACCGCGTCGCCCCGATTTCGGAAGGCGAACCGGCGGCGGGCGGCCTCGCGATCGGCGTGTACGACGCGCTGAAGGAGACGGGCGGCATGTGGTTCGGCTGGAGTGGCGAGGTGGTCGCGTCCGGTGCGCCGCAGATCCGCATCGAGGAACGCGGCCCCGTGACGTTCGCGACCGTCGGGCTGTCGCGCCGCGATTACGACCAGTACTACCGAGGCTTCTCGAACGCGACGCTGTGGCCCGCGTTTCATTACCGCGCCGATCTGATCCAGTACGACCGCCACGAGTTCGAAGGCTACAGCCGCGTGAACGTCTGGCTCGCGCAGCAGCTCGTGCCGCTGCTGCAGGACGACGACGTGATCTGGGTGCACGACTATCACCTGATCCCGTTCGCGCGTGCATTGCGTGCGGCCGGCGTCAAGAATCGCATCGGCTTTTTCCTGCACATTCCGTTTCCGGCCGCGCAGGTGCTCGTCAACGTGCCGCCGCATCGCGAGCTCGTCGAGTCGCTGTGCGCGTTCGACCTGCTCGGCTTCCAGACCGATCCGGACCTGCGCGCATTCTGCGACTACATCGAGTTCGAGGCCGGCGGCGAAGTGACGCGCGAAGGGCATACGGTGCGCGTCAGCGCGTTCGGCAACACGCTGCGTGCGGCCGCCTATCCGATCGGCGTGTATCCGGACGAAATCGCGTCGCTCGCGCAGGCCGGCGAGAACGGCAAGGCCGCGCGCATGGCCACGTCGCTGCGCGGGCGCCAGCTGATCATGAGCGTCGACCGCCTCGATTATTCGAAGGGGCTCGTCGAGCGGTTCCGCGCGTTCGAGAAGCTGCTGGAGCACCAGGCGTCGATCCGCAACCGCGTGTCGTTCCTGCAGATCGCACCGTCGACGCGCGCCGACCTGCGCGCGTACCAGGACATCCGCCTGCAGCTCGAAGCGGAGTCGGGGCGCATCAACGGCCGCTACGCGGAGCTCGACTGGGCGCCGATCCTCTACATTCACCGCCAGTACGACCGGCAGGTGCTGGCCGCGCTGTATCGCCTCGCGCGCGTGGGCTTCGTGACGCCGCTGCGCGACGGCATGAATCTCGTCGCGAAGGAGTACGTGTCCGCGCAGAATCCGGAGGATCCGGGCGTGCTCGTGCTGTCGCGTTTCGCGGGCGCGGCGCGCGAGCTGACGGGCGCGCTGATCGTCAATCCGATCGACATCGACGGGATGGCCGACGCGCTGTCGCAGGCGCTGACGATGCCGCTCGCCGAGCGGCGCGCGCGCTATGCGGACATGATCGCGCAGCTGCGCGAGAACAACGTGTCGGTGTGGCGCGACAACTTCCTGCGCGACCTGCAGCGCGTGTAATCCGCGCGCCGCGCGGCAAAGGTTTGCGGTGCCATGAAAAAAGCCGCCGTGCGCGAAGCACGGCGGCTTTTTTTGTCGGCTGCGTGGCGTGGCGTCAGGCCACGCGTTCGCCGGTCGGTGCGGTGCCGTCGGGCGCGTGATGGCGGCCGTGCTGCTTCGCGAGCAGGTCGCGGTACAGGCCCGGACGGTTGCGCAGCACGTCGGGGCTGCCGTCGTCGATCACCTTGCCGTTGCTCATCACGATGATCCGGTCGAAGTTGCGCAGCGTCGACAGCCGGTGCGCGATCGCGATCACGGTGCGGCCGACCATCAGGCGGTCGAGCGCGCTCTGGATCGCTTCCTCGGATGCGCTGTCGAGCGCGGACGTCGCTTCGTCTAGCAGCAGGATCGGCGCGTTCTTCAGGATCGCGCGGGCGATCGCGATGCGCTGGCGCTGGCCGCCCGACAGCTTCACGCCGCGGTCGCCGACGATAGTGTCATAGCCTTCCGGCATCGCCTCGATGAACTCCGAACAGCGGGCGTCGCGCGCGGCGGCGAGCACTTCGTCGCGGGTCGCTTCGGGCCGGCCGTATGCGATGTTGTCGTAGATGGTCCGGTGCAGCAGCGAGATGTCCTGCGGCACGAGCGCGATCGCGTGCCGCAGGCTGTCCTGCGTGATCGCCTTCACGTCCTGCCCGTCGACCTTCACGGCGCCGTCCTGCGTGTCGTAGAAGCGCTGCAGCAGCGCGAGCACGGTCGACTTGCCGGCGCCCGACTTGCCGATCAGGCCGACGCGCTGGCCCGGTTCGATATGGAGATCGAAGTGATCGAGGATCGCGCGGCGATGCGGATACGCGAACGTCACGCGTTCGAAATCGACGCGCCCGCCCTTGGCCGACAGCGGTTGCGCGTCGGAGCGGTCCGGCATCCCGTGCGGCTCGAGCAGCGTCTTTACGGCTTCGGACAGGCGTGCCACGTGCTGCGTGACGTCGACGAGCGCGACCGCCAGATCGCGCGTGCCGTGCAGGATCGTGAAGCCGAGCGAGCTGACGAGCACGATGTCGCCGGAGGTCGCGCGGCCCTGGTCCCACAGCCACAGCGCCCAGCCGAGCAGGCCGGCGGACAGCATCGCGGTGATCACCGCGTGCAGCAGGCGCAGCTTCTCGAGATAGAGCAGGCTTTGCTGGCGCGCGTCCATCTCGGCCTTCACCGTCGCGCCGAAGCGCTTCTGTTCGCGCAGCGTCATCCCGAACGCGCGCACGAGGCCCATGTTGCCGATCACGTCGACGAGCTCGCCGTCGACCGCGGCGGCCTTCGACGCGAACGCGTGATGGCGCGCGGAACCGCGCCCGGCGAGCTTGAACAGTACGATCGAGAGCACGGCCGAACAGCCGAGCAGGCCGGCGGCCATCAGCGGGTTCACGACGATGATCATCAGGATCGCGCCCATCACCGCGATGCACGGCGGCAGCACGTTCCACGCCATCGTGTTCTCGGACGTATAGACGGCGTTCGACGTGGCGGTGATGCGGCTCGCGAGCGTGCCCGGCTGCTTTTCCGAATAGTACGTCGGCGAGTGGCCGATCAGGTACTGGAACAGGTCGCGCCGCAGGTCGCCGGTGACCGCGACGAACGTGTGCGCGGCGACCCAGCCGCCGACGCGCCACAGCAGGTTGTCGGCCGCGATCAGCCCGACGAGCAGCGCGAATGCGCTCCACAACGGGCCCGGATGATGACGCCCGGTCGCGAGCACGTCGATCAGGTGTTTGATCGCGTATTGCGAGCCGAGCGCGCAGCCGACGGCGGCCAGCACGCTGCAGAGCACGACCAGGTGCGCGACGGGATGCAGGCGGATGTAGCGGAACAGGAACGCGATCGGCCGATGCGCGTAGCTCGACAGCTTCGCGTTGTGGGCGTTGCGCTGGGCAGGGGTGAGAGATTCCAAAATATGCGTGCGGTGATTCGGTGATTGAGCTGATCGGTGGATCGCAGCCCACGGTCGCCCGGACTGAATAATCCGGCATTGTAAACAAGGCCGTGCTTTGCGCCGCGCGAATCTTGCCTTGGTCAGGGGCGCGCGATCAATTTTGAGATAAAATCCGGCATCCTGTCCTGCCGCATGCGCCGGAATCGCGATGCCGGCGGCGAGGGATGACTCGGAACGCCAAAAGGGCCTTCCACTCTAGAACGGACGCCCAAGTCCGCGGGTTGCAAAGTGTTGCACCTTTGTAACAAAGTAAAGTGTTTGAAATGTTGTGCGCCGTATCGGGATTAACCCTAGATAATCGGCTCCGGGTTCGATTCCAGGTTTTTACGAACCCCTGTCAACGGGTCTTCGTTTCAAACGTTCTATGCCTGTCGCGTCGCCGACGCTCCTTGAGCAGCGCGGGTTCGACGCCCCCGGCAGGCTGATTCGTCCGACTTTCGGACGACATGCATCCAGCCCGGACCGCCGGCAGGTTGCCGACCCATACCTGGTTTTTAGCCGATTTTTTAGGAGTTACGCATGCGAATCGCCCAAATCGCTCCGTTGCACGAAGCGGTGCCCCCGAAACTGTACGGTGGTACCGAGCGAGTGGTGTCCTACCTCACCGAAGCTCTCGTCGAGATGGGGCATGACGTCACGCTCTTCGCGAGCGGCGATTCGCAAACGTCGGCGAAGCTCGAAGCGTGCTGGCCGCAGGCGCTGCGCCTCGACCCGACGATCCGCGACGTGATGGCCCCGCACATGCTGCTCCTCGAGCAGGTGCGCCGCCGTGCGGAAGAGTTCGACGTCCTGCACTGCCACATCGACTACTACCCGTTCTCGCTGTTCTCGCGCCAGCCGGTCCCGCATCTGACGACGATGCACGGCCGTCTCGACCTGCCGGAACTGCAGCCGATCTTCAACGCGTTCAGCGACGTGCCGGTCGTGTCGATCTCCGACAACCAGCGCATCCCGCTGCCGCAGGCGAACTGGCTGTCGACCGTGTATCACGGCCTGCCGGAAAACCTGCTGACGCCGATCCCGAACGTGAAGCCGAGCTACCTCGCGTTCCTCGGCCGCATCTCGCCGGAGAAGCGCGTCGACACCGCGATTCGCATCGCCGAGCAGGCCGGCCTGCCGATCAAGATCGCCGCGAAGCTCGACAAGGCCGACCGCGCGTACTACGAAGAGAAGATCAAGCCGCTGTTCGCGCTGCCGCACGTCGAATACATCGGCGAAATCAGCGAGTCGGAAAAGACCGAATTCCTGGGCAACGCGCACGCGCTGCTGTTCCCGATCGACTGGCCGGAGCCGTTCGGCCTGGTGATGATCGAGGCGATGGCCTGCGGCACCCCGGTGATCGCGTTCAAGCGCGGTTCGGTGCCGGAAGTGATCGAAAACGGCGTGTCGGGCTTCGTCGTCGAAGACGAACTGTCGGCCGTCGCGGCGCTCAAGCGCCTCGATACGCTGCCGCGCGAGAAGGTGCGCGCCGCGTTCGAAGCACGTTTCTCGTCGAAGGTGATGGCGCAGAACTACGTGAAGGGCTACGAAGAACTGCTGCGCCAGAAGCGCCGCACGGTACTGCGCGAAGTCAACGCAAGCTGATGCCGGAGCGCCGGCCGCACTGCGGCTGAGGCCGTCATCGACGCCCCGTCCGGGTCACCGGCGGGGCGTTGTCACATCTGCGGCGCCGATCTGTTGTATTCTCGCCGCGCCCGGCGCCGCGAACGGCCCCGGAAGCGGTCCGGCACGCCATCCGGCCGTCTGTCCAGACGGTAATGTCCCTATAATGGCCGTGCCGCGAAATCCGGCCCCGCACGAACATCGAGAGGAGAGCAGTCTTGGCGAGATCGAAAACCACGCGCGCAGCGCCGGCCCCCGGCGCCGGCGTGATCTTCGCGTTGCGCGCGATCGGTCTCGTGCTGCTCGCGCGCTGGCTGTTCTCGATGTCCCAGATGGGCTATCGCGCGTCGCTGTCGGCGATGGTGTCGTCGCCATGGGCGTTCGTCTATCTCGTGCTGATCTTCCTGCTGCTCGCGCTGCCGGGCGCCGTCGCGCGCGCCGAGCGGCCGTTCCATCCGCTGCCGCAGTGGCTGCGACAGGCGCTGCGGGTCTTCGCGCTGATCGGTTTCCTGTTTGCCGTGTGGTCGATCGGCGCGTTCGCGTGGGCGGCCGGCTGGCGCCGTGCGCTGCACGCGGTGACGGCGACCAACGGCTGGCTCGTCGCCGCGCCGGCGCTGTATGCGGCGATCGTGTGGATGTGCCGCCCGCGGCCGCTGTGGCGCACCAACGTGGCCGCGCGCCGCTTCGCGGTCGGCCGCTACGCGATCTCGCTCGATACGCTCACGCGTACCGCGATCGTCTGGATGGAGAGCCGCAAGGTCGGCCAGTACGACGCGCGCGAACTGTCGGTCCGCTGGCCCGGCCGGAGCGCGGTCGCCGAAGCCGAGCAGGGTGCGCAGGCGGCCGCCGTGCAGCCGCGTCGCGGCAGCCTGTTTCGGCGGCCGAAGGTGGAACTGCTGTGGGATTCGCCGGCGGCCGTCGGTCATAACCGGCAGATCGTGATGCGCGCGCCGCTCGCGACCGAGGGCGACCGCGTCGCGGTGCTCGCGCTCGACGCCGCGCTCAAGCAGATCGTCTGACAAGGCCTGCGCGGCGCGCGGGCGACAAGGAGGCGCAATGATCGTTCGCTGGTTGCTGGCAGCCGTTCACCTGATGGCGTTCGGCGTCGCGTTCGCCGCGATCGCGGGGCGCAACCGCGCGCTGCGCCGGCTCATCGCGTCGGCGCAGGCCGCCGACCTGCCCGGCGTGTTCAAGGCCGACGCGGCCTGGGGATTGTCCGCGCTGGTGCTGATCGCGACGGGACTCACGCGCGCGTTCGGCGGCTTCGAGAAGGGCGCCGCGTATTACCTTCACGAGCCGCTCTTTCACCTCAAGATGACCGCGCTCGTGCTGATCCTGCTGCTCGAGATCGTGCCGATGCTCGGGCTGATCCGCTGGCGCATCGCCGCGCGGCAGCAGCAGATGCCCGATCTGGACCGCGCACGCACCTACGTGCGGATCGGCCACTGGCAGGCCGTGCTCGTCATGGTCATCGTGCTCGCCGCGTCGGGAATGGCGCGGGGGATCGGGGCGGCCGGCTAGGCCTGGCTGGGCAGGTGCGGCCGGCTAGTCTTTCGACCGGGCGGACCCGCCGCCCGGCTCGTCCCGCAATCAGCGCACGAGGCAGGGGCGCTTGTTGTTGAACGTCCACCCCGGAATCAGATACTGCATCGCAGCTGCATCGTCGCGCGCGCCGAGGCCGTGCTGCTTGTACAGCTCGTGCGCGACCGCGACCGCATCCATGTCGATGTCGATGCCGAGACCCGGACGCTTCGGCACTTCCACGAGCCCGTTCTCGATCTTCAGCGGCTCGCGCGTCAGCCGTTCGCCATCCTGCCAGATCCAGTGCGTGTCGATCGCGGTGACCTGACCGGGCGCGGCTGCCGCGACGTGCGTGAACATCGCGAGCGACACGTCGAAGTGGTTGTTCGAATGCGAGCCCCACGTGAGGCCCCAGTCGCGGCACATCTGCGCGACGCGCACCGAGCCCTGCATCGTCCAGAAGTGCGGGTCGGCGAGCGGGATGTCGACCGCCTGCAACTGCACCGCATGGCCCATCTGCCGCCAGTCGGTCGCGATCATGTTGGTCGCCGTCGGCAGCCCGGTCGAGCGGCGGAATTCGGCCATTACCTCGCGGCCGGAGTAGCCGTTTTCCGCACCGCACGGATCTTCCGCATACGCGAGCACGTGATGCAGGTCGCGGCACAGCCGCACGGCCTCGTCGAGCGACCACGCGCCGTTCGGATCGAGCGTCACGCGCGCTTCGGGGAAGCGCTCGGCGAGCGCCGTCACGGCTTCGACCTCGCGTGCGCCTTCGAACACGCCGCCCTTCAGCTTGAAGTCGTTGAACCCGTAGCGCGCATGCGCGGCTTCGGCGAGGCGCACAACCGCCTCGGGCGTCAGCGCGGCCTCGTCGCGTACGCGCGTCCAGTCGTCGGTCGCGCCGCGGCCATCGCGGTAGGGCAGCGCGGTTTGCGTGCGGTCGCCGACGTAGAACAGGTAGCCGAGCATCTCGACGCGCTCGCGCTGCTGTCCCTCGCCGAGCAGGGCGGCCACGGGCACGCCGAGATGCTGGCCGAGCAGGTCGAGCAGCGCGGCCTCGAGCGCGGTGACCGCGTGGATCGTGGTGCGCAGGTCGAAAGTCTGCAGGCCGCGGCCGCTCGCGTCGCGGTCGGCAAAGGTGCGCCGCACGTCGTTGAGCACCGCATGGTAGTTGCCGACCGGCTGACCGACGACGAGCGCGCGCGCATCCTCGAGCGTGCGGCGGATGCTTTCGCCGCCCGGCACCTCGCCGATGCCGGTGCGGCCCGCGCTGTCCTTCAGGATCACGAGGTTGCGGGTGAAGAACGGGCCGTGCGCACCGCTCAGGTTGAGCAGCATGCTGTCGTGGCCGGCGACCGGAATGGCTTGCAGGTCGACGATGCGCGGCGTGTCGTGGGAAGGCGAGGCAGTGACGGCGTTCATGGCGGCGATGGCGAAAGAGTGGGCAATGCCGTGCGGCAAAAGCTTTGCCGCGCGCGGCGGGAGGTGCGATCATTCGACAACCGACGTGCGCGGCGCGCAAGCCCCGCATGTCGACAGCAACCCGAAAGGGTGGGGGCGACCCGCTCGATGCCTGTGTCGCGGCAGACCGGAACAAACGCGGATGCGCGCTTCGGTCGACCGTGAAACCGGGCGCCGGCAGCCGCGCAGAAGCGCGAATGTCGGCCGATCGCGAACCACGGGACCTGGCAGGTGCTTGTACGCCGGCCTCGGTCGACAGGAGATCCGTGGCTCGATCATCAGTCGTCGGATGACTTGTGACGCAGTATAATGAATCATCGGCGTTCGCTCAAACCCCGCGTAAACCCTCGGCTCACATTACGATCATTCAAAAAGGAACCGGCCTCATGTCCGTGCCCACGCTTCCCGCAGCGCCGCGCCGTCGCGCACGCAGCCTCGCACAAGATGTCGTCGACGCGCTGACCGCGCAGATCGAAAACGGCACGCTGCGTCCCGGCGACAAGCTGCCGACCGAAACTGAAGTCATGGCGGCGCAGGGCGTCAGCCGCACGGTCGTGCGCGAAGCGATCTCGCGGATGCAGGCGAGCGGCCTCGTCGAGACGCGCCACGGCATCGGCAGCTTCGTGCTCGAACCGACGCGCCGCCAGACGCTCGGCATCGATCCCGCGACCATCACGACGCTGCGCGACGTGCTTGCCGTGCTCGAGCTGCGCATCAGCCTCGAAAGCGAATGCGCGAGCCTCGCGGCGCAGCGCGCGAACGATACCGACCTCGCCGCGCTGCGGCGTGCGCTCGACGCGATCGCGTCGGGGGCGGGCGGCGGCCGCGACACGGCCCAGCTCGATTTCCAGTTCCACCTGCAGATCGCGCAGTCCACCGGCAACCGCTACTTCGTCGACATCATGACGCAGCTCGGCGCGTCGATCATTCCGCGCACGCGCGTGAATTCGGCGCGCTTCGCCGGTGACGACCTCGAGCGCTATGTCGGCCGGCTCAATCACGAGCATGAAGACATTTACGAGGCGATCGCGCGTCACGACCCGGAAGCCGCGCGTGCCGCGATGCGCACGCACCTGACCAACAGCCGCGAGCGGCTGCGCCGTGCGCACGAGGCGGCCGAGGCGGAACGCGATACGCAGGCCAGCTGACGAGACGGCCCGCGCATTGCCGCGGGCGACGGCGAATATCACCGCATTAACATCAGTCATCGTATAAGATCGGCGCCATTGCGCCGATCGTTATATTGCCGGCTACCCATCCGTCGGTATCCGCATCGCGCGTGTGAAGGCGGGGCGGCGTTCCCGCCACCGCCCGCGCCCCGGCGGCCTGGCTGTCCAGGCCGCCCATCCCGCTCGATCAGCCTCCCTTCGTCACGATGGTCTTCCACGCACCGCTCTTCACCTGATACAGCGTCGACATCCCGCTCTTCAGCGAGCCGTCGCTCGCGAACGAGATGCGGCCGGTGACACCTTCGAAGTCGACTTTCTTCAACGCCGGGCGATAGACCTTCGGATCGGTCGAGTTGACCGCCTGCATCGCCTTGATCGCCGCCCACGCCGCGTCGTAGCCGAACTGCGCATACGACAGCACGTCGACACCGAAGCGCTTCTTGAACCGCTGCTCGAAATCCTTGCCCTGCGGCAGCTCGTCGAGCGGCCGACCGTATTCCCACGCCATCGCGCCTTCCGCGGCCGGGCCGGCGATCTTGATGAACTCGTTGTCCTTCACGCCGCCGCCGCCGACGAACTGCGCGTTCAGCCCGAGCTGGCGCATCTGCTTGATGAAGTTCGCGGCGAGCGAGTCGAGACCGCCGAAGAAGATCAGGTCGGGATTCTTGCCCTTCAGGCTCGTGATCTGCGCGCGGAAGTCGACCGCCTGGTTGCTGGTGAACTCGCGGCCGATGATGTTGCCGCCGGCCGCCTTCACGGCCTTCTCGAACTCGTCGGCCTCGCCCTGGCCGAACGCGGTGCGGTCGTCGATGATCGCGATGCGCTTAGCCTTGGTCACGTCCACGGCGTACTTGCCCGCGTTGCCGGCGTTCTGGCCGTCGGTCGCGATCACCATGAACATGTTCGCGAGCCCGCGCGACGTGAGCGTCGGATTGGTCGCGGCCGGGTCGATCACCGGGATGCCGGCCTTGTCGTAGACCACCGACGCCGGAATCGTCGTGCCCGAGTTGAAGTGGCCGACCACCACCGACACGTTCTGGTCGACGAGCGCCTGGGCCGCCTGCACGCCGATGCGCGGGTCGGCCTGGTCGTCCTGTACGACGAGGTTGAAGTGCGCGGGCTTGCCGGCAATCTGGATCTTCTGCGCGGCCGCATCGTCGAGCGCGAGCTGCACGCCGTTCTGGAGATCCTTGCCGTAACCGGCGTTCACGCCGGTGAGCGGCGCGGCGAAGCCGACCTTGACGTCGGTCGAGTCGGCCGCCTGAGCGGCCTGTTGCGAGAGGAGAGCTACCGCGGATACGACCGATACCGACAACAGGGAATGACGCAATTTCATGTTCGTTCCTCTTGTTCTTACACCAGCGGGTGGATACCGCACGCAGCCGGCGGGCCGGGCGCGTGCGACGGGTGGGCGGTTCGACCGCTTCTCGGAATCGGGCGGGGAGGTCGGCATGCTGATGCTTCCCGGAAGAATCTCCCGTCAGGCTCTGCGAGGAGCCCCGATCGCCTCGATATATAGGTCGCCGATATGTGCGGGTCTTGGCAATTTGCCGCGCATTCGGTGCGGATTTGCGCACAGCTTCCACGCGAGCGCGGGCGGCCGGTATCGGGAGTTTCCCGTCGCGAGCGCGACGGGCGGGGAGGCGGGCGGCGGAGCGGAGTTCGAACACGGCGCGGCCCGCCGGGGCCGCGCCGCGTCATGAGAGCCGTCAGTCGGACAGCGCGTCCGATGCGGCTTCGGCGTCGTCGTGCGCCGAGGTCGTGCGGATGGCCGGGTCGCTGGTGCTCGGGCGGCCGGTCTCGACGTGACCCGCGAAGCGGCGCTGGAAGCCGAGCGGCTTGCCGTCGCTGACGGTCAGGTCGTACCAGCCGTTGCTGCCGCGCAGGTCCCAGTAGTCGTCGACGTGCGTGCCCGGCTTGAGGTCGAACTCACGCGCATGGCCGTGGCCGTATGCGTTCGTCACCTTGAGCCGCACGGTTTTGTGGCCGCGGTTCATCAGGCGCAGCGTGATGTTGCCGTTCGCGACGTCGTAGCCGTAGATCACCTCGGGGTTGACGCTCGCGGGGCCGACCGCCAACGCGGCGGGGCTGCGGAAGTGGCAATAGAAGCCGTTCGGGCCGTAAACGTCGAGGTCGTACAGGCCGAGCGACGGCGCCGGGCTCCACGTGTCGGAAAGCCGCTTGCCGGCGTCGACCGTGTAGGTCCACGGGCCGTCGACGCGATTGCGCGCCTGAACCTGGAACGCCGCGCCCGCGGTGCCGGTGTTCGCGAAGGTCAGCCGGAACTGGCCGCTCGCGTTGTCGATCCGGCCGTGCACGAACAGTTCATACGGCAGCGCGCGCGCCGGACGCAGGCCGGCCTCCTGCTTCGGCAGATGCTGGACGACCGGCGGCACCGGGATGTAGTCGGGGTGACGGTTGCGGTCGGGCGGCGCGTAGCCGCTCGTGTCCGGGAGCTGCGGCCAGCTTGCGTCAGGCGTCGCGAAGTCGAACGCGGACGTCAGGTTGCCGCACACCGTGCGGCGCCACGGCGACACGTTCGCCGCGGTGACCGCGTACTGCGAGCCGAAGCGCGCTTCGATGAATTGCAGCAGCGACGTGTGATCGAAGGTCTGCGAACAGACCCAGCCGCCCTTGGTCCACGGCGACACCACCAGCATCGGCACGCGCGGCCCGAGCCCGTACGGGCCGGCCATGTGCGACGCGTCGCCGGCGAACACCTCGTTGGTCGTCGCGACCGTCGACAGCCCGTTGTCGCGCGACTGCGGCGCGAACGGCGGCTGCACATGGTCGAAGAAGCCGTCGTTTTCGTCATACGTGATGAAGAGCGCGGTCTTGCTCCACACGTCCGGATTCGACACGAGCGCCTTCAGCACCTGCTCGATGTACCACGCGCCGTAGTTGGCCGGCCAGTTCGGGTGCTCCGAGTAGGCTTCCGGCGCGCAGATCCACGACACCTGCGGCAGCGTGCCGTTCTTCACGTCCTGCTGCAGCACGTCGAACAGCGTGCCGCCGGCGCTGATGTTGGTGCCGGTGCGCGCCTTTTCGTACAGCGGCGTGCCGGGCAGCGCGCTGCGGTACTGGTTGAAGTAGAGCAGCGCGTTGTCGCCGTAGTTGCCGATGTACGGGTTCTGCGTCCAGCCCCACGAGCCGTTCGCGTCGAGCCCCGTGCCGACGTCCTGGTAGATCTTCCACGACACGCCGGCCTGTTCGAGCACTTCCGGATAAGTCGTCCAGCCGTAGCCCTTTTCCTCGTTGCCGAGCACCGGGCCGCCGCCCGTGCCGTCGTTGCCGACGTAGCCGGTCCACATGTAATAGCGGTTCGGGTCGGTCGAGCTCGGGATCGCGCAGTGGTACGCGTCGCAGATCGTGAACGCATCGGCGAGCTGATAGTGGAACGGGATGTCGTCGCGCTTCAGGTACGCCATCGTCGTGGTGCCCTTGTTCGGCACCCACTGGTCGTAGCGGCCCTTGTTCCACGCGGCGTGCATGTCCTGCCAGCCGTGCGGCAGGTCCTGCAGGAACTGCAGGCCGAGCTTGTCGGCGCCCGGGTGGAACGGCAGCAGTTCGGCCGGGCCGACCGGCTGGTGGAACACCGACTTGCCGTTCGCGAGGCGCAGCGGGCGCGGGTCGCCGAAGCCGCGGACACCGCGCATCGTGCCGAAGTAATGGTCGAACGAGCGATTCTCCTGCATCAGGATCACGATGTGTTCGATGTCTCGGATCGTGCCGGTACGGCGGTTCGCGGGAATGGCGAGCGCATCGCGGATCACGGGCGGGAACAGGTTCAGCGCGGCGGCGCCGGCAGTGCCGGCGGCGACGCGCAGGAAATCACGACGGTTCGATCGGGTCATGGTCGTTATCGTGCGTTAAAGGGGGAGCCGGTTGGCGGGACATGCGGGAAATAACGGGCGCGTCCGCGGCGCAGGATGCGGCTGCGCCAGTCGTGCCGCCGCGAGCATAGCGAGTATTCGGTGTCATTCATGTGAAGTCCGGAAACGTTTGCACGCGCGGCATTGAACGGACAACGGCCGACGGTCGTGATGCAAGGGAAGCGGGGATGCGGACAGCGGGAAAGCGGATAGCAGGACAGCAGGACAGCAGGACAACAGAAAAGCAGATGGCGCGCGCCGGCGACGCGGATGCGGCGGCGTCAGGCGTCCGTCACCCACGCGCCGAACCATTCGCTCGGGCGCGCGATTTCATCCTGCGCGGCGACGAGTTCGAGCTCGTAGCGACGCGCGTCGTAGGTCGCCTTCACGACCGCGTGCACGGCCGCGAGCGTGTGCTCGAACGCGGCGCGCACCGAGTCGCCGCGCAGCCGGCGTGCGACGAAGATGGCGCTGGTGAGGTCGCCGACGCCGACCGGATGGCGCGGAAACGCATACAGCGGGCGCTGGCCGATCCACGCTTCGGTCTCGGTGACGGCGAGCATGTTGAAGCGGTCGGCCGGGCTGTTGCGGTCGTGCAGGTGCTTGACGAGGATGATCTTCGGGCCGCGGCGGATCAGCGCGCGGCAGGCGTCGACGGCTTCGGCGACGGTTTCGATGCGTCGCCCGGCGAGCTTCTGCAGCTCGGTGTGGTTCGGCGACATGCCGTCCGCGAGCGCCGGCATCTCCTGGACGATGAATTCCTCGACGCCGGGTTCGGGCCGGATGCCGCCCGTCTGGCCCAGCGCCGGATCGCAGAAGTACCACGCGTTCGGGTTCATCGCCTTCACCGTGCGCACGATCTCGACCGTCGCGCGCGCCTGCGCCGGCGAGCCGACGAAGCCGGACAGCACCGCGTCGCAGCGCTTGAGCGCGCCGATCGCGGCGACCCCGTCGACGAGCTGCTCCATCTTCGCGGCGTCGATCGCGCTGCCGGCCCAGTGGCCGTACTGCATGTGATTCGACAGCTGGACGGTGTTGAGCGGCCAGACGTTGACGCCGAGGCGCTGCATCGGGAACACGGCCGCGCTGTTGCCGGCGTGTCCGTAGATGACGTGCGACTGAATGCTGAGGACGTTTTTCATGAGCGTTCGCCTGCAGGCGTTTCAGGGTCACGTCACACGATACCCGAGATCGTCGCGTGCGCGGAAGTCGCGCGGTCATCGAGTGTTGCGCGCCGTCGTCAGCCCGACCGCGTAGAATCGCGGGGCGCGCAGCCGCCTGGTTGCCCGCGTGCATTTCCCATTACCGTGATCGCCATGCCTTCGATTTGCAAGATGTTGTCCCTCGCGCGCGCCGCCGTGCTCGGCGCGGGTGTCGCTGCCGCATGCGCGACGCCAGCCGCGGCCGCCGTCCCGGCGCCGGCCGGTAACGACGGGCCCGTGTACGGCCCCCGCCTGGAAGGCTTCGCCTATCCGGAGCCGGTGCACCGCTATGCGTTCGTGTCCCAGCGCGAAACCCTCGAGATGATGTACATGGACGTGCAGCCGGCGCACCCGAACGGCCGCACCGTCGTGCTGCTGCACGGGAAGAACTTCTGCGCGGCGACGTGGGAGGACACGATCGGCGTGCTGAGCCGCGCCGGCTATCGCGTGATCGCGCCGGACCAGATCGGCTTCTGCAAATCGTCGAAGCCCGAGCGCTACCAGTTCAGCTTCCAGCAGCTCGCGCGCAACACGCATGCGCTGCTCGAGTCGATCGGCGTGAAGTCGGCGACGATCGTCGGCCATTCGACGGGCGGGATGCTCGCGATGCGCTACGCGCTGATGTACCCGAAGGCGACCGAGCAGCTCGTGCTGGTGAACCCGATCGGCCTCGAGGACTGGAAGGCGCTCGGCGTGCCGCCGCTGTCGGTCGACTACTGGTATGCACGCGAGCAGAAGACGACGGCGGACGGCATCCGCCGCTACGAGCAGGCGACCTACTACGCGGGCAAGTGGGCGCCGTCCTACGAGCGCTGGGTGCAGATGCTCGCCGGCATGTATCGCGGTCCGGGCCGCGACGCGGTCGCGTGGGACTCCGCGCTGATCTACGACATGATCCTCACGCAGCCGGTGGTCTACGAACTCGGCGCGATCCGCGTGCCGACGCTGCTGCTGATCGGCGACAAGGACACGACCGCGATCGGCAAGGACGTGGCGCCGCCCGACGTGCACGCGAAGCTCGGTCGTTACCCGGAGCTCGCAAAACGCACGCAGGCGGCGATTCCCGGCGCGCAGCTCGTCGAATTCCCGGCGCTCGGGCACGCGCCGCAGATCCAGGACCCGGACGCGTTCCACAAGGCGCTGCTCGAAGGCATGGAGGCGGTGCACCCGCAGTGACGCCTGCACGGGCGCACCCGCCCGGTCAGCGGGTTTCGTTCGCGAGTTCGTCGCGGATCTGTGCCGCCAGTTCGAACGAGCGCACCCGCGCGGCGTGATCGTAGATCTGCGCGGTGATGATCACCTCGTCCGCGCCCGTTTGTGCGATCCGGTCGCGCAGCTTGTCGCGCACTGTGTCGCGCGAGCCGACGGCCGCGAACGACAGCGCGTGCGCGACGTTCGCGAGCTCGAACTCGCTCGCCTCGAGCGTGTCGACGGGCGGCGGCAGCTTGCCCGGCGTGCCGCGGCGCAGGTTGATGAACTGCTGCTGCAGCGATGTGAAGAGGCGCCGCGCCTCGTCGTCGGTATCGGCCGCGAACACGTTGACCCCGACCATCGCATGCGGTTTCGGCCACGCGGCCGACGGCCGATACTGCGCGCGATAAAGCTCGAGCGCGCGCATCAGATAGTCCGGCGCGAAGTGCGACGCGAATGCGAACGGCAGCCCGAGCATCGCGGCGAGCTGCGCGCTGAAGAGGCTCGAACCCAGCAGCCACACGGGCACGTCCAGCCCCGCGCCGGGCACCGCGCGCACGCGCTGGCCGGGCACCGGTTCCGCGAAGTAGCGCTGCAGCTCGGCGACGTCGTCCGGAAACGCGTCGGCGCTGCCGATCAGGTCGCGGCGCAGCGCGCGCGACGTGGTCTGGTCGGTGCCGGGCGCGCGGCCGAGCCCGAGGTCGATGCGCCCCGGATACAGCGACGCGAGCGTGCCGAACTGCTCCGCGATCACGAGCGGCGGGTGGTTCGGCAGCATGATCCCGCCCGAGCCGACGCGGATCGT
Source organism: Burkholderia sp. MSMB0856 (assembly GCF_001524645.2). Lineage (NCBI taxonomy): Bacteria > Pseudomonadati > Pseudomonadota > Betaproteobacteria > Burkholderiales > Burkholderiaceae > Burkholderia > Burkholderia sp. MSMB0856. The sequence continues at coordinate 2,380,659 of NZ_CP013427.1, read as the reverse complement.
CTTCGTCGCGCCCGCCACGTGACCGATCACGACGGCGGTCGCCGCGCTCGCGATGCCCGGCATGTTGTGATGTTCGGCGAGCCAGTAGCGCCGGTAACCGAGACGCTCCGCGTGCTGCGCGAGATCGACGGTGTTGCGGAACGCCTGGGCGGCGTCGGCGCCGGCGGGAATGGGGGCGAGATCGAGTACGGAAAACGGAATCATGGGGTGGCCTTCGAAGGGGAGGGGCGCGGTGATGCGCATGCGCAACAGATGCCGACGATTTTGCCAAAGGGTTCCGGAACGCGCTGGCGACGCACGGATACCCATGAGCCTTTCAGGGGTGCAAGGTACGGTCTGGGGATTGTTGCAGAAATCAACCCAATCTCGGAATAATTACCAATCTTTACCGCGATTGGGCATGTCTTCGCATCGACGCACAAATTTCCACGAAACGTTTGATTTTCAAGACTGCAATATGCCTGCAAAGCGCTTACGCTAACGTGAACGAGGTGGTATCAGAATGGTTCGTCGGCCGCACAGCTTTGCCGAAATTGCACCAGTCCGTTTCGCGAGGCGTCCGAGCGCGGGGCGGCGCGGGCTGATAAAATCCGGCGCCTGCCCATGTTGTGCCGATGGTAGCCATTCGAATCTTCCCGCATCCCGTCCCGGGCATTGCGCGAGGATATGCCACGCGAAGCCGGGCATGGCCGCCTTCGGGGACCGGGCCGTGCCTCCCCATTACACAGACGCTGCTGGAACAAGGAGTCGGGTCGTGCCCGCGTTCGTTGCTGTCGGAATATCCAATCACGTTCAACCCGGTTCGATCGATCGGCAGGGCGCGCGCGTTGCCGGAGAGCGTCGCGCATGACGCCGGCCGTCACGTTGCTGGACTGGCTCCTGACGGTGTTTACGCTGGCCGCGGCCGGCTATGCGCTCGTCGCCGCGTTCGCGCCGCGTCCGCGCACGCCGCGCACCGCCGCGCGCGACGGCTTCGAGCCCGTCAGCGTGCTCAAGCCGCTGTGCGGCGCGGAGCCGCACCTGTACGAGAACCTCGCGACGTTCTGCGAGCAGCGCCACCCGCGCCATGAAGTGCTGTTCGGGGTCGCGTCGGCGGCCGATCCGGCCATCGCCGTGGTCGAGCGGCTGCGCGCCGATTATCCGGAATGCGACATCACGCTCGTGGTCGACGCGCGCGTGCACGGCAAGAACCTGAAGGTCAGCAACCTGATCAATCTGGCCGAGCGTGCGAAGTACGGTCGCATCGTGATCGCGGACAGCGACATCGCGGTGCAGCCGGATTATCTGGAGCGCGTGACGGCGCCGCTCGCCGACGCGTCGGTCGGGGTCGTCACGTGCCTGTATCATGCGCGCAGCGTCGGCGGGTTCTGGACGCGGATCGGCGCGCAGTTCGTCGATGCCTGGTTCGCGCCGTCGGTACGGATCACGCACCTCGGCCGCTCGAGCCGCTTCGGCTTCGGCGCGACGCTCGCGCTGACGCGCGACACGCTCGACCGGATCGGCGGCTTCATCACGCTGAAGGACGAACTGGCCGACGATTTCTGGCTCGCCGAGCTGCCGCGCCGCCTCGGGCGGCGCACCGTGCTGTCCGAGGTCGAGGTCGCGACCGACGTGATCGAGCCGTCGTTCGGGCCGCTCTGGCACCGCGAGACGCGCTGGCTGCGCACGATCCGTTCGCTGAATCCGGCCGGCTTCGCGTTCCTGTTCATCACGTTTACCGTACCGTGGCTCGCGATCGGCGCGGCACTGGCACTGCGTCTCGACGGCACCGTCGCCGGCACGCTGGCGGGTGGCGCGGCCGTCGTGGGCGCGTTCGGGCGGCTCGTGCTGCACGCGCGCGGCGAGGACGGCTGGCGCGCGTTCTGGCGCGATCTGCCGCTCGTCGCGGTGCGCGACACGCTGCTCGCGCTCGAATGGCTCGCGGCCGCGTTCGGCACGCACGTCGTGTGGCGTGGCGCGAGGATGACGGTCGTCGGCGGCGAACGCGCGACGGCGGCGGTGGAAGGCGGGGACGGCCGCTGAGGTGTGTTCCCCGAGGGAGCCGGCCATGCGCCCGGCCCCGATCGAATCCGGCCCGAAGGCCGAGACGCGCCGCGCGGCAACGCCGCGCGACGCGACATGACAGAGAGGCGGGCGCCGGCAGGGCGGCCCGCGGTTGATTGACTGAATCGTTGAAACGAATCGAACTATGCAGGCTACCGGAGCATTCATGAAAACGCTGTTCTTGCAGGCCCCTTCGTATGACGGCTTCGACGGCGGAGCCGGCTCGCGCTACCAGGCGAAGCGCGAAATCCGTTCCTTCTGGTACCCGACGTGGCTCGCGCAGCCGGCCGCGCTCGTGCCGGGCAGCCGCGTCGTCGACGCGCCGGCCGACGGCCTGTCGGTCGAAGAGACGCTGAAGATCGCCAATGACTACGACCTCGTGATCATCCACACGAGCACGCCGTCGTTCCCGACCGACGCGATGTTCGCGCAGGATCTCAAGAAGATGAAGCCGTCGATGCTGGTCGGCATGGTGGGCGCGAAGGTGATGGTCGATCCGCACAACTCGCTCACGGCGAGCGAGGCGATCGACTTCGTGTGCCGCGAGGAATTCGACTACACCTGCAAGGAAATCGCCGAAGGCAAGCCGTTCCCCGAGATCAAGGGCTTGAGCTGGCGCGCGAAGGACGGCTCGATCGAGCACAACGAAGCGCGTCCGATCCTCGAGAACATGGACGAACTGCCGTTCGTCGCGCCCGTCTACAAGCGCGACCTGAAGATCGACAACTACTTCATCGGCTATCTGAATTACCCGTACGTCTCGATCTATACGGGCCGCGGCTGCAAGTCGCGCTGCACGTTCTGCCTGTGGCCGCAGACGGTCAGCGGCCATCGCTACCGCACGCGCTCGGTCGAGAACGTGCTCGCCGAAGCGAAGTGGATCCGCGACAACATGCCGGAAGTGAAGGAACTGATGTTCGATGACGACACCTTCACCGACGACCTGCCGCGCGCCGAAGCCATCGCCATCGGTCTGGGCAAGCTCGGCATGACGTGGTCGTGCAACGCGAAGGCGAACGTGCCGTACAAGACGCTGAAGGTCATGAAGGAAAACGGCCTGCGCCTGCTGCTGGTCGGCTTCGAATCCGGCGACGACCAAATCCTCGTGAACATCAAGAAGGGCGTGCGCACCGATTTCGCGCGCCGCTTCAGCGCGGACTGCAAGAAGCTCGGCATCAAGATCCACGGCACCTTCATTCTCGGCCTGCCGGGCGAGACGCAGGAAACCATCAAGAAGACGATCGAGTACGCGAAGGAAATCAATCCGCATACGATCCAGGTGTCGCTCGCCGCGCCGTATCCGGGCACGACGCTCTACAAGCAGGCCGTGGAAAACGGCTGGATGGAAGAGAACAAGACCATCAACCTGGTGAGCAAGGAAGGCGTGCAGCTCGCGGCGATCGGCTACGCGCACCTGTCGCGCGACGAGATCTATCACCACCTCGAGCAGTTCTATCGCCAGTTCTACTTCCGTCCGTCGAAGATCTGGGAGATCGTCCGCGAGATGCTGACGAGCTGGGACATGATGAAGCGCCGTCTGCGCGAAGGCGTCGAATTCTTCCGCTTCCTGCGCGCGCACGAGGCCTGATTCGTGACGACGCAGCGGGCGGCGCGGGCGCTGATCTTCACCGCGGACGACTTCGGGCTGCACCCGCGCGTCAACGCGGCGGTCGAGCGCGCGCATCGCGACGGCGTGCTGAACGCCGCGAGCCTGATGGTCGGTGCGCCCGCGGCGCAGGATGCGATCGAACGCGCGCGGCGGCTGCCGTCGCTCGCGGTCGGCCTGCACCTCGTTCTCGCGGACGGGCCGGCCACGCTGCCCGCGCATGAAATTCCCGCGCTCGTCGGCCCCGACGGGCGGTTCGGCGATGCGATGGCGAAGGACGGCTGCCGCTTCTTCTTCCTGCCGCACGTGCGTGCGCAGCTGCGCCGCGAGATCCGCGCGCAGTTCGATGCGTTCGCGGCGAGCGGCCTGCCGCTCGACCACGTGAACGCGCACAAGCATTTCCACCTGCATCCGACCGTGCTGTCGATGATCATCGAGATCGGCCGCGACTACGGGCTGCGCGCGGTGCGGCTGCCGTACGAAACGCGCGCGCCCGCGCTGCTCAAGCCGTGGATCGCGCTGGTGCGCGCGCGGCTCGACCGCGCGGGGCTCGCGCATAACGATTATGTGGTCGGGATCGAGCATACGGGCGCGATGGACGAGGCCGTGCTGCTCGACGCGCTCGCGGCGCTGCCGCCCGGCGTCGGCGAGATCTACTGTCATCCGGCGGAAGCGGGCGACGGCCCGATCACGCCGACGATGGCCGATTACCGCCCGGTCGACGAACTGGACGCGCTGCTGTCGCCGCGCGTCGCGGCTGCGCTGAAGGCTGCGGGCGTCGCGACCGGCGGTTTTGCCGACGTGTTCGGCCAGCCGGCGGCGCGGTGCGGCACGCGAGCGTCGCGCGAAGCGGGGGCGCAGCCGTCATGACCAGGTGGATCAAATGGCTCGGCTGGCCGATCGGCATCGGGATCCTGCTCGCGCTCGGTTTGCACGAAGGTATTGGCGACGTGACGCAGATGCTCGAGCGCGCCGGTTTCGCGCTGCTCTGGCTCGTGCCGTTCCACGCGCTGCCGTTGCTGCTCGACGCGTACGCGTGGCACCAGCTGCTCGACCGTCGCGCGTCGCTGTCGTTCCTGTGGTGGGTCGCGACCGTGCGCGAAGCCGTGAACCGGCTGCTGCCGGTGGTCGGGATCGGCGGCGAGCTGGTCGGGATCCGGATGGCCCGCTGGCAGGTGCCCGACGCGAGCCGCGTGACCGCGTCGGTGATCGTCGAGGTGCTGGTGACGATCGTCGTCCAGTATGCATTCGCCGCGCTCGGCCTCGTGCTGCTGCTCGCGACGACGCACGACATGGGCGGCGGCACGATCGGCCTCGCGCTGCTGCTGACGCTGCCGCTGCCGGTGCTCGGCGTCGTGCTGATGCGTCGCGGCGGGATCTTCCATGCGATCGAGCGGTTCGCGGGGCGTCTGCTCGGCGATTCGCACCGGTTGCTGCAGGGCGTCGACGGCCGCCGTCTCGATGGCGACATCGACGCGCTGATGTCGCGCACGGCGCTGCTGTTCAGCGCGTTCTTCTGGCAGTTGTCCGGCTACGTGCTCGGCGCGCTCGAAATCTACTGGGCGCTCGCGCTGCTCGGCCATCCGGTATCGATCGGCAGCGCGATCGCCATCGAGGCGATGACGCAGGCCGTGCGGCATGCGGCGTTCATGGTGCCGGGCGGCCTCGGCGTGCAGGAGGCGACCGTCGTGCTGCTCGCGCAGATGTTCGGCGTCGATCGCGAGACGGCGCTGTCGCTCGCGCTGGTCAAGCGCGGCCGCGAGGTGCTGTTCGGCTGCCTGGCGCTCGGTTCGTGGCAGCTGGCCGAACTGGTGCGCACGCGCCGCCGGATCAAGGCGACGCCAGCCGGGGCGCGCACCCCGCAGGCACGCCGCGAGGCCGAGGTGCAAACCGAAACGATGCAGTGAACACGAGACGGGCCGCGCGCCCGTCTCGCGCTTTTGGCGTTGCACGGGTATCCTTGCCGCGTGTTTTCTCGACGCGCATTTCTTCCGATGATTTTCCGTTTCCGGCTGCTTCCCGTGACGATGCTGGCCGCCGCGCTGGCGTTGACCGGCTGCGACGACAAGCAAGGCAATCTCGACGTGCAACGTATCAGGGACTTTTTCAACGCGATCAAGCCAGCGCCGCTGCTGCTCAAGGGGCTGAAGGCCGGCGTATCGACCGAAGCCGACGTGCGCGCCACGATGGGCAAGCCGGAGACCGAGCGCGCGTTCACCGACGGCTCGAAGCGTCTCGAATATCCGCGCGGCCCGATGGGCAACCAGACCTGGTTCGTCGACCTCGACGCGAGCGGGCACTACACGGGCGCGACGCAGGTGCTGACCGCCGAGAACTTCGCGAAGGTGCGTCCGGGGATGACCGAGGACGAGGTGCGGCGCCTGCTCGGCAAGCCGGGCGACATCGCGCAGTACCCGCTGAAGCCCGAGATCGTGTGGAGCTGGCGGTGGCTCGAGGACGGCGTAAACACCGACGCATTCTTCAACGTTCATTTCGGCCCGGACGGGCTTGTCTATACGACTTCGCGCTCCGACATCCTGAAGGGGCGGTGAGACCACCCGCGGCGCTATATCGAAAAAGCGACCGGAAAATTGCAAAAAGTCCGCTTCCCTGCGTGTCATCCGACTGTCAGGAAGCGGCTTTTTTCCTTTTGAAACAGTGGCGTAGGTCTTGCCTGCAAATGGTGCGACGAATTGCTGCGACGCAGCAATCACGCGCACGGTGATTTGAGGCAATCAATTTCGCTTGCGACTATCCGCGTCAGCCCGGCGCGGGAAGGTATGCGTGCCGGTGTTCATATCAACACTGGAGACGCGCGTGTTCCTTTACGGCTTTGGTCCTGTCCTCTGGGCCGGCACCGTGCAGACCATCGAGCTGTCGGTGCTGTCGCTCGCCGCTGCGGTGGCGCTGGGGCTGATCGGCGCGGTGGCGAAGCTGTCGCACAACCGGGTGCTGCGAGCGATCGCGACCGGTTATACGACGCTGATCCGCTCGGTGCCCGATCTCGTCCTGATGCTGTTGCTGTTCTACAGCATCCAGATCTGGCTGAATCAGTTCACCGACCTCGTCGGCTGGGACCAGATCGACATCGATCCGTTCGTCGCCGGCGTGCTGACGCTCGGCTTCATCTACGGCGCGTACTTCACCGAGACGTTCCGCGGGGCGTTCCTGTCGGTGCCGCGCGGCCAGCTCGAGGCCGGCGCGGCGTACGGGATGAGCGGGATGCGCGTGTTCGTGCGGATCATGTTTCCGCAGATGATGCGTTTCGCGCTGCCCGGCATCGGCAACAACTGGCAGGTGCTCGTGAAGGCGACCGCGCTGGTGTCGATCATCGGTCTCGCGGACGTCGTGAAGGCCGCGCAGGACGCCGGCAAGAGCACGTTCAACATGTTCTTCTTCATCCTCATTGCGGCGCTGATCTACCTCGCGATCACGACCGTTTCCAACCTCGTGCTGATCCAGCTCGAGAAGCGTTATTCCATGGGCGTGCGGCACGCAGAACTATGATCGAGATCCTCCAGGAATTCGGCCAGGCGTTCCTTTACTGGGACGGCCAGCGCCTCTCCGGCCTTGCGGTGACGCTGTGGCTGCTCGTCGCGTCGATTTCGCTCGGCTTCGTGTGCGCGGTGCCGCTCGCGGTCGCGCGCGTGTCGAAGAAGAAGTGGCTGTCGATGCCGGTGCGGTTCTACACGTACGTGTTCCGCGGCACGCCGCTCTACGTGCAGCTGCTGCTGATGTACACGGGCATGTACAGCCTCGAGTTCGTGCGGTCGCACTCGCTGCTCGACGCGTTTTTCCGCAGCGGCTTCAATTGCGCGATTCTCGCGTTCGCGCTGAACACCTGCGCGTACACGACCGAGATCTTCGCCGGCGCGATTCGCGCGATTCCGCACGGCGAGGTCGAGGCGGCACGTGCGTACGGGATGTCGCCGTTCACGATGTACCGCCGGGTGATCCTGCCGTCGGCGCTGCGCCGCGCGCTGCCGCTGTACAGCAACGAGGTGATCCTGATGCTGCATGCGACCACCGTCGCGTTCACGGCGACCGTGCCCGACATCCTGAAGGTCGCGCGCGACGCCAATTCCGCGACCTACATGGCGTTCCAGTCGTTCGGAATCGCCGCGCTGATCTATCTTGCGGTATCGTTCGCACTCGTCGCGGCATTTCGCCGGGCGGAGCGCCACTGGCTCGCGTATCTCGCGGCCGGCCGTCATTGATTTCACTTCGAGGAGAGCCAGTTGGCCGAGATCACTCAAACGAGCGCGTCCGCTTCCGTCAAGCTTGCCGCCGTCGACATTCACAAGCGCTACGGCGATAACGAGGTGCTCAAGGGCGTGTCGCTGAACGCGAAGGCGGGCGACGTCATCAGCATCATCGGCGCGAGCGGTTCGGGCAAGAGCACGTTCCTGCGCTGCATCAATTTTCTCGAGCGGCCGAATGCGGGGCAGATCGTCGTCGACGGCGAGGCCGTGCGCACGAAGACCGACCGCGCCGGCGCGCTCGAGGTGGCCGATCACAAGCAGTTGCAGCGCATCCGCACGAAGCTCGCGATGGTGTTCCAGCACTTCAATCTGTGGGCGCACATGAACGTGCTCGAGAACGTGATGGAAGCGCCGCTGCACGTGCTTGGTATTTCGAAGAAGGAAGCCGAGGAGCGTGCGCGCGAGTACCTGGAGAAGGTCGGTTTGCCGCCGCGCGTCGAGAAGCAGTATCCGTCGCATCTGTCGGGCGGCCAGCAGCAGCGTGTCGCGATCGCGCGGGCGCTGGCGATGCATCCCGACGTGATGCTGTTCGACGAGCCGACTTCGGCGCTCGACCCGGAACTGGTCGGCGAAGTGCTGAAGGTGATGCAGAAGCTGGCCGAGGAAGGCCGCACGATGATCGTCGTCACGCACGAGATGGGCTTCGCGCGCAACGTGTCGAACCACGTGATGTTCCTGCATCAGGGGCGGACCGAGGAAGAGGGCGATCCGAAGGAGGTGCTGGTGCGTCCGCAGAGCGAGCGTCTGAAGCAGTTCCTGTCGGGCAGTCTCAAGTAACGCGAAAGGCGGGTTTCATACGTGGTACCGGTGTCTCGTCCCGCAGGCGCCACCCGCACGACGCAGGTGGCGATCGTTGCATTGCCGCCCGTGTCGATGTCGGGTGTGGGTCCGATCGTCGATGCGTTGCATCTCGCGAACGAGATCGACGGGCGCTTGCTGTATCGCTGGCAGGTGTGTTCGTGGGACGGGCGGCCGGTGCCGCTCGCCGGCGGTGCGCAGTGGCATGCCGATGCGGCGTTCAACGATGCGATCGCGTGCGACTGGCTGATCGTCGTGTCTGAGCGGTTTCAGCAGTTTGCGGACTATCGGTTGTTTCTCGCGAGTCTCGCGCGGGTCGGGCAGCGCACGCCGGTTGTGACCGGGATTCACCACGGCGTGTGGTGGCTCGCGATGGCCGGGCAGCTTTCCGGATATCGCGTGAGCGTGAACTGGGAGACGTATCAGCAGTTCGCCGAACAGTTCGAGCGGTCGATCGTCACGCAGCAGATCTTCGAGATCGATCGCGATCGGGCGACGTGTGCGGGCGGGCAGGCGACCGTCGATTTCATGCTGGCCATGATCGGCCGGGAACACGGGGCGGATCTGGGTGAGCGCATTGCCGATGCGCTCGGGGCCGGCACGCTGCGCAGCGGCGAGGAGCGGCAGCGGATTCCTTTCGTGACCGCGCCGGGCGAGCGGCATCCTCGGCTGAACGATGCGTTGCTGTTGATGGAAGCCAATGTCGAGGATCCCTTGACGACCGATGAGATCGCCGGGCTCGTGGGCGTTTCCCGGCGGCAGCTCGAAAGGCTTTTTCGCCAGTATCTCGGGGCGATGCCCTCGAAGTATTACCTCAATCTCCGGTTGCTCAAGGCCAGGACCCAGTTGCAGCGGACCAGCAAGTCGGTGGTTCAGGTCAGTCTCGCTTGCGGGTTCTCTTCTGCTGCGCATTTTTCCAACGCTTATCGCGAGCGGTTTGGTGTGACGCCTCGGGAAGATCGGCGAGCGTGGCTCGAGAAGCAGACCGGCGGGGGTAGTGAGCCTCGTGGGGGGGCGCTGGTCGAGCGTGGTGCCAAGGATTGAGGTTTTTGCGGTGCGCGGTTTGTTGGCGTGAAGCACCTGGGGGCGTGTCGGTCTATTAGCGTCGCCCCTGCGCGGGGCGGCGGTTACTTTTCTTTGTCTTGCCAAAGAAAAGTAACCAAAAGAAAGGCGCTCGGATAACGCATGACTTCCCGGTGCCATAGCCATCAAAGTGGCCCTCGCTTAAGTGTCCGCGCCAGGCGGGAACCCGGAGTGGTTCGAGCAATGGGTCTGACATCACTCACCACCACACGGAGTGGTATACCGCCCGCTAGCTCCATCCTCGCTTCGCTCGGCTGCAAGGTTCTTCAGCCGCAATTCATGGGCGCGCGCGTCATCAGGAACGCCCACTGATCAGTTCGCCGAATCAGTGAGGCTCCGCTGCATAGCGACGACAAATTCGATTTATTGGATCAATGTGCTACCCACCACGATTCTGGAAAACATTCGTCCAACCGCGTTGAAAAGGGGATGGGTGGACCTGTCGGCCGAGCGAAGCGAGGACGGAGCCAGCGGGCGGTATACCGCTCCGTGGGGTGGCGAGTGATGTCAGACCCATTGCTCGAACCACTCCGGGTTCCCGCCTGGCGCGGACACTTAGGCGAGGGCCACTTGGATGGCCACGGCACCGGGAAGTCATACGTTATCCGAGCGCCTTTCTTTTGGTTACTTTTCTTTGGCAAGACAAAGAAAAGTAACCGCCGCCCCGCGCAGGGGCGACGCTGATAGACCGACACGATCCCAGGTGCTTCACGCCAACCGCGGGCGCACCAGCAAACGACCCCAAATAACGCGCACGCCAAAACCAAGCTCCCGCCGGGAAGGCAAAATAAGCCGAACAATCCGCTTCCGATAGAACCCGTCGCAAATCCGCAAGACGCTTGCGTCACCCTTACCTAAACTTGATCCTGTTGAACCCTCTTACGAAACCGAAAGGAACGACCATGACGACCTCGACCGTGACCCGCCAGACATTCGACGAAGTGATGGTGCCGGTATTCTCCCCCGCGCCGTTCGTGCCGGACCGTGCAGAGGGCTCGCGCGTGTGCGACACGGCCGGCCGCGAATACGTGGATTTCGCCTGCGGCATCGCTGTGACGTCGCTGGGCCACGGCCACCCGGAACTGCTGAAGGTTCTGGACGAACAAGGCCGCAAGCTCTGGCACATCGGCAACGGTTACACGAACGAGCCGGTGCTGCGCCTCGCGAAGCGCCTCGAATCGCTGACCTTCGCCGACCGCGCGTTCTTCGCGAACTCGGGCGCCGAAGCGAACGAAGCTGCCCTGAAGCTCGCACGCCGCGTCGCATTCGACCGCCACGGCGCCGACAAATACGAAATCGTGTCGTTCGTCCAGTCGTTCCACGGCCGCACGTTCTTCACGGTCAGCGTCGGCGGCCAGCCGAAATATTCGGAAGGCTTCGGCCCGGTGCCTGAAGGCATCAAGCACCTGCCGTTCAACGACATCGAAGCCGCCAAGGCCGCGATCGGCCCGCAAACCTGCGCGGTGATCGTCGAGCCGGTGCAGGGCGAAGGCGGCGTGATCCCGGCCGATCCGGCCTTCCTGAAGGCACTGCGCGAAGCCTGCGACGCCAACGACGCACTGCTGATCTTCGACGAAGTGCAAACGGGCGTCGGCCGCACGGGCCAGTTCTACGCGTACATGGACACGGGCGTCACGCCGGACATCCTCACGACCGCGAAGGCGCTCGGCAACGGCTTCCCGATCGGCGCGATGCTGACGACGAACGAACTGGCCGCGCACTTCAAGGTCGGCGTGCACGGCACGACGTACGGCGGCAACCCGCTCGCGTCGGCGATCGCGGACAAGGTCGTCGAACTGATCGGCGACCCGGCACTCCTCGAAGGCGTGCGCGAACGCAGCGTGCGACTGAAGGGCGCGCTGGAACGCATCAACGCACGCTTCGGCATTTTCAAGGACGTCCGCGGCAAGGGCCTGCTGGTCGGCGCGGAACTCACCGCCGCATTCGACGGCCGCGCGAAGGACTTCGTCACCGCCGCCGCCGAGAACGGCCTGATCATGCTGATCGCCGGCCCGAACGTGCTGCGCTTCGTCCCGTCGCTCGTGATCCCGTTCGACCTGCTCGACGAAGGCGTGAAGCGCTTCGAGAAGGCGGTCGAGCAGGTGCTCGCGGCCCAGGAAGCCACCGCGCGCTGATCGGCGCACCCATCGCAGACAGGAACGACGATGCTATTTGTTCGCCCCGGCAAACTCACGGATCTCGATGCGCTCGCGCACATGGCGCGCACCGCGCAGCCGGTCCTGCACTCGCTGCCGCACGATCGCGCGGCGCTCGAAGCGCGCGTGGCGCTCTCCGAGGATTCGTTTCGCGCGGACGTCGATTTCGCCGGCGAGGAGTTCTACCTCTTCGTGCTCGAGGATTCGTCGACGGGAAAGCTGCTCGGCACGGCGAGCATCGTGGCCGCGGCCGGCTACTCGGAACCGTTCTACGCGTTCCGCAACGACGCACTGATCCACGCGTCGCGCGAGCTGCACGTGAACCGCAAGATCCACGCGCTCACGATGTCGCACGAGCTGACCGGCAAGAGCCGGCTGGCCGGCTTCTACGTCGATCCGTCGCTGCGCGGCGACGCGGCCGCGCACCTGATCTCGCGCGCGCGGATGATGTACATCGCCGCGAACCGCCGCCGCTTCACGCCGGAAGTGTTCACGCTGCTGCTCGGCGTGAGCGACGGCACGGGCGCATCGCCGTTCTGGGAAGCGGTGGGCCGCAAGTTCTTCGGCCGCAACTTCACCGACGTCGACATCGCGTCGGGCGGCCGCAGCCGCACGTTCATCGCGGAAGTGATGCCGGCGTATCCGCTCTACGTGCCGCTGCTGCCGGAAGCCGCGCAGCGCGTGCTCGGCGAGCCGAACGAATCGGCGCTGCTCGCGTATGACATCCATCTCGAGGAAGGCTTCGAGCCGGACCGTTTCGTCGACATCTTCGACGCGGGCCCGGTGTTGACCGCGCAGGTCGACCGCACCGCGTGCGTGAAGCACGGCGCGGAGCGCGTCGTGCGCGAGGCCGCGCACCAGCGGGGCGACGTCGCATACATGGTGTCGACCGGCAGCGGCGAATCGTTCCGCTGCGTGCTGGCCGACCTGCCGGGCGACACGGCCGACGCGCGGGGCGCCCATGCGCCGCTGGCCGGTGACGTGCGCGCGGCGCTCGATGTGAAGGAGGGGGACGTCGTGCGCTGCGTGCCGCTGCACCGCCGCGACGATGAAGACATGAAGGGAGACGCAGCATGATCGTCGTTCGGGTCGTACAAACGGGCGACGTCGACGCGCTCGTATCGCTCGCGAAGGAAACCGGGCCGGGCCTGACCACGTTCAAGCCCGATCGCGACGCGCTTGCCGCGCGCATCGAACGCACGCGCCGCACGCTCGACGGCGAGGCGGCGCCGGGCGAAGCCGGCTACTTCTTCGTGATGGAAGAATCGAAGACGGGCGACATCGCGGGCGTGTGCGGGATCGAGTCGCAGGTCGGCCTCGAGCAGCCGTTCTACAACTATCGCGTGAGCACGGTCGTGCATGCGAGCCAGGAGCTCGGCGTGTGGACGCGGATGCACGCGCTGAACATCTCGCACGACCTGACGGGCTATGCGGAAGTGTGCTCGCTGTTCCTGAGCCCGCGCTATCGCACGGGCGGCGTCGGTGGCCTGCTGTCGCGCTCGCGCTTCATGTTCATCGCGCAGTTCCGCGACCGCTTTCCGGAACGCATCTGCGCGGAGCTGCGCGGCCACTTCGACGACGACGGCACGTCGCCGTTCTGGCGCGCGGTCGGTTCGCACTTCTACCAGATCGATTTCAATGCGGCCGACTACCTCAGCTCGCACGGCCGCAAGTCGTTCCTCGCGGAACTGATGCCGCGCTATCCGGTGTACGTCGACCTGCTGCCGCAGGACGCGCAGGACGCGGTCGGCCTCACGCACCGCGACACGCTGCCGGCCCGCAAGATGCTCGAGGCGGAAGGGCTGCGCTACCAGAATCACGTCGACATCTTCGACGCGGGCCCGGTGCTCGAATGCCACGTCAACGACCTGCGCACGGTGCGCGAAAGCGTCGTCGTGCCGGTCGCGATCGGCGAGCCGGACGTCGGAGACGATGCGCCGGGCGGCCATTCGCCGAAGTCGCTTGTGTCGAATACGTCGCTCGGCGATTTCCGCGTCGGCGTCGCGCCGGGCGTGGTCGTGAATGGTGCGTTCGTGCTGTCGGCCGACGATGCCGCCGCGCTCGACGTGAAGGCCGGCGATCCGGTTCGCGTGCTGCCGCTCAAAGTCAAACAGGGATAAACGAATCATGACGGAACTCTTCATCGACGGCGCCTGGGTCGCAGGCTCGGGCCCCGTCTTCGCTTCGCGCAACCCGGGCACCGACGCGATCGCATGGCAGGGCGGCAGTGCATCGGCGGCCGACGTCGACCGTGCGGTCGCGAGCGCGCGTCGCGCATTCGCCGGCTGGTCGGCACTCGACTTCGAATCGCGCTGCGCGATCGTCAAGCGCTTCGCGGCGCTGCTCACCGAGCGCAAGGAAGCGATCGCCACCGCGATCGGCCGCGAGACGGGCAAGCCGCTGTGGGAAGCGCGCACCGAAGTCGCGGCGATGGCCGCGAAGGTCGGCATCTCGATCCAGGCCTACCAGGAACGCACCGGCGAGAAGCGCCAGGACATGGCCGACGGCGTCGCGGTGCTGCGCCATCGTCCGCACGGCGTCGTCGCGGTGTTCGGCCCGTACAACTTCCCCGGCCACCTGCCGAACGGCCATATCGTGCCGGCGCTGATCGCGGGCAACACGGTCGTGTTCAAGCCGTCGGAGCTCGCACCGGGCGTCGCGCGCGCGACGGTCGAGGTGTGGCAGGAGGCCGGGCTGCCGGCCGGCGTGCTGAACCTCGTGCAGGGCGAGAAGGACACGGGCATCGCGCTCGCGAATCATCGGCAGATCGACGGGCTGTTCTTCACCGGCAGCTCGGACACCGGCACGCTGCTGCACAAGCAGTTCGGCGGCCGTCCGGAAATCGTGCTCGCGCTCGAGATGGGCGGCAACAACCCGCTCGTGATCGGCGAAGTCGAGGACATCGACGCGGCCGTGCATCACACGATCCAGTCGGCGTTCCTGTCGGCCGGCCAGCGCTGCACGTGCGCGCGCCGCATCTTCGTGCCGCAGGGCGCGTTCGGCGACCGTTTCCTCGCACGTTTGGCCGACGTCACGTCGAAGATCACGGCCGACGTGTTCGACGCCGATCCGCAGCCGTTCATGGGCGCGGTGATCTCGGCCCGCGCGGCCGCGAAGCTCGTCGACGCGCAATCGCGCCTGATCGAGCAGGGCGCGAAGCCGATCATCGCGATGACGCAGCGCGATCCGCGCCTGGGTTTCGTGAACGCGTCGATCATCGACGTGACCGGCGTGGCGAACCTGCCCGACGAAGAGCATTTCGGCCCGCTCGCGCAGATCGTCCGCTACGCGACGTTCGACGAAGCGATCGAGCGCGCGAACGACACGGCGTTCGGCCTGTCCGCCGGCCTGCTGGCAGACGACGCGAAGGCATGGGATCACTTCCGCCGCACGATCCGTGCAGGGATCGTCAACTGGAACCGCCCGACCAACGGTGCATCGTCCGCCGCGCCGTTCGGCGGCACGGGCCGCTCGGGCAACCATCGGCCGAGCGCGTACTACGCGGCCGACTACTGCGCGTATCCGATGGCGTCGGTGGAAAGCGCCGAATTGACCTTGCCCGCGAGCCTGTCGCCGGGCCTGCATTTCTGATCGAGGGAACGACGATGAACGCACAAGAAGCCAATTTCGACGGACTCGTCGGCCCGACCCACAACTACGCCGGGCTGTCGTTCGGTAACGTGGCGTCGCTCAACAACGAGAAGTCGGCCGCGAACCCGAAGGCCGCCGCGAAGCAGGGGCTGCGCAAGATGAAGCAGCTCGCGGATCTCGGTTTCGCGCAAGGCGTGCTGCCGCCGCAGGAGCGCCCGTCGCTGCGCCTGTTGCGCGAGCTCGGCTTCTCCGGCAAGGACGCGGACGTGATCGCGAAGGCCGCGAAGCAGGCGCCCGAATTGCTCGCCGCGGCGAGCTCGGCGTCGGCGATGTGGACCGCGAATGCGGCGACCGTCAGCCCGTCGGCCGACACGAGCGACGGCCGCGTGCACTTCACGCCGGCCAACCTGTGCAGCAAGCTGCATCGCGCGATCGAGCACGAGGCGACGCGCCGCACGCTGTCGACGCTGTTCGCCGATCCCGCGCACTTCGCGGTGCACGAGGCGCTGACGGGCACGCCGGCACTCGGCGACGAGGGAGCCGCGAACCATACGCGCTTTTGCGCGGAATACGGCCAGCCGGGCGTCGAGTTCTTCGTGTACGGCCGCGCGGAATACCGCCGCGGCCCGGAGCCGAAGCGCTTCCCGGCGCGCCAGACCTTCGAGGCGAGCCGCGCGGTCGCGCATCGCCACGGTCTCGCCGAAACGGCGACGGTCTATGCGCAGCAGGATCCGGACGTGATCGATGCAGGCGTGTTCCACAACGACGTGATCTCGGTGGGCAACCGCGACACGCTGTTCACGCACGAGCGTGCGTTCGTCAACAAGCAGGCGATCTACGACACGCTGACGGCCACGCTCGACGCGCGCGGCGCGCGGCTGAACGTGATCGAGGTGCCCGAAGCGGCCGTGAGCGTGAACGACGCGGTGACGTCGTATCTGTTCAACAGCCAGCTGCTGTCGCGCGCGGACGGCTCGCAGGTGCTCGTCGTGCCGCAGGAATGCCGCGAGAACGCGAACGTCGCCGCCTATCTGGATCAGCTCGCGGCCGGCAACGGCCCGATCCGCGACGTGCTTGTGTTCGACCTGCGCGAAAGTATGAAGAACGGCGGCGGCCCCGCGTGCCTGCGCCTGCGCGTCGTGCTGAACGAAGCCGAGCGTGCGGCCGTCACGTCGAACGTGTGGATCAACGACACGCTGTTCGCGTCGCTCGACGCGTGGATCGAAAAGCATTACCGCGATCGTCTCGCCCCGGAAGACCTCGCCGATCCGACGCTGCTCGACGAATCGCGCACGGCGCTCGACGAGCTCACGCAGATCCTGCGTGTCGGGTCGCTGTATGACTTCCAGCGCTGAGTCCCGCATGCCGGCCGCCGCGCTGCTCGACGACTTCCTCGCGTTCACGCTCGCGGGCGACGCGCCGCCCGTGAAGGACGGCACGTGCGCGGACGGTGCGGTGCGCTGGCAATGGCTCGGCGACGGGCTGCTCCAGCTCGAGCCGGCGTTGGCCGACGGGGCCGGCGACGCGGCGAGCGTGCTCATGTCGGCCGGCGTGCATGGCGACGAGACCGCGCCGATCGAGCTGCTGTCGATGCTCGTGCGCGATCTCGCGGCGGCCACGCTGCCGCTCGCGTGCCGATTGCTCGTCGTGCTCGGCAACGTGCCGGCGATGCGCGCGGGCGAACGCTATCTCGACGACGACCTGAACCGCCTGTTCAGCGGCCGCCACACGCAAGTGCCCGCGAGTCGCGAAGCGCCGCGCGCGGCGCAGCTCGAAGCGGCGGCCGCCGCGTTCTTCGCGGCCGCGCCGGCGGGCGGCGCGCGCTGGCACGTCGACATGCACACGGCGATCCGCGCATCGGTGTTCGAGCAGTTCGCGCTGCTGCCGCACACGGGCACGCCGCCGACCCGCGCGATGATCGAATGGCTCGGCGATGCGCGCATCGCGGCCGTGCTGCTGCATACCGCGAAGGGCAATACGTATTCGCATTACACGGCCGAGCATTGCGGCACGCTCGCATGCACGCTCGAACTCGGCAAGGTGCGGCCGTTCGGCCAGAACGATCTGTCGCGCTTCGCGCCGGCGGACCGCGCGGTGCGCAAGCTCGTCTCGGGCGCGTGGGGCGGCCATCCGTCGCGCGACGTCGACCATCCGCCGTTGCCGCGCGTGTTCACCGTGATCGACCAGATCACGAAGCAGAGCGACGCGCTCGAATTGTTCGTCGCGGCCGACGTCGCGAACTTCACCGCGTTCGCGCGCGGCACCGTGCTCGCGCAGGACGGCGACTATCGCTACACGGTGCAGCACGACGAGGAGCGCATCGTGTTTCCGAATCCGACCGTGAAGCCGGGTTTGCGCGCGGGCCTGCTCGTCGTCGACACGACGCGCGAGACGCTCGCCGCACTCGTCTGACAAAAAAACGGTTGCGCGCGGCTACGGTGATCCGTCGCCCGCGCATCGTCCCGCGGCATCCCCGAATTGCGTCGACGCACGCATGCCGCGCAGACGGCCCGCGCGTCGCGCCTTGCGTATTTGCGACATCGTCTTGCAAGTTCGACGGCGCATCCGGCCGTCATCGCGCATGCAGCGCAGCATCGTGCGCCGGCGGCCGCTTT
This sequence comes from Burkholderia sp. MSMB0856, assembly GCF_001524645.2. Lineage (NCBI taxonomy): Bacteria > Pseudomonadati > Pseudomonadota > Betaproteobacteria > Burkholderiales > Burkholderiaceae > Burkholderia > Burkholderia sp. MSMB0856. The sequence continues at coordinate 2,362,505 of NZ_CP013427.1, read as the reverse complement.
GCCGTATCGGGCCGCGCGGATTGGTACAATCGCGGCCTTGCGGCTGTTGCGCCGCATCAAGGCACGGTATCGGCATTGTCGTTGTCATCCGACCCTGCAATGATGCATGTGCCCGTAGTTCCGGAACATTCGAGTATCGAGGAGAACACCTGATGAAGTTGGATTGGCGTAAAGTGGCCGCGCATGCGGTAGTGGCGGCATCGGCCGTGGCGGCAGGCAGCGCGATGGCTGCGGATCTGAAGGAGATCCGGTTCGGCGTCGAGGCCTCGTACGCGCCGTTCGAATACAAGACGCCCGACGGCAAGCTGACCGGCTTCGACATCGACATCGGCAACGCGGTGTGCGCGAAGCTGAAGACGAAGTGCGTGTGGGTCGAGAACGACTTCGACGGCCTGATCCCCGCGCTGCAGGCGCGCAAGTTCGATGCGATCAACTCGGACATGACGATCACCGACCAGCGCAAGCACGCGATCGCGTTCACCGATCCGATCTACACGATTCCGAACCAGCTGATCGCGAAGCAGGGCAGCGGCCTGCTGCCGACCCCGCAAGCGCTGAAGGGCAAGCGGGTCGGCGTGCTGCAGGGCACGATCCAGGAAGCGTACGCGAAGAAGAAGTGGGCGCCGGCCGGCGTCGACGTCGTACCGTACCAGACGCAGGACCTGGCCTACGCCGACCTGAAGTCGGGCCGTCTCGACGCGACGTTCCAGGATTCGGAAGCGGGCTCGAAGGGTTTCCTGTCGAAGCCGCAAGGCCAGGGCTTCGGCTTCGCCGGTGGCACGGTGAGCGATGCGGAGATCCTCGGCTCGGGCGTCGGTTTCGGCCTGCGCAAGAACGACGCGGCGCTGAAGACGGCGCTCGATCAGGCGCTGAAGGAACTGAAGGCCGACGGCACGATCGACAACCTCGCGAAGAAATACTTCAGCGTGCCGGTCACGCTCAAGTAAGCGTTTCGATCCGTCGCACCATGCAGCCGGCCGCTTTCGCGGCCGGTTTGCTTTTGGGGCGCCGCTTGCGTTACGCGGGGAAGAACCGCCCCAGTTCGCGCGCGAGCTCGTTGAGCACGCTCATCTCCTGCTGCGTGATCTTGCGCGCCGGCTGCGCACCGGCCCAGTCGCCGTACAGCAGGCCGACGGTCTTCGTGCCGACGCGCACCGGCAGCAGCACGAACGCGCGCGTGTCGGGAAGCGCATCGAGATACCACGCGGGCAGGCGCTTCACCATCTTCGGGTCCTGCGCCTGCTCGATGAAGATGCCGACCGAGTTCGTGATCGCGAGATGGAACACGTCCGGCTCGAAGCGCTCGTCGAAGCACAGGCGGTCGAGCGCCGCGTCGACGTCCGGGCCGAAGCCGAGCCGCGCGGCGAACGCGCCGTCGTCACGGCGCACGAACATCACGGTGCGCGTGAACGCGAGGCCCGCCAGCAGGCTTTCCGACGCGAGCGCGAGCACCGGCGTCAGCACATGTTCGGACGGCAGCGCGCGGAGGTCAGCGAGACCGGCTTCGAGGCATGCCTCGGGCTCGGGCTGCGCCCGCGCGATCGCGTCGGCGTTCGCGCGCAGCTCGACGATCTCGCGCATCACGGTGTCGCTCGCTTCCTCGCGTGCGAGTCGGTCGGCGATTTCCACCAGCGCGCCGGCGTCGATGTCCAGTTCCTGCTCGTAGTGCTGCGCGAGCACCGCGATATGCGCATCGCGCTGCGGGCCCGCGGGCATCGCGAGCGCACCGGCGACGTCGGTCGAGCAACGGCTCACCGCGCGCAGCCAGCGCACGCGCTCGGGGCTGTCGTCGGCGCAGGCGTCGCGGGGCCGCTGGCGGTCTTCGTCGATGTCGTCCTCGTCGGCGCTGGCCGCGTGTGCGCTGCCGCCGTCGCCGTCGGCCATGCCGGCGCGGATCACGTCAGGCAGCCGCCAGCTCGCGGCGGCCTCGAGACCGATCTCGTCGAAGCCGACGCCCAGCACGTCGACGCACGCGGCCGCTTCGTCGCCGTTCAGCTCGGCGGCGCGGCGGCGGATCCGGTCCCATTCGCTGTCGAGATAGCAGACCACCAGCAGCTTGCCGACCTGACGCATCAGCGTGCAGACGACGGCTTCCTCGCCGCCGCGCAACTCGGCATGCTCGGTCAGCTTGCGGGCGACGCAGCCGGACAGCAGCGCGCGGTTCAGCTCGAGCTTCGCGTCGATGCGGCGCGGGGTGCTGTGGTGGAAATGGTCGACCAGCTTGAGTCCGACGACGAGATGGCCGACGGTGTCCATGCCGAGCACCATCAGCGCCCGCGTGACGGTCGTGATGTTGCCGCCGAACGCCATGTACATCGCGGAATTGGCGAGCCGCAGGACTTTCTGCGTGAGCGCGAAATCCGACAGCACGACGCGCACGAGCGCGGTGAAGTCGAGATCGTCGTTCTTCATCGCGGCCATCGTCGCGCGCAGCGACTCCGACAGCAGCGGGAAGTCGCCCCGTTCGTTCATCCGGGCCCACAGCTTGTCGAGCAGCGCCGTGCGGGGCAGGTGTGCGGTGATTGACATACGGATCTATCCGGTTCGCCGCGCGCGTCAGGCGGCGTGCAGGCGCAGCTGCTGCGCCTCGAAGCGCCGCGCGAGCTCCTCGGACGGCAGCGCCTGACAGACGAGCCAGCCCTGGATGTGGTTGCAGCCCATCTCGGTCAGCAGCTCGCGCTGCGCCTCGGTCTCGACGCCTTCCGCGACGAGCTCGAGATCGAGCGTTTGCGCGAGGCCGACCACCGCCGACACGATCGCGCGATCGTTGCGCGACGTCAGCAGGTTCTCGACGAAGCTGCGGTCGATCTTCAGCTTCGCGAGCGGGAAGCGCTGCAGGTACGCAAGGCTCGAATAGCCGGTACCGAAATCGTCGATCGCGAAGCGGATGCCGAGCGCGGTCAGCTCCTCCAGCAGCCCCTTCGCCTGCACGGGGTCGTGCATCAGCAGGCTTTCGGTGATTTCCAGCACGATGCGGCGCGGGTCGATGCCCGTCAGCGCGATCGCCTCGCGCACGCTCTGCGTGAAGCGTGGGTCGCGGAACTGCTGCGGCGACACGTTGACCGCCACGTACTGCAGCGCGAGCCCCTGGCGATCCCAGGCGACGAGCTGCATGCACGCGGCCTTGAGCACCCAGTTGCCGAGATAGTTGATGAGGCCGATCGATTCGGCGAGCGGAATGAAGGTCGCCGGGGGCACGAGGCCGTGCACCGGATGGCGCCAGCGGATCAGCGCCTCCACGCCGTCCACCGTCCCCGACTGGCTGCGCGTGATCGGCTGGAAGTGCAGCGAAAACTCGCCGTTGCGCACGCCGTCGTACAGGTCGGCCTCGAGCTTCAGCCGTTCCGCGTCGGCCGGATCGTCGACCGGTTCATGGAACGCGAGCGCATTGCCGCCGGACGCCTTTGCCTGCGCGAGCGCATGGTCGGCGCGGCGCAGCAGCGGGCTGTGATGCTGGGCGCGATGGGGCGCGGCGCGCTCGTCCGGGTACAGCGCGATGCCGATGCTCGCGGACAAGTGGACGGTCTGCCCCTGGTACGCGTAAGGTTCGCGCACCGCGGCCTGCAGCCGGCGCGCGAGCGCGTCGGCGGCATTGCTCGCGCGCGTGCGGTCCGGCGCGGTGAACACGATCGCGAACTTGTCGCTCGCGACGCGCGCGAGCTGTTCGCCGGGTGCGACGAGCGCCTGCAGCCGCTGCGCGGTGTCGCGCAGCAGCGTGTCGCCGGCGTCGTAGCCGAGCGCGCGGTTGATGCGCTGGTAGTCGTCGAGGTCGAGCAGCAGCAGCGCCGCGCAGGTGCCGCTTTCGTCGGCGGCCTGCTGCGCGCGCATCAGCGCGGGCACGAGCGCGGACAGATTGTCGAGCCCCGTCATCGGATCGTGGTGCATCTCGTACGTCAGGCGCGCCTCGAGCGCGCGCCAGGCCGACACGTCGAACGCCGCGATCGCGAAGCCGTCGACGCCGTGGTGGCGGCTCTTGAACGCGCGGATCTCGACGTCGAGCGGGTAGGTGAGCGACTTGACGATGCACATCGTCGCCTTCTCGACCTGGCCGGAACGCGCGGCGCGCGCAAGCAGGCCTTCGAGCACCGAGGTATCCTGTTCCGCGATCAGGTCGCGCAGCGTCAGCGTGTGCAGGTAGTCGCGGTGATAACCGATGAAGCGCAGGCTCGCGTCGGACACGTACAGAAAGCGCAGCTCGCGGTCGACATGGGCGAGGAAATCCACCGTGCCGACCGTCTGTTCCAGCCAGTTGCGCACGGTGTCGTCGCGGCGCGGCGCACCGGCGCGCGCAGGCATCAGCGCGCCGCCCGACCAGGCGAAGCGGCGCAGCGTATGCAAGGCATTGCGCCAGGAGCCCTTGCGTGGCGTCTGTTTCCTGTTGGCTTCCATGTATCTCGCTGACGTGAAGGGCTGGAACCGGCTGTCCGGAAGGAATAACGGCAGACTGCGCGGAATCTTTAACCGGCCGGCCGCGGCTGGCGCTGCGGCCGGGCCGGGTCGTGCACACCGGCGTTCGACAGGCGAACGCCGGTATGGCCTACATCGAGGCTGACTTTATAAGAAATGAGGACGCAGATGAAGCGAAAACTGTTGGTGGGCGGCGCGGCGGCGCTGCTGGTGGCCGGCCATGCGCTGGTCGCGCAGGCGCAACTGAAGCCGGGCGACGCGGCGCCCGACTTCACGACGCAGGCGTCGCTGGGCGGCAAGACTTACACGTACTCGCTGGCCGATGCGTTGAAGCACGGCCCGGTCGTGCTGTACTTCTACCCGGCCGCGTTCACGAAGGGTTGCACCATCGAGGCGCATGCGTTCGCGGATGCCGTGGATCGTTACAAGGCTTACGGCGCGACGGTGATCGGCGTATCCGCGGACAACATCGACACGCTGACGAAGTTCTCGGTGAGCGAGTGCCGCAGCAAGTTCCCGGTCGCGGCCGATCCGGACGCGAAGATCATCCGCGAATACGACGCGAAGCTGCCCGCGCTCGATCGGGCGAACCGCGTGTCCTACGTGATTTCGCCGGAGGGGAAGGTGCTGTACGAATACACGAGCCTGTCGCCCGACAAGCACGTCGAGAACACCCTCGGCGCGGTGAAGGCGTGGGCTGACGCGCATCCGAAGCAGTAAGCCGGAGGCAGCAAGCGCGCAGTAAAGCGGCCCGCATCGCGGGCCGCCGGCACGACGAGAACGCGCCGCCCGGGCGGGCGGCGCAGGCGTGCGTTACGCGCGCAACGCCTGTTCGATCGGCACGCTGCCGCCGACGAAGCCGATGACCTTGCGCGAAATGCCGAGCTTGATCGCCTCGATCGCGGCCCATGCGACATCCTGGCGTGACACCGGCGGCGCCGGGTCGAGCGGCTCCTCGGTCAGCGCGATCTTGCCGACGCCCGGGCCGTCTGCGAGCGGGCCGGGGCGCAGGATCACGTAGTCGATGCCCGATGCGATCACGCGGTCGTCGCCTTCGCGCTTCATCCGCGAATAGTGGCGCAGCGCGTCGCCGCTGCGCTCCGGCCAGTACGCGCTCAGCGAACTGATCACGACCAGCTTCTGCACGTTGTAGGCGAGCGCATGCTCGGCCGTGCGCGCGACCGCGTCGCGGTCGATCTGCTCCTCTTCGGCGGCGCCTTCCGATTCCGCCGAGCCGGCCGCGTAGATCACGTGCGTGATGCCCTGGAACGCGTGCGAGAAATCGCCCGTCAGATCGGCCTCGACGACCTTCGCGCCCGGCAGCGCATAGCCGTGCCGGCGCACCAGCGCAGTCACCTCGAATTCCGGCTGCTCGAGCAGCAGATCCGCGCAGGCTCGACCCGTGCGGCCGGTCGCGCCAATCAGCAATACCTTCGTCGTCATGAAACCGCTCCTTGCGCGATGCGTCATCCTCCCAGATAGGGACGGACGACCGATACTCAAGTGTATGTCGATTTGGGGAGGCGGCGCGCGGGTAATTGGGGCTGTACCGCTCCGTAACGGCCGGCGCGGCACCCCGTTATCCGCGCGGTCGCGCGCATGGATGGCGGAATCGACCCGCCGACCGGCTATCATGTGCGCGATGCATTTTTCGCCGCTACGCAATACAACGCGGCGACCAACCGGTTGGAGTACACATGGCATTACCCCTGGACAACGTCAGCATGGCCGTGTTCTGCGACTTCGAGAACGTCGCGCTCGGCGTGCGCGACGCGAAGTACGAGAAATTCGACATCAAGCCCGTGCTGGAGCGGCTGCTGCTGAAAGGCAGCATCGTCGTGAAGAAGGCGTATTGCGACTGGGAGCGCTACAAGGGCTTCAAGGCGTCGATGCACGAGGCGAGCTTCGAGCTGATCGAGATTCCGCACGTGCGCCAGTCGGGCAAGAATTCGGCCGACATCCGGCTCGTCGTGGACGCGCTCGACCTCTGCTACACGAAGTCGCACGTCGATACGTTCGTGATCATCAGCGGCGACTCGGATTTCTCGCCGCTCGTGTCGAAGCTGCGCGAGAACGCGAAGAAGGTGATCGGCGTCGGCGTGAAGAAGTCGACCTCGGACCTGCTGGTCGCGAACTGCGACGAATTCATTTTCTACGACGACCTGGTGCGCGAGCAGCAGCGCGCGCTGGCGAAGCGCGAACAGCAGCGCACGGGCAACGGCGGCGCGAAGCGCGCCGACGAGCCGTCGCGCAAGCCGGAGCTGGAAGTGCGCCGGAGCGAGGCGATCGCGCTCGCGGTCGAGACGTTCGACGCGCTGGCATCGGAGCGCGACGACGTCGGCAAGATCTGGGCGTCGGTGCTCAAGAGCGCGATCAAGCGCCGCAAGCCGGATTTCAACGAGTCGTATTACGGCTTCCGTGCGTTCGGCAACCTGCTCGACGAAGCGCAGGCGCGCGGCCTGCTCGAGGTGGGGCGCGACGACAAGTCGGGCGCGTTCGTGTCGCGGCCGCGCCAGTCCGCCACGGCGGCCGAGCCGACGGCGGCGCGTGAAACGGGTGGCGCGCAGCACGGTCACGGCGGGCGCCACGGCGAGGCAGCAACGGCCGAGCGTGAGCCGCGGCATCGCGGGCAGCGTGCGGAAGCGGGCGTTCACGAAAGCGCGCAGGTCGATGCCGAAGAGGCGGACCTCGTCGACGTCGTGAGCGACGCGGCGCACGTGCCGGCCGCGACGGCTGAAGCGAATGAAGCAGCCGAGGCGCACGGCGACGCGAAGGACGGCCGCAAGCGCGCGCGCAAGAGCGCGGCGAAGAAGACCGGCGCGAAGAAGGGTGGCGAAGCGAAGGGCGCCGGCCGTCACGCGGCGGCTAAGCCGGACGAGGCTTCGCACGGCGGCGCCAAGCACGGCAGCGAGAAACATGCCGAAGCGCCTCATCGCGACGCGGAGCACGGTGAGGATCGCCACGTCGCGGCGCAGCATGCGGCGCCGACGGCCGGCGAGCACGGTGCCTCGACGGCGGCCGCGCAGCCGCAACACGAAGCAGCACCGGCTGCCGAATCGACCGGTGAAGCGGCTGTCGAAGCGGCACCCGGCGCCAAGCCGAAGAAGCCGGCCCGCAAGACGGCGACCCGCGCGCGTCGCCCGCGCAAGACGGCAGCCGCCGCCGAGTAACGGCGTCACGGCGGGGCGGCATCCGATCGGGGGCGCCGCCCGCGTCGCCACGTCGGCCGGTGCAATGCCGGCCGACGCGTTCCGCTATCCGTTCAGCACGTATGGCTGCGTCATTACTTCGAGGAAGTGACCGTCCGGATCGTCGAAGTACACACCGCGCCCGCCGTTGTGGCGGTAGATGTCGCCGGGATGCCGTTTCGCAGGATCGGCCCAGTGCGGTAGCCCGCGCTCGCGAATGCGCGCGAACACGCGATCGAAGCCGGCCTCGTCGGTCAGGAAAGCGTAATGCTGGGCCGTGATGTCTCCCTCTTTTTCGTAGAAGTCGAGCGACACGCCGTTGTCGAGCTGGACGACCAGCATCGCGCCGAACGGCGTCGGCGCCGGGAGTTCCAGAAGCTCGGTGAGGAAGCGGCTCGACGCGTGCTTGTCGCGGCACCAGACGATCGTATGGTTCAGCTGGACGTTCATGGCGGGTCCCCGGGAAGGGGCGCGAGGGTGAGCATGGACGCACGATAGCCGATCGCGGCTGGCGTGCAAGCCCGTCACGCGGCCGCTTGATGCGGCCGCGTGCCCCGTTACCCGCTTACTCGCCCGCCACCGCCGGTCCGCCCGTGTTGCCGCGGCGGTTGCGGCGCTTTTCGCCCCACACGCGGAACCGGTCCATGTACAGATAGACGACCGGCGTCGTGTATAGCGTCAGCACCTGCGACATGATCAGGCCGCCGGCGATCGCGATCCCGAGCGGCGCACGCAGCTCGGCGCCGTCACCGCTGCCGAACGCGAGCGGCAGCGCGCCGAGGAGCGCCGCCATCGTCGTCATCATGATCGGCCGGAAGCGCAGCAGGCACGCCTCGTGGATCGCATCGAACGACGACTTGTTGCCGTTGCGCGTCTGGTCGATCGCGAAGTCGACCATCATGATCGCGTTCTTCTTCACGATACCGATCAGCAGGATCACGCCGATCAGCGCGATGATGCTGAACTCGGTCTTGAACAGCAGCAGCGCGAGCAGGGCGCCGACGCCGGCCGACGGCAGCGTCGACAGGATGGTGATCGGGTGGATGTAGCTCTCGTACAGGATCCCGAGCACGATGTAGACCGCCAGGAGTGCCGCGAGGATCAGGATCGGCTGGTTGTTCAGCGACTGCTGGAACGCCTGCGCGGTGCCCTGGAAGCTGCCGACGATCGTCGGCGGCACGCCGATCTGCGCCATCGTCTGGTAGATCACCTGGGTCGCCTCCGACAGCGACACGCCCGGCGGCAGGTTGAACGAGATCGTCGTCGCGACGAACAACCCCTGGTGGTTGACCGACAGCGGCGTCGTGCTCGGGCCGAAGGTCGCGATCGCGGACAGCGGGATCATCGTCGACTTCGACGTCGACACCGCCGCGCCCGACGACGCGCTCGACTTGCCGCTCGACGCGATCGAGTTCAGCGCCTGGTTGCGCGCCGAATCGGACGCGATCGCCGCGGCGCTGGTGGCGGCCGTCCCGGCGCTCGACGTGCCGGCCGAGGTCGCGACGAAGGTGCCGGCCGCGGCGTTGGTCGTCTGCGAGCCGTTCGCGCTGCCGCCCGACGTGCTGATCCACACCTGGTTCAGCATCTCCGGGCTCTGCCAGTATTTCGGCGCGACTTCCATCACGACGTGGTACTGGTTCAGCGGGTTGTAGATCGTCGAGACCTGGCGCTGGCCGAACGCGTCGTACAGCGTGTTGTCGATCTGTGCGGGCTTGATGCCGAGCCGCGCGGCGGTCGCACGGTCGATCGTCACCATCGCCTCGAGGCCGCCTTGCTGCTGGTCGGAGTTCACGTCGGTCAGCTCGGCGCGCTTTTGCAGCGCCTCGGTCAGCAGCGGGCCCCACTTGTACAGCTCGGCGCTCGAATCGCCGAGCAGCGTGAACTGGTACTGCGCATTGCTCTGCCGGCCGCCGACGCGGATGTCCTGCGCGGCCTGCAGGAACGTGCGCGCACCCGCGACGTCCGCGAGCGGCTTGCGCAGCTGCTGGATCACCTGATCGGCCGACAGCTTGCGCTCGGTGCGGTCCTTCAGCGTGACGAACATGAAGCCGGAGTTGGTCTGCGTGCCGCCGGTGAAGCCCGCGACGCTCTTCACGTTCGGGTTGGCCTGCACGATCCGCATCATTTCGGAGAACTTCAGCTTCATCGCCTGGAACGACGTCGACTGGTCGGCCTGGATGCCGCCGATCATCAACCCGGTGTCCTGCTGCGGGAAGAAGCCCTTCGGCACGATGATGTACAGGTAGACGTTCAGGCCGATCGTCGCGAACAGGATCAGCAGGACCAGCAGCGGACGGCGCAGCGCCCACGACAGCGTGCGCTCGTAGCCGCGCTGCATCCGCGTGAAGAAGCGCTCGAGGAACCGGCCGAGGCGGCCTTCCTCCTGCACCTCGTGCGACTCGCGCAGCAGCCGCGCGCACATCATCGGCGTGACGGTCAGCGAGACGGCGAGCGACACGCCGATCGCGAGCGACAGCGTCAACGCGAATTCGCGGAACAGGCGCCCGACGATGCCGCCCATCAGCAGGATCGGCAGGAACACCGCGACGAGCGATATGCTCATCGACAGCACGGTGAAGCCGACCTCGCGCGCGCCGTCGAACGCAGCCTGCAGCCGCGGCTTGCCGTTCTCGATGTGGCGCGTGATGTTCTCGAGCACGACGATCGCATCGTCGACGACGAAGCCGGTCGCGACGATCAGCGCCATCAACGACAGGTTGTCGATCGAGAAGCCCAGCAGGTACATCGCGCCGAACGTGCCGATGATCGAGATCGGCACCGCGACGCTCGGAATCAGCGTCGCGCGCCAGTTGCGCAGGAACAGGAACACGACCATCACGACCAGGCTCACCGCGATCAGCAGCGTGTGCTCGGTGTCCTTCAGCGACGCGCGGATCGTCGTCGAACGGTCGAGCACCGGCGTCACCGTGATGTCGGCCGGCAGCGACGCCGTGAGTTGCGGCAGCGCCGCGCGCACGCGGTCGATCGTCTCGATGATGTTCGCGCCGGGCGAGCGGTAGAGGATCACGAGCACCGCGCGCTTGCCGTTCGACAGGCCCAGGTTGCGCAGATCCTCGACGCCGTCGACGACCTCGGACAGGTCGGACAGCCGCACGGCCGCGCCGTTGCGGTAGGCGACGACCAGGTCGCTGTACTGCGACGCCTGCGAGGCCTGGTCGTTCGTATAGAGCTGGTAGTGCTTCGGGCCGAATTCGATCGCGCCCTTCGGGCTGTTCGCGTTCGCGGACGCGAGCGCGGCCCGCACATCCTCGAGGCCGATTCCGTAGTGGAACAGCGCGTGAGGCTCGAGCTCGACGCGCACGGCCGGGTTCGCGGAGCCGCTCACCGACACCTGGCCGACCCCGTCGATCTGCGACAGCGACTGCTGCAGCACCGTCGACGCGGCGTCGTACAGCTTCGCGGGCGACGACGTTTCCGATGTGAGCGACACGACCATGATCGGCGAATCGGCCGGGTTGACCTTGCGGTACGTCGGGTTGCTCTTCAGCGACGCGGGCAGGTCGGCGCGCGCCGCGTTGATCGCGGCCTGCACGTCGCGCGCGGCGCCGTCGATGTCGCGGTTCAGCCCGAACTGCAGGATGATCCGCGCGTTGCCGACGGTGCTGGTCGACGTCATTTCGCTGACGTCGGCGATCGAGCCGAGGTGCCGCTCGAGCGGGCTCGTCACGCTGGTCGCGACCGTCTCGGGGCTCGCGCCGGGCAGCGACGCCTGCACCGAGATGGTCGGGAAGTCGACCTGGGGCAGCGGCGACACCGGCAGCTTGATGAACGCGAACAGGCCCGCGAGCGCGACGCCGAGCGCGAGCAGCGTCGTCGCGACGGGGCGGGTGATGAAGGGGCGCGACAGGTTCATCGCTTACGCGCCCGTCTGCTTGCCGGCGTCGCGGCCGGGGCCGTGCCGTTCGAACCAGCCGCGCACGCGGCGCGCGAGGCTGTCGAAGCCGAGGTAGATCACCGGCGTCGTGAACAGCGTCAGCACCTGCGACACGATCAGGCCGCCCGCGATCGCGATCCCGAGCGGCTGGCGCAGCTCGGAGCCCGCGCCGGCGCCGAAGATCAGCGGCACCGCGCCGAGCAGCGCGGCGAGCGTCGTCATCAGGATCGGCCGGAAGCGCAGCAGACACGCCTGGTAGATCGCCTCGCGCGGTGGCTTGCCTTCGACGCGTTCGGCTTCGAGCGCGAAGTCGATCATCATGATCGCGTTCTTCTTCACGATGCCGATCAGCAGCACGATCCCGATGATCCCGATGATGTCGAGATCGTGCCCGGTGATCATCAGCGCGAGCAGCGCGCCGACGCCGGCCGACGGCAGCGTCGACAGGATCGTGATCGGATGGGTGTAGCTTTCGTACAGCACGCCGAGCACGATGTACATCGTGACGACCGCCGCGAGGATCAGGAACAGCTGATTCGACAGCGATGCCTGGAACGCGAGCGCCGCGCCCTGGAAGCGCGTCTGGAACGAGCCGGGCAGGCCGATGTCCTTCTCGGCGGCGTCGATCGCCTTCACGGCCTCGCCGAGCGACGCGCCCGGTGCGAGGTTGAACGAGACCGTCGTCGACGGGAACTGCGACAGGTGCGCGACGAGCAGCGGCGACGGCCGTTCGTGGAACGACGCGATCGACGACAGCGGCACCTGACCGCCGCCCGCGGACGGCAGGTAGATGTCGTTCAGCGATTCGGCGTAGTGCTGGTCCTTCGGCTCCGACTCGAGAATCACGCGGTACTGGTTCGACTGCGTGAAGATGGTCGACACGATGCGCTGGCCGAACGCGTCGTACAGCGCGTTGTCGACGGTCGCCGGCGTGATGCCGAAGCGCGCGGCGCTTGCGCGGTCGATCTCGATGTAGACCGACTGGCCGTTGCTCTGCAGGTCGGTCGCGACGTCGGCGAGCGACGGCTCCTTCTGCAGCCGCGTGACGAGCTTCGGCACCCAGGTCGCGAATTCGTCCGGGTTCGGGCTCGTCAGCATGAACTGGTACTGCGTCGGGCTCACGGTCGAGTCGATCGTCAGGTCCTGCACCGACTGCATGAACAGCGTGATGCCGGTCACGTTCGCGACGCGCTGCTGCAGGTCGCGGATGATCTGCGCGGCCGACTCGGCGCGCTCGTCGCGCGCCTTCAGGTTGATCAGCATCCGGCCGCTGTTCAGCGTGATGTTGCTGCCGTCGACGCCGATGAACGACGTGAGGCTTTCGACGTTCGGATCCTTCAGGATCTCGGCCGCGAGCGCCTGCTGGCGTTCGGCCATCGCGCCGTACGAGATCGATTGCGGCGCCTGCGTGATCGCCTGGATCACGCCGGTATCCTGCGCGGGGAAGAAGCCTTTCGGCACGTATACGTAGAGCAGGGCGGTGAGCCCGAGCGTCAGCAGCGCGACGACGAGCGTCGAGCGCTGGCGGTTCAGCACCCATTCGAGCGCGACCGCGTAGCGCGCGATCACCCAGTCGATCGCGCGGTGCACGCGCGCCTCGAAGCGGTGGCTTTCGGGCGGCGGCGAGTGGCGCAGCAGCTTCGCGCACATCATCGGCACGAGCGTGAGCGACACGATCGCCGAGATCACGATCGTCACCGCGAGCGTGATCGCGAACTCGTGGAATAGCCGGCCGACCACGTCGCCCATGAACAGCAGCGGAATCAGCACCGCGATCAGGGACACAGTCAGCGAGATGATCGTGAAGCCGATCTGCCGCGAGCCCTTCAGCGCGGCCTCGAGCCCCGAATCGCCTTCCTCGACGTAGCGCGCGATGTTCTCGATCATCACGATCGCGTCGTCGACGACGAAGCCGGTCGCGATCGTGAGCGCCATCAGCGACAGGTTGTTCAGCGAGAAGCCCGCCATGTACATCACCGCGAGCGTGCCGATCAGCGACAGCGGCACCGACAGGCTCGGGATGATGGTCGCGTAGACGTTCGCGAGGAACAGGTACATCACCAGCACGACCAGCGCGACCGCGAGCAGCAGCTCGAACTGCACGTCGCGCACGGCGGCGCGGATCATCGTCGTGCGGTCGGTGACGATCTGCACGTCGAGCGCGGCGGGCAGCGTCTCCTGCAGCTTCGGCAGCTGCGCCTTGATCGCGTCGACGGTCGCGATCACGTTCGCGCCCGGCTGGCGCTGCACGTTCAGGATGATCGCGGGCTCGGCGTTCACCCACGCGCCGAGCTTGGTGTTCTCCGAGCCGGCGACGACCTTCGCGACGTCGGTCAGCATCACCGGGCGGCCGCTCTTGTAGGCGACGACCGCGTCGTTGTATTGATCGGCGCTGGTGAGCTGGTCGTTCGCGTTGATCGTGTACGCGCGCGTCGGGCCGTCGAAGTTGCCCTTCGGCGTGTTCACGTTCAGGTTCGAGATCGTCGTGCGCAGATCGTCGAGGTTCATCCCGTACTTCGCGAGCGCGGTCGGGTTCGCCTGGATCCGTACGGCCGGCCGGTTGCCGCCCGACAGGCTGACGAGGCCGACACCCGCGATCTGCGAGATCTTCATCGCGAGGCGCGTGTCGGTCAGGTCCTGTACCTGCGTGAGCGGCAAGGTCTTCGACGTGATGGCCAGCGTCAGCACCGGCGCGTCGGCCGGATTGACCTTCGCGTAGATCGGCGGGGCGGGCAGGTCGGACGGCAGCAGGTTGCCCGCCGCGTTGATCGCGGCCTGCACTTCCTGTTCGGCGATGTCGAGCGGCAGGTCGAGCGAGAACTGCAGCGTGATCACCGACGCGCCGGCCGAGCTTTGCGACGACATCTGGTTCAGCGACGGCATCTGGCCGAACTGCCGCTCCAGCGGCGCAGTGACCGACGACGTCATCACCTCCGGGCTCGCGCCCGGATAGAAGGTCTGGACCTGGATCGTCGGGTAGTCGACTTCGGGCAGTGCGGCGAGCGGCAGGAAGCGCAGCGCGACGAGACCGGCCAGCATGATCGCCGCCATCAGGAGGGCGGTGCCGACCGGCCGGAGAATGAAGAGGCGGGATGGATTCATCGAGCGGCCCGCGCGTTACTGGGCCGCGGGGGCCGCTGCCTGCGACGCGCCGTGCTTCTGTCCGCCGCGGTGGGCGGCCGCACCCGATGCACCCGACGCCGCGCCGGCGCCGTGTGCGCCCGACGCGCCTTTCGGCTTGTCGGCCGGGATCGTGATCTTCGCGCCTTCGCGCAGCCGGTCGGAGCCGTCGGTGACCACGCGCTCGCCGATCGCGACGCCGCTGACGATGCTCGTGCGCTCGCCGTCGACCGGGCCGACCTTGACCTTGCGCACCGTCACCGTGTTGTCGGGTTTCACGATGTACACGAACTGGCCGATCGAGCCCGTCAGCACGGCGGCCGTCGGCACGATCGTCGCATCGCGCATCACGTCGACCAGCAGCCGCGTGTTCACGAACTGATTCGGAAACAGCAGGCCTTCCTTGTTGTCGAAGGTCGCGCGCAGCTTGACCGTGCCGGTGCTCGTGTCGATCTGGTTGTCGAGCGTCTGGAGCGAACCCGTCTCGAGCGGCACCGTGTTGTTGCGGTTGTACGCGGTGACCGACAGTTTCCGGCCCGCGTTCACCTGCTTGACGATCTGCGGCAGGTTGTCCTCCGAGGTCGTGAAGATCACGCTCATCGGCTGCAATTGCGTGATCACGACGATCCCGTTCGTGTCGCCCGGCGTCACGTAGTTGCCGGGGTCGACCTGGCGCAGGCCGACGCGGCCCGACACCGGCGCCGTGATGCGCGCGTACGTGAGGTTGAGCTTCGCGGAGTCGATCGCCGCCTGGTCGGTCTTCACCGTTCCTTCGTATTGCTTGACGAGCGACGCCTGGGTGTCGACCGTCTGCGACGCGATCGAGTCCTGCGACAGCAGCGTCTGGTAGCGCTTCAGGTCGATGCGGGCCGTCGCGAGCAGCGCCGAGTCGCGCGCGTGCGTGCCTTCGGCATTCTCGAGCGCGACCTGATACGGGCGCGGGTCGACCTGCGCGAGCAGGTCGCCTTTCTTGACGATCTGGCCTTCCTGGAACGCGACGGACTGCAGATAACCCGACAACTGCGTCTTGACCGTCACGTTCGCGAGCGGCGTCACGGTGCCGAGCGCGGACAGCACGATCGGCATCTCGCCCTGCGTCGCGGTCGCGACCGATACGGGTTGCGGAACGTTCGCCATGGCGGCGGGGCCGCCGCGGCCGCGATGGCCGCCACCGCCGCCGGCGCTCGCGCCGGAGGCCGCGCTGCCCGCTGCCGACGCGTCCGCCTGCGTACGGTTCCACGGGTGCCACCACAGCAAGCCGCCGATGACGACGACCGCGAGCGTCCCGATCACCAGCGTGCGGCGCGGGCGGCGCGCGGCGGGGGAGGCAGGATCCTTCGAAGGGGGCGTGGGCTTTTGTTGGTTGTCCATCGTGTTCTGTCAGGAAGACGGCGCGGCGGGCCGGGAGACGGGCCCGGGGCGGCGCGTGGGCTTGCGGTGCCGGAGGGCCGGCTCGATCCGGGCCCTTCCGGCCCGCGCGGGAAAAGAAAAGAGCGGTGCGCGCCGCGAATGCGGCGCGACGATGGGCATGATGCTACGTCCCGTCCCCGTTACAGTCCAGTCGTCTATCTTTCAACGGGTTACGGTCGTTACAGAAGGCGACGGGACGATGACGGATCGATTACACGGCGCTGCGCCGGGCGGGTGCGCCGCCGATCTCACGGGTGATTTTCGCGATGCATTCGTGCAGCGCGGGCACCACGTGTTCCTGCAGCCATTCGGGCGGGCACTGACTGGATGCGCCGCCGCAGTTCACCGAATAGCGCTGGCCCGACGGGCCGACGAAACCGGCCGCGACTGCGTTCAGCCCTTCGCGCCATTCGCCGATCGCGATCGCATGGCCCGTGCGCATCGCATCCTCGACGCCGGGGTTCAGGCGCGCGGATATGTGCGGCCAGTCGTCGCCGGCCGTCGCGCGCAGCGCGTCGAGCAGCACGCGGCGCTCGTCGTCCTCCAGTGCCGCGAGATACGCGCGGCCGACCGCGGTGCGCGCGATGTCCATCCGCGAGCCGATCTCGAGACGCGTGACGAGCACGGCCGAGCGCGGCCGGATCACGTCGATCGCGACCATGTCGAGCCGGTCGCGCACCGCGAGGTGCACCGACAGCGACGTGCGCTCGGCGAGTTCGATCATGAACGGCCGTGAGCGCGCGCGGATGTCGAAGTTGCGCAGGAAGCCGTGGCTCAGTTCCAGCACCGACGCGGTCAGCACGAAGCGCTCGCTGTCGGGCAACTGGAACAGGAAGCCGGCGCTGACGAGCGTCGCGGTGATGCGCGACACGGTCGGCTTCGGGATGCCCGTCAATTCTGTGAGTTCGCGGTTGCTGACCGGGGCGTCGGCGGCCGCGATGCGCCGCAGCACGGCGAGGCCGCGCGCGAGCGCGGTGATCTCGTCCGGCGACGATTCGCGGTCGCGGGGCGCGGGAGGCGTTAAAGGTGTCGACACGAGGGATTCTCTCTATTTCCGAAACTCGATTTCAATTTTGTTGGTATTGTAGGATGATTGTCAAAAGATGCGTGTTCCATGGGTGAATCGTTCATCAGATGAGATTTTACGGGTTCACCCTTGGTTTATTAGGAAAGCGCTCAAATGTGCATTACCGGGAAGCGAACAAACCGGTGCAAATACCGCTTGACTTGTCGGGCGGAAACGGAAAGAATGTCTCACGTTTTCGAAACATCGTTTCACGAGTTTAACCGGCAACGGTGTTTCGCGCAGTCTCTCAGGTTCTAGCACGGCCCTCGGAATGGCTAGAACTTTTTTAGCGCCACGGTCTCCGTGGCGCTTTTTTTTGCCCGTCCGCCGGACGCATCAGGTCCGTATTATCCCCCGATCGCTGAAATCCCCCGTTCGACCGTGCTCGTGCGCGCCTGCGTGCGTGCGGCGCGCGAAAAAAAAGCGCGATGCCCGCAATGGGCATCGCGCGTAAACCGGCGTGGAGCGCCGACGAATGAAACGTGAAGAAGAAAGCGTGACAGGGGCACGCGGCCCCACGGTGCCGAGGGTCAGCCCTTCGCGAGCTTGATGCTGGTCGGCTCGGCCGTCAGGTAGCCGACGCTGGCGCCGAAGCGGTCCTTGAAGTTCGCGCGCACGAGCGGATCGAGCGTCGGCTTGACCTTGTCGTGCAGCGGCGACTCCCAGTCGCCCGCGTGCTGGAAGTTGCTCATGATGTAGGTCCAGCCGTTGATCTCGTCGACCGCGTGCAGGCCCGTCGATTCGGCGCCGGCCGGGCACGACAGCACGCGCACGAGCGACTTCGTGTCGACGTTGTACGCCCACAGGAAGTTGTTCACGTGCATGCCCGAGTCTTCGCCGATGAAGAGCGTGCGCAGCTTCTCGGAGAACTTCAGGTTGTCGGGGTTCGCGATCTTGTCCGGGTTCGCGAGGTTGCCGAGCGCATCGGCCGCGGCGAGGTCCTCGCCGACGAGCGCGGCCGGCGCGCCCATGTCGACCGGCACCCACTCGCTGTCGATCGCGCCACCCGACGTGTCGCGCTGGCCGGCCTTCAGGTTCAGCGCGTAGACGGCGCCTGCTGCGATCTTCTTGTCCACCGCGACGTCGCGCGACACCGCATTGCCCTGGACCATCGACGTCTCGATCCGCGACATCGCCGTGTAGACGATCTTGTCCTTCGCGTTGACCGTCGTGCCTTCTAGCTTCGTGAACGCCATGCTGCCGCCGATCAGCGCCGCGTAGCGATGCGTCTCGAGGAACGCGGCCGCCTTTTCCATCCCGGGCTTCACGCGCATCCAGTTGAACTTGCCGCCGAAGTGGATCTTCGTGTAGCTCGCGTCGTTCGGGTCGGTCGTCGTCAGGTCCATGATGTCCGACGCCTTCAGCGTGTTCGCGAGCGTCTCGATCTCGCTGCTGGTCGCGTGACCGATCCTGATCCACGTGAGCGTCGCGCTGCCGGCGCCGGCGGACGACGTCTGCGTCCACTTCGCGACGTACAGCGTGCCGGCCGACAGGTCGGCCGCCTTGTCGGCGACGAACATGAACAGGCCGCCGTTGGTGGCGTCGTCGCCCATCATCACCGTGCGCTGGTCCGGCATCACCTGGATCAGCTCGTGCGAGATGCGGCCGAGGCAGTAGTGCTTCTTCACCGAGCCGGTGCCGTCCGGGTTCACCGTGATCTCGGGCAGGTGGCCGTAGTGATACGGGTTCGCCTTCGTCTCGTCGCCGAACGTGTTCCGGCTGAATGCCTTGAACTGCGCGTCGGTCGCGGCCTTCGTCGCGTCCGGCTCGTATTCCTCGCTTGACAGGTGCGTGCCCCACGGCGACAGGCTCGCGCCGCACGTGATCCACAGGCCGTGCGCCTTCGACGTGTCGACGTTGTGATACTTGACCACCTTCAGCGCGCCGCTGGACGGATCCTGGTCGAGCGTGATCACCGCGATCGGCGACGGCAGCTGGCCGTACTGCGATGCGCTCGCCTGGTCGCGCGTCGTGTATTCGAACTGCACGACCGCGAACACCGTGTTGCCCTTCACGCCGGCCACGTTCGCATTCTTCAGCGTCAGCAGCGAGCTGCCGTCCGGGCAGTCCGAATAGAACTGGCGCTCCTTGCCCGCCACCGAGCGGTCGATGATCGGCTGGTTGTTGATGTCGTAGTAGCCGCCCGCGAGCGTCGTGCCGCCCTTGCCGTCCGGCACCATGTCGCCCGTCACGAAGAACGGCCGGTACGCGAGCTTGAAGTTGCGCGACGAGCCGTCCGAGAACGACACCGACAGCGTCGAGCCGACCGTCGTCGTGGCCATCGCGGCCGCGTTGTCGAGCGTGGGCGCGGCCATCGCCGAGAATGCCGCAGACGTGTACGCGGCGGCGGCCGGCGTCGCCCCCGGATTGTCGTCGCCGCCGCAGCCCGTCAGCAGGGCCGGCAGCGCGAGGCCGGAGAGGGGCAGCATGGGCGCGCCGGCGAGGATCTTCAGGGCCTGACGACGGGAAGCATTGGGCAACGCGGGCATGTGGAGTCCAGTTTCGAATGTTGGAAGAATGGCCTTTCGCGAAGCAGGCGATCAGCAAGCAATGCGAAGGCAAGTTGAAAACTGGACCGAAGTTTAGGGACGCTCGATGAAAGTTTTTTGAATTGAAAACGTAATGATGCGTCGGGCGTCCGTCAGGCGCGCTGCCGGACGCCGGTTGGGTGTGTGTTCGCGCTCAGTCGCGCTCGGGCGTCGCCGAGATGCGGTGGATCGACAGGTCGGCGCCGTCGAATTCGGCTTCGCGCTCGAGGCGCAGGCCGACGGTCGCCTTCAGCGCGCCGTACACGAGCGTGCCGCCGGCGGTGGCGATCGCGATGCCGCCGAGCGTGCCGATGAGCTGCGACACGAACGACACGCCGCCGAGGCCGCCGAACGCGGGTTGCCCGAACACGCCGGCCGCGATGCCGCCGAGCGCGCCGCACATCCCGTGCAGCGGCCACACGCCGAGCACGTCGTCGATGCGCCACTTGTTCTGCACGCAGGTGAACATCGCGACGAACAACGCGCCGGCTGCCGCGCCGGTGACGAGCGCGCCGATCGGATGCATCACGTCGGAGCCCGCGCAGACCGCGACGAGGCCCGCGAGCGGCCCGTTGTACGTGAAGCCCGGATCGTTGCGGCCGGCCATCCACGCGGCGAGCGTGCCGCCGACCATCGCCATCAGCGAGTTCACGGCGACCAGGCCGCTGATCTTGTCGAGCGTTTGCGCGCTCATCACGTTGAAGCCGAACCAGCCGACCGCGAGCACCCATGCGCCGAGTGCGAGGAACGGAATGTTCGACGGCGGGTGCGCGGCGATCCGGCCGTCCTTCGCATAGCGGCCGTGGCGTGCGCCGAGCAGCAGCACGGCCGGCAGCGCGACCCAGCCGCCGAACGCATGCACGACGACCGAGCCCGCGAAATCGTGGAACGGCGCGCCGAACGCATGCGTGAGCCAGCCCTGCACTCCGAAGCGTTCATTCCATGCGATTCCTTCGAAGAACGGATAGATGAAGCCGACGATGATCAGCGTTGCGACGAGCTGAGGGTTGAATTTCGCGCGTTCGGCGATGCCGCCGGACACGATCGCGGGAATGGCCGCCGCGAACGTCAGCAGGAAGAAGAAGCGCACGAGCGCGTAGCCGCTGTGCTGCGACAGCGTGCCGATGTCGTCGAAGAACTCGACGCCGTACGCGATCGTGTAGCCGATGAAGAAATACGCGAGCGTCGACACCGAGAAGTCGACCAGGATCTTCACGAGCGCGTTGACCTGGTTCTTCTTGCGGACCGTGCCGAGCTCGAGAAATGCGAAGCCCGCGTGCATCGCGAGCACCATGACGGCGCCGATCAACAGGAACAGTGTGTCGACGCCGGATTTCAGACCATCCATGCTGTGGCTTCCTTGCGCAAAAAACGGGCAAGGAATGCAAATATCGAGCCAACTTGGTGAACGAGTGCGTATAAGTGGTGCGGGCGGCCGTGCGATGCGGCATGTCGGCGACGCGTGCACGGAAGCGGGGCAGGCTGCGTGTGGGGCCGGTGGGGCAACGAATGCACGCGCGTGGTGCGATGCGAGCGCAACTGGTGCGTGCGATACGCGACGTGGTGCGCCGCGATGCACCGGTCTGGCGCGTCAGCGGCGGGCGAACAGCACGCGTGAGCGCCGCAGCCGCAGTGCGCATGCACACCAATAGGCGGCGACGGTGGTGAGCCCGAGTGCGGCAAACGCGAGCGCCGCGAAGCCCGCGTGCGACTGGCCGTCGCCGTCGGGGCCGAGGATGCCTTGCGCGACGATCAGCGCGGCCGTCCAGAAGCCGATCACCGCCTGGGCGAGCAGGCGAGCGCACGCCACGCGGCGCGGGCGCCCGGCCGCGCGCAGGCACGACGCGGACGGTGAGCGAAGGCACAGGAACAGGGTGGCGGCGAGCGCGGCGGCCAGCGCAATGAACCAGTCGATGAGGAAAGCCATGAAGAAACGGGCAGCAGACGGAGCGGATTGAGGCCCGCCCACTTTAGTCTCGGCACGCCTGCGATTGAATCAGACAAATCCGAAATTGAAAGGCATTTTTAATCACCAGTCGTCATTGGCCCTGTTCCACAGGCGGTATCATCGACGCTGGTCCAACCATTCAGGCCGTGCGGCGCACGGCCGGAGATCGCTGATGAAGATGAAGACTTGGCTGGCGCGTCGCGTGCCCGGGTCCGTGCTGGCGGCCGCGGCCGTCGGTGCGGCGCTGTTGCTCGCAGGCTGCGAGAAGTCCGGCACGCCGGCCACGCAACCCGATACGGCCGCCAGCGCGGCCGCCGATGCCGCGAACAACGCGGCCAAGGCGCTCGACCAGGTGGCGAGCACCGTCAACCAGCAGATCAATGCCGCGAAGGCCGGCATCGCGAGCGCGGCCTCGGCCGTGCCGCCGCTGTCCGCGAGCGGCCTCGCGTCCGCCGCGCAGGCGCAGATCGATGCGGCCGCGTCCGCCGTCGTCGCACACGCGGCATCGGAAGCGGGCGCGAAGATGGCGGAGGCCGGCAAGAAGCTCCAGCAGTGGAGTCAGCAGAACGCATCGGGTGCGAAGCCGGCCAGCGGCGAGTAAGCGCCCCTTGCGGAATGCGTGAAATGTAACTATAGTGCGTACACATTGTCGCCGGCTGCCGTTCGGGCCGGCGTCACCGAGTGAGTGAGGAATGAATACCAGCAGCCGGTTCGCGTTTGCCGTTCATGTGCTTGCCTTGCTGTCGATGCAGGAAGGTGCGCCGCTGTCGTCCGACATCATCGCGGGTAGCGTGAACACGAATCCGGCGCTGATTCGCCGTCTGCTGTCGATGCTGGCGGCCGCGGGGCTGACCACGTCGCAGCTCGGCGCGGGCGGCGGCGCGCTGCTGGCGCGCGAGCCCGCCGAGATCATGCTGCTCGACGTGTATCGCGCGGTCGACGATGCGCAGCTGTTCGCGCTGCATCGCGAGGCGCCGAATCCCGCGTGTCTCGTCGGGCGGCACATCCAGGGCGTGCTGATCGACTATATCGGCGACGCGCAGCGCGCGATGGAAGCATCGCTTGCCACGCGCACGCTTGCGGACGTCGCGGCCGACGTGCTCGAATCGGAGCAGCGCCGCCGGCCGGCGGGAAGCACCGGCGGGTGATGGCGAGCAACGGCTGATGCAGGGCAGGAGGCCGGGTGACGCGTACGCGCGGCGACCGGCACGACGGAGTGTTGCTCCGTTTTTTTTCGATCTTATGTGTAATCAACGTAGTTACTTTTTACTTCTGGAGAATCGACATGACGCAACGTACCTTGAACATCGCACTGTTCGGCGCCACCGGGATGATCGGCTCGCGCATCGCCGCGGAAGCCGTGCGCCGCGGCCATCGCGTGACCGCGCTGTCACGCCATCCGGGCGCGGCCGGCGACGGCATCACCGCGAAGGCGGCCGACCTGTTCGATGCGGCCAGCATCGCGGCCGCGCTGCCGGGCCACGACGTCGTCGCGAGCGCGTATAGCCAGAAGCAGGACGAACCCGCGAAGATCGCCGCCGCGGCGAAGGCGCTGGTGGAAAGCACGCGCCAGGCGGGCCTGAAGCGGCTCGTGGTGGTGGGGGGCGCCGGTTCGCTCGAGGTCGCGCCGGGCAAGCAACTGGTCGACACCGAAGGTTTCCCGGACGCGTACAAGGCAGTCGCGCTCGCGCATCGCGATGCGCTCGATTATCTGAAAACGGTCGGCGATCTCGACTGGACGTTCTTCGCGCCGGCAGCCCTGATCGCGCCGGGCGAGCGCACGGGCACGTTCCGCACGGGCACGGGCAAGCTGATCGTGGACGCAGCGGGCAACAGCAGGATCTCGGCGGAAGACTACGCGGTCGCGTTCGTCGATGCGCTCGAGCAACACAGCTTCGTGCGCGAGATCGCAACGGTCGCGTATTGAGCGATCCCACGGCAAGGCGGCGCGCAGGTGCCGCATTCGCCGCGAGCGGCCAGCCGGCTGCGCAGCCGCAATGACTTCAGGCGATTCCACCCGTCGAGGTGGAATCGCCTGTTTCGTCTGGTGTGTCGATGATCGATGGGCCGCTGCGCGCGGGATCGCGCGTGACGCGGATGCTTCCCGGCCTGATTGGTATTTATCCCGGTCGACGCCGCGCGGCGGTTTCCATATTGTTCCCCGTCATGTAGGATGCATAGAAAAAATTTCTATCTACGAGGGACCGGGTAAATGGATGCCATCGATCGCAAACTGCTTGAGCTGTTGCAAGCAGATGCCACATTGCCGATCGCGGAACTCGCGCAGCGCGTGAATTTGTCGCAGACACCCTGCTGGAAGCGCGTGCAGCGGCTCAAGGAAACCGGCGCGATCCGCGCGCAGGTCGCGCTGTGCGATCCGCGCAAGCTCGGTGTCGGCACGACTGTGTTCGTCGCGATCCGCACGAACCAGCACACCGAGGAGTGGGCGCAGCGCTTCACGCAGGCCGTGCGCGACATGCCGGAAGTCGTCGAGGTCTACCGGATGAGCGGCGAGACCGACTATCTGCTGCGGGTCGTGGTGGCCGGCATCGACGATTACGATCGCGTGTACAAGCAACTGATCCGCGCGGTGCCGCTGTTCGACGTGAGTTCGTCGTTCGCGATGGAGCAGATCAAGTATTCGACCGCGCTGCCGGTGCGCGATCTGTCCGAGCCGGCATAGCGCGCGGGGCGGCAACGGACCGCGTCGGTGAGCAGGGGCGTTACGTGTGCGCGCCGCCGATACGTGCCGTTATCGCCCGGTCAGCGGCCGCGCGACAGCGCGCGTGCGCGTTCGTCCGCGAGCGCGTCGCGGCGCACGAATTCCGCGACGAACGAGCTGGCCGGATGGTGGTGCAGCGCGTACGGCGTGTCCCATTGCGCGAGCCGGCCGTCCTTCATCACGCCGATCCGGTCGGCGATCGCGAACGCTTCCGCCTGGTTGTGCGTGACGAGGATCGCGGTGTGACCCGTGCGCTTCAGGATGTCGCGCAGCTCGAACGCGAGCCGCTCGCGCGTATCGACGTCGAGATTCGAGAACGGCTCGTCGAGCAGCAGCAGCTCGGGCGACGGCGCGAGCGCGCGGGCGAGGGCGACCCGCTGCTGCTGGCCGCCCGACAGTTCGTGCGGATACGCGCTGCCGGAAGCGGCGAGGCCGACGAGCTCGAGCATGTCCGCGACGCGCGCGCGCCGTTCGGCCTTCGGCATGCGCCGCAGGCCGAACGCGACGTTGTCGGCCGCACTCAGGTGCGGGAACAGCGCGTAGTCCTGGAACATCATCCCGATACGTCGCCGTTCGGGCGGCACGTCGAGCGACGGCGCCGCGACGGGCGTGCCGTCCAGCACGATGCGTCCCATGCGCACGGGCTCGAAGCCCGCGATCGCGCGCAGCACGGTGGTCTTGCCGCAGCCCGATGCGCCGAGCAGGCAGCCGATGTCGCCGCGCGGCAGCGCGAGGCTCAGCCCGTCGACCACCGTGCGGCGGCCGTGCGGCGTGTCGTAGGCGACGCAGAGGTCGTCGAGTTCGAGCAGGTTCACGGTGTCAGGCTCCGATCTTGTGACGGGTGCGCGCGAGCAGGATCACGGGCACGAGCCCGGCCAGCACGATCGCGAGCGCGGCGACCGCGCCTTCCTCATAGGTGCCGCGCGCGGCCTCCGCATACAGCCAGGTCGCGAGCGTGTCGAAATTCAGCGGGCGCAGCAGCAGCGTCGCCGGCAGCTCCTTCATCGCGTCGACGAAGACGAGCAGTGCGCTCGTCGTGAGCGCGGGCCGCAGCAGCGGCAGGTGCACGCGGCGCAGCGTGCCGCCGGCCGTCTCGCCGAGCGAGCGCGCCGCGTGTTCGAGCGACGGCGGTATGCGCGCGAGGCCGGCTTCGATGCTGCCGGCCGAGATCGCGAGAAAGCGTACGGTGTACGCGATCACGAGCGCGGCCGCCGACCCCATCAGCAGCAGCCCGTCACGGCCGAGCGCCGCGCCGAGCAGCCGATCGGCCGCCGCGAACGGGATCAGCAGGCCGATCGCGAGCACGGTGCCCGGCACCGCGTAGCCGAGGCTCGCGATTCGCGCGCACACGCGGGCCGGGCCCGCGCGCGCGCTGTCGCGCTGCGCGCGCGCCGCCCACGCGACGACGAGCCCGCATGCGAGCGTCGCGACGGTTGCGGCGGCGGCGATCGTCAGCGTGTTCGCGAGCCCGGTGATCAATTGCGCGGATACGCCGCCGACGAGATGCAGCCGCTTGCCGGTCTCGACCGCGAGGTACGCGGCCGGCGCGCCGAAGCCGAGCAGCACCGGCAGCCAGCCGAGCGCGGCGGCGCTCCACGCGGCCGCGCCCGTCAGCTTGCGCGGTGCGACCGGCCGCATGCGCCGGCCGTGCGCGTAGCGCTGGCGGCGGCGCCCGTAGCGTTCGAGCGCGATCATGCCGACGACGATCGCGAGCATCGCGAGCGCGATCTGCGCGGCGCCGGCGAGATCGGAGCGCGTGATCCACGTCGTGTAGACCGACACGGTCAGCGTCTGCACGCCGAGGAATTCCGATGCGCCGATGTCGTTCAGCGTTTCGAGCAGCGCAAGGCTCACGCCGACCGCGATCGCGGGCCGCGCGAGCGGCACGACGACGCGCCAGAACGTCGCGATGCGTCCCGCGCCGAGCGTGCGCGCGGCTTCGAGCAGACTCGCGGACTGCGTGACGAACATCGCGCGCGTGCTCAGGTACACGTACGGATACAGCACGAAACCGAGCACGAAGATCGCACCGGGCAGCGAGCGCAGGTCGGGCAGACGGAACTGGCGCGGGCTGTCGAAGCCGAGCAGCCAGCGGATCGCGCCCTGCACGGGGCCGATCGGATGG
Organism: Burkholderia sp. MSMB0856; assembly: GCF_001524645.2. Classification (NCBI taxonomy): domain Bacteria; kingdom Pseudomonadati; phylum Pseudomonadota; class Betaproteobacteria; order Burkholderiales; family Burkholderiaceae; genus Burkholderia; species Burkholderia sp. MSMB0856. Next base: position 2,336,096 of record NZ_CP013427.1, on the reverse strand, counting down.
AGCAGGTCGAGATAGGCGAACGCGACGATATAGGTGGGCACCGCGAGCGGCAGCAGCAGCGCCCAGGTCAGCATCCGGCGGCCGGGAAAGTCGTACGCGGTGACGAGCCACGCGCAGCCGGTGCCGACCACCGTGACGATCGCGCCGACGCCCGCGAGCAACAGCAGCGTGTTGACGAGCGCCTGCGGCAGCACGAATTCGGCGAGATGCTTCCAGTGCGCGAGATCGGCGCCGAACGCGGCGGCGACCAGCACCGCGAGCGGCGCCGCGACCGCCGCGGCGATCGCGACGGCCGCGCCCAGCCAGAGGCCGCCCGCGCGCGAACGGAGCGGCCGGCGGCGCGCGCGGACGAACGTTGTGTCAGTTGTCAAAGCCGACCTTGTCGACGAGCTGGCTGGCCGCCTTGCGGTGCTTCGCGATGTCGGTCAGCGGCAGCGGGTCGACCTTCAGCGTGCCGAAGCTCGCGATCACCGGATCGAGCTTCACGTTCGCGCGCACCGGATATTCGTAGTTCGCCTGCGCATACAGCGCCTGCGCTTCCGGCGACACGAGGTACTCGAGCAGCTTCACCGCGTTGGCCTTGTGCGGCGCGTGCTTCGCGACCGTCGCGCCGCTGATGTTCACGTGCGTGCCACCGCTCTTCGCGTTCGCGAACGTCGGCCGCACGACCTTGATCGCGTCGCCCCACTTGCGCGCATCAGTGCCCGGCTCCGCGTTCTTCATGTGACCGACGTAGTACGCGTTGGCAAGACCGACGTCGCAGATGCCGCCGAGAATGTCGCGCGCGACGTCGCGGTCGCCGCCCGTCGCCTTGCGGGCGAGGTTCGCCTTCACGCCCCGCAGCCACTTTTCGGTCGCGGCTTCGCCGTCGTGCGCGATCATCGCCGCGACGAGTGCCGTGTTGTACGGATGCTGCCCCGAGCGGATGCAGACCTTGCCCTTCCATTTCGGGTCGGCGAGATCCTCGTAGCGGAACGCGTCGACCTTCAGGTCTTTCTCCACGTACAGCACGCGATCGCGCAGCGACAGCGCGTACCAGTCGCCTTGCGCGCCGCGCAGGTTCGCGGGAATCGCATCGTCGAGCACCTTCGAGTGCACCGGCTGCGCGAGGCCGCCGTCGACGAGGTCGAGGAGGTTGCCGATGTCGACCGTCATCAGCACGTCGGCGGGCGACTGCGCGCCTTCCGCCTTCACGCGCTCGAGCAGGCCGTCCTTCACGAACACCGTGTTGACCTTGACGCCGCTTTGTTTCGTGAACGCGTCGATCAGCGGCTGGATCAGCTTCGGTTCGCGGGTGGTGTACAGGCTCACTTCCTCGGCCGCGTGGGCCAGTGGCGCGAATGCGGCGGCGGCAAGGGCGAGGGCGCCGGCGAGCGGCAGCAGGCGGGTGCGCGGATTCGACATGGAGACTCCGATGAGGCAGGCGGACGAAGAAGCGTTCCGGGGCGTGCCTGCCGCCCGAGCAACCCGAAACATTACAAAGCGAAAGATTTCGGATTCTAGATCGAAATGGGAATGATTATCAAATGAAAGGTGTCGGAAAGCGGGGAGGAAGATGGGAGGGAGGTGTGCTACCGGGGCGTCGCAGCGCAGGCGCAAGCGCGTAGAATGCCCGCTTCAACGAAATCGACGGAGCCGTACCGACCATGAACGATCAGCGCAAGAAGAACCCTGTCCGCAACGTGAGCATCCTGATCGTCGTGGCCGTGCTGCTCGTGATCGGGACGATCCTGTATAACGCGATCTCGCAGAAGCACGCGTACGACGAGGCCCATCCGGCCGAGGCCGCGAGCGCCGCGTCGCACTGACTCCGGCGCGGATGCGCATGATCGCTGCACGGCCCGGTCGGGCCGCCAGCGATGCGCAGGAACGGCAGGAAGAGTGGAAGCGGTGGGCGGCGCGAGGCGTCGCGCCGCGATAGATGCGGGCGCCGAAGCCCGCGCGCCGCGTGGAAGGTCAGTCGTGCGTCAACGTGACGCAGGCGCAAATTTCGGGCGGATTCGTGCGTAGAACACGAGCGCGAGCAGCGCGAGCCATGCCGCGCCGACGTAAAGCGCGACGCGCGTATCTTCGAACCAGCCGAGCATCACGATCACGAAAGCCATGAACGCGATCGTCAGCGCGGGTGCGACGGGCCACAGCGGCACCTTGAACTTCAGCGCCGCGACCTCCGTGCTCGACAGGCGGCGGCGCATCGCGACCTGCGACAGCAGGATCATCAGCCACACCCACACGGTCGCGAACGTCGCGATCGCCGCGACCACCAGGAACACGTCCTTCGGCATCAGGTAGTTGAGCAGCACGCCGATCAGCAGCGCACCGGCCATCACGAGCACCGTGACCCATGGCACGCCGTGCCGCGACGTCGCCATCAGCACGCGCGGCGCCTGGCCCTGCCGCGCCATCCCGAACATCATCCGGCCCGCGCCGAAGATATCGCTGTTGATCGCCGAGATCGCCGCGCTGATCACCACGAGGTTGAGAATGGTCGCGGCCGACTTCACGCCGAGCGCCGAGAAGATCTGCACGAACGGGCTGCCGTCGCTGCCGACGCCCGTCCACGGGCTGATCGACATCAGCACGACCATCGTCAGCACATAGAACAACAGGATGCGCGCGGGCACCGCGTTGATCGCGCGCGGAATCACGCGCTCAGGATCCTTCGCCTCGCCGGCGCTCATCCCGATCACCTCGATGCCGCCGTACGCGAAGATCACGACCGACAGCGATGCGATCAACCCGCCGATCCCGTTCGGGAAGAAGCCGCCATGGTTCCACAGGTTCGCGAATGTCGGCACGTCGGCCGAATGGCCGAAATGCATGCCGGTCAGCAGGATCGCGACGCCGCCGCCGATCATCGCGACGATCGCGCCGACCTTGATGATCGACAGCCAGAACTCGAGCTCGCCGAACACCTTCACATGGCACAGGTTCAGCCCGCAGATGATCGCGACGACGCCGAGCACCCAGATCCATTGAGGGACATCCGGAAACCAGAAGCCCATATAGATGCCGAATGCCGTGATGTCGGCGATCGCGACGATCACCATTTCGAGCGTGTAGGTCCAGCCGGTGACGAAGCCCGCGAACGGGCCGAGGTTTTCGGTTGCGTAGTGGCCGAACGAGCCGGCGACGGGCTCGCGCACGGCCATCTCGCCGAGCGCGCGCATCACCATGTAGACAGCCGCGCCGCCCAGGATATAGGCCAGGATTACCGCCGGGCCCGCGAGCTGGATCGCGGACGCCGAGCCGTAGAACAGGCCGGTGCCGATCGCCGAGCCCAGCGCGAGAAAGCGGATGTGCCGCGCGCTCAGATGGCGCTGCAAGTTCTTCATCGAGTCTCCGATATCGTTATGCGACGGACCGGGCGAACGGGGCCGGCCCGGTTGGTTCAAGTTGTATATACAACTTGAAGATGTCGGAATGATAACAAGCCGGAGCCAGCGACCGGAATCGGGTATTCCCTGACTGGCGCAACCGGTGTAATCGGAGGTGGGGCCGTCGCGCGGCGGACGCGTGGGCCGTATGGGGCGTGCGGGTCATGCTTCGGGAGGGAGTTGCGGGAGCGGGGAGCGCTGCCGGCCGGCCGGCTTGCGTGCGCGGGCGGCCGGCGGCGGAACGACGTCAGGGCCTCATGCGGGCAGGCGGATGACGCTCGCGTCCTTGCGAATCAGCAGCGACGACGCGAGCATCTGCTTGCACTGGTGCGCGAGCACCTTCAGGTCGTGCGTGAGCTCGGCGCCCACCGCGTCGGATTTTTCCGCGGACACGACCATTGCGTCGAGGTCGCGGGTGATCTGCTTCGTCGTGTCGAGCTGGTCGGCCGGCGGCGGCTCGCCGGCTTCCGCCTTCTCGAGGTTCTCGAGCACGGCGGACAGGCCGCGGCGCAACGCATCGTCGTGGACGATGTTCTCGTCGGCCGCGCACGCGCTGCGGATCAGCGGCGCGGCGGCTGTGATCTGGGCACCGAGCACGTGCGTCTGCACGAGCAGGTCGTTCAGCTCCGGCACGAAGCGCTGGTGCGCCTTCGGCTCGATCATCATTCGCTGGAACGCCTGGCCGAGGTTCGCGAACGCGATGTGCACGTCCTTGCGCGCGAGGCGGTAGCGGTAGTCGTCGTCGAGGGCGGTGGCCGGCGTCTCGATCGCCGCGGCGACGACCGGCACGACCGCCGCGCCGTCGGCGGCCGGCACGGGCGGCGGCGACACGCCGCGCCCGGCGCGCCACACGGCCTCGAAATACTTGCGGGTCGAGGTCAGCATGTCGGTGACGAGCTTGCCCATCAGCCGGTATTCCCAGTACGGGAACAGGCGGCTCGCTGCGATCGCGATCATGCAGCCGACCACGGTGTCGATCGCGCGCTCGCCGATGATCCGCATGCTGCCCGGCGCGAGCAGGTGGAACATCAGCAGCACGTAAGACGACGTGAACACGACGCTCGCCGCGTAGTTGAACAGCAGCAGGCTGTAGCTCATCACCATCGACCCGAACATGATCGCGATCAGCAGGTGCGGCTCCTTGACCGTGTAGATCAGCGCAATGCTCGCCGCGCAGCCGATCAACGTGCCGACGATACGCTGCGCGTTGCGCTGCTTGGTGAGCGAGTAGCCGGGCTTCAGGATGATGATGGTCGTCATCACGATCCAGTAGGCGTTCGTGAGCGGCAGCAGCCGGCCGAGCCAGAAGCCGACCGCGACCGCGATCGTCACGCGCAGTGCGTGGCGAAAGCTCGGCGAGCGCATGTTCAGGTTGGAGAAGATCAGCAGCGGCGACATCCGGCGCCGCTGCAGGAAGCGCGTGAGCGCCTTGTCGATCTTCAGTTCGGTCTGCTGCGGGTCGGCATGGCCCGACAGGTTGCGGCGCATCCGGTCGATCAGGCGCGTCGCGCTCCAGATGCGCCGGAACGTCGCGAGCACGGCTGCGTAGGCTTCCGCGTTGGTGGCGGGGAAGTTCTTCTTGCGCATCAGCTCGATCTCGTACTCGATCGCGCGCAGTTCGGCCTTGACGCTGATTCGCGAATGCGGCGCGCGATTCTCGAGCACGGCGAGGCCGATTTCCTCGAGGTCGCGGGCCGCCTTGCGGATCAGGTCGCGGTAGAAAATGATCAGGTCGGAGCCGCCGAACGTGTTGCGCACGAGCGGGTAGTCGGTGTGCGCGCCGACGAACAGCTCGTGCAGGTCGACGCTGTTGATGAACAGGTTGTACATCGTCGTACGGCCGGGGTCGAGCTTGCCGCGGCGCAGCTTCGGCAGGTTGCGCAGCACGATGTCGCGCGCGGTTTCCTGCGTTTCGACCGCGGCGATCTGCTTCGCGACGAGATTGCGATAGCACTCGTCGAGATCGGCATCGAGATCGTAGAACTGCGCACGCGCGAGCAGGTAGTCGGCGCACGCGAACAGGCTTTCGGCGAGCGCCTGCTGTTCGATCCGGCGCGCCTGCCATTGCGACACGAGCGTCGCCCAGTACGTGTACCAGAGGCCGCCCGCGAGAATCCAGCCGGCATTGACGAACGCTTGCAGCGGCGTGAACTTCTCCTCGAGAGTCATCACCATCATGAACAGCGTCGCGAAGCTGATCTGCGGCCAGCGGTTGCCGTAGACGACGATCAGCGACAGCACGAACGTGAGCGGCACGATCGTCAGCCACAACGCGAAGATGTTCGGCGTGGCGAGGCCGGTCGCGAGCGCGGCCAGGAAGCCGATCACGCTGCACGCGAGCATTTCGTTGTGCTTGTACTTCAGCGGGCCCGGCATGTCGACGACGCACGCGCCGAGCGCGCCGGTCGAGATCGTGAAGCCGAGCTCCCGGTTGTGAAACACGATCAGGCACAGCACGGCCGGCAGCGATACGCCGACCGCGATCCGCAGGCCGCCGAAAAAGTACTGGCTGTAGAAAAACTTTCTGATTTCGACCGAATAGCGCATCGATGGGCTGAATGACAGACGAAGACGCCAGGGGCGGCGTATTGACTGGCGACGAGTCTATCGTATTTCGTGGTCCGCAAAACCTGGCCTTTCGGACGAGGTTCGCCGCGACGGTCCTTTTGCTATCCTTGGTGCTCCCGTTCGCACGGCCTGGCCGGCGCGAGGCTCCGACACCCGCTTCATGCTCCATCTCTTCTATTCGAACCGTCACGAAACGTTGGCCGACGCGCTGCTCGACGACCTGGCCGCGTTTCCGGCCCGCAACGGCCCGTGGGCGCCGCAACAGGTCATCGTGCCGAGCGCGGCGCTGCGCCGCCGTCTGGAACTCGACATCGCTGTGCGCCACGGCGTGTGCGCGAACGTCGAGTTTACGTATCTCGCGCAATGGCTGTGGGCGCAGATCGGCCGCGTGCTGACGGTGCCCGCCCGCTCGCCGTTCGCACCGGACCGCCTCGTGTGGCGCTGCTACCGGCTGTTCGCGCAGGGCGCGAGCGGCGCGCCGTGGCTCGCGTCGCCGCGGCTGGCTGCGTATCTGTCCGCGTCCGACGACGCGATGCGCTACGAGCTCGCACAGCGCGTCGCGGCCGTGCTCGATCATTACCTGACCTATCGGCCCGAATGGCTGGCCGCATGGCAGGCCGGCGAGTCGGTGCTCGCGGGCGACGTCGCGCCGCGCGGAATCACCGATGCCGCACGCGACGACGAGCACTGGCAGGCGGCGCTGTGGCGCGTGCTGCTTGCGGAGCTGAGCGACAGCGGCACGCCGCCCGCGCATCGCTTCCTCGTGGAGGCGCGCAACCTCGATCCCGAAACCGTCGCGCGTGCCGACTGGCCGGAATCGGTCAGCGTGTTCGCGCTGCCGACGATGCCGCCGCTGCACGTCGCGCTGCTGCGCGAGCTGTCGCGCTGGATCGACGTGCGCGTCTATGCGCTCAATCCGTGCCGAGAATTCTGGTTCGACATCGTCACCGCCGCGCATGCCGAGGCGCTCGACGCGGCCGGCCGGCTGGACTATCAGGAAGTCGGCCATCCGCTGCTCGCGGAGTGGGGCCGGCAGACGCAGGCGCAGCTGCACATGCTGCACGAACTGACTGAAAGCGCCGCGTCGGGCGATGCGTCGCGTTTCGTCGGGAATCCCGCGCCGACCTGGCTCGCGCGCGTGCAGAATGCGATCCTCGACCTGCAACCGGAGGCGGAGCTCGGCGAAGCGCCGGCCGAGCGCGGGATCGAGGTGCACGTATGCCACAGCCTCGCGCGCCAGCTCGAGGTGCTGCATGACCGCCTGCTCGCGTGGTTCGATGCGGACGCGACGCTGCAGCCGTCCGATGTGCTCGTGGCGGTCGCCGATCTCGCGGCGGCCGGGCCACTGATCGATGCCGTGTTCGGCACCGCGGGCGCCGGCGGCGCGCGCGTGCCTTACCGGATCACCGGCCTGCCGCCGTCGCAGGCGAACCCGGTCGCGCGCGTGCTGCTCGAATGGCTCGCGTTGCCGGAACGGCAGGTCGGCGCGCCCGAGTTGGTCGAATGGCTGCGCGTCGACGCGGTTGCGGCCCGTTACGGCATCGACGCAACCGCGCTCGAGACGGTTCAGACCTGGCTCGCAGCCGCCGGCGCGCGGCGTGGGCTGTCGCCGACGGTGAGCGACGATGCGGCGGTGCCTGCGCCGCGCCATACGTTTTCCGATGCGCTCGCGCGCCTCTTCCTCGGCTATGCGATGCCCGAGGGCGCGGCACCGGTCGGCGCGTGGCTGCCGATCGAGGCGGCAACCGGCAGCGAGGCCGAACTGCTCGGCCGGCTCGCGCGCTTCACGGACGATCTCGACGGCTTCTCGCGACGGCTCGCCGACGCGCACACGCCACGCGCATGGAGCGAACTGTTCGCCGACACGCTTGCGCGGTTCTTCGACTCCGGTGCCGCGTATGCCGATGCGCTCTCGGGCGTGCGCGACGCACTCGACGCGATGCTGGCCGCGATGACGGAAGGCGCGCCCGACGAAGCCTTGCCCGCGGCCGTCGTACGCGCGGGGCTGGCAGCCGCGCTCGACGATCCGGCGCGCGGCGGGGTGCCGTGGGGCGGCGTCACGTTCTCGTCGCTGACGAGCCTGCGCGGGCTGCCATACCGCGTCGTGTGCCTGCTCGGCATGGACGACGGCGTGCTGCCGAGCCTCGCGCGCGCGGACGAGTTCGACCTGATGGCCGTGTTGCCGAAGCTCGGCGACCGGCAGCGTCGCGACGACGAACGCAACCTGTTCCTCGACCTGCTGCTCGCCGCGCGCGACCGGCTGCTGATTGCCTATACGGGGCGCAGCATTCGCGATAACGCGCCGTTGCCGCCCGCGGCGCTCGTCGACGAACTGCTCGACCATCTCGCGCTCGTCACGGCCGGCGAGGATGCCACACCGGACGCGGTCGATGCCGCGCGGCGCGCGTTCATCGTCGAACATCCGCTGCAACCGTTCGCGGCCGAGTATTTCCGGCCCGGCAGCGAACTGGCGTCGTACGACGCCGAGCGCGCGACGCTGGCGTCGCTGCTGGCAGCCGAAGCCGCGCGCGACGCGATGCGCGAGCAGCCGTTCTTCGCGCAGCCGCTGCCGGCCGAGCCGGTCGAACCTGTCGCGTTCAGCGAATTCGAACGGTTCTGGCGGCATCCGGCCCGCGCGCTGCTGCGTGCGCGGCTCGGCATCGTGCTGTCCGACGCGCAGGCCGAACTGCTCGACACGGAGCCGTTCGCACTCGACTTCGCGGGCAGCGACGCGCTCGCCGAGCGCGTGCTGCCGCTCCTGATCGAATCGGACGAAGGCGGCGTGCACGATCATGCGCTGCGCATCGCGGACGCCAGCCCGGAACTACCGGGCGGCGCGACGGGCGCGGTCTGGCGCGACCAGGCGCTCGGCTCGATGACGCAGCTTGCGTCGAACGTGCGGCGTGCGCTGGCCGACGGCATGGAACGGCGGCCGTTCACGCTCGCGATCGCGCCTGCCTGGCCCGACACCGAACAGGCGTTGTTCGGTGCCGATGACGCGATGCTGTCGAGCGATGCGGTGAGTGCGCCGCTCGAACTGCACGGCACGCTGAACCGGCTGACGCCGGCAGGCCAGATCATCTATCGCTATGCACGGCCGAGCGCGCGCGACTACCTGTCCGCGTGGCTCGCGCACCTCGTCTACTGCGCGGTGGAGCCCGACGGTCCGCGCCGCACGCTGTGGTTCGGCAGCGGCGGCGCGTTCGAACTCACGCCGGTCGCGGCACCGCTCGAGCGCCTCGCGCCGCTCGCCGCGCTGTTTCGCGCGGGGCGGCGCATGCCGCTGCGGTTCTTCCCGCGCAGCGCGTGGGCGCGCATTTCCGACGGCGAGGCGAAGGCGGCGAGCGTCTGGATCAACGAGCGCGTGGTGAGCGAAGCCGACGATCCGGCGATCGCGATCGCATGGCGCGGTGCGCATCCTTCGCTCGACGAACCGTTCGGCACACTCGCGCGGCTCGTGTTCGAGCCGATGCTGGAGCATCTGAAGGAGGCCGCATGAGCGCCGCATCCCAGCCGCAGGCGGCGCTCGAACTCGATGTGTTCGCGTGTCCGCTCGACGGCGTCAACCAGATCGAGGCGTCGGCCGGTACCGGCAAGACGTGGAATATTTGCGCGCTTTACGTGCGCCTGCTGCTGGAGAAGGATCTCGGCGCGGATGAAATCCTCGTCGTGACCTTCACGAAGGCGGCGACGGCCGAGCTGCACGAGCGGATCCGCGGGCGGCTGGCGCAACTCGCGCATGCGCTCGATACCGGCGACGACGGCGGCGATCCGTTCGTCGCGCGCCTGCTCGAGACGACGCTCGGCGAAGCCGGCGCGCTCGACCCCGAGACCGCCGCGAAGCGGATCCGGCGCGCGCTGCGCGCATTCGACCAGGCGGCGATCCACACGATCCACGCGTTCTGCCAGCGTGCGCTGCAGGAAGCGCCGTTCGCGGCTGCGATGCCGTTCGCGTTCGAGATGCAGGCCGACGATGCAGCGCTGCGCTTCGAGCTCGCGGCGGACTTCTGGCGTACGCGCGTCGAACCGATGGCCGCGCGCTGGCCCGGCTTCGCGACGTGGCTCGTCGATTCGGGCGCGGGCCCGGCCGCGCTCGACGCCCAGCTCGCGCGGCGGCTGAAGAAGCCGCTCGCCGCGCTACGCTGGGACGGCGTCGTCGAACCGGACGCATCGGCGGAGGCCGCTGCCGTCGAATGCTTCGCGGAGGCCGCGCGGATGTGGGACGACGAGCGGGATGCGATCGACGCGCTGCTGCGCGCCGCGCAGCCCGTGCTCAATCAGCGTTCGCACAAGCCCGACGCCGTCGCCGATGCGCTCGGCGCGTGGTCCGCGCATTTCGCGCAAGGCAACTCCGCCGCCGCGCTGCCGAAGGCGGCGCTCAAGCTCACACGCACGGCGCTCGCGAAGGCGACGAAAAAGGGTGGCGCGACCCCCGAACACCCATTCTTCGACGTCGCCGACGCGCTCGAAGCGGCGGTGGCCGCCGCCGAGGCCGCGCAGCGCGCGCGCTGGCTCGCGCTGGTCGCCGACTGGCTCGACACCGCGCCGGGCGAGCTGGCCGAACGCAAGCGTACGCGCCGCGTCGTGTCGTTCGACGATCTGCTCGCGAACCTCTATCACGCGCTGCATGCGCATCCGTGGCTCGCCGAGACGCTGCGCGCGCGCTATCCGGCCGCGCTGATCGACGAATTCCAGGATACGGACCCGCTGCAGTTCGCGATCTTCGACCGGATCTTCGCACCGGGCGGGCCGCTCTTTCTCGTCGGCGATCCGAAGCAGGCGATTTACAGCTTCCGCGCGGCGGATCTGCATACGTATCTCGCCGCGCGGGCAAGCGCGAGCGCGTGCTATACGCTCGCGGTCAACCAGCGTTCGACGCCGGCGATCGTCGATGCGTGCAACCGCTTCTTCATGTCGAACCCGCGCGCGTTCGTGCTCGACGGGCTCGACTATTACGCGGTGCGCGCCGGCACGCGCGTGCGTGCACCGTTCGTCGACGGCGCCGACCCGGCCCCGGGCGGCGATTTCCGGATCTGGGCGCTGCCGGGCGGCGACGGCACGCTGCTCAAGCGCGACGCGCAGGCACAGGCCGCCCAGGCGTGCGCGGCCGAGATTGCCCGGCTGATGCGCGGCGCGCGCGAAGGACATGTGCGGCTCGGCGATACGCCGCTGTCGCCGGGCGACATCGCGGTGCTGGTGCAGACGCACCGGCAGGGGAGTCTCGTGAAGCGCGTGCTTGCCACGTGGGGCATCGGCAGCGTCGAGCTCGCGCAGGCGTCCGTGTTTTCGACCGGCGATGCGGAGCAGCTCGAGCGCGTGCTCGCGGCGATCGATGCGCCGGGCGACCTGCGGCGCTTGCGCGCGGCGCTGGCCGCCGACTGGTTCGGCCTCGATGCCGGGGCGTTGTGGCGGATGGAGCAGGGCGACGGCGATGTGTCGCGCGCAGCGGCCGACAGCGCGGACGCGATGAGCTGGGTCGAGCGCTTCTCGCGCTATCGGCTGTTGTGGCGCGAACGCGGCTTCGCGGTGATGTGGCGCACGTTCACGCGCGAGCTGCGGATCGCCGAGCGGCTGATGGCCGGCGCGGACGGCGAACGCCGCGTGACCGACATCAACCATCTGGCCGAACTGACGCAGGCGCGCGCGTCCGCGCAGCCGGGCATCGCGCCGACGCTGCGCTGGCTCGCCGCGCAACGGCTCGACGGCGGCGGCGAGGAAGCGCAGCTGCGTCTCGAGTCCGATCGCAACCTCGTGCAGATCGTGACCGTGCACAAGTCGAAGGGCCTCGAATACGCGGTCGTGTTCTGTCCGTTCCTGAACGACGGCGGGCTGCGCGAGCCGCCCGCGTCGGGGCTGCCCGACGCGCGCGAGTATCACGACGATGCGGGCGACGCCGTGCTGCATTACGGGTGCGACGACGAAGCCGCCGAGCATGCCGCGCGCCAGGCGCTGCGCGAGCAGGCGGCGGAACGCGCGCGGCTCGTCTACGTGGCGCTCACGCGCGCGGTCTATCGGTGCTATCTCGTCGCCGGGCCTTATCTGTCGTCGCGCTCGACCCGCGAGGCGCGGCGCAGCGTGCTGAACTGGCTCGTGGCCGGGGCCGGCCAGTCGTTCGACGCGTGGCTTGACGAGCCGCCCGACGAAGCGGTGCTCGATGCTGCGTGGCAAGCGCTCGCCGGTGGGCCCGTGAGCGTTGCACCGTTGCCGGTGCCGGCGCGCCGTGAGCGGCTGGCTGCCGGCCACGATGCATCGCAGACGCTCGCCGCCCGCCATGCGACGCGCGTGCTGCGCGACGCGTGGCGGATGGCGAGCTTCAGTTCGCTGACCGCGTCGATGGCGCGCGAGGAGGCGGGCGTCGCGGTCGTGCCGGACGACGAGCTGCGGCCCGATCACGATGCGCTTGCCGCCGTCGCGCCGGACGGCGCGCTTGCCGTGGACGACACCGTCGCGGTCGAGCCGCCGGACGACGACATCCTCGTGTTTCCGCGCGGCGCGGCAGCGGGCGAGTGTCTGCACCGCCTGTTCGAACTCAGTCGGTTCACCGAGCCCGATTCATGGCACCAGGCGGCGCTCGGCGCGCTGCATGACCGGCCAGTCGAGGCCGAGCCCGAACTCGCGACGCGCCTGCCCGCGATGATGGCGCGGCTCGTCGACGATGTCGTGCGCACGGAGCTCGTGCCGGGCATGCGGCTTGCGGATCTCGATCCCGCCAAGCGGCTCGACGAAATGGGTTTCCTGTTCCCGGCGCCGTCGCTCGAGCTGGGCGCGCTGCGCCGGCTGCTGGTCGCACACGGCTATCCGGACGTTGCGCTGGACGCTGGCGTGCTCGCCGGTTTCATCAAGGGTTTCATCGACATGATCGTCGAACACGACGGCCGCTTCTGGATCGTCGACTGGAAGTCGAACCATCTCGGCAATACGCCGGACGCTTACGGCCCGCGCGCGCTCGACGTCGCGATGGCCGATCATGCCTATCACCTGCAGGCGCTGCTCTATACGGTTGCGCTGCATCGCTATTTGCGCGGGCGGCTGCCCGACTATGACTACGACACGCATATCGCGGGCTATCTGTACCTGTTCGTGCGTGGCGTGCGGCCGGACTGGCGCAGTGCCGGCGAACCGGCCGGCGTGCATGCGCGGCGGCCCGCGCGCGAACTCGTCGACGCGCTCGACCGGATGATGGAAGGGGGCCGCGCATGAACGTGTCCGACGATACGCTTGAATTCACCGGCGGCCTCGTCGCGCGCCTGCCCGAGCCGGCTGATTTCGGCATCGCGCTCGCGGAAGGGTTCGCGCGACGCATCGGCGACCTGTCGCGCCGTGCGGGTGCGCCGGCCGCGGCCGCGCGCTGGGCGGCGCGTGCCGCGTTCGCGACGAGCCGGGCGACCGCGGGCGGCCACGTATGCGTGTCGCTCGGCGCGCTCGCGCAGCGCTACGAGGAACCGGTCGACGACGTGCGCGCGGCGCTTGCAGCAAGCGGCGTGGTGGCGTTCAGCACGCTCGCGCGCGGCGACGAGCGGCCGCTGATCGTCGACCGGCACGACCATCTGTATCTGTCGCGCTATTTCGACTACGAACGGCGGCTCGCCGATGCGCTCGTCGCGCAGGCCGGCGTCGCCGCGCCGGGCGACGTGCTGTCGCCCGACCGGTTGCGCGACAGTCTCGCGCGTTACTTCGGGCCCGCGACGGGCGAAGTGGACTGGCAGCGCGTCGCGGCGATCGTTGCGCTGACAGGACGCGTGACGATCGTCAGCGGCGGCCCCGGCACCGGCAAGACGACGACCGTCGTCGGCGTGCTGGCTTGTCTGCTCGACGCGCATCCGGGGCTGCGCATCGCGCTGGCGGCGCCGACCGGCAAGGCCGCGCAGCGGATGCAGGAAGCGCTGCACGCACGGGCGGGCGACCTGCCGCCGGAACTTGCCGCGCGCCTGCCCGACACGTCGTACACGTTGCATCGCCTGCTCGGCGGCGGCGGGGCGGCGGGCTTTCGCCATCATCGCGACAATCCGTTGCCGTACGACCTGATCGTGGTCGACGAGGCGTCGATGATCGACGTCGCGCTCGCCGCGCATCTGCTCGATGCGCTCGCGCCGGGTGCACGGCTCGTGCTGCTCGGCGACAAGGATCAGCTTGCCGCGGTCGAAGCCGGCGCCGTGTTCGCCGAACTCAGCGCACGGCCGACGTTCACCGCCGCTGCGCGCACGCGCATCGCGGATGCGCTCGGGATCGACGAAGCGGCTTTCGTCGCGGCCTTGCCGGTGCCGGACGGCGAAGTGGCGGGGGCGGTTGCTGTTGCGGCTCAAGCCCCGGCCCCGGCTTCCGCGCCATTGTCGGCGAGCGCGGCGCGCAAGCCGCCCGCACGGCGCAACGTGGATACGCGACAGGCGTCGCTGTTCGATGACGACCCGCAGGACGAAGCGGTTTCCCCGGCTGACGCGGTGCCGCTGGCCGCTCCGTCGTCACCTGCACCGACAGACTTCGCTAGCGCATCCGCGGCCACCGATCCTGCATGGATCGAGGCCGACGAACTCACATGGCTCGACGCCGTCGAGCTCACGCCGCTCGATCAGGCCCACGCGGGAGGTTCGGCAACACGGGTGTCGACTGTTGCAACGGTGGCCGACGACATCGCCGCCGCGTCGCCCGCACCGCTCGCAGACTGCGTCGTGTGGCTCGAACGCAATTACCGTTTCGGTCTCGATTCGCCGATCGGCCGCCTGTCGCTCGCGATCCGCCGCGGCGACGTGCAGGGCGCGCTCGACGCGCTGCCGGCCGACGTGGCCGCTGCCGCGTCGTTTCACGACGACGCGGGCGAGACGCTTGCGGCGTCGACGGTCGAGCGGCTCGCGCGCCGGTTCGGCGCGTACCTCGATGCGTTGCGCATCGCGTTGTCCGGGCCGGAGCCCGATCCGCTGCCGTTGTTCGATGCGCTCAACCGCTTCCGGATCCTGTGCGCGACGCGCACGGGATCGCGCGGCGCCGAGCACGTCAATGCGCTGGTGGCCACGCACGTGCGGCATGCCGCACGCGTGCCGCTCGCGGTCGGCGCACACTGGTTCACCGGGCGCCCGATCATGGTGACGCGCAACGACTATGCGCTCGGGCTGTTCAACGGCGACATCGGCATCGCGTTGCCGGACGCGCAGGGCGTGCTGCGCGTATGGTTCCGCCGCGCGGACGGCACCGCGCGCGCCGTGTCGCCCGCGGCGCTGCCGCCGCATGAAACGGCGTTCGCGCTGACCGTCCACAAGTCGCAGGGCTCCGAATTCGACGAGGCCGCGCTCGTGCTGCCGGCATCGTTCGGCCGTGTGCTCACGCGCGAACTCGTCTACACCGCGGTCACGCGTGCGCGCACGCGCGTGCAGGTGATTGGCCCGCGGCGCGTGCTGGCGCAGGCGGTCGCGACACGTACGCAACGCGATTCGGGCCTGGCGGCCCGCGTCGACGAGGCGCTCGCGCGGCGCCGCAAGGAGACGTCGCGATGATGATCCGCTACACGCTCGATCCGGCCGAAGTCGAATGGACCGCCGTGCGCGCGCAGGGCGCCGGCGGCCAGAACGTCAACAAGGTGTCGAGCGCGATTCATCTGCGTTTCGACATCCGCGCGTCGTCGCTGCCGCCCGTCATCAAGGAACGGCTTCTCGCGCTGTCCGACCAGCGCATCACGCGCGACGGCATCGTCGTGATCAAGTCGCAGGAATACCGCACCCAGGAGAAAAATCGCGAGGCAGCACTCGCGCGGCTCGATGCGTTGATCGGCAGCGTCGCGTTCACGCCGCGTGCGCGGGTCGCGACACGGCCGACACGCGCATCGAAGGAGCGGCGGCTCGAACACAAGTCGCGCCGCAGCGTGGTGAAGTCCGGAAGAGGGAAGGTGATCGACTGATGAAACGAATCGCCGGCCGGCCTGCATGGCGGGCGGCGTCGTGCCGCCGTATGCGCTACCGCATCACGGTGCCCGCGCTGTCGAGCACGAAGTCGACGCAGAACACGACGAGACGGTTTTGCGCGCGAATCGCGACGGCTGCCGTGTAGCAATCGCGGCCTTCGGTCAGCGAGAAGTGCGGGCCCATGAGCGCGACGCGCCCCGGCGCCGCGATCGCGCGCTGGAAGTACGGGCGCCGCGACCAGTTGCTGTGCGTCTCCGGGAACAGCGGCGAGAGTCGCGTGCCGCTCGTCTGGCCGTCCTCGGGACGCGCGCCGATCGACGGCAGGAACTGTTCGCCGATCTCGTCCGTGACGAACACCCGGCGTGCGGCCGGCACCACGAATACGCGCTGCGCGGCGTCCTGCAGGCTGCCGCTCGCGGAAAACGCGGCCGCGCCGGCGAGCACGAGCCGCTCGATCGCGTCGAAGCCCGGCTGCTCGGCGATCGCCGGCGTATGCCGGTGGGCGATGTAGCGTTGCCACGCGGCGTCGAGCATCGCGGGCGCCGCGGCGCTCGCGTGCGCGATCGATGCGTCGGGCTGGCCGAACTGGAAACCCTGGACGAAATCGATATCGGCCTCCATCAGCGTCTGCAGCGCGTCGTCGCTTTCGACACCCTCGGCGAGCACCATCGCGCCGGCCTGATGGAGCATCGATACCAGGTGATGCATGATGCGGCGATCGTCGGCCGACGCGTTCGCGCGTTCGACGAGCGATCGATCGAGCTTGACGATATCGGGCCGTGCGCGCCACACGCGGTCGAAATTGGAGAACCCGGTGCCGAAATCGTCGATCGCGATCAGGAAGTCCCGGTGCTGGATCATGTCGATCGTGCGGGCGAGCGCGGCTTCATCGCGCGCCGGCTGCTCGACGACTTCCAGCACGATGCGGTTCGGCGGCAGCGCGAAATGACGGCACAGCGCCTCGACGAATTCGCGCTGCACGAGGCCGGAATCGAGCACGCGCGGCGTCACGTTCAGGAACAGCCAGCCGTCGCCGATGCCTTGCGCGACGAAATTGGCCGTATGCAGGCAGCGGGCGAGCCGGTCGAGCAGCAACGCGTCGGCAGCGGCACGCGTCCTGTCGAATAGCGCGACCGGCGAAACCAGCGCGCCGTTCTCGTCCACGACGCGCAGCAGCGCTTCGTAGCCGACCACGCGCTTGTGCGTGATCGACAGCACCGGTTGAAACACGCTGCGCAGCGTCGTCTCGCGATACGTTGCGATCCAGCCGCTGGGCGTCGGCGTGAGGCGTTCGAGCAGGGAGTCGAGCGAGAGGTCGCGGGAGGGCTTCATGTCAACGGTGCCCTGGGGCGATCGGGGGGCGGTATCGTGCGCGCCACGCAGAAGCCGTCGCACGCGCAGGTGGACGCGAAAGAACGTGGTGCATCGTAACCGCCTTCTGCGGATGAGTGATCCGAGTGTAACGGGAATGGTGGGGCGCGCGTATCAGGGTAACTCCAGACGCAAACGCTACACCGACGGCTGGAAGGGGCCGTCCGCCCGGCGCGTGATACGCAAGGGCCACCGGCCGTGTATGCGGCGACGGCTCCAAATATGCCGCGTGCATCGCGTGCGAAGAATGCGGCAAAGCCGGGCGGTTGCATCGCCATCCGGCGAAATTCGCTATGCGCCGTCGCGCACCGGTCGACCTGCGGCGCTCGCGGATTGGCGGCCGGCGCGTCGCGGGCAACCCGCACCGGCGGGTGCCGGCCACGCCTGCCGCTCAGGCCGCTTCGCCGCCGCGCGGGCGCAGCCCGGGAATCCGCTTGATCACGCCGGTGGCGAGCGCGGTGCCGACGAGCACGATCGCGCAACCTTCGATCATTACGAGCGATACGTGTTCGCTGAGGAACAGCGCGCCCCACAGCAGGCCGAACACTGGGATCACGAACGTCACGGTAATCGCGCGGGCCGGGCCGATGTGCGCGATCAGGTGGAAGAAGATGAAATACGCGATGCCCGTGCAGGCGATGCCGAGCGCGAGCACGGCGCCCCATGCATGCGCGCTGACGGCTGCGGCGGGCCAGGTCGCGATCGCGAACGGCGCCAGCAGCACGGTCGAGCCGATCATGCTGCCGGTCGCGTTGACGAGCGGATCGACGCCGCTGAGCGTGCGCTTCGTGTAGTTGGCCGCGATGCCGTACAGCAGCGTCGCGCCGAGCGCGGCGGCGGCGGCGAGCGCGGTCGCGTTGGCGCCGGTGCTGCCGTGCGCGTTCGCGATCTGATCCCACACGAGCGTGAGGACGCCGGCAAAGCCGATCACGAGGCCGAGCGCGCGCGGCAGCGACAGCTTGTCCTTCAGCCACAGATAGGCGACGAGCGCGCCCCACAGCGGCGTCGTTGCGTTGATCACCGACGTCACGCCGGCCGACAGCGTCAGTTCGGCGAACGCGAACAGGCAGAACGGGATGCCCGAGTTGAGCGCGCCAACGACGAACAACGGCCACGCGCGACGGCGCAGCTGCGCGCCGAGCTCGGCGGGCCTGAAGCGCGTCAGCGCGAAGCCTGCGAGA
This sequence comes from Burkholderia sp. MSMB0856, assembly GCF_001524645.2. Taxonomy (NCBI): domain Bacteria; kingdom Pseudomonadati; phylum Pseudomonadota; class Betaproteobacteria; order Burkholderiales; family Burkholderiaceae; genus Burkholderia; species Burkholderia sp. MSMB0856. The sequence goes on along the minus strand of NZ_CP013427.1, from coordinate 2,317,709 downwards.
AACAGCGCGCCGATGCCCACGCGCAGCGCCATCAGCGGCGCGACGCCGAAGTCGGCGACGCCGATCCGGATGAACAGGAACGACGCGCCCCACAGGGCAGCGAGGACGGTCAGCAGAAGGGCGTTCTTGGGCGACATTGAGCGTGGCGGCGACGGGACGGGATGCGAGGAATCTTACACCGCGTTCCCGTGCCGTCGTTTCACGATCGGATGAAATGGCAAGAACCGGGGAAATCCGCTGGCCTCCGCCGCGAACCGGCCCGTGCGGTCGTTCAGTGATGGTGCCAGCCGCCGCGTCCGCCGAAGCCGAAATTGAGCGATACCGCGGGGCCCCAGTAACCGCCCCAGGCCGGGGCATAGGCGGGCGCCGGATAGTAGTACGCCGGGCCCGGATCGACATAGACGGGCGCGGGCTGCACGGGCGCCGCCGTGTAATAGCCGGACGGATAGTAGCCGTAAGGGTAGTAACAGCCGGCGAGCGTCGTGCACGCGAGCGCCGCGGCGACGAGGGTCCTGTTCATGATGTCTCTCCGGCGGAGCCGGCAATCGGCAGATGCTTAAGCTTAGGCCGCGCGGCGATGACAAGGTGCGCTAAACGGTAACGGATCATTTCCGAGCCGCTGCGGCGTGTTGCGGCGCCGCATATGAAAAACGGCGCTTCCGCCGTGCGGAAACGCCGTCAGGCCGGCGCTTGCCGCGCGTCGCGCGGCAGCCGGGTAAGCCGGTCGGCTTATTTGCCGACCTGGTTGCCGATGATGCCGCCGGCTGCCGCGCCGCCCAGCGTCGACAGCGCGTTGCCGCCGATCGCCGCGCCGGCGACACCGCCGACACCCGCACCGATCGCGGTATCGCGCTGGCGCCGCGTCATCGAATCGCAGGCCGAAAGGCTGGCCACCGTCGCGACGAGCAGCGCGCATACCCCAAAACGCCGAATCGAATGGTTCATGATCGCTGTCCTTGTGGTAGTGAACGGAGGTCGCGCGGCCGCCTGACGGCCGCGCATGAATCCAATCTACGCGTCGCTCCGTGGCGCTGCTGTAAGGACTTGTTAAGGCTCGAGCGGTTTCGTAATCAATTGTTTCGCTTGCGCCGGCAGGCACACGGCATGCGCGCGAATGCAAAAAAAAGCCCGCTCGAAAGCGGGCTTCCTGCCATGCTTCACGAAGCGAAGCGGTCCGCGCGGACCGCCGCGTTCGCTTGCCGACTTACTGACGGTGATAAATCTCGGCGCCGGTCTTCACGAACTCGACCGCCTTGACCTCCATCCCCTTCTTCAGCGCCTCGGTTTCCGACACGCCTTGCTGTGCCGCGAACTCGCGCACGTCCTGCGTGATCTTCATCGAGCAGAAGTGCGGGCCGCACATCGAGCAGAAGTGCGCGACCTTCGCCGAATCCTTCGGCAGCGTCTCGTCGTGGAATTCGCGCGCCTTGTCCGGATCGAGACCGATGTTGAACTGGTCTTCCCAGCGGAACTCGAAACGCGCCTTCGACAGCGCGTTGTCGCGCACCTGCGCGCCGGGGTGACCCTTGGCCAGGTCGGCCGCGTGCGCGGCGAGCTTGTACGTGATGATCCCTTCCTTCACGTCGTCCTTGTTCGGCAGCCCGAGGTGCTCCTTCGGCGTCACGTAGCACAGCATCGCGGTGCCGAACCAGCCGATCATCGCGGCGCCGATGCCCGACGTGATGTGGTCGTAGCCCGGTGCGATGTCGGTGGTCAACGGCCCGAGCGTGTAGAACGGCGCTTCCTTGCACCAGTCGAGCTGGAGATCCATGTTCTCCTTGATCAACTGCATCGGCACGTGGCCGGGGCCTTCGATCATCACCTGCACGTCGTGCTTCCACGCGATTTGCGTGAGCTCGCCGAGCGTCTTCAGTTCGCCGAGCTGCGCTTCGTCGTTCGCGTCGTAGATCGAGCCGGGACGCAGGCCGTCGCCGAGCGAGAAGCTCACGTCGTACGCCTTCATGATCTCGCAGATCTCTTCGAAGTGTTCGTACAGGAAGCTTTCCTTGTGATGCGCGAGGCACCACTTCGCCATGATCGAGCCGCCGCGCGACACGATGCCCGTCATCCGGTTCGCCGTGAGCGGCACGTACTGCAGGCGGACGCCCGCGTGGATCGTGAAGTAGTCGACGCCTTGCTCGGCTTGCTCGATCAGCGTGTCGCGGAAGATTTCCCAGGTCAGGTCCTCGGCCTTGCCGTTGACCTTTTCGAGCGCCTGGTAGATCGGCACCGTGCCGATCGGCACCGGGCTGTTGCGGATGATCCACTCGCGCGTTTCATGGATGTGCTTGCCGGTCGACAGGTCCATCACCGTGTCGCCGCCCCAGCGGATCGCCCACGTCATCTTGTCGACTTCCTCACCGATCGACGACGTGACGGCCGAGTTGCCGATGTTCGCGTTGATCTTCACGAGGAAGTTGCGGCCGATGATCATCGGCTCGGATTCCGGGTGGTTGATGTTCGCGGGGATGATCGCGCGGCCGCGCGCGACTTCCTCGCGCACGAACTCGGGGGTGATCTCGGCGAGTGCGTTCGCGCCGAAGGCCGCGGCGCCGAACGCCTGGCCCGGGTGCTGGCGGCCCATCATCGCGGCGAGCTTCGCGCCGTTCGGGCCGCTCGACTTGAGGCTCTCGATGTACTCGGCGCGGCGCTGGTTCTCGCGGATCGCGATGTATTCCATTTCCGGCGTGATGATGCCCTGACGCGCGTAGTGCATCTGCGTGACGTTCTTGCCGGCTTGCGCGCGGCGCGGGTTGCGGTGCAGGCCCGGGAAACGCAGGTCGGCGGTGGCCGGGTCGGCCGCGCGCTCGAGGCCGTACTGGCTCGACAGGCCGTCGAGCACCTCGGTGTCGCCACGCGCTTCGATCCAGCGCTGGCGCAGTGCCGGCAGGCCGGCGCGGATGTCGATCTTCGCGTCCGGATCGGTGTAGGGGCCCGACGTGTCGTACACGTAGATCGGCGGGTTCTTTTCGCCGCCGAAGCCGGTCGGGGTGTCGGCCTGCGTGATTTCACGCATCGGCACGCGGATGTCGGGCTGCGAGCCGGTTACATAAACCTTTCGCGAATTGGGCAGCGGGGCGACGGCGGCGGCGTCGACGTGGGCGTCCGCGGACAGAAACTTCGGATTGGCGTTCATGCAATCTCCTGTGTGAGCGCCGGACAGGCGCCACGGCGCTTGCCCGGAGCCCTTGACGAATGTGGGGCTCGAGCTAAGCAGGAGACGAGGCTTGGTGAGGCGGCGGATTTCGTCAGAAGGATGGCGGCGAAATCCGTACGCTTCCCTGCGCTGGCATTATCCAGATCAGGTTCAAAGGGTATTTCTCACCCGCAATGCCGGTTGTTTGACCGAACGCATTGCAGGACCCCCGCGTTAGCAGCGCACACGATACACTGGCTTCGCGGCGGTTTCAACCGGTGGCAGACCGGTGGCCGCGGTGCAGTTGCAGCAATGCGGGCGGCGCGCCCGCCGCGCAAGCCGCGATGCATGACACCGCCGCACGGCCCTGCGGCCCGGCTGACGATGACGGCGCGGTGCAGCATTGCAGCGGTTTCGGCAGTCCCCGAAAAAAAATCTCGAAACGACTGTCATATCCCGCGACGTCCTCCGTCTATTCGGCTCCTCAAACCCATGTTTCGGAGAGATGTCATGAAAAAAGTACTGATCGCAGCCTGTGTCGCCGGTTTCGCCATGGCCGCAACGGGTGCGTATGCGCAGAACGACGCGATGTCGAAGGAAGGCGCGTCGATGTCGAAGGATGCGATGGGCCACGACGCGATGGCGAAGGACGGCGCGATGAAGAAAGACGCCATGAAGAAGCACGCGATGAAGAAGGACGCGATGTCGCACGACGCGATGGGCAAGTCGACGTCGGGCGACAAGATGGCGCCGTCGAACTGACCGACGCGGGCGGGGCGCGGCCCGCGCGTGCGGTGCACGAGGCCGCCCGCGCATCGCGCACCGCCGCTACGTTCCGGGAGTCTTCACCATGCAAACCGTTCCCGCTGCCGGGCGCACGGCTGCCACGCCGCCCGCGCGCAACATTCATCCGCTGTGGGTGCGTGTGAGCCACTGGCTCAACGCGCTCGCGGCGATCCTGATGGCACTGTCCGGCTGGCGCATCTACGATGCGTCGCCGATCTATCCGCCGTTCACGTTCGCGCACGGCATCACGCTCGGCGGCTGGCTGGGCGGCGCGCTTCAATGGCATTTCGCGGCGATGTGGCTGCTGGTCGGCAACGGGCTGTTCTACCTCGCGATGTCGATCGCGACGGGCCGTCTCGCGCGCAAGATGCTGCCGGTCACGCCGGCGTCGATATGGCGCGACGTGCGCGCGGCGCTGGGCGGCCGGTTGTCGCACGACGACCTGAGCGTCTACAACGCGGTGCAGCGTGCCGCGTACCTGACCGCAATCGTCGATCTGATCGTGCTGGTGCTGTCGGGGCTCACGATCTGGAAGTCCGTGCAGTTTCCGCTGCTGCGCGAGCTGTTCGGCGGTTACGACAACGCGCGCGTCGTGCACTTCTGGGCGATGTCGCTGCTCGTCGCGTTTTTCGTCGTACACGTCGCGATGGCGCTGCTGGTGCCGCGCTCGCTGCTCGCGATGCTGCGCGGCCGCTGACCCGCACGCCGCGGGCGAAGGAACTCATCATGTCGGAATCCGGAAACAACCGCGGTCGGCCGAGCTGGACGCTCGACCGCAAGTCGCTCGAGCTCGACGTGCGCCGCGAACTCGAGATGCCGTCGCGGCGCCTCTTCAACCGGCGCGTGCTGACGCTCGGCGGCCTGACGATGCTGACCGGCTGCACGCTGCAGGACGACGCGTCGGTCAACGCGTTTCTCGAGAAAGTGTCGCGCATGAACGATCGCGTGCAGGCCTGGCTGTTCAGCGGCGAGCGGCTCGCACCGACCTATACCGAGGCCGACATCACGCGGCCGTTTCCGTTCAACGCGTATTACGGCATCGACGACGTGCCGCACGTCGACGCATCGACGTACCGGCTCGTGCTGTCGGGCCGGGTGACGGGCAAGCGCATGTGGACGCTCGACGAGCTGTATGCGCTGCCGCACGCGGAGCAGATCACGCGGCACATCTGCGTGGAAGGGTGGAGCGCGATCGGCCGCTGGGGCGGCACGCCGTTCGGCGCGTTTCTGGCACGCGTCGGCGCCGATACGCACGCGAAATACGTCGGCTTCAAATGCGCGGACGATTACTACGAAAGCATCGACATGCCGACCGCGCTGCATCCGCAAACGCTGCTCGCATTCGATTACGACGGCCGCCGCCTGCCGCCCGAATTCGGCTTTCCGATGAAGCTGCGGATGCCGACCAAGCTCGGCTACAAGAATCCGAAGCACATCATGGAAATCTTCGTGACCGATACCTACCCGGGCGGCTACTGGGTCGATCAGGGCTACAACTGGTTCGGCGGATCGTGAGCGGCGGGGCGCGGCCGCGCCCGCCGTGCTTCACGCGGATTAGCGCACTTGCAGATCGACGCGCAGGCCGACCGCCGCCGCCATGTTGACGAGCGCGTCGAGCCCGAACAGGTTGATCTTGCCGCGCAGCAGATCGGACACGCGCGGCTGCGTGACGCCGAGCTGTTTCGCGGCCTGGGCCTGGCTGAGTTCGAGCTGCGCGATGCGCTGCTTGAGCGCGATCATCAGCTCGGAGCGCAGCTTCATGTTCTCGGCCTCGGCCGGCTGGCCCTCGATGGCGTCCCAGACATTCGTATAGCGTTCGTTGCTCATCGTTTCCTCTCGATCGTCAATGCGCGATAGCGCCGGGCGGCCAGTTCGACGTCGGCCTTGCAGGTGCGTGCCGATTGCTTGCGGAAGCAGTGCAGCACGTAGATCGCGTCCGCGAAGGTCGCGACATAGATGATCCGGAATGCGCCGCTCGCATCGCGCAGGCGGATTTCCCGCACGCCGACACCGATGGTGCGCATCGGCTTCCAGTCGTCGGGCGTCAGGCCGCGCTGCACCTGGTCGATCTGGTGGCCGGCTTCGCGGCGCGCCGCCAGCGGAAAGCCGCGAAGCGCATCCAGCGCGCTGCCGACGAAGACGACCGGCTTCGGCGGAAGGATGGTGGAATTATACAAAATCTTGTATGGATGGTGTGCGGGTTGAACGGACAAAATGTCGGCGCCCGGATCGGCAGGCCGACCGTCACGATAAGCGCGAAGCAACCCCCGCGATGCATGACTGGCCGTCAGGCCGATGGATCGATCGCGATGGGCGGGGAAGGGCGTCGGGCGATGTCCGCGACGCCCGAGCAGCGCGTTTCCGGCCCCGGATTCGGTTCGTCCGGATGCCGAAAAATGTCGCGCCGAAACGTCAGTCGATATCCTTTCAGACAGGTCCGATGATGCTTTCGAATCCGTGATGCCATAATGCCGAGCGTGCGCAACCGAAGCGGTCTGCGCACGTTTTCCTGACCCTCTGCCGCCGCTTGCCGGTTCTTATTCGTCGCCGTTCGCACTGCCATGTCGTTCCGCACGTTCGTCTCCGCCTTCCTGGTCCCGTCAGGGCCGTTTGCCGGCATCGCCGGCGTCTTTCAGCGGAGCACGCGACACGTCGTGCGGGCGGGCTGATCGATGACACCGCTCGACCGCCTCCTCGATTTCCTCGCCCGCCTGCCGATCCGGATCCGCCTGCCGCAAAGCCGCGGCGGCCGTGTCGCACTGGCCCTGGTATTCATCTATTTCGTCTGGGGTTCGACCTACAGCGGCCTGCATTTCGCGCTGCAGTCGTTCCCGCCGTTGCTGCTGTCGGGGCTGCGCAACCTGCTCGGCGGGATCGGCCTGTTCATCTTCGCGCTGCGTCGCAAGCCCGAATGGCCGACGCTGCTGGAAATCCGCAACTCGGCGATCGTCGGCACGATGCTGGTCGCGCTGTCGTCCGGCACGATCGCGCTCGGGATGCGCACCGTCAGCAGCGGCTCGGCCGCGGTGATGGTCGCGACGGTGCCGCTGTTCGCGACCGTGATCGCGGCGGTCGCCGGGCGTCCGGTGACGAAGGGCGAGTGGGCGGCCGTCGCGCTCGGGATGGTCGGCATCGTCGTGCTGAATTCGGGCGGCGCGGGCGCCGCGAACTCGGCGCTCGGCACGATCTGCGTGCTCGCCGGCGCGCTCTTCTGGGCGGGCGGCGCGCATCTCGCGACGCGGCTCAAGCTGCCGTCGGACCTGTTCCTGTCGACGTCGCTGCAGATCGGCCTGGGCGGGTTGATGTCCACGATCGCCGCATGGCTGATGGGCGAGCGCATCGAGCAGGTCGCGGTCGGCCCGGTGTTCGCGTTCGTGTACCTGATGGTGTTCTGCACGATGGCCGCGTACGTCGCGTACGGCTACCTGATCCGCCATACGAGCCCGATCATCGCGAGCAGCTGCATGTACGTGAACCCGATCGTCGCGGTCGCGCTCGGCGCGCTGATGCTCGGCGAGCCCGTGACGACGGCGACCGTGATCGCGACGGTCGCGATCCTCGGCAGCGTCGGGCTGTCGTTCGTGTTCGATCCCGCACGCCGGCCCGCGGCGCGCGCGGCAGCCGACGCTTCATCGGCCCCGGTGACCGTGGCCGCCGAACCGGCGGCGGGGGCGGCGTCCGTGCCGGATCAGGCCGCGATGCCGGACGCGGCGCCGATCCTCGCGCCTTCCGCGGTACCGCTTGCGGTGCCGGCACCGGGCGCCGTCGTGGACCCGGCCGCGGTCATGGATCCCGCGCCGGCATTCACGCTTCCGCCGGCCGACGAACCGGCCGCGTCCCGCGCCGACGCGTGACGCCAGCGCGCGCGGCGGCGTTCAGCCGCGCCGAGCGCCGCGATGGTGGGACCAGCCGGCGAGCGCGGCAAACAGCAGGCCGGTCGCGCACATGCCGGTCCAGCCGAACGCGTGCCACGCGGCGACGCCGGCCGACGAGCCGAGCGCGCCGCCGATGAAGTAGCACACCATGTACACGGTGTTGACGCGACTGCGCGCCTCGGGCTTCAGCGCATAGATGCGCGACTGGTTCGAGATCTGCGCGGCCTGCACGCCGACATCCAGCACGATCACGCCAATCACGAGCCCGACGAGGCTCGTCCCCGACAGCGCGAAAATCACGAACGACGCCGCGAGCAGTGCGATCGCGAGCGAGATGATCGCGCGCGGGCCGCGCTGGTCCGCGAAACGGCCCGCGTATGGCGCGGCCAGCGCACCCGCTGCGCCGACGATCCCGAAGAGACCCGCGGCCTGCGGGCCGAGGTGGAACGGCGCGCCGGCGAGCAGCAGCGTGAGCACCGGCCAGAACGCGCTGAACGCGGCGAACAGCGCGGCGCCGGTCAGCGATGCCTCGCGCAGCCGGCGCAGTTCGACCGCGAGGTGCCACATCGAGCCGAGCAGCTTGCCGTACGACAGCGTCGACGTTGGCGAGCTGCGCGGCAGCCGCAGCACGATCACCGCGGCCAGCGCGACGAGCGCCGCGACCGATGCACCGAACACCGCCCGCCAACCAAAATATTCCGCGACGAAGCCGGCCGCCGTGCGCGCCAGCAGGATGCCGAGCAGCAAGCCGCTCATCACGGTGCCGACCGCATGCCCGCGCTCGGCCGGCGGCGCGATTTCGGCCGCGAACGGCACGGCCTGCTGCGCGATCGTCGCGAGCACGCCGATCGCGAGGCTCGCGCCGGCGAGTACCGCCAGCGATGGCGCGGTCGCGGCCACTATCAGCGCGATCGACAGGCCCGCGATCTGCATCAGGATCAGCCCGCGACGATCGAAACGGTCGCCCAGCGGCGCGAGCAGGAACATGCCGGCCGCATAGCCGAGCTGCGTCGCGGTCGGCACCGCGCCGATCCACGACGCACCGTCGGGAAAGGCCGAGCGGAAGCTGTCGAGCAGCGGCTGGTTGTAATAGATGTTCGCGACCGACACGCCCGCGATCGTCGCGAGCAGCAACAGCAGGCTGCGCGAGTAGTGGGGCGAGGCGGCGTCGGTCGGGCGGTCGGTGGAGGCGGCGGACATGGCGGCAACGGAACGGAGTTGGGCGGCGTGGGCGCGCGGCACGGCGTCGGCTGCGCAGGCGGCCGGGCGCCGATCGAGGCTGCCGATCATACCGGAGCACGGTGAATCCTGCCGGCCGTGCCGCCAGGCGGCCGGGCGGCGCGACAGGGGCGCGATCGGCCGCCACGGGCCGCGACCGCCCGCAGCCGCCCGTCATCGCGCGCGACGCGCGCCTTCAGTCGACCAGTTCGCCGCTCGGCTCATAGAACGGGTAAGGCCCGTCGCCTTCGTCCACGTACACGTGATGGGACATCATTCCCGCTTCCGGCGTATAAGCGTGCACCGCGAATGCGGGCGGCTCGAGCCGGAACGCGGACGGCGCGTCCGCGCGCAGGTCGAACGCGACCTGGTGCGCGGGCGCCGGCACGGCCGACGCAAGCGTGCCGCCGAAGCGCGTGAACATCGTCCGGTGCACGTGGCCGCACAGCACGCGTTCCACGTTCGGATGGCCGCGCAGCAGCGCATCGAGTTTCGCGGCGGCGGCGGGCGCGAGGCGCAGCGCGTCCATGTGCCCGATCCCGGAGGCGAACGGCGGATGGTGCAGCGCGACGATCACCGGACGGTCGCGTGCGGCGTCGAGCTGCGCGGCGAGCCACGCGAGCCGCGCATCGCACAGGTCGCCGGGGCTCGCGCCGGGCACCTGCGAATCGAGCGCGAGCACGCGCACGGCGCCGACGTCGAGCGCGTACTGCACGAATTCACCGTCCTGCAATTCGGGATGATCGGCGAACGCGCGCCGCAACCCCGCGCGATCGTCGTGATTGCCGACCATCAGGTAATACGGAATCTCGAGCGGCGCGAGCAGGTCGCGCAGATGGCGGTATTCGTCGTCGTGACCGAAGTCGGTCAGGTCGCCCGTGACGAGCACCGCGTCGGGACGCGGCACCAGCGCGTTCAGCTTCGCGATGCAGCGCGCGAGCGCGGCGGCGGTGTCGACGCGCCGGTACGCGAGCTGGCCCGGACGCTTGATGTGGAGATCGCTGATTTGAGCAAGCAGCATCGTCGTTCCTCGGAATGTCTGGTTATCGTGGGGCGGTGTTACGCGGCGAGTGCGATCAGGCCTTCCGCCGCGATCGTGAGGCCGACCGCCGTGCCGCGCGCGAGCTCGATGCGGCCCGGCACGTCGATCACGAGTGCATCGGGCGCCGCCTGCTCGATCGTGAGCCGCGTGCGCTCGCCGAGGAACGCGCACGCGCCGATCGCGCCGCGCAGCGGCGCATGCTCGGGATCGGCGAGCTGCGCATCCTCCGGGCGGAAGAACCACTCGTCGGCGGCGTGCGGCGTGACGATCGAGCCACCGGTCGTCACGAGCGCGCCGTCGCGCCATTGTCCCGCAAGCCGGTTCAGCGTGCCGATGAACTGCGCGACCGTGCGGTTCGCCGGCCGGTAATAGATGTCGCGCGGCGTGCCGATTTGCTCGATGCGGCCCGCGCCCATCACGACGATCCGGTCGCCGAGCTCCATCGCCTCGGCCTGGTCGTGCGTCACGTACACGGTCGTCACGCCGAGTTCGCGCAGCAGCGCGTTCATCTCGCGGCGCAGCACGTCGCGCAGTTTCGCGTCGAGCGCGGTCAGCGGCTCGTCGAGCAGCAGCACGCGCGGGCGCACCGCGAGCGCGCGCGCCAGCGCGACACGCTGGCGCTGGCCGCCCGACAGCTGATCGACCGGTTTGTCCGCATGCGCGTCGAGCCGCATCATCGCGAGCAATTCGTCGACGCGTTCGCGCAGCGCGCGCGGCTCCGTCTTGCGGATCTTCAGTCCGTAGCCGACGTTGCCGCGCACCGTCAGGTTCGGGAACAGCGCGTAGTTCTGGAACACCATGCCGACCTGGCGACGCTCGATCGGCAGCGCGGTCACGTCGTCGCCCCCGAACCGGATCGTGCCGCCGGCGTCCGGCGTGTCGAGGCCGGCGATCAGGCGCAGCGTCGTCGTCTTGCCGCAGCCCGACGGGCCGAGCAGCACGAGCGTCTCGCCCGCGCCGATCGACAGGTCGAGCGGTTCGAGCACGCGCGTGCCGCGAAACGTCTTCGCGCAGCGGGTCAGGGTGATGGGAGTGGAATCGAGTTTCATGGGAGCGGGAAAGTCAATGCAGGTCAGCGCGGGCGGCGCTTCGGCGCGCGCGTGCCGGACGGATCGACGCCGAGCCACTGCATCGCAACGAGAAGCGGCAGCGTCATCAGCAGGAACACGATCGTGTACGCGCTGCCGACTTCGAGGCGCAGCGATGCATAGGTGTCGGCGAGACCGACGGGCAGGGTCTTCGTATCGGGCGTATGCAGCATCCACGTCAGGTTGAATTCGCCGATCGACAGCGTGAGCACCGCGAGCGCGCCCGCGACGATGCCGGGGCGCAGGTTCGGCAGCACGATCGTGACGAAGCGCGTGACGAACGACGCGCCGAGACTCGCCGCGCCTTCCTCGATCGTGCGCAGGTCGGCGCCGGCGGCGACGGCCGCGACCGCGCGCACCATGAACGGCAGCGTGAACACGACGTGGCCGACGACGATGAACCACAGGCTCATCCGGAACGCGGTGAAGCCGCCGTACACGACCAGCAGCGCGAGCGCCGACGCGAGACCCGGCAGCGCGACCGGCAGCACGAGCGCCTCCTCGATCACGCGGGCGACGCGGTTCTTGCTGCGCGCGAGCGCATAGCCGGCCGGCACGCCGACAACGAGCACGATCGCGAGCGTCGCGAACGCGACGCCGAGCGACAGCGCGACCGAGCCCTGGTATTGCTGCCACACCTGTTCGAGCCAGCGCAGCGTGAGGCCGCTCGACAGCCCGCGGAAATAGTTGACGGTGAGGCCCGCGAGCACCGACATCACGACGGGCACGATCAGGAACGCGCACAGCAGCAGCGTGACGCCCCATTGCAGCGCGGCGATCGCACGCGCGCCCGACACGCGCGGCGCGCGGCGTGCGGCGCCGTTCGCATGCGACGGGGCAGGCGCCGGCGACGGCGCGGATGAACCGGAAAGCGATTGCATGAAGAAATCCTCAGGCCGCGGCGGCGGCGGTGTGGCCGGTAAAACGGCGCGCGAGCGCGAGCACGGCCCAGGTGACGATGCCGAGCACGATCGACAGGCCTGCCGCCGTCGCGATGTTCGCGTTCAGCGTGAACTCGGTGTAGATCGTCATCGGCAGCACGTTCAGGTCGGTGGCGAGCGTGAAGGCGGTGCCGAACGCGCCCATCGCGGTCGCGAAGCAGATCGCGCCGGCCGCGATCAGGCCCGGCGCGAGCGCCGGCAGCACGATGTCGACAAAGATGCGCCACGGCGACGCGCCAAGCGAGCGCGCGGCTTCCTCGAGCGATGCGTCGAGCTTCGATGCGGCCGCGATCACCGTGACGATCACGCGCGGAATCGAGAAGTACAGGTAGCCGACGAACAGCCCGGCGACCGAATACGCGAACACCCACTTGTCGCCGGTCAGCTTCGCGGACAGCATTCCGATCAGCCCTTGCCGGCCGGCGAGCATGATCACCATGAAGCCGACCACGACGCCCGGGAATGCAAGCGGAAAGGTGAGCAGCGCGAGCAGCACGCGCTTGCCGGCGAATTCGCGGCGCGCGAGCAGCAGGCCTGAGATCGTCGACAGCGCGAGCGTCGCGAGCGTGACGCCGGCCGACAACGCGACCGTTTCGCCGAGGCTCTTCATGTAGCGCGTGTTGCCGAGCAGCGCCCCGTACTGCGTGAGGAAGGCGCCGTCGGCAGACACTCGCACGAGCGCCGCCATCGGCAGCAGCCAGAACGCGGCGAACACCGCGAGCGCTGGCGCGACGAGCGCGACGCGCCAGCGCAGCGGGAAAGTCAGGTCGAGCATGGCTTGAGTCCGGTGCTTACTGCATCACCTGCAGGTATTGCTGGCCGAACGCTTGCTGACCGGCCGCCATCTTGCCGAAGTCGACCGATTTCGCCCGGGCGTATTCGCTCGCCGGCAGGAACTTCGCGGCGACGTCGGCGCCGAGCGTCTGCGCGCGCACCGGACGCAGATATGCGTTGGCCCACAGCTTCTGGCCTTCGTCGGACAGCACGAAGTCGAGCACCTTCCTGCCGTTCGCATCGTGCGGCGCGCCCTTGACGAGGCTCATCACGTACGGCACCGCGATCGTGCCTTCCTTCGGAATCACGAACTCGACGTTCGCGTGATCCTTGTACTTCGCGCGATACGCGTCGAAATCGTAGTCGAGCAGGATCGGAATCTCGCCGGACAGCACGCGCGCATACGCGGTCTGCTTCGGCACGATCGGCGCGTTGGCCTTCAGCTTGCGGAACCAGTCCAGCGCCGGCTTGAAATTGTCGAGGCTGCCGCCGAGCGCCTGGTTGACGGCGACCGCGCCCGCATAGCCGACGAACGCGCTCGACGGATCGAGGTAGCCGACCATGCCCTTGTATTCGGGCTTCAGCAGGTCGGCCCACGAGCGCGGGACCGGCTTGCCGTCGAGCGCGTCCTTGTTCACGAAGAAGCCGAGCGTGCCCGAGTGGATCGCGAACCAGTAGCCCTGCGGGTCCTTCAGGTTCGCGGGGATGTCGTTCCAGTGCGCGGGCTTGTACGGCGCGATCACGTCCTTGTCCTTCGCCTGGAAGGCCGACGACACGCCGAGATAGACGACGTCGGCGACCGGGCTCTTCTGCTCGGCGATCAGCTGCGCGATCGCCTGGCCCGAGTTCTTGTTGTCGAACGGCACGCGGATGCCGGTCTTCTGCTTGATCGCCGCGATCTGCGCGGTCCAGTCGGCCCATTCGGGCGGGCAGTTGTAGCAGATCGCGGTTTCGTCTGCGTGGGCAGCGGGTGCGAACGCGACGAGCGCGGCGCAGGCGATGGGTGCCGCGAGCACGCGCAGCAGCGAGGTCAGGCGAAAGGACACGGTGGGTCTCCGGGCGGGGTAAGGGTATGTCGCCGCGCCGCGCACGCTGGCGCGGCGCGCGTTCAGGCTTGGTGAAACTGAAGGTGGGCGGCCGGCGGCGCGACCGTCGCGCCGTCGCGCACCGTGTGCGGCAGGATCAGCGACGTGCGCTCGATCGCCGCGCCGCCGATGCATTCGACGAGGCGTTGCCATGCATGGCGGCCGATGTCCTGGTTCGGCGTTGCGACGCTCGCGAGCGGCGGCGCGAGCAGCTCGCCGATCGCGATGCCGTCGAAGCCGAGCACCGACAGGTCGTCGGGAATCGAGAAGCCCGCGCGGCGCAGGCCACGCATGACGACCATCGCGAGCAGGTCGTTGCTGCAGAAGAGGGCGGTCGGGCGCGTGGCCTGCGCGGTGAGGTGCGCGAGCACCGCGTCGGGCAACTCGGCCGCGTTGAAGTCGACTTCGACCGGCGGCAGCGTCGCGACGCCGGCTTCCTCGAGTGCCTGCGCGTAGCCGAGATGGCGCTGGCGTGCGCGATCCGACGCGGCGAGCGAGCCGGCCAGCATCAGCACGCGGCGATGGCCGCGCGCGGTCAGCAGACGGACGCCGTCATAGGCGGCGCGGCGGTTGTCGACCGACACCGACGGGCGGCGTTGCGTGTCGTTGTGCATCAGCACGTAATGCGGGCCGTCGCGGTCGAGCATGTCGAGCAGCGGATGCGTGTCCGCATCGGCGACGGTCAGGATCAGCCCTTCGACGCGCTGTTCGCGCAGCGTCTCGATCGCATGGCGCTCGCGTGCCGCGTCGTATTCGGTCGTCATCAGGATCAGCTTGAATCCGGCCGCGGTCGCGAGTTCGTCGATGCCTTGCAGGCAGTCGGCGAATACCGGGTTCGACAGCGTCGGCACGACGACGCCGACGAGCCGCGTGCGCTCGCCGCGCAACTGCCGGCCGAGCGGGCTCGGGCGGAACTGCAGCGTGTCGATGGCGGTGCGGATCGTCGCCAGCGTGGCGGGGCTGACGGTGTGCGGCGCGTTGATCGCGCGCGAAACGGTGGCGATCGAGAAGCCGGCGAGCGCGGCGACGTCCTTGATGGTCGGGGTCATGAAGTTACGCGATGTAAACGTTTTCGGCGGGAAAATTATCGAAAACGTTTGTGACTTCGCGATGACGTCCGAGCCGTTTGTTTCGCAAAAAACACGATACAAACCTCAGACGTTTGACGCCCGGCGAGCGGGGCGGATTCGATTGTATCGGCGGATGCTGCGGCGCGGGACGAAATCGATGAAGGTGTCGCGTCGATGTCGACGACGGCGGATGAATCGGGGCGCGGACGGTGCGGGCCGACATGCTGCGTTGCGGTGCAATGCGCGTGAATCGGCTAACGCATGTGCAAGCAATGGTAGAATCGCGTCCGCCCTTTTGCCGGGGTGATGAAATTGGTAAACATAGCGGACTTAAACGATTGAGTGCCCGGCCGGAAACGGTCGGTGCAGAACCCTTCAAATTCGGCGAAACCCCTGACGCGCGATGCGCATCGAGGCAACGCCGAGCCAAGCCTCGCGGTACAGCTCGCGCGAGGAAGGTGTAGAGACTAGACGGGGGGCGCCTAAGGCGCACGGGTGGCGATCACATCCGCGCGAGACGGCGAAGGCATAGTCCAGCGCACGAACGGTTTCGTTTCGACGACGCCGGCTTTGAAAGAAGCAGTGTGACGAAAATCCGCCGCCTTGATTGGCTTGCCGGTTCAAGTCCGGTCCCCGGCACCATATTCGCTTCGATGCGATTTCACGAAGCTCGGAAGACCCGCGAGAAACACGTTTCTCGCGGTTTTTTTTGTTTCCAGGTCCTGCTCGGATGTCATTCGCGTTCGCGGGCATGCGGGTGCATGCCGGCGTAGCGATACGGGCTGTCACGAATCGTACGTCATCGCCCTCGATGAAGTGGTCTTGGCCACCGTGCTATCCGGTTTCCGTACCGAAAAACAGTCTCCGTTCCGGAGAGCACCTTTCCGCTGCCGGTCACTAACAGTGGAAAAACGGCTCATTACACTGCGCCCGTCGCATCGCGGGATACATCGACGCGGCACGCATTCGCAGCGCGCAAGCATTGCGACCAGCAAACGAGAGACCTGGGGGGTAAATCATCATGAACAAGCGTTGGGGGATCATCGTGCCCGCCGCGTTGCTTGCCGGCGCCGCGCATGCACAAAGCAGCGTGACGCTCTACGGCAAGATCGAGGACGGTATCAACTACACGAGCAACGCACGCGGTCACGGAACCGTGCAACTGCAAAGCGGCTACGATTACGGCAGCCGCTGGGGCATCAGGGGTACAGAGGACCTCGGCGGAGGCTACCAGGCCATTTTCACGCTCGAGAGCGGCTTCGACGTCAACAACGGGAAAATGAGCCAGGGCGGCCGGGAATTCGGCCGTCAGGCTTTCGTCGGCATCGCGTCGGAGCGTTACGGCACCGTGACGTTCGGCCGCCAGTACGATCCGAGCGTCGACATTTTCTCGCCGCTCACCGCGAACGGAAACTGGACGGGCTATCTGTTTGCGCATCCGTACGACAACGACAACACCGATTACTCGTTCCGGGTGAACAACGCGGTGAAATACGTGTCGCCCGTGTGGCACGGGATTACCGCGGAAGCCATGTACGGATTCAGCAATCAGGCGGGCGGCTTTGCGAACAATCGTCTGTACGGCGCCGCGCTGCAATACCAGCAGGGCGGGCTGACGGTCGGCGCGTCGTATTTGAAGATCAACAACGCACGCAATGCCGATACGACCGGTGCGATCACCGGCGACAACACGTTCGACGCGTCGTCGCAGCAGAACATCGGCATCGGCGTGAACTACGCGTTTGCGAATGCGCTCGTCGGGTTCGCCTACTCGCACGTGGATGTATACGATCCGACGTCGAATGCGTATTTCACCGGGACGACGCAGCCGGCCGGCGGCGCATGGACCGCGTGGAAATTCGATAACTTCGAGGTGAACGGGCTCTATCACTTCACGCCCTCGTTGTACCTTGGCGCGGCTTACACCTATACGCAGGCTCGTGTCGCGTCGACGGTCGGCGCGTTCAATCCGAAGTGGCATCAGTTGAGCACGAAGCTGAATTACGACATGTCGAAGCGCACGTCGGTGTTCGTAGAAGGGGTCTATCAGCACGCGATGAACGCGCACACCGGGACCGACTTCGACTACGCGTACGTTCCGGGCGCGGCCGACATCTCGTCGGGCCCGAACCAGTACGTCGTGCGTGTCGCGCTGCTGCATCATTTCTGACATGGCTGCCGGTCGCGGGCGCCGTTCGCCAGCCATCGCATCGGCGTGTGCAACGCTGCCCGCGGTGCAGCTTCGCTGCGACGAACGTGACGCCATGTGATACTTGGAACACGCGTTGCGCCGCACGCATGTGCGTCACCGGCGCACGCACTTCCACCGAGCGCTTTCAACACAACTCGCCTGTCGCAACACGTTCCGCCATGACCGATTCGAACTACCACTATTACGAACCGTCGCAAGGCCACGGCCTCCCGCACGACCCGCTGAACGCGATCATCGGCCCGCGGCCGATCGGCTGGATTTCATCCCGTGGCGCCGACGGCACGGTCAACCTCGCGCCGTACAGCTTCTTCAACGCGTTCAACTATCGTCCGCCGATCATCGGCTTTTCGAGCACCGCCGCGAAGGACAGCCTGCGCAACGTGCAGGAAACCGGCGAGTTCGTCTGGAACCTCGCGACGCGCGACCTTGCCGAGCGGATGAACCAGACTTGTGCCGCGGTGCCGTACGGCGTCAACGAATTCGAACTCGGCGGCCTGACCGCGATTCCGTCGCGCCTCGTCGACGTGCCGCGCGTCGCGCAAAGCGGCGTGAACTTTGAATGCAAGGTGACCGACGTGATCCGGCTGCGCGATCATCGCGGCGTCGAGACACCGGCGACGCTGGTGCTCGGCGAGGTCATCGCCGTGCATATTCGTCATGACCTGCTGAAGGACGGCATCTTCGACACGTTCGGCGCCGGCATCATTCTGCGCGCCGGCGGCCCGTCGGCCTACGTGCACGTAACGCCCGACAGCCGCTTCGATATCGCGCGTCCCGACGCGTGATTCATCACCCGCCGGGCCACCCGGCCGGCCAGGCGCGCGCGGAAGCGCCCCGACGCACCGAGACCTCGCCGGGATCCACGATTTCGCGGGGTCTTTTGCTTCGTATCGTCCGACATGACCGGCGTGTACCGATCGGCCCGGCTCGATACGCACGCTCCACCGGCCGTTGACGCAGCGCAGCACGGGCGACCTGCGTTCGCGCCGCCGCCACCATCGATCGTCCGTCGACATCCGCCATGGCAAATCTGCTCACCCGGAGCGAGCGGGTTGGTCATCGACGTTTCGCGCCATAAGGCATAGATTTCCAAGGTTGGCGTGCTTATCCGCGCGCCAGCTCGCGCGTGAGCCGGCAACCGGCCGCGCGCTTCCATCAGCGTGAGACACAATCGAGCGTGGAGACGACACGATGAGCCTGTCAGAGCCATTGCGTCTGCATGTGCCGGAGCCCACCGGGCGTCCGGGCTGCAAGACGGATTTTTCCTATCTGCATCTATCGCCGGCCGGCGCGGTTCGCCGCCCGCCGATCGACGTTGCGCCGGCGGACACCGCCCATCTCGCCCGCAGCCTGGTGCGCGTGCTCGACGACCACGGCGAAGCCCTCGGCCCATGGGCGCCGGACCTCGACGATGCGCGCCTGATCGCCGGGATGCGCGCGATGCTCAAGACCCGCATCTTCGACGCGCGCATGATGATCGCGCAGCGTCAGAAGAAGATCTCCTTCTACATGGTGAGCCTCGGCGAAGAGGCGATCGGCGCCGCGCATGCGATGGCGCTGCGCCACGGCGACATGTGCTTCCCGACTTACCGCCAGCAAAGCATCCTGATCGCGCGCAACGTGTCGCTCGAACGGATGATCTGCCAGTTGATGTCGAACGAAGGCGATCCGCTGAAGGGGCGCCAGCTTCCGGTCATGTATTCGGACCGCGAAGCCGGCTTCTTCTCGATCTCGGGCAACCTCGCGACGCAGTTCATCCAGGCGGTCGGCTGGGCGATGGCGTCGGCGATCAAGGGCGACACGAAGATCTCGTCCGCATGGATCGGCGACGGCGCGACCGCGGAATCCGACTTCCACACCGCGCTGACGTTCGCGCACGTGTATCGTGCGCCGGTCGTGCTGAACGTCGTCAACAATCAGTGGGCGATCTCGACGTTCCAGGCGATCGCGGGCGGCGAGGGGACGACGTTCGCCGGGCGCGGCGTCGGCTGCGGCATCGCTTCGCTGCGCGTCGACGGCAACGACTTCCTCGCGATCTACGCGGCATCGACCTGGGCGGCCGAACGCGCGCGCCGCAATCTCGGCCCGACGCTGATCGAGTGGGTGACCTATCGCGCCGGCGCGCACTCGACGTCGGACGATCCGACGAAATACCGGCCGGCCGATGACTGGGCCCATTTCCCGCTCGGCGATCCGATCGCCCGCTTCAAGCAGCATCTGATCGCGAAGGGCATCTGGTCGGACAGCGCGCACGACGCGCTCACGGCCGAACTGGAAGCCGAGGTGATCGCCGCGCAGAAGGAAGCGGAGAAGTTCGGGACGCTGGCCGACGACCGGATTCCGTCGCCGGCCTCGATGTTCGACGACGTGTACAAGGAGCTGCCCGCGCATCTGCGCCGTCAGCGCCAGGAACTGGGAGCCTGATCATGGCGCAACATGAAACGACGACGGCATCGGCGCAGCCGATGACGATGATCCAGGCGCTGCGCTCCGCGATGGACGTGATGCTCGGCCGCGACGACGACGTGGTCGTGTTCGGGCAGGACGTCGGCTACTTCGGCGGCGTGTTCCGCTGCACCGAGGGCCTGCAGGCCAAGTACGGCAAGTCACGCGTGTTCGATGCGCCGATCTCGGAAGGCGGGATCGTCGGCGCCGCGGTCGGGATGGGCGCGTATGGATTGCGGCCGGTCTGCGAGATCCAGTTCGCGGACTACTTCTACCCGGCGTCCGACCAGATCGTGTCCGAAGGCGCGCGGCTGCGCTATCGCTCCGCAGGCCAGTTCACCGCGCCGATGACGATCCGGATGCCGTGCGGCGGCGGCATCTACGGCGGCCAGACGCACAGCCAGAGCCCGGAGGCGATGTTCACGCAGGTCTGCGGATTGCGCACGGTGATGCCGTCGAATCCGTACGACGCGAAAGGACTCCTGATCGCCTCGATCGAGAACGACGATCCGGTGATCTTCCTCGAGCCGAAGCGCTTGTACAACGGGCCGTTCGACGGCCATCACGAACGTCCCGTCACGTCGTGGCTCAAGCATCCGGGCAGCGCGGTGCCGGAAGGCTATTACACGGTGCCGCTCGATACGGCCGCCGTCGTGCGGCCCGGCAACGACTTGACGGTGCTGACGTACGGCACGACCGTGCACGTGTCGCTGGCCGCCGCCGAGGAGACCGGCATCGATGCGGAAGTGATCGACCTGCGCACGCTGTGGCCGGTCGATCTCGACACGATCGTCGCGTCGGTGCGCAAGACCGGCCGCTGCGTGGTGGTGCACGAAGCGACGCGCACTTGCGGCTACGGCGCGGAGCTGGTGTCGCTCGTCCAGGAGCACTGCTTCTATCATCTGGAAGCACCGATCGAGCGGACGACGGGCTGGGACACGCCGTATCCGCACGCGCAGGAATGGGCGTATTTCCCCGGCCCGGCCCGGGTCGGCGAAGCGTTGCGACGCGTGATGGAGGCCTGAGATGGGGATTCATGTCATCAAGATGCCGGATATCGGCGAAGGGATTGCCGAGGTCGAGCTGGTGGCCTGGCACGTGCAACCGGGACAGACGATCGCCGAAGACCAGCCGCTCGCCGATGTGATGACCGACAAGGCGGCGGTGGAAATTCCGTCGCCGGTGGCCGGCAAAGTGCTGGAGCTCGGTGGGCGGATCGGCGAGATGATGGCGGTCGGCAGCGAGTTGATCCGTCTCGAAGTCGAAGGCGACGGCAACCTGAAGTCGGGCGCGAAGGCGCGCGAGGCCGGCACGGAGGCGACGCAGCCTTCGGCGGCGGTCGATGTGCGTGCGGAGTCGTCTTCCGTCGATGAGGGATCCGAAACACATGCGTCGCCGAAGGCGACGCCGCACGCCGCGTCCCGCGCGCCGGCCGAGCCGCACCGCGCGGAACATGCGGTGCCGCCGCGCGCGGCACTGGCGCCGGGCGAACGGCCGCTCGCGTCGCCGGCGGTGCGCCAGCGCGCATGGGACATGGGCATCGAGCTGCGCTACGTGCGCGGCACCGGCGAAGCCGGGCGGATCCTGCATGCGGACCTCGATGCGTATGCACGCACGGGCGGCGGCGCGGCACGCGGATCCCAAGCGCGCGGCTACGACGAGCGCAACGACGAAACCGACGTGCCGGTGATCGGCCTGCGGCGCGCGATCGCGCGCAAGATGCAGGAGGCGAAGCGCCGCATTCCGCACTTCACCTACGTCGAGGAGATCGACGTCACCGAGCTCGAATCGCTGCGCGCCGAGCTGAACCTGCGCCACGGCGACACGCGCGGCCGGCTCACGCCGCTGCCGCTGCTGATCCGCGCGATGGTGATCGCGCTGCGCGACTTCCCGCAGATCAACGCGCGCTACGATGACGAAGCCGGTGTCGTCACGCGCTACGGCGCGGTGCACATGGGCGTCGCGACGCAGACGGACAGCGGCCTCACGGTGCCGGTGCTGCGTCATGCGGAAGCGCGCGACGTGTGGTCGATCTCGGCGGAAATCGCGCGGCTCGCCGACGCGGTGCGCGCGAACCGCGCGCAGCGCGACGAGCTGACCGGCTCGACGATCACGATCTCGAGCCTCGGCGCGCTCGGCGGCATCGTGTCGACGCCGGTGATCAACCATCCCGAGGTCGGCATCGTCGGCGTGAACCGGATCGTCGAGCGACCGATGATCCGCGACGGGGCGATCGTCGCGCGCAAGATGATGAACCTGTCGTCGTCGTTCGACCATCGCGTCGTCGACGGCGCGGACGCGGCCGAATTCATCCAGGCCGTGCGCGGCGTGCTCGAGCGTCCGGCGCTGCTGTTCGTGGAGTGAGAACGATGAAGAACGAACACACCACGCTGCTCGTGATCGGTGGCGGGCCGGGCGGTTACGTCGCCGCGATTCGCGCGGGGCAGCTTGGCATTCCGACGGTGCTCGTCGAGCGCGAACGGCTCGGCGGCACGTGCCTGAACATCGGCTGCATTCCGTCGAAGGCGCTGATTCACGTCGCCGACGCGTTCGAGCAGGCGTGCGGGCAGGCCGGCGACGGGATGCTCGGGATTCGCGTGCGCACGCCGGAGATCGACATCGCGAAAAGCGTCGCGTGGAAGGACGGAATCGTCGAGCGGCTCACGCGCGGCGTCGGCGCGCTGCTGAAGAAGCACGGCGTGCGCGTGCTGCACGGCGACGCGCGCGTGGTCGACGGCAAGACGGTCGACGTCGTGGCCGGCGACCACACGACGCAGATCGCCTGCGAGCATCTGTTGCTCGCGACGGGCTCGGAACCGGTCGCGCTGCCGTCGATGCCGTTCGGCGGCCACGTCGTCTCGTCGACCGAGGCGCTGTCGCCCGTGTCGTTGCCGAAGCGGCTGCTCGTCGTCGGCGCCGGGTACATCGGGCTCGAACTCGGATTCGTGTATCGCAAGCTCGGCGTCGACGTCGGCATCGTCGAGGTGGCCGAGCGCGTGCTGCCCGCATACGACGCGGAACTCGCGAAGCCGGTCGCCGATTCGCTCGCGCGGCTCGGCGTCGGGCTCTGGCTGGGCCACAAGGTGCTGGGCCTCGCGAGCGACGGCGCGGTGCGCGTGCAGGCACCCGACGGCGCGGAGAAGACGCTGCCGGCCGATCGCGTGCTGGTCGCGGTCGGCCGCCGGCCGCGCGTCGACGGCTTCGGGCTCGAATCGCTGCCGCTCGATCGCAATGGCCGCGCGCTGCGCATCGATGACGAATGCAGGACGTCGATGCGCAACGTATGGGCGATCGGCGACGTAGCCGGCGAGCCGATGCTCGCGCATCGCGCGATGGCGCAGGGCGAGATGGTGGCCGAGCTGATCGCCGGACGCCGCCGCAAGTTCACGCCGGCATCGATCCCGGCCGTGTGCTTCACCGATCCCGAGGTCGTCACGTCCGGCTGGTCGCCCGACGACGCGAAGGCGGCCGGCGTCGACTGCATCGGCGCGTCGTTCCCGTTCGCGGCGAACGGCCGCGCGATGACGCTGCAGGCGACCGACGGCTTCGTGCGCGTCGTCGCGCGGCGCGACACGCATCTGATCGTCGGCTGGCAGGCGGTCGGGCGCGGCGTGTCGGAACTGGCCGCGGCGTTTTCGCAGTCCCTCGAGATGGGCGCGCGGCTCGAGGACATCGGCGGCACGATCCACGCGCATCCGACGCTCGGCGAAGCGATGCAGGAGGCCGCGTTGCGCGCGCTGGGGCATGCGTTGCATGTGTGAGCATGCGTCGGCATGCGCGGCCGCTCGAAGCCCCGCCACGGCGGGGCTTTTTTGCGTGCGCGGGTGACGGGCAGGACGCGGGTTGCGGTTGACCCTCCCGCGCGGACCGTTCATCGTGTCGATTCCACGCCGATTCACCGGCCTCACACGGAATGACTTGCCATGAAACTGTTGCTCGTCGGCGCGACCGGACTCGTCGGGCGTCACGTCCTTGAAGCCGCGCTGGCCGATGCGCGGGTGGACCAGGTCGTCGTGCTCGCGCGCCGGCCGTTGACGCCGCATCCGAAGATGCGCGCGCTGGAGGTCGACTTCGATCACCTGCCCGAGGCGGCCGACTGGTGGCAGGCCGACGCGGTGATCTGCACGCTCGGCACCACGATGCGCGTCGCGGGCTCGCAGGCCGCATTCCGCCGCGTCGATCACGACTATCCGCTCGCGGTCGCGCGTCTCGCGCACCAGGCCGGCTCGCCGACCTACGTGCTGAATTCCGCGCTCGGCGCCGATCCGGGCTCGCGCATCTTCTACAACCGCGTGAAGGGCGAGGTCGAGCGCGCGCTCGCGGGCATCGGGTTCGCGTCGCTCACCTGCGTGCGGCCGGGCCTGATCGGCGGCAGCCGCGACGAATTCCGGTTCGGCGAACGGATGCTGGTGCTTGCGTTGAGCGTTGCCGGGCCGCTGCTGCCGCGGAAGTGGCGCGTGAATCCGGCGCCGCGCATTGCCCGCGCGCTGCTCGACGCCGCGCTCGAGGCGCGTCCGGGCGTGCATGTGATCGGATCGGAACGGTTGGCCTGAACCGGAACGGGCGACGACGCCATCAAGCGGGCCGAACGGTTGTAAGACTGTTTCGTCACACCACGCAAAAGCGGCATATGACGTGCACGCTGACCTACGATGAAGACATCGCGTCCATCATCTGCCCAACCGTGTGCACGCACTACCGCGCCCCTGACGAAGACCCGGGTATCAGCGAGCTGAGGATCGGTATCGGCGACCTGTTTCGCCGCGAGCCGTGGGAACCCGACGTATATCCGGATTACGCGGCACCCATCGCGCGCGCCGACGGCGACGGCCTCGCGGTCGTCGGCGCGGTGTTCGGCTTCTGGCCGAAGTTCATGCAGCCCGAGCGTCTCGACGAGAACGGCCGCAAGCGAAAGAAGCTCGATACGGTGAACGCGCGCGCGGAAACGGTCGGTTCGTCGCGACTCTACGGCAACGCCTGGCGCAACGGCCAGCGCTGCCTGATTCCGGTGCGCTGGATCTTCGAGCCGTGCTACGAAACGGGCCGCAACGTGTGGCACCGGATCGGCGTCGACGGCTGGCAACCGTGCTGCGTCGCCGGCCTCTGGCGGCGTTACGAAACGGTCGATGGCCGCGAGCGAATCGGCATGACGATGCTCACGGTCAATGCCGACGATCATCCGGTGTTCGCGCGCATGCATCGGCCCGGCGACGAGAAGCGGGGCGTCGTGATCCTGCGCCGCGAAGACTACGACGAATGGCTGCACGCGCGCGACATCGAGGCGGCGCGGCGCATGCTGAC
Source organism: Burkholderia sp. MSMB0856 (assembly GCF_001524645.2). Lineage (NCBI taxonomy): Bacteria > Pseudomonadati > Pseudomonadota > Betaproteobacteria > Burkholderiales > Burkholderiaceae > Burkholderia > Burkholderia sp. MSMB0856. The sequence goes on along the minus strand of NZ_CP013427.1, from coordinate 2,292,736 downwards.
GCTCCTTCCCGCCGGCGACATGGTCGCCGCACCCGATCAGGCGTCGCCCGCCGGCGCCTGAGTTTTCGTTTTCCCTGCATTTTTCATACGGTCGACCGACACCTGCGATCGCCGGATGCGCTCCGTTTTCCCGGACGATCCGGAAAGCTGCCGGACACCGGGTAATCACCGATATCTGCCTGGTTGTATATACAAGATCATCCGCTGGCACTGTCGGCCACGGGGCGTGCCGGCTGCGCGCCAGCGTGCGGACCGTGCGTGGCGCGTGTCCCGGCGATTCACGGCGCGCCGCACCCGACGAGTCGAAAGGGTGGCTCGGCACGTTCCCCGTCTCGTCCAAACCGTTTGCGATCCTCAGTATCTTGGAGATTTTCCCGTGTCAACGAATCCCAGTGGAAAAGCCGGTGGTCTGATCGAGGTACGTTCGATCGATTTCATTCCCGACGCCGAACGCCACGGCGGCCTGTTGAGCCAGTTCACGCTGTGGCTGTCGGCGAACATGCAGATCACGGCCATCGTCACGGGGGCGCTGGCGGTCGTGCTCGGCGGCGACGTGTTCTGGTCGCTGGTCGCGCTGCTGCTCGGCCAGCTCGTCGGCGGCGCGGTGATGGCGTTGCACGGCGCGCAGGGGCCGCAACTCGGCTTGCCGCAGATGATCTCGAGTCGCGTGCAGTTCGGCGTCTACGGCGCGATGATTCCGATCGTGCTCGTGTGCCTGATGTACATCGGTTTTTCCGCCAGCGGCTCGGTGCTCGCCGGGCAGGCCGTCGCGCAACTGCTGCACGTCGACGACGCGGCCGGCATCCTGCTGTTCGCGGCCGTGATCGTCGTGCTGACGGTGTTCGGCTATCGCGCGATCCACTTCGTCGGCCGGATCGCGAGCGTGGTCGGCATCGTCGCATTCGTCTACATGTTCGCGCAGCTGTTCGCGAACCACGACGTCGGCGCGCTGCTCGCGAACCGGCACTTCTCGCTCGCGAGCTTCCTGCTGTCGATGTCGCTGTCCGCGTCGTGGCAGATCGCGTTCGGCCCGTACGTCGCCGATTATTCGCGCTACCTGCCGCGCTCGACGTCGTCGGTCGCCACGTTCCTCGCGGTGGGCCTCGGCTCGGTGATCGGCGCGCAGGCGGCGATGGTGTTCGGCGTGTTCGCGGCCGCGCTGGCCGGCAGCCAGTTCGCGCACCATGAGGTGTCGTATATCGTCGGGCTCGGCTCGACGGGCGCCGTGGCTGCGTTGCTGTATTTCACCATCGCGTTCGGCAAGGTGACGGTGACGGCACTCAACGCGTACGGCAGCTTCATGTCGATGGCGACGATCGTCAGCGGTTTCCGCGGCAAGGGTGCGGTGTCGTCACGCAGCCGTCTCGTGTACATCTTCGGGATGATCTGCGTGTCGACGCTGATCGCGCTCGCCGGCCGCCATTCGTTCCTGAAGGAATTCACGGCGTTCATCCTGTTCCTGCTCGCGTTCTTCACGCCCTGGAGCGCGATCAACCTGGTCGACTACTACTGCTTCACGCGCTCGCGCTACGACGTGCCGGCGCTGTCCGATCCGGACGGCCGCTACGGCCGCTGGAACGTGATGGCGATCACGATCTACGTGGTCGGCATCCTGGTGCAGCTGCCGTTCATGTCGACCCACATCTACACGGGCGCGCTCGTCGACGCGCTCGGCGGCACCGACATCTCATGGATTCTCGGCCTCGTCGTGCCGGCCGGGCTGTACTACGTCGGCGCGCGTGCGTCGCGACGCAGCATCCCCGAGCGCCTGATCCTGCCGCTCGAACGCGGCGAGGTTCACCACTGAACTGACTGACGCGTCGCGTTGCGTCGCCCGCCGTGCCGGCCGGCAGCCGTACGGATCGCCGCGTGCTTACGAACTCGCGGCGACCGGCGCGCGGCGGCGCTGGATCATCTGCAGCGCAACCAGCGCCAGCCCGGCCGCGGCGATCAGCCCGCCGACGAGCGGCACCGCCGCGTAGCCGAAGCCGGCCGAGATCGCCGCGCCGCCGGCTGCCGCGCCGACCGCGTTGCCGAGATTGAACGCGCCGATGTTGACGGCCGAGGCGAGGCCCGGCGCGTCGTGTGCGGCACGCATCACGCGCATCTGCAGCGGCGGGACCACCGCGAACGTCGCGACACCCCAGACCAGCAGCGTGACTGCCGCACCGACATGCGTGCGGGCGAGCAGCGGGAACGCGGCCATCGTCACGATCAGCAGCACGAGGAAGCCGATGAGCGTGCCGTCGAGCGAGCGGTCGGCGAGGCGGCCGCCGGCGATGTTGCCGATCGAGAAGCCGACGCCGATCAGCACGAGCATCGCGGTGACGAAGCCGGGTGTTGCGCCGGTCAGGTGTTCGAGCGTCGGGGCGACATACGTGTACAGCGTGAACATTGCGCCGGCGCCGAGCACCGTGGTCCCGAGCGCGCCGAGCACGACGGGGCGCGTGAGCACCGACAGTTCGGCACGCAGGTTCGGCATCTTGCCGGCTTCGCCCTTCGGCAGCGCGGCGAACAGGCCGGCGATCGCGATCAGGCCGAGCGCCGCGGTCGCCGCGAACGACATGCGCCAGCCGATCATCTGGCCGAGCCACGTCGCGGCCGGCACGCCGCCGACGTTCGCGATCGTGAGGCCCATGAACATCGTCGCGACCGCGCTGGCCTGCTTTTCACGCGGCACGAGGCTCGCCGCGACCACCGAGCCGAGCCCGAAGAACGCGCCGTGGTTGAGGCTCGTGACGAGCCGTGCGAGCAGCAGCGTCGTGTAGTCCGGCGCGACGGCCGACAACAGGTTGCCGATCGTGAAGATCGACATCAGCGCGATCAGCGCCGAGCGACGCGACCATCGCGCGAGCAGCAGCGTCATCAGCGGCGCGCCGACCATCACGCCGATCGCATACGCGCTGATCAGCATGCCGGCCTGCGGAATCGACACGTGTACGCCGTCGGCGATCACGGGCAAGAGGCCCATCGGCGAGAACTCGGTCGTGCCGATGCCGAATGCGCCGGCGGCAAGCGCCAGCAGCGGCAGCGCGGCGCTGCCGCCCGGGCGGGAAGGGGAAGAGGTCGTGCTGTTCACGCGATGAGCTCCTGCAAGCATGGGGCAACGGCACCTGGCCATTGCGGACAGGGTGAAGTGTGCCTGCATTACTTTTGCGGAAAAAGCCGCGCTCGGGCGAAATTATCTTGATTCGATGTCAATAATTCGGAGTCGAGCCGGCATGCGTGTGCGGCCCGAGTGGCGCGGTTTCGGCGATTCGCCGGCGCGGCTTGCCGACGAAAAAAGCCCCGGTCACAGGGGGGCCGTGACCGGGGCGAAAAGCATCCTCTCTTTGGCACGAGGGTTGGATGCGGGCGCAGTATATTTCGGGGCATAACATTTCGAAATGACGTTAAAGGGCCTCTTTTGGTGCCAATTTAAAAATTCCGACGTGACGGCGTCGTCCGTCATCGATCTGAAAGATTTTTCGTTTGTCCGAGCTAATGTTTAGTGCGCGATGACGGCGAAGCCGACTGAATCCACCGTCAGCGCGCGGCTCGCGCGTGCCGGCAATCGATCATTCCGCTTGGCCGGTCGCGTCGCGCACCGCTTCGAGAAACCGCGCGACGACGGGAGACGCCGGCACCGCCGCACCGTCGAATACGAACTCGATATCGAAGCGGCTCGCGAGTTCGTCGAGCGCGACGAGCCGGACCGTGCGCGGGCATGTCGGCGACGCGCTTTCCGGCACGAACGCGCAGCCCATGCCGGCCGCCACGAGACCGATCAGCGTCGGGATGTCGCTGCCCACCTGCGCGATGCGCGGCGTGAAGCCGGCCCGTTCGCACTGCGCCATCAGGAAGCGGTGATGCGCGGCGGAGCGCTGCGCGTCGAACCAGACGAACGGCTCGTGCGCGACGTCGGCAAGCATGCGCGGCGCGCGGAAGCGGCCGCCGGGCGGCGCGGGCATCGCGAGCACGAAGCGGTCGCTCAGCAGCCGCACGCCCGACAGATGCGGCGCTTCGTCTCGGCGCCACGCCATGATGCCGCCGTCGAGCTGGCCGCGCATCAGCGCTGCCGCCTGTTCGGCGGACAGCATCGGCGCGATCGACAACTTCACGTCCGGACACGCGTCGCGAAACGCCTTCAGCACGTTCGCGACGACCGGCAGCGGCAGGCAGTTCGGCAGCGCGCCGAGGCGCAGCTCGCCGAGCTGGCCGGATGCGCTGCGCAACGCGCGCTCGCGGCTGTCCTGCAACGTCGCGAGCAGGCCCGTCGCATCCTGCAGGAAACTTGCGCCAGCCGCCGTCAGCGTGACGCCCGTCGTGCGGCGGATCAGCAGCGGCGTGCCGATCGCATCCTCGAGCTCGCGGATCTGCCGCGACAGCGCGGGCTGGACGATGCCGGCCGCGCGGGCGCCGCCCATCACGCTGCCGGCTTGCGCGACGGCCACGAAGTAACGCAGGTGACGCAGTTCGATCTGGCGCATGCGGTGTCGACTCCGGTTGTCGGACTTGATTCGGTGGATATGCCTGCCAAGCATGGCAAGCACCATCCGATGGTATTGGAAAAGCATGGCGGGCGTGCCGTACGATGATCGACGTTGCCGGGCCCGTTCACGGGCCGCGTGCGTTCCCTTTGTCCCGACCGTGTCCCGCACCATGCCGCTTCATATCCCGACCCCCTATGTCCGCTCGCAAATCGCGTCGCGCCGTCTCGGCAAGAACATCCGATTGAAGCTCGACGCGCTGCAGCCGTCCGGTTCGTTCAAATTGCGCGGCATCGGCGCGGTGTGCGAAGCGCGGCATGCGGCCGGCGCGCGCCGGTTCGTGTCGTCGTCGGGCGGCAATGCGGGCATCGCGGTCGCGTATTGCGGTCGCGAGCTCGGCGTGCCGGTGCTCGTCGCCGTGCCGGAAACCGCATCGGCTCGCGCGCGGGCGCTGATCCGCGCGGAGGGCGCGGAGGTGGTCGTGCACGGCGCGAGCTGGGCCGAGGCGAACGCGTACGCGCTGTCGGCCGTCGGCGCGCAGGACGCGTTCGTGCATCCGTTCGACGACCCCGTGCTGTGGCGGGGGCACGCGACGATGATCGACGAGATGGCGGCGGCCGGCCCGAAACCCGACGCGGTCGTGCTCGCGGTCGGCGGCGGCGGGCTGCTGTGCGGCGTCCTCGAGGGGCTCGCACGCAACGGCTGGCACGACGTGCCGGTCGTCGCGGTCGGGACGGAAGGCGCGGACAGCTATGCGCGCTCGGTCGCGCAAGGTCGTCCGGTCGAATTGCCGGCGATCACGAGCATCGCAACGTCGCTCGGCGCGAAGCGGCCGTGCGACGCGGCGGTCGAATGGGCGAAGCGGCATGCGATCCATCCGGTCGTCGTGTCGGATGCGCAGGCGGTGGCTGCGTCGCTGCGGTTCGTGGACGAGCACCGGATCGTCGTCGAGCCGGCGTGCGGCGCCGCGCTGGCCGCGCTCGAACAGTCGGTGCCGGCGCTTGCTTCGGCGTCGGAAATCGCGGTGATCGTGTGCGGCGGCGTGACGGCGACGGTCGAGCAGTTGCAGGCGCTGAACGCGACGTTGCGGTAACGCGCCAGCGCGCGTGTCGCGGCGCGGCCGGGCGGCGCTGCGGGGGCGAAGACGTAACGACGGAGTGATCGCGCGGCGGGAATGGTCGCGGGCGTCGGCGGAATCGGGATTCGTGTGGTTCGTCGCGACGGGCTGCGCTCGATCGCCGGTCACGTCACGGCGCGCATGCGCAACCGGCCTTCGGGTGTACGACGATTAAGTGAGGCGTCGGGGAAGGGCGCACACGGCGCGCCGCGCGCGACGGGCGCACGACGCGGAGAGATGGTCGCGCGATCAGTTCGCGGACGGCGCGCTGGCACCGGTCGGTGCGGACGAGGCGACGGGATCGGCGGCAGCGGGCGAGGGCGCCTTGTTCGCCGATGCCGGAGCAGCGCTCGCGGGGGCAGGTGCGGAGGCTGCCGATGCGGGCGATGCCGAAGCAGACGCGGGCGTCCGCACGGAGGCGGGTGCCGAAGCCGACGTCGAAGCAGGCACGGCCGCCGACGCAGGTGCCGCAGCCGATGCCGAGGAGGAAGGCGGGACTGCGGCCGACGCCGACGCAGGTGCCGCAACCGATGCCGGCACGCCACCCCGCATCGCCCCCGGCGCGACCACGGCCGATGGCGCGGCAGGCGCAGCTGGCACGGCCGACGCGCCCGAAGCCGGCGCGACGCCCGGCCCCGACAGCGGCACCGGCGCGGCAGGCGGCGTCGGCACGACCGGCGTCGTCATCTTCATCGGCTCGCCCTGCGGCGTCGGCGCGGGTTCGGGCAGCGGCGTGACGGGTTCCTTCTCGGCCGCCTTCACGGTCGCGCGATCGCGGCGGGCCGGATCGATCTTCAGGAAATGCTCGACGAGATTGAAGAAGCGCTCGTAGAACACGCCGGCGGGAATCGTCTCGCTCGCGGTCTTCACGAGCGCGTCGTCGCTCGACCCGATCGGCAGCGACAGCGAGCCGAACACGCTGAGCCCGACGCTCGCCGACGTATTCGACTTCTTCAGCGTGTAGCGGTCCTGCACCGCGTTCACGTACGCGATGCTCGACGAGCCGTCCGCATTCGCGTCCGCGCACACGACGTGAAACTCGATCACGACGTGCATGTCGTTGCTCGGCTGGAAATTCTTGCTGCCGTCGACCGCATCGTTGCGCGACGACGACACCACGTAGCCCTGGCTCAGCAGCGCGCGCCGCGCGGCCTCGCAGGCCGCGTCGGATTTCGAGCGGAACGTGTGCGCATACGGGCTGCTCGTCGCGTCGAACTGCTCCTGCTGGTAAATCGGCTTGGGCGGCGACGAGCACGCCGCCAGCACGGTCGCGGCCGCGAGCGCGCACGAAACGGAAAACAGGCGAAATCGGTTGTGCATGGCGTCTTTCAAAAGGCTCGGCGAGATGCCGCGCGGGGCTGCGGGCGCAGCGGCGGGGCCGGTGCGATGCGCGTGGCAATCTCGTATGGCCGGGGCGTCATTATAGTTTCGTTTGATGTCGCGCTCGCTTCAGGCGGCCGGCGCAGGCCGCGCGGCGGCGAGCAGTCGCGATGCCAGCGGGTGGTGTTCGCCGCGCCGCGAGCAGATCGCGTGGATTTCCTCGGTCACGTCGCCCGCCCGGCCGAGCCGGCGCAGCCCACGCAGCAGCGATGCGTCGTTCGCGCCGAGTTCGCTGAGCGGAAACACGCCGAGGCCCCGCGCCGCGAACACGGCCATCAGCGCGCTGTCCTCGAATTCCCCGGCCACGCGCGGCACGATCCGTTCCCGTTCCAGCCACAGGTCGAGGCGTGCGCGCAGCGCCGAGTGGGCGGTCGGCAGCAGCACCGGCAACTCGGCGAGGCACTGCGGAAAGCGCTGCCGCGCGGCCGTCGTGACGAGCGCCGCGGGCCCGTACCAGTCGACCGGCGACGCGACGAGCCGCTCGCTCGTCACGCGCAGATTCGACCCCGACGGCGCGCCCTGGCCGGCCAGCACGAGGTCGAGGTGATGCAGCGCCAGTTCCGCGAGCAGCGCGTCGTGCTCGCCCTCATGGCACAGCAGCCGCAGCGTGGGCGTGTCGAGCACCGGCGCGAGGATCGCATGCGCGGCGAGCTTCGAGATCCCGTCGGCCAGGCCGACCGCGAGCCGCACGGTCGGCTGGCTGGCCGCCGCGCGCACCTCGTCGGGAATCAGCCGGCCCATCTCGAAGATGACCTCGGCGCGCGCATACGCGGCCTGGCCCGCATCGGTCATCGCGATGCCGCGCCCGACCGGGCGCAGCAACTGGTGGCCGAGCGCCTTTTCCAGTTCGCGGACCTGCGCGCTGATCGTCTGCACGGCCATGTCGAGCCGCTCCGCGGCGCGCGCGAAACCGCCTTCCTTCACGACGACCCAGAAATAGTACAGATGGCGAAAATTCAGCATCGGATCGATATTTCGGAAAAACCGAACCAAAGATCAGATTCTCTCTGATTTTTTCGAAGTCGTGGGGTGGCCTATCATCGGGCTTTCCACATTCGAATCGGCCCTGTTCATGGACTACCTGCTGACGCTTGCCGCCGACCCCGCCGTCTGGGCCGCGCTCCTGACGCTCGTCGTGATGGAAGTCGTGCTCGGCATCGACAACCTGATCTTCATCTCGATCCTCAGCAACAAGCTGCCCGAAGCGCAGCGCGCCCGCACGCAGCGCCTGGGCATCGCGCTCGCGCTCGTGATGCGCCTCGCGTTGCTCGGCAGCGTCGCGTGGATCGCGAGTCTCACCGAGCCCGTATTCACGCTGTTCGATCACGCGTTCTCGTGGCGCGACATGATCCTGCTGTCGGGCGGCCTGTTCCTCGTCTGGAAGGCAACCACCGAGATCCATCACCACGTGTCGCACGACGGCGACGGCGCGGGTGCGTCCGGCGGCGCGGCCGGACTGACGGTATGGGCCGCGATCGGCCAGATCGTGATGCTCGACATCGTGTTCTCGATCGACAGCATCGTGACCGCGATCGGCATGACCGAGCACGTCCCGATCATGTTCGTCGCGGTGATCGTCGCGGTGAGCGTGATGCTGTTCGCCGCGCAGCCGCTCGCACGCTTCATCGACCGCAACCCGACGATCGTGATGCTCGCGCTGTCGTTCCTCGTCGTGATCGGCATGACGCTGATCGCGGAAGGCTTCGGTTCGCACGTGCCGAAGGGCTATATCTACGCGGCGATGGCGTTCTCGGCGTTCGTCGAAGGCATGAACATGCTGGCGCGGCGTGCGAAGGCGAAGCGCGCGGCGCGGGTCGAAGGTCACTGAGAAAGCGGGCGGGCGAGGGCCCGCCCTTGGTTCGGAATGCTCAACGAAAGGAGAAGCGCGATGAAATGTCCGGTCTGCAAGACGCCCGACCTGCTGATGGCCGAGCGCCAGTCGATCGAGATCGATTACTGTCCGACGTGCCGCGGCGTGTGGCTCGATCGCGGCGAGCTCGACAAGCTGATCGCACGCGAAACCGGCGATGCGCCGCCGCGCCGCGACGAGCCGCCCGTGCGGCACGATGCGCAGGCGCCGCGCGGGCGTGACGACGGCTGGGGGCGTGACGGCCGCTCGCACGACGACCGCTATCGCCACGACGGCCAGCGTCGCAAGAAATCGGTGTTCGACCTGTTCGATTTCGATTGAGCGTGACGGCGGGCGTGCACCGCGCCGCACGATGAAACAAAGCCCCGCCGGGTGTCATGCCCGGCGGGGCTTTGTCATGCGCGTCGCGCGATCGGCACGCGGCAGCGCTTACGCGTTGCCGGCCGTCACGTCGATGCGGCGCGGGCGTGTTTCCTCGCGACGCGGAATCGTCAACGTGAGCACGCCGTCGCGCAGGCTCGCATCGATTCGCGACGTGTCGAGATCGGGGCTCAGCACGAACGTGCGCGCGAAGCGCGGCGCGCGGACTTCGGCATGCCGCACGCGCAGGTCGGCCGGCGTGTCGATGCGCGTGTCGGCTTCGATCGTCAGCGTGTTGTCGTGCACCTTGACGTCGAGATTCTCGCGCGGCACGCCCGGCAGGTCGACGCGCAGCGTGACGCGCCGTTGGTCTTCGACGATGTCGACGGCCGGCGTGATCGCGGGCCGGCGTGCGGCCTCGGCGGCGGGCGCGTGGACGGCGCCGGCCTGGCGTTCCGTCAGGATCTGGCTCATATTCACGTCGTTCTCCTGAAGGTTACTGAACGTTGATCGCACGTGGCTTCGATGCCTCGCGCCGGCCGACGCGAATCAGCAGGCAGCCGTTTTCGTAGCGGGCGCTGACGTTGTCCGCGTCCGCGTTCTGCGGCAGTTCGACCACCCGGCGGAACGCACCGTGAAAGCGCTCCTGCGCATAGGTGCGCACGTCGTCGCCGGCGTCTTGCGGCACGGGCTTGCGCTCGCCGCTGATCGTCAGCAGATCCTTGTCGATCGAGACGTCGAAATCGGCCGCGGCCATGCCGGGGGCGAACGCGACGATCTCGATCGCGTCGTCGGTCGCGCCGACGTTCAGCGCGGGAAACGCGCTCGGCCGCACCGCGCGGATGCCGGTCGGAAGCTCGCCGAACAGGCTCGCCATCTGCCGCTGCACGCGGGCGAATTCATCGAACAGGTCGTGGCCGTGATGGATACCGCTCATGAAGGTCCTCCGGAACAGGAAACGCGAAAAACGCGCCGACGCGACGCCGATGGCGAGTGCGATGTGCGGCTTTCCGCCGAGTCGAAACGGGGGCAGTGCGTGTGACGGGCACCGCCTGGCAACCGGTAATTAGAGGCCGCCGCGGCGGTTTTCAAGAGGGGAAGTGCAACCGGCATCAACGCGTCGTGACGTGAATCGATGCGACAATCGTCGCGCTATCCACAGACCACGGAGACGGGACGGACATGGACATTCAACGCATCGCGATCGTCGGGGCCGGCGTGATCGGCGCGAGCTGGGCGGCTTTCTATCTGTCGAAGGGCTTCGACGTCGTCGCGACCGATCCCGCACCGCAGGCCGACGCGCGTCTGCGCGACGCGCTCGCCGCATTCCTCGGTGACCGGGCCGCCGAACTTTCCGCGCGGCTGTCGTTCGATGCGGATCTCGTGCGCGCGCTCGACGGCGTCGATTTCGTGCAGGAAAACGGCCCCGAGCGGCTCGACCTGAAGCGCGCGCTGTACCGGCAGATGGACGACGTGCTGCCCGCGCGCGTGCCGATCGCGTCGAGTTCGTCGGGCCTGAAGATGTCCGAGATCCAGACCGCGTGCGACAAGCACCCGGAACGCTGCCTGATCGCGCATCCGTTCAACCCGCCGCACCTGATTCCGCTCGTCGAGCTGGTCGGCGGCGACGCGACCGACCGGAACGTGATCGCGCGCGTGAAGGATTTCTACGACGCGCTCGGCAAGCAGACGATCGTGCTCAACAAGGAAATGACCGGCCACGTCGCGAACCGGCTCGCGGCCGCGCTGTTTCGCGAGGTGTATCACCTCGTCGGCGAAGGCGTGGTGAGCGTCGCCGATGCGGACAAGGCGGTCGCATGGGGGCCGGGCTTGCGGTGGGGGCTGATGGGGCAGTGCCTGACCTATCACCTCGGCGGCGGCGCGGGCGGGATCGCGCACTTCCTCGAACACCTGGCGGGGCCGATCACCACGTGGTGGGACGACCTCGGCACGCCGTCGTTCGATCCGGCCGTCGATCGCAAGCTGAACGACGAACTGCGCGCGATCCAGGGCGAACGTTCGATGCAGGAACTGGCGGCCGAGCGCGATCGGCTGCTCGTCGAGCTGATCGACGCGCGGCGCCGCAGCTTCCTGCCCTGAGCGCGTTGCCGCGCGGCGTTCCGGTCGTGCCGTGAGCGGCTATTGCTGGACGGCCGTTTGCGGTGCCCGCGGCGTCTGCGCGAGCCACGCGGGCTGCGCGGCCTGCACCAGTTCGCGATTGCGCGCGCGCGTCGCGGCATTCGGCGGATAGTTGCCGTCGTTGGTCGGCAGTTCGCCGTCGAGGTACGCCTGCTTCAGCTGCGCGACGACTTCCGCGCGCGTCAGGCCCTGCGCGGGGGCAGCGGCATCGGTTTGCGCAAAGGCGGGGGACAGCAGCGCGGCTGCGGTGGTCGCGACGGCGAATCGCAAGACGTTCATGGTGTGCTCCGATCAAGGGGACGGGATAGCGGATGCGCGGCACATTGCCGTGCGTTCCGATGGGTCCCATTGTCGCGAGCGAGTGCTGCGCGGACGCTGACGCGTTCCGGGCACGATTGTCAGTTGCGCGCTTACGCCGCGGCGCGGCGTCGTCGGCGTCACGGCGAAGACGATCGCTACAGCTCGGCCGCCGCCGCGATCAGCGTCGCCTCGAGCGCGAGCGTCGAGCGCGAGGCGGCCGCCGGCCGGTCGATCACGTATTCGAGTTCGCCGAGTTCGGGGAGCCCAGCGTCGAGCCGCGCGAGCCCGGCCGGAATCACGTAGCCCGCAAACGCGCTGACGCCGAGCCCCGCGCTCGCGGCCGCGCGCAGCACCGCGATGCTGCTGCTCACGACGGCGATCCGGTACGGGCGGCCGACCGCCTCGAGCGACTCGAGCACGCGGCGGCGCGATACGCTCGGCTCCGGATGCATTGCGAGCGGCAGCACGGCCTCGTGGCCGGTGATCCGCGAATCGGGGCCGGTGCACCAGTACAGCGGTTCGCTGCGGATCACGCGGCCGCGCCGGCTGCCCGCGACACGCTTCGCGAACACCAGATCGTGGCGGCCTTCGTCGAGCGCGTCGAACAGGTCGCCCGACAACCCTGTCGAGATCGCAAGCTCGACTTCCGGATTGCGCTGCACGAAGCTCGCGAGCGCGGCCGTCAGGTGCGCGGACGCGAAATCCTCCGACATCGCGAGCCGCACCTTGCCCGACAGCGGCGGGCCGCACACCGACGTGACGGCCTCGTCCATCAGTTCGAGGATGCGCACCGCGTAGCGGAACAGCGCGTCGCCGTGCTGCGATAGGTGCACGTTGCGCGTGTCGCGCTCGAACAGCGGCCGGTCGAGCAGCTCCTCGAGGCGGCGGATGTGCTGGCTGACGGTCGACTGCGACAGGCTCACGCGCTCGGACGCGGCGGTGAAGCTGCCGGACTGGGCGACGGCGACGAAGCTGCGCAGCAGCTCGGGCGGTAATGGACGCATTGCTAAATCCACTGAATCGGTTTCGACAACTTCATAAATGGCCGGATCATGCGGCGCTAGTATCGGATCACGCCCCGGTGCGGCCCATGCAAACGGGGCGCACCGGACGCGTTGCCCGTGTCGTGCCGTCGGCTGCATCGGTCAGTCTAAGCCATCCGGCGTCCGGCCCGAAACCGCATCATCCCATCGACCGCCCGAGAACGCGCTCGCACGACGAGCCGCCGGGCCGCGGCGCACCGCCGCGGGAGACAGACCGTCCGCGCCCGGGATCGGCGTGCGGGCCTGGCTTCCGCACGCGTCAGGCGCCCGTCACGAAGAGACTGGAGACGACTCATGATCATCTACGGAACCGCGCTGCTGGCGTTCTGCCATCTGGCCGGACTGTTCCTCGGCGACCTGCTGGGCGCCGCGATCGGCGTGAAGACCAACGTCGGCGGCGTCGGTATCGCGATGCTGCTGCTGATCTGCCTGCGCCTGTGGCTGCACCGGCGCGGCTGGCTGCCGAAGGAGACCGAGGCGGGCGTCGGTTTCTGGGGCGCGATGTACATCCCCGTCGTCGTCGCGATGGCCGCGAACCAGAACGTGGTCGCCGCGCTGAAGGGCGGGCCGGTCGCGCTGCTCGCCGCCATCGGCGCGGTCGCGATCTGCGCGTGCTGCATCGCGGTACTCGTGCGCACGGGGCGCGACGACACGGCCTTCGCGGGCGTGCCGCAATTCGAACAACAGTGACGGAGGCCGCCATGCTGCAGATGCTCGAAAAAACCGTCGCCCACAATGGGCTCGTCGCGTCGTTCGCGCTGGTCGGCCTGATCATGTGGCTGTCGTCGATCGCGTCGCGCAAGCTCACCTTCGGCCGCGTGCACGGTTCCGCGATCGCGATCGTGATCGGTCTTGCGCTCGCGTATGTCGGCGGTGCGTTCACCGGGGGCGAGAAGGGAATCGCCGACGTGCCGCTGTTCGCGGGCATCGGCCTGATGGGCGGCGCGATGCTGCGCGATTTCGCGATCGTCGCGACCGCGTTCGAAGTGCAGCCGACCGAGGCGCGCAAGGCCGGCCTCGTCGGCGTCGTGTCGCTGTTGCTCGGCACGGTGCTGCCGTTCATCGTCGGTGCGTGCATCGCGCGCGCGTTCGGCTACACCGATGCGGTCAGCATGACGACCATCGGCGCGGGCGCCGTCACCTACATCGTCGGGCCCGTCACCGGCGCCGCGATCGGCGCGAGTTCCGACGTGATCGCGCTCAGCATCGCGACGGGCCTCGTGAAGGCGATCATCGTGATGATCGGCACGCCGGTCGCGGCCGGCTTCATGGGCCTGAAGACGCCGCGCTCCGCGATGATCTTCGGCGGCCTGGCCGGCACCGTGAGCGGCGTGAGCGCGGGCCTCGCCGCGACCGATCGCCGGCTCGTCCCGTATGGCGCGCTGGTCGCGACGTTCCATACCGGCGTCGGCTGCCTGCTCGGGCCGTCGGTGCTGTTCTTCACGACGCGCGCGCTGGTCGGCGCGTGACCGCGCAAGGCGCGTCGCATGGGGCCGGCGCGCGCGGTGCCGCGGCGGCCCGCATCCATCGCGGTGCCCTCTGAGTCGGATTCGTCAACATCATCAATCGGCGGCGGCGCCAGGCTTAGAATGCCGCTGAACCATCGAAGCGGGAGAACTGTTCATGACGGGATGGAATCACGCGCGGCAGGCGCGCGATGCACGCCTCGCGGCCGGCGCGGCCTTCGCGCGCGGCAAGCGGGTCGATGCGCGCGACACCGTCGCGTTGCTCGAAGCGGTGCTGCGGCCCGGCGATCGCGTGTGCCTCGAAGGCGACAACCAGAAGCAGGCCGACCTGCTCGCGACGGCGCTCGCCGATGTCGACAGCGCGAAGATCCATGACCTGCACATGGTGCAGTCGGGTGTCGTGCTGCCGGAGCATCTCGACGTGTTCGAGCGCGGGATCGCGAAGCGCCTCGACTTCGCGTATTCGGGCCCGCAGTCGCAGCGGATCGCGAAGCTGCTGTTCGGCGGCAAGATCGCGCTCGGCGCGGTGCACACGTATCTCGAACTGTTCGCGCGCTACTTCATCGATCTCACGCCGCAGGTTGCGCTGATCGCGGCGGTCAGCGCGGATGCCGACGGCAATCTGTATACCGGCCCGAACACGGAGGACACGCCCACCGTCGTCGAGGCCACCGCGTTCAAGGACGGCATCGTGATCGCGCAGGTCGACCGCATCGTCGACAAGGTGCCGCGCGTCGACATCCCGGGCGACCGCGTGCATTTCGTCGTCGAGGCCGGCCGACCGTTCTACGTCGAGCCGTTGTTCACGCGCGACCCGGCCGCGATCACCGAGACCCAGATCCTGACCGCGATGCTCGCGATCAAGGGCATCTACGAACCGTACGGGATCAAGCGCCTGAATCACGGGATCGGCTTCAACACGGCCGCGATCGAGCTGCTGCTGCCGACCTACGGCGCGAAGCTCGGGCTGAAGGGCAAGGTCTGCACGCACTGGGCGCTCAATCCGCACCCGACGCTGATTCCCGCGATCGAATCGGGCTGGGTCGAGCAGATCCACTGCTTCGGCTCCGAAGTCGGGATGGACGACTACATCCGCGCGCGCTCCGACGTGTGGTTCACGGGCCCCGACGGGTCGCTTCGCTCGAACCGCGCGTTCTGTCAGACCGCCGGCCTTTACGCGTGCGACATGTTCATCGGCTCGACGCTGCAGATCGACCTGTCCGGCCATTCGTCGACGGTCACCGCCGAGCGCATCGCCGGTTTCGGCGGCGCGCCGAACATGGGCAGCGACGCGCGCGGCCGGCGTCACCCGAGCGAGCCGTGGCTGAAGGCCGGCGCGGAAGCCGACCCGGACACGCCGTCGGCGCTCAGGCGCGGCCGCAAGCTGGTCGTGCAGATCGGCGAGACCTTCGGCGACAAGAACGTGCCGATGTTCGTCGAGAAGCTCGATGCGCTGAAGCTCGCCGACAAGCTGCAGCTCGACCTCGCGCCGATCATGGTCTACGGCGACGACGTCACACACATCGTCACAGAGGAAGGGATCGCGAACCTGCTGATGTGTCGCGACAAGGACGAACGCGAGCACGCGATCCGCGGCGTGGCCGGCTATACGGAAGTCGGTCGCGGCCGCGACCGCAGGATGGTCGAGCGGCTGCGCGAGCGCGGCGTGATCCGCCGCCCGGAGGATCTCGGCATCGATCCGCTCGACGCCGACCGCCGCTGGCTCGCCGCGCGCTCGATCAAGGATCTCGTGCACTGGTCGGGCGGCCTGTATGCGCCGCCGGCCCGGTTCCGCAACTGGTGAGGAAGAGGGCATGGAACAGTTGAACTATCGCTTCACCGCGCGCGGGCGTGCGCGGGGCGAACTGGCCACGGCGCTCGTCGGCGTGGTCGCGTCCGGCAATCTCGAGGTGCTCGTCGAGCGCGTGCTGCCGGGCAACGAATGCGAGATCGACATCCGCACCGCGGCGGTCGGTTTCGGCGCGGTGTGGCAGGCCGTCGTGTCGGACTTCGTCGAACGGCGCGCGCCGGGCGGCCTGAAGCTGTCGATCAACGACGGCGGCGCGCGGCCCGACATGGTGTCGCTGCGGCTCGCGCAGGCCGTGCGCGCGATCGAGGGGGGGGCATGATGACGGACGCGATCCACGACGCCCCGGCGTTCGTCGCGAACGCCGCGAGCTGGTACGAGGCGTCGGCGCGCCAGCGCGTCGACGGGCTGCTCGACGCGGGCAGCTTCACGGAGTTTCTCGGGCCGGCCGAGCGCGTGACGAGCCCGCACCTGCCGCTGTTCGACCTGCCGCAGCAGTTCGACGACGGCATGGTGGTCGGCCACGGCCGGCTCGACGGCAAGGCGGTGTTCGTCGCCGCGCAGGAAGGCCGATTCATGGGCGGCGCGTTCGGCGAGGTGCACGGCGCGAAGCTCACGGGACTGCTGCGTGCGGCGCGCGAACGCGGCACGCCGGTGCTGATCCTGTTCGACACCGGCGGCGTGCGGCTGCAGGAAGCGAATGCGGGCGAGCTCGCGATCGCCGAGATCATGCGTGCGCTCGTCGAGGCGCGCGCGGCCGGCGTGCCGGTGATCGGGCTGATCGGCGGGCGCGCGGGCTGCTACGGCGGCGGCGGGCTGCTCGCTGCGTGCTGCTCGGCGCTCGCGGTGTCCGAGCAGGGGCGCATCAGCGTGTCGGGGCCCGAGGTGATCGAGACCAACCGCGGCGTCGAGGAGTTCGACGCGAAGGACCGCGCGCTGATCTGGCGCACGATGGGCGGCAAGCACCGTCGACTGATCGGCGGTGCGGATCGCTACGTGGCCGATACGCCCGATGCGTTTCGCGCGGCCGCGCTCGACCTGATCGGCCGTGCGCCGGCATTCGACACGGCGATGCTGCGCGCGGAGCAGGCGCGGCTCGAAGCGCGCGTCGCGCGGTTCGGCACGTGCAAGGATGCGCTCGACGTGTGGCGCGCGCTCGGCGCGAGCGAGCCGGAAGCGATTCCCGGCATGTCCGACGACGAATTCGCGAAGCTCGCCGACCAGTTACAGGAGCCGCAGCATGACGCTCGATGAAGTTCTGAACTCGCTGTTTCCCAAGGGCCATTCGATCGAGCGAAACGGCGGCCTGCTGACGGGCCACGCTGAACTGACCGGCACGCGCGTCGACGTGATCGGCGTCGCCGACCGCCTGCCGTTCGGCATCGACGAAGCCCTCACGCTCGCGTCGCACGTGCTCGACACGATCGAGCGCGGTGGCGGCACGCCGCTTCTCGTGCTCGTCGACAGCGACAGCCAGCGGATGAGCAAGCGCGACGAACTGCTCGGCCTGAACGAAGGGCTGTCGCATCTCGCGAAATGCCTGATGCATGCGGAGCTCGCCGGGCACCGGACGATCGGGCTGCTGTACGGCCATACGGCCGCGGGCGCGTTCATCGCGACCGCGCTCGCGACGCGCACGCTGCTCGCGGTGCCGGGTGCCGAGCCCGAGGTGATGGACCTGCCGTCGATGTCGCGCGTGACGAAGCTGCCGATCGACGTGCTGAAGGAGATGGCGCGCTCGACGCCGGTGTTCGCGCCGGGACTCGACAATCTCGTGAAGATGGGCGCCGTCGACGCCGTGCTCGATCCGGCCCGCGCGCTCGGCGCGCAGGTCGGCGAATGGCTCGGCAAGCCGGCCGATCGCACCGATGGTCGTGCAGCGCGCGGCCGGCCGGTCGCGGCCGACGTCGCGCGGCGCGTCGAGGCACTCGCGCGTGACGCACGCTGACACGCCGCTGCGCCGCCACACGCTCGTCACGCTGACGGCGGCCGGGTGGGGCGCCGCATGCTCGCGCGATCCCGCGCTGGCGGCCGATCCGCTCGTGCAGGCGTGGGCCGCGCGCGGCTGGCCGCTGATCGTGCGCCGCGCGTCGCCCGACGAGGCCGATGCGCGGCGCGTGCCGCTCGGCGTGCCGCTGCCGCCTTCCGCGGGCAAGCGGCGCATCGCCCTGAACGTCGCCGCCGACGCGGTCGAGTCGGTCGGCCCGCTGCCCACGCTGGCCGACGTGCTGGTCGCCGCGCCCGACGCCTGGCACGCGACGCTGCGCGAGCTGGATGTGCTCGGCAAGCGCTGCGGCGTGCAGGGTCGCGTGTTCGGCAGTCTCGCGTGGCAGGCGCTGACGGGCGAGTGCTATCTGAGCGCGTCCTCCGATCTCGACATCGTGTTCCCGCTGCCGGACGCCGCGTCGCTTGCCGCGCTGCTCGACGGCCTGGCTGAACTTGACGCGCGCGCGCCGATGCGCATCGACGGCGAACTGCTGCGCGACGACGGCGCGGGCGTGAACTGGCGCGAATTGCATGCGCGGCTGCCGGAAGTCGCGGTCAAGACGGCGGTGGCGGTCGAATTGATGTCTGCAGACGCATTCACGGGGGGCACGCGATGAGTGCATGGGCCGCCTGCCGCGCGGCGGCGCCGTCCGACGCCGAGCGCATCGCCGAACTCGCCGAGCGCAGCCTCGTGCTCGAAATCGAGACATATCCGAAACCGGGCCTCGTCAGTCACGTCGACACCGGCAGCCATGCGGACATGGACGCCGCGACGTTCGCGCGCAGCGCGGCCGTGCTGCGGCCGTACTTCGCGGAGCTCGCCGACGCCGGCGCGCGCGACGCGGGCATGGCCGTGCTGCGCAAGATCGGGCTGCGCGCGGAACACGCGATGCTCACCGCGACCGGCGGCGTCAACACGCATCGCGGCGCGATCTTCGGGCTCGGGCTGCTGTGCGCGGCCGCCGGCCGCCGCGCGGTGCCCGGCTCGGCGGCACGCACGATGACGCTCGGCGCGTTCGTCGCGCGGCGGTGGGGCACCGAGATCCTCGGCGGCCCGCGGCTGCCCGACAGCCACGGCGAGCGCGCGAGCCGCCGCTACGGCGTCGGCGGCGCGCGTCGCGAGGCGGCCGACGGGTTCGCGAGCGTGTACGGCGTCGGATTGCCGGCACTGCGCCGCGCGCAGTGCCGCGTGCCGGACGATCCGGAAGCCGCGCGCGTCGACGCATGCTTCGCGCTGATCGCCGCGCTCGACGATACGAACCTGCTGCACCGGGGCGGGCAGGCCGGCCTCGATTTCGCGCGGGCCACGGCGCGCGCATTCGTCGCCTGCGGCGGCATACGCGCTCGCGACTGGCGATTGCGCGCGGCCGCCGCACACCATGCGTTCGTCGCTCGCCGGCTGAGCCCGGGCGGCGCGGCCGATCTGCTGGCGATGAGCGTGTTCGTCGACGCACTCGAAGCGGCCGGGGTGGGGCGATGACGCTGGCGATCCTGTGTTCGGGGCAAGGCGCGCAGCGGGCGGACATGTTCGAGTTGACCGGTGCCGCGCCACAGGCTGATGCGCTGTTCGAGCATGCCGGCCGGCTCCTTGGCGACGATCCGCGCGACTGGGTGCGGCACGCCGAACCGGACGCGCTGCGCGAGAACCGCGCCGCGCAGATCCTTTGCACGGTTCAGGCGCTCGCGGCGGCTGCGTTGCTCGAAGCGGTGTGGCCGCGCCGGCGCTGTGTCGCCGGGTATAGCGTCGGCGAAGTCGCTTCATGGAGCGTCGCGGGGATGATCGATCCGCACGACGCGCTGGATCTGGCCGACGCGCGCGCGCGCGCAATGGACGCCGCGAGCGGCGGCGACGAACGGATGGCGTTCGTGCGCGGGCTGACGCGCGCGCAGCTCGCGCAACTGTGCGACGGCCGCGATGCGGCGATTGCGATCGCCAATCCGGGCGACGCATTCGTGGTGGCCGGACGGCAGGCCGACGTCGCCGCGGTGGCCGACGACGCGGCACGCGACGGTGCGCTGCGCGTCGCGCCCGTGTGCGTGCGGATCGCGTCGCACACGCGCCGGCTCGCGTCGGCGGTGCCCGCGTTTCGCGCGTCGCTGGCTGCCGTGAACGTGCGCCGGCCGTTGCCTGGCACGCGGCTGTTTTCGGGGATCGATGGCGCGTCCGTGCTCGATGTTGATGCGGGGCTGGACAAGCTCACGCGCCAGATCGCGGAGCCGGTCGAGTGGGCGGCCTGCCTGGTCGCGTGCGTCGAGGCCGGCGCGACCGCGTTTCTCGAGCTCGGCCCGGGCCGCGCCCTGACCGAGATGGCGGGCGGCGCGTATCCGGCGCTGTCGGCACGCAGCGTCGCGGATTTTCGTTCCGTCGACGGTATCGCGAGCTGGCTCGCACGCGTCGCAGCCGGCTGACGAGCGGCATGCGAGCGGCCCGGAAACGCTCGGAAATCCCGGCAAGATCGATTCCGGAACCGGCCCGCCAGGCGGGCGTTGCGCATCGGGTGTTGCGCCGGCGCAGCACCGTCGCAGCAGGCGCTTGCCACGCGAATTGGCGTCGCTACAATGGCGCCCGCCATGAGATCCGCCGCCTTCCTCCTCGCCGTGCTTTGGTGCGCGGCGACCGCCCACGCCAGCCCGATTCCGTCCGATGCCGCATCGGTCGGCACGTACTTTTCGTATGACAATGCGGCGGCCGACGCGACCGTCGACCTGATCGGTCAGGCGCAGCGCCGCGTGCTGCTGGCCGGCTACGCGTACGTGCCGCCCGCGGTCGCGGCGGCGCTGCGTGACGCGCGTTCGCGCGGCATCGA
This sequence comes from Burkholderia sp. MSMB0856, assembly GCF_001524645.2. Lineage (NCBI taxonomy): Bacteria > Pseudomonadati > Pseudomonadota > Betaproteobacteria > Burkholderiales > Burkholderiaceae > Burkholderia > Burkholderia sp. MSMB0856. The sequence continues at coordinate 2,271,992 of NZ_CP013427.1, read as the reverse complement.
AGTGCGCGTCGTGCTGGTGCGTTCGTCGCGTGCGGGCAAATACAGCGGCGCGGGCTATCTGAAATCGGCCGGCATCGACGTCGCGATCGATTCGCGGCATGGCGATCCCGCGCCGCGCTTCGTGATCGTCGACGACAGCGTCGCGCTGACGACGCTGTCCGACGGCGCGCCCGCGCACGCGGAAACGGTGAACGTGTTCCAGCGCGCACCGGAACTCGCGCAGTCGTACGCGCAGTCGTTCTGGCGGCTGTACCGGCAGGCCGGCGGGCTCTGAGCACCTGACGGGCGGTCCGCCCGGGCGAACGCCATCCATCCTTTTCCCGCCACGATCCGCATGCCGCGCGTGCCGGTATGACCCCGCTTGCGTCGGCGCGTCCGATGAACCATGCTCGTTGAACAGGGGCCGGTGCGGGTGTCGCGCATCCGGCGCAACGGCAGGGAGCCGATCGTGACCGAATGTTTTGTCGATCGCGCCGACGCGGGTCGCCGGCTTGCGCACGCGCTGCAGGATTATGCGGGGCGTCGCGACGTCGTCGTGCTCGCGCTGCCGCGTGGCGGCGTGCCGGTCGCATTCCCGGTCGCGCAGGCGCTGCGCGCGCCGCTCGACGTGCTGGTGGTGCGCAAGCTCGGCATGCCGTCCGATCCGGAATTCGCGATCGGCGCGATCGCGACCGGCGGAGCGATCCACCTGCAGCATTCGGCGATCCGCGCGATGGGCGTGACCGATGCGCAGCTGGCCGACGTGATCGCGCGCGAGACGGCCGAACTGCAGCGCCGCGAATCGCTGTATCGCGGCGCCCGGCCGCCGCTGCCGGTCGACGGCCGTATCGCGATCGTCGTCGACGACGGCGTCGCGACCGGCGCGTCGATGCGCGTCGCGCTGCAGGCGCTGCGCGAGCGCCATCCCGCGCGCATCGTGGCCGCCGTACCCGTCGCACCGGATGGTGCCGGGCGTGCGTTCGACGATCTGGCCGACGCGTTCGTGACGGTGTTGCAGCCGCTGTCGTTCTTCGGGATCAGCCAGTTCTACGCGCGTTTCGACCAGACCGGGGACGACGAGGTGCGGGTGCTCCTCGACGCGGCCCGCGCGTCGGACGACGACGTCACGTCCGTCTGATACGGCGCCGGCGCGATCCCGGGCGTCCGGCTTCGGCCTGCGCGAACACGCGCTGCAGCGCCGGATGGACTTCGCTGCGCCAGCGCGTGCCCGTGAACAGCCCGTAATGATCGCAATCGTCGACATCGAGGCGCTGGCGCTCGCCGGCCTTGAGGCCGCGGCACATGGCGAGCGCCGCATGCGTCTGGCCGGTGCCCGTGACGGCGTCGCAACCGCCTTCGACCGTCAGCAGCGCGACGCCGCGCAGCGCGGCCGGCTCGACGCGCTGCCCGCCGACGTCCCACGTGCCGTTCGCGAGGCACATTCGCTGAAACACGATATCGACGGTATCCAGGAAATATTCGGCCGGCATGTCGAGCAGTGCCGTGTATTCGCGCAGCGCACGCCGCGCGTCCGCCAGCGCCGTCAGGTCGAAATGCGACGCCGCGCGCGCGTAGTCCTCGATCAGCGTCAGAAAGCGTTGCGGATACAGCAGCGCGATCTCGCCTTGCTGAAGATAGGTCGGGAACACGTGCCGGCCACGGCCGGGGAAGCGCGGCGGCACGATGTCGATCAGGTGGCGGCGACACCACGCGAGCGACCGGGACGCGGCGGTGGTGCCGAGCGTGGTCGGGTTGACGCGCGCGTCGAGCGGCCCGCCGATCAGCGTGACGCTCGCGGGCGGTGCGAGGCCGCGCGCGGCGCGCAGCGCGAGTGCACCGAGCGCGGGAACGGTGGCCTGGCACACGGCGACGACGTGCAGCGGCCGCGCGTCGCGGGCGAGCGCGTCGACGAAGCCGTCGAGCGTCGCCACGTATTCGTCGAGCCCGAAGCGACCCGCCGCGAGCGGGACGTCGCGCGCATTGACCCAGTCGGTCACGCAGACGTCGCCGTCCGCGAGCAGCGCCTCGACGGTTTCCCGCATCATCACGGCCGCATGTCCGGCGAGCGGCGCGCACAGCAGCACCGTGCGCCGCGTGTCGTCGCGCGCGAAGCGTCGCAGCTGGCAGAACGGCGTGCGCGCGACGATTCGCTCGTCGACCGCCGCGCGCCGAATCTCGAAGCGCGGCGGCCCGACGGCGGGCCCGAGGAGCGGCTCGAACAGGTCGTCGTAGCACGATGACGCGGCGTGCGCCAGCGTCGCGGCTGGCCACACGTCGAACGCGTGGCACGTCGCCGCGCGCCAGGCGCGCATCCATTCCCGCTGCTGCTCGACGACGGCGTACCACATGGCGAACCTTGGTCGGAGGGGGCGTGAATCTGCATTATGGTCACTCTGGCCGCGCAGCGGGTGTCGGAAACGTGACCGGCCCTAGGCGGCGACATACGGCGCTGCTACAGTCATCGATCCCATCCCCTCAAGTGGAGCGTTCGCGATGAAGCTGATCGGCATGCTGGATTCCCCGTTCGTGCGCCGTGCCGCCATTTCGGCGAAGCTGCTCGACCTGCCGTTCGAACACGAGTCGATCTCGGTGTTCCGTCAGTTCGACCAGTTCCAGACATTCAACCCGGTCGTGAAGGCGCCGACGCTCGTGACCGACGACGGTGCAACGCTGATCGATTCGTCGCTGATCGTCGACTATTTCGACCATCGCGTTGCGCCCGAGCGGCGTCTGCTGCCCGACGCCGCCGACGCGCGGCTGCGCACGCTCGTGCCGGTCGGATTCGCGCTGGCGGCGGCGGAGAAGACCGTGCAGGTGGTGTACGAGCACGCGTTGCGGCCGGCCGAGAAGCAGCACGCCCCGTGGCTCGAGCGGGTGCTGGGCCAGATCGAGGCCGCGTATGACAAGCTCGAGCCGCTCGTCGCGGCCGCGAATGGCTGGTTCGGCGGTGCGCGCCTGCTGCAGTCCGACGTGACCGTCGCCGTCGCGTGGCGCTTCACGCAATTCACGAGCACCGAGTACCCGGCGCTCGCGCGGATCGATCCGGCCCGTTATCCGGCGCTCGCCGCACATTCGGCGCGGGCGGAAGCGCTGCCGGCGTTTGTCGAGACGCCGCTCGACTGAAGCCCGGCGGCTGTCGCGTCGGCACGGGTGCGAGGGTGGCAGGCGACGCAACCGGCGTGCGATCTCGCCGGGACTCGTGCCGGCATCCGGCACGGATCGACTCCGCCGCCATCGGCCGCGTGGTCACTCGTTTTCGCCTGGTGCGGCGTCCGCAAGACCCCGTCGCGCACGGTCCGTCTTGCGTTCCCGGGCCGTCCGCCGTCCGCCGCCGGCCGCTCGGCCCTGTCCGCCAAAGGCGCGGCCGATTGTTATCCGCCGCTGACAAGTGACTTCGCATTCGCGCTGTTTATCCGGTTGCAGCCGATCCCTAGAATCCACTCCATCGAATATGCATTGCCTGATGGAGCCGATGATGAGAGCGCTGATCGAATCGAGTCTGTACCACCCGTCCGTCGTGTTGCCGCTTGCCGCGTTGACGCAGCTGATGGTCGAGCGCGATTTCAATCTCGGCCAGGTCGGCCTGATCGTCGCGGCGCGCGGTGCGCAGGCCGCGGTGTCGCGTTCGCGGGCGCTGATCTTCTGCCGCCACTGTGAAGCGCACGCATGATCGCGCGTCCATCCAACAGATGAAAAAAAGCCCGGCCGGCGCAAGCCGGTCGGGCGGATCGGGTTCGATCGAGCCCCGGCTTTTGCCGGGGCTTTTTCTTGGGCGATGCTCAGGCGCGTGCAGTCGACACGACGCCGTAAATTTCCGCGTCGTCGTCGTTCTCGCGCATCTCGCGCACCAGCTGGTGCGCCTCGCGGCGCGTCGCGACGGCCGGCGGCGAGCCCTTGAGCGGCTGGCGTGCGGTTTCGGCAAGCGCGACGACCGACACGATGCCGATCACGGCGGCGCCCATCATGTAGTACGCGGGCATCATCAGGTTATGGGTCACGTCGACGAGCCATGCCGTGACGAGGGGCGTCGTGCCGCCGAACAGCGACACCGACACGTTGAAGCCGATCGCGAGCGCGCCGTAGCGGATCTCGGTCGGGAACAGCGCCGGCAGTGCCGACGGCATCACGCCGGTAAAGCACGACAGCAGCACGCCGAGAATCAGCAGGCCGCCGAACACCGACGCGGTGGTGCCCGCGTGGATCAGCATCATCGACGGGATCGACAGGACCAGCAGGCCGACGCAGCCGGCCAGCATCACGGGCTTGCGGCCGATCTTGTCCGACAGGCGGCCGGCGGCGAGCGTCAGCGGCATCATCAGCACCATCACGATCAGCACCAGCACGAGGCTGTGCGACTCGTCGAAGTGCAGCGTCGACGACATGAAGCTCGGCAGGTACGACAGCACCATGTAGTCGGTCACGTTGAAGATCAGCACGAGGCCGACGCAGAGCAGCAGCGCGCGCCAGTTGCGCATTAGCGTTTCGCGGAAGCGTGCCTTCGGCACGGCCTTGTCCTGCGCTTCGCGCTCTTCGGCCTGGCGCTTGAACGCCGGCGTTTCCTCGAGCTTCATCCGGATGTACAGGCCGATCAGGCCGAGCGGGCCCGCGATCAGGAACGGCACGCGCCAGCCCCACGACAGCAGCGCTTCCTGCGACAGCGACGCGGTGAGCAGCGCGACGACGCCGGCGCCCATCACATAGCCGATCAGCGTGCCGAATTCGAGGAAGCTGCCCATGAAGCCGCGGCGCTTGTCGGTCGAGAACTCGGCGATGAAGGTGGCGGCGCCGCCGTATTCGCCGCCGGTCGAGAAGCCCTGCACGAGGCGGGCGACGAGCAGCAGCACGGGCGCCATGATGCCGATCGACGCATAGCTTGGGATCAGGCCGATCGCGAAGGTGCCGACGGCCATCATGATCATGGTGGCGGCGAGCACGCGCTGGCGGCCGATGCGGTCGCCGAGCGGGCCGAACACCATGCCGCCGAGGGGTCGCACGAGGAACGCGGCGGCGAAGGTGCCGAAGGTCGCGAGCAGCTGCGCGGACGGGCTGCTGGACGGGAAGAACACCTTGCCGAGCGTGACGGCGATATAGCTGTAGACGCCGAAGTCGAACCATTCCATCGCATTGCCGATGGCCATCGCGCTGACGGCGCGCTTGAGCAGGCTCTGGTCGACGACGGTAATGTCGTCCGCGGCGAGCGGGGCCTCGCCGGACGACGTGGTGGAAGAAGCAGCGGTCGGGCTGACGTGTGTTGCGGTCAAGGTCATGCACTCCTTTGACTGCGCCGGAACGGGCGGGCCGTCCGACACGGTTTGCCGGCGAGCGCGATGTCGCGTGCTGCGCGTCGGGGCAGGCCATTTAAGCGCTTACTGCACATGAGGCGGTAAAGGGCCGTAAGGGACTGCTTCGACGCGGGCCCGATGGGCCGTCGCGACGGTGCGCTCATGAAGAATGGGCCGCGTGATGCGAGCGGCAGATGCCGGCGCGGACGTGTCCGGCGTTCCGGCAAGCGCCCCGGAGGGGCAACGAAACGAGAAAAGCGGGCCTGTCGGGCGGGCTTTCCTGTGGATGCAATTTCGGTCGAAGCACCGGCCCGCAACGCGCGGACGGACTCCTGTCGAAATTGAGTAGACAGAGATTGAATGTTGAAACAGGCGACATGATAGCACGATGGCAGACGATCGTGCAAATTGCCCGGAATCCCCGGTCTGGCGGCCGTTCCGGCGAGGCCGGCTCCGGTATGATCGGCGGCGCGCGGCGGGGTCGCGCGGCCCGCCGGTTGGGGGCCGAATCTGCGAGGAACCGGATGACCGAACTGATCAGGATTGCGGCGCTGTTCGCCGTCACTGCACTGGCCGAAATCGTCGGCTGCTACTTGCCGTGGCTCGTGCTGAAGGGCGGCCGGCCCGTGTGGCTGCTGGTGCCGGCCGCGCTGTCGCTTGCATTGTTCGCGTGGCTGCTGACGCTGCATCCGAGCGCGGCGGGGCGCACGTATGCGGCGTACGGCGGCGTGTATATCGCGGTGGCGCTGATCTGGCTGCGGGTGGTCGACGGCATTGCGCTGTCCCGCTGGGATGTGGCGGGGGCGGTGCTCGCGCTCGGCGGGATGGCGATCATCGCGCTGCAGCCGCGCGCGTGAGCGCGGCTGCAGGCGCCGGTCGGGAGATGCCGCGTCAGGCGGCCTCGGCGGCGTCCGCGTCGGCGGGCTTGCGCCACACGCAGGTGCCCTTGACCGACTTGTCGAGTTCGTCGAGCTGGGTCTGGTGGGCGGCGAGTTCGTCGTCGCTCGCCGCGAGAACCGGCAGGTCGAGCGACGCGAGCGACACGCGCTGGCCGTTCGCCGCGCCGCCGTCGGCGCCTGCGTCGTCGAGCATGTCGATCACGAGGCTGTCCTGGCCACGTGTCATCGCGAGATAGACTTCGGCGAGCAGTTCCGAGTCGAGCAGTGCGCCGTGCAGCGTACGGTGCGCGTTGCTGATGCCGAACCGGTCGCACAGCGCGTCGAGCGAATTGCGCTTGCCGGGGAACATCTGCTTGGCCTGCACGAGCGTGTCGATCACGCCGCCGCAATGCTCGGTGAACGGCGGCAGGTCGAGCCGCGCGAATTCTGCGTCGAGAAACCCGAGGTCGAACGGCGCGTTGTGGATGATCAGCTCGGCGTCCTTCACGAAGTCGCGGATCTGGTCGACGACTTCCGCGAACTTCGGCTTGTCGCTCAGGAATTCGGTCGTGAGGCCGTGCACGGCCAGTGCGCCCGGATCGCTGTCGCGCTCGGGGTTCACGTAGATGTGCAGGTTGTTGCCGGTGAGCCGCCGGTTCAGCAGCTCGACGCAGCCGATTTCGATCAGGCGGTCGCCCGTGCGGGGATTCAGGCCGGTGGTTTCGGTATCGAGAATGATCTGGCGCATGTCGGATAAATCGGGAAAGACAGTGGGGTGGCCTGCGTTCAGGCCACGAGCGATTCGACGCCGCGATTCGCGAGCGCGTCCGCGCGTTCGTTTTCGGGGTGGCCCGCGTGGCCCTTCACCCAGCGCCACTCGACCTCGTGCTGTGCGACGAGCGTGTCGAGGCGCTTCCACAGGTCGGCGTTCTTCACCGGGGTTTTCGCCGCGGTGACCCAGCCCTTCTTCTTCCAGCCGTGGATCCACTCGCTGATGCCTTTCTGCACGTATTGCGAGTCGGTATGGACGATCACGCGGCACGGCCGCTTCAGCGCCTCGAGCGCGGCGATCACGCCCATCAGTTCCATGCGGTTGTTGGTCGTGTCGGGCTCGCCGCCGAACAGCTCTTTTTCGCGGTCGCCGTAGCGCAACAGTGCGCCCCAGCCGCCGGGGCCGGGATTGCCCTTGCAGGCGCCGTCGGTATAGATGTCGATGGTGTCGGTGGTCATGAGTGTTCTTGGTGGGTGGTCGGGGTGGCCGCCGGCGTGAGGCCCGGCGCGAGCACGGGCTTCTTCATCTTGATCGGGCCGACGAGGCGCATGCCGCGCACGCGCTTGACGGCCGTGACCATGTAGACGGCGCCGAAGATCGGCCACCAGCGGTCGCCGGCGGCTTCCATGAAGCCGTAGCGGGCAAGCCATTTGTCGGTGACGAGCGGCGGCCGGTAGCAGCCGAAGCGGCCGCGCTCGAGATCGAAGCCGAGCAGCTTGATCCAGTCCTTGAGCCGGATGAACGCGATCTGGTCGCGCGCGGCCGGCACGAATGGACGGTTCGCCATGCGTCCGAACGATTGCCGCATGCCCCACAGGCTCAGCGAATTGAAGCCGGTGATCACGAGCTGGCCTTCCGGCATCAGCACGCGCTCGGCTTCGCGCAGCAGGCGGTGAGGGTCCGACGTGAATTCGAGCGTATGCGGCATCACGATCAGGTCGACGCTCTGCGACTCGAACGGCAGGTCGAGCAGATCGCTCCACGTCGTGCTGCGACCGGCCGGCGCATGTTCGGGCGCGTGCGCCTCGCGCGCCCACGGATACTGGTAGGGCGCGCTCGCGCCGCTCGCCGGATCGAGCACGAGGCCACGATACGGCATGCGGTTCTCGCGCAGCGCATCGAGCTGCGGCAGGCCGAGCTGCAGCGCGTGAAACCCGAAGACGTCGGACACGATCCGGTCGAGCTGCGCCTGCTCCCAGTCCAGCACGTAGCGGCCGGGCGGCGAGTCGGTCCAGGCGGGCCAGTCTATAATTTGACGATCGGACATAACGATGATTGCGCGCCCATGAACGAGCTGGAATACGTGCCGGTTCCGGCATTCGAAGACAACTATATCTGGCTCGTCTCGGACGGCCGCGATGCGATCGCCGTCGATCCGGGTGAAGCCGCGCCCGTACGCCGTGTTCTTGCCGAACGCGGCTGGCGGTTGACCGCTATTTTACTCACGCACCATCATGCCGACCATGTCGGCGGTGTCGCCGCGCTGCGCGATGGCCAACCGGACGATGTGCCGCTGGTCGTTTACGGCCCGGCAGCCGAGTCGATCGGCGTGGTCATGCGGCCGCTCGCGGGCGGCGATCGCGTGACGCTCGACGCGCCGGCGCTCACGTTCGACGTGCTCGACGTGCCGGGGCATACGCGCGGTCACATCGCCTATTTCCAGGCGGCCGGGCAGGGCGCCGCGACCCCTCATGTGTTTTGCGGCGACACGCTGTTCTCGTGCGGCTGCGGCCGCCTGTTCGAAGGCACGCCCGCGCAGATGCTCGCGTCGCTCGACGCGCTCGCGGCGCTGCCCGGCGACACCCGTGTGCATTGCGCGCACGAATATACGCTGTCGAACATCCGCTTCGCGCTCGCGTGCGAACCGGGTAATGCGGCGCTCGCCGCCTGGCGCGACGACGCGCAGGCGCTGCGCGCGCGCGGCGTGCCGACGCTGCCCACCACGATCGCGCACGAACGCGCCGTCAACCCGTTCATGCGGTCGGACAGCCCGGCCATCCATGCGACGCTCGAGGCCGAGCTGCACGAAACGGTGCCGGATCGCCTCGCGGCGTTCACGCTGATGCGGGAGTGGAAAAACCGGTTCCGATGACGATTTCCGGAGGACTCCAAAAGCTCAAGCGGAGTCTGTAAAAATTGCTCCAAATGTAGGATTTGGCTGAGTTTTCGGTGTTTTTATTGACGTGAAGCACGCACTTCCGTAGTATCGCCAGCAATTTCCAGCCGTCGGAAGCCGAGATTTTCATGCGACTTATATTGAGTGCGATGGTGGTCCTGCTACTCGCCGCTTGTGCGAGCCAGGCTCCTGTCGCCAACAACGCCGCCGATTCGCAGGCGGCGTCCAACTACCTCCGTAAATCAGCCACCGCCAAAGAAACTGTCGACGTCGACAAGCAATCCGTCGGCGACCTGACCAGTGCAGATTCCGATCTCTGGGGCCGCATCCGTCGCGGCTTCCAGATGCCCGACCTGCAGAGCGACCTCGTCGACATGCAGACGACCTGGTACACGCAGCGTCCCGATTACGTGCAGCGCATGACCGAGCGCTCGCAGAAGTACCTGTATCACATCGTCGAGGAACTCGAGGCGCGCCATATGCCGACCGAGCTCGCGCTGCTGCCGTTCATCGAATCCGCGTTCAATCCGCAGGCGCTGTCGGTCGCGAAGGCGGCAGGCATGTGGCAGTTCATGCCGGGCACGGGCCGCACGTACAACCTGAAGCGCAACATGTGGCAGGACGAGCGCCGCGACGTGCTCGCGTCGACGAGCGCCGCGCTCGACTACCTGTCGCGCCTGCATGACATGTTCGGCGACTGGTATCTGGCGCTGGCCGCGTACAACTGGGGCGAGGGCAACGTGCAGCGTGCGATCGCGCGCAACCAGGCGGCCGGCCTGCCGACCGATTACCAGAGCCTGCGGATGCCGAACGAGACGCGCAACTACGTGCCGAAGCTGCAGGCGGTGAAGAACATCATCGCGAATCCGCAGCAGTTCGGCCTGACGTTGCCGGAGATCCCGAACCACCCGTATTTCGTGACGGTCACGACGTCGCGCGACATCGACGTGGCGGTGGCCGCGAAGCTCGCGAACCTGTCGCTCGACGAGTTCCGCTCGCTGAACCCGTCGTTCTCGAAGCCGGTGATCCTCGGCGCGACCGAGCCGCAGATCCTGCTGCCGTTCGACAACGCGTCAGCGTTCGAGAAGAACCTGAAGGCCTACAACGGCCAGTTGTCGACGTGGACCACCTATACGGTCAGCGAGCGCGCGCGCCCGGCCGCGATCGCCGAGAAGATCGGTGTCGACGCCGATACGCTGATGTCCGTCAACAAAATTCCCGCCGGCATGCGCCTGAAGCCGGGCTCGACCATCGTTGTGCCGCGCGGCGATGACGACGACGAGGACATCAGCGCGGACGTTGCGGAAAATGGCGCGCTCGCGATGGAGCCCGACGTACCCGACACGCGCAAGATGCTGATCCGCGTGCGCCGCAAGCAGTCGATGGCGGCGATCGCCGGCCGCTACGGCGTGTCGGTCAGCCAGCTGAAGGCATGGAACCGTACGCATCGCGATCTCGCAATGCCGGGCCAGGCGCTCGTGCTGCACGTCCCTGTCGGTCGCGCGGTGCCTGCCGAGCCGGGTCCGGAGCGGATCGCGACGTCGACCGCCGGCGCGCGTATCGAGCGCGCGAGCCTGTCCGTCGGCGGCAAGTCGCGCGGCGCGAAGCACGGTGCCGCGAAGCCGGCGGCCCGCGCGACGAAGGCTGCTTCCGCGAAGGCGGCGCCGGCCAAGGCGGCGCCAAAGGCCGCTGCAAACAAGGGCAAGAAGAAGTAACGCGGTCGCGACTGCAGCGCGGCGGTCCGGCCGGATCGCGCGCTTGCGTTATCATCCGATGAAACACGAAGCAACGCCGTCACCGAGGTGACGGCGTTTTCGTTTGTGCGCGGCAGCGGCAGCGCTGCTTCGCGCGGCCGGGATCGGATCACGAGGAGGAGCGATGTCGTCGGTGCAGGTGAGGGTGCTCGCGCTGTTTGCGGTCGGATATTTCGTGTCGTATGTGTTCCGCGGCGTCAATCTTGGCTTCGCGCCGTTCGTCACGCACGAGCTCGGGCTCTCGGCCGCCGATCTCGGGCTGCTCACCAGTCTCTATTTTCTCGGCTTTGCCGGCGCGCAGATTCCGGCCGGCGTGCTGCTCGACCATTTCGGCCCGCGCCGCGTGACGGCCGGGATGCTGCTGTTCGCGGCTGCCGGCGCCGCCGTGTTCGGCGTCGCGCACGACCTTGGCACGATGATGGTCGGCCGGCTGCTGATCGGCGTCGGCGTATCGGTCTGTCTCGGTGCGGCATTCAAGGCGCTCGCGCAGCATTTTCCGGTCGGCCGGCTGCCGCTCGTCAACGGTCTCGTGATGGCTGTCGGCGGCCTGGGCGGCGTCGCGGTCGGCTCGCCGTTGACCTGGCTGCTCGGCGTGACGAACTGGCGTGTGATCTGCGGCGGCCTCGCGGTGCTGACGATCGTCGTCGCGGCCGCGATCGGCTTCGGCGCGCCGGATGCCGAGCGGCCGCGCCATCAGGGCGGACTCGTCAGCCAGTTCAAGGGCACGTGGCACATCCTCGGCAGCCGTGCGTTCTGGAAGATCTCGTCGTTCTCGATCGTCACGCAGGGCGTGTTCTACGCGATGCAGTCGCTGTGGGTCGGTCCGTACCTGCGCGACGTCGCGGGGTTCGATGCGCCGCACGCCGCACGGCTCGTGTCGGTGCTCGGCTTCGCGATGATGGCCGGCTGTGTCGGTTTCGGCGCGGCGGCGCGCGTGCTCGAGCGCCGCGGCGTGTCCGTCCAGGCGTTTTGCGGCGTCGGCATGGTGCTGTTCGTCGCCACGCAAATCGCGATCGTCGCGCGCGTGCCGCTGCCGCCGGCCGTGCTGTGGGCGGCCTACGGAATGTTCGGCGGCGTCGGGATCCTGACCTATGCCGTGCTGGCCGGCCACTTCCCGGCCCAACTGATCGGCCGCGCGAATACGACACTGACGCTCGTGATCTTCGTGCTGATCTTTGCGTTCCAGATCGGTATCGGCGCGGTGCTGTCGCACTGGCCGGCCGTCGACGGCCATTACCCGGCTGCCGCGCACGTCACGGCGTGGAGCGTGCTGCTCGTGCTGCAACTCGCGAGCGCGGTCTGGTACGTGTGGCCCGCGCGCAGCGCTGGCAAGCATGTTGATCCGGCGGTACGCTGACGGGTAGGGCGGCTGCGGAAACGGGGCCGCAGCAACGAATGGCGCGCGTGATGCCACGGCATTGCGCGCGCCGCATGTGTGATCGGACGGCCATATCGATTGAAGATAAGGCCATTTTCGGGCTATAATTTGAAAGTTTGTGCTGATCAACCTCGCACCCTAGCGCCTACCTCACTCATCCCGTTCATCCGCCGCACGCCGCCTGTCGGGCGATGCCGCGAAGCCTCGTGCGCCACGCGCCGGGTTCGCGTGCCGACACCGCAGGTCGCGTCCAGCTAGCGACTCCGCGCGCCTACGCAGCGCGGCGCTCGCGCGGCAGGGTAAACAGGTCGGCAGCAGGGTGTTCCCCAAGGAGCCTCCCGTGTTGCCGTCTTTTTCTCCCGCCTTGCTTGCACTCGCCGACGGCACGGTCTTTCGTGGTTATTCGATCGGGGCCGAAGGCCACACGATCGGTGAAGTCGTGTTCAACACCGCGATTACCGGCTATCAGGAAATCCTGACTGATCCGAGCTACGCGCGTCAGATCGTCACGCTCACCTACCCGCATATCGGCAACGTCGGCGTCAACGCCGAAGACGTCGAAGCCACGAAAGTCCATGCCGCCGGCCTGATCATCCGTGATCTGCCGACGCTCGCATCGAATTTCCGCATGGACCGCACGCTCGGCGACTACCTGCGCGACGAAGGCGTCGTCGCGATCGCCGGCATCGATACCCGCAAGTTGACCCGTATCCTGCGCGACAAGGGCGCGCAGAACGGCTGCATCCTGGCCGGCTCGAACGACGAGGCGAAGGCGATCGAACTCGCGCGCTCGTTCCCGGGCCTCGCGGGCATGGATCTCGCGAAGGTCGTGTCGACCACGAAGCCGTTCGAGTGGAAGCAGACCGAATGGCGCCTCGGCAGCGGCTACGGCATGCAGGAAGCGCCGAAGTACCGCGTCGTCGCGTACGACTTCGGCGTCAAGTACAACATTCTGCGCATGCTCGCGGAGCGCGGCTGCCACGTGACGGTGCTGCCGGCCGAGGCGAGCGCGGCCGACGCGCTGGCACTGAATCCGGACGGCATCTTCCTGTCGAACGGCCCCGGCGATCCGGAGCCGTGCGACTACGCGATCGCGGCGGCCAAGGAATTCATCGAGCGCGGCGTGCCGACCTTCGGCATCTGCCTCGGCCACCAGATCATGGGCCTCGCGGTCGGCGCGAAGACGCTGAAGATGAAGACGGGCCACCACGGCGCGAACCACCCGGTGAAGGATCTCGGCGACGGTCGTGTGGTGATCACGTCGCAGAACCACGGTTTCGCGGTCGACGCGGATTCGCTGCCGGCCAACGCGCGCGTGACGCACGTGTCGCTGTTCGACGGCACGCTGCAGGGCTTCGAGCTGACCGACAAGCCGGCATTCTGCTTCCAGGGCCACCCGGAAGCGTCACCCGGCCCGCACGACATCGCGTATCTGTTCGACCGCTTCACCGCACTGATGGACGCGGCGAAGCAGCGCAACGCCTGACGCAACTGAAGCAACCGAAGAACGGGAGATTCGCATCATGTTCGGCCACGCACTCGGCATCACGGATATCTGGACCTACGTGTTCGGCGTGATCTTCATCATCCTGCTGCCGGGGCCGAACTCGATGTACGTGCTGTCGCTCGCGGCGCAGCGCGGCGTGAAGGCCGGATATCGCGCGGCCTGCGGCGTGTTCCTCGGCGACACGGTGCTGATGGTGCTGTCCGCCGCGGGCGTCGCGTCGCTGCTGAAGGCGAACCCGCTGCTGTTCTCCGTCGTCAAGTACGGCGGTGCCGCGTACCTGCTGTACATCGGTGCCGGGATGCTGCGCGGCGCGTGGCGGAAGCTGCGCGCGCGCGCCGATGCGCCGGCCGATGCACCGCGTGCGGTCGACGGCGAGCGGCCGTTCCGCAAGGCGCTGATCGTGAGCCTCCTGAATCCGAAGGCGATCCTGTTCTTCATCTCGTTCTTCATCCAGTTCGTCGACCCGGCGTTCCCGCATCCCGCGCTGTCGTTCGTCGTGCTCGGGGCGATCGCGCAATGCGCGAGCTTCCTGTACCTGAGCACGCTGATCTTCGCGGGCGCGCGGCTCGCCGAGCATTTCCGCCGCCGCCGCAAGCTCGCGGCGGGCGCGGCGAGCAGCGTGGGCGGCCTGTTCATCGGTTTCTCGGTGAAGCTCGCGCTCGCCACCATGAGCTGAGCGCAGCCGCCGATCCGCGACAACGCCACGACAAAGATTACTTACTGAATTCACAAGCCATGCCAAAACGCACAGACATCAAAAGCATCCTCATCATCGGCGCCGGCCCGATCATCATCGGCCAGGCTTGCGAGTTCGACTATTCGGGCGCGCAGGCTTGCAAGGCGCTGCGTGAAGAGGGCTACAAGGTCGTCCTCGTGAACAGCAACCCGGCGACGATCATGACCGACCCGAACACGGCCGACGTCACCTACATCGAGCCGATCACGTGGGAAGTCGTCGCACGCATCATCGAGAAGGAGCGCCCGGACGCGATCCTGCCGACGATGGGCGGCCAGACCGCGCTGAACTGCGCGCTCGACCTGCACCACCACGGTGTGCTCGAGAAGTTCGGCGTCGAGCTGATCGGCGCGTCGCCGGAAGCGATCGACAAGGCGGAAGACCGCCAGAAATTCAAGGAAGCGATGACCAAAATCGGTCTCGGCTCCGCGAAGTCGGGCATCGCGCACTCGATGGAAGAGGCGACCCAGGTGCATGCCGAGATCATGGCCGGCACCGGCGGCAGCGGCTATCCGGTCGTGATCCGTCCGTCGTTCACGCTCGGCGGCTCGGGCGGCGGCATTGCGTACAACCGCGAAGAGTTTGAAGAGATCTGCAAGCGCGGTCTCGACCTGTCGCCCACGCGCGAGTTGCTGATCGAAGAGTCGCTGCTCGGCTGGAAGGAATACGAGATGGAAGTCGTGCGCGACCGCGCCGACAACTGCATCATCGTGTGCTCGATCGAAAACCTCGACCCGATGGGCGTGCACACCGGCGACTCGATCACGGTCGCGCCGGCGCAGACGCTCACCGACAAGGAATACCAGATCCTGCGTAACGCATCGCTCGCGGTGCTGCGCGAGATCGGCGTCGACACCGGCGGCTCGAACGTGCAGTTCTCGATCAACCCGAAGGACGGCCGCATGGTCGTCATCGAGATGAACCCGCGGGTGTCGCGTTCGTCGGCGCTCGCATCGAAGGCGACCGGCTTCCCGATCGCGAAGGTCGCGGCGAAGCTGGCGGTCGGCTACACGCTCGACGAGCTGAAGAACGAAATCACCGGTGGCCAGACGCCGGCATCGTTCGAGCCGACGATCGACTACGTCGTCACGAAGATCCCGCGTTTCGCGTTCGAGAAGTTCCGCGAAGCCGATTCGCGCCTGACCACGCAGATGAAGTCGGTCGGCGAAGTGATGGCGATCGGCCGTACGTTCCAGGAATCGTTCCAGAAGGCGCTGCGCGGCCTCGAAGTCGGCGTCGACGGTCTCGACGAGAAGTCGACCGACCGCGACGAGATCGCGATCGAGATCCACGAGCCGGGCCCGGACCGCATCTGGTACGTCGGCGATGCATTCCGCATCGGCATGACGGCCGAGGAAATCTTCGCGGAAACCGCGATCGACCCGTGGTTCCTCGAGCAGATCGAGCAGATCATCCTGAAGGAAAAGGCGCTCGCGGGCCGCACGCTCGCGTCGCTGACGTTCGACGAGCTGCGCTACCTGAAGCAGAGCGGCTTCTCCGACCGCCGCCTCGCGAAGCTGCTCGGCGCGACGCCGGAAGATGTCCGCAAGCGCCGCGTCGAACTCAACGTTCGCCCGGTCTACAAGCGCGTCGACACCTGCGCGGCCGAGTTCGCGACCAAGACGGCCTACATGTACTCGACCTACGAGGAAGAGTGCGAGGCGCAGCCGACCACCAACAAGAAGATCATGGTGCTGGGCGGCGGCCCGAACCGAATCGGCCAGGGCATCGAGTTCGACTACTGCTGCGTGCACGCGGCGCTCGCGATGCGCGAGGACGGCTACGAAACGATCATGGTCAACTGCAACCCGGAAACGGTGTCGACCGACTATGACACGTCCGACCGCCTGTACTTCGAGCCGCTGACGCTGGAAGACGTGCTCGAGATCGTCGACAAGGAAAAGCCGGTCGGCGTGATCGTCCAGTACGGCGGCCAGACGCCGCTGAAGCTCGCGCTCGACCTCGAGGCACACGGCGTGCCGATCGTCGGCACGTCGCCGGACATGATCGATGCGGCCGAAGACCGCGAACGCTTCCAGAAGCTGCTGCAGGACCTCGGCCTTCGCCAGCCGCCGAACCGCACCGCACGCGCCGAAGACGAAGCGCTCGCACTGGCGGCCGAAATCGGCTACCCGCTCGTCGTGCGCCCGTCGTACGTGCTGGGCGGCCGCGCGATGGAAATCGTCCACGAGCCGCGCGACCTCGAGCGCTACATGCGCGAGGCCGTGAAGGTGTCGAACGATTCGCCGGTGCTGCTCGACCGCTTCCTGAACGACGCGATCGAATGCGACGTCGACTGCATCTGCGACGGCGAGTCGGTGTTCATCGGCGGCGTGATGGAACACATCGAGCAGGCGGGCGTCCACTCGGGCGACTCGGCATGCTCGCTGCCGCCGTACTCGCTGTCGAAGGAAACCGTTGCCGAACTGAAGCGCCAGACGGGCGCAATGGCGAAGGCGCTGAACGTGGTCGGCCTGATGAACGTGCAGTTCGCGATCCAGCAGGTGCCGCAGGCGGACGGTTCGAAGCAGGACATTATCTACGTGCTCGAAGTGAACCCGCGCGCATCGCGCACGGTGCCGTACGTGTCGAAGGCGACCAGCCTGCCGCTCGCGAAGATCGCGGCGCGCGCGATGGTCGGCCAGAAGCTCGCGCAGCAGGGCGTGACGAAGGAAGTCGAGCCGCCGTACTTCAGCGTGAAGGAAGCGGTGTTCCCGTTCGTCAAGTTCCCGACCGTCGATCCGGTCCTCGGGCCTGAAATGCGTTCGACCGGCGAAGTGATGGGTGTCGGCCAGACGTTCGGCGAGGCGCTGTTCAAGTCGCAGCTCGCGGCGGGCTCGCGCCTGCCGGAGTCGGGCACGGTGCTGCTGACCGTGATGGACGCCGACAAGCCGAAGGCGGTCGAAGTCGCGCGCATGCTGCACGACCTCGGCTACCCGATCGTCGCGACCAAGGGCACGGCTGCCGCGATCGAAGCGGCCGGCGTGCCGGTGAAGGTCGTCAACAAGGTGAAGGACGGCCGTCCGCACATCGTCGACATGATCAAGAACGGCGAGATCGCACTCGTGTTCACGACGGTCGACGAGACGCGCCAGGCGATCGCCGATTCGCGTTCGATCCGCATGAGCGCGCAGGCGCACAAGGTCACGTACTACACGACGATGTCGGGCGCGCGCGCGGCTGTCGAAGGCTTGCGCTACCTGAAGGATCTGGAAGTCTATGATTTACAAGGTCTTCATGCTCGCCTAAACTAAGCGTTCAGTTACCTGTCGAAGCAACACGTGCCGCGATTAAGCGGTGTTTCCGGTTCGCCGGAAATGCGCTTAATCGCGGTGATTTTTTTTATAGCCGTTTTTAGCGATTGAGCCGTTTATGAGCACCATTCCGTTGACAAAGCGTGGCGCAGAGCAACTGCGCGATGAATTGCAGCGCCTCAAGTCCGTCGAGCGGCCGGCCGTGATCAACGCGATCGCGGAGGCCCGCGCACAGGGCGATCTGTCCGAAAACGCCGAATACGACGCTGCGAAAGAAAAGCAGGGCTTCATCGAGGGTCGCATCGCGGAAATCGAATCGAAGCTTTCGGCCGCGCAGGTCATCGATCCCACCGTGCTCGACGCTGAAGGCCGCGTGGTCTTCGCATCGACGGTCGAACTCGAGGATCTCGAGTCCGGCGATACCGTCAAGTACCAGATCGTCGGCGACGACGAAGCCGACATCGATCACGGCCTGATCTCGGTCAGCTCGCCGATCGCACGCGCGCTGATCGGCAAGTCCGAAGGCGACGTCGCGGCCGTGCAGGCGCCGAGCGGCGTGCGCGAATACGAAATCATCTCGGTCAGCTACATCTGAAGCGGGGCGACGTGATGCCGCATCGCGTGTTCCGTCTGCTGTCGGCCGTGTGGGTCGGCAGCCTGCTGACGATCGGGTATGCGGTCGCGCCCGTGCTGTTCAAGACGCTGGAGCGGATGACGGCCGGCTCGGTCGCCGCCCAGTTGTTTCGCATCGAGGCGATCCTCGGTGTCGTATGCGGCGTGTTGCTGCTCGCGCTGTCGAACCAGCAGGTGCGGCGTGGTAGCGGCGATTACCGGCGCGTGCGCTGGATCGTCGCGGCGATGGTCGCGTGCGTGCTGGTCGGGTATTTTGCGCTGCAGCCGTTCATGAACGCGCTGCGGGTGGCCGCGATGGAGGCGGGCACCGATATCGCGAACTCGCCGTATGCGAGCCGCTTCGGGATGCTGCACGGCGTGTCGAGCCTGTTCTATCTCGTCGAGAGCGTGCTGGGGTTGATGCTGATCTGGCGTTTGCCGGCGCGAGACGCCTGAACGGCGTGTGCGCCGCACCGGCAGGGCGGCACGGGGTGCCCCGTGCCGCGCGGCAGGATTACTTGCCTTGGTGCGGCCGCTTCGTGCTGGCCTGACGCTTTTTCGCACGCTTCACGGTGCCGCCCGCCGTCACGCGCTCGTTGCCGCGCACCGTGACCTTTACCGGCCTCGGACGGCGCACGGGGCTCGCGTTCGGCGACACCTTGACGACCTTGACGGTGCGCGGCGCACGGCCTTTCTTGTCGTCGACGGCTTCGGCCGCGCTCGGCAGCGCGCCGGCACGACGGCCGCGGGTCGGGGCCGCCACGGCAGCCTCGGGCTTCCAGATCACCAGCAGCTTGCCGATGTGCTGGATTGGCGCCGCGTTCAGGCGGTCGCAGATCTCGTCGTAAATGGCGACGCGCTCGTCGCGCTCGTCACCGAACACACGGATCTTGATCAACTGGTGCGCGGCGAGGTGCACCTTGATTTCCTTCAGCACGGCGTCGGTCAGCCCGTCGGCGCCGATCAGCACGACGGGCTTGAGCGCATGGGCCTGGGAGCGCAGCGCGGAGCGCTCGGCGGGGGAAAGCGAAAGGGCGGGCATGGAAATGTCGAAATCTAAATAGGGGCGCGCTGCATCAGAAGCGAATCGCGGGAAGTTACCGCATCAGCCGCGCGCCGAAACCACGTAAAATCGCGGCTTGGGCCCGGAAGGGGCCGCAGCCGCGCGAAGAAGACGCGTATTATCCGCCAAAAGCACGGCTTCACGAAGCAAATAGCAGCAATCTCTCTCTCGAATGGCAAAAAACCGCTTTAACCAGCACTGGCTGCACGACCACATCAACGACCCGTACGTCAAAATGGCGCAGCGGGAGGGCTATCGCGCGCGTGCCGCGTACAAGCTGAAGGAAATCGACGAGCAGGACAAGCTGATCCGTCCGGGCCAGGTGATCGTCGATCTCGGCGCGACGCCGGGCAGCTGGAGCCAGTATGCCCGCAACAAGCTCGCGCAGGGCAAGAAGCGTGACGCGGAGCGCGAAGGCGGCATCGACGGCACGATCGTCGCGCTCGACATCCTGCCGATGGAACCGATCGCCGACGTCCACTTCCTCCAGGGCGACTTCCGCGAGGACGAGGTCCTTCACCGGCTCGAGGAAGTGCTCGAAGGCCGCTCGGTGGACCTTGTTATTTCGGACATGGCCCCCAACCTCTCGGGCGTGGCCTCGGCGGACGCGGCGCGCATCGAGCATCTGTGCGATCTGGCGCTCGAATTTGCGCAGAATCATCTGAAGCCGGAAGGTGCGCTGCTCGTGAAGTGTTTCCACGGCAGCGGCTACAGCCAGATCGTCGAAAAGTTCAAACAGCAGTTTAAGATCGTCGCGCCGCGCAAGCCGAAGGCGTCCCGCGACAAATCGTCCGAAACGTTCATTTTGGGCCGGCAACTGAAGCATCCGCGGTGACGCGGGGCGCGGTGCCGCAAACGGGCTCCGGCCCTTGCCAGACAAGCGAAGCGCTATCGCGACGGTTGTCAATGCTTATGGCAGGGGTGGTCGGACTGGATTAGAATGACCGAGGAGCGCCGCAAGGAAAATGTAGGCGCTCGTCTACGAGTGAAGGAGTGGTGCTTTGAACAACAATATGTTTTCGAAGGCAGCAGTGTGGCTGGTGATCGCACTGGTGCTGTTTACGGTGTTCAAGCAGTTCGACAAGCCCCGCGTCCAGGAAGGTGTGTCCTATTCGCAGTTCATGGACGACGCCAAGAACGGCAAGGTCAAGAACGTCATCGTGCAGGGGCGCAACCTCACCGTCACTCCGGCTGATGGCCAGAAATACCAGATCGTGTCTCCCGGCGACATCTGGATGGTCGGCGATCTGATGAAGTACGGCGTGCAGGTCAGCGGCAAGGCCGATGACGAGCCGAACGCGCTGATGTCCGCGTTGTACTACCTCGGGCCGACGATCCTGATCATCGTGTTCTGGTTCTACATGATGAGGCAGATGCAGGGAGGCGGCAAAGGCGGCGCATTTTCGTTCGGGAAATCGCGTGCGCGGCTGATCGACGAGAACAACAACGCGGTGAACTTCTCCGACGTCGCAGGCTGCGACGAAGCGAAGGAAGAAGTGTCCGAGCTCGTCGACTTCCTGCGCGACCCGCAGAAATTCCAGAAGCTGGGCGGTCGCATTCCGCGCGGCGTGCTGCTCGTCGGCCCTCCGGGTACCGGCAAGACGCTGCTCGCCCGCGCGATCGCCGGTGAAGCGAAGGTGCCGTTCTTCAGCATCTCGGGTTCCGACTTCGTCGAAATGTTCGTCGGCGTCGGCGCGGCCCGTGTGCGCGACATGTTCGAGCAGGCGAAGAAGCACGCACCGTGCATCGTGTTCATCGACGAAATCGACGCGGTCGGCCGTCATCGCGGCGCCGGCATGGGCGGCGGCAACGACGAGCGCGAGCAGACGCTGAACCAGATGCTGGTCGAGATGGACGGCTTCGAAGCGAACTCGGGCGTGATCGTGATCGCCGCGACCAACCGTTCCGATGTGCTCGACAAGGCGCTGCTGCGTCCGGGCCGTTTCGACCGCCAGGTCTATGTCGGCCTGCCGGACATCCGCGGCCGCGAGCAGATCATGCGCGTGCACCTGCGCAAGGTGCCGATCGCGAACGACGTCGACGCAGCGGTCATCGCGCGCGGCACGCCGGGCTTCTCGGGCGCCGATCTCGCGAACCTCGTGAACGAAGCGGCGCTGTTCGCCGCCCGCCGCGGCAAGCGCATCGTCGAGATGCAGGATTTCGAGGACGCGAAGGACAAGATCTTCATGGGTCCGGAGCGCAAGTCGGCGGTGATTCGCGAAGAAGCGAAGCGTGCGACGGCTTACCACGAGTCGGGCCACGCGGTGATCGCGAAGCTGCTGCCGAAGGCCGACCCGGTGCACAAGGTCACGATCATCCCGCGCGGTCGCGCGCTGGGTGTCACGTGGCAGCTGCCGGAGCATGACAACGAGACGTACTCGAAGGACTACCTGCTCGACCGCCTGGCGATCCTGTTCGGCGGCCGCGTCGCCGAGGAGCTGTTCCTGAACCTGATCAGCACCGGCGCGTCGGACGACTTCAACAAGGCGACGCAGACGGCGCGTGCGATGGTGGCGCGTTTCGGCATGACCGACGCGCTCGGACCGATGGTCTACGTCGACGACGAGAACGACAGCGGCCCGTTCGGCCGCGGCTTCACCCGCACGATCTCGGAAGCGACGCAGCAGAAGGTCGACGGCGAAATCCGCCGCGTGCTCGACGAGCAGTACGGCCTTGCGCGTCGCCTGCTCGAAGAGAACCGCGACAAGGTCGAGGCAATGACGGCCGCGCTGATGGAGTGGGAGACGATCGACGCCGATCAGATCAACGACATCATGGAAGGGCGTCCGCCGCGCTCGCCGAAGAGTTCGCCGGCCGTTGGCGGCGATTCCTCGGGTGGCGGCACGGCCGCCGAAGTGAAGCCCGGCAACGCGCCGGCGCCTGCTTCGCCGGCCTGACCTTCGCCGTAGCACCGTTCACGGGCTGGTGTGGCTTCACACCGGCCCGTTTTGCATTCATCAACACCTCCCGCCCGTGCCCGAATCCGCAGTTTCAGCCTCCATTCCCGCGCCACTCCAGTGCGGCCGTTTCTCGCTGACGTTCGAACGCCCGCTCGTGATGGGCATTCTCAACGCCACCCCCGATTCGTTTTCCGACGGCGGCCGCTTCCTCGCGCGCGACGATGCGCTGCGCCAGGCCGAGCGGATGATCGCCGAAGGCGTCGACCTGATCGACATCGGCGGCGAGTCGACGCGTCCCGGTGCACCGCCTGTGCCGCTCGACGAGGAACTCGCGCGCGTGATCCCGCTCGTCGAAGCACTGCGGCCGTTGAACGTGCCGCTGTCGATCGACACCTACAAGCCTGCCGTGATGCGTGCGGCGCTCGCTGCCGGCGCGGATATGATCAACGACATCTGGGGGTTCCGCCAGCCGGGTGCGATCGACGCGGTTCGTGAAGGCAACAGCGGACTGTGCGCGATGCACATGCTCGGCGAGCCGCAGACGATGCAGGTCGGCGAGCCCGACTACGGCGACGTCGTGACCGACGTGCGCGACTTTCTCGCCGCACGCGCACAGGCGCTGCGCGACGCGGGCGTCGCAGCGGAACGGATCTGCGTCGATCCCGGGTTTGGATTCGGCAAGGCGGTGGTCGACGACAACTACGCGCTGCTGGCCGCGTTGCCCGACACGGCGCCCGCGCGGCCCGACGGGCGCGCGTATCCGATTCTCGCGGGCATGTCGCGCAAGTCGATGCTCGGCGCGGTGATCGGCGGCAAGCCGCCGATCGAACGCGTCGCGGCGAGCGTGGCGGCAGCATTGTGCGCAGTCGGGCGCGGTGCGGCGATCGTGCGTGTGCACGACGTCGCGGCGACGGTCGATGCGCTGAAGGTCTGGAACGCCGTGCGCGAAGCCGCGCGGCAACGATAAGTCAGAAGTCAGAAAGACGAAGGAGGAAGGTTCGCCATGGGACGTCGATATTTCGGCACGGACGGCATTCGCGGCACGGTGGGCGAGGCGCCCATCACGCCTGATTTCGTGTTGCGTCTCGGCTATGCGGCCGGCAAGGTGCTGGCCGGCGCGGCCGACGTCGCGGCGGGTGCGCGTCCGACGGTGCTGATCGGCAAGGACACGCGCGTGTCGGGCTACATGCTCGAGGCCGCGCTCGAGGCCGGTTTTTCGGCGGCTGGCGTGGACGTGATGCTGGCCGGCCCGATGCCGACGCCGGGCGTCGCGTATCTGACGCGCGCGCTGCGCCTGTCGGCCGGTGTCGTGATCAGCGCATCGCACAACCCGTATCAGGACAACGGGATCAAGTTCTTTTCCGCCGACGGCAACAAGCTGCCGGACGATACCGAGGCCGAGATCGAGGCATGGCTCGACAAGCCGCTCGAATGCGCGTCGTCGGACCGGCTCGGCAAGGCGCGTCGCCTCGACGACGCGGCCGGCCGCTACATCGAGTTCTGCAAGAGCACGTTCCCGGCCGCATACGACCTGCGCGGGCTGAAGCTCGTGATCGACTGCGCCCACGGCGCCGCGTACCAGATCGCGCCGCACGTATTCCACGAACTCGGCGCGGACGTGATTCCGATCGGCGTCGCGCCGAATGGCTTCAACATCAACGACGGTGTCGGCGCAACGGCGCCCGACGCACTGGTGCGTGCAGTGCGGGCGAACCATGCGGACCTCGGCATCGCGCTCGACGGCGATGCGGACCGCCTGCAGGTCGTGGATGCGACGGGCCGGCTGTACAACGGCGACGAATTGCTCTACGTACTCGTGAAGGACCGGATTGCGACCGCCGGCAAGGTCGACGGCGCGGTCGGCACACTGATGACGAACCTCGCGGTCGAGGTCGCGCTGCAGCGCGAGGGCGTGCAGTTCGTGCGGGCGGCCGTCGGCGATCGCTACGTGCTCGAACAGTTGCGCGAGCGCGGCTGGCAGCTCGGTGCGGAAGGCTCGGGCCACATCCTCTCGCTCGACCGCCATTCGACCGGCGACGGCATCGTGTCGGCGCTGCTCGTGCTGGCCGCGCTCAAGCGCAGCGGCCGCACGCTTGCACAGATGCTTGACGGCGTCACGCTGTTCCCACAGAAGCTGATCAACGTGCGGATGAAGCCGGGTGCCGACTGGAAGGGCAGCGCATCGATTCGCGCGGCGATCGACGCAGCCGAAAGCGCGCTCGCCGGCCGCGGCCGAGTGCTGATCCGCGCGTCGGGCACCGAGCCCGTGCTGCGCGTGATGGTCGAGGCACAGCATGCAGCGGACGCGACCCGTCACGCGGAAGCGATCGCCGACGCGGTGCGCGCGGCGACGAGCTGAGCCGAATCGGTGACGGCGCGCGACCGGTCCGGCCGTGCGCGCGCCGCCTCTCCGATAATTCGACAAGCGGCGCCCTCGGGCGCCGCAATTCGTCAGACGCAAAGGTTTGCGCTATTAAATAGAGGATGACTTCGGCGCGGATTTCGTCTGACGCAAGAAAACATCCGACCCTGAATCGTGATGACCGCGGCAAAGGGTTTTCCTGCCCAGTGTGCTGCGAACACGATTCGCTCCGGACCTCGCTCGGCGAGCGCCGAACAGCCCTTCCTGACCGGCAATTCTTGCCGCCATTTCCCGCCGCGCTGCCCCTGCGCGGCCGCCCGCACAGGGCCCGATACACCCTTTCAACCAGTCATGTTACTGTCACGCCAGTTTCATCGATTGTCACATTATCGTCATGAGGAGCCCCTAACCTTCGCGGTGCCGTAGTCATCCGCTCACACACTGGAGGTCTCATGAAATTGATGCAAACCGCGATTGCCGGCCTGGCTGGCGCGCTTTTCGCAGTCGCCGCGCAAGCTGCCGACATCACGGGCGCAGGCAGCACGTTCGCGATGCCGATTTATACGAAATGGGCTGCTGACTACCAGCAGGCCGGCGGCGCGAAGGTGAACTACCAGGGTATCGGTTCGTCGGGCGGCCTCAAGCAGATCAACGCGAAGACGGTCGATTTTGCCGGTTCGGACGCTCCGCTGAAGGATGAAGAACTCGCGAAGGAAGGCCTGTTCCAGTTCCCGACGGTGGTCGGCGGCGTGGTGCCGGTCGTCAACGTGCCGGGCGTGAAGGCCGGCGAACTGACGCTGTCGGGCCCGGTGCTCGGCGACATCTACCTCGGCAAGATCAAGAAGTGGAACGACCCGGCGATCGCCGCGCTGAACCCGAAGGTCAAGCTGCCGGATACGGACATCGCGGTCGTTCGCCGTGCTGACGGCTCGGGCACGAGCTTCATCTGGACGAACTACCTGTCGAAGGTCAACGACGAGTGGAAGTCGAAGATCGGCGAAGGCACGACGGTCAATTGGCCGACGGGCACGGGCGGCAAGGGCAACGACGGCGTCGCGGCCTTCGTGCAGCGCCTGCCGGGCGCGATCGGCTACGTCGAGTGGGCGTATGCCAAGAAGAACAACATGACCTACACGGCCCTGAAGAACTCGACGGGCACGGTGGTCGAGCCGAAGACCGAAACGTTCAAGGCCGCTGCTGCCGGCGCGAACTGGTCGAAGTCGTTCTACCAGATCCTGACGAACCAGCCGGGCAAGGAAGCATGGCCGGTCGTCGGCGCGACGTTCGTGCTGCTGCACGCGAAGCAGGACAAGCCGGAGCAGGGCGCCGAAACGCTGAAGTTCTTCAGCTGGGCGTTCAAGAACGGCGAGAAGGCAGCCGACAGCCTCGACTACATCTCGCTGCCGGCGACGGTCGAGACGGAAATCCGCAAGCAGTGGAAGACGAAGGTGACGGACGCATCGGGCAAGCCGGTCGCCACGGAGTAAGCAATCCAGCGGTTCGCTGCCCGGCCGTGCCGGCCGGGCAGTGTGTGCGGTAAGGCCGGGCGTCACGGCGCCCGGCGATCCAGAACAGGCGCCCATGTCTGATATTTCCTACACGTCTTCCCGGTCCGATGCCGCGCAGCAACGCGCGCCGAGCCGTCTCGGAGACGTTCTGTTCGGCGGCCTCGCACGGCTGGCCGCGATCGTGACCCTGCTGCTGCTGGGCGGGATCATCGTTTCCCTGATCATTGCGTCGATGCCGACCATCCAGAAGTTCGGCCTCGGCTTCTTGTTGCAAACCGAGTGGGATCCGAACTCGGATATTTACGGCGCGGTCGTGCCGATCTACGGCACGATCGTGACGTCGCTCATCGCGCTCGTCATCGCGGTGCCCGTCAGCTTCGGCATCGCACTGTTCCTCACCGAATTGTCGCCCGTGTGGCTGCGTCGCCCGCTCGGCATCGCGATCGAGCTGCTCGCCGCGATTCCGTCGATCGTGTACGGCATGTGGGGCCTGCTCGTGTTCGCGCCGATCTTCGCCGAATACTTCCAGAAGCCGATCGGCCGTCTCTTCAAGGACGTGTGGGTGCTCGGTCCGCTGACGTCGGGCCCGCCGATCGGCATCGGCATTCTCGCGGCCGGCGTGATCCTCGCGATCATGATCATCCCGTACATCGCGTCGGTGATGCGCGACGTGTTCGAAGTCACGCCGGTGCTGCTGAAGGAATCGGCTTACGGGATCGGCTGCACGACGTGGGAAGTGATGTGGAAAGTCGTGCTGCCCTACACGAAGACCGGCGTGATCGGCGGCGTGATGCTCGGCCTCGGCCGCGCGCTCGGTGAAACGATGGCCGTGACCTTCGTGATCGGCAATACCAACCTGCTCGACAGCGTGTCGCTGTTCGCGCCGGGCAACAGCATCACGTCGGCGCTCGCGAACGAATTCGCGGAAGCGCAACCGGGCCTGCATACGTCCGCGCTGATGGAACTGGGCTTGATCCTGTTCGTGATCACGTTCATCGTGCTGTCCATCTCCAAACTGCTGCTGCTTCGTCTCGAGAAGGGAGAGGGCAAGAAATGAGCGAGCCCGTCATGAATTTCCCGGGGCCGAATGGCGCCGCGCTCGACGCGATGCGCAACCGCCTGCAGCGCAAGCGCAAGCTGACCAACGCGATCGCGCTGACCGCTTCGCTCGCCGCGATGGCGTTCGGCCTGTTGTGGCTCGTGTGGATTCTCTACACCACGGTGCATCTCGGCGTCGGCGGTCTGTCGCTGCAGCTGTTCACCGAATCGACGCCGGCACCGAACACGGAAGGCGGCGGCCTGGCGAACGCGATCGTCGGCAGCCTGCTGCTGTGCGGTTTCGGCACGCTGGTCGGCACGCCGATCGGTATCCTCGCGGGCGTCTATCTTGCCGAATACGGCCAGAAGAACCTGCTGGCGAGCACGATCCGCTTCATCAACGACATCCTGCTGTCGGCGCCGTCGATCGTCATCGGGCTGTTCGTCTACGCAATCGTCGTCGCGAAGTCGGGGCGCTTCTCGGGCTGGGCCGGCGTGATCGCGCTGGCGCTGCTGCAGATTCCGATCGTGATCCGCACGACCGAGAACATGCTGAAGCTGGTGCCGAACGCGCTGCGCGAAGCAGCCGTCGCGCTCGGCACGCCGAAGTGGCGGATGGTGTTGAAGATCACGCTGCGCGCGTCGGTCGGCGGGATCGTGACGGGCGTGCTGCTCGCGGTCGCGCGGATCGCCGGCGAAACGGCGCCGCTGCTTTTCACCGCGCTGTCGAACCAGTTCTTCTCGTGGGACATGAGCCAGCCGATGGCGAACCTGCCCGTCACGATCTACAAGTTCGCGATGAGCCCGTTCGCCGAATGGCAGTCGCTCGCATGGGCGGGCGTGTTCCTGATCACGCTCGGGGTGCTCGGACTTAACATCCTGGCGCGTTCGATCTTCTCGAAAAAGTAACGGCGGAGCAATCCGATGAATATGGCAGAAAGCCACCTGAATCCCGTCGAGCGCACCGCTGCGCCCGCCGGCACGCAAGATGCGGCGCATGGCCGTCCGCTGGCGCCGCTGAACGCGAAGATCGAGGTCAACAACCTCAACTTCTTCTACAACAAGTTCCACGCGCTGAAGAACATCAACCTGCGCATTCCCGAAGGGAAGGTGACGGCGTTCATCGGTCCGTCGGGTTGCGGCAAGTCGACGCTCCTGCGCACGTTCAACAAGATGTACGCGCTCTATCCGGAGCAGCGCGCCGAGGGCGAAATCCTGATGGACGGCGAGAACCTGCTGACCACCAAGCGCGACATCTCGCTGCTGCGCGCGCGGATCGGCATGGTGTTCCAGAAGCCGACCCCGTTCCCGATGTCGATCTACGACAACATCGCGTTCGGCGTGAAGATGTTCGAGAAGCTCACGCGCTCGGAGATGGACGATCGCGTCGAGTGGGCGCTGACGAAGGCCGCGCTGTGGAACGAAGTGAAGGACAAGCTGAGCCAGAGCGGCTACGGGCTGTCCGGCGGCCAGCAACAGCGTCTGTGCATCGCGCGCGGTATCGCGATCCGTCCGGAAGTGCTGCTGCTCGACGAGCCGTGCTCGGCGCTCGACCCGATCTCGACGGGCCGCATCGAGGAACTGATCGCGGAGCTGAAGAGCGACTACACGGTCGTGATCGTCACGCACAACATGCAGCAGGCCGCGCGCTGCTCGGACTACACGGCCTACATGTACCTGGGCGAGCTGATCGAATTCGGCGAAACCGAAAAGATCTTCATCAAGCCGGTGCGCAAGGAAACGGAAGACTACATCACCGGCCGTTTCGGCTGATGACGGAGAATCACAACCATGTCGGATAAACATCTGTCGAGCCAGTTCGACGCGGACCTGAATGCCGTGTCGTCGAAAGTGCTGGAAATGGGCGGGCTCGTCGAGTCGCAGATCGTCGGCGCGATGCATGCGCTAAACGAATTCGACCGCGAGACGGCCGAGAAGGTGATCGCGGCCGAGGAAACGCTGAACGCGATGGAAGTCGACATCGACCAGGAGTGCGGCAACATCATCGCGCGGAGGCAGCCGGCCGCGCGCGACCTGCGTCTTCTGATGTCGATTTCGAAAACGATTACGAACCTCGAGCGCGCCGGCGACGAGGCCGAGAAGATCGCGAAGCGCGTGCGCCGCCTGATCGACGAGCCGGCCGCGCGTGCGGTGAACATCGCCGAGATCAAGGTGTCGGGCGAGATGGCCGTGACGATCCTGCGCCGTGCGCTCGACGCGTTCGCGCGCCTCGATACGGTGGCGGCTGCGCAGATCGTCAAGGACGACAAGGAAATCGACCTCGAATTCCGCGCGTTCGTGCGCAAGCTCGTGTCGTACATGCAGGAAGACCCGCGCACGATCTCGGTCGGCCTCGAGTACCTGTTCATCGCGAAGGCGATCGAACGGATCGGCGACCACGCGAAGAACATCGCCGAATTCATCATCTACATCGTGAAGGGCACCGACGTGCGGCACCAGCCGCGCGACACGCTCGATCGCGAAGCCAACAGTTAATCGACTCCGTAAGGAAGAACAGAGGTGCCGATGCCCAGCAACATTCTCGTCGTCGAAGATGAGCCCGCGATTTCCGAACTGATCTCGGTGAATCTCCAGCATGCCGGTCACTGCCCGATCCGCGCGTACAACGCCGAGCAGGCGCAGAACCTGATCAGCGACGTGCTGCCCGATCTCGTGCTGCTCGACTGGATGCTGCCGGGCAAGTCCGGCATTGCGTTCGCGCGCGACCTGCGCAACAACGAACGGACCAAGCACATCCCGATCATCATGCTGACCGCGCGCGGCGACGAGCAGGACAAGGTGCTCGGCCTCGAGATCGGCGCGGACGACTACGTGACGAAGCCGTTCTCGCCGAAGGAACTGATGGCGCGCATCAAGGCCGTGCTGCGCCGCCGCGCGCCGCAGCTGACCGAGGACGTCGTGTCGATCAACGGGCTGCGCCTCGATCCGGCCACGCATCGGGTTGCCGCGCACGGCGACGGCAGCGAGATCAAGCTCGATCTCGGCCCGACCGAATTCCGCCTGCTGCATTTCTTCATGACGCATCCGGAGCGCGTGCACAGCCGCACGCAACTGCTCGACCAGGTCTGGGGCGATCACGTGTTCGTCGAGGAGCGCACCGTCGACGTCCATATCAAACGATTGCGCGCGGCCTTGAAACCGGCCGGTTGCGATGCGATGATCGAGACCGTGCGCGGCAGCGGCTACCGGCTCGCCAAGCACGCGTAACGTATCCGGACATGCCGTGTGCCACGGCATGCCGTTCATTCTTTCGGGCGCTGAATCATGAACATCATCTGGGCGCGCTTTCTCGTGTCGCTCATGCTGCTCGTGCTGATCAGCGTATTGGTCGGCGTGTTCGCCGGCCCGATCGCGGGCCTCGGGTTCGCGGTCGTGATGCTGGTCGCGCAGGGCTTCTTCAGCACCTTCCATACGCAACGCCTGTGGCGTCTGCTCGATGCGCCCGTCTACGGCGAGGTGCCGAGCGCACCGGGCATCTGGGGTGAAATCTACTACCGGCTGCACAAGCTCGCGAAGCAGTGGCATGCGCAGGTGCGGCAGGTCGAGCAGCAGCATTCGCGCTTCATCCAGGCGATCCAGGCGTCGCCGAACGGCGTCGCGATGCTCGACGACCATGACCAGATCGAGTGGTGCAACGCGATCGCGGAGGTGCATTTCGGCCTCGACGCGAAGCGCGACCTGCGGCAGCACATCACGAATCTGGTTCGTCATCCGGAGTTCGTCCGCTACCTGAATGCGCAGCATTACGACGAGACGCTCGTGATGCGCGGGATGGGCGACTCGCGGCAGAACGTGCTGGAAGTGCAGGTGTTTCCGTACGGCGAGAACCGCAAGCTGCTGCTCACGCAGGACATCACGGAGCTCGAGCGGACCGACGCGATGCGGCGCGACTTCGTCGCGAACGTGTCGCACGAACTGAAGACGCCGCTCACCGTGCTGTCGGGCTTCCTCGAGACGATGCGCGAACTGCCGCTGAACGAGGAGGATCGCGCGCGCTATCTCGAGATGATGGAGCAGCAGGCGTCGCGGATGCGGCACATCGTCACCGATCTGCTGGTGCTCGCGAAGCTCGAGGGCGAAAGCAAGCCACCGATGGATCACGCGATCGACATGCGTGCCGTATTCGACCATCTGAAGGAAGATGCGCAGACGCTGTCGAACGGGCATCACGAGATCGCGTTCACGATCGACGAGACGCTCGGCGTCACGGGCGCGCAGACCGAAGTGTTCAGTGCGTTCGCGAATCTCGTGACCAACGCGATCCGCTATACGCCGGACGGTGGCAAGATCCTCGTGTCGTGGCGGCGCGAGGGCGCGCAAGGCGTGTTTTCCGTCACCGACAGCGGCTTCGGCATCCCGGCGGCCGACCTGCCGCGGCTGACCGAACGCTTCTATCGCGTCGACCGCAGCCGCTCGCGCGATACGGGCGGCACGGGGCTCGGCCTCGCGATCGTCAAGCACGTGCTGCAGCGGCATGACTCGCACCTGTACGTGCAGAGCGAGGAAGGACGCGGCAGCACGTTTACCGCACGCTTCCCGGCATCGCGGATCATCGCGATCCGGCCGGCGACGTTCGAAGCGTGAGCGCATGACGCGAATCGGGTGCCTCACGTCGGCATCCCGCCGCAAATAAAAAAGCACAGCCCTCGGGCTGTGCTTTTTTATTTGGTGACGTGGCACGCGAACCCGCGCGCCGCCCCGTGTCTACGAACAGAACTTCGCGAGCAGCCCGAGCTGCGCGTTGCGGATCGTCTTGCCCGCGCGCCGCCGGCGGTAGTGGCCGTCGCTGAGCATCTGCCAGGCCGACTGGTTGTCGCCGAGGCAGACCGACAGCCCTTCGGCGATCACGCGGCGCTTCAGCTTGCGCTCGCGGATCGGGAACGCGACTTCGACGCGGCGAAACAGATTGCGGTCCATCCAGTCGGCGCTCGACAGATAGACGTCCTCGGCGCCATCCGCGTGGAAATAGTAGATGCGGTGGTGTTCGAGGAAGCGCCCGACGATCGAGCGCACCGTGATGTTGTCCGACAGCCCCGGCACGCCGGGCTTCAGCGCGCACACGCCGCGCACGATCAGGTCGACCTTGACGCCGGCCTGCGACGCTTCGTATAGCGCGGCGATCACCGACGGCTCCAGCAGCGCGTTCATCTTCGCGACCACGCGCGCGCGCTTGCCGGCGCGCGCGTTGTCGATCTCCGCGCGGATCGATTCGATGATGCGCGGATGCAGCGAGAACGGCGACTGCCACAGTTCGTGCAGCGTGAGCTCGCCGCCGATCCCGGTCAGTTGCTGGAAGACGTGGTGGACGTCCTCGCAGATCTTCTGGTCGGCCGTCATCAGCCCGAAGTCGGTGTAGAGGCGGGCGGTGCGCGGGTGATAGTTGCCGGTGCCGAGGTGCACGTAGCGGCGCAGCGACGCCTTGCCGTTCTGCACGACGCGCCGCACGATCAGCATCATCTTCGCGTGGCATTTGTGGCCGACCACGCCGTACACGACGTGCGCGCCGACGGCTTCGAGCTGCGATGCCCAGTTGATGTTGGTTTCCTCGTCGAAGCGCGCGAGCAGCTCGACGACGACGGTCACTTCCTTGCCGTTGCGCGCGGCTTCCATCAGCGCGTCCATCAGCGGCGAATCGGTGCCGGTGCGGTAGATCGTCTGCTTGATCGCGACGACGCTCGGGTCTTTCGCGGCCTGCTGCAGCAGTTCGAGCACCGGCTGGAAACTTTCGTACGGATGGTGCAGCAGGATGTCGCCGTCGTCGATCGCGTCGAACATCGTCGGCGCGTTGACGATCGCGGGCGGGATCGATGCGGTGAACGGCGAGAACTTCAGATCGGGGCGATCGACGAGATCGGGAATCTGCATCAGCCGCACGAGGTTCACGGAGCCGGCCACGCGATAGCAGTCCTTCTCGCCGAGCAGGCTTTCCTCGAGCAGGCGCCGCACGATATGCGCCGGCGTGTCGGCCGACACTTCGAGCCGTACCGCGTTGCCGAGGTGGCGCGCGGGCAGTTCGCCCTGCAGCGCGACGCGCAGGTTGGTGATTTCGTCCTCGTCGACGAACAGCTCGCTGTTGCGCGTGATGCGAAACTGGTTGCAGCTCTTCACGACCAGTTGCGGGAACAGTTCGCCGACGAAGCGCTGCATGAACGAGCTGAGCAGCACGAAGCCGTGCTCGAAGCCCGACAGCGCCTGCGGCATGCGCACGACGCGCGGCAGCGCGCGCGGCGCCTGCACGATGCCCATCACCGCCTGGCGGCCGAACGCGTCGCGGCCCTCGAGCTCGACGACGAAGTTCAGGCTCTTGTTCAGCACGCGCGGGAACGGGTGCGCTGGGTCGAGGCCGATCGGCGTCAGCACCGGCAGCAGTTCATCGAGGAAGTAGCGGCGCGCCCATTCGAGTTGTTCTTCGTTCCACGTGTCGCTCGCGTGGAAGTAGATGCCTTCCTGTTCGAGCGCGGGCAACACGGTTTCGTGCAGCATCGTGTACTGGCGGTGCACGAGCCGTTGCGCGCGCTCGACGACGAGGTCATAGGCGTGCTGCAACGACATGCCGTCGGGCGTCAGTGCGCCGGGGTTGTCGCGGATCTGTTCCTGAAGGCCGGCCATCCGGACTTCGAAAAATTCGTCGAGGTTGCTGCTCGTGATGCAGATGAAGCGCAGGCGCTCGAGCAACGGAATCTGCGGGTCAGCCGCCTGGGCCAGCACGCGCTCGTTGAAACCGAGGATGCCGAGTTCACGATTGAGAAGCGGATAACGGACGGACATCGGCAGAGTAGGGGATGATTCGGGCGATGATTCGAAAGGACGCTCGGAAACTCTCACGGTACGATGACGTGCTGATGACGATAATGTATTTATATCGGGAAATTCTACGCCTGAACCGTTTCGTCTCATAAATGTTTCGGCCATATACAATCTACCCGTGTACATGCCCGTGAAGCGTGGCAATGGCAAGCGTTCCACGCTTAAAATGTCGCCTTTGATTGATCGTCCAGCGTCGCCGGACCGGCTGCCGCGGGCGAACGCGCACGGAGCCCCCTTCTGATGGTTACATCCCCCCACTTGCTGGCTGCCGTCGATCTCGGCTCGAACAGCTTTCGGCTGATCGTCGGGCGCGTCGAGGAAACGCCGGCGGGCAGCCAGATCTATCCCGTCGATGCGCTGCGCGAGCCCGTTCGACTGGCCGCGGGCCTGTCGAGCGACAAGATGCTCGATCGCGCGTCGCAGGAGCGTGGCTGGGAGGCGCTCAAGCGGTTCGGCGAACGCCTGCGCGATTTCCATCCCGATCATGTGCGCGCGGTGGCGACCAACACGCTGCGCGTCGCGAAGAATGCGGGCGAATTTCTCGGCGAGGCCGAAGCGGCGCTCGGTTTCCCGATCGAAGTGATCGCGGGCCGAGAAGAGGCGCGCCTGATCTACGCGGGCGCCGCGCATTCGGTGCCGGCGAGCGCGGGCAAGCGGCTCGTCGTCGACATCGGCGGTGGCTCGACAGAATTCATCATCGGCTCGCACTACACGCCGATCGTGATGGAGAGCCTCTACATCGGCTGCGTGAGCCATAGCCGTGCGTTCTTCCCGGCCGGCAACGTCGACGAATATACGATGCGGCAAGCCGAACTCGCGGCCAAGCGCGAGATCCAGATCATTTCCAGCGAATACAAGAAGGCCGGATGG
The DNA here is from genome assembly GCF_001524645.2 of Burkholderia sp. MSMB0856. Taxonomy (NCBI): domain Bacteria; kingdom Pseudomonadati; phylum Pseudomonadota; class Betaproteobacteria; order Burkholderiales; family Burkholderiaceae; genus Burkholderia; species Burkholderia sp. MSMB0856. Next base: position 2,237,155 of record NZ_CP013427.1, on the reverse strand, counting down.
GACCAGGCGATCGGTTCGTCCGGCACCGCGCGCGCGCTCGCGGAACTTGTCGAGGCGAACGGCTTCAACGACGCGGGCATCACGCACGGCATTTCGCGCGGCGGGCTCGAACGCCTGAAGCGCGCGCTGATCAAGTCCGAGAACGTGAACCGGCTGAAGCTGATCGCGCTGAAGCCCGATCGCGTGCCGGTGCTCGCCGGCGGCCTCGCGATCATGCTCGCGGTATTCGAGGAACTGGGCGTCGACTACGTCGATACCACCGACGGAGCGCTGCGTCTCGGCGTGTTGTACGACCTGCTCGGCCGGACTCAGCACGAGGACATGCGCGCGGTGACCGTCGAGGGCTTCACGCGCCGCTACGGCGTCGATCGTGCGCAGGCCGAGCGCATCGGCGCGCTCGCGGTGCGGTTCTACGACGAGCTTGACGATTCCGACGACGAAGAACGCGAGGAAGGCCGGACGTTCCTCGGTTGGGCCGCCGCGTTGCACGAGATCGGCTTGTCGATCTCGCACAGCTCGTATCACAAGCATTCGGCCTATATCGCGAGCAACGCCGACATGCCGGGTTTCTCGCGCACCGACCAGGCGCGCCTTGCCGCGCTCGTGCTCGGGCATGCGGGCAAGCTCGGCAAGCTGTCGCAGGCGCGCGACGTCGAATGGCCGCTGCTGTTCTGCCTGCGGCTCGCGGCGCTGCTTTGCCGGCGCCGGACCGATGCCGGGCTGCCGGACATTTCCGTGTCGCAGATGAAGAAGGGCGGGTATGAAGTGCGCCTGCCGAGCGCATGGGTCGAGCAGAACCCGCTGACCGATTACAGCCTCAGCCAGGAAGCGGCAGAGTGGGAGAAGGTCGGCATTCCGTACCGCGTGGTTTATACGGGTGCGTGACGCGCCGGCACGGCGGCGGCGCGCTCGCGCCGCCAGGTTGCCTTGGACGCGCTCAGTCCGAGCACACGATCGCCGTCAGGAACGGGAATGCCTGCTTGACGGTCGCGTCGCTGCCGGCCTTGCGCACGGCCTGTTCGACCGCGTTCTTCGTGCCGCGCACCACGACGCCGTATGCCCAGTCGCCGATCGGCGTGCCGTCGCCGGGCTGGAAAATCGGATCGTTCGCCTGGTAGCCGAGCACGACATAGACGCCGAACCCGTAGGCGGTCAGCGGATGGTTCGTGCGGAATGCGTTCACCGAATTCGATTCGACGTGCATCGGCTCCGACTGGATGTCGCCTGCCGCGAGCAGCGGCGCGACGAACTTGTGGCCGTTCGAATGGCAGTCGAGCGCGTCGTCGAGCGACTTGGCCGATGCGACTCCGGGCGCGCCGAGAGTGCCGATTGCGAGCAGCGCGCCGAGCACGGCGGTCTTGAAAACGTGATTTTTCATGCGCGATTGCGGATTGGTCGCGGACATTATCGCGTGTTCCCGCAATTTTCGTGCGCGGGCTGCGGGCGGTGGCACCGGTGGCCGAGGCGGGCGGCGGACCAAACGAAAAAGGGCTGCAAGCGCGATGGCTTGCAACCCTTGTCGTGATCTCGTGGTCGGAGCGATAGGATTCGAACCTACGACCCTCTGATCCCAAATCAGATGCGCTACCAGGCTGCGCTACGCTCCGACGAGCCAAAGATTCTATCGTCTAATGGGTAACCGGGTCAATCACGTTTTTGCATACGGCGCATATCATCACGAACCGCTCACGATTGGCGACAATTCGAAGCGTGATCGTCCGGCCCGCGGGTGTGCGGCCGGATCATTCGTCGAAGCATGGAGAGACATCATGATGAACCTGATCCTGTGGCGCCACGCCGAAGCCGAAGACTACGCGGCAAGCGACCTCGCACGCCAGCTGACGGCCCGTGGGCGCAAGGATGCGCAGGCCATGGCCAAATGGCTGCGCGGCCGGCTCGAGTCGAGCAGTGTGATCCTCGCGAGCCCGGCAGCGCGCACCGTGCAGACCGTCGAGGCGCTGACGGACCAGTACCGGACCATCGATGCGCTCGCGCCGGGCGGCAGCGTCGACGACGTGCTGGCGGCCGCCGGGTGGCCCGACGGCATCGCGCCGACGGTCGTGATCGTCGGGCACCAGCCGACGCTCGGCTGCGTCGCGGCGCAGTTGATCGCCGGCAACGACGATAGCTGGAGCGTCAAGAAGGGCGGTATCGTGTGGCTCGCGAGCCGCACGCGCGACGGCAGCCGTCAGGCCGTGCTGCGCGCGGTATTGACGCCGGACCTTGTCTGAAGCGGTTCGAAGGCATTGATCATACGGTTTCGCAGGCTTTCTGCTAAAGTCAATTCGGCGACACGTCATTGAAAGGACACGGTCGTGCCACAGAACGGTAACGACCGGTTACTACATTGGCTGGCATGTCGTCCTATTCCTTACGATCAGGAAAGCCTAATGCGAGAACTGCCGACGCCTACGCTCCCCTTTGCCTCGCTTCCCCTCGAGACGTCGCGGCGACACCTGCCGCGCGCTGCTGAAACCGTCACATCCGAGTACCGTCTGCGTGCCGCCTGGGCGCGCACGGAAGACGAACTGCGCGAGGCCCAGCGCCTGCGTTACACCGTGTTCGCCGACGAGATGGGCGCGCAGGTCAGCGGTCCGTCCGGTCTCGACGTCGATCCGTTCGACGCCTATTGCGATCATCTGCTGGTGCGCGACCTCGATACGCTGAAGGTGGTCGGCACGTACCGTGTGCTGCCGCCGCATCAGGCCGCGCGTGTCGGCCGTCTGTACGCCGAAGGCGAATTCGACCTGTCGCGCCTTACGCACCTGCGCGGCAAGATGGTCGAGGTCGGCCGCTCGTGCGTGCACAGCGACTACCGCAGCGGCGCCGTCATCATGGCGCTGTGGGGCGGTCTCGGCGCGTACATGATGCAGAACGGCTACGAGACGATGCTCGGCTGCGCGAGCGTGTCCATGGCCGACGGCGGGCACTATGCGGCGAACCTGTATCAGTCGCTGCCGGCCAACTCGCTGACGGCGCCGGAATATCGTGCGTTCCCTCATACGGCGCTGCCCGTCGACGAACTGCAGACGGGCACCGTCGTTGCACCGCCGCCGCTGATCAAGGGCTACCTGCGTCTCGGTGCGAAGATTTGCGGCGCGCCGGCGTGGGATCCAGACTTCAACTGCGCGGACTTTCTGACGCTATTCCGGCTGTCCGACATCAACGCGCGCTACGCCCGGCACTTCCTGGGCTGAGCCATCCCGATCGCGGCGCGCCGCTCAGGCACGCACGCAAGCGAACGCCGTCGCGCGGCAGATTGCCGCTCGACGGCGTTTGTTCGTTCCGCGGAAAGCGTTTTATCCGGCCCTGTTAATTTGGGCGAACCGCACTGACCACCGTGCGGGCAGACGCACGTTCGGCGTGGGCCGCGCGGGCGGCCCGGACAACGGGGCGGGCTTGCCTAGTGCTTGCGCCGCCAGTCGAGCAGGTGATGTTCGGCCATCCAGTGATGGATCATTCCTTCGCCGCCGTGGCTGCGCTTGTATTCGCGCGACTCGAAATAGGACAGGGCGACGAGCACCATCAAACCGATGAACAGGCCGATCAGGCCGGCGATCTCTTCAGATGACATGGCAGCCTCCTTTCAACGGCACAGCGCCATCTGCTACATGGTAGAACATGCGCGGGACAACCCCTAACCCGGAATTCCGCTAGACTCGGCGCGGTCCTGGCGCGCGATGGGCGCGCCGTTTTCCGGAGCCTCACCGATGACCCGTTTCATGCTGGCCGTGCTGGCCGCGTCCATTCTCGCCGGCTGTTCCAGCGATCCCCGCCAAGCTCGTCGCGGCCACCCGCCGCAAGATCCGGCCGATTATCATGGCGTGCCGACCGACATGACGCCACCGTCGATGCTCGGTGAGCCGGCGCCGTCGGCACCCGCATCCGCGCAATAACGAAACCGGCCGGCCTGCGCGGCCGTCAGGTGCCGCCCGCGGGTGCGTCGGCGCCGATCCGCCGCGTCAACGCCGGCAAGTAGCGCGCGAGCGTCGCGCCACGCGCGACCATGAACAGCAGCAGCGCGAACCACAGCCCGTGGTTGCCGAACGGGCCGACAGCCGCCAGCGTCGCGGCAATGAAGATCGCGAACGACACGACCATCGCGCGCATCAGCGACTGCGTCTGCGTCGCGCCGATGAACACGCCGTCGAGCAGGAACCCCCACACGGACACGATGGGCGAGATTGCCGCCCACGGCAGGTATTGCAGCGCGACCGCGCGGATCCCTGCCTGGTCGGTCAGCCGTGCGACGATCCAGCCGCCGGCCGCCCAGTAGACGAGCGCGAACAGCAGCGCGCCGAGCGCGGACCACAGCAGCGTGACCCGTACGGCTTGCCGGAATGCGGTGCGGTCGCGTGCGCCGGCTGCGGCGCCGACGAGCGCCTCGGCCGCATGCGCGAAGCCGTCGAGCCCGTAAGCCATGAAGGTCTGGAAATTCAGCAGCAGTGCGTTGGCCGCGAGCGTCGCGTCACCCTGCGTGGCGCCCAGGTGCGCGAACCAGCCGAATGCGCCGAGCAGGCACAGCGTGCGCAGGAAGATGTCGCGATTGAGCGCGATCAGCCGCTTGAGCGCCGCACGATCCGCCAATGCACCCGCGGCCAGCGGCGCGAGGCCGCGCGGGCGCAGCCGCCACAGCATCCATGCGCCGAGCGCGAAGCCGCACGCGTCCGCGGTCGCGGTTGCCGCGCCGATCCCGGCGATGCCCCAGCCGAAGCCATACACGTACAACAGCACGGCACCGATGTTCACCGCATTGATGAAGACCTGCGTGACGAGCGCGAGCCGCACGCGTTGCGCGCCGAGCAGATAGCCGAGCACCACGTAGTTCGCGAGCGCGAACGGCGCGCTCCAGATGCGTGCGTGGCCATAGGTCAGCGCCGTCGCGCGGACGGCGTCGCTGCCGCCCAGCGCGGTCAGCGCGAACGACAGCAGCGGCACCTGCAGCGCGAGCACGGCGGCGCCGAGCGCGAACGCGACGATCAGCGCGCGCAGCACGTTGAGCCGGATGCCGGCGGCGTCGCCGGCGCCGTGCGCCTGCGCGACGAGGCCGGTCGTGCCCATGCGCAGGAAGCCGAAGCCCCAGAACACGAAGTTGAAGAACAGTCCGCCGAGCGCGACGCCGCCGAGATACTGCGCGCCGTCGAGGTGGCCGGCGACGGCCGTGTCGACCGCGCCGAGGATCGGCTGGGTCAGGTTCGCAAGGACGATCGGGAAGGCGAGCGCGAGGACGCGCCGGTGCGAGACGACGGCCGATCCGGTGCTGGCCCCATGCGGTAATGCGGATTCGGACATGGCGAACGCGTCAGGCGCGTTCCTGCACGCAGACCCACGGCGACACGACGACCGCCCACAGCTCCGGATTGCGCGCCGCGAAATCGGCGGCGGTTTCCGCCGGCATGCGCGCGACGAGACCGGACGACAGCCAGCGCGTGACCTGATCGGCGTCGTCGCCCGCGATCGCTTCCGCGACGCTGACGAGATCGAGGTCGCGTGCGACCGACAGCAGCTTGCCCTGCGCGAAGAAGCGCTCGAGATCGCACCAGTCGATCTTGGCGGTTTCGCCGAGGAGTTTGGCGTAGAGCGGGCTGTGCGACGCGCCCGCGGCGGATTCGTGTTGGTCGGAGGACATCGGTGGTGTGCTGAAAAGACTGCGTGGGCGCCACTATAAACCATCCGGGCGCGCGGCCGGCCGCCCGACGTGGCGGGGCGTGCCCGGTTCACGCGTCGCGCAGCGCGCGGCGCACGATCTTGCCGGTTGCCGTCATCGGCAGGCCGTCGACGAACGCGATCGCGCGCGGGTACTCGTGCGCGGCCAGGCGCGTCCGCACGTGGACCTGCAGCGACTGCACGAGCGCGTCGTCGCCGACATGGCCGGGGTTCAGCACGACGAACGCCTTGACGATTTCGGTGCGCGTCGGGTCGGGCACGCCGACGACGGCTGCCATCCGCACCGCCGGGTGCGTGAGCAGGCAGTCCTCGATTGGCCCCGGGCCGATCCGGTAGCCGGCGCTCGTGATCACGTCGTCGTCGCGGCCGACGAAGCGCACGAAGCCGTCGGCATCGATCGTGCCGGTGTCGCCGGTGAGGAGGTAATCACCCGCGAACTTGTCGCGCGTCGCGGCGGGATTGCGCCAGTATTCGAGGAACATCACCGGGTCCGGGCGGCGCACCGCGATGCGTCCCTCGACGCCGGGCGGCAGCGGCGTGCCGTGCTCGTCGACGATCGCGACCGCATGGCCGGGCACGGCCTTGCCGATCGCACCGGGCTGCGCATCGAACAGCGCCGCGCATGACGACAGCACCATGTTGCATTCGGTCTGTCCGTAGAACTCGTTGATCGTCACGCCGAGCGCGTCGCGTCCCCACGCCGTCAGCTCGGTGCCGAGCGATTCTCCGCCGCTCGCGACCGATTTCAGCGCCAGCGCGTGGCGCTCGCGCGGCGCGGGCACCGCGCGCATCAGCTTCAGCGCGGTCGGCGGCAGGAACGCGTGAGTCACGCCATGCCGCGCCATCAGCGCGAACGCGGCTTCGCCGTCGAACTTCTCGAAGCGGCGCGCGAGCACCGGCACGCCGTGGTGCCATGACGGCAGCAGCACGTCGAGGAGCCCGCCGATCCATGCCCAGTCGGCGGGTGTCCAGAACAGGCGCGCGTCGCGCGGGAAGCATTGCTGCGACATCTCGACGCCCGGCAGGTGGCCCAGTAGCACGCGATGCGCATGGAGCGCGCCTTTCGGCTTCCCGGTCGTCCCGGACGTGTAGATGATGACCGCCGGGTCGTCGGCGGCGGTGTCCGCCGGCACGAAATCCGACGATTCGGCGGCGAGTGCGGTGTCGAAGCGCAGCACACCGGGCGCATCGGGCGCATCGTCGCCGATGCAGTAGCACGTGCGCAGCGCCGGCAGCCGCGCGCGCAGCGGCGCGATTTTCGCGTAACCGGCCGCGTCGGTGACGAGCGCGGCGGCTTCGCTGTTCGCGAGCCGGTATTCGAGCGCGTCGGCGCCGAACAGCGTGAAAAGCGGCACCGCGATCGCGCCGAGCTTGTACGCGGCGAGATGGGCGATCGCCGTTTCCGGACCTTGCGCGAGGAAGATCGCGATGCGGTCGCCACGTTGCAGACCCGCCCGCGCGAGGCTGTTCGCGAAACGGTTAGAAACATTCCTCAGGTCGTCGAACGTGAGGCGGGACACGTCGCCTTGCGTCGTCTCGTGAATCAGCGCGAGCCGTCCGCTGCCGTCGGCCCACTTGTCGCAGACATCCACGCCGATGTTGTAGCGGGCCGGAACGTCCCACGCGAAGCGGGAGAGGAGGTTGTCGTAGCGGTCGGCGGCGGGCAGCATCGCAAGTCTCCTTCGCGTCCATCGTCGGCATCGGCCGATGGATTACATCGGCATTTCACGCGACCGAAACCACAATGGCGCCTGATGGATAGGGGAATGTTCGGACTCGTGCAACGGGGGTGGCTCAGTGCACGATTCCGCTATGACGCATAAGATCATGACAAAACAGTGATATGACCATGGATTTGCTTCTGATAGCTGCGGGGTTCAGCCTGTTCGGAATCGGTGCGTTGGTGGCGTTTGCCAGCCGCGTCGATCCGTTGTCCGGCCGGTTCACCGGCCGTCTGCGCAAGCGCTGACACGACCTTCCCGATCTCCCTCGCGACGACATGCGATGCATGCCGGCATCGCGTGTCGTCCTCCTTCGGCGGTGGCGCGCTCAGCGCGCCGGCAGGTAGCGCGCCGGATCGATCGAGCGGCCGCCGTAGCGCAGCTCGAAGTGCAGCGCGACGCGATCGCTGTCGCTGTTGCCCATCTCCGCGATCGTCTGCCCCTGCGTGACCGACTGGCCTTCCCTCACGAGCAGCGCACGGTTGTGCGCGTAGGCCGTCAGGTAATCGGCATTGTGCTTGAGGATGATCAGGTTGCCGTAGCCGCGCAATCCGTTGCCCGCATAGACGACGGTGCCCGGCGCGGCGGCCAGCACCGGCGTGCCCGTTACGTTCGCGATATCGATGCCCTTGGATTTCGAGCCGTCGAAGCTGCGCACCACGTTGCCGGCGGCCGGCCAGATCAGCGCGATGCTGGTGGCCGGCTTGACGGCCGATTCGACCGGCGCGGAAGGCGCGGGGCGGCTGCGGCCCGCACTGCCGGTGCCGGTGGTCGACGCGGTCGTCGTGCCGGGCGGCGGCGCGATACGCAGCACCTGGCCGACCTCGATCGCGTCGGGATTCGCGATCTGGTTCCAGCGCACGATGTTCGCCATCGACGTGCGATTCTCGCGCGCGATCTTGTAGAGCGTGTCGCCGCGCTCGACGCGGTAGTAACCCGGGCCGACGGGTGCGGAGCCGCACGCGACGAGCAGCGCGGCGCAGGCGGCCGCGAAGAGCCGCTTCGTTGTTGTTCCGAACATTGAACCTCGCAAAACCCCACCGCGCGGGACGCGGCAGGCGATACAAAACGTCCGATTTTAACGGGTTCGACCCGAGCACCGCAGTTTCGGGCCGCGGGCGCGGCCGGCGCGCACCGGTTCGCCGATGCGGCCGACGTCAGCCGGCGAGCGGCAGCACGCGAATCCGCAGCGTGGCCGTTTCGGTCGCGCCCGGTGCGAGCATCCGCAGCCCGAGGCCGTTGTGGATCGCGTCCGGCAGGCCGAGCCACGGCTCGACGCAGTAGAAGTCCGATTCCGGCTTTTCCGTCCAGGTCGTGACCGCGTACCACGGGATCGAGCCCGGGACGTCGAGCGCGATCTCGATCGTGCGGCGGCGACCTGGCATCACGATGCGCACCGGCGTGGAGGGCGCGCCGTCGAGGCAGTGGAAGCGGTCGAGAATGTCCGGATCGCCGAGGCTGTACGATGCTTCGCCGGGCTCCAGCGGGCTGATCGAGCCATCGGCGCGCTGCATGCAGCGGCGCGTCGGCGGCAGTTCGAGCGTGGTTTGCGCGCGCTCGCCGTGCGGCAGCGCGAAGTAGAAATGGTGGCCCGCGTAGTAGGGCAGCGGCGTGTCGCCGCGGTTGGTCGTGGTGAGCGCGACGTCGAGCGTGTGGGCGTCGGCGAGCCGGTAGGTCGTCTCGAACCGGAAATCGAATGGATAGCTGTCGCGCAGCGCGTCGTTCGCATCGACCGTCATCGACAGCGCGGCGCCGTCGGCCGACGGTTGTGCCGAGAACGGCAGGTCGCGCGCGAAACCGTGCATCGGCAGGTCGCGGACCACGCCGGCGGCATCGCGCCAGCGGCCCAGTTCGCCGTCGACGCGATGGCGGCCGAGGAACGGGAACAGCAGCGGATTGCCGCCGCGCACGCGCGCGAGGTTGCTCCAGTCGGCGGCTTCCGGCCAGAAAATGACCGGCTCGCCGTCGACGTGCCACGACAGCAGGCGGCCGCCGAATTGCGGGGCGACCCGGACGAGTGACGAGCCGGCGTGAAGTTCATGAATGTCGTGCTGCTGGAAGATCGGCATGGCGAATCGGTATGAACGGGTGGGCGGGGTGCGCGATGGCGCGCTCCATTATCGGGCCGCGACGCGGTCGGGGAAAACCCTTCTCGGGAAATCGCGAGTTTTTCAGACTGCCGACGGTCTGGATAATGCCTGTAAACCGGTGATGTTGCCGGGTCATGACACTTCGTGGAGGGGGCCATGGATCTGGCAATGGCAATGGGAATCGCACTGTTCGGCATGTTCACCGGCAGCACGGTATTGTTTTTCTATCAGCTCGGCCGCTGACGGCAATTTCTGCCGGAATCGAAAGGCCCGCCATGCAAATGGCGGGCTTTTTGCTTTCTGCGCGCTTACAAGTTGCAAGCGTTTGTGTGCATTGCCGCAATAACCGGCCAAATGCCTTGGCGCAGTAATCCTGGCTGGGCATAATCGGGGCGCGTTTTTCGGACGCGCGATGCGTCGTCCGCTTTTCTACCCGATTGATCACCACTAAAAGGACCGACGCGTGAGTCTCTGGTTTCTGGTATTCCTGAGCGTCCTGCAGGGCGTCACCGAACTCTTCCCCGTCAGCAGTCTCGGCCACACGCTGCTCGTGCCGGCGCTGTTCGGCATGCACATCGACAAGCACGCGCCGCAGTTGCTGCCGTTCCTCGTGGCGCTGCACCTCGGTACCGCGCTCGCGCTGCTTTGGTATTTCCGCGCGCGCTGGATCGCGCTGATCAGCGGCTTCTTCGCGCAGCTCGGCGGCCGCAAGAACGACGACGGGCACCTGATGTGGGCGCTGATCATCGGCACGATCCCGACCGGGATTGTCGGTCTGCTGCTCGAGAAGCGCATCGAGCGCGTGTTTCACGACCTGCGGATCGTCGCGATCGCGCTGATCATCAACGGCGTGCTGCTGTGGATCGGCGATCGGATCCAGCGCAGCCGTGCACACCAGCCGCCCGAAAAGATGACGTTCAAGCAGGCGTTCTTCGTGGGCCTTGCGCAGATCGGCGCGCTGATTCCGGGTTTCTCGCGCAGCGGGCTGACGATGATCGCCGGTAACGCGGCCGGGCTGACGGCGGAGAAGGCGGCGGAGTTTTCGTTCCTGCTCGGCACGCCGATCATTTTTGCGGCGGGCGTGCTCGAACTGCCGAAGCTGTTCCATGCGCGCGACCAGCTCGCGGACGCACTGCTCGGTGGCGTGCTGACGGCAATTGCCGCTTATCTGAGTGTGCGGTTCTTGATGCGCTATTTCGAAGGGCGCGGGCGGCTGGCTTCGTTCGGCTTGTATTGCGTGATTGCCGGGGTGTTTTGCCTTGGGTGGTTCATGCTGCATCCGCAGCCGGTTTGATGGTTGCGGCGCCGGTCGCGCGTCGCGCATGATATGACGCGATGATCGGGTATAATTTCGGGCTCGGCTTCATGCCGGGCCCGTTTCGTTTCGGGGCTTTGAGTGCGGTTTGTGCTCGAAGCCTTTCGCGTCAAATGCGGCCCGGGTCGTGTGGCCGTGTCTTTTCCCCTCGACCGCCCTTAGCTCAGTTGGATAGAGCAACGGCCTTCTAAGCCGTAGGTCACACGTTCGAATCGTGTAGGGCGGGCCAGTCTCAGCGCTTCAAGACCTTGCGGGGTTACGCCGGGGTTACGTCAAAGGCCCCGTACATGCGATCTCGGGTAGCCCCCGACGACGACCGTTCAGCCCCAGTTTTAGCGAACATGAAACGAATCGAGCCCGAAATTTCCCCGGGCTCGTGGTTGTGCGGCAGCGCAAATGTGGTATGGGCGGCGATGGCGGCGGTATTGCGCCTCCCGTCAGCGATATTCCAGCCGGACATACACCAACGGCCGATCAGGCTTGCCGTTAAGACGTTCCACATGAGCGGACAAATTGCCTGTCGATGCCCATTTTGCAAGGCGCTTTCGAAGCGCACGGTTAATGTAGCCAAGCGGTCGGCCACGATGGACAGCGAACACGGCGTCTTTTTCGACTGGATTCTCGCGGTCAACTGCAAACTGCACTTCATCTCCGACAGAAACGCCGGAAAGATTGAGGCCATACACATGGCGCGTGCCGGCAAGTTCGGTGATGTAGTCGAACGGCCCAGGTCGGTCTGGGAAGTCCGGCACGAGCGCGAATCCGTCGCTTGGAAGCGCGGCGCCTGTGTAACCAAGCAGTGCGAGATCCGACAAAGGGAATGGGTCGGGTAGGCGATGCTTCGCTAAAAAATCGCTGAAGTCTTCGCGCCTCCGGGGCGGCAAACGACGCATAAGCGCCTCGACGACCCCCTGTCGATGCTCGGTAGCGTTGAGCCGGAAGGCAGGATAACCGGCGAACCCACACGCCAGCGCAGCCTTGAAGTCGTCGGTGCCGCCGAGGTACCGAAGGACCACGTCGTTTCCTTCCGCCTCGATTTCTGCCACAACCCTTCGTGTTCGAGCATGCGGCTCTGACGCCGGTGGCTGCCATGTGAGAAGCAGCTTACTCGGCTCTCGGATGTAGGACAGCTTGTTCATCGTACGATCTCTTGCAACAGTGAAATCCGACGGGTGAGAAGCCTTCCGACAAAGCGGGCACGGGCTGGGGACAGGGGAAGGTCCCCATCGAGCTCCATCAATTCGTCCAAAATTCCTTCCACAGCTCCGTCCAACAAGTTTAAGCGTTGAGCAAGAATTGCGCGCGCGGTAGGCCACTGCTCCAGTATGTAGGCGACCAATTCAGCATGCTTGGCCGACGAAAATCCGTCTGCAAGTGTCTTTCCCATATGATGGGTGCCACGGCTGATGTAGCGTTCGTAATCGCTGTCGCGCCAACCGGCGATTCGCTCGACGAAGCGCTCGTGGCCAAGGCTTGTGCCGTTGTCGAACAGCGGCGCTAGCGTGCAGATGAGTCGATCTGCCTCGGGGTTTGTAAAGACGAACCCCCAATTGTCTTGGTGGCGGTCCGTGTTCCCGATCACAGCGTCGAATAGTGCCATGTCCGCGAGCCACTGCCGCCAGTCGCCCTGCAGGAAACGCGGGATAGCCAAGGCCCGTATTAGCGCGACGGCGTCAACGAAGTTGTGCTGACGCCCTTGTTCACGGTCAAAGTCAGGGTTTCGCGCCTGCAGGAAATCGCCCGCGTGGACGAAACGCTCATTATCGTCATAGAACCATTCGATCAGAGCTGCGGAGTGGCCGGTACCGGAGTTGCTCGCGGCCAACGCAGGCGGTACTAATACCCCCATTTGGCAGCCGATCCGATAGGCAATCACTTCACCCCAGAATTGATCCGGATAGCTTCGTTTGGACCGCTTGAACAGATAGCGTCGCGAGGGAATCAAGCAGGGGTCGCTAGGTTCCGTGGGCGCGAACACGGCTTCCTTCGCGCGAGCACCTTGGGGGAACACACCGAACTCAGCGTCTGTTTCCCAGTGCACGACATCAATAATTGCCCGCTGTCGACGTGGTTCTATTGATTCGACCATCAGTGGAGTTCGAGAGGATGCAACGCATTGTTCTGCCGTACGCACGGCGGTTGGGGCTCGGAGCCACAGCGTCTGATGCCGCGAAACCACTCGGGGCGCGGCATCGTTTCGCGGTGTTTAGTCGCTCGCCTTCCTGGTAAGAATTCGGATCAACTCATTGGCGCTAAGATCGCGTGGACTGCCGAGCTTGGCGCGGATCGGTTCAAAGACCTTGAGCATTTGGCCATATCGATGAATGGTCGGCATGTGCGAATTGAATGCACGCCCCTTGAAGTTCGTGAAGCGATCCAGTTTCTCGACCAAGAATCGCGCGATCGACATGTGTTCGGTTTCGTTGTTTCCGTCGAAGCCCTCGAACCTCGGCGGAATAAACGGTGACGCTTCAGTGTCCACACGTGTTTTGTCTTGAGGTGACAGTCCTGCGTAACCGCGTTCGATAAACGTCCACATGTCGAGTACGTCGACAACGAAGGACACTTCCGGAGGACTCGGGTCGCCGCTATCACCGAAGATACCTTGGTATCGCCACTCGAACGCCCAAAGATGGTCATCGAGTATGGCATCCTTCACGAAACCTGCGTCGACTTCGCCCTTCATTTTCAGGTGCTCCTGGATCTCGCACAGCATGATCGTGATCAGTTTTTCCGCATTCGTCATCTGCATGGAAGGTCATCCTCGAGCGGTTATAGGAGATGCAATTGTATAGGCAGCGCAATGACTTCGGCCTGAAGCGCAAGCAATAGGATGCTGTAACATTGCGCCGAAAGACACCAATCGGAGCCGAGCAATGCTGGGTAAAGCTGACTTGCGCGACGTAACCTTCGCCGACCTTCTGGCGCTCAAAGAAAATCAGATTCCAGAGTCGCACACGCTCGATTTCAAGCGCGATTTCCCGACCGAGAAGGACGCGCGGGTAAGTCTTGCTGCCGACGTCGTGGCATTCGCTAACACTCGTGGTGGCGATTTGATCCTAGGCGCCGACGAGGAGGGCGGGGTCATTTCCCGGTTCGTGCCGATCGAACTTCAAAACGTAGACGCAGCCTTGCGCTCGTTGCAGTCAACGCTGACAGACCTCATCGAGCCCAAGATCCCTGGCGTCCATCTCGAGGCCATTGCGGTTCCCGATGGAGGCTATATCGTCATCGTGCGCACGCCGTCCAGTTTCCAGGCACCTCATCGCGTGCGTAAGAGTGGCGCTTTCTACACACGCACTTCGACCGGTATCGATCCGATGGACATTACGACACTTCGCAGCGCATTTCTTCAAAGTGCCACGGCGACCGAAAGGGTGCGGGCATTTCGGGAAGATCGCGTTATCGGACTGCGCCAACGACCGTTGTCGGCACCTCTTCGGAAGGGTGCCGTCAGTGTGCTACATATCGTGCCGATCGCATCCATTCTCGGAGCATTGAATTTCGACATCAACAGTCTTCACGGAGTAGCGCAATTGCTGCGGCCGCCTGTAGTCGCAGGTGGCTGGGGTGCTCGTATCAATCTGGACGGAGCCATGAGCATCTCGGCGGTTGAAGAGACGTTCTCGTATACGCAGCTTTTCCGGAACGGGAGCATTGAGACAGTGATGCCCGTGCAATCAAACCACTCATCAGTGGCATGGGTTGGGGCGCTCGAAGATGCACTTGTCACGGAGCATCATCATCAAGCGCTCGTTGAGGCGCATACAAAGCTTGGGGTTGAAGGTCCGGCGTTCGTGATGCTCTCGTTCGTTGACATCGGAGGAGCGCAGTTGGAACAGAGCAATTCTGTGGCGGCGGCAATATACGGCGACGCGGCAGTGGTGCCCGCATACTATGCAAATCTCGCATTGCCTGAGCTGTTCGTGGAATCATTTGTCACTTCGGCCGCCAATATTTATGGTCCGCTGTTTGATATGGTATGGAATGCGGCTGGGCGGCCGGCACGGCCTCAAAGGCGATGATTCTCGTGATACATCGGTTGCGCTTAGTAATGGCGTGAACCGCCGAGACGCGCAAATATTTGCGCGGGCCGCTTGACGCTCGTTCATTGCAGACCTATTCTGTAATCGCCGCTGAGACAACAGCGGCCGGGCCTGGAAACCCGGAGAAACGTGGGCGGACAACCGCCGCTAGGCGGTATTTTTTCGTCCGCTGTATCATTGCGCCCTCAGTTTATGGGTGGGCCATGGTAGGGAGGCGCTCGCGCCTGCCGGTGCCTACGTTCCGGTTTTCCAGCCTTGTCATGTGCCTGCCCACCCCGTCTGGAAACGGAGCGGTAGGCTCTTACAAAACGTAGGAGTCCACATCATGGCCCCCAAGGCATCCGCACGCCTCGAGCAAGCGCAGTCTCGCCTCGAAATCATCCGCAACGCACTGCGCGCCGCCGCACTCGCGCCGTCTGACCGTGACGCGCTCGATGCGACCGGCGACGCGCTGCGTCAACTGGCCGACCTCGCTCGCATAGAGGCTGGCCATGCCTAAGCAGCCCAGCAATACGGCAGCAACAGCCATCGTCCTGACGCATCCGATGTTCGATCGGCCGCCCGTCGTCAATCCGCGTCGGCGTGGGCGGCGCGGCGAGAACGTGTTTCCGTTGTGGAAGCCGACCGTGCGCGAAGCGGTGCGCCGCGTCCGCGACATTCAAGAATTCAGCGCTGTGGCGTGCTGCGCGCGCGCGTGGTGCGTGACCCACGAGCAGGCGCGCGAGCGGATCGCAGCCCGCGTTGCTTTCGCACGTCTCAGTGGCCGACGGATTGATTTTCACGAGGCAGCCCTGTGCCTCGCCGATAGGGAGGCACGCTATGTCTGAGCTACCAGCATTCATCGAATCCGCCGACGGCGGTACCGTAACCGTGGTCACCGTGCATGAGAACACCGATTTGCGCGAATTCGCGGCGAAGCGTGCGGAGCAGCTCAAAGAGCTGATCCAACTGGCCGAGGACTGCGATGAAAGCCACCGCCCGTTGGTCGCCATGCTGATGGCAGAGATCGGGCGCGAAGCCGCGGCGCTGCTTCGTGCCGTGACCTGCGACGAGGTGTGCCGTGCGTGAGCAATTCGCCGGCGTGGCCGGCCACAACTACGCGAAAGGCGAAGGATGGATGACATCGACGACGTAGTGCGACGCCTTCGCCATCGCGCGTCGAGCAGTCGAGCTCAGGCGCGATCGCTCGACGCACAGGCCGCTGATGCTCTTGATCGACTGCGGCAGGAGAGCGGGCGGCGAGCCCCCGATCCAGTGTGCAGCGAACAGTACGGTGTGGGCACCGCGGCGCTCTCGGGAGCGTCTGACGGACCTCCGATGACTGAGGGGCCACCAGGCACGTCAGCAGCGCCCGAGGGGGCGCCTCGCGTGCCGCCGATGGCCGACCGGGCCCTGAACCTCAAGGAGGCCGCCGAGCTGCTCGGCGTCAGCTATGCGACGGCGTACGCGCACCGGAAAGAACTCGGCTTTTTCCAGGTGGGCTCCGTGTGGCGCGTATGGCCCGAAAAACTGCGGGAAGCGACCAACCAGCAACCGCCGGACCGGCCGGCGCAGAAAGAGCAGGAGAGCAAGCCATGCCAATCCGAAAGCGTAAGGGCTCCGACGCGTGGTATATCGATTTCCGCGCGCCAGGCGGCGGCCGAGTTAGACAAACTTCTGGCACGACCGATAAAAAAGAAGCGGAAGAGCTCGAAGCCAAGCTGAAACATGAGGCCTGGCGTGTGGCAAAGCTGGGGGAGCGGCCGCGTCGCACGTTCGACGACGCGGCAGTGCGCTTGCTGCAGGAGTGTGCCGGTACGTCCGACTACACGAACAAGTGCATCCACATCCGGCACTGGCGGCAGCACTTCTCAGGTCGGTATCTGGATTCCCTGAAACGCGACGAGATCTTCGACGCACTGCCGCAGCGCAGCAGCCGCGCGAAGGAGCCGCGGCCGCTATCGAGCGCCACGAAGAACCTCTATCTGTCGACCCTGCGCGGGATGCTGAATCGTGCGATGCGCGAATGGGACTGGATCGACAAGGTGCCGAAGCTGTCGGACCTGCCGGGAAAGCCGAAGCGGATCCGCTGGATCACGCGCGAGGAAGCGCAGCGCCTGATCCACGCAATCCGCGCCGACTGGCTGCGCGATGTGACGATCCTGGGCTTTGCTACGGGCCTGCGCCGCGCGAATCTGCTGAATCTGGAATGGTCGCAGGTCGATCTGGTGAATCGGCGGGCGTGGATCCACCCGGACCAGGCCAAGGCCCGGAAGCCGATTGGCGTACCGCTGAACGATGACGCCGTTGCGGCTATCCGCAGGTGGATCGGCAAGCACCAGACCCGCGTGTTCGCTCGGAACGGGCGTCCAATCGAGAGCTGGAACAATGAGCAGTGGCAGCGCAGCTGCGAGCGCGCCGGCATCCAGAATTTCCGGTTCCACGACGTGCGCCATACGTGGGCCAGCTGGCACGTGCAGGCCGGCACGCCGTTGAACCGACTCATGGAGCTGGGCGGATGGTCGAAGTATGAAATGGTGCTTCGCTATGCCCATCTCGCTCCAGATCATCTCGCCGCGCATGCTGCGGCCGTGACGATCTGGACTGGCGAGAAGTCGACGGTGGGTGAGGGGCCGCAATCGGGGCTGCGACTGCTGGCGGGGTAGGCAATCACCCGGTGGGAATTCCGCGTCGCTGCAGCTATCCTTCCTTTTCCCACTACGGGGGACCATCATGAAAAAGATAATCGGGGTAGTACTTATCGGCGGTGCTCTTGTCGCGTCCAGCGCGGCGCGCGCAAATTGCTTCGGCAGCTCGGCAATGGAGACTTGCACCGACGCGAGCGGCAATTCGTACAGCATCAATCGGATGGGCAACATGACCACGGTGAACGGTTACAACGCCCAGACCGGTAGCTCGTGGCGAGAAACGGCCAACACGTTCGGCAACACAACGACGATCAACGGCACTGCCGCGAACGGCCAGAGCTGGAACGAAACGATCCAGAATTTCGGGAGCGGCAATCGGTCGATGTCCGGCATGGATTCGAACGGGAATTCGTTCAGCCGCTACTGCACGGCGTACGGTTGTAACTGACTCGCAACTCGGGCGCGCGCCATGCTTGGCCGTGCGCGCGCACCGACGAACCTTGCGAAACGCCGCACGGCGTGACAGTAGATCGCCGCTGCACGCTACTTCGGTGACTTGCGGTCGGTAGATCGAGCGACCCAGCTCGTTCGAGCGCGGGAAGTTCTGACTGCTGCCCGCGGCACGCCGGTCGCCGCGGAGGGGAAAACGGGCCGCGTGTCCTGATGCACGGCGGTCGCCGGCGCCACAATCCGGAGCAGTGCTGCCGCGATCGTGGGCATCGGAAAGGTAACAGCGTAGCCGGGCGGCGTCGTGTGTTGGGTTCGAGGCGTCGCGCAGCGAGATCATGCGATCAGGGAAGGTGATTCAGCGCCTCTTTACGGCAGTTGGCACCTCTATACCTGACCGCTACTGTATCGTGCCCGTGCCGCCACCGAACGGGAGCCCCTGCTGCAGGCAGAAAGCCTGAGCGTTGGCGCAACCCTGTTCGGCGTTCGCGACCACGATCTTGTTGTAGATGTCGCGGACGATGTTGGGGTCGACCTGCCCGGCGAGACGGGCCAACAGCCCGTTGGCGACTGCGAAGGTCAGCGCGTTCCAGACGAATTCGTTTTCCGTCGCGGTCAGGCTGACGGTGGCATCGACGAACCATATCGGGCGTGTCTGCTGCTCGGCGTCGTTTGCGTTCACGGCGGATCCTTAAAACGTATAGTTGGACAGCGTCGGACCGTAGTCTTACCCCATCGTGAAGCCGTACGAATTCCCGCCGCCCGAGTAGTACGGGCTCGACGTGAATGCACCGCTGAAATCGCCGCCGCCGAACGATCCGGTCGTACCGTTGAAGAAGTTGCCGAAGCCTCCGGCATTCTGGATCGCGGAACCTAGCCCCCCGATACCGCTGGCCAAGGACGACCCGAATGATTGCGCATTATTGGCTTGCTGTTGGTATGGCACCGCCTGTGCGCCTTGCCCGTAGTTCATGTACGGGATGGTCTGTCCTTGGATCGATTGCGCCGACGACAGCGGGCCGCTCTGCAGCTGCGACGCGAAGGTGCCGGCGAGCGTGCCCGGCAGTGCGGCGAGGCTTCCCGCCACCTGGTACGGAACCTGACCGGACTGGAGCATGTACTCCGGCGCCAGCGTCAGCGCATTCGCGCCGGCCTGACCGTAGCTCCCGGCTGTGTTCGCAGCGTTGGCGTAGCCCCCCAGACCCTGCAGCGCGCGCGACAGCTGGTTGTTCTGCCAGTCGATGTTGAAGTTCGACAGCGCCTGGTTCTGCACGCCGGCGCCCGCGGCCGACGAACCGAGTCCGTACATCGAGTTCGTTGCGCCCGTTTGCTGCGTGAGCTGGTTGAGCGTGCGATCGTAGAGCGCGTTCTGCGGATCGAGGCCCATGTTGAACACCTGCCGGCCGGCGCCGAGCAGTTGCTGCTGCGTGGCGAGGTCGAGGTTTCCCAGCCCCGTCAGCGCGTTACTGGCGTTGGCGTATCCAGTGCCCGCCGCGTTCGCCGCGTTCTGATAGCCCGTGCCGTACAGGTTCGTGCCGACGCTCAGGCCCTGCCCGAGTGCCTGCTGGTAGTACGGGATCATTCCGGCGATCTGCGACTGAACCGCGCCCGATTGGTTGAGCAGGTTCTGCCAATCCTGGTCTGCCAAGGCGAGGCCGCTGGGCACGTAGTAGGATGGGCCGCCCCCACCGCCGCCGCCAGAGGTACCGGGGGACATGAGGCCCGAGACGAGCGAGCCGCCTATCCCTGCTGCGAGGCCGCCTGCGATTGCGCCAGCTGAAATTCCTGCGCTCATGCCGCGCTCCCGATTGGTTTGAATCCGGCGCCGTTGACCTGCATTGCTTGTCGGTAATCGACCGTCACTTCATCGCCGCGGCGGATCGGCAAGCACGCGTGCGCCATCAAGTCGCCGTTGGGCAGCGCAACGAATCGGCAATTCGGAATGCCCGAGTGGTTCAGGTACCGACCCGCCGGCGTGCGCTTCTCGCCGATCCGCGCGGGCGCGATCAGCTCGCCTTCGGCGAAATCGCGACGCGCGAACATACCGAAGCCGTGAATCGGCGATGTGCGGCGCTCGAGCGCGTCGACGCTGGCAGGCATCGGGATCTGATCGGACTGGTTCTCTACGAGGCGAGTCACGAGCTCCTGCGTGAGGCCGTACTCGTCGAGGAATGCGGCATAGTCGTCGCGTGCGACCTGCGCGAGCATCTGCACGTTGTTCGCGCCGCCCATGAGCTCGGCCGTGGTCGACTCGGTGATTTCCTCGATGAGCTTGTCGATGTCGGTCGTGTCTGTGGCGTGATAGGTCGTCCAGACCGTTTCCTCGATCGCATAGCCGACGCGTTTGGCGCCTGGCTTGGAGACGATCGTGCAAGGCGCCTCGAGCTCTTTCATTCCCTCATCGGTGGACACGATGATGCGGCCTTTCGACACCGTGCACAGGTGCTCGTGGCGATGTACCGCGCCGGTGATCACGACGCCCGCCGGGATCGTCATCTCGCGTGCGGCCATGCCGGGAGCGAAGTAGTGCCGCACGGGGCAGTCCACTTGCGGCAAGCGCTGAATCTCGCGCTCGAGCGCCTCAACTTTCTCGCGCGTGATCTTCGGCCTTGGTCGGTCGAGCATCGAGAACGTCACGGTGACGGCTGCGTTGATGGCGGATTGTTTCACTCGGTCCTCGTCAGTGGTGCGTGACCGCGCGCCATGTGGACGTACGGTCATCGGTCCTTCGACGCTACGATTTTGTTGCGGTTTCCCGCGTGCGCGGACGTGTGTCACATATCGCGCACGCGAGCGTCGATCGCTTGACGGTACATTGTTTTCCTCGATTCCACGCGTGCGCGAATGGGCTATACGCGTGCATGCGCGTGCGATACGCCGGTGCGGATCTGATGGTGGGAACGAACAGCGAGCGTGCAGGTGAACTCGCAATTTTTTGCAGGTTGATGTTTTTCCGACGCGCGGATGGGTGTGGGGGCCCGCGAAATTTCGTCACCCCCGTCCGTGGGGCCCCGTGTGGTCCCAGAGTTTGGTTTGCGCGGCCGGCGCGCCGCCGCGCTCGGCGGGCGGGGTGCGCCGGGCCCGCGGCGTTGATGGGGCGGGGCGGGCCGACTACAGCCGCGCGAGCACCCGCTGCAGCTGCGCGAGGGACCACTGGCCGCCGCGCGCCGTCCTGATGCCGAGATTGTTCAGCTCTGCCACCATCGCGCGCTGTGACAAGCCGGCGGCGCGGAACCCGCCCAGCACGCCGGCCAACGACCCGGCAAACGCATCAGCGGCTCCCTGGCGGGCTTCGATGTTCCGCTTGAGGTTCTGGGGTCCAGTCGCACCCAGAACGACGCCACGGGCCTTCGCCGCGGCCAGCGCGTCCTTCGTGCGTTCGCTGATCCGTTTCGCCTCGTGCTCGGCGAAGGCGGCCATGATGTGGATCGTGAGTTCGGTAGCCTCCGGCATGTCGGCCGCGACGAACTTCACCTTGCTTTCCATGAGCCCCGAGATGAAGTGCACATTGCGTGCGAGGCGGTCGAGCTTGGCGATCAGCAGTCTGGCGCCGTGCTTGCGGCACATCTCGAGCGCCGCGCGCAGCTGCGGACGCTTGGCGAGCGCGTCGGCACCTTTGCCGGTTTCGGTCTCCGTGAATTCGCCGACGAGCTCCCAGGATCCACCGTTTAGGTACCGCGTGACTGCCTCGCGCTGCGCGTCGAGGCCCAGGCCGCTCGCGCCTTGCTTCGCTGTCGACACGCGGTAGTACGCCACGAATTTCCCGTTTGCCATCACGCCACCCCGCTTTGACTTCATTTAAGAACGAACGTCCAATGTGTAGTCAGTTTACGAGAGAAGCTGCGAGAAGGCAAAGTAATAATATGGAGTCCGATGTAACTGGATGAGATTTGTATGCTTCGTGAAAGGGGCGTGTGCCGGCGTGTCGCGGTTCAGCGGATAGCTAGCACGAGATTGCCAGTAAGGTGTGCTGGGGTTTTGCCGCGCGACCGACAGGTCGGGGCAGGGGCCTCCTGCCAGTTGTCTTGCGGGAAGGCGTTGCGGGGGGGCGCACTGGGCGCGCTGACGGGCCCCGGGGTGCCTGGATAATGCATCAGCGCGGGGGTGTGCCCGACGGCGCTGTCGGCCGTGGCGGCGCGCAAGCGCTTGCCGAGCGCGTGCGGCTCCGCAGTGCTATCGAACCGTCGACAAGCGGTGCGTGAGCGGGGACGCGATCAGCGGCAGCACGGTCGCGGCGGAGTGCCCGGGGGGTTCAGAAGCTGCTCGAGCGCGATCTGTTCATCGAGCGGACACAGGCTCGGCTGTCGCGCTCGAACGCGGCCGGCGCACGCTCGCCTGGGTCGTCCGTCGGTGCTGTTCGATGCGCAGAAGGGGAAGTGAAGCGGCGGCTCGCCGTCGGCGAAATGGGCTTCGGCGTAGCGCGGGCGCTCGGCACGGCGCGCCAGGTCATCATGCGCGTTCGCGATCGGCTCAGCGCCTGAGCCGCCTTCCGTTCGAGCGCGGCGGCGGCGCGCGATGGCGGTGTCGTATCGGCCGTCTCGAGGCGCCGCGCAATGGTGCGGGCCTGCTGCACGGCGGCCCCGTTGCCGATGACCGGACGGCGGCGCGACCGCCGCGGCCCGCCTCATGCGTGTTTTTCAGACGAGCGCAGGTGGCTCCGGCGCCACCTTCACCCGACCGGGATGAGGCTTCCGGGAAAGCCTTTGCGCTACGCGCGTGCGCGCGAGAGGGGGATCCGTCCTGCACGGGCTGGCAAAGCCCTACCAGCACGTGGGGCGACGTCCGGTCGCAATCTGCAATTTTCCGCGTGTTTGCTATGGGACCGCCCGGGACCACCGGGACCCCTGTTTCGGAAAACCTTCCTGTACCGCCTATACTTTCCGCGCGTGTAATAACTATAAAGGCAGTCCTGGTGGTCCTAGTGGTCCTCATCCAATAGGGGCAAGGGTTCGGCAAAGGACCACCCGCATTTTTCGGGATGGGCTAGATGGTCCCGCTCGTCCTCTCCCATACTCGAATGCGGCGCGAGCCATCGTATCGCCGCGCTCGGCTATACCCGAGACTCTGCAAACATTTGCCAATCCGCATTTCTTCGCGCTTTCCCAGTCTCTTTGTGTCGAGTGAGAGCGCGCCGCCGGCAACTTCATGGACTTGCAGAAACTTGCGCATTCCCGGCATCTGACCGCCGTCGAACTCATCCGATGTGACGAGCCATTGTGCAATGACGGGCATCCAGGGGTCAGTGATCTTGTGCTGCGCGTGCACCGTGCGTGCCAGCACTTCGGCATCGCGCCAGTCGATACCAATCAGCTCAAACGCATCGCGGGCTTCCGCCCACAGCTGCAGGCAGTCGCGGCGCACCGCATCGACGTCGCACGACTGAACGCTCACGGGGAGCCACCGGCGTTCACCCGAATCGTCGTCGAGAAATTCGTCCTGGTTTGTCGTCCCGACGAACAAGAAGCGCCGTGCGAAGGTGGTATTGAATTCCTTGTACAGCGCGCGCCATTCCTCGTGGGTCCGGCTGATGAACGCCTTGATCGACTCGGCGTCGCGCGAATGCAGGCCGCGCAGTTCGCCCAGCTCGATCACCAGGCGCCCGCGCATGCGTCGGCTCGCTTCTGCATCCCGGTCGGCCAGATTGAGCTCGGTGTAGAAGTCGAGCGCCGGCGCCAGGGCCTTCACCGCTCGCGTCTTGCCGATCCCCTGCGCGCCGATCAGCACGGGCACCATGGGGGCCTCGCAGCCTGGCTCGAGCACGCGCCCGGCCAGCGCCGTCCACATGTACCGCGACACCGCACGGGAATATGGCGTGTCTGTCGCGCCCATGTAACGCGGCAGGAAGGTTTCGACGCGCGGCTCGCCATCGTGGCGCAGCGACTGCAGCCAGACCTGTGCCGTGTCGAATTGCTGCTCGTGCGCGACGAGCCACACCGCATCGCGCACGAGTTCCTTCGGCGCCTTTTTGAATCCGAGCCGCTCGAACTGGATCTGCAAGCGGGTGTAGTCCTCGTCGCTGAACGTCCGCCATTCGTCCGCGCCGGGGCGCGACAGCACCAGCTCGGAGCGGAACTGGTCCCATCGAATGTCGAAGCCGACCTCGAGCGGATCCCGAATTGCCGTGGACGCATTGTCCGCGGTCGCCTCGATTTTCCCCTGCTTGTCGCGCACGTAGCGGGGCCGCGCGCGCTCCGATGCTTCCGCCGGCAGCGCGTCGAATTCGTCGACAGTCGGCGCGCCCCAGCCGTAATGCCGCGCGGCAGCCTCCAGGGTATGCACCGTGATGCCGCCGTCGCGATCCGTGACGCTGTCATATCGCTTTTCGACGTCGGCCGGGTTGTACTTGGTCGAGCGCGCCGCCAACCGATGCGCGAGAGCGCGGCCGTCTTCGGAGCCGTGGCAGGCGCGGTGAATGGCGATGATCAGGGAGAGGTAGTCCCGCCCGTCTGGGCCGCCCTCGTACGGCAGTTCGTCGACGCCGGCGTTCGGGATCGCATCGACCATGGACGCGACATGCGCGCAACCGACCGGCGCGGCGGGCGGCGCGATCGCCTCGCGCGTTTCCAGCGGCGCCGCAGGCACCGGGCGGCTCGCCGGCCACTCCATCGAGAGAATCCACTCGCGCGGCATGTCGTCGAGCTCGAAAGGGTCGAGGGGCACCGATTGGCCGCCGAGCGGCAGAAGCACCATGTGTCCGAAATCGCTGCACACGTCTTGCTTCGGGAATATTTCGACCTGGCGCGCGGCGACGCCGCCCGTACCGTCCTCGAAGCCCGCGGCGGCCAGAGCGGCGCGCAGGAGGACGCGGACACTGCGCGCATCCTGTGGTGCGTCCCAGAGGACGTATACGTGGATCCCCGCGCCGCCCGACGAGCGGAACGGGATAGGGCGCAATCCGCGCGTTTCCGCTGCAGTGATGATCGCGAGTGCAGCAGCCTGCATGTCGGGCCACGGCGTCGTGCCCTTGTGCGAATCCAGATCGAACAGTGCGAGCTGCACGTGTGGCGACCCAGGCTGCCCGAAGTAGACGCCGCGCCGAGTACCGCCCGCCACGTGCTCGCGCAGCAATGCATTGGTGAGGGGGGCTTTCCTGCACTGGTTGCCGCTGGCGCCTCGCACGCCATGAACGTCGCGGCGGGCACGAGTAAGGATCGGCGAGAGCGCGTCGACGTACGGTTGCCAGTCGTTGACAGGAAGACAATTCGGAGTACTATTTTGCACGTTAAGCCTTTTGGTTCGTTTTTGCCGACGACCATCCTTTCAAGCTCGCGTTGCTTTTGCCGCGAGCTTTTTCTTTATGGCGCAGGGAAACTCGATCGGCAAAGGGGTCACCGCCTGAAACATCCGACGTCGTTCCGTGGGGAGCAATTTGCCGGTGCGCGCCAGGTGCGCTCGCAGGAGATCGAATACCGTATCGTGCGCATGTAACCGGGCCGCCGCGGTTTCCTCGGCTAGCGCGAGCGTGACGCCATCTTCCAAGCTCGCCCACTCATCAATCTGAGCGCAGATGTCGCTGGCATACAGCAGCTCCCCAACACTTCCGCACGGGTGATATCGACCGACGCGCTGCTCAGCGGCGCGTCCGCCGAGTGTCACTACCACGCTCGCGAGAACCAATTCCGGATCCTCGTGCACCTGGAGCGCATGATTTGCCCGCGGATGCTCGAAGTTGACGAAGCCGTGCCATTTCCCTGACGTGTGGCGCTGAAGACGGATGTCAGTGAGCCGCCAGCCGAAGGATGCAGCCATGATTGCGTGGCCGGCTTCATGGGCCGCTGCCTGCGCGCGAGTTGCGGGATCGTCGCCGTGCAGCGCACGAAGTCGCTCGAATTCCGCATCGTACCGGGACGCGCCGACCACGGGCCGGTAGGGATCGAAGCTCGCGGCCCGGATCATGCATTCTCCCGGTCGAGCAATTCGTCGAGTTCGTCGACAGCTGCGAACGTGCCGGCCGCCAGCGCAAAGTCGAGCAGTTCGTCGGGATCGTCGCCGGTGAGCTCGTCCGTGTAGTCGTGCAACGGCACATGATCTGCGCCCACCGGCGTGACCAGGACACAGAAATCAACGCGCGGACCGCTTTCGCGAAAGCGCTCGAAGAGTTGCAGCATGCACGCATCCACGGACCTTAGGGCAGCGGTGTGGTTCGCTTCTGGAATTGCTGCGGCCATCGGCACGGTACGAGCGGGCCCGACAGCGACGAGCTTGTGAGTGTAGGGCGGCACTGCCGAAGATTGATGTGAAAGGCGACGCATATCATTCGGCCCCGGCGGTTTCGATGTGGTCGGCGCGATAATTGGCCGGGTCCGCCAGCCATCGCGCAACTTCGTCATTCGAATACACCACGAGCCGGCGACCGAGGCGCATCGGCTGCGGCGCCCGGCCGGCCTTGCTGAGATCCCGGAAGTAATCGGGGCTACACGCCATAAGGTGCTCGAACTTTCCCAGTCGGCTGTGGCCGCCGGGTGGCAGCAAAGGCTCTTGGCTCTCGTTTAAAGTAGATGCTTGCACGGCTGTGACCCTCCGTAGGGCTGTGAATGGCGATGGGTTCAGGCTATTGCGGTTTCCCGAGCCTGTTCACGCCTCAAGGTGGTCCGGAATGCTTTCGACGACCGCACGCACCGCGGCGAGATCGGCGCGTGCCTGGGCGCGTTTGTCCTCCAGCTGTTGCCAGACAGGTTCGGTAGCCTCATAGACTTGGTATTTCGTCATGGCGATGTGGCCGCGCCGCGCGAGCTCGCGGACGGCGGCGCGATGACCTGCCAACCGAACCGCCTTTCTTTCTGCAGTGCAGCCAGCCCCGTTACCGATCAGCCAATTCCATGCGGGTAACAGCGCAGCTGCTTCCGGCGCCAGGCGCGGTCGCATTTCCCACTCTTCTCGCGGGCGGAGACGGGCGCGCATGTATTGAAGGCGTGACCGTGGTATCCCCGTTGCGTCGGCCAGGTCCTGGTCGGTCATCCGCTTCCCACGGCACACCTTCCAGATTTCCTGCAGCGTTTCGACGGGGGGCGTGCGAGCATCGATCGCTTCGTCGTGGACGTGCCAGACGGGTATAGGGATCACGACGTGCTCGTGCGTGACGCCGGCCGCGCGCGAGATCCGCGCCATCGAGAAAGGGCACTCGGCAAATACCATCACGTCCGTCTCGCCGGCGGCGTCCGGCATGGAGTCTCGAGAGATCAGCACTCCGCCGCCCGAGCGCCAGCGCTCGAGCTGCGCGGCCGATTCGGGTACCCATGATGCGTAGCTGTAGATCGGGGCGACGCCGAGCCGCCCGCTCCGGAAGAAAGGCGGCCGCAGAGACGCGTAGCTGCGGCAGCAGGTTACGTGCGTGAACGCTTCGTGCGCTTTTCGGATCGACGCTGCGACGTCGCTCGTGCGGTAAAGCTTCGCGGCCATTGCTCAGGCCTCCACCACGCGCGACGCGATCCAGGCGTCGAGGTCCTTGAGCCTGTAGCGAACGCGCCCGCCGATCTTGACGAATGGGATGCGTTGATGGCGGTTCGAACGCCACTGCTCGAGCGTTCTGGGGGCGATGCCGAGATAAACGGCGGCCTGATCGGTCGTCAGGACCGCGGGCGAGATTTCCTGCGTGGCGGTGAGGGTCGGCATGGTGACGTGTCCGTCTGGTTGCCATGCCGCAAACGAAAAGGGAGCAGGCAGTGGCAACTGATTGCCACATCTGCTCCCGTCCGATGGAAGTGTCACGCCGCGTTCTCGATGGGCTTCAGCGGATGTGAAACGCTGACGTACCACCGCGCACGGAAGGGCCAGTCGCCTTCCGCTCGACCACGGACTTTTTACCGCCCGGGATCCGTGCCCCGTCGCTTGATTCTAGCGAAATCGCGCGAGGTTACAAGCGCGAGATAGAAAATCGATGAGGTGCGGACAGCGGCCGTCCCCAGTTCATCAGGATTGTGATTGCCCGCGCGGAGTCGGCAGCGCTCCGGAATTTGCCGCGGCCGCGGCGATCGCGTCGTGAGCAACCTGCACGACGCTCGCGACCGCTTCGGTTTGGAGCCGCGCATAGACCTGGGTTGAGCTCGCATTCTTGTGCCCGAGCGCCCGGCCGATCGCCGGCAGCGAGACGCCCGACATCGCGAGCCAGGACCCGAGCGTGCGCCGCAGATCGTGCAGCCACAGGTCGTCAATCCCCGCGCGGGCGAGCACTCGCGCCCACGCGTTACGGGGGCAGGTGACGTGCCCGCGGCGCCCGCCACCTGGGAAGACCCATTCCTGGCTTTCCTTTTCGGCACTGCGTGCCCGCAGCGCCGTCAGCGCGGCCCCGACGATGGGCAGCACGATCGGATCGCCATTCTTCGCGCGCTCGCCAGGCACGGTCCAACTGCCGGTGTCGAGGTCGAGATCCTGCCATCGCATCGCCTCGACAGCGCGGCGTCGATAGCCGACGTAGAGGAGCACGGTGAACAGGTCGCGCCAAGGCTGTTCTTCGGCCTCGAGCGCGGCCAGGAAGCGCGGTAGCTCATTACCCTTCACGAATCGGTCGCGCTCGTGCTCCGGGGCAAACGTCACGCCGATGGCGGGGTTCTCGGTGACGATGCGATGGTCCAGCCCGTAGCCGTAGATCGCTCGCACGAGCGCAATCACCTTGTTGCCCGTGCGCCCCTTGCCGGCGGCGCAGATGCGGCGATGCAGCTGCGCGAGCATGGAGACGGAGATCTCGGACACGCGCTTGCTCGACCAGTCGACGCCCTCAGCCGGCTTCTTCCGCTCGCGCGAGTGCGCTTTTCGCGGCGCGTCCGGGAGTGGGCCCAGATACAGCTCCCACAGACCGCTGATGAGGTCGGGGCGCTTCTTGCCGGCGGTAATCCGGTCCTTCAGGTATGCATCGTACAGCTGACCAAACGTCATTTCTCCGCGCACCGCGCGGCGCGCCGCCGCGGGGCTTTCCGCCGAAGCCAGTTTCGCCACGAGCCCAGCAGCCTGGCGCCGAGCTTCGTCGACCGTGATGTCGGGCCAGCGACCGATCGTGATGCGCTCGGGCGATCCGTTGCGCACGCGGCGGAACACGCTGAACGTGCGCGCGCCGCCGGCGGATACCCGGAGATGCAACCCGGGTTGCTTCGCATCGCGGTAGTTGGCTCGCTGGCCGGCGGCAGGAAGCGGAAGGGCGCGAAGCCGCGCTTCGGTGAAGACGAAAGAGGTTTCCATAGCTCTGCGGGGTTACGCCGGGGTTACGAAAAAGCGTGAAAATCCCGTGGTCGGCGGTAGTTTCGAGGAACTATGGTATCCGGAAGTGGTTGAAAAATATAGGTTTAATGAAGGGTGGTGAGTTGCGGTGAGTATAGAGAAACGGCCTTCTAAGCCGTAGGTCACACGTTCGAATCGTGTAGGGCGGGCCAGTCATTCCATCAACGGGTTGCGCGTCGAGCGCACTGCTTGGTTGCACTCCGATCAGCACGCGGAACTGCACTCACTGTGCTCAGAGTGTGCTCGGATTTTAGCCGACGCGTGGGCTGGCGGGTTGTCAACTGCCCTCGACCTTCTGCTGTTTCCCCATGAGAGTGGGGACTTCCTGACCTTTGCGTATGAGCTTGTGGCGAATTCGGTTTGGCTTGTCGAGTTCGTAGAGGATCGCCCATCCGTCCAACTCGGCGCTCGCGACGCGCTCTGCATTGACCCATCTCAACTCTATGCCTTCTGCGTTGCATTGCTTCTGGAACCCGGACTTCTCAAGCCACTCCCCATCTACCAGCTTGTCCTTTACCACCCACTCGAAGAATGCCTTGATGTCCTTGGCTACGTTGTAGACCAGTGCGTAAGGTATCGACGTGAACAGAAATTCGAGCATTTGTATCTCCGTACAGAAGTCGCCGATTCGCGGATTGTAGTCGTGCTGGATTTGCCCGTGCAGGAGGTGACGAGCGCGGCGGGCGATCTCATCCTGCGCATGTTCGCTGCGTCCGCGCAGTTCGAGCGCGACTTGATCGTCGAGCGGACGCATGCGGGGCTTGAACGAGTGCTGGCGGAGGGCCGCGTTGGCGGCAGGCCCGAGCGCTTCACGCCGGATGAGAAGCGGACGATTCGGGCAAGGCTAGATGCGGCGGCATCGGCGCGTTCGCTGGCGAAGGAATACGGCACAACGCACGTGACCATCATGAAGGCGGCGCAATCCGCGATTGCTGCCGGTCCGACTGGGGCCGAAGGAGTCACTCCCGAGTAGGGCGCTGGCATCGCACGTACCACAGTAACGCGCGGGTGCATCTTGGCGGATAGACCGGGCATCACCTAACCGACGCGGGCCAGCACGCGCGCAGAGTACCGCAAATGACCATGAATCAAACGAGCATCCTCGCTATCCGTAACTCGAACATCGACGCCGCAGAAGCCTGCAAGGAGGGCGCAGTCTTCGCTGAGGTGGCCAGACCGCGTGGGAATTCATCCGTCAGCATGTCTGCCCGGAGTGTGGCCTCTTGAACGCGAAGGGCGCTTTCGTCGTCGGATATGAGGACCGTGCGACCGAGCTGGCGAATGCTGGCGAGGATTGCTATGAGACGCTGTCGGACCAAGCGAATCAAGATTGATGAGGTTTCCGTGAAAAGTTGCGGCCCGAAGCTCGCCGGGGTCTGCACGATAGAAATAACCGGAAGCAAATTTGATGCGCTTATTTTCGGGTAGTTACGTCACTGGCACGTACGCATAAGCCCCGTGCGCGGGTGGCCTTGCAGAATCCGTTGTAGATACGCGACACGCTGACGCGTGCGTTTATCGTGAATGAAACTGCATTTCAATGCATAACAAAACGGCTGAAAATGTTAATTTAGTCAAGTTTATTTTTTGAGCGAAATCGTCTAAGCGATCGAATTAGCTGGGAAGGACCAGTCGGTGACTACCCGGAAATTTGTTCGGGGAAGTGGCGCTCGGTAACGGCGAGTCTTGATTTTGCAGAAAATGAAGAGAAGGAATGTATGTTTCTGTGCTCCTGAGTCACCGAAATCAGCAGGGAGGAATCGCATTTTTAGTGCCTTTGAGTGTTCGGGTGATTAACCTATATAAGTGTTTCTAATTGTCAAGTTTGATTGGTTGATTCCTAGTGCTGAAATGAACGATCTCGGCCCAAGAGAGGAGGCTGATACATCATCGGAGTTAAGCGGTCAAGCGATCAGACGCCTTTGCAATCCCTGACAATGCGCGGGCGATTATTTCGATAAATTTCGGCGTGAGAGACCAATCATTACGCCGCTAACAAGTGAAGAAACGAGAAACTTCGGCAGCGTTGATTTCGGCGTTGGCGAGCGTTTCTGCGCTAGCCCAGGGCGTTCCGCCATCCGAAACTACGTCCGGCCCGCAAATTCAGCGTTTGCAGCAGCAGCAACTCGAGGCCACCAAGGAGCTGAATCCGCGTCCCAAGGTGCTGACACCCACCGGAGAAAAAACTTCGGCGCCCAGCGTCACGAGCCTGCCCCTCGATAACCCGTGCTTTCCGATCAAGGAAATCGCGCTGGAAGACAATGCGTTCGGCTGGCTCGCGCGTTTCCTTCAACCGGTCGTGGGCCAGTGCGTCGGCAAGACCGCACTCAAGCAGATCCAGGATGCAGCCAACAATGCGCTGATCGAGCGCGGTTACGTGACGTCTCGTGTTCTCGTGCCGACGCAATCGTTGCAATCGGGCACGCTGACGCTGCGCGTTGTGCCGGGGCGCATCAGCGAGGTCCGAGCCGACAAGCCCACGATTGGCTGGTTGCGCGCGGCGCTACCCGTTTCGGCCGGGGCGCTGCTGAACCAGCGCGACATCGATCAAGGGCTCGAGAACCTGCGTCGTCTTCAATCCCAGTCCGATGCCACGTTCGACATCGTGCCGGGTCTGAATCCTGGGGACTCCGAACTCGTTTTTCACCCTGGAACCGGCAAGCGCTGGCATGCCGTTATCGGCACGGACAACGCGGGCCTCGATTCCACGGGCAAGTACGAACTGTCTGGCTCGTTCACGTTCGACTCGCCGTTTCACCTCTACGACCAACTGCAAATTGCCGGCACGACGAATGCCAACTTTGGCGCATCCGACAAGGGCAATCAGTCGGTGTCTGCCAACTACAGCGTGCCGGTTGGCTATGCGATGCTGACGTTGAACGCGAGCCGCTCCCGCTATAAGCAGACGGTGGCTGGCTTCGATGCGCCGATCGAATACAGCGGCGTGCAGTCGCAGCTTCAGGCCGGCCTGTCGGGTGTGATCTATCGGAACGCGCACGCGCGTACGGAGCTTCACGGCAACGTATTCCACAAAATCAGCCGCAACTCGCTGGATGGTGTCGATCTTCCCGTGCAGCATCGCGACATCATCGGCTACGAGCTCGGCATCGCGCATCGCCAATACATCGGTAACGTTGTCCTCGACGGCTCGTTCGCCTGGCGCGCATCGCTTCCGGGCCTGTCCAGCAATTCAGGCACGGTGGTTGGCACACCCGATTTCGACGGTAAGACACAGGTGGAGTTGGCGAGCCTCAGCGCCCAAGTCCCTTTCAAGATCGGCAGTCAGACGTTCTCGTACCAGTTCGGCTGGAACATGCAGAACGCACGTACGCCACTGACCCCTTCCGACTATTTCACGATCGGCACGCGTTACGCCGTTCGCGGCTTCGATCAGCAATTGACGCTGGCAGCAGAGAGCGGCTGGGTCGTTTCTAATGAACTTGATTGGTACGTGCCGACGCCGCTTGGCACGCAGGCGCTTTATGCCGGCGTCGATGCCGGGCGCGTGCGCGGGCCGGCCTCGGAGTACCTGCTTGGCGAAACATTGGTCGGCGCCGTAGTTGGTGTGCGCGGCAATCTCGCACCGAAGAACGTGCTCGGTGCCGCACTGAACTACGACGTGTCGCTTGGCTTCCCGCTGTCGAAGCCGCAGGGCTTCAAGACGAGTTCGCCGACGCTGCTGTTCCAGGTCAGCACGTTGTTCTAAGCAGTAGGGGTGAACCGAGCGCAACGACATGTTGCGACTCGGTGATTTTGTCGATCGAGTAAGAGCAGAAGGAAAGACTATGCAGAACGTGTATGAGAAGCGTCGTGTTTTTCAAGCCGTAACGACAACGTTTGCGGTGGTGGCCGCACTTGGCCTGAGCGCATGTGGCGGTGGTGACGATGGTGGCAGCGGTAGCAGTGCCGCATCGAGTGGCGCGTCGTCGAACGCAGCGCCGTCGGGTAGCGCGTCGTCTTCGTCGGGGATTCGTGTGGAAGGGCAATCGCAATCGATCTCGAGCCAGGTTTCAACGGTTCGTGTCCTGATACCGCCCGCGTCGTGGAACGGCGGGCAGATGCCGAACGGGAATTACACGCTGGCGGCCCTTTCTCAGCCTGTATCGACGCTCAAGGAGCAGGCGCCGGGTGCGTATATCGCGATTCCTTATGGTTCGTCGGGCACGATCAAGACGCTGACGAAGGGCGTCGTGACGGACCTCGCTGGAAATGGCGACATTGCGATCGGCCGCTGGGCGGACGGCACCGATTCGTCGGGCGCTACGTATAACGCGAATCAAGGCCAGGTCTGGGCAGTCGGCGTACCGGTTGCAATTGATGCGACCTCGCCTGTGCAGATGCAATGTTCGCTCGCCTTTGCTACACGTCCGACGTCGGCGGATGGCAATACGGCGCCGGGTTTGCTGACTGGCGCCACGGCGACGCTGACGAGCGGGACAAACACGTTCGGCAATACGGCCATCAACTACACGCTGAATCTGCAGTACTCGATCGGCAATGACCAGAACCAGTCGTTCGTAGGAACGTCCTCGGTCGGCCTCACCGAACTCAGCGCCAAAACGAAGTCGACGCTGATGAGCACGGTCATGGGTTCGGATGCGAAGCAACCGTACCTGATCGTGTCGTACGGTATCCCGGCAACGACGACGGGCAACATCAACGGCTTGGTGGCACTGAGCTGCAAGTAACGTGAGTGGGGCCGGTCGTTTGCGCGATGTGCGCGACACCGGCCTGACATGCATTCAAGAATAAAACGATCATGAATTCCGGAATCTTTCGCTTGGTGTTCAGTGCCGTGCGCGGCATGCTGGTGGCAGTTGACGAGAACGCGTCGGCGCATGGGGGCAGCGAGCGCTCTCGTGTACAGCGCGCAGTTCGTCCTGCGACCGAGGATTCCGGAATCTCGATCTGGTTCGCGGCCCGGGCAACTGCGTTTGCCGCACTCTGTACGTTCGGCATGCAGCCCCTCATCGCCGAAGCGCAGGCTACGTTGCCGATCACGCCTGATCGTAGCGGTCCGACCCATCCGGTCGTCGGCGTGTCGGCATCAGGCGTGCCGCTCGTCAACATCACCGCACCGAAAAACGGCGTCTCGCTGAACAACTTCACGCAGTACAACGTGGGTACGAAGGGCGCGGTGCTGGTCAACAGCGGCCAGAATTCGCAAACGCAGCTCGCCGGCTGGGTCCAAGGCAATCCATTTCTCGGCAACAGCTCGGCCCGCGTGATCGTCAACCAGGTCACGTCGGGTAATCCCAGTCAGTTGCTCGGACCGACCGAGATCGCGGGCAATCGTGCGAACCTCGTGATCGCGAACCCGGCAGGCATCACCTGTTCGGGTTGCGGTTTTCTGAATGTGCCGCGTGTCACGCTGACGACCGGCGTGCCGACGTTCAATCCGGACGGCACGTTGGCGGGTTTCAATGTGACGCAAGGGCAGATCGGCATTGCCGGTGCGGGGCTCGATGCCCATGGCAGTGCGATCGACCTGATTTCGCGTGCGATGACGATCAACGGTCAGGTGTGGGCGGATTCGATCAATGCGGTCGCGGGCGCGAACCGTGTCGACTATGCGGGCAACGCCGCGCAGGCCCAGGCCGGCACTGGCGCGGCGCCAGGCGTCGCGATCGACGTGCAGGCACTGGGTAGCATGTTCGCCAATAGCGTCCGGATGATCGGGACCGAGGGAGGCGTGGGCGTGCGAGACGCGGGTGCTGTCACGTCACTGACCGGCGATATTCAAGTCTCGAACAACGGCGATGTGACGATTGCGCCGACCGCGCGCCTGCAGTCGGCCGCGAACACCCGGATCGATGGCACCAACGTCGCCCAGCAAGGCACGATTGTCAGTACGCAGACCACCGATCTGAACGCGTCGCAGGCATTGTCGAACGCAGGAACGATTTCGTCGGGCGGCAACACGAACCTCACTGCGGCAGCCTCGCTCAACAACAGCGGGCAGGCATACGCCGGGGCAGATTCCGCAGGTAATCTCGTCGGCGGTGGCTCCGTCACGGCACGCGCTGCGAATCTGACGAGCGGCGGCACGCTGGCAGCGGGCGATAACGTCAATCTGTTCGCAAACGACGTCACGCTCGACCACGGGACCGTGAATGCGGCCAGCGCAGTCAATGTCACGGCGAATGGCACGCTGTCGAACGTCGCCGGCACGATGAGCGGTCAGAACGTGACGCTGAATGCGGGGCAACTGGTCAACGACTCGGGCGTCATCAGTTCGCAGAACCTGGCGAACGTGACCGCGCAATCGGTATCGAACCGGTCCGGCACGTTGGTGGCCGATGCGCTGTCGCTGAACTCGTCCGGTCCGCTCGACAATACCCAAGGGCACATCACGGCGCGCACGGCGCAGATCGCTGCAACCGACCTGACGAACGTGGCCGGTGAGATCGGCACGTCGACGGGTACGTTGGCACTGACGGCGACCGGGAACGTAGCGAACGATAACGGGAAGATTGCAGGCGGCAATGGTCTCACGCTGACTGCGAATACGGTTTCCAACGCACAGGGCCAGATCGGCTCCGTGGCGGGCGATACCTCGCTCGATGTCACGCAATCACTGAACAACGCAAACGGCAAAGTTGCGTCCGGTAACGACCTGTCGATTCACACGGCCCATCTCGACAACTCGGTCGGATCGATCAGCGCACATGCCGCACAGATCACAGCGGCCGATGTCGTGAATACGGGCGGCAAGATCGGCACCACTGACGCACTGGCCGTGGCGGCGACGGGCGACGTCTCGAATCAGTCGGGCTCCATGGTCGGCGGCAACGGTCTGTCGGTGACGGCAAACAGCATTGGCAATGCGTCGGGCACGATCGGATCGGCCGCTGGCGACACGACGCTGCATGCGACGCAGTCGCTGACGAATACTGGCGGCACGGTGAGCTCGGCCAATGCACTCACCGTCGCAAGCGACACGATCGACAATACGGACGGCAGTATGACGGCCGTGCACGGTGCGCAAATCCAGACGGGGAATCTCGTCAACGCGGGCGGCCAGATCGGATCAACATCGGATGCATTGTCGCTGACGGCCACGCGCACGCTGTCGAATGATAGCGGCAAGCTGGTGGGGGCGACCGGGTTCACGGCAACCGCCGGCACACTGAGCAACCGTGCAGGCCAGATCGGCACGTCCACTGGCGATATGGCGCTGACCCTCTCTCAGGCACTCGACAATACGCAGGGCAAGATTACCGCAGCTGGCGCGCTGAACACGCAGGCCGGTACGTTCGACAATTCGCAAGGCACAGTGTCGGCGAATGCGACGAAGCTCGCTGTAGCAGGCGCACTGACGAATGCGGGCGGTACGATCGCGGCGACACGCGACACCACCGTGGCGGCGCAGACCGTGTCGAACCACGGCGGCACCATCGGTTCGGTTTCCGGCGCGTTGGCGGTGGCGACATCTGGCACGACGGACAACGCTG
This sequence comes from Burkholderia sp. MSMB0856, assembly GCF_001524645.2. Taxonomy (NCBI): domain Bacteria; kingdom Pseudomonadati; phylum Pseudomonadota; class Betaproteobacteria; order Burkholderiales; family Burkholderiaceae; genus Burkholderia; species Burkholderia sp. MSMB0856. Next base: position 2,200,577 of record NZ_CP013427.1, on the reverse strand, counting down.
GTGGCAAGCTGCTGGCATCGGGCGACACGACCCTGACCAATGCGGGATTGCTGAACTCGGGCGGCACGGTCACGGGGGCGAACGTCACGCTCGCGTCCGGACAGGGGGCGATCGACAACACGCTCGGTAAAGTGGCGGCAAGCCAATCACTGACGAGCCGGTCGGGGGCGTTCGACAACCGGTCGGGTTTGGTTCAGGCAACGTGCGCCGCCGACATCGATACGCACGGCCAGACCTTCGACAACAGCGTGATGGCGGGGCAGTCCGCGGGTGGTCAGGTGCTCGGCAATGGCGTCACGTTGGCAACCGGAGCGCTGAACAACGCAGGTGGCGCCATCTCGTCGAGCGGTGCCGCGACCGTCAACGCCTCATCCGTGACGAACGATACGGGGTCGCTCGTGGCGGACGGTGCATTGACAGTGCGAAGCACCGGAACGGTGTCGAACGTGGTCGGCCAGATCGGCGGCAACCGAGACGTAACGGTCTCCGGTACGACGGTCGACAACACGCGCGGAGCCATGCACGCGAGCGGTGCGCTGTCGGTGACGGGCGATACGATTCGCAATGCACAGACCGCCAATTCGACGCTGCCGACGACGGCGGGCGTGCCGGGGCTGACGGCCGGGATGGAGGGCGCAAGCATTACGCTGAACGCCAACCAGGCGATCGACAATACGTCCGGCTCGATTCGCGCGGACAAGGATGCGAAGCTCACTGCACCGACTATCGACAACACGTCGGGCAGCATTCAGTCGAAAGGCACGGCAACATTGGCAGCGTCGAATACGCTGATCAACAGCCAGGGCGACATCAACGGCGGCCAGCAACTGACGGTCTCGACCGGGACGCTCAACAACGGCGGCAAGCTCCAATCGGCCGGCGACGTCAATGTGACGACGCAAGGCGATCTGACCAACACCGGCCAGATTCTGGCGGGCCATGATCTGACGGCCACGGCTGGCGGCACGCTCGACAACAGCGGCACACTGTCGGCAGGCAATGTTGCCAATGTGAACGCAAATTCCATTCAGAACCGCGCGACAGGCGAGATTTTCGGTGGGAACGCTACGAACGTCCACGCGAACCAGTCGATTACGAACGAAGGTCTGATCGACGGCGGCACCACGACGGTGACGGCGGGGGACACCATCACGAATGCGGGTGGCCGGATCTATGGCGATACGGTCGCGGTGGGCGCGAACACAGTCGTGAACGACCAGAACGCCCAGGGCGTGGGCGGTGTGATTGCGTCGCGCGGCGACCTCGACATTGGCGCGCAGACATTCAAAAACAAGAACAATGCACTGATCTACGCGAGCAACGACATTCGCGTCGGCGGCGCGCTGGATGCGAACCATCGGGCAACCGGCAGCGCCCAACTCGTGACGAACAACGGCGCGCAGATCGACGCGGGTCGTGACATCACGATCAGCGCAAACCGGTTCGAAAACCTGAATTCGAATTTCCAGACTTCTACGGTCACGACCGACAGCGGTAACCAGCTGTGGTACCAGGTCCCCGGCTCGACCGAGAAGATCGATCCTTCCACTGTTTACCTGTACCAGAAGAACAGTCAGGAAATTCATCCGGGTACGGACTACCAGTGGGCGTTGGATGACGACCAGAAGTTCATTCTGTTGCCGTCGACCAGATATCCGTTTGCCGACTATGCGAAGTACACGATGAACGGTGTGGCTGGCAAGATCGACAATACCGCGTATCCCGCAAGCAATTTCGGTACAGGAGATGTGGCGTCTCAGACCGGCGCGTATCGAACGGTGCCGGCCGACATCTGGACGACGTTCGGTGTGACGCCGCCGCCCGACGCAAATCCGGCATGGACCAAGTCTGGACCGTTTTGGATGTCGGCGATGGCAGGTTTGCTCGCAGGTAGAAGCAACGTCGGTAGCAACTGGTTTTCCATCAAGGCCCCCACTGAAGCGGACGTAACGGGTGCAAAACCGAATCCCTTCGATCCACAGAGCCCGTCGTGCCTGACTTCGACCAATGCGGCTTGCGCGCCTTTCCAGCAGTGGTACAAGGCGACCGTTACCGCCTACCAGAACCTGAACCAGGCGCTCGTTGCGTATAACGGGGACGTTGCGAGCCGGCTCGTGCAGACCTATACCGTATACGCGGTCGACGTGAAATCGACCAAGGACGTGGTAACGGCTTCGCAACCCGGCACGATTACGTCTGGCCGACATATCACGATCAACACGCCCTCCGGCGTCAACGACAAGAGCCAGATCGTGGCCGGCGACGGCAACAATCCGGCGAACGTGCAGAACATCGGTGCGACAGGCACCGAGACCTTCACGGGCTCGGGCAAGGCAATCTATACCTGGGTCCAGTCGGGCGGTGCCTTCAGTGGTGACGAGCGTGCAACCTCCACGACCAACTACTCGCCGGCTATTCCGTCACAAACGATCGATCTGCCGGTGGTGCTGACCGATCCGAGCAAACCGTCCAATCCGATCAAGAGTGTGGCCGCGGCGACGTCCGTTGCGCAGGGCGCAAGCGGTACGGGCGTGACGCCGGTGGCGGGCAAGGATGTCGGCGGCCAAGTGTTGATCGGCTCGGGTGTGTCGGGTGTCGGTGTGGGGGAGGTATCGGCCGTGAAGGCGAACGTGGGCGACGTCGTCGTGCGAACGGTGACGCCGAACACGCGTTTGCCCAACAATGCGCTGTATCAGGTCACGAGCGATCCAGGTAGCCACTTCCTGGTCGAGACGGACCCGCGCTTTACCGATTATCGGAAGTGGCTGTCGAGCGACACGATGCTGGATGCGCTCAAGGTCGACCCGAATACGGTTCTCAAGCGTATCGGCGACGGCTTCTACGAGCAGCAACTGATTCAGCAACAGATCATCCAGACGACCGGCCAGCGTTTCGTTGGCGACTACACGGACAACCAGAGCGAATACGAAGCGCTGATGGCGAGTGGCGTGAAGGCGTCGCAGCAGTTCGGGCTGAACGTCGGTACGGCACTGACCGACGCGCAAATGGCCGCGCTGACGAGCGACATCGTCTGGCTCGTGAATCAGACGGTGACGTTGCCGGACGGTAGCCGGCAAACCGTGCTTGTGCCGCAGGTCTATCTGCACGCGAACGCGGCGGACGTGACGGGAGAAGGCACGATCATCTCCGGCAAGAACGTCACGGTCGACGCCAACGGCGCGTACAAGAACTCGGGCACGATCGCGAGCCGCAACGTCACGATCATCCATGCGGATTCGATCGACAACAGCGGTACGGTGTCGGGCGGAACGGTGCTCGCCGGCGCGAACCAGGATCTCAATAATCTTGGTGGGTTGATTCAAGGCAACACCGTAGCGCTGTCGGCCGGCCGTGACCTAAACCTGACGAGCACGACCAGTTCGGCGAAAGCGGCGAATGGCAGCGCGACCGGTATCGATCGCGTATCGACGGTCAATGCCGGCACGCTGCAGGCTGTTGCCGGTCGGGACTTGAACGCCAATGCAGCTGTTATCGCGACGACCGGCGACGCGGTGCTGGCAGCGAACAACGACGTCAATCTGAATGCGGTTCGCCAGAGCAGTCAGGACGCGGTGAAGTGGGACGCCCGCAATCACGCCGAACACTCGGCGTCGAGCGATACGGGCACGCAGATCGCGACGGGCGGCAACCTGGCGATAGTCGCCGGCCATGACGTGAATGCGACGGCTGCGTACGCCAACGCGCAGGGCGCAATTGGCGTGAGTGCCGGGCACGATGTCAACCTGAACGCCGGCGAGCAGAGCGCGAGCGCGAACGACGAGCACTATCGCAAGGAGAACGGCTTCCTGTCGTCGAAGTCGACACACACGATCGATTCGAGCAGCTACACGAATGCGGTCGGTACGACGTTGTCGGGCAGCACGGTTGCGGTGCAGGCCGGCAACGACCTGACGGCGAAGGCCGCAACGATCGCGGCGACCAACGACGTGAGCCTTTCTGCCGGCCACGACGTGACGGTCACGACAGCGGATACGGCTTCGAGCGAGTATCACTACAAGGACGTAAAGAAGTCCGGCCTCGGCAGTGCGGGCGCCGGGATTTCGTATGGCACGAACCAGACGATCGACACCAGCCGCGATACGGTGAAGGGTTCGCAGGGCAGCTTGATCGGCAGCACGGACGGTAGCGTGTCGATGGTGGCGGGCAACAAGCTCCATGTGACAGGTTCCGACATCGTTGCAGGCAAGGACGTGACCGGCGTCGCGAAGGAAGTGACGATCGATGCGTCGCAAACGGACCGTCATCACGAAGAAACTCACGAGGTGAAAAGTTCGGGTTTCACGCTCGCGGTGAAGTCGCCGGTGATCGATGCGATCCAGAACGTCAATCAACAGGCGCAGGGCGCGGGCGGCAGTCAGGACGGCCGGGCGGCAGCGCTGCACGCAATTGCGGCAGCGGGCGGCATGGCCGATCTGGTCGGTGCGACCGGCAACATGACGAATGCACTGAACGATCCGAAGGGCAAGGTCGAGGCGAAGGTTGAACTGAGCTTTGGCTCGTCTCACAGCAAGTCGACGTTCACCGAGAACAGTACGCAGAACAACGGCAGCAGCGTGAAGGCTGGCGGCACGGCTGCGTTCGTCGCAACGGGTGACAAGAACGCAGACGCCGGACAGGGCAACGTGACGATACAGGGATCGGACGTGACCGCGAAGGATGTGTTGTTGCAGGCGACGAACACGGTCAACCTGGTCAATAGCACGGACACGGACAGCACGCGCAGCACGAACGAGTCGAAGAGTGCGAGTGTGGGCGTTTCGTATGGCACGGGTGGGTTTGGCGTGTCGGCGTCGATGTCGCGCGCGCACGGCGACGCGAACTCGGATGCAGCGACGCAGAACAATACGCACATCAACGCGAGTAACACGGCAACGATCATCAGCGGAGGCGACACCAATATCGTCGGCGCGAACGTCAACGCGAACAAGGTGATCGCGGATGTTGGCGGCAACCTGAATCTCGCGTCGGTGCAGGATACGAGCCATAGCGAGGCCCACCAGAGCAGTTCGGGCGGCGGGTTCAGCGTCAGCCAGGGCGGCGGCAGCGCGAGTTTCAGCGCGCAGAGTGGTCATGCGAGCGGCAATTACGCGGGCGTGAACGAGCAAGCCGGTATCCAGGCTGGCGATGGCGGATTCGACATCAGCGTGAAGGGCAATACGGACCTGAAGGGCGCGTATATCGCCAGTACGGCGACGCCAGACAAGAACCAGCTGACGACTGGAACGCTGTCCTTCTCGGATATTCAGAACAGCTCGAGCTACAACGCCAGCAGCTTCGGGATTAGTGCGGGTGGCGGCGTCGGTGACGGTGGGAACAACTACGCCACGCACGGCCAGGCGAGCGGTAAGAATACAGGCGGTGCATTGCCGCTCTACGTGAGCGAGAGCGACAGCAGTAACGCAACCACCAAGAGCGCAATCAGTGCCGGCAACACCACGATCACGGACAAGGCGAACCAGAAGCAGGATGTGGCGACGCTGAATCGTGATACGTCGGGTCTGAATGGCACGGTCAGCAAGACCCCGGATCTGCAACAGGTGTTGAGCAACCAGTCGGATCTGATCAATGCGGCTCAGGCGGCGGCGGAGGCGATCGCAAAGCAGATTGGCAGCTACGCGGACAGGAAGGAGAAAGCCGCACGCGATGCCGCTGCCGCGACCGACGATCCTGCGCTCAAGGCGCAATATTTGCAGGACGCGAAGAACTGGGCTGAAGGCGGTGATAATCGTGTTGCTCTGCACATCGCAGGCGGTGCGCTCACCGGTGGATTGACGGCGGGCGGGCTGGGTGCGGCAGGCGGTGCAGCTGGTGCCGGGCTGTCGGCGAAGCTCGCTCCGGAACTGACGGAAATCGCGCAATCGATCAAGGATGCGGGTCCGACCGGCAACAAGAACGTCGACGAACTGCTGGGTAACGTGACTTCGACCCTGCTGGCCGGTGGTGCCGGCGCGCTCGTCGGCGGAGGGACCGGTGCGTTGACGGGCGCGGCGGTCGATCGATTCAATCGGCAACTGCATCCGGAAGAAAAGACGCTCGCGAAGCAGCTGGCAGAGAAGAGCAAAGGTAAATATACCCAAGCGCAGATCGAGGATCAAATGCGAATCATGGGTGTGTCGGTTGATGGCCAGCATCAATCAGGTGCGCCGGAGACGCTGGTGGGGCAAGCGCCGACGGACTCTGAGGCTAAATGGATTTATGCGGGTTCGACGGCCGACGGGAAACCAATTCTGACCCAGGCAACGGCACAGGTGAATTCGGATCTGCAGGCATACATCGTGGCAAACGCGAACTCGGCTGCGCCTGGTCAGGTGCCGAGCCAATTTAACTATGATCGTTCTACAGGCGGCGGGCCGGGATTCAATCTGACGGGACCGTTTACGAAGTTCGACCAGTCGGATACGAACTATGTGAAGGGCGCGACTGCGGATACGGCCTCGATGGTGTCGAATACTGCAGGGTGGATTTCGTCGACTGCGGCAACTGGGGCCGCCGTGCCATCACCCTTTGCTCCAGCGTTTGGAACAATTGCCTACGGAGCGACGGTCGTAGGTATCGGAGCTGACGCCGTGTCTCAACTGGTAAGTCCCAATGCAGGTCAATACACTTACGAAGGTGCTTTGGCACTGGGTGGTCAAGTGGTTGGAGATAAGGTTCCTATCGCGTCGCTGGTAATCAATGGCGCATCCGAATTCATAAAAAAGCAGCCATTCTCAACAACGATCGGCAACTGGGTAGGCCAACAGTTGAATTCGATTTTCGGTCCGAGTGCTGACAAGGGAAAGAAATGAGACTCATCGAAGACGGTAATTTCTCAGGGTGGCTTAGAGTTGTCCTTTTTTTAGTTGGCTTGGGCCTGGTTGTGGGCGGGCTTGGACTTGATCAAATGCCCCGATGGATCAGAGCTGGGGCGTTCCTCTTTGGTTTTGCGGTGATGGCCCTTGGCGGAATTTCCAGTCGAGCACATATGCTGAAGATCAAGCCGTTCGATAACAGTTACAAAAAGGCGCGCAAGAGCTACGAAGTGAAGGCCGACGAGTCGGATAAGTCAAGATGATAATTAATTAAGTTGCTTTGAGCGAAGTAATAATTTAAATATATTTTCGCTTAGAAAATAAAAGCCATGATGAAAATCCGATACCTTGCTGCACTTTTCTTGTCGCACATTAGCAGACCGTTGAAATACGTCGGTCCGTCCTGCACGATGTAGGCTCCCGAGATCAAGGAAGAGCAGGCAGATGCGAGGCGCGGACGGTTACAACGAATCGTTGTTCAGCACGGTAAGGCTAGAGGAATTTGTTCCGCAGGCGCATCCGCTGCGCCAGATCCGGACGTGGCTGAACGAAGCACTGTCGAAGATGGATGCGAAGTTCTCGGCGATGTACGAAGTCGACGTGAAGGGAGGCCGACCGAGCATCGCGCCTGAGAAACTGATGCGGGCGATACTGTTGCAGGTGCTGTACAGCATCCGCAGCGAGCGGCAACTGGTCGAGCAGATCTCGTACAACCAGCTGTTCCGGTGGTTCGTAGGCCTGTCGATCAAGGATGCGGTTTGGAACCACTCGGTGTTCAGCAAGAACCGGGATCGGCTACTGGAATTCGACGCGGTGACGGAGCTGTTCAACGCGACGGTGGAAACGACGCAGAAACGGGGCCTGCTGTCGGGCGAACATTTCAGCGTCGATGGCACACTGATTCAGGCCTGGGCTAGCCACAAGAGCATCCGTCGCAAAGATGGTAGCGACGGCGACCGGCCGCCAGGCAACTGGCACGGCCAGCCGCGCAGCAACGAAACCCATGAATCGAAGAGCGACGGTGACAGCCGCCTGTACCGAAAGAGCAATGTTGCACCGGCGCTGCCGAGCTATCTCGGTCATGTGCTGACCGACAATCGGCACGGTCTGGTGGTCAATGTACAGGCCAGCCGGGGGAATGGCCGAGCCGAACGCGACGTTGCCGCCGAGATGTTGCAGGACGTCGCGCGACCAGATCGACGCATCACGGTCGGGGCCGACAAGGGTTACGACACGCGCGGGTTCATCAAGGCTTGCCGGGACGCGAACGTGACGCCGCATGTGGCGCGGAACACGAAACGCAGCGGCGGCAGCGCGATCGATAAACGCACGACGCGGCACCTGGGCTACGCGCTGAGCCAGCGCAAACGGAAATGCATTGAGCAGTGCTTCGGCTGGGGCAAGACGATAGGCCCGCTGCGACAGGTCATGGTTCGTGGTCTCGAGAAAGTGGACCAACTGCTGACTCTGACGATGGCAGCCTACAACCTGACGCGGTTGAGATCGCTGGCCGCGTTGCGCCCGCAGAGCGCCTGAGGTAGCAGAGTGGGCACCGGGAAGCCCGCGACGTTGATCCATTCGCATTGAAATCGGCAGAGCGAGCCGAAATCGAACGCTTCGCGGTGATCGTCGTGAACGGCGGAAGGGAAAATACGTCAGGACGGACAGTAATTCAACGGCTTGTTAGCTAGCCGAGACTGATGCATGGAGGTAAAAAACATCGAACCCGGCCATGGCCGGGTTCGATGTTTGTGTGTGTGGCTGTTCAGTCGGAGATGAGCGAGTGCGCTGTCTGATGTGCTGCGGGTCATGGGCGCGCCGGCGATCATGTAGTGACGATCGCCGCGGAAGAGGACATGCTGACCGGGGAGGAATCCGGCGTAAGCGAGCAGGTCATCGGCGATCTGCATCCAGGGCAACCTGGCGATAGTCGCCGGCCACGACGTGAATGCGACGGCTGCGTACGCCAACGCGCAGGGCGCAATTGGCGTGAGCGCCGGGCACGATGTCAACCTGAACGCCGGCGAGCAGAGCGCGAGCGCGAACGACGAGCACTATCGCAAGGAGAACGGCTTCCTGTCGTCGAAGTCGACACACACGATCGATTCGAGCAGCTACACGAATGCGGTCGGTACGACGTTGTCGGGCAGCACGGTTGCGGTGCAGGCCGGCAACGACCTGACGGCGAAGGCCGCAACGATCGCGGCGACCAACGACGTGAGCCTTTCTGCCGGCCACGACGTGACGGTCACGACAGCGGATACGGCTTCGAGCGAGTATCACTACAAGGACGTGAAGAAGTCCGGCCTCGGCAGCGCGGGCGCCGGGATCTCGTATGGCACGAACCAGACGATCGACACCAGCCGCGATACGGTGAAGGGTTCGCAGGGCAGCTTGATCGGCAGCACGGACGGTAGCGTGTCGATGGTGGCGGGCAACAAGCTCCATGTGACAGGTTCCGACATCGTTGCGGGCAAGGACGTGACCGGCGTCGCGAAGGAAGTGACGATCGATGCGTCGCAAACGGATCGTCATCACGAAGAAACTCACGAGGTGAAAAGTTCGGGTTTCACGCTGGCCGTGAAGTCGCCGGTGATCGATGCGATCCAGAACGTGAATCAACAGGCGCAGGGCGCGGGCGGCAGTCAGGACGGCCGGGCGGCAGCGCTTCATGCGATTGCGGCGGCGGGTGGGATGGCGGATCTGGTCGGTGCGACCGGCAGCATGACCAAGGCACTGAACGATCCGAAGGGCAAGGTCGAGGCGAAGGTTGAACTGAGTTTTGGCTCGTCTCACAGCAAGTCGACGTTCACCGAGAACAGTACGCAGAACAACGGCAGCAGCGTGAAGGCCGGCGGTACGGCGGCGTTCGTGGCGACGGGTGACAAGAACGCCGGGCAGGGTAACGTGACGATCCAGGGATCGGACGTGACCGCGAAGGATGTGCTGTTGCAGGCAACGAACAAGATCAATCTGGTCAACAGCACGGACACCGACAGCACGCGCAGCACGAACGAGTCGAAGAGTGCAAGCGTGGGCGTTTCGTATGGCACGGGCGGGTTTGGCGTGTCGGCGTCGATGTCGCGCGCGCACGGCGACGCGAACTCGGATGCAGCGACGCAGAACAATACGCACATCAACGCGAGTAACACGGCAACGATCATCAGTGGCGGCGACACCAATATCGTCGGCGCGAACGTCAACGCGAACAAGGTGATCGCGGATGTTGGCGGCAACCTGAATCTCGCGTCGGTGCAGGATACGAGCCATAGCGAGGCCCACCAGAGCAGTTCGGGCGGCGGGTTCAGCGTCAGCCAGGGCGGCGGCAGCGCGAGTTTCAGCGCGCAGAGCGGTCATGCGAGCGGCAATTACGCGGGCGTGAACGAGCAGGCCGGTATCCAGGCTGGCGACGGCGGATTCGACATCAGCGTGAAGGGCAATACGGACCTGAAGGGGGCGTATATCGCCAGTACGGCGACGCCGGACAAGAACCAGCTGACGACCGGGACGCTGTCCTTCTCGGATATTCAGAACCGCTCGAGCTACAACGCGAGCAGCTTTGGGATCAGTGCCGGTGGCGGCGTTGGCGACGGTGGGAACAACTACGCCACGCACGGTCAGGCGAGCGGCAAGAATACGGGTGGTGCATTGCCGCTCTACGTGAGCGAGAGCGACAGCAGCAACGCGACCACGAAGAGTGCGATCAGCGCGGGCAATGTCACGATCACGGACACGGCAAACCAGAAGCAGGATGTGGCGACGCTCAATCGTGATACGTCGGGCCTGAATGGCACGGTCAGCAAGACCCCGGATCTGCAACAGGTCCTGAGCAGTCAGTCAGATCTGATCAACGCCGCGCAGGCGGCGTCGGAGGCGATCGCAAAGCAGATTGGCAGCTATGCGGACAGGAAGCGGGAGTCGGCACAGAAGAATGCCGACAGCGCAACCGATCCTACGCTCAAGGCACAGTATCAGCAGGAGGCTGACAGTTGGGCTGAGGGCGGTGACAACCGTGTTGCGCTGCATATCGCCGGAGGGGCGCTGACCGGCGGGTTGACCGGTGGAGGCTTGGGTGCTGTCGGTGGAGCTGCAGGTGCTGGCGTGTCGGCGAAGCTCGCACCGCAACTGAATGAAATCGCGCAGTCGATCAAGGATGCGGGGCCGACCGGAAATGCAAATGTCGACGAGCTGCTCGGCAACGTGACCTCGAACCTGCTGGCAGGTGGGGCCGGCGCGCTTGTAGGTGGCGGAACCGGCGCGTTGACCGGTGCCAGTGTGGATCGTTTCAATCGACAACTCCATCCGGATGAGTATTCGAGAGCGAAGAAGGATGCGAAGATTGTTGCGGAAAAGCTTGGAATAAGCGTGGAACAAGCAGAGGGCCGGATAGTTGCCGAGATTCTGAGGAACTCCGATAAGCAGACGGCGGAGGCATCTGGCGGTAAACACGATTACGAGATTCGTAGCGTCATCGGCTGTCAGAACTTGAATTGCAACGGCTACAAGAACGATCCGGAATATGCAAATCACACTTACAACAGTCAGTACATCAAGCCAAATCAGGGCGCGTACGACCTTGGACAGCAGCAGTTGGCTCGAGGGCAGACGTATAACGACCTAGTGACGTCGAATATGAAGAAGGACCCAGTGGGAACGACGTTGGCAGGCGGGGGGATGATCGGGCTCGGGTTGGTGACGGGAGGTTCGTTGGCCCCGGTCGGCATGATGGGTATCGGGGCGGCAGTTGGACTGATGGCGAATGGCGGTGTGCAACTCACGGGTAATCAGCCGTTTGACTGGACGGGTTTTGCGCTGGCGGGCGCGACGGGGGCTGCATCCACGGGGATGAAGTTTGTTCCCGTGTTCCTGACAGGGGTCGGCGGTGCGTTGACCGGTTCGGCACTACAAGGACAGAATCCGAATGGAGCAATGGTGGGGGCGGCGGTGGGGACGGCGATTGGGTACCCGATCGGCTCTAAAATCGAAGGTAGACTCAATGACGCGCTGAACCCTTGGTACCGGCAGGAGTGGCAGAGTATCGGTATGGGTATTTCGAAATATGTTCCCCCGAGTGTATTGCCATCATGGCTGGGTGGGGCAGTTGGGGGCGTGACACAAGAAAAAGCCGGTGGATTGGTTCAAAATGGATTGAATGGAGCTGTGAATAAATGAGGCTTAATAAAAATTTTGAATTACTTCGTTGGGCATATTATTTTTTATTTTGGTTTTTAGGTATGGGGATTAGTGTGGTTATTGTTGAGCTGGCGGCTAGTCCTGCATTGCAATGGTTGCTATACGACGCTCCGTATCAGCTGCCGACGTGGAACCGGGTTGGTAGGATGGCGGTGTTTGTAGTTCTGTTCAGTCTCGCGTCTGGCACGCTAATATGGTTCTACGAAAAAAAGAGATCAGGCCGCTAGGATTCGAACGCTTTCCTTTTCAGACGTCCAGAACAGCGTGAGCAGCTTTGGGATCAGTGCTGGTTGCTGTGTGCGATTGCCAGACAGGGCATTGGGTCAGTCTTGTTGCGCATGCTTCGGCGCGTCAAAAGTGCGGCTTTTGACTATTATTTCCTCACTGTAGCCCGGCATTTATGGGTTGGCATACTCATGTGCCCGTCATTTCGATGAGCGGCGGCGTTGATGGCTGAGGCATCGGGGGGAAAGCACGATTACGAAGTTCGGAGCATCGTGGGCTGCCGAAATCTGAATTGCGCCGGTTACAAGAACGACCCGCAGTATGCGATCACGCTTACAACAGCGAGTACATCAAGCCGAATCAGGATGCGTATGACCGAGGACAGCAGCAGTTGGGCCACGGGCAGACGTATAACGATCTGGTGACGTCGAATACGAAGCAGGACCCGGTGGGAATGACGTTGGCTGGAGTGGGGATGATCGGACTCGGGATGGTGACGGCTGGTGGCATTCCGACTCCTGCTGGCATGGCGACGGGCGGTAGCATTGGCGCTGCAGTGAACGCCGGTGCTCAGTATGTCTTCAATGACGGGAAGATTACTTTATTGATACTGCGATGACCGGCGTCGCAGGAGCGTTGACGTTTGGTACGGGTTTATCACCGGGCCTGCTGATGAATACGGGTGCTGCTCTGACCGGTTCGGCTCCCCAGGGAGGCAATCCGAACATGGGTATGGCCGGCGCAGCCGCTGGATCTCTGATTGGTTATGGTGCAGGCGGAAAAGTTGCGGGAATATTGAATCAAAAATTCAACCCGTGGTATCGGCCGGATTGGATTGATTTGGGGCTTGGAGTATCAAAATATGTGCCGCCAAGTGCATTGCCGTCGGTAGGTGGAACGGTTGCGGGTGCGGTTGGATCAGAAAGCGCCGGTGGCAGTGTGAATGCAATATTTAATCGTGATGTTTCTCGACCTTTCAATCAATGATGAAATTTAAGCGCGAACTGGCGACCATTGTCTATTTTTTTATATTCTTTTCGCTGATATTTGTTGTGATTGGAGTTTTCTTTGAGTTTCTGGTGTGGCCAGGGTTAGGGAAACACTGATTTAACCAACTCGGCGGTCATCGCTGACGTAGCCGAGAACGTTGTAGAAGGCAGTTCACGGAACGGACCCTCGATGATGAAGCGGCAGATGAGCTTTGCGGAAGCGGAAAGCGCGGGCAAGAAGCGCGTGACCCGGCGTCAGCGTTTCCTGGACGAGATGGAGAAGCTCGTGCCGTGGTCGCGGTTGCTGACGGCGATCGAGCCGTACTACCCGAAGGGTGAGCGCGGCCGTCCGCCGATAGGTCTGGAGCGGATGCTTCGAATCTATTTCCTGCAGCAGTGGTACGGCCTGTCGGACGAAGGTCTGGAAGACACGCTGTACGACAGCATCGCGATGCGTGCCTTCGCGGGAATCGATCTGGCTGTCGAGAATGTGCCGGATGCGACCACGCTGCTGAAGTTCCGGCGCCTGCTGCTCGAGCATGACCTGACGCGCAAGCTGTTCGATGAGATCGGTATCTCGCTGTGCGAACGCGGGCTGATGATGAAGGAAGGTACCTTGGTCGACGCGACGATCATCGAAGCGCCGTCGTCGACCAAGAACGCCGAGAAGAGCCGCGACCCGGAGATGCATCAGACGAAGAAAGGAAACGCCTGGCACTTTGGGATGAAGGCCCATCTCGGGGTCGACGCCGATTCGGGACTGGTTCACAGCGTGGTGGGCACGGCGGCCAACGTGTCCGACGTTTCGCAGGCTCACGCCCTGCTGCACGGGCATGAAGATGAAGCGTTCGGCGATGCGGGCTACATCGGTGTGGACAAACGCGACGAAATGAAGGGCAAGCCGGTGAAATGGCGTGTGGCGGCCAAGCGCGGAAAGATCAAGGCGATGCAGGACGGTCCGCTGAAGGATCTCGTGACCGCGGTCGAGCGAACCAAGGCGCAAATCCGCGCGCGGGTCGAGCATCCGTTTCATATCGTCAAGAACCTGTTCCGTTATCGCAAGGTGCGCTACAAGGGACTGTCCAAGAACACGGCGCAGCTGTTCAGTCTGTTCGCTCTGGCGAACCTCGTGATCGCGCGAAACCGGCTGCGGTCGGTTCATGGGAGCAGACCGTCATGTGTGTGAAAAATGCGGAAAATGAGGCGCATCCTCGCGTCAAATTCCCCCGAATTGGGGGCGCTTTGCTTCATTGTCCGAAATTTCATCGCCAGCGCCGCCGACAACCTCGCGGCATAGCCTATTGATCAGCGATTCCTTAGCGTGGTTAGCGGGGGCGGGAGGCTACCATCTGCCGTCGTGGGATCGACTTTTTAAATGGATGACGCTGATGGGTCTAGTGATTCCGCCATGCACATTGATAATGTGGTTTTGCGAGAAGAGGAGATCAGGGCGATAAAGCCTGAGACGACGAATCCGGCGTTTGCCGGGTTCGTTGTTTGTAGCGGGGGCAGCCGACGTTCACCGAGAACAGTACGCAGAACAACGGCAGCAGCGTGAAGGCTGGCGGTACGGCTGCGTTCGTCGCAACGGGTGACAAGAACGCAGACGCCGGGCAGGGGAACGTGACGATCCAGGGATCGGACGTGAGCGCGAAGGATGTGCTGTTGCAGGCAACGAACACGGTCAACCTGGTCAATAGCACGGACACGGACAGCACGCGCAGCACGAACGAGTCGAAGAGTGCAAGCGTGGGCGTTTCGTATGGCACGGGCGGGTTTGGCGTGTCGGCGTCGATGTCGCGCGCGCACGGCGACGCGAACTCGGATGCAGCGACGCAGAACAATACGCACATCAACGCGAGTAACACGGCAACGATCATCAGCGGAGGCGACACCAATATCGTCGGCGCGAACGTCAACGCGAACAAGGTGATCGCGGATGTTGGCGGCAACCTGAATCTCGCGTCGGTGCAGGATACGAGCCATAGCGAGGCCCACCAGAGCAGTTCGGGCGGCGGGTTCAGCGTCAGGCAGGGCGGCGGCAGCGCGAGTTTTAGCGCGCAGAGTGGTCATGCGAGCGGCAATTACGCGGGCGTGAACGAGCAAGCCGGTATCCAGGCTGGCGATGGCGGATTCGACATCAGCTTGAAGGGCAATACGGACCTGAAGGGCGCGTATATCGCAAGTACGGCGACGCCGGACAAGAACCAACTGACGACCGGGACGCTGTCCTTCTCGGATATTCAGAACAGCTCGAGCTACAACGCGAGCAGCGTCACGATTAGTGCCGGTGCCGGTGCCGGTGCCGGTGCCGGTGGCGGCGTTGGCGACGGTGGGAATAACTACGCCACGCACGGCCAGGCGAGCGGTAAGAATGCAGGCGGTGTATTGCCGCTCTACGTGAGCGAGAGCGATAGCAGCAATGCAACCACGAAGAGCGCAATCAGTGCCGGCAACATCACGATCACGGACAAGGCGGCGAACCAGAAGCAGGATGTGGCGACGCTCAATCGTGATAGGTCGTGCCGCACCGACCACACCCCCCACCCTGAATCTCCCCACCCGACGACAATCGCGAATTCGTCTGATAATACCTGCGGCGATCCCCGCATACGCGCAATCGTCCGAATCCCGCCGAACCGTTGCACGGGCAACCAGACGGCACCATCGCCGCGATTGCATCGCCACCCGATGCAATCCGGAAACGAAACGGCGTCAGGCCCACCTGGTCGTTCGGAATGTGCCCAGCGCCGTTCAAATCCCCACACGACGCCCGCGCGACGCGGCGCCGCCAACAGGAGATGAACGATGATCACGCTGACCGTCAACGGTAGCGAACAGCATTTCGACGGCAACCCCGACATGCCGTTGCTCTGGTATCTGCGCGACGTCCTCGGTCACACGGGCACCAAGTTCGGCTGCGGGATGGCGCTGTGCGGCGCATGCACCGTGCATCTCGACGGTGAAGCGATCCGCGCATGCATCACGCCCGTCGCGGTCGCCGCCGGCAAGCGCGTGACGACGATCGAAGGATTGTCGACCGACCTGACCCACCCGCTGCAGCAAGCCTGGCAGGAACTGAACGTCGCGCAATGCGGCTACTGTCAGTCCGGACAGATCATGCAGGCCGCCTCGCTGCTGAAGACCAATCCTCACCCGAGCGATGCCGACATCGACGACGCGATGTCCGGCAACATCTGCCGCTGCGGCACCTATACGCGCATTCGCGCGGCGATCCGGCTGGCGGTGCGCCGTGGAGGTGCCGCATGAACGCGCCGGAACTCTCCGTCCACAACGAAAGCCGCCGCGCATTGTTGCTCGGCTTCGCCGCCGGCGGGCTGCTGCTCGCGTTCGGTGTGCCGTCGCTCGCGCGCGCGGCCGCGCCGGTGCAGCCGCCGGTCAGCCCGAATCCGCAGTACGGCGGCGCGGGCATGCCGCACGGATTGCGCGACGATCCGAACCTGTTCGTCGCGATCGCGCCGGACGGCACGGTCACGGTGACCTGCATCCGCTCCGAGATGGGGCAGGGCGTACGCACGAGCGTCGCGCTCGTGGTCGCCGATGAACTGGGCGCGGATTGGGCGCGCGTGAAGGTCGCGCAGGCGGTCGGCGACGAGCCGCGCTACGGCAACCAGAACACCGACGGCTCGCGCAGCCTGCGCCAGAGTTTCGCGGCGCTGCGCCGCGCGGGCGCCGCTGCACGCACGATGCTCGAGCAGGCCGCCGCGGCGACGTGGGGCGTCGACGTGCGTCAGGTGAAGGCGGCGGTCCACGAGGTCGTCGATACGAAAACCGGACGCAAGCTCGGCTTCGGCGAACTGGCCGCCAAGGCAGCCGCGCTGCCGGTGCCCGATCCGAAGAGCGTGCCGTTGAAGGCGCCGGCCGAATTCCGCTATATCGGCAAGGGCAAGACGGCGTTGATCGACGGACGCGACATCGTCGGTGGCCGCGCGCGCTACGGGATCGACACGCGGCTCGACGGCATGCTGTATGCGGTGGTCGCACGTCCGCCGGTTTATGGCGATACGGTCGCGTCGTTCGACGCGTCGGCCGCGGAGAAGCTGCCGGGTGTCGTCAAGGTCGTGCAGCTCGCGTCGGCACCGCTGCCGTCCGGGTTCCAGCCGCTCGGCGGTGTGGCCGTGATCGCGCGCGACACGTGGACGGCCATCCAGGCGCGCGCGCAGTTGAAGATCGACTGGAAGCACGGGCCGCATGCAGGCTACGATTCGGGCGCCTACCGCAAGACGCTCGAAGCGGCGGCCGCGCAACCGGGCGACGTGATCCGCAACGACGGCGATACGGCCGCGGCGCTCGCGGGCGCCGCGAAGCGGGTGCGCGCGACGTACTACGTTCCGCATCTCGCGCACGCGACGATGGAGCCGCCGGCGGCAGTCGCGCGCGTGGCCGACGGCCGCTGCGAGGTGTGGACCTGCACGCAGGCGCCGCAGACCACGCGCGACGAGATCGCGAAGGCGCTCGCGTTGCCGACCGAGCGGGTAACGGTCAACGTGACGCTGCTCGGCGGCGGCTTCGGCCGCAAGTCGAAGCCGGACTACGTGGTGGAGGCCGCGTTGCTGTCGAAGGCAGTCGGCGCGCCCGTGAAGCTGACGTTCACGCGCGAGGACGACATCGCGCACGACTATTTCCACGCGGTGTCGCTGGAGGCGTTCGAAGGCGGCCTCGACGCGGCGGGGAAGGTGGTCGCGTGGCAGCATCGCACGGTCGCGCCTTCGATCCAGTCGACTTTCAGGGCAGGCGTCGTGCATGAGCAGCCGGGCGAGCTCGCGCAAGGCATCGCGGATCTTCCATTCGCAGTCCCGAACGTGAGGATCGAGAATCCGGCCGCGGAAGCGCACACGCGGATCGGCTGGTTTCGTTCGGTGTACAACATTCCGCACGCGTTCGGGATTCAGAGTTTCGTGTCCGAGCTCGCGCATGCGGCGGGCCGCGATCCGAAGGATTTCCTGCTCGACCTGATCGGGCCGGCGCGGCGATTCGAACCGCACATCACGGTGAAGAACGTGAACTACGGCGAGGATCCGGCGTTGTATCCGGTCGATACCGGACGGCTGCGGCGCGTGATCGAGACGGTCGCGCGCGAAGCCGGATGGGGACGCAAGCTGCCGAAGGGGCACGGGCTCGGCATTGCCGCGCATCGCAGCTTCGTGTCGTACACGGCGGCCGTGTGCGAAGTGCAGGTCGGCGGGGACGGTGCGATCGCGGTGCCGCGCGTCGACATTGCGATCGACTGCGGGCCGCAAGTCAACCCGGAGCGCGTGCGCTCGCAGCTCGAAGGTGCGGTGGTGATGGGGCTCGGCATTGCGCTGCACGGCGAGATCACGTTCAAGGACGGACGCCCGGAGCAGAGCAACTTCAACGGCTTCCAGGTGTTGCGGATGAACGAGGCGCCGCGTGAAATCCGCGTGCACCTTGTCGCGCCGGACGACTACGCGACGCCGCTCGGCGGCGTGGGCGAGCCGGGCCTGCCGCCGGTCGCACCGGCGCTGACCAACGCGATCTTCGCGGCGACGGGTATGCGCATCCGCAGCCTGCCCGTCGCGGATCAACTCGCGAAGCCGAAAGCGGGGTGATGCAGTGCCGCGCGCCGGGCCGTCTGCATGGCCCGGTGCGCGCATTCGCTCGCACACCCAGGCCATTGCACGCGATCCCATTCATGCATTTCATTTGCATATAAATTCGACGGGACCACCCGCCCGTCCGGCCGCCGGGACAACCGCTTTCCAGAATCAACCACGGAAATTCAATCTCGGCATTCAAGCCCGTAATTCCCCGCGGAAATAGAATCAATTGCCGTCGGATATCGGGTTTGCCCGATGGTGCGGTATCGTACAAAGAGCGACCGGAAAGTGTCGGATCATTGGCGCGTCGAATTCAATTTTGTAAAAAATTCAATGAGAAAAATCGGGCGTGATTCAGCCATTCGGTAATGACCGATTGGGTGGGGAATTTAGCGCATGCTTGTTACCGGTCAGTCCTAAGGCGGGCATTCATTATCGTTCTCATTCCGATGGTTCATGGCGTTCCAGCCGCGGTGGCGCCTGAGCTGTGGCGCCCGCTCGTCTGCAGATCGAAACCGCCGAGCCGGATGGCCGGTGTCGAAGGAATTGACGGTATATCGAAAGCGGAATGCGTTATCGAATACGGATTGACCTCGAGAGTATTGCGAAAAGGTGGCTCGAAATATTCGATTGGGCGGAGCGATGTGCGCCGTTTTGTCGAGTTGGTTAATGAAATGTGACAGCGCAATGCAATCGCATTGCCCATGAATTTAACATATTTAACATATTGATCTGCGTCGCGATCGCGGCGTGGTTCGATGCCTCGCTAGATGGGTTATCTAGCATTCTCAATCTGGAGAAACGCAATGCAAGAACTGAATCAGCAGGAAATCGCACAAGTTTCCGGCGGCTACTACAGCGGCGGCTCGATTTTCGACACGCTGGGCAACGTGGTCGAGCTGTACGGCCAGACGCTCTACAACGTCGGCGAAGCACTGACGACGGCTGTCGTCGGCACGGGCAATGCGCTGCTCGGCCTGCTGACCGGCCAGCACGCGTAAGCCGGACGCGATTTCCGTGCGATGGCGCGCGCTGCGTCGCCATCGCGTGAATCGCGGCTCGCCGCGGCACCGGAGCGGGGCGCCGCGGCGATCTTCCCGGGCAACCGGGACGCATCCGTCGAACCCAACTGACTGTCTGTAATCCCGTATCTTGACGAACCCGACTTCTCTCTTCCGGCACGAAGCGCAACAGGCGCAGCGCGCCGGCGCGCTGGGCGAGATCGTGCTGGTGCGCCCCGTGCCGCTGACGCTGCTGGCGGTCGCCGCGGCCGTGATGGCCGCATGCGTGCTGCTGTTCTTTGCGTTCGGCACCTACACGCGTCGTACGACGGTCAGCGGCGTCGTGATGCCGGATGCGGGGCTGGTGAAGGTCTATGCGTTGCAGCCGGGCATCGTCGTCGAGCGCGACGTGAAGGAAGGGCAGCACGTCGCGCGCGGGCAGACGCTTTATACGGTGTCCACCGACCTGCAAAGCGCGGCGGAAGGCGCGACGCAGGCCGCGCTGATCGCGCAGGCGCGGCAACGCAAGGCGTCGCTGCTCACGGAAATGGACAAGACGCGCAGCCTGCAGCAGGACGAACGCGCGACGGTGCGCGCGAAGATCGCGAGCCTGCGCGGCGAGCTTGCGCAGATCGACGATCAGCTTTCGGCGCAGCGGTTGCGCACGTCGATCGCGGCCGACGGCGCGAAACGGTATCGCGGCCTGCTGGCCCAGGACTACATTTCGAAGGATCAGGCGCAGCAGCGCGAGGCCGACCTGCTCGACCAGCAGTCGAAGCTGAACGGGCTGCTGCGCGAGCGCGCGTCGACGGCGCAGTCGCTGACGGAAGCGAACAACCAGCTGGCCGGTCTCGACCTCAAGCAGCAGAACCAGCTCGCGCAGATCGATCGCAACGTGATCGACGTCGACCAGAACCTGATTGAAAGCGAGGCGAAGCGCCGGATCGTCGTCACCGCGCCGGAAACGGGTGTCGTGACGGCGGCGATCGCCGACGTCGGCCAGTCGGTCGATACGTCCCGGCCGCTCGCGAGCGTGGTGCCGGGCGGCGCGCGCTGGCAGGCGCATCTGTTCGTGCCGAGCACGGCGATCGGCTTCGTGCGGGTCGGCGAGCCGGTGCTGATCCGCTATCAGGCGTTCCCGTATCAGAAGTTCGGCCAGTATCGCGCCGTGGTCGTGTCGATCGCGCGCACGGCGCTGTCGGCGGCCGAACTCGCGAACGATGGCGGCCCGGCGGCGACGCCGGGCGAGGGGCGCGACGCGACCTTCTATCGCGTGATCGTCGCGCTCGATGCGCAGCACGTCACCGCGTATGGCGCGCGGCAACCGTTGCAGGCCGGCATGACGCTGCAGGCAGACATCCTGCAGGAGCGCAGGCGCCTGTACGAGTGGGTGCTCGAGCCGCTTTACAGCCTGACCGGCAAACTCTGACGAGGTCGCGCATGGCATTACTCGATCGACTCTCGTTCGGCCTCGGCCGCCGGCTGCCGATGATCCTGCAGACCGAAGCCGCGGAATGCGGGCTCGCGTGTCTCGCGATGGTGGCCGGCTATCACGGCCATCACGTGGATCTCGCGACGCTGCGCGGACAATTCCCCGTATCGCTGAAGGGCGCGGGACTCGGGCGCGTGATCGAAGTCGCGCAGCGCCTCGCGCTCGGCACGCGCGCGGTGAAGCTGGACATGGCGCAGCTCGGCCAGCTTCGCCTGCCGTGCCTGCTGCACTGGAATTTCAACCACTTCGTCGTGCTCAAGGAAGTGAATGGCAAGAGCGCGACGATTCACGATCCGTCGCACGGCATTCGCAAGGTGCCGCTCGCCGAAGTGTCGCGTGCGTTTACCGGCGTCGCGCTCGAATTGTGGCCGGCCGCCGGATTCGCGCCGCGCGCGGCGCGTCCGGCGGTGAAGCTGCGCGAGCTGCTGGGCCCGGTGTCCGGGCTGTCGCGCTCGCTGGCGCAGATCCTCGCGCTCGCCATCGCACTCGAAGTCTTCATGCTGGTGCAGCCGTTCTTCCTGCAGTGGGTGATCGACGAAGTGATCGTCAGCGCCGATCGCGATCTGCTGACGGTACTGGCGCTCGGCTTCGGCCTGTTGCTGTTGATGCAGCAGGCGACCGGCACGATTCGCGCGTGGGCGCTGATGTACGTCGGCGTCACGCTGAACATCCAGTGGCGCGCGAACGTGTTTACGCACCTGCTGAGCCTGCCGGTGCGCTATTACGAGCGACGCCATCTCGGCGATGTCGTGTCGCGCTTCGGTTCGATCGACACGATCCAGCAGACGCTGACGACGTCGTTTCTCGGCGCGGTGATCGACGGGCTGATGACGATCGTCACGCTCGCGATGATGTTCGTCTACAGCCGCGTGCTCGGGTTCGTCGCGCTGGCGACGATGGCGCTGTATGCGCTCGTCCGGTGGCTGTGGTACGGCCCGTTGCGGCGCGCGACCGAGGACCAGATCGTGCACGCGGCCAAGCAGCAGAGCCATTTCCTCGAAACGGTGCGCGGCGTGAAGACGATCAAGCTTTTCAACCGCCAGACGGAGCGCCGCGCGAGCTGGATCACGCTGCTGGTCGAGCAGGTCAATGCGAGCCTGCACGTGCAGAAGCTGCAGATCTTCTACCAGCAGCTCAACGGCCTGCTGTTCGGCATCGAGAACGTGCTGATCATCTGGCTCGGCGCGCGCATGGTGATGGACGGCCAGTTCACGGTCGGCGTGCTGATGGCGTTCAACGCGTACAAGAACCAGTTCGACAGCCGGGTCGGCAGCCTGATCGACAAGTATTTCGAAGTCAGGATGCTGCAGCTCCAGGGCGAGCGGCTGGCCGACATCGTGTTCGCGGAAAGCGAGCCGGACGCGAGCCTGCGCAGCGTGCCGGGCGAGGCCGATGCGCTCGACGCGAGCATCGAGATCGACGGGCTGTCGTTCCGCTACGCGGACGGCGAGCCGCTGGTGCTCGACGGCGTGAGCGCGAAGATCGCGGCGGGCGAGTCGGTCGCGATCGTCGGGCCGTCGGGTTGCGGCAAGACGACGCTGATCGGCGTGCTGCTCGGCATCCACGAGCCGACGGGCGGCACGGTGCGGATCGGCGGGCTCGAGGTCGGCCGGCTCGGCATCGAGCGGTTGCGCGGGCTCGTCGGCACCGTGTTGCAGGACGACGTGCTGTTCGCGGGCTCGATCGCGGACAACATCAGCTTCTTCGATCCGGATGCGGACCCGCGCTGGGTCGCCGAATGCGCACGCATCGCCGCCGTGCACGACGACATCGCCGCGATGCCGATGGGCTACAACACGCTGGTCGGCGACATGGGCACGGTGCTGTCCGGCGGGCAGAAGCAGCGCGTGCTGCTCGCGCGCGCGCTGTACAAGCGGCCGGGCATTCTCGTGCTCGACGAGGCGACGAGCCATCTCGACATTCAGCGCGAGATGCAGGTCAACGCGGCCGTCACGCAACTCGCGATGACGCGGCTGATCGTTGCGCACCGGCCGGAGACGATCGCGTCGGCGCAGCGCGTCATCATGCTGCAGGGCGGCAAGGTCGTGCTCGACCAGTCGACCGCCGCGATGCGCACGGCGATGGCGGCCAGGACGTCCGCCGGCGCGCCGCCGGCACCGACGACGCATGACGCCGGCGCCGCGGAACCGGTCGCGGGGCGTTGAGCGATGAAGCGTCCACTCGCTACCGTGCTGGCTGTCGCCGCGCTCGCAGCGTGCGTGCCGACGGCATGCGCGCAGATGCTCGACGTCTACGGCACGCGCAATGAAGTCGCGGCCACGCCGTCCGGGTCGATGGCGTCGGCCACGGCATGCGGCGCGCGGCATGTCGACGAGCGGCCGCTCGCGCTCGAGGACGCGATCCTGCTCGCGATCTGCTCGCATCCGCAACTGAGTCGCACGTGGTCGGATGCGCGTGCGGCGGCGGCGGAGGTCGGCGTGTCGAAGGCCGCGTACTGGCCGACGCTCAATGCGACGGCGGGTATCGAGCGCGACAACCTGACGACGAACTACAGCGGCGGCTACTCGCAGGACCAGCGCAGCACCAGCCGCTACGGCATGCTCAACCTGAGCTGGGTGCTGTTCGATTTCGGCAAGCGCGGCGCGACGCTCGACCGTGCGCGCGCGCTGTTGCGCGCGGCGAACGCGGCGCACGACGATGCGCTGCAGAGCGTCTTCTACGATGCGGCGCAGGCGTTCTACGCGCTGCGCGACGCGCAGGCGGCGCTCGCCGCCGCGCAGGCGGTCGAGCACGCGGCGCAGGAAAGCCTGGCCGAGGCGAGCGCGCGGCACGACGGCGGCGCCGGCACGCTCGGCGATGCATTGCAGGCGCAGACCACCTACCGCAAGGCGCTGCTCGATCGCGTGAGCGCGGAAGGCGACCTGCAGAACGCGATCGGCACGCTCGCGACCACGCTCGGCGCCGACGCCGATACGCCGCTGCGCATCGCCGACGCGGAACCGTCGCCCGATCGCGACGACTTCACGCGCGGCGTCGCCGACCTGATCGCCGAAGCGAAGCGCCATCACCCGAAACTGATCGCCGCGCGCGAAAAGCTCGAAGCGGCGCGCGACGAAGTGCGCGCGGTGCGCGCGCAGTCGCTGCCGACCGTTTCGCTGATGGGCAGCCTCGCGCGCAACAACCCGTCATACCAGCAGCAGGCGTCGTTTCTTCAGTTGCAGAGCAGTCACAGCAACTCGATCGGCATCCAGATCTCGATTCCGCTGTTCGAAGGGTTCGCGTCGGGCTACCGCGTCGCCGAGGCGAAGGCGCAGGCGGACGCGCAGGAAGCCGACGTGCGCAACACCGAACTCAAGGTGTCGCTCGACGTATGGAAGAGCTACCAGAGCCTGCAGACCGACACGACGAACCTGGACAACTCGCGGCATCTGCTGGACACCGCACTGCATTCGCTCGACATCGCGCGTGGCCGCTACAAGGCCGGCGTCGGCACGTTCACGGAATTGCTGAATGCCCAGTCGGCGCTCGCGGATGCGCGGCGGCAGCGCGTGCTCGCGGTGTCGAAATGGCGGATCGCGAGACTGAAGCTGGCCGAGAGCCTTGGGAGATTGGGATTATGGAACGACGCGGGTTGAACGACGCCGGGCCGCACGCGCGCGGCGCGCAGGCGCGCGGATGCGCGTTCCTGTTCCCGGGGCAGGGGGCGTTCTATGCGGGCGCGCTGCGGCAGCTCGCACGTGAACACGGGAGCGTGCGGCAGACCCTCGACATGCTCGACGCGGTCGCGAGCGAGCGCCTGGGCCGCCCGCTGACGGGCGCGCTGTGGCGCGACGATGCCGGGCTCGATGCGTGGCTGCATGAAGCGCCCGATCTGCTGCAGCTCGGAATCTACGGCGCATCGGTCGCGATGTTCGGCGTGCTGCGTGCGCACGGCGTGGTGCCGGACGTGCTGATCGGACACAGCTTCGGCGAGATCGCGGCGCTGGTGTGCGGCGGCATGTATTCGATCGAGCAGGGTGCGCGGATCGTCTGCGACCGGATCGTGTCGTTGCAGGCGGCGGCGCCGCCCGACGGGATGATGGCGGCGATCTCCGCGGGTGCCGACGCGACGCGCGAGCTGATCGACGCGAGCGCCGTCACGCATGCGGTGCGCAACGTGTGCGTCGCGGTCGAGAACCATCCGTCGCAGACCGTCGTGTCCGGTCCGCGCGATGCGCTGGAGCGCTTCGTCGCGGCCTGTGCGGCACGCGGTGTCGCCGCGCAGACGCTCAGGTCTCCGTATGGCTTTCATCACCCCGATCTCGCCGGCGCGCGCGAGCAGTTCGCCGCGCGTCTTGCCGCGTATCGGCATGGCCCGCTCGCGATTCCCGTGTATTCGCCGATCCTCGGCCGCCGCTACAGCGGCGCAGACGATCCGGGCGCGCGGCTCGCGTCGCACTTCGTGCTGCCGGTGCGGTTCGCGGATGCGATTCGCGCCGCGTGCGCGGACGGCATCGGACGCTATGTCGAATGCGGCGCGCTCAACGCGCTGGCGCGCATCGTCGTGCGCATCGCGGGACCCGGCACGGTCAGGACGTTCGGCGGCCCGTCGAACGCAGCAGAGGAATCGAGCGTCGTCACGACGATCACCCGTTATTTTCAGGAGGACAACATCATGAAGGACGATATTCGCATCGGCAACGCCGGCTCCGGGTTCGACGCGTTCTGGCTTGCGCGCGGGCCGCACATCGTCGACTGGCTCAAGGGCGAGCTGCGTCACGCGTTCGATGCGGCGAGCACGGCATCGGCCGGCGCCGTGCCGGCCGCGGCACCGACGGTCGCCGCATTCGCGCCGCAGGCCGAGCCGCTCGGTGCGGCCGCGCCGCGTCTTGCTGCGGTCGCCGTGGCCGCGCCGACACTGACGGCGGTACCGTCGCCGTCGATGCCGCACGAGCCGCTCGCGGCGGCGAAGCCCGCACACGTGCCGCGCGATCGGCTGTTCGCGGAGCTCGTCGATATCTACGCGCAAGCGATGGAATATCCGGCCGAGGTGTTCTCCGAAACGATCGAGCTCGAAGCCGAACTCGGCATCGACTCGGTCAAGCAGACGGAGATCATCCAGCGCATTACCGCGCGCTACGCGCTGCCGCCGCTGCCGGCCAATTTCCGCAGCGGCGATTTCAAGGCGATGGGGCAGATCGTCGATTTCGTCTACGAGAACCAGGGAAAAGCAGTCGCTTGACGGCCGGTGGCCGAAACGTTGGTCGGCAGGGGGGGCCCTGCCCGTAATGACAAGTTCTCGATAGGCAGGCGATCCATGTCGAATACCAGCATGCGCGGCAAGCTCGTTCTCGTGACGGGCGGTGCGAAAAACGTGGGCAAGGCGATCTGCAGGCGTTTCGCCGAGCAGGGCGCGCACGTGATCCTGAATTTCTTCCACTCGCTCGACGCGTCGAAGCAGACGGCCGACGAACTGCGCGCGCTCGGCGCGACCGTCGACGTGATCCGCGCGTCGGTCGCGCAGCAGGCGCAGGTCGACCGGATGTTCGACGAGATCGAACGGCGCTACGGCCGACTCGACGTGCTCGTCAACAATGCGGCGTCCGGTGCGCTGCTCGGCGTCGACGAGATCGGCGCCGAGCATTTCGATCGCGCGCTCGACACCAACCTGAAGGGCGCGTTCTGGTGCGCGCGTCGAGCCGCGGCGCTGATGGCGCGCTCGGGCGGCGGGGCGATCGTCAACGTGTCGTCGGTGGGCGCGACGCTCGTGCCTGCGAACTATCTGGTCGTCGGCACCGCGAAGGCGGCGCTCGAATCGCTGACGCGCTATCTCGCGGTCGAATACGCGGGCCGCGACATTCGCGTGAACGGCGCATCGTCGACGCTGATCGACGGCGACGTCGCCGCGCAGTTTCCGGACCCGGAGAACACGAAGCGTTCGAGCATCGCGGCGACGCCGCTGAAGCGGCTCGCACGGGCGGAAGACCTTGCCGATCTCGTCGTGTTTCTCGCCTCGGACGCGGCGCGCTGGATCACCGGTCAGGTGGTCGTCGCGGATGGCGGGCTGTCACTGTGCAGCGAGGGGCTGTCGCCGCGCGCGGAATGGGCGAGCGCGGAGCGTGCCGCGAGCGAGACCGTGCCCGCTTCCGTGCCGACGGCTCCTGCAAAGACCCGGCAGCAACCGGCCTCGGCGCTGACCGGTCGACCCGCCGCATCGCCCGACGACGCGCCGGACAGTGACGACATCGCCGTGGTCGGCATGGGTCTCGCATTGCCCGGCGCGAGCGACCCGGACGCATTCTGGCGCGCGCTGCTCGACGGCCCCGAGCTGTTCGGCAACGTACCGCCCGATCGCTGGGATTACCGCTCGTTCTATTCGCCCGACACGTCGGCGGAGGACAAGAGCTATCAGTCGCGCTCGGTCTTCATCGAGCATTTCGACCCGTGCCCGACGGTGCGCGCCGAGCTCGACGCGGGCACCGCGCCGCGCGAGCTGACGACGTTGTGGCTGCGTCACGCGTTATGTCAGTCGCTCGACGGCGTGACGCTGCGCGATGCCGATCGCGTGGCGTTCCTCGTCGGCTACACGGCGGACGGCAGCCAGCATCTCGAGGAAGGGATGGTGCTGGCCGCCGCACGCGAGCGCCTGAACGCGGTGCTGATCGAGGCGGGCATGGACGCGGCCGAGCGCGAGCGCCGCGTGGCCGCGCTCGATGCGGTGCTCAGTGCGCGCTATGCGCGCGGCGCCGGTGATCTCGCATCGTTCTTCCCGCACCGGGTCGGCCTGAACGCGATGAAGGGCGTGCTGCCGGACGACGCGCAATGCATGATGGTCGACACCGCGTGCTCGTCGTCGCTGTATTCGATCGATCTCGGGATCAAGGCACTGCTGCTCGGCAAGCAGGACGTGGTCGCATGCGGCGGCGCGTTCGCGCTTGCGCCGCGCGGCTCGATCCTGTTCTCGAAGCTGCATGGCCTGTCGCGCAGCGGCGAAGTGCGGCCGCTCGACCGCAACTGCGACGGCGTGCTGTTCGCGGACGGCGCGGGCGTCGTGATCCTGAAGCGCGTCGCGCGGGCGCGCGCCGACGGCGATCGCATCCTCGGCGTGCTGAAATCGTTCGGCTCGTCGTCCGACGGCAAGGGCAAGGCGATCTACGCGCCGAACTCGGCCGGCCAGCGCATCGCAATCGACCGCGCGTATGCGCGCACCGCGACGGTGCCGGCCGACGTCGACTGGGTGGTTGCGCATGCAACGGGCACGCCGGCTGGCGATCTCGCCGAGTTCCAGAGCCTGCGCGATGCAATCCGGCGCGACCGCCCGGTGCAGGTGACGTCGAACAAGTCGCTGGTCGGGCATACGGGCTGGGCGGCAGGTGTCGTGTCGGTGATTCAGGTGCTGCTCGGGTTGCGGCATCAGGTGATCCCGCCGCAGCACCGCTTCAGCGAGCCGCCGCCGGAATTCGACATCGCCGGCACGAACCTGCGGATTCCGGTGGCGCCGGTTTCGTGGCCGGTTCGGCGCGATTCGGCACGCGTCGCGGCGGTGTCCGGGTTCGGCTTCGGCGGCACGAACGGCCACCTGATCGTGTCGGAATACCGCGCGGATCTGCCCGCTGGCGAAGCGAGCGGCCGGTTCGCTCGCGAGCCGCTCGCGATCGTCGGCTGGTCCGCGAAGTTTCCGGGCCTCGACGACGACGCCCAGGTTGCCGCGTGGCTGCGCGGCGAAGGCCGCGCGCCCGACGCGAGCTTCGGGATCGGCTACCCGTTGCCGAGCTTCGCGCGCGTGAAGATGCCGCCGGCGGTGCTTCGCGCGCTCGATCGCTGCCAGCTGATGGCGCTCGACGCGGCGCACGACCTGCGCGAACGCCTCGGCGCATTCTGGCGCGAGCACGCGGACACGATCGGCCTCGTGATGGGGCACATGGGGCCGACGCGCAATGCGGCGCTTTACGCGAGCCGCTGTTATCTGGACGACATCGCGACCGCGGTGCTCGACGCGACGCGGCCGGACGAACGCGCGGCAACCGAACGCGTGCTGGAGGCGATGCGCGCGGCGACGAAGCGGCTCGTCGCGCCGACGACCGAGAATTCGTTTCCGGGGATGATGCCGAACGTGATCCCCGCGCGCGTCGCCAACTATCACGACCTGCACGGCATGAACATGACGGTCGATGCGGGCCATGCGTCGACGCTGGCCGCGTTCGAGGCGGCCGAGCGCTTCCTGTGCAGCGGCGAACTCGACATGGCGATCGTCGGCGGCATCAACGGCAACTCGGCGGAAGAAGTGCGCCCGGCATTCGGGCTGCCGCTCGCGGAGGGCATCGTGCTGTTCGCGGTCACGACGGTGCGGCGTGCGCACACGGAAGGGCTGCCGGTGCTCGCGGTGGTCGGCGGCGACGACGCGCGGGCCGCGGTCGAACCGGCCGCGCCGCGCGACGCGACGGGGCGCGCGGTCACGTATGCGGGTGCCGATTCGGCGATCGACGTGCTGCGTGCAATCGTCGCGCACGAAGCCGGCACGACGCTCACGCGAGACGGCGGCGGCGATCGTGCGCGCTACGCGCTGCATGTTGCATGCGAACGGGCCACGCCGCGCGAGCCGGATCGCGAGGCACGGCCTGTGCCGCCGACACATGAGGCGGCTCCGGTCGCTGCGTCCGTCGAACCGGCCGCATCGACGACCGTTGCGGCCGCACCTGTTGAACCCGGCACCTTGATACCGGGCACGTTGCGCCGGACCGGCGTCGCGGCCGACGGCGAGCCGCTCGGCGTCGCGCGTTACCGGATCGAATGGCGCGACGCGCCGTGGCGGCCGGCGGGCCGGCCGACGCCGTTCATCGCGCCGCGCTGCGTGATCGTGACCGACATGCCGGACACGCTGGCCGGCCAGGCGAATCCGGGCCCCGGCTGCGTGGTGCTGTCGACGCGGCCGTTCGCCGCGCACCGGCCGGATTGGCACTGGATCGAGCGGATCGACGCAGCGGCGCTCGACATCGTGCCCGACGATATCGGCCACGTGCGCGTGCTCACGTCGCTCGACGCCGGCACGCTCGCCACGGGCGCCGCCGCGCCGGCCACGCCCGAGCGGCTCGCACTGCACGACCTGGCGTTCCTCGCGGTCAAGCGCTGCCATGCGGCACTCGAGCGCGGCGGCACCTTCATCGCATTGCTGCTCGACGCGCTCGCCGGCGACGTGCCGCATCCGGATGCCGGCCTGTTCACGGGCCTCGTGAAGGCACTCGCGATCGAGATGCCGGAAGCGCGCCCGGTTGCCGTGCTGACCGATACGCGCGCGCTGCCCGACGCGCTGCGCGATGCCGAGCGCGAAAGCGGTGCACGTCACTGGCTGCCGGTCGTCGCGTTGGGCGGCGGTCGTCGCCGAACGCCGCGCGTGATCGCGGATGCGGGCGAACTGCGCGCGGACGAGCGGCTGTCGCTCGGTCAGGATTCGGTCGTCGTTGCGGTCGGCGGTGCGCGCGGGATCACCGGCGAACTGATGAAAACGCTGGCCGCGCACGTGCGTCCGACGCTGTATCTGATCGGCAGCAGTGCGCTGGACGCGATTGACGCGGACCTGCTCGCGATGGACGACGAAACGTTCGCGAAGAGCCGCCCGGACTACATCCGCCAGCAGAAGGCGCGGCATCCGGAACGGCCGTTGCCGGAGATCATCCGCGCCTTCGAGCGGCGTGGCGACGCGCGCACGGCGTGCATGAACATCGAGGCGATGCGCGCGTTCTGCGGCACGCATCGCGTGACCTACCTGCGCGCCGACGTGCTCGATCCCGACAGCGTGAAGGTGGCCATCGACACGATTCTCGCGCGCGAGCCGCGCGTGGACCTGCTGGTCAACGCGGCCGGGCTGAACCGTTCGGCGTCGGTGAGCGTGAAGTCGCTGGACGATTTCGTCGCGGTGCGCGACATCAAGGTGCGCGGCTACTGGAATTTGCGCGACGCGTTCGGCACGCGGCAGCCGCGCCTGTGGTGCAACTTCGGCTCGTTCATCGGACTGACCGGGCAGGCGGGCGAAACCGACTACGCGTCGGGCAACGACTTCCTGAACACACAGGCGTCGTATCACCGCGCGGCGCTCGGTCACGACGAATTCACGATCGGCTGGACGCTGTGGCGCTCGGTCGGGCTCGGCGCGAATCCGGTCACGCGTGCGTTTCTCGAGAAGAGCGGATTGTTCACGAGCATGCGCACCGCGGAAGGGCAGCATCACTTCATGCGCGAGCTCGGTCTCGGCGAGCGCGCGGCGATGTCCGTGCATCTCGGCGAGGCCGAGCGGCGCGCGATCGAGACGCACCTGCCCGGTTACTTCGATCTTGGCGAAAGCGCGCCGGCCGCCGCCGACGCATCGCGCGATCCGGATTTCTATCTCGGCGCGGAACTCGCGCGCACCGACGACAGCGTGACGTTCGAGCGCGTGTTCGACCTCGAACGCGACGCGTATCTGCAGCATCACGTCGTCAACGGTTTTCCGACGCTGCCGGGGACCTTCGTGCCCGAGGTGGCCGCCGAGGCCGCGCTGCGGCTCGTGCCGGGGCTCAAGGTCGTCGGCTTCGCGGACGCGGCATTCCTGCATTTCCTGCGCGTCTACGATGCGAAGCGGCCGAGCGTGAAGCGCATCCATGCGCGGATCGCGTCGCGCGACGGCGACGCGGTGCACGTGCACGTGCGGATCTCCGGCGACGTGCTGGCGCCGGGCGGGCAGGTGCTCGTGCGCGACAAGCCCCATTTCGAGATCACCGTTTGTCTGGCCGACGCGTATGCGCCGGCGCCGGTGTGGCATGAACCGGCAATGGCGACGTTCACGCCCGTCGCCGATCCGTATCACTTCGACGCGGCGCCGGTGCGGCTGACCGGCATGTTCGTGTCGACGACCGATACCGGCATGAGCGACGCGGGCAAGCAGGCGCGTTTCCGGCTGAATGTGCCGGGTGACGATCCGGTGTTCTCGCGCTTCGTGGTGCCAAGTATCCTGCTCGACGGGCTCGCGCGCGTGGCCGCGCTCGATCACGTTGCCGGCGACTATATCCCGCTCGCGGCGCCGATGTCGATCGGCCGCATCGACATCTACGAAGCCGGCAACGACTGCGAGCTGTCGAACCGCCACGCGTCGATCGCGCTGCGCGTGACGCCGCGCGCGTTCGCGCTCGAGGGGCCGGCGAGCAGCGGCAACCGGTTCGTCGCGGTGCGCCCGGACGGCAGGATCCTGATGCAGATGCGCGACGTGACGGGCATCGTGATCGGCTACGTGCATCGCGTGACCGGTGCGTTCGCCGCGCGCGGCGAGGTCGACGCGCAGCTCGCCGGCCGCGCGGCTTCCGAGCAGGTGAGCGCATGACCATGAAGCGACTCGCGCCCGGCCCGCGCGGCAGCGTCGTGATGGGCAATCTCGCGGAGTACAAGCGCAATCCCGTCACCATGTTGCTGAAGCTGCAGCAGCAGTACGGCGACATCGCGCGCAATCGTCTCGGCCCGTTTCTCACGCACGCGCTCGCGCATCCCGACGGTGTCCAGCACGTGCTGCAGGACAACCACCGCAACTACGTGCGCGGCCGCTTCTACGACAACTTCAAGATGTTCTTCGGCGACGGCCTGCTGACGACCGACGGCGAGTTCTGGCGGCGTCATCGCCGCGTGGTGCAGCCGTTGTTTCACCGCAAGCAGGTCGAGTCGCATACGGCCGCGCTCGGCGATGCGGCGCTCGCGCTCGTCGAGCGCTGGCTGAAGCAGCCGGCGCATGCGCCGTTCGACGTCGTCGAGGAAATGATGCGCGTGAGCCTGCGCATGCTCGGGCTGATGCTGTTCAACGCGGACATCTCGCGGCATGCGGACGATGTCGGGCCGGCCGTGCGCTTCGGCATCGCGGCGATGATGCCGCAGGGCAACCTGAACGATTTCGTGCCGCGCTGGATGCCGACGCCGTTCAATCGCCGGATCGCGCATGCCCGCCGCGGGATCGACACGATCGTCGACGCGATCGTCGCCGAGCATCGCGCGGGGCGCTGCGAAACGAGCGACGTGATCTCGCTGCTGCTCGCCGCGCGCGATCCGGAAACGGGTGCGCCGCTGACCGAGCGCGAGGTGCACGACGAGGTGATGACGGTGTTTCTCGCCGGCCACGAAACCACCGGCAGCGGGATGGCGTGGGGGCTCTACGCGCTCGCGCAGCATCCGGACGTGTTGCGCCGCCTGCGCGAGGAGCTCGATGCGGTGCTCGGCGGCCGTGCGCCCGACGCGGCCGATCTCGAACGCCTGCCATACCTGGTGCAGACCGTCGACGAGATCCTGCGCCTGTATCCGCCGATCTGGGGCTTCACGCGCGATCTGGTCGACGACGACGAGATCGGCGGCTATCACGTGCCGGCCGGCTCGTCGGTATTCATGTCGCCATACGTCACGCATCGTCATCCGGCGCTGTGGGCGAACCCCGACGCATTCGATCCGGAGAACTTCGGATCGTACGCGCCGGCGCGTCACAAGTACGCGTACTTTCCGTTCGGCGGCGGGATGCGCAAATGCATCGGCTACCAGACCGCGTTGCTGCAGATACGCGTGCTGATCGCGGTGGTGGCGCAACACGTCGATCTGAGCGCGGTGCCTGGTCATTCGCTCGACACCGGCGCGACGATCTCGCTGCGTCCGCGCGACGGCATCCGGTTGATCGCGAAACCGCGATCGCGCGAGCGGGTGCCGAGGGAGCAGACGGTGCAGACGGGACGGGACGCAAGCGTGCCGGGTGCCCGGGCTTCGGTGTGCCCGTTCACGGGCACGCAAGCGGGAACGCAAGTGCAAGAGCAAGCGCGCGTGCCGGCCCCCGACGCCGGGCAACCAGCGCATGCGGCGTCGCCGACGCCTGTCCGTTCCGCCGGCCCAGCGCTGGCGCCGGACGTGCTGGCCTTTCTGCAGCGCGACGCGATCACGGACGAAGCGTCGCCATGCACCGACGCCACGCCGACGCACCGCTTCACATGGCGGCCGGTCGAGATCGAACCGCTGCCAGACCTGCCGGCGGCCGAACTGAGCGGCAAGCGGATCGCGATCGTCAATGGCCTCGGTCGCTCGGTCGAGCGCGTGGTGGCGACGCTCACGCGCGCCTGTGCGAAACCGAGCGTGTTCGCACCGGCCGACGGCATCGATCCGGCGACCGCCGCGAGCGCGTTCGTCGCGCAGTCGGGGCCGTTCGACGGGATCGTCGATCTCGGTGTCGAGGCGCCGTTCTCGCTCGACGCGCACGATCAATGGGAAGCGCCGCTGCGCCGCACGGTCGCGCTGCTGCAGGTGTGCTACGGCGACTGGTCGCAGGAGGCGTCGACGTCGCGGCTGTTCTATCTGGCGCTCACCTGGCAGGACGGGCTGATGGGTCACGGCGATGGCACGCTCGTGCAGCCGCTCGGCGGATTGTGGGCCGGCCTGGCGAAGACGCTGCCGCAGGAATTGCCGAACTGCAACGTGCGCGTGCTCGACATCGCGCCCGACGAAACGGGACGCGTCGACCAGCTGATCGCGCGCGAACTGTATCGCTGGGGACGCTTCGAGGTCGGCCACCGCGGCGGGCGCCGCCATACGCTCGTCGCGACCCGCGACGATCTGCCGGCCGACGTGGCGCCCGATTGGGGGCCCGGCGACGTCGTGCTGTTTTCGGGCGGTGCGCGCGGCATCGGTTTCCTGGCTGCGTGCGCGCTGGCGAAACGCCATCGCTGCACGGTGATCGTCACCGGGCGCGATGCGTTGCCCGCCGGCGACGAGCCGTGGCTTGCGCTCGACGACGCGGGCTTCAAGCGCTACGGGCTCGAGCAACTGCGCCAGGCGACGCCGGAGCGGTCGCCGAAGGCGATCCGGCATGCACTGCGGCAGCTCGAACGCCGCCGCGAACTGAAGGCGTCGCTCGATGCGGCGGCGGCACTTGGCCTGCCGGTGCACTACCGCGTATGCGACGTGACCGACGCGCAAGCCGTGCGGACGCTGTGCGACGCCTTCGGCGACCGGCTGCGCGGCGTGATCCACAACGCGGGCATCGACCAGCCGGTGCGATTGCCGCGCAAGCGCGCCGATGAATTCATCGACACCGTACGCGTGAAGGTGCTCGGCTTCCTCAATCTCTACGCGGCGGTGCGTGAGCTCCCGCGCGTGGGCTGCTTCGTCAACGTCGGCTCGCTGACCGGCCGCTGGGGCGGAATGACCGGCGAGACCGACTATGCGGCCGCGAACGAGGCGCTGGCGCGGCTCGGCTGGTGGGCGCGGCGCGACGCCGGCGCGCGCGTCGTGAAGACGATCGTGTGGCCGACCTGGGACGGCGTCGGGATGATCACGAACCTCGCCGTCACGCGGCGCTACGTGACGCCGATGCGGATCGACGAAGGCGTGCGCCACTGGCTCGCGGAACTCGCGACACCGGCAACGCCGGCGACCCGCGGCAGCGGCGAACCGATGTACATGGGGGCGGTTGGCCGCGCGCTGACGCCGATCCAGCTGCGCGGATTCGACGCGGTCGACGGCTTGCCGAACCTCGGCGAACTCGCGACGCGCCGACATCACGCGGGTGAGCCACGACGCTTCCGGCCGTTCACGTGCTTCTCGACGCGCTATCGCACGGCGGGCGCACCTTATACGCATGCATTCCGCTTCGACGGCCGCGCGGCCGTGCCGGCGTCGCTGTTGCTCGAGCACGCGCGCGTCGCGGCCGACTGGGTCGCGCCGCCCGGCGGCGAGCGGGCGTGCCTGCACGAAGCCGTCGACATCACGATCGCGCTCGACGCGCTCGCCGATGCGCTCGACGGTCACGGCGATCTCGCGCTCGACACCGACGCGAGCGGTCGCGCGGTGGACGACGGCTGGCACGTGACGGTGCGCTGCGCGTCGCTCGCCGGCCGCGCGCTGCTCGATGCGACGTTCGTGTACCGCGATCATCCGCCCGGCGGCGTGACCGTTCCACTGCCGCGCGAAACCGAAGACGACACGATCCGGCGGTCCGCGCGGGCGAGCTGGCGCGACGACCTGTTGTCCGAGGCGCGATGGAGCGGCGGCATCGCCCAGGCGAAGGCCGCCGACCCCGCCGCGCTATGGGGCGTGCAGGGGGATGAGGGGCGCGTGCCGTGTCCGCAGCTGTGGCTGCCGGTCAATCACCTGGAGAACGTGTTGCGCGTGCTGCTCGGCGCGTGGCCCGCCGACGGCGAGCCGCCGCGCGCATGGCGCATCGGCCGCATCGTGTTCGGCGCTGCGCACGCCGGCGATGCCGACATGCTGCTGCGTTATCCGAACGACCGCTTCGCGATCGCCGATCGCGCGGGCGCATCGATCGCCGACCTGTACGGCGCACGGCTTGCCGGCGCGACCGACACGCAGGCCGCGGCGGCGTCGGCCATTTGAACGGGAAGAGGAGGCTCAACATGACGGAGCGCAACGACGGCGCGCGGTACTGCATCATCGGCGCGGGCGCGGCGGGCATCACCGCCGCGAAGAACCTGTTCGCGGCCGGCATCGGCTTCGACGTGATCGAGCGCGAGGACGACGTCGGCGGCAACTGGTACTACGGACGGCCGAGCGGCGCGGTGTATCGCTCGATCCACATGATCAGCTCGAAGCGGTTTTCCGAATACACCGACTTTCCGATCCCCGACGACTATCCGACCTACGCGCGCGGCGACCAGGCGCTCGCGTATCTGCGCGCGTACGCGCGGCGCTTCGGCGTGTACGACCGGATCGAGTTCGGCCGTTCGGTGCTCGAGATCGCGCCGGTGGAGGGCGGCACGCAGTGGCGCGTCGAACTCGATCGCGGCGAAGTGCGGACCTATCGCGGCGTGATCGTCTGCAACGGGCATCTGTCGCATCCGCAACTGCCGGACTATCCGGGGCATTTCGACGGGCTGCAGCTTCATTCGTCGCAGTACCGCACACCGGAGATCTTCGACGGCAAGCGCGTGCTCGTGGTCGGCGCCGGCAATTCCGGCTGCGACATCGCGGTCGAGGCGTCGCATCATGCGAGCGCGGTATTCCACAGCACGCGCCGCGGCTACTACTACTGGCCGAAATTCCTGTTCGGGATGCCGGCGGACGAGTGGGC
This sequence comes from Burkholderia sp. MSMB0856, assembly GCF_001524645.2. Classification (NCBI taxonomy): domain Bacteria; kingdom Pseudomonadati; phylum Pseudomonadota; class Betaproteobacteria; order Burkholderiales; family Burkholderiaceae; genus Burkholderia; species Burkholderia sp. MSMB0856. The sequence goes on along the minus strand of NZ_CP013427.1, from coordinate 2,163,274 downwards.
GGAGTGGCCGCTGCGGCTGCGCATGCCGCTCTGGGCGTGGCGCTTTTTCGGCGAACGGCTGCTGCGCCTGACGACGGCCGGACAGCCGGAGCACTACGGGCTGCGCAAGCCCGACCACAAGCTGTTCGAATCGCATTTCATCATCAACTCGACGCTGTTCTATCACCTCGGTCACGGCGATCTCGACGCGCGGCCGGACGTGCGCGAACTGAAGGGCGATCGTGTCGCGTTCGTCGACGGCAGTGAGGAGCCGATCGACGTGATCGTGTACGCGACCGGCTACCAGCCGAGCTTTCCGTTCATCGACCAGGCACACCTGCAATGGCGCAAGCAGCAACCGTCGCTGTATCTGAACCTGTTCGACGCGCAGCATCGCGACCTGTTCTTCATCGGGCTGTTCCAGACGTCGACCGGCAACTGGCCGCTGATGGACTATCAGGCGCAACTGCTCGCCCGCTATCTGCATGCGCGCGATGCGGCGCCGCGCAAGGCCTCGCGCATCGACCGGCTGATCCGGCGCGGCCGCTCGGACTGGAGCGGCGGCATCGCATTCCATCGCACGCCGCGGCACGTGATCGAGGTCGAGCATTTCGCGTACCGGCTGCAGTTGCGGCGGCTGATACGCGCGTTGCCGGCCGTGTCCGGCGGTGCCGGCGCGGATGCGTCGAAGGCGGCGCCGGTGCATGCGGTGCGCGCGGGAGGTGCGTCGTGAGCCTCGTGCATGTCGAACACCTGTCGAAGACGTACCTGCTCGACAGCGTGCGCGTGACCGGTCTCGCCGACGTGTCGGCGACGCTCGACGCGGGCCGCTTCACCGTGCTGAGCGGCCCGTCGGGTAGCGGCAAGACGACGCTGCTGAACCTGATCGGCTGCATCGACCGCCCCGACAGCGGGCGCGTGACGATCGCCGGTCACGACACGGCGTCGCTGTCCGACGATGCGCTGTCCGATTTTCGCGCGCGTCATGTCGGCCACGTGTTCCAGACCTTCAACCTGCTGCCGGTGCTGTCCGCCTACGAAAACGTCGAGTATCCGCTGCTGATGGCAGGCTGGGCGCCGGCGCGCCGCGCCGCGCGGGTGCGCGACCTGCTCGACGCGGTCGGCCTGGCCGACAAGGCGCGGCACCGGCCGAGCCAGCTGTCGGGCGGCCAGCGCCAGCGTGTCGCGATCGCGCGCGCGCTCGCGGCCGAGCCTGCGATGGTCCTCGCGGACGAACCCACCGCGAACCTCGACAGCGCGACCGGGCACGCGATCATCGAACTGATGCGCACGATCCAGCGCGAGCGCGACGTGTCGTTCATCGTGTCGTCGCACGATCCGCAAGTGGTGAAGGTGGCCGACGAGGTGATCAGGATTCTCGACGGCCGCATCGTCGGCCACGAACGGGCCCGCGGCGACACTGCGACGCAGGAGGTGTGCCGATGACCCATACGCTGATGCTCGCGCTGCGCAATCTGCAGCGCAACCGCCGGCGCTCGCTCACCACGCTGCTCGCGATGATCGTCGGCGTCAGCGCGATCCTGCTGTTCGGCGGCTTCAGCCGCGACATCACGCTCGGCCTGCAGACCGACTTCGTGCAGCGCAGCGGCCACCTGCAGATTCAGCGTCAGGGCTATTTCCTGTACGGCACGGGCGACCCGGCCGCATACGGGATTCGCGATTACCCGGCGCTGATCGAACGACTGCGGCGCGATTCGCAGCTCGCGCCGCTGCTGCAGGTCGTCACGCCGACGCTGCAGTTCGGCGGGATCGCCGGCAACTTCGCGGCCGGCGTGTCGCGCACCGTGATGGGCTTCGGCGCGATTCCGGACGACCAGTACCGGATGCAGCAATGGAACGCGTACGGGTTCCCGCTGCGGCCGCGTGCGTTCGCGTTGCGCGGCAGCGCCGACGACGCGGCGATCGTCGGCCTTGGCGTCGCGCGCGTGCTGCACCTGTGCGCACCGCTGCGCGTGCCGGATTGCCATGATGCGCCGCCTGGCCCGGCCGAGCCGGCCGCAGATGGTCCGGCCGCGAGCGCGCCTCCCGACGTGCTCGCGCTCGCGCAGGCCGAGGCCGGCACGCGGCCGGCCGCCGACGGCGCGACCCATGTCGAAGTGCTGACCGCGAGCGCGGGCGGTGCGCCGAACGTCGGCCGCTTCTCGGTCGTGAAGGCCGACCAGCAGGGCGTGAAGGAGCTCGACGACGTATATCTCGCGGTGCGCCTGCCGCAGGCGCAGCGGCTCGTCTACGGCGGCGCCGCGCCGCGCGCGACCGCGATCGAGATCCAGCTTGCGCGCACGGCCGATCTGCCCGCGGCGCGGGCGCGCATCGAGCAGCTGCTGCACGGCGGCTTCGACGGCCAGCCGCTCGACGTCGTCGATTTCGCGACGCTGAACCCGTTCTACGACCAGACCAACCGGATGTTCTCGGTGATCTTCGGCTTCGTGTTCGTGCTGATCAGCGCGATCGTGCTGTTCGTGATCAGCAACACGATGAGCACCGCGATCATCGAGCGCACCGTCGAGATTGGCACGCTGCGTGCGATGGGCATGCGGCGCGGCGGCATCCAGCGGCTGTTCGTCTGCGAGGGCGCGCTGCTCGGCGTGGCCGGCGCGTCGCTCGGCGTGCTGGTCGCGCTTGCGATCGCCTCGATCGTCAATCACAGCGGGCTCGCGTGGACACCGCCCGCGCGAATCGACGCCGTCGCGTTGACGGTGCGCGTGTGGGGCGAGTGGCGAACCATCGCCGTCACGTTCGTCGGGCTCGCGTGCGTGGCCGGGCTGTCCGCGTGGCTGCCGTCGCGGCACGCGGCGCGGCTGTCGATCGTCGATGCGCTGCGGCATGTGTGACGTCGCCCGGATGCCGCGTTTTTCGTTCACTTCACTTTCGGGAGAGCGCTCGTGCGTCGCCTGTTCGTTTCATGCTGTCTGAGTCTTTCGTTCCTGACCGGCGTCGCGCACGCGCAGCCGACGCCCGATCCGCAGAAGCTGCTCGCGGCGAGCGACGCGATCCGCACGCCGGAGAAATCGTTCGTGCTGACCGCGACGCTCGTCGAGTACCGCTCCGGCAAGCAGGTCGACGGCAATACGCTGTCGATCCACTCGAAGCCGGACGCGCCCGGCGGCGCGTTCCGCACGCTGGTGCGCTTCGTCGCGCCGGCGCGCGACACGGGCAAGCTGATGCTGAAGAACGGCAACGATTTGTGGTTCTACGACCCGGCGAACCAGGCGAGCGTGCGGATCTCGCCGGACCAGCGGCTGCTCGGCCAGGCCGCGAACGGCGACGTCGTGACGGTCAATCTCGCGCACGACTATACGGCCGAGCTGAAGGGCGTGGAGGACATCGTCGACGGCGATCGGCAGACGCGCCGCGCGTACCGCCTCGCGCTCACCGGCCACGGCGAGGGGCTCACGTATCGCCGCATCGAGATCTGGATCGACGCGGCGAACAACCGACCGCTGAAGGCGCGCTTCTATTCGGAAAGCGACCGCCTGCTGAAGACCGCGTTCTATCGCCGCTACACGATGCAGCTCGGCGTCGAGCGGCCGACCGAGACCGTCATCATCGACGGGCTCGACAGCAACTGGGTCACGGTCATGCGCTTTTCCGACTACGCGTGGCGCGACATTCCCGATGCATGGCTGCAGCGCGACTACCTGTCCCGCTTCCAGGCGCAATGACGGTGCGACGCCGAGGCCGGATCGCGGCGGTCGCGTTTGCGTTGCTGCCGGCGTGCGTGCACGCGGCGGATGTGGGCGGGGCGGACGGGACGGGAGGCACGGCCGGCGTCGACGCGGCCGATGCCGCGGCGCTCGCGCTGGCCGACCAGCCGGCCGCGACGCCGCCCGACGCCGCGAAGCCGTGGAAGCTGAACGTGCAGGACGCGCTGCGTGCGAGCCGCTATCGCGACGGCGGCGAGGCCGGCCGCAACCAGTTGTCGATCGAGTTCGAGTACGGGCAGTGGCTGACGCCGTCGTTCGCCGCGCATTTCTCGATGCGCCTCGACCGGTTCGATCCGCTCGGCACATCGCGCACGTCGTCGCGCGACGTGACGCTCGTGAAGGAAGCGTATGCGAGCTGGCGCGCGTCGCCGACGTTCGTCGTCGTCGCAGGCCGCGTGAACGAGCGGCTCGGCGCGGCGATCGGCTACAACCCGACCGACTTCTTCCGCGCCGGCGCGGTGAGCCTCGACGTGCCGCCCGATCCGGACAGCCGGCACACGAACCGGCTCGGCACGGTCGGGCTGCGCGCACAGCGGGTGTGGGACACGGGCTCGCTCGCGGCGCTGCTGTCGCCGCGGCTCGAGCGCCGCAGCGTGCCGGGCGACCCGGCCGCGGCGTCCGACCTGCAGCGCACCAACGGCGTCGATCGCTGGATGCTCGTCGCAAGCCAGCGGCTCAGCGCGGCGATCCAGCCGCAATGGATCGTCTACGGCGAAAGCGGGCAGGCGCCGCAGTTCGGCCAGAATCTGAGCGTGCTGCTCGGCAACTCGGTGGTCGCATACGTCGAATGGACGGGCGGCTACCGGCGCTCGCTGATCGCGCGTGCCACCGGCGCGGCCGACGATCGCGCGTTCCGCAGCAGTTCGTCGGTGGGCGCGACGTGGACGCTGCCGGTCGATCTTTCGCTGACCGCCGAATTCCAGAGCAACGGCGGTGGCGCGGACGCGGCGCAATGGCGGTCGTTGCAGCGCGCGAACCCGATGGCATGGGGCAGCGCGGTGCAGACGTCGATCGCCGCACAGGAACTGCAGACCCGTCACGGCGTGTTCGTGATGGCGGCATGGCGCAACGTCGGCGTTCGGCGCCTCGACCTGTCGGGTTTCGTGCAGGCCGATCTCGGCGGCGGCCGGCAATACTGGCTCGAACTGCGGCGGCGCTTCGACCGGTTCGACGTCGCGCTGCAGTGGCTGCATCGGGGCGGGCCGTCGTGGAGCCGCTTCGGTGCGATGCCGGAGTCGACGAGCATTCAGGTGCTGGGCATTTTTTATCGATGACGCAAGGAGAATTCGAATGAGCAAACGCGCGCTTCAGGCGGCGACCGCCGTGCTTGCGCTGGTTCCGACGATCACCGGCGTGCTCGGGATGATGGGCATTCGCGACCCGCTGTACGCGTCGCTCGGCATCGCGCTGCCGGCCGACGCGACGCTGGACGGCAACCTGCGTTTCTATGCGGGCGTGTGGTTCGGGCTCGGGCTCGCGGCGTTTTCGGTGATCCCGCGGATCGAGCGGCAGGGACGGCTGTTCGCGACGCTGTGGATGATGATTTTTCTCGGCGGCGTCGGGCGGCTGATGTCGCTCGCGGCGCTCGGGTTGCCGTGGCCGCCGTTCGTCGGCTTCACGGCGCTCGAAGTCGTCGGCGCGCCGCTGTTCATCGCGTGGCAGCGGCGCGTGGCCGCGCATGCCGCATGGGAGAGTGAGAATGCATGACATCGACATCAACCGGCGTATCGCGCCGCGTCGTCGCGCCGATATCGCCGTGCAGGGCGTCGCGATGGTCCTGCGCGCCGTGGCGACGCGATGCGTGTCGCGCATGCGCGCGGGGTTCATCGCTCGAATCGTGCTGCTCGCGTGCGTCGTGCTGGGTCCGGCGCAGGCCGGTGCGCAGACGGCGGTCGACGACTACGCGGCGACCCGTTATCCGATCATCCTCGTGCACGGGCTAACCGGAACGGACGATTATTTCGGCATCCTGCCGTACTGGTACGGCATCCAGGCCGACCTTCAGCGGCATGGCGCGACCGTCTACGTCGCCGATCTCTCCGGCTTCCAGAGCGACCTCGGCCCGAACGGGCGCGGCGAGCAGTTGCTGGCCTACGTGAAGCAAGTGCTCGCGGTGACGGGTGCTGCCAAGGTGAACCTGATCGGCCACAGCCAGGGCGGGTTGACGTCGCGCTACGTGGCATCGGTCGCCCCCGCGCTCATCGCGTCGGTCACGACGATCGCGACGCCGCATCGCGGCTCACAGTTCGCCGACTTCGTGCTGGGTGCGCTGAAGCTGGACCCGACCGGCCTGTCGACGCCGGTGTTCGGCGCGTTGCTGAACCTGTTCGGGATCCTCACCAGCAACACACACAACACCAATCAGGACGCCATCGCCGCGCTCAACGCACTGAGCACGACCTATGCCGCGCGGTTCAACCAGCTGTTTCCGAGCCCGGGGCTCGGCGCCGGCGCATGCGGTACCGGCGCACCGGTCGAGACGATCGGCGGCAACGTGCATCTGCTGTACTCGTGGAGCGGGGCCGCGTATCAGCCGGTGTCGCTGCTCGGCATCGTGACCGGCGCGGTCGACACCAGCGTGATTCCGGTCATCGATCCGGCGAACGTGCTGGATCCGTCGACGCTCGTGTTCCTGACGGCCGGCAACATCATGGCGCTGGCCGGCGCGGGCCCGAACGACGGTTTCACGTCGACCTGCAGTTCGCTGTTCGGCACGGTGATCTCGACGCGCTATCGCTGGAATCACTTCGACGCGATCAATCAGTTGCTCGGCATTCGCGGCGCGTATGCGGAAGACCCGGTCGCCGCGCTGCGCGTGCAGGCGAACCGGCTGAAGCTGCGGGGCGTCTGAGCGATGAGAGTCCGGACCGCGCTGTCCCGCGCCGTGTTGTACGGCGCGACCGGGGCGATCGCCGTCGCCGCCGCGTGGCACGTGTTTGGTCGTCAGGCTGCGTCGCCGGCTGTCGCGGCTGCGCCGCCGCCCAGCCGTGCCGCGCCGCGCGGTGCGGCGGCGCAGCCGATGCTTGTCGCATCCGATGTCGCGTTGCCGGCATCACTTGCAGGCACGCGTGCACCGAGTCTGCCGGTCGCGCCGGACGGGCACCTCGCGAAAGTGGGCGCGGTGCGGGAATTCTTCGATTACTTTTTGCTTGCGCAGCATGACCTGACGCCCATGGCGCTCGATGCGCTGGTCGCGCGCGAGATCGACGCGCAACCGATCGGTGCGGCGGCCCGCCGCGACGCGCTCGACTTGTGGCCGCGCTATCGCGCGTGCCTCGCCGCGTTCGATACGCAGCCGGGCGCGATGCAGGCCGGCGCCGGTCTCGATCCGGACGCGATCGCGGGCGAGCTCGAGCGGCGCGCGGCACTCGCGCGCCGCTGGCTCGGCGACTGGAGCACGCCGTTCTTCGACGCGGATGTCCGGCGGCAGGGCGACGACCTCGACCGGATCAGGATCGCGCGCGATCCGACGCTCGGCGATGCGCAAAAGCGCGCGCGCCTCGCCGCGCTCGACCAGGCGCTGCCGCCCGGCGAGCGCGACGCACGCGAGCGCGCGTCGCGACAACGCGACGCGATTGCAACGGTTGCGAGGCTCGACGGCCAGCGCGCAACGCCCGATGCGCTGCGCGCGCAGCTCGGTGCCGATGTTGCCGCGCGCGTCGTGCGGATGCAGCAGGACGACGACGCGTGGCAAGCACGCTATCGCGACTATGCGGCCGAACGCGACCGGCTCGACGCGCAGCAGCTTGCGCCCGACGTGCGCGATGCGCAGATCGCCCAATTGCGGCGACGCAATTTCCCTGATCCGCCGGATGCATCGCGGGCCGCATCGCTCGACGCGGGCAGGGCTGCGGCATCGGCGCGCTAGCACCGGTTTCCGAGTGCGCGCCACCACGGCTTCCAAACATGTCGAGCGGAAAGTGTGCGGTAGCCCACGTTTCCCGCATTCTTTTCGATTCGAGAATGATTTTAATTTTCCGAGTAAATCGCATTACCCCGTATTGGCATTCCCCCGTCATTTCCAATGATCCATCGAGCAATCCGCCTTATATGGAACAAGTTTAAATCGTGGATTTTCGATTGACGGTGCAAGTATCTTCGGATGGTGAAACGAACTGTCAAATTACTTCATGTAACGAATGCGGAGTGTCGCGAACGGTTGGGCTGCGTGATACCTTTTTGCTCAATGTCACCGCGATGATAAGGCGGAAAAAACCGTTAAACCGGTGCGGTGAAAACAGCAGAAAGGTTCGGTGGCCGAGGGGCAGGGATACAACGTACGAGGTGCGCCGTGAGAGATCAGGCCAACAACGTCATCGAGTTGCCGCATGCACTTGGTGCCAATCATTTCCTGTCTGCGCTCGACGGAATCAGCCGTTCGGAATTGGCGCCTCATTTGATGCTTTCGAATCTCAAGACCGGCCAGGTGCTGTGCGATGCCGGCGACGATCTGGAGGCCGTCTATTTTCCGGTGACCGCGGGAATTTCCCTGCAATACACGGCGGGCGGCAAGACGACGCTCGGCGTGACGGAAATCGGCCGCGAAGGCCTCGTGTGCGACGACGTCATCGGCAGCGCGATGCAGCGCCGCGTCGTCGTCTATCGCGGCGGGTTCGCGTATCGGCTGTATGCGCACCGTTTCGCCGACGCGTGCGACGCATCGGCGGCGATCCGCCGGCAGGTCTTCGTGCGGATGCAGCTGGTGCTGTCCCAGGCGTCGCAGGTCATGTTCTGCAGCCGCCATCACGTGATGCGTCATCAACTGAGCCGCTGGCTGCTGATCGCCTACGAGCGCTCGCGCAGCATCGAGATCCCGGTCACCCACGGCATGCTGGGCCAGATGCTGGGCGTGCGTCGCGAGACCGTCACCGATACCACGCGGCAGCTCCACGAACTCGGCCTGATCCATCAGCATCGCGGTGCCGTCGTGCTGACGGATCTCGACGGTCTCGAACGACAGGGCTGCGACTGCCATCGGGTCATCCGCGACGAAACGCGCCGCATCCTCGCGATCGATGCGGGTACGAATGCGGGTGCCGGGTTGTCGCGACGTATCCGGACGACCTAGTCGCCGGCGCGTTGTGCCGGCGCGCCTGCATGAGCGCCAGCGCGTCGCGAGCATGGAAGGGGGAGAGGCCTGAACGCAGGACGCGCATCGACGCGGCAGGCCGGTGCATCGAGAAGAATCAGAAAAGCAGTCATTCAGGTATGGAAAACATTTCGAAGCTCCAGAGTCAGCGCAGCTCGTTTCACGTGTGGCCATGGAGTCCGGCGCTCGGCATTCTGCCGATCGTCGTCGTGATCGGCGCGCTGGCCGGGTTCGTCGCTGTCAGCCTGATCGTGATCATGTCGTTGCGCGTGTACGTCTGTGGCGAAAGCAGCTGGTCGAAGGCGCAGAAGGACGAAATCATCCTGCTGAGCCGCTACGGGCAGACCGGCGACGAAAAATTGTTCGACGATTACCGGACGGTCGACCGGACCCTCGCGTTCCTGGGCGTCGCGCGCCGCGCGATGACGAGCGTGCCGCCGGACCACGGCGTGGCGCGCCGGGCGCTGATCGAGGCGGGCATCAATCCCGTCGATGCGGCGGCGGTGGTGTGGTTCTATCCGATCCTGAGCAGCTTCGCGCGCCTGAATGCGGCGTTGCAATACTGGGAGGACGCGGACCGGCAACTGGTCGACCTGCGGGCGATCGCCAACGCACTGCGCGAGTCCGTGCACGCGGACGACGTCCGGCGCACGAGCCGCCTGAACCGCGCGATCTGGGATCTCAATTCGCACATCGAACCGCTGCCGAAGCGCTTCTCCGCCGAGCTGAGCGCCGAATTCCGCTCGGCCGTCATTCAATTGTTCCTGTCGTACGTCGTGGCGTCGCTGCTGATCATCCTGCTGTCGGTGCGATGGGCGAGCCGCGCGCAACGCCAGCAGGTGTCGATGCAGACCGAACTCGACCGGAGCCAGGCGTTCGCCGAAGCCGCGCTGCGCTCGGTCGCCGATGCGATCGTCACGATCGGCCTCACGCGCAGCATCGAGACCGTCAATCCGGCGGCCGAACAGCTGCTCGGCGCGTCGTCGCGGCTGTGCGTCGGCAAGCCGATCAACGACGTGCTGGACCTGATCGACACGTCGACCGGCATGTCGATCAAGCTGCTCGCGTCGCTCAGCAACAGCGGCGACCACACCTTCACCCGCGATCTCGACCTGATCCGCGTGTGCGGCTCGGCGGTGTCCGTGCGCGCGTCGCTGTCGAAGATGGACAACGCCGCCGGCCGCTGCGTGGGCTACGTGCTGATCCTGCGCGACATGACGCGCGAATACCAGTTGATCGAGAAGCTGACGTGGCAGGCGTCGCACGATGCGCTGACCGGCCTCATCAACCGCACGGCGTTCGAGCGGCGCCTGGGCGACGCGCTGGCGCAGCGCGGTGGCGGGATGTTGCTGGTGCTCGACCTCGACGGCTTCAAGGAAGTCAACGACGTGTGCGGGCACGCGGCCGGCGATGCGCTGCTGCGCGACGCGACGGCGGTGTTCGCGCGCTGTCTCGACGACGACGACGTGTTCGGCCGGCTGGGCGGCGACGAATTCGGCATCCTGCTGCCGGCCGCCCGCAACGGCCCGCCGGACGGCGGCAAGGCGGAGCGTATCCGGGCATGTCTCGAGGACTTCACGTTCCAGTGGGAAGGCGAGCCGTTCAAGATCAGCGTGAGCATCGGCGTGCTCGATCTCGCCTGCCGGCCCGAGAGCGTCGAGAAGGCGATGCAGATGGCCGACATCGCGTGCTACGTCGCGAAGGATCGCGGCCGCAATCGCGTGCACGTCGCGGATGCGCGCGACATGAACTCGGGCCGTCAGGCGTATCACATGCAGTGGAGCCGGCGCGTGAAGACGGCGCTCGAAACGAATTCGTTCCAGTTGTATGCGCAACGTATCGTGCCGATCCAGCCGGCGCTCGGCGCGCAGGAGCGCGCGGAGATCCTGCTGCGCATCCCGGACGCCGACGGCAAGCTGATCTCGCCGGTCTTCCTGCCGGCCGCCGAGCGCTACGGCCACATGACGATGATCGATCGCTGGGTCGTGCGCACCGTGATCCGGCGCCTCGCGCGGCTCGAACAGCGCCAGTACGTCGAATACAACGTGAACCTGTCGGCGATGTCGATCACCGACGAGCGCTTCGTGGAGTTCGTGATCGCCGAGTTGTCGGCGTCGGGGCTCGACCCATCGCTGCTGTGTTTCGAAATCACGGAGACGAGCGCGGTCCGCAACCTGGAGGTCGCGTCGCGTTTCATGTGCGAGCTGCGCGACCTCGGCTGCCGCTTCGCGCTCGACGACTTCGGCGCCGGCATGTCGTCGTTTTCGTATCTGCGCCAGTTGCCGGTCGATTACCTGAAGATCGACGGCGGCCTCGTGTCGACCATGACGTCCGACAGCATCAAGCGCGGCATCGCGTCCGCGATCAACGACATCGCGCACGTGATGCAGTACCGCACCGTCGCCGAGCACGTCGAGGACACGGCGACGGCCGAGATGCTTCGCGCGCTGGGCGTCGACTATTGCCAGGGCTATTACTTCAGCCGCCCCGCGCCCTGGCAGGAAGGGGGATTCCATTGAACAAGCGAGGAACGAACGCATGAGTGCTCCATTTGAACTGACCGGCGACTTGATGGACCTGGCGAGCTATCCGGCCTGGCTGCGTGACGTGGTCGGCGCGACCGACGAGCTGAAGGCGCGCGTCCGCGCGCATCCGGTGTTCGCGGCGATGAGCGGCGGGACGCTGCGCGCGTCGCAACTGCGCGCATTCTTCGTGACCGGCTGGGCGGTGGTCAGCCAGTTTCCGGAATACATGGCGATGAACCTGCTGAAGACCGCCGCCTTTCGGTCGCGCGGCGAAGAGAAGGCGCGGCGCTATCTGATCCGCAATATCCGCGTCGAGCAGAATCACGTCGATCACTGGGCCAACTGGGCCGCGGAATCGGGGGTCACGATCGACATGCTGCTGCGCGGCGACGCGCCGCTCGCCGGATTCGCGCTGAGCCACTGGTGCTGGAGGAGCGGCAGCACCGACGCGCTCGCGCCGAGCATCGCCGCGACCAACTATGCGATCGAAGGCGTGACCGGCGAGTGGAGTGCGTTGCTGTGCGCATCGCCGTACGAACAGCAGTTCGATCCGGCCGTGCGGCATCGCGCGATGCGCTGGCTCAAGCTGCATGCCGATTACGACGACCGGCATCCGTGGGAAGCGCTGGACATCGTCGCGACGCTGCTCGGGCAGTCGCCCCCGGCTCGCGACGTGCGGGACGTCGAGACGTCGATCCGCAAGAGCCTGAGCTATTTCCTGACGAGTCTCGATTGCTGCATGCATGTGTAGTCGCCGGCGCCGTACGCTCGCGGGTTCGAACAGACCGTGCCGGGCCGTTCCGGTCGGACGGCAGGTCGACGTGACGTCGCGATGCGCCGGGCGGGCCGTCGTGCCGGACGATTGCCGATGACCACCCAAGTTCTCGTCGTAGATCCCGATCCGCGGATGCGCGACATGATTCGCGCGCTCCTGCGCGGCTGCCAGATCGAGACGTCGGCGCTCGACGACGTGTCGCTGCTGCCGGGGCACGTGACGGCGGCACCGCCCACCTTGATCGTGTTGCGGGTCGAACGGCCGGCCACGACGTCCCACATGGCGCTCGGTGCGCTGCGGCGCGCCGGTCACGACATGCCGGTGATCGTGATCAGCCGCAATGCGCAAGTGGTTGACAAGGTCGTCGCGCTCGAGCTCGGCGCGGACGACTATGTCGTGGAGCCGTTCGAGCCGATGGAACTGATCGCACGCGTGCGCAGCGCGATCCGTCGGTACGCATCGAACCGCCCGGAGCCGGGGCGCGGGCGCGGGAAACCCGAATCCTATGCATTCGGCGATATCGAGGTGAATTTCGTCACGCGGCGCGCGACGCGCGCGGGAGCCGACCTCGGATTGCGTGCGAGTGAATTCGCGCTGCTCGAACTGTTCATCTCGCAGCCGATGCGCGTCCTGTCGCGTGCGGAGATTCTCGCGCTGCTGGGACTGAGCGTGGCCGGGCGCTCCGAGCGCGGGCTCGACGTGCTGATCTTCCGGCTGCGCAACCTGGTCGAGCGGGCGGTCGGCGATTATCGCTATATCCGCACCGTGCGCGGGAAGGGTTACGTTTTCGTGCCGCTCGGCACGCTGGCCGACGACGACGCGGGTTAGCCGCCGCACGGGTGAGCCGGGCGCGTCGCGTGCCGGTATCGACCACTCTTCACCTTCGCCTGCCGCTATGGCCCCGGTTCGCCGTCGGGGCGACTCGCCATTGTCGCTTCCGAACGACCGTGCTAAATTTCCCGCCGGCATTTGCTGCCGACCTGTTCGCGCCGCACGGATGATGGTGTCGCGGTGCGGGCCGCCTGGCCTGCGCCGCTCGCGGGCGCGTCCCGCTGCCGTATCGATGCGCGGCGATGTCGCGCAAGGAGGATGGAGAGCATGAAAGCCCTGTTGTGTACCGCATTCGGCCCGATCGACCGCTTGCGTATCGAGGACGTCGCGATTCCCGAACCGGCAGCCGGTCAGGTGCGGATCCGCGTGAAGGCGGCGTCGCTCAATTTCCCCGATGCGCTGATCGTCCAGGGCCTGTATCAGGTGAAGCCGGCATTGCCGTTCTCGCCCGGCGCCGAATTCGCCGGCGTGATCGACGCGGTCGGCGACGGCGTGAGCGCCTGGCGGCCGGGCGACGAGGTGGTCGCGTTCACCGGCCACGGCGGCTTCGCCGAGCAGTGCGTGGCCGACGTGCACCAGATCGCCGCGCTGCCGCCGGGGATGACGTTCGAGCAGGGCGCGGCGCTCGTGCTGGCCTACGGCACGTCGCTGCATGCGCTGCAGCAGCGCGCGCGCCTGCAGCAGGGCGAGACGCTGCTGGTGCTGGGCGCGGCCGGCGGTGTCGGGCTCGCCGCGATCGAGATCGCGAAGGCGCTGGGCGCGCGCGTGATCGCGGCCGCGTCGAGCGCGGACAAACTGGCGCTGTGCCGCGAAGCCGGCGCCGACGATACGATCGACTATGCGACCGAGGACCTGCGGCGCCGCGTCGACGAACTGACCGGCGGACGCGGCGCGGACGTCGTCTACGATCCGGTCGGCGGCGCGTACAGCGAAGCCGCGCTGCGCGCGACCGCGTGGCGCGGCCGGTTCCTCGTGGTCGGTTTCGCCGCCGGCGAAATTCCGAAGATCGCGCTGAACCTTGCACTGCTCAAGGAACGCGACATCCTGGGCGTGTTCTGGGGCGACGCGGTGCGGCGCGACCCCGCGCAGCATGCGGCGAACATGCGCCAGCTCGCGCAATGGTTCGCGGCCGGCAAGGTGCGGCCCGCGATCACCGAGCGCGTGCCGCTCGCGGGTGCGGCCGACGCAATTGAGCGCATGGCGAACCGGCAGGTCAAGGGCAAGGTCGTGATCCTCCCGGACGCGTGATTACGCCGGTGCCAATTCACGCGGCGGCGGCCCGACCGGGCGCCGCCTTCGATCAAGGTTCTTTCGTGTGACGTTACCGGAGTCGCTGACCATGCAACCCCTGTCGAATCTGCAACCCGCCGTCGCGTCCTCGCTTGCTGCGTGGCATGCGATGCTCGCGCGCAAGGATTTCAGCGAGCTCGACACGATCGTCCATCCGGACGCCGTGTTCCGTTCGCCGATGGCGTTCAAGCCGTACGGGCCGGCGCCCGCGCTGTTGCTCGCGCTGCGCACGGTGCTCACGATTCTCGAGAACTTCGAATATCACCGCGCGTTCGCCGACGACGACGGCACGAGCGTCGTGCTGGAGTTCAGTGCGACGGTCGGCGACAAGCGGCTGAAGGGGATCGACATGATCCGCTTCGACGCCGACGGACGGATCGTCGAATTCGAGGTGATGATCCGTCCGTTCAATGCGCTGCAGGCACTCGGCGCGGAAATGGGCGCGCGGCTCGGGCAGCAACTGCCCGCGTTCAGGACCGGCGGGTGACGGGGCGGCGACGCCCCGTCTGCATTCATTGACGCAGTGAACTCGACGATGCGTGGTGGGCCTGGCCGCGCGCCGTGCTCTCCGGTGCGCCGCCGAGGAAGTCCGGCAACGCCCGCGGCGGCAGCGAAATCACGAAGCGTGCGCCGCCGAGCGGCGAATCCTCGAGCCGCACGTCGCCGCCGTGCACGAGCGCGACGCGTCGCACGATCGCAAGCCCGAGCCCGAACCCGCCGGTCTGTCGGTCGCGGCTCGAGTCGAGCCGCTGGAACGGTTCGAACACGCGCGCGCGTTCGGCGACCGGAATGCCGGGACCGTCGTCGTCGACGCTCAGCACCAGCGCGCCGGACGCATCGTGCGTCGCGGACAGCAGGACCGTGCGCGACGCGTAACGTGCGCCGTTGCGGATCAGGTTCAGCAGCGCGCGTGCGACGAGCTTCGGATCGCACACGTGCGTGGCAGGGGCGCCGGTCGTCGACACGCCGAGCGTGAGGCCGCGGTCGGCGACGTCGTTCGCGACGTTGCCGGCCACGCTGTCGATCAGCGCATCGACGACGACGTCCATCGGCGCGAGCTCGCTTGCGCCTTGTTCGAGACGCCCGATCGTCAGCAGTTCGGTCACGAGATCGTCGAGTTCGCGCACGTCGCGTCGCAGTTCGTCGCGGCGTTCGCGCATCCGGCCGCTGTCGTCGGAGTCGGCGAGCAGCGCGAGGCCGAATTCGAGGCGGGCGAGCGGCGTTTTCAGCTCGTGAGAGATGCCGTGCATCATTTCGCGCTGCTGCTTGATCGACGCCTCGATCCGCTCGGCCATGTCGTTGAACTGCTGCGACAGCTCGTAGATGTTCGATCGCCCGGACAGCTTCACGCGCGTCGACAGGCTGCCCGCGCCGAACGCATGCGCGGCGGCCTGCAGCTTGCGCAGGTCGCGCCAGTGATACGAGATCCACAGCGCGACGGCGAACAGCGCGGCGAGTGCGGTCATCCCGTAAGCGTAGATCTGGATGTCGAGGTCGGCCGGTGCGATGGGGCGGGCGTGCAGGACCGAGCCGTCCGCGAGCGGCATGTAGTAATTCCTGCGGTCGTAACTGATCGCAATCCGGCCGGCGTCCAGATCGCGCAGCGGCGCGCCGCTTAGTTGGGCACGGGCGTAAGCCATCGTCACGAAACCGAATCGCTCGTTGCCGTGCTGCGCGAGTTCACGCAGCGCGAGGGAGCGCTTCCCGCCCGGATGACGTTCGAGGTAGTCATTCAGCACGAACGCGTAAGTGGTCAGCGCGTTGCGCTGCGCCTGTGCAACCCGCTCGTAGAAAATTCGGTTGAACGACCATTGAATGAATACGATCGCTGCGGCACAGCACAGGATCACGATGAGGTAGAGCTTGATCAACGAGCGCAGCATCAGTCATCCCACGCAGAAGGGCTGAAGAGGTAGCCGCGGCCCCAGATCGTCTTGATCCGTTGCGGCTCCGACGAAGCGTCCTCGAAGCGTCGACGCAGCTTCGAGATGCCCGAGTCGACCGAGCGGTCGATTCCGTCGAATTCGATCCCGCGCAACTGCTTCAGGATCGCGTCGCGACTGAGCACCGTGCCGGCCGAGCGGGCGAGGATCAGCAGCAGATTGAACTCGGTGGTTTTCAGGTCGACGAATTCGCCGCGCCACGTGACGGTGCGGTTCGGCGGTGAAATCGCCAGTTCGCCGAACACGAGCTCGTGCGCCGGCATGTCGGCGTGCGGGGCCAATGCCGCGGGCTGCGCGCGACGCAACAGTGCGCGGGCACGCGCCACGAGCACACGCGGCTCGATCGGCTTCGTCACGTAGTCGTCGGCGCCGATTTCGAGACCGGCGACCTGGTCGTAGACGTCGGCGCGCGCGGTGAGGATCAGCACGGGAACGTTGGTGAACGCGCGCATGCGCCGGCAGACTTCCATCCCGTCGAGATGCGGCAGCATCAGGTCGAGTATCACGAGCGCGGGCCGGTGTTCGCGTACCGCGGCGACCGCGAGATCGCCTCGGCGCACGACCGTCACCTCGAACTCGTAGCCGTCGAGGTATTCGCGCACGAGACGCGCGAGGCGGTCGTCATCCTCGATCAGCAGCACGCGATGTTTGAGCGGATTGTCGTTCATGGGTCTCCTCGAAATGCACGCGTCGTCCGTCGCGCTGCAGGCGGCACGGCGCGCGCCACGCGAATTCTATCCGCCGTTCCGAAGGCTCGGTGCGACGCACGACAATCGGGAACACTCGAACACAATTGAGCACACATTTTCCGCAGATTCCGGACAGTCGTGCCGAACGGCCGAACCTAGACTTCGAGCTCCTTCACTCTTGTCCAGATATCGTGCGCCCATCCCTCCGCTCCTTGCGCTATTGCATGCCGCTTGCCGGTCTCACGCTTGCCGCCATGGCTCACGCCGAAAACCAGTACGCGATATCGCTCGGTGGCGGCTTCGCACCGCGCTACCAGGGGAGTAACCAGTATCGCGCGGTCGTCGGACCGTCGTTTTCCGCGATGTTCGGCAATGGCTTCTTCATCGATACCAACGCCGGCGCCGGCTATCGCCTGAACCTGCCTCACGGTGCGTTCGTATCGGCGGCGGTGGGCTACGACGCGGGCCGTGCCGACGAAAACCGCTTCGGCCTGCCGGGCTCGGATCACCTGAAGGGTATGGGCCGGGTTCCGGGATCGGTGCTCGTCGGCTTGCGCGCCGGCGTGAAGCTGCTGGACGGCGGCGAACTGAGTATCGCGGTCGACGCGCCTGTCACGCATACGTCGCGCGGCTTGTCCGGCCATGTCGATCTCGCGGTGCCCCTGTTCGAGACCGGACGGCATTCGTTCGTCGCGACGGGCAGCGTGCACGCCGGCACGGGACGCTATATGCAGACGTTCTACGGCGTGACCGACGCGCAGTCGCTGGCGAGCGGGTTCAGGCCGTATTCGACGAGCGGCGGGGTCGACAGCGCGACGCTGTCGCTCGCGTGGAACTGGGACGTGTCGCGGCACTGGTCGGTGCGTGCGACCGGCGGCTTCACGCGCCTGCTCGGGCGTTATGGCGACAGCCCGATCGTGCAGACGCGCAGCAATTACTACGGGATGGCCGGCGCGACGTACAAGTTCTGAACGGGACGCCGGTCCGCATCGCGCATGCGGGATGCCGGCGCCGCGGTCACGGTTGCTGCGGATCGCGTGCGGTAACATGCACGCGGGTCCGGCGCGACGCCGGGCCAGTGACACACGTAAGCCGAAGTGGCTTGACCGCGTCGCGCAGTGCCGCCGTTCGCCGGCCTGCATCCGCCGGGATGCGGCTCGTGCCGCGCGCGGAATCGATGACGCACGCAATGCCCGGCGGCTCACATCATGCGTCGCATGAACGGCCGGGGCACTTCAGGGAGAAACCGATGAAGAAAACGATCGCGATGCTCGTGGCACTCGTTGCGAGCGCAACCTTTGCAGGATGTGCGGACATGAACACGAAACACCCGAACGCGACTGCCGGCGGCGCGGTGATGAACCCGGCTCCGTCGGGCGCCGTGAACGCATGCAAGGCGGACGCCGCACCGGACGATGCGCTGATCGGCAAGACCGAGACCGAGGCGGCCGCGCTGCTCGACGGCTGCCTGTGGCGCGTGCTCGAGCGCGACGGCCAGTCGCTGCCGGGCACGATGGACTATCGCCAGGAGCGCCGCGACCTCGGCATTCGCGACGGCAAGGTGATCTGGGTGCGGCGCGGGTGACGCGGCGGGCCGGCGCGTGCGTTACTTCGAGAGATACCAGAGCGCGTCGGTGCTGACGCGCGCAGCCGGCTTCGTCGCGGCCGGCGCCTGAGGTGTCGCGACGGGGGGCGGCGTGTTCGACGTCACTGCGGTGGGCCAGGTCGCGGGCGTCTGCGACGTGGTCGATGCCGTCGAGGTATTTGCCGTACTCGAGGTCGCTGCCGAACCCGACGTCGATGCCGTATCGATATACCAGAGTGCATCGGACGATGCAGTGCGCTTGGCCGACGCATCGCTGGTGTGCTTCACCGTCGGCGACGTGGCGGCCGTTGCCGCCGCGCCCGAACGCTGCGTGCCCGCTGCCGTCCCCGTGCCTGCCTGAGCGGTCGCCCCCGCCGCGCCGCGCTGCGCGCGCGCCTCGAACGGCCCGAGCTGGAAGATTAACGTTTGCGCGGGACGCGTCAGAACGGCATACGGGAACTGCAGCTCCCACGACATCAGCACGCGGCCCGACGACGTCTCGGTGAAGATCGCCGGCACGTGCTTCATGTCGCTGAATTGCACGTAGATTCGCGCGCCGTCGTCGAACACCTGGGTCGGCTTGGCCTGGTCGGCGCCCGTGACCGTCCAGCCGAAGTTGTACGTGCCGGCCGGGCCGGCGGGCCCGCCTTGCGGCGGCGGCGGCGGGGCGGCCGGCGCGAGCGTGCGGGCACGCGCGGCCGGCGGCGCCGACACGCTCAGGCTTGCGAACGGGTTGTACGCCTGCACCTGCTGCGGCGGCGTGAAAGAGGGTGGCAGGATGGGCATGGGAGTATCCGGCGAATCCGGCATGGTCCGGATTGCATCATAGACCTTGCGCGCATACGCGAGGCGCTTGTCGGGCGACGCGGAGTTGTACGCGCCGATCGCGTTCCAGTTGGCGCCGAGCTGGCGGATGTTCTGCGACAGGATCCACGCGCCGACGTACGCATTGGTGCACGCGTCGAACAGGCTTTCCCGCGAGATGCCTTCGCGCGCGAGCGTCGGCAGCCAGGTGCTGTTGATCTGCATCAGCCCGATGTCGACGGTGCCGTTCGTGTTGGTGTTGACGGCGTTCGGGTTCATTCCCGATTCGACCTGCGCGATGCCGCGCAGCAGGCTCACGCTCACCTTCTGGAACGTGGCCGCGTCGTCGAGGCAGTCGGCCCGCGCGAATCCGTGCAGCGCGCACGACAGCGCGATCGTCGCGGCGATCTTCGGCGTGGCGTGGTTCATCGAACGGGCAGTCTGACGCGGCATGGCAGGATGGGGCGGAATCCGGCCGCCCGGTGCAAGGAAATTACGCAGACGCGAAGTGTGCCATAGCGCGCCGTCAAATGGCTCGCGTCAAACTTTCCTTTGCATTTGCCGGCGCATGTGTCGCGCATTGTCGTTGTCGCCGCATCGACGCGCGACAGGACGGAATCGGTAAAAAAGACTGCAATCGCCCGCATGCCGGCAGGCGGGTGCGGTCCCAATACTGACGCGGCGCGTCAGATGCGCCGCGAAGGCGGCCGTGAACGGCACAGCGAAGCGGAATGACGCGCGGCGCATCCGGCGCTGCGCGGGCCGTGGAAACGACGACGGCGGCCGCAGCCGCCGTGTGTCGATGAATCCCCGATTCCCGAATCCGGTACCGATCGACCGGCCGCGCCATGCCGCGCGCGGCCGGCCGTCGTCGATCAGAAGCGGTGACGCAGGCCGAGGTTGACCATCGTCTGCGAGCTCGTGCCGGCATAGCCGTACGAACCGATCGACGCCTGCGCGGCCATCGACCCGCCGTTGCCGTCGCCCGTCCGGCCGCTCGCGTGCTGATACGCGGCGGTCAGGTACACGTCGGTGCGCTTCGACAGGTTGTAGTCCGCGCCGGCCGACACCTGATGATAGGTCGCCGACGTATCGCCGCCCGAGCGCGTATAGCTGTAGCCGACGCCGACGAGCAGCGCATTGGTCGCCTGGTAGTTCACGAAGCCCTGGCCGGTGTTGTAGTGCTCGTTCGAGTTGAACACCGAGCTCGCGTCACGGCGGTACTGCGCGTTGCTGTAGCCGAGGCCGAACGTGAACGGGCCGGCGACGTACTGGCCCGCGATGCGGGCGATGCCGATCGAGTGCGCGCTCGCATAGCCGGTGTTGATCGGGCCGTCGAAGGTGCCGTCCGACGAGCTGGTCCAGCCGTTGCGCAGCCCGTTCGACGCGGGGCTGTTGGTCGCGTGGAAATAGCCGCCCGCGACGCTGAACGGGCCGTTGTTGTACGAAACGGCGGCCGAATACGACTGCGCGGCGCCGGTGCTGCCGGCGATGCCGCCGAACGAGTACATCGCCGAGAACTGCAGGCCCGAATACACCGCCGACGTGTACTTCACCGCGTTGTCGACGCGGAAGCTGTTGTCGTAGTTGTCGACGTCGCCCGGCGTCGCGAACACGCTGCCGAGATAGTTGTCGGCGGTGATGCCCTGCACGAGGTCGACGAGCGGATCGTACTGGCGGCCGAACGTGAGCGTGCCGTAGCGGTCGCTCGTCAGGCCGACGAACGCCTGCCGGCCGAACAGGCGGCCGCCCTGGCCCTGCCGGCCGTTGCTCGGGTCGAAGCCGTTCTCGAGCTGGAACAGCGCCTTCAGCCCGCCGCCGAGATCCTCGGTGCCCTTCACGCCCCACCGGCTGCCGGCGAGATTGCCCGCGCTGCTGTTGCCGAGCATCCAGGCATTGTCCTTGCCCTGCGCGTGATTCACGTACGTGATCGACGTGTCGATCACGCCATACAGCGTGACGCTCGACTGCGCATGCGCGGCGGGCATTGCCGCGAACGATGCGAGCGAAATCAGCGAGAGGGTCGTGCGTTTCATTTCATCTCCTGGCAATTGACTTGCTTTCTTGAACCGGATTGGCAGGAGACTACCGAGCCGCCGACGAACGGCAAAAACGAAATTCTCCGGTGTGACCTAAAGCAGACAGGCGCATGCTGCGGCAAGGTCCATTGAGAGATTCACATTATTGAGAATTGTGCATCAATCGATTTGAATTTCAGGATGGAGAGATCGGCGTATTGCCGGATTCGTGATAATTCCGCACGATTTTCAGGTGAATTTCGATGGCGACGCATTCGTCGTCGATTCATCAATTGATTATTTAATGAATTGAAGCGCGCGATGCGGGCCCGGTGTGTTATTGGGCGCTCGCGTTCGCCGTCTGCGGCGATTGGCTCAGGGTGCGAGAATGCGGCCTTCGGCCGGCACGCGTCGTGCCGCTCATCAGGGAACCCGCATGGACAGTCACATCGCTCCGGTGGAGCTGAAGAAAGCCTACCGTCTCCTAAACCACGGCCCGACCGTGCTCGTGTCGGCCCGTCACGACGGCGTCGACAACGTGATGGCCGCCGCGTGGGCCTGCGCGCTCGACTTCCTGCCGCCGAAGCTGACGGTCGTGCTCGACAAGTCGGCCAAGACGCGCGAGCTCGTCGAGCGCAGCGGCACCTTCGTCATCCAGGTGCCGACGGCCGCGCAGTTGCAGCTCACGCATGCGGTCGGCAGCGCCAGTCTCGCGGAGCGGCTGGACAAGCTGCGCGAGGCGGGCGTCACGCTGTTCGACGTCGAAGGCCACGACCTGCCGTTCGTCGCCGGCTGTTCGGGCTGGCTCGCATGCAAGCTGATTCCCGAGCCGCACAACCAGCAGACCTACGACCTGTTCATCGGCGAGGTGGTCGGCGCGTGGTCCGACACGCGCGTGTTCCGCGACGGCCACTGGTATTTCGAATCGGCCGATCCGGCGCTGCGCAGCCTGCACTACATCGCGGGCGGCAACTTCTATGCGATCGGCGAATCACTGCACGTCGATCCGGGCCAGCCGGACCCGCAATAAGCGTTCGGCCGGCGGCCGGCCGTCGTCGAGGGCGCGCGGCTCACGCGCGCTTTTTCAGTTCCGCCAGCATCGCGTCGGCGAACGCCTGCGCAACGCGCGACAGCGTGCGCCCGCGCTTCGCGACGAGCGCGATCGGCCGCACGAACGCGGGGTCGTCGATCGGCTTCGGGACGAGGTCGGGTTCGGCGCGCACCTCGCGCGCGGTCGCCGGCAGGATCGTCACGCCGAGGCCGCCGCGCACCATCGCGACGGCCGTCATCATGTAAGTCGGTTCGCACGCGATGTCGGGCGTGCAGCCGGCTGCCTCCAGCGCGGCATCGACGACGCTGCGCACGCTTGTGCCCTGTGCGGTCAGCACGAGCGGCACGGCGGCGACATCCGCGGTGCGCACGCGCCGCTTGCGCGCGAGCGGATGATCCTTCGGGCACACGGCGACGAGCCGGTCGGCGCCCGTGTACAGCACGTCCAGCGACGCGTCGAACGCATCGCCGCCGGTCAGCCCGAGATCGGCCTCCTCGTTGCGCACCAGCGCGGTGACGAGGCTCGCGACGCCGTCGCGAATGTCGAAGGCCGCGCGCGGCACGTCGCGCCGGAACGACTGAATCAGCTCCGGCAACATGCTCGACGCAAACGTCGGCAGGCACGCGAGCCGCACCGTGCCGCTCGCGCCTTCGCCGAGCGCACGCGCATCGCGCAGCACGCGCTCCATGTCGTCGAGCGAGCGCTGCAGCAGCGGCAGCAGTTCGCGCCCGGTCTGCGTGAGCGCGACGCTGCGGCTGTTGCGGTCGAACAACCGCGCGCCGACGATTTCCTCGAGCCGCCGGATCTGCACGGTCAGCGCCGGCTGCGACAGATGCAGCCGCGCGGCGGCGCGCGTGAAGTTGCCGGCGTGCGCGACGGTGACGAACGCGCGAATGTCGCGAAGGTTCAGATCCATAACGATTCGTGATTGCTGCGATCAAATCATTTCAATTGTGCTATTGCTGCGCCGACCTTACGCTCGTCTCCAATAAAAGACAAGGTAGGAGACACCGATGCTGCCGTTACTCGGGCTGGGCACGATCGTCGTGCTGCTGGCCGCGATTCTGTCCAGACGCATGTCGCCGCTCGTGGCGCTGATCATCGTGCCGATCGCGGCGTCGCTCATCGGCGGCTTCGGGCTGCATACCAGCAAATTCGTGATCGACGGGCTGAAGGGCCTCGCGCCCGTGGTCGGGATGTTCGTGTTCGCGATCCTCTATTTCGGGACGATCACCGATGCCGGCATGCTTGACCCGATCATCGACCGCATCCTGCGCGCGGTCGGCACGCGGCCTACGCGGATCGTGATGGGCACGACGCTGCTCGCGCTGCTGATCCATCTCGACGGCTCGGGCGCCGTCTGCTTTCTCGTGACGATTCCCGCGGTGCTGCCGCTGTACGACCGTCTGAAGATGGACCGGCGCGTGCTGGCCGCTGCCGTGTCGATGGCGGCAGGGATCAACTTCCTGCCGTGGACGGGGCCGATGATCCGCGCGTCGGCGTCGCTGCACCTGCCGGTGTCGGCGCTGTTCAATCCGCTGATTCCGGTGCAGGCGATCGGGTTGGTGTTCGTGTTCGGCGTCGCGTACTGGCTCGGGCGGCGCGAGGAGAAGCGGCTCGGCCTGTCGCGCGACGATGCGTCGATTCCGCTGCCGACACGCGAGCTGACGCCCGACGAGCAGGCGCTGCGCCGGCCGCATCTGTTCTGGTTCAACCTGGTGCTGACGCTCGTCGTGCTCGGCACGATGGTCGTGATGGGCGAGAAGATCCCGCCCGCGATCATGTTCATGGTGGGCCTGTGCGTCGCGCTGATGGTGAACTACCCGGACGTCGACATGCAGAGAAAGCGCATCGACGCGCATGCGCGCGCGGCGCTGATGATGGCCGGCATCCTGCTCGCGGCCGGCGTGTTCACCGGCATCATGCAGGGCAGCGGGATGCTGAAGGCGATGGCGCAGGCGGCGGTCGGCTTCGTGCCGCCGTCGATGGCCGGCCACATCCCGGTCGCGCTCGGCCTCGCGTCGATGCCGCTCAGCATGCTGTTCGATCCCGATTCGTTCTACTTCGGCGTGCTGCCGGTGATCGCGGAAGTGGCCGGCCAGCTCGGCGTGCCGGCCGTGCACGTGGGGCAGGCCGCGCTGCTCGGCCAGATGACGACCGGGTTTCCGGTCAGCCCGCTGACGCCCGCGACGTTCCTCGTCGTCGGCCTGTGCGGGATCGAGCTGGCCGAGCACCAGAAATTCACGTTCCCGCTGCTGTTCGGCGCCTCGATCGTGATGACGATCGCGTGCGTCGTGCTGGGCGTCTTCTGATTTTTCCCCGGCGCGCGAGCGCCGGACCACGGTATCGACATGACAGCAAAGCCATCACACGAACGGCGCGTACGCATCGGCGCGGGCGCCGGCTATTCGGGCGACCGGATCGAGCCCGCGATCGAACTGGCCGAGCACGGGCAGCTCGACTATCTCGTCTTCGAATGCCTGGCCGAGCGCACGATCGCGATCGCGCAGCAGGCGCGGCGCAAGGATCCGTCGCTCGGCTACGATCCGCTGCTCGACGCGCGCATGCATGCCGTGCTGCCGGTGGCCGCGGCCAGGGGCGTGCGGATCGTGTCGAACATGGGCGCGGCGAACCCGCGCGCGGCCGCGCGGCGCACCGCGCGGATCGCGCAGTCGCTCGGCCTCGCGGGGCTGAAGGTCGCGGCGGTCGAAGGCGACGACGTGCTCGACGTCGTGCTGCGCGGCGCGTTCCGTTTCGAGGAGTCGGGCGACGAGGTTGCCGCATATCGCGACCGCATCGTGTCCGCGAACGCGTATCTCGGCGCCGCGCCGATCGTCGACGCGCTCGCGGCCGGCGCGGACGTCGTGCTGACCGGGCGCGTCGCCGATCCGTCGCTGTTCGCCGCGCCGCTGATCCACGCGTTCGGCTGGCGAATGGACGACTGGGACACGCTCGGGGCCGCGACGGTCGTCGGCCATCTGCTCGAATGCGCGGGGCAGGTGACGGGCGGCTATTTCGCCGACCCCGGCTACAAGGACGTGCCGAATCTCGCGCGGCTCGGATTCCCGATCGGCGAGGTCGCGGCCGACGGCTCGGTCGTGATCACCAAGGTGCCGCACGCGGGCGGCCGCGTGAGCGCGGCGACCTGCAAGGAACAGCTGCTGTACGAGATTCACGACCCGGCGCGCTACCTGCAGCCCGACGTCGTCGCGGATTTCACGCGCGTGTCCGTTACGGAGGAGGCGCCGGACCGCGTGCGCGTGACGGGCGGGCGCGGCAGCGCGCGCACCGACACGCTGAAGGTGTCGGTCGCGTACGTCGACGGCCATATCGGCGAAGGGCAGATCTCGTACGGGGGGCCGGGCGCGCTGGCGCGCGCGCGGCTCGCGCTCGACATCGTCCGCGAGCGGCTCGCGCTGACCGGCGTGGCCGCGACCGAACTGCGCTTCGACCTGATCGGCGTGGATTCGCTGTACGGCGACGCGACGCCTGCCGTGCGCGGCGAGCCGGCCGAAGTGCGCGTGCGCGTGGCCGGCCGTGCGGCGAGCGCCGCCGAGGCCGCGCGGATCGGCGACGAAGTCGAGACGCTTTATACGAACGGCCCGGCCGGCGGCGGCGGCGCGTTCAAGTCGACGCGCGAGGTGATCGCGGTGCAGTCGGTGCTGTTGCCGCGCACGGACGTAACGCCGTCGTTTTCGTTCGTGGAGGCATGATGCAACTGCGTGAACTGGCGCATGCGCGCACCGGCGACAAGGGCAATACGCTCAACGTGTCGGTCATCTGCCGCGATCCGCGTCACTACGAACACCTGCGCGCGCATCTCGATGCGCCGGCGGTGAAGGCATGGCTCGCGGGCATCGTGCACGGCGATGTGGTGCGCTACGAACTGCCGGCGCTGGCCGCGTTCAACTTCGTGCTGCGCGATGCGCTCGGTGGCGGCGTCACGCGCTCGCTCGCGCTCGACGCGCACGGCAAGTCGGTCAGCTCGGCGTTGCTGGCGATCGACTTGCCCGATCCGGCGTGACGGCGTGACGGTGTGCGCGGCCACCAGGCCGCTCGCTCGCCGTCACGTTCGCGCTCACGGAATCGGCAGGTCGCGACGGCGATCCGCGTGGTCGACGCGTTCGCCTGCAATGGCTCCCATCCCGCCGGCGCGTTGAGCCCTCGGCGATATCGATCCGCCTGGCTGCTGCCCGGGGGGCTTCCGGTTTTTTTTGAGCGGTCTGACCAGTCCAACCTCAAGTTGCCTCCCGACCGGTCGTTAAACCCGTTTGCGTACTCATTTGACTGTTCGATAACAACGCGCAACCGGAGATCGCCGTCATCATGCTGTCATCAATTCGTGCCCGGATCGTGGCAACCTGCGTCGCCATCGTCGTGACGGCCCTCGCCGTCACGGGCGGGCTGGTATACGAGGTCGTCCAGCGACACAACGACGAAACCATCGACCAGAACCTGCGTTCGGTCCTCGCCGGCCATGCGCTGGCGCTCGACGAGTGGGTCGCGAGCCGCGCCCAGCAGACCCAGGCGCTCGCGGACACGCTGGCGATCGGCGAAGGCGATCCGCTGCCGGCCCTGACGCTGCTCGGCAAGTCGGGTGGGTTCCAGGTGCTGACGCTCGGCCTGCCGGACCACACGGCGTTCTCGAACATCCCGCTCGCGTCCGGTTACGATCCGACCGCGCGTCCGTGGTACAAGCAGGCGGTCGAGGCCGGCCGGCTCGTCGTCACCGCGCTGTACCAGGACGCATCGACCGGCAAGCCGGCTTTTGCATTTGCGGTGCCGATCATGCGCGGCGGCGCGCTGAAGGGCGTGCTGGCGGCGAGTCTGTACATGGAACGCGCGAGCGCGATCGTCGCGTCGATGCACCCGACGCCGGCGAGTTTCGCGTTTCTCGTCGACCGCGGCGGGCGCCTCATCGCGGGCGTGAAGACCGACCTGATCATGAAGCCGGCCGTGCAGCTGTCGCCGGAACTGACACCCGATCGTCTCGCTGGCCTGCAGCGTGCGAGCGAGCCGGTGGCGATCGCGGTGGACGGCGTGACCAAGCTGCTCCGTGCGCAACCGATCGCCGGCACGGACTGGTCGCTCGTGATGGCGCTCGATCGGTCGGACGTGACGGCCGGCATGCGCGCGGTCGCGACGACGACGCTCGTGGCCATCGTCATCGTGGCGTGTATCGCGGCCGCGCTCGTCGGCGCGCTGACGAATGCGGCATTCAAGCGCGTGCTGCTGGTGCGCGATGCGCTGACCGATGTCGCGAGCGGCAGCGGCGACCTGACGAAACGGCTGCGGGCGGACGGCAACGACGAGGCTGCGCAGATCGCGCGCGCGTTCAACGTGTTTGCGGAAAAGATTTCGGCGATCCTGCTGCAGATTCGCGGGTTCAGTGAATCGGTGAGCGTGGCGAGCGCGGAGATCGCGCAGGGCAACCAGGACCTGTCGAGCCGCACCGAGCACGCGGCGTCGAGCCTGCAGGAGACCGCGGCGGCGCTCGAGGAGATTGCCGGCACGGCGCGCAACTCGGCCGATGCGGCGACGCAGGTGAGCCGGCTCGCGGAATCGGCGTCGGGCGTCGCGATGCGCGGCGGCGAGGTGGTGAGCCAGGTGGTCGCGACGATGGGTGAGATCACGGCGGCCTCGAACGAAATCTCGAACATCATCGGCGTGATCGACGGCATCGCGTTCCAGACCAACATTCTCGCGTTGAATGCAGCCGTCGAGGCGGCGCGCGCGAACGAGCACGGGCGCGGCTTCGCGGTCGTCGCGGGCGAGGTGCGCACGCTCGCGCAACGCAGCGCGCAGGCCGCCAAGGAAATCAAGCAGCTGATCCAGGCGTCCGTCGACAAGATCGAGGGCGGGTCGGGGCTCGTGCACACGGCGGGCGCGACGATGGACGAGATCGTCGAGGGCGTGCGCGGCATCACGAGCGTGATCGCGGAAATGTCGGTCGCGGCGAACGAGCAGAGCACCGGCCTCGCGCAGGTGAATCAGGCGGTGTCGCAACTCGATCACTCGACGCAGCAGAACGCGGCGCTCGTCGAGGAGTCCGCCGCGGCCGCGGCGCTGTTGCGCGAGCAGGCGGCGCAGCTCGCGCAAACGGTCGGCGAATTCAAGCTCGCGCGTCCGCAAACGGCCGATACGGCACCGGCATGATGCGGCGCGCGCAGGTCCGGGTCAGGTCGAGCAGCGCGACCGATTCGCGGGCGAAGCGCCGCTTGCTGCCGAGCGACTTGCACGTCGTGCGCACATCGTCGCGCACGACGTTGAACCGCACGCCGTCGTCGACCGCGCTGTGCGTGAGATCGAGCGTGCAGTAATCGGGACCGGACGGCGTCGCGCCGTCCCGGTATTACACGTACACGTAGCGCACGAGGTGGAAGAACACCGGCGCCGCGAAGCAGATCGAATCGACGCGATCGAGCATCCCGCCGTGGCCCGCGATCATCGAGCCCCAGTCCTTGGTGCCGAGCGAGCGCTTCACGGCCGACAGCACCAGGCCGCCGACGAAGCCCGCGATCACGATCGCGAGCGAGATCCCGAACGCCGCGCCGAAGCTGAACGGCGTCACGCGATACAGCGACGCGCCGCACAGCGTCGCGAGCAGGCCGCCGCCGACGAAGCCCTCGACCGTCTTCGACGGCGACAGGCGCGGCGCGATCTTGCGGCGCCCGCACAGCTTGCCGACCACGTACTGCAGCACGTCGCTGATTTGCACGACGAACAGGAAGAAGAACAGCAGCAACGCGTTCTGCCCGGCGTAGCGCGGGATGTCGAGGATCAGGACGGCCGGCGCATGGCTCAACCCATACACGCAGACCATCAGCGCCCAGTTGATCTTCGCGTTGCGGCTCAGGAATTCGCGCGTGTCCTGCGTGAGCGCCGACACCAGCGACATCGCGAAGAACAGGTGCACCGGCACGAAGATCGAATACATCCCGTACCAGTTGATCCCGAGCAGCAGGTACTGCACCGGAATTGCGATGAAGAACGCGATGAAGAGCGTCGTGTGGTCGCTTGGGGTCGTCGGCGTGAGCGTGATGAATTCGCGCAGCGTCAGGTACGACAGCAGCGCGAACACCAGATACGTGACGTTGTTGCCGAGGCCGATCGCGATGACCATGATCGCGATCATCGCCCACCACGCGCGGATGCGCTGGTTCAGGTTGACGATGGTCGCGCTGGTGCCGCCGCTGCGCGCGCCGAGGATCGCGCCGATCACGGTCGCGAGCACCAGCACGCCGGTGACGCCTGCGACCAGTTCCCAGAAGAGAGTTCGCATGGAGAGGTCCGGAAAAGGGAGAGGAGGGCGCCGCGTTCAGCCGGCCGGCCGCTGCGGCGGCGCGAGCGCGACGATCGCGTCGCGCATGCGGGCGAGGAAGGTCGGCTTGTCTTCGCCGGCACCGAGCGCATCGTTCGCGCCGAAGTGCACCTTGCAGATCAGCGGCACGGGCCAGATCGCGCCCTTCGGCATGATGCGCTGCAGGTTCTCGAGATAGACCGGCGCGAGCGCGACCTCCGGAAACTCGGTCGCGAGATGGAACAGGCCGCTCTTGAACGGCTGCGGCAAGACTTCGGCGCCGCGCGTGCCTTCCGGAAAGATGATGATCGAGTGGCCTTGCCGCAGTGCATCGCGCACCGGGTCCAACGGGTCGCCGCCGCTTTCGCGGTGGCGGTCGATCAGCACGACGTTCAGCAGCTTCTGCGCGATGTGACGCTTCACGTTGCTGCTGTCCCAGTAGTCGCGCGCGGCGACGGGCCGCACGACCGCGCGCACGTCGCGCGGCAGCGCGGCGAGGATCGCGAGCGTGTCGATGTGGCTCGTATGGTTCGAGAAGTAGATCTTCTGCGTCGGGGAAGGCGGCGCCTGATGCCAGACCGGATACGCACCGGCGACCAGCCGCACGATCGACAGCAGGAAATCGCGCTGCCAGACGTTCAGGATGTTCATCGGCGCGGCGCCTCCTGCATGCATGCCCGCGCGGCCGCGCATGCGCGGCGGGCGGAATCCCGGAATGCCGGCGCAGCAGGACGCGCGCCGGACGGCCATTGTTTAAGTTTTTTCAAATTCGTGGCTGCCTGTCGCAGGGCCGCGATAATCGGACGATGCGCCGGCGGGTGTTGCGTCGCGGCGAATTCGCCGTTCGACGGCGTGATAATCGGCTGTTGCACGAGCGCCCGGTCACAGTTCGAATGAATTGCTGCGCTCGTGGGCCAGCGGATTATCGCGAGTTTCCGTCGAAAACGCCAGATTGCCCGGCGCGGCCGGCGCGGGGCGCGGCTTGACGCGTCGGGGCCGCTCGGCGACGATGACGACCACCTGTCGAAAGCCGAAGCCGACGGGCGTGCTGCCCGGGGCGGGGCAGCGGCAAACGTGTCCGAACGTGAAGAATCAATAAAACGATGAGCCTCTACGCACTCAAACCGAAATTCCAGAATCGTCTACGTCCGTTCGCGGATTCGCTTGCCGAACGCGGCGTCACCGCCAACCAGGTCACGCTGTTCGCGGCCGGCGGCTCGATCGTCGTCGGCGCGCTCGCGGGGCTTGGCGTGTTCGCCCGCGTGCTGTTCCTGCTGATTCCGATCTGGCTGTTCGTGCGGATGGCGCTCAACGCGATCGACGGCATGCTCGCCCGCGAGCACGGGCAGAAGAGCACACTCGGCGCGTACCTGAACGAGCTTGGCGACGTCGTGTCCGACGTCGCGCTCGTGCTGCCGTTCCTCGCGATTTCGGCGTTCGCCGCGGCGGACGTCTGGCTGTTCGCGCTGACGGCGGTCATCGTCGAATGCGCGGGGCTGATCGGCCCGCTCGCCGGCGCGACGCGCCGCTACGACGGCCCGTTCGGCAAGAGCGACCGTGCGCTCGCGCTCGGTGCGTTCGCGCTGTGGATCGGCTTCGGTCTACCGGTCGGCAGCGTCGCCGCATGGCTGTGGCGCGTGCTGATCGTGCTGTCGATCGTGACGGTGGTGCGGCGCGTGCAGGCCGGGATCGCCGAAGCGGGCGGCTGACGGCCGTAGTGGGACCGGCGCCGGAGGGCGGCGCCGCATGATTCGAATAACGAAACGAGAGAGATCGCATGAACGCACGCACGGCCCGCGAGGCCGACTTCATCACGCACGACGGCGAAACGCTGTTCTATCGCCACTGGCCCGCGACGGGCCCGCGCTGCCGCGGCGCGATCGTGCTGCTGCATCGCGGCCACGAACATTCGGCGCGTGTCGCGCACCTCGTCGACGAGCTCGACCTGCCGGACTTCGCGTTCTTTGCGTGGGATGCGCGCGGTCACGGCCGTTCGCCCGGCGCGCGCGGCTACAGCCCGAGCGCGGCCGCGTCGGTGCGCGACTTGCAGACCTTCGTCGAGCATATCCGCGACACGCACGGCATCGCGATCGAGGACATGGCCGTGGTCGGCCAGAGCGTCGGCGCGGTGCTCGCCGCCACCTGGGTACACGACTACGCGCCGCCGATCCGCTGCCTCGTGGTCGCGTCGCCGGCGTTCCACATCAAGCTTTACGTACCGTTCGCGCGGCCGGGGCTGCGGCTGATGCACAAGCTGCGCGGGCTGTTCTACGTGAACAGCTACGTGAAACCGAAATTCCTCACGCACGATCCCGAACGGATCGCCAGCTATGCGGCCGATCCGCTGATCACGCGGCCGATCGCCGTGAACATGCTGCTCGACCTGCACGACACCGCGAAGCGGATCGTCGCCGATGCGGCCGCGATCACCGTGCCGACGCAGCTGCTGATCTCGGGCGCCGACTGGGTCGTGCATCGCGGCCCGCAGGACCGCTTCTTCGAGCGGCTCGGCGCCGCGCGCAAGGAGCGCATCGTGCTGCCTGGCTTCTATCACGACACGCTCGGCGAGCGCGACCGCGCGCAGGCGCTCGCGCCGCTGCGCGCGTTCGTGCTGCGCGAGTTCGATACGCCGAGCCCGCGCGTGTCGCTGGCCGACGCCGACCGGCGCGGCGCATTCCACGACGAATACGCGGCGCTCGGCCGCCCGCCTGCGAACCCGTTCGCACGGGCGTACTGGGCGATCACGCGGGCGGGTCTGAAGGCCGGCGGCGCGCTGTCGGACGGCATCGCGCTCGGGCTGCGGCTCGGCTTCGATTCGGGTTCGACGCTCGATTACGTCTACCGCAACCGCGCGCAGGGCCGGCTCGGCGTCGGCGCGCTGATCGACCGCACCTATCTCGATTCGCCGGGTTGGGTCGGCATCCGTCAGCGGAAGGTGCATCTGCAGGAACTGATCGGTGCGGCGATCGGCCGGCTGCGCGGCCACGGCGAACCGGTGCGGATCGTCGACATCGCGGCCGGGCATGGCCGCTATGTGCTCGACGCGATCGCGACGGCCGCCGAACGCGACGGCGCGGCGCCCGACGACATCACGCTGCGCGACTACAGCCCGCCGAACGTCGAGGCAGGGCGTGTGCTGATCGCGCAGCGCGGTCTCGAGCCGATCGCGCGCTTCGAGCGCGGCGACGCGTTCGACGAGGCGTCGCTCGCGACGCTCGAGCCGCGTCCGACGCTGGCGATCGTGTCGGGGCTGTATGAACTGTTCGGCGAGAACGCGCTGATCGAACGCTCGCTGCGCGGGCTTGCGCAGGCGGTGCCGCCCGGCGGCTATCTCGTCTATACCGGGCAGCCGTGGCATCCGCAGCTCGAATTCATCGCACGCGCGCTGAACAATCATCGCGGCGACGCGACCTGGGTGATGCGCCGCCGCTCGCAGGCCGAGATGGACGAGCTCGTCGCGCGCGCGGGCTTTCGCAAGCTCGACCAGCGTATCGACGAGATGGGCATCTTCACGGTTAGCCTCGCGCAGCGGGTCGACGCGTCATGAGCGCGTTCGGCGGCGGCGCGGGCGACAGTCTCGCCGAGTCGGCGGCCGGTGCGCGCGACGCGTCGTTCGCGCTGCGCGTCGGCTGGCTCGCGGCGATGGGCGCGGTGTTTTTTTCCTCGTACGGCTTCGCGAACTGGCTCGCCGCGCGCCGCGCCGTGGTGCCGACCTTCGCGTTCGGCTGGGAACATGCGATTCCGTTCGTGCCGTGGACCATCGTGCCGTATTGGTCGATCGACCTGCTGTACGCGCTGTCGTTCTTCTTCTGGACCCGCCGCGACGATCTGCTCGATCACGTGAAGCGGCTGTTGACCGTGCAACTGGTGTCGGTCGCGTGCTTCGTCGCGTGGCCGCTGCGCTTCGGCTTCGAGCGGCCCGACGCGGGCGGCGTGGCCGGCGCGCTGTTCACGCTGCTGATGGGGTTCGACAAGCCGTTCAACCAGGCGCCGTCGCTGCACATCGGCCTGCTCGTCGTGCTGTGGGCCGTCTATGCGAAGCAGTTGCGCGGCACGGTCGCTCGGTTCGTGCTGCATCCGTGGTTCGCGGCGATCGGCGTGTCGGTGCTGACGACCTACCAGCATCACGCGATCGACGTGCCGACCGGTGCGGCCGTCGGCTGTCTGGCGCTATTCCTGTTTCCGTTGCGTGACGCCGCGGGGCGACTGCCGGGCGCGACCGGTTCGCCGTCCGCCGGCGGCCGCGCGCTCGCCCGCCGCTATGCGTTCGGCGCGGCGCTGGTCGCGCTGGTGGCGCTTGGCTGCGTGTCGCGCGCGCCGGGCTGGGCGTTGGCGGCCGGGTGGGCCGCGCTGGCGCTCGCGTGCGTCGCGTGGATCTACCGGCGCGGCGCGCCCGGTGCGTTCCAGAAGGACAACGCGGGCCGTTTCCCGATGTTCATCCGCTGGCTGCTCGCACCGACGATCGCCGGCGCGTTCGTCAACTCGCGGGTGTGGACGTTCCGGCATCCGGCGCCGGCGCGGATCGACGAGCGCGTGTCGATCGGCCGCACACCGACCACGCGCGACCTGCGACGCCACGGCTTCACCGCGCTCGTCGACCTGACGGCCGAGATGCCGCGCTGGGCCGCGGCCGACGCGTCGCTCGCGTATGCGTCGGTGCCGCAGCTCGACCTCGTCGCGCCCACCGCGGCGCAGCTCGAGGCGGCCGTCGCGGCGCTCGAACGCCTGCACGCAGACGGGCGCGACGTGCTGATCTGCTGTGCGCTCGGCTACGGGCGCAGCGTGCTGTGCGCGGCTGCCTGGCTCGCCGCGCGGCGGGGGCTCGGCGACGCGCGCGACGCGCTTGCCGCAGTGCGGGCGATGCGGCCGCGCGCGGTATGGTCGGACGACGGCGTGGCCGTGCTGCAGGACTGGATCGACCGCCGCCGCGCGACGGGAGCGGCGTGATGCGCGACCCGTCCGCACCGTTCAGGATCGCCGCCGCGCGCGGGGCGCTCGACGCCGGCGCGTGGGCGATCGCGGCCGCGCTGGCCGCGGCCGGCGCGGGCTGGTGGATTGCGGCGGGCTGGCCGCCGGCGACGATCGCGCGTGTGCTGCTGGCCGTGATCAGCACCGGGTCGGGGATTGCCGCGCTGTGGTACGCGGTGCGCATCGAGATCGACCGGCGGCTGTTCGCCGCGCTCGCGCGCACGGCATCGGGCGAGGCGTCGGCCGACGACGGGCTGGCCGCGCTCGATCGCGCGCTTGCCGACCTCGGCTGGATCGACGCAGGCAAGGCCGGACGCGCGCTCGACGCGCGGGTGCGCGGTGCGGTCGGGTTGTGCCGTGCCGGTGTGCTGGTCGCGATCGTGCAGTGGATCGTGGTCGGTTTGGCGATCGCGGTGGCGCGGGCCGGCTAACCATCCGTGACCGGCCGGACGGCCGAGGCCCGGGCCGGTCAAGCGGGTTACGCGTGCGCCGCCCGCTGCGTCCGCGTGCGCTTCACCTCGTACATCGCCTGGTCCGCATGCTCGATCAGCACGTTCATGTCGGTGCCGTCGTCAGGCAGCATCGCGACGCCGACACTGACGCCGAGCCGCAGCGGATGTCCCTCGAATTCGAACGGCTCGCCGACCTGCCGGGCGAGCCGTGCGCGTTGCGCATCGACGTCGTCGCGGCTGCCGATGTTCGGCAGGATCACCGCGAACTCGTCGCCGCCCACGCGCGCGACCGTATCCGAGCGCCGCACGGCGCGCTGCATCCGCGCGGCGATCTCGCGCAGCGCGGCGTCGCCCGCGCGGTGGCCGTAGCCGTCGTTGATCGGCTTGAGCCCGTCCATGTCGATGTTGAGGATGCCGAGCCGGCCGTTCGCGCGCAGCGCCGTATGCATCGACTGGCGCAGGCGGTCGTAGAACAGCGCGCGGTTCGGCAGGCCGGTGAGCGCGTCGTGCGTCGCGCGCAGGTACAACTCGTTGGCCTCGTTGCGCGCCGCGTGGAACATCGCGGCGGCGATCAGGTCGGCCGTGAGCCGCAGCGTCCCGGCATCGGCGGCCGAAAAACCGTCGATGTCCGGCGACATCACCTTCAGCACGCCGACCGTCGTGTCCGCGTGGGTGAGCGGCATCACCAGCATCGAGCGCAGCCCGACCCGGCGGCACGCATCGCGGTCGACGCGCGGGTCGGATTCCGAATCCTTGCAGTGCAGCAGTTCGCCGCGCGTCACGCACAGGCCGGACAGGCTGCCCGAACGGCGCAGCCGCAGCCCGAGCATACCGGCGGCGGAGCCAGATGCGGCGCGGTACACCATGTCGTCGCCTTCGGCGAATTCGACCGCCGCGCCGCTCGCGCCCGTGAGCTGCGGCACCTGCTCGGTCACGTAAGCCATCACGCTGCCGAGGTCGAGACCGAGTTTCGCAATCTCGGTCTGCGCGGCGATGATGCGCAGCAGCGTGTCGGAGGACGGGGTGGCGGTGTCGACGATTTGATCCAAGTCAGTTTTCCATGAAGAAAGCTCAGCACGCGGCCCGGGCTTGCGGTAGCATACGCGCCGCTCACGCGGCAGCGCGTTCCGGGCGGCCCGCAACGGGCCGCCGCCGGCATCCGGCCGGTTTCCCGGGGCGCCGGACCGCCGGTTCGGCAGCGCCGGCAGTATGCCGGTCGGTCTGGCCGGCGGCAACGGTGTAACTCTTGCCATTCCATCGCGACGCGCAGCATTTCCGACCGGATTGAGTTGTTTTTCGCTTCGTCAGCACGAATCAGGGTGAGTTTTGTCTTGATTTTGAGATAGTGTGACGAATGTGCGAGCGCCGGTGCCCGGTGCGCGCTGTCCGACGAATCGGCAGCAAAATGATTCGCCGCGTCGTTTCGATAAATGCATTCAGGCCAGACTTTGAGGGGAAGCAGTGGGGATGTGCACTCACGGGCATAGCTGCTTTGCGCGCGTCGGTTGCGGCGCGCTTGATGACCGGACGATCTTGACGAAGCGGGGCCGCGCATGAAGCCGGCCGCGTCGCTGTTCGTCCTGTCGCTCGCCACGTTCGGCGCGTTCCACGCGGCCGCGCTGTCGGCCGCGCCGATGCCGGCTGCGGCCGCTTCGGCGTCTGCCGGCAGTCCGGCCGTGACGGCGACCGCCAGCGGCGCGGCCGTGCCGAGCGCCGCCAGCACGGCGTCCGCCGGCCAGCCCGCGACGACCGTGCACCTGCCGTTCGCGTCGCTCGGCGCGTTCGATCCGGTCCACCTGCGCGGCGCCGACGACGCGCGCACGATCAATGCGGGCGTGCGGCTCGACCGCGTGGTCACCGGCGCGCGGCTGCGCCTGACCTACGCGTATTCGCCGTCGCTGGTCTTCCCGATGTCACACCTGAAGGTGTCGATGAACGGCGAGGTGGTCGCGACCGTCCCGTTCGACGCGACGCGCGCGGGCCGCACGGTCACGCAGGACATCCCGATCGATCCCCGCTACTTCTCCGATTTCAACCAGATCGGCCTGCGCCTGATCGCGCATTACTCGCTCGACCACTGCGAGGACCCGTCGAGCTCGGCGCTGTGGGCCGACGTGAGCCCGACGAGCGAACTGATCCTCGACGAGTCGCCGGTGCGCCTGCCGAACGATCTCGCGCTGCTGCCCGCGCCGTTCTTCGACCGGCGCGACAACGGGCTCCTGCGGCTGCCGTTCGTGCTGCCGGCGTCACCCGACTCGGCGACGCTGCGCAGCGCCGGCGTGCTCGCGTCGTGGTTCGGCGCGCAGGCCGACTACCGGCAGGCGCGCTTCCCGGTTGCAGCGACGCTCCCGGCCGACGACCAGGCGGTGGTGGTCGGCACGGCCGCGACCTTGCCGGCCGGCCTCGCGCTGCCGTCGGTCAACGGCCCGCTGCTCGCCGTCGCCGACAACCCGGCCGCGCCGGGCCGCAAACTGCTGGTCGTGACGGGCCGCACGGCCGCCGAGGTCGACGACGCGGTCGCGGCGCTCGTGCTCGGCCGCGCGGCGCTGTCGGGCCCGGCGGCGACGGTCGCGCACGTGGATCTCGGCGCGCCGCGCAAGCCGTACGACGCACCGCGCTGGCTGCCGGTGAACCGGCCGATCACATTCCGCGAATTGGTGTCGGACCCGCGCGAACTCGAAGTGCGCGGCACGTCGCCCGACGCGATCCGGCTGAACCTGCGCGTGCCGGCCGATCTGCATTCGTGGAACGGCTCGGGCGTGCCGATCACGCTGCGCTATCGCTACACCGCGCCGACCGTGCAGGACAACTCGACGCTCGCCGTCGAGATCAACGAACAGCTCGTGAAGTCGTACCGGCTCGGGCCGGCCCATGCGGAAGACGCGCGCGGGCGCATGCAGCTGCCGCTGCTGTCGGTGCCGGAAGGGCGCGTGACGAGCGATGTCGACATTCCGGCGTTCCGCGTCGGCAGCGGCAACCAGTTGCAGTTCCGCTTCACGCTCGATTCGCAGAAGACGGGGCTCTGCTCGAGCACCGCGACCGAGCCGCAGCGCGCGGCGATCGATCCGGATTCGACGATCGACTTCTCGCACTTCGTCCATTACGCGCAATTGCCGAACCTCGCGTTCTTCGCGAACAGCGGTTTCCCGTTCACGCGCTTCGCCGACCTGTCGCAGACGGCGGTCGTGATGCCGGACCGGCCGTCGCCGCAGGAGCTGGAAGCCTACCTGACGATGCTCGGCCACATGGGGCAGTGGACCGGCTTCCCGGCGCTGCGCGTGCAGGTCGCGCGGCCCGGCGACGTCGCCGCGCTCGCGGGCCGCAAGGACCTGCTCGTGATCGACGGCTCGCCCGCGTCGCCGCTGCTGTCGCACTGGCGCGCGGCGTTGCCGCTGTCGATCGACCAGCAGGCCGGCACGGGCGCGACGCGTGTCGCGTTCTCGGTGAAGGAACGCTGGCGCAACGGCGTCGGCATGGCCGACGGCGGCGCGCATATCGAACAGACGGGCTCGCTCGCGGCGCTGGCTGGGTTCGAGCTGCCGGGCAGCCATGGCCGCAGCGTCGTGGCGCTGACGGCGACCGACCAGGCGCGTCTGGCCGATCTGCTCGACGTGTTCGAGAAGCCGGGCCTCGTGTCGCAGTTGCAGGGCGACCTCGCGCTGGTGCGGCCGGGGCAGGTCGACAGCCTGCGCGTCGGCGAGCCGTACGTGGTCGGCTTCGTGCCGTGGTACGCGCGCGTCTGGACGCAAGCGGCGCGGCACCCGGTGGTGCTCGGCGTGGTCGGCGTCGTCGCGGGGCTGCTGCTCGCGCTCGGCGTGTTCAGCGTGCTGCAGAGAATCGCCGCGCGCCGACGGGGGATGTAACGGATGGCGTGGGCATTCGCAAGGCGACGGGCAGCGCAGCCGGCGCGGCGGGTCGGCACGACGCTCGTGCTGGCCGTCGCGGCCGTGTGCGCGGCGGCCGGCGCCGCCGGGCGCGCGCAGGCCGCGCAAGGCGGCGCGGCCGACGTGCGCTGCGGCGAGGCGTGGCCGCGCTGGGACGCGTTCAAGCGCGATTTCGTGTCGGCCGACGGCCGGGTGATCGACGTCGGCTCGACGGATTCGCGCACGGTATCGGAGGGGCAGGCGTATGGACTGTTCTTCGCGCTCGTCGCGAACGACCGGCGCACGTTCGACACGATCCTCGCATGGACCGAGAACAACCTCGCGCAGGGCGACCTGAGCGCCCGTCTGCCGGCGTGGCTGTGGGGCCGCGCGCCGGACGGCGCGTGGCGCGTGCTCGACGCGAACGCGGCGTCCGATGCCGACCTGTGGATCGCGTACACGCTCGTCGAAGCCGGACGGCTGTGGCGCGAGCGCAGCTACACGGCGCGCGGCGCGCTGCTCGCGAAGCGCGTGCTCGACGACGAGACGGCCAGCGTGCCGGGCCTCGGCCTCACGCTGCTGCCAGGGCCGACCGGATTCAGGCTGGCCGACGGTCGATGGCGCGTGAACCCGAGCTATTCGCCGCCGCAGGTGATCCGCGGGCTCGCCGCGCGCCTGCCGGACGATCGCCGCTGGGCCGCGCTCGCGGCCAGCACCGGCCGCGTGCTGCTCGACACCGCGCCCAAGGGCTTTGCGCCGGACTGGGCGTTGTATCGCGCCGGCGCCGGCTTCGCGCCCGATCCGCAGACCCACGCGGAAAGCGCGTACAACGCGATACGCGTGTATTTGTGGGCCGGCATGCTCGATCGCGCCGATCCGCTCGCCGCGCCGCTGCTCGCGCGCTTCGCGCCGTTCGCCGATTACATCGCCGCGCATGGCGCGCCGCCGGAGAAGGTCGACACGACGACCGGCGTCGCGGGGCCGAACGACGGCAACGGCGGCTTCTCGGCGGCGGCCGTGCCGTTCCTCGACGCGCGCGGCCAGCATGCGCTCGCCGATGCGCAGGCGGCCCGTGTCGACGCGCTCGCGCGCCAGTCGGCGCCCGGTTATTACACGAGCGTGCTGACGCTGTTCGGCCTCGGCTGGCGCGAGGGCCGTTACCGGTTCGGCGCGGACGGGTCGCTCGATGCGCGCTGGGAGGACCGTTCATGCGCGGCCCGATGAAGCACGGCGCGCGGCGTGTCGCGGGGCTTGCGTGGCTCGCATCGTCGGTCTCCGCGGCGGCGCCGGCCACCGTCGCCGTCGCGGCGACGAAACCCGTCGCGCCGAATGCCGTGTCGGCGCCGGCCTCGGCCACGTCGCCCGAGGCGCGGCGTCAGCTCGCGACCGCCCGCATGTGGGGCGCCAAGCATCGCGACGACCTCGCGCGCGATGCCCTGCGCAAAGGGCTCCTGATCGCGCCGGATGATTCCGAACTGCTCGCGGAGCAGGTGCGCGTGCTGCTGCGGCTCGGCGACGCGCAAGGCGCGCAGGCCACGCTGGCGCGCCTGCAGGCGCGCGCGCCCGCGGCGCCCGACACGCGCCGCGCGGCCGACGAATACCGCGTCGCGACGAGCGGCCGCGGCGAGATGGCGCAGATCCGCCTGCTTGCGCGCAGCGGCCGCGCCGACGAGGCGGCCCGCCGGATCGTCGCGCTGTTTCCGAACGGCGCGCCGTCCGGTGCGCTGGGCGCCGAGTATTACCAGATCGTCGCGAACGCGCCGGGCGGCCGCGAACCGGCGGTCGCCGCGCTGCGCCGCGCGGTCGCGGCCGACCCGCAGGATTCGAACGCGGCGCTGGCGCTCGCGCGGCTCCTGAACCAGCGCGACGACACGCGTGCGGAGGCGAACCGCATCGCGTGGTCGCTCGCGAAGCGGCCCGACGCCGACCATACGGAAGCGATGGCCGTGTGGCGGCGCGTGCTGCAGTCCGCCGGCACCGATCCCGCCTATCTCGACGCATTGCGTGCCTATCTCGCGCTCGTGCCGGACGACACCGAATTCCGCGATCGCGCCGCCGCACTCGAGCGGCAGCGCGACGCGCAGCGGCTGCTCGAGCGCGATCCGGGCTACATCGCGCAACAGCGCGGCTTGCAGGCGCTCGCGCGCGGCGACCTGAGCGGCGCCGATCCGCTGCTCGCGCGCGCCGCGCAGGCACGCGCGGGTGATGCCGATGCGGTCGGCGGGCTCGGCCTGCTGCGCCTGCGCGAAGGCCGGCACGACGAAGCGCGCGCGCTGTTCACGCGTGCCGCAGCGCTGTCGACCGACCAGCGCGGCAAGTGGCAGAGCCTCGCGCGCACCGCGCAGTTCTGGGGGGTGATCGCGCAGGGGCGCGCGGCGGCGTCGGCCGGACGGCCGCAGGATGCCGAGCGCGCGGCGCGCGCCGCGCTCGCGATGCAGCCCGACAGCCCGGACGCGAAGCTTCAGCTTGCCGATGCGCTGCTCGCGCAGCACGACTGGGCGCGCGCGGAGCCGTTGTTGCGCGAACTGCTCGCCGCACGTTCGCCGAACCTGTCGGCGGTGCGCGGCACCGCGACGCTGTACGAGAACACCGGCCGCGCGGATCGCATCGGCCCGCTGCTCGACGCGCTGCAGAGCCGCGTGACGGGCCGCGACGATCGCCACGCGCTCGACGGGCTGCGCGCCGACCTGCTCGCGAGCGAGGCGCGCGCGCTTGCGGACAAGGGCGAACGCGGGCCGGCCGCACAACGCTACGAAGCGGCGGTGCGCGCGGCGCCCGATGCGCCGTGGACGCGCTTCGCGCTTGCGCGGCTGTATCGCGACATGGGGCTGCCGCAGCTCGGCCGCACGGTGATGGACGACGGGCTCGCGCAAAGCGACACGCCTGAGATGCGCTATGCGACCGCGCTGTATCGCAACTCGCTCGACGACATCGCGGGCGCGCAGGCCGCGCTCGCGGGCGTCGACGATACGCAACGTTCGGACGGCATGCGTGCGCTCGCACGCAAGCTCGACGCGGAAGGTTCGCTGGCCGGCGCGCGCGGCGCGCTCGGCCGTGGCGATCGTGCTGCCTTCGCCGCGTCGCTCGCCCATGCGCAGGCGAGCGCGCCGGACGATCCCGACATGCTGGCCGCGGTCGGCGCGCAGTGGATCGACGCGGGCGAAGCCGAGCGCGGCCTCGCGCCGTTGCGCGACTGGATCGCCGCGCATCCGCGCGAGGCCGATCCCGATGTGCGGCTGCGCTACGGCGACCTGCTCGGCAGCGCGGGGCGCGACGACGCGCTCGCCGCGTGGCTCGACGCGCTGCGCCGCGAGCCGGCGCTGACGCCGGCACAGACCGCGCGGATCGAGGACCAGTCGCTGCGGCTCGTGCTGCGGCAGACGGACGACGCGATCGCGCAACGGGACTATGCGCGCGCCCGCACGCTGCTCGATCGGGCGAGCCCGGCCGGCCGCGCGGACAAGCGCTACGCACTCGAACTGGCCGACCTCGAACGCGCGCAGGGCCGTTTCGACGCGGCACGCGACGCGCTCGCGCCGGTCGTCGCGCGCACGCCGGACGATGCCGATACGCAGCTCGCGCTCGCGCGCATCGACGAGGACAGCGGCCACCGCGCGGCCGCGCTCGCACGCGTGCAGGCCGTGCTCGCGCGCACGCCGGACGACGACGTCGATACGCGGCTGTCGGTCGTGCGCCGGCTGAACGCGCTGCGCCGCCCGGACGAAGCCGCGCAGGTGATCGACCCGCTGCAGGCCGCGTACCCCGCGCGTGCCGACGTGACGGTCGCGGCGGGGCGCGTGGCCGAGGCGCAGGGCCGCTACGACGATGCCGCATCGCTGTACCGGCTGTCGCTGTCGCAGGAGCGCACGAGCGGCGTGAGCCCTGGCCGCGACGGTCGCACGCCCGCGCAGGCCGCGTTCGCGGATCTTGCGCAGCGGCGCGATCCCGAGATCGAGATCGGTTGGCTGCCCGCGTACAAATCGGGCGACGAAGGAATTTCCGCGTACCGCGCGCAGCAGGTGCCGATCTACATGCAGATGCCGGTGCGCTACGACGGGCATGCGTTCCTGCAGCTCGACACCGTGCATCTGGACGCCGGCACGCTCGATACGAGCGACCCGAACGCGTATTCGCTGAAGACGTTCGGGACCTACGCGGCGCTCAACACGCCGATCGGGCTGCCCGCGCCGTTCGCCGCGAATCCCGCGGCCGCCGCGTTGATCGGGCATCCGCCGGGCGACCTGCATCAGCCGATGACGGGCGTCGCGCTCGGCGCCGGCTATCGCACGGACGCATGGCGCGTCGATCTCGGCACGTCGCCGCTCGGCTTCCCGGTGCATTACCTGGTCGGCGGCGTACGCTACCGCTTCGACGCGGGGCCGGCGAGCTTCACCGTGAACGCGTCGCGCCGGCCGGAGACGAGCAGCGTGCTGTCGTATGCGGGGATGCGCGATCCGTGGACCGGGGCCGTATGGGGCGGCGTGCGTCGCGATGGCGTGAACCTGCGCGCGGCGGTCGACGTCGGGCGCGTGAACCTGTTCGCCGAACTCGGCGCGGGCGTGCTGTCCGGCCGCAACGTCGAGCGCAACGCGGAAGTCACGCTGCGCTCCGGCTTCACGGTGCCCGTGTACGAACGCGCGACGATGAAGGTGAGCACGGGGCTCGTCGGCAATGCGTGGCACTACGCGCAGAACCTGCGTTACTACACGTACGGGCAGGGCGGTTACTACAGCCCGCAGCGCTACCTGTCGCTCGGCGTGCCGATCGAGTGGGCCGGGCGGCGCGATGCGCTGTCGTGGGACCTGACCGTCACGGCCGGGATCTCGAACAGCTACGAAAAGGATTCGCTGTTCTACCCGACCTTCGCGAACCAGCGCGCCGCGCAGGAGGCGGCGGGGCTCGTCTACGCGGGCAGTTCGACGCGCGGCGTGTCGTTCTCGTACGGCGTGAACGGCATCGTCGAATATCGCGTGAATCCGCACCTGAGTGTCGGCGCGCAACTGCACATCGACCGGTCGCACGACTATGCGCCGAGTTCGGCGCTCGTGTACCTGCGCTATGCGTTCGACGCACGCGCGGAGCGCAGCTGGCTCGTCACGCCGGCGCCGGTGCGGCTTTATTCGGATTACTAGGGTCTGCTTGCATATGGAACGTACATGCGAATGCCCGAAATCGCTCGTAGGGCAAGAAGTGAGGAGCGCCGTTTGGCCGAGCCAAACAAGAGACGAGCGACGCTGCCATGCGGGCGATTTCGGGCGTTCCCCTGGAATGGTTTTTTGGTTTGGGGTTGCCACGAGAACGGCCGCTCGCCGCGTTGTGCTCCTTGCGAATACGGCCGGTATTCGCGGCGTCCCACGCCTCGCGAGCGGCCGTTCTCGTGGCAACGCATGTGCGTTCCATATGCAAGCAGACCCTAGGGGAAGCGCGTGAATACGGAAATCGATGCAACCCGTCCCGCGCTGGGCGCCGCCGGCCTGCTGGGCCGCCTGCGCGCGCTGCTGCGCACCGGGCCGGCCGGTGGCCGCGCCGGCCCGCTGAGCCGGCTCGCGATCGACGGCCTGCCCGATACGTGGACGCAGCTGGAAGCGGGCGGCCTGTACGCGATCTATGCCGCTGCCGGCACGCCGGCGTGCGACGCGCTGGTGTGGGAAAGCGCGCGGCAGTCGCGCACGCGCGACGTGACGGTCGTGCTGTCGCGCGACGCGGCGCGCGTCGCCGCGCAGATGGCGTCGCGCGGTTTCGCGGGCGGCGCGCAGCCGGCCGGCTGGCCGCGCAACCTGAACGTGCTGGCGATGCCGCCCGCGCACGAGCCGGCCGACGGCGATGCCGCGCGCGAACCCGCTGCGCCGCGCCGTGCGGCGCCCGGTCCGTTCGCACGGCTCACGGGTGGCTTGCGCGCGATGAAGCGCTACGGCTTTCGCGCGCGCTCGCTGTATTTCATCGAAGGCGCGCAGCGCTGGTTCAGCTGGGACGATCCGGCGGCACTCGCGGAAGAGGCACACGCGCTCGCCGACTGGTGCCGCACGCACCGGATCGCGCTGGT
The DNA here is from genome assembly GCF_001524645.2 of Burkholderia sp. MSMB0856. NCBI lineage: Bacteria > Pseudomonadati > Pseudomonadota > Betaproteobacteria > Burkholderiales > Burkholderiaceae > Burkholderia > Burkholderia sp. MSMB0856. Next base: position 2,118,344 of record NZ_CP013427.1, on the reverse strand, counting down.
GCTGCTGGTCGATCCGGAGATCGTGCGCACCGGCGCCGACCTCGATACCGACGATCCGCCGCTCGTGCGCGATGCGAATCGCGCGCCGCGCAGCGGCTTTCACGGCGTGTGCTCGGGCGTCGCGCAGTTGCAGCGCACGCACGGCGAGCTGCTGTGGGTCGTCGATTTCTGGCGTGCCGGCGACACGCTCGCGGCCGGTGAAGTGCGGCCGCTGCGGTTCGCGCCGAGCGGCCGGCTCGCGGCGATCGTCGACGGCGGCGCCGCCGAGCCGTCGCGCCGGATGAAGCTCGCGACCGACGAGGATCGTGTCGTCGTCAGCCGCGCGGTGCTCGACGAAGCGAGCCGCGTACCTGCCGGCTGGGAAATCGTCGACGACAACGCGGCGGTCGTCGCCGCCTGTGCGCATGCGCAGGCCGCGACCGCGGTTCTGGCGTTCCGCACGCACGCGCAGCTCGAGGCGCTGTGCGCGGCCGTTCACACGCTGCGCCGGCAATCCGGCGGCGCACTGAAGATCGCCGTCGTTGAGCGCGGCGAGGTGCTGCGCCAGCAGTTCGAGATGCTCGTGCTGAGCGTCGGCGCGAATCGCGTCGTCGCGCGCGACCTGCCGGTGTCGCGGATGCACGCGGCCGTGAACGCGCTGCGCGGGCAGCTCTATGCGCGGCCCGTCGCGGCCGATTATCGTGCGGCGCTCGCGGCCGCGCTCGGCGATTCGGTGCTGGGCTACCTGCCGGTCGGCGCCTTCTGCCTGCGGATTCGCGCGGTGCTCGATCGCGGCGCCGTGCTCGCGTTGCCGCATACGCTCGCGAAGATCGCGCTGCTGCCCGGCGTGTCGCACGTCGATGCGCTCCGGCACTGCCGGCCGCGCCGCGCGGGCGACGTCGTGACCGCCGATGCCGGACACCTGTACGTGTTCCTGTTCGCGTGCGAGCCGGCCGATGCCGATGACGCGCTTGCGCGGATCTTCGACGTGCCGGTCGACACGCTGTCCGATCGCGTCGTGTGTCTCGGACAGGGCAGCATCGACACCGAGCTCGATGCGCTGAAGACCGAGAACCGGCGCGCGCCGATTGCCGACTACAGCGACTTGTTCGCGACGGCGAAGCCGGCCGGCGCGGCGCGCGCGCCGATCGAACGCGCGGAGGATGTCGCGCCGCTCGCCGAACCGGACGCCGACGTCGCAGCGGCCGGGACGGTCGACGCGCATGCCGATGCGGCGCCGCACGTCGGCGACGCCACGCCGGCCGCAGATACGCCGCCACCATCCGCGGAATTTCCCGTCGCGCGCACGCGCGGCGCCATCCGCAGCGCGATGCCGCTGCGCAAGCCGGAGGGCGCATGATCGCCGAACTCGTCATCGGATTCGTCGTCGGCATCGCGATCGCGGTGCCGGTGTGGATCGTCGCGCAGCACCTGGGCCTTGGCCGCGGTTTTCATGCGCCGCGAGGGTTGCACCGGCGCGACGCGGTGCCGTGCGAACTCGTGCCGGTCGCGCTGCGCGGGCGCCTGCTGCCCGAAGCCGGCCGTACCGACGAGGCCACGTCATGAAAACGATCGCCGTCACGTCGACGACCGGCGGCGCGGGCCGCACGACGCTCGCCGGCGCGCTCGCGGTGCTGCTCGCGCGCCGCGGCCGGCCGGTCGTCGCGGTCGAGTTCGACGCGCAGAACCTGATGGGCGCGACGCTCGGTCTCGACACGCTGGCCGAGCACGGGCTCGCGCACAGCCTGCTCGGTGACGCCGGCGACGCCGCGCCATGGCACGCGCATACGTGGCGCAATGCCGACGGCGTGCTGTTCGTGCCGTACGGGCACGTCGACACGGCGGGCGCCGCCGCCTGCGATGCGCGGCTCGCGGCCGATCCGGCCTGGCTGTCGCGCGCGCTCGACGAGATCGCGCTGCCGGCCGACGGCGTCGTGCTGGTCGACACCGCGCGCTATCCGTCGCCGCAGGCCGAGCAGGCGATTCGTCGCGCCGACCTGACGCTCGTCGTCGTGCCGCCCGAACCGGCCGCGTGCGCGACGGTCGCCGCGCGCCTCGACGCGCTGCGGGCAGGCGGCGGCGACCTGCAGATTGTCGTGAACCGGCTGAACCCGGCGCGCGACATGCAGCGCGATGCGCTCGCGATGCTGCGCGCGGTCGCGGGGCCGGCGTCGATGCTCGAGCAGCGGATACACGTCGATGCGGCCGTGCCCGAGACGCTCGCGCGCGGCACCTGGATCTTCGACGACGCGCCGTATTCGCAGGCGTCGCACGACCTGAACGGCGTCGCGAACTGGGTCGACGCGTGGCTCGCGGCGGCCGCGGCCGGTCGCACGGGAGCGCGGCGATGAAGGCCGCGTTCGCGTCGCGCTGGCGCGCCGCGGCCCGGCGCGCGACCGACTGGTGCGCGCGCGGGATCGGGTTGCCGGCCCAGCGCACGCTGCTCGACTGGCTCGTGCGGCTGTTCTTCCATGCACCGCCGCCCGGCCGGCCCGATCCCGTGCGCCGCCGGGCGCGCGTTGCCTTCCTGTGGCTCGCGCAGGAGTGGGGCGTGCTGCAGCCGCTGAGCCTGCGCGAATGGTTGTGGCGCGCGATCGTGCGCGCGCCGCGCGCGGCCGACGAGCGGCCCGCGCGTGATCCGCTCGCATGGTTCGACACGTTCGTCGTGCCGGTCTACGTCGCGGCGCGCGCGCTCGGCGCCCGCCTCGACGCGCTGCTCGGGCGCCTGCCGTGGGCGCGCTGGGGCGGCTGGCTCGACGCGCGCGCGCACGGCGTCGGCCGGCACCGCTGGCTCGCGCCGCTGCTGCTGATCGCCGGTGCGCTGATGTGGGCCGCGGCCGGGATGTCGCCGCTGATGCCCGGCGCGCAGTTCGCGTTCTTCGCGATCGTCGCGGTGCTGGCGCTGGCGCTGCGCCGCCTGCCGGGCCATCTGCCGACGCTCGCGCTCGCGTCGCTCGCGCTGCTCGCCACGGTCCGCTACGTGTGGTGGCGCACGACCCAGACGCTCGATTTCCGCAGCCCCGTCGAGGCGTTCGCCGGCTACCTGCTGTACGGTGCCGAAGCCTACACGTGGATGATCCTGCTGCTCGGCTTCATACAGACCGCTTGGCCGCTCGACCGGCCGATCGTGCCGCTGCCCGACGATCCCGACAACTGGCCGAGCGTCGACATCTATATCCCGACCTACAACGAGCCGCTGTCGGTCGTGAAGCCGACCGTGTTCGCGTCGCAGAGCATCGACTGGCCGACGGCCAAGCTGCGCGTGTACCTGCTTGACGACGGCCGCCGCCCCGAGTTCGAGGCGTTCGCACGGGAAGCGGGGATCGGCTACCTGACGCGCGACGACAATCGCCACGCGAAGGCCGGCAACATCAACCGCGCGCTGCCGAAGACGCACGGTGAATACATCGCGATCTTCGACTGCGATCACGTGCCGACGCGCTCGTTCCTGCAGACGACGATGGGCGTGTTCCTGCGCGATCCGAAATGCGCGCTGGTGCAGACGCCGCACCATTTCTTCTCGCCCGATCCGTTCGAGCGCAACCTCGGCACGTTCCGCGAGATCCCGAACGAGGGCAACCTGTTCTACGGGCTCGTGCAGTCGGGCAACGACCTGTGGAACGCGACGTTCTTCTGCGGATCGTGCGCGGTGCTCAAGCGCAGCGCGCTGGAGGAGGTGGGCGGCGTCGCCGTCGAGACCGTGACCGAGGACGCGCACACCGCGCTCAAGCTGCATCGCCGCGGCTACACGTCGGCCTACCTGCCGACCGTGCAGGCGGCCGGCCTCGCGACCGAGAGCCTCGCGGGCCACGTGAAGCAGCGCACGCGATGGGCACGCGGGATGGCGCAGATCTTCCGCATCGACAATCCGTTCCTCGGGCGCGGGCTCGGCTTCATCCAGCGGATCTGCTACGGCAATGCGATGCTGCATTTCTTCTACGGGATCCCGCGGCTCGTGTTCCTGACGATTCCGCTCGCCTACCTGTTCTTCCACCTGTACTTCATCAATGCGTCGTCGATCGCGCTCGCGAGCTACGTGATCCCGTACCTGGTGCTCGCGAACGTCGCGAACTCGCGGATGCAGGGGCGCTATCGCCACTCGTTCTGGGCCGAGGTCTATGAATCGGTGCTCGCCTGGTACATCGCGTTGCCGACCACCGTCGCGTTCTTCAGCCCGAAGCACGGCAAGTTCAACGTGACCGACAAGGGCGGCAAGATCGACGAAGGCTACGTCGACTGGTCGACGTCGAAGCCGTACCTCGTGCTGTTCGCGCTGAACGTGCTCGCGATCGCGGCCGGCGTGTGGCGGCTTGCGGCCGATCAGGGCGACGAGGCGTCGACGATCCTGATCACGCTCGGCTGGACCGTCTACAACCTCGCGATGCTCGGCGCCGCGCTGGCCGTCGCGCGCGAGACCAAACAGGTGCGCGTCACGCACCGGATCGCGATGCGCGTGCCGGCGACGCTGCTGCTCGCCGACGGGTCGACGGCCGCTTGCTTCACCAGCGACTACTCGACCGGCGGCCTCGGCCTCGAAGCGGTGCCGGGGTTGCCGCTCGCGGTCGGCGACACGCTGACGGTGTGCGTGACGCGTGGCGACCGGCCGTTCCCGTTCCCGGTGCGCGTGAGCCGCGTGACACCGACGCACGTCGGCGTGAGCTTCGAGGCGCTGACGCTCGAGCAGGAGCGCCAGCTCGTGCAGTGCACGTTCGGCCGCGCGGACGCGTGGCTCGACTGGCACGCGAGCGCGCGAGCGGATACGCCGCTGCGCGGGCTGAAGGAAGTGCTGCGCGTGGGCCTGGACGGTTACGTACGAATGTGGAAGGGCGCGGCGCGCGGCGTGCAGTCGATGCTGGCGCCGAAGCTCGATCGGGCGCGCGACTGACGCGGCGCCCATCACGGAGTGGTTTAAATGACGTTCTGGAATCTGTATTTCATCCTGAAGTTCGCGCTGTTCGCGACCGGCCACCTGCAGCCGCTGTGGCTCGCGAACCTCGCGTTCGCACTGGCGCTCGCGGTGAGCGCGCCGATCCGGCGCCGCGCATGGCGCATCGTGCGGCAGCTCGTCGCGATCGCGATCGCGGTGCCGCTCCTCGCGCGCGAAATGCATGCGCCGCCGCTCGCGCGCCTCGCCGAAGCCGCGCGCGAGGTCGGCACGTTCCGCCTCGACTACTGGATGGAGCTGCTGCCGCGCCTGTTGCCGCCCGTGCTGGTGCTGACGGTCGCGGGCGTGCTGATCGTCTATTTCGTCGTCAATCGCTGGGTGCGTGTCGCGACCTTCGTGCTCGCCGTGCTGATCGTGATGCCGCTGTGGCAAGCCGGCAACGGGCTGATGGCGCGCGTCGTCGCACCGCCGCCGCAGCAGGCCGACGCGACGGGCGGGCGCGCCGGCCAGCCCGAGGATCACAACGCGGCGCTCGCGACGTTCCGCGCGCAGGAGTCGCAGCGCCAGGTCGCGTTCGGTCATCTCGGTAACGACCTGGCCGCGCAGTTCGACGTGATCGTGCTGCACGTCTGCTCGCTGTCGTGGGACGACCTCGATGCCGCGAAGGTGCGCAACCACCCGATGCTGAGTCACTTCGACTACCTGTTCAACAACTTCAGCACGGCCGCGAGCTACAGCGGCCCGGCCGCGATCCGCGTGCTGCGCGCGAGCTGCGGGCAGGAAGCGCATGCGGACCTGTACAAACCGGCGCCGCAGCAGTGCCACCTGTTCTCGCAACTCGCGTCCGCCGGCTACACGGTGCAGTCGCTGCTGAACCACGACGGCCACTTCGACAACTTCCTCCAGGTCATTCACGACAATATCGGCGTGCCCGACGCGCCGATGATCTCGAACGCCGCCGCCCCGGTCGCGATGCATGCGTTCGACGGCTCGGCGATCAAGGACGATTACGGCACGCTCGCGAGCTGGTACGCGCAGCGCGCGTCGGTGCCGGGCCCGGTTGCGCTGTACTACAACACGATCAGCCTGCACGACGGCAACCGCGTGGTGGGGAGTGGGCTGACCAGCATCGATTCGTATCCGCAGCGCGCGACCAAGCTGATGAACGACTTCGACCGGCTCGCCGACCTGATCGCGCAGTCGGGCCGGCGTGCGGTGATCGTGTTCGTGCCCGAGCACGGCGCCGCGCTGCGCGGCGACAGGAACCAGGTCGCGGGCCTGCGCGAGATTCCGACGCCGCGCATCGTTCACGGGCCGGTCGGCGTGCGGCTCGTCGGCTTCACCGGCAATCACGGCACGACGACGGTGATCGACCAGCCGACGAGCTTTCTCGCGCTCGCGCAGCTGCTGTCGAACCTTGTGTCGAACAGCCCGTTCAAGCCGGGCGTGACGCTTGCACAATATGCGGCCGACTTGCCGCGCACGCGGATGGTCGGCGAGAACGAAGGCACGGTGACGGTGCAGACGAGCGCCGGCTATGCGGTCAAGACTCCGGACGGCGTATGGATCGACGAACAGTAAACATCGGCGAAGGCGACGACGATCGCCTGTCGCAACCGAACGACGTGCTCGGCCTCGCGCGGCATTTGCCCGCACTGGACCCGGCACGCTACGTCGACGAGCAGGCGCGGCGCGCGTTCGTCGAATCGCTGGACCGCTGGCCGGTGCTCGCGAAGCTGATGGGACTGAAGCGGTAAACGCAATGCGGCCGGCGTGAATGCCGGCCGCGTTGCATCGATGATGCCGACTGCTGCCGGCTTACTGCGCGCGGCGCGCCGGCTGGCGCGTCCACTCGTTTTCCTCGCCCGGCACCTTGCCGAAGGTCTGCGCGGCCCATGCGTCGCGGGCCGCCTCGATCTTCGCGCGCTCGCTCGACACGAAATTCCATTCGATGAACCGCTCGCCCGGCAGGTGCGCACCGCCGAGCAGCATCACGCGCGCGCCGTTCCCGCTGGCGAGCGCGACGTTCGCGCCGGGTTCGAGCACGGCCATCGTCGCCGGTGCGAGCGGCGTGCCGTCGATCGTGAGGTCGCCGTCGACGAGATACACGCCGCGCTCGTCGTGTTCTGCATCGAGCGCGAGCTGCCCGCCCGCGGCGAATTCCGCATACGCATAGAGCGTCGGCGAGAACACGGCGACCGGCGACGTGAGCCCGAATGCGGTGCCCGCGATCACGCGCACGCGCGCGCCGTCGCGCGTGAACGACGGCAGCGTGTCGGCCGCGTGATGCACGAACGCGGGCGCGGTGTCCTCATGCTCGACCGGCAGCGCGACCCAGGTCTGGATCCCGTGCACGGGCTGTTCATGCGGGCGGTCCTCGTCGGGCGAGCGCTCCGAATGGACGATGCCGCGCCCGGCCGTCATCCAGTTCACGTCGCCGGGCACGATCTTCTGCCGGAAGCCGAGGCTGTCGTGATGCATCAGCGTGCCGTCGAACAGGTAGGTGACGGTCGCGAGGCCGATGTGCGGATGCGGCAACACGTCGATCCCGCTGCCGGCCGGCAGCACGGCCGGCCCCATTTCGTCGAAGAAGATGAACGGCCCGACGAGGCGCGCGGCGCGCGCGGGCAGCACGCGGCGCACGACGAGGTTGCCGATGTCGCTCTCGCGCGGCGTGAGCAGGGTCTTGATCGATGCGGACATGGTGGGTTTCTCGGTGTCGGTGAGTCAGGCGATGGCCGTGTCGATCGTGATCGGGTGCGTGAGGATCTTGTGCACCGGACACGCGTTCGCGATCTGCAGCAGGCGCTCGCGCTGCTCGTCGGTCAGGTCGCCGTCGAGCGTGATGCGGCGCATGATCGTGCTGCCCGCGCTGCCCGATTCGTGCGCGAGCTTCACGTGCACTTCGGCGAGCGGCCAGCCCTTGCGTTGCGCGTACATCTTCAGCGTGATCGCGGTGCAGGCGCCGAGGCTCGACAGCAATAGCGCGACGGGCGTCGGTGCGGTGTCGCCGCCGCCGAGCGCCGCCGGTTCATCGGCGCGCCACTGATGCACGCCGTCGGTGAAATGGACCAGGTAATCGACGGAGCCGATGCTCGCTTCGACGGACAGTTCGCTCATTGCAATTCCATGTGGGGAAAGGGGAGACGGGCCGGCCGGGCATGGCCGGGCAGGCGAGGCGTTACGGTTCGAGCAGGCGCTGAAGCCGCAGTTCCTCGAAATCCAGCTCGGATTCTATGCGGTGCAACACCGCGTCGTCGACCCGGCCGTCGCGATGCAGGCCGAGCAGCGCGTCGCGCGACACGCCGACCAGTTCCAGCTCGACGCGCAGCATCCGCGCACGCACGTCCGCCGGTTCGGCGCCGTCGCGGTGCGCACGTTCGTTGAACGCGACGCGGCTGCGGTATTCGGTCAGCAGCCGGTCGAGCGATGCGCGTTCGAGGCCCGAGCCGCGCTGTTCGCGAGCATCGAGTTCGGCGAGCGCCGCGCCGAACGTGTAGGCGCGCACCGCATGCTCGGACATCGTGTGCCGCGCGGCCGGGCGCAGCTTCAGCACGCGGATCAGCGGCGCGAGCGTGCCGCCTTGCACGACCAGCGTCGCGATGATCAGCAGGAACGTGCTGAACAGGATCAGGTCGCGGCCGGGGAAGTCGTTCGGCAGCGCGATCGCGGCCGCGAGGCTCACGACGCCGCGCATGCCGGACCAGCCGAGCACGACGGCCTCGCGCCACGACCACAGCGCGTGGCCCGCGCGCGGCGCGCGCAGGCGGCCCGGCAGCCACATCGCGACGAACACCCACACGACGCGCGCGGCGATCGCGGCGGCCGTCGCCGGCAGCGCGACGCGCAGGCCGGCCATCAGCACCGCGCCTTCGTGGTTCACGCGCGCGAGGATCGCGTGCAGCGCGAGGCCGATCAGGATGAACACGAGCGCGTCGAGCACGAACACGATCGCTTCCCAGGTCGCCTTCGCCTTGATCCGCATGTCGGCGTCGAACACGCGATGCTGGCGCACGCCGAGCACAAGGCCGCACGTCACGACCGACAGCACGCCCGAACCATGCACGGCTTCCGCGATCCCGTAGCTGCCCCACGCCATCGCGAAGGTCACGACGATGCCGAGCATCGGCTCGCGCAGGCGCTGCAGCACCCAGCACATCGCATGACCGCATGCGAGACCGACCGCGATGCCGATCAGCGTGAGCGAGAAGAACAGGCCGGTGGCGCTCGCGGTCGTGATCGTGACGGCGAGCGCGGCCGACACGGCCATCTGATACAGCAGCAGGCCCGACGCATCGTTGACGAGGCTTTCGCCTTCGAGCACCGCGACGAGCCGGGCGGGCAGCGGATGGCGCTGCAGGATCGCCTTCGCGGCGACCGCGTCGGGCGGCGACACGATCGCGCCGAGCGTGAAGCACGCGGCCCACGGCAGCGCCGGATTGACCGCATGCACGGCGAGCGCGACCGCAACCGTGGTGAACGCCACCGCGCCGAGCGCGAGCGACGCGATCGACCCGAGCTCGTGCCGGAATTCCTTCCATGCCGTATAGAACCCGCTCGACATCAGCAGCGGCGGCAGCACGGCCGCAAGCAGCAGCGCTGGGTCCATGTCGGGCACGCGCTTGCCGGCGACGGCCACCACGCAGCCGCCGAGCAGCAGCACGACGGCCGGTGGAATCGAGATCCGCTCCGCGAGCCACGTGAGCGCGCCCGCGCCGCAGATCAACAGCAGCAGGTAATGAAACAGTTCGACGTTGTTCATGAGCCGTGCATCACGACGGCTTGCGGTCGTTCGCGGCGCCGCCCGGCAGCGTGCCGAACATGTGCTGGCTGCATTGTGCGTCGCGCCACGCGGTATTCAGCCGGTAGCCGGACAGCATCCGGCGCGCGAGCGGCAGGATCTGTTCGCCGGCCAGCATGCCGAGCAGGCCGAGGAGCGCGATGATCGGCGGTGCCGGCGAATTCACGCCGAGCGCGCCGTAGATGACGCCGGCGAGGATGCCTGCGAACAGCGACAGAAAATACGGTTTCATGATGAAAACCTCTCGTGATAGGCTGATCGGGGGCGAAGGGCGCGCCTTCAACGTGCTGGAAGCGTATCGGGTTTACGTGTGGAACAAAAGGGCGGATGGCCCTTTGAGAGCCCTCTCTTTCGGAATTCGATCGATTCCATTTCTTGGATGTTCGAGCCGCGACTTTTCCGATTAAGTGGCTGCAACCGGAAGACGCCGTTCCGGGGTAACGCACAGTCGGCTCCTCCCGGTTTCCGGTCGAGGCAAGCCTCAAACGTTTCCTGTCCAAAGGATGATTCGCGCCATGAGCAACCCGAAGCTTGAAGTCCTCACCCCCCAGAACAGCCAATTGATCTTCATCGACCAGCAGCCGCAGATGGCGTTCGGCGTGCAGTCGATCGATCGCCAGACGTTGAAGAACAACGTCGTCGGGCTGGCCAAGGCCGCGAAGGCATTCAACATCCCCACCACGATCACGACCGTCGAAAGCGACAGCTTCTCGGGCTACACCTATCCCGAGCTGCTCGACGTGTTCCCGAACCAGAAGACGCTCGAACGCACGTCGATGAACTCGTGGGACGACCAGAAGGTGCGCGATGCGCTGGCCGCGAACGGCCGCAGGAAGGTCATCGTGTCGGGCCTGTGGACGGAAGTCTGCAATACGACGTTCGCGCTCAGCGCGATGCTCGAAGGCGATTACGAAATCTACATGGTGGCCGACGCGTCGGGCGGCACGTCGAAGGACGCGCACGACTTCGCGATGCAGCGGATGATCCAGGCCGGCGTCGTGCCCGTCACCTGGCAGCAGGTCGCGCTCGAGTGGCAGCGCGACTGGGCCCGCCGCGACACCTACGACGCCGTGATGGCGGTCGCGAAGGAACACTCGGGCGCGTACGGCATGGGCGTCGACTACGCGTACACGATGGTTCACAAGGCCGCGCAGCGCACCGCGACGCCGCACGAGTCGATTCCGGCCGTCCCGGCGAAGTAACGGGCACGGGCCGCCCGTTCAGACGGGCGGCAGTGCCCACGGCGCGTGCGACAGATGTTCGACGAGGAACTCGAGCAGCGCCGTCACGCGCGCGGCACGCAGCATGCCGGGCGGCGTGACGAGATTGACGTTGATGTCGGCGATTTTCCAGTCGTGCATGACTTCCTCGAGCTCGCCGCTTTGCAGTGCGTCCCACACCAGGAACGTCGGCTGCAGCGCGAGACCGTGGCCTGCAAGAAGCGCGGGGCCGATGACGTCGGCGTTGTTGGTGCGGATGCGGCCGCGCACGGGGATGCCGATTTCGTCGTTCGACGCGGTGTGGCGAAAGCGCCAGTAGTCGGGTGTCGGGATGTTCGTGTAGGTCAGGCACACGTGCCGGTCGAGTTCGCTCGGATGGGTCGGCCGGCCATGCCGATCGAGATACGCAGGCGATGCGACGAGCGGCCGGCGCACCGCGCACAGACGACGCGCCCGCAGCGAGGAATCGTTCAGCTCGGCGATCCGGATCGCGACGTCGAAGCCGCCCGACACGATGTCGACGAACTGGTCGGACAGCACGAGATCGATGTCGACGCGCGGGTAGCGTTCGAGAAACGCGGGCAGCACCGGCGCCAGGTGGTGCAGCCCGAACGACATCGGCGCGTTCACGCGCACGAGGCCGTGCGGTTCGAGCGCGTGCGCGGAGGCCTCGTCCTCGATCATCTCGGCGTCGGCGAGCAGGCGGATCGCGCGATCGCGCAGCAGTTCGCCGGTCGGCGTGAGCGACAGCTTGCGCGACGTGCGGTACAGCAGCATCGCGCCGAGGCGCTTTTCGAGGCGTGCGATCGCTTTCGACACGGTCGGTTGCGAGATGCCGAGCAGGTCGGCCGCCTTGGCGAACGAACCGGTCTCGGCGACGCGCGCGAAGATGGCCCAGGCTTCGAGATCGGGAAGATGTTGCATGGCTGGAGAGCGTGGCGGCGAAGTGAAGCGAACGGGGCGGAAACGGTTCGGGCTGCCGACGCACGGCGCCCGGGCGGCACTGCGGCACATTCTAATTCAGTCGGGAAGGGCGTATGGAATCGTATCTGGCTTCATTGGGCGCCGGCGTGTTGATCGGCGTCGTGTACAGCGTGATCAAGGTGCGCTCGCCCGCACCGCCGCTGATCGCGCTGGTCGGGCTGGGCGGCATGCTGATCGGCGTGGCGGCCGTCGCACCGGTCCGTCACTGGCTCGGTTTCTGATTGCATCGAGGACATATTGATGAGCACGACCGACACCCAACCGGATCTGATCCTCCATAACGGAAGATTCACGACCCTCGACCGCACGAACCCCGTCGCGACTTCCGTCGCGATCAAGGACGGCCGCTTCGTCGCGGTCGGCAGCGACGCGGACGTGATGCCGCTCGCGGGCCGCGCGACGAAGGTGGTCGACCTCGACGGCCGCGGCGTGCTGCCGGGCCTGATCGACAACCACTGCCACGTGATTCGCGGCGGCCTGAACTACAACATGGAGCTGCGCTGGGACGGCGTGCCTTCGCTCGCCGTCGCGATGGAGATGCTCAAGCGTCAGGTCGCGATCACGCCCGCGCCGCAGTGGGTGCGCGTGGTCGGCGGCTTCACCGAACATCAGTTCGTGGAGAAGCGCCTGCCGACGATCGACGAACTCAACGCAGCCGCGCCCGATACGCCGGTGTTCATCCTGCACTTGTACGATCGCGCGCTGCTGAACGCGGCCGCGCTGCGCGTGGTCGGCTATACGAAGGACACGCCGGAGCCGCCGGGCGGCACGATCCTGCGCGACGCCGCCGGCAACCCGACGGGCCTGCTGCTCGCGAACCCGAACGCGACGATCCTCTACGCGACGCTCGCGAAGGGGCCGAAGCTGCCGTTCGAGTATCAGTACAACTCGACGCGTCACTTCATGCGCGAACTGAACCGGCTCGGCGTGACGGGCGTGATCGACGCGGGCGGCGGTTCGCAGAATTACCCCGACGATTACGAAGTGATCCGCAAGCTGCACGACGCGGGCGAGATGACGATCCGGATCGCGTACAACCTGTTCACGCAGAAGCCGAACGCCGAGAAGGAAGACTTCGTGAACTGGACCAAGAGCGTCAAGTATCACGACGGCACGGATTATTTCCGCAATAACGGCGCGGGCGAGATGCTGGTGTTCTCGGCGGCCGATTTCGAGGATTTCCGCGTCGCGCGTCCCGATCTGCCGGCGCAGATGGAAGACGATCTCGAAGGCGTCGTGCGCGTGCTCGCGCAGAACCGCTGGCCGTGGCGCATGCACGCGACGTACGACGAAACGATCAGCCGCGCGCTCGACGTGTTCGAGAAGGTCAACAAGGACATCCCGCTCGAGGGGCTGAACTGGTTCTTCGATCACGCGGAAACGATCTCCGAGAAATCGATGGACCGGATCGCCGCGCTCGGCGGCGGTGTCGCGGTGCAGCACCGGATGGCGTACCAGGGCGAATACTTCGTCGAGCGCTACGGCGCGCAGGCGGCCGAAGCCACGCCGCCCGTCGCGAAGATGCTGGGCAAGGGGCTGAAGGTATCGGCCGGCACGGACGCGACACGCGTGGCGTCGTACAACCCGTGGGTGTCGCTCTCATGGCTCGTGACGGGCAAGACGGTCGGCGGCCTGCGCATGTATCCGCAGCGCAACCTGCTCGATCGCGAAACGGCGCTGCGCATGTGGACCGAGTACGTGACGTGGTTCTCGAACGAAGAGGGCAAGAAGGGGCGCATCGCGGTCGGGCAGCTTGCCGACCTGGTGGTCCCGGATCGCGATTTCTTCGCGTGCGCGGAGGACGACATCGCGGGCACGACCGCGTTGCTGACGGTGGTCGGCGGCAGGATCGTGTGGGGCGCGGGGCCGTTCGCGTCGCACGACGCGCCGATACCACCCGCGATGCCGGACTGGTCGCCCGTGCGCGAGTATGGCGGCTATGGCGGCTGGGGCGCGACGCAGCGCAATGGTGCACCGCTGCAACGGGCGGCGGCCGCCGCGATGTGCGGCTGCGCGAATGCGTGCAACGTGCACCAGCATGCGCATGCGAGCGCGTGGGGCAGCGCATTGCCGACGTCGGACGCGAAGGGCTTCTGGGGCGCGTTCGGCTGTTCGTGCTGGGCGGTCTGACATGTCGACGACAACCGGTCGGCGACGGGTCGAGAGTGACCGGGATCGCCCGAACCGCTGCACCATTCGATGAAACAACAAGGACATCCGTTATGAACTTTCTTCGTTCCGCGTTGCTGGCGCTTGCGATTGCCAGCGGCCTCGTCGCCGCGCCTGCCGCGTTCGGGAAACCGCCCGTGCCGCCCGCCGTCGCGCCCACGGTGGCCGTCGGTCCGCAGTACGATACGACGCACGTGTGCGTGGCACCGGAAGACTTCGACCGCTTCACCGACAGCTTCGTCGCGACATTCGGCGGCAGCAAGTCGAAGCAGGGCGTGTTCCAGGTCACGCCGACACCGAGCCAGACGATGTCGCAGCTCGTGTTGACGCCCGTCGGCACGATCTCGGTGTTCGGCTTCAAGACACCGATCCCGTATCCGTTCTGCGCGGAGCGCACCGGCTATCTCGTCACGGACATGGACGTCGCCGTGAAGTCGGCGCGCGAGCATGGCGCCGACGTGATCGTCGACACGTTCCCGGATCCCATCGGCCGCGATGCGGTCATTGCGTGGGCGGGCGGCGTGAAGATGCAGCTCTACTGGCACACGCAGACGCCGAACTACGGCGCGCTGCAGACGATCCCCGAAAACCGCGTCTACGTGTCGCCGCAAAGCGTACGCAAGTTCGTGCACGACTTCGTCAAGTTCTCGAAGGGCAAGGTGGTGTCGGACAACCTGAAGGCGCCGGGCATCGAGATCGGCCGGCCGAACGACACGTATCGCCGCATCCGCATCGAGTCGGGCTTCGGCAAGATGACCGTGCTCGTGACCGACGGCCATCTGCCTTATCCGTTCGGGCGCGAGATGACCGGCTACGAAGTGCCCGATCTCGCCGCGACGCTGAAGAAGGCCGAAGCCGCGGGCGCGAACGTGCTCGTGCCGCCGTTCGCGGCGGATGGGCGCGACGCTGCACTCGTGCAGTTCCCGGGTGGCTATGTCGCCGAGATTCACGCGAGCGTGACGCGATGAAGCACGAAGACACGATTCTTGCCGCGGTGGCCGGCTTCGTCGACACGCTGAGCTTCGTCGCGCTGTTCGGGCTGTTCACTGCACACGTGACCGGCAACTTCGTGCTGATCGGCGCGGGCATCGCGGGCTTCGGCCAGGGTGTCGTGCTGAAGCTCAGCGTGTTTCCCGCGTTCGTGTGCGGCGTGATCGCGGCGAGCCTGATCGCGCGGTCGATGTCCGGGCGACCCGCGTGGCAAGGTGCGCGCGCGCTGCACGCGGTGCAGGCGGTGCTGCTGCTCGGCTTCTGCGCGGCCGGCGTGTGGGCGACGCCCGTCACGCAGCCGGACGCCTTGCCGGCGCTCGTGGCCGGCATCGTCGGCACGTTCGCGATGGGCGTCCAGAACGCGCATCCGCGCGTGATTTCGCGCGCGGGCGGCGTGCCGAATACGGTGATGACGGGCAACGTGACGCAAGCGATCCTCGACGTCGTCGACCTGCTGTCGGCCGGCACGTCCGACGCCGCGCGCGCGGCGGCACGGGCGCGCTTCGGCAAGATGCTGCCGGCGATCGTCGCGTTCGCGCTCGGCGCGGCGGGCGGTGCGCTCGGGTTCCGCCATGTCGGATTCCTGGCGTTGCTCGTGCCCGTCGGCGCGCTTGCGATGCTTGCACTGTGTGCGGCGCAAGCGGCCGGACCCGCCACGCAGGAGCGCGCATGATCGCGCGGGCGCGGGGGAGACAAGGGAGGCGCCACGGCCGCCGCTTCGAGCGGGCCGCGCGCGTGTCGATCGTCGCGGGCCTGCTGCTCGCGGGCGCCGACGCGGCGTTCGCGGAATCGGCGGCGACATCCCCGTCGACATCGACATCCGGTGACGCAACCGCCTCGACCTGCACGGTGAAGCGGCCGACGGTGCTGTTCAACCGCTGGCAGGAAGACTGGTCGGTGCTGGCGAATCCGTGCGTGCCGCGCGCGCCGCTCGACGGCCTCAAATACATTCCGCTCGGCAATGATCCGGCATCCTATCTATCGCTCGGCGTGAACCTGCGCGAGCGGCTGGAGACCAACGACGCGCCGCTGTTCGGGATCGGCTCCGCGCAATCGGACACCTACCTGATCCAGCGCGTCGAAGTGCATGCCGATGCGCATCTGGGCCAGCACTGGCAGTTCTTCGTGCAGTTGCAGGACGATCGCGCATTCGGCAAGAACACGATCTCGCCGGTCGACCGGAATCCGCTCGATCTCGAACAGGCATTCGCGACCTACACGGGCGCGCTCGGCGGCGGCACGTTCAAGTTTCGCGTCGGCCGGCAGGAAATGGCGTTCGACTTGCAGCGCTTCATCGCCACGCGCGACGGTCCGAACGTGCGGCAGGCGTTCGATGCAGTGTGGGCCGACTACGAATATCAAAAATGGCGCTTCATCGCGTATGCGACGCAGCCCGTGCAGAACCGCACGGTGTCCGCGTTCGACGACGTGTCGAACCGCGACCTCACGTTCAGCGGCGTGCGCTTCGAGCGGCAGTCGGTCGGGCCGGGCGATCTGTCGGGCTACTGGTCGCGCTACAACCGCAGCAACGCGCGTTTTCTCGATGCGAGCGGCCCCGAGCATCGCGACGTGTGGGACCTGCGCTACACGGGCACGCAGGGCCGCTTCGACTGGGATTTCGAGACGATGCTGCAGACGGGGACGGTCCGTAACGACACGATCGGTGCGTGGGCCGTCGGCTCGATCGCCGGCTACAAGCTCGATGCGCCGTGGTCGCCGCGCATCGCGCTGCAGTTCGATGCGGCATCGGGCGACCGGCATCCGCACGACGGCCGCGTCGGCACCTTCAATCCGCTGTTTCCGAACGGCTATTACTTCACGCTGGCCGGCTACACGGGCTATTCGAACCTGATCCACGTGAAGCCGTCGGTGACGCTGAAGCCGTCGCCGAACCTGTCGCTGCTCGGTGCGCTCGGCTTCCAGTGGCGTGAGACGACCGGCGACGCCGTCTATCAGCAGCCGAACGTCGCGGTGCCCGGCACGGCAGGCAAGGGCGGCCTGTGGACGGGGATGTACGTGCAACTGCGCGCGGACTGGACGATCGCCGCGAACCTGATCGGTTCGGTCGAGGCGGTGCACTTCCAGGTCGGCGACGCGATCCGGCAGGCGGGCGGGCACAACGCGGACTACGCTGGCGTCGAGCTGAAGTACGGTTGGTGACGCGACCGCGCGGCAACCGCGCGCGTATCAAAAAGGGCGGCCCCGCGGGGCCGCCCTTCGTTCGTCCGGGCCGGCAGCGCGGCCGGCCCGTTCGCCGCGATGCCGTTACAGGTTCGGCGACAGCGCGAGCGCGTTCGTCAGGTCGCCCATCGGCTGCGCGCCATTTGCCTTCAGCGCGTCGTCGCGCTGCTGCAGGCCCGCGAGGCGCGGCAGCGAGAAGCGACGCGTGATGAAGCGCAGGATCGAACCCGTGTCGTATTGCGTATGGTCCACGAAACCCTTCTTCGCGAACGGCGACACGATCAGCGCCGGAATGCGGGTGCCGGGGCCCCAGCGATCGCCGCTCGGCGGTGCGGCGTGATCCCAGAAGCCGCCGTTTTCGTCGTACGTGACGACCACGACCATGTTCTTCCACTGCGGGCTGGCCTGCAGGTGCGCGATCACGTCCGCGATGTGCTGATCGCCGGAGGTGACGTCCGTATACCCCGGGTGCTCGTTCAGGTTGCCCTGCGGCTTGTAGAACGTGACTTGCGGCAGCGTGCCCGCGTCGATCGCCTTGATGAATTCCGCGCCGTTCGCGCCGCCGTCGAGCAGGTGCTGCGCGCGGTTCGCGGTGCCCGGTGCCTGGTTCGCGTAGTAGTTGAACGGCTGATGGTGCGGCTGGAAGTTCGGCGTCGAGAGGTCGGCGCCGTAGATCACGTTCGACGTGCCGTTCTGGCTCGCCTGCAGTGCCTGGCCCCATGCGCCGCTATACCATGCCCACGACACGTTGGCATTGGTCATCAGGTCGCCGATGTTGGTCGCCGTCTGCGGCGGCATCGTCGAGGGGTTGGCCGGGTCGGCGAGCAGCGGGTCGCCGCCCGTCGCGGCCTTGTTGCCGCTCGGCTGGTACGCCGGCTGCATCGTGTTGACACCGTAGAAGTCCGGCGTCAGTGCGCCATCGTTGACGAACTTCGGCGGGCCGCTCAGCGCGGATGCCGGCGAGTTCGCGGCGACTGCCAGCGACTTGCCGTCGGCGTTCAGGACTGCGATCTTGCCGGCCGCCGGGCTCTTGTCGGCGTTCGCGTAGAACGGCGCGCACGCGCAGATCAGGTACTGGTGGTTCAGGAACGAGCCGCCGAACGCGCCCATGAAGAAGTTGTCGGCCAGCACGTATTGCTGCGCGATCTTCCACAGCGGCAGCTTCGACGGATCCGGCGTGTAGTGGCCCATCGTCAGGCCGCCCGCATCGGTCCATGCGGCATACATGTCGTTCTTGCCGCCGTCGATCTGCATCTGGTCCTGGTAGAAGCGGTGCACGATGTCGCGCGTCGCGATGCTCATCGACTGGTTGAAGCCGTTGGGATCGTCGATCGCGAACGGGGCGTTCGGCAGGTTCGCCGTCATCGCTTCGGTGACCGCGGGCGTGATGCCGGTTGCCGTCAGACCACCCCAGATCTTCGGCAGCGTCGCCATCGTCGAGCCGTCGCGATCCTTCTGCACCGAGTTCGCAGCCGTTGCGTTCTGCAGACCGTTCGCGCCCGGGAAGTTGCCGTAGAGGTTGTCGAAGCTGCGGTTTTCCGCGTAGATCACGACGACGTTCTTCACGGCCGACAGGCCTTGCTGCGTGACATCGTCGCCGCCGCAGGCGGTCAGGCTGAGCGCGGCCGCGAGGGCGATCGGCGTGTAGCGAATCCAGGCGTGCTTCTTCATGCGATGTTCTCTCTCATTCGTCGTTTGTCGCGTGTGGGAACCGGGTGGCGTCAGACCGGAGCAGGGGCCACGGGGCACCGACCGGCTGCGCGCATTATCTGGAACCCGTTTGACAGCCGGGTGTAGGGGCGCTTTCAATTGACTGTCGGTCGAACGTCATGCACCGGTCACGGAACTGACATAAGCTCCGGCCGATTGCCCACCGCTACAAGAAGAACGACGATGCACAGCCTTCTGAAATCCCTCGCGTTCGCGCGATCGTTGATCCCTGCCGCGGCGACGCTCGCGCTGATGGGCGGGCTCGCGCCGCTCGCCGGTTGCGATGCGCGGCCCGGCGCGAACGCGCAGGCGGTCGCCGTCGTATCGGCGGCGCAAGCCGCTCCGGCGGTCGCGCCGGCCAGCCAGCCGCAGACGCGCGCGCAGGTATTCGAGGGCGTGAAGCAGATGACGGCGCTCGGCAAGCAGTTGTTCTTCGATCCGTCGCTGTCCGGCTCAGGCAAGCTCGCGTGCGCGTCGTGTCATAGCGTCGAGCACGCGTTCGGCCCGCCGAACGCGCTGTCGGTGCAACTCGGCGGCGACGACATGCATCGCATGGGTTTTCGCGCGGTGCCGTCGCTGAAATACGTGCGCGGCATTCCGCCGTTCACCGAGCACTTCCACGATTCGCCCGACGAAGGCGACGAAAGCATCGACGCAGGCCCGACCGGCGGATTGACCTGGGACGGTCGCGTCGACACGCGCGATGCGCAGGCGCGCATTCCCCTCACGTCGCCATTCGAGATGAGCAGCTCGCCGGCGCGGGTCGCGCAGGCGGTGCGTGCCGCGCCCTATGCCGACGCGTTCCGCAAGGCGTTCGGCGATCGGGTCCTCGGCGACGACCAGGCGACTTTCGGTGCGGTGCTGCGTGCGCTCGACGCATTCCAGCAGCAGCCGGCATTGTTTGATCCGTACACGAGCAAGTACGACGCGTATCTGGCCGGCCACGCGCAGCTCACGCCCGCCGAGTTGCACGGGCTGCAACTGTTCAACGACGAGAAGAAGGGCAACTGCGCGAGCTGTCACGTGAGCCAGCGCACGCTCGAAGGCGGGCCGCCGCAGTTCAGCGATTTCGGTCTGATCGCGATCGCGGTGCCGCGTAACCGCGCGCTGCCGGTCAATCGCGATCCGCGCTTCCACGATCTCGGCGCGTGCGGCCCCGAGCGCACCGACCTGAAGGGCCGCGACGAATTCTGCGGGCTGTTCCGGACACCGTCGCTGCGCAACGTCGCGTTGCGCAAGACGTTCTTCCACAACGGCGTGTACCACTCGCTCGAGGACGTGATGCGCTTCTACGTCGAGCGCGACATCCATCCGGAGAAGTTCTATCCGGTCGTGCACGGCAAGGTGCAGGTGTACGACGACCTGCCGAAGCGCTACTGGCCGAACATCAACCGCGAACCGCCGTTCGACCGCAAGCGCGGCGACGCCCCCGCGCTGAACGCGGCCGAGATCAAGGACGTGATCGCGTTCCTGAACACGCTGACCGACGGATATCAACCGGCGGCCACGTCGGCCGCGCGCTAGAACGCGACCCTCGCGGCACGCATGCTATGCTCGCTGGCTGACGGGCGTGGCGCGTGCCGGTGTGCCGGCCGTGCGCCACGCCGTTCGATCGAACATCCAAGGAGAACAACACATGTCGATGCGTGCATCCCTTTCCGTCGTCACGCGCGTGCTGGCCGGCGCCGCGTGCGCAGCCGCGATGCTGCCCGCCCACGCGCAAAGCAACCTCGGCTTCCTGAACGACACGCCGCTGGCCTACTTCAGCAAGGCCGACCGCGCGTCGCTGGCCAAGGCCGTCGTGCAGGCGCGCGACGAAGGCAAGGACGGCGAGACCACGACGTGGCAGAGCAGCGGTCGCGGCACCCAGATCGACGCGAAGCTGACGCCGTCGACGTCCGAGAACGACGGCAAGACCTGCCGCGAAATCGCCACCGACATTTCCGCGAAGGGCCAGACGATGACGCTCAAGCCGGTCTATTGCAAGACCGCCGCGGGCAAGTGGCAGCTGCAGAAGCGCTGAGCGCGCGAGCAATGAAGCGCAGCGGTGCGCCGCGCACGGTTTCGTGCGGCGTCGTGATTCTCGACGGGGCCGGTCGGGTGTTCCTCGCGCACGCGACGGACACCACACACTGGGATATTCCGAAGGGGCAGGGCGAGCCCGGCGAATCGCCGGCCGACGCGGCGCTGCGGGAGCTGCGCGAGGAAACCGGCATCGAACTCGCGGCGGCGCGGCTGCTCGACCTGGGCCGCTTCGCATACCGTCACGACAAGGACCTGCACCTGTTCGCGGTGCGGGTCGCGGACGACGAGATCGATCCCGCGCACTGCACGTGCACGTCGCTGTTCCCGAGCCGTCGCGACGGCTCGCCGATTCCCGAGATGGACGCATATCGCTGGACCGCGCCCGGCGACGTCGACGCGTATGCGAGCCGCAGCCTCGCGCGGCTGTTTCGCACGACGCTGTCGCTCGCGGATCTGCATCGGCGGCTGGCGGGGGCGTGAGGGCAGCCGCTTCGATCCCGACGATCCCGCGCATGCAATAAAAAACCGGCCCGAAGGCCGGTTTTTTTATCGTCACGCGACGCCGGCTCGGCGCCGCGCATGGACCACGCCGTCAGGCCGGCTTGCCCCAGCTGTCGCGCAGCCCGACGATCCGGTTGAACACGGGCTTGCCCGGTTTCGAATCGACGCGGTCGGCGACGAAATAGCCGTGACGCTCGAACTGGAGGCGCGTTTCCGGCGCGACGTCGCCGGCGCCCGGTTCGACATAGGCCTGCGTGACCTTCTTCGAGTCCGGGTTCAGCGCTTCGAGGAAGTTCGCGCCGCCCGCGTCCGGATGCGGCTCCTTGAACAGCCGGTCGTAGATCCGCACTTCGGCCGCCTGCGCATGCTTCACGCTGACCCAGTGGATGTTGCCCTTGACCTTGTAGTTGTTCGCGCCTTCGGTGCCCGACTTGCTGTCCGGGAAGTAGTTGCAGTGCACGGCCGTCACGTTGCCGTCGGCGTCCTTGTCGAAGCCCGTGCACTCGATCACGTAACCGTAGCGCAGGCGCACCTTGTTGCCCGGGAACAAGCGGAAATAGCCCTTCGGCGGGTTCTCGACGAAGTCCTCGCGTTCGATCCACAGCTCGCGCGAGATCGGGAACGTGCGCACGCCGCGCTCCGGGTGATGCGGATGCACGGGGGCCGTGCACGCTTCCTCGAGATCTTCCGGGTAGTTGTCGATCACGAGCTTCAGCGGATCGAGCACGGCGACCGAGCGCGGCGCCTTGTCGTCGAGGTCGTCGCGCAGCGCGCCTTCGAACACGCTCATGTCGATCCACGAATCGACCTTCGTCACGCCGATCCGCTCGCAGAACAGGTGGATGCTTTCCGGCGTGAAGCCGCGGCGGCGGATCCCGACGATCGTCGGCATGCGCGGGTCGTCCCAGCCTTCGACGTGGCCTTCGGTGACGAGCTGCAGCAGCTTGCGCTTGCTGGTGATCGCGTACGTGAGGTTCAGGCGCGAGAATTCGATCTGTTGCGGCAGCGGACGCGTGAACATGCCGGCGTCCGCGAGTTCGTTCAGCACCCAGTCGTACAGCGGGCGGTGATCCTCGAACTCGAGCGTGCACAGCGAGTGCGTGATGCCTTCGAGCGCATCCGAGATGCAGTGCGTGTAGTCGTACATCGGATACACGCACCATGCGTCGCCGGTGCGGTAGTGGTGCGCGTAGCGGATCCGGTAGATCACCGGGTCGCGCATGTTCATGTTCGGCGAAGCCATGTCGATCTTCGCGCGCAGCACGTGCTCGCCTTCCTTGAACTCGCCGGCCTTCATCCGGCGGAACAGGTCGAGGTTTTCCTCGGGCGAACGGTCGCGGAACGGCGACGGCTTGCCGCCTTCGGTCAGCGAGCCGCGGTTCGCGCGCATTTCCTCGGCGCTCTGGCTGTCGACGTACGCCTTGCCGCGCTGGATCAGCAATTCGGCGAATTCGTACAGCTTGTCGTAGTAGTCGCTCGCGAAATACTGGTGATCGACCGCGTCCTTGCGCCAGTCGAAGCCGAGCCAGCGGACCGCGTCGACGATCGAGTCGACGTATTCGACGCTTTCCTTTTCCGGGTTCGTGTCGTCGAAGCGCAGGTGGCACACGCCGCCGTAGTCGCGCGCGACGCTGAAGTTCAGGCAGATGCTCTTGGCATGGCCGATGTGCAGATAGCCGTTCGGCTCGGGCGGAAAGCGCGTCTCGACGCGGCCGCCCCATTTGCCGGTGCGGTTGTCGTCGTCGATGATGTTGCGGATGAAGTTGGAAGCCGCGGGGGCGTCGTTGCGTTCGGTGCTCATGCGGTTGGCGTCAGGTTGTGTCGGCGCGTCGCGCCGGTTTAATCCCGTAATTCTACCTGACCGGGGTCCGTCCCGCGCGGGTTGCGCCACCGGGCGGGCCGGTTCGCGGTGCGGAACCGCAATATCTCGATTGTGTGTCGGCTGTAACACGACGTAAATCGGATTGCCCGGCGCATTCGGCGTTTCCTATGATGGCTTTACCGATTCAATGCCGCCATTCGTATTTTTTGCTGGCGGGAGGACACCAACAATCATGATGAAGAAGACCACTTTTCTCGTTCGTACCGCGGTAATCGTCGCGGCCCTGTCGCAACTCGGCGCATGCGCGATGACGCATACGCAACGTAACGCCGGTATCGGCGCGGCCGCGGGCGGCGCGCTCGGCTACCTGATCACGGGCGGCCCGGTCGGCACGGTTGCCGGCGCCGCGGCAGGCGGCCTGGTCGGCGCCGGCGTGCGCTGATCGAAGCCGGCGCGCGTGAGCGCCGGCTGGTCGTGACGGCGTTGCCGCATCACGGCCCGTTCTTGCTCCGCACATCCATTCCGCGATTCGACAGGCAGCATCAGGGAGGAGCGGGTGTGCGACACTTCGTCGACGTCACATAACGACTTCATTCGTCGACGAACCCTCCATGAGCGATTCTTTCGTTTTCGTGCTGCCGGGCTACGGCAACTCCGGTCCGCTCCACTGGCAAAGCCGCTGGGAGCGCGCCGACGCGCGTTTCGTGCGCGTCGCGATGCCCGACTGGGACCGTGCGTTCCGCAACGGCTGGTGTCTCGCGCTCGACCGCGCGGTCGAGGCCGCACCGGGCCCCGTGACGATCGCTGCGCACAGCCTCGGCACGTTGACCACCGCGTGGTGGGCGACCCGCTACGCGCGGCCGGCCGCGCTCGCGAAGGTGCGCGGCGCGTTGCTCGTCGCGTTGCCCGATCCGGCCGGGCCGGCGTTTCCGGCCGACGCGCACGGTTTCGGCCCGGTGCCGCATGAGCGGCTGCCGTTTCCGACCTGCGTGGTGGCAAGCAGCGACGATCCGTACGGCTCGATCGCGTTCGCGCGCGGCTGCGCGCACGCGTGGGGCAGCACTTTCCATGACCTCGGCCCGCGCGGCCACATCAACGCGGACAGCGGGCTCGGCGACTGGCCCGACGCGCGAGGCTGGCTCGATGCGCTCGCGCGCTAGCGGCTAACCGCTAACCGTCGGTCCATCGATCCCGTCAGCGTCCGCCGGCGCCCGGGCACGCCGCCGTGTACACCCGGAGGTGTCGCGGCGCGCTCGTCCGGGGCCGTTCAGATCGCCTGCTTCGCCTTCAGCGCCGCAATGCGCGCCTCGTCGTAGCCGAGCATGTCGCGCAGTATGTCTTCCGTCTGCGCGCCGAGCAGCGGCGGGGCGGTGCGCGCGTCGGGCGGCGTCGCGCTCATCCGGATCGGATTGCGCACGAGCTTCACGTCCGCGCCGCACGGGTGCGGCAGCGACACCTGCATCCCGCGCGCGACCACCTGCTCGTTGTCGAACACCTCGTCGAGTTCGTTGATCGGCCCGCACGGCACGCCGGCCGCTTCGAGCGCGCCGATCCAGTCGGCCTTGCCGCGCGTCTTCACCATTTCCGCGAGGATCGGCACCAGCGTGTCGCGATGGCGCACGCGCGACGGGTTGGTCGCGAACCGTTCGTCGTCGGCCAGCTCGGGCCGGCCGCCGGCCTCGACGAACTTGCGGAACTGCCCGTCGTTGCCGACCGCGACGATGATCCAGCCGTCGCGCGTCTGGAACGTCTGGTACGGCACGATGTTCGGATGCGCGTTGCCCCAGCGCACCGGCGGCTTGCCGCTCGCGAGGAAGTTGGTGTTCATGTTCGCGAGCAACGCGACCTGCACGTCGAGCAGCGCCATGTCGATGTACTGGCCTTCGCCCGTGCGGTCGCGGTGCGCGAGCGCGGCGAGCACCGCGATCGTCGAGTAGAGGCCCGTCGCGAGATCGGCGATCGCGACGCCGGCCTTCTGCGGGCCGCCGCCCGGCTCGCTGTCGCGCTCGCCGGTGATGCTCATGAAACCGCCGATTCCCTGGACGATGAAGTCGTAGCCCGCGCGGTGCGCGTACGGGCCCGTCTGGCCGAAGCCCGTGACCGAGCAGTAGACGAGATCGGGCTTCACCGCGCGCAGCGATTCGTAATCGAGCCCGTACTTCTTCAACTGCCCGACCTTGTAGTTCTCGAGCACGACATCGCTCTGCGCGGCGAGCTCGCGCACGATCTGCTGGCCTTCCGGCGTCGCGATGTCGACCGTCACCGAGCGTTTGTTGCGGTTCGCCGCGAGGTAATACGCGGCCTCCGCCGTATCGTCGCCGTTCGCGTCCTTCAGGTACGGCGGCCCCCAGTGGCGCGTGTCGTCGCCCGCGCCGGGGCGCTCGACCTTGATCACGTCCGCGCCGAAGTCGGCGAGCGTCTGCGCGCACCACGGGCCCGCGAGCACGCGGGTCAGGTCAAGCACGCGGATATGGCTCAGGGCACCCATCGTCGAATCGTCTCCTTTCATGGCTCGCCCGGCCGGGGCAAGGCGGATTGGCATGCCGAGCATCTTAAGGCGAATCGGCCGCATGGGTGGCCCAGGCCGGTCGTCCGCCGCGCCGGGCCGCTGCCGTCAGGGCCGCCGATCTGTATCGTATAATCGACCGTTTACGATATTTGCCCGCCGTGCGTCCGCGAGGACGGCCGGCGTTTGAAGCCGTCTCAGCCAGACATTCCCCGCACGCCATGAAAGCTGCCGAAATCCGCGAGAAATTTCTCAAATTCTTCGAATCGAAGGGCCACACGATCGTCCGCTCGTCGAGCCTCGTGCCCGGTAACGACCCCACGCTGATGTTCACGAACTCGGGCATGGTCCAGTTCAAGGACGTGTTCCTCGGCACGGACCCGCGTCCGTACTCGCGCGCCACCACGGCGCAGCGCAGCGTGCGCGCGGGCGGCAAGCACAACGACCTCGAGAACGTCGGCTACACGGCGCGCCACCACACGTTCTTCGAGATGCTCGGCAACTTCTCGTTCGGCGACTACTTCAAGCACGACGCGATCAAGTTCGCGTGGGAGCTGCTGACCACGGTCTACCAGCTGCCGAAGGAAAAGCTGTGGGTCACCGTCTACCAGGAAGACGACGAAGCCTACGACATCTGGGCGAAGGAAGTCGGCGTGCCGACCGAGCGGATCATCCGCATCGGCGACAACAAGGGCGCGCGCTACGCGTCGGACAACTTCTGGACGATGGGCGACACCGGCCCGTGCGGCCCGTGCACGGAAATCTTCTACGACCACGGCCCGGACGTCTGGGGCGGCCCGCCGGGGTCGCCTGAAGAAGACGGCGACCGCTACATCGAGATCTGGAACCTCGTGTTCATGCAGTTCAACCGCGACGCGCAGGGCAACATGACGCGCCTGCCGAAGCAGTCGGTCGACACCGGCATGGGCCTCGAGCGTCTCGCCGCGGTGCTGCAGCACGTGCACAGCAACTACGAGATCGACCTGTTCCAGAACCTGATCAAGGCCGCCGCGCGCGTGACCGAGATCAGCGACCTCACCAACAACTCGCTGAAGGTGATCGCCGATCACATCCGCGCGTGCTCGTTCCTGATCGTCGACGGCGTGATTCCCGGCAACGAAGGCCGCGGCTACGTGCTGCGCCGCATCGTGCGCCGCGCGATCCGCCATGGCTACAAGCTCGGCCGCAAGGGCTCGTTCTTCCACAAGCTGGTGGCCGACCTCGTCGCCGAGATGGGCGCCGCGTATCCGGAACTGAAGGAAGCCGAACAGCGCGTGACGGACGTGCTGCGCCAGGAAGAAGAGCGCTTCTTCGAGACGATCGAGCACGGGATGTCGATCCTCGAGGCCGCGCTGGCGGAGGTCGAGGCGAAGGGCGGCAAGGTGCTCGACGGCGAACTCGCGTTCAAGCTGCACGACACCTACGGCTTCCCGCTCGACCTCACGGCCGACGTGTGCCGCGAGCGCGGGATGACGGTCGACGAGCCGGCATTCGACGACGCGATGGCGCGCCAGCGCGAGCAGGCGCGCGCGGCCGGCAAGTTCAAGGCCACGCAGGGCCTCGAGTATTCGGGCGCGAAGACCACGTTCCACGGCTACGAGGAAATCGCGTTCGACGACGCGAAGGTCGTCGCGCTGTACGTCGACGGTTCGGCCGTCAACGAAGTGAAGCACGGCCAGGATGCGGTCGTCGTGCTCGACCACACGCCGTTCTACGCGGAATCGGGCGGCCAGGTCGGCGACCAGGGCGTGCTCGCGAACGCCGCGACGCGCTTCGAGGTGGCCGACACGCTGAAGGTGCAGGCCGACGTGATCGGCCATCACGGCACGCTCGAACAGGGCACGCTGAAGATCGGCGACGTGCTGCGCGCGGAAATCGACGCGCACCGCCGCGCGCGCACGCAGCGCAACCACTCGGCCACCCACCTGATGCACAAGGCGCTGCGCGAAGTGCTTGGCTCGCACGTGCAACAGAAGGGTTCGCTCGTCGACGCGGAGAAAACCCGCTTCGACTTCGCGCACAACGCGCCGATGACCGACGACGAAATTCGTCGCGTCGAGCAGATCGTCAACAACGAAATCCTCGCGAACGCGCCGGGCATCGTGCGCGTGATGCCGTATGACGAAGCGGTGAAGGGTGGCGCGATGGCGCTGTTCGGCGAGAAGTACGGCGACGAAGTGCGCGTGCTCGACCTCGGCTTCTCGCGCGAACTGTGCGGCGGCACGCACGTGCATCGCACCGGCGACATCGGTTTCTTCAAGATCGTCGTCGAAGGCGGCGTCGCGGCCGGCATCCGCCGCGTCGAGGCGATCACCGGCGACAACGCCGTTCGCTTCGTGCAGGAGCTCGACGCCCGCGTGAACGAAGCCGCGGCCGCGCTGAAGGCGCAGCCGTCGGAACTCACGCAGCGCATCGCGCAGGTGCAGGACCAGGTGAAGTCGCTCGAGAAGGAACTGGGCGCGCTGAAGTCGAAGCTCGCGTCGAGCCAAGGTGACGAACTCGCGCAGCAGGCCGTCGAAATCGGCGGCGTGTATGTGCTTGCGGCGACGCTCGACGGCGCCGACGCGAAGACGCTGCGCGAAACGGTCGACAAGCTGAAGGACAAGCTGAAGAGCGCGGCGATCGTGCTGGCGGCCGTCGAAGGCGGCAAGGTCAGCCTGATCGCGGGCGTCACGCCGGACGCGAGCAAGAAGGTCAAGGCCGGCGAGCTCGTGAACTTCGTCGCGCAGCAGGTGGGCGGCAAGGGCGGCGGCCGACCGGACATGGCGCAGGCAGGCGGCACGGAACCGGCGAATCTGCCGGGCGCGCTGGCAGGCGTCAAGGGCTGGGTCGAAGAGCGTCTTTGATCGGTATGGTTGATGCGATGCGGTCTTGCTGACCCCATCGCAGCGCACGAAAGAACGACCCGATCGGCAGTGGCCGGTCGGGTCGTTTTGTTTTTGCCGGTGCCCAGGATGAGCGCGTGCCGGCGCGGCGGCGCGGCTGAATCAGGCCGGTAATGCCGTCGCCGGCAACGCGGGCGCATCCCCCGATTCCCGCGCAGCATCGCCCAGCGCATCGCGCAACGCGGCGAGCGCCGCCGACGCGTAACCGTGCCGCCACGCAAGCAGCGTGTCGATCCCTTCGAGTTCCGCGATCGTATGAGCGGCGACGTTGCCGGTCTCGGGCTGAAGCTCGAGCACCGAGCGCGGCGCGACCGCGATGCCCGCACCGGCCGCGACGCACGCGACGATCGCGTGATACGAACCCAGTTCGAGCACGCGTGCGGGCTTCATCCCGTGCGCCGCATACCATCGCTCGACATACTTCCGGTACGTGCAGCCGCGCTCGAACGCGATCAGCGTCGGCAGGATCACGTCGCGCGGCGTGCGCACCGGCGGATGGCCACGCGGCGTCAGCAGCACCAGATCCTCGCGGAAAATGGGCACCGTCTCGAACGTGTCGGGCAGCGTGTCCGGCTCGGGCGGCCGCGCGAACAGCGCCGCGTCGATCTCGAAGTCGCGCACCTTGTCGATCAGCCAACCGGTCGTGCCGGTCACGAGCTCCAGCGACACGTCGGGCCACGCATGGTGATAGCGCGCGAGCACGGTCGGCAGCCGGCTCGCGGCCGTGCTTTCCATCGTGCCGAGCCGCAGCCGCCCGCGCGGCGTGTCCTCGCGCACCGCATCGCGCGCCTCGTCGGCAAGCTCGAGCAGCCGCTCCGCGTACGGCAGCAGCGTGTGCCCGGCCGGCGTCAGCACGAGCCGGCGGCCGTCGCGCACGAACAGCGCCGTGCCGAGTTCCTCCTCGAGCTGCTTGATGCGCGTCGTCACGTTCGATTGCACGCGATTGAGCTTCGCCGCCGCGCGCGTGATGCCGTTCTCGCGCACGACGGCCCGGAAAATCGCCAGCGCCGCCAGGTCCATGATTCTCTCCGTGCGATGGATGGATTCTCAATTATTCATTTTTAGAGAACATTCGGTCAAGCTACGATACAAGCAATCCGATTCCCGTTCCGGCCGTCGCACAACCCGCGCGGCCCATGCCGACATGTCCCGTTCCGATGCCCCAAGCGCCGCCGGCGTACACCTGTCCGATCACGCCGACCGCCGCGCCCGCGCGGCCGCGGTAGCCTGCATGATCGGGCTCGCGGTCGCGCTCGGCGTCGGCCGCTTCGCGTTTACACCGCTGCTGCCGCTGATGCTCGCCGACGGTTCGATCGGCCTGAAGGCCGGCAGCTGGCTCGCGTCGGCGAACTACGCGGGCTATTTCGTCGGCGCGGTCAGCTGCGCGGTGGTGCGGGTCGAGCATGCGCGGATGGTGCGCTTCGGGCTTGGCGCCACCGTGCTGCTGACCGCCGCGATGGGCGTCGGTCACCTGCTGCCCGTGTGGCTGGCGGTGCGCTTCGTCGCGGGCGTCGTCAGCGCATGGACGTTCGTGTTCGTGTCGCAATGGGGGCTGCGGCGGCTCGCCGAGCTGCACGCGCCCGAGTGGAGCGGGGTGATCTACGCGGGGCCCGGCGTCGGCATCGTGCTGACGGGCCTGATCGGCAGCGCACTGGCCGGCCATCGCGCGGCGCCCGGCTGGCTCGGTTTCGCGGCGCTGTCTGCGGTGCTGTCGATCGCGATCTGGCGCACGTTCGGCAGCGCGCCGGTGCCGGCGGCGGCAACCGTTTCGTCGGCCGCGCCCGTCCGGCATGCGGCGACGGACGCTGCACCGCACGACGCGCGGCGCCATCGCGCCGACGCCGCATGGCTCGTCGTCCTGTACGGGATGCCGGGCTTCGGCTACATCATCACCGCGACGTTCCTGCCCGTGATCGCGCGCGCCGCGCTGCCGGCCGGCTCGCCGTGGCCGGATCTGTTCTGGCCGATGTTCGGCGCGGCGCTGATCGTCGGCGCGATCGCGGCCGCGCGGCTGCCCGGCCACTGGGACAACCGGCTGCTGCTCGCCGCCGGTTGCGCGACGCAGGCGCTCGGAATCGCAGCGGGGATCGTGTGGCCGAATGCGGCGGGCTTCTCGATCGGCAGCGCGCTGCTCGGCCTGCCGTTCACCGCGATCACGCTGTTTGCGATGCGCGAGGCGCGGCGGCTGCACGGCGAGCGCGCGGCCGGGCTGATGGGCTATGCGACCGCGTCGTACGGGGGCGGGCAGATTCTCGGCCCGCTCGTCGCGGCACCGCTGACCGCGCGCTTCGGGTCGTTCTCGCCGGCGTTGTGGGTCGCGGCGGCTGCCTTGCTCGTCGGTGCCGCCGGCTTCGCGGCGACGGCCGCACGCGGGCGTGCGCAACCGCGCATGCAACCCTGACATCATCGGGGCCGGATCGTCAGCGACGCGGGCAAACTCGCTAGAATGAAGCCTTTCCCGCGCCGGGCAGGCGTGCGAGGCGGCTTGCCGGCCGCCGTCGGCGCTTGCCAGATCCTCATCGATGACCATCGCCGACTACCGTTTTTGCCCGCGCTGCGCGCGTCCGCTGACCGAGCGCGCCGATCCCGAACACGAGGGCGGGCGTGTCCGCCAGGCCTGCCCGGACGACGAGTGCGGCTACGTCCATTGGAACAACCCGCTGCCGGTGGTGGCGGCGATCGTCGAGCTCGACGGCAAGATCCTGCTCGCGCGCAATGCGGCCTGGCCGGAGGGGATGTTCGCGCTGATCACCGGTTTCCTCGAGAACGGCGAGACGCCGGAGGACGGCATCGCGCGCGAGGTGTTCGAGGAAACCGCGCTGAAGGCCGAGCAGGTCACGCTGGTCGGCGTTTATGAATTCATCCGCAAGAACGAGCTGATCATCGCGTATCACGTGCGCGCATCGGGCACCGTCGCGCTGTCGCCGGAGCTGCTCGAATACCGGCTCGTCGAGCCGCCGTTGCTGCGCCCGTGGCGCGCCGGCACAGGCTACGCGCTGGCCGACTGGATGCGCGCGCGCGGCCTCGATTTCGAATTCGTCGATCGAGCGGGGCAGTGACGGGCCGCGCCGTTCCCGGCACGTCATCTGCCGCGCCGCGCACGGTCGCGACGCGGCAACCCGCCGTTCGCCGGCGCGCCGTCTCGCACGGCCACCGCGCGCCGTCCGCTTCGTCTTCTTCCTCCTGACCGCCATCGCCATGTCCGACAAGCCGCAGCCGCGTTCCCGCGACGCCTATCGCCACTTCCTGCCGATCACGACCCGCTGGATGGATAACGACGTCTACGGACACGTGAACAATTTCGTGTACTACAGCTACTTCGACACCGTCGTGAACGAATACCTGATCCGCGCGGGTGTGCTCGACGTCGAGCACGGGCAGACGATCGGGCTCGTGGTCGAGACGCAATGCAACTACTTCGCGCCGCTCGTGTTTCCGCAGTCGGTCGATGCGGGGCTGCGCGTCGCGAAGCTCGGCACGTCGAGCGTGCGCTACGAGATCGGGCTGTTCGCGGCAGGGGAGGCCGCGCCGGCCGCGCAGGGGCATTTCGTGCATGTGTACGTCGATCGCGGCACGCGCCGCCCGGTGCCGCTGCCCGACGCGCTGCGCGCGGCGCTCGAACCGCTCGCCGGCTGACGGGCGCGTGGCGGTGCACGCGTTCGCGCTCCAGGCGTTCAACGGCCTCAGCTACGGGTTGCTGCTGTTCATGCTGTCGGCCGGCCTCACGCTGATCTTCAGCGTGCAGGGCGTGCTCAACTTCGCGCATGCGAGCTTCTACATGCTCGGCGCCTACATCGGATACAGCATCGCGGCCCGCGCGGGTTTCTGGCCCGCGCTCGCGCTCGCGCCGCTCGCGGTCGGACTGCTCGGTGCCGGCTGCGAGCGCTGGCTGCTGCGCCGCGTACAGCCGCACGGGCACACGAGCGAGCTGCTGCTGACCTTCGGGCTCGCATACCTGATCGGCGAGGGCACGAAACTTTTTTGGGGCCTCGCGCCGCTGCCGGCCCCGGTGCCGCCGCTGTTCGACGGCGCGCCCGTGGCCGTGTTCGGCCTCGCGCTGCCGCGCTACCGGCTCTTCATGATGGCGATGTCCACGGCGATGCTGGTCGCGCTCGGCGTGCTGCTGCGCGCGTCGCGCATCGGGCTCGTCGTGCGCGCCGCGCTCACGCACCGCGCGGCCGTAGAGGCGCTCGGCTACGACGTGCCGCGCATGATGACGGGGCTGTTCGGCGCGGGCACCGCGCTCGCGGCGCTGGCCGGCGTGATCGGCGCGCCGCTCGCGGTGATCGAACCGGCGCTGGCCGAGACTGTCGGGTCGGTCGTGTTCGCGGTCGTCGTGATCGGCGGGCTCGGCTCGCTCGGCGGCGCGTTCGTCGCGTCGCTCGCGGTCGGCTTCGCGCAGACCTTCGCGGCGGCCAGCGACACGTCGTTGCGCGACCTCGCGCAATGGTCGGGCGTCGCGCTGCCCGACAGCGTCGCTGCCGTGTCGATCGCGCAGCTCGCACCGCTGGTCCCGTACCTGCTGCTCGTCGCGGTGCTGGTTGCCCGTCCGCGCGGACTGTTCGGCGAGCGTGTCGATGGCTAGCGGCGCACGGGCCGGCGCGTTGCGCTGGGTGCTGTTCGCCGCGTGCCTGATCCTGCCGGCGTGGCTGTGGCCGCATGGCGCGGTGCTCGGCTATCTCGCACAGACGGCCGCGCTCGTCGTGCTCGCGCTGTCGTACAACCTGCAGCTCGGCACGACGGGGCTGCTGTCGTTCGGTCATGCCGCGTTCGCGGGCCTTGGCGCATTCGCCGCCGCGCATTGGTTCAATCATGTCGGTGGCCCGTTGCCGTTGTTGCCGCTCGTCGGCGGGGTGGCCGGCGCGGGCTTCGGGTTCGTCGCCGGCCTGCTCGCGACACGCCGCGCGGGCACCGTGTTCGCGATGATCACGCTCGGCCTCGGCGAGTGCGTCGCGGCCGCGGCGTGGAGCGTGCCCGCGTGGTTTGGCGGCCTCGGCGGCGTACCGATCGATCGCGCGAGCGGCACGCCGTTGGGCGGCTGGCATTTCGGCGCGGAAACGCAGGCCTACGCCGTGATTGCCGCGTGGTGCATCGTCTCCGCGGTGGCGATGCACGCGTTGACGCGCACGCCGCTCGCGCGGCTCGCGAACGCGGTGCGCGACAACCCCGCGCGCGTTGCCGCGCTCGGCACCGAGCCGCGTCGCGTGCGGCTCGCAATGGTGACCTGCGCGTCGTTCTTCGCGGGCATTGCCGGCACGCTGACGCTGATCGACGTCGAGATCGCGACGCCCGACAGCGTGTCGATGGCGCGTTCGGCGACCGTGCTGATCGCCGCGGTGATCGGCGGCACCGGCACGTTCTTCGGGCCGGCGGCCGGCGCGGTGGTGCTGACCGCGCTGAGCATCGTCGTCGCGGGCGTGTCGCGCGCATGGGCGCTGTATCTCGGCGTGCTGTTCGTCGCGGTCGTCGTCGCCGCGCCGCGCGGGATCGCGGGCATCGCGCAGACGCTTGCGCATGCGTCGCGCGGCGACGCGCCGCCGGCCGAGCGCTGGCGCGTGCTGTGCGGCGTTGGCGCATGTGCGTTCTGGGCCGTCGCGATCGTCTGCGCGGCCGAACTGGGCTATGCATGGCGCTTCGCGCAGGACGACGGCGCGGGCATTGCGTTCGGCGCGTGGGGCATCGACGCCGATGCGCCGGCGGGCTGGGTCGTCGCATGCTCGGCGGCCGGCATCGGCACGTTGCTGTGGGCCTGGCGCGCGCGGTTCCAGAACCACGGGCACGGCAAGCGGGAGGACGGGCGATGAACGGTAATGCGATCGCGCTGCACGGGATCGTGCAGCGCTTCGGTGCGCAAACCGTGCTCGACGGCATCGAGCTGAACGTCCCGGCCGGCGAGCGTCACGCGCTGATCGGGCCGAACGGCGCGGGCAAGTCGACGCTGTTCGGCGTGATCGCCGGCGCGACGCGGCCGACGCGCGGGCGCGTCATGCTGCACGGCGTCGAGCTGCGCGGGCGCGGGCCGGTCGTGGCGAGCCGGCTCGGCATCGGCCGCAGTTTCCAGCAGACGAGCGCGTTCGCACGATTGAGCGTGTTCGACAACCTGCGCTGCGCGGGGCTGCATGCGCCGGCCGAGCGGCGGCGCTGGTGGAACCGGCTGCGCGAATCCGCGTCGGTCGATCGTGCGGCCGCGCGCGTGCTGAGCGACATCGGTCTCGATGCGCGGCGCGACACGCTGGCCGGCGAACTCGGCTATGCGGAACAGCGCGCGCTCGATCTCGGCATCGCGCTCGCGAGCGGCGCGCGCACGCTGCTGCTCGACGAACCGACGGCCGGCATGAACCGCGATCAGGCGGCGCGGATGATCGCGCTGATCCGCGCGACGACGCAGGGCCGCACGGTGCTGATGATCGAGCACGACATGGATGCGGTGTTCGGCTTCGCCGAGCGCATCACGGTGCTCGTGCGCGGTGCGGTGGTCGCGACCGGCGCACCCGACGCGATCCGCGCGGACCCGGCCGTGCGTGCGGCCTATCTTGGCGAGGGCGCATGAGCGTGCTGCTCGACATTCGCGGCCTGCGCGCGTGGTACGGAATGCAGCCCGTGCTCGACGGCGTCGATCTCGCGCTCGCGCCGGGCGAGACGCTCGCGCTGCTCGGCCGCAATGGCTCGGGCCGCTCGACGCTCGCGAAGGCCGTGATGGGGCTCGTACGCACCGCGGGCTCGGTGCGCATTGCCGGCGCCGAATGCGCGGGCGCGCGCACGTTCGAGATCGCGCGGCGCGGGGTCGCTTACGTCGCTGAAAGCCGCGACGTGTTCCCGCTGCTGAGCGTGCGCGACAACCTGCGGCTCGGGCTGCGCGGCGTGCACGGCGCGGCCGAACGCGCGGCGCTCGACCGGTTGCTCGCGCGCTTTCCGCTGCTGGCCGCGCGGGCGGACGTGAAGGCCGGACGGCTGTCGGGCGGCGAACAGCAGGTGCTCGCGCTGGTGCGCGCGCTCGCCGGCCGCCCGCGCGTGCTGATCGTCGACGAACCGGCCGAAGGGCTCGCGCCGCGCGCGGTCGACGAGGTCGGCGCGTGTCTCGCCGCGCTGCAGGCCGACGGCGTCGCGATCCTGCTGATCGAGCAGCGGCTGCAGCTCGCGCCGCGGCTCGCGCGGCGCGTCGCGGTGATGGGGCGCGGTCGGATCGTCTACGACGGCCCGCTCGACGGGCTCGGCGCCGACGTCGTCAGTGCATGGTTGAGTGCCGGCTGACCGTCCGTCCGCCGATTGTTCGGATAACTCCGCCAGTCAATTCGCATCGAGCCGCTTTATCGCCGCCGCGCGAACCGCCAAGATTGCCAGCAAGGCCGGTGTGCGCCGCGACAGGCGCGATCGGCACCCATCCATCGAAAGTCTTCCGACTGAGGAATGAAATCATGAGCAAGCTGGCAAGCAAGGTAGCAATCGTCACGGGCGGCTCCAAGGGGATCGGCGCCGCGATCGCGAAGGCGCTGGCCGCCGAAGGCGCGTCGGTCGTGGTCAACTACGCGAGCAGCAAGGCCGGTGCCGACGCGGTCGTGAGCGCGATCGTCGAGGCGGGCGGCCGCGCGGTCGCGGTCGGCGGCGACGTGTCGAAGGCAGCGGACGCACAGCGCATCGTCGACACCGCGATCGAGACCTATGGCCGTCTCGACGTGCTGGTCAACAATTCCGGCGTGTACGAATTCGCGCCGATCGAGGCGATCACCGAAGAGCACTACCGCCGGCAATTCGACACGAACGTGTTCGGCGTGCTGCTGACCACGCAGGCCGCCGTCAAGCATCTCGGCGAAGGCGCGAGCATCATCAACATCAGCTCGGTGGTGACGAGCATCACGCCGCCCGCGAGCGCCGTATACAGCGGCACGAAGGGCGCCGTCGACGCGATCACCGGCGTGCTCGCACTCGAGCTCGGCCCGCGCAAGATCCGCGTGAACGCGATCAACCCGGGCATGATCGTGACCGAAGGCACGCACAGCGCGGGCATCATCGGTTCGGATCTCGAGAAGCAGGTGCGCAGCGAAACGCCGCTCGGCCGCCTCGGCGAGCCGGACGACATCGCGTCGGTCGCCGTGTTCCTCGCATCGGACGACTCCCGCTGGCTGACCGGCGAGCGCCTCGTCGCGAGCGGCGGGCTGCACTGACCGCGCGAGTCGGCGCGCGCGGCTACGCGATCATCGCGAGCGCGTTCGCGCCGACATGCCAGCGCAGGCTTTCGACGACGAGTGCGTGATCGCATGCGTCGTCGAGCCCCGCGATCGTCATCGCGCCGACGATGCCGCCGCCGGCAAGCCGCAACGGCACGCCGCCGCCGTCGAGCGCATAGTCGGCGTCCGACAATCCCTGCGACTGCAACGACCAGCCGGCGTGGCGAAAACGCGCGCCGACCTCGAGCGAACTGACGCCGAAACGGAACACCGTGTTCTGTCGTCGGCGGATCGCGTCGCTGTCGTTCGCGCGGCTGCCGTCCAGCGCGCAGTAGAACAGCGGCGCGGCTTCGCCGACGATGCCGACCGCGATCGGCAGCCCGCGGCGCGCCGCGAGATTGACGGCGATGTCGCCGAGCCGGCGCGCGACGTCGGCATCGAAGTGCGACAGCGTTGGAGTCGACGCGGTGTCGCAGAAGGGCGCGGGTGCGAAGCGCGGGAAGGTGGTCGCCATGGCAGCTCCGTGTCGTCGCAAATCCGGCTCACGCGCGCGTCCTCGTCCTGCGTGTCGCGTGCCAGCCGTCGATCGTTCAGCGCATCAGCGCGTTAGCGCCTCGGTGCCGCGTCGAGCATCCATTCGTGCGCGGGGTCGTTCTTGAACGCCCATGCGCGGCTCGGCCCGGCCATCACGTTCAGGTAATACAGGTTGTAGCCATGCGGCGCGACTACCGGGTGATAGCCGCGCGGCACCATCACCACGTCGTGGTTCTCGACCGCGCACGCCTCGTCGAGGCTGCGATCGTCCGTGTACACGCGCTGAAACGCGAAACCCTGCGGCGGATCGATCCGGTGGTAATAGGTTTCCTCGAGCGACGTTTCGTCCGGCGCCGCGTCGCGATCGTGCTTGTGCGGCGGATAGCTGCTCGAGTGGCTCGCGGGCGTGATCACTTCGACGACGAGCAGGCGATCGGCGGCCGGGTTGTCGCCCATCAGGATGTCGCACACGTAGCGCGTGTTGGTGCCTTGCCCGCGCACCGCGCGCCGCATCCGTTCGCCGTCGAGGCGCTGCACGCGCTTGTCGCCGCTCGCGTAAGGCGCGGTGCACAGCGCGACTTCCGCATCGCGCGTCGCGACCAGCGTGACGGTCTTGCCGCCCGGCACGTACAGCGCGTCCGGCGACACTTCCTCGAACACGCTGTCGCGCTTGCCGAGCGCATCGTAGGTTTCGCCGTCGACTTGCGCGCGCAGCGTGCCCGTAAGCACGACGACGCACAGCTCGCGCGCGCCGGTATCGAGCGTTTCGGTGTCGCCGGCCTTCAGGCGCAGCGCGCGAAAGCCGACGTGTTTCCAGCCGGCCGACTCGGGCGTCACGTTGCAGATTTCGCGGTCGGCGGATGCCTTGACCAGCAGGGGAGAAATCGTCATGGAACGGGGCTCCACAATGGGGTGACGGGGCTTAAGCGCTCAACCGGTCGACGATCGCGCGCAGCGATTCGTAGCCCTTCTTCGCATACTGATAGCTCGGCGCGACGGCCGGGTCCTGCTCGGCCTCGACCACGAGCCAGCCTTCGTAGCCGGCGTCCTTCAGCGTGCGCAGCGTCGCTTCGTAATCGAGCGCGCCGTCGCCCGGCACCGTGAAGGTGCCGTTGATCACGCCGTTCAGGAAGCTCCAGCCGCCGTTGCGCGCCTGCGTGACGACCTGCGGCCGGACGTCCTTGCAGTGCACGTGCACGACGCGCGACACGTGTTTCTTCAGCAGTGCGACCGGATCGGCCGCGCCGCCGAAATACGCGTGGCCCGTGTCGAACAGCAGGAACACCTTCGCCGGATCGGTCAGCGCCATCAGCCGGTCGACGTCGGCGGGCGATTCGACGTATGCGCCCATGTGGTGATGGTAGGCGAGCTTGATCCCGTAGGTCTCGAGCAGGTGCGCGCCGAATGCGTCGAGGCGTGCCGCGTAGCGTCGCCAGGCTTCGTCGTCGACGAAACGCGGACGCTTCGCGACCGGCGTGTCGATGTTGCCCTGGATCGTGCCCGCGCATTCGCCGTACACCACGACCTTCACGTCGTTGAACTGCAGCTTCGTCATGTGCGCGCGGCAGCGCTCGATTTCGGCGGCGAGCGCATCGGCGTCGCTCATGCCGGGTTCGACTTCCGCGAGAAAGCCCGAATACCAGCCCGACACGCATACGAGCCCGAATTCGGCGAGCTTCGCCTTCAGCTCGGGGCCCGTTTTCGGAAACTTGTTGCCGAGCTCGAAGCCCGCATAGCCGATTTCGGCGCCTTCCTTCAGCGCCGTCTCGAGCGGCGTCTCGCCGCCGAGCGACGGCAGGTCGTCGTTCATCCACGACAGGGGATTGATACCGATGCGAACGTTCCAGCTCATGACTTGCTTCCTTGGTTCGATTGTTGTCGTCGCGGGGCGGAGGATTGAAACGGAGAGCGTGTCAGCGCCGCTGCCGGGTTTTCGCGTCGAGATACGCGCGATGCGCATCGCCGACGCCGGCGCGCGCGGACACCTGCGGCACCGCGACTTCCCACCATGCGCCGCCGTCCGCGGTCGTGCGCTCGTGCGTCGTGTCGATCACGATGACCTGGCTCGTCTTCGCCGCGCGCGCACGCTTCATTTCGCTGCGCAGCTCGCCGACGTCGCGCACGTGCACGGCTTCGGCGCCCATCGCGCGCGCATGCATCGCGAAGTCGATCGTCGAGCGCTCGCCGCCCTCGGGCACGCAGTCGTCGAGCATGTTGTTGAAGCTCGCGCCGCCGCAGTTCAGTTGCAGCCGCTCGATGCAGCCGTAGCCGCGGTTGTCGAGGATCACGACGATGATCTTGCGGCCGAGCATCACGGACGTCGCGAGCTCCGCGTTGAGCATCATGTACGAGCCGTCGCCGACGATCACGATCACTTCGCGCTCGGGCCGCGCGAGCTTCGCGCCGAGGCCGCCCGCGACCTCGTAGCCCATGCACGAGTACGCGTAGTCCATGTGATAGTTGCCCGGCACGCCGCTGCGCCACAGCTTGTGCAGCTCGGCCGGCAACGTGCCGGCCGCGCACACGACGAGATCGTCGCGCGCGCTGTCGCGCCCCGCGTCGGCCGCGGAGTCGCGCACCGCGCCGATCACTTCCGCGTCGTACGGCAGCGTGTCCTTCGGCACGCGCGTGGTCAGCTCGGTCACGCGTGCGTTCCACGCGGCGGCCTGGTCGCGGTTCGCGGCGGTCCACGCCGCATCCGCCTGCCAGCCCGCGAGCGCGGCCGACAACTGGCCGAGGCCGGTGCGCGCGTCGGCGATCAATTGCCGGCCGCGCTTCTTGCCCGCGTCGAACGGTTGCACGTTCAGGCTCAGCAGCGTCGCGTTGCCGAACAGCGCGTGCGAGCCGGTCGTGAAGTCCTGCAGGCGCGTGCCGACCGCGAACACTACGTCGGCCTGCGCGGCCGCGCGGTTCGCGGCGGGCGAGCCCGTCACGCCGATCGAGCCGAGGTTCAGCGGGTGGTCCCACGCGAGGCTGCCCTTGCCGGCCTGCGATTCGGCGACCGGCACGCCGTGCGTGTCGGCGAACGTGCGCAGCGCGTCCCATGCCTGGCTGTACAGCACGCCGCCGCCGGCGACGATCAGCGGCTTCTTCGCGGCCTTCAGCACGTCCAGCGCGTCCGCGAGTTCGAGCGCGTCGGCGGGCGGCCGGCGCATCCGGATCACCGGCGGCGCGAAGAAATCTTCCGGCCAGTCGTACGCGAAGGTCTGCACGTCCTGCGGCAGCGCGAGGCACACGGGCCCGCACTGCGCGGGGTCGGTCATCACCTGGATCGCGCGCGGCAGCGCGACGAGCAGCTGTTCCGGCGACGTGATCCGGTCGAAGTAGCGCGTCACCGGCCGGAAGCAGTCGTTCGCGCTGACGTCGCCCTGTTCGAAATCCTCGACCTGCTGCAGCACCGGGTCGGGCAACCGCGACACGAACACGTCGCCGGGCAGCAGCAACAGCGGCAGCCGGCCGACGTGCGCGAGCGCGGCGGAGGTCAGCATGTTGGTCGCGCCGGGGCCGATGCTCGACGTCGCGGCCATCATCCGCTGGCGGAAATTCGCTTTCGCGAACGCGACGGCCGCATTCGCCATGCCTTGCTCGTTGTGCGCGCGGAACGTCGGCAGCCGGTCCTTTTCGGCGTGCAGCGCCTCGCCGAGCCCGGCCACGTTGCCGTGCCCGAAAATCGCGAACACGCCGCCGCAGTACGGCAGGATTTCGGTGCGGCCGTCCGGCTGGACGACTTCGGCGCGCAGGGCGGCCAGGTAGCGCACGAGCGCCTGGCTGACGGTCAGTCTCACGGTGGTGGTCATCGTCTGTCGATCAGGAGGAGTCGGGTGGTCATCACGGACATCTGCATCAGGCTGCCGCCGCGGCGCGCGCGGCGGCACGGCGGCCGAGCCAGGCGTCGACCAGCTGCGCGAAATTGCCGGCCACTTCGTCGATCAGCGCCTGGTCGTCGATCCGGCCGGCGAGCCAGTGCAGCGACGCGTCGGCCCACAGCGTACGGCCGACCATGAAGCCCTTGACGATCGGGTTGGTCGCCGAGCGGAAACTGTCGACGAGATACTGCAACGGCTGGTTCAGCCCGAGGATCACCGCGCCGCGGCAGTACGGATCGCGCTCGGCTACGAGCGCTTCGAGCCGCGCCCAGCCGTCGGCGCTCATCGGCGCGAGCTTCCACCACTCGGGCATCACGCCGAGGTTGTAGAAGCGCGCGACCGTGCGCAGCACCGCGTCGTCCTCGGTGCCGGCCGGTGTGACGGCGCGCGGCGGAATGATTTCCAGCAGCAACTCGTTGCCGCTCGCGCGCGTGGCTTCCCACAGCTCCAGCACGCGTTGCTCCTGCGCGACGCGCAGGTCCACGTCGTCGTCCGGGTGGTAGTGGACGAGGCACTTCACGACCTGCTCGGTCGGCCAGTGCGTGAGCGACGAGCCGACCGAGCGCGTGTCGTCGAAACACAGCGGCCGCGAGCCGGGCAGTTCGACCGGGCGCCCGACCCACCAGCCGCGGCCGGTGGCCGACGCGAGCGCGTCGCTGCCGTATGCGCCGCCGTCGATCAGCACGCCGACGTGGCCTTCGATATGGCGATCGCGCTCGACCTGTTCGGCCGCGCGCACGAGCAGGCGCTTCAGCGTCTTGATCCGCGCCTCGTCCGCGCCGGCCTGCACCGCGAGTTCGTAGAACTGGCTGCGATGGTCGAACGCCATCACGCACAGGTCGTCCCATTCGCGGCGCGGCACCGTCACGCGGTGCAGGTGCGCGAGCGTGCGATCGGCGTCCACCCGGGGATTGCGGCTGCCGCCGAACCAGTGCGCGAGTTCGGCCGGCGTCGGCATCGCGGCGGAACACGCGTGGCGCGATACGACGATCGCGCCGCACGCGTTCGCGATGCGCGTCGATTCGGCCCAGTCGCGCCCGCGCAGCAGCCCGGACAGCAGGCCGGACAGGAACGCGTCGCCCGCGCCGAGCACGTTCAGCACGTCGACGCGTTCGCCGTGGAAGGTCGGCGCATCCTCGATGCGGGCGGGGATCTCGCCCTCGATCACGCAGCAGCCGAGCGCACCGCGCTTGACCACCAGCGCCGCGCCGCTCGCGCGACGCACGGCCTGCAGCGATGCGATCAGGTCGTGCGGCACGCCGCCCGCGATCAGGAATTCCTCCTCGGTGCCAACCAGCAGGTCGAACTCGCCGAGCACCTGCTGCAGCTGGCGCGTGACCTGCGCGTCCGGCACGTAG
Source organism: Burkholderia sp. MSMB0856 (assembly GCF_001524645.2). NCBI lineage: Bacteria > Pseudomonadati > Pseudomonadota > Betaproteobacteria > Burkholderiales > Burkholderiaceae > Burkholderia > Burkholderia sp. MSMB0856. The sequence continues at coordinate 2,075,763 of NZ_CP013427.1, read as the reverse complement.
CGGTTCTCGCCCGCGCCGCGCGCGGTCAGCCCCCACAGCACCGGCCGGTAGTCGATGTCGAGAATGCGCACGACACCGTGGCGGCGCGCGTAGCCGAGCGCGGTCAGCGATGCCTCGCGGGTGCCCGGCGTCGACAGATGGGTGCCGGTGATCGCGAGCGCGCGGCAACCGGCGATGAAGTTCTCGCGAATTTCGTCGGCGCGCACGGCCATGTCCGCGCAGTTCTCGCGCACGAACAGCAGCGGAAACGTGTCGCGATCCTTCAGACCGAGCAGCACCAGCGCGGTCAGCCGTTCCGGATCCGTCTGCAGCTGGCTCGTGTCGCAGCCTTCGCGCTCGAGCGTCTCGCGCACGAAGCGGCCCATCTGCTCGTCGCCGACGCGCGAGATCATCGCGGTCTTCAGCCCGAGCCGGGCGACGCCGAACGCGACGTTGCCCGACGAGCCGCCGAGATACATCTGGAAGCTGCGCGCGTCTTCCAGGCGGCTGCCGTACTGTTGCGCGTAAAGGTCCACGGCGACGCGGCCGAGGCAGGCGAGATCGATGGGGCGGTCAGTCGGAAAGTTCAACGGGCTCATATCACGTATCACGCTCGCGGCCGGCGTTCGACCTTGCCGGCGGATTGGGGACCGATCCAGCGACGGATCTTCGTCGCATGTCGCGACGCGACGCGAATGCGCGTGCCGCAACGACTCGGGCTACGGAACGGAGTCTAGACTTTTTGGAAATCCAGTTCCCTAGGTGAAATCACGTAGAAATAAATTTCCAAATTTTCGACGAAGTGATCTACAGTTTCATCCGGATGCTTCAGTCCGTTATCGGACTCGGCCCGGCGGCGCGCAACGCGCCGTTTTCCGCCCCCCGGAGATGAGGAGACAGAGTGATCATGAAGACCAAGCTGATGGCCGCCGCGGCCGCCGCGATCCTGGCCATGCCGCTCGCGCATGCCGAGAAGATCGGCGTGACGATGGCATCGTTCGACGACACGTTCCTGACGATCCTGCGCAACAGCATCGGCGACGCGGCGAAGAAGGACGGCGCGACCGTACAGATCGAGGACGGCAGCAACGACGTCGGCAAGCAGTTGAGCCAGGTCCAGAACATGATCGCGCAGAAGGTCGACGCGATCATCGTGAATGCGGTCGACACCGACGCGACGCCGAAGATCACGAAGATGGTGACCGCCGCGAAGATTCCGCTCGTCTACGTGAACCGCAAGCCGGTCGATTTCGACAAGCTGCCGGCCGGCGTCGCGGTGGTCGCGTCCGACGAGAAGCAGTCGGGCACGCTGCAGGCGCGCCAGGTGTGCAAGCTGCTCGGCGGCAAGGGCGACATCCTCGTGCTGATGGGCGAGCTGTCCAACGAGTCGGCGCGCGCGCGCACCAAGGACATCGAGGACGTGATCGCGACCAAGGACTGTTCCGGCATGAAGATCGTCGACAAGCGCGAAGGCAAGTGGAGCCGCACGCAGGGCCAGGACATCACGATGAACTGGCTGAGCTCCGGGACGAAGTTCGATGCGATCGTGTCGAACAACGACGAAATGGCGATCGGCGCGATCAACGCGCTGAAGGCCGCGCGCAAGCTGACGCCGAAGACGGTCGTCGCGGGCATCGACGCGACGCCGGACGGGCTCGCGGCGATGAAGAGCGGCGACCTGAAGGTGTCCGTGTACCAGAACGCGGCCGGGCAGGGGGCGCAGGCCGTCGCGACCGCGCTGAAGCTCGCGAAGAAGCAGCCGGTCGACCGCTACGTGAACGTGCCGTTCGAGCTGGTCACGCCGGAGAACATGAACCAGTACGCGAAGCACTGACCGGTTTTTCCGCTGAACTGCGCGAGCCCGGCGCGTCCGGGTTCGCGTGTGACTTTCGAGGAACGTCCATGTTTACAGCCAGGATGGCGCGCTCGATGGCCAGCGAAAGCGCGCCGGCCGCCTCGTTCGCCGCGTCGGGTTCGTCCGGTGCGCCCGTCGACGATTGCCTGCTCGAGGTGCGCGGCGTCGGCAAGTCGTTTCCCGGCGTCGTCGCGCTCGACGGCGTGCAGTTCCGCGTGCGCCGCGGCACCGTGCATGCGCTGATGGGCGAGAACGGCGCCGGCAAGTCGACGCTGATGAAGATCATCGCCGGCGTCTACACGCCCGACCAGGGCGAGATCCTGATCAACGGTGAGCCGGTCGTGCTGAGCGGTCCGCTCGACGCGCTCGATCGCGGGATCGCGATGATCCACCAGGAACTCAACCTGATGCCGTACATGACGGTCGCGGAGAACATCTGGATCCGCCGCGAACCGAAGAACCGCTTCGGCCTGATCGATCACGCCGAGCTGCGCCGCCGCACCGCCGCGCTGTTCGAGCGGCTGTCGATCGACATCGACCCCGAAGCCGACGTACGCACGCTGACGGTCGCGAGCCGCCAGATGGTCGAGATCGCGAAGGCGGTGTCGTTCGACTCGGACGTGCTGATCATGGACGAGCCGACCTCCGCGCTGACCGACAAGGAAGTCACGCACCTGTTCCGGATCATTCGCCAGCTGCGCGAGCAGGGCAAGGGCATCGTCTACATCACGCACAAGATGAACGAGCTGTTCGAGATCGCCGACGAGTTCTCGGTGTTCCGCGACGGCAAGTACATCGGCACGCATGCGTCGACCGACGTCACGCGCGACGACATCATCCGGATGATGGTCGGCCGCGAGATCACGCAGATGTTCCCGAAGGAGGAGGTGCCGATCGGCGACGTCGTGCTGGCCGTGAAGAACCTCGGCGTCGACGGCGTGTTCCGCGACGTCAGCTTCGAGCTGCGCGCGGGCGAGATCCTCGGCGTCGCGGGCCTCGTCGGCTCGGGGCGCTCGAACGTCGCGGAGGCGCTGTTCGGCGTCGTGCCGGCGACTGCGGGCGAGATCCGGATCGACGGCAAGCCGGTGCGAATTTCCACGCCCGCGCAGGCGATGAAGCACGGGATGGCGTTCCTCACCGAGGACCGCAAGGACACCGGTTGCTTCCTGAATCTCGACCTGCTCGCGAACATGGAAGCGGCGGTGCTCAGCAACCGCTACGTGAAGTTCAATTTCGTGCGGCAGGCGCAGCTGAAGCGCGATTGCGAGGAAATGAGCCGGATGCTGCGCGTGAAGACGCCGGGGCTGCACGAGGAAATCCAGAACCTGTCGGGCGGCAACCAGCAGAAGGTGCTGATCGGCAGATGGTTGCTGACGCAACCGCGCATCCTGATCCTCGACGAGCCGACGCGCGGGATCGACGTCGGCGCGAAGGCCGAGATCCACCGGCTCGTCAGCGCGCTTGCCGGCAAGGGCGTCGCGGTTCTGATGATCTCGTCGGAAATGCCGGAAGTGCTCGGCATGAGCGACCGCGTGATGGTGATGCACGAAGGCCGGATGACCGGCATCGTCGAGCGCAAGGACGCCGACCAGGTCCGCATCATGGACCTGGCCTCGCGCTGAGCCGCAACAAGCATGGAGACAACTGAAATGGGCAACCTGAACCCGGTCGCGGACGCGCAGTCCATGACGATCAAGACGCGGCACGCGAAGTGGCCGCCCGAACTGAGCATCTTCCTCGTGCTGGTGGGCATCAGCCTGTTCTTCGAGGTGATCGGCTGGCTCGTCGTCGGCCAGAGCTTCCTGTTCAACGCGGAGCGGCTCGAGATCATCGTGTTGCAGATGGCCGTGATCGGCATCATCGCAGTCGGCGTGAACCTCGTGATCATCACCAGCGGGATCGACCTGTCGTCGGGGTCGGTCGTCGCCGCGGCGGCCGTCGTGTCGGCCAGCCTCGCACAGGTGTCCGATTTTCCGCGCGCGGTGTTCCCGCACCTGACCGACCTGCCGATCATCTGGCCGGTGCTGGCCGGCGTGTGCGTCGGCCTGCTGGTCGGCCTTCTGAACGGCTCGCTGATCGCGCTGACGGGGATCCCCCCGTTCATCGCGACGCTCGGCACGATGGTTGCCGCGCGCGGCTTCGCGAAGTGGTTCACCAACGGGATGCCGGTGTCGATGCTGACCGACCAGTTCGCGGCGATCGGCGCGGGCGCGAACCCGGTGATCATCTTCGTCGTGGTGGCGGCGATCTTCCACGTCGTGCTGCGCTACACGCGCTTCGGCAAGTACACGTATGCGATCGGCGCGAACCGCCACGCGGCCGTCGTGTCGGGCATCAACGTGACGCGCCACCTGGTGTTCGTCTATGCGATCGCGGGCCTGCTGAGCGGGATCGCGGGCACCGTGACGGCCGCGCGTGCGATCTCCGGCCAGTCGGGCATGGGCGTGATGTACGAGCTCGACGCGATCGCGGCCGTCGTGATCGGCGGCACGTCGCTGTCGGGCGGTCTCGGGCGCGTGACGGGCACCGTGATCGGCGTGCTGATCCTCGGCGTGATGACGTCGGGCTTCACGTTCATCCGGATCGACGCGTATTACCAGGAAATGGTCAAGGGCGCGATCATCGTCGCGGCCGTGATCGCCGACCAGTATCGCAACAAGAAGTCGCGGCGCTGATTCGCCACGGCCGAATGCTCAACCTTCCGGGAAGAAGATGAAGATCGCTCTGGATCCCTACATGATTCGTCACCTGCCGCTCGACCGGCTGCCGCATGCCGTCGCCGAGCTCGGCTACGATCAGATCGAGCTGTCGCCGCGCAGCGACTTTCTCGACTGGTGGGTGATGCCGCGCGCGACGCGCGAGCGCATGGCCGCGTTCCGGCACGCGTTGCGCGCAAGCGGCGTGGGCCTCGCGTCGCTGCAGCCGATGTACCGCTGGGCCAGCCCGTTCGACGACGAGCGGCAGTGGGCCGTGCGCTGCTGGAAGAAGGCGATCGAGGTCGCGCTCGAGATGGAATGCCCGCTGATGGTGTCCGAATTCGGGCGCGGCGCGTCGCCGGAGCGCTCGGTCGGCGAACGGCCGGGCGCGAACCCGAAGGAGCTGTGCGAAGCCGCGTGGTTCCGTTCGATGGACGAGCTGCTGCCGATCCTCGAGCGCGAACGCATCGTGCTGTCGGTCGAGCCGCATCCGGAGGACTGGATCGAGCAGCTGCAGCCGGCGATCGACATCGTCACGAACATCGGCTCGCCGTCGCTGAAACTGTCGTACATCGCGCCGCACACGTTCTACTACGGCGACGACATGGCGGCGATGATCGCGGCCGCCGCGCCGATCCTCGCGCACGTGCGCGTGGCCGACACCTTCGATCACCGCAAGAGCAGCCAGCTACGCTACATCGTGAACCCGCCGGGCTCGAATCAGATCCGCGTGCACCAGCATCTCGACATCGGGCAGGGCGAGATCGACTGGGACGTGTTTTTCCGCGCACTCGGCAGCGTCGGCTTCGACGGCGTGATGTCGTCGTGCGTGTTCGCGTGGGAGGACCGCGCCGAAGCATCGTCGCGCTACATGCGCGACACGATCCAGCGCTACGTCGAGCGCCATTTCGAACGGGCGACCGCGCGCTGACCCGCCTGGAATTGCTGACCGGCGCGGCACGGGCCGTGCCGTTGATGAACGACAGACTGGAGATATCCGGATGACCTTGCAAATCGGCGTGATCGGCTGCGGCGCGATCGGCCAGGACCATATCCGCAGGCTCACGCGCACGCTGTCCGGCGCGCGCGTGGTGGCCGTCAACGACATCGATCCGCAGCAGGCGCGCGACGCGGTGACGAAGTACGGGCTCGACGCGGAAATCTACGGCGACGGCCACGAGGTGGTCGCGGCCGCCGACGTGCAGGCCGTGCTCGTCACGTCGTGGGGGCCGACGCACGAAGCGTTCGTGCTCGACGCGATCGCGCACGGCAAGCCGGTGTTCTGCGAGAAGCCGCTCGCGGTGACGGCCGACGGTTGCATGCGCATCGTCGAGGCCGAGGTCGCGCACGGCAAGCGGCTCGTGCAGGTCGGCTTCATGCGGCCGTACGACGAAGGCTATCGCGCGCTGAAGCGCGTGATCGACGGCGGCGAGATCGGCGCGCCGCTGATGCTGCATTGCGCGCACCGCAACCAGTCGGTCGGCGAGCGCTATACGACCGACATGGCGATCACCGACACGCTGATCCACGAGCTCGACGTGCTGCGCTGGCTCCTCGGCGAGGACTACACGAGCGCGCAGGTCGTCTACCCGAAGAAGACGCGTCATGCGAGCGCGCATCTCGCCGATCCGCAGATCGTGCTGCTCGAAACCGCGAGCGGCGTGCGCATCGACGTCGAGATCTTCGTCAACTGCCAGTACGGCTATGACATCCAATGCGAGGTGGTCGGCGAGAACGGCATCGCGAAGCTGCCCGATCCGCCCGCGGTCGGGCTCAAGCATGCGGCGCGGCAGTCGGTCGAGATCATGACCGACTGGAAAGAGCGCTTCATCGCGTCGTACGACGTCGAGCTGCAGGCGTTCATCGACGGCGTGCGACAGGGGGCGCTGACCGGCCCGTCCGCATGGGACGGCTATGCGGCGGCAGTCGCGGCCGATGCGTGCGTGCGCGCGCAGCAGAGCGGGGCGGTCGAGCCGATCGCGATGGCCGAACGCCCTGCGTTTTATCGCGGCTGAACCGGCTGAACAAGCTGATACCGGGCCGCATGTCCATGCGGCCACGCTCGCGGCCGCGCGCCGCTTTCCTGATGAACCGACCGACATGACGATGAAGATTGGCTGCGCGCCCTGCTGCTGGGGCGTCGACGATGTGAAGAACCCGCACCTGCCGCCGTGGCGGCGCGTGCTCGCCGAAGCTGCAGAGGCCGGCTATTCGGGCATCGAGCTCGGCCCGTACGGCTACATCTCGCTCGAGCTCGACGTGGTGAGCGCCGAGCTCGAACGGCAGCGCTTGAGCATCACCGCCGGCACGATCTTCGACGACCTGGTGTCGCCGGAGAACCTGCCGAACCTGCTGCGCCAGACGCGCGAGATTTGCGCGCTGATCTCGCGCTTGCCGAAGTTGCCGACGCAGCCGGGTCAGCGCCATGCGGCGCCGTATCTGGTCGTGATGGACTGGGGGCACGACGAACGCGACTACGCGGCCGGCCATGCCGATCGTGCGCCGCGCCTGTCCGACGAACGCTGGGCGCGCATGGTCGACCACATTCGCGAGATCGCGACGATCGCGCGCGACGAATTCGGCGTGCGCGCGGTGATCCATCCGCATGCGGGCGGCTACATCGAGTTCGCGGACGAGATCGACCGGATCGTCGCCGACATCGCCGCCGATACGGCGGGCCTCTGTCTCGACACCGGGCACCTGTACTACTCGGGGATGGATCCCGAGACGTGGCTGCGCCGTCACGCGGCGCGGCTCGACTACGTGCATTTCAAGGATATCGACGCGGCCGTGTATCACGCGGTGATGGGCGAACACATTGCGTTCTTCGCGGCGTGCGCGCGCGGCGTGATGTGCCCGATCGGCAATGGCGTGCTCGACTACCGAGCGATCCGTCGCGCGCTCGACGACATCGGCTATGCGGGCTACATCACGATCGAACAGGAGCGCGATCCGCGCAACGCCGGCACGAGCCTACGCGACGTCGCGGCGAGCCGCGCGTTTCTCGCGTCGGCCGGATTCGCGTAATCGGCCGTCGGCCCGACATTCTGAACACTGAACACGGACAGGAACACGACAATCATGATCGACGGACAGATTCTGCTCGGACATTCGATTCCCTGGGGCATGGTCGGCGGCGGGCTCGGCAGCCAGATCGGCTACAGCCACCGGTCGGCCGCGTTGCGCGACGGCAGTTTTCGGCTGGTCGCCGGCGCATTCGACATCGATGCCGAGCGCGGCCGGCAGTTCGGTGTGAAGCTCGGCGTCGACGCCGAGCGCTGCTATTCCGACTATCGGACGATGTTCGAGGCCGAGGCGAAGCGCGCCGACGGCATTCGCGCGGTGTCCATCGCGACACCGAACAATACGCACTTCGAAATTTGCCGCGCGGCGCTGAACGCGGGGCTGCATGTCGTGTGCGAGAAACCGCTGTGCTTCACGACCGAGGAGGCCGAGACGCTGCAGCGGCTGTCGGTCGAGAAGAATCGCATCGTCGGCGTCGCGTACGGTTATTCAGGTCACCAGATGATCGAGCAGGCGCGCGAAATGATCGCGCGCGGCGATCTCGGCGAGATCCGCATCGTGCAGATGCAGTTCGCGCACGGCTTCCACAGCGAGGGCGTCGAGGCCGCGAGCGCGGCCGCCCGCTGGCGCGTCGACCCGAAGTTCGCGGGCCCGAGCTACGTGCTCGGCGACATCGGCACGCATCCGCTGTACATCTCGGAAGTGATGGCGCCCGAGCTGAAGATCCGCCGCCTGATGTGCTCGCGGCAAAGCTTCGTGAAGAGCCGCGCGCCGCTCGAGGACAACGCGTTCACGATCATGGAATACGACACGGGCGCGATCGGCTACGTCTGGTCGAGCGCGGTGAACGCGGGCTCGATGCACGGGCAGAAGGTGCGCGTGATCGGCTCGAAGGCGAGCGTCGAATGGTGGGACGAACATCCGAACCAGTTGCGCTACGAAATCCAGGGGCAGCCCGCGCAGGTTCTCGATCGCGGAATGGGCTATCTGCATCCGCACGCCTTGCGCGAGGATCGCATCGGCGCCGGGCATCCGGAAGGGCTGTTCGAAGCGTGGTCGAACCTGTATGCGCGTTTCGCGCTCGCGATGGACGCGGCCGACCGCGGCGATGCGCAGGCATTGAAGCAAATCCGCTTTCCGGACGTCCACGCGGGCGTCGAAGGCGTGCGCTGGGTCGAGAACTGCGTGCGGTCCGCCGATGCGGGCGGCGTGTGGGTCGACTATCGTTGAGCCATGGACGGCCGACGCGCGGCATCGGCCTGCGGCGGCGGGTGTCGGCGTCCGCGTCGGTAAACGCCCTAATCTTTACGGCACGGCGCGCGCGTTGGAAAATCGTTTCCATTACCGCCGTGGAGCGTGTGCAGGTGATGATCGAGCGCGTGGGAGCGAGCGTGCGGCGCGGTCCGTGCCGCAAACGTGATTAAATTCGCCCTTCATGCATGTGTACAGGTGAGTCCCGGGCGGCGTGCGTCGGTATCGCGCGCGCATCGGGGCCGTCAACTTCGCGCTATCCGATGAGTTCATCCGAGAAACCTCCCGCCACCGTCGAGCAGTTCCTGCAGCATCTGACGCAGGAGTACGACGGCCTCAGCAATCGCCTGAAGGTGATCGCGCGTCACGTGGAAACGCATCGGGACCAGCTTGGTCTGGAAGGCATCCAGTCGCTCGCGGAGGCGTGCGGGGTCCAGCCGTCGGCCGTCGTGCGGTTCGCGAAGCATTTCGGCTTTTCCGGCTTCTCCGAGATGCAGCGATTGTTCCGCGAGGGCCTGGCCCAGCAGATCGCGCCGGGCCGCGCGTACAACCTGCGATTGCGCGACGTGATCGAATCGGGCTCGTCGAGCCTGCAACCCGAGCAGATCGCCGACGAATTCATCAAGGGCAGCATTGCCGGGATGCAGCAGTTGCGGCAGACGCTCGACCCGCAGGCGCTCGCGCAGGCCGTCGACCTGCTCGCCGACACGCAGGCGATCTGGATCGCCGGCTCGCGCCGCGCGTTTCCGATCGCCGTCTATCTCGACTACGCGCTGCAGCACACCGACAAGCGCATCGGCCTGTTCAGCGCGCTCGGCAGTATGCATCTCGGGCAGATCCGGTCAGTGCGCGAGGGCGACGTGATGATCGTGATCTCGTTCATGCCGTATGCGGACGAGACGGTGCAGGTCGCGCAGCAGGCCGTGCAGCGCGGCGCGCGCCTGATCGCGATCACCGACAGCCGCATGAGCCCGCTGGCGCGGGAGGCGGAGGTGACGCTGATGGTGCAGGACAGCGCGACGTTCGGGTTCCGTGCGCTGACCGCGACGATGGGCCTCGCGCAGAGCCTGTTCGTGGCGCTCGCCTATCGGCTCGAGCTGTCGTACCTGCCGACCGCCGACGGCGGCCACGACACGAAGGCCGGCTGACGCCGGCCTTGCGCATGCGTGCCGCCCGCGGGCACATCCGGCGGGCGGCATGCGCATCGCGCTTACTTCGCGGTCGGCATCGCGAATTCCGCGCCCTTGCCGATGCTCGACGCCCAGCGCTGCATCACCGACTTCTGGCGCGTGTAGAAGCGCACGCCTTCCTCGCCGTATGCGTGCATGTCGCCGAACAGGCTCTTCTTCCAGCCGCCGAAGCCGTGCCATGCCATCGGCACCGGGATTGGCACGTTGATGCCGACCATGCCGACCTGGATGCGCCGCGCGAATTCGCGCGCGATGCCGCCGTCGCTCGTGAAGCACGACACGCCGTTGCCGAACTCGTGCGCGTTGATCAGGTCGACCGCCTCGCCGAAGTCCTTCACGCGCACGCAGCCGAGCACGGGCCCGAAGATTTCTTCCTTGTAGATGCGCATGTCGGGCGTCACATGATCGAACAGCGTGCCGCCGGTGAAGAAACCCGCCTCGCGGCCCGGCACGCGCAGCCCGCGCCCGTCGACCACCAGCTGCGCGCCTTCGCTGACGCCTTGCTCGATATAGCCTTCGATACGCTTGAGCGCTTCGCCGGTGACGATCGGGCCCATCTCGACTTCCGGCGACATCCCGTCGCCGATCACCAGCTTGCGCGCGCGCTCGGCAACCGCCGGCACGATCTTGTCGGCCACGTCGCCGACCAGCACCGCGACGCTGATCGCCATGCAGCGTTCGCCCGCCGAGCCGTACGCGGCACCGATCAGCGCGTCGACCGCCTGCTCGATGTTCGCGTCGGGCATCACGACGAGGTGGTTCTTCGCGCCGCCGAGCGCCTGCACGCGCTTGCCCGACTGCACCGCGCGCTGCTGCACGTAGGCCGCGATCGGCGTCGAGCCGACGAAGCTGACAGCCTGCACGTCCGGATGGTCGAGCAGCGCGTCGACCGCGCCCTTGTCGCCCTGCACGACGTTGAACACGCCGGCGGGCAGGCCGGCCTGCGTGAGCAGGTCGGCCATGAACAGCGCCGCCGACGGGTCGCGTTCGCTCGGCTTCAGCACGAACGTGTTGCCCGTCGCGAGCGCGACCGGGAACATCCAGCACGGCACCATGCACGGGAAGTTGAACGGCGTGATCCCGGCGACGACGCCGAGCGGCTGGCGCATCGTCCAGTTGTCGATGCCGGTGCTGACCTGATCGGTGAAGTCGCCCTTCAGCAGCTGCGGCACGCCGCATGCGAATTCGATGATGTCGATGCCGCGCGCGACTTCGCCCTGCGCGTCGGAGAACACCTTGCCGTGCTCGGCCGTGATGATCGCCGCGAGCGCGTCGCGGTGTTCGTTCATCAGCTGCAGGAAGCGGTGCAGCACGCGTGCGCGGCGGATCGGGGGCGTGGAGGCCCAGGCCGGGAACGCGGCGTGGGCGGACGCGACGGCCTGCTGCACCTCGTCGTCGCCGGCGAGCGCGACGCGGCGCACCGCGCGGCCGAGCGCCGGATTGAGGACGTCCTGGAAGCGGCCGCTGCGGCCGGCAACGGGCGCGCCGTCGACATAGTGGCCGACGTCGGCGTCGGACGTGTAGGCGGGAACCGGGTTCATCGTGTCTCCTGATATGGGGGTGGACGGAACCTAGTCTAGGCAAAGCGGCGGGGCGGGAGAAGGCCGCGCAGCTTGATTCACTGTTCAGAATTCTGAATAATCAGCGGATGAATCAGCAAAATGTTCAGGCGCTCTGGCCGCATATCCATTCGCTGACGGTGCTGGCGGCGGCAGGCAGTTTCACCGCCGCCGCGCAGCGGCTCGGCATCAGCAAGGCCGCGATGAGCCAGCGCATCGCCGATCTCGAGAAGGCGGCCGGCGTGCCGCTGGTGCGGCGCACGACGCGCAGCGTGCGGCTCACCGACGCGGGGCAGACGCTGGTCGACAGCACGCGCGACGCGTTCGAATCGATCGGCCAGCACTTCGCGCGCGTGAAGGACCTGGCCGGCGAGCCGCGCGGGCTGCTGCGCGTGACGGCGCCCGTCGCGCTGGGGCGCCAGCAGGTCGTGCCGCACTTGCCCGATTTCCTGCGGCAGCATCCGGGCGTGCATATCGAACTCGACCTGTCCGACCGGCTGCATTCGCTGACGCAGGAGGGTTTCGACCTCGCGATCCGCCATACGACGACCGCGCCGCAAACCCACGTCGCGTGGAAGCTGTGCGACACGCGTTCGTTGCTGGTCGCGAGCCGGGACTACCTCGACGCGCGCGGCACGCCGCGCCACCCGAGCGAGCTCGTCGACCACAGCTGCCTGTGCTACCTGCGCGACAACGAACCGGCGGCGTGGAGCTTCGAGCCGGACGGCCGCCGGCGCCAGCGCGTGAGCGTGCCCGTGCGCGGCAGCTTCGCGGCGAACAACAGCGAGGCAATGCGCGAGGCCGCACTCGGCGGGCTCGGCATCGCGCTGCTGCCGGATTTCAGCGCGCGGCGCGATCTCGACGCCGGCCGGCTCGTCGCGCTGCTCGACGGCTGGCGACCGTCGGGCGCGTTCGGCGAGCACATCTTCGCGATCCGGCCGTACAGCCCGGTTGTGCCGAGCGCGGTGCGCGCGCTCGTGAGGCACCTGCGCGAGCGGCTCGCGGGCGGTTTCACGGGCGCCTGACGGGCGAGGGCGGGCGCGCCGGTCGTATGGCCGGGCTCCGGCCGCGCGGGCAGGGGTGGCCGCGCTGCGGTAAAATCGCCGCTTCCTCCCGCGCCCGTGTGGCGCGTTATTCGAAGGTCGACAGCCGATGCAGATTCACAAGGAAGTGGATGCGCGCGGGCTCAATTGCCCGTTGCCGATCCTGCGCGCCAAGAAAGCGCTCGCCGATATGGAGAGCGGGCAGATCCTCAAGGTGCTCGCGACCGATCCGGGCTCGCAGCGCGATTTCGCCGCGTTCGCGAAGCAGACGGGCAACGAGATCGTCGAAGTGACGACCCAGGACAAGACGTTCGTGTTCCTGATGCGCCGCCGCTGACGGCCCGCATCACGCGCCGCTTGCGGCAACCGGACGGGCAGCGCCTGTTGCGGTCCGTCCGCGCCTCTGACACCTCTGACAATTCTTAAACCTCGTCGCACGGTCGGCTACGTATACTGACCCGGCCGGTCGTCCGTCTCGGATGGATGCGCCGGCCACGGTACGTCATACGAGGCTGGCACGGGGGCCATGCCTGACGCTACCGTCGTACAAACGGGGAGAGGACATGTCCTTCAGACCAGGGACCATTCGAAGTCCGTCCGCAGCGGAATGCATCGCGCCCGCACGCGCGGCGGGGTTGAGCCGGATCGAGCTCGACCCGCAACGGGATCGCCACGCGCGTGCTGCGCTGGAGGCATATGCCGATTCGGCGGCGGCCGAGATGCCGTGGCTGGCCGAATCGCTCGACGAACGGCTGCGCGGCGCCGCGCAGGACGACGGCGCGGGCCTCACGTATTGCGGCGCAACGATCGAGCGCGTGTTCGATCTCGCGCAGACGTGGGCGGCGAGCCAGCCCGACTACGCGGCGCCCGCGTGGGAGCGCGTGCGCGGCCAGCTGGAGCGGATGCTGGGGCTGCCGGAGGCGTTCCCGGTCGCGCGGCTGCGGCGCCTGTCGACCGACGATCTGGCCGAGCCGAAGGCCGGCAAGGCGGGCCCCGACTAGGCGCGCAATCGCGCGACGGGAAGGATTATTCGAATAAAGGACCGTAGTCCGCGCAATTTCTTGGCGAATTTCATACTACTATGATGAAATCGCCGGTTCGTCCGTGCCCCGTTTTTGAGATATTTCCCTGGGGCGGCCGTGCCGCGCAGGTTGCGCGCTCGGCAAACGACGGCTCGCCGGCCGGTGTCAAAGGCCGCGCGCGTGCTGCGCGGGGTGAGCGCGGGGAGCTGAACTGGACGAATCGTTTTCGATTTGCGGGGTGCTATGAGAATTGCTGTACTGGATGACGACCCGGCCCAGACGGATTTCGTCAGTCAAACGCTGACGGCCGCTGGCCACACATGCTATGCGTTCAAGGAAGGCAAGGCCCTGAAGAAGCGTCTGCAGCGCGAGACGTTCGATCTGCTCGTGCTCGACTGGAACGTGCCGGACATGTCCGGCGAGGAAGTGCTCAAGTGGGTGCGTGCGAACCAGACCGAGCACAGCCTGCCGATCATCTTCATGACGAGCCGCGACGACGAGGCGGGGATCACGCAGATCCTCAACGCCGGCGCCGACGATTACGTGGTCAAGCCCGTGTCGGGCCCGATCCTGCGCGCGCGCATCGGCTCGCTGCTGCGCCGCGCGTATCCGGTCAACGCTGAGGCGACCGTTCGCGAGTTCGACCAGTTCCGCTTCGACGTGAACCTGAAGCAGGCGTACGTCGGCGACAAGGCCGTGAGTCTCACGCAGAAGGAATTCGAGCTCGCGCTGCTGCTGTTCCAGCACCTCGACCGACCGCTGTCGCGCGCGCATATTCTCGATCTCGTGTGGAAGCAGGCGACCGACATTCCGTCGCGCACGATGGACACGCACATCTCGATGCTGCGCACGAAGCTCGGCCTGCGGCCGGAAAACGGCTATCGCCTCGCGCCGATCTACGGCTACGGCTACCGGCTCGAGCGGGTCGGCCAGGGAGAACCGGAGTGACCCAGCGAATCACGCAGCGCACGGCGCGCTTGCGCGCGGTGGCACTGCATGCGGCGTGCGCGGTCGCGTTCGCGTTCGCGGCACAGCAGGCCGTCGCGCAGCCGCCTGCTGCCGTGGGCAAGACGGTCGTCTACCGCACGCAGGCCGGCGACACGTTGTACGACGTCGCCGCGCGCTACTTGCAGGGCTCGGACGACTGGCAGCTGTTGCAGCAGATCAACGGCGTGCCCGCGCCGAAGCGCCTGCAGCCGGGCATCGCGCTGAAGCTGCCCGTCGCGCGTCTGCGCAAGGAAAAGCTGACCGCGCGCGTCGTCGCGGTGCAGGGCACGGCCGAGCGCGCGTCCGGCGACGCATACGCGCCGCTCGTGAGCGATGCGACGCTCACCGAGGGCGACCGCGTGCGCACCGGCGCGAACGGCTTCCTGACTCTCGAACTGGCCGACGGCACGCACATGAGCCTGCCGCCCGACAGTCAGCTCAACCTGAAGACCTTGCGCCGCACCGTGCTGACCGGCACGCTCGATCGCGAATTCGAACTCACGCGCGGCTCGGTCGACAGCGAGGTCACGCACCTGAAGAAACGCGACGACCGCTTCCAGATCCGCTCGCCGTCGGTCGTGGCCGGTGTGCGCGGCACGCGCTTCCGCGTGAACTACGACGCCGCCGGCAACGCGGCGACGCGCGTCGAGGTGCTCGACGGCACCGTCGGCGTCGCGGGCAAGCAGCAGTCGGCCGATCCGACGCTCGTGCATGCGAACTTCGGCAGCGTCTCGACGTCGTCCGGCGCGGTCGGCGCACCGGTGCAGCTGCTGTCGGCGCCCGCGCTCACGCATCCCGACAAGGTGCAGGACGAGCCCGACCTCACGTTCGACATCGCGCCGCTCGAGCATGCGCACGCCTATCACCTGCAACTCGCGCGCGACGCGGGCATGCTGGAGCTGTTCAGCGAAACGCGCACCGTCTCGTCGCGCGCGGTGTTCCGCGAGGTGCCGAACGGTACGTACTTCGTCCGGATTGCCGCGATCGACGACAACGGCCTCGAGGGCATGCCGCACATTTACGCGTTCGAGCGGCGCCTGATGGGGCTCGACGCGACCGCGTCGCCCGGCCCGAACGGCTATGAGTTCCGCTGGTCGCCGAATGGCGCGAGCAAGGATGCGCGTTATCGGTTCGTGCTGTCGCGCTCGAAGGACCTGAGCGCGCCGGTCGTCGACCAGATGGGCCTGCAGGCGCACAGGATCACGGTCGCGCACCTGCCGCCCGGCGACTACTACTGGGCGGTGACGGTCGAGGAGTTCGAAGGCGGCAAGTTCTATCAGAAGACGAGTCCGGTCAGCGCGTTCACGTTGTCGCGCTGACCCGCGGCGCATGAAAACCGACTCCGTTTCCCCGCGGCGGCGCCTCGGCCGCCGCTTCCTCATCGAGTGGATCGCGATCGGCTGCCTCGGGATCGCGGTGATCCTCGCATGCGCGTTCGGCCGGTTCTCGTCGAGCGTCGACGGGCTCATCTACGACCGGCTGCTGATGCTGCGCAGCCTGCCGTTGTCACCCGATGTCGTCGTCGTCGACATCGACAACCAGAGCGTGTCCGCACTCGGCCGCTGGCCGTGGCCGCGTAGCGTGCACGCGCGGCTGCTCGACACGCTGGCGCGTGCGCACCCGGCCGCGGTCGTCTACGACGTGCTGTTTACCGAGCAGTCGCCGGAGGATCGCGCGTTCGCGGACGCAATGACCCGTGTGCCGACCTTCCTGCCCGTCTTGCTGAGCCCGGAGCAGGCGGACGGCACGCGCACCGTCGATCCGCCGGTGGCGGAGCTCTCGGCACGCACGATGGGGCTCGGCCACATCAATCTCGAAGTTGATCCCGACGGCATCGTGCGCAGCGTCGCGCTGTTCGAAAGCGACGGACGCGTGCGCTGGCCGCAACTGATGGTGCCCGTCTATCGTGCGATCCAGGCCGGCCGGCTGCATCCGGTCGGCGGTGTGCCCGGGGCGAATGCGCACGACCTGTCGCGCGACGCGAACGGCGAGGGCCGCTACCTGATCCCGTTCAGCCGCAATACGCCCGCCTATCCGACGGTGTCGTTCGACGACGTGCTCGAAGGGCGCGTGAAACCCGACGCGCTGCGCGGCAAGATCGTCGTCGTCGGCGTGACCGCATCGGGCCTCTTCGACCGCTTCGCGACCCCGGTGTCGGGGGACTTCGGCCCGCTCGCCGGCGTGTACATTCATGCGAACGTGCTCGACATGCTGGCCACCGGCAGCGCGATCCTGCCCGCGCCTCGCGACTGGCTCTTCGCCGCATCGCTGCTGCCGCTCGCCGTGCTGCTGGGTGGTTTCCTGATGCTGTCGCCGTGGCGCGCGCTGCTGCTGACGCTGAGCCTGGCCGCGCTGTCCGTCGTCGCGAGCCTGGCGCTGCTGTTCGAGGCGCGCGTGTGGCTGTCGCCCGCGCCGGCGATCTTCGGGCTGATCGCCGTCTACCCGATCTGGAACTGGCGGCGCCTGGAAATGACGATGTCGCACCTGCGCCGTGAGCTGCAGCGGCTGGCCGACGAGCCGCACCTGCTGCCCGAGGCGCCGCGCACGCGCAGCGTCGGCGGCGACGTGCTCGAACGGCAGATAGCGCTGATGGCGCAGGCCGCGCAACGCGTGCAGGACATGAAGCGCTTCGTGTGGGACAGCCTCGACAGCATGCCGGAGCCGATCTTCGTCACCGACCTGGCCGGAACCGTGCTGATCGCGAACCATGCGGCGAAGCGCTACGGGGCGCGCCTCGCGCTGCCGCTGCCGGAAGGGCGGCCGCTGCGCGCCGCGCTCGGCGAGTTGACCTTCATGAAGACCGTCGACGGCAACGCCGAACACGACGTCACGATCCGCGAACACTGGCCGGCTGCGCTCGACCCGACGCTCGGGGCCGAAGACGAAGCGATGGCGCGCGGCATCGAGGTGCGCGATCGCGACGGGCTCGACCATCTGTTACGCTACGCCCCGTGTACGAATGCGCAGGGCCATGTGACGGGCTGGATCGCCGGCCTCGTCGACGTAACCGAGCTGCATGCGGCCGAGCGGCAGCGCGAGGAGGCGCTGCACCTGCTGTCGCACGACATGCGCTCGCCGCAGTCGTCGATCCTCGCGCTCGTCGAGATCGAGCGCGATCGTGTCGAAACCGACGCGATGCGCGGGCTGCTCGCGCGGATCGAGCGATATGCGCACCGTGCGCTGTCGCTCGCCGACGAGTTCGTGCAGCTGGCGCGCGCGGAGTCGCAGGCGTACCAGCTCGAACCGACCAGCCTCGTCGACGTGCTGATCGACGCGAGCGACGAAGTGTGGCCGCAGGCGCAGGCGAAGCGCATCCGCATCGAGACCGACGTCGGCGCCGACATGTGCTGGGCGCGTGCCGACCGCTCGCTGATCACGCGTGCGTTCGTCAACCTGCTGAACAATGCGGTCAAATACAGTCCGTCCGACACGGTGATCACGTGTACGCTGACGGTCGAGCATGCATCGAAGCGGATGTTCTGTACGATTCGCGATCAGGGGTACGGCATCGCGCCGGAAGATCAGCGGCATCTGTTCGAGCGTTTCAAGCGATTCCATGCGGGCGAGCGGCCCGAAATCTCGGGCTCGGGGCTCGGCATGGCATTCGTGAAGACGGTCGTCACGCGCCACGGCGGCAGCGTGACGGTCGACAGCGAAGTGGGTGTCGGCACCGCGGTGACGGTGTCGCTGCCCGCGATCGACGAGCCGTCCGCCTGACAGGGCCGGGCACGACGGCAGGCATTTGGGGGAAGTCATGAGAAAGGAATGGGCAGCGACCGCGCTCGCGGTGGCGCTGTTGACGGGTTGCGCCGGCGTCACGACCGGCGTGAGCGCGCTCGGGCAGCCGAACGCGTTCGAGTCCGGTTCGCACGACTACGAGCTCGTTCGCACGGCCGCTCAGGCCGACGATGCCGAATACCGGCAGATCGAGACGCTCGTGCGCGACGAGCTCGCGCACCGCGGCTTCGACGCGCAGCCTGGCCAGGCCGCGCGCTACCGGCTGTCGATCGCATACGCGACGCAGCCGGCGTCGGTCGCGGCGACGGCCGACCAGTGCGGCGCGGCAAGCAGCGCGTGCGTGACCGTCGACGGGCCGGCGCCGTTCGCGCTGCCGTTCGCGGGCAGCGTGTATCGCCACGTGCTGACGCTGCGTTTCGTCGACGCGAAGTCGGGCGCCGACGTCTATCGCGTGTCGGCGTCGATGCGCGACCGCGATGCGGGCACGCAGCAGGCCGCGCCGACGCTCGTGAAGAGCGCGCTCGCGAAGCTGCCGTTCGAGCAGGGCGACGGCTGGCTCGTGAAGACGAAAAAAGACGACGCGGGCGCGATGCCGGGCGTCGTCTCGGTGAAGTCGGCCGCCGCGCGCTGACGCGCCGGCCGTGAGGTGAGGGCGGGCCGCCGCGCAGGCGAGGCCGGCCCGTGCCGCGTTCAGGCAGCCGGTTGCCCGTTGCCGCGCGCGCGCAGATACGCGTCGAACTCGGCGCCGACTTCCGGGTGGCGCAGCGCGAACTCGACCGTCGCCTTCAGGTAGCCGAGCTTGCTGCCGCAGTCGTAGCGCGTGCCCTGATACTTGTAGGCCAGCACCTGTTCGTCGGCGAGCAGCGCCTGGATCGCGTCGGTGAGCTGTAGCTCGCCGCCCGCGCCAGGCTTCAGCGCGCGCAGATGTTCGAAGATCCGCGGCTTCAGGATGTATCGGCCGACCACGCCGAGGTTCGACGGCGCGACTTCCGGCGCCGGCTTCTCGACGATCGCCGACATCTTGACGATCGATTCTTCCCACTCCTTGCCGTCGACGATGCCGTACGACTTCGTCTCCGACGGCGGGATCTCCTCCACGCCGATCACCGAGCTGTGATAGTGGTCGAACACGTCGACCATCTGCTTCATCACGGGCGGGTTGCCGTCGAGCAGGTCGTCGGCGAGGATCACCGCGAACGGGTTGTCGGCGACGAGCTTCTCCGCGCACAGCACCGCATGGCCAAGGCCGAGCGCTTCCGGCTGGCGCACGTAGAAGCAGTCGACATGGCTCGGCTTGATGCTGCGCACGAGCTCGAGCAGTTTCTCCTTGCCGCGCGCCTCGAGTTCGGCCTCGACTTCGTACGACTTGTCGAAGTGGTCCTCGATCGCGCGCTTGCTGCGCCCGGTCACGAAGATCATTTCCGTGATGCCCGCGGCGATCGCTTCCTCGACGGCGTACTGGATCAGCGGCTTGTCGACGACGGGCAGCATTTCCTTCGGGCTCGCCTTCGTTGCCGGGAGGAACCGCGTGCCGAGACCGGCAACGGGGAATACCGCCTTGGTGACTTTCAACATGATCGAACCTTTATTCCTGTAATCGACTTGTCAGACAGTCTTATGTTCACGTTCCGATTATAGTGAACGCAAACGACCTTACCGTTTGTTACGCAGGCAACCGATCGAGCTGAGCGCGCAGTTTTTCCAGCGTGCTCTGGAATTCGGCGACACGCTTCTGCTCCTGTTCGACCACGGCCGGCGGCGCTTTCGCGACGAACGCCTCGTTGCCGAGCTTCGCGTTGCACTTCGCGATTTCGCCCGTCAGGCGCGCGATTTCCTTCGACAGGCGCTCGCGTTCGGCCGCGACGTCGATTTCCACTTTCAGTACCAGCTTGTTCGGGCCCACGATCGCGATCGGCGCGCCGTGCGCTGCCTGGTCGAGCGTCGCTTCGTCGGCCAGGATCTGCACTTCCGACAGGCGGGCGAGGGCCTGGACGTACGGCGCGAACGAGCGCAGGCGCTCGGCGTCGCCGGCCGCGAGCAGCGGCACCTTGGTCGCCGGCGACAGGTTCATCTCGCCGCGCAGGTTGCGGCACGCGTCGACGATCGCCTTCAGGTCGGCCGCCCATTGCTCCGACGCCTCGTCGATCTTCTGCAGGTTCGCGACCGGATACGCCTGCATCATCAGCGACGCTTCGCCTTCGGCCTTGCCTTGCGGATAACGGCCGGCGAGCGGCGCGACCTTCTGCCAGAGCGCTTCGGTGATGAACGGGATGATCGGGTGCGCGAGGCGCAGCACCGTTTCCAGCACGCGCAGCAGCGTGCGACGCGTCGCGCGCTGCTGTTCCGGCGTGCCGTTCTGGATCTGCACCTTCGCGAGTTCGAGGTACCAGTCGCAGTACTCGTCCCACACGAACTTGTAGATGCTGGTGGCGATGTTGTCGAAGCGGTAATCGGCGAAGCCCTTCGCGATGTCGGCCTCGGTGCGTTGCAGGAGCGACACGATCCAGCGGTCGGCCGCCGAGAAGTCGAGGTAGCCGCCGGGGCCGCAGTCGCCCGCGCCGCACACTTCCGGCTTGTCGGCGCCGCAGTCGTGGCCTTCGCAGTTCATCAGCACGAAGCGCGTCGCGTTCCACAGCTTGTTGCAGAAGTTGCGATAGCCTTCGCAGCGCGCGAGGTCGAAGTTCACGTTGCGGCCGAGCGTCGCCATCGACGCCATCGTGAAGCGCAGCGCGTCGGTGCCGAACGCGGCGATGCCGTCCGGGAATTCCTTGCGCGTCTTCTTCTCGATGGTGGCGGCCTGCTTCGGGTTCATCAGGCCCGTCGTGCGCTTCGCGACCAGCGTTTCGAGGTCGATGCCGTCGACGATGTCGATCGGGTCGAGCGTGTTGCCCTTGCTCTTCGACATCTTCTGGCCTTCCGCGTCGCGCACGAGGCCGTGCACGTAGACGGTGTGGAACGGCACCTTGCCGGTGAAGTGCGTCGTCATCATCACCATCCGGGCGACCCAGAAGAAGATGATGTCGAAGCCGGTGACGAGCACCGACGACGGCAGGAAGTGCTGCAGTTCAGGCGTGTCGTTCGGCCAGCCGAGCGACGAGAACGGCACGAGCGCCGACGAGAACCACGTGTCGAGCACGTCCTCGTCGCGCTTCAGCGCGCCGGCATAGCCCTTCGCGGCGGCCTGGGCGCGCGCTTCTTCCTCGTTGCGCGCGACGAACACCTCGCCGTTTTCGCCATACCATGCGGGAATCTGGTGCCCCCACCACAGCTGGCGCGAGATGCACCAGTCCTGGATGTTCTCGAGCCATTGATAGTAGGTGGTCGTCCAGTTTTCCGGCACGAACTTGATCTGGCCGTTTCGCACGACGTCGAGCGACGTTTCGGTGATCGACTTACCCGGGTTGAACGTGCCTTCCGGTGCTGGTTTCGTCATCGCGACGAACCACTGGTCGGTCAGCATCGGCTCGATCACGACGCCGGTGCGGTCGCCGCGCGGCACCATCAGCTTGTGCGGCTTGACGGAGTCGAGGAAACCCTCCGCATCGAGGTCGGCGACGATCGCTTTGCGCGCGTCGAAGCGGTCGAGGCCGCGATACTGCTCGGGGCCGTTGTCGTTGATCTTCGCGTCGAGCGTCAGGATCTCGATCGGCGCGAGGTTGTGGCGCAGGCCGACCTGGTAGTCGTTGAAGTCGTGCGCGGGCGTGACCTTCACGACGCCCGTGCCGAACTCGCGGTCGACGTAGTCGTCGGCGATCACCGGAATCTCGCGGCCCGTCAGCGGCAGCGTGACGAGCTTGCCGATCAGGTGCGCGTAGCGCTCGTCTTCCGGGTGGACCATCAGCGCGACGTCGCCGAGCATCGTTTCCGGGCGCGTGGTCGCGACGGTCAGCGAACCCGAACCGTCGACGAGCGGATAGCGGATGTGCCACAGGTGGCCGTTTTCCTCTTCGCTCGCGACCTCGAGATCCGACACCGCGGTGAGCAGCACCGGATCCCAGTTCACGAGGCGCTTGCCGCGGTAGATCAGGCCCTGTTCGTAGAGCGTGACGAACACGTCGCGCACGGCGGCCGACATCTTGTCGTCCATCGTGAAATATTCGCGCGACCAGTCGGTCGACGCGCCGAGACGACGCACCTGGCCGGTGATCGTCGAACCGGACTGCTGCTTCCACTCCCACACGCGCTCGACGAACTTCTCGCGGCCGAGGTCATGGCGCGATACGCCCTGTGCGTCGAGCTGGCGCTCGACGACGATCTGGGTCGCGATCCCCGCGTGGTCGGTGCCGGGCACCCAAAGCGTGTTCTCGCCGAGCATCCGGTGGTAACGGGCGAGGCCGTCCATGATCGTCTGGTTGAACGCGTGGCCCATGTGCAACGTGCCGGTGACGTTCGGCGGCGGCAGCTGGATCGCGAAATCGGGGCGTGCCGGATCGAATGCCGGTGCGGCATAGCCGCGTTTTTCCCACTCCGGCCCCCATTGGGACTCGATGGTGTGGGGCTCGAAACTCTTCGCAAGCGTGCTGTCGCTCATGGTTGGAAATCTGCCGAAAAATGCGTGAATTGGATGCCGAATCTGACAATTATAAATGGATGCACATCGGCCAGCCATCGCTTGCCCGGGCGGGCGGGTCGCGGGGGCGTCGCAACGCGGGCGACGGCAGGCGTCGGAACGGATCGGAAACGGCATCGCGCGGCCGACTTATAATGGCGGGTCCGCATTTTTCTCGCACGTCCGCTGCCGCTCCATGCCCGATCTGCTCGCCAATCTGAACCCTGAACAATACGCCGCCGTCACGCTGCCGAACGAACCGGCGCTGATCCTCGCGGGGGCGGGCAGCGGCAAGACCCGCGTGCTGATCACGCGCATCGCGTGGCTGATCCAGCAGGGCTACGCGTCGCCGGCCACGGTGCTTGCCGTCACCTTCACGAACAAGGCCGCGCGCGAAATGATGGCGCGGCTGTCGGCGATGATGCCGATCGACACGCGCGGCATGTGGATCGGCACGTTCCACGGGCTGTGCAACCGGATGCTGCGCACGCACTGGCGCGACGCCGGCCTGCCGCAGACCTTCCAGATCCTCGACACGGCCGACCAGTTGTCGGCGATCAAGCGGCTGATGAAGGCGGCGAATGTCGACGACGAAAAATATCCGCCGAAGAACGTCCAGTACTTCATCAACAACGCGAAGGAGCAGGGGCTGCGTCCCGACAAGGTCGACGCGTCCGACAACTTCAACCGCAAGTTCGTCGAGCTCTACCAGGCGTACGACCAGCAGTGCCAGCGCGAGGGTGTCGTCGACTTTCCCGAACTGCTGCTGCGCTGCTACGAGCTGCTCGCGTACAACGCGCCGCTGCGCGCGCACTACCAGGCGCGCTTCAAGCACATTCTCGTCGACGAGTTCCAGGACACCAACAAGCTGCAGTACGCGTGGCTCAAGATGCTCGCGGGCGGCGAGAACGCGATCTTCGCGGTGGGCGACGACGACCAGTCGATCTACGCGTTCCGCGGTGCGAACGTCGGCAACATGCGCGACTTCGAAGACGAATTCCGCGTGCGCAACCTGATCAAGCTCGAGCAGAACTACCGGTCGCACGGCAACATCCTCGACGCGGCGAACCAGCTGATCTCGAACAACTCGCATCGCCTCGGCAAGAACCTGCGCACCGACGCCGGCCACGGCGAGCCCGTGCGCGTGTACGAGGCGAGCACCGATGCGCAGGAGGCCGGCTGGATCGTCGAGGAGATCCGCTCGCTGATCAACACCGGGATGTCGCGCAGCGAGGTTGCCGTGCTGTATCGCAGCAACGCGCAGTCGCGTGCGATCGAGCACACGCTGATGACGTCGGGCATCCCGTATCGCGTGTATGGCGGTCTGCGCTTCTTCGAGCGCCAGGAAGTGAAGCATGCGCTCGCGTACCTGCGCCTGATCGACAACCCGAACGACGACACCGCGTTCGTGCGAGTCGTGAATTTCCCGACGCGCGGGATCGGCGCGCGCTCGATCGAGCAGCTCGCGGACGCGGCGCGCCTGTACGACTGCTCGATGGCCGCGGCGATTCCGTACGTCACCGGCAAGGCGGGCACGAGTCTCGGCGCGTTCGCAAACCTCGTCGCGAAGATGCGCGCCGAGACGCAGCAGATGAGCCTGCCGGAGACGGTCGAATACGTCGTGCGCGCGAGTGGCCTCGCCGATTTCTACCAGGGCGAGCGCGAAGGCCAGGACCGCCTCGAGAACTTGCAGGAACTCGTGAACGCGGCCACCGCGTTCGTCAGCGAGGAAGGTTACGGGCTCGATGCGCCGGCCCGCTCGATTCCGCTGCGCGCGGGCGCGATCGCGGCGCCGGAGCTCGGCGTGGACGCGGACGATCCGACGGTCGACGTGCTCGATCCGGCGCCGCTCGGCGACCCCGCGCAGAATCCCGACACGATGACGCCGCTCGCGGGCTTCCTGTCGCACGCGTCGCTGGAAGCCGGCGACAACCAGGCGCAGGCTGGCCAGGACGCGGTGCAACTGATGACGGTGCACGCGGCGAAGGGTCTCGAATTCTCGGCCGTGTTCATCACCGGCCTCGAGGAAGGGCTGTTCCCGCACGAGAACAGCGTGCTCGAATCGGACGGTCTCGAGGAAGAGCGGCGGCTGATGTACGTTGCGATCACGCGCGCAAAGGAGCGGCTCTACCTGTCGTTCGCGCAAAGCCGGATGCTGCACGGCCAGACGCGCTACAACGTGCGCTCGCGCTTTTTCGACGAATTGCCGGAGCACGTGCTGAAGTGGCTCACGCCGAAGGTCGAGGCGGGCTCGCGCTGGGGCGGCCGCTCGGACAATGCCGGCTGGGGGCGCGACTGGTTCGCGCGGCCGGGCGGCGGCAGTCGCGAGCAGGTCGTCGATGCGGCGGTCTCCGCGCCGCTGCCGGCGTTCGCGAACAAGCAGCGCGCGGCCGACACTGGCTTCCGCATCGGCCAGCAGGTATTCCATACCAAGTTCGGCGAGGGGACGGTCACCGCGCTCGAAGGCAACGGCGCCGATGCGAAGGCGCAAGTGAAGTTCAAACGGCACGGCGAGAAATGGCTCGCGCTGGCGGTCGCGAAACTGCAGGCGGTGGAATGATGAGCATCGACATGGTTGAAACGGTATCGACGCGTCCGCTCGGCATTCTGGCCGCGCTGCCCGAGGAACTCGGCGACCTGATCGCCGCGATGCGTGCCGAAGGCGCGATGAAGACGATCACGCTCGGCCGCCGTGATTACCATGTCGGCACCGTGCACGGAGCGGCCTGTGTCGTCACGCTCGCGCGGGTCGGCAAGGTGGCGGCCGCCGCGACGGTCAGCGCGCTGATTCACGTGTTCGGCGTGTCCGGCATCGTCTTCACCGGCGTCGCCGGCGGCGTGTCGCGCACGGTGCGCGTCGGCGACGTCGTCGTCGCCGATCTGCTGCTGCAGCACGATCTCGATGCGTCGCCGCTGTTTCCGCGCTACGAGGTGCCGCTGCTCGGCATCACGCGGTTCGCGACCGATGCGGCGCTGACGGCTCGCCTGAAGGCCGCATGCACGCTGTTCGTCGCCGAGGAGGGCGCGCGATTCGCCGAGCGTTTCGGGCTGGCGGGTGCGACGCTGCACGGCGGGCTGATCATCAGCGGCGACCGCTTCGTGTCGAGCGAGCGGGAAGTCGTCGCGCTGCGCGACGCGCTGCCGGACGCGCTCGCGGTCGAGATGGAAGGCGCGGCGATCGCGCAGGTCTGCGCCGAGCACGACGTGCCGTTCGCCATCGTGCGCACGATCTCCGATACGGCCGACGATCATGCGACGCAGTCGTTCTCGCACTTCCTGTCGGCGATCGCGAGCAACTATTCGTCCGGCATCCTCAAGCGTTTCCTGACGCTGCATGCGACGACGGCGGCCTGAAGCCGCCGTCGTACTTTCCCTTCAAATCGGTCGACCGGCCGCGGCACACATGCCGCGGCCGGTTCGTCACGCCTTCTTGCGCCGGCTGCTTTCGAGGTTCGGCAGGAACACCGTCAGCACGCCGATCAGCGGCAGGAACGAGCACACCTTGTAGACGAACGTGATGCTCGTCGCATCCGCGAGCTGGCCGAGCACGGCGGCACCCACGCCGCCCAGGCCGAACGCGAAGCCGAAGAACAGGCCCGCGACCATTCCGACCTTGCCGGGCATCAGCTCCGTCGCGTAGACGAGGATCGCGGCGAACGCCGACGCCAGCACGACGCCGATGATCACGCTCAGCACGCTCGTCCAGAACAGGTTCGCGTACGGCAGCAGCAGCGTGAACGGCGCGACACCGAGGATCGACACCCAGATCACGTACTTGCGGCCGATCCGGTCGCCGACCGGCCCGCCGATCAGCGTGCCGGCCGCGACTGCCGCGAGAAACACGAACAGGTGGATCTGCGCGGCCTGCACCGACAGGTGGAACTTGTCGATCAGATAGAACGTGAAATAGCTGTTGATGCTCGCGAGGTAGAAGTACTTCGAGAAGACCAGCAGCACCAGCACGCCGATCGCGGCGAGCACGCGGCCCTGAGACAGCGTCGGATGGCCGGCCGCCGCGGCCTTTTTCTTCATCGACGGATGCTTCTTGTACCAGTGGCCGATCTGCGTGAGGACGACCATCGCGACGAGCGCGGCCGCCGAGAACCACGCGATGCTGTGCTGGCCGTGCGGAATGATCACCAGCGCGGCGAGCAGCGGCCCGAGTGCCGAGCCGGCGTTGCCGCCGACCTGGAACAGCGACTGCGCGAGCCCGTGCTGGCCGCCCGATGCCATCCGCGCGACGCGCGACGATTCCGGATGGAATACCGACGAGCCGCAGCCGACCAGCGCCGCCGCCGCCAGCAGCGTCGGGAAGTTCTGCGCGGCCGACATCAGCAGCAGCCCCGCGAGCGTGAAGCCCATCCCGACCGGCAGCGAATACGGCTTCGGCCGCTTGTCCGTGTACAGGCCGACGAGCGGCTGCAACAGCGACGCGGTGATCTGGTAGGTCAGCGTGATCAGGCCGATCTGCGCGAACGACAGCGCGAACTGGCTCTTGAGCATCGGATAGATCGCGAGGATCAACGACTGGATCATGTCGTTGAGCATGTGCGAGAAGCTGATCGCGCCGAGCACGGGGTAGACGGTACGCGGAGCGGGTGGGGCAGACGGCTGGGCTGCGGCTGTCGCGCCGGCGCCCGTATCGAGGCTGGTTTCCATGTGAGCTGAGCGAGTTGAGGTGGCGGGACGCGCTCTGATGGGGATCGGCGCGTTCGAATCGTTGTTGCGTCAAAGAAGTCTAATGTGGCGTATCGAGAATGTCAGGCCAAATTTTGTCGCGATTCGGACATTGTTGTGACGATTCGGCCATGACGCCGTTTTTTGGCCAGGTATAACGCTGCGGCGCGTCCGGCTTTCGTCGGGCCGCGCGGGACGGGATCGGTGTTTGCCCGGACTCAAGGCGCGCCGATGGCGGCCGTAGAAGGACAAATGACATCACAGTGCGGCACCGGCCACGAGCCGGGCGAGCGCAGGGCGCGCGGCATGGCGGGCCAGCGTGGGAATGCCGGCCGCCGGAACCGACCTTTCCGGCGGCATGATCAATACGGGGATATATCGATGAAAGCAGCTTCATTGCATCCGCGGCCGGTTGCGGCCGCCGCCGCATCCGACGCAGCCGCCAGGCCCACCGCACGGCGCGCGCGCGCAGCCCGGCGCGAGTCCCGGCCGTGGACGGTCAAGGCGACGTTGCGCGCCGCGTTCGCGATCCTGCTGGCCGGCACGCTCGCGATCGGCGTGTTTTCGCTGTGGCAGATCAGCCGGCTGAACGCGTCGATTGCATCGGTCTACGAGCAGGGGCACGTCGCGAGCCGGGCGGCGGAGGAGGTGCGCGCCGAGGTGCTGCGCGCGAGCCGCGCGCAGAAGATGCTGCTGACCGCCACCACCGCGAAGGAGCGCGACGACTTGGGCGCGGAGGTCGGCGCGGGGCTCGCGTCGATCGGCCAGGCGCTCGCGACGCTTCAGCGGTACGCGGATCCGGCCGATGCGGACGATTCCGCGCGACTGCGCGCATTCTCGATGGCGGTCGGCACGTGGAGCGGCCATTTGCGCGATTTCGTCGCGCTCGTGCAGGCGCAGCCGCTCGACCTGTCGCAGATGAACTGGCAGGTCGGCACGCAGGACGTGTCGCTGCTGGTCGAAACCGGCAAGCTCGAGAAACTCGTCGCGATGCTCGTGAAGACGCGCGGCGCGAAGTCGAAGGCGACGCTCGATGCGTCCGCAACGATCTTCTCGTCGTCGTTCGCGATGATCGCGGCGATGACGGCTGCGCTGATCGTGCTGGCGATCGCGATTGCCGAAGGGGTCGTGCGCCGCCTCGCGTCCCAGCTCGGCGGCGAGCCCGCGGAGGCGAAGGCGATCGCCGCCGACATCGCGCGCGGCGACCTCGCACGGCCGATATCGCTCGCCCGGCACGACCGCGACAGCATGGTGCGTGCGCTGTCCGACATGCAGACCGGGCTTGCGGCGACCGTCGGCGAGATCGCCGTCAGCGCCGAGGCGATCGCGGCCGCGTCCGGCGAGATCTCGACCGGCAACCTCGACCTGTCGCGTCGCACCGAGCAGCAGGCCGTCGCGCTCGAGCGCACCGCGGCCAGCATGGAGGAACTCACGTCGACGGTGCGGCAGAACGCCGAGAACGCGCGGCAGGCGAGCGCGCTCGCGGCCAATGCGTCGGCGGTCGCGGAGGCGGGCGGCGAAGTCGTCGGGCGCGTGGTCGCGACGATGAGCGAGATCGACGACAGCGCGAAGAACATTCGCGACATCATCGGCACGATCGAGGGGATCGCGTTCCAGACCAACATTCTCGCGTTGAACGCCGCGGTCGAGGCGGCGCGCGCGGGTGAGCAGGGACGCGGTTTTTCGGTGGTCGCGGGCGAGGTGCGGCTGCTCGCACAGCGCGCGGCGACCGCGGCGAAGGAGATCCGTGGGCTGATCGGCGCATCGGTCGAGCGCGTCGCGAACGGCGCAGCGCTCGCGCACGATGCGGGCCGCACGATGAACGACGTGGTGCGGGCGGTCAAGCGCGTGACCGACATCATCGGCGAGATCTCCGCGGCGTCGGACGAGCAGAGCGCGGGGATCGACGAGATCGGCCGCGCCGTCACGCAGATGGATGCCGGCACGCAGCAGAACGCGGCGCTCGTCGAACAGGCGGCCGCCGCAGCGAACGCGCTCGACGAGCAGGCGCAGGCGCTCAAGTCGCTGGTCGGACGCTTTCGCATCGCGGCCTGAGCGTCGCATCGTCCCACTCCGTAGCGGGCCGTCCCGCCCGCGACGCGCAGGCTGGCGGGCTGCTGTCGATCGGTGACAAACCCGGCAGTCGGCCCGCGCGCAATCCCTTACAATGCGCCTCCACATAGCGGGGGCCAGAACCCGCGGCGCATGCGCACCGACTCCGGTGCGACCGCACGCCGAGCGGGTCACAACAATGACGATGACGATTTACCTGACGGGATACCTGTGGATGCTCGCGTCCGCGGCGATCGGCATGCGCACGCGCGTGGCCGCGTGGCGATGGCTCGCGGCGGGCATCGCGCCGGCCGCCGCGGTCGCCGTGCTGCGTGGCCGGACGGGCACCGACACGGCGATCTACCTCGACATCATTACCGGCATCTGGAGCGGCAACCTGAAGGTCGTGCCGCGCACGCTCGAACCGGGTTTCGTCTGGCTCGTGCGCGCGCTCGCGTGGCTCGGGCACGAGCCGCACATCGCGTTGGCGATCCTGTCGCTGCTGGTCGTCGTCGCGTGCGTCGCCGCGTTCGGCCGGAGCGCCGAGGACGCATGCGTGTTCGCCACGCTGATCTTTCCGCTGTTCTTCTACGACATGGCGATGAGCGGCGTGCGCTACGGCGTCGCGTTCTGCGTCGCGAAGCTCGCATCGGACGCATGGGCGCGCAGGCGGCACGGCGCGTCGTTCGCGTTCGCGGCCGCGGCGACCGCCATGCACGTGTCGGCGGCGCTGCTTGTCGTGCTGCTGCAGGTCGGACGGTTGCGCCTGCTGCGCTATGCGGGGCTGGCGGTCGCGATCGGCGGCGTGCTGTTCGCGATGCATCACGACGCGCTGCTCGCGAAGGTCGGCCTGTATGCGGCGTTCACGCCGCCCGCGCAGATGTCGGGCGGCGCACCGCTCGTGCTTGCGTTGCTGACGCTCGCCGCCGGCTGGGTGCTGCTGGCGCGCATGCCGCGCACGCTCGTGTTCCTGTTCGTCTGCGAGATCGCGAGCTTCGCGCTCGCGCGGATCAGCTATGCGGGGCTGCGTTTCCAGTGGCTCGTGCTGTTCGCGATGGGCTGTCAGTTCGTGCCGCTGCAGCACGTGCCGGGGATCCGACGCCGGCACGTGATCGTCGCGTTGGTCGTCATCGGCGCCGTCGGCTTCGCGATGCGACTGCGCAACATGCTCGGCGAATACGGGCTCGGCCCGTCGCCGTTCCTGCCTTACCGGTTCTTTTGGGAATGACGCGGCCGGGCGGGGCGCCGCCCGGCCAGCGTTTCATCACGACTTTTTCTGCTTGTCCGGATCGATGATGACCGTGCAGGTCGTGCCCGCCGACAGCACCACGTCGGCCGGCACTTCGTCGATGCGGATGCGCACCGGCACGCGCTGCGCGAGGCGCACCCAGTTGAAGGTCGGATTCACGTCCGCGACGAGGTCGCGGCTTTGCGGGTTGTCGCGATCGTAGATGCCGCGCGAGATGCTCTCGACGTGGCCCTTCATCACGCCGCCGCTCATCAGCCGCATCTCGGCCGGTGCGCCGACCTTCACGCGCGGCAGCTTGGTTTCCTCGAAGTAGCCGTAGACCCAGAACGAATGGCTGTCGACGATCGCGAGCTTCGCCTGGCCGGCCACCGCGTAGTTGCCTTTGAACGTCTGCAGGTTCGTGATGTAGCCGTCGACCGGCGCGACCACGCGCGTGCGTTCGAGATTGAGCTTCGCGGCGTCGAGTGCGGCGATCGCCTGCTGGTACTGCGCGTCGGCGCTCGATGCGCTGTGCGCGGCGTTCTCGCGGTTTTCCTTCGACACGACGAGCGCGTCGAGGTCGGCACGGCGGGCCGCATCGTCGCGACGCATCTGCAGTTCCGCGCGGCGGGCGGCGACGGCCGCCTGCGCCTGCTCGACCGCGATCTGATAGTGCGACGGGTCGATCTGCATGATCAGGTCGCCCTTTTTCACGAGCTGGTTGTCATGCACGGGCAGCTCGACGATCGCGCCCGACACGTCCGGCGCGACGTTGACGATCTCGGCACGGACGCGCCCGTCGCGCGTCCAGGGATCGTCCATGTAGTGCACCCACAGCGAGCGCCCGATCAGGATCGCGACGAGAAGGATGACGGCGGTCGCGACGAAGCCGAAGAGTTTTCTGAGAATCATGATGGTTCGGAATCAACGGTAAACGGCAAGACTCAGTCCGCCGCAAATGCAGACGAGAAGGCACGCGCGGAACAGCGACGGGTGCCAGACGAGACGGTAGAGGCCCGTGTAGGCGAGCAGGCGGTCGACGGCCCAGGTCGCCAGCGCGCCCAGGACGAACATCAGGACCACCGTGGGCATGTAGGCATCGAGAATGGCGATTTCACGCGGCATCATGACGAGGCTCCTTGTTGGGGACGCACGGGGCGGTTGCGGTTGAGCGGCTCGAGCGGCGATTCCGGATCGAGCAGCGCCGTGCGTACGAAATGCAGATGACTCAGGATGCGCTGCAGCCGATGGCGCTCCTCGCGCGACGGCGTGAACGCATCGAGCGTCTGCCGGGTCGCGTCGATCGCGGCGTTGACCGCGTCGAGCGTCGCGTCGAAGCGCGCCGCGTCCGGCTTGCGGAACAGCGCGGACAGCGCGGTGCGCATCGTCTCGATCGCGCGTCGCCACGGCGTCGTCGGCGCATAGCGCGGGTCGGACGGCAGCGTCGCCAGCTCGGTGCGCAGGTCGAGCGCCGCGTTGCCCGTCTCCAGCACCGCGAACATCCAGCGCAGCGCGTCGCGCTGCACGTCGGGCTGATCGGCCGACAGCGTGTGCGCCTGATACATCAGGTCGCGCGCGCCGCTCTCGAAGCGCGTGCGCAGTCCGGCAAGCCGTGCGTGGCACGCGGCGACCACCTGATGGCGCAGGTCGGCGAACAGCCGCTTCTTGAGCCACGGCGCGGTCGGCGGAAACAGCACCGCGAACGCGATCGCCGAGACGAGCATCGACAGCACCAGCGCGAGCGCATCGTTCATGAAGCTCATCGGATCGTAATGCGTGATGTTGTCGGGGCCGGCGAGGAAGCTGAAGAAGATCAGGTAGCCCATCCCGTAGCCCGCGAGCTTCGGCTTCATCGTCATGAAGATGCCGATCGCGAGCAGCGGCGCGAGGGCCGCGCACAGCAGCGGGAAGCCGTCGATGTGCGGGTAGATGCCGAACGTCAGCAGGAAGCCCGTGCAGACGGCCAGCGCGGTACCCATGCCCATCTGCGCGGACATCGCGGTCGGCCGCGGTGTCGACGACGCGAGCGCGCAGGTGGCCGCGGCCGTCAGCGTCATCGTGACGCCGCTTGGCCACGCGGTCTCGATCCAGAACCAGCCGAGCACCAGGATCACGGTCGCGGTGCGAATCGCCGCGATCACCATCGCCGTCGCGTTGGTACGCGGCTCGTAGCGCTCGATCCAGCGTTCGCGCTCGTGCGTCGCGGTCGAAAGCGACGCATAGGTCGCCGCGTATTCGTGCAGGTCCGTGATGAAGCGGTACAGCAGCTCGGTGGCCGTGTCGAAGTCGAGCAGCGGAAAATCCGGCTGCGTTTCGAGCGCGGCGCGCGTCGCGCGGATGCGGCGCGGCAGCGCGTCGCGCCACGCGAGCAGCTGTTCGGCCGCGAGCGCGGCGTCGGCCGACGAGCGCACCGGTTCGCCATTGCGCGTCAGAAGCGGCGCGATCTCGCGAAAGTACGGCTCGATCGCATCGATCGCGGCCTGCGCGCCGGCCGCGCGCAGCCGGTTCATCAACTGATGCAGCGCGTGAAAGCGGCTCGATACGCTCATGAACTCGCTGTTCAGACGCGCGAGGCGGCCGCTGCGCATCCGCGTGTCCGGATCCTCGAATACAGCCATGCTGCGCGCCGCTTCGAAGCCGACCACGTCCGCGACGAAGCGCGTATGGATGGTTTCGATGTGCGCGCGGTCGAGCTGGCCCGACAGCGCCGCCGCGACGTAGTCGACGAAGCTGCTGAAGCGCTTGCGTACTGTCGTGCGCATCTGCTCGCCGGTGTACTGCGGAAACACCAGCGCGCTGACGACGCCTGCCGACACGATCCCGACCATGATCTCGGCGACCCGCGTCATCGCGCTCATGAACGCGCCGTCCGGGTGTTGCGATGCCGGCAGGCCGATCAGCGCGGTCGTGTAACCGGCGAGCAGGAAGCCGTAGCTGCGGAAGTTGCGGTTGCGCGCGGCGCCGGCCGTGCACAGCGCGACCCACAGCGCGACGGCCAGCAGGAACAGCTGCGGCTGCTGCGGGAACAGCCCGACGAACGTGAGCGTCGCGATCAGCCCGAAGATCGTGCCGGCGACCCGGTAGAAGCTCTTCGCGAGCACCGCGCCGCTTTGCGGCTGCATCACGATGAACACCGTGGTCATCGCCGTCTTCGGCGCCGGCAGGTCGAGCCGCATCGACACGCCGGTCGCGATGAACGCGGCAAGCAGTGCCTTGAACAGATAGAGCCACGCGGCGCCGTCGCTGCGGACCCAGTCGCCGAACGCGGCGGACCAGGCCGCGAGCGGGCCGGCGGCATGTGTGGAAGCGGGGGAGGAGGCGGACATGGCGGTCGCTCCGCGTTACCGTGCGGCCGGCGCGGCGGTCGCGGCGGCGGTTGCGACCTGCGCGGGCCGGGCGGCGGCCACGGCGGGCTTCGCACCCGATGCGGTGGCCGGCGCGCCGGCGCTCGCGGCGGATTCGTCGTGCGGCGGATGGCCGGCCTGAACGTCCGTTTCCGGCTCGACGCCGCCGCCGAGCGCGGCCATCAGCTGCGCGTGCGCGGCGAGGCGCTCCGCGTCGATGCGGGCTGCCGTCTCCTGCGCGCGCAGCAGCTGCTGTTGCGCGACCAGCACGTTCACGTAATCGGTCAGGCCGCGGCGGAAGCCTTCGCGCGACAGCTGGTAGCTGCGGTCGTTGGCGGCCACCGAGCGCGCGGCGTCCTTCTTCTGCGTATCGAGCGAGCGGATCCGCACGACCTGGTCGGCGATGTCCTTGAGCGCGCCGACGACCGTCTGGTTGTAGCGCTCGACGGCCTGGTCGTAGCCGGCGCCGGCCGCGCCGAGTTGCGCGCGCAGGCGGCCGCCTTCGAAGATCGGCAGCGACAGCGCGGGGCCGGCCGTCCAGCCGCCGTTCATCGCGCGCAGGAAGTCGGTGAACGGCGCGGTCACGCCGAAGCCGCCGACCGTCGCGAGCAGATCGATGTTCGGGTAGAACGCGGCTTTCGCGACATCGATGCCCCGTGCCTGCGCGTCGACCGTCCAGCGGGCCGCGACGACGTCCGGGCGGCGGCCGAGCAGGTCGGCCGGCATCGCGGACGGCAAGCCGGCCGGCGCGTCGAGCGACAGGCTCGGCCGCTTGATCGCATCGCCGGCGCCCGGGCCCTTGCCCGCGAGCGCGGCGAGCTGGTGGCGCGCGAGCTGGATCGCTTCTTCATAGCTGTCGATCTGGCGCTCGTAGTCGGGCAGCGTCGATTCGGCCTGGCTGACTTCGAGCTGCGTGCCGAGGCCGGCCTGCAGGCGCTTGCGCGCGAGATCGGCCAGCGAGCGCTGGCGTTCGAACGTTTCGTGCGCGAGATCGAGCAGCGCGTAGTTCATCGACATGCCGACATACGCGCGCACGACATTGACCTCGAGCTCGAGCTTCGCCGCCCGTGCGTCGGCCGCGGTTGCATGCGCGGTGTCGAGCGCGCGCTCGGTCGCGTTCTTGTCCTTGCCCCACAGGTCGAGGTGGTACGACAGGCCGAGCGTGCCGGTGTTGTTCCACGTGTCGGTGTCGGCGAGCGGTCCGGGCCCGTAGTACACGTTGTCGGGCCAGTGCTGGCGCATCAGCGACAGGTTGCCGTTGATCTGCGGCAGTTCCGCCGAACGGGCCACGCGGGCCATCGCCTGTGCTTCGCGCACGCGGGCCTCGGCGGCCGCGAGGGTGGGGTTGCCGGCCTGCGCGGCGGCGATCCACGCGTCGAGTTGCGGGTCGCGGTACGCGCGCCACCAGTCGGACGCGGGCCAGCCCGCATCGTGGTCCGCCGCGCGGATGGCGGCACCGGCATCGAGCGTGTTCGCTTCGATGCGCGCGGACTGCGGCTTGTTGTCGCCCATGCTCGCGCATCCGGCCATTATTAATGAGACTGCAAGAACCGCCAGTGCCAGCGTCCCTTTTGTTGCCGGAGACCGCACGATTTTCTCCCTTTCGGATATAGATGAGTCGGATGCGATTATATTTTTCAGTGATTCCTGAATAAATGGACAAGGGTGCAAGTCATTTTTACGAATCCTGAGATAATATTTGTTCGCCCCTGTGCAACAATCCCTCCGGATTCAAACGGGTAATGGGATGGATACGTTACAAAACATGCGGGTATTCGTCCGTGTGGTCGACGCGGGAAGCTTTACCGCGGCCGCCCAGCAGATGAATTCGACTACCGCCTATGCATCGCGCGCCGTGTCGGATCTCGAGGCGCACCTCCGCACGCGCCTCCTGAACCGGACGACACGCCGGATCGCGCTGACCGAGGCAGGCGAGCGCTACCTGCAGCGCTGCGAGCAAATCCTCGCGTACGTCGAACAGGCCGAAGCCGAAGCGGGCGACGCGCACGCGCGCCCGTCGGGCAAGCTGAAGGTCCATTGCTTCACGAGCCTCGGGCAGCACTACCTGGTGCCGGCCATCGCGCGCTATCGGCAGCGCTATCCGGACGTGCACGTTGAACTGACGCTCGCGCAGCGGATGCCCGACCTGCTCGATGAGGGGTACGACGTCGCGATCGTCGTGGGCCGCGACCTGCCCGATTCGGGGCTGGTGTCGCAGCGGCTCGGCGAGAGCTACAGCGTCGTGTGCGCGTCGCCGGGCTATGTCGACGCGCACGGCGTGCCGCGGACGCCAGCGGATCTCAAGCAGCACGTCTGTCTCGGGATGGTCGCGCCGGGCTTTCACTTCGACGAGTGGTCGCTGTCGGGGCCGCACGGCGACGAGGTGATTCCGATCACGGCGCCGCCGTTCCGCGTGAACGTCGCCGAGGCGCTCGCGGTGGCCGTGCGGGAAGGGATGGGGATCGGCGGGTTGCCGCTCTATTCGGCGATCGGCGGGCTACGCAGCGGACACATCGTGCGCGTGATGCCCGAATACCGGTCGCACGTGATGAACATCTACGCGCTGTATCCGTCGCGCCAGTACCTCGACGCGAAAATCCGCACCTGGGTCGATTTTCTGCGCGATGAGTTGCCGGCCACGCTCGAAGCCGATGAAGCCGCGCTCGCGCAGTTCACGGCTGC
This sequence comes from Burkholderia sp. MSMB0856, assembly GCF_001524645.2. Classification (NCBI taxonomy): domain Bacteria; kingdom Pseudomonadati; phylum Pseudomonadota; class Betaproteobacteria; order Burkholderiales; family Burkholderiaceae; genus Burkholderia; species Burkholderia sp. MSMB0856. The sequence continues at coordinate 2,038,887 of NZ_CP013427.1, read as the reverse complement.
GACATGAGCGCGCGGTCGAGCCCGATCTGACGAGATTTGTCCTTCGCGCAACATTTTTTTACCCTCGGACGGCGGACAGTTTGATACTGTTCAAATCAGAGAGATTTGGATCTGCCCATACCCGGAGTCGCAATGGATACGCAACTGATGATCGGCCTTGGAGTTCTGCTTGGTGCGGCTGCCGCCGCCGCGGCGACGCGCGATCTGCTGCGCGCGATGAAGGCACGGATGAAGCCGGCGCCGGTGCGGGTACGCCCGTCGGCGAACGGATCGCGCCGCGCCGATCGCTGATCGGGCGGCCTTTCGGATCGGGAAGGGCCGCATCACGCGGCCGGATGGCCCGGCGCTCAGCCGAGCTCGACCACTCTGTCCCACACAAACGCGGGATTTTCCAGTTCGCCGGTGCGCCGGTGGATATAGCCGCGCGGGTTGCACACCACGCGCGTGCCGCTGTCGGTCACGTAATCGAATGAAGTATGCGTGTGGCCGTGGATCCACAGGTCCACGGGCGGTCGCACGAGTTCCGCCATGTCCGTGACGAATCCCGCCGACGCCAGGTCTTCCGCGTAACGCTCGGCGAGCGAGCGCAGGTGCGGCGCATGGTGCGTGACGACGATCGTGCGGCCGTCGAACGGCGTCGCGAGTCGTGCTTCCAGCCACGCGCGACCTTGCCGGTGCAGCGCGATCGCGTCGGCCGGCGTGAAATCCCGCTCCGGCGCTTCCGCCGCATGCAGTGCCGCATCGTGCGGCCACGTCACCTGGATCAAGCCCTTGAAATCGAGCATCACACGCATGCCGGCGTCGATCGCGCGTGCGACGCTCGCCTCGTCGGTGCCGAACAGCGAGAAATCGGACCACAGCGTCGTCCCCAGCACGCGAAAGCGCTGTGCCGGATCGACGTACACGCCGTTGTTCAGGTAATGCACGTTGTCGATCGCCTGCGCGGCGTCGCGCATCGCGGTTTCGAGCGCGCCGAATTCCCCGTCGTAGTACTCGTGGTTGCCCGGCACGTAGATCACCGGCACGTCGGGGGCGAACGTTTCGGCGGCCCAGCGCAGGCCTTCCGCGTGATTGTGGATGTCGCCGGCCAGCACGACCAGATCCGCATCGGCGTGCGCGATCGTGTCGGGCTGGTTGCTTTCGAGATGCAGGTCGGACAGGACGCGAACTCTCATGGACATCGCTCCGGGGTGGGGGGCTTCAGCGCAGGACCTTGCCGGGATTCATCAGCCCGCGCGGGTCGAGCGCGGTCTTCAGCGTGCGCATGAGCGCCGTTTCGACCGGCGACTTGTAGCGCTGGGCGTCGTCGATCTTCAACTGGCCGATCCCGTGCTCCGCGCTGATCGTGCCGTGGTGGCGGTGCACGTTGTCGTAGACGATGCGATTGATCGGTTTCTGGAATTCCGCGAGGAACGCCTTCGGGTCGCCGCCTTCGGGCGTCTGCACGTTGTAGTGCAGGTTGCCGTCGCCGAGGTGGCCGAACGTGACCATCCGCGCGCCCGGCGCGGCTTGCTGGATTGCTGCGTCGGTTTCGTCGATGAAGCGCGCGATCGACGAGATCGGCACCGCGATGTCGTGCTTGATGTTCAGTCCCTCGTCGGCCTGCGCGAGCGGGATGTGTTCGCGCAGGTCCCAGAACGCACGCGACTGCGCGAGATTTTCCGCGACCACCGCGTCGACCACGAGCCCGGCCTCGAACGCCTCTTCCATCAGTTTCTCGAACAGTGCGCGCGCATGCGTTTCGCTCTCGTTGTCCGACAGTTCGAGCAGCACCGTCTGCGCATGCGTGCGGTCGAACGGATAGCGTAGTTGCGGATAGTGCTTGCCGACGAGCTGCATGCAGAAATCGGACATCAGTTCGAAGCCGGTCAGCAGCGGGCCGGCCGCGCGCTGCGCGAGCGCGAGGAAGTCGAGCGCCGCGTGCGGCGACTCGAGCGCGGCCAGCGCGGTGACCTGCGCGGCCGGCAGCGGATGCAGCTTCATCACGGCGGCCGTGATGATGCCGAGCGTGCCCTCCGCGCCGATGAACAGGTCGCGCAGGTCGTAGCCCGTGTTGTCCTTGCGCAGGCCGCGCAGGCCGTCCCAGATCTCGCCCTGCGCCGTCACGACTTCGAGCCCGAGGCACAGCTCGCGCGCGTTGCCGTAGCGCAGCACCGCGGTGCCGCCGGCGTTGGTCGACAGGTTGCCGCCGATCGTGCAGCTGCCTTCGGCGGCGAGGCTCAGCGCGAACAGTCGGCCGCCTTCGCGGGCGCGTGCCTGCACGTCGGCGAGGATCGCGCCGGCTTCGACCGTGATCGTGTTGTTGTGCGGATCGAGCGCGCGCACGCGGTTCAGGCGCGCGAGGCTCAGCACGGCCTGGCCGCCGCTCGCGTCAGGCGTCGCACCGCCGGCGAGGCCCGTGTTGCCGCCCTGCGGCACGAGCGCGACGCCATGCGTGTTCGCGAGCCGGACGAGCGCGGCGACTTCGGCCGTATCGGCAGGTTTGAGCACCGCGCACGCGCTGCCTTTGTAGCGGCGGCGCCAGTCGGTCAGGAACGGCTCGGTGTCGTGCGGATCGGTCAGCACGTAGGTGGCGCCGATCGCGTCGCGGCAGGCGGATACGAAGGCTTCGGAAGAAATCATCACGTTCGGTCGCGTAAGGGTCAGGACGCGGCGCGCTGCCGCTTCGCCGCGCGCTTGAACGGCGCGACGTACACGAGCGCTGCCACGAAGAAGCCGACGGCGAGCGCGGTCTCGCACCAGCCGAGCGTCGCGGACAACCCGCGGTCGGACATGCCGCGCACGATGCCTTCGGCGAAATAGACGAGGATCAGCATGCTCGCCCACTGCATCGTATAGATGTTACGCCGCCACACGCCGGGCAGCGCGAGCGCGAGCGGCACGGCCTTGAGCATCAGCGCCGAGCCGCCCGGGCGCAGCGGCGCGAGCCACAGTTCCCACGCGAGCGACAACGCGATCAGCGCGACGAGGCACGTGGCCGCGGCCAGCGCGTAGCGCGGCCGGGCGGTGACGGCGGGGCGGGCGGGCGCGTTCATGCGGCTTCGGTGGCCTGGGCGGCGGACAGGGCGGCCGCCGCGCGGGCGAGCCGCACGCCGAGCGCGGCCGCGAGTGCCTTTTCGTCGGCCGACAGCCCGTCGGCCGCGCTGCGATCGTGCTGCGACACGTGCGATGCGCCGTAAGGCGTGCCGCCGGTGCGCGTCGTGCTGAGCGCGGATTCCGTGTACGGGATCCCGACGATCATCATCCCGTGATGCAGCAGCGGCAGCATCATCGACAGCAGCGTCGATTCCTGGCCGCCGTGCAGGCTGCCGGTCGACGTGAACACGCAGGCCGGCTTGCCGGTCAGCGCGCCCGACAGCCATTGCGGGGTCGTGCCGTCGAGGAAATACTTGAGCGAGGCGGCCATGTTGCCGAAGCGGGTCGGCGAGCCGAGCGCGAGGCCCGCGCATTCCTCGAGGTCGCGGAGTTCCGCGTAGGGCGGGCCGTCGTCGGGGATGTCGGGGGCGGTGGCTTCGCAGACCGTCGAGACGGGCGGCACCGTGCGGATGCGGGCCTGCATGCCGGGCACGCTGTCGATGCCGTTCGCGATCGCGAGCGCGAGATCGCGCGTGGCGCCGTGACGGCTGTAATAGAGGACGAGAATGTCTTTCATGGGCGACGGAGCCGCGTGCGGCCGCGCGCATGCCCGGTGCAGTCGGCCCCTGCTGGATCGAGCGGCTATTATAGGGGCTGAAGTCGTCGCGCAGCGCGGCGGCGGCGCGCCATCGCGCGCGCCATCGAGAAGGAGAAGCCGTTTGCCGAAGTTGAGCGTCGATCTCGACACCCTCAAGCGCCTCGCGCAGTTCGCGGCCCGGCGCAGCGCCGAGGATCGCATCCCGCAAGTGGCGGGCAGCCTCACGTTCACGACGATGCTGGCACTCGTGCCGCTCGTGACGGTCGCGTTCGCGCTGTTTACCGCGTTCCCGATGTTCGCATCGTTCCAGATCTCGCTGCAGGGGTTCCTCGCGGATCACCTGATGCCCGCGCAGTTCAACGTCCAGATCTTCAAGTACCTGAACCAGTTCGCGTCGAAGGCCAAGGGGCTGACGACGGCCGGCCTGATCGCGCTCGTCGTCACGTCGGTGATGACGATGATGACGATCGAGTCCGCGTTCAACCTGATCTGGCGGGTGCGCAAGCCGCGGCCGTTCGCGCAGCGCGTGCTCGCGTACTGGGCGCTGATCACGCTCGGGCCCTTGCTGTTCGGCGTGAGCCTGTCGATCTCGTCGTACCTGTTTACGCAGTCGCTGGCGTTCACCGGCGCCGCGCCGTCGACGTCGATCGTCGAATGGCTGCTCGCATTCGTGTCGCTGCCGCTGACCGTGCTCGCGTTCACGTTGCTGTACGTGTATTTGCCGAACTGCACGGTCGCATGGCGCGACGCGGTGATCGGCGGGCTGTTCGCGGCCATCGCGTTCGAGCTCGCGAAGCGCGGCTTCGGCTATTACGTGCGGCGCATTCCGACTTATACGGCCGTATACGGCGCGTTCGCGGCGCTGCCGGTGTTCCTGTTATGGGTGTACCTGAGCTGGTTCATCGCGCTGCTCGGCGCGATGGTGGCGTCCGCGCTGCCGGCGATTCGCGTCGGCCAGTTCCATCGCATCCACTATCCGGGCAGCGACCTGCTCGACGCGCTCGAACTGCTGGCGAGGCTGGCCGAGGCGCGCGCGGTCGGCAAGGCGGGCTATACGGCGATGCGGCTCGCGACCATGTTGCGCTGCGACATGGAAACCGCGCAGCGGCTGCTGCTGACGATGGAGGAGCGGGAATGGATCGCGCGGCTGGAAAGCGGCGAACTCGCGCCGAGCTACATCCTGCTGGCGAATCCGGAGCACCTGACGCTGGCTCAGCTGTTCGACGTGCTCGTGATCGACCGCACGGAGCTGACCTACCAGCTCCAGCGCCGCCGCAGCCACGTCGAAGGGGCGGCATTGCTCGAAGTGCTGTCGAACGACCGATTCGACGTATCGCTTGCGTCGCTGATCGCCGAGCATCGGCTCGCCGGCGTGCCGCCGGCGGAGACAGTGCCGGGGCCCGTGCCCGGCGGGGCGCCCGACCCGCACGCGCGGCCGCCGAAAACGGCGTGACGCGCCACCGGGCGGGCGTTACAGCGGGATCTTCCCGGTGCAGATGTCCTTGAACATCACCCAGTCGCCCATCAGGCTGTAGATCGGGTGCCGGAACGTGGCGGGGCGGTTCTTCTCGAAGAAGAAGTGTCCGACCCACGCGAATCCGTAGCCGCACACGACCGCAGCCGGCAGCCACGGCCAGTGGCCCGTCGCGATCGCCATCGCGACGCAGCCGATCACGCCGAGCGAGCCGATGAAGTGCAGCCGCCGCGACGTGAGGTTCTGATGTTCGTTCAGGTAATACGGGTAGAAGTCAGCGAAGCTGGCGAATTGATCCGTATGAGTATGCGCCATGGCCGTCTCCTCGGGCCGCTGTCGATGGAGTCATTGTGCGGCGGGCGGCTCGCGTCCGCAAGCGGGGCGGCCGCGCCGCGCGGGCCCGCGCTTTCCTTTTGACAGGCTTTCCGATAGGATCGAAAGCGGATTTGCATTCAAGCATGAGGGGACTACGATGCGCGTCAGCGATATTCTGAAAGTGAAGGGCAACACGCTGTTTACGGTGACGCCCGATAAGCCGCTGCGCGAAGCGGTCGATACGATGGCCGAACACGATATCGGTTCGCTCGTCGTGATGGAGTACGGCGATCTCGTCGGGATGCTGACGTTCCGCGAGATCATCCTGCGCCTCCACGTGAACGGCGGCGCGATCGGCGACGTGCAGGTGCGCAAGGTGATGGACGAGCCGCTCACGTGCACGCCGGAAACCGACGTCAACGAAGTGCGCCGGATGATGCTCGAGCGTCACGCGCGCTACATGCCGGTGCTCGACAAGAAGGTGCTGATGGGCGTCATCTCGTTCTACGACGTTGCGAAGACGGTCGTCGAGGCGCAAAGCTTCGAGAACCGGATGCTGAAGGCGTACATCCGCGACTGGCCGGAATCGGAAGCCGAAGCGCAGAAGCCGTGAAACACGTCGCGCCCGGTGCCATGACGCGCGGGCGCTGCCACTCGGCGCACGGCGGCGCAGGTTCAGCCTGCGCCGCCGTTTTTTCGACAACAACACAAGGCCCGCGCAGCTTCGCCCAGACGATGCGCGCGTATTCCGCATGAGCGATCACACGCAAGTCTCTTCCGCGTCGCGCGGCGAACGGCGCGCCCACGCGTCGCAGTTCGACCTGTTGCGCCAGCGCCGTTTCGCACCGTTCTTCACGACCCAGTTCCTCGGGGCGCTGAACGACAACGTGTTCAAGATCGGATTCACATCGCTCGTCACCTATCACACCGCGCGTTTCTCCGGCGTCGACGCGAAGACGGCGGCGTTCCTGATTTCCGCGATCTTCATTCTGCCGTTCGTGCTGTTCTCGGCCACCTCCGGTCAGATCGCCGACAAATACGACAAGGCGACGCTCACGCGCTTCGTGAAGACCTTCGAGATCGTGCTGATGCTGGTCGGCGCGGCCGGCTTCGTCACGCACAGCGCGACGCTGCTGTATCTGTGCACGTTCATGATGGGGATGCACTCGACGCTGTTCGGCCCCGTCAAGTATTCGTACCTGCCGCAGCATCTCGGCGACCACGAACTGGTCGGCGGCAACGGCCTCGTCGAGATGGGCACGTTCATCGCGATCCTGATCGGCACGATCATCGGCGGTGCGGCCGCGGGCATCGAAGGCAACGGTGAACGTGTGCTGGCCGTCAGCGTCGTCGTCATCGCGCTCGCGGGACGGCTCGTCGCGCAGCGCGTGCCGCCGACGCCGGCGCCGCAGCCCGATCTCGTGATCAACTGGAACCCGTTCAGCGAGACGTGGCGCAACCTCGGGCTCGCGCGACAGAATCGCACCGTGTTCCTGAGCCTGCTCGGCATCTCGTGGCTGTGGTTCGTCGGCGCGACGTTCCTCACGTCGTTCTTCAATTTCGCGAAGGACGTGCTGTCCGCGAGCCCCGATGTTGTCACGGTCCTGCTCGCGACGTTCTCGGTCGGGATCGGCCTCGGCTCGCTGCTGTGCGAGCGGCTGTCGCAGCGGCGCGTCGAGATCGGCCTCGTGCCGCTCGGCTCGATCGGCATCAGCGTGTTCGCGATCGAGCTGTATTTCGCGAGCCGCGCGCTGCCGTCGCCCGGGCATCTGCTGTCGGTCGGGGAATTCCTGGCCGGCGCGCGCCACTGGCGCATCCTGGCCGACCTGTTCCTGCTGGCGATGTTCGGCGGCTTCTACAGCGTGCCGCTGTATGCGCTGATCCAGAGTCGCAGCGCGCCGACCCATCGTGCGCGGATCATCGCCGCGAACAACATCCTGAATGCGCTGTTCATGATCCTGTCGGCCCTGATGGCGATGGGGCTGACCAAGGCCGGCGTCGACATCCCGGGCCTGTTCCTCGTCACCGCGCTGTTGAACGTCGTGGTCGCGACGTACATCTACCTGCTCGTTCCGGAGTTCCTGCTGCGCTTCGTCGCGTGGGTGCTGGTGCATACGTTCTACCGGATTCGCCTCGTGCATGCGGAGCGGATCCCGGAAGACGGCGCGGCCGTGCTCGTATGCAACCACGTGAGCTACGTCGATGCGCTCGTGCTGGCGGCCGCGAGCCCGCGGCCGATCCGGTTCGTGATGGATCACCGGATCTTCAAGACGCGCTTCGCGAGCTGGGTGTTCCGGCATGCAAAGGCGATTCCGATCGCGCCGCGCCACGAGGATCCCGACATGCTCGCACGTGCGTACGACGCGTGCGAGGCCGCGCTGAAGGATGGAGAACTCGTGTGCATCTTCCCGGAAGGCAAGCTGACCAAGACGGGGGACATCAACACGTTCCACCACGGCATCACTGAAATCCTGAGCCGTACGCCGGCGCCCGTGATTCCGATGGCGTTGCGCGGGCTGTGGGGCAGCTATTTCTCTCGTCATACCGATGCGCGCATGCCGCGACCCATCAAGCGCGGCGTGATGAGCCGGCTGACGCTCGCGGTCGGCGAGCCGATCCCGGCCTCGGTCGCGACGCCCGAGGCGTTGCAAGCCGCGGTGACCGAGTTGCGCGGCGCGCGAAAGTGAGCAGGGGCGGGCCCGGCGGCTCGCGCCGGGCCGCCCGCGCGGCCGGCCCGTGTGGTCTGAACGGTTCACACGGCCCGCGGGCACGGGACGGCTGGCATAATAGCGGTTTACTTCTTTTTCTCGACCGGCAAACGATCGGCCTGCCAGCGGTCCCGGCAGCGCATCGGTTTGTCCAATTCTCTTTGGGCGGTTCCATCATGTCCGGCAATACCCTCGGCACGCTTTTCACTGTCACGACCTTCGGCGAATCGCACGGTCCCGCGATCGGCTGCGTGATCGACGGCTGCCCGCCGGGAATGGGGCTGACCGAAGCCGACATCCAGATCGAACTCGATCGCCGCAAGCCCGGCACGTCGCGGCACGTGACGCAGCGCCAGGAGGCCGACGAGGTCGAGATCCTGTCCGGCGTGTTCGAAGGCGTGACGACCGGCACGCCGATCGCGCTGCTGATCCGCAACACCGACCAGCGCAGCAAGGACTACGGCAACATCGTCGAGACGTTCCGACCCGGTCATGCCGACTACACCTACTGGCAGAAATACGGCATCCGCGACTACCGCGGCGGCGGTCGCTCATCCGCGCGCCTGACCGCGCCGATCGTCGGCGCGGGCGCGGTCGCGAAGAAATGGCTGCGCGAGCGTTTCGGCGTCGAGGTGCGCGGGTACATGAGCGGTCTCGGCGAGATCGACGTGCCGTTCGTCGACTGGTCGCACGTTCGCGAGAACCCGTTCTTTTCGCCGAACGCGGCGGTCGTTCCGGAGCTGGAAGCCTACATGGACGCGCTGCGCAAGGACGGCGATTCGATCGGCGCGCGCATCGACGTCGTTGCGTCCGGCGTGCCGGTCGGCTGGGGCGAGCCGGTATTCGACCGGCTCGACGCGGACATCGCGAAGGCGATGATGAGCATCAATGCGGTGAAGGGCGTCGAGATCGGCGCGGGCTTCGACAGCGTCGCGCAGCGCGGCTCGGTGCACGGCGACGAACTGACGCCGGCCGGCTTCGTCGGCAACCATGCGGGCGGCGTGCTCGGCGGGATCTCGACGGGGCAGGACATCACCGTGTCGATCGCGATCAAGCCGACGTCGAGCATCCGCACGCCGCGCCGTTCGATCACGAAGTCCGGCGAAGAGGCGACGGTCGAAACCTTCGGTCGTCACGACCCGTGCGTCGGCATTCGCGCGACGCCGATCGCCGAGTCGATGCTCGCGCTGGTGCTGATCGACCATGCCCTGCGCCATCGCGCGCAGTGCGGCGACGTCGAGACGCCGACGCCGAAGATCGCGGGCAGCGCGACCTGAGGCAGCGGGGCCGGCAAGCGCCGGCTCGATCGATTCGATGCGAAACGGGGCGCCTGAGGCGCCCCGTTTTCATTGAGCCGCCGAATTCGGCGGCGCGGCCGATTCGCGCACCCGCAGTTCCGGCAGTATCGCGTAACCGGGCCCGGTTTCGCCGTGCTCGAGTGCGTCGAGCAACGCGCGGGCGGCCTTGCGGCCGATTGCGTCGGTGTCGACCCACATCGTCGTCAGCGCGGGCCGGATCTCGCGAGCCAGCGCGACATCGTCGAAGCCGGTGATCGACAATTGCGACGGCACATCGAGGCCGATCGCCTGCGCTTCCAGCAGGGCGCCGAGCGCGAGTGCGTCGTTGCCGCAGATCACGGCCGTCGGGCGCGTCGCCCCGCTGTCGGCGATCGCGCGCAGGCTCGCGCGCCCGAACGCGATCGTGGCGGGGCCCTCATGCTGGTGGATCGGCCGGACCGCGAGCCCGCGCGCGGCGAGCGTGTCGTGGATGCCGCGCAGGCGGGCCTGCACACGGTCGTTGTCCGCCGAAGGCTGCATGATGATCGCGAAATCGCGATGCCCGAGGTCGAGCAGGTGCGTGGTCAGTCGTGCGAATGCCGCACGGTTGTCGAAGCCGATGCAGCAGTGCGGACTGTCGTCGCGGTAAGCATAGGTGACGACATACGGCACCCGATGCAGGTCGAGCAGTTCGAATACTTCCGGCGGATAGGCTTCGCCGACCAGCGACACGGCTTCGACGCCGCGCGACAGCATCGCGCGCACCTGCGCGAGCGCCTGTGCCGGGTCGTAATTCGAGCAGCCCAGGAACAGCGTGATGCCGTGCTCGGCCATGACCGCCTGCATGCCCGCTACCTGCGACGCGAACACCTGGTCGTCGAGCGTCGGGATGATCGCACCCGTGATGTGAGTGCGCGTGGAGGCGAGTGCTCGGCCGGCCGCGTTGGGAATCCAGTTCAGCGCGCGTGCCGCGTCGCGCACGCGCTGCTGCACGTCGGCCGAGACCTTGCCGGGGTCGTTGTACACACGCGAAACGGTCGCGGTCGACACGCCGGCGAGTTTCGCGACATCCCCAAGCACCGATCGGCCGCTGCCGCGGCGTGCGCGAGTCGTGCCGCCGCTGGATGAGGGCATACTCATCGGTCATCCTCGGGCGCGGCTGCCTCGCAGGCGCCGCGCGTGGTCAAAAACGCCATCGTTTACCCTCGATTCATCGTGGTCCCGCTTGCATTCCCGGTGACGCCTGTGCGAATGTAAGCGCTATCTTGATGCTATTCCGTATTATGTCAGACACAGGCTGCACCCGCATTGTGAAATTTTCGTCGACGATGGCCGCTCCGGCTATTTTGTTTGTCGTAAATGTAAGCGGTTACATAGAATGAAGAGCCACGCAAAATCCCCTCGAATCGCGGTCGTCGGCAGCATCAACGTCGACCTCGTCACGCATGCGCCACGGCTGCCCGTGCCGGGCGAAACGCTGCTCGGCACGACGTTCCAGACCGTTCACGGTGGCAAGGGGGCGAACCAGGCGGTGGCGGCGGCCCGTCTGGGTGCATCGGTCGCGATGATCGGCTGCGTCGGCGACGACGCGTTCGGGGCGCGCCTGCACGACGCGCTGGTGGCCGAACGCATCGACGTGACGCACCTGCACCGGATCGACGGCGAGGCAACCGGCGTCGCGACGATCACGGTCGATGCGCACGGGGCGAACAGCATTGTGGTCGTGCCCGGTGCGAACGCGCGCCTCGATGCCGAATTGATCGACGAAGCGCGCGACGCGATCGCCGGTGCGGCGCTGATGGTGTGCCAGCTCGAGGTGCCGATAGAGACCGTCGCGCGCGCGATCGGCAGTGCGATCGCGCATCGCACGCCAGTGCTGCTCAATCCGGCGCCTGCACGGCCGCTGTTCGACGCATTGCTGGCGCGGATCGACTACCTCGTCGTCAACGAAACGGAAGCGGAATCGCTGACCGGCATCGCCGTCGGCGACGACGTCTCGGCGGTGCGCGCCGCCGAGGCGCTGCGCGCGAAAGGCGTCGGCAACGTGCTGGTCACGCTGGGCGCGCGCGGCGTCTGCTGGCGCGGCAGCGCGGGGAACGGCCGCCATCGGGCCATGGCGGTGGTCGCCGTCGATACGACGGCGGCCGGCGACACCTTCGTCGGCGGATTCGCGGCCGCCCGGGCGAGCGGTGCGCCGATGGACGACGCGATCGCGTTCGGCCAGCGTGCTGCCGCGATCAGCGTCACGCGCCACGGCGCGCAGACGTCGATTCCGACACGCGAGGAAGTGGAGAGCATGGCGGTATAGATTCCGCGACGACGGAAGGCGCGGGCAGACACCCGCCTATGACATGGAGACATTCGAAATGAACGAAGACCAGGCTGTTCCGACTGCGCCGCCACGTATCCGGCGCGGACAACGTATCGCGCTCGCGCTGCTCATGGCGAGCGGAATCGTCAACTATCTCGATCGCGGCACGCTGGCCGTCGCGAGTTCGGCAATCCGGAACGATCTCGGGCTGTCGCTCTCGCAGATGGGGTTGCTGCTGTCGGCGTTCTCGTGGAGCTATGCGCTGTGCCAGTTTCCGGTCGGCGGGCTTGTCGATCGCATCGGGCCGCGCCGGCTGCTCGGCATCGGGCTGATCGTCTGGTCGTTCGCGCAGATGGCGGGCGGCCTCGTGTCCACCTTCGGCTGGTTCATCGTCGCGCGCATCGTGCTCGGCATCGGCGAGGCGCCGCAGTTCCCGTCGGCGGCGCGGGTGGTGAGCAACTGGTTTCCGTTGCGCGCACGCGGTACGCCGACCGGGATCTTCAACGCGGCATCGCCGCTCGGTACCGCGCTCGCGCCGTTGCTGCTGTCGGTGCTCGTCGCGTCGTTCGACTGGCGCTGGGCGTTCTTCATCACGGGGGCACTCGGTCTCGTGGTCGCCGTCGTCTGGTTTGCGTCGTATCGCGATCCGGCGCGTGCGCAATTGACCGCGGCGGAACGAGGGTATCTCGATGCCGATGCGCAGACGACCGTCACGGCCCCCAAGCTGACCTTCGCCGACTGGCGCAGCCTGTTTTCGCACGGCACGACCTGGGGCATGCTGATTGGCTTCTTCGGTTCGGTGTATCTGAACTGGGTCTACCTGACCTGGCTGCCGGGATATCTGACGATGGAGCGTCACATGAGCCTCATTCGCACCGGGTTTGCGGCATCCGTGCCGTTCCTGTGCGGGTTCGTCGGTTCGCTCGTTGCCGGCTGGCTGTCGGATCTGGTGACGCGCCGCAGCCGCTCGCCGGTCGTGAGCCGGCGCAATGCGGTGGTCGTCGCGATGCTCGGCATGGTCGCGTTCACGATTCCGGCTGCGCTCGTGCAGAGCAATACGGTCGCGCTCGCATGCATTTCGGTCGTGATCTTTCTCGCCAATGCGGCATCGGCATGTTCGTGGGCGCTCGCGACGGCGGCCGCACCGCCGAGCCGTGTCGCATCGCTCGGCGCGATCCAGAATTTCGGCGGCTTCATCGGCGGTGCGCTCGCGCCGATCCTGACGGGTGTCATCGCGCAGAAGTGGTCGTTCGTGCCGGCGCTGCTGACCGCGGCGGCAATCGCCTTCGCCGGCGCGATGGCTTACCTGCTGCTGGTGCGCAAGCCGATTCCCGAGCAGTCCGCGAGTGCCGCGCGCGGAGCGCTGCCGGCCTGAGGCCGCCGGCTACCCCCTGTATTCACTGAAGGAAGGAGAAACAGATGCAATCACATCAGCAGGCGAGCACGACCATCGAAGGGATCGTGCCGGTGATGCTGACGCCGTTCGACGATGCCGGCGCAATCGACTACGCGGGCCTCGAACGACTCATCGAATGGTATCTGGCGCACGGCTCGGATGCGCTGTTCGCGGTCGCGCAATCGAGCGAGATGCAATTCCTGAGTCTCGCAGAACGTGCGGAACTTGCGCGTTTCGTGGTCGAGCGGGTGGCCGGGCGTGTGCCTGTCGTCGCGTCAGGGCACGTCAGCGAAGATCTGGACGCGCAGGTCGCCGAGCTGTGTGCCGCGGCGGAATCGGGTGCGCAGGGCGTCGTGCTCGTGACCAACCGCCTCGATCCACAGCGCAAGGGCAGCGCCGCGTTTCTCGATCATCTTCACAAGTTGCTCGCCCGATTGCCGACGGATCTGCCGCTTGGCTTGTATGAATGTCCGGCGCCCTATCGGCGATTGCTGTCCGATGACGAACTGCGCGCGTGCATCGACACGGGCCGCTTCGTGATGTTGAAGGACGTGAGCTGCGACCTGGAGACGGTGAAGCGGCGCGTTGCGCTGGCCGCGGGCTCGCCGATGAAGATCCTGAATGCGAACGCCGCGATCGCATGGGATGCGATGAAGGCGGGCTCCGCCGGTTTCAACGGCGTGTTCACCAACTTCCATCCCGATCTGTATCGGTGGCTGCGCACGCAGGGCGACTCGGATCCGGCGCTTGCCGACGAGTTGTCGACGTTCCTGGTGCTCTCGGCGGTGTCGGAAGCGCTTGGCTACCCGGCGCTCGCGAAGATCTACCATCAACGGATCGGCACGTTCGGATCGATTCGCTGCCGTGCGATCGACTACGACGTGCGCGAGCGGTTCTGGGCACTCGACGCGGTGCTCGACAAGATCGTGTCCGGCACCGAGCATTTCCGTCGGCGGATTGCGGCGCGTTAGCGCCTCCGGTTCGGGGCGCGGTTCGGTGCGGCAATCGCGCGCCCGGTGGCGGGCAGGGCGGCGTCGAATGCTGACGGGACGAAAAAAACGCCGCGCAAGGCGGCGTTTTCCGGCAGGTTACATGTTCGGGTAATTCGGCCCGCCGCCGCCTTCCGGCGTGACCCACACGATGTTCTGCGTCGGGTCCTTGATGTCGCAGGTCTTGCAGTGCACGCAGTTCTGCGCGTTGATCACCAGCCGGTCGCTGCCGTCGTCGTTCTTCACGAACTCGTACACCGCCGCCGGGCAGAAGCGTCCCTCCGGCCCCGCGTACGTGCGCAGGTTCACGTTCACCGGCACGTTTGCGTCTTTCAGCGTCAGGTGCGCCGGCTGGTTCTCCTCGTGGTTCGTGTTCGAGATGAACACCGACGACAGCCGGTCGAACGTCAGCTTGCCGTCCGGCTTCGGATACTCGATCGGCGTGCATTGCGACGCCGGCTTCAGCATCTCGTGGTCCGCATGCTTGTGGTGCAGCGTCCACGGCACGTTGCCGCCCATCACCTTCTGCTCGAGCCCGACCATCAGCGTGCCGAGATACAGGCCCTTCGCCATCCACTGCTTGAAGTTGCGCGCGCGGTACAACTCCGTATGCAGCCACGATTGCTTGAAGGCGTCCGGATACGCGTTGAGCTCGTCGCTCTGGCGGCCGGCCTGCAGCGCGTCGAACGCCGCGTCCGCCGCCAGCATGCCGGTCTTGATCGCCGCATGGCTGCCCTTGATCCGCGATGCGTTCAGGAAGCCCGCGTCGTCGCCGATCAGCGCGCCGCCCGGGAACACCGTCTTCGGCAGCGACAGCAGGCCGCCGGCCGTGATCGCCCGCGCGCCGTACGACACGCGCTTGCCGCCTTCCAGGAACGCGCGGATCGACGGGTGCGTCTTGTAGCGCTGGAATTCCTCGAACGGCGACAGGTACGGGTTCGTGTAGCCCAGGCCCACCACGAAGCCGACCACGACCTGGTTGTTGTCCATGTGATACAGGAACGAGCCGCCGTACGTATCCGACTTCAGCGGCCAGCCGGCCGTGTGGATCACGAGACCCGGCTTGTGCTTCGCGGGATCGATTTCCCACAGTTCCTTGATCCCGATTCCGTAGGCTTGCGGATCGGCGTTCGCGTCGAGCTTGAACTTCGAGATCAGCTGGCGGCCCAGATGGCCACGGCAGCCTTCGGCGAACAGCGTGTACTTCGCGTGCAGCTCCATGCCGAGCTGGAAGTTCTCGGTCGGCTCGCCGTCCTTGCCCACGCCCATGTTGCCGGTGGCGACGCCTTTTACGGAGCCGTCGTCGTTGTAGAGAATCTCGGCTGCGGGAAAGCCCGGGAAGATCTCGACGCCCAGCGCTTCGGCCTGTGCCCCAAGCCAGCGCGTGACGTTGCCCAGCGAAATCACGTAGTTGCCGTGGTTCTTGAAGTTGTCGGGCAGCGCCCAGTTGGGCGTCGTGACCGCGCTGTTCTCGGACAGGAACAGGAAGCGGTCTTCCGTCACCTCGACGTTCAAGGGCGCGCCCTGTTCCTTCCAGTCGGGAAACAGCTCGGTGATCGCGCGCGGGTCCATCACCGCGCCCGACAGGATGTGCGCGCCGATCTCGGAACCCTTCTCGAGCACGCACACGCCGATCTCGGTGCCTTTCTCGGCGGCCAGCTGCTTGAGCCGGATCGCCGCCGACAGCCCGGCGGGGCCGCCGCCGACGATCACGACGTCGTATTCCATCGATTCGCGCGGGCCGTATTGCTCGATGAGGCTTGCGGGGGTCATTGGCGTTCCTCTAACCGTTAGAATGCTTTTATTCGGGAGCGTATTGTCTGCGAAACGAAACGCTTGCCGCAACAGCATGCGCGTAGATTAGCACGATCGTTCTATTTTTTGTGCTAGGGTTATGCTGCGTGGGACAGGGCGCCCGCGGCGGCGAAACGACATCGAAAGGGGATGTGCAATGGGTCGATCGATCAATCTGGAAGGCAAGGTCGCGCTGGTCACGGGCGCATCGAGCGGCCTCGGGCAACGCTTCGCACAGGTGCTGTCGCAGGCCGGCGCGAAGGTCGTGCTCGCGAGCCGCCGCGTCGAGCGCCTGAAGGAGTTGCGCGCGGAAATCGAGGCGGCGGGCGGTGCCGCGCACGTCGTGTCGCTCGACGTCACCGACGTGCAGAGCATCAAGGCGGCCATCGCGCACGCGGAAACGGAAGCCGGCACGATCGACATCCTCGTGAACAATTCGGGCGTCTCGACGATGCAGAAGCTCGTCGACGTGACGCCGGCCGATTTCGAGTTCGTGTTCGACACCAACACGCGCGGCGCGTTTTTCGTCGCGCAGGAAGTCGCGAAGCGGATGATCATGCGCGGGAACGGCAACGGCAAGCCGCCTTACCGGATCATCAACATCGCTTCGGTGGCCGGGCTGCGCGTGTTTCCGCAGATCGGGCTGTATGCGATGAGCAAGTCGGCGGTCGTGCAGATGACGCGTGCGATGGCGCTCGAATGGGGCCGCCACGGAATCAATGTCAACGCGATCTGTCCGGGCTATATCGATACCGAAATCAATCATTACCTGTGGGAAACCGAGCAGGGCCAGAAGCTGCAGTCGATGCTGCCGCGTCGGCGCGTCGGCAAGCCGCAGGATCTCGACGGGCTGTTGTTGCTGCTCGCGGCTGACGAGTCGCAGTTCATCAACGGCTCGATTATCTCCGCCGACGACGGCTTCGGCCTCGCCTGAGTGGATGACATTCAGCAACAAAGAAGACTGTAATGAGCGAATATTCCCCCGTATTTGAAATGTCGATGCCGATCCGCTGGGGCGACATGGATGCGTTCGGCCACGTGAACAACACGGTCTATTTCCGCTACATGGAACAGGCCCGGATCTCGTGGTTCGAGCAACTCGGCATCGCGGGCGGCAACGGTGAGGGGCAGGGGCCCGTGATCGTCACGGCGTCGATGGAGTTCCTGAAGCAGCTGCACTATCCGGGCGACGTGATCGCGAGGATGTCGGCCGCGAAGCCCGGCCGCAGCAGCTTCGACACCGGTTTCGAGCTGACGCGCGCTGACGATCCGGAGCACGTCTATGCGCGCGGTAACGCGCGCTGCGTATGGGTCGACTACGCGCTCGGCAAGTCGGTGCCGTTGCCGCAACTGCTGCGCGACACCATCGAGCGCGCGCTCGCGGCGAAGGTCGGCTGAGCGCGGCGGCACCGAAGCCGGCGCCCGGGCGCCGGTGTGTCGCCATTTCCCGTTGAAAATCTCCGGAATCGGCCGCTTCACGCGGCCGATTGCCATTCCGGGGGGGCTTTTACTGGCCGAGCAGGCGCTGCAGCAGTTCCGGCGTATTGTTGGTGCCGTACTTGCGCATCAGCCGCGCCCGATAGATGTCGACCGTGCGCGAACTGATGTCGAGCACGCGCCCGATCTGCTTGCTGGTCTTGCCGGTCGCGAGCTGCGCGGCGATCTCGCGCTCGCGCGGCGTCAGCTCGACGGCGACGCGGCGCGTCGCGCTCAGGTCCTCGAACGTCCAGACGCCGGCTGCGAGCGGTGCGGTGCGGTCGAGCGCGCGGCCCGTCACGTGGCACCAGAACAGCTCGCCGTCGGCTCGTTTCATGATTCTGTCATCGGCGTAGGTGCCGTTCGCGATCATCACGCGCGAGATGCGCTCGCCGATGCGCTGGAATTCGTCCGGCGACGGATAGAGCACTTCGTACGACTTTCCGATCAGGTCGGCCCGCGCACAGCGGAAGATCGACGCGAGCGCGTCGTTGCAGTCCTCGATCACGCGGTCGCGCGACATCACGAGGCCGAGCGGCGCGAGGTGAAAGGCAGTCTGGTAATCGAGAGCGGGCATGGCGCAGGCAAGCGGAGGCAAACGCTTATGTATTTTTGCGTATTGTGCCGCATCCGCGCCGCATCGTACCCTTTCAGGCATCTCGCGGCGCCTTGTCGCGATATAAAAACAGCGCGCTTCGACGCAGGTATCGCCGTGCATGCATAGAATGATGCGGCGGGCTTGCGGCCCAGTGGGCGCGTGAACCGGTTTTGCTGGTTTCCATAGAGGAAGGGACATACAGATGAACAAAGTCTATCCAAGCGCGGCTGCCGCGCTGGAAGGGATCGTCCGCGACGGACAGACCTTCGCGGTGGGCGGCTTCGGCCTGTGCGGGATTCCCGAGGCGCTGATCGCGGCGCTGCGCGACTCCGCCGTCAAGGGCATCACCTGCATCAGCAACAACGCGGGCGTCGACGGCTTCGGTCTCGGCCTGCTGCTGGAAACGCGCCAGATCAAGAAGATGATCTCGTCGTACGTCGGCGAGAACAAGGAGTTCGAGCGCCAGTACCTGGCCGGCGAACTCGAGCTCGAATTCACGCCGCAGGGCACGCTCGCCGAGAAGCTGCGCGCGGGCGGCGCCGGCATCCCCGCGTTTTTCACGAACACCGGCTACGGCACCGTGATCGCGGAAGGCAAGGAAACGCGCCAATTCGGCGATCGTCATTACGTGCTCGAGCCGTCGCTGACGGCCGACGTCGCGCTTGTGAAGGCGTGGAAGGCCGACAAATCCGGCAACCTGATCTATCGCCGCACCGCGCGCAACTTCAACCCGATGTGCGCGATGGCGGGCAAGATCACCGTGGCGGAAGTCGAGGAGATCGTCGAGAACGGCACGCTCGATCCGGATCAGATCCATACGCCGGGGATCTTCGTGCAGCGCATCGTGTTGAACGCGACGCCCGAAAAACGCATCGAACAACGCGTCGTACGCGCGAAAGGAGACTGACATGGCCTGGAATCGTGACCAGATGGCCGCGCGCGCGGCGAAGGAACTGCAGGACGGCTTCTATGTGAACCTGGGCATCGGGCTGCCGACGCTCGTCGCGAACCACGTGCCGGCGGGCGTCGAGGTGTGGCTGCAGTCGGAAAACGGCCTGCTCGGCATCGGCCCGTCGCCGACCGAGGACGAAGTCGACGCCGACCTGATCAACGCCGGCAAGCAGACCGTCACGACGCTGCCGGGTTCGTCGATCTTCTCGTCGGCGGATTCGTTCGCGATGATCCGCGGCGGCCACATCAACCTCGCGATCCTCGGCGCAATGCAGGTCAGCAAGACGGGCGACCTCGCGAACTGGATGATCCCGGGCAAGATGATCAAGGGGATGGGCGGCGCGATGGACCTCGTCGCGGGTGTGAAGCGCGTCGTCGTGCTGATGGAGCACGTCGCGAAGGGCGACCAGCACAAGATCCTCGACGAATGCAATCTGCCGCTGACGGGCGTCGGCGTGGTCGACCTGATCATCACCGATCTCGGTGTGATCGAAGTGACGCCGAATGGCCTGAAGGTGCTCGAGCTCGCCGACGGCGTGAGCGTGGAAGAGATCCAGACGAAGACGGGCGCGCCGCTCGATGTGAGCGCGGTCGCGTAAGCGCTGGCTTACCGGCGCGACTCTCGACGCCCCGCGTTCCGCGATGGAACGCGGGGCGTTTTGTCATGGCCGCATACGCTACGCGATTGCACCGCCGCCGTCGATCAGTACCGTCGAGCCGGTCGCATAAGGCGTTGTCGCCAGATACACGATCGCATTCGCAACGTCCTCCGGCTGGCCCACGCGGCGTGCCGGAAGGCGCTGCTCGGCGCCCGCGTACATCGCGTCGCGCGCATCGGGCGTGAGCTTGTCCCACAATGGCGTCGCGATCAGGCCGGGCGACACGGCATTCACTCGAACGGGTGCCAGCTCGAGTGCAAGGCCGCGGGCGAGCGCCTCGAGCGCCGCGTTGATCGCGCCCTGCAGGACCGACGATGCGTTCGGCCGTACGCTGAGGTAACCCGACACGAACGTCAGCGAGCCGCCGGGCGCGATATCGATCGAGCGTGCGACGCGGTATGTGCCCCAGAATTTGCTGTCCATCGCGGCTTGCGCGTCGGCAAGCGGCAGCGCGCGGACCGGGCCCGTCGCCGTCTTCGCCGCCGAAATCACGACGTGGTCGAACTGTCCGGCGCGCGCGCAGAACGCATCGACGGCCGCCGTATCGGTGATGTCGAGCACTTCGGCGCGGACTTGCGCGCCCGGCGCGACATCTGCATTGAACCGGGCCGGGTCGCGCGATGCAATCGTCACGACAGCGCCATGTTGTGCGAATGCTTTCGCGGCGGCGGCACCGATGCCGGAACTGCCGCCGACGACGAGTATCTTCTTTCCGTGGAGTGAATCGTTCATGGTGGTCCTTCCGAGGTGATGAGGTGAGCGCAATCCGGTCAGATCGTTTCGGCTTCGCGCAACGTCGACGGGCTGTGCAGGGCAAAGCGGGCAATGTCGTCCTTGCGCATGAAGGCAACGCCCGGATGCGATCGAGCGTAGTGCAGGAATGCGTCCCACGCACGGACCATCTGCGGCGTGCCGCTGATCCGGTCGTGCGCGCTGATCGACATCAATCGCCGCCGCTGTCCGGCTTCCGCGTACAACTGGTCGAAATCGAGCTTGATCTGATCGAGGAACATCGTCGGCGAATAGTTGCGGCCTTCGATCAGCAGGATGTCGTTGTTGCGCAACGTGTACGGAACGACCGCGAAATTGCGACCGTCGACGGTTTCGATGAAGGGCTCGTCGCGGCTGACGTCGTCGATGTGATACAGGTAGCCGAGTTCCTGCAGCAGCGGCAGCGTGTTCGGTCCGCGCCGCAGCCAGTTGCAGTTGTAGCCGATCGGGCGCCTGCCCGTCACTGCTTCGACCATGTCGCGGGCTTCGGTGAGGAAGCGGCACTCGTCGTCGCGATTCATCGCGAACTGCGATCGCCAGGTCGAGCCGTGCGCGGCCGCTTCGTGGCCGCGCGACACGATCTCGCGTGCCAGTTCGGGATGCCGGCGCGCGGCCTCTCCGATCATGTGCGACGTGACTTTCACGCCATGCCGGTCCCACAGGTCGAGAAGGCGCGGAATGCCTTCGCGGTAGCCATATGCGAACCACGTGGCCGACGCCAGATCGACCGGCACCGATGACGGGAATTCGACGGACGGGAACGGGCTATCCGCGCCCTTCGGCGGTTGTCCGCCGGCCTCGAACTGCATCGAGATCGAGATGACGAGGCGCGTGTCGTCCTGCCAGAACCCGCCGGTACCTGCCGATGCGGGGCCCGGTGTCGGGGCGGCCGTTGCCGACCCGGAGGCGCCCGCGGCCATCGCGATGCCGGCTGCCAGCCCGGCGCCCGCTTGTGCAAGAAACGTGCGGCGAGCCGGATGCGTTGTCGAGCCGTGATTGCGGTGAGTCATCGTTTCCTCCGTCATCCGACGAGCCCGAGCTGACGCATCAGCGTCAGGTTGTCCTCGATGTGCCAGTTTTCCGCTATCCGGCCGTGGTCGATCCGGTAGATGTCCGTCGCGATGAAGTCGATCGCCTGTCCGTTTCCGGTCGTTCCATTGAACGTGCCGGTGAAATGTCCGCGAAAGTGCAGGTGCACGACGACACGGTCGCCCGCCACGATCATCTGGTCGATGTCGCAGCGCAGGTCCGGGATGGCCGTGCGCATCGTGCCGGACGCCGCGAGTGGTCCCGCTACACCTTGCTCACGACCGGCCGGCAACGTTCGGTCGACGAAATCGGCCGCGAGTGCGGCGCGGGCGAGGGCGGCATCACCGGTATTCCAGAAGGTGCCGTAGCGACGCGCGGCGAGGATTTGCGCACGTGCCTGCGTAGCCGGCACGTCGGCCGCGACCGTCAGGCTGTGCGCATCGAGAAGGTCGGCGGCGCGGGATGCGGCAGGCGACAGCGCAACGACGCAGGCCGCTGCAGCGATGACGCGGCTGATCGGGCGTGCGATCGAAGGAAAGGGGATCGGCATGGTTTCGGGTGTCCTCTGGATGGCGTCGTGGGGCGACGCGGTACAGGTATGGTAGGTTTCCGTTTCGAGCTGAAATACGGGGAAAAGGCGAATGGATTATTCGAAAAAAGGAAAGGTCGACGCAGGGCAGGTGCCGCGATGCTGATCGACGATCTCCCGGCGCTCGATACGTTCGCGAGAATCGTGTCGGCCGGCAGCCTGTCCGCAGCGGCGCGCGAGCTTGACTTGTCGCTGTCCGTCGTCAGCAAGCGGCTCGCGCATCTCGAGTCGCAACTGGGCGTGCGTCTGCTGCACCGGACGACGCGGCAGCAGACGCTGACCGACGACGGGGCGCAGTTCCATGCGCAGGTGCTGCGCATCCTGGCCGAGGTCGATCGCGCCGAAACGCTGATGAGCGACCGTCGCGGCACGGTCAGCGGCGTGCTGCGCCTGACGGGGCCCGGCGAGCTCGGCCGGCTGCGGATCGCGCCGCTCGTCGCGGCGTTTCAGCGGCAACATCCGGAGCTGATCGTGCAACTGATGCTGACCGACACGATCGTCGATCTGCTCGCGCAGGACATCGACGTTGCCGTGCGGATCGGCAGCCTTGCCGATTCGACGATGATCGCGCGCGAACTGGCGCCGAATCATCGCGTGCTATGCGCGTCGTCGAGCTATCTCGCCGTGCACGGGCTGCCGGCTCATCCGGCCGAACTTCGTGCACATCGATGCATCGTGATGGGCGACCAGCCTCGTACGGAGTGGCGGTTCGACGGTGCACAGGGCGCAGTGACGGTCGAAGTGACGGCCGCGCTGCTGACGAACGACGGCGGTGCAGCTCGTACGTTGGCATTGGAGGGCGCGGGCATTGCGCTGAAGTCGATCTGGGACGTCGGTGCCGATCTCGAGGCCGGCCGGCTCGTGCGTGTGTTGCCGACATTCGCGGCGCCTGCGGCACCGCTCCATGCCGTCTATCCCGGCGGCCGTCACGTGCCGCTGCGCGTGCGGGCGTTCGTCGATTTCCTGCGCGACCAGTTGCGCGAGACGTGGCGCCGCAGTGCGTGAGCGGTCGGGAAGATGCGTCGGATGACCGCGGCCGCGTCACGGCCCGTCGTTGCGAAGCGGTTTACAATCGTTCGCATCGGGCGGCGCGAGTGTTGCCCGCCGCACCGCCCCCGTTCGACAGGATGCCAACGATGCCAACAACCTCAGCGAATCCTCCGGTTCCCCGTCAGCGACGCGTGCAGTGTGCGAGCGCCGCCGGCCTTCACCACGTCGCCTATACCGAATGGGGCGACCCCGCCAATCCTCGCGTGCTGGTCTGCGTGCACGGCCTGACCCGTTCGGGGCGCGACTTCGACCGGCTTGCCGCCGCGTTGTCCGATACGTATCGCGTCGTCTGCCCCGACGTCGTCGGGCGCGGACGCTCCGACTGGCTCGCCGATCCGCGGCTTTATGCGATTCCGCAATATGTGGCCGACATGGTCACGCTGATCGCGCGGCTCGACGTCGAGTCGGTCGACTGGTTCGGCACGTCGATGGGCGGCCTGATCGGCATGGCGCTCGCGGGGCTTCCCGGTTCGCCGCTGCGCCGCATGATCGTCAACGACGTCGGCCCGCGCATCGAGCCCGATTCGCTGACGCGCATCGGCGAATACCTCGGCGTGCAGCCGCGTTTCGCGACCGAACAGGAGGGCATCGACTATCTGACGTCGCTATCGCTGCCGTTTGGCGCGTTGACCGACGACGAATGGCGCGAGATTAACGGGCCGTTGCTGCGCGAGCTACCCGACGGGGGGTGGACGATGCGCTACGATCCGCGCATCGCCGAGCCGTTCAAGGCGACGACGCCCGAGCTGGCCGCGCTCGGCGAGGCCGCGCTGTGGCGCGCGATCGAGACCACCGACGCGTCGCTGCTCGTCGTGCGCGGCGAGCGTTCCGACCTGCTGTCGCGCGACACGTTGGCGGAGATGGTGCGTCGCGGCCGGCACGTGACGCAGGCCGAGATCCAGGGCGCGGGCCATGCGCCAGCGTTCATCGGCGATGACCAGATTGCGCTTGCCCGTCGGTTTTTCGTCGAAAGCGACGCATAAACGCGTCATAATATGCGGTTCGGCGGCACGCGGGCCGCGTCGTCGCCGATTCTCACCCACTCATACGACCGGAACATTCCATGGCAGTCATTCGTCACCACGTCGGAGCGCGTCTCTCCGAAACCGCGATCCACAACGGTACCGTGTATCTGGCCGGCCAGATCGCCGAAGACACCACCCAGGACATCAAGGGCCAGACGCGCGAAGTGCTCGGCCACATCGACCGCCTGCTCGCCGAAGCGAACAGCGACAAGGCACATCTGCTGTCGGTGCAGATCTACATTTCGGATCTCGCGAACTTCGAGGGCATGAACGCGGAGTGGGACGCGTGGGTCGCGCAGGGCAATACGCCGCCGCGCGCGACCGTCGAGGCGAAGCTCGCGGATCCGGCGCTGCTCGTCGAGATCGTCGTCGTCGCCGCGCAACGGAGCTGAGCGAAGCGTTCCGATGACAGCAATGCGCCAGGCCGTGCGATGACCGAATCCGTTTCCGCTTCTTCCGTCGCGGCACCGTCGTTCGACGACGTGCTCGCGTTCGTGCGCGAGCGTGCCGGTGACGCACGCCTGTCGTCGGGCGAGCTGCTGGCCGATCACTCGGCGGGCACGGCGTCGATCATGCGCACGCTGAACGTCGATCCGCACGCGATGCAGGCGGCCGCGCTGTTCGTGCTGACGCCGCACCTGAGCGATCCCGAGCGGGAGCTGACCGAACGTTTCGGCGAAGAGGTCGCGAGGCTCGTATCCGACGTGCGCAAGCTGCTGCGGCTCGGCACCGTGAGCCTGCGCGCGGCGCAGAACGCAATGCCGGACGCCGGGCGCGACGCCGCCCAAGAGCGGCGCACGCAGATCGAGGCGTTGCGCAAGATGCTGCTTGCGTTCGCGCAGGACATCCGCGTGGTGCTGATCCGGCTGGCGTCGCGGTTGCAGTCGCTGCGCTACTACGCGGCGGCGAAGATCGATCCGCCGCCCGACGTCGCGCGCGAGACGCTCGAGATCTATGCGCCGCTCGCGAACCGTCTCGGTATCTGGCAACTGAAGTGGGAGCTCGAGGACCTCGCGTTCCGCTTCGAGGATCCGGTCACGTACAAGCGCATCGCCAAGCTGCTCGATGAAAAGCGCATCGAACGCGAGGCGTACGTCGCGCAGGCGATCGAGCGGCTGCAGCACGAGCTGGCGGAAGCGCACATCCCGGCCGACGTGAGCGGGCGGCCGAAGCACATCTACAGCATCTGGCGCAAGATGCGCGGCAAGGAGCTCGATTTCTCCGAGCTGTACGATGTGCGCGCGTTCCGCGTGATCGTGCCGGACATCAAGGATTGCTACGCGGTGCTCGGCATCGTGCATCACCTGTGGCAGCCGGTGCCGAAGGAATTCGACGATTACATCTCGCGTCCGAAGCCAAACGGCTACAAGTCGCTGCATACGGTCGTGATCGGTGACGACGGCCGCGCGTTCGAAGTGCAGATCCGCACGCAGGAAATGCACCGTTTCGCGGAGTACGGTGTCGCCGCGCACTGGCGCTACAAGGAGGCCGGCGCGCGCGGCTATGGCGGCCAGTTCTCGGCGAGCGACAAGTACGACGAGAAGATCGCGTGGCTGCGCCAGCTGCTCGCGTGGAAGGACGACGTCGAGGACGGCACGGAAGTATCCGGCGACCAGGCGTGGGCCCAACTGCGCGAGACGTCGCTCGACGACGACCACATTTACGTGCTGACGCCGCAGGCGCGGGTGATTGCGTTGCCGCAGGGCGCGACGCCGGTCGATTTCGCGTACCACCTGCACAGCGAGCTCGGCCATCGCTGCCGCGGCGCGCGCGTCGACGGTGTGATGGTGCCGCTGAACACGGCGCTCGCGAACGGCCAGACGGTCGAGATCGTCGCGGTGAAGGAGGGTGGGCCGTCGCGCGACTGGCTGAACCTGCAGCTCGGCTACCTGAAGAGTCCGCGTGCGCGGCAGAAGGTGCGTGCGTGGTTCAACTCGATCGAGCAGGAAGAGAACATCGCGCATGGTCGCGCGCTCGTCGAAAAGACGCTGCAGCGCGAGGGCAAGACGTCGGTCAATCTCGACAACCTCGCCGCGAAGCTCGGCTTCAAGTCGCCCGAGGAGCTGTTCTCGGTCGTCGGCAAGGAAGAATTCAGCCTGCGCAACGTCGAGCACGCGCTGTCCGATGCGCCGCCGCCCGAGCATGCACCCGAGGCGCCCGCCGATTTCGAGAAACGCAGCAGCGGCGCGAGTGTCGCGCACGGCGCGTCGACCGGCGTGCTGGTGGTCGGCGTCGATGCGCTGCTGACCCAGCTTGCGCGCTGCTGCCGTCCGGCGCCGCCGGACCCGATCAGCGGCTTCGTGACGCGCGGCAAGGGGATGTCGATTCACCGCAGCGACTGCCCGACGTTCCGGCGCATGGCCGAACGGGCGCCGGAGCGCGTGTTGCAGACGACCTGGTCGGCCGACGTGCTGGGCGGCCGTGGCGTGTCCGTCTATCCGGTCGATCTGATGATCGAGGCGAGCGACCGGCAAGGCTTGCTGCGCGACATCTCCGAAGTGTTCGCACGCGAGAAGATGAACGTGGTGGGCGTGAAGACGCAGAGTCGCCGGAATGCGGCATTCATGCAGTTCACGGTCGAGGTGTCCAATTCCGCGCAGGTGCAGCGCGCGTGCACGCTGCTCGGCGAAGTGCCGGGTGTCGTGCGGGCGGGGCGCAAGACGTGACGCCCCTGTAAATGGGGTTGGAGCGCAATCATTTTGCTGCGACCGCATAAAAGCGCTTGCCAAATGAACGATAGCTCCATATAATTTCAGCTTCTCTAGGCTCGTAGCTCAGCTGGTTAGAGCACCACCTTGACATGGTGGGGGTCGTTGGTTCGAGTCCAATCGAGCCTACCAACGAATTGAGAATGCCCGGTTTCCGGGTGTTCGATGCAGTAAATAACTCAACGCGAACAAGGCGAATACGGTTATGACACCGCGAACGTTGACCGAAACCTTTTCGGAGCGACGCTAGTCGAGGAACCCTTTCGCCCTTTCAGTTTGAGTGAAGTATCGAATGCGGCCCCTCGAAAGCGGGGCCGCATTTTTTTTGTCGCGAAATTTTCGCGCGTGACTTTGATATCGCGTGCTTGGTCTGCCGCCCACTGTCGGCATCACGGAGATTGCTATGGTTTCGATACGCTTGCCTGACGGCTCAGTTCGACAATACGAGCATCCGGTGACAGTTGCCGAGGTTGCAGCCTCGATCGGTCCCGGCCTTGCGAAGGCTGCGCTTGGGGGCAAGCTCGACGGCGAGCTGGTCGATACGTCCACGGTGATCGATCGCGATGCGTCGCTCGCAATCGTCACGGACAAGGATGCCGACGGTCTCGACATCATCCGTCACTCGACCGCGCACTTGCTTGCCTACGCGGTGAAGGATCTGTATCCGGATGCGCAGGTGACGATCGGTCCGGTGATCGACAACGGCTTCTACTACGACTTCTCGTATAACCGCCCGTTTACGCCCGAAGATCTGGAAAAGATCGAAAAGCGCATGCAGGAGCTCGCGAAGAAGGACGAGCCGGTGACGCGCCGCGTCGTGTCGCGCGACGAGGCGGCCGGCTATTTCCGCAGCCTCGGCGAGAAGTACAAGGCCGAAATCATCGAATCGATTCCGCAAAGCGACGAAATCAAACTGTACTCGCACGGCGGCTTCACGGATCTCTGCCGCGGCCCGCACGTGCCGTCGACCGGCAAGCTGAAGGTCTTCAAGCTGATGAAGGTCGCGGGCGCGTACTGGCGCGGCGACTCGAAGAACGAGCAGTTGCAGCGCATCTACGGTACGGCCTGGACGAAGAAGGAAGATCAGGATCAGTACCTGCACATGCTCGAGGAAGCGGAAAAGCGCGACCACCGCAAGCTCGGCAAGCAGCTCGACCTGTTTCACGTGCAGGAAGAGTCGCCGGGCATGGTGTTCTGGCATCCGAAGGGCTGGGCGCTGTGGCAGCAGGTCGAGCAGTACATGCGCCGCCGCGTGAATGAAGCCGGGTACCAGGAGATCAAGACCCCGATGATCATGGACCGCTCGCTGTGGGAGGCGTCGGGCCACTGGCAGAACTACCGCGAGAACATGTTCACGACGGAGTCGGAGAAGCGCGACTACGCGATCAAGCCGATGAACTGTCCGGGTCACGTTCAGGTGTTCAAGCACGGCCTGCGCTCGTACCGCGACCTGCCGCTGCGCTACGCGGAATTCGGTTCGTGCCATCGCAACGAGGCATCGGGCGCGCTGCATGGCCTGATGCGCGTGCGCGGCTTCGTGCAGGACGATGCGCACATCTTCTGTACGGAAGACCAGATCATTGCCGAGTCGATCGCGTTCAACAAGCTCGCGATGAGCGTGTACGGCGATTTCGGCTTCGAGCACATCGATATCAAGCTGTCGCTGCGTCCCGAGCAGCGCATGGGTTCCGACGAAACGTGGGACCGTGCCGAGCAGGGGCTGCGCGAAGCGCTGACGGCCTGCGGCCTGTCGTGGGAAGAACTGCCGGGCGAAGGTGCGTTCTATGGACCGAAGATCGAGTACCACATCAAGGATGCGCTCGGCCGTTCGTGGCAATGCGGCACGCTGCAGCTCGACATGATGCTGCCGGAACGCCTCGGTGCCGAGTACGTCGCGGAAGACAACAGCCGCCGCCGGCCCGTGATGCTGCACCGTGCGATCGTCGGTTCGATGGAGCGATTCCTCGGCATTCTGATCGAGCACCACGCTGGTGCAATGCCGGTCTGGCTCGCGCCGTTCCAGGCAATTGTGCTCAATATCGCCGAAAGTCAGGCGGAATACGCACAATCTCTGGCCCAAACGTTGCAAAAACAAGGGGTTAGAGTGGCGGCCGATTTGCGCAACGAGAAGATTAGCTATAAAATACGCGAGCACACGCTGGAAAAGGTGCCTTATCTCCTCGTCGTGGGCGATAAGGAGCGTGATGCGCAAACGGTAGCCGTGCGTGCCCGTGGCGGCGTCGATCTTGGCGTTATGCCGATCGAAGCCTTCGTTGAGCGTCTGCAGGAAGACCTGCGCTCGTTCAAGTAACCGCCCTGGCAGCGCGGCTCGTTTTTTTAATTTTTAGAGGAAACGTAACATCGCTACTGATAAGTCGTCGCATCGCATCAACGGTGAAATCACTGCGCCGGAAGTGCGTCTGGTCGGGATCGAGAACGAACCGCTCGGTATCGTAAAACTCGCTGATGCTTTCCGTAAATCGGAAGAGCTGGATGTTGACCTGGTGGAAATCGCGCCGCAAGCGGTTCCGCCGGTCTGCCGTCTGATGGACTACGGCAAGTTCAAGTATCAGGAGTCCAAGAAGCAGCACGAAGCGAAGCTGAAGCAAAAGGTCATCCAGGTGAAGGAAGTCAAATTCCGCCCGGGTACCGATGACGGTGACTACAACGTCAAGCTTCGCAATCTCGTGCGCTTCCTCGAAGAGGGCGACAAGACGAAGATCACGTTGCGTTTCCGCGGCCGTGAAATGGCTCACCAGGAGATCGGCATGCGGATGCTTGAGCGTCTGCGCACGGATCTCGAGGAAGTCGGCCAGGTCGAGCAGATGCCGAAGATGGAAGGGCGCCAGATGATCATGGTGCTCTCGCCGAAGAAAAAGAAGTAACGGGCCCGCGCGCATGCCGCGCAGGTTCGAAAGTGGTTCGGTGCGTTGCCCGGTCAGGGCGGCGCGCCAACAATGACGGCGGCTGCGCAAGTGGTTCGCCGTACACAAGTGGACTGGGTTTCGAAGGGCGGGTCAAGGGCGCAAGCCAACCGCACACCCATCGCCATCAAATAAACTGGAGTTGTTCGTCATGCCTAAGATGAAGACCAAGAAGAGTGCTGCAAAGCGCTTCGTGGTGCGTCCGGGCGGTACCGTCAAGCGCGGTCAAGCCTTCAAGCGCCACATCCTGACCAAGAAAACCACGAAGAACAAGCGTCACCTGCGCGGCGCAACGGCAGTTCATGATTCCGATCTGAACTCCGTCCGCGCAATGCTGCCGTTCGCGTAACCCCTCAACTGATACTCCAAGGAGAGAAACATGCCTCGAGTCAAACGTGGGGTAACCGCACGGGCCCGCCACAAGAAGATCATCAACCTGGCCAAGGGTTATCGCGGCCGTCGCAATAACGTCTACCGCATCGCCAAGCAGGCGGTGATGCGCGCTGGTCAGTACGCGTACCGCGATCGCCGCAACAAGAAGCGTGTGTTCCGCGCACTGTGGATCACGCGTATCAACGCGGCAGTTCGCCAGCACGACATGACCTACAGCGTGTTCATCAACGGCCTGAAGAAGGCGTCGATCGAACTCGACCGTAAGGTCCTGGCCGACATGGCGGTGTTCGACAAGGCTGCTTTTGCTGCGATCGTCAAGCAGGTGAAAGCCGCCGTTGCAGCCTAATTGCGAAATTAGCACTGCGTGGTTAGTTGCAGCGATGTTCCGGTAGTTTCGGCCGCTGCAGCGAAAACGGGGCTCTTCCGAGCCCCTTTTTTGTTTGGCGGGCAGTTTCGCTCGCCAAGACCGAATGACGTTGGAAATGATGGGATCTATGGATCTGGACCAGATTGTCGCCGACGCGCAGCAGTCCTTTGAACAGGCTGCCGACATCACCACGCTCGAAAACGAGAAAGCACGATTTCTCGGCAAGTCGGGTGCGCTGACCGAGTTGCTCAAGGGCCTCGGCAAGCTCGATCCCGAAGCACGCAAGACCGAAGGCGCACGCATCAACGTCGTGAAGCAGCAGGTGGAAGCCGCGCTGACCGCACGCCGTCAGGCGCTCGCCGATGCGCTGCTGAACCAGCGCCTTGCCGCCGAGGCGATCGACGTCACGCTGCCGGGTCGCGGCGCCGGTGCAGGCAGCCTGCACCCCGTGATGCGCACGTGGGAGCGCGTCGAACAGATTTTCCGCTCGATCGGCTTCGACGTAGCCGACGGTCCCGAAATCGAGACCGACTGGTACAACTTCACGTCGTTGAACAGCCCGGAGAACCATCCGGCGCGTTCGATGCAGGACACCTTCTACGTCGAAGGCAAGGACGCCGACGGCCGCCAGTTGCTGCTGCGCACGCACACGAGCCCGATGCAGGTGCGTTACGCGCGCATGAACCGTCCGCCGATCAAGGTGATCGCACCGGGCCGTACGTATCGCGTCGACAGCGATGCGACCCACTCGCCGATGTTCAATCAGGTCGAGGGGCTGTGGATCGACGAAAACATCAGCTTCGCCGACCTCAAGGGCGTCTATACCGATTTCCTGAAGAAATTCTTCGAGCGCGACGACATCCTCGTGCGCTTCCGTCCGTCGTATTTCCCGTTCACGGAACCGTCGGCCGAGATCGACATGATGTTCGAGCACGGCAAGAACGCCGGCAAATGGCTCGAGATCTCGGGCTCGGGGCAGGTGCATCCGACCGTGATCCGCAACATGGGCCTCGATCCCGAGCGCTACATCGGCTTTGCGTTCGGCAGCGGCCTCGAGCGCCTGACGATGCTGCGCTACGGCGTGCAGGATCTCCGGCTGTTCTTCGAGAACGACCTGCGTTTCCTGCGCCAGTTCGCATAACGCACGCGCCGCGCCGCCATGTGCCCGCGCATGCCCGCCGGACGTTTCCGACGGGGCCGGGCGCCGATCTAACCTGTTTCGAACGTAGACATCCATGCAATTCCCTGAATCCTGGTTGAGAACCTTTGTCGACCCGCAGCTGACGACCGACGAACTGTCGCACGCGCTGACGATGGCGGGGCTCGAAGTCGAATCGCTGAGCAAGGCTGCGCCGCCGACGTCGAAGATCGTCGTCGGCCGCGTGCTCGAAGTCGTCAAGCATCCGGATGCGGACAAGCTCAATGTCTGCCAGGTCGACGCCGGCACCGGCGCGACGCTGAATATCGTGTGCGGCGCACCGAACGTGGCGCCCGGCATCAAGGTGCCGGTCGCGCTGGTCGGCGCGGAACTGCCGCCGGCGGAAGAGGGCGGCAAGCCGTTCGCGATCAAGCTGTCGAAGCTGCGCGGCGTGGAGAGCCAGGGGATGCTGTGCTCGGCGCGTGAGCTGAAGCTGTCCGAGGACCACAGCGGCCTGCTGATCCTGCCGGAAGACACGCCGGTCGGCCAGGACATCCGCGATACGCTCAATCTCGACGACACGATCTTCGAAATCAAGCTGACACCGAACAAGGCCGACTGCCTGTCCGTGTTCGGCATCGCGCGCGAGACGGCCGCGATCACCGGCGCGCCGCTGGCGCCGGTCGACATCCGTCCGGTGTGCGTCGAGCTCGACGAAACGCTGCCCGTGCGCATCGCCGCCCCCGATCTGTGCGGCCGCTTCTCGGGTCGCGTGATCCGCGGCGTGAACGCACATGCGAAGACCCCGCAATGGATGGTCGAGCGCCTCGAGCGTTCGGGCCAGCGCAGCGTGTCGGCGCTCGTCGACATCTCGAACTACGTGATGTTCGAGCTCGGCCGCCCGTCGCACGTGTTCGATCTGGACAAGATCCACGGCGGTATTGAGGTGCGCTGGGGCAAGCGCGGCGAGTCGCTGAAGCTGCTGAACGGCAACACGGTCGAGCTCGACGAAACGGTCGGCGTGATTGCGGACGACCGTCAGGTCGAAAGCCTCGCGGGCATCATGGGCGGCGACAGCACGGCCGTCACCCTCGACACGACCAACATTTACCTGGAGGCCGCGTTCTGGTGGCCGGACAGCATCCGTGGCCGCGCGCGCAAGTACAACTTCTCGACCGATGCGGCCCATCGCTTCGAGCGCGGCGTCGACTACGCGACGACCGTCGAGCACGTCGAGCGCATCACGCAGCTGATTCTCGAGATCTGCGGCGGCAAGGCCGGCCCGGTCGACGACCAGGTAGTGAATCTGCCGCAGCGCGCGCCGGTGAAGATGCGCGTGTCGCGCGCGAACCGCATCATCGGCGTGAAGATCGACGCCGACGAGATCGCCAACATCTTCACGCGCCTGCGCCTGCAGTTCGAGCGTGACGACGACGCATTCCTGGTCACGCCGCCGTCGCATCGCTTCGACATCGAGATCGAGGAAGACCTGATCGAGGAAGTGGCACGCATCTACGGCTTCGAGAAGATCCCGGCACGTCCGCCGGTCGCGACGAGCGAGATGCGCGCGACCAACGAGACGCGGCGTTCGATCCATGACATCCGTCACGCGCTTGCGGCGCGCGACTACGCCGAAACGGTCAACTTCAGCTTCGTCGATGCGGAGTGGGAGCACGACTTCGCCGGCAACGACAACCCGATCCGCCTGCTGAACCCGATCGCGAGCCAGCTGTCAGTGATGCGTACGACGCTGTTCGGCAGCCTGATCTCGGTACTGCGCCACAACCTGAACCGCCGCGCGGATCGCGTTCGCGTGTTCGAGACGGGCCGCGTGTTCCTCGCCGATCCGTCGGTGAAGGCCGGCGAACTGACCGTCGAAGGCTACACGCAGCCGAAGCGTGTCGGCGCGCTCGCGTACGGCCCCGCGGTCGACGAGCAGTGGGGCGTCGCGACCCGCGCAGTCGATTTCTTCGACGTGAAGGGCGATCTCGAGGCGCTGCTCGCGCCGGCCGCCGCGCGCTTCGTGAAGGCCGAGCATCCGGCCCTCCATCCGGGTCGCAGCGCGCGCATCGAGGTCGATGGCCGCGCGGTCGGCTGGATCGGCGAGCTCCATCCGCGCCTGATGCAGAAGTACGAGCTGCCGCATGCGCCGGTGATTTTCGAAATCGACGCGGATGCGCTGATCGCACGTGCGCTGCCGGCGCCGACCGACGTGTCGAAATTCCCGCCGGTGCGGCGCGATATCGCGGTCGTGGTCGATCAGGCGGTCGAGGTTCAGGCGCTTTTCGACGAAATGAAGAAGGCGCTGGCCGAAGACGCCTGCCGATTCGTTCAGAAGGTTGTACTCTTCGACGAATTTCGTGCAAAATCAAATACTTCCGGTGGTCTCGCCGCGCACGAGAAGAGCCTTGCCTTCCGCGTGACGCTGCAGGACGCGGCTGGCACGCTACAGGACGAGGTCGTCGATCAGGCGATCCAGACGCTGGTCGAGCGGATGGCTCGTGCTGGTGGCCGCCTGCGCGGCTAAGGAGAGGGGCCGTCCGTTTGAGGGCGGCGCTTCCCCATCGTGAGTTTTGGTTTAACGCGCTGTATGGCAGATATGAACGACATGACCTCGAGTGAATTCGAAGCCCTCCTGACGGCGCAACGCAGTGCCATGAACCGCGACGCTTCGGCGCCGGCGTCCACCGAGACGCCGACGCTGACGAAAGCGGAACTGGCGGAGCTGCTGTTCGACAGCGTCGGGCTGAACAAGCGTGAAGCGAAGGACATGGTCGAGGCGTTTTTCGAAGTGATCCGCGACGCGCTCGAGAACGGTGAAAGCGTCAAGCTGTCGGGGTTCGGCAACTTCCAGTTGCGCGACAAGCCGCAGCGTCCGGGCCGCAATCCGAAGACGGGCGAGGCGATTCCGATCGCGGCTCGCCGGGTGGTAACCTTCCACGCGAGCCAGAAGCTGAAGGCGCTGGTCGAAAACGGCGCGGAGTAACGCCCGCGCGCTGACGTCTCCGCGCGGCCGCCGCGCACCCTTTACCGACGGTTAACCGACGATGACCACTACGGTTGAGAAAGTCGTCTTGCCTCCGATTCCCGCGAAGCGCTACTTCACGATCGGTGAAGTCAGTGAGCTGTGCGGGGTCAAGCCGCACGTACTGCGTTACTGGGAGCAGGAATTCACGCAGTTGCGACCGGTGAAGCGACGTGGCAATCGCCGGTACTACCAGCATCACGAAGTGCTGCTGATCCGGCGGATTCGCGAGTTGCTGTACGAACAGGGGTTCACGATCAACGGGGCGCGCAACCGGCTCGATTCACCGGCCGGCGAGCGTGCTGCAGGCGCCCCGGTCGAGCCCGACGTGCCGGCCGCCGATGCGCGTGCATCGGGCAAGCCGGGGACAACCGTCGACGTGATCGCGCTGCGGCAGGCGCTCCTCGACGTGATCGACGGACTGAAGCACGACTGAGCGCGACGCTCGGATCGACACGAAGCCCGGTTGGCGAAGCGCCACCGGGCTTTTTTCATGCACGCGTGCCTGCCCGGATCAGCGCGATGCGAGCGGATTCGGCTTGCCCATGTCGACGACCAGCGTGCCGTCCGGCAGCATCCGCACCGAGCCTTGCGCGACCTGGCTGCGGTAGCTGTACAGGTCGAAGCGCATCGGGCCTGCCTCGGCCGAGTTCCGGATCAACGCGCGCACGTTCAGTTCCAGCACGTTGAACATCTTCACGTCGCCGCCTTCCATCCACATGTAGCTCGGCGCGTCGATCTGCGGCCGCTTCGGCATGGGTGCGTCGGCAACGCGCCGGAACGTGAGGCGCAGTCCGTCGCGTTCGACCGTGGCCTGGCCGAGCTTGCCGCTCAGCACCGGCGGCGGAAAGACGGTGTACTGGTCGAGCACGAGCGTGTCGCCGCGCAGTTCCGCGCCGCGGCGCTGCAGCGGCGTCAACGACGCGAGCTCGATGCCGAGCGAGCGAAGCAGCTTCGCCTGCGGGATGCCGAGCACCGATACCTGCGACGGCCGGAACGCGAGGTGCCGGTCGTCGAGCACCGAAAGCGAGCCCTTCATGTCGGTCGGCAGCCACACTCCGGGCACGTGATTCCAGAGCTTGATGCCGCCCTGGACGCGCAGGTCCTGACCGTCCGCGCTCAACTGCAGGTCGTTCAGCGAGCGCGGCGAGTAGTCGAGCAGGTAGCTGTTGAAGAGCGCCGACATCGCCTTCCACGATTCGACGACCGTGCCGCCGAGGATGCGGATGTCGTACTGGTTCGGATCGTCGAGGTCGACCGGTTCGCCCGGCCGTTTCGCGACGAGCTGGACGTCGAGATCCTCGACGTGGAAGCCGATGTCGCCGGACAGGTTGAAGTCGACATTGTGCAGATGGATCGTCGGGTTGCGGTTCGACACGTGCCGTTCGTTGAACGGGATGGCCGACGAGCGCCGCATCGCAACTTTCTGCATGCCGGGCTGCGCCGTGCCGGCCGCGAGTGCAAACGCTTCCCAATGCTGGCGCGAGTCGTGCAACGCGGTCTGCTGCGCGGCGAGGAAGCTGTCGTTCAGGCGAGCTGCCGCGTTGCCGAGCGCGGCGCCGCTCGCGGGGCCCGTGTACGACGGCATCCGGATCGCCATCGCGCCGCTTTCGTCGAAATTGAAATAGCCGGCCGATACCTGGTCGCGATAGTGATACAGGTCGAAGACGAAATGCTGGTCACGCTTGGTCGGATCGACGGGGCCGATCAGGATGTCGGCATTCATCGGCATCGAGCGCATGAACTTCACGTCGCCGCCGCGGATGTACATCGCCTGTTGCGGCGCGTTCGCGGGCAGCGCGAAGCCGGCGTGCGAGCCGTCGTCGAGTGTCAGGTCGAGGCCGGCCTGCGTCACGCGCAGCGCGGTGATCCTGATCTTCAGCCGCGGCGGCGGCATCAGCTTGTCGACCGACATCACGAGGTCGTCACCGGCGAGCCGCGCGATCGGCGTCTCGACCTTCAGCAAATCGGCCATCTTCACGTTGGCCGCGCGCATCACCGGCTGCGCGTTGATGCCCGACACAAGTACGCCGGTCGGGTGGAATACGAGCTGGCTGCCGTCGCGGATCGTGAGCGTGCCGGTCAGCGAGAACGGCACCC
Organism: Burkholderia sp. MSMB0856; assembly: GCF_001524645.2. NCBI lineage: Bacteria > Pseudomonadati > Pseudomonadota > Betaproteobacteria > Burkholderiales > Burkholderiaceae > Burkholderia > Burkholderia sp. MSMB0856. The sequence continues at coordinate 2,002,147 of NZ_CP013427.1, read as the reverse complement.
AGCCGTCGCGCTGCATCTCGCCCTGCAGATGGATCACGCCGTCGCCTGCCGACACCGCGAGCTTGCGCAGCGGCGCGTTGCGGTAACCGAAGATGTACGTGTTGAAGAGGGCGGTCAGCTTCGCGTTGTCGAGCGTGACCGTGCCTTCGTGCACGTCGATCTCGAAACTCGTCGGATCGTCGAACACGATCGGCGCGCCGGCCTGCGTCGGCACGAGTGTCGCGGACAGTTGATGGATGAAGAAGCCGAGGTTGTTGACGATGCGGAAATCGACGTCGCGCAGGAACGTCATCGCACCGTTCTGGCCCGAGTCGCGCAGCGTGAACGGGCGCGGCTGAGTGAGGCTGAGCGATGCGAGCGACGGCACCGTGCGCGCGATCTGCTGTTCGCGGGCGAGGCGTTTGGCCTTGGCGCGCTCGATCTTCGTCGATGCGACAGACGTGTTGCCGTCGCGCTGCGCGGCCGGTTCCGCGCAGCCGGCGCAGAGCAGCGCGAGCGCAAGCGCGCCAAGGCCGAACACACGAGAGGTGCCCGGTGAAACCGACGCGGCCGCGCGTCGCGGGCCGGCCATCCAGTCGAGAAATGCCAAAGGCGTGCGATGGCCGCGCCGGACCGCATTCCGCATCGTCTGTCTCCATGTCTTGTCGTGATCGGCGAGGGCGCACGGCCGTTGCGCGGCGCGGACGTCGATGCCGTGCAGTGTGGCATAGCGCGCTAGAGCGGCGTAACCAAACAGCGGGCGTCCGGGCAGGACCGGCCGGCGCGCGACGGGACAATGGATTCGCGGCGGCGGGGCGGAAAGATCAAACGGTCGTTTGGTTTTGCGGTCGAGGCGGGCGGCGCGCGTTGCGCCGGATCGACAAACCCGGCGTCGGCGTTGGCTGGCGCGGAGTGACATGCCGGATGAAGGCGATGTCCGATCCGGGGTGCAGGCGGCGGGCGGGAGTGGCTGACACGCCACCGCTTTCGCCGCCTGCACGACCGATCAGACCAGCATGCTCCGCCGGATTGCATTCTGCGTCGTCTGGTCCAGCTGCAGGCCGTTATCGATGTACGACGTCATCGAGCCGTACGATGCGACAACCTGGTCGAATGCCGCCTGCAGATAGGTCGCTTGGGCGCTCTGCAACGCGGCCATCATGTCGGCCGCATCCTGCCCGCCGCTTTTGCGCGCCTGTGCGACATAAGCGGCGATCTCCGACGCGCTGTAGACGTTGGTCAGCAGATAGTCGGCGAGGATCGTCTGCCGTGGGACACCGAGGATCGTGTGCAGAATGGCCGTCGCCCAGCCGGTGCGATCCTTTCCGGCCGTGCAGTGGAAGACCAGGTTGCCACCGGACGCGGCAAAGCCGGCGAATAGCGTGTGGTAACTCGTCCGTGCCGTTTCCGACGTCACGAACGCCCGATACATGCTTTGCATGAAGGCCGCGGCAGTCGCACCGTCGGTCGGGAGCGCACCGATACTGGCGACGCCGAGCACGTTGAGGTTCTGCCAGGTGGCGCCGGCCAGCGGCACATCCGGCTGCGCGTGGATCTCTGCGGTCGTGCGCAGGTCGCATACGTGCGTGATGCCGAGCGTATCGACCGTTGCGAGGTCGGCCGCCGACAGCGCGAGCGCGGACGACCGGTAGATCGCGCCTTTCTTCATCGCTGCACCACTCGCGGTGGCATAGCCCGTTCCGTCCGGTCCCCCGGTGTCACGAAAGTTCGCTGCCGAACCGAGCCTGGGCGTCGTGACGGGGGCGACCGCGATCGAATCGCCGCCGCACGCGGTCAGAAGAGGCGTGCCTCCCAGCATGATGCCGATCGTGCCGGCACCCAGCCGGAGAAAGTGTCGACGGGAAATGTCGCTTTTCTGAGTCATTCACTGGCCTTTGTCTGAGACGGTGACGGGACGTCGCGACCGCCGTTGCGATCGAAACCGCCGCCGGCGTGCCGCGCAGCGCGGCGAAGCGGAGATGTGCCATATCGATCGGCATGCAGTCGGACGATGTGCCGTGCGCGTTGATCTCGCACCGGGCAAGCGCACGGTAGCGACCCGTGACGAATCGGCCATCGTCCTTTTCGATTAAGGCGCGACACAGATTGCCCGTGCGAATCGCGCAACTTGCCGTACGTGCGACGGCGGCGGCGCGGTAAGATCGGCGTCAGTGGCTGGATGGATCAAAGCATGGTGGCCGACACGGGGGAGGCGTCATGGATCTGAAGGAGCTCGACGTATTGGGAGCGGATGTAGGCGATCACTGGTACTACGCGTCGAAGGCGAGCGCGATCCGTCGGTTTCTGGGCACGTCGGACGCGAACCGCATACTCGACGTCGGTGCCGGCTCGGGTTTCTTTTCGAAGCATTTGCTCGAGCGCACGCAGGCGACGGAAGCATGGTGTGTCGATACGAGCTACGCCGACGACACCGACGGGGAGGCGGCCGGCAAGCCCGTCCATTTTCGCCGGGCCGTCGATCGGTTCGATGCCGATCTCGTGTTGCTGATGGATGTCCTCGAGCACGTCGACGACGATGTCGGCTTGCTTGCCCGCTACGTGGCGGGTGCGCCGAAGGGCAGCCGGTTCCTGATCACGGTTCCCGCGTTTCAGTTCCTCTGGAGCGCGCATGACGATTTTCTCGAGCACAAGCGCAGGTATACGCTCGACGGTCTCGAGGATGTCGCGCGTCGCGCGGGGCTGGAGGTCGAGCGCGGCGCCTACTACTTCGGCCTCACGTTCCCGCTCGCGGCGGCATTGCGACTGAGCGAGCGGGTGCGTCGGCAACCGCGCGAACCGGCGTCGCAGTTGCGCCGGCACCGTCCGGTCGTCAACGGTTTGCTCAAGCTGATCTGCCGCGCCGAGTTGCCGATGTTCCGGTTCAACCGGATGGCGGGCCTCACGGTCATCTGTGTCGCACGCCGGCCGTGAGCATGGGGCGGATCGCATCGCCGGACCGTGGCATAGCGGGATGCGCGTTGCCGCCCGTGTCGAAGCCGGCTTGCCCCGTTGGCTCATGTCGCAAATAATTTCGCAGGAACATGCACAAAATGCATGCGACCCGTTCTAAAGCGGCCAACTGTCTGTTATAATTTTTTTCTTTCGGGGCGTAGCGCAGCCTGGTAGCGTACCTGCATGGGGTGCAGGTGGTCGGAGGTTCAAATCCTCTCGCCCCGACCAGACAAAGAACCCGCGTCAGTTCAGGCTGACGCGGGTTTTTTCTTGCCGGTCGCTTTTTTGCACATCCCGGCGCGGCCCCGGTAAAATGCAAGGTTGATCCACGGAAAGCGCCGTGATTTAGCGGAAGAGGATTCCCCGAACATGACTGATCTTCGTCTTACCATGCGGTTCGCTGCAGTGCTCGCCACCGGCGCGCTCGTTGCCGGTTGCGGTACGTCGTCGCCCACGAAAGTGGACTACAAGAGCGATTCCAAATCGAAGGAAGCGTCGCTCGCAGTGCCGCCCAACATGCTCGACGAGACGGCCGATCAGCGTTCGCTGCCGCCACAGGGCGGCGCGACTTCCCTGTCCGCACTTCAGCAGGTCCAGCACGCGGCGCCCACGACGGACACCGTCGCGCCCGCCGTGGCCGGCATGCATATTCAGCGCGACGGCACCGAGAGCTGGCTCGTGATCGACGGCAAGAAGCCCGCCGACATCTGGCCGCAAGTTCGCCGTTTCTGGCAGGAGCAGGGCTTCCTGCTCGTCGTCGACCAGCGCGATAAAGGCGTGATGGAAACCGACTGGAACGAAACCCATCCGCAGATCAACGACGGCCTGATTCGCAGCGTGATCTCCAAGGCGATGGGCAATTCGTACGTGACGGCCGAGCGCAACAAGTACCGCACCCGCCTCGATTCGGCGCCGAACGGCGGCACCTACGTGTTCATTAGCCAGAAGGGCATGCGCGAGGCGATCACCGGCGCGAACAACGATTCGAGCAAGTGGGAAGCGAAACCCAACGATCCAGCGCTCGAGACCGAATACCTGAAGCGGCTGATGGCGGTGCTCGCACAGAACGAGCAGCGCGCGAAGAACGGTGAGCCGCCGATCGCGAACATCAACGACAACACGGTGCCGAAGGACAAGAAGGCGGATACCGACGCATCGAAGGCCGCCGCCGCGGCGATCGCTGCGCAGAACGTCGCGCGTACGTCGTCGCAAGCGAACGACGTCGATTCGGCCGCGGTGCCGTCCGAAGTCACGCTCGGCGAACCGTACGACCGGTCGTGGCTGCATGTCGGCCTCGCACTCGATCGTGCGAATTTCACCGTCGACGATCGCGATCGCACGAAGGGGCTGTATTTCGTGCGTTATGTCGATCCGAAGGATCTGAGCTCGGCCGAGCAGGGCTTCTGGAGCCAACTGTTCCACGGCAAGAAGGAAAAACAGGCGAAGCAGTATCGCGTCAACGTGAAGGCGCTGACGCCCGACCAGACGCGTGTGGCAATCGTCGACGACTCGGGCGCGATCGATACGTCGGGGCCGGCCCGGCAGATCATGGGGCTGCTCGTGAATCAGCTGCGCTGATCGCGGTTCGCTCCCGCTCTTCGAAAAAGCCCGCCTTCCGGCGGGCTTTTTTCATGGTCGCGCGCCTGCCGATTCTGGCGTGTGCGGGACGTTCGCGTCCCTCCGTCGTGACGTTACGTAACATTCGCGCGTTACGGCGGAAGAACGGGTGTTACATCACCGTGACCTCGGAAAATATCCTTATGGATCAACGGCATATTTTCGAAAGTGCGCCTGGCACGCAAACTGCTTTATAAGTGCGAATCGTTAGGACAGGGAGGATGGCGTCAGAGACCGGGCAGGCGTCGCGAGCGCCCGATCAACGGTTTCGACGTCTCAGATGCCGGCGCTGCGAGCGTTGGCGTAACCGATGATGATCCGCGCCTCGCGCGGATCTCGATGGCCCCGTCGCCTATCCTCGTAGGGCGACGGTTTCGCCCGCGCTTCGTCTGAAGCGCGGGCAATTTTTTTGGTGGGGCCGCAATGCGACACATGGCGATCCGGCGCGTGCTGGATTCGCTGATTCGCAATCTTTTCTGAATGGAGAGCTGGCGCGATTCGCAGAGCGCCGGGACGGCCAGATGGCTTTGGCTGTGCATGCGCGTGCCGCCGCGCACTGAGTTGATCGGTCCGGGATCCGCGTGCTGTCGAAGCCCGCGTGAGCAGGGTGGTGCGGCCGGACACGTTGCCGGCCGCTGCGGCGCGTCAGTGCGACGCGCTGGGTACGTCGAGAATCAGGATGATCGTCCAGTCGGCGTCGCCGTCATGGTGATACTGACGTTCGGCGACGATAAACGGTTGCTGCTTGCCTTGCGGACCGAGGAAAATCACGTCGCCCTCCATCGGCAGGCACTCGATCGGCGGCAGCGCGAGGAAGGCGTCGTCCGAGCCGCGCGGCATCAGTTGCTTGATCTTGCGAGTGGCTGCGTCGGTCCACTCGATGTCGAGTTGAATGTTGCTCATGCTGTCCTCCGCACCGGGGTGCGCACGGGTGGAAAATTTCGGTGCGCGACTTTAGCACAGCGCGCAGGCGCCGCAACCAAAAAAGCCGAACCCGGTTGCCCGGATTCGGCTTTTCGCTTGTGCGGTGCCGCCGAACTTACTGGCTGGCAGCGTCTGCCGGAGCGGCCTTGGCGGCCTTCTTGCCAGCCTTCTTCGCTGCCTTGTGGTGAGCAGCCTTCTTGCCGTGGTGCTCTTCCTGCATCGCCGGCTGTGCAGCCTCGGCTGCTTGCTGCTGTTGCAGTGCCTGTGCGCGCTGCTCGATCTCGGCGATCTTGGCCGGGTCGGTGATGGTCTGGATTTGCGTGCTCTCTTGCGCATACGCTGCGCCAGTCAGCGCCGACATCGCGACCAGAATAGCCAGGGACGTCTTCTTCATTGCTTTACCTCCGCTAAGTGGTGATGAACCCGAATGTTGCCGTTTTGTCTGGCGACTGCAATCGAGTGCGTGTCGAGTGTAACAAAAGTGACGGATCAATGTGCACCGGATCGGTGTGCAGCGCAAGGCCCCGTTGAAGTCGCGCAACACTTCCTGCATTCCGTCATGCGCATGCCATCCCGCGCGGCGCCGTCGTTTCCGCCTTCGCTGCACGCGTCGCCATCAAAACCAGCCGAGCCATCGGTAGACGTGGAACTGCGCGATGCCGATCAGTTCGTGCAATGCCTGATTCGCATCTTCCAGGTTGTGCCAGCGGGGCAGCCAGCCCGTTTGCGCGCGCCGGCGATTGGAATAAACGGGCTGCGGATCGATGCCGAAGCGGCGGAAATCGAGCAATGCGCGACGCATCTGGTAGGACGATGCGACGAGAATGCGCGAGTCGTCATGTTGTGAGCGTAGTATAGAAGCGGTGAATTTCGCATTTTCGTAGGTGGTACGGCTGTCCGGCTCGAGAACGAGGTCGCCGGGAGCGACGCCTTCCGCGATCAGGCGGCGCCCGTAGACGGCCGCCTCGGTTTCGCCGTGATGTTGAGGGTCGCCGCCCGACATCACCACGGTGCAGCGGGTGGCCTGCTCGCGGCACGTGCGATAGAGCGCCGCGGTCGTACGGATGCGTGCTTCCCCGTCGGGCGGCGGCCGCAGGCCGGTGTCGCTGCGCCGTGTGCCGATGCCGATGATGATCAGTGTGGTGCGGCCGTGCATGTCGGGGCGCTCGACCGGCGTCACGCCCGCCTCGGTCCATGCGATGAGTGGCGCGGTGAGCCAGCCTGTCGCGAGCAGCCAGAGCAGCGCGACGCTCGCGATCGCGATGAGTCTCCGCCGCTTGCGGAAGAGCATGAAACCGATGAAGAGAAGTACAAATGAATCGAACAGAATCAATTTGATTGGGGTATGGTGTCTTTTTATGGACGGCTGACGATCCGGCCCTGACGCGACGCCGAACGTCGGCCCCCAGAATCGGTGGCGGTATCGGCGGGCGGAGCTCCCGCCCGGCGCGCCGCTTCGCATTGTCGCTGCACTTTAAGAAAGAATCGAGATGGCCACGTATTCCAACGAAGCGGTGCTCGACGCATTGAGACGAGTGCAGTACCGCCAGGTACCGTGGGCGCGCCGCCCGGGCGTGTTCGAGTATCTTCGGTCGCTGGGGCTGATGGACACGGTCAGGCAGAAGACGGTTGCCCCCGCGCCGGGTTTCCATGCGCCGGTCGACATCGCGGTGCTGACCGATAGTGGTCGGGCCGAATGCGCGCGCCTCGAGCGCGACGAGAAATTACTCTCCTGGACCGATCGCCGTATGGACGACTACGCGTTAAGCGAAGCGAGCGCCGTGGCGATTCTCGAAAGCCGCCTGTAGCGGCGCACCCCTGGCCTCGCGCCGTCGCCGGCGGCATTCAAAAAAAAGCCCGTATCGCGAGGATACGGGCGTACCGGATACTTTTGCTGTTGCCACGCTGTGCTCATGGCAACGGATGTGACTCGTCGTATGTCGAGCAGTTCCCGGATTGGGGAATTTTCTTTGACGAAATCCTGTGGACTACGGATGACGCGGCAGATCTGTCGGCTGCGAGCCGATGCGCGCGCGTGCGTTGCTGGCGATGTCGCCGCGCAAATCGCCGCGCGGCACGGTCTGTCGATTGAGTGACGTGGCGGGCGGTTGCTGGCGAAGGGTGTTTCGGTGATCCTGCTGGCGGTGAGGCGGCTTCGCGCGATCGTCGGCGTGAGCGGGGGCGGTCAGCGCCAGCGAAATGACAATGCCGCATGCGACGAGCAGTGACATTGTTTTCATGGCGGGGCTCCCTTCAAGCCATCGGCGCGGCTTGTTGATATGACGCTAAGGTAAGCGCGGGAGTGCAGGCTTGCTGTAAATAATAGTAAATAGATGTATCGCGGCACGACAGCGGTAATCGGCGACGACGCGGGCGCCGCGCAAAACGCGTGGCGCCGAAAGAAACCGGGCGGCCGAAGCCGCCCGATCGAGCATGCGTTACGCCATCTTCACGGGGGCGCGCCAGGATTCCGGATTGGTCCAGAAGGCGCCGCGCAACCGGTCGCGGCTCGGCGGTGCAGGCGGCTTCGCCGCGCTTGCCCCGATGCGCCCGCGCAGCGAGATCTGGCGGCCGCTCGTGCCGAGGCGCTTGACGATTTCGGCGAGCGTCCCGTCTGCCTGCCATTCGTCGAAGCGACGGCGGCAGGTCGGCGGCGACGGATAGCGACCCGGCAGCTTCGACCAGCCTTCACCGGTCGACAGTACCCACAGCACGGCGTTTACCACCGAGCGGGCCTCCACGCGGGGGCGGCCGCGCCGTTCACTGCGTGCGGGTTCCGAGCAAAACAGACCTTCGACCAGCGCCCACTCGTTATCTCTCAAATCGTCGAACAGCATCATGTCCTCACCTCAGCGAAGCTAACTCCGGTGCGCTGCCCTGCGCCGCGCACTCTTCAAGCACTCGAGCGTCGAGTGCCGGGTGGGGGCGTCCGGTTGACCGGCAGCGGCGTTTCTGCCTTCCGTCCGACTCGACCTGCGCCCTGTGCGTCAGGTAAAGCACGATGCGTGCCATGTCGGAGGCGATTCCCTTGAGAGCCGCTTGGCAGCGGGCTAACGGCTAAGTCAGCTAGGGGCGTATAAGACGCCAAAATAACCCGTCAGCAAATCAGGACAATCACCAATCTTGTGCAATTCGCCCGCGCCACGTGCGTTTCCGTGGATATTGCACCGCAGCGAAACATGTGCGGCCGGTGCGGCATTCGTCAATCGACGCTGATTTCGTGCATTAAAATCGTGCATCGATATCGACGATTGATGAGGTGAGGGGATGAACGTTACGCTGCGCCAGCTTCGCGTATTCATCGAGGTTGCGCGGCTCCGGAGCTTCAGTCGCGCGGGTGACGAGATCGGACTCACGCAGTCTGCGGTCAGCCGTTGCGTGCGCGAACTCGAGGCCGAGCTCGGACTGAAGCTGATCGACCGGACGACCCGCGACGTGCAGTTGACCGACGTCGGGGGGAACCTGATCGCGAGTGTGTCCCGCCTGATCGACGATCTCGACGACACGCTGCGCGAAATTCGCGAGATCGGCGAGCAGCGGCGCGGGCGCGTGATCGTCGCGGCGAGCCCGACGATTGCGTGCCGGCTGATGCCGCGCGTCGTCGCGGCCTGCGAGCGCCAGTTTCCGTTCGTCACGCTCGGCCTGCGCGACGACGTGCAGAGCGACGTGCTGCGAAAGGTGAAGTCGAGCGAGGTCGATTTCGGCGTCGTCATCGGGCCGCTCACCGTTGCCGATCTCGTGTGCGAACCGTTGATGACCGACTCGTTCTGCCTGGTCGCGCGCGCCGATCACCCGCTCGCGGCGCGGGCCGAGGTGCCTTGGACGGCGCTCGATGGCGAGCGCCTCGTCCTGCTCGACCATGCGTCCGGAAGCCGGCCATTGATCGACGCCGCGCTGGCAGCCCATCGGGTGAACGCGACGGTCATGCAGGAGCTCGGGCATTCGGCGACGGTATTCGGGCTCGTCGAGGCCGGTGTCGGCGTGAGCGTGCAGCCGTGGCTGTCGCTGCCGCTGCCGGCGGGATCGTCGCTGGTCGCGCGGCCGCTGACGCCGCGTACCGAGCGCACCGTCGAGCTGGTGCGCCGCCGCGACCGGTCGCTGTCGCCGGCCGCGCAGGCGATCTGGGAACTCGTGCGCCAGATGCCGGCGCGGGCGGAAGACCTCGACTGAGGGTGCTGATCCGGCGCGCACGCCGGTACACTACGCGGATCGTGTTCCTCGGTGGCGGTTCTCGATGACGTATTCCGCAGATGTCGGCCCGGCGACGGGCGAGCCGACGGCGCGCAGCGCGGTCCGCGCGCTGCGTCCGTCGCTGATCAGGGAAGTCGCGAACGCCGGCTTCGGCGTGCCCGACGTGCTGCCATTCTGGTTCGGCGAATCCGATCGCGTGACGCCGGCATTCATTCGCGACGCGGCTGCCGCGGCGCTGCGCGACGGCGCAACCTTCTACACGCACAACTTCGGCACGGTATCGTTGCGCAACGCAATTGCGGTCTATGTGAGCGCGCGTCACGGCGCGACCGGGGCCGATGCGATCGCCGTGACGAGTTCGGGCGTGAGCGCGCTGATGCTGGCCGCGCAGCTGCTGGTCGGTCCGGGCGATCGCGTCGTCGCGGTCACGCCGCTCTGGCCGAACCTCGTTGAAATCCCGAAGATTCTCGGTGCACAGGTCGAGTGCATGCCGCTCCGCCATGGCGATGAGGGCTGGGGGCTCGACATCGACCAGCTGCTCGCGGCGCTGACGCCCGGCACGCGAATGCTGTTCGTGAACTCGCCGAACAATCCGACCGGCTGGACGATGTCCCGCGACGACCAGCGGGCCGTGCTCGCGCATTGCCGGCGTCACGGCATTTGGGTGGTCTCCGACGAGGTGTACGAACGGCTCGCGTTCGGCGCGGACGGCGCGCCGTCGTTTCTCGACATTGCGTCGCGCGACGAGCGGGTCATCGTCGTGAATTCGTTCTCGAAGGCCTGGGCGATGACGGGCTGGCGGCTCGGATGGCTGGTCGCGCCGGCGTCGATCATGGGCGATCTGTCGAAGCTGGTCGAATACAACACGTCGTGTGCGCCAGGTTTCATCCAGGCCGCGGGGGAAGTCGCGCTGCGCGACGGCGAATCGTTCGTGCAGTCGTTCGTTGCGGCGCTGCGTGGCGCGCGCGACCACCTGGTCGCCGCGCTGCGCACGTTGCCGGGCGTCGATGTGCCGCCTCCGCCGGGCGCGATGTACCTGTTCCTGCGCCTGCCGGGCGCGGACGACAGTCTCGCGTTCTGCAAGTCGCTGGTGCGCGAGGCCGGGCTTGGGCTGGCGCCGGGGCGCGCGTTCGGCCCGGAAGGGGAAGGGTTCGTGCGCTGGTGCTACGCGTGCGATCCGGTGCGGCTCGACGCAGGCGTCGAGCGCTTGCGGGCGTTCCTCGCGCGCGGCGCGGGCCTGCGTTGAAGCGGGGGCGGAGCTGCTGCGGCGTGCGAGCGACGGGCCGTTCGGCTCATCTTTACGCACCGGGCAATTTTGCGTAAGATGGCGCTCAGTCACGCGGTTCCGTCGTTGAGCCGTGCTGTTCCGTCCGGTTTGGGCCTGGCTTGAAGTTGGTTCGCCGCCCCCGGTTCGTGCTCCCATCAATATGACCGATCAGAATCGGGCGAGCGCGTCTTCCGTTCCTTTCGTCTGTTTGTTGATCCGGTTCGTTTGACCACAGGGTCTGGCCTAGCTGCATGAATACCCAAGAGGCGAAGATCGTCCTCGAGACTGCCTTGATCTGCGCGCAAGAACCGCTGAAACTCGGCGATTTGCGCAAGCTCTTTGCCGACGGCGTGTCGGCTGACACGGTCCGCACGTTGCTCGAAGATCTGAAACAGGATTGGTCCGGCCGCGGTGTTGAACTGGTGGCGCTGGCAACCGGATGGCGCTTTCAGAGCAAGCCGGCGATGCGCCATTATCTGGACCGGCTGCATCCCGAGAAGCCGCCGAAATATTCGCGCGCGGTGCTCGAAACGCTCGCGATCATCGCGTATCGGCAACCCGTCACGCGCGGCGACATCGAAGAGATTCGCGGCGTCACGGTCAATACGCAGGTGGTCAAGCAGCTCGAGGACCGCGGCTGGATCGAGGTGATCGGGCATCGCGACGTGCCGGGGCGTCCGGCGCTGTACGCGACGACCAAGCAGTTCCTCGACGATCTCGGCCTGAAGGCGCTCGACGACCTGCCGGCGCTCGAGGAGCCGGCCGCGAACATCGAGGCCGCGCTGCTCGCGCAGCAGGCGATGGACTTCGATGGCGACGCGCCGGTAGCGGACGCGGTGCCGGAAGCCGGCGAAGCGGCGGCCGACGTGTCGCACATGCAGCCGGATGAATTGCCGGGCGACGCCGCAGCGGAAGGTGCGGCGTCGCAGGAAATGCCGAACCGCGATACGCTGGAAGCTGATCGCGTTCAGATGGAACAGGGCGGCGCCGAAGTAGCGCCGGCCGGCGAGCAGCCCGAGCCGCTGCGCGCGGAAGGGAACGAGGAAGATCGCAAGCCGGCCGCCGACGCGGTTGCCGGAGACGGAGCGGAAGCGGCCGGCGACATGCCGGGCGAGCCTGGCCACGCTGACGCCTCACGCTCCCGTCCCGCGGACGGCGAACTGCTGGACGATACGTCCGACAGCCTCGCCGATGCCGTACGCAGTGCCAGCGCGCCCATCGGCGCCGACGCACTGCCGGACGACGAAGCAGAACCCGAACAGCGCCGCGCCTGATCGCGGCCGACTTCTTGCCGCGCCCGAGCCGGGCGCGAGACCTGACATTTTGAGGTTGTTTTGACTGATATCCACGATATTGAATCGTCCGCGCCTGCCGTGCAGGCCGCGCGTGCCGACGATGCGCCGGAGCAGGATGCTCCGGCCGCGGGTGGTGACGAGCGTCCCCGCCGCGGCCTGCGGCGCGGCCCGCGCAGCCTGATCGCGCGCCGCCGTGCGGCGGCCAAGTCGAAGGGCGATGGCGAGTCGCAGGGCGGCGAAGGCGCGGATGCGCAGCCGGCCGCGGAAGCTCAGCCCGCACGCGCGCCGCGCAAGGAAGGCGCGGCCAAGGGCGGCCGCAAGCCGGCCGGCAAGCGCGAAGGTGCGGCCAAGGGTGCCCAGGGCGGGCAAGGCGGCCAGGCGCGGCGCAGCGGTTCGGCGAAGGCCGAGGGCGGCGCAGCGAAGGCCGACGGCGACGCGGCGTCGCAGGACGACCTGTTCGCCTATGTGACGTCGCCGGCGTTCGATGCGGACAATTCGGCCGGCGGCAGCGGCGTACGTGCGCCGATGCTGCGTCGCGGTCGCAGCCAGCCGACGAACAAGCGCGTGCTGTCGCCGGACGACGACGCGCCGAAGCTCCACAAGGTGCTGGCGGAAGCCGGCATGGGCTCGCGCCGTGAAATGGAAGAACTGATCGTCGCCGGCCGCGTGTCGGTGAACGGTGAGCCCGCGCACATCGGCCAGCGCATCATGCCGACCGACCAGGTCCGCATCAACGGCAAGCCGGTCAAGCGCAAGCTGCCGAACAAGCCGCCGCGCGTGCTGCTGTACCACAAGCCGACGGGCGAGATCGTCAGTCACGCGGACCCGGAGGGTCGTCCGTCGGTGTTCGATCGCCTGCCGCCGATGAAGACGGCGAAATGGCTCGCGGTGGGTCGTCTCGACTTCAACACCGAAGGTCTGCTGATGCTCACGACGTCGGGCGATCTCGCAAACCGTTTCATGCATCCGCGCTACAGCGTCGAGCGCGAGTATGCGGTGCGCGTCGTCGGCGAACTGTCCGAAGGGATGCGGCAGAAGCTGCTGCACGGCGTCGAACTCGATGACGGCCCGGCGAACTTCCTGCGCATCCGCGACGGCGGCGGCGAAGGCACGAACCATTGGTATCACGTCGCGCTGGCCGAAGGCCGCAACCGCGAAGTGCGCCGGATGTTCGAAGCGGCCGGCCTGATGGTGAGCCGCCTGATCCGTACGCGTCACGGTCCGATTCCGCTGCCGCGCGGCCTGAAGCGCGGTCGTTGGGAGGAGCTCGACGAAGCGCAGGTGCGCAAGCTGATGGCGACCGTCGGCCTGAAGGCGCCGTCCGAGGAAAAGGGGAAGCGCGGTGGTGGCGGGCAGGCCGAGCGCCGCCAGCCGGATCCGATGCAGACGTCGATGGGCTTTATCGGCCGCGAGCCGGTGCTGACGACGCATGGTCAGCTCGATCAGCCGCGTCGCGGTGGTGGTCGACGTGGCGCCCCGGGCTTGCCTGGCCTGAGCGGCTACGGCAGCCTGCCGGTTTCGCCGTCGGGCTACGGCAACCGCTCGGGTGGCGGTCGCGATGTCGATGGCAATCGTGCGTCGTATGGCGCCGGCCCCAAGCGTGAAGGCGCGGGCGGCAAGCGCGGCGGCGGCAAGGGCGGCAACCGCAATCCGAACGGTAATCGCGCCGAAGGCGCCGGCAACGGTGGTGGTGGTGCGCGCGGCGGCCAGCGTCCGCAGCGTAATCGCTCACGCGGTCGCTGAGCGTTTCCGGCGGTCGGCGGCGTGAAGCCGCCGGTGTGCCGACAATATCGACGCGAGTCGGGTTGCGTCGGCACCTCGCGTTGCGTGGTTTGCTTTTGACTGTATATATACGCGCTGCCGGATTGTGCCGCCTGGTCGGACAGTCCGGTTTCGCATTTTTGGTCGGTAATGGCGGGCTGGGCGCTGCTTTTACCGGCTGGCTTGGCGTTTGCGCCAAAAATCGCTATAATCGCGGAGTCGCTGGGCGTACGGATTCAATGTGCGGCTCAGGTGCGACCACCAGTAAGAAGATGGGCGTTCCGCCCATTTTTTTTTGCTGAAACGGTTAGGCATCTCGGGTAGCGCTTCCTGCGCCGGCTAAGGCGCGCGCCCGCGGGTGAATCGCGAGCGGCGGGCGCGAACACCTGAGAGGACACTGTGCAACTGACGGAACTGATAGAAACCACGGTCACCGGGCTCGGCTACGAGCTGGTGGATCTCGAGCGCACCGGGCGCGGCATGCTTTGCATCTATATCGATCAGCCTGCCGGCATCTCGCTCGAAGATTGCGAAAAGGTCACGCGTCAGCTCCAGCACGTCTTGACGGTCGAAAACATCGATTACGAACGGCTCGAAGTCTCGTCCCCGGGGCTCGACCGCCCGTTGAAGAAGCTGGCCGACTTCGAGCGCTTCGCCGGCAGCGAAGTTTCCGTGACCTTGAAAAAGCCGCTGGACGGGCGCAAGACGTACCGGGGCATTCTGCACGCGCCGAATGGCGAAACGATCGGTTTGGAATTTGAGAGGAAGAAGGGCGAGGCAGCCATGCTGGATTTCACGCTGGCCGATATCGACAAAGCCCGCCTGATTCCGCAAGTTGACTTTAGGAGCCGCAAATAATGAGTCGCGAAGTGTTGATGCTGGTGGATGCGCTGGCGCGCGAGAAAAACGTCGACAAGGATGTGGTGCTGGGCGCCCTCGAGGCTGCGCTCGCGTCCGCTTCCAAGAAGCTGTTCGACGAAGGCGCCGAAATCCGCGTCCATATCGATCGCGAAAGCGGCGAGCACGAAACCTTCCGTCGCTGGCTCGTCGTGCCCGACGAGGCAGGCTTGCAGGAGCCGGATCGCGAGATCCTGCTGTTCGAAGCGCGTGAGCAGAACCCCGACGTCGAAGTCGGCGAATTCATCGAGGAGCCGGTGCCGTCGATCGAGTTCGGCCGTATCGGCGCGCAAGCCGCCAAGCAGGTGATTCTGCAGAAGGTGCGCGATGCCGAGCGCGAGCAGATCCTGAACGATTACCTCGAGCGCGGCGAAAAGATCATGACGGGCACGGTGAAGCGCCTCGACAAGGGCAACTTCATCGTCGAATCGGGCCGTGTCGAAGCGCTGCTGCGCCGCGACCAGTTGATCCCGAAGGAAAATCTGCGCGTGGGTGACCGCGTGCGTGCATACATCGCGAAGGTCGACCGCACCGCGCGCGGCCCGCAGATCGAACTCTCGCGCACCGCGCCCGAGTTCCTGATGAAGTTGTTCGAGATGGAAGTGCCGGAAATCGAGCAGGGCCTGCTCGAGATCAAGGCAGCCGCTCGCGATCCGGGCGTGCGCGCGAAGATCGGCGTGATCGCCTACGACAAGCGGATCGATCCGATCGGCACCTGCGTCGGCATCCGCGGTTCGCGCGTGCAGGCCGTGCGCAACGAGCTCGGTGGCGAAAACATCGACATCGTGCTATGGTCCGAGGATCCCGCCCAGTTCGTGATCGGCGCGCTCGCGCCGGCAGCCGTCCAGTCGATCGTCGTCGATGAAGAAAAGCACTCGATGGACGTCGTCGTCGACGAAAACGAGCTGGCTGTCGCGATCGGCCGCAGCGGTCAGAACGTTCGCCTTGCCGGCGAGCTGACCGGCTGGCAGATCAACATCATGACGCCGGACGAATCCGCCCTGAAGCAGGGTGAAGAGCGCGATCGACTGCGTTCGCTGTTCATGGCGCGTCTCGACGTCGACGAAGAAGTTGCTGACATCCTGATCGACGAAGGCTTCACGAGCCTCGAAGAGATCGCTTACGTGCCGCTCAACGAAATGCTCGAAATCGAGGCGTTCGACGAGGACACCGTGCACGAGCTGCGCAACCGCGCACGCGATGCACTGTTGACGATGGCGATCGCGAACGAAGAAAAGGTCGAAAACGCAGCGCTGGATTTGAAGGGCCTCGACGGCGTCACGCCGGAGTTGCTCGCGAAACTGGCCGAACACGGCATGCAGACGCGGGACGATCTCGCCGAGCTGGCTGTGGATGAACTGGTCGACATGACCGGGATGGAAGAGGATGCCGCTAAGGCGTTGATCATGAAAGCACGTGAACACTGGTTCCAGTGAGAAATGACCATGGCGCACTGATTTGATGGCGGCCGTATGGCCTGACCCGATGCTAACCGCAAGGAATCGGTCCTTGCACTAAGAGGAATGAATGGCGAGTAACAACGTAGCCCAATTTGCCGCGGAACTGAAAATGCCTGCTGGTGTGCTGCTCGAACAGCTGCAGGCAGCGGGCGTCCAGAAAGCGAGTGAAGACGATGCGCTGTCCGAGGCGGACAAGGCGCGTCTGCTCGATCATTTGCGCAAGTCGCACGGCGCAACCGACGGCGACAAGCGCAAGATCACGCTGACCCGCAAGCATACGTCGGAGATCAAGCAGTCTGACGCGACGGGCAAGGCTCGCACCATTCAGGTCGAGGTCCGCAAGAAGCGTACGTTCGTCAAGCGCGACGACGTGGCCGAGGGTGCGGAACAGGGTCAGGCGCAGGTTGCCGAAGCGGATGACGATGCGGATCTGAAGCGTCGCGAGGAAGAAGCGCGCCGCGAGGCCGAGCTGCTCGAAAAGCAGGCGCAGGAACTGCGCGAGCGTCAGGAACGCCTCGAGCGCGAGGAAGCCGAGCGCCGTGCCCGCGAGGAAGCGGCCGAAGCCGAGCGCCGTCGTGCCGAGGAAGAAGCAGCGGTGAAGCGCGCCGCTGCCGAAGCCGCAGCGGCACAGCAGGCTGCTGCCCAGCAGGCCGCCGAAGCCCAGCAGGAAGCAGCCGGTGCGCAGTCCGCGCAGGACGAAGCGCGCGCGGCCGCCGAACGTGCGGCCCAGCGTGAAGCGGCGAAGAAGGCCGAGGACGCTGCCCGCGAGGCGGCCGACAAGGCGCGGGCCGAGCAGGAAGAGATCAGCAAGCGTCGTGCGGCGGCAGAAGCCGAGGCTCGCGCGATCCGCGAAATGATGAACACGCCGCGCAAGGCCGTGGTCAAGGCAGTCGAGCCGCCGAAGCCGGTGGAACCGCCGAAGCCGGCCGAAGCGAAGGGCACGCTGCACAAGCCGGCCAAGCCCGCAGGCGCAGGCGCGCAGGCACGTCCGGCCGTGAAGAAGCCGGCCGGCGCAGCGCCGGCGACGACGCAGGCGCCGGCAGGCGCGGGCGACCGCAACAAGAAGCCGGGTGGCGGCAAGGGCGGCTGGCAGGACGACGCGGCCAAGCGCCGCGGCATCAAGACGCGCGGCGATTCGAGCGGCGGTGTCGACCGCGGTTGGCGCGGCGGCCCGAAGGGGCGCGGCCGTCACCAGGACAGCGCATCGACGTTCCAGGCGCCGACCGAGCCGATCGTGCGTGAAGTGCACGTGCCGGAAACCGTCTCGGTTGCCGATCTCGCGCACAAGATGTCGATCAAGGCCTCCGAAGTCATCAAGGTGATGATGAAGATGGGCCAGATGGTCACGATCAACCAGGTGCTGGACCAGGAAACGGCGATGATCGTCGTCGAGGAACTGGGCCACCGTGCGGTCGCCGCGAAGCTGGACGATCCGGAAGCACTGCTGGTCGAAGGCGAGACCGGTACCGATGCGGAGCAACTGCCGCGTCCGCCGGTCGTCACCGTGATGGGTCACGTCGACCACGGCAAGACCTCGCTGCTCGACCACATCCGCCGCGCGAAGGTTGCAGCGGGCGAAGCGGGCGGCATTACGCAGCACATCGGCGCATACCACGTCGAAACGCCGCGCGGTGTCATCACGTTCCTCGATACGCCGGGTCACGAGGCGTTCACGGCAATGCGTGCACGCGGCGCGAAGGCGACCGACATCGTCGTGCTGGTGGTGGCTGCGGACGACGGCGTGATGCCGCAGACGAAGGAAGCCATCGCTCACGCGAAGGCGGGTGGCGTGCCGATCGTCGTGGCGATCAACAAGATCGACAAGCCGGAAGCGAACCCGGACCGCGTCAAGCAGGAACTGGTCGCGGAAGGCGTCGTGCCGGAAGAATACGGTGGCGATTCGCCGTTCGTGCCGGTGTCGGCGAAGACGGGTGCCGGTATCGACGACCTGCTCGAGAACGTGCTGCTTCAGGCAGAAGTGCTGGAACTGAAGGCACCGGTCGAGGCGCCGGCCAAGGGCATCGTGATCGAAGCGAAGCTGGACAAGGGCAAGGGCCCGGTCGCGACGATCCTGGTGCAGTCCGGTACGCTGAACCGCGGCGACATCGTGCTGGCAGGCACGGCTTATGGCCGCGTGCGTGCGATGCTCGACGAGAACGGCAAGCCGACGAAGGAAGCCGGCCCGTCGATCCCGGTCGAAATCCAGGGTCTGTCGGAAGTGCCGGGTGCGGGCGAGGAAGTGATCGTGCTGCCGGACGAGCGCAAGGCGCGCGAAATCGCGCTGTTCCGTCAGGGCAAGTTCCGCGACGTCAAGCTGGCGAAGCAGCAGGCCGCGAAGCTGGAAAGCATGCTCGAGCAGATGGGCGAAGGCGAAGTGCAGAACCTGCCGCTCATCATCAAGGCGGACGTGCAGGGCTCGCAGGAAGCACTCGTGCAGTCGCTGCTCAAGCTGTCGACCGACGAAGTGCGCGTGCAGATCGTGCACAGCGCGGTGGGCGGCATCAGCGAAAACGACGTCAACCTCGCGACGGCATCGAAGGCGGTCATCATCGGCTTCAACACGCGTGCGGATGCACAGGCGCGCAAGCTGGCCGAAGCGAACGGTATCGATATTCGCTACTACAACATCATCTACGACGCAGTGGATGAGGTGAAGGCCGCGATGTCGGGCATGCTGGCGCCGGAGAAGCGCGAAGTCGTGACGGGCATGGTCGAGGTGCGTCAGGTGTTCAAGGTGCCGAAGGTCGGTACGGTTGCCGGCTGTATGGTCACCGACGGTATCGTCAAGCGCTCGTCGTCGGTTCGCGTGCTGCGCAACAACGTCGTGATCTTCACGGGCGAACTCGAATCGCTGAAGCGCTTCAAGGACGACGTGAAGGAAGTCAAGCAAGGCTTCGAATGCGGTATGTCGGTGAAGAACTTCAACGACATCATCGAAGGCGACCAGTTCGAAGTCTTCGAAGTGACCGAAGTCGCACGTACGCTGTAATCGTCGCGTATCGGCTCGTGGGCGGGGCAGGCTTGGGCCTGTCCCGCCCATTTTCATGGTGGCGTGCCAGCGGCGCGCCGCTTTATCCTGATAAACGGATCACGGATCGATCATGTCCAGGAAACGTACTTCCCCCAATCGCAACGTTCAGATTGCAGACCAGATTCAACGCGATCTGTCCGAGCTCATCATGCGCGAGGTCAAGGACCCGCGCATCGGCATCGTGACCATCCAGAGCGTGGAGCTCACGCCGGACTATGCGCACGCGAAAGTTTATTTCACGGCGCTCACCGGCGATCCGGACAAGACGCAGGAAGCGCTGAATCACGCGTCGGGTCACCTGCACAACCTGCTCTTCAAGCGCCTGCACATTCATACGGTGCCGACGCTGCATTTCCATTACGACCAGACGATCGAAAAAGCGGTGGAAATGTCGCGTCTGATCAAGGAAGCCAACTCGACGCGCGCGAAGGACGACGACGAAGCCGACGCGCCCGCGAAGGACGAGTGAGCGCGCGCGCCCCATGAAGACTGCAGCTCCTCAGCGTCCACGCATGCCGCGGCGCGCGCTGGACGGCGTGCTCCTGCTGGACAAGCCGGTCGGCCTGTCGAGTAACGACGCCCTGATTCGCGCGAAGCGCCTGCTTCTCGCGAAGAAAGCCGGCCATACCGGCACGCTCGATCCGCTGGCCTCGGGTCTGTTGCCGCTGTGCTTCGGCGAGGCGACGAAGTTCTCGCAGGACTTGCTGGAAGCGGACAAGACCTACGAAGCGACGATGCGTCTCGGCGTGCGCACGACCACCGGCGATGCCGAAGGCGATGTGCTCGACACGCGCGCCGTCGAATGCGACCGGACGGCGGTGGCGGCGGCGCTTATGCGCTTTACCGGCGAGATCGTGCAGGTGCCGCCGATGTATTCGGCGCTCAAGCGCGACGGCAAGCCGCTGTATGAATATGCGCGCGCGGGCCAGACCGTCGAACGGGAAGGCCGCAACGTGACGATCCATGCGCTCGATCTGCTGGCCTGCGACCTGCCGGACGTGACGTTTCGGGTGACTTGCAGCAAGGGGACGTATGTACGCACGCTGGCGGAGGATATCGGCGAGGCGCTCGGCTGCGGCGCGCATCTGACGATGCTGCGTCGCACGGGCGTCGGCGCGCTGACGCTCGAACATGCGGTGACGCTCGACGCGCTGTCCGACGCCGCCGAAGCGGCGCGCGACGCGTGGCTTCAGCCGGTCGACGCGCTGCTGTCGACGTTTCCGCTGGTGCGTCTCGACGAAGCCTGCGCGAAGCGGTTCCTGCACGGCCAGCGTCTGCCGCTGTCGGCGCTCGATTCGATCGACGCGGCGGAGGGCGAGCGTGTGCGCGTGTACGACGCGGCACGGCTGCTCGGCGTGGCTCGCAAGGCCAACGGCGTGCTCGCACCTGAGCGCCTCGTCGTGACGGCAGTGTGATGCGCGGCGCGCAAGCGCCGTCGGCATGAAAGAAAGCCCGGTCGAAATCGACCGGGCTTTTTGTTTGGCGTGTGCGTTCGAGCGCGGTGCTCAGTGTGCAGCCGACGCCGCCGCACCCGCATCGCCGCCGCCCGCGCGTTCGGGCTTCGTGATCCAGATCAGTCCGATCAGCAGCACGAAGATCGCCGCGGAGATGTAGAACAGGTCGTTCACGCCGAGTTGCGCGGCCTGCTGCGTGGCCATGTTGTTGATGAGACCGTGCGCCTGGTCCTGCGTCAGCCCGAGGTTGCCCATCTGCGTGACGGCCTGGTTGAACGTCGGATTGTACGGGTTGGTCTGCTCGACCAGTTGCGCGTGGTGGAAATTGTTCCGGTGGTCCCACGCGGTCTGGAAGATCGAAGTGCCGATGCCGCCGCACATGATCCGCACGAAGTTCGACAGGCCCGATGCCGCGGGAATGCGGTGACCGGGCAGGCCGGACAGCGTGATCGACACGAGCGGGATGAAGAAGCCGGCCATCGCGATGCCTTGCACGAGCGTCGGCAGCGTCAGCGACCACTCGTCGACGCCGGTCGTGTAGCGCGAGCGCATCCAGAAGCACAGCGCGAACGTCAGGAATGCGGCGGTCGCGATGTAGCGTGGGTCCGTGCGTGGCAGGAACTTGCCGGTCAGCGGCGACAGCAGGATCGCGAACAGCCCGACGGGCGCCATCACGAGGCCTGCATCGGTTGCCGTGTAGCCGATCTGGGTCTGCAGCCACAGCGGCAGCAGCACGAGGTTGCCGAAATAGAGCCCGTAGCCGACCGCGAGGGCGATCGTGCCGCCTGTGAAGTTGCGCATCCGGAACAGCGACAAGTCGACGACCGGATGTTCGGCGGTCAGCTCCCAGATCACGAAGAACGCAAACGATATGACCGCGATCAGCGCGAGCGCGATGATCGTCGTCGACGCGAACCAGTCGAGATCCTTGCCCTTGTCGAGCATGATTTGCAGCGAGCCGACCCACAAGACGAGCAGCGCGAGGCCGACGCCGTCGATCGGCGCGCGACGCACCGTGGATTCGCGCGTGCGATAGATCGACCAGGTGGCCAGCGCGGCGGCGATGCCGACCGGGATGTTCACGTAGAAGATCCACGGCCAAGAATAGTTATCCGAAATCCAGCCGCCGAGGATCGGGCCCGCGACCGGTGCGATCAGCGTCGTCATCGACCATAGCGCGAGCGCCATCGGCGCTTTCGCGCGAGGGTAGCTCGACAGCAGCAGCGATTGCGACAGCGGAATCATCGGCCCGGCGACCGCGCCCTGGAGCACGCGCGATGCGAGCAGGAACGGCAGGCTCGGCGCCAGCCCGCACATCCACGACGAGATGACGAACAGGATGATCGACGCGAGGAACAGACGAACCTGCCCGAAGCGGTCGGTCAGCCAGCCGGTCAGCGGCACGGAGATCGCGTTCGCGACGGCGAACGACGTGATGACCCACGTACCCTGGTCGGACGATACGCCGAGGTCGCCCGAGATGGTCGGGATCGCGACGTTCGCGATGGACGTGTCGAGCACGTTCATGAACACCGCGAGCGATACCGCGATCGTTCCGAGCACGAGTTGCCCGCCCTGCAGGGGCGGGTGGGAGACAGGAGCCTGTGCCATGTCGGTAGTTTTCCGGAATCGGAGCCGTTACATCATCTTTGCGGTGCCGTTCGACTTCGCCGCGGCCGGTGCCGGCGCGTTGCCGCCGGCATTCTCGGCGATGATGCGCGCGATCTCGGCGTCGGCTTCGTCGCCGTACTTCGCGAACACGCTGGTCTCGTAGACTGTGTTCTTTGCGTTGACCAGCTGGTCGCCGCGCTCGTCCTTGATGTCGACGTCGACCTGCATCGACAGGCCGATGCGCAGCGGGTGCTTTTCCAGGTCCTTCGGATCGATCTCGATACGCACCGGCAGGCGCTGCACGACCTTGATCCAGTTGCCCGTCGCATTCTGCGCCGGCAGCAGCGAGAACGCCGAACCCGTGCCGGCCGAGAAGCCGACGACCTTGCCGTGGTAGACGGCCGACGAGCCGTAGATGTCAGCGGTCAATTCGACCGGCTGGCCGATGCGCATGTGCTTGAGCTGAACTTCCTTGAAGTTGGCGTCGACCCACACAGCGTTCAGCGGCACGACCGACATCAGCGGGTTGCCCGGCGACACGCGCTGGCCGACCTGCACCGAGCGCTTCGCGACATAGCCGGTGACCGGCGCGGGCAGCACGTTGCGCGCGTTCGCGAGGTATGCGTCGCGAACTTTCGCTGCCGCGGCCATCACGTTCGGGTGCGATGCGATCGTCGTGTTCGCGGTCAGTGCACGGTTCGAGGCGAGCTGCTGTTGCGCCGCGTCGACCGACGCCTGCGCGGCGCGCACCGCGTCGCGTGCGTGGGAAATTTCCTCCTGCGATACGGCGCCCGTTTGCGCGACGGCCATCCGGCGGCGCAGGTCGTCCTGCGCCTTCGACAGGTCGGACTGACGCAGCGCGACCTGCGCGCGGTACTGGTCGTCGTTGACGAACAGGCCGCGCACCTGGCGTACCGTCTGCGCGAGGTTGGCCTCGGCCTGCTGCAGCGCGACCTGCGAGTCGGCCGGATCGAGCACGACCAGCGGATCGCCGGCCTTGACCGTCTGCGTGTCGTCGGCCTTCACGGCGATCACGGTACCCGTGACCTGCGGCGTGATCTGCACGACGTTGCCGTTCACGTACGCGTCGTCGGTCTCTTCATGGAAGCGCGCGACCAGGAAGTAGTACAGACCGTACGCGATGGCAGCGATCACGATCACCGCGATCAGCAGCGTCATCATCCGTTTGCGCTTCCCGTTGTTCTGCGCCTGTGCGCTGGCGGCGTTTTGTTGAGGGTCGCTCATGGCGATTTTCTCCGTCCGTTATTTCGAGTGTCTGCGTAGTGGTGGCGCCGGATCAGTTGGCGGCCTGTTTTGTCTGCTTGTCGGCGTCGGGCGCGGCGAGCCGCGTGCCGGTCGCGTCGAACCCGCCGCCGAGCGCCTTGATCAGCGCGAGCTGCATGTCGCGCCGGCGCATCTTCAGGTTCGTCACCGTCTGTTCGGACGCGAGGCGGTTGCTGTCGGCGGTCAGCACCTGGAGCTGCGGCGACAGGCCGGCCTTGTAGCGGATCACGGCAAGGTCGTATGCACGCGTCGACGCGTCGAGCGCACGCTGCGCGTCGTCCATCTGGCGATCGACCGCGCGGATCGACGCGACCTGCGTCGCGACGTCGTTCAGCGCGCTGATGAGCGTCTGGTTGTAGTTCGCGACCGACAGGTCGAAGTCTGCATAGCGGCCCTTGAGCTGCGCGCGCAACGCACCGGCATCGAAGATCGGCAGGTGGATGGCGGGGCCGAACTGCGCCTGGCGGCTCGCGAAATTCAGGAATTTGCCCCAGCCGAACGCGTCGAAGCCGAAGCCGGCAGCGAGGTTGACGTCGGGGAAGAATTCGGCCTTCGCTTCCTTCACGTCGTGCATCGCGGCCTCGACCTGCCAGCGCGCGGCGACGATGTCGGGACGGCGCGACACGAGGTCGGCTGGCAGGTTGCCGGGCAGTGCGACTTCGCCGGTCGGGTTCATCACGGGCGCGGCGATCTGCAGCCCACGGTCCGGCCCCTTGCCGAGCAGCGCGGCGAGTTGGTAGCGCACGGTCGTGATCTGGCCGTCGAGGTCGGACAGCGACGCCTGGGTCGTCGCGATGTTGCCCCGCGCGGTCTGGCGCTCCACGTTGGTGTCGAGGCCGGCCGATACGCGGCCGTCGGTGATCTTGCCGACCGTCTGACGGTTGGTGATCTCGCGCTGCGCGATGTCGCGCAGCGCATACAGTTGCGCAAGCGAATTGTAGGTGCGGGCGACCGACGACGCGAGCGTGATGCGCGCCTGCTGCATGTCGGCTTCGGCGGCTTTTTCCTGCGACACGGCCGTATGCAGGCGCTCGCGGTTCTTGCCCCACAGGTCGAGATCCCACGACGCGCTCGCGAGCGCGTTGTTCTCGCTATACCACTGGCCGCCGTACGGCGGCGGGAACAGCGCGTTCGACGAATACAGCTCGCGCGTCCACGAATAGCTGGCTTCGGCCTTCGGCATCAGGTTCGAGCGCGACGATTCGATGTACGACGACGCCTTCGCGATGCGCGCCTGTGCCTGCGCGATCGACGGGCTGCCCTGGAGCGCCTCGTCGATCAGCTTCGGCAGCTGCGGATCGCCGAACTGGTTCGCCCAGTCGAGTGCCGGCCACTGGCCGCCCTGGGCGGGCAGGCTCTGGGCGGTTTCGAATTGCGACGTGGGAGCGATCTGCTTGTCGCTCTTGATGCCGATGTAGTTTGCGCAGCCCGCCAGTGCCAGCGCGGCGACCGCGGCGGCAACGGCGGCGCGGCACGACCCGGCGCGCACGGACAACGGGGAGGATTTCATCGCGCTGTTCCCTGACTCGGAATGAATGATGGACACTGCAAGGATTTCCTTACATTAATCTGTCAAAAGTAATTGTTATGGCAACTATTACGTGACGCTACCGCCGGCGGTCTCGCAATAGTTGCTGAGAATGCGGCGCAGCATGCTCTTCAGGAACCCGACTTCTTCAGGCGTAAAACCGTCCAGCAATTGGTCCAGTACGCTGCGAAACACCGGCGGCAGCCGCTCTGCCAGCGCGCGGCCTTCGTCGGTCAGCTCGAGACGCACGACCCGTCGATCCTCGATGCTGCGCACACGGGACAGCAGGCCGCGCTTCTCGACGCGATCGAGCAGGCGCGTGACCGCGCTCGCGTCGATCCCGTATTCCCGGGCGAGCTCCGCGGCCGTCGAGCATTTGCCGACCGCGATCATGAACAGCATGCTCGCCTGTGTGCCCGTGATGCCGAGCTCTTCCTGCGTGCGCTGTGTGACGAGGTTGGTCATCACCGATTTCACGCGCGACATCAGATAACCGACGCTGTCGTTCATCTGGTACGAGGACAGCGGCGAAATAGGCGATTGGGAAGGAGAATCCGACATAAAACCCTGAAGCTGCAATAGTTGACTAGGCAGCAGTATAGGCACAATTGCTTGCCGCGGCAAATGTTAATCGAACGGGCGAGGGCGCGCTCCGCGTCTCGAAATTCCCGTGTCGTCGTCAGGGTTTTCGGCTTCCCGTCGGCGGTGTCGGCCGGTCGATCTGCCGGCTCGATTTACCGGTCTGCGACGAGGGCAGGGAGGCGTCGTTTGCTGCGTTGCAAAGGCAGTCCAGCTTTCGACATCCTCACGTGCTATAATTTGCGGTTTCCAAGCTGCAACGCGCGCGCACGTGTCCCGGTGACTGACGAGCGTGCGCGTTTGCGCGTTCAACGATTTCCAGGTTTCTATGACCCGCGCCCTTCGTAACATCGCCATCATCGCTCACGTCGACCACGGCAAGACCACGCTCGTCGACCAACTGCTTCGCCAGTCCGGCACCTTCCGCGAGAACCAGCAGATTGCCGAGCGGGTGATGGACTCGAACGACATCGAAAAAGAGCGCGGGATCACGATTCTCGCGAAGAACTGCGCGGTCGAATACGAAGGCACGCACATCAACATCGTCGACACGCCGGGGCACGCGGACTTCGGTGGCGAGGTGGAGCGCGTGCTGTCGATGGTCGACTCGGTGCTGCTGCTGGTCGACGCCGTCGAGGGTCCGATGCCGCAAACGCGCTTCGTCACGAAGAAGGCGCTCGCGCTCGGTCTGAAGCCGATCGTCGTCATCAACAAGATCGACCGTCCGGGCGCGCGGATCGACTGGGTCATCAACCAGACCTTCGATCTGTTCGACAAGCTTGGCGCGACCGAAGAGCAGCTCGACTTCCCGATCGTCTACGCATCGGGCCTGAACGGCTACGCGTCGCTCGATCCGGCGACCCGCGAAGGCGACATGCGTCCGCTGTTCGAGGCGATCCTCGCGCACGTGCCGGTTCGCCCGGCCGACCCGGAAGCGCCGCTGCAGCTCCAGATCACGTCGCTCGACTTTTCGACGTACGTCGGCCGGATCGGCGTCGGCCGCATCACGCGCGGCCGCATCAAGCCGGGTCAACCGGTCGTGATGCGCTTCGGTCCGGAAGGCGACGTGCTGAACCGCAAGATCAACCAGGTGCTGTCGTTCAAGGGCCTCGAGCGCGTGCAGGTCGAGTCGGCGGAAGCTGGCGACATCGTGCTGATCAACGGTATCGAAGACGTCGGCATCGGCGCGACGATCTGCGCGGTCGATACGCCCGAAGCGCTGCCGATGATCACCGTCGACGAGCCGACGCTGACGATGAACTTCCTCGTCAACTCGTCGCCGCTGGCCGGCCGTGAAGGCAAGTTCGTGACGAGCCGCCAGATCCGCGACCGCCTGATGAAGGAACTGAATCACAACGTCGCGCTGCGCGTGAAGGATACCGGTGACGAAACGGTGTTCGAAGTGTCGGGCCGCGGCGAACTGCACCTGACGATTCTCGTCGAGAACATGCGCCGTGAGGGCTACGAGCTGGCCGTGTCGCGTCCGCGCGTCGTGATGCAGGAAATCGACGGCGTGCGGCACGAGCCGTACGAGCTGCTGACCGTCGACGTCGAGGACGAGCATCAGGGTGGCGTGATGGAAGAGCTTGGTCGCCGCAAGGGCGAAATGCTCGACATGGCGTCGGATGGCCGCGGTCGCACGCGTCTGGAATACAAGATCTCGGCGCGTGGCCTGATCGGCTTCCAGAGCGAATTCCTGACGCTGACGCGCGGCACGGGCCTGATGAGCCACATCTTCGACTCGTACGCACCGGTCAAGGACGGCTCGGTGTTCGAGCGCCGCAACGGCGTGCTGATTTCGCAGGACGACGGCGCTGCCGTGGCGTACGCACTGTGGAAGCTGCAGGATCGCGGCCGCATGTTCGTGAAGCCGGGCGATGCGCTGTATGAGGGCATGATCATCGGTATCCACAGCCGCGACAACGACCTCGTCGTGAACCCGATCAAGGGCAAGCAGCTGACCAACGTGCGTGCGTCGGGCACCGACGAAGCCGTGCGTCTCGTGCCGCCGGTCCAGATGTCGCTCGAATACGCGGTCGAATTCATCGACGACGACGAACTCGTGGAAGTGACGCCGCAGTCGATCCGTTTGCGCAAGCGCTTCCTGAAGGAGCACGAGCGTCGCCGCGCGAGCCGCGAAGGCGCGGTCGACTAAGCATCGGCTGTTCCCGTGCATGACGAAAAAGGCTGCCTTCGGGCGGCCTTTTTTGCATCTGCGCAGTGTGCAATCGGGCGGGTTGCAAAACACTGTTCCCGCGAGTCGTGGCAATCCGGCGAAACCCCGTCACGCGGTGCTTTCAGCCGCATTTCGCCGTGAACTTCGGTATCGGTTCTGTGATATGCTGCGCGCACGCAAGTTTTAGGTCCTTCCAAGCAAGACTTGATTCGCAATCCGCTAAACGGTCAGGCCGTGTCGCGGAAGGTTGAGTAACCCGCTATTTCTCGAGAAGCTCGAAGAAAGGTGAGCGTAAAATGTCAGATGTAATGAAGCAGTTTCAGCTGAACTCCTATCTGTTCGGCGGCAATGCTTCGTACGTTGAAGAACTGTACGATGCATACCTTAACAATCCGGCATCGGTGCCGGAGAACTGGCGAGAGTATTTCGACGCGCTGCAGAACGTGCCTGCAACCGACGGCTCGAACGCCAATGACGTTGCTCATTTCCCGATCGTCGAATCGTTTGCCGAGCGTGCGAAGGCCAATGCCTTCATCCCGCGCGAAAGCACGAGCAATCTGGCGACCGCGCGCAAGCAGGTCCACGTCCAGTCCCTCATCAGCGCATATCGCTTCCTCGGCTCGCAATGGGCCAATCTGGATCCGCTGAAGCGTCGCGAACGTCCCGCCATCCCCGAACTCGAACCCGCGTTCTACGACTTCTCCGAAGGCGACCTCGACCAGACGTACAGCGCAAGCAACCTGTATTTCGGTTTCGACCAGGCTTCGCTGCGCGACATCGTCAAGGGCCTGCGTGACACGTACTGCGGCACGATCGGCGCCGAATACATGTACATCAGCGATCCGGAGCAGAAGCGCTGGTGGCAGGAGCGCCTGGAATCGACCCGCGCGACGCCGTCCTTCTCGATCGACAAGAAGAAGCACATCCTGAATCGCCTGACGGCAGCGGAAGGCCTCGAGCGCTATCTGCACACCAAGTACGTCGGCCAGAAGCGCTTCTCGCTCGAAGGCGGCGAAAGCTTCATCGCGGCGATGGACGAAGTCGTCCAGCACGCAGGCAAGACCGGCGTGCAGGAAATCATCATCGGCATGGCACACCGCGGCCGTTTGAACGTGCTGGTCAACACGCTGGGCAAGATGCCGGCCGACCTGTTCGCCGAATTCGAAGGCAAGCACGTCGACGACCTGCCGGCAGGTGACGTGAAGTACCACAAGGGCTTCTCGTCGGACGTGTCGACCGAAGGCGGCCCGGTCCACCTGTCGCTCGCGTTCAACCCGTCGCACCTCGAAATCGTGAACCCGGTGGTCGAAGGTTCGGCGAAGGCACGGATGGACCGTCGCGGCGACGAAGACGGCCTGCAGGTGCTGCCGGTGCAGATCCACGGTGACGCGGCCTTCGCTGGCCAGGGCGTCGTGATGGAAACGCTGAACCTCGCGCAGACGCGCGGTTACGGCACGCACGGCACGCTGCACATCGTCATCAACAACCAGATCGGCTTCACGACGTCCGATCCGCGCGACGCGCGCTCGACGCTGTACTGTACCGACGTGGTCAAGATGATCGAAGCGCCGGTGCTGCACGTGAACGGCGACGATCCGGAAGCCGTCGTGCTCGCGATCCAGATCGCGATCGACTACCGGATGCAGTTCCACAAGGATGTCGTGATCGACATCGTCTGCTTCCGCAAGCTGGGTCACAACGAGCAGGACACGCCGGCGGTCACGCAGCCGCTGATGTACAAGAAGATCGCGCAGCACCCGGGCACCCGTGCGCTGTACGCCGAGAAGCTCGTGCAGCAGGGCGTGATCACCGCCGAAGACGCCGACAACTACGTGAAGGCGTACCGCAAGGCGATGGACGACGGCCACCACACCGTCGATCCGGTCCTGTCGAACTACAAGAGCAAGTATGCGGTCGACTGGGTTCCGTTCCTGAACCGCAAGTGGACGGATGCAGCCGATACGGCCGTGCCGCTCGCCGAACTGAAGCGCCTCGGCGAACGCATCACGACGGTCCCGGAAAACTTCAAGGTCCACCCGCTCGTCGAGCGCGTGATCAACGATCGCCGCAACATGGCGCGCGGCGACCAGCCGCTCGACTGGGGCATGGGCGAACACCTCGCATTCGCGTCGCTCGTCGCATCGGGCTACTCGGTGCGCCTGACGGGCCAGGACTCGGGCCGCGGCACGTTCACGCACCGTCACGCGGTGCTGCACGACCAGAACCGCGAACGCTGGAACGACGGCACGTACGTGCCGCTGCAGAACATCGCCGACGGTCAGGCGAAGTTCACGGTGATCGACTCGGTGCTGTCGGAAGAAGCGGTGCTGGGCTTCGAATACGGTTACTCGACCGCCGAGCCGAACACGCTCGTGCTGTGGGAAGCCCAGTTCGGCGACTTCGTCAACGGCGCGCAGGTCGTGATCGACCAGTTCATCTCGTCGGGCGAAGTGAAGTGGGGCCGCGTGTCGGGTCTCACGATGCTGCTGCCGCACGGCTACGAAGGCCAGGGTCCGGAACACTCGTCGACGCGTATCGAGCGTTTCCTGCAGCTGTGTGCCGATCACAACATGCAGGTCGTTCAACCGACGACGCCGGCACAGATTTTCCACCTGCTGCGTCGCCAGATGATCCGTCTGTTCCGCAAGCCGCTGATCGTCGCAACGCCGAAGTCGCTGCTGCGCCACAAGGAAGCGGTGTCGGACCTGTCGGAACTCGCGAAGGGTTCGTTCCAACCGGTGCTGGGCGAAACCGACGGCGGCATCGACGCGAAGAAGGTCAAGCGCGTGCTGGCGTGTTCGGGCCGCGTGTACTACGACCTCGTCGCGCATCGCCGCGAAGCGAAGGCGAACGACGTCGCGATCATCCGTATCGAGCAGCTGTATCCGTTCGCGCACAAGCAGTTCGAAGCCGAAATGAAGAAGTACGAGAACGCGACTGAAGTGGTCTGGGTGCAGGACGAGCCGCAGAACCAGGGCCCCTGGTTCTACGTCGAGCACCACCTGAAGGAAGGCATGAAGGAAGGGCAGAAGCTGGCATACAGCGGCCGTCCGGCTTCGGCCTCGCCGGCGGTTGGCTACTACGCGAAGCACTACGAGCAGCAGAAGGCCCTCATCGAAGGTGCGTTCGGCCGCCTGAAGAGCGCATCGATCGCGAAATAATCGACGTCAAGCGAAACGGGAAGGCGCGCAGCGCTTTCCCGTGTCTTTTGGCCCGCCGGGCGCGTCGCGCGCCGCATCGGCCGAAGGAATCGCACGAACCTCGTCATTACCCAGATTAAGCATCCAGGAAAATCACATGGCTATCGTAGAAGTCAAAGTCCCCCAGCTTTCGGAGTCGGTTTCGGAAGCCACCATGCTGCAGTGGAAGAAGAAGCCGGGCGAAGCAGTCGCGCAGGACGAAATCCTGATCGAACTCGAGACCGACAAGGTCGTGCTCGAAGTGCCGGCACCGGCCGCGGGCGTGCTCGCGCAAGTGCTGCAGAACGACGGTGACACGGTCGTCGCCGACCAGATCATCGCGACGATCGACACCGAAGCGAAGGCAGGTGCTGCCGAAGCAGCGGCGGGCGCCGCCGAAGTGAAGCCGGCCGCAGCACCCGCTGCAGCCGCACCGGCAGCACAGCCGGCTGCCGCGGTTGCATCGAGCTCGGCAGCCGCATCGCCGGCCGCAGCGAAGCTGCTGGCCGAGAAGGGCCTGTCGGCAGGCGACGTCGCCGGTTCGGGCCGCGACGGCCGCGTCACGAAGGGCGACGCGCTGGCCGCAGGCAGCGCACCGAAGGCCGCTCCGGCCGCCGCACCGGCGAAGACCGCCGCTGCAAAGCCGTCGCTGCCGGAAGTGAAGGTGCCGGCGTCGGCCACGACGTGGCTCAACGATCGTCCGGAACAGCGCGTGCCGATGTCGCGTCTGCGTGCGCGTATCGCCGAGCGTCTGCTCGAGTCGCAGCAGACCAACGCGATCCTGACGACGTTCAACGAAGTCAACATGGCTCCGGTCATGGAACTGCGCAACAAGTACAAGGACAAGTTCGAGAAGGAACATGGCGTGAAGCTCGGCTTCATGTCGTTCTTCGTGAAGGCGGCCGTGCATGCGCTGAAGAAGTTCCCGCTCGTGAACGCGTCGATCGACGGTAACGACATCGTCTATCACGGTTACTTCGACATCGGTATCGCCGTCGGCTCGCCGCGCGGCCTCGTGGTGCCGATCCTGCGCAATGCCGATCAACTGAGTCTCGCGGACATCGAGAAGAAGATCGCCGAATTCGGCCAGAAGGCGAAGGACGGCAAGCTGTCGATCGAGGAAATGACGGGCGGTACGTTCTCGATCTCGAACGGCGGCGTGTTCGGCTCGATGCTGTCGACGCCGATCATCAACCCGCCGCAGTCGGCCATCCTCGGCGTGCACGCGACGAAGGAGCGCCCGGTCGTCGAAAACGGCCAGATCGTGATCCGTCCGATCAACTACCTGGCACTGTCGTACGACCACCGGATCATCGACGGCCGCGAAGCCGTCCTGTCGCTCGTCGCGATGAAGGACGCGCTGGAAGATCCGGCACGCCTGCTGCTCGACCTGTAAGCCGAGTCTCACTGCATTGACCCGCTCCGCACGCTCGCGTACACGCGCGACCGTGCGGGCGTACAAGTAGAAAGGATTGTCATGTCCAAGGAATTTGACGTCGTCGTGATCGGCGCCGGCCCCGGCGGCTACATCGCCGCGATTCGCGCCGCGCAGCTCGGCAAGACCGTTGCCTGTATCGAGAAGTGGAAGAACCCGGCCGGCGCGCTGAAGCTCGGCGGTACCTGCCTGAACGTCGGCTGCATCCCGTCGAAGGCGCTGCTCGCCTCGTCGGAAGAGTTCGAGAACACGTCGCATCACCTGGCCGACCACGGCATCACGGTCGACGGCGTGAAGATCGACGTCGCGAAGATGCTCGGCCGCAAGGATGCGATCGTCGAGAAGATGACGAGCGGGATCGAGTTCCTGTTCAAGAAGAACAAGATCACCTGGCTGAAGGGCCATGGCAAGTTCACCGGCAAGACCGACGCCGGCGTGCAGATCGAAGTGAGCGGCGAGGGCGAGGCCGAAGTCGTCACCGCGAAGAACGTGATCATCGCGACGGGCTCGAAGGCGCGTCACCTGCCGAACATCCCGGTCGACAACAAGATCGTGTCGGACAACGAAGGCGCGCTGACGTTCGACTCGGTGCCGAAGAAGCTCGCCGTGATCGGCGCAGGCGTGATCGGCCTCGAACTCGGCTCGGTGTGGCGTCGCCTCGGCGCCGAAGTGACGGTGCTCGAAGCGCTGCCGGCGTTCCTCGGCGCAGCCGACGAAGCGCTCGCGAAGGAAGCGGCCAAGCTGTTCAAGAAGCAAGGCCTCGACATCCATCTCGGCGTGAAGATCGGTGACGTGAAGACGACGGCGAACGGCGTGTCGATCGCCTACACCGACAAGGACGGCAACGCGCAGACGCTCGACGCCGACCGCCTGATCGTGTCGGTCGGCCGCGTGCCGAACACCGACAACCTCGGCCTCGAGGCGATCGGCCTGAAGGCGAACGAGCGCGGTTTCATCGACGTGGACGACCACTGCCGTACCGCGGTGCCGAACGTCTATGCGATCGGCGACGTGGTGCGTGGCCCGATGCTCGCGCACAAGGCGGAAGACGAAGGCGTGCTGGTCGCGGAAGTGATCGACGGCCAGAAGCCGCACATCGACTACAACTGCATTCCGTGGGTGATCTACACGTACCCGGAAATCGCATGGGTCGGCAAGACGGAACAGCAACTGAAGGCCGAAGGCCGCGAGATCAAGTCGGGCAAGTTCCCGTTCTCGATCAACGGCCGCGCGCTCGGCATGAACGCGCCGGACGGTTTCGTGAAGATGATCGCGGATGCGAAGACCGACGAACTGCTCGGCGTGCACGTGATCGCCGCGAACGCGTCGGACCTGATCGCGGAAGCCGTGGTGGCGATGGAGTTCAAGGCGGCGTCGGAAGACATCGCCCGCATCTGCCATCCGCACCCGTCGATGTCGGAAGTGATGCGCGAAGCGGCGCTCGCCGTCGACAAGCGCTCGCTGAACAGCTGAGCGCGATATAGCGCCGGTCGACCATCGGCCGGCGCAGCCGTCTCATGACGAAGGCGGGCGGGGTTTCCCGTCCGCCTTCGTTTTTTCCGGTTTGCCCGATGAACGTCACCGAATACTACACGCGCGAACTGACCACGCGCGGCTATCAGTCCGATCCCGCCCAGCGCGCGGCCGTCGATCGCCTGCAGTGCTGTTTCGACGAGTGGGTCGAATACAAGGCGCGTCGCTCGAACGCGTTCAAGAAGCTCATCAATCATCCGGACCTCCCGCGCGGCGTCTATATGTGGGGCGGCGTCGGTCGCGGGAAGAGCTTCCTGATGGACAGCTTCTACGCGGTGGTGCCCGTGCAGCGCAAGACGCGCCTGCATTTCCACGAATTCATGCGTGAGGTACACCGCGAACTCGAGGAGCTGAAAGGGCAGGCCGATCCGCTCGACGAGCTCGCGCGACGCATCGCGAAGCGCTACCGGCTGATCTGCTTCGACGAATTCCATGTGTCGGACATCGCGGACGCGATGATCCTGTACCGGCTGCTCGATCGCCTGTTCAACAACGGCGTGCAGTTCGTGATGACGTCCAACTACGATCCCGACGATCTGTATCCCGACGGCCTGCATCGCGACCGCATGCTGCCGGCGATCGCGCTGATCAAGCAGAAGCTCGACGTGCTGAACGTCGACGCGGGCGTTGACTATCGCCAGCGCACGCTCGCGCAGGTGCAGATGTACCACACGCCGCTCGGCGCGGATGCCGATCGCGAACTGCGTCATGCATTCGCGAAGCTCGCCGCGGTGCCGGACGAAAGCCGGATCCTGCATATCGAGAAGCGCGAGCTGAAGGCGCTGCGCAAGGCCGACGGGGTCGTCTGGTTCGATTTCGCGACGCTGTGCGGCGGCCCGCGTTCGCAGAACGATTATCTCGAGCTTGCCAGCCGCTTCCATGCGATCGTGCTGTCGGACGTGCCGCAGATGTCGCCGCGGATGGCGTCCGAGGCGCGGCGCTTCACCTGGCTCATCGACGTGCTGTACGACCACAAGGTCAAGCTGCTGATGTCCGCGGCGGTACCGGCGGAGCAGTTGTACGTCGAAGGGCCGATGGCGAACGAATTCGCGCGCACGGTTTCGCGGATCGTCGAGATGCAGTCGAAGGAATACCTCGAGACGCGGCGCCGCATCGTCGATACTTCGCTGACCTGATCGCGGTTTTCGGCAAATGACGGACTTCAAACGTCAATTCCGGTTAAATTATCGCGATCTCGGGGTAATTTCGGATTTGTCTTATATTCATGGTTGAGGGCTGTCGATATCGTTGAGTCATGGTTCCTAAGGCTGGAGATGTCCATGACACCGTATCGCGATCTGACCGACCATGAGTGGCGCTGCGTCGTACCGCTTCTGCCCGAAATGCAGCCGCGCACCGAGTTGCGCGGCCGTCCGTTGGCCAACACGCGCGCCGTCCTGAACGGCGTACTCTGGGTGATTTACAGCGGCGCGACCTGGTCCGCGATGCCGCGTCGCTACCCGTCGTACCAGACGTGCCATCGCCGCTTCAAGGTATGGCACGAGACCGGCACGTTGATGCAGGTGATGCGCGAGCTGTATGGCGACGCCGGCGTGAATCTGTGCAAGGAGCTGGCCACGCGGATGCGCAAGCACGCGCAGTCGAAGGCGGCGGAGGTGCGCAGTGCTGCGGCGCCGGCGTATCGTGCACCGGGCGGCTATGCGGCGGATGCGCTGAAGCGTGCGGCATGACGTTGGTCGAATTCATTCGCGCCCGCATCAAAACAAAATCGGCCTGACGACATCGTCGCAGGCCGATTTTTCATTACGTTGCGCGTATCGACGCGCGTCGCGTTATTGCGCGCGAACCCAGGTCTGCGACCGGCCGAGCAGCGACACGCCGATATAGCCGCGCACGACGAGCTTCTGGCCGCCGTCTTCCAGCGACATCTTGCACTTGTAGACCTTGCCGTTTTCCGGGTCGAGGATATTGCCGCCGTCCCAGTGGTCGCCGTCCTTCTTCATCGCCTTGATGATCGTCATGCCCTTGATGAGCTGATCCTTGCGCTCGTCCGTGCATGCGGTGCAGCGGCGATCGGGCGTGTCGTTGGCGCCGAGGCCCTTGACGACCTTCCCCGCCAGTGAGCCTTCGCCGTCATCGGCGATCTGCACGAGCGCCTTCGGCTGATGCGTGTTGTCGTCGATCGTCTGCCACATGCCGACGGGGCTGTCGGCTTGGGCGAACGTAGGGGCGGCGCAAGCGAGCAGCGCGCTTGCAATGGCCAGCGTGCGCAACGGGCGGGTCAGTTGAATCATCGTCTTCCTCCTTGTTTCATGTCGTATTCGATGCGCTCGCACGACCGTCTGCATGGGGCGGTGGCATGTTGCGAGCTTTGCCAGAATACGTGAAACCGCGCGCTGCGTTTGATAGAGGGGGCTCTAATCCAAACGGCCCGCGCGACGCGGGCTGTTTGGTGACCGATCAGTTGAGCTGGTACGAGAACGCGGCATTCACGCGCGGGCTGCGCGATGCGCTTTCAACCGGCGCATCGCCGACCGGCTTCGCGATATTCAGGTCGAGACTGTAGTAACGGCTGTCCGTAAACCGCACGCCGATACCGACCGACGACAGGCGGCTCGGCGACGGCGTGCCGGTATGCAGATACACGCGCGCCATGTCGTACGCAATGTACGGCGTAATGGATTTCATATACGTCCAGCCCGGCGTGAATCCGCGGTTGACCTCCAGCGACATCCCCCAGCCCGAGTCGCCGGACGTTTCGCCGGGCTGGTAGCCGAGCGCATAGCGCGTCGAACCGAACGAGATCTGCTCCGACGTCGGCAGCGAGTCGGGGCTGTACTGGCCGGTCAGCGAGACCGACGTGCCGATTTTGAACGGCCATTCGTTGGTCTGCGTGAAGGTTGCGCCGGTGCGCACGAACGTCAGCGAGATCGGGCTGTCAACCGATGTCGTGTTCGAGCCGATCGTGATGTCCTGCGATTTCGACGCGCCGAGAATGTTGAAACCCTTCGCGACGTTGACGCTCAGCTTCTGTACCTGCTTGGCCGACACGCTCGTGTAGTCGAGCTGCATTTGCAGCACGCGGACCTGCGAGCGCGTGTCGATGCTGTTGCCGCTGATCTTGTTCTGGTAACGGTCCTCGTTGTGCGACGCATAGCCCGACACGGTGCCGAGCAGGCTGCGCTGGTTGTTCAGCAGCAACGGATAGGATGCCGAAAGACCGAGCTTCTCGTTCTTGACCGTACGCTCGACGGTCGACGGCAGGCCCGGGTTGTCGGTCGGCTTGCCGCGATACGTGCTGGCGTCGAGGCGTGTGACCAGCCCGCTGCTGCCGACCGGCACCGCACCGCTGAACGCGACGTAGGTTTGCTTGTCGCGTCCGGGCGGCACCAGCGCGGAAATGCTCAATTGTTCGCCGAACGACGTGAGGCCGTTCTCCGTCGCGGTGATGAGGCCCTGGACGCCGGGGTGATTGAAGTCGATGCCGGTGCTGATGTTGAATGCCTTGCGGTCGACGGCCAGTTCGAGCGTCGTGGCGCCGTCGGTCGTTTGCGGCGGCGGCACGTTGGCCTTCACCGTCACCCCGGGCAGGAGGCCGAACGTGTTCACGTAGCGTTCGAACGTCGCGCGGCGCAGCGGGCGATCGGCCGTGATGTGCGCGGCGATCGCGCGGATTTTCGATTCCATCGCGCCGGGCTTGCCGGTGACCTTGACGTCCGACACATAGCCTTCGACGACCGTGACGCGCACGACGCCGTTCTCGAACGTCTGCGCGGGAATGAACGCGAACGACAGCGCATAGCCGCGATCCTGATACAGCTTGGTCACGCCGTTCGCGGTTTCGATCAGCTCGCCGATCGTGATGTCCTTGCCGACGAGCGGCGTGAAGCGACGCGAGATTTCGTCGAAGGGCACCGACTTCACGCCTTCGACCTGGAACGTCGTCGGTGTCAGGTGTCGCGACAGCAACTCCTGGAGTTGCGGTGCTTGCGGCGCGACCTGCACGGTGACGCTCGGGCCTTTCTTTGGTGCGTTGATCTGGGGGAGCGAATCGAGCGGATTACCTGCCGCGCGCGTCTGTGCATGTGCCGTGCCTGCCGCTGCGATGGCGAGCAGCATCATCCATCTGTCGAGTCTGGATTTCATTGTTCTTCCTCGTAGGCCTTGCTTTTCGTCTTCTTTCTAATGCAGGCGCGCGACACCAGGGTGTCGCGCGCCGCTTGCCGCATTGCCGGTTGTGTTTGTACGGCCGCGCCTCATGCTCCGGCTGCAAAGGCGCGACCGTCCTCCTTACTTGCCAACGCTACCCAGCGTGCCCAGCAACCCCGTTACCGGCGCGAGGAGCCCCGTCGAGCTGCCCGACGATGCCGTCCCCGTCGCGCCGCCGACGAGCGACGTGACCGGTGCGAGCGGATTCGACGAAGCCCCGGACCCCGCTGCACCGCCGACTGCTCCGGTGACAGTATTCAGCAAACCGGTGACGGGCGCGAGAGGGTTTGCCCCGCCTGCGCCACCCGTTGCGCCGCCGAGCGTGCCCGTCAGCGTCGACACGAGACCGGTGACCGGTGCGAGCGGGCTGCTGCCCGAGCTGCCCGTTGCGCCACCGACTGCGCCGGTGAGCGAACCGAGCGGCGTCGAACCGAGACCGGACAGCAGGCCGCCGAGCGGGTTCGTCGAGCTGGAGCCCGACGACGAGCCGTTCTGTACGTTAGCCGTCGAGCCACCGACGAGGCTCGTGATCAGGCCGGGGATCGGCGCCGCGCCGTTCGGCCCGTTCGGGTTCACGAGGCCGCCTGCATTGGTCACGGTGTTGCCGACCGCGGTGACGAGCTGGCCGACATCGCCGACGAGCGGCTGATTCGACGTGCTGCCGACCTGCTTGCCCGCCGAGCTGATTGCGCCGCCGATCTGGCCCAGCAGGCCCGACACCGGTTGTCCGAGACCCGTGGTCGTGCCGACCTGCTGCGTGACCTGGCCCGCGGTGATCACCAGCGGCGTGATCGCCGAGCTGAGCGGTTGCGTCACTTGCTGCACGGCGCCCGACGACAGCGTCGAGCCGATCGTCGTGCCCGCGGCCGACAGGCCGTTGGCGACCGTGTCGAGCACGGTGCCGACCGGCGTCGTGACGGGTGCGAGCGGTGCGAGCGGACCCGTGCCGAGCGCCTTGACCGTCGAGCTCAGCCCGGACACGGTATTGCTCGTCGCGCCGACGACATTCCCGAGGCCGGCGACCGTCGTGCCGACGGGATCCTTGATCGAGCCGGTCTGTCCGAGCCCGTTGCTCAACGCATCGGCGGCCGCGTTGATGATCGTGCCGGTGCTCGAGACGGTGCTGCCGACGCCCTTCGTCACGCCGTCGCCGAGACCCGGCAGGCTGACGTTGCCGATCGTGCTGCCGAGATCCGTTGCGGTCTGGCCGACCGTGCTGACAGCGCCCTTGGTGCCGGTGGACGAGCCACTGGTGCCGCTCGTGCCGCTGGTACCGCTCGTGCCGCTGGAGCTGCCGCCGTTGCTGCTGGTCGGCGGCGTGCTGACGCTGTTGCCGCCGCAGGCAGCCAGCAGGCACGCCGCGGCGAAGGCGGTGAGGGGTACGCGCCACTGGCGCAGGACGACCGTCGTGATGGAACGTTGCTGGGACATGATGGACTCCTCGCTGTCTTGTCGATGAATGGATGTTCGATTACTTGCCGTGCGTGCCGCCGAGCAGGCCGCCGATCAGCGACGTGACAGGCGCGAGCAGGTTCGAGCCCGAGCCCGAGTTCGTGACACCGCCCGTGCTGCCGCTCAGTGCCGGTACGCCGACCGTGCTGGTGACGGAGGACACGGCGCCCGTCACGGGGGCGAGCGGGTTGCCGGCGCCTGCGCCGCCCGTTGCGCTGCCGAGCGCGCCGGTGACCGTGGAGACCAGGCCCGTGACCGGCGCGAGCGGACCGCTGCTGCCGCCGGCCACGCCGCCGAGTGCGCCCGTGACGGTGGAGACAAGGCCGGTGACCGGCGCGAGCGGGCCGCCGCTGGTGCCGCCCGCCGCGCCGCCGAGTGCGCCGGTGACGGTGGAGAGAAGGCCGGTGACCGGCGCGAGCGGACCGCCGCTGGTGCCGCCCGTCGCGCCGCCGAGCGCGCCGGTGACGGTCGAGACGAGGCCCGTAACCGGGGCAAGCGGACCGCCGCTGGCGCCGCCCGTCGCGCCGCCGAGTGCGCCGGTGACGGTCGAGACGAGGCCCGTAACCGGGGCAAGCGGGCCGCCGCTGGTGCCGCCCGCTGCACCGCCGAGCGTGCCGGTGACCGTCGTGAGGAGGCCCGTGAGCGGCGCGAGCGGGTTGGTTGCGCCGCCGGTGCCGCCCGTGAACACGCCGCCGACAGCCTTCACGGTATTGCCGGTCGACGAGACGGTGTTGCCGAGGCCGGTCGTGACGGGGTTGCCGCCCGTCGATGCGATCAGCGCGCCGCCTTGGTTCAGGCCGTTGCCGATCGTGCCGAGCAGCATGTTGAGCGGGGCGCCGAGGCCGGTGGCCGTCCCGATCGTCTGCGTCGTCTGACCGACCATCGTCGTGATCGGCGTGATCGCCGAGCTGACCGTCTGCGTGACCTGCTGGATCGGGCCGGTCGACAATACGTTGGACAGCGTGGTGCCGCCGTTCGATACGGCGTTGCCGACCTGCGTCACGAGGCCACCGACGGCGCCGGTGACGGGCGCGAGCGGCGACAGCGGGCCGGTGCCGAGGCTCGTGACCAGGTTGCCGGTTTGCGTGACGGCGCCACCGAGCTGGTTCACCACGCCGCCGGTGCTGGCGACCGTGACGCCGATCGGGTCCTTCGTCGCGCCGAGTTGGCCGAGACCGTTGCCGAGGCCATTGCCGAGCGCCGTTACCGCGCCGCCGACGTTCTGCACGATGCCGCCTGCCGCCTGCGTCGTGCCCGGGTTGACGCCGGGCAGCGACTGGCCGGCGATCACGGAGCCGAGGCCGGATACGGTGCCGCCGAGATTCGTGACGAGATTGCTGCTGCTTGCGAGGACGGTTCCCACCGCGTTCGACGACACACCGGAGGTGCCGCTCGTGCCGCTGCTCGTTCCACTCGTGGTGCCGCTGGTGCTGCCGCTCGTCGAACCGCTCGTCGAGCCGCTCGTGCTGCCGCTGGTCGAGCCGCTGGTGCTACCCGAGGTGCTGCCGCTCGTCGAACCGGACGTGCCGCCCGAGGTGCCGCCGCCCGACGTGGAGATCGAATCGCCACCGCCCGAGCTGGAGCCGCCGCTGAGCCCCTTGCTGATGGAGCCGGAGCCGCCGCACGCGGAGAGGGAAAGCATGGCTGCCACGGTGGCCGCGATCATTGTCGTCCGGAGCGTGCCATGAGGGATAACCTGAATGTCCATTTCGTCCTCGCATTGAAGCTGATGTTGTGTTGAGTGATGCGCGGATTACTCTGCAACTGTCGTGCCATTTCGATGGCCGACAGTTCGACGATTGGTTTTAAACGAGGCAATTCCTTGTCGGAAAAGGGATTTAGGCAAATTGAAAGATTGTTGAATCTGTTTAAGGGCAGTCAAATGAGAACGGTTTCGGCCGTTTCGTAACGTAACGTCACAACATTGGCGTTACGCGTGCGGCGTAACGTGAGGGGCGGGTAGGGCTGGCGGGCGGTCTGATTGTTTTACTGGTGGATTAGGTGTGCACATCTAACCTATCGTAAATCCTATGTGTAAATCGTACCGAAACACCGTACAAATACGTTGTGCTCCCGGAAAGTTTTTTCGGCCCGGTCTTAAAAGAGGTTGGAAGTTAAATAGGAACGGATATAGAATCCGGAGCAGGTGTAAGGAAATGTACAGTTCGGTACACGACGTTCGAGGAGGGTCACTATCGCGAATGTTAACTTGCATCAAATTGTGATACGCACCCCTCGGGGTGACATATAAAGAAAGCGCACTCGGCTGTCGTTTCACATGTGTAACGAACGGCGCGAGGCAAGGGCCAGATATACGGGGACGCACAACGTATAAAAGGCCAAAGAACGTACACACAGGCACGAGGAATTAAAAAATGAAAGCACTCATCAAGCGCTTCCTTAAGGAAGAAGACGGGGTTACCGCGATCGAGTATGGTCTGATTGCGGGGCTGGTCGCTGTCGCCATCATCGCCGGTGTATCGTCGCTCGGCACCAATCTCAATTCGATGTTCTCGACCATCGGCACGTGCGTCAGCACGGTCGGTAGCTCGGGCACGGCCGCGGCGTGCAAATTGGGTTAAGCAGTCCCAATCATTGTCTTTCGGCGTGATATCGGGCGGCTTGCTGCGGCGAGCCGCTCAACTTATATCCGCGACCGGTCTGGCGCGATGGCATATCTATTTTCTATCGGGGCGTTCCTGGCCTGGGCAGTGCTCGTCACGGCCAGTGATATTCATTCCCGGCGTATTCCGAATTTGCTCGTTGTCGGCGGGTTGGTCGCCGCATTTGCAAGCGCCTTTTACGGTGCAAATCCGTTCGGCATCGGACGCGTCCAGGCGCTGTTCGGCACGTTCGTCGGTCTGGTGGGCCTTCTCCCGTTCTTTTTCCTGGGGGTGATGGGCGCGGCCGACGTGAAGGTGTTTGCCGTCCTCGGCGCGTGGTGCGGCGTTCATGGCCTGATGTGGCTCTGGATCGCCGCAAGCCTTGTGGCGGGGATTCACGCGCTTGCCGTGCTGTTGTTGTCTCGCACGCCGCTCGGTACGTTGTGGCGGCGTGGCGCACCGGCGTCGATGATCGGTCGATATCGCGCGACGCCTTATGGCGCGTGCCTTGCAATCCCTGCGGCTGTATGGCTCGTCTGCCTCGTCGCGGGTGGGAGCGTGCGATGAAGCGGCAGAGAAAGCGGTGCGGATACGGGCGGCAGCGCGGAGCGACTGCAGTCGAATTCGCAATCATATTTCCGCTTTTCTTCGTGATCTGCTACGGGATCATTTGTTTCGGAATGGTTTTCGTGATTCAGCAAAGTTTGACGTTCGCCGCCAGTGAGGGCGCGCGCGCGGCCTTGAATTACGCCCCGGATTTGACGACTCGAACCGCGAAGGCGCAGGCGACCGCGAAAGACGTCGTCGGCTGGCTGAATATCAGCGCGCCGAATGTCGTGGTGAAGGCACCTGCATGCAAATACGACGCGTCGCTGTATTGCCTGTCGGTAACGGTGAGCTATTCGCCGCAAGCTTGGGTAACGACCATGCCCTTCGTGGGCACCATTCTGACCCAACCGCTGACAAGCACGGCAGTCGTCCAGATTTCGCAGTCGTTGCTTCAATGAGTTGCACATCGCGACGAGGCGGTTTTTTGTCGTGTTAATTGTCAGACAAAAAGATTTGCACGGACCTTATCCGGTATCCATACGACAACATGGCCAATAACGTAACGAAGATCATCGCGGGGCTGCTGATTGCGATCGCCGTTCTGCTCGGAATCTATGCGTGGATGCTCGGGCGCAGTTCGTCTAGTCCTGTCCCGGCGCAACCGGCAGCGGCCGCGACCCCGGTGCCGGTCGTGGTCGCGACGCGCACGCTGTCGGTCGGTCAGCCGATCGCCGCAGACGCGTTGAAGATTCAGCCGACCGCACCAGCGCCGGCAGGGGCGTTTTCCGATCCGGCCACACTGGTCGGTCGCGTACCGGCGCGCGACATTCCGGCATCGGCACCCGTCGTCTCGGGCGCACTGGTGTCGGGTCTTGCCGAGGACGTCGAGCCGGGCGAACGCGCAATCGCGGTTCGCGTCGACGAGACCAAT
The DNA here is from genome assembly GCF_001524645.2 of Burkholderia sp. MSMB0856. Lineage (NCBI taxonomy): Bacteria > Pseudomonadati > Pseudomonadota > Betaproteobacteria > Burkholderiales > Burkholderiaceae > Burkholderia > Burkholderia sp. MSMB0856. The sequence goes on along the minus strand of NZ_CP013427.1, from coordinate 1,958,289 downwards.
GCGGTCGGCAACCGCCTTCGGCCCGGTAATTTCGTCGACGTGTTCCTGAACCTGAAGCGGGAGGGAGGTGGCGCGATGTTCGACGGTGAAGTCTCGCAGACGCAGGCGCGGCTCCTGATGTCGAAGGTTCGCGTGCTGTCGTTCGGCGATGCGACGCCGGATCGCGACAGCGGCAACAACACGAACGGCAGCAATGGCCAGCCGAGCAACACGCGCATCGCGGTACTCGCGGTGCCGACCGCGCAGGTCGATGCGTTGACTCTCGGCGAGGCGAGCGGCCGGTTGACGCTCGCGCTGCGCAACCCGCGCGACGACGAGCTCGCGACGCAGACGGTGGCGGTGCGCACGGACAACAAGCTGTCGCCGTCGGCGCTTGCCGCGGCCGGCGTATCGCTGCAACAGCTGTCCGGCACGTCGAGGACCGCTGTGGCCAACGTGAACGTGCCGCCGCTGCCGTCGCGCTTGCCACCGGCGATGCGACCAGGCGGCAGCGGGGGCGGGGGTAGCATCGAGGTGATCCGCGGCGGCCGGTCGGAAACGGTCGCGTATTGAACAACATCGATGGCAATCGATATCGGCGAAGACAAGTAAAGGCCGTGCGACGGTCCAACAAACAATGAAAAACACACTGATTGCATTCGCGATTGCGCTCTGGACCCTGACATTCGCCTCCATTGCAAGCGCGAGCGGCACGATCGAGCTCGCCGTCGGCGCGCAGCGGCAGATTTCCGCCGGCCACGCGCTGCAGCGGGTCGCCGTCGGTGATCCGGCAATCGCCGATGTGCTGATCATGAAGGGCAGTCGTTCCGGTTCGGTGCTGCTGACCGCGAAAGCGCCGGGCGCGACGAACGTGATGTTGTGGGAGCGCGGTCGCGACGAACCGACGGTGTGGAGCGTGGAAGTCGTCGACGCGGCGGCGCAAGCGGTACTCGACGGTTCTACGCCGCAGGTGAAGGCGTACGGCGGGACGTCGGTGCTGCGGGGAACGTCGGCATCGCTCGATGCTCACGAACGCGCCGCGGCGGTCGCCAAAAACATGAGCCCCAAAGGCACGGTGATCGATCGCTCGACGCTGGCCGGCAAGAACGTCGTGCAGGTCGATGTGCGGGTGGTGGAATTCAGCCGTTCGGTGCTCAAGCAGATCGGCTTCAATTTCTTCAAGCAGAGCAACGGCTTTTCGTTCGGTTCGTTCGCACCGGGCGGCGTGCAATCGTATAACGGCGCAGCGGGCCCGGGCACGGGCTCATACATTCCGACGCTCGGCGCGCCGGTCGCGTCAGCGTTCAACCTGGTTGTGAACGCAGCAGGACGAGGCATCTTCGCCGACCTGTCGCTGCTCGAAGCGAACAACATGGCGCGCGTGCTCGCGGAGCCGACGCTCGTGGCGCTGTCCGGTCAGAGCGCCAGCTTCCTCGCGGGCGGCGAGATTCCGGTGCCGGCGCCACAGGGACTCGGCTCGACCGCGATCCAGTGGAAGCAATACGGCGTCGGGCTGTCACTGACCCCGACTGTGTTGAGTCCGAGCCGGATCGCGCTGAAGGTCGCACCGGAATCGAGCCAGCTCGACTTCGTGAACAGCGTGACGATCAGCGGCGTCGCCGTGCCGGGGATCACGACGCGTCGTGCCGATACGACGGTCGAACTCGGTGACGGCGAGAGCTTCGTGATCGGCGGACTGATCGATCGCCAGACATTGTCGAACGTGAGCAAGGTGCCGTTGCTCGGCGACCTGCCGATCATCGGCACGTTCTTCAAGAACCTGAACTACCAGCAGAACGACAAGGAATTGCTGATCATCGTGACACCGCATCTCGTCGCACCGATCGCGAAGGGGGCGGTACTGCCCGCGACGCCCGGCGAGTTGTCGGAGCAGCGTGACGGGCCGGTGTGGCGATCCTATCTGGGCGGTGCGGCGTCGCCGGATGCGGCACCGGGGTTTTCGAAATGAATCTGAAGCATTGCGCGTCGCGGCACATCGCTACGCCATGCGTAATCGGGGGTGTTCGACATGAATGCACGAACCCAATCATTGTGTGAACCCGCCGTGACCGACTACTTCGTTTGTGCGTCGACAAAGGAAGCGCATGTGCGCTGGTTGGCCGATACGCTGGTTTCGGCCGGTGCGGTCGAGGCCGCGTCGCTGGAACCGGGTGTGCTGGCACAGCGCATCACCGGGCTCAATCCGGCCCTCGTGTTCATCGACTTCTCCGAACGCAGCGAAGCGGCGAGCGTCGCCGCGGCCACGGTACGTGCGGCGCATCCGGGGTTGCCGATCGTCGCGCTCGGCTCGCTCACCCAGCCGGAGAGCACGCTCGCCGCACTGCGAGCGGGCGTGCGAGACTTCATCGACGTATCGGCATCGGCCGAGGATGCGCTGCGAACGACGCGTGGATTGCTCTCCCACGTCGGCGAGCCGACGAGCCGCCACGGAAAGGTCGTCGCATTGCTCGGCGCGCGTGCGGGCATGGGCGTCAGCACGCTTGCCGCGAATCTCGCGGTCTGGCTGCAGAAGCGGGCGCTCGGCCCGGGCGCGACGGGCGGCGCGGACGGCGGCGCGCCGGCCGGTCGCCAGACCGCGCTGATCGACCTGGGATTGCCGGCCGGCGACGGCGCGCTGTTCCTGAACACGCGCTGCGAATTCCATTTCATCGATGCCGTGCAGAATCTGCGCCGCATCGATCGCACGTTCGTGAACACCGCGCTCACGCGACACCAGAGCGGCGTCGCACTGACGACGCTGCCGCCGGACCTCGGCGGATTGCGCGACGTGTCCTATGCGTCGTGCATCGGCTTGCTGAACCGCTTCCGTGCGTTCTTCGACCAGCAGGTCGTCGATCTCGGCGGGTTCTCGAATCGGGAGTTCGTCACGCAGATCGCGGCATCGGCCGACGAGGCGTGGCTTGTCTGCGATCAGGGCGTCGCGTCGATCGTTTCGGCCGCCGACCTGCTCACCGGGTTGCGCGATGCGGGCGTCGATACCGATCGCGTCAAGCTCGTGGTCAACCAGTACGATTCCGCGCTGGATCTGATGCCCGGACAGATCGCCGAGCGTCTCGGGTTGTCGTTGGTGGGCACCTTGCCGGCACGTCGCGTCGCGATCGGCCATGCGGCAAACCAGGGGCGCCTCATCATCGACGCGGCGGAGCGCGATCCGTATGTGCGCGCACTCGAATCCCTCGCCACGCGGCTGCCCGGCGTATCGGGCGTGGCGGGCGCGTCGCGCGCGGCGCCCGGCCTGTCGGCGCTCAAACGCTTCATTCAACCCTCGTCCAAGCGGTCATAACCGATGGCACACGACATTCAATTCGCCGACGGCGCAGCGCCGTTCTCCCAGACGCAGCAATTCCACGACATCAAGAATGCGGCGCACGAGCACCTGCTGACGCGTATCGAGGAACTGGGCGCCGAGTTCGGCCGATGGTCGCGCCAGGCGATCAATCAGTTCGTCGATCTCGAGATCGACAGCTTCGTCCGCCTGCGCCGCATTCCGCTCAACGAGAACGAGGTGCGGGCGATCGCCGAGGCCCTGACGAAGGAGCTCGCCGGCTTCGGGCCGATCGAGGACCTGCTCGCGGATCCGGCGGTCGAGGACATCCTGATCAACGGCTACAACGACGTGTACGTGTCGCGGCACGGGATTCTCGCGAAGCTGCCGGTGCGTTTCACCGATAACGCGCATTTGCTGCGGATCGTGCGCCGGATCCTCGCGCCGATCGGGCGTCGTCTCGACGAATCGAACCCGATGGTCGACGCGCGACTGCCCGATGGCGGCCGCGTGAACGTCGTGATCGAGCCGCTGTCGATCGACGGACCGATCGTGTCGATCCGCAAATTCCGCAAGGATCCGCTCAAGCCGTCGGACCTGCTCGGCAACGGCACGTACAACGACGAGATTGGCGCGCTGCTCGAGGCGGCGGTCGAGGCACGCTGCAACGTGCTCGTGTCGGGCGGAACGAGTTCGGGCAAGACGTCGCTGCTCAACGCGCTCGCATTCCACATTCCGGAGGCCGAGCGCGTCGTGACGATCGAGGATACGGCGGAGCTGTCGCTGAACCACCCGCACGTCGTGCGGCTCGAAAGCCGTCCCGGCGGATTCGACGGCAGCGGTGTCGTGACGATTCGCGACCTGCTGCGCAACACGTTGCGGATGCGTCCGGACCGGATCATCGTCGGCGAAGTGCGTGGCGGTGAAGTGCTCGAAATGCTGCAGGCCATGAACACGGGCCACGACGGCTCGATGGGCACCGTGCACGCGAGTTCGCCGCGCGAGTGCCTGTACCGTCTCGAGATGCTCGCCGGCTTCGCCGGCTTCCAGGGGACCGAGTCGAGCTTGCGTCGCCAGATCGCGAACGCGATCGACTTCATCGTGCAGATCGGCCGGCTGTCGAATGGACGCCGCCGGATTCTGTCGATCACCGAGGTGACAGGGCTGTCCGACAACATCATCGCGACGCAGGAGCTGTATCGCTACGAAGCGCGCGTGACGCCGGAAGGCGAGGAAATCGATCACTGGGAATCGCTCGGCATCCATCCGCATTCGCCGAAGCTCGCGCGCTTCCGCCAGACGCTGACGAACAGCGCGATGGGCGGGGGCGGTTTCGGTGGCGGCTTTGGTGGCGGCGGTTTCGGCCGCGGCGGGGGCTTCAATGTATAGCGCGATGATCTGGGTGCTCGCGGTCGCGATGCTGTGCGTGGCATCGGCACTGATGCTGTGGCGACATGCGGAAACCCGGCGCGTGCGCACCGATGCGAAGCGCTTCATCGACAGTCGGCTCGAACCCGGCGTGCGCGTGGCGGCACCGGCTGCACGATCGGCGGCATCTGCCGCGTCGCGGGCCGTGTCGTCGTCCGGTGGCGCGCACAATGCCGCGTCTCGTGCTTTCTGGGCGCACTGGTATGCGCTCGCAACGGAGTATCTGACCAACCTCGTGAACCGTGCGGGGATCGAAGGCGCACGCGGCAAGGCGATCGTCGCGCTGGCCGCTCTCGCCGCGGTTGCGGCAATCGCGGGCAGCCGCGGCGGCGTGCTTGCGTGTTTCGCGGCGCTTGCGTGCGGCGGTGCGATCTTCGGTGTCTGGCTCACGTCGCGAATCCAGAAGCGGCGACTGAAAATCGTCCGGCAGATTCCGTCGTTTCTCGACGGGATCGTGCGACTGGTGACGCTCGGCAACAGCGTGCCGGCCGCATTCCAGGCAGCGCTGCTGACGACGGAGGAGCCGCTGCGGGGATGTCTCGATCACGTGTCCCGGATGCTGCGCTCGGGTGTCGAGATCGATCGCGCGATGCTTCACATCGCCAAGATCTACCGGACCGAGGAGTTCGAATTGCTCGGCTCGGTACTGCGGTTGTCGGTCAAGTACGGCGGTCGTGCGGACGTCATGCTGGAGCGGATGGCCGTCTTCATGCGCGACCTCGAGCAAGCGGAGCGCGAGCTGACGGCGATGTCGGCGGAAACGCGGCTGTCGGCATTCGTGCTCGTGATGTTGCCGATCGGGATCGGCAGCTTTGTCGTGATGACCAATCCGAAGTACCTGGAAGGGATGTGGAACGATCCGAGCGGGCAAATGCTCCTCATGTTCGCGTTCCTGGCGCAGGTTGCGGGCAGCGTATGGCTGTATCGAATGGCTCGACTCAGGTGATGCGATGACAGCAACTCAGATCGGATCGGTCGCACTGGCACTTGGCGCGCTAGGCGTGCTGTTGTTGGGAATGATCGCGTTGTTGCGTGCGAGTGCCGCGTCGCGCGCAGAACGTGCGCTGGCCGATGCGCTCGATCAGCGCATGGCGGCGCTGGAGGCAGCCAAGGCGCGCACCGCGGCGGGCGAGGTTCCGTCCGTGAAACCGGACACGCGCGGGCGCGAGCGCATTGAGCGCATGCTTGCGCGATTCTCGGCAACAGGGATGCGCTGGCTCGATACCGGTTTCGGCAAGCACGTCGTCGCGGAAGAGGACCGTCGTCTGCTCGAGCAATGCGGTTACGTCGACGCGCGTACGCGCGGGCTGTTCCTGATCGCGCGAATTGCCTGCGGGATCGCGTTGCCGCTGCTGTTCGCGATATTCGCGAGCGGACGAACGACGAGAGGATTCTGGATGATCGGCATGTTCGCCGCATTCGGGTTCGGTTTCATGCTGCCGAAGCTCTATCTGCAGCGTCGTGCGGCCGCGCGGCGCCAGAGTGTCATCGACGAGCTGCCGTTGCTCGTCGACATGCTGCGCTTGTTGCAGGGCGTCGGATTGTCACTGGATCAAAGCCTGCAGGTCGTGACGAATGATTTCCGCGGAATGATGCCGGTGCTGTCGTCGGAGGTCGGAATCGCACAGCGTCAATTCGCAGCGGGCCGCACGCGCGAGCAGTCGATGCAACGGTTGTCGAGCGGATTCGACAACGAGGACTTGCGCGCGATTGCGCGGCTGATGGTGCAGGTCGACAAGCACGGCGGCGCGGTTCAGGAGCCGCTCAAGCAGTTCGGCGACCGGCTTCGGGAAACGCGCCGCGCGATGCTGCGCGACCGGATCGGTCGGCTGACCGTAAAGATGACCGGTGTGATGGTGGTGACATTGCTGCCCGCACTGCTGATCGTGACGGCCGGACCGGGGTTGTTGGCCGTGATGCGTGCGCTGACGGCGCATCATCATTGACGGACGGAAGGAAAGACGATGAAGCGGATCGGCGGAATGGCGAGGCACGCTGGCGTGGTGGCGTTGGTAGCGCTGCTCGGCGCATGTGCGACCAAGGAGGGCGGGTACGGCGTGAACGCGCAGGCAGAACGCGCGGCGCTGATTCAGGCGGCCGACCAGAAGCAGGCGGTGCCGGATACGCCTGCGATGTATCTCGGTCTGATCCAGCGGATGCAGGCGCAGGGCCTCTATTACGCGTCGCTCGCGCACATCGACGCTTACGACAAGGCCTACGGCGTGTCGCCGGACACAATTCTGCTGCGCGCGGACGCGCTGCGGATGACCGACCAACCGGCTGCCGGCGCGGCTGCGTATACGCAGTTACTGAAGACGCCGCTCGCGTCGCGTGGTTACCGCGGGCTGGGGTTGATCGCCGGTGCGGCCGGTGATTTCGGTCTGGCTGTACAGGCACTGACGCAGGCGTCGGAGCTTGCGCCGACCGACGCGTCGCTGCTGTCCGATCTCGCTTATGCGAAATTGCGTAACGGCGATGTGGTGGGCGCGCGGGTGCCGTTGATGAAGGCAGCGGAACTGGATCAACGCAATCCGAAGATCGTCAGCAACCTCGCACTGTATCTGCTCGCGTCCGGGCGCACGCAGGATGCGCAGCGACTGATGAATCAGCAGCGTTTACCGGCGGATATCCGCAAGGACATCATTGGCGATGCCGCAAAGATTACGGCCGCGGCGCGTGCACAGCAGCGTGCGGTCGCGACGCCGCCGGTGGTGTCGCGGCACGCCGCGACCGCGCCGATCACGCCGATGGCGAACAATTTCGGCTATGACCAGACCGTGCCGCTGCTGCAACGGTTTGCACAATGAACAGAACGAACAGGCGGGGGAACGACATGAACAACAATGCTCGTCGGAACATGCATGCGGGGCGCGTTGCGATGCTGGCGGCGGTTGCCTGCATGGCGCTGGGAACCGTCACCGCATACGCACAGCAGGATGCGGCACCGGTGGCGTCCGACGTGGGGCGCTCGACCAGGGACTGGCTCACGATGCAGGGCGAAAATCGGGCGGCAGCGCCGACGCAACCGTTGCTTGGCGACGTCGCGTCGTTGATCTACCAGCGTTATCTCGATTCGTTCAAGAACAAGATTCCTGAGTCGATGAGCACGCAGCTCGGTTCATCAGGTGGCATGTCGGGTAACGGACAGGGTGCGCAGTAAGCGAAATGGCGATGCGCGCGGATCAATCACGGGTGGGGCGGCGACACGGTACTGACGGGCCGGCGGGGCAGCGTCAGCGCGGCTCCATCGCGATCATGGCGGCGATCTGGCTGTCGGTTGCCGTCATCGTACTCAGCGGGATCGACATCGGCCGCTTTTATTCCGAACGACGCCATATGCAGGCGGCTGCCGATCTGGCCGCGCTCTCGTCGGTCATGAAAGCCAGCGCGGATACGACCTGTTCGGCGGCGAAGACGGCGGCCCAGCAGGTCGCGAGCCCTTCGGCGAATTCCGTACCGGCAAACGCCACCATTTCCGTGACGTGCGGCGTGTGGACTGCGCCTCAAACCAGTGGCGGTGCCGCGCTGTTTACGCCGACCGCGGGCGACCCGATGAACGGTCAATGCGGCGGCTTGTCGGCAGGGCCGGCCGGATCAACGACCGGACAGTCGGCCAACGCCGTGTGCGTGAGCGTTTCCGAACCGGTGACAGGCTTTTTCCGCGGCGGAAAGTCGATCGGTGCGTCGGCCATGGCGAAGAGCACGCCGACCGATACCTTTACGCTGACCACGTCGCTCGCCGCATTGAATGGCGGGCTGGCCAATCAATTGCTCCAGACGCTGACCGGTTCGCCCAAATCGTTGAGCCTCAATGCTGTCGATTATCAGGGGCTGGCGCAGGTCAACCTGAAGCTGGCGGGCATTCTCGCCAATTTGCCGGTCGGCTCGAGCACGGCCGTACTGAACGGCTCCGTGACCCTTGGTCAGTTGGCCAACGCGGTGGTGCAGGCGGCGACCCAACAGAACCTGGTGGGCGCGAACCTGAACGTGCTGAATGCGATCGTCGCCGCGCTTTGTTCCGGCAGTGTCTGCGGCGGGCCGCAGATCGCGCTTAACCAGCTGGTTTCGGCCGCGGTGGCCAACGGCAGCTCTGCAGTCGACGCCAGCGTCAACGCGCTCGGACTGTTGTCGACCGCGCTACAGGTCGCGAACGGCACGAATGCCGTTGCCATCCCGAGCATCACTGTCCAGACGCCGACCGCGCTCGCGCCGCTGCTGAACGCGACGGTGTCGGGTTCCGTATCCCTCGCCGGAACGCCGCCGGCCACCGCGAGTGGGCCGCCCGGACCGTCGAATTGCGGGACGTCGAATTGCTTGACCAATACGTCGACAGCGCAAGGGAACGTGTTCCTGAATACGTCGATATCGCTGCTGTCGACGTGCTCGAACGGATCGCTGGTCTATCCGGGGGGCACCTGCCCGTCAGGCAATGCGACGCCGCTGGCCGCCGTGAAACTGCCGATTACCGCGTATGTCGCGCCGGCGAAGGCCGGGCTCGCCTCCGTCACCTGTTCCGCGAACGGTACGAAGAGCGCGACGGTGAACGTGCAGACCGGGGTGGTCGCCGTCTATATCGGTGGGACGGCGAATACGCCGATCAACCTCAATGCGTCCAGCGGTTATGTTCCGAACGGCGGCGCATCGCCGATCACGTTGGTGTCCGTCAACTTGCAGAGCCTGCTGAATCTGCTCAACCTCGGCGGCTTGACATCGGCGCTGACAACGTTGCTCAGCGTCGCCACGCTCGGACTCCTCAACGTGAACGACATCTCGGTCAACGTCAATTTGCAGCCCGGCCAGTTGACGGTTCCGGTCGCCAATCAAAATCCGACGTCGCTGGTGTTCACCTATCCTGGGCCTGGATCATCCGCGTCGCCGAGTCCGGCATCGCCGTACATGCTTTCCGTGGGAACCGATCAGTTCCTGTCGCCCGCGGTTCAGGGTATCGCCAACGGTGGTCTGACGCTGTCACTGTCTGCCCCACAGGGCAGTCTGGCAGGATTGCTGGCCGGTATATTGAATCCGGTGGTGAGCCTCATCACCGGGCCGCTTCTGACCGCACTGGCGAGCACACTCGTTCCGCTCGTCCTGCAACCGATCGATTCCCTGCTGACGTCGGTCACCGGCTTGCTCGGCTTGAGTCTTGGGAACGCCTATGTCACAAATACACCGGATTCGATCAAATGCGGCAATCCGATGCTCGTGCAATGAAAACCGCGGCGTCCACTTACGTCGGGAGCACGGGCAGCGCTTCGGCCCATGCCCCGCGCCTGACCCGCAGTGCCGCATCACTCGTCAATAACCGTAGCCGCACCTGAATCATGAGAACCACCTCCGCAATCGCAGAACTCGACCTGTACGTCTGGGAAGGCAAGGCGGACATCGTCGACCGCGTTGCCCGCTGCATGGCGAGCTTCGACGTCGAAGTGATCCGCGCCGACAATGCGGAAATCTCGCCGGAGCGCGCCGCGTTGCGGCCGTCGCTCGCGATCATCAGCGTGACGATGATCGAAACCGGCGCGGCGTTCCTGCGCGACTGGCAGGCCAACATCGGCATGCCGGTCGTCTGGGTCGGCGCGGCGCGCGACCACGACGCGTCGCAGTATCCGCCCGACTATTCGCACATCCTGCCGCTCGACTTCACCTGCGCCGAACTGCGCGGGATGATCGGCAAGCTCGTAACGCAGCTGCGCGCGCATGCGGCCGACACGTTGCAGCCGTCCGAACTCGTCGCGCATTCGGAGTCGATGCAGGCGCTGCTGCACGAGGTCGATACGTTCGCCGACTGCGACACCAACGTGCTGCTGCACGGCGAAACCGGCGTCGGCAAGGAACGTATCGCGCAATTGCTCCACGAAAAGCATTCGCGCTACCGGACCGGCGAATTCGTGCCGGTCAACTGCGGCGCGATTCCGGACGGCCTGTTCGAATCGCTGTTCTTCGGGCACGCGAAGGGTTCGTTCACCGGCGCGGTTGTTGCGCATAAAGGCTATTTCGAACAGGCGGCGGGCGGCACGTTGTTCCTCGACGAAGTCGGCGACCTGCCGTTGTACCAGCAGGTCAAGCTGCTGCGCGTGCTCGAGGACGGCGCCGTGCTGCGGGTCGGCGCGACGACGCCGATCAAGGTCGATTTCCGTCTCGTCGCGGCCAGCAACAAGAAGCTGCCGCAGCTCGTGAAGGAGGGCCTGTTCCGCGCGGATCTTTACTATCGGCTCGCGGTGATCGAGCTGAGTATTCCGTCGCTGGAAGAGCGGGGCGCGGTCGACAAGATCGCGCTGTTCAAGTCGTTTGTCGCGGAGGTGGTGGGCGACGAGCGGCTCGCGCAGTTGTCCGACCTGCCTTACTGGCTCGCGGACGCGGTGGCGGACAGCTATTTCCCCGGCAACGTGCGCGAACTGCGCAACCTTGCGGAGCGCGTCGGGGTGACGGTGCGGCAAACGGGCGGCTGGGATGCCGCGCGACTGCAGCGGCTGGTCGCGCATGCACGCAATTCGGCGCAGCCGGTGCCGGTGGAGAGTGCGGCAGAGGTCTTCGTCGACCGCAGCAAGTGGGACATGAACGAGCGCAGCCGCGTGATCGCCGCCCTCGACGCAAACGGTTGGCGGCGCCAGGATACGGCGCAGCAGCTCGGCATCAGCCGGAAAGTCCTGTGGGAAAAGATGCGCAAGTATCAGATATTCGACGAAGAGCCCGAGACTCGCGAAAGCGAATAATTAATGAGATAAAATCGCGCTGAATTACAACGACACGGGCGGGGAATCGAAATTCATGAGCCATATGACGGGGTTGGGGCGGGCGTGTGTGTTGCTCGCCATGATGGGAGGCATGCAGGGCGCGTTCGCGCAGGGGTTGGCCGGCAATGCATCGCCGGCGGTGCAGCAGGCGTCGGCGCCGGTTGCGGCGATTCCGGTGATCGATCAGCAGGTTCAGACGTCGGTACAGCCGCAGGCGGGCGAGACGACCGGGCAGAGCACGGTCGACGAACTGCAGCGCCAGATCCAGGCGCATTCGCTGACGGAAATGCGCACCAGCTATAACGGCAGCTACGGCGCGAGCCTGCTGTTCAGCGTGAAGGACGGTTCCTATTTCGTCGCGCTGTTCCAGCAGAAGGCGTTCTGGCGGGTGATCAAGACTTACGACGAAACGCGGGCCGAGACGATCTATCGCGATTTCTCACGTCAGGCGGAACGGCTGGCCGTCAACGAACTGCGTGCGGCGAAGCTGGAATCGCAAAAGGCGCAGATGGACCGGCAGATCGAAGTCACGCAGGAACGGGCGCGGCGTCTGCAGGCGGACATCTCGATCGCACGCGAGCAGCAGGCAGCGGTCGCGGACCGCCAGAAGAGCGTCCGCACCGAAACGGCGGCGTTGCAGGCGCAACAGGCGCAGCTTCAGTCGCAACTGCGCGCATTGCAGCAGCAGGTGCGTTCGCTGCAGCGCGAGGCCGACGCAGGCTTGCCGACGACGGCGCACTGAGCGATCACGGCACGGCCGGTGCGGCGACATGCCGCGCCGACCCACCAGAAAAAAGGGCAAGCCGCTTGGCTTGCCCTTTCGTTTTACTGGCCGTCCGGCACGATTCGCCGGCGGCGCGTGACGATCACCGGCCCGTTGCCGCCGCGTGCGTCGGACGGCGACGTGTTGCCCGATGCGTCGCCGGCGTCGCGCGGTGCGCCGTAGCTTTCGCGCGGTGCGCTGTAGCCTTCACGGGGTTCGCGCGGCGCGCCATAACCCTCGCGCGGTTCGCGCGAGCCATAGCCTTCGCGCGGTTCACGGGAACCGTAACCTTCACGCGGTTCGCGCGAGCCGTAGCCGCCGCCGTCGCCGCGCGATTCGCGGGCGCCGCCGTGCGAGCCGTACGGGCTGTGGCCGCCGCCTTCGCGGCCGCCCGGCCGACCGCCGGTACGCGGGCCGCGGGGGCCGCCGCCGCCCGGGCGCGAGCCGCCCGTGTCGAGCTGGATCGTGGAAATCGCACGCTTGTAGATGCCTTGCAGACCCACGGGGGTGCGCAGCATCACCAGGTACTGGTCGAACGACTCGATACACCCCGTCAGACGAATGCCGTTGACGAGATAGATTTCAACACGCTTACGTTCCTTGCGCGCCGAATTGATGAAGTCGTTTTGCGGATGGGATTCTGCGGGATTGGCCATTGAGGTGCGGCAGGAGCCTGCGTCAGAGAATATGTTGTGCGTGTGTGGCGTGGTTGCCCACCAAGTGTTTGGCGGGATTTTACCCTGTTCGTTCCACCAGTGCGCAGTCGCGATTGTGTCGAACCGTAACCCACTATAGACGTTCCCGTGCATTTTCGCGATTCGGTCGAATGGCTAATGCCGTTTCGTTACGTCGCGTTACGACTCTCGCAACGGCGTAGCACCTGGCGGCGCGCGGCGCGATTACATTCGACGCGCGTGCCGGGCTGGCCGGCGGATCCGGGAAGGGGAACATGAACAAGAGGGGATTGGCGGTGTGGATCGGGAGTGTGGCGTTGCTCGCTTCCGGCAGTGCAATGGCGGGACACGTCGACTTGTCGGTGGGCATCGGCGTGCCGGTCGCGCCGGTCTATGTCGAGCCGGCACCGGTCTATGTGGCGCCGCAGCCGGCGGTGGTCGCCTATCCGGGTTACGGATACGGCTACTACGGCGAAGAGGACGACGACGGTTACCGGAAATGGCGCAAGCACTATTACAAGCATTGGCGCAAGCATCACGACGATGACGACGATTGAGCGCGACCTGCGCGGCGCCGGTGACGTTCAGAACGCGTAATCCGGATTCTTCGGGTCGAACGCGGATTCGTCGAGCGTCACCGGCGCGATTTTCTCGATGACGATCCGTTCGAAGATCTTGCCGTCGTTGTCATACGATTCGACGGTCCTGAAGTACGGCGCGTGCAGGTCGAGCCCGAGGGTTTCCTTCTTCGCGTAGAACTGCGGGCGGCCGGTCGGCGTCTCGTAGGTGAGTGCGACGACGCGCACGCCGCCGATCGTCTTCGCTTCCACTTGCGTCGGCCGCTGCACGCCGGCTTCCTGGTATTTCTTTCCTTCGGTCAGGTACAGGTTCGTGATGAACTCGGTGCCGAGATCCTTCACCTGGTGATTCGACTGCGCGCGTGCGAGTGCGCCGTCGAGCGCCGTCCACAGCGGAATCTTGCCGAGCAGGCCGCCGAGATGGCCGTACATCTCGTCCTTGCGCTGGGTCGTGTCGTAGATCGTCTCCTGTCCGGCATGCGCGCCGCCCGGCAGCCATTTCGCGTACACCCGCAACGGTTCGCGGGTCGTCTTCACGAGCATGCGGTCGGGCGTGTCGGACCATTTCCCGCTGATGCGCTCCTGGCGCACCATCGTGAACTGGTACGACGGATAGCCATTGGGACCGTTGCGGATATAGAGCGGGACGGCGAGCGGATCGAGGGTCTTGAACAGCGCCGTGAGCGTCGCGTCGTCAAGTTGTGCGAGCGCGCCGCGCTGTGCGGCCGTGCGCAGCCAGCGCGCCTGCTGCGCGACCGGCTCACGCGTGACCTTCGCCAGGTCCGCCGGCAGTGCGGCCTCCTGGGCCGCGCTCGCGGCGGCGGCGGTTTCCTGCGCATGCAGGCCGGCTTGCGCGAGCGACAGCATGCACGCGACGGCCGCGGCGGCGTGCCGCGTGCGGCGCTTCGTTCCTTCGTTCATCGACAGCGTCTCCCGGGGCGATGGATCGTTCAGCCTTGCTTCGCGGCCTTGAGCTTGGCGAGTTCCTCGTCGCGCAGCGCGCGGCGCAGGATCTTGCCGACGTTCGTCTGCGGCAGCGCGTCGCGGAATTCGACGAACTTCGGCATCTTGTAGCCGGTCAGGTTCTTGCGGCAATGCGCGAGCACGTCGTCGACCGTCAACGTCGGGTCGCGGCGCACGACGAAGACCTTGATCCGTTCGCCCTGGACTTCGTCCGGGATGCCGATCGCGGCGGCTTCGCTGATGCCCGGATGCATGACCAGCACTTCCTCGATCTCGTTCGGATACACGTTGAAGCCCGAGACGAGGATCATGTCCTTCTTGCGGTCGATCAGGCGGATGAAGCCGCGCTCGTCCATCACGCCGATGTCGCCGGTGCCGAGCCAGCCGTCGGCGTCGATCACCTTCGCGGTCTCGTCGGGCCGCTGCCAGTAGCCGCGCATCACCTGCGGACCGTGCACGCACAGCTCGCCCGGCTCGCCGACGGCGGCCCAGGTGCCGTCCTCGCGCCGGAAGCGCACGAGCGTCGACGGGGCGGGCAGGCCGATCGAGCCGCTGAACGCGGCCATGTCGGTCAGATCCACCGGATTCATCGTGACGATCGGCGAGCATTCGGTGAGCCCGTAGCCTTCGACGACCGGCCGCCCCGTGACCTCCTGAAAGCGCTCCGCGACCGCGCGCTGCATCGCCATGCCGCCCGCCATCGCGAGCTTGAGCTTCGAGAAGTCGCGCTTGCGGAATTCCTCGTTGTCGAGGAACGCGTTGTACAGCGTGTTGATCCCGGTGATTCCGGTGAATGTCTCGTTGCGGATGATCTTCATCACCATGTTCATGTCGCGCGGATTCGCGATCAGGATGTTGCGCCCGCCGAGCCCCATGAAGATGAACGCGTTCACCGTCAGCGAATAGATGTGATAAAGCGGCAGCGGCGTCAACACGGTCTCGACGTCGCCCGAGACCTGGTCGGCGATCCACGCCTTGGCCTGCAGCAGGTTCGCGATCAGGTTGCCGTGCGTGAGCATCGCGCCTTTCGCGACGCCGGTCGTGCCGCCCGTGTATTGCAGGAACGCGAGATCGTCGCGTGTCGTCTGCACCGGTTGCGGTTTGCCGCGTGCGCCGAGCGCGAGGGCGGCGCGCAGCCGGATCGCCTGCGGCAGGCTGTAGGCCGGCACGAGCTTCTTCACATGCTTCAGCACGAAATTGATCAGGCGTCCTTTTGCATTGAAGCCGTCGGCGAGCAGGTCGCCGAGCGCGGTGACGACGATGTTCTTCACCTGCGTTTCCGGCAACGCGTCCTGCAGCGTGCGCGCGAAGTTCTCGAATACGACGATCGTCTGCGCGCCGCTGTCCTTCAGCTGGTGCGCGAGTTCGCGCGCGGTATAGAGCGGGTTGACGTTGACGACGATCGCGCCGGCCTTCAGCGTTCCGAACAGCGCGACCGGGTACTGGAACGTATTCGGCAGCATGATGGCGACGCGGTCGCCCGGTTTCACGCCGGTGCTTTGCAGATACGACGCGAACGCATCGACTTTTTGCGCGAGCGTGCGATAGGTCATCGATGCGCCTGCGCTCACGTAGGCGACGCGCTCGGCGAAGCGCGTCGTGCATTCGTCGAAGAATTGCACGAGCGATGCGTATTGCGTGACGTCGATTTCATGCGGCACGCCGGGCGGATACGAGGCGTACCAGATGCCGTCGGTGTTCGGCGGGAGCTGGGCCGCTGCGGTTGCTGCGGATGAGGACATGACATGTCTCCGGTGTCGACGAGCGTTAGCGCTTCAGCGCTTACGCTCGTCCCATGCTTTGCGGTCGACAAGAGTTAGCGCTTCAGCGCTTACGCTCGTCCCATGCTTCGCGGTCGACAAGAGTTGACGCTTCAGCGCTAATTCTCGCCCCATGCTTTTTCGTCGACGAGCGCAAGCCAGACTTGGCTCCCGCCGCATGACATTCGTTCGGCCCGGGCCAGCGTGTCAACGCCGGCCCGGGCCGCCAAAATCGTGAATCGCCGCCTGCGCGGCCTCGTGCGATCAGCTCGCCGAATGCACCGTCGCCGGATCGGCGGCCGGCGCGCTCGACGGCAGCCCGAACGCCTCGCTCGCACCCGCATCGTCGAGCACGGCCGCGAAGATCGACAGCTGCGCGCTGTCGGGCATCGGCGCCTTCAGCGCGGCGACGATCAGCGAGGACAACCGCGCGATCATCTGCACGTCGTTCATCGTGCGGCCTTGCGAGAATTCGTCGATGAGGCTTTCGGTTTCGGCCCCGGCCAGCGCGCCGGACAGCGCGCCGATCGCGAAGTGCAGCCGCCAGCCGAGCTCCGTGCGCGGCAGGTGCGGCAGCGCGCGCTGGAATGCGTCGAAGAAGCGGCCCGCGACGCTCGCGTAGTGCGCGGTCAGGAAGTTGCGCACGAACGGCGACGGGTCGGTATACGCGCGGCCGATCAGCCGCAGGAACGCGGGGCCGCCGCGCTCGGGGTCGCGCGACGCCTTCAGCGCGGGAATGAACATCGCGCCGAGCACGTGCTCGCAGGTGATGTGTGCACCGAGCTGCGCATCGAAGCGGTCGAGGATGCCGAGACGTTCCTGGTTGAGCTGATCGAGCCGACGCGACAGCATCGCGTGGATCAACGCTTCCTTGCTGCCGAAGTGGTAGTTGACCGCGGCGAGGTTCACCGCCGCGCGCGACGTGATCTGCCGCATCGACATCGCTTCGAAGCCATGTTCGATGAACAGGTCCTCGGCCGCATCGAGAATGCGCGCCTTCGTCCCGCCGGTCTGCCGATTTCCGGATGACCGCGTCCCGGACGGCCGTCCCGCCGACGGTCGCCCCTCCTGACTGACTGCCATGTCCCGCCTCCCAATGCCGGTCGCCCGGCCGCGAACAGGTGATTTGATTATCTGATTCAAACAGCCGTTTTTATTAAGATAAAAAAACGCGGGCGGCGCGGGCAAGCGCGGAATCTGGACAAATTCCTCTAGTTCGATGTGCGAATGCGGAAAGTCTGTCGCGCGGCCCCGGCGGGATGGGGCGCGCGCGATGGTGCGATGCGGCAATGCGCAGGCTCAGCCGACGGTGCTACGCGTATTGACCGATTGCGTCATGTCGATGCCGCGCCGTTCGCGGCTGAACAGGATCAGCACGGCGATCGCGACGGCCACGGTGCCGGCCACGAGCGCCAGCGCGAAACCGTAGTTGTTGCCCTGGGAAACCGCGAGCGACGCCTGCATCGTCGCGTTGCCGGACGCGAGCAGGTTGCCGAGCTGGTAGACGACGCCGGGGAACGTCGCGCGAATCTCGTCGGGCGAGATCTCGTTCAGGTGGACGGGGATCACGCCCCACGCACCCTGTACGGAGATCTGCATCAGGAACGCGCCGGCGGCGAGCGCGACCGGGCCGCTCGAGAACGCCCACAGCGGCAGCACCGGCAGCGCGATCAGCGCGGCGACGAAGATCGCGCGACGGCGGCCGATCTTCTCCGAGATCGCGCCGAACGACAGGCCGCCGACGATCGCGCCGATGTTCAGCACGATCGTGATCCACGACACGGTATGCGGATCGAAGTGATGCTGTTCGCGCAGGAAGGTGGGGTAGAGGTCCTGCGTGCCGTGCGAGAAGAAGTTGAACGCGGTCATCAGCACGATCGCGTAGATCGTGAGTTTCCAGTTCTGCTGGATCGTGGCCGCGAGACTCGGCCGCGGACGCTTTTCCATCTGCTTCCAGGCCGGCGATTCGGGCACGTGCGTGCGCACATACAGCACGAGCAGCGCGGGCAGCACGCCGACCATGAACATGCCGCGCCAGCCGATGTACTGGTAGAACAGGCCGAACACGACGGACGCGAGCAGGTAGCCGCTCGGATAGCCGGCCTGCAGCAAGCCCGACACGAAGCCGCGCGCGTGGGTCGGCACGGTTTCCATCGTCAGCGCGGAGCCGACGCCCCATTCACCGCCCATCGCGATGCCGAACAGCGCGCGCAGCGCCAGCAGCGCGGCGAGGCTCGGCGCGAAGCCCGACGCGAGTTCGAGCAGCGAATAGCACGCGATGTTGACCATCAGCGTCGGACGGCGGCCGAAGCGGTCGGCGAGCCGGCCGAAGATCAGCGCGCCGATCGGGCGCATCGCAAGCGTGAGCGTCAGCGCAAACGCGACCGCGGGGATCGTCGACGCGAATTCGGCGGCGATGTCCTTCAGCACGAAGACCATCAGGAAAAAATCGAACGCGTCGAGTGTCCAGCCCAGGTAGGCGGCGATCGTGACGTTGCGTTGTTCGCGGGTCCAGCTCATGTCCGAGGTCTCCTCGTAGGCTTGCGCGCTCTCGATCCGCTGGCGGATGCCGGCCCGGCTTGCGCGCGGTGCGGGGGCATGGATCGAGTGTAGGCCGCACCGCCGTACGATGCGGGGTGCGATAACCGCGAATCGGGAATAATCCCTATGAAATGGATCGTTGAGAAAACGGAAATGAGCGTGCGCGAGACAGGCGACAGGCATCTGTATCATTCCGGAAGGCTTTTTGTATCAGTCATGTAATGTGCGCGACGCGCATCGCCACCGAATCAGGAGTCCCGATGACCGAACCATCCGTTGCCGCGTTGCCCGTCCTGGAGACCGGGCGGCTGTGGCTGCGCCCGCGCGTGCTGGCCGATCTCGACGCGAGCATCGAGATGGATCGCGATCCCGAGGTCACGCGCTACATCGCGGGCCCGTGGCACGACCCGGACGAACATCGCCGCTTCGTCACGCATCGGATCACGCGCGCGTATCCGCCGGGCCTCGGCTACTGGTCGATCTTCGAGAAGGCCGCGCCCGATGCGTTCGTCGGATGGATCCTGCTGATTCCCGACTATGCGGGCGGCGCGCGCGACGTCGAGATCGGCTGGCGGCTCGTGCGTGCCGCGTGGGGGCGCGGCATCGCATGCGAGGCTGCCGCGGCCGTCGTGCGTCATGCGTTCGACACCGTGCGGCTGCCGCGCGTGATCGCCGATATCGCCGAGGCGAACACGGGTTCGCTGAATGTCGCACGCAAGCTCGGGATGCGCCGCGTGAGCGTCGTTCACGACGGGATTCCTTACGTGCGCCACCGTCTTGAGCGCGACGACCTGCGTACATAGTGTTGCGTCCGGTTGTCAGAGATGGTCAAGCACATGCACATCGAGGCCGTGACGTATTAACGGCTCGTCAGATCAGGAGTATCGTTGCCGGAAATTCGTAACATGGGGTACGACCATGGCACTCGGCAACGACGTTCATCTCATTCCCGTCCAGCTCGACGCACTGCGTCCGACGCAAATGACGGTCGGCTATCGCGAAGTGAAAGCGAAGCGCAAGCACTGGAAGACGCTCGATAAGCGCGCGCGCAAAGCCGCGATCGAGTCGCACTGGTTTCCGGCCGTCCTCGGTCCGGGCGGGCTGCACTACATCACCGATCATCACCACCTCGGCCTCGCGCTGATCGAGGAAGGGGAGACGCGTGTGAACGCGATGCTGCTGAAGGATCTGTCCTGGCTCGACGACACGATCTTCTGGCGGATGATGGAACACAACCAGTGGGTGCATCCGTTCGGCGCGGACGGTTCGCGTCGCGACTACGCGCGTCTGCCGAAGGCGCTGACGGGGCTCGAGGACGATCCGTACCGGAGCCTTGCGGGCGAGCTGCGCACGGCCGGCGGCTACGCGAAGGATGCGACGCCGTTCAGCGAATTCCTGTGGGCCGACTACCTGCGCCAGCACGTGACGCTCGACCAGATCCGCAAGAACTTCTCGAAGGCGCTCGACCTCTCGCTGCGCCATGCGCACGAGCAGGACGCGCGCTATCTGCCCGGCTGGTCGGGCGTCATTGCCGTCAAGCCCTGATACGCTCCTGGTGCCTGCCACTTCATGACGAACGTCCCGCCCCGTCCGGATGCCGGCCCGCAGCATCCCGAGCATTTCGCTGCACTCGATGCGGCAACGTCGCCGCCCATGCGGCGCATCGGCCTCGATGCGCTGGCCGGCGTATCGATCGCCGGGCTGCTGATTCCCGAGGCGGTCGCGTACGCGGGTCTCGCCAACCTGCCGCCGCAGGCCGGTCTCATCGCGCTGCTGTCGGGGCTTGTCGTCTATGCGCTGACTGGCAGCAGTCGCTTTGCGATCGTGTCGTCGACATCGTCGTCGGCGGCCGTGCTCGCCGCGACCGTGCTGGCCGAGTCCGGGATGGCGCTTGCCGCGCAGCTCGCGCTGGCGGCCGCGCTCGTCGCGATGACCGGCGTGCTGTTCATCCTGGCGGGCGCCGCGCGACTGGGCGGCATGTCGGATTTCGTCGCGCGTCCGGTCCTGCGCGGTTTCACGTTCGGCCTGGCGCTGACGATCGTCATCAAGCAGTTGCCGAAGATTCTCGCGATCTCCGTGCAGCACAGCGACGCGCCGCATGTCGCGCTCGAGCTCGTCACCGGCGCGCCGCATGCGAACCTCGCGAGCGTCGCGCTCGGCGCCACCGCGCTCGCGTTGCTGTTCGTGCTCGGCCGGCGCTCGCGCGTGCCCGCGACACTGGTCGTGATCGTGCTGTCGATCGCGGCCGGGTATCTGGTCGACTGGCAGCACTACGGGATCGCGATCGTCGGGCACATCGATTTCCGGCACATCGAATTCGGCCTGCCGCATCTCGACCGCAATGCATGGATGCAGACGGTCGAACTTGCTTTCGCGCTGATGCTGATCCTGTATGCGGAGTCGTACGGATCGATTCGCAACTTCGCGCTGAAGCATGGCGACAGCGTGTCGCCGAACCGCGACCTCGTCGCGCTCGGCTGCGCGAACCTCGTGTCCGGGCTCCTGCACGGGATGCCGGTCGGCGCCGGCTATTCGGCGACGTCCGCGAACGAGGCGGCCGGTGCACGGTCGCGTTTCGCGGGCTTGTGGGCGGCCGGCGTGGTCGCGCTGATCGTGTGGCTGCTGCTGCCGCAGCTTGCGCGCACGCCGGAGCCCGTGCTCGCGGCGATCGTGATCTTTGCGGTCAGCCACTCGCTGCATCCGACGGTGTTCCGGCCGTACTGGGTCTGGCATCGCGACCGGCTCGTCGTGATCGCCGCGTTGCTCGCGGTGCTCGTGCTCGGCGTGCTGCACGGCCTGCTCGCGGCCATCGGCGTGAGCCTGCTGCTGACGCTGCGTAAGTTGTCGGAGCCGAACGTGAGCGTGCTCGGCCGGTTGCGCGACGGGCACGACTTCGTCGACGTCGCGAATCATGCCGATGCGAAGCCGGTGCCCGGCGTGCTGATCGTGCGGCCCGAGGCGCAGCTGTTCTTCGCGAACGCGGACCGGATGCTCAATCGCGTGCGTGCGCTGATGAAGGCCGCGCCCGATACGCGTACCGTGCTGCTGAGTCTCGAGGAAACGCCGGACGTGGACGGCACGACGATCGAGTCGTTGCGTACGTTCGCGGCCGAATGCGCGGCCCGTGGGCTGCAGTTCGCGATCGTGCGGCTCAAGGAGCACGCGCTGCATGCGCTGCGCCGCGCGGCAGATGAGACGCTGCGCGACGACGCGATGTCCGAACTGAGTGTCGACGAGAGCCTGCAATTGCTGCAGGCGCGCGGTAATGGCGGGAAGGGCGCGCAGGGCGGTGCGTGACGCTGCGAGGCGAACGCGCCGTCGGCGCGTTCCGGTGCTGCCTAGTGCGATAGCGCGGCGTCGGCCGCTTCGGCGGTCGCGGGATTGGCCATCACCTCTGCCACCTCGGCAGCCGTCGGCGCATACGCGCCCGCATGCGCACAGGCGACCGCCGCGCAGGCTGCCGCGTAGCGCAGATGATCGGCGGCCGATGCGCCGGGGTGCGTGAGCTGGCTGGCGAGCCAGCCACCGATGCTGGCGTCGCCGCAGCCGACGGTATCGGCGACCTCGGTCGCGAACGCCGGCTGGAACAGCGCGGAATCGCGATGCAGGAGCTGCATCCCGGCCGCGCCGCGCGTGACGAGCACGCTCGCATCGGGTGCCCACGCGCGCAATTGCGCGAGCGCGGCGGCTTCGTCGCGTTCGGGGAACAGGCCGCGCAGATCCTCGTCGGAAACCTTGATCCAGTCGGCGAGACTTGCCAGCCGGCGCAGTGTGGCGCGATACGACGGCGCGGCCATCGGCGCGCGATAGTTCGGATCGAACGAGATTCGTTTGCCGGCGGCGCGTGCAGCCTGCACGACGTCGATCAGGCGCGACGCAAGCGGCTCGCGCACGACGCCGAGCGAGCCGACGTGCACGATCTCGGCCGCGTCGAGCGCGCCGTCGGGCAAGTCGGCCGGATCGAACGCGAGGTCGGCGCTGTTTTCGCCGATGAAGAAATAGTCGGGCGGCTGCTTCGACACGACCATCGCGAGCAGCGGCGCACGATCGACCTGCCGGATGAAGCGCGGGTCGAGCCCGGCATCAGCGCTCCTGCGCATCAGTTCGTCGCCGAAGATGTCGCGGCTGACCGTGCCGGCGAAGGCGGTCGGCACGCCGAGCCGCGCGCCGACGCGCGCCACGTTCCAGCACGAGCCGCCGGCGACGCTGCGCCAGTGCTGCGCGTCGTCGCGGATGAAATCGGTCAGCGCTTCGCCGAATACGATCAGGCGGGGGAACGTCGTCGTCATGTCGAAAACCTTGTGCCGCGGCGTGTCGCGCGGCGGTGCAGCGGTTGAGGTGAGCGGACGGGCAGGGCCGGACGCCGCGCGCGGCGATACGGCGGCGTGGCCCGGCACCGCCCGGGATCGCGAGTCGCGTCGCGCGATCAGCGCGGGCTGCTCCAGCCCTTGTAGCCCTTCACGTTGTCGCGCGTGACGAGCGTCGGCTCGATCAGGATCATCGGATTGGCCGGCTTCTGGCCGTTCATGATCCCGTAGCCGACGTTGACGGCCTGCTGCGCCATCGCCCACGGGTCCTGGCTCGACGACGCCTGCACGAGCGTGTTTGACTTCAGCGCCACCTCGATGTCCGGCGCGCCGTCGACCGACGTGATCACGATGTTCGGGCGATTCAGCTGCTTCGCCGCGAGATCGCTGCCGATCGCCTGCGGGTCGTTGATCGTGAACACGCCGTCGAGCTTCGGAAAGCGCGTCAGGTAGCCCTGCATCGCGTTCATCCCGCCTTCGCGCGAGCCTTTGCCGTCCTGGTCGCTCGACAGCAGCTTGATGCCCGGGTTTTTCGCGAGCACGGCCTTGCAGCCGTTCACGCGATCGATCACGGCCGACACCTGCGGGCCGTTCTCGATGATCACGTTGCCCTTGCCGCTGAGCTTCTTCGCGAGGTAGTCGCACGCGAGCTCGCCGGCCTTCACATTGTTGGTCTGCACAGTCGCGTTCGCGCCGGCTGCCGCGACGTCCACCGCGACGACCGTGATGCCGGCCGCCTGCGCCTTCTTCACCGCCGGCTCGATCGCCTTCGGATCGGTCGCGTTGAGCAGGATCATGTCGACGTGCGCGGAGATGAAGTTGTCGATCTGGGTGAACTGCTTGTTCAGGTCGTAATCGGCGGAAACCGCGGTGACCTTCGCGTTCGGGTTGAGCTGTTTGGCGCGTGCTTCGGCGCCCTTCACGATCGTGACGAAGTACGGGTTGCCGAGCGACCCGACCGTGACGCCGATCGATTTCAGCGGCTTGTCGGCTGCGTGGGCGGCGGTGGCGCCGAAGGCGAGCGCGCAGGCGATGGCGGTCAGGGCGGCTTTGTGCTTGAACATGTCGTTGTGTCTCCGGAAGGTCCGTTGGCGGACGGGCGCAGGAGGACCTGCCTGCGCCCTGATGGTTAAATGGTGAGGAATGCGTGTCAGGTACGGGCCGAGTCGCGCTGGCGATAGCGATCGAGCGCGACGGCGCCGATGATCACGAGCCCCTTGATGATGTATTGCCAGATGTCGGACACGCCGAGCAGCACGAGACCGTTGGTCAGAACCGCGATGATCAGCGCACCGATCAGCGTGCCGACGATCGAGCCGACGCCGCCGACGAAGCTCGTGCCGCCGAGGATCACCGCGGCGATCGCATCGAGTTCGTACGACTGGCCGAGCTGCAGGCCGTTGGCCGCATAGAGCCGCGCGGCCGACATCACCGCGCCGAGACCCGCGAGCAGACCCGACGCGGCATACACGAACAGCTGGATCGCCCGCACGTTGATGCCCGACAGGCGCGCGGCTTCAGGGTTGCCGCCGACCGAATAGATCCGCATCCCGAGCACCGTGCGACGCAGGATGAACCACGACAGCGCGATCACCGCGCACGCGATCACGACGAGCCAGGGCACGCCGAGGATCGTGCCGTTGCCGATGAACGCGAACGGCAGTTGCGGGTTGAAGACGGTCGTGTCGTTGCCGATCAGGCGGGCGACCCCGCGCACGGCCGTCATCGCGCCGAGCGTGACGATGAACGGCGGCAGGCGCAGGAACGAGATCAGGCCGCCGTTGATCGCGCCGAACACGAGGCCGACCGCGAGCGCGATCGGCACGCCGAGCCAGCCCCAGCCGGGGATGGTCGACGCGAGCAGCGCGGCGACGGCCGATGCGGCGAGCACCGAGCCGACCGACAGGTCGATGCCGCCCGTCAGGATCACGAAGGTCATGCCGGCGGCGAGCACGATGTTGATCGAGGCCTGCTGCGTGACGATCGACAGGTTCTGCAGCGTGAAGAAGCCGTCGGTCAGGAATCCGAAGCCGATGCACAGAACCAGCAGCACCGGCAGCATGCCGGCGGTGCGCATCAGCGATTGCATGCGCGCGCGATGATCGGCGCCGCGCATCAGCGGCGTACGGTTGGCCACCGGATGGGCCGTCGCGGAAGCGAGGTTCCGCTGCTTGGTCGGGTTGATCATGTCGGTACCTGGACGTAAGAGGGAGATGAAGGGGCCGTGGTCAGTGCGCGTCGGCGAGTTCGGCCTGCGAGCCGGTGGCGAGCGCGATGATCGCTTCCTGCGTGATGGGCGTGTGCATGTGGCCGCCGAGTTGGCCGGCGATCTCGCCTTCGCGCATCACGAGCACGCGATCGGCGACACCGATGATTTCCGGCAGCTCGCTCGAGATCACGATCACGCCGACGCCCGCACGGGCCAGTTCGTTGATGATCCGGTAGATCTCGGATTTCGCGCCGATGTCGACGCCGCGTGTCGGTTCGTCGAGGATCAGCACGCGCGGCTTCGTCTCGAGCAGGCGCGACAGCAGCACTTTCTGCTGGTTGCCGCCCGACAGCGCGCCGACATTCACGTTCGCGTTCGGCACGCGGATCGACAGCGAGGCGATCGCGTCGCGCGCGCGTTCGGCGCCGCGTGCGAGATCGAGCGCGCCGAGCCGGGCGTCGCGGTTGCACAC
Organism: Burkholderia sp. MSMB0856; assembly: GCF_001524645.2. Classification (NCBI taxonomy): domain Bacteria; kingdom Pseudomonadati; phylum Pseudomonadota; class Betaproteobacteria; order Burkholderiales; family Burkholderiaceae; genus Burkholderia; species Burkholderia sp. MSMB0856. The sequence continues at coordinate 1,932,595 of NZ_CP013427.1, read as the reverse complement.
GGAGATGTTGATGTTGTCGCGCACGCTCATGTCCAGGAACAGGCCCTGGCGCTTGCGGTCTTCCGTCAGGTAGACGAGGCCCGCGTCGATCGCGTCGCGCGGCGAATGCGCGCCGAACGTCCGATCGCCCAGCTTCACGTCGCCGCGCGTGCGCGGTTCCGCGCCGAAGATCAGCCGCGCGAGCTCGGTGCGGCCCGCGCCGACGAGCCCGGCGATGCCGAGCACCTCGCCCGCATGCAGGTCGAGGCTGCAGCCGCGCACGCGGTCGCCGTCGGCGATGTCGCGTACCGACAGCAGCAGGTGGCCGGGGTCGTACGGCGCATGTTCCTTCTTGTAGAAGCCGGAGATGTCGCGGCCCACCATCATCGCGACGAGCCGCTCGGCCGACAGCGATTCGCGCTCGAGCGTGCCGACGTACGCTCCGTCGCGCAGCACCGACACGCGGTCGGACAATTCATAGATCTCGGCCATCCGGTGGCTGATGTAGATGATCGCGAGACCTTCCTCGCGCAGCTGGCGGATCAGGCCGAACAGGTGCTCGGTCTCGCGCGACGACAGCGGTGTCGTCGGTTCGTCCATCACGAGGATGCGTGCGCGGGTGTGCACGGCGCGCGCGATTTCGACGAGTTGCTGCTCGGCGATCGACAGCGTGCCGACGAGCGTGTCGGGCCCGAACGGGGCGCCGAGACGCGTGAGCACGTCCTGGCAGCCGCGCGCCATCGCCGCGCGGTCGATGGTGCCCCAGCGCCGGTTGCCGCGCCGCAGTTCGCGGCCGACGTAGATGTTTTCCGCCACCGTCAGGTTCGGTGCGAGGCACAGCTCCTGGTAGATCACCGCGACACCCGCATCGCGCGCGGCAAGCGGGCCGTCGACGTCGATGCGCTCGCCGTCGATCAGGATTTCGCCGCCGGCGTCGGCGCGGTACGCACCCGACAGGATCTTCATCAGCGTCGATTTGCCCGCGCCGTTCTCGCCCATCAGCGAGTGGATCTCGCCCGGATAGACGGTCAGGCTGACGTTGTCGAGCGCGCGCACGGCCGGGAACGTCTTGCTGATCCGGCGCATCTCGAGCAGCGGCCGGGGCGACTCAGAACGCGACATGGTTGACCTCCTGCGATTCGGTGCGGGCGCCTTTGAGGATGCCGGCCCGCGGGGAGAAGTTGAAGAACATCGGCAGCGTCGCGGCGCCGATCGCACCGGCGTCGGCGCCGAACGTGCCGCGCACGAGCGTCGGCGTGCCGCGCGCTTCCGGCGCGGTGGCGACGAGCGCCGCGCGCAGGCGGGTCGTCAGCGCATCGAGCAGGCCGGCGTCGGTATCGGCATCGAGCACGACCACCGGCGCATCGACGACGCACAGCACCGCGCGCAATGCCGGGGCGAGTGCGTCGACGCAGTCGTCGATCCATTCGTCGACCGCCGGCAGGCCGCGCGCGATGCAGGCCTCGAGATCGGCACGGTTCTCGACCGTCTCGCCGTGATGGCGCAGGTGGCGCACGAGCGCATGCAGCGATGCGCGGGCGAGCAGGATGTCCCACGGGCCGCGCGGCGGCGGCGCGGAGGCCAGCCGGCTCGGCGGGACGGGAATCACGGCGATGTCGCCGGCATTGCCGGTCACGCCGCGCAAGCAGTCGCCGTCGATCGCGATGCCGCCGCCGATCGCCGGACCGATGAACAGGTAGACGAAGTCGTCGCACTGCCGGCCGTACCCGTAGAACAGTTCGGCGATCGCGGCCGCGTTGCCGTCGTTTTCGCCGAACACGGGCAGCGACAGCGTGCGCCCGAGGTCGCTCGCGAAGTCGACGTCTTCCCATGCGCGGAACGTGTCGGGCGCGAGGCCGAGCTCGCGCATCCATGCGCCGAGGTTGTACGGTTGCGCGACGCCGACGCCCGCCAGGCGCGCGCGCTCATGCGCGGGAAGCAGATCCTGCATCGCATCGATGTCGCGTCGCACGATGTCGAGCACGTCGGCGGGCGGGGGGAGCAGCGTGTCGTGGGAGCGGCGGCCGAGCACGTCGCCCGCGAAATTGACGAGCGCCGTCTCGATGCGCATCCGGTCGAGATGAACGCCGATGCCGAACGCGCCGCGCGGATCGAGGCGGATCAGCGATGCCGGCTGGCCGCGCTGGCCTTCGGTGCGGCCGGCGAACGCAATCAGCTTCGCATCGGCGAGCGACGCGATGATGCTGCCGACAGCCGTGCCCGTCATGTTCGCGAGACGGGCGAGATCGGCCTTCGATGCGCTACCCGCACGGCGCAGCGTCTTCAACAGCAGGCGCTCGTTGTAACGGCGCACGTTGGCCGAGTTGCTTCCCTGGCCGATGTGCGGGCTTCTCATGGCGTCTCCTTCCATGGGCGCGTCGGTTGTGACGCATTAAATAAATCACGTTGATTTATTTAACCGCGTGAGCGGCGGCGTGTCAGCCTAGGGAAATCCCGGTTTTGCCTCTGGGGGGATCGATGCTGGTGGGCAAGGCTGGGGGCGGATCACGGGTGGCGAAGTGATTGTCTCCGCGCACGAGGCTGGCGTGGAGTCGGCACTCGGTGCGAGTGGCGGGCTGGGGTAAGTTGCGCTGCCGCGGTGAATGCGCAAGCGCGCCCGCAGAGATCCTGGAGCCGGAAATGAAAAAAGGCCGGCATAAAGCCGACCTTTTCAACAAACAGATGGTGCCCAGGAGAGGACTCGAACCTCCACGATGTTGCCACCGCTAGGACCTGAACCTAGTGCGTCTACCAATTCCGCCACCTGGGCACGTTTCGCTTTGCTGCATCGCGAAAGACCGCAATTATAGCGTGACTGAAGGGCGTGTCAACAGATTTTTGCGCGATCGTTTGGACCGGTGAGAAAAAGGGCGCGCCTGATTCGTCGCGTCTGAACGATTGACCGGTCGATGCCGGTGCGAGGAATTACTGCCGGAAAGGATCGAGCAAATTTCCTGAATGCGCATTCACGTTTGTCGCCGGAGAAATTATTGTCGACGACATCCTGTCGTGCGCGCTGCCCCCGCGGCTACAGGATGCGATCGCAACGATTGCCCGTGTGCATCGCGCAACGCCGATACGCAATGACGCGTGCGGCACCTGTGGGTGGGTCGCTTGTATCGCGATTTTTATGTTACCGTAACGGTAACGTTTATTGCGGAACGGTCCGCGTCAAGGAGTTCGTCATGTCTGAAATTGCAGTGGTTTTTCACAGCGGCTACGGCCACGCAGCCGTTATTGCGGACGCAGTTGCTCGCGGCGTCGAGAAAGTCGATGGCGCGTCGGTCAAGTTGATCCCCGTCGACGCGATCGACGAACACTGGGAGTACCTGGAGCGCGATGCGAAGGCGATCATCTTTGGCTCGCCGACGTACATGGGCAGTGCGTCCGCTCAGTTCAAGGGCTTCATGGATGCATCGTCGAAGCATTGGGGCAAGTGGCGTGACAAGCTGGCGGCCGGTTTCACGGTGTCGGCTTCGCAAAGCGGCGACAAGCTCTCGACGCTGCAACAACTGGCGGTTTTCGCTGCCCAGCATCAGATGCTGTGGGTCAGCCTCGGCCTGATGCCCGGCAACAACAGCAGTGCGGGTTCGGTCAACGATCTGAATCGGCTCGGGTCGTTCCTCGGTGCGATGGCGCAGGCAAATGCGGACGAGGGCGGCGATGCGATTCTCGAGAGCGATCGCAAGACGGCGGAAGTGCTGGGCGAGCGTGTCGCGATTGCCGCGAAACGCTGGAACGGTGCCTGACGTCGACAGCTGGGCGGGTCTCGATGGGTCGTCCGTTTCTGGAAAGCGGAGGGGGGGCTTGGTAACACGGGCGCGCGCCCCGAGCTGCGCTTGCAAGCGCAGCGTTTCGAACCCTCATGCAAAGCGCGCAGTGCTTTGCGTCCTTCCGAGCCTGAAAAAGAAAAAGGCCGGCTAAAAGCCGGCCTTTCTTAAATAAGTGGTGCCCAGGAGAGGACTCGAACCTCCACGGTGTTGCCACCGCTAGGACCTGAACCTAGTGCGTCTACCAATTCCGCCACCTGGGCACGTTTCGCTTACTGCGATGCGAAGACCGCTATTTTAGCGTGTCTTGAAAGCCTGTCAATACAATTTATGCGACGGCCATAAAAATTTCGCGTGTCGCATGTTCGGGGCGTCACGCGCGGATCGGATTTGCACGCGTTGCCGCGAAATTCCTGCGCAGCGCATCAGCTGTGTCGACGCGGGTATGCAGCAAACTTGCTGCGCGAAACGTATCGGCGATCTTCTGCTGCTCACCGACGTTCTGAGGGACTACGGAATCCTCACGGCGGGATTCGTGTCGACCGATGCGCAGCGTGGATGGCGAGTTCTCGGCGTGCGCCGGGATGCCGGCGCACGGCATCGCGCGTGCGAACGTGCGGCGGGTGCATCGACGTCATGGATCGTGTCCCTCGCTGGATTCGTTGAAAGCAAGGCGGCTAACGTACCAACGGGGAGGGCAATCGATCACCGATCAATTCTGCTATCGATCGGCGTGACTGGCATATGGCGCGGCCAGCGCGCGTAATGCGGGGCTTGAAATGAAAAAAGGCCGGCATAAAGCCGACCTTTTCAAAAACAGATGGTGCCCAGGAGAGGACTCGAACCTCCACGATGTTGCCACCGCTAGGACCTGAACCTAGTGCGTCTACCAATTCCGCCACCTGGGCACGTTTTGCAGTAGCTGCTTGCTGCAAAGAAGCGAAATTATAGCGCCCCAATTAATTGTGTCAACACTTTTTTGCGATGCACCGCAAACCGGCCGCTGCGGCGCCCGCACGCGGCATTCGCGTCATTTGGCGGCACAGGCGGGTGATAGAATGATCCGCCGCCGTCACTATAGAACTGTCTGACGGACACTTCTATGTTGATGCCGTGCACCATCAGTCAACGCAACGAGAACAATCATCGACAAACCCTTGAGCAAATATCCGTACCCCATTCCGAGCCGTGAAGAAATTCTCGGCGTGCTGCGTACGAGCGACGCGCCGCTGGCAGCCAACGACATCGCCGAAGCGTTGTCGATCAAGCGCCAGGAGCGCGAAGGGTTCTTCCGGCGTGTCGCCGCGATGGAACGCGACGGCCAGATCCGCCTCGACAAGCGCGGCCACTATCAGCTTACCCATCCGTCGAATTTCGTCGCCGGCCGCGTGCAGGGGCATCGCGACGGCTACGGGTTCGTGATCCGCGACGACGGCCAGGACGACCTGTTCCTGCCGAACGGCGAAATGCAGAAGGTCATGCACAACGACCGCGTGCTCGCGCGAATCGTCGGCTACGATCGCCGCGGCCGCCCGGAAGGCCATGTCGTCGAAGTCACCGAGCGCGCGAACAAGCGCGTGATCGGCCGCCTGCTCAACGAGAACGGCGCGCTGATCGTCGCACCCGAAGACAAGCGCATCGGCCACGACATCCTGATCACGCAGAACGTGAAGAAGGCAAAGGTCGGGCAGGTCGTCGTCGTCGAATTGACCGATTTCCCGAGCCGCCATTCGCAACCGCTTGGCCGTGTCGTCGAAGTGCTCGGCGACATCGACGATCCGGGCATGGAAATCGAGATCGCGGTGCGCAAGTACGGCGTGCCGCATGAGTTCAGCCAGCCGGCGCTCGATGAAGCCACCGCGCTGCCCGACAAGGTGCGGCCGGCCGACCTGCGGTTCCGCGTCGATCTGCGCGACGTGCCGCTCGTGACGATCGACGGCGAGGACGCCCGCGACTTCGACGATGCCGTCTACTGCGAGCCGACCAAGGTCGGTCGCGGCGACGGCTACCGCCTGATCGTCGCGATCGCCGACGTGTCGCACTACGTGCAGCCGGGCAACGGCCTCGATGCCGACGCACTGGAACGCAGCACGTCGGTCTATTTCCCGCGCCGCGTGATCCCGATGCTGCCGGAGAAGCTGTCGAACGGGCTGTGCTCGCTGAATCCGCAGGTCGACCGCTGCGTGCTCGCGTGCGACATGGTGATTACGGCGCGCGGCGAGATCAAGGCGTATCAGTTCTACCCGGCCGTGATCCATTCGGCGGCGCGCTTGACGTACACCGAAGTCGCCGCCGTGCTGTCGAACACGAAGGGGCCGGAGGCCGCGCGCCGCGCGGACCTGCTGCCGCACCTGCAGGATCTGTACGGCGTCTACAAGGCGCTGTTCGCCGCCCGCCAGAAGCGCGGCGCGATCGATTTCGACACGACCGAGACGTACATCGTCTGCAACTCGCAGGGCAAGATCGAACAGATCGTGCCGCGTCAGCGCAACGATGCGCACAAGCTGATCGAGGAATGCATGCTGGCCGCGAACGTCTGCGCGGCCGACTTCCTGAAGCGCAACAAGCACCCGGGCCTGTATCGCGTGCACGCAGGCCCGACGCCGGAGAAGCTCGAGAACCTGCGCGCGTTCCTGCGCGGCATGGGCCTGTCGCTCGGCGGCGGCGACAAGCCGCATGCGAGCGACTACGCCGCGCTGATGGCGCAGATCCGCGACCGGCCCGACGCGCAGATGCTGCAGCCGATGCTGCTGCGCTCGATGCAGCAGGCCGTCTACAGTCCGGACAACATCGGTCACTTCGGTCTCGCGTATGAGGCGTACGCGCACTTCACGAGCCCGATCCGCCGCTATCCCGACCTGCTCACGCACCGCGCGATCTACTCGATCCTGTCGGGCAAGAAGTACGTGCCGAAGGCACCGGAAGGTTTCGAGCTGAACACCGCGCTGTCGCCGCGCGCCCGCGCGATGCAACAGGCCGACGACGAAGCGCGCGGCCGTTCGCGATCGAACACCGCGATCTGGGAAGAACTCGGCCTGCACTGCTCGGCGAACGAGCGCCGTGCCGACGAAGCGTCGCGCGACGTCGAGGCCTGGCTCAAGTGCTACTTCATGCGCGACAAGCTCGGCGAGGAGTACGGCGGGATGGTGAACGGCGTCACGTCGTTCGGCATCTTCGTGCAGCTCGATACGCTGTTCATCGAAGGGCTCGTGCACGTCACGGAACTCGGCTCGGACTACTTCCAGTACGACGAGATCAAGAACGAGCTGCGCGGCGAGCGTACGGGCATCCGCTATCGCCTCTCCGATCGTGTGCGCGTGCAGGTGAGCCGCGTCGATCTCGACGCGCGCAAGATCGATTTCCGCCTCGTGCGCGACACGCCGGTGAAGGCGCCGCGTACGGTACCGGCGCCGGCTGTCGCCGGTAACGGTAACGATCGCGGTGGCCCGCGCGTGCGCTCGTTGCCGCCGGTGGAGGAAGCCGCGCCGCGTCGCAAGAAGGCGGCGAGCGCGCCGACCGTCGCGGTGAAGGAGGCGCGTGCCGCGCGTGCCGCGAAGAAGAAGGGCGGCGTGGCGGCGAAGACGGCTGCGAAGAAGGTACACGCCCGCAAGAAGTATTGAGCGTTCGGGGCGGTGCATGCGCACGTCCCTGCAGTATCGAGAGACGCCGCGTTCTACCGGTCACCGGCCGGCAACGCGGCGCTTTCCTTTTCCATGAATCGCGGCTGCGCCCATCGCGCGGCCGCACGTTTGATCGAAGGTTGTTCCAGTCATGTCACGTCTGAAGGTTCTTTACGGTTTTCACGCGGTGACCGCACGTTTGCGGCACGATGCGTCGACGGTTGCGGAGGTGCTGTACGACCAGACGCGCCGCGACCGCCGCATGCAGGACTTCCTGCACACCGCGAAGGAAGCGGGCGTGCGGCTGATCGCAGCCGACGAAACCCGCCTGTGGGGCCTCGCGCATACCGAGCGCCACCAGGGCGTCGTCGCGCGCGTCGAGGACGTTCCGCTCGCGCAGAACCTGTCCGAGCTGCTCGACGGCATCCAGGGCCCGGCGCTGCTGCTGGTGCTCGACGGCGTCACCGATCCGCACAACCTCGGCGCATGCCTGCGCGTCGCCGATTCGGCCGGCGCGCATGCGGTGATCGCGCCGCGTGACCGCGCGGTCGGCCTGAACGCGACCGCGGCGAAGGTCGCGAGCGGCGCGGCCGACACGGTGCCGTACATCACTGTGACGAACCTCGCCCGCGCGCTGCGCGAGCTGAAGGAGGCAGGTGTGTGGATCATCGGCACGTCGGACGAGGCGCCGGGGACGCTGTACGACACGAAGCTCGACGGCCCCGTCGCCATCGTCATGGGTGCGGAGGGCGAAGGCATGCGCCGGCTCACGCGCGACACCTGCGACGAAGTGATGAGCATCCCGATGGCCGGCAGCGTCGAAAGCCTGAACGTGTCGGTGGCGAGCGGTGTGTGCCTGTACGAAGCGGTGCGGCAGCGGCGCGTGAAGGGCTGACACGGGCTGACGCACGCGGCCTCGCGCGATGCGCGGGCCGTCACGACCCGAACGACGCGTGCCGCGATTGCGCGCGGCACGCGGCTCCCGGAACTCGCGGACCATGACCCTGTTTCGCCTCGGCGCATCGTGCGCCATCCTCGGCCTGCTGGCCGCCTGCACATCGCCGTCGCTGGTCGGGCGCGGCACCTACTACGCCGATACGAGCCTGCAAGCGCGCGGCGCCGATTCGCGGATCCGCTTTCTCGTGATGCATTACACCGAAAGCGACGAAGCGAAATCGCTGCGCACGCTGACGGGCGACTCGGTCAGCGCGCATTACGTCGTGCCGCCGCAACCACGCATCGAACACGGGATGCCGGTCGTCTACCAGCTCGTTCCCGAATCGAAACGCGCATGGCATGCGGGTATCAGCGAATGGCAGGGCACGACCGAGCTCAATGCGGCGTCGATCGGCATCGAGAACGTGAATCGCGGCCCGCTCGATCCGCAAAACCGCACGTGGCAGCCGTATCCGCCCGAACAGGTCGATGCGCTGATCCGCCTGTCGAAGGACATCGTCGCGCGCTACGGAATTCCGCCGACGCGCGTGGTCGGGCACAGCGACATCGCGCCACAACGCAAGATCGATCCGGGGCCGCTGTTCCCGTGGCATGCGCTCGCGCAAGCCGGCGTCGGCGCGTGGCCGGACGATGCGACCGTGGCCGCGCGACTGGGCGGCCGCGATCCGCACGCGCTCGTCGACGTGCGGGAATTGCAGCTGAAACTTGCACGCTACGGCTATGACGTGCCGACCGACGGCGTGCTCGACGCGCGCACGCAACGCGTATTCGCGGCGTTTCAGATGCATTTCCGGCCATCCGACTATGCGGGCAACCCGGACGCTGGGACCGATGCGATCGCGCAAGCGTTGCTCGACAAGTATTTTCCCGGCACGCCGCCGGCCGAGGACGGTGCCGTAACCGGCGCGCCCTGACGATCGATCGGCGCGCGAGGCGCCGCAATACGCGCCGAAAAAGCCCGGGTCGTCATCCGAGTCCGGTAAACTGCCGGTTTTCCGCAATCCCGCTGTATTCCCACCCCATGACTCAAGACGAACTCAAACGCCTGGTCGGCCAGGCAGCCGCCGATTATGTGATCCAGAACGTGCCGGAAGGCGCCGTGATCGGCGTCGGCACCGGCTCGACCGCGAACTGCTTCATCGACGCGCTCGCGGCCGTCAAATCGCGCTACCGCGGCGCCGTGTCGAGCTCCATCGCGACGACCGAACGCCTCAAGTCCCACGGCATCAAGGTGTTCGACCTGAACGAGGTCGAATCGCTGCAGGTGTACGTCGACGGTGCCGATGAGATCGACGCAAGCGGCGCGATGATCAAGGGCGGCGGCGGTGCGCTGACGCGCGAGAAGATCGTCGCGTCGGTGGCCGATACGTTCGTCTGCATCGCGGATGGCAGCAAGCGCGTGCCGGTGCTCGGCGCATTCCCGCTGCCGATCGAAGTCGTGCCGATGGCGCGCACGGCGATCGGCCGGCGCCTGACCGCGCTGGGCGGCGTGCCGGTGCTGCGCGTGACGAAGGACGGCACGCCGTACATCACCGACAACGGCAACGAAATCATCGACGTGAAGGGGCTGCAGATCGCCGATCCGCGCGGTTTCGAAGCGCAGGTGAACGCATGGCCGGGCGTCGTGACGGTTGGCCTGTTCGCCGAGCGCGGCGCGAATCTGTGTCTGCTCGGCACGGCAAACGGCGTTGAGACGATCGTTTATCCCGATTAATCGAAACTGAATGAGAAGCAGTCCGTAATGGCGTCAGGATGCCGTAATGGATTGCATGTTTAAATTCGACCGAAAGCCCGGCCCGGCAAGCGCAGCGCGCTTCCCGGGCTTTTTTTGAAGCCTTATAAATCACCACGTCAAAAAGAGGGATAACCCTGTCAGGTGTTTACCAGATAGCGAAATATCCCCGAACTCATCAACTTATAGATCATAAGAACAGTCGTAACCAGGGCCGGCGGAACTGCGGAGCAGGTGTTCGCAAATCGACGCACGGGGAGGTGTCATGGAGCAGGGCAAAGACCGGTCACTGGTCGCCAAAGTGATGGATGGGCTTGTCGCGGGTATCGTCGAAGACAAGTACGGCGGCATTTTGCCGCCGCAGGACGTGCTGTCGAAAGAGTTCGACGTGAGCCGTACGGTGATGCGTGAAGCATTGTCGATGTTGCTTGCGCGCGACATGCTCGACGTGCGTCCGAAAGTCGGTACGCGCGTTCGACCGATGCGCGACTGGCGCATGATCGATGAAGACGTGGTGAGCTGGCGGTTTCGTGCGAAGCCGGATCCGCAGTTCATGCGCGACGTCATCGAATTCCGGATGCTGATCGAACCGCGCGCGACCGCGCAGGCGGCCGTTCGTGCGACGGCGGTCGACATCGCGGGCATTCGCGAGGCATTCGAAGCGTTCAAGGTGTTGCAACCGGGCGACCCCGGATACGACACGGCGGACGAGCTGCTGCACACGCGGATCGTTCAGGCGAGCGGCAACCAGTTCTTCCAGCAGATGGCGGCCATCGTGCGCGGTGCGGTGCGTCTCGTGAATCCGCGCGTCGCGCAGAAGGACGGTGCGCACGACGTCGCGGTGAAGGCGCATGCGCGCGTCGTCGACGCGATCGAACGCCGCGATCCGCGCGAAGCCGAAGCGGCATCGCTGGCGCTGATCGATTTCAGCGCCGACGAGATTTCGCGCGATTTCTCCGTCGACGTGCCTGTGCGCGCCTGAATCGGCGCGCGTCGCTTATCCGTGCGCCGGCGAGCCGTTTATCATGACGGCCGGCCGGCAGCGTGCCGGCCCCCGTCATACGACCGACACGGAAGATCCGGATGAACGACCTCGACAACCGCCCGGTGCGCTTCGGCATCGTCGGCGCAGGCAGCATCGCACGCCGATTCGCGCAAAGCCTCGCTCACGTGCCGGGCGCCACGCTCGCCGGCGTATGGGCACGCCGTGCCGACGCGGCAACCGCCTTCAGCGACAGCTGCGGCGGCACGCCTGCCGCCAGCCTCGACGCGCTCCTCGCGAGCGACATCGACGCGATCTATATCGCGACGCTCCACGACAGTCACGCGCACTACGCGCAAGCGGCGCTCACCGCCGGCAAGGCCGTGCTGTGCGAAAAACCCGCGACGCTGAACGCGACGCAACTCGACGCCGTGCTGGATGCGGCACGCGCTGCCGGACGGCTCTTCATGGAAGCGATGAAGCCGCCGTTCTTTCCGCTGTATCGTCAGTTGCGCGCGCACCTGCACGACGACCCGATCGGCGAAATCCGGCTCGTGCGCGCGGGCTGCGCATCGTCGTCGGTGCCGGACGATCATTCCGTCTATCGACTCGACCGCGCCGGCGGCGCGCTGCTCGACATCGGGATCTACGAAGCGTTTCTCGCGGTCGACTGGCTCGGCGCGGCAGTCGACGTGCAGACGCTTGGCCGCATCGGCGCGACGGGTGTCGACGTGTTCGCGAGCCTGAACAGCCGTCACGCGAACGGCGGCATCGCGCAGCTCTTTTGCGGGCTCGACGTGATGGGACGCGGTGACGCGCTGATCGCCGCCGCAGGCGGGCACGTGACGATTCACGAGAAGTGGTGGAACCCCGCGCGGGCGACGATCCGCTATGCGGACGGGCGCACGGTCGAACTCGATGCACCGGTCGACGGCGGCGGCCTGAACTACGAGACCGCGCATTTCTGCGACTTGTTGCGCGCGGGCGAACTCGAGAGCCCGATCATGACGCACGACCACTCGCGCCGGATGATCGCGATGACCGACGCGGCACGTGCGGCACTAGGCGTGCGCTATTCGGGCGAGTAGGCGGGAAGGGAAGGCGGGGGCCGGGCGCGCGACGGCAGCCCGGCGGGAGATTCCGCGCTCAGTGCCGCGCGGGCAGCGACAGGCGCTTTTCGTACCAGCGCTGGACCCATTCGAGGATCTGGCACAGCACCCAGTAGACAGCGGCGGCGGCCAGGTACAGCGGCAGCGGCTGGTAGGTCGCCGCGATCACTTCCTGCGCGCTGCGCAGCAGTTCGGTCACGGTGATCACCGACACGAGCGACGTGTCCTTGATCAGGCTGATCAGGCTGTTCGACAGGCTCGGCACCGCGATGCGCAATGCCTGCGGTCCGATCACGTAGCGCAGCGTCTGCCCCCACGACAGCCCGAGGCTGTATGCGGCCAGCCATTGGCCGCGGGCAATCCCGTTGATCGCGCCGCGCATGCTTTCCGACATGTAGGCGGCGACGTTCGCGGACAGCGCGATCACACCGGCGGGCGTCGGATCGAGCGAGATGCCGAGGCTCGGCAGCCCGTAATAGATGACGAAGATCTGCACAAGCAGCGGCGTGCCGCGCATCAGGCTCACGTATGCGCGTGCGAGCCACGCGAGTGCGTTGACCCAGATGCGTTCGAAGCCTTCGAGCGCCTCGCTTTGCCGGATGCCCATCATCGCGAGCACGACGGCGCCGAGCAGGCCGAACACCATCGACAGCACGGCGAACTTGACGGTCAGCACGGCACCCTGGGCGAGCACTGGCAGCGATTGGACGAGCAGGGACGTTGTCGACATGGAATACGAAGCGAATGCGTGCGCGAAAGCGCAATCATAAACCGGACCGATAAAACAAAGGGCGGCATCGTTTCGGATGCCGCCCTTTCCGGCCCGCCGTCAGGCGGGAAACAGAGGCATGCTTACTTGATCGGCTTGGTCACGTCGATGCCGAACCACTTGTCCGAGATCTTCGTGAACGTGCCGTCGGCTGCGAGTTGCGTCATCGCGTCGTCGATCGCCTTCTGGAACTTCGGGTTGCCCTTCTTGAACGGGATGCCCGACGGGTTCGCCGAGCCGACGTTCGCGCCCGGGCGCAGCGGCAGCTGCGAGTTCTTCGTCAGGTACGCGAGCATCAGGCGGTCGTTCAGTGCTGCGTCGAGACGGCCGGCCGCGAGGTCGCGCAGGTACTCGGGCGCGCCCGGGTACGTCTTCACGTCGACGCCGGGCACCGACTTCGCCATGTCCATGTAGTTCGTGCCGAGCGCGACGCCGAGCTTCTTGCCCTTCAGGTCTTCGAGCGACTTGAACTGGCGCGTGTCGTCCGTGCGCTGGATCAGCTGCGCGGACGAATACGTGTATGCGGGCGAGAAGTCGAGCGTTTCCTTGCGCTTGTCGGTGATGCCGACCTGGTTGGCGATCACGTCGAACTTGCCGGCCTGCAGGCCCGCGATGATGCCGCTCCATTCGGTCGTGACGAACTCGGCCTTCACGCCGAGCTTCGCGGCGACGGCCTTTGCGATGTCGACGTCGAAGCCGACGAGTTCGCCTTGCGGGTTCTTCGAGTTGAACGGCGGGAACGTACCTTCGAGGCCGACGCGCAGCGTGCCGCGTTGCTTCACCTGGTCGAGGAGGTCGGCCGCATGCGCGGTGGCGGCAGCGAACGACGTGCCGATCAGGCCGGCGACCAGCAGCTTCTTCAGCAGCGAAATTTCCATCGTGTGGGCTTCCTTGCCCCAGCGGGGCGCTTGATTCTGAATGTGAGGCCGATCATAGCAAAAATACAATCGGCTGCTAAATATCGTTTGTTTATGGCTATATTACGCGGCGCGATCGCGTGCGATCGCCTTCACGCATTCGGCGACGAGCGCGGGGCCGCGATAGATGAAGCCCGTGTACAGCTGGACGAGCGACGCGCCGGCCGCGAGCTTCGCGCGTGCGTCCTCGCCCGAGAAGATGCCGCCGACGCCGATGATCGGCACCGCGCTGCCGACTTCGGCATGCAGCTTGCGGATCACTTCGTTCGATGCGTCGAACACCGGGCGGCCGGACAGGCCGCCGGCCTCGTCGGCGTGCGGCAGGCCCTGCACGGCTGCGCGCGACAACGTCGTGTTGGTGGCGATGACCGCTTCGATCTTGTGGCGCAGCAGCGTGTCGGCGATTTCCTTGACCTGCTCGTCGTCGAGATCGGGCGCGATCTTCAGTGCGAGCGGCACGAGCTTGCCGTGCAGGTCGGCGAGGCGCTGCTGCTTGTCCTTCAGCGCGGCGAGCAGCGCATCGAGCTCGCCCGCGCCCTGCAACTGGCGCAGGTTCTTCGTGTTCGGCGACGAAATATTGATCGTCACGTAGCTCGCGAACGGATACACACGCTCGAGGCAGTAGAGATAGTCTTCCGCCGCGCGTTCGATCGGCGTGTCGGCATTCTTGCCGATGTTCAGGCCGAGGATGCCGCGATAGCGGGCCGCTTGGACGTTCTTCACGAACTGGTCGACGCCGTGGTTGTTGAAGCCCATCCGGTTGATCAGCGCTTCCGCCTGCGGCAGACGGAACATCCGCGGGCGCGGGTTGCCCGGCTGCGGGCGCGGCGTGACCGTGCCGACCTCGATGAAGCCGAAGCCGAGCGCCGCGAGGCCGTCGATGGCCGCGCCGTCCTTGTCGAGGCCGGCGGCGAGGCCGACCGGATTGCGGAACGTGAGCCCCATCACGGTGCGCGGCGCATCGGGCACGCGGGACGACAGCGCGCAGGCGAGGCCCGTGCGGCCGGCCGCGCCGAGCGCGCGCAGCGTGAGGTGGTGAGCGTCTTCCGCATCCATCTTGAACAGGGATGCGCGGGCCAGCGGATAGAGGGAACTGAACACGAGAATTGGGCGGACAGCCGGAATGAATGACAACCCGCTATTTTACCGGGAGTTGCGCCGCACGGGCGGGCTTCGCTTCGCAGCGGCCCGCGGCGACGGTTGCCGCGCCGTGCGTCAGCTGCTTCATGACCGGGACGGACGCTCGCCGCTCGCGAGCAACCGCGCCGGTGACGTTCATGTCAGCCCGACCCGGAATGTCCGCCGGGCAGCGGTGCGCGGGCGAGTGCCGCGTCGACCGGCGGCAGGTCGATCCGATCCGGATCGAGTACTTTCCAGCGGCCGTCGAGCAACCCTTCCAGCGGATGGAAGTTTGCCTTGTAGGCCATCTTCGGGCTCTCGCGGATCCAGTAGCCGAGATACACGTACGGCAGGCCGAGGCTTTTCGCCTGCTCGATCTGCCACAGGATGTTGTACGTGCCGTAGCTCGTGTGCTGCTCGTCCGGCTCGAAGAACGTGTAGACCGACGACAGCCCGTCGCCGAGGATGTCGATCATGCTGACCATGCGCAGCTTGCCGGGCTCGCCGCCCGGCGCGTCGAGATCGCGGAATTCGACGAGGCGCGAATTGATCCGGCTCTGCAGCAGGAACTGCTCGTACTGGTCGCGGCTGTCGCGGTCCATGCCGCCGCCCGCGTGGCGCGCCGACTGGTAGCGCATGTAGAGCGCGTAGTGCTCCTCGTCGTAGTGCAGCGGCGAGACCGTCGCGACGAGCGCGCGGTGCCGCTTCCACATCCGGCGTTGCGTGCGCGACGGCGTGAACGCGCCGACCGGCACGCGCACCGGCACGCAGGCTCGGCAGCCGTCGCAGTATGGACGATAGGTGAACACTCCCGAGCGCCGGAAGCCGGCCTTCACGAGTTCGGTATAGATGTCGGAATTGATCAGGTGGCTCGGCGTCGCGACTTGCGAGCGCGCGACGCGGCCGTCCAGATAGCTGCACGGATAGGGCGCCGTTGCATAGAATTGCAGCGCCGAAAGCGGTGAAAGCGGCAGCTCAGTCGGGTGAGTCATGGGCAGCTCTCGATGCAGGGAGGGAGTGCCGCGCTAGCGCTCGATCCCGGAGGGGGCGGCCGGTTCTGCAGGGCCCGTCAGCGCGGCGAGCGCGCGCTTGTCGAACTGCCACGGAATCGGCGGTTCGGCTACCGCGCGGCGCACGTGAGCGACAAAGGCCTTGCGTGCGATCTCGCGGCCGCCGAGCGACGCTAGATGCGACGTATTCTGCTGGCAGTCTATCATCTCCAGCCCCTGCTCGCGAAGATGGGCGACGAGCGTCGCCAGTGCGATCTTCGACGCATCGGTGGCATCCGCGTACATCGATTCGCCGAAAAACATTCGTCCGAACGCGACGCCGTAGAGGCCGCCGACGCGGCGCCCGTCATGCCACGTCTCGATGCTGTGCGCGTTGCCGGAACGATAGAGCGACGTATACGCGTCGATGATTTCGGCCGTGATCCAGGTGCCGCGCTGCCCGCGACGGGGTGCCTGCGCGCACGCGCGCATCACGCCCGGAAAGTCGTGGTCGACGCGCACTTCCCATGCGGGGTCGCGCAGCACGCGCCGGAGCGTCTTGCGCAGCGACGGGGACACCTTGAATTCGGCTGGCACGAGGACCATCCGCGGGTCGGGGCTCCACCACAGCACGGGTTGACCGTCCGAATACCACGGGAAGATGCCGCGCAGGTAGGCCTCGATCAGTCGCGACGGCAGCAGGTCGGCGCTCGCGGCGAGCAGCCCCGGCGCGCCGGTCGCCGGACCGAGCGCGCGTTCGATGGGCGGAAACGGATCGTCCGGGCCGAGCCAGGGGACCATGGGGCGCGGGCTCAGCCGTTGCGCAGCGAGCGGAAGATATCGCCGGTATGGACGCCGTAGTCGCCGGCGGCGCGATCGGCGAAAAAGAAGCGCAGCGTCTGGCTGACGGTCGGGAACGCGATTTCGTCCCAAGGAATGTCGGCTTCGTCGAACAGCTTGACTTCAAGGCTTTCCTCGCCGGCCTCGTAAGCCGGATCGGTGAGCCGTGCCAGATAGAACAGGTGGACCTGATGCACGTGCGGCACGTTCAGCAGCGTGAACAGGTTCTGCACCTCGACGCGTGCGCCGGCCTCCTCGAGCGTCTCGCGCGCGGCGGCCTCGGCCGTCGTCTCGCCCATCTCCATGAAGCCCGCCGGCAGCGTCCAGAAACCGTAGCGCGGTTCGATCGCGCGGCGGCACAGCAGCACCTGATCGCCCCAGACCGGCACCGTGCCGACCACGTTACGCGGATTCTGGTAATGGATCGTGCCGCAGTGATCGCAGACGAAGCGCTCACGGTTGTCGCCCTGAGGAATGCGCGCGATGACTTCGTGACCGCAGACGGAGCAGAATTTCATGTCGAGTGGAAGGGACGAGGTGATGCGAGTGTATCACCGGGGCGGGGCATTCTTGAACGCGCGCGCATGCGTGCGGCGTGCGGCGCGTAGCGCAACGTGCGATGCGCGGAATCGGGCACCGAAAACAAAAAGCCCGGCGTTGGGCCGGGCTTTTTGCATGAATCGGGACGTTGGTTGCGGGGGTAGGATTTGAACCTACGACCTTCGGGTTATGAGCCCGACGAGCTGCCAGACTGCTCCACCCCGCGTCCGTCGAAGAAATGAATTATATGGACTAACCAGAATGCTTGCAAGCACTTTCTGACAATCGCGTCGCAATCGCCGGCGGGGCGCTTGCAGGGCCGGTACGGCAGGCGCGTGAGCTAGAATCGAGCGGTTTGCTTGTGTCGTTCATTCCTGCAGCGGAGTCGCGCGCGAATTGCGTCGGTGCCGTTGCAACATTCACTACTGCATCGACGGATTCATGGACATCGCTCACGATCTGCAATCGATCGGCGCGCAGGAACAGGCGCTCGTGTTTCCCCATTTCGACCCGGCTCGTGCCTGGGCGCTCGGCAACCGGATGCATGCGCTCGCGACGTCGCGCGGCCATGCGATCGCGATCGACATCGTCACGTTCGGCCAGCCGCTGTTCTATGCGGCCCTCGCCGGTGCGACGCCCGACAACACCGACTGGGTGCGCCGCAAGCGCAACGTCGTCGCGCATTTCCGCCGCAGCTCGTATGCGATCGGCCTGCGCATGCAGCAGGCCGGCGCGACGCTCGCCGACAAGCACGGACTGCCGATCTCGGAATATTCGCCGCACGGCGGCGCGTTTCCGCTGACCGTCGCGGGGGCCGGCGTGATCGGATCGATCACCGCATCGGGCCTGCCGCAGCGCGCGGATCACGAGTTCGTCGTCGAAGCGCTGTGCGCCGAGCTTGGGCAGAACTATGCCGTGCTGGCACTTGCAAGGAGCTGAGCGATGCAGCTTCCGGGTTACGCATGGCTCGCGATCGCGATCGTCGCGGAAGTGGTCGGCACGTCCGCGCTGCGCGCGGCGGACGGCTTCACGCGTTTCTGGCCGTCGGCGCTCGTCGTGGCCGGTTACGGCATCGCGTTCTACTGTCTGTCCCTCACGTTGCGCACGATGCCCGTCGGCATCATCTATGCCGTGTGGTCGGGTGCCGGCATCGTGCTGATCACGCTCGTCGCGATGCTGCTCTATCGCCAGGTGCCGGATCTGCCGGCCGTGATCGGCCTCGGGCTGATCATCTCGGGCGTCGTGGTGCTGAACCTGTTCTCGAAGATGCAGGCGCACTGAGCGTGCGCCCGCGATACGCCGGATGGCTCACATGACCGATTCCACTTCCGCTTCCGCGGATTCCGCCTACCCCGACGTTCGCGCGTATGTCGCGCACCGCATCGGCTATCTCGAACTGAATCGGCCGAAGGCGCTGAATGCGCTGTCGGTGGGGATGATCCGGCTGATGCAGCAGGCGCTCGATGCATGGCGCGACGACGCCGACGTGGTCGCCGTCGTCGTGCACAGCCCGCATCCTCGCGCGTTCTGCGCGGGCGGCGACGTGCGCTTCTTCCACGACGCGTGGCAGCGCGGCGACCGCGATGCGGTCGACACGTTCTTCATCGAGGAATACACGCTCAACCATACGATCTTCACCTATCCGAAACCGTACATTGCGCTGATGCACGGTGTCGTGATGGGTGGCGGCATGGGCATTTCGCAGGCGGCACGGCATACGGGCGGCCTGCGTGTGGTCACCGACTCGACGAAGATGGCGATGCCCGAAACGCGCATCGGCCTGTTTCCCGATGTCGGGATGGGCTGGTTCCTCGCGCGCACGCCGGGTGCAATCGGCCGCTATCTCGCGGTGACCGGCGCGACGCTCGACGCGGTCGGCGCACTGTATGCACAGCTCGCCGACGTGTACCTGCCCGATGCCGCGCTGCCGGCGCTGTTCGATACGCTGCGCAGCGCGCGCATCGACAGCGGTGCGCAGGCCGTCGCGTGCGTGGCCGACGCGGCCGCGTCGCACAAGGTCGTGCCGACGCCCGACACGTCGGCGCTGGCCGACGCGCGCGCCGGGATCGATCGTCATTTCGCGCGAGCCGATATCGGCGCGATCCTCGCATCGCTCGACGCGGAGCAGGATTGCGCCGCGGTCGACGGATGGGTCGAGAAGGCGACCCATGCGATGCGCAGCCAGCTGTCGCCGCTGTCGATGGCCGTGTCGCTCGAAGTCGTCGAACGGGCGCGCGGGGCGACGATGGCCGATTGCCTGCGGCGCGACCTCGACCTCACGCGTTCGACGTTCGCGCACGGCGACGTGATCGAGGGCGTGCGCGCGCTGATCGTCGACAAGGACCATCAGCCGGCCTGGCGCTTCAAGTCGATCGCCGATATCGACCGCGCCGACGTGCTCGCGATGTTCGACAGCCCGTGGACGCCCGACACGCACCCGCTGCGCAATCTGAAGGACTGACGCACCGCGGTTTCGACGCGAAAAGCAAAAAGGCCGCCTGCATTGTGTGCAGGCGGCCTTTTCATTCGAGGATGCCGATCCGGCTCGGCGGGCAGTGGGCCGGGGGCCTCGCGGCAAGACGTGCGTTATTCGTCGCCGGCGTCGTCCGACATGAACGCGCGCATGAACACGAGCGCGCCGAAGCCCCAGACCGCGTTCGCTGCGAAACCGGCGGCGAGCACCGGCATCATGTTGCCCGACGGCCAGATCCCGCGCAGCGGATCGATCGCGAACACGCGGGCGGCCGTCAGCACGATGCCGCCGAACACCAGCGCGCCGATCCACGGCGCCTCACGGTCCGGCGTCACGCGCAGCAGCCACGCCATCGGAATTGCGCAGCACGCGCTGATCAATGCGTTCGCAACAAATTCAGGAATGCCGAGCGGCGCGAACGGTTGTGTGGAGAAGCCGGCGGCGGCGATCAGGTCGGCCGTATGCAGGAGCGCGAGCGTCGCTTCGCGAAAGAAGAGGGCGGCCAGGAAGCCGGACAGGAACGGCAGGATGACTTTCTGCATCGATGAGTGCATTGCAGGCGCGGCCGGCGGGGCCGTCCGCGCGAAGTTATTCGGATAGGTGCGTCATTATAGGGCCCGGCCGACGCGATATTCGCTGGAGCGTCGTGCTAATCACGAAAGCGGAAAACCTAAGCTCAAAAAAATCGTTCCAAAGCCCTGCAGCGATCCATAGACTGATTTCCCAGAAACAGCCGTGCAATCGCGTACTCGCCCGCGGCACGGCCTGACCGGCGAGCCATCCCGATTCGAACGCACACCATGCATGCGTCGCTCATTCGCGACGCGAGCAGGGCCTCGTTTTGTCCAGATTCCGGCAAGAACAGTCAAGCAGGAGCAGCAGATGAACGTTTTCTGGTTTATTCCCACGCACGGCGACAGCCGTTACCTCGGCACCGCTGAAGGCGCGCGCGCCGCGGATTACGATTATTTCAAGCAGATCGCCGTCGCGGCCGACACGCTCGGCTATGAAGGCGTGCTGCTGCCGACCGGCCGTTCCTGCGAGGATGCGTGGGTCGTCGCGTCGAGCCTGATTCCGGCGACGCAGCGCCTGAAGTTCCTGGTCGCCGTGCGTCCCGGCATCGCATCGCCCGGCCTCGCGGCGCGGATGGCCGCGACGTTCGACCGTCTGTCGGGCGGGCGTCTGCTGATCAACGTCGTGACCGGTGGCGATGCCGCCGAGCTCGAAGGCGACGGACTGTTCGCCGACCACGACACGCGCTACGAAATCACCGACGACTTCCTGAACATCTGGCGCGGGCTGCTGTCCGCGTCGCACGACAACGGCGGGTTCGACTACATCGGCAAGCACCTTCAATCGAAGGGCGGCAAGGCGCTGTATCCGCCCGTGCAGCGCCCGCATCCGCCGTTGTGGTTCGGCGGATCGTCGCCGGCCGCGCACGCGATCGCCGCCGATCACATCGACACCTATCTGACCTGGGGCGAGCCGCCCGAGGCCGTCGCGAAGAAGATCGCCGACATTCGCGCCCGCGCCGAGGCGCGCGGCCGCAAGATCAAGTTCGGCATCCGCCTGCACGTGATCGTGCGCGAGACCGAGGACGAAGCCTGGCGCGATGCCGAGCGCCTGATCAGCCGTCTCGACGACGAGACGATCGCGCGTGCGCAGAAGGCATTCGCGAACATGGATTCGGAAGGCCAGCGCCGGATGGCCGCGCTGCACGGCGGCAAGCGCGGCGGCCGTGAGGCGCTCGAGGTGTATCCCAACCTGTGGGCCGGTGTCGGTCTCGTGCGCGGCGGCGCGGGTACCGCGCTCGTCGGCAACCCCGAGCAGGTCGCGGAACGCATGCGCGAATACGCGGATCTCGGCATCGAGACGTTCATCCTGTCCGGCTATCCGCACCTCGAGGAGTCGTACCGTTTCGCCGAGCTCGTGTTCCCGCTGATCAAGGGCAAGGGTGCGGCGCGGGCGTCCGGTCCGCTGTCGGGTCCGTTCGGCGAGATCGTCGGCAACAACTACCTGCCGAAAGCGAGCCAGAGCTGAGCGAAGGAGGCATGTGATGACAACGAAAACGTCGACGACCGGCGCGGCCGTGGCCGCCCGCGCCTGGCGCGGCATCGCGCCGTGGCTCGTGCCGCTCGCGCTGCTGGCCGCATGGGAGGTCGGCGCGCGCGTCGGCTGGCTGTCGACCCGCGTGCTGCCCGAGCCTGTGGCGGTCGTGCGTGCCGCGTGGTCGCTCGTGACGTCGGGAGAGATGTGGGCGAACGTCAAGGTCAGTACCTGGCGCGCGCTGTTCGGCTTTGCGATCGGCGGCGGCGTCGGCCTGGCGCTCGGGCTCGCGACGGGCTTGTCGAAAGCAGCGGAGGTCGCGCTTGATTCGACGATCCAGATGATCCGCAACATCCCCGCGCTCGCGATGATTCCGCTCGTGATCCTGTGGTTCGGCATCGACGAGAAGGCGAAGCTGTTTCTCGTCGCGCTCGGCGTGTTCTTTCCGGTCTACATCAACACGTATCACGGGATCCGCTCGGTCGACGCGAACCTGATCGAGATGGCGAAGAGTTACGGCGTGCGCGGCTTCGCGCTGTATCGCGACGTGATCCTGCCCGGCGCATTGCCGTCGATTCTCGTCGGCGTGCGCTTCGCGCTCGGGCTGATGTGGGTGATGCTGATCGTCGCGGAAACGATCTCCGCGCAGTCGGGCATCGGCTACATGACGATGAACGCGCGCGAATTTCTGCAAACCGATGTGGTGGTGGTCGGCATCCTGCTGTATGCGGTGCTCGGCAAGCTGGCCGACGTGTTGGCGAAATGGATCGAGCGCGTGACGTTGCGCTGGCACCCCGCTTATCAATCTGGAGCAAAGGCATGAATGCGACGACTTCGGCGGCCGCCTACGGCCCGCTCGCCGGCGCAGACCTTGAGGCCGAACTGGCGCAGGCACGCGTGACGGACGACGACGCACGTCATGCGGCGATCGTCGATCGGGACGGCGGCGCATCCGTCGTCCCGCTTGCCCGGCGGCGCACGGGCGGCCCGATACAGGACGACGCGGTGACGCTGTCGGGCGTCAGCAAGCGCTTCGGCGCGCGCACCGTGCTCGACAACGTCGAACTCGGCATCGCGCGCGGCAGCTTCGTCGCGATCGTCGGCCGCAGCGGCTGCGGGAAATCCACGCTGCTGCGCCTCGTCGCGGGACTCGAGGCGCCGAGCAGCGGTGCGCTCGTGACGCGCGGCGAGGGGGGGGGCACGCTCGACACGCGAATCATGTACCAGGATGCGCGATTGCTGCCGTGGAAGACCGTGCTGCAGAACGTGATGCTGGGCCTGGGTCGCGGGGCACGCGATCGGGCGCGCGCGGTGCTCGACGAAGTCGGGCTCCTCGAGCGCGCGAACGACTGGCCCGCGCAGTTGTCGGGCGGCCAGCGGCAGCGCGTCGCGCTCGCCCGAGCGCTCGTGCACCGACCGCAACTGCTGCTGCTCGACGAGCCGCTCGGCGCGCTCGACGCGCTGACCCGTATCGAGATGCATGCGCTGATCGAGCGTTTGTGGCGCGAGCACCGGTTCACCGCGCTGCTGGTCACGCACGACGTGCAGGAAGCCGTCGCCCTCGGCGACCGGATCCTGTTGATCGAGCAAGGTCGCGTCGCTCTCGATCAGCCGGTGCCGCTCGACCGGCCGCGTGCACGCGCATCGGCCGCGTTCGCGGCGCTCGAAGATCGCGTACTGCAACGCGTGCTCGCCGGCGGGCAAGGTGGCGCCGAGCAGGGCGCGGCACATGAGGTCGATCACGTACGACCGGTCGGGCAGATTCGCTGGGCCGTTTAAATCCGGGCGGCACCGGCCGCCCGCTCTCAGACTTTTTTCTTCGGAGCGATCAACCCGATGAGCATCACTGCAATCAACGTGCGTAACCAGTTCAAAGGCAAGGTGAAGGAGATCATTCGCGGGCCCGTGGTCTCCGAGGTCGACGTCGAGACGCCGTTCGGCATCGTCACGTCGGTGATCACGACGCGTTCGGTCGACGAACTTGAACTGAAGGTGGGCGCGGAAGTCGTCGCGCTCGTGAAATCCACTGAAGTGTCGATCGCGCGCCTCTGAGCGTGTCTTCGATGCCGGGCGCCGCGGATGAGCCATCAGGCCATCCGTCGCGCCCGGCATTTTCGTCGCGCGTTTGCCTCGGTATTCGCCGTCCGGACGAAGTGCTAGGATGGAACGACACCGACGCCGGAGGCCAACGCATGACCCCCATCCTTTCTCCCGAAGCCATCGAGGCGCTGAAGTGGATCGACCAGTTCGGCGACACCCGGCCGGTTCCCGCCGCGTTCGACGACGTCGTCTATGCGTTGCTGAACGAAGGGCTGATCTATCAGGCGGCGGCCGACCGCGTCGACCTGACCGCCGACGGCAAATCCGTTTTGTCTAACGAATACGATTGAGCGCACGGCGCCGGCCGCCGAGGCGGCCCGGCGTGCGTCGCCACGGAGCGAGCGATGGAACCGAGAGGCAGCGATCTCGGCGATTTCAGCGAGCCGTACCGCGGCTACGAGATCGAAGTGAAGACCGAGCAGGTGTGGGACGGCGAGCATGCGCACTACCGCGTGCTGCAGGGCGCGGCCGTGCGGATTGACTGGCGGCTCGTGAAAGTCGACGGGATGCTGCTGACCGAACGCCGCGTGATCGAGCGCGTACTCGAGGAGGCTCGGCGGGCCGTCGACGCCGAACTGGGCGAGGGCGGGCCGGTCTAGTCAGGCTGCCGGGCCGGCCTGGTCGCGTTGCGGTAAAATGTCGGGTTGTTTCCCGCGCCGCTTGCTGCCCCGAATTCCATGTCCGCTTCGTCCTCGCTTCCTCCCCGCCGTGTTTCCGTGGCGCCCATGCTCGACTGGACCGACCGTCATTGCCGGTCGTTTCATCGCACGCTGACGCGCGACACGTGGCTGTATACGGAAATGATCACGACGGGCGCGCTGCTGTTCGGCGACGCCCAGCGGCATCTCGCGTTCACGCCGAACGAATCGCCGGTCGCGCTGCAGTTGGGCGGCAGCGAACGGGACGATCTCGCGCGTGCCGCGAAACTCGGCGAGCAGTGGGGCTATGACGAGATCAACCTGAATTGCGGCTGTCCGTCCGAGCGCGTGCAGCGCGGCGCGTTCGGCGCGTGCCTGATGAACGAGCCGCAACTCGTTGCCGATTGCGTGAAGGCGATGCGCGATGTGGTGTCGGTGCCGGTCACGGTCAAGCATCGGATCGGGGTCGACGCGGTCGAGGACTATGCGTTCGTGCGGGACTTCGTCGGCACGGTGGCTGAGGCCGGCTGCGAGACGTTCGTCGTGCACGCGCGCAACGCGATCCTGAAGGGGCTGTCTCCGAAGGAGAACCGCGAGATCCCGCCGCTCAAGTACGACTATGCGTATCAGCTGAAGCGCGATTTCCCGTCGCTGGAGATCGTGATCAATGGCGGGATCAAGACGCTCGACGAAGTCGCGCAGCATCTCGAACATGTGGACGGCGTGATGCTCGGCCGCGAGGCATATCACAACCCGTACGTGCTCGCGGGCGTCGATGCGCGCTTCTATGGGTCGACTGCGGCGTTGCCGACGCGCGAGGAGGCCGAGGCGAAACTGATCGAATACTGTGCGGCGGAACTGAAGCGCGGCACGTATCTCGGCGCGATCGTCCGGCACGCACTCGGGCTGTATCGCGGCGTCGCGGGTGCACGCGGCTGGCGTCGCGTGCTGTCGGACAACAAGAAGCTCGCGCGCGGCGATCTGGCCGTGTTCGACGAGGCGCGCACGCATCTGAACGACGCTCTCGAAAATTTTGAAAAAAATGCTTTGCAAGATGGAAAAGTCTTCGTATAATCTTGTTCTTCGCTGCTGAACACGAACCAGCGAAGAAACAAAGCAGTAACAGTGGTGGCTGTAGCTCAGTTGGTAGAGTCCAGGATTGTGATTCCTGTTGTCGTGGGTTCGAGTCCCATCAGCCACCCCACCGAATGCATTAACAAAACAGGCGCTTAGGCGCCTGTTTTGCTTTGCGGGGGACAACTCGGGGACAATAGCGTCGATTCGAGCCTCGCCATCTCTAGAGCGTTCTGCTCACCATCCATCCATTTCGCGTACGTTGTCAGGAACATCCCGATGCTGTGCCCGAGCTGTTTCGCGCAAAAGGCTGAAGTCATTCCTGCCATCAGCATTGCCGTCGCGTAGCGATGCCGCATGTTGTAGGCCGGCGGTAGCGCATCCGGAGCCGTTTCAGAATCGGCGCTCAGAAACTTCGCCGGAATGCGCGCTCGTCTTCCCAACGGATGTTGTACCGCGGATCATGAAAGATTGCGGCGCTGGCGGTCAGTGTGAACGAGTGCTGACGTGTCAACGCAGCTATGGCCCGGCTGTTCAGGAGAACCGTTCGGGCGACCGCTGTCTTGGTCCGATCCTTGTGCTCGCCGCGGACCAGTGCTTCGGCAACACGGATGATTTCATTCTGCAAATCCACCTTCAGCCGCTGCAAGCCGAAGATGTTCGCGGACTACCCCATTGGCTGCGGTTACGGCTGCTAATGCGGCAACTCGATTGCATCGCCGCCGTGCGTGACGCACACGAATTCGATCGACACGCTGTGTCGCATGCCTTCAAACGGGCGGGACCGTCACCGGAGAAGCGGCGTAGGACAGTACAGGCCGAGATCGCCTCGGCAGCAGGCACGAAGATATGCATAAGGGGCGAGCGTGGAAAGCCACCGACACCTTCCGGCATCCCCTTGCACCGGGGCAGGCTGTCGCGTCAACGACGTGGTATTTCTCGTTCCATGGGGCGTTGTCGAGTGCTGACCATGGAGCTTGTCAATTGCATCACCTTTTGAGCGAGGCGGATTGATTTCTGGTCGACTGCCCGTCCAAAAAGTGCTGCCGCGTACAGGGAAACCAACGTGCCAATAGATGTTGCGCCGAAAAACGCCATTAGGTACCCGTGGGGGTGCAGCCACGAAAATACAGCGCACCCGAGTGTCAGCAAAATCGAGAAGTGGACCAGGTACAGGCTGAATGAGACTTTACCGAGCCACTGCGGTACTTTGCTTGAAAGCAAACTGCGCATTGCAGGCCACAAAAAAACACCGGAAAAAAGGAGAAGTGCGCTTATCTCGCATTGGAGTTGGAATGGATCGAGCGCGTGCATGATCGGCAGACTTCGGGTGAGTTCATGTACCGCCTGTATGGTGCCGGTCGTTGGCATGCACGCGGCTACACATCCGGCAAACAACAAAATTGCTCCGGCGATCGAGCGGGCACGAGAGGTTGTCGGCCGGCTCGATCGGCTGATCAGACAGCACGCAAAGCCAACCAGGAACAGCATCAGGAAGCTGGTGCCGGACAAGACAAAAAGCGTGAGCATTGCGACCCACGTCCACCACGCGGACAAATTCCGAATGAGAATCGTGATGATAAGGAGAACCATGGATCCCCAGAATTCCAGATGCAACGTCCAGAGAGGCGGGTTGACTGCTCCGACCATGGGGGTCAGCAATGCGGATGAAGTGAAAGCGGGAAAGGCGGAGAACACCGAGGCTTGACCATACCCGACGATCATCGAATTGACGATGACGTCCTTCATGAGCAAATGGAGGTCTGGCTGCGCTTCCCATTGTTGATGCAGCCACGATGACATCGATATGTCTACCGCTTGCTGCTTGACTGACCTGAACATGAACATCAGAACACCTGCCAGCAGAACTGATGCCAGGACGGGAAGGTACAAGCGGACGCACCGCTTTACTGCCAATGCAACCACGGGCGCTCGAGAATCGAGGAAGGAGTTCGCGAGTACGAAGCCGCTCATGATGAAGAACACGTATACGGCCACGTATCCCTGTACGAGGAGGAATGCGGGGGAGTTTGTCGCCAGCGTCTCCCATTTGTAATGTTCCGGGACGCCGGCGCGTGCAAACGCCGGCAAGAATGCCGCGCAGTAGTGGAGAAAGACGACCTGCAGAGCAGCGATACCCCGGAGACCGTCTAGAAATTCGTATTTTGGCGCCTTGTGTTGTGTCGTCATCGTCAAGAATTTTCAATGTCCGGGGATTCTACACGGCAAGAGAATGTGATCTATAACGCGCCTCATGCCCGTCATCGATTCATTTCATGGAACTGGCCGAACACGGCGCGATGCTGCTGAGTGACGTCACGTCACGCGCGCGTCGGCATCCCGGAAACTCCGAGCCGATCGCAATTCCGCGAAGCAAGGCGCTCGTCGTGGGCGGGTCCGTCACCCCCGCAAATTGGCGGAATAGGCCAGCGACTTGGCGTGAATCACCAATGCTTAACAGGCTTACATTCGTGTAATGTGATGACTTCCTCGTGCCCTCAGCTTTGCAGGGCCGTTCGGTCCCGACAACCCGGAAGGCGTCGGGACATTTTTTTGCCCGCATCGCTGTCGTCCGACATCGCTCGCGACGCATGATTGCCGCACTTTCCCGGCCTCCATTACACATTGGTGAGCGACCTGCGCGTGCCGGCAA
This sequence comes from Burkholderia sp. MSMB0856, assembly GCF_001524645.2. Lineage (NCBI taxonomy): Bacteria > Pseudomonadati > Pseudomonadota > Betaproteobacteria > Burkholderiales > Burkholderiaceae > Burkholderia > Burkholderia sp. MSMB0856. The sequence goes on along the minus strand of NZ_CP013427.1, from coordinate 1,904,288 downwards.
CCCGAACCGTCACGCTGCGCAGCGCGACGTCACATGACGCGGAGCGCATCGCTCGCGTGTGTACGTTGAACTGACAGAGAGCACATCGCCGTATCCTTCCGGCGGCATATTTGTCACGACCCGTTCCGCACAGGGTCGGGCGTCGCGTCCGTTATTCGCCGCAATACCGCACGAGCAAATCCGCCTCCGTTTCATGCACCTCGACCGGCAGGCTCGTCGCTCCGGCATACGCCAGATAGCGCGCGCGATGCTGACCGTTCCGGAACGACGCGACGCCGACTTTCGACAGGCCCGGAATGCCGAGCAGCGTCCGCGTTCTCGTCTCGCGAAAGGTGATGAAGGGCATCTCGGGAATACGGGGTTCGGCCGGGTCGAGGAAAGCGCGGATGCCGGCGGCCTTGCCGGGTGCCCAGTATTCAACCGAAGGCAGCACATAATCGGTCGTGTCGCGATCGGCGCAGGCGAGCAGCTTCGTCAGGTCGACCGTCACGACGCGATGGCGCGAGTCGTCGGAGGCGAATACCCGCTTGAGATGCGTGGAGGCATAGGCGGCATGTCCCGAAAGCGGGATGATCCAGACATCGACACCATCATGTTGTGCCCGGGCGAGTGACATTGTTTCCTTGGGTGGCGCAGTGATTATTGTGGCCCGAGTGTAGCAGCGCGACCGCGGCCGCGGAGCAGGCGGATACTCGGAATCGACAGGGCAAAATCGTGCGCGCAAGACCGCGGCGCGGAATCGATCGCGCAACGGATACCGGACCGGACGGCCGTGTATTTTCAGTCGAGATCGACAGCTCGCGAGAATATCGCGATACTGCCTGCCGGAATGACTTGCAGCCCCGAATTCACACAAGATTCACGCAACTCGTGACGCCGGACTGGCGCCGCGCATCATAAGAACCGGGAGGGCGGATTGGCCGGAGAAAATCATGTCACCGGAACTTGAGATCGAATATCTCGATTACCGCTTCACGTCGACACTCGAAACGCGGGAAACGGGGCGGGTCGCCGTGGTCGACTGGCAACTGGATTCCATTTCGCGAGGCAAGACGTTCGCGTGGGTCGTGCTCGACCGTTTCCTGAAACGCAACGATTTCGCTGACGAGGACGACGCACGCGCCAATATCGTCGACTGGCTGGAGCAGCTGGTCAGCCCGAAGGGCGCGCCACTCGTCGAAATCCCTGCGTCGCAGGCGGCTGCCGCCGGTGCTGCAACCAGGGCATTCGACAGCGATACTTCAACCGCAGAAGTCGTCAGCGATGTCGTCGTTGAAATCGTCAGCGATCTCGACTGGATCGACATGATTGCAGGATGGTTCACGGCCGACCCGGAGTAACGTCAGGTTCGCGCCGTTCCAAAGCGAGTGATTTCGATCGTGAAACGTCGTGTCACGAAAATCCGGAAAGAAAATCCGCTCATTCAAGGAAAGGCGGAATGACGCAACTTTGACGAGGCGCGCGTTGCCGGAGATTGACGCGCGATTAAAAAATCGCCGATATAAATCAAAAAATCCGGACCCGAAACATAAAAGGAAGAACGCTGCTGACTGCCGGCGTAATCGTCGCTTCCATCATTCGGGTCGACGATTGCCTTACGAAGGGCGGCAAGACCGAGCGCGTGCTCGCGACGCCCGTCCCGCTGGCGGCCGACGGCGTGATGATGATCGGTGCCATCGTGTTGTTTCCGTGATCGTCGTGATCGCCGCACCGGCCGCCGGCGTCGCGCTCGGACCGTGACGTGCCGCACGCGGTATCAGGCACCAGGCACGCGAGCTTTCCGCTTGAAAGGGTGAGTTGCCGCACAGACGGTCGCACGGGCCACGATCACAATCTGGCCGGTTGACCGTTCTACCCCGGCCCGGTCAACCATTTCCCCGCTCGCTCGCGCAGGAGCGGGGGCTTTTTCCCCGCACGACGCATGCAAGTCGCGTCGGCGGAAACGGACAGGCGTTCGGCAGGCGGCGTTTCGCGCCACGGCATCCGTTCGCCTGATCCGCATGAATCGCTTTCCTCGTGCCTGGGCGGTTGCCTGGGCCCATCGCCGGTTACGGCCGGCGATGCCTTGGTCCCGGCGGCGCGCCGTCGCGCTGCCGGGATGCTTTTCGTACCGAACCCGTCAAGGTCCGACACGCGCGCACCGCGCGTGCCGGCGGGGTCAGCCCGCCTGCTCGACGCTGGTTTCCCAGCCGTCGTATTCGCCGCCGAGCGAACGCACCTCGCGATTGATTTCGAGCGTATGGCGCGTGATGTCGGCCAGCGCCATCGTGCCTTCGTGCGCAAACCGCACGCCCGATTTGCCGTCTTCGGTCGGCGCGACCGATTCGACCAGATAGCCTTTCGACTCGGCCCAGTCGGCGAACTGGTGCGCATCGCTGGGTTCAGGGAAGTAAGCCCAGTGCATCACGCGCCGGCTCATGTCGCTCACATCGCCTTTCTGCCGCAGCGCCTCGAGCACGCGCATGTCACGCATCAGTTGCCAGTCGTCGTCGGTCGGGTAGAGCGTGCGCCAGTACGTTTCCTTGTCCGGATCGTCCTGGAATGCGTACTGAAGCGCGTAGGTCGTGCGCTCGGCCAGCGAGTCGACGATCTCGCCCGCGGTTTCCTCGTCGAACGGCACGTAGAACAGGAAATCCTGATTGCCGTCGACCGTGATGCGGCCAACCTGCACGCCGTTTTTCGCGGTCACTGCGGCGTCCAGCAGATCTTCGATGTTTGTGAGACCGGCGAACTCGTCGCTGCTCGGCAGGCCGTCGGGTGTCGGATGCTCGAGCGCGACACGCACGCTGAGCAGCGACGTGCGCGGATCGCTTTCGGCGATTTCCGCAAAGCCGTGATTGAAGCTGATGAAGGCCTGATGGTCGCCCATTCTGGCAGGGAAGGTTCCCCAGGCGTCGGTCATGTGTTTCTCCCGTGCACGATTGTCTGTTGACGGTTGCAAAGCGTCCCAATGTATCATCGAAAATCGCGTTGGCACGAAGCCGCGTGCGGGGATGATCGTGCGTCAGGCTGGCTTGGTGGCGGTTGAACTCGCGGGCTGTCGCGCCATCGTCGGCTTCCGTCGTCCGGCGTTCGTCCGGCCGCAACCGTTTCGAAGGAGATCCCGATGTCGATGTTCGTGGTGAATGGTGTCCGAATCGACGTGCGCAGCGCACGTGTGACGCACGTGCGCTGGGCGGCCGTCAATCCGGCGGACAGGTCGTGGGCGGCGACGCCGAGCGAGGCGTCGGTGGCGGAAGTTGCGTGCGCGCTTGCGGCCGGCGACGACGTTCGCGCCGTATTCGACGAAGCGGACGGGACGGCGGTGGGGCCGAGACTGAAGCGCGTGCTTTATCGCGACGCGTCGGAAGGGATCGAACTCGACATCGATGCGACGAGCGAGTCGCGTACGTTGCGTGACCTTCCGCAAATCTGAGAAAAAAATATCCGCAGGCGTGTCGATTTCGGTCGAGTCCGTCCGTCGCAGCATCGGAGGCGTGCGCATCGTGCGTCCGTCCCGATTTCCGACTCGATAACCGACTGAAGGAGCGACACCCATGGCCACGTCCGTCAACCTGATCCCGGAAGGGATGCGCACGCTGACCCCGCATCTGATCTGCGCCGGCGCAGCCGCCGCCATCGACTTCTACAAGCGTGCGTTCAACGCGACCGAACGGTTTCGCCTGCCGACCCCGGACGGCCGGCTTGCGCACGCGTGCCTTGCAATCGGCGATTCGACGCTGATGCTCGTCGATGAAATGCCGGAGCACGGCGCACTCGGGCCGAAGACGCTGAACGGCACGCCGGTCTGCCTCCACCTGTTCGTGCCGGACACCGATGCGGCGATCGCGCAGGCCGTCGCGGCCGGCGCGACCGTCAGAATGCCGGCCACCGATATGTTCTGGGGCGATCGCTACGGCCAGGTAGAGGATCCGTTCGGCCATCGCTGGTCGATCGCGACCCACCAGCGCGACTTGACGCCCGAGCAGATCGCGGAAGCGATGGCGAGTGCGCCGCCGTGCGGAAGCTGACCGAACGGCGCATATCCGACCAAGCGCGGCTGGCGGCAGCGGCGGAGGCGCGTATCGGCGAGCGGTTGATCCGCGCTCAGGCGCCGGCGGCTTTGCCGCGCTGCTTGTCCTCGTACATGCGGCGATCGGCCGATTCAAGCAGGTCGGCCACCGCGCGGTGTTGCGCGGGATCGTATGCGACGTAGCCGACACTGAACCGGATCGCATAGCCGCGTGCGTCGGCCGCGTTGCGCAGCGCGAGCGCCTGCGTGACGCGCTCGATCGGCTCGCCGACGTCGGCCGGATCGCTGGCGCTCAACAGCACGACGAATTCGTCGCCGCCGAGTCGGGCGATCACGTCGCTGTCGCGCAGCGCACCGGTCAACGTGTCCGCGAAGGCCATGAGCGCGCGGTCGCCTTCGGCATGGCCGAAGCGGTCGTTGATCGCCTTGAAGCCGTTCAGGTCGAAGAACAGCAGTACCGCGTGCCGGCCCATGCGCTCGCACAGGCTCAGCACGTGGCGCGCGAGAATCTCGAAGCCGCGCCGGTTCGTCAGTTGGGTCAGCTCGTCGGTCGTCGCGAGATGCAGCGCCGCGATTTCGCGTTCGGTCATGTGCGCGAGATCACCGAGTAGCGCGAGTTCGTCGACGGAGAGGTCGCGCGGCCGCGTGTCGATCAGGCACAGCGTGCCGACGGGTGCGCCGTTCGGCGCGGCAAGCGGCCGGCCCGCATAGAAGCGGATGCCGGGCTGGCCGGTGACGAGCGGATTGTCGTGGAAGCGATCGTCGTTGCGCGCGTCCTGGATCACCATCGTTTCGTCCGCGAGCAGCGCATGTGCGCAGAACGAGACGTCGCGCGAGGTCTGCGTGGCGTCGAGGCCCGGATGACTCTTGAACCACTGGCGATTCTCGTCGACGAGGCTGACGAGTGCGATCGGAACGTCGAACAGCCGGCGCGCGAGGCGCGTGAGTCGGTCGAACCGTTCTTCCGGTGGCGTGTCGAGGATCGACAACGAATGAAGCGTCTCGAGCCGGGCCGCCTCGTCGACCGGTTTGGAAGCAATCTGCATTGGCCTTTGTCTCTGGTCCCGGCTGCGAAGCCGGTCATCGATCGTCTGGATGTCGCTCGGAGCGTGCGAAAGCCGTCGGCGCATGCTTGCCGAACTCGCCGTGCACGCCGAACAGTATCGCGCATTCGCCATCGCGCTGCACGTCGTGTTGTGCGGCGTTGCCATGTCGATGCGACACGAACGCTTCACATGTCATGCGTCGCTGCGGGACAAGCAATTCGATTCCCGGCGGCTCAAGCTCTCCGGTGCGATGCCGTAAACAGGGCAAGATCAATCGCTCATCCACCGCACCATGGTTCGAATTCTCTACGCGGGGTATCTCGCGTTGGCGCTGTATCTGCTCTATCCGATGATTCAGAACCCGCTGACCTTCAGCACGGACTGCGTGCTCGGTGCGCTGCCGGGCGGGACTCGCGATCGACCGAAGCCTTCGGCCAGCGATGCGCATGCGCATGCGAGCCGGTGTATCGCGACCACGCAGATCGCGGAGCGGTCGGCCGACATCCACTGATTTCATCAACCGATTCCACCGATCGCGGCGCCGTCGCGCCCGGTGTGCAGGCCATTCGGCCAGGTTGACCGGCATGCAATGCGCACCGATCATCGACGACATGACGGCGCGAATGCATGCAACGATGCGCGTCGGCCGCACCGCATGCGAACGGCGCGTGGCGATCGCATGCGCGAAGGGTCAGTACGACGAGCGGTACGGCGTACCCTGGTCGAAGCGGCTTTGCCAATGCGCAAGGTAGCGCGACGCGAGTTGCGGATTGTTCCAGACCACGACGACGTTTTCGGAATTGCGGCTGGCTGCCGAGGCACTGTAGTTGAAAGAGCCCGTCTCGACGTGCTCGGCATCGACCACGACATACTTGTCGTGGTGGATCGCATAGGCGTCGATCGTGCGTGTCGGAATGCCCGCGTTGACGAGCAGGTTCAGTGCCTGCTTGCTGCTCTTCGCGCGATTGCCCTTGTCGTCCACGACGACCGCGACATTCACGCCGCGCCGCTTCGCGGCGAGCAGCGCGCGCGTGACGGGCGGCGACGTGAACGAGTAGGCGGCCACGCGAATCGAGGTGCGCGCGGCGCCGATTGCCTTCAGGACGAGCGCCTCGGCACCGCCGTCGGGCGAGAACGCAGATTCGACGACCTGCGTCGCGGGCGCCTCATGGGTCGGAGCCGGCAGAAGTTGCGCGATGAAGTCGATCGCTTGCTGCAGCAGCGATTCGGTTTGCGTCTTGCCGAAGGCGGCGAAGGGCGTGGCGAGCAGGGAAGCGGCGAGGCAGGCAGCAGCGAGGCGTTGGCGCGACAACATCTTGGACAGCGAATGGTTTTGAGACAGCGGGCCGTGAGTGTAACGCAGACACGGCGGCGCGGTCACGCCCGGATGCGAATGCGCGACATCGCGTGATAGTCCGGCGCGGTCGACGTGATGACGTTCATCGTGTCGAGCGGTATCTGCATCGGCTCCGTGATCGTGCGGCGCTGCCATGCGCGCTCGACCCTCGCTACGCGCCATGCGTCAGTCGGCCGCCTCGCGTGCGATCCATCCGGGCCCGGGCTCCGGCTGCACGTCGTGCGCATCGAGCGGCTCGCCGCATGCCGAGCACACCGCGACCGCATGCATCAGCTGACCGCAGGTTCGATGACGCAATTGCACCGGCGGCCCCTGGCCGTCGTCCTTCCAGCGATCGCCCCATGTCATCAGCGCGAGCAGGGCCGGGTAGAGGTCGAGGCCTTTTTCCGTCAACCGGTACTCGAAACGCGGTGGGCGCTCCTGATACGCGCGCTTGACCAGCACGCCTTCGTCGACGAGGCGAGCGAGCCGCTCGGCCAGGACGTGGCGCGTGAGGCCCAGTTGCGTCTGGAACGCATCGAAGCGGCGGCAGCCGAGAAACGCGTTGCGCAGGATCAGCATGGTCCACCGATCGCCGAGCACGGCGAGCGTGCGCGCAACCGAACAGTTCAGCGTGCCGATGTCATCCCATTTCATGATCGAGTCTCGTGCGACGGTGCAGTGAATGAGCGGGTTCGATTATAGAACTTACCTTCGGTTGCAACGGGCGATGACTGCGTTGACAAGCCCGGTGCGGTTGTCAATAATCGGTTCCAATTTAGAACTTACTCGCGCGGCAACGCGCTTTCAATCAGGAGACAACCCGATGAATCCGCTTTCCCTGTCCGGTCTGGAACTGCTGCGCGCGGCGGCGGCGGGCGATCTGCCGCTCGCGTCGATCTCGGAAACGATCCCGATGCGGCCGCTGGGTGTCGAGCTCGGCTACGTGAAGATGTCCGCGCGTGCGGACGGCCGGCACCTGAATCCGCTCGGCGGCGTGCACGGCGGGTTCGCCGCGACGGTGCTCGACTCGGTCACGGGCTGCGCGGTGCATTCGATGCTCGACGCGGGCGTCGGTTACGGCACGGTCGACCTCCACGTGAAAATGCTGCGTCCCGTGCCGCGCGACGTCGACCTGATCGCGGAGGGACGCGTGATTCACCTGTCGCGTTCGCTCGGCGTGGCGGAAGGCACGCTGAAGACGCCGGACGACAAGATCGTTGCGCACGCATCGGCAACCTGCTTCATTCAGCGGCCGCAGTGATGCAGCGGGCCGGCGGGCCCGGTTCGTCCGGCATGATCCGGACCGCGCACGCGCCCGCGAAGGCCGCTGTACCCCGAATGGGCGAGCTCGAGCGCACATCGCAGGCGGCCTGTAAGCGAACGCACCGGCCATCTGAAGCGTTCGTTTCAATGTGATAGCGTTCCTGCTTTCCACTGACGCGACAGGAACAGCATGGAATACCGCACACTCGGCAATTCGGGCATCGAGGTCAGCCTGATCGGTCTCGGCACGATGACGTGGGGCGAGCAGAATTCTGAACGCGACGCTCACGAGCAGATCGATTACGCGCTCGGGCAGGGCGTCACGCTGATCGATGCCGCGGAAATGTACCCGGTGCCGTCGAAGCCCGATACGCAGGGGCGCACGGAGCAGTACATCGGCACCTGGCTCGCGCAGCACCGGGCGCAGCGCGATCGAATCGTGCTCGCGACGAAGATCGCGGGCCCGGCGCGGCAGCCGCACAATCCGCGTCATATTCGCGGCGAAGGCAACCAGTTCGACCGCAAGAACCTGACCGAGGCGCTCGACGGCAGCCTCAGGCGCTTGCAGACCGACTATGTCGACCTGTATCAGCTGCACTGGCCCGATCGCAGCACGACGACGTTCGGCCGCCCCGCGTATCCGTGGGTCGACGACGCGTACACGGTGCCGATCGAGGAAACGCTGGGCGTGCTCGCGGAATTCGTGAAGGCCGGCAAGGTCCGCGCGATCGGCGTGTCGAACGAAACGCCGTGGGGCGTCGCGCAATTCCTGCGCGCGGCCGAGAAGCTCGGCTTGCCACGCATCGCCAGCATCCAGAATCCGTACAGCCTGCTGAACCGCACGTTCGAGAACGGCCTGTCCGAGTTCACGCATCGCGATGGCATCGGCCTGCTCGCGTATTCGCCGCTCGCGTTCGGCTGGCTGTCCGGCAAGTACGAGAACGGCGCGCGTCCGGCCGGCGCGCGCATCACGCTGTTCGAGCGCTTCCAGCGTTATAGCAAGCCGCAGGCCGTCGAGGCGACGTCGCGCTACGTCGCGCTCGCGAAACGGCTCGGGCTGTCGCCCGCGCAGCTTGCGCTCGCGTTCGTCAACAGCCGGCCGTTCGTGCGCAGCAACCTGGTCGGCGCGACGACGCTCGCGCAACTGAAGGAGAACATCGGCAGCATCGACGTGACGCTGTCCGACGAGATCCTCGCCGAGATCGACGCGCTGCACGAACGGCAGCCGAACCCGGCGCCGTAAACGGCGAGCGGCCCGCGCGGCACGGTGCCGCGACGGGCCGCGTCCGACGCGCATTGCCGCAGGGTCAGCGCATCCCGAACCGCGTGCGCGCGACCAGCAGTGCCACGAGACTCAGCACCGCGCAACCCATCAGGTACAGCGCCGGCGACAGCCGATTGCCGGTCGCGCTGATCAGCCATGTGATCACGAACGGCGCAAAGCCGCCGAACAGCGTGACGCCCGTGTTGTAGCTGACGGCGAGGCCGGTCGCGCGGGTCTGCGACGGAAACAGTTCGGCCATTAGCGCCGGCAGCGCGCCGCAGTACGTCGCCTTCAGCAGCCCGATCCAGATCAGCGCCGCGAGCATCGTCGCGAACGACGCGTGACGCGTGAGCCACACGAACGTCGGCCATACGGTGGCGAGCATCAGCACGGCCGCTGCCGCCATCACGCGGATCCGCCCGGTGCGGTCGGACAGATGGCCGACGAGCGGTGTGACGAGCGTCAGCACGAAGCCGGTCGCGAGCGTCGCCGCGAAGCCCGTCGATGCCGGCAGCCCGAGCTGCTTGATCGCATACGTCGGCATGTACAGCACCATGTAGTTGATCGCGGTCGAGATCACGAGCACCCCGATCGCCAGCAGCACGCGCATCTTCTGGTCCGCGAACAGCTCGCGCACGGGCGCTTCGGAGCGCGCCTGCGTCTTGAACTCGACCCCCTCGTCGACGTAGCGGCGGATGTAGAGCCCAACCGGGCCGATCGCGAGGCCGAACAGGAACGGTACGCGCCACCCCCAGCTTTCGAGTTGCGCGACGCTCAGCGTCGACGTCAGCAGCGCACCGAAGCCCGATGCGAGCAGCGTCGCGAGGCCCTGGCTCGCGAACTGCCAGCTTGACATGAAGCCGCGCCGCTGCGGCGCGTGTTCGACGAGGAACGCGGTCGAGCTCGCGAATTCGCCGCCGGCGGAAAAGCCCTGCATCAGCCGCGACAGCATGATCCCGAGCGGCGCGAGGATGCCGATCGATGCATAGGTCGGCATCAGCGCGATCAGCAGCGTGCCGACCATCATCATCCCGATCGACAGCAGTAGCGACGCCTTGCGGCCCGCGCGGTCCGCGTAGGCGCCGAGCACGAACCCGCCGATCGGCCGGATCAGGTAGGAGAGCCCGAACGTGCCGAGCGTGAGCAGCAGCGACGTCGCCTCGCTCGTCGTGGGGAAGAACAGCTTGGCGATCGTCACCGCGAAAAAGCCGTAGACGATCAGGTCGAACCATTCGAGCGCGTTGCCGATCGATGCGGCGAAGATGATGCGCCGGATCTTCGCGGCGCTGGGGCGCGCGGCGTCCTGCGAGGTCAGGGTGGTCGTATTCATCGTGTGAGCAGGTCCCGAGAAAGGGGCGAAGCGCGTTACAGGGCGGCGCCGGCCGCGGCGGGTGCCGCGCGGCGAACGGGCGGCGCGGCCTCGCCGAGATCCCAGAAGAGGCCGGCCATCATCTGCAGTCCCTCGCGCACGACGCTCGCGAGCAGGTGCTCGTCGGGCGCGTGCTGCGAGCACGCCGGATACGAGTGCGGCACCCACAGCGTCGGCAGCCCCAGCGTATCGGCGAACACTTCGTTCGGCAGCGTGCCGCCGAGGTTCGGCAGGATCGCGGGCTTCTTGCCGGTCGTGCGCGCGAGCGACGCGACAGCCCAGCGGACCCACGGATCGTCCGGCGGCAGGCGCGTCGCCGGCGCGCCGCGTTCCACGTCGATCTCGATGTCGGCGAAGCCGTGCGCATCGAGATGCGCGCGCAGATGCGCATGCAGCGCCTGCCAGTCCGTGCCGACTACGAAACGCAACTGGCAGTGCGCGTATGCGACGGGCGGAATCGCATTGACCGGGTGGTCCGGATTGCCGGCCTTGAACGCGAGAATTTCGAACGTATTCCAGCCGAACACGCGCTCGGCGGCGGAGAGGCCCGGCTCGCCCCAGTCGGCGTCGAGCGCCGGATCGCCGGGGCCGCCGCCGACGGACAGGTCGGCAAGCGCGGCGCGCACGGCGGCCGGGATCGGCGGCGGGCGCAGCCCGGCGACGCGGATCGCGCCGCGCGCGTCGACGAGGCTCGCGAGCGCGTTCGCGAGCACGGTCGCCGGGTTGCGCAGCAGGCCGCCCCAGTTGCCCGAGTGATGGCCGCCATCGCGTGCGCGCAGGCTCAGCTTGAAGTTGACCGAACCGCGCGAGCCGAGGAACACGGTCGGCCGTTCGGCGGTGAGGCGCGGCCCGTCGGACGCGATCAGCACGTCGGCCGCGAGCGCGTCGCGCTCCTGGCGGCACAGTGCGTCGAGGCCCGGCGACCCCGTTTCCTCGCCCATCTCGATCAGCAGTTTCGCGTTGAAGCCGAGCCGGCCGCCGCGCGCGGCGAGCACGCTCGCCAGCGCGGCCAGGTTGATCGTGTGCTGGCCCTTGTTGTCGGCACTGCCGCGGCCGTACCAGCGATCGCCGTCAACGGTCAGCGTCCACGGCGACAGCGGCGCGCGCCATTGCGCGTCGTAGCCGCGCACGACGTCGCCGTGACCGTAGACGAGCACGGTCGGCAGCGCGTCGTCCTCGTGGCGCGACGCCAGCAGGAACGGGCCGCCGCCGTCGACGGGGTTCTCGACGATGCGCGACGTGAAGCCCAGACGCGCGGCCTCCGGCGCGATCTCGTCGGTCAGGTAGGCGCGCAGCGCGGCGCTCGAGCCGCTGTCCTGGCTTTCGGTGCGCAGGCCGACGCGGCGGCTCAGGGTCGTGAAAAACGCGCCCGATTCGAACTGGGTCAGCGCGTGCTGGATGGCGGCGGTACGGCTCAAGACGTGTCTCCTGTATCGGTTTTCCGGCGGGTGCGGGCGCGCACGGCCGAGAGTGCGATCGATTCTAGAAAGCCGTTTTTTTTGTCACAATGATCGAATTTCGAACATTTCTTTGCCGAAAAGGCAAAGCGGAGCGGCCTGGGTGACGGGCTCGGGGACAGAACGATGGCGGCTTTCCTGCATGGTCTCGCGTTGCGGTATTTCGTCGAAGTGGCGCGCACGGGGTCGATCAGCGACGCATCCGCGAGGCTGCACGTGGCCGTCTCGGCGATCAGCCGGCAGATCGCGAAGCTCGAGAGCGAACTCGGTGCGCCGCTGTTCGAGCGCCGGCCGCGCGGGATGGCGTTGTCGGAGGCCGGCGAACGGCTGCTGGGCTTCGCGCAGCGCAGCCTGCTGGAGGCCGAGCATGTGATGAAGGAAATCGGCGGATTGGAGGCGCTGCACGGCAGCCTGCTGAAGATCGCCTGCTCGGAAGGGTTCGCGATCGATTTCCTGCCGGGCGCGCTCGCAGGCTTCAAGGCGCGCCACCCGGGCGTCGATTTCTCGGTGTGGGTCGTGTCGCCGGCGGAGGCGACACGGCGCGTGCGCGACGGCGATGCCGACATCGGTCTGACGTTCAGCCTGGCGCCGGAGAAGGGCGTGCGTGTCGAACACACGGAGCGTGCGCCGGTCTTCGCGCTCGTGCGGCGCGATCATCCGCTCGCGGCGCGCGACTCGGTGTCGCTCGCCGATGTCGCGCGGCATCCGCACGTGCTGCCCGAGGCCGGTACGACGGTGCGCCAGCTGATCGACATCGCGTGCGTGCTCGACGGGCTCATGCTCGAGCCGGAACTGACCAGCAACAACACCGCGGCGATGTACCGCTACGCGCAGCGTACCGGCGCGGTGATGTTCACGGGGCTGCTATCGGTGCGGGACCGTTTCGACGCGGACGGCTTCGTCGTCTTGCCCGTCACGAATCCCCAGCTACGCGAGCGCAGCATCCAGGTGCAGACCATGGCGGGGCGCGATCTGCCCGCGTCGGTGCGCGCGTTTCGCGACCATCTGATCGACGTGATGAGCAGCGCGTCGCCCCCGCCGGTTGCCGTGCGCGGCCCGAGACGCCCGGGCATGAGATAATCGCGAATCCGCCTTCCGTGCCCGTGCGGCTCGCCGAGCCGCATCGCCCCTGTTCGACGCCAAATTGAAGAACCTGATTGTCACCCTCGATCGCGCCGGCGAGTTCGACGAGATCATCGACGTGCGCACGCCGCTCGAGTTCGCCGAGGATCATATTCCCGGCGCGCTGAACGCGCCCGTGCTCAGCAACGAGGAGCGCGTGATCGTCGGCACGATGTACCGCCAGGTGTCGCCGTACGAGGCGACGCGCGTCGGCGCGGCGATGGTCGCGCGCAACATCGCGCGCCATCTCGACACCACGTTCGCCGATCGGCCGCGCAACTGGCGGCCGTTGATCTACTGCTGGCGCGGCGGCAAGCGTTCGGGTTCGATGACGACCTGGTTCAACCTGATCGGCTGGCAGGCGCGCCAGCTCGAGGGCGGGTACAAGTCGTACCGCCGCTCGGTATGCGCGACGCTCGATACGCTGCCGACGCGGTTCCGCTACATCGCGCTCGTCGGTCACACGGGCTGCGGCAAGACGCGGCTCCTGAACGCGCTGCGCGACGAAGGCGCACAGACGCTCGATCTCGAGGCGCTCGCATGCCACCGCGGCTCGCTGCTCGGTGCGTTGCCGGGGGTGCCGCAGCCGACGCAGAAGTCCTTCGATTCGGGGCTCGTCGGCGCGCTCGAGCGTTTCGACCCCGCATGGCCCGTGTTCGTCGAATCGGAAAGCCGCAAGATCGGGCTCGTGCAGCTGCCGCTCGCGTTGCTGGACGCGTTTCACGCGGGGCCGTGGGTGCAAGTCGAGGCAGCGCACGACGAACGTATCGCTTTCCTGCTCGAGGATTACGCCCATCTGTTCGACGAGCCGGCAGTGTTCAAGGCGCAGCTCGAACGACTGATCGGCCTGCACAGCCGTGAAGAGGTCGCGCGCTGGAGCGCACTGATCGATGCGAACGAGCGCACCGAATTGTTCCGCACGCTGATCGACAAGCATTACGATCCGGCCTATGCGCGCACCTATCGTTCGTCGCACGACAAGCCGAATCGCGCACTGACGTTCACTTTCCGGCCGAACGCGGCCGACGGGCGCCACCAGGCGCGCGCGCTGCTCGACGCGCTCGCGCAGGCGGGACTGCCGGCATCGCCCGCCGCCGGCGCGGCGGCGCGAGCCGACATCGACAACAACCCTACGATCACCACACGATGACGACCACACGCACCCAACCCAGTCCGGCGCTCGGCTGGATGACTTTCCTGCTGATCGCGGTCGCGGGACTGTTCTACGTGAAATGGTTCCCGTATTACAACAAGGCGTTCGTCGCCGCCGAGCATCATTCGATCGGCCAGTCGATCCTGATGGGCACGTCGGCGAGCGCGCCCGAGCCGTCGCTGAAGGCGGCGCTCGACTACGCGTGGGCGTACGGCAAGGCGATCTGGCAGGCCATGGTGCTCGGCCTGCTGCTCGGTTCGGCCGTGCAGGCGCTGCTGCCGGCGCACTGGGTCGCGCGCGTGCTCGGCCGCACGGGCTTCGGCAGTGTCGCCGCGGGCGGCCTGCTGTCGCTGCCCGGCATGATGTGCACGTGCTGCGCGGCACCGGTCGTCGCGGGCCTGCGCGCGCGGCACGCATCGCCGGGCGGCGCGGTTGCGTTCTGGCTCGGCAACACGGTGCTGAATCCGGCCGCGCTGGTGTTCATGGGCTTCGTGCTCGGCTGGCACTGGAGCGCGCTGCGGCTCGTGCTCGGCGTTGCGATGGTGTTCGGGATCGGCTATCTGCTGAATCGTATCGCGCGTCCCGAGGATCGCAGCATCGACGATGCGCAACTCGCCGCGCTGGTGGCCGAGCAGGCCGCCGCGGGCAATCCGTTTGTCCGCTGGATGAAGCTGCTCGCACGCATGGCCGTGCGGCTCGTGCCCGAATACATCGTGCTCGTGCTGCTGCTCGGCGCGGCGCGCGCGTGGCTGTTCCCGCATATCGGCCCGGACATCGGCAATCATCTCGGCTGGATCATCGCGTTCGCGGTCGCGGGCACGTTGTTCGTGATCCCGACGGCCGGCGAGGTGCCGATCATCCAGGCGATGCTGTCGCTCGGCATGGGCGTCGGCCCGGCCGCTGCGCTGTTGATGACGCTGCCGCCGATCAGCGTGCCGTCGCTCGCGATGCTCGCGCGCTCGTTCAAGCCGTACATGCTGGCGATCGTCACGGGCCTCGTCGTCGTGTTCGGGATCGTGAGCGGGCTGCTCGCGATCGCGTTCGGGTTCTGACGGACACGCGGGCGGAACGGCGATCGGGCGCGACGGCCGGACAAGTCCGGCGCGTGTGCCCGGTCGGAGCGCGGGGCACGACTTGCCCGGCTGCCGGCGACCGGGCCTGTGCGATGGCGGCAGTGCCGCGCGCCGACCGATCCCGCCGCGCGACCGTCGTATTCATCCGGCGCCGCCGCTTCACGCGTGCGGTGCCCTTTACAAGAAGCAAACAGGAAAACGCATGACCCAACCGAAGATTCATCCTCGACTCGAAAAGGCGCTGACGCGCGGCGATCTCGCGATCCGCCAGGCCAATTCCGCGCGGGCGACTGCCGTGCTGAACGCACTCGGCACGATGATCATCGAAGCCTCCGCCACGATCGGCGTCGAGGCCAGCATCGACATTCCGCAGGGCGACCGCATTTACGATCCGGTGAACGGCCTGTGGCCGCAGAAGATGCTGGTGTCGTTCGACGGTCCGGTCGACGAGGCCGACGCGGAAGAGCTGCGCGCGGTCTATCTCGTCGCCGACGATCCGGGTACGCAGTTTCGCGTCGAATGGCATCGCGCGGACGGCAAGCTCGGCCGCCAGGAAGGCGGCCCGTTGGCGACCGTCGCATTCCTGACCGACGTCGAGATCCCGTGGAGCGACGACGACGAGTAACGTCGTCGCCATTTCATCGCAGCATCGCGCGGGCGCCGTGCGCGCCGGCCGTCAGCGCATCATCCGCCGCCGGAACAGCCACGCGGAGACCACGAATCCGCCGACCGCATAGCCGGCGAGCACCGCGAGATGCAGGCCGACGTCCGTCGCCGGCCGGCCGAGCATCGCGGGGCGGATCAGTTCGACCGCGTTCGCGAGCGGCAGCATGTGCGCCGCATGCTGCGCGACCGGCGGCAACTGCGTGATCGGGAAGAACACGCCCGACAGCAGCAGCATCGGCGTCAGCACGAGCGTCTGATAGAACATGAAGAAGTCGTAGGACGGCGCGAGCGCGGTGACGATCATCGCCGTGCTCGCGAACGCGAGGCCGGCGAGTGCGATCACGGGCAGCGCCGCGAGCATCGACGGAAACCGCGCATAGCCGAGCAGGCCCGCGACGAGCATGATCGCGACGCCGGACAGCAGCGCCTTGCTCGCCCCCCAGACAATCTCCCCGAGCACGATGTCACCCAGCGCGAGCGGCGTGTGCATGATCGCTTCCCAGGTGCGCTGCACGTGCATTCGCGAGAAGCCCGAATACATCGATTCGAAGCTCGCGGACATCATCACGCTCGAACCGACCGTGCCGGCCGCGAGGAACGCGATATACGACACGCCGTCGACGTGGCCGAGCATCAGGCCGAGCCCGAACCCCAGCCCGAACAGGTAGATCATCGGATCGGCGAGATTGCCGAACAGCGAGGCGAGCGCGAGCTTGCGCCACACGAGGTAATTGCGTCGCCACACGGCAATCCAGTTGGTGGCATTTGCGGGCAGCGCGATCGCGAAGCGTGATTCGCGTGGCGGTGCGGACGGCGCGGCGGCGGAATAGTTGCGTACGTCCATGATCGATCAGTCCTGCATTTCGCGGCCCGTGAGCCGCAGGAACACGTCCTCCAGATTGGCCGGACGATGCAGATAACGCAATCCCGTGCGACCCTTGAGTCGCGCACTGAGCGGCTCGGGATCGGTCACGTAGCAGAACAGCGTCTCACCGCTGATCTCGGTGTGCTTCGCGAACGGCGCCAGTTCGTCGCGCAGCGCGACCGGCTCCGGCCCGTAGATTTCGATCACGTCGCAGCCGATCTCCGATTCGATCAGCGCGTGCGGCGCGCCTTCGGCGATCTTGCGGCCTTCCTCGATCACGCACAGTCGGTCGCACAGGCGCTCGGCTTCCTCCATGAAATGCGTGGTGATCAGGATCGTCTTGCCGCGCGCGAGCAGCGACCGCAACCGCTCCCACATCAGGTGCCGCGCCTGCGGATCGAGACCCGTCGTCGGTTCGTCGAGCACCAGCACGTCGGGATCGTTGACGAGCGCGCGTGCGAGCGTCAGACGGCGCTTCATGCCGCCCGACAATTCGCCGACCTTCGCATCGGCCTTGTTTTCCAGCTTCGCGAATTCGAGCAGCGGTTGCACGAGCGCGCGTGCGGCGTGTGCCGACATGCCGAAATAGCGGCTGAACACGAGCAGGTTCTCGCGGACCGTGAAGTCCGGGTCGAGGTTGTCGAACTGCGGGACGACGCCGACGCGCTGGCGTGCATGCCGCGCGCGTGACGGAACCGGCTCGCCGCAGAGTGAAATGGTGCCGGCGTCGGGATACGCGAGGCCGAGCAACATCTTCAGCGTGGTGGTCTTGCCGGCGCCGTTCGGCCCGAGCAGGCCATAGCATTCGCCGGCCTGCACGTGGAAGGACAGGTCATTGACGACAAGCTTGTCGCCATAGCGCTTTTCGACGTTCCGGAAATCGATCGGTGCAACGGACATGGGCAGGTTGTCGTTGTAATCAGCGGACGCGGACGCGTTTCGCGGCCGGTCGGTCGGGCACGCCGGCCGGCGAACGGATCGGATGAATGCGTGTCACATGGGCATGACCGAGGCGAACGCACGTCAACGGCACGAACGGGCCATTCTAGTGCATCGGCTGCGTCTCTTCAGGGCGGCCCCACGCGGCACGGTGCATGCGCGCACGGATCGTGCACCGCATCATCGCCGACGCGCCCCGCGTGGCGAATCAGCGTTTTCCATCCCTTGCGTCCGGAATTGCGGCGCACCATGATGAGTACATAGGGTACGTAGTCGCGACAGGGAGGTTTCATGGCTAGCTACAACAAGATTCTGCTGTGCTACGACGGCACGCTCGAAGGACGCAAGGCATTGCGGTGCGGCGCCAATCTCGCGCTGGACCTGAAGGCGGAAACGCATTTGTTGTCGGTCGTCGACATGCGCTCGAGCATCGCGCAAAGCGCCGGGCTGCTGACCGACGTCGCGTGCGGCCGCTTCGAGGAAACCGCGCGCGAGATCCTGCAGGAGGGCGTGAACTGGCTGCGCGAGCGCGGCGTTCAGGCGGAAGGCCATTTTGCATTTGGCTATCCGATCGACGAAATCGCGAATCTTGCGACGGAATTGAAGGCCGACCTCGTCGTCGTCGGCCATCGGTGCCGTAGCGGGTTATCGAGATGGTGGATGGGGTCGGGCAACACGCAACTGCTCGATCGCGTGAACTGCAGCATTCTGGTCGCATGTTCGTCGGCGGAAGAGCAAAAGGCCGAGATCGCACGCGAACGCGAAGCGGCCACCGCGAGCGGCAAGTAATGCAATGATCGTGAGACCGGCCGGGTCGTACTGCGATTCGGGCCGGTCGCGCGCCGTGCCGCCAGCGGCGGCTACGCCGAGAGCGGCCGCTCAGGCGTGCAGGTCGATCGCCGACAGCTTCCACGAGAACAAGCCGAAGCGGTGGAAGATCGCCGCATAGCGTGTGCCGTCGGTGCTGCGCTGGTAGGTCACGACAAATTCGTCGATATTCCGGTAGCCGGCGCTCGTTTGCTGCGGACGACCCGCCTCCCCGGAGGCGGGTGCGGGCGCGATGGCGGGCGCAGCTGCGGCCGAGGCGGGGGCATTGCTGCTCGGCGCGGGTGCGTTCGACGGATTGACCGGCGGCGCGGCCGGTGCGTTGCCAGGCGCAGCGCCTGATGGCGGGCCCGACCATTCGGGCGGCCGTTCGCCCGGATTGCCGCGCGGGGGAACGCCGCTCATCAGCGCCGCTACACCTTCCGGTGTCGCATAGGCATCGACCAGCGGGCCGATCAACGCAGACCCGATCAGCGCGCCAATCACCGCGAACGGGTTGTCCTTCTTCACCGCGTCGATCCGGCGCATCAACTCTTCCGTCACCTGCTGCTTCAGGCTGATGCGCAGCGACGGAAAATCGACATATTCGCTGACCGCTTGCGCATCGCGCGCGTCGATCGCCGATTTCAGGCGACCGAGCGCGACGTACGGCGATGCGTACGCATAACCGATCGCCATCAGAACGGCGACGGCCAGCACGACGATCAGCAATGGCTTGAGCCGCCGCGCGCGGCCCGAAGATCCAGTCACGATGCCTCCGGTGCGGACAGGTTCCGCAATCAGAGACCGCCGTGCGTGGCCGATCGTTCCTCGGCGATGCAGCGATCGATCATCCGGCACACGGCATCGATCGTCCCGACCATGATCAGGCGCGACCGGCCGTGATAGACGCGCACGGGCGCACGGCGCGCCGGCTCCGCGTGATTCAGGCCGGCGTTCAGCGAAACCCGCGCGAACGCGGGAAGCGCTGACGGCAGCAGCGACGCCTGCCGTTCAACTGCGACTTCTTGGCTCACCACGGGCGCCGCGGCGGACAGCGGCGCGCAGGGCGTGCGGCCGCGCAGGTGACGCAGGCGGCCGAATTGACGGAAAGGCAGCAGACGGGAAAGGCGTTCCATGATGTTCTCCTCAGCGAGACCGATTGTCAGAGTTCGCCCGAGCGGATCAGCCCGACGGCGATGCCTTCCAGCGCGAATTCCGCGCTGCCGGCCTTGACGAAGATGTTTTCGTAATCCGGGTTCTCCGCGATCAGCTCGAGGCCGCCGGGCCGGCGCATCAGGCGCTTGACCGTGACGTCGTCGCCGAGGCGCGCGACGATGATCTGGCCGTCCTTCGCTTCCGTGCGCTTCTGCACGGCGAGCAGGTCGCCGTCGAGAATGCCGGCGTCGCGCATCGACAGGCCGCGCACCTTCAGCAGGTAATCGGGCTTGCTGGTGAACAGCGCGGGATCGCACGCGTAATGCTGCGAGATGTGCTCCTGCGCGAGGATCGGGCTGCCGGCCGCCACGCGGCCGACGAGCGGCAGCGACAGTTGCATCAGGCCGGCGTGCGGCAGCGTGAACTGGTGCGGGGCGTCGTCGATGCCGAGCAGGCGGATGCCGCGTGACGCGCCGGCGGCCAGCTCGATCACACCCTTGCGCGCAAGCGCACGGAGGTGTTCCTCGGCCGCGTTCGGCGAGCTGAAACCCAGCTCTGCCGCAATCTCGGCGCGCGTGGGCGGGAAACCGGAGCGCTCGATCGCGCGGCGGATCAAGTCGAACACTTGCTGCTGACGGGCGGTGAGTTTGGTCATGGCTGAACTGTATGGATAGACAGTGAGCTGTATTTTTATACAGTACTTCGCGAATTTCAAGTGTTACTTGAGGTTCGACGCGATCGCGCCGGTTCCGGCGCGATTTCGCGACGCCCGGACGCCGGTTTGTCCGCCGCAACCGTCCGTCCCGTCTGCGTTAGCACTTTTGAGTATTAAAAAATGAAGAACGATTATTTTTAATCATGTAACCCGTTCGCTAGACTGGCCCGACATCGCAATACCGACAACACTGGAGAACCAAGGATGGCGAAGCGCAATACGGGGCTGGTGGGCGGAGTGGGCCGCCTGATCGCAACACTCGCGCTGGGCGCGGCGGCAGCGCTGGGCGTGGCGACGCACGCCCAGGCCGATACGACGTTCCTGAACGTGTCCTACGACCCGACGCGCGAGCTGTATCAGGACTTCAACCAGGCGTTCGGCAAGGAGTGGAAGGCGAAGACGGGCGAGACGGTCAACTTCAAGCAGTCGCACGGCGGCTCGGGCGCGCAGGCGCGCTCGGTGCTCGACGGCCTGCAGGCCGACGTCGTGACGCTGGCGCTCGCCTATGACATCGACGCGATCGCCAACAAGGGGCTCGTCAACAAGGACTGGCAGAAGCGCCTGCCGGACAACGCATCGCCGTACACGTCGACGATCGTGTTCCTGGTGCGCAAGGGCAACCCGAAAGGGATCAAGGACTGGGACGACCTGACCAAGCCGGGCATCTCGATCGTCACGCCGAACCCGAAGACGTCGGGCGGCGCGCGCTGGAACTACCTGGCCGCATGGGCATACGCCGTTCACAAGCCGGGCGGCAACGAGCAGAGCGCGAAGGAATTCGTGACGAAGCTCTACAAGAACGCGGGCGTGCTCGACTCGGGCGCGCGCGGCGCGACGACGAGCTTCGTGCAGCGCGGGATCGGCGACGTGCTGATCGCGTGGGAGAACGAGGCGTTCCTGTCGATCAAGGAATTCGGCACGGACAAGTTCGAGATCGTCGTGCCGTCGGTGAGCATCCTGGCCGAACCGCCCGTCGCGGTGGTCGACAAGGTGGTGGACAAGAAGGGCACGCGCAAGCTGGCCGAGGCCTACCTGAATTTCCTGTACAGCCCGCAGGGCCAGGAAATCGCGGCGCGCAACTACTACCGCCCGCGCTCGAAGAACGTGCCGGCGGAGCTGACGAAGCAGTTCCCGAAGCTGAAGCTGTACACGGTCGACGACACGTTCGGCGGCTGGACGAATGCGCAGAAGACGCATTTTGCGGACGGCGGCGTGTTCGACTCGATCTACAAGCCGCAGTAACGCCACGCAGTAATAAACCATAACGACAGCGGCGCGCCACGAGAGCGCGCCGCATCCCCGACGGCCCGCCGGCGCGACTCCCCGCGCCGGCGTTTGCGTCGGGCCCATGAGCAGCAACGACCCAGCAAGAGCATCCGATGACGACGTACACCTTTCGCAAGCCGAGCGCACTGCCCGGTTTCGGCGTGACGCTCGGCATCACGGTGGCCTATTTGAGCCTCGTGGTGCTGATTCCGCTCGCCGCCACGTTCCTGAAGACCGCGACGCTGTCGTGGGACCAGTTCGTCACCGCCGTCGCGTCGCCGCGCGTGCTCGCGTCGTACCGGCTGACGTTCTCCGCCGCGCTCGGCGGCGCATTGATCAACGCCGTGTTCGGCTTTCTCGTCGCGTGGGTGCTGGTGCGCTACACGTTCCCGTTCAAGCGCCTCGTCGACGCGATCGTCGATCTGCCGTTCGCGCTGCCGACGTCGGTCGCCGGCATCTCGCTCGCGGCCGTCTATGCGACCAACGGCTGGGTCGGCCAGTATCTCGCGCCGTTCGGCATCAAGATCGCGTTCACGCCGGTAGGCGTGCTGGTGGCGCTGACCTTCATCGGGCTGCCGTTCGTCGTGCGCACCGTGCAGCCGGTGCTCGAGGATTTCGAGCGCGAGCAGGAAGAGGCCGCCGCGTGCCTCGGCGCATCGCGCTGGCTGACGTTCCGCCGCGTCGTGTTGCCGGCCGTGCTGCCGGCGCTGCTCACCGGCTTCGCGCTGGCATTCGCGCGCGCGCTCGGCGAGTACGGCTCGGTCATCTTCATCGCCGGCAACGTGCCGATGAAATCCGAGATCACGTCGCTGCTGATCATCACGAAGCTCGAGCAGTACGACTATGCGGGCGCGACCGCGCTGGCGGTCGTGATGCTGGTCGTGTCGTTCCTGATGCTGCTGTTGATCAACTCGCTGCAGTGGTATCTGCAGCGCCGCACGAGCAAGGGCGCGAGCGGCCCCGCGCCGGCGACCGTCACCGTTGCCGCAGCAGCAGGAGGCCAGCAATGACCCAGGAGTCCAACGCCGTGCTGAACGACCCGTCCGTCGCGCGCGTGCGCGCCGCGAAGCAGCTCGACCCCGTCAGCGAGCCGCGCGCCGTGCGCTGGCTGCTGATCGGCGTCGCGCTGACGTTCCTTGCGTTCTTCCTCGTCGTGCCGCTCGCCGCGGTGTTCTTCGAGGCGCTGCGCAAGGGCGTCGGCTTCTATCTCGAATCGCTCGCCGATCCCGACGCATGGTCGGCAATCAAGCTGACGCTGACCGTCACCGTGATCGCGGTGCCGTTGAACCTCGTGTTCGGCGTGTGCGCATCGTGGGCGATCGCGAAGTTCGAATTCCGCGGCAAGGCGTTGCTGACCACGCTGATCGACCTGCCGTTCTCCGTGTCGCCGGTGATCTCGGGCCTCGTCTACGTGCTGCTGTTCGGCGCGCAGGGCTGGCTCGGGCCGTGGCTGCAGGACCACGATGTGCAGATCATCTTCGCGGTGCCGGGCATCGTGCTCGCGACGATCTTCGTCACGTTTCCGTTCGTCGCGCGCGAGCTGATTCCGCTGATGCAGGCGCAGGGCACCGACGAGGAAGAGGCCGCGCGCGTGCTCGGCGCATCGGGCTGGCAGATCTTCCGGCGCGTGACGCTGCCGAACGTGAAGTGGGGCCTGCTGTACGGTGTGATCCTGTGCAATGCGCGTGCGATGGGCGAGTTCGGTGCGGTGTCGGTCGTGTCGGGCCACATCCGCGGCGTGACCGACACGATGCCGCTGCACGTCGAGATCCTGTACAACGAATACAACTTCGCGGCGGCGTTCGCGGTGGCGTCGGTGCTGGCGCTGCTCGCGCTCGTCACGCTCGCGCTGAAGCTGCTCGCCGAACGTCACCTCGCCGCCGAACTGGCCGGCGCACGCGATGACGTTCCCGCTCATGCCGGCCCCGTCGCCGCCATTTCGTCGAAATCGTAAAGAGGCAACCAGAATGGGTATTACCGTCCGTCACCTTCAGAAGCGCTTCGGCGATTTCACCGCTCTCGACGATGTGTCGCTCGACTTTCCGCCGGGCGAGCTCGTCGCGCTGCTCGGGCCGTCGGGCTGCGGCAAGACCACGCTGCTGCGCGTGATCGCGGGCCTCGAGCACGCGGACGCCGGCCAGGTCGTGCTGCAGGGGCTCGACGTCGCGTCGGTCGGCGCGCGCGATCGCCAGGTCGGCTTCGTGTTCCAGCATTACGCGCTGTTCCGCCACATGACCGTGTTCGAGAACGTCGCGTTCGGGCTGCGCGTGAAGCCGCGCCGCGAACGGCCGTCCGAAACCGTGATCCGCGAGAAGGTGCACGAGCTGCTGAAGCTCGTGCAGCTCGACTGGCTCGCGCAGCGCTACCCGTCGGAGCTGTCGGGCGGCCAGCGCCAGCGGATCGCGCTGGCCCGTGCGCTCGCGGTCGAGCCGAAGGTGCTGCTGCTCGACGAGCCGTTCGGCGCGCTCGACGCGAAGGTGCGCAAGGAACTGCGCGGCTGGTTGCGGCGCCTGCACGACGACCTGCACATCTCGACGATCTTCGTCACGCACGACCAGGAAGAGGCGCTGGAAGTGGCCGACCGGATCGTCGTGCTGAACCGCGGCCACGTGGAGCAGGTCGGCAGCCCGCAGGACGTCTACGATCATCCGCAAAGCGCGTTCGTCTACGAGTTTCTCGGCGCAGCGAACCGGCTGCCCGGCACGGTCGCCGGGCGCGGCTTCGTCGCCGAGGGGGCGGCTGCGCCGATCGCGGTCGACGCCGATTTCGCGGGCCCCGCGAACGCATACGTGCGACCGCACGACCTGCAGCTGTGGCCGGCCGGTGACGGCCATCGCGACGGCATCGCGGTCGACGTGCGCCGCGTGATCCCGCTCGGCGGCTCGGTGCGCGTCGAGCTCGAGGCCCGCACGGGCGGCGCACTCGAAGCGGAACTCGATCGCGACGCGTGGCGCGCGCTCGCGCTGCAGGTCGGCGACGGCGCGACGGCCGTGCCGCGCGCGGTCCGCGTATTTCCCGCACACTGACGCCCGAGCCCGGTAAAGAGAAGAGGGCGGATACCGCTCCGGATCGACATTCGAACAACGACAGCCCAAGAGGCATACCCATGAATTTTCAGCAATTGCGTTTCGTGCGCGAAGCCGTGCGCCAGAACATGAACCTGACGGAAGTCGCGAACGTGCTGTACACGTCGCAGTCGGGCGTGTCGAAGCAGATCAAGGATCTCGAGGATGAACTGGGCGTGGACATCTTCATCCGGCGCGGCAAGCGGCTCACGGGGCTCACGGAGCCCGGCAAGGCCGTGCACCAGCTGATCGAGCGAATGCTGCTCGACGCGGAAAACCTGCGCCGGGTCGCGCGCCAGTTCGCGGACCAGGACAGCGGCCACCTCGTCGTCGCGACGACGCACACGCAGGCGCGCTACGCGCTGCCGAAGGTGATCCGCCAGTTCACCGACGTGTTCCCGAAGGTGCATCTCGCGCTGCGACAGGGCAGTCCGCAGCAGATCGCGCAGATGATCCTGAACGGCGAAGCCGATCTCGGCATCTCGACCGAGGCGCTCGACCGCTATCCGGACATCGTCACGTTCCCGTGCTATTCGTGGCACCACACGGTCGTCGTGCCGAAGGGGCATCCGCTCGTCGGCCGCGAGAACCTGACGCTCGACGAAATCGCCGAGTACCCGATCATCACGTATGACCAGGACTTCACGGGCCGCTCGCACATCGACCAGGCATTCGCGCAGGCCGGCGCCGTGCCCGACGTCGTGCTGACCGCGATCGATGCGGACGTGATCAAGACCTACGTCGAGCTCGGAATGGGGATCGGCGTCGTCGCGGCGATGGCCTTCGATCCGCAGCGCGACACCGGGCTCGTCGCGCTCGACACGCAGCACCTGTTCGAGGCGAGCACGACGCGCGTCGGGTTGCGCAAGGGCGCGTTCCTGCGCGCGTATGCATACCGGCTGATCGAGATGTTCGCACCGCACCTGAACGAAGCCGAAATCGCCTCGCAACTGCGCGAAGTGGCCTGATCATCGAGCACATGATGTTTCGGGGGCAAGGCAGGCGCCCGCCGGACGACCGCGACGAAGCGGCTCCGCCGCACCCCGAGTAACGCGCCGCAATCGGAGCGCGCAACCGCGCGCTCCGAATAAACCCTTAAATATTGATCAGACGGGTTGCGCGTCGACCCGAAACGGTACAGCATAGCCTTCACTCCGCCGGCGTCCCCGCCGGCGGTGGCGCGTCGACGACAGCACGCGCCAGGCAGTCGGCCGTCTGCCTCGCTTCCATTCCGTGGTACCGACAAGCAGCATCGATGGCCAATGCCCGGGTAGTGTGGCGCAAACGTTTGCTCACATTAAAACAACAGTCCGGCCCTTTGGGCCAGTCGCCAGGAGATGTGTATGAATGTCCGCTTTCGCCGTCGCTTCCTGACCGCCGCGCTTGCCGCCGTCGCGGTCGTCGCCGCACCGGTCGTCCATGCCCAATCGGCAGGCAAGCCGAAGGTCGCGCTCGTGATGAAGTCGCTCGCCAACGAGTTCTTCCTGACGATGGAAAACGGCGCGAAGGAATACCAGAAGCACAACGCCGGCCAGTTCGACCTGATCACGAACGGGATCAAGGACGAGACCGACACCGCGAACCAGATCCGCATCGTCGAGCAGATGATCGTGTCGAAGGTCGATGCGATCGTGCTCGCGCCGGCCGATTCGAAGGCGCTCGTGCCGGTCGTGAAGAAGGCGGTCGACGCGGGCATCATCGTCGTGAACATCGACAACCGGCTCGATCCCGACGTGCTGAAGTCGAAGAACCTGAACGTGCCGTTCGTCGGCCCCGACAACCGCAAGGGCGCGCGCAAGATCGGCGACTACCTCGCGAAGCGGCTGAAGGCGGGCGACCAGGTCGGCATCATCGAAGGCGTGTCGACGACGACCAATGCGCAGCAGCGCACGGCCGGCTTCCAGGATGCGATGAAGGCGGGCGGGATGAAGGTCGTGTCGGTGCAGTCGGGCGAATGGGAGATCGACAAGGGCAATGCGGTCGCGTCCGCGATGCTGAACGAATACCCGAACCTTCGGGCGCTGCTGTGCGGCAACGACAACATGGCGATCGGCGCCGTGTCGGCCGTGCGGGCGGCGGGCAAGCAGGGCAAGGTGCTCGTGGTCGGCTACGACAACATCAACGCGATCAAGCCGATGCTGAAGGACGGCCGGGTGATCGCGACCGCCGACCAGTACGCGGCGAAGCAGGCCGTGTTCGGCATCGACACGGCGCTCAAGGCGATCGCCGAGCATCGCAAGCAGGCCGACATGACCGGCGTGGTCGAGACGCCGGTGGATCTCGTGACGAAGTAACGCCACGCCGCCACGGCCGCCGCGCTCAAGAATCCGGGCCGGCGGCCGTTATCCGGAGTGAGCGCGATCACGGCCACTGCAAGCACTTGTGAGCGTCATACCCGCGCGCCGCGTGCGCGCGGCCGCAACCAGGATCGCGATGGAACCGACCTTCCAACCCTCCCGTTCAGCCATTCCCGTGCTGTCCGTCTCCGGCGTGGGCAAGACCTACGCCGAACCCGTGCTCGCCGACGTCACGCTGACGCTCGCGCCGGGTGAGGCGCTCGCGCTGACGGGCGAGAACGGCGCAGGAAAGAGCACGCTGTCGAAGATCATCGGCGGGCTCGTCGACCCGACGACCGGCACGATGCAGCTCGGCGGCCAGGCCTATGCGCCGGCGAGCCGCACGCAGGCCGAGGCGCTCGGCGTGCGCATGGTGATGCAGGAGCTGAACCTGCTGCCGACGCTGACGGTCGCCGAAAACCTGTTTCTGAACCGTCTGCCGCGACGCTTCGGCATCATCGATCGCGCGCGGCTGCGCGACGACGCGCGTGCCGCGATGGCGCAGGTCGGGCTCGACGCGGTCGACCCCGATACGCCGGTCGGCGCGCTCGGCATCGGCCACCAGCAGATGGTCGAGATCGCGCGCAACCTGATCGGCGACTGTCGTGTGCTGATCCTCGACGAGCCGACCGCGATGCTGACCGCGCGCGAGGTCGAACTGCTGTTCGAGCAGATCGACCGGCTGAAGGCGCGCGGCGTGGCGATCGTCTACATCTCGCACCGGCTCGAGGAGCTCGCGCGCGTCGCCGAGCGCGTCGCGGTGCTGCGCGACGGACGGCTCGTGCATGTCGGCGACATGGCCGCGACGACGTCCGACGGGCTCGTCACGCTGATGGTCGGCCGCGAGCTCGGCGAGCACATCGATCTCGGCGCGCGCCATATCGGCGCGCCGCGACTCGTCGTGTCGGGCATGACGCGCGGCACGGCCGTGCAGGACGTGTCGCTCGAAGTGCGCTCGGGCGAGATCTTCGGCATCTCCGGGCTGATCGGCGCGGGGCGCACCGAGCTGCTGCGGCTGATTTACGGCGCGGATACGCCGGACGCCGGGATGATCGCGGTCGGCGATCCGCTGAAACCGGCGCACATCGGCTCGCCCGTCGACGCGGTGAAGCACGGCATCGCGCTGATCACCGAGGACCGCAAGGGCGAAGGGCTGCTGCTGTCGCAGTCGGTCACGTCGAACGTCTCGCTCGGCCAGCTCGACCGGCTCGCGCGTGGCGGCATCGTCGATACGACGCGCGAGACGGCGCTCGCCGAGCGGCAGATCGATGCGTTGCGGATCCGCACGCACGGCGCCGCGCAGGCGGTCGGCGAACTGTCGGGCGGCAATCAGCAGAAGGTCGTGATCGGCCGCTGGCTCGCGCGCGATATGGGTGTGCTGCTGTTCGACGAGCCGACCCGCGGGATCGACGTCGGCGCCAAGTTCGAGATCTACACGCTGATGGGCGCGCTCGCCCGCGAGGGCCGTGCGCTGGTGGTCGTATCGAGCGACCTGCGTGAGCTGATGCTGATCTGCGACCGGATCGGCGTGATGTCGGCAGGCCGCATGACCGCCGTGTTCGAGCGCGGCAACTGGACCCAGGATGCGCTGCTGGCCGCGGCGTTCGCCGGCTTCGGCCGCGAAGCGCTGCCGGACGGCGTGCGGCATCCGGATGCGGAAGGCGCGCCGCGCGCGGCTT
Source organism: Burkholderia sp. MSMB0856 (assembly GCF_001524645.2). Taxonomy (NCBI): domain Bacteria; kingdom Pseudomonadati; phylum Pseudomonadota; class Betaproteobacteria; order Burkholderiales; family Burkholderiaceae; genus Burkholderia; species Burkholderia sp. MSMB0856. The sequence continues at coordinate 1,875,697 of NZ_CP013427.1, read as the reverse complement.
CCGGCACTTCGACCACAGGACAACAGCAATGACCCAGCCTCCCGTATCCCCGAGCGACGCAGGCGCGCAGCAGACCGTGACGGGGCGCCGCGCACGCACGCTGTCCGGCACACGGCTCGGCGTATCGAACTATCTCGGGCTCGCCGGCGCGCTCGCCGCGATGATCGCGCTGTTTTCGGCGCTGAGTTCGCATTTCCTGACCTACGATACGTTCAGTACGATCGCGAACCAGATCCCCGATCTCGTCGTGATGTCGGTCGGGATGACCTTCGTGCTGATCATCGCCGGCATCGACCTGTCGGTCGGCTCGGTGCTCGCGCTGGCCGCGTCGATGGTCAGCGTGGCCGCGCTGAAATGGCAGTGGGGGCCGCTGCCGGCCGCGCTGATCGGGATCGCGGTCGCGACCGCGACGGGCTCGCTGACGGGCGCGATCACGGTCGGCTGGCGGATTCCGTCGTTCATCGTGTCGCTTGGCGTGCTCGAGGCCGCGCGCGGCGTCGCATACCAGCTGACGAATTCGCGCACGGCCTACATCGGCGACGCGTTCGATTTCCTGTCGAACCCGATCGCTCTCGGCATCTCGCCGGCGTTCCTGATCGCGGTCGCGGTGATGATCGCGGCACAGTTCGTCCTGACGCGCACCGTATTCGGACGCTATCTCGTCGGGATCGGCACGAACGAAGAGGCGGTACGGCTTGCCGGGGTTAACCCGCGTCCGTATAAAATCGTCGTATTCGCACTGATGGGCGCGCTCGCGGGGCTCGCGTCGCTGTTCCAGATCTCGCGGCTCGAGGCCGCCGATCCGAACGCGGGCGCGGGCGTCGAGCTGCAGGTGATCGCAGCCGTCGTGATCGGCGGCACGAGCCTGATGGGCGGGCGCGGTTCGGTGATCAGCACGTTCTTCGGCGTGTTGATCATCTCCGTGCTGGCCGCGGGGCTGGCGCAGATCGGCGCGAACGAGCCGACCAAACGGATCATCACCGGGGCGGTGATCGTGGTCGCGGTCGTGCTCGACACGTATCGCAGCCGGCGCGCGCGCGCCCGGTAGAACTACTACACGGAAAGCAGACCAGAGAGAAACGGGAAATGGCGACGATCAAGGATGTGGCAGCCATGGCGGGCGTGTCGTTTACGACCGTCTCGCACGTGGTGAACAATTCGCGGCCTGTGTCCGCGGATGTGCGTGCGAAGGTCGAGGGCGCGATCCGCGAGCTGAATTACGTGCCATCGGCCGTGGCGCGCTCGCTGAAGGCGCGCTCGACGGCGACCATCGGCCTCGTCGTGCCGAACAGCACGAATCCGTACTTCGCGGAGCTTGCGCGCGGCATCGAGGACCAGTGCGCGGCCAACGGCTATTGCGTGTTCTTCTGCAACTCGGACGACGATCCCGTGAAGCAGCGCAACTACCTGCGCGTGCTGCAGGAAAAGCGCATCGACGGGCTGATCGTCGCGTCGGCCGGCGAGGACACGGTGCTCGCGCAGACGCTTGCGGACGCGCATGCGCCGCTCGTCGTCGTCGACCGCAACATCGAGGGGCTCGCGGCCGACCTCGTGCAGATCGACCACGAACGCGGCGCCTACCTGGCGACGCGTCACCTGCTCGAACTCGGGCACGCGAAGATCGGCTGCATCACCGGGCCGACCGACACGGCCGTCAGCGCCATGCGCGTGCACGGCTTCATCCGTGCGATGGCGGAGCGCGGGATCGACATCGTGCCGGGCGCGATCGCGGAAAGCGATTTTTCGTGCCTCGGCGGTTACCACGCGGCATCGCGGTTGTTCGAGTCGGTGCATCCCAGCGCGATTTTCGCGGGCAACGACCTGATGGGCGTCGGCGCGCTGCGCGCGGCGGCCGAGCGCGGCATGCGCGTGCCGGACGACTGCTCGATCATCGGCTTCGACGACATCGAATTCTCCCGCTACACGTATCCGGCGCTGTCGACGGTCGGCCAGTCGGTGCGCGCGCTCGGCGAAATGGCCGCGCAAACGCTGATCGAGCGGATCGGCGGCGGTTCGACGGCCGCGCCGAGCCGTCGTCGCGTCGTGTCGCCGCGCCTCGTGCTGCGGGAATCGACGGCGGTTTACCGCGAGCCGGCCGCGCCGGGCGGTCGCCCATGACGGCGCGTGCGGCGGGCGCCGGCCGCGTGACGGTGGTCGGCAGCCTCAACATGGATCTCGTCGTACGGGCGCCGAGGCTGCCGCTGCCGGGCGAAACGCTTGCCGGTCATGCATACGCGCAGGCCGCGGGCGGCAAGGGCGGCAACCAGGCCGTCGCGGCGGCGCGGCTCGGCGCGCAGGTCGCGATGATCGGCTGCGTCGGCGCGGATGCGCACGGTACCGCGCTGCGGGCCGGCCTCGAGGCCGAAGGCATCGACTGCTCGCGGCTCGCGACGAGCGCGACGGCGTCGACCGGTGTCGCGCTGATCGTCGTCGACGACGCGAGCCAGAACGCGATCGTGATCGTCGCGGGCGGCAATGGCGAAGTGACGACCGATACGGTGGCGCGGCACGAGGCCGCGCTTGCCGCGACCGACGTGCTGATTTGCCAGCTCGAGACGCCGCCGGACGCCGTGTTCGCGGCGCTGTCGGCCGGGCGGCGGCTCGGCCGCACCGTGGTGCTCAATCCGGCGCCGGCCGTGGCGCCGCTGCCGGACGGCTGGCTGCCGCTGGTCGATTACCTGATCCCGAACGAAGTGGAAGCAGCCGCGCTGACCGGGCTGCCGGTGCGCAATCCGGCCGAGGCGGAAGCCGCAGCGCGTGCGCTGCACGCGGCCGGCGCGCGCAACGTGCTGATCACGCTCGGCGCGCGCGGCGTGTTCGCGCTGACGGCCGACGGCGCGGCGCGCCATTATCCGGCACCCGTCGTCAAGGCAGTCGACACGACCGCGGCCGGCGATACCTTCATCGGCGGTTTCGCCGCGCGGCTCGCGGCGGGCGAGGCCATCGACACGGCCATCCGCTTCGCGCAACGTGCGGCGGCGCTGTCGGTCACGCGCGCAGGCGCGCAGCCGTCGATTCCTACCCTCGCCGAACTGGCCGAATAGGGCTGGATCGCGCATCCCGGCCGGCGCATGCGCAAGCAGGCGCCGGCCATTTTCCCCTGATTGCCCGATCGAGATGCCTGCCACGCGCTTTCGCGAGGCGGGCCTGCGATGCTTCGACCCCATTGTTCAGGAATCTGTAATGAACTAACGAATTGCTGAAAAAAATGACGTGAATACCATCAAGCTGCGCAACATCCGGTCGTAAATACATCAGGACGAAACGCTGTTTCGAAAAATGGGCCTTGCCCGTTCATGACGACGCAATACAGGAACAATGATGGTGATCGGAAACCTGACGATACGTGCACGCATCGGTTTGACGATGGCGTTTCTCGCGATACTGCTGGGGGTGATCGGCGTGCTGGGCGTGTACGGGATGACGCGTTCGAACGACGCGACGCGCGAGATTTTCACGAACCAGATGCCGAGCGCGGTCGACGTGGCCGTTGCCGAAATGTACGCGGCGCGCGAGCGCCTGGCGCTCGATCGCGCCGCGCTGCTGGTGGGGACGCCGGAATCGGCTGCGGCGGTGGAGCGTAGCCGCGCGATGCGCGCGCAGTCCGATGTGTGGTGGAAAAAGTACCTTGCGCTGCCGCGCGATGCGGACGAGGATCGTCTCGCGCAGGACGTCGCCGCGAAGCGGCAGGCGCTACAGCGCGGTTGCGACGCGTTCGGCGGCCTTGTCGCGACGGGCGACCACGACCGGATCGGCGAAGGCGCCAAGCAACTCCAGACGCTTTACAACGACCTCTCGGTGGCGAGCGAGGCGCTGCGCAATTTCCAGTTCAGCGCCGGGCAGACGAGCTTCGATCATTCGGAAGCGACGTTCGATACGCTGCGCGTGGTGTCGATCGTCCTGCTGGCGGCTGGTCTGGTTGCCGCGGTGCTGTCGTGGTTGACGCTCAGCCGTGCGATCGGCCGCCCGCTCGCGGACGCGCTCGCGCATTTCGACGCGATCGCCGCGGGCGACCTGCGCCGCTCGATCGTGGTGCAGCGGCGCGACGAAATGGGCCAGCTCCTCGAGGGTCTCGCGAAGATGCAGCGCGGACTGGTCGACACGGTGCGCACCGTGCGCGGCGGCAGCGAGTCGATCGCGACCGCGGCGCGCCAGATCGCCGCCGGCAACATCGACCTGTCGTCGCGCACGGAAGAGCAGGCGTCCGCGCTGCAGGAAACCGCGTCGAGCATGGAGCAGCTGACCGGCACCGTGAAGCAGAACGCGGACAATGCGCGGCAGGCAAGCTCGCTGGCCGCGAACGCGTCGGAGATTGCAAACAAGGGTAATACGGTGGTCGGCCAGGTGGTCGGCACGATGGGCGAGATCAACGACAGCTCGGCGAAGATCGCGGACATCATCGCGATCATCGAGGGAATCGCGTTCCAGACCAACATCCTGGCGCTGAACGCGGCGGTCGAAGCCGCGCGCGCCGGCGAGGAAGGCCGCGGCTTCGCGGTGGTCGCGGGCGAGGTGCGCAGCCTCGCGCAGCGTTCGTCGAGTGCCGCCAAGGAGATCAAGGCGCTGATCGACGCGTCGGTGGAGCGCATCCGGACGGGCTCGACGCTGGTCGACGAAGCCGGCCGCACCATGAGCGACGTGATCAGTGCGGTGCAGCGCGTGACGGACATCATGGGCGAGATCGCGGCGGCATCCGAGGAGCAGAGCGGCGGCATCGACCAGGTCGCGCGCGCGGTCGCGCAGATGGACGAGGTCACGCAGCAGAACGCCGCGCTCGTCGAGGAAGCGGCGGCCGCCGCGCAATCGCTCGACGAGCAGGCCGCGCGCCTGCGCGAAACGGCGTCGGTGTTCCGGATCGACGACGATGCGGCGAAGCCGGCAGCCGCCGTTGCGCGTCAGGCGCCGCGCGCGGTGGCCGCGCCGGCAGTCGTGCCGGTGTCGCCACCCGCACCGGCCGTGGCGCGCAACGATCGCGACGCTGCGCCGAAGCGCCCCGCGCCGGCTCGCAAGCCGGCGGCCGCTGCACCCGCACCGGTGGCTGCGTCTGCCGGCGCCGACGACTGGGAAACGTTCTGATCCGCGCGCCGCGCATCTATCCCCATTTGGCAGCACACGACGCCCGCGACATGCGGGCGTCGTCGTTTCGGCGACCGGTGAAATGTGACAGCGCGCGTGAACGTGCGTGCGTCGCCGCGCGTTGCATGTGCGCATCCGCGCTACGGGTATCTCCGGACGATGCGAGAAAAATTTGTAACGGTGCGCGCAGCGTGTCGTCGAAAACGTCTGCTCGAACGTCTAGGGATGAAGGGGAGAGTGAAGGGCGCGGCGACGACGGCGGAGGCATCCAACGCACGAGACGTTCCGATGCTCGACGAGACGCGGAGGATGCAGTTTCTGCGGCTCGGGAGATCGATTGTAAAGCGTCGAAATGCGTTGTCCAAGCGGTGTTGTCGAGAATGACGAACTTCATACGAAGAGTTCGTGAAAAAAAATAAGAAAGGGTTTAGGATGAATTCGAACGCGCTTGCTTCTGCGCAGTCATAGAAGGCAGGCACGTCTTCAGACTCAGGCGAGGGAGGTAGCATGGATATTTACAGCAGCTTCGCGAACCGCTTCGAAAAAACGCGAGAGGAAGAGTTCTCGCTGGAGGAGTACCTCGCGCTCTGCAAGAACGATCCGTCAGCGTACGCCACGGCTGGCGAACGCATGCTGGCTGCAATCGGGGAACCGGAACAAGTCGATACCCGCAACGACCCGCGCCTGTCGCGGATCTTCGCGAACAAGGTTATCAAGGTCTATCCCGCGTTCCGTGAGTTCTACGGAATGGAGGAAGTGATCGAGCAGGTGGTCGCGTACTTCCGCCACGCTGCGCAAGGGCTCGAAGAAAAGAAGCAGATTCTCTACCTGCTCGGGCCGGTGGGCGGCGGCAAGTCGTCGATCGCCGAGCGCCTGAAGCAACTGATGGAGCGCGTGCCGTTCTATGCGCTGAAGGGTTCGCCCGTCAACGAATCGCCGCTCGGGCTGTTCGACTACGACGAGGACGGCCCGATCCTCGAAGAGCAATACGGCATTCCGCGCCGCTACCTGAAGAGCATCCTGAGTCCGTGGGCCGTCAAGCGCCTGCACGAATACAACGGTGACATCCGCCAGTTCCGCGTGGTGCGCCGCTTTCCGTCGATCCTTCGGCAGATCGGCATCGCGAAGACGGAGCCTGGCGACGAAAACAACCAGGACATCTCGTCGCTCGTCGGCAAGGTCGACATCCGCAAGCTCGAACAGTACGCGCAGGACGATGCCGATGCGTACAGCTATTCGGGCGGCCTGTGCCTGGCGAACCAGGGCCTGCTCGAATTCGTCGAAATGTTCAAGGCGCCGATCAAGGTGCTGCATCCGCTCCTGACCGCAACGCAGGAAGGTAACTTCAAGGGCACCGAAGGATTCGGCGCGATTCCGTTCGACGGCGTGATCCTCGCGCACTCGAACGAGTCGGAGTGGAAGGCATTCCGCAACAACCGCAACAACGAGGCACTGCTCGACCGGATCTTCGTCGTAAAGGTGCCGTACTGCCTGCGCGTGTCGGAAGAGACGAAGATCTACGAGAAGCTGATCCGCAATTCGTCGCTGGCCGAAGCCGTGTGCGCGCCGGGCACGCTGAAGATGATGTCGCAGTTCTCGGTGCTGTCGCGCCTGCACGAGCCGGAGAATTCGAGTCTGTTCTCGAAGATGCAGGTGTATGACGGCGAAAACCTGAAGGACACCGATCCGAAGGCGAAGTCGTATCAGGAGTATCGCGATTACGCCGGCGTGGACGAAGGGATGACGGGCGTGTCGACACGCTTCGCGTTCAAGATCCTGTCGCGCGTGTTCAACTTCGATTCGAGCGAGGTCGCGGCGAACCCCGTGCACCTGATGTACGTGCTCGAACAGCAGATCGAACGCGAGCAGTTCCCCCCAGAGACCGAGCAGAAATACCTGTCGTTCGTGAAGGACGTGCTCGCGTCGCGCTATGCGGACTTCATCGGCAAGGAGATCCAGACGGCTTACCTCGAATCGTATTCGGAGTACGGGCAGAATATCTTCGACCGCTACGTCACGTATGCGGACTTCTGGATCCAGGATCAGGAATTCCGCGATCACGACACGGGCGAGAGCTTCGACCGCGCCGCGCTGAATGCGGAACTGGAGAAGATCGAGAAGCCGGCCGGGATCAGCAATCCGAAGGATTACCGCAACGAGATCGTGAACTTCGTGTTGCGCGCGCGGGCGGCGAACGCCGGCAAGAACCCGGTGTGGACGAGCTACGAGAAGTTGCGCGTCGTGATCGAGAAGAAGATGTTCTCGAATACCGAGGAACTGTTGCCGGTCATTTCGTTCAACGCAAAGGGGTCGGCGGAGGAGCAACGCAAGCATGAGGACTTTGTGAACCGGATGGTCGCGAAGGGCTATACGCCGAAGCAGGTGAGGCTGCTTTGCGACTGGTACCTGCGCGTGCGCAAGTCGTCATGACGCGCGCGGTACCGCGCCCGTACGGCGAGTCCGTACGGGCACCTTCAGAGGCGCCGCCCGCATGACGGCAGACGGCATGCGCGGCGAGTGCCCCGGCAGATCGAATTTCGAGCGGGAGACCGGGAGTGCTTCATCAAATCATCGACCGCAGGCTGGCCGGCAAGAACAAGAGCATCACCAACCGCGAACGCTTTCTGCGTCGCGTCAAGAACTACATTCGTCGTGCCGTGTCCGACGCGGTGCGCGACCGTAGCATCAAGGATATCCAGAGCACGCAAAGCATCACGATTCCGCGCAAGGACATCGCCGAACCGAATTTCCGGCATGCGCCTGGCGGGCGTCGCGAATACGTGCACCCGGGCAACGAAGACTACGTGCGCGGCGACAAGATTCCGCGTCCGCAGGGCGGCTCGGGCGGCGGCGGCAGTCAGGCGAGCAACGAGGGCGAAGGGCAGGACGACTTCGTGTTCGAGTTGTCGCGCGACGAATTCATGCAGTATTTCTTCGACGATCTCGAACTGCCGCGCCTCGTGAAGACGCACCTGCTGACGGTGCCGAGCTGGAAGAACGTGCGCGCAGGCTGGTCGGCGGAAGGCACGCCGAACAACATCGACGTCGTGCGCTCGCTGCGCAGCGCGCTCGGCCGGCGCATCGCGCTCGGCTCTCCGCTCGTCAACGAGTTGCGCGAGCTGGAGGCGCAGCTCGAGGCGCTGAAGATCGACCCGGAAGACCGCCGCGCGGAAATCGCGACGCTCGAGGCCGAGATCCATCATCTGAAGGGGCGCATCTGGCGGATTCCGTTCATCGATCCGTTCGACCTGCGCTACATCAATCGCGTAAAGCAGCCGCAACCGTCGAGCCAGGCCGTGATGTTCTGCCTGATGGACGTGTCGGGCTCGATGGACGAGCAGCGCAAGGATCTCGCGAAGCGCTTCTTCATCCTCCTGTACCTGTTTCTGAAGCGCAACTACGAGCGCATCGAGGTCGTGTTCATCCGTCACCACACGCGCGCCGAGGAGGTCGACGAGGACACCTTCTTCCATTCGACCGAAAGCGGCGGCACCGTCGTGTCGAGCGCGCTCGAGCTGATGCGCAAGGTGATGAACGAGCGCTACTCGCCGACGGAATGGAACATCTACGGCGCGCAGGCGTCCGACGGCGACAACTGGACCGACGATTCGCCGAAGTGTCGCAAAATCCTGGAAGAGGATATCCTCACCAAGACGCGCTACTTCGCGTATATCCAGGTCGCGCCCGAAGAGCAGAACCTGTGGCTGGAGTACGCGCAGCTGGCGTTGTCGCAACCGCATCTCGCGATGAAGAAAGTCGAATCGGCTGCGGACATTTACCCGGTGTTTCGCGAATTGTTCGAAAAGCAGGTGGAAATGTCATGACGACCCGCCATCTGCACAACGAGTCGCGCGGCTACGCGCCGCGCCCTTCCGGCGACGACACGGCCGGCCCTGCCGCATCGCAGCAAAGCGGCGGGACCGAGCCGGCGGCGCCGGCCGCCGACTTGCCCGCTGCCGGGCAGAAGGAAGCGCGTATGAACGTGGCCGAACGCAAGCCGCTGCCGTGCCCGTCCGACTGGACCTTCGAACTGCTCGAGGAATACGACACGCACATCTCGCAGGTCGCCGAGCAGTACGAGCTCGACATCTATCCGATCCAGCTCGAACTGATCAGCGCCGAGCAGATGATGGACGCGTACGCGTCGGTCGGGATGCCGGTCAACTATCGCCACTGGTCGTTCGGCAAGCACTTCCTCGCGACCGAGAAAAGCTATCGTCGCGGCCAGATGGGGCTCGCCTACGAGATCGTCATCAACTCGAATCCGTGCATCGCGTATCTGATGGAAGAGAACACGATGACGATGCAGGCGCTCGTCATCGCGCACGCGGCGTACGGGCACAACTCGTTCTTCAAGGGCAACTACCTGTTCCGGCTGTGGACCGACGCACACGCGATCATCGATTATCTCGTGTACGCGAAGAACTACGTCGCCGAATGCGAGGAGCGCTACGGCCTCGATCGCGTCGAGGAACTGCTCGATTCGTGCCATGCGCTGATGAACTACGGCGTCGACCGCTACAAGCGGCCGCAGAAGCCGTCGCTGTCGAAGGAGGCCGCGCTGCGGCGCGAGCGCGAGGCGTATCTGCAGTCGCAGGTCAACGAGCTGTGGCGCACGCTGCCGGGCAAGAAGCCGGAGCAGATGGAGGAGCAGGAGGAACGCTACCCGCCGGAGCCGCAGGAGAACCTGCTGTATTTCGCGGAGAAGAACGCGCCGCTGCTCGAGCCGTGGGAGCGCGAAGTGATCCGCATCGTGCGCAAGATCGGCCAGTACTTTTATCCGCAGCGGCAGACGCAGGTGATGAACGAAGGCTGGGCGACGTTCTGGCACTACACGCTGCTCAATACGCTGTACAACCAGGGCAAGCTGGAAGACGGCTTCATGATGGAGTTCCTGCATTCGCACAGCAATGTGGTCTATCAGCCGCCCGTCACGAAGCCGTACTACAGCGGGATCAATCCGTATGCGCTCGGCTTCTCGATGATGAGCGACATCCGGCGGATCTGCGAGGCGCCGACGGAGGAGGACTACAAGTGGTTTCCAGAGATCGCGGGCACGCCGTGGCTGCCGGCGATGCACTACGCGATGCGGAACTTCAAGGACGAGAGCTTCATCGCGCAGTACCTGTCGCCGAACCTGATCCGCGAAATGCGGCTGTTCTCGGTGCTCGACGACGACATGCGCGATTCGCTCGAGGTATCGGCGATCCACGACGAGTCCGGCTACCAGTACGTGCGGCAGGCGCTGTCGCGTCAGTACGACATCCATCACCGCGAGCCGAACATCCAGGTATGGGCGGTGAACACGCGCGGCGACCGCAGCCTCACGCTGCGCCACTTCATGACCGACAACCGCCATCTGTCGAACGACAGCGAGGAAGTGCTCAAGCACATGGCGCGGCTCTGGCAGTTCGACGTATTCCTGGAAAGCGTCGACGAGGCCGGTACCGTGCGCAAGCGCTACGAGTGCCGCTACGTGCCGCCGGAGGTGCGTGTCTGAGCACCGAGACCGGAAATAGTTTGCACCGGACGCCAGCCTCGCGGCTGGCGTTTTCATATGACGAACGGGTGGCGGGAGAAAATTTTTCTACATCCGGACGAACCCGGAAAGCCCGTTACTTTACATTTCGCTAAAATCCCGTAGCGCCGTGCGCCGGAACCGGTGCCACGTGCGACCGCACGCGGCGGCTCCCAGCCGTCTCGCCCAGAAAGCACTAAAAGGAACAGACCAACCCATGGACGTCCAGACCGACCAAGCTGCGCTGTCCGCGCATGACACCCGGCGGCGCGTGTTCGCCATCGTCGGCGCCTCGTCGGGCAACCTCGTCGAGTGGTTCGACTTCTACATCTACTCGTTCTGCGCGCTGTACTTCGCACCGGCGTTCTTCCCGAGCGGCAACACGACGACCCAGCTGCTGAACACGGCCGGCGTGTTCGCGGCCGGCTTCCTGATGCGTCCGATCGGCGGCTGGCTGTTCGGCCGCATCGCCGACCGTCATGGCCGCCGCACGGCGATGATGATCTCGGTGCTGATGATGTGCGGCGGCTCGCTCGTGATCGCGGTGCTGCCGACCTATGCGCAGATCGGCGCGCTCGCACCGGCGCTGCTGCTGGTCGCGCGGCTGTTCCAGGGCCTGTCGGTGGGCGGCGAATACGGGACGAGCGCGACCTACATGAGCGAGGTGGCGCTGAAGGGCCGCCGCGGCTTCTTCGCGTCGTTCCAGTACGTGACGCTGATCGGCGGCCAGCTGTGCGCACTGCTCGTGCTCGTGATCCTGCAGCAGACGCTGTCGGGCGACGAGCTGAAGGCGTGGGGCTGGCGCATTCCGTTCGTGGTCGGTGCGGCGGCTGCGCTGATCTCGCTGTACCTGCGTAAATCGCTCGACGAGACGTCGACGAGCGCATCGCGCGACAAGAAGGATGCGGGCACGATCCGCGGCGTGTGGCAGCACAAGGGCGCGTTCTTCACGGTGGTCGGCTTCACGGCCGGCGGCTCGCTGATCTTCTACACGTTCACCACGTACATGCAGAAGTACCTGGTGAACACGGCCGGCATGCATGCGAAGACCGCCAGCAACGTGATGACCGTCGCGCTGCTCGTCTACATGCTGATCCAGCCGGTGTTCGGCGCGCTGTCCGACAAGATCGGCCGCCGCACGTCGATGATCCTGTTCGGCGCGTTCGCGGTGATCGGCACGGTGCCGCTGATGCACGCGCTGAAGACCGTGACGAGCCCGACGGCCGCGTTCGTGCTGATCACGATCGCGCTCGCGATCGTCAGCTTCTACACGTCGATCAGCGGCCTCATCAAGGCCGAGATGTTCCCGCCCGAAGTGCGCGCGATGGGCGTCGGCCTGTCGTATGCGGTCGCGAACGCGATCTTCGGCGGCTCGGCCGAGTACGTCGCGCTGTGGTTCAAGTCGATCGGCAGCGAGGAAACCTTCTACTGGTACGTGACGGTGCTGTGCGCGATCTCGCTGATCGTGTCGTGGCGGATGCGCGATCCGAGCAAGGAAGGGTATCTGCGTCACGAACCGTGATCGGCGGGGCAGCCTCGCGAGGCTGTCCGCATCGACCGGCAACGTGTAACAGGACGGCGCTCCGCCACACAGGCGGCGCGCCGTTTTTTCATGCGCGCCGTCGTCGCATGGACACGCGCAAGCGCATCGCGGGACGCGCGATATCGATATCGGAATCGCTTCGTTGTCCGTCGCGTGCGATGCCTTTATTCTGAACCCGTAGTTCGTGTGACACCTCCTTGACTGGGATTCGCGCCCGCTGCGTGCAGCGGGCGTCTTTTTTTCCGAAGCGCGCCGTGGCGCACGCCGTCTCAAGCGTCATCACGAAACCCGCAGAGCAAAGCACCAATTGTTGGTTCGGAATTGCCGCACGCGCTGATACGTTAGCGGCTTCGCGACGACACACTCCGTCGCGATGTTCCTCGAACCGGCCGTCGCGCGATCCGCGGCGGCCTTCATGAAAAACCAGGTCGTGCTCATGAAACTCCACACTCTCGCTACGTGGCTCGTCGGGGCCGCGCTCGTCACGGCCGGCACGGTCGCGCACGCGGACCGCCTCGACGACATCAGGAAGGCCGGCGTGCTGCGCGTCGCGACCTTCGACAGCAATCCGCCGTTCGGTTATGTCGACGGCAAGAGCAACCACATCGTCGGCCTCGACGTCGACTATGCGAAGGCGCTGGCCGACAAGCTCGGCGTGAAGCTGCAGCTGCAGCCGACCAATCCCGCGAACCGCATTCCGTTCCTGACTTCCGGCAAGGTCGATCTCGTGCTCGCGAACTTCACGATCACCGACGAGCGCGCGAAGCAGGTCGACTTCAGCATCCCGTATTTCTCGTCGGGCCAGCAGTTTCTCGCGAAGAAGGGCGTGCTGAAATCGGCCGACCAGCTGAACAGCCTGCGCGTCGGCGCGGACAAGGGCACGACGAACGAAATCACGCTGCGCGAGAAATTCCCGAAGGCGACGATCGTCGCATACGACGACACGCCGTTCGCATTCGCCGCGCTGCGCGCCGGCAACGTGCAGGCGATCACGCAGGACGGGCCGAAACTGATCGGCCTGCTCGCGAACGTGCCCGACAAACAGAACTACGAGATCCCGGCGTTCACGATCTCGAATGACTACATGGGCGTCGGTGTGCCGAAGGGCGAGACGCGCCTGCTCGGCTTCGTCAACGACACGCTGAAGGGCCTCGAGGCAAACGGCCGCGCGACGCAAATCTACGACGCGTGGTTCGGGCCGACGACGAAGACGCCGCTCACGCGCATCTTCCGCATCGGCGACAAGACCTGAGTCGCACGCCAGGTGCGCCGCGTTCCGCCGCCGGCTACGCCGGTGCGCACGGATCGCGGCGCTTTCCGTTTCTTTTCGATCGCGCGCTTCGCGCCCGCACCACGGCATGCTCGGGTTGGCTCCCAAATATCTGTCCTGGCTCTGGCAGGGCTTCCTGCTGACGCTCGGCCTCGCGGCCGCGTCGGCGCTCGCCGCGACCGTCGGCGGGCTGCTGCTCGCCGTCATGCGGCATACGCGCAGCACGGCGCCGCGCACGCTGGCGGCCGGTTATGTCGTCGCGTTCCGCAACACGCCGCTGCTCGTGCAGTTGTTGTTCTGGTATTTCGGCGTCGCGTCGTTGCTGCCCGAAACGTGGGTCGCATGGCTGAACGCGCGCCATCAACTCAGCGCGGGCCCGTTCACGCTCGCGTGGCCGTCGTTCGAGTTCGTCGCGGGCTGGTTCGGGTTGAGCGCGTACACGGCCGCGTTCGTCGCCGAGGAATGCGAAGCCGGGCTGCGCGGCGTGCGCCGCGCGCAGCATGACGCGGCCGCGGCGCTCGGCCTCACGCCGATGCAGTCGCTGCGCTACGTGGTGCTGCCGCAGGCCGTGCGCATCGCGCTGCCGCCGTTGTTCGGCCAATACATGAATCTCGTGAAGAACTCGTCGCTCGCGATGGCGATCGGCGTCGCCGAGCTGTCGTATGCGTCGCGGCAGGTCGAGACGGAGACGTTCAGGACCTTCGCTGCGTTCGGTGTCGCGACCGTGCTGTACATCGTCGCGGTGGCCACGATCGAGGCCGGCGCATATGCGGCCACGCAATGGCGTGACCGGCTCGGGGCGGGGCGCTGACGATGGACATCTCGCTGCTGCTCGACAACCTGCCGTACCTGCTCGTCGGCGCGTTTCCGGACGGCCCGCTCGGCGGTGCCGCACTGTCGCTCGTGCTCGCGATCGCGTCGGCGATGGCGTCCGCGGTGCTGGGCGTGGCGCTCGGCGTCGCGATGGCGCTCGCGCGCGGCCCGCTGCGCGTGCTGCTGCTCGCGTTCATCGGCTTCTTCCGCGCGATTCCGGTGCTGATGCTGATCTTCTGGACGTATTTCCTGATGCCGATGCTGCTGCACATGGACGTGCCGGGGCTCGCGACGGTCGTGTGCGCGCTGGCGCTGATCGGCGGTGCCTATCTCGCGCATGCGGTGCATGCGGGCATCGTCGCGGCCGGCGACGGGCAGTGGCAGGCGGGGCTGTCGCTCGGGCTCACACGCTGGCAGACCGTGCGCTACGTGCTGCTGCCGCAGGCGATCCGGATCATGACGCCGTCGTTCGTCAACCAGTGGGTCGCGCTCGTGAAGGACACGTCGCTCGCGTATATCGTCGGCGTGCCGGAATTGTCGTTCGTCGCGACGCAGGTGAACAACCGGCTGATGGTGTATCCGGCGCCGATCTTCCTGTTCGTTGCGGCGATCTATCTCGTGTTGTGCACGTCGCTCGACGGCGCGGCGCGCTGGCTGCTGTCGCGTCGTCCGCGTGCGGAGCGCCTCGCGCGGGCGGCGGAGCGCACGGAGCCGGCGCGGTGACGGCGGGCCGCATGCGATGAATGCGACGCACGCGCGGTGATGAGGCGTGGCCGCCCGCGTCGTCGCCGCTCGAGCGGCGACGGACGTGCTGATGCTTCGGCGCGTCAGCCTCAGGACGCGCTGTAGTGCGTATCGAAGACCGCGCGCAGCGTCGACGGACCGGTCGCGAAGTCGCCCCACAGCGGGCCGTCGGTCTGCGCGAATGCGAACGGCGTCGTACTGATCGACGCGAGGCGGAAGCGCCATTGCGCCGCTTCCTGGCGGAACGCGGTGAGCTGCATGTCGGACAGCCCCGTCTGCGCGCTTGCGAGCGTGACGAGCGGATCGACCGGATCGTTCGCGACGCGCACCTCGAAGTGCAGGTGCGGCCCGGTGGCGGCGCCGGTCATCCCGACCGAGCCGAGGCGCTGGCCCTGCTTCACGGTTTCACCGGTCTTCAGCCCGCGCGCGAACGCGGACAAATGCGCGTAGTAGGTCGAATAACCGTCCGCGTGATCGACGATCACGTAGTGGCCGTAGCCGCCCGGATCGGTGCCGACGAACGACACGACGCCATCGGCCGCCGCATTGACGGGCGTGCCGGACGGCGCGGCGAGGTCGACGCCGGTATGGAACGCCATCGCCTGCGACAGCGGGTGGACGCGTTCGCCGAAGAACGAACTGATGCGCGTCCATTTGACGGGCATCGTGAACGCCGCTGCTTCGAGCGGCGCGCCATCGAGGGTGTAGTACGCGCCGTGGTCGGCGCCCGGCGCGCGGAACCAGATCGCGCCGAACGTGCGGCCCGCGACGCGCAGTTCGAGCGCGGTGAGGTGCGGCGTGCCGTTGTTGGTGTCGTACGCGACGCGGTAGTAGTCGCCGCGCTGGGCGCTGGCGCGCATCGCGACCTTGCCGGTGACGAGATCGCCGAGCTGGATGCGCACCTCGGGCGGCACGTCGAGACGGTTCAGCGTATCGGACAGCGTGAGTTCGATGTCGCCCGCGCGCATTCCGTGTTGCTGTTCGGGCGCCGCGAACTGGAACAGGTTCGTATAGCCGAGCATGTCGTTACGATGCGCGCTGAGCGGCGCGAACAGGCCCGGCTGCAGGCTGCGCTCGCCGCGTTCATCGAGTTCGTTGCGCTCGCCGATCGTGCGCGCGAGTTCGCTCGTCACGAAATGCTGAGCGGTGGGAAACGGCGTGTCGGACAGCACGCGCTGCGGCAGCGCGGCCGTGCCCGAATCGACGGCACCCGGCAGTTGCGAGACGGCCGGCAGCGCGGCGGCGAGACCGAAGGCGGCGAGGGCGCCGAGCACGGCGGCCGGCACGAGCGCGCGCACGAGGCGCTGCGCGCGGCCGGGCGCGAAAGCATCAGGGGTTGCGGCAGGCTTGACCAAGGGTGTCCACATCCAGGAAAGCGGTTCAAAGAGGTGTGGGCGGGAGCCATCGGCGGCATATCCGTCGGGTGGCGACGGGGCGGGCGACGGGCGTGCAACAAAACAGGCCCCGCCAGGGGCCTGTGTCGTTTCCGTTCGACCCAACTCGCGGGCAGGCCCGCTTCGAACGGCGGCGTGAACTTTCCGGGTCGCACCCGGATTATCACGAAGACGCTAAAGAAAGATGACAGCGTCAGTCTACCGATGTTCCGCGAAACGTTAAAAATTTTAAAGAGGGTCAGCGCATTCGTTTCGCACTGCGGTAAATCGGGTTAAATCAGCATTTATTGCGCGGCTTTGGGTTCGGCTGGCAATTTTTGCGCGTGCGCGCGCAACGCGGCAGATGTCCGGACGGCGTCGAAGCCCGCGTCGAGCATCGCTTCCGCGTCGGTCCACAGATTGCCGCGCAACCGGTTGGTCCAGATCATCGATGCGAACACGCCTTCGAGCAGCGACACGAGATAGACGGCCGCGAGATGCACGTCGAGATCGGCGGCGAGTTCGCCGGACGCGATCGCGCGGCGCAGCAGCGCCTTGGTGATGCGCAGCATCTGCAGTTCGAGCAGCATGCGGCGCCGCTGCAGCGCGCCGTTTTCCTCGCTTTGTTCGCACTTCGTATAGAGGATCACGAGCACGCGCTGCATCGCGCCCGGCTCGCCGCATTGCTGCAGGTAGTGCGACGCCGCGCGGCGCAGCGTGGCGAACGCGGGGAGGTTGTCGACCGCGTCGAAGCCTTCCGACGTGCGCGCGAACGCGCGGTCGCACATCGCGAGACACACTTCCATCTTGTTGCGGTAGTGGCCGTACACGGCGCCCCGCGACATTCCGGCGGCCTCGGCGAGGTCCGCCATCGCGGTTTGCGCGACGCCTTTTTCGAGCAGGACGAGCTCGGCGGCGTCGAGGATCCGGTGCTTGATGGCGAGCGATTCTTCCCGGGTCTTGCGGGCCATGTCGTGAATTTCCTTACAGTTCGCTGTCGTTTTATTGAGACAGTAAGGCGGCCCGATTGCAACCGCCTGTATTTAATCAGTCGTGACTGATTATAATCGGC
This sequence comes from Burkholderia sp. MSMB0856, assembly GCF_001524645.2. Classification (NCBI taxonomy): domain Bacteria; kingdom Pseudomonadati; phylum Pseudomonadota; class Betaproteobacteria; order Burkholderiales; family Burkholderiaceae; genus Burkholderia; species Burkholderia sp. MSMB0856. Next base: position 1,858,288 of record NZ_CP013427.1, on the reverse strand, counting down.
CACCCTGAGCCGCCGCATTGTATCGGCGGCGAACGATCCGAGGTCATACATGAATAACAAACGCTCCCTGGGGCGCCGCCTTCGGCTGGCGCCGTTCGCGCTCGCGGCCATGCTGCTCGTGACCGGATGCGGAAAGGGCGAACAGGACAAGGCACCGGAGGCCATTCAGCACGCGACGGTCGTCACGGTGCGTCCGACGGCCGTGCCGATGACCGTCGAATTGCCCGGCCGGCTCGACGCGTATCGGCAAGCGGAAGTGCGCGCGCGGGTCGCGGGCATCGTCACCGCGCGAACTTACGAAGAAGGCCAGGAAGTGAAGCAGGGCGCGGTGCTGTTCCGCATCGACCCCGCGCCGCTGAAGGCCGCGCGCGACGCCGCACAGGGCGCGCTCGCGAAAGCGCAGGCCGTCGCGCTCGCCGCGAGCGACAAGCGTCGCCGTTACGACGACCTGGTGCGCGACCGCGCGGTCAGCGAGCGCGATCACACGGAGGCCGTTGCCGACGACACGCAGGCGAAGGCCGGCGTCGCTTCGGCGAAGGCCGAGCTCGCCCGCGCGCAACTGCAACTCGACTACGCGACCGTCACCGCGCCGATTTCGGGCCGCGCGCGGCGCGCGCTCGTCACCGAAGGCGCGCTCGTCGGCCAGGACCAGGCAACGCCGCTCACGACCGTCGAGCAGCTCGATCCGATCTACGTGAATTTCTCGCAACCGGCGGCCGACGTCGATGCGTTGCGCCGCGCGGTGAAGAGCGGGCGCGCGACGGGCATCGCGCAGCACGACGTCACGGTGACGCTGCTGCGCGCCGACGGCACCGCGTATCCGCTGAAGGGCAAGCTGCTGTTCAGCGATCTCGCGGTCGACCCGACCACCGATACCGTCGCGATGCGCGCGCTGTTCCCGAATCCCGAACGTGAATTGCTGCCGGGCGCGTACGTGCGGATCGCGCTCGACGCGGCCGTCGATCAGCGCGCGATCCTCGTGCCGCGCGATGCGCTGCTGCGCACGGCCGATCGCACGTCGGTGCGCGTGGTCGGCGCGAACGGCAAGGTGCAGGACGTCGAGGTCGTCGCCGACCGGATGAGCGGACGCGATTGGCGCATCACGCGCGGCCTCGCGGGCGGCGAGCGCGTGATCGTCGACAACGCCGCGCAGTTCGCGCCCGATACCGCCGTCAAGCCCGTCGAGCAGGCAACGCCGACGAAGGCCGCGTCACAGGCGGCCGCCCGCCAAACCTGACCGGTTCACCGAGACCAACATGGCACGTTTCTTCATCGATCGCCCCGTCTTCGCGTGGGTGATCGCACTCTTCATCATGCTCGGCGGCGCGTTCGCGATACGCGCGCTGCCCGTCGCGCAGTATCCGGACATCGCGCCGCCCGTCGTCAGCATTTATGCGACGTACCCGGGCGCGTCCGCGCAGGTCGTCGAGGAATCGGTGACCGCGCTGATCGAGCGCGAGATGAACGGCGCGCCGGGGCTGCTCTATACGTCCGCGACCAGCAGCGCCGGCGCGGCGTCGCTGTACCTGACGTTCAAGCAGGGCGTCAACGCCGATCTCGCGGCCGTCGAGGTGCAGAACCGGCTGAAGACGGTCGAGGCGCGGCTGCCCGAACCCGTGCGGCGCGACGGCATCCAGGTCGAGAAGGCCGCCGACAACATCCAGCTCGTCGTATCGCTGACGTCGGACGACGGCCGGATGACCGACGTGCAGCTCGGCGAATACGCATCGGCGAACGTCGTGCAGGCGCTGCGCCGCGTCGACGGTGTCGGCCGCGTGCAGTTCTGGGGCGCCGAATATGCGATGCGGATCTGGCCCGACCCGGTGAAGATGGCCGGGCACGGCCTCACCGCGTCGGATATCTCGTCGGCCGTGCGCGCGCACAACGCGCGCGTGACGATCGGCGACATCGGCCGCGGCGCGGTACCGAACAGCGCGCCGATCGCCGCGACGGTGTTCGCCGACGCGCCGCTGAAGACGCCGGCCGACTTCGGCGCGATCGCGCTGCGCACGCTGCCGGACGGCGCCGCGCTCTACCTGCGCGACGTCGCGCGCATCGAATTCGGCGGCAACGACTACAACTATCCGTCGTACGTGAACGGCAAGGTCGCGACCGGGATGGGCATCAAGCTCGCGCCGGGCTCGAACGCGGTGGCCACCGAGAAGCGCGTGCGCGCGACGATGGACGCGCTGTCCGCGTATTTCCCGCCGGGCGTGAAATACCAGATTCCGTACGAGACGTCGTCGTTCGTGCGCGTGTCGATGAACAAGGTCGTCACGACGCTGATCGAGGCCGGCGTGCTGGTGTTCCTCGTGATGTTCCTGTTCATGCAGAACCTGCGCGCGACGCTGATTCCGACGCTCGTCGTGCCGGTCGCGCTCGCGGGCACGTTCGGCGTGATGTATGCGGCCGGTTTCTCGATCAACGTGCTGACGATGTTCGGGATGGTGCTCGCGATCGGCATTCTCGTCGACGATGCGATCGTCGTCGTCGAGAACGTCGAGCGGCTGATGGTCGAGGAGGGGCTCGGGCCGTACGAAGCAACCGTCAAGGCGATGACGCAGATCAGCGGCGCGATCGTCGGCATCACGGTCGTGCTGACGTCGGTGTTCGTGCCGATGGCGTTCTTCGGCGGCGCGGTGGGCAACATCTATCGGCAGTTCGCGCTCGCGCTCGCGGTATCGATCGGCTTCTCGGCGTTTCTCGCGCTGTCGCTGACGCCCGCGTTGTGCGCGACGCTGCTCAAGCCGGTGTCCGGCGACCATCACGAGAAGCGCGGCTTCTTCGGCTGGTTCAACCGCTTGGTCGCACGTGCGACGCAGCGTTATGCGGCACGCGTCGGCACGATGCTGAAGAAGCCGGTGCGCTGGCTCGTCGTGTACGGCGCGCTGACGGCGGCGGCCGCGCTGATGCTCACGCAACTGCCGACCGCGTTCCTGCCCGACGAAGACCAGGGCAACTTCATGGTGATGGTGATCCGGCCGCAGGGCACGCCGCTCGCGGAAACCATGCAGAGCGTGCGCGAGGTCGAGTCGTATGTTCGCCACAACGAGCCGGCCGCGTACACGTTCGCGCTCGGCGGCTTCAACCTGTACGGCGAAGGGCCGAACGGCGGGATGATCTTCGTCACGCTGAAGAACTGGAAGGAACGCAAGGCCGGGCGCGATCACGTGCAGGCGATCGTCGCGCGCATCAACGAGCGCTTCGCGGGTGCGGCGAACACCACGGTGTTCGCGATGAACTCGCCGGCGCTGCCCGATCTCGGTTCGACGAGCGGCTTCGACTTCCGGCTGCAGAATCGCAGCGGGCTCGACTACGCGACGTTCAGTGCCGCGCGCGAGCAACTGCTCGCGGCGGGCGGCAAGGATCCGGCGCTCGCCGACCTGATGTTCGCCGGCACGCAGGACGCGCCGCAGCTCAAACTCGACATCGATCGCGCGAAGGCGTCGGCGCTCGGCGTGTCGATGGAAGAGATCAACACGACGCTCGCGGTGATGTTCGGCTCCGACTACATCGGCGACTTCATGCACGGCACGCAGGTGCGCCGCGTGATCGTGCAGGCCGACGGGCTGCACCGGCTCGATCCGGACGACGTGAAGAAGCTGCGCGTGCGCAACGCGCGCGGCGAGATGGTGCCGCTCGCGGCGTTCGCGACGCTGCACTGGACGCTCGGGCCGCCGCAGCTCACGCGCTACAACGGCTATCCGTCGTTCACGATCAACGGTTCGGCCGCGCCGGGGCACAGCAGCGGCGAGGCGATGGCCGCGATCGAACGGCTCGCCGCGAAGCTGCCGGCCGGCATCGGCCACGCGTGGTCGGGGCAGTCGTTCGAGGAGCGGCTGTCGGGCACGCAGGCGCCGATGCTGTTCGCGCTGTCGGTGCTCGTCGTGTTCCTCGCGCTCGCGGCGCTGTACGAAAGCTGGTCGATCCCGTTCGCGGTGATGCTGGTCGTGCCGCTCGGCGTGATCGGCGCGGTGCTCGGCGTCACGCTGCGCGCGATGCCGAACGACATCTATTTCAAGGTGGGACTGATCGCGACGATCGGGTTGTCCGCGAAGAACGCGATCCTGATCGTCGAAGTCGCCAAGGATCTGGTCGCGCAGCGCATGTCGCTCGTCGACGCCGCGCTCGAGGCCGCGCGCCTGCGGCTGCGGCCGATCGTGATGACGTCGCTCGCGTTCGGTGTCGGCGTGCTGCCGCTCGCGTTCGCATCGGGCGCCGCGTCCGGCGCGCAGATGGCGATCGGCACCGGCGTGCTCGGCGGCGTGATCACGGCGACGGTGCTCGCGGTGTTTCTCGTCCCGCTGTTTTTCGTGAGCGTCGGTCGTCTGTTCGACGTCGGCCCGCGCCGGCGCGGCGGATCGCAACCGGCGACGATGGAGGGTTCGCAATGACGTTTTACCTGAAGGCGTGCGCGACGCCGCGGGCTCGGGTCGCGCTGGCCGCCGCACTCGCGTTCGCGCTCGCCGGCTGCTCGCTCGCGCCGCGCTACGAGCGGCCGGCGGCGCCGGTGCCGGCCAGCTACACGCCGGCCGATGGCGACACGCCGCAGGCGGTCGAGGCGGCTGCGTCCGCCGATGCCGCGCTGCTCGACGACTGGCGCGCATATTTCACCGATCCTGCGCTGCAGGCGTGGATCGACGCGGCGCTCGCGAACAACCGCGACCTGCGGATCGCGGCCGGCCGGCTCGACGAAGCCCGCGCGCTGTACGGCGTGCAGCGCGCGGACCTGATGCCGTCGGTCGACGCGAACCTCGGCTACGAACGCACGCGCCAGTACGACCCGGTCGTGCGCGAGAGCGCGGTGAGCGGGCTGTATCGTGCGGGCGTGGGCGTCAGCGCGTACGAGCTCGACCTGTTCGGCCGCGTGCGCAATCTGTCCGACGCGGCGCTCGCCGAGTATTTCGCGACGGCCGACGCGCAGCGCACGGTGCGTATCGGCGTGATTGCCGAAGTCGCCGGCGCGTATGTTTCCGAACGGTCGTTGCGCGAGCAACTGGCGTTGGCGCAGCGCACGCTCGACGCGCGCGAGCGCATCGCCGCGCTCACGCAGCGCCGCTACGCGGCCGGCACGAGCGACGCGATCGAGTTGCGCTCGGCCGAGATGCTGGTCGCGTCCGCGCGTGCGTCGCAGGCCGCGCTGCAGCGCGAACACGCGCAGTCGGTGCGCGCGCTGCAATTGCTCGCCGGCGATTTTGCACGTACCGTGCCGGCCGACGGCACCGCGTTCGACACGCTCGCGATCGCGCCGGTGGCGCCCGGCGCGCCGAGCGCGCTGCTCGAACGGCGGCCGGACATCCGGCAGGCCGAGTCGCGGCTCAAGGCCGCGAACGCGCAGATCGGCGCCGCGCGCGCGGCGTTCTTCCCGCGCATCGCGCTGACGACCGATTACGGTTCGGTCAGCGATGCGTTCTCGAGCCTGTTCGCGGGCGGCACGAGCGTGTGGACGTTCGCGCCGCGCATCACGCTGCCGATCTTCGCGGGCGGCCGCAATCGCGCGAATCTCGACGTCGCGAACGCACGCAAGCACATCGCGGTCGCCGAATACGAGAAGACCGTGCAGACCGCATTCCGCGAAGTGGCCGACGCGTTCACCGCGCGCGACTGGATCGATCGCCAGCTCGCCGCGCAGCAGGACGTCTACGCGGCCGACGGCGCGCGGCTGAAGCTCGCCGAGCGCCGCTATGCGGGCGGCGTCGCGACGTATCTCGAACTGCTCGACGCGCAGCGCAGCACGTACGAGTCGGGACAGGAGCTGATCCGGCTCAAGGAGCGCAGGCTCGCGAATGCGATCGCGTTGTATCGCGCATTGGGCGGCGGGTGGGCGCCGGCATCCGCCGCGGCTGCTGCCGTGTGATGCGCCGGCCGTGCCGGGCGGCGATGGCGCATCGCGAGATGCCGTCGCTCCCGGTTGGCATCGCCTTTGTCGGGGTACCGGCAGAGATCGCCGACGCGTGACATCCGCGCTTCGTCTTCCACGTTTTTCTCCTGGCTGTCGAGCCGAAGGCCTGCCTTCGACTCGACACGCATCCCGGCTCGAGCATGCCGGACTTCCTTCTTTCCGATCCCGACCAATCCGCTGAAAAGTCGTCTGCGCATCGTCGCAAACGGGCGCCGAATGTCGTGGCGGCGCACGGCACGACACGCGACTTTTAATCCGGGATTGACGATTCGATTAATTCAGGTATTGCGAATAATGCGGGGCGGCAAAGTGTCGCGGTAAAACGTTTGTACGAATTGCGCAATCGTTTGCGCGAAAATTGCAGATGACGAAAATTGCTCGTTAATTTCCTGTCAGTTGAAAATCGACGATTGCTGTCGTTGCGGTCGAACAACGATGGCGGGATTGGACAGAATTTTGTCTTTCCAGATTGGTGATATTGGAAAGCCTTGCCCGGTAAGGCGGAGTTGGGTGTCGGAATTCGATAAAATGAAATTCCGTTAATTTTCAGTAGGTTCCGGAGAATTAAAAAGGACTTCGGACGAAAATATCGGAATTGTGAATTTCAGGGAAAGAGTGCGTTTGAAGATGGGTGAATTGAAGATTGTCATGGGCGATTTGACAATGATTTACAGAATTCTTTCATTCCTATCTCGATAATGCCGCCTCGTGACGGACGGGAGCCAACCACACGCTGCCTTTTGTATCCGCCACGTCGTCATTCCCTTTGCAATTCACACGGAAAACGTCATGAAAAAATCCCTCCTGACCGCTGTCGCACTCGCAGCCCTGTCCACCTCGGCCTTCGCAGAGGGCACCGGCACGATCAACTTCACGGGCGAGATCGTCGCGGGCGCATGCGGCATCGATTCGGGTTCGGTCAACCAGACCGTGAACCTCGGCAAGGTGCCGACCCACACGTTCAAGCAGGCCGGCGACAAGTCCACGCCGACCAACTTCGACATCAAGCTGACCGACTGCGACACGAGCATCGCGCAGAACGCGTACTTCACGTTCACGGGCACGTCGAGCGCGGGCCAGCCGAAGCTGCTCGCCACGATCGGTTCGGCGACCAACGTCGGCATCCGCCTGCAGTCTGCGTCGGGTGAATACCTCGACAACGGCGCGGAGCAAAAGGCGCCGACCGTGCTGCAGAACGGCACGAACGTCGCACGCTTCGCGGCAATGTACGAAGCGACGGCAGCCGGCGTGACGCCGGGTACCGCCGACGGCGTCGCGAACTTCACGGTTCGCTACCAGTAAGCGTCCGTACCGGAGAAGGGGTGCGCGCACCCTTTCTCCGTCCTCGTTTCCTTCCCGCTTCCTTTTCCTCGGACTTCCGGTAGCGCCGCGTGCGAATCAGACATTCCTTCCTTTGCGTCTCCGTGCTGGTGGTCGGCAGCCAGAGCCATGCGACGGAATTCAATTCGTCGTTCCTCGACATCGACGGCACGAACAACGTCGACCTGTCGCAGTTCTCCCAGGCCGACTTCACGCTGCCGGGCGAATACATGCTCGACGTGCAGGTCAACGACCTGTTCTACGGGTTGCAGGCGATCCAGTTCATCGCACTCGATGCGTCCGGCGCCGGCAAGCCGTGCCTGCCGCCGGAACTCGTCGCGCAGTTCGGACTGAAGCCGTCGCTCGCGAAGGACCTGCCGCGCTTCCAGGGCGGCCGTTGCGTCGATCTCGGCGCGATCGAGGGGGCAACCGTGCGCTACCTGAAGAGCGACGGACGCCTCAAGATCACGATTCCGCAGGCCGCGCTCGAATTCACCGACTCGACCTATCTGCCGCCGGAGCGCTGGTCCGAGGGGATTCCGGGCGCGATGCTCGACTATCGCGTGATCGCAAACACGAACCGCAGCTTCGGTGCGGGCGGCGCACAGACGAATTCGATCCAGGCCTACGGCACGATCGGCGCGAACTGGGATGCGTGGCGTTTTCGCGGCGACTACCAGGCGCAGTCGAACGTGGGCAACACGGCGTACGCGGACCGCACGTTCCGCTTCAGCCGGCTTTACGCATTTCGCGCGCTGCCGTCGATCCAGTCGACGGTGACGTTCGGCGACGACTACCTGAGCTCGGACATTTTCGACACGTTCGCGCTGACCGGCGCGTCGATCCGCAGCGACGACCGCATGCTGCCGCCTTCGCTGCGCGGCTATGCGCCGCTGATCTCGGGTGTCGCGCGCACCAATGCGACCGTGACCGTGTCGCAGGCGGGGCGCGTGCTCTACGTGACGCGCGTGTCGCCGGGCGCGTTCGCGCTGCAGAACATCAACACGAGCGTGCAGGGCACGCTCGACGTCGCGGTCGAGGAAGAGGACGGCAGCGTGCAGCGCTTCCAGGTGACGACGGCCGCCGTGCCGTTCCTCGCGCGCACCGGACAACTGCGCTACAAGGCCGCCGTCGGCAAGCCGCGGCAGTTCGGCGGCGCAGGCATCACGCCGTTTTTCGGCTTCGGCGAAATCGCATACGGCCTGCCGCTCGACGTCACGGTGTACGGCGGCTTCATCGCGGCATCCGGCTACACGTCGATCGCGCTCGGCGTCGGCCGCGATTTCGGCACGTTCGGTGCGGTGTCGGCCGACGTCACGCATGCGCGCGCGCGGCTGTGGTGGAACGGCGCGACACGCAACGGCAACTCGTACCGCATCAACTATTCGAAGCACTTCGACGGGCTCGACGCGGACGTGCGCTTCTTCGGCTATCGCTTTTCCGAACGCGAGTACACCAACTTCGCGCAGTTCTCCGGCGACCCGACCGCGTACTGCCTCGCCAACAGCAAGCAGCGCTACTCGGCGACGATGTCGAAGCGCTTCGGCGACACGTCGACCTATTTCTCGTACGACCAGACGACCTACTGGGCGCGCTCGTCCGAGCAGCGCGTGGGCCTCACGCTGACGCGCGCGTTCTCGGTCGGCGCGCTGCGCAACCTGAACGTCAGCGTGTCGGCGTTCCGCACGCAGAGCGCGGGCGCGAGCGGCAATCAGTTTTCAGTGACGGCGACGCTGCCGATCGGCGGTCGCCACACCGTCACGTCGAACCTGACGACGGGCAGCGACAGCACGAGCGTGAACGCCGGTTACATCTACGACGATCCGGACGGTCGCACCTACCAGGTCAACGCAGGCGCGACCGACGGCCGCGCGGCGGCGAACGCGAGCTTCCGCCAGCGCACGTCGACGTATCAGCTGACCGCGCAGGCGTCGACGCTCGCCAACGCGTATGCGGCCGCGTCGCTCGAAGTCGACGGCTCGTTCGTCGCGACCCAATATGGCGTGTCCGCGCACGCGAACGGCAACGCCGGCGATACGCGCCTCCTGGTCTCGACCGACGGCGTGCCCGACGTGCCGCTGTCCGGCACGCTCACGCATACCGACTCGCGCGGCTATGCGGTGCTCGACGGGATCTCGCCGTACAACGTGTACGACGCGACCGTCAACGTCGAGAAGCTTCCGCTCGAAGTGCAGGTGTCGAACCCGATCCAGCGCATGGTGCTGACCGACGGCGCGATCGGCTTCGCGAAGTTCAACGTCGCGCGCGGCAGCAACCTGTACCTGACGCTGACCGACGCGGCCGGCAAGCCGCTGCCGTTCGGCGCGTCGGTGCAGGACGCGGCGAACGGCAAGGAGCTCGGCATCGTCGGCGAGGGCGGTGCGGCGTTCCTGACGCAGGTTCAGCCGAAATCCGCGCTCGCGGTGCGCGCGGGCGAGCGCACGCTGTGCACGGTGGACGCACTGCCCAACCAGCTTCAACTCGAAGGCACGCCGATTCCGGTGACGTGCCAGACGCCCGGCGAGTCGCATGCAGCGGCCGCACGGGCCGAACGATGATTTCACGGATCCAGCGATGAACCCAGCTTTCTCTCTTTCCTTCCTGCGACGCACGTCGTGCATGCTGGCCGCGGCCGGCGCGCTGGCGGCCGGTGTCGCGCACGCGGCGATCGTGCCGGACCGCACACGCGTGATCTTCAACGAAGGCGAACAGGCCGCGATCGTCACCATCACGAACAAGAGCACGACGTATCCGTATCTCGTGCAGTCGTGGCTGGAGGACGCGAAGGGCAACAAGATCACGTCGCCGCTGATGGTCGTCCCGCCGCTGCAGCGCGTCGAGGCGAACGAGCGCAACGTGCTGCGGATCGCCAGATTGCCGGGCACCGCGCTGCCGGCCGATCGCGAATCGGTCTTCTACCTGAACATCCGCGAAGTACCGCCGAAGTCCGATACGCCGAACACGCTGCAGATCGCGCTGCATACGCAGATGAAGCTGTTCTACCGGCCGAAGGCCGTGCAGCCGACGCGCGACGAGGACTGGACGCTGCCGATGACGCTGCGCGTCGATGCGGGGGCGCACAAGCTCGTGTTCGACAACCCGACGCCGTACCACGTGACGGTGGTCGAGGTGACGGCGGGCGCGCAGAAGACGCCGGTGCCGATCGAGCCGGTGATGGTGAGCCCGATGAGCACGGCCGACGTACCGTTCAAGGCGGCGACGCCGTCGACGCTGTTCGTCACGCACATCGACGATTACGGCGGCCAGGTGGCGGTCGAATATGCGTGCGACGCCGGTGCGTGCAAGAGCGTGAAGCGATGAGCGGCGTGCGACGAAACAGGATCGAGTCGAGAATGCGGGCGTGGCTCAGGTGGTGTGTGATCGGGCTGTTCTTTGCGTTGGCGCAGCCGGCGTGGGCGGTGCGCTGCATCGCAAACAACGGCGGTGTGTCGCTGACGGAAGCGATCGGCAATGTTGCGTCGTATCCGACCGATGCGCCGGATGGGTACGTGATCTGGGTGTCGCCGCCGCGCACGACGACGGGATACTGCTACAAGGATCTCGGCGGCAGGGAGAAGACGTACGGTGAATGGATCTATTTCTATGCGAACCCTGAAAAGCAGACCCCGGCTGCGTGGGGTCTCGAAATCGGCATTCGCTATCTCGGTGAAGATTACTTCGGCCGCAGCAGTCAACCCGGCGATGGCGTACAGACGAAAACCTATGTGGAGGAATGCAAGCTGAGCGACGCGGAGGTCAAGGCAGGGCGTTGCGAAAAGTTTCCGCTGAGCATCACCTATCAGATCGTGGTGCGCAAGCGCGGCAAGTGGTCGCAGCCGCCATCAGACATCTACGCGGTGTTCCAGTTCGACGGCAGGGGCGGTCTGAACTACATCAATCCGAGCTTTCGCTACAAGCTGAGCGGCCTGCAGAAACTGAAACCGACGCCTTGTCTCGTCGATGTGAAGGTCACGCCTGAACCCGGCATCGTGAAGTTCGGCCAGGTTCAGGCCACGGGCAACGGCTTCTTGCCAGCGGTGCCGCGCAAATCGTTCAGTCTCGCGCTGACCAAGCAATGCAACGTGGCGGTGCGCGTGGACGGCTACTTCGAGACATCGCAGACGGTGCAGAACGGGCTGCTCGTGCCGGACCCGAACAGCAATTTCGGCATCGGCATCGAGGACAGAAACGGCAAGGCGATTGCGTTCAACCAACAGTTCGTGCTCGCCCAGATGCCGGGAAGTGTGAACTACCAGAGCGTGACGCTTGATGCCGTTCTGAAGGCGTTCGGGCCGCCGAAGATCGGTCCGTTCAACGGCACGGCGACGATCCGGTTGTTTATCTACTGACGCACGCGAGCGCGGCCCGAGCGGATATATACCGTGCAAGGCAGGCCGATGGCCGAGCGTCTTTTTTCGGGGGAGATGAAAATGCATCTGAAGGGCACCATGGCAGCGACGCTATTCGTTGCTTCGACGGTGGGCGCGGCTCACGCACAGACGATATCGGCAGGTGGTTATTCGCTGACCGTGATCGGCGACCTGGGCGGGCCGCGCGACATGCGGTACGACGGCAATGCCGTCAGCGCGGACGGCAAGACGATCATCGGTTCCTACTGGAGCGAAGCGCAGCCCGGTAACTCGATGGCCTTCTCGTGGTCGGCCGCGACGGGCTGGCAGCGTCTGGCCGCGCCGGCGAACGCCTATGACTCGATGGCACAAACGGTGTCGGCCGACGGGCAGGTGATCGGCGGATCGATCAGCGCGCGCCAGGCGGAAAGCAGCAATCTCGATCGATGGGCGGTGCGATGGCCCGGTGACGGTCGCACACAGAAACTCGTTCCGGATACGGCGGGCCGGGGCGCATCGGTCGAAGTCGCGAACCTCGGCGGCACGAGGATGGCGGGCCGCTTTACGACGACAGACGGCCGAAATGCACGGTTCATGTGGGACCAGCCGAGGGGTTTCCGCGAGTTGCTGCCGGGCGGCGACTATATCGTGCATCTCCTGTCGATGACCTCGTCCGGGAATGCGGCAGCCGGGTTCGCCGGCAATGTCGACGGCGTGTATGGTTCGCGTGCGTTCCTTTGGACAGAACGAATCGGTGAACGACTATTGCCGACGATCAACGCGGGCGTGGCGAGAATGGATCAGGCCCGTGGCGTGACCGAAGACGAACGGACGATCGCCGGCGCGCTTGGCACCCTGGTGGTCACGCCGGATGGACAACGGGTCGACTCGGAGGCGGTGCTGTGGACGAACGGCGGCGACAGCATCCAGCGGCTCGGTTTTCTCGACGGTGACGACAGCAGCTACGCGTTATCGATCAGTACGGACGGGCGGGTCGTCATCGGCACATCGAGCAACCGGCAGACCGGTATCGAGCGCGTCTTCGTGTGGACGCCGCAAAGCGGCATGCGCAGCCTCGTTGCGTTGCTCGAAGCGGCCGGCCTGTCGGTCGGCACGCTGAACTTGGCCAACGTGATCGGCGTGAGCCCCGACGGGCAGATTATCACGGGGCAAGGCTATCGCGACGGCGATCCCGACTATAGACCGCAGTTCTGGCAAGTGCACATCGATGCGGCGACCCTGCGCGCGTTGCAGCCGGCGAGCCCGGGCGCCGACGCATTGCGGGTGCGGGCTTCGCCGCGGAAGGCGGCGTCACGCATGCTGGTGGCGAAGCCGAACGCAGCGATGCAGCGAGGCGCCTGCCGCATGCCCGTCATCCCGGCGCAGCTCGCGCGATGCCTGCCGCGGTTGCAGGCCGCACGCTAGCGAGCGTGGTCGCACGCAGGTGAAGCGATGAAACAAGGCGCCGGTTTCCGGCGCCTTGTTTCGTTTACCGCACCCAGCGGCACATCCTGTGATGGTCGAAGTGACACACGCGGTGCGGATGCGCTTCGGCGATGGCCGGCACGAGCACGGCGGCGGTGAGCGATTTCAGTAGCGTTTTCATGTTGCAGTCCTGATCGTTGAAAAGTGAATCACGGGAAGAGGGAACGCCTTACCACTGCGGCCGCTGATCGTCACGTCCGTCGTCCCGATGGTCGTCTTATCCGCGGGGACGCTGCGCTTCCCAGTCACGGCGCTCACAGTAGCGATTGCCGTCCGAGTAACGATCGCCATGCCAGCCGATCGTGATTTGAGCCGCGCCGGCAGGATAGGCAACGCCCGTGCGGGCGCTTTGTCAGACGCGTGAAAGATCGTGCCGATGGGTCGCAGGCCGGTCGCGCCGTTCGGATGGGCCAATGACCACGTACCGAACCAGCCGCCGTGCGTCCCCTCCACCCGGGCAACGATTCCGCCAATTGATCAGACAAATCCCGATAATCGGAAGGGGCATTCGGTAATCGGATTGAGAATGATTTGCGTTTACGTTAAATTGCGCTATCTCGAAATCTGACGGAGCAGATCGATGGCTATGGCGGAAGTGCTCGAACGACCGGCAGCGGCAACGGCGAACCCGTTCCTCGGCAGTTATCCGGACCGGCCGTCGCGCCCCGCGCCGCGTGCGCGCCGTACCGCCGAGCCGCATGCGCAGGGCGCGCTGCTCGACGTGCTGATTTCCCATCGAGCGATGCTCGTCAACGTCGCGCGCGGCTTCGTCGGTTGTGCGAGCCGCGCCGAGGACGTCGTGCACGATGTATTCGTGAAGCTCGTCGAATTCCCGAACCAGGACGCGGTGCGCCAGCCGGTCGCGTACGTGACGCGGATGGTGCGCAACGCATCGATCGACGCATGCCGCCGGCAAAGCCTCGAGAACGTCTATCACACGGAAGAGGACGACGGCTTCGACGTGCCGTCGCCGGAACCGACGCCCGAAGCCGCGCTGATGACGCGCGACACGCTGCGCCGCGTGTGGGCCGCGCTCGACGACCTGCCGGCGCGCAGCCGCGCGGCGTTCGAGATGGTGCGGCTGCGCGAGGAAACGCTGCAGACCGCGGCGCGCGCGCTGAACGTGTCGCAAACGCTCGTGCATTTCATGGTGCGCGACGCGGAGCGGCACTGCGCGGAATGCCTCGACGCGTGCCATCGCGGCGACGCGTGTCCGGCGTTCCTCGGCGGCCGCGCGCGGCGGCGGTAAAAAAACGCGCCGGCCAATCGTCTTCAAGACAGGAGCGGCCGATCCGACGATTCGCCGCTTCGCCTCCCTCAACCGCCTCCCGCTTTTTTCGATCATGACGCAAGCCACGACGCCTTCCGCCGACACCGACGACCTCGTCTACACGGTCGTCATCAACGACGAAGAACAGTATTCGATCTGGCCGACGTTCCGGCCAGTGCCGGCCGGCTGGCGCGAAGTCGGCGTGCGCGGCCCCAAGGCCGACTGCCTCGCGCACATCGAGACCGTCTGGACCGACATGCGCCCCGCGAGCCTGCGCCGCGCGATGGACGGCGATCGCGCGACGCGCGCGTCGTGACCCGCTGCGCCGCGTGCGCGGCGCGCCACCTGAAGAGGACGTTGCATGACCTTGCTTTCGTTGCCGACGCTCGACGACCTGCGTATCGAGCCGGGGCTGCCCACCGTCGTGTCGCCGCGCGGCGCCGACGGCATGTCGATCGACGAGATCGCGCCGCTCGCGCATGCGATCGCGGCCGACACGCTCGAACGGGCGGGCGGTGTGCTGTTCACGGGCTTTCACGTGCCGTCGATCGATGCGTTCCAGCAGTTCGCGGCGTCGTTCGGCGATCCGCTGATCGGCTACGAATACGCGTCGACGCCGCGCAGCCAGGTCGAAGGCGCCGTCTATACGTCGACCGAATACCCGCCGCATCGCGCGATTCCGCTGCACAACGAGCAGTCGTACACGCGCGAGTGGCCGCTGCGGATCTGGTTCCATTGCGCGCTCGCGGCGCCGACGGGCGGTGCGACGCCGATCGCGGACAGCCGCGCAGTCTATCGCGCGCTCGATCCGGCGCTGGTCGCGCGCTTCGAGCAGCGCGAGCTGCTGTACGTGCGCAATTTCGGCCAGGGGCTCGACCTGCCGTGGCAGCAGTCGTTCGGCACGAACGAGCCGGCCGAGGTCGAGCGGATGTGCGCGGCGCGCGGAATCGAATGCGCATGGCGCACCGATGACGACGGCGAACTGCTGTTGCGCACGCGCGAACGCTGCCAGGCCGTCGCGCGCCATCCGCGCACCGGCGATCGCGTGTGGTTCAACCAAGCGAACTTGTTCCACCTGTCCGCGCTCGACGACGACATGCAGGAAGCGCTCGTCGACGCGGTCGGGCTCGAGAACGTGCCGCGCAACGTGTATTACGGCGACGGTGCGCCGCTCGAGGCCGACGCGCTCGCGGAAATCCGCGACGTGCTCGATCGCCAGCGCATCGTGTTCCCGTGGCGGACGGGCGACGTGCTGATGCTCGACAACATGCTGACCGCGCACGCACGCGACCCGTTCGACGGGCCGCGCAAGGTGGTCGTCGCGATGGCGCAAAGTTACACGGTCCCGCGCGCGGCCGAACGGAGGACCGATGACGCGTAGTCCCGCCGCGCTCGCCGCGCGCGGATTGACGGTGGGTTATCGCGACCATGTCGTGATCGACGGGCTGGACCTGTCGATCGCGGCCGGCCGCGTGACGGCGCTGTGCGGCCCGAACGGCTGCGGCAAGAGCACGCTGCTGCGCACGCTCGCGGGCCTGCAGCCCGCGCGTGCGGGCCACATCGACGTGAACGGCACGCCGCTCGCGTCGTTTCGCCGTCGCGCGCTCGCGCGCGAGCTGACGATGCTCGCGCAGTTCAATCAGATTCCGTCGGGGCTGACGGTGCGCGAGCTGGTCGCGTACGGCCGCTACGCGTATGGCGGTTTCCTGCGCGGGCTGTCGCGCGCCGACCATGCGGCGATCGACGAGGCGCTCGACACCAGCGGCCTCGCCGGCGACGCCGAGCGTGACGTCGGCGCGCTGTCGGGCGGCGAGCGGCAGCGTGCGTGGATCGCGATGGCGCTCGCGCAGCAGGCGCCGATCGTGCTGCTCGACGAGCCGACGACCTATCTCGACATCCATCACCAGCTCGACATCCTCGACGCGCTGCGCGCGCTGAACCGCGCGCGCGGGCTGACGATCGTGTGGGTCCTTCACGACCTGAACCAGGCGGCCGCGTACAGCGACGACATCGTGCTGATGCGTGCCGGCCGCCTCGTCGCGCAGGGCTCGCCCGACGCGATGCTGGAACCGGCGCGGCTGCGCGCGGCGTTCGGCGTCGACATGCTGAAGCTTGCGCATCCGCAAACGGGCGCGCCGATGTGCGTGCCGGCCTACGGGCCGCCGGCATCCGGCGCGGCGGGCGCGTTCGATCGTGCCGTTCAACGGGATATCGCCGTATGACGACGTTCGCGATGCGCAAGCGGCTCGCGGCGAGCGGGCAGGACGCGGCATCCGGCCGCCGTGCCGGCGCGCTCGCGTTCGGCCTCGTCGCGTTGATCGCGGCGCTGGCCGTGTTGCGCGTTGCACCGGACCTGCGCGTATGGTGGAACGCGGTGCCCGGCAGCGACGCCGCCGCGCTCGCGGGCGTGTTCCTGTTCGACCTCAACCTGCCGCGTGTCGCGGCCGCGCTCGTCGCGGGCGGCTGCCTCGGCATCGCGGGCGCGCTGTTCCAGTCGCTCACGCGCAACCCGCTCGCGTCGCCCGACCTGCTCGGCGTGACGGGCGGCGCCCAGCTCGGCCTGCTCGCGGCGATGCTGGTGCCGGCGCTCGCCGGTGTCGCGTCGGTGCCGCTGCTGTTCGTGTGCGGGCTGATCGCCGCCGCGTGCGCGATCGTCGCGGCCGGCGGCTGGCGCGCGACGCCGCTGCGGCTCGTGCTCGCGGGCAGCGTCTGCATGCTGCTGTTCGCGGCGCTGTCGACGCTCGTGCTCGCGTTTTTCGAGCAGAACATCGCGGGCGCGGCGTTGTGGACCAACGGCAGTCTCTATCAACCCGGCGCGACCGGGCTCGCGCTCGCCGCGCGCTGGCTCGTCGTGCCGCTGCTGGCGCTGCCGTTCGTGATCCGGCCGCTGAATCCGCTCGCGCTCGGCGACGAGGCGGCGGCCGCGGCCGGCGTGCGCGTCGACGCGGCGCGGCTCGCCGCGACGATCGTCGCGGTCGCGTTCACGAGCGTGGCCGTCAGCATCGCCGGCCCGCTGTCGTACGTCGGGCTCGTCGCGCCGAACCTGCTGCGCCAGGTGCGCGGCGCACGCGCGGCCCGGCTCGGCGTGCTGGCGCCGCTGTCGGCGCTCGCGGGCGGCGCGCTCGTGCTCGTCACCGACAGCGCGGTGCTCGCGTCGGGCCTCGACGCGACGCTGTCGACCGGCGTCGCGATCGCGCTCGTCGGCACGCCGCTGATGCTCGCGATGATCCGGCGCGGCGCCGCATGGTCGGGCGTGCTGCACGCACAAGCCGAACGCGCGGCCGGCAGCGGGTCGACGCGGATGGTCGCCTGGCTCGAACGGCTCGGCTGGCCGCTGCGCACCGCGTTGTTCGTCGTGGCCGGCGGGCTAGTCGTGTGCGTCGGCGTGTCGGCCGGTCCCGAATGGCTGTCGCCGGCACGCTGGTCCGCCGCGCTGTCGGGTCACGATGCCGTCGCGCGGATGCTGATCGACCTGCGCATGCCGCGGCTGCTGAGCGCGCTTCTCGCGGGTGCGCTGCTGGCCGTGAGCGGGGTCGCGATGCAGAGCGTCGTGCGCAACCCGCTCGCGGGGCCCGAAGTGCTCGGCGTCACGCAGGGCGCGGGGCTCGTCACGCTGTTCGCGCTGTCGACGTGGCCGCTGATGGGGCACGTGACGCTCGGCGTGGCCGCGTTGATCGGCGGTGCGCTGTCGCTCGCGATCACGCTCGTGCTGAATCACCGGCATCGTTACGCACCGCTCGCGGTCGCGCTGACCGGCATCGTGATCGGCGCGTTGTGGACCACGCTCGCGCAATGGCTGATCACGCAGGAAAGCGTGCAGCCCGCGCGCTTCGTCGTGTGGCTCGTCGGCGGCACCTATGGCCGCGGGTGGGGCGAGGTGTCGATGCTGCTGCCGTGGTGCGTGCTCGCGGTCCCCGTATTCGCATGGCTCGCGCGGCCGCTCGACATGCTCGCGCTCGGCGACGACCAGGCGGCCGCGCTCGGCCTGCCGGTCGCCGCGCTGCGGCCGCTCGCGCTGACGGTCGCGACGCTCGCCGCGTGCGCAGCCGTCGCGGCGGTCGGGCCGGTCGGCTTCATCGGGCTGATGGCGCCGCACGTCGCGACGATGCTCGGCGCGCGCCGGCACCGCACGCGGCTGTGGCTTGCGGCCGCATGCGGCGCGCTGATCCTCGGGTGCGCCGACCTGGCCGCCCGTACGGTCGTCGCGCCGCGCGAAGTGCCCGCCGGCGTGCTGACCGCGCTGATCGGCGCGCCGTATCTGCTCGGGCTGCTGATCCTCGAGGGGCGCCGCGCCCGGCGCGCGGGGCGATGACGCCGGCGCTCGACGGTGCACGCGCCACGCGCTTTTCCGCCTTCGCGCCCGAACCGTTTGCCGAGCATCTCGACGCGGTGTGGCTCGGGATGCCCGACGACGCGCACGCGCCGGGCCGGATCGTCGTGCCCGTCGGCGCGCTGTCCGATCATCGCGATGCGCTGCTCGACGCGATGGTCCGCCACTACGGCGGCGATCCGGCGCTGCACGCGCGAGCGCTGATGTCGCAATGGAGCAAGTATTACTTCGGCCGCGCGGCGCCTGCCGGCGTGGTCGCCGCGCTGACGCTGGGCCGGCCGCTCGACATGGCGCCGGAGCGCGCGTTCGTCGCGCTCGACGACGGGATGCCGGCCGCGCTGTATTTCGCGCCGGACGCGCTCGGCGCGCCCTGCGTCGCGCCCGCGCCGCGCTATGCGGGGCTCGTCGCGCATCTCGGCGCGGTGATCGACCTGCTCGCGGCGATGGGCCGCGTCACGCCGCGCGTGCTGTGGAGCAACGCGGGCAACCTGCTCGACTATCTGCTCGACACGTACCGTTCGCTGCCATGCGCGGCCGATCCCGCTCGGGATGCCGACTGGCTGTTCGGCGCGTCCTGCGTCGACGGCGAGCCGAATCCGCTGCGCCTGCCGGTGCGCGACGCCGTGCCGCGCTCGCCGCTGCTGCCGACGCCGTTTCGCGCGCGCCGCGTGTGCTGCCTGCGCTATGAAATTCCTGGAGAAACGCAACTGTGTGGAAGCTGCCCGCTGCTATTGACGATGGACGACGCGACGCTGGCCGAGCAGGACGCGATCCGGTGACGCCGGCACCGTATGCCGGCCGTCGCCATGCGCTCGGCGCACTGGCCGCGCTCGGCGCCGCATGTTGCGGCGCGCTGGCCGCGCCGGCCGCCGCGGTCGCGAACGACGCGCGCGGCGGGCAGGGCGGCATGCCTTCTCAACTGGGCCGCTCGCTCGCCGGCAACCCCGTCGTATCGCAGGCGAGCGCGACGATGCCCGTGCGGCCGCAACGCGTGGTCGCGCTCGACTTCATGTTCGCCGAAAGCGTGATCGCGCTCGACATCGTGCCGGTCGGCATGGCCGATACCGCGTTCTATCCGGGTTGGCTCGGCTACGAGAGCGACCGGCTCGCGCACGTGACCGACATCGGCTCGCGTCAGGAGCCGGGGCTCGAGGCGATCGCCGCGGTGAAGCCCGACCTCATCATCGGCGTCGGCTTCCGGCATGCGCCGATCTTCGCCGCGCTTGACCGGATCGCGCCGACGATCCTGTTCCAGTTCAGCCCGAACGTGTCGGAAGACGGCGTGCCCGTCACGCAGCTCGACTGGATGCGCCAGATCTTCCGGACGATCGGCACCGTCACCGGGCGCGATGCGCGCGCAAAGGCGGTCGAAGCACAGCTCGACGCGGGGATCGCGCGCAACGCATCGCGGCTCAGGGCGGCGGGACGCGGCGGCGAACGCATCGCACTGCTGCAGGATCTCGGGTTGCCCGATCGCTACTGGGCGTATACCGGCAACAGCACGTCGGCGGGCCTCGCGCGCGCGCTCGGGCTCGACCCGTGGCCGAAGAAGCCGACGCGGGAAGGCACGCTTTACGTGACGTCCGCCGATCTGCTCCGGCAACGCGATCTCGCCGTGCTGTTCGTCACCGCGACGGGGATGGACGTGCCGCTGGCGTCGAAACTCGATTCGCCGGTGTGGCGTTTCGTGCCTGCGCTGCGTGAGCGCAGGATCGCGCTCGTCGAACGGAACATCTGGGGGTTCGGCGGTCCGATGTCGGCGCTGAAGCTGGCCGACGTGATGACCGATACGCTGCTGAAGCTGCCGGCCGTGCGCTGAACGCGCGGCTTGTCGTTCGCGGGCAGGGCAGCGCGTGAACGAAACTCACGTAGGCATTCGCTTGTCGCGGCATCCCGGCGGTGTTACGCATATACCAGTACACCGAACGATATTTCATTCCGGCTTTTCCAATCCCTTCCACTCCGCCGAACCGAACACCAGCCGCCTGGGCGCGGCAATCGCGGCACGCAGGCGGCCGGTGTTCACGCATGCTTACGCGCTAAGCGCATCGGCGCCATCCCGTGCGCGTGACCGCGCGGGCGTCGTGTCGCTGACGATCTGTCCGTTGTCGAGCTTCAGCAGGCGGTCGGCGAGATCGAAATAGCGATCGTCGTGCGTGATCACGATCACGGCCTTGCCGCGCGCGCGCAGTTCGGGCAGCAGTTGCTCGTAGAACACCGCCTTGAACGACGGATCCTGGTCGGCCGCCCATTCGTCGAACAGATAGAACGGCCGGTCCTCCAGATACGCGACGACGAGCGCGAGCCGCTTGCGCTGCCCGGTCGACAGCGCGCGGTTCGAGAACGCGCCGTCGACGACCTTCACCTTGTGATCGAGCGCGAGCTTCGCGACCAGCGCGTTCGCGCGCGCATCGGCCTGCGCACGCGCCGGATCGTCGGGATCGACGATGCCGAGCAGCGCATCGAACAGGTGGAAGTCGTTGAACACCGCGCTGAAGCGTTGCCGGTACGCGGCGCGCTCGCGCCAGCCGATCGTCCGGCCGTCGACCTCGATCGCGCCTTCCTCCGGCTCGTAGAGCCCCGTCAGGACCTTCGCGAGCGTCGTCTTGCCGCTGCCGTTGCCGCCGACGATGAACACGAGCTCGCCCGGCCGGATCGTCAGGTCGATCGGCCCGATCCGGAACATCCGTTCGTCGCGCTCGTGGAAATACGCGTGCGTGACGCCGCGCAGCGTGACGGCGCCGGCCGGCGGCACGTCGGGGGCGTCGCTGGCGGGCGGCACCGTGCGCAGCGCGCCGAATTCGGCCATCACGCCCTCGATGCGTCCGAGCGACACGCGCGCCGCATTGACGGTCGGCAGGTTGTTCAGCAGCCCGTCGAGCGGCACCAGCATGAACAGGAACACGACGACGTAGCCGGCCGCCGTGCCTGCATCCGCATGCACGCCGAGCTGCGGCCAGAACGCGGCTGCGCCGAGGAATACGTAGAACAGGAAGATGATCCAGCCGACGCCGACCGCATACGCGCTGAACGCGCGGCGGCGATGGTCGCGCACCTCGCCGATCGCCGCGCCGAGCTGGCCGTCGACGAACTGGCGCGCGCGCGCGTCGTGCAGCTTCAGTTCCTTCGCGCCGGAGAACAGCGAGCCGAGATAGCCGAACAGGCGATCCTGCGCCTGGCCGGCCGCCTCGAGCGACGCGATCGCGCGGCGGTCGCCGGTGTGATAGCCGAGCGAGCCCGCGACGATCGCGGTCAGCGCGAGCAGGCACACGGGCCACGACAGCCACGCGAGATAGCCGAGGCAGCCGAACACGATCGAGCCGTGCATCACCAGGTTCGGCAGCGCGAAGAACAGCATCGACACGTTGGTCGCGTCGTCGGTCAGCACCGACTGCACGGGCGCCGCGCCGATCCGCTCGATGTCGCGCAGCTCGGCCGCGCCGACGCGCCGCGCGAGATGCACGCGCAGCCGCGCCATCGTGTCCTGCGACAGCCGGGCGAACAGCGTGCCCGACACGATGCGCGTGACGAGCGCGATCACCGCGCACAGCGCGAAGCGCCACGCGAGCGACGCGTCGGCCGCGCCGGGCGTCGCGAGCGCGCGGTTCAGCGTCGCGACGAGCAGCACGCTCGCGACGCCGTTGAGCACGCAGGCGACGAGCGCCAGCGCGAGCGATGCGCGGCTTTCGCGCAGCAGCGCGAGGATCAGGCGGGCCGCGGGGCGGCCAGGGGAGGCGTCGAGGGACGGCGGGGAAGCGGGCTCGTGGGCGGCGGTCATCGGCAGCGTCGGTAAATGAAGGGCAGGCAAATATGCGGAAACGGCGAGATTGATGCGAAAGCAGCACACCGGACGAGCCCGGTCGCGGCTTTCCTCCCTGATAGACGAACGGGCCGCGCAAATATTTAGCGGTGCCTTCAAAAAATGCATCTGTTCTGGCTTTGCGCGCAAAACGGTAAAAAATCGGCCGCGCCGTTCGTCACACCAGTGAAGCCGCCCCATGCGGCCCCGAGACTTGGCCGAAGCGGCCGGACCGAAGGACTTCACGCACATGACGAGTTTCCCGACTGCGCTGCATCACCGAATTCGCGAACTGGCGCGCCGCGCGCCCGACGCACCCGCGCTCGCCGCGCCTTTCCAGAACGACCTGCGCCTGTCGCGCGGCGCGCTCGATGCGCGTGCGTCGTACCTTGCGCGGCAGTTGCGCGCGGCCGGTGTCGGCGCGGAAGTGCGGGTGGGCGTCTGCGTCGAACGCTCGTGCGAGCTGTTCGTCGCGCTGCTTGCCGTGCTGAAGGCGGGCGGCGTATTCGTGCCGCTCGACCCGCGTCATCCGGCCGCGCGTCTGGACTGGATCGTCCGCGATGCGCAACTGCGCCACGGGATCGTCGACGCGGCCGGCCGCGCGGCGCTCGGCGCGCCGTTCGAACACGCGTTCGACGCGATGTCCGCGGATGCGGCGGCCGCCGCCTTCGTCGACGACGAGGACGTACCGGTGCATCCGCGCTCGGCGGCCTACATGATCTATACGTCGGGCTCGACCGGCATGCCGAAGGCGGTGGTCGTCGAGCACGGGCCGCTCGCCGCGCATTGCGACGCGCTCGCGGCGGCGCTGCCGATCGAGGGCGGCGACCGCCTGCTGCATTTCGCGTCGGTCAATTTCGACGCGGCGCACGAATGCTGGCTCGCGCCGCTCGCGGTCGGCGCGAGCGTGACGATTGCGCCGCCGCAACCGTTCGCGCCGGATGCCGCGCATGCGCTGATGGTGAGTGAATCCGTCAGCGTCGCCGCGTTTCCGCCCGCGTATCTGCGCGAATTCGCGGCCGTCGCCGCGCGCGACGGCGTGCCGCCGGCATTGCGCGTGCTCGCGTTCGGCGGCGAGGCGCTGCCGCAACAGGCATTCGAATTCGTGCGCCGCACGTTCCCGTCGGTTCGCCTGATCAACGGCTACGGGCCGACCGAGGCTGTGATCTCCCCGATGCTGTGGCCGGTCGAGCCGGGCGAAATGCCGGTGCTGGCCGACGACGATGCGTATGCGTCGCTGCCGATCGGTCGCGCGATCGGCCCGCGCGTCGCGCGCATCGATGGCGGCGAGTCCGGCGAACCGGGCGAGGGCGGCGAGCTGCTGCTCGGCGGCGTATGTCTCGCGCGCGGCTATCACGGCCGCCCGGCGCTGACGGCCGAACGCTTCATTCCCGATGCGCACGGCGAACCCGGTGCCCGCGTGTACCGCACCGGCGACCTCGCTCGTCTGCGTGCCGATGGCGCGTTCGATTATCTCGGCCGTCTCGACGACCAGGTCCAGGTGCGCGGCGTGCGTGTGGAGCCCGCGGAAATCGCCGCGTGCTTGCGCGCGCATCCGGCGGTGGCCGACGCGGCCGTGATCGCCGAAACCGGCAACGGGCCGACGCGGCTGATCGCGTGCGTCGCGCTGCGCGCGGCCGTCGACGATGCGGCGCTGAAGGCGCACGTGGGCGCGCAGTTGCCCGCCGCGTGGCAGCCGCACCGGTTCGTGCGCTGCGATGTGCTGCCGTACACGCTGAACGGCAAGATCGACCGCGCCGCGCTACGCGAGCGCATCGCCGCCGCTCGCGACACCGAACGGCCCGCGGGCGACGCCCCGCGCACGCCGACCGAGCAGCAGATCGCCGGCCTCTGGCAAACGCTGCTCGGCCTCGACGCGACGCCGTCGCGCGACGACCGCTTCTTCGTGCTGGGCGCCGATTCGCTCGCCGCGATGCAACTGCAGGCCGCGATCCGCGCCGCGTTGCGCGTGAACCTGCGGCTCGACACGCTGTTCGCCGATCCGGCGCTGGCGGAGCTGGCCGCGCACGTCGATCGCGCGGAACGCGAAACGGGCGCGCCGCTGGCCGCGATTGCCGCGCGCCGCGCGCCGGCCGATTCCGCCGCATCGAGCGCCCCGTACGTCGATCGCGCCGCATCGCTCGCACAGCAGCGCTTCTGGGTGCTCGCGCAAACGCGCGACGCCAGCGCCGCGTATCACATCGCCGCGCACTGGACGATCGACGGCGTGCTCGACCGCGCCGCATTGCAGCGCGCGCTCGATCACGTGATCGAGCGGCACGACGCGTGGCGCACGACCCTCGTCGACAACGACGACGGCATCGTGATGCAGCGCATCCATGCCCGCTTGCCGGTCACGATCGCGACGCTCGACTTGCGCGACCAGCCGCCGGCCGCGCGCGACGCGGAAGCCGCGCGCCTCGCCGAGCGCGACGCCGGCACGCCGTTCGATCTGTCGAACGGGCCGCTGCTGCGCGCGACGCTCGTCGCGCTCGCCGACGACCGCCACCGGCTGCTGCTCACCGCGCATCATGCGATCACCGACGGCTGGAGCTCGCGCTGCGCATTCGACGAGCTGTCGGCCGCGTACCGCGCGTATGCGCAAGGCCGCGAACCGTCGTTGCCGGCACTGCCGATCCAGTACGCCGACTATGCGGACTGGCAGCGCGACATGCTCGCCGGCGGCGAAGGCGAGCGTCAGCTCGACTACTGGCGCGGCGCGTTGCGCGACGTGCCGCGCCCGCTCGCACTGCCGGTCGACCGCCAGCCCGGCGCGACGCGCACGCTGCAGGGCGCACGCGTGTCGGTCCGCCTGCCCGACGCGGTCGCTGCCGACGTCCGGCGTCTCGCGCGCGACGCACAGGCCACGGTCTTCACGGTGCTGCTGGCCGCGCTCGACGCATGGCTGTCGCGCGTGACCGGCGAGACCGACGTGGTCGTCGCGGTGCCGGTCGCGCATCGCCAGCGCCCGGAAACGCGTGCGCTGCTCGGGCTGTTCCTGAATACGGTCGCGCTGCGCGTGCGGGTGGCGCCGACGCTGCCGTTCCGCGCGCTGGTCGACGCGGCACGCACGGCGGCGCTCGATGCGGTCGCGCACCAGGACGTGCCGTTCGAGCGCGTCGTCGATGCGGTGAAGCCGCCCGTCAAGCGCGGCGACGAATGGCTGCGCGTGAAATTCGCGCAGCAGTTCGATGCGCGGCACGACAGCGTGCTGCCGGGCGCGACCGCGGTTGCGACGCCGGGGCCCGATCTCGCCGCGCGCTTCGACTTCGCGCTGGATTTCACCGACGACACGCACGGCATCGAACTGGTCGCCGCCTATGCGACCGACTGCATCGATGCCGACACCGCGCGCGCGTGGCTCGACAGCTATGCGGCGCTCGTCGCGTCCGCCGCGCATGAACCGCATCGCATGACAGCCGCGCTGCCGTGCGATGCGTCGCCGGTGTCGCGCCAGCCGCGCGACGGCCGCGCGCTGAACGTCGAACACGCCGACATCGTCGCCGCCTTCGCGCGGCAGGCTGCCGCGTATCCCCATCGCGTCGCGCTCGCCGATGCGTCGGCGTCGCTGACGTTCGCCGAGCTCGACGATGCGTCGAACCGCATCGCGCATGCGCTGAAGCTGCGCGGCGCGACGGCAGAAGCACCCGTCATCGTCTGCATCGAGCGTTCGGTCCGCTTCGTCGTCGGTTTGCTCGGCGCGCTGAAAGCCGGCGCGCTGGCCGTGCTGCTCGACCCGGCTCAGCCGGCCGCACGCGTCGCGGCCGCGGCCGCCGATTGCGGCGCGCGCTGGGCGCTCGTTGCGCAGGGTCGGGATGTGGCCGCGTGGCCGGCCGGCAATGCCGCGCAGCCGCTCGATGTCGACGCGCTCGCACAGGACGTGACGCTCGCGCATGCGGCCGGCGTACGCGTCGCGCCGCATCCCGGACAGGGCGCCTATCTGATCTATACGTCGGGTTCGACCGGCACGCCGAAGGGCGTCGTCGTGTCGCACGGCGCACTGGCCGACTACGTGCAGGGGATGCTCGACGAACTCGCGTTCGCACCGGACGCGTCGTTCGCGATGGTGTCGACCGTCGCCGCCGACCTCGGCCACACGACGCTGTTCGGCGCGCTGTGCGCGGGCCGCACGCTGCACCTGCTGCCGGCCGCGTGCGCGTTCGATCCGGACCTGTTCGCACACGAGATGCGCCGCCGCGACGTCGGCGTGCTGAAGATCGTGCCGAGCCACCTGCAGGCGCTGCTCGACGCGCGCGTGCCGGCCGACGTGCTGCCGCGCCACGCGCTCGTGACCGGCGGCGAAACGCTGACGTGGGCGCTCGTCGCGCGCCTGGCCGCGCTCGCGCCGGCCTGCCGCGTGATCAACCATTACGGGCCGACCGAAGCGACCGTCGGCGCGATCGCGTGCGACACCGCGTCGATCGGCGCCGATGCGCGCGATCCCGTGAGCGGCGTGCCGCTGGGCCTGCCGCTGCCGAATGCGCGCGCGCTGGTGCTCGACGCATTCGGCGCGTGCGTGCCGGCCGGTGCGACGGGCGAGCTGTATCTGGGCGGGCCGGGCGTGGCGCGCGGCTACCTGAACCGACCGGCGCAGACCGCCGAGCGCTTCGTGCCCGATCCGTTCACACCCGGTGCGCGCCTGTATCGCACCGGCGACCGCGTGCGCCTGCGCGCGGACGGCCGTCTCGCGTTCCTCGGCCGCATCGACGACCAGGTGAAGATTCGCGGCTATCGCGTGGAACCGGGCGAGGTGAGCGCGGCGGTACGCGCGACCGGCCCGATCGCGCAGGCCGAGACGCTCGCGATCGAGCACGACGCCCGCCTGCGGCTCGCGACGTTCGTCGTGATGCGCGACGGCGCGGCATTCGACGAGCCCGCCCTGCGCGCGGCACTCGGCGCGACGCTGCCCGACTACATGGTGCCCGCGCAGTTCGTCGCGCTCGCGCGCCTGCCGGTGACCGCGAACGGCAAGATCGATCGCGCGGCGCTGCGCGAACTGGCCGCCGCGCCGGTGGCGGTTGCCGCCGGCGACGCGCCGCAGGGCCCGGTCGAAACGGCGCTCGCCGAAGTCTGGCAGGCGTTGCTGAAGGCGCCGCACGTCGGCCGCGACGACAACTTCTTCGAGCTCGGCGGCGATTCGATTCTGGTTCTGCAGGTGATCGCACGCGCCCGCAAGCGCGGCGTGCGCTTCACGCCGAAGCAGCTGTTCGACGGACCGACGGTCGCCGAACTCGCGCGCATCGCGAAAACTGGGGACGTCGCCGCCGCGCCGTCGGCATCGACATCGGCGCCGGCTCAGGCCGCAACGGCTGCCGCAGCGGCGATCCTGACGCCGGCACAGCAACGCTTCTTCGCGCTCGACGTGCCGCATCCGGGCCACTGGAACCAGTCGGTCGCATTCGACGTGCGCGGCCCGTTCGACGCCGATGCGTTCGCACGTGCATTCGACGCACTGCTGACGCATCACGACGCGTTCCGCCAGCGCTTCGCACGCGACGCGGACGGCCACTGGCACGCGAGCGATGCGGCGAAACCGTACGACGCGCTTCCGTTCGTCGAGGTCTCCGCGCGCGACGAAGCCGATGCGCTGGCGCGCTTCGACGCCTTGCAGCGCCGCCTCGATCTCGGCCGCGGGCCGCTCGCGTGCGCATGTGCGGCGCGGCTGCCGGACGGCGCGACGCGGCTGTATCTGGCGATTCATCACGCGATCGTCGACGGCGTGTCGTGGCGCATCCTGCTCGACGACCTGGACGCCGCGTATCGCGCCGCATGCGAACGCACGCCGGTGCGCCTGTCCCAGCCGGGTTTGCGTGCGGATGCCTGGGCCGCGCGCCTCTCACGTGCCGCGACGGATCCGGCATCGCCGTTCGCCGCCGAAACGGCCTACTGGGCCGGCATGGCAGAGGGCGACGATCTCGTGCCGGATCATCCCGACGCACCGGCGACGAATGCCGACGCGGCTGTCGTCGTGCAGACGATCGACGCGGCGCTGACCCGCGCCGCGCTGACCGACGCGCACGCCGCGTATCGCACGCAGACGATCGAACTGCTGGGCGCGGCGCTCGCGCTGGCGCTGGCCGGCGCCAGCGGCGCCGCGTCGTGCCGCGTCGAACTCGAGGGGCATGGCCGCGAGGCGCTGTTCGACGATGCGGACGCGAGCCGCACGATCGGCTGGCTGACGAGCCACTATCCGGTCACGCTGCCCGTCGAAGCCACCGCGCGCGACACGCTGTGCGCCGTCAAGGACACGCTGCGCGCGGTGCCGCACAAGGGGCTCGGTTTCGGCGTGCTCGCGCACTATGGCGACGCGGCGACGCGTGCGGCGCTGGCCGCCGTGCCGCGTCCGCGCGTCACATTCAACTATCTCGGCCAGTTCGACGCACCGCGCGACGCGACGCTCGTGCCGCGCTTCGGCGGCACCGGCATCGAGCGCGACCCGCAAGGGCCGCTCGGCAACACGCTCGCGATTCACGCCTACCTCGATACCGACCGCGACGGCGCACGCACGCTGAAGGTTCACTGGGTTTACGGCGCGCCGCAGTTCGCGCGCGCGACGATCGATGCATTCGCGGATCGCTTTGCCGCCGCGCTGCGCGAACTCGCCGACGCATGCACAGCGCGTGTCGCGCATCGCGGCGGCGGTGCGACGCCGGGCGATTTTCCGCTCGCACGGGCCGCCGGCCTCACGCAGGCCGCGATCGAGCGCGCGCCGCTCGACTGGCGCACGATCGACGACGTGTATCCGCTGTCGCCGATGCAGCAGGGGATCCTGTTCCATGCGCTGTTCGCGCCGGGTCATGCAAGCTACGTGAACCAGCTCGTCGCGACCGCGACGGCGCTCGATGCTGACCGGCTCGCGGCCGCGTTCGCCGCGTCCATCGCACGCCACGACATCCTGCGCACCAGCGTGATGCCCGACGAGGCCGCACCGCTGCAATGCGTGCATCGCCATGCGCGGATGCCGGTCGAACAGCTCGACTGGCGCATGCGCGGCGACACGCTGGACACCGATTTCGACGCGTGGCTCGCGGCCGACCGCGCCCGCGGCTTCGACTGGCGCGAGCCGCCGCTGATGCGGCTCACGCTGATCCGCGTGACGGACGACGCGTGGCGCGTCGTGTGGACGCGCCACCACGTGCTGCTCGACGGGTGGAGCACGGCGCGCCTGCTTGCCGACGTGCTGCGCGACTATCGCGACCCCGACGCGGTGTCGCCGTTCGCGAGCCGCCCGGCGCTGCGCTATCGCGACTTCATCGCGTGGCTCGGCACGCGCGACCGCGAGGCCGACGAGCGCTTCTGGACCGGGCGGCTTGCGCGTCTCGACGCGCCGACATTGATCGCCGAGCGCGCGGCCGACCGCGCGGATGCGCAGATGGTCACGTGGCGCGCGACGATCGACGCGGCTGCGACGACGCGTGTCGCGCAAACGGCGCGTGCGCTGAAGCTGACCGTCAACACGCTGGTGCAGGGCGCCTGGGCGCTCGCGCTGCAGCGCATGACGCACCAGCCGGCCGTCGCGTTCGGCGCGACCGTCGCGGGCCGTCCCGATGCGCTCGCGGACGTCGACACGGTGCTCGGCCTCTTCATCAACACGCTGCCCGTTATCACCGCACCCGCGCCGCAACAATGCGCGGCCGACTGGCTGCAGACGCTGCAGCGCGAAAACGCAGCTGCGGCCGAGCATGCGCACACGCCGCTCGCCGACATCCAGCGCTGGGCACGCGGCGCCGGCGGCGCACTGTTCGACACGCTCGTCGTGTTCGAGAACTATCCCGTCGACGACACGGCGCGCGACGCCGATCCGCGCGCGCTCACACTGAGCGGCGTGCGCAGCATCGAGTCGACCGACTTCGCGCTGACGCTCGTGATCGAGAGCGGCGCCGAACTGACGATCGACTACGGCTACGACACCGCGCGCGTGGATACGCACCAGGTCGAACGCTGGCACCGCGCGTTCGCGTGCGCGCTCGATGCGCTGGCCCGCACGCCGGACGCGCTGCTCGGCACGCTGTCGATCGCCGACGACGCGACGCGCGACGCACTGGCGCGCGCGCAGGACACCGCGCGGACGTGGTCGGACGCGCAACGCCAACCGCTGCATCTGCAATTCGCGGCCGCCGCGCGGGCGACGCCCGACGCGATCGCGCTCGAATACGCGGATGCGCACGGTGGCGTGCAGCGCGCGACCTATCGCGAGCTCGACCTGAACACGACGCGCGTCGCCGCCGCATTGCGCCGGCGCGGCGTGCGGCCGGACACGCCGGTTGCGCTGTGCGTCGAGCGTTCGTTCGACATGGTGACGGCGCTCGTCGGCGTGCTGAAGGCCGGCGCCGCGTACCTGCCGGTCGATCCCGACTATCCGGCCGAGCGCATCGCGTACCTGCTGCGCGACGCGCGGCCCGCGGTCGCGATCACGCAGGCGCATCTGCGCGCGCAGGTCGAGGCCGCGCTCGGCGACGACGCGACGACGCAACTGCTGACGGTGGCCGATCTGCTCGAGGACGAGGCGGGCGAAGTGGACGACGTCGCCGCCGACTGTGCAACCGACATCGACGATGCACAGCTCGCCTACCTGATCTATACGTCCGGCTCGACCGGCAAGCCGAAGGGCGCCGGCAACTCGCACGGCGCGCTCGCGAACCGCATCGCGTGGATGCAGCACGCGTACCGGTTGACGCGCGACGACGTCGTGCTGCACAAGACGCCGTTCGGCTTCGACGTGTCGGTGTGGGAATTCGTGTGGCCGCTCGCGACCGGCGCGAGGCTCGCGATCGCCGCGCCCGGCGACCACCGCGATCCGGCCCGCCTCGCGGCGGCGATCCATGCGCACGGCGTGACGGTGCTGCACTTCGTGCCGTCGATGCTGGCCGCGTTCGCCGCGTATCTCGACGATTTTTCCGCCGCCGCGCAATGCGACAGCGTGCGCCTGATCGTCGCGAGCGGCGAGGCGCTCGCGCCCGAACTCGTCGCGAAGGTCGCGCGCCTCGTGCCGAACGCGACGCTCGTGAACCTGTACGGGCCGACGGAAGCCGCCATCGACGTGTCGCACTGGACCTGTGGCCCCGACGACGCCAGCGCCGTCGCGGTGCCGATCGGCCATCCGATCGCGAACCTGCAGCTGCACGTGCTCGATGCGGCCTGGCAGCCCGTGCCGGCCGGCGCGACCGGCGAACTGTATCTGGCGGGCGCGGGCCTCGCGCGCGGCTATCTCGGCCGCCCGGGGCTGACGGCCGAGCGTTTCGTGCCCGATCCGTTCGTGCCGGGCGCCCGCATGTATCGCACCGGCGACCTCGCACGGCGTCGAGCCGATGGCGCGCTCGACTACCTCGGCCGCGTCGACACCCAGGTGAAGCTGCGCGGCCAGCGGATCGAGCCGGGCGAGATCGAGGCGCTGCTGCGCGCGGCACCCGGCGTGCATGACGCGGTCGTGATCGTGCGCGACGCGCAGCTGATCGGCTATATCGCACGTGGCGACGCGGGGCCGCTCGACCGTGCCGCCTTGCTGGATTCGCTGCGCGCACAGTTGCCGGCCTACATGGTGCCGTCGCAGCTGATCGAACTCGACGCGCTGCCGGTCACGCCGAACGGCAAGTGCGACCGCCATGCGCTGCCCGCGCCGGTGCGCGAAGCGGCCGCGGCCGTCGAACTCGCGACCGACACGCAGCGCGCGCTCGCGGCGATCTGGCAGCGCGTGCTGCACGTGGACGCGATCGGCCGCGACGACGATTTCTTCCAGCTCGGCGGCCACTCGCTGCTCGCGACGCAAGCGCATGCGCAGGCGAACCTGCACTGGGGCCTCGCGCTGCCGCTGCGCACGCTGTTCGACACCCGCACGCTCGCACGCTGCGCGGACGCGATCGACGCGGCCTGCGCGGCACGCGGCGAGACCGACGTGGCGAGCGCGATCGATGCGCTGCTCGGCGAACTGGAAACCCAATAAGGACGACGGATGACGAAGGCTCAACCCGACTGGCTCGCGCTCGCGACGCGCTTCGCGCAATTGCCCGACGCGCAGCGCGCGGTGTTCATCGACAAGCTCGGCGCGGCCGGCATCGATTTCCGCATGCTGCCGATCCCGCCGCGCGCGCCGCGCTCCGAGCGCGTGCCGGCATCGTTCGCGCAGACGCGGCTGTGGCTGCACGCGCGCTTGATCGACGCGCCGGACGCCTATCACATCACCGAACGGCTCGCGCTGACGGGCCCGCTCGACGCGCATGCGCTGCGGCTCGCGTGCGATGCGCTGATCGCGCGCCATGAAGCGCTGCGCACGACCTTCGACGAAACGGAGGACGGCGTCGCGCAGACGATCCATCCGCCGCTGCGCTGCCCGTGGCGCGAGACCGATCTCGAAGCGTTGCCCGACGCGCAGCGCGTCGCGCGCGCCGAAAGCGTCGCAATGGCCGATGAAGCCGACGCGTTCGATCTCGGCGCGGCACCGCTCGTGCGCGCACACCTGATCCGCTTCGACGCGACGCATCACTGGCTCGCGCTGACCGTTCATCACATCGTGTCGGATGGCTGGTCGTCGGACGTGATGCTGTTCGAACTCGCGGCGTTCTATCGCGCCTATACGTCGGGAGAGCCGGTGCCGCTCGCGCCGCTGCCGATCCAGTACGCGGACTATGCGCTGTGGCAGCGCCGCTGGCTCGATGCGGGCGAGCGCGATCGGCAACTGGCGTTCTGGCGCGAGCGGCTCGACCCGCAGCGCGGCGTGCTGACGCTGCCCGGCGCGGCCGCGCGGCCCGCGCGCCGCAGCGCGCGCGGTGCACGTCACGTGTTTTCGCTCGACGCGTGCACCGGTGCGCGGCTGCGCGCGTTCGAGGCCGCGTCGGACGCGACGCCGTTCGCGGTGTTGCTTGCAGCGCTCGATGCGCTGCTCGCGCGTGCGACCGGCGATGCGCGGATCTGCGTCGGCGTGCCGGCCGCGAACCGCGAACGTGCGGAAACGGCCGGCCTGATCGGCTTCTTCGTCAACACGCTCGCGATCGATGTCGACGTGCCCGCGCATGGCGATTTCTCGTCGCTGGTCGCGCGTACGCAGCGCGCGCTCGTCGATGCGCAGATGCACCAGGACGTGCCGTTCGAGCAGGTCGTCGACGCGCTCGGCGTGCCGCGCAGCGCGAGCCACCATCCGCTGTTCCAGGTGATGGCCGCGTATGGCGAGCGCCGCGCGCTGCCGGCGCTGGGCGCGGCATCGGCAACCTTGCTGCCGTCCGGCACGCCGTCGGCAAAATTCGACCTGACGCTTTCCGTCGAGGCGACGCCCGACGGCACGTTCGACGCCGCGTTCATCCATGCGCTCGACCTGTTCGACGGCGACGCGATCGCGCGGCTGGCCGCGCGCTTCGTCACGTTGCTCGGCGATGCGCTCGCGCGCCCCGACGTGCCGGTCGGCGATCTCGACTGGCTGCCGGCCGACGAGCGCGCGCAACTGTTCGCATGGAACGCGCCGGCGGGTGCGGCCGAAGCCGAACCGTTCGTCCCCGTGCACGCACGCATCGCCGCGCATGCGCGGGCGCGGCCCGACGCACGCGGTGTTGCCGACATCGATCGCGCGCTGACGCGCGGCGAGGTCGACGCGCGCGCGGCACGCATCGCACGCAACCTCGTCGCGGTCGGCGTGCGGCCTGAAATGCGCGTCGGCGTCGCGCTGCAGCGCTCGGTCGACCTGCTGGTCGCGCTGATCGCGGTGCTGAAGTCGGGCGCCGCGTTCGTGCCGCTCGATCCGGCCCATCCGCGCGAACGCCTCGCGCAGATCGTCGGCGATGCGGGCATCGCGCACGTGCTGACCGACGGCGCGAGCGCCGCCTCGCTGCCCGAGCTGCCGGCGCTGCGCGTCTGGCGCGCGGACGAAGTCGACGCACTCGACGAAGCCGCGGACGTCGCGCTGCCGGACGTGCTGCCAGGTCATGCGGCCTACGCGATCTACACGTCGGGCTCGACCGGCAAGCCGAAGGGCGTGATCGTCGATCACGCGGCGTTCGCGCGGCATTGCGTGGCGATCGCCGAGCGCTACGGCGCGGGCGAGAACGACGTGTTCCTGCTGTTCCAGTCGGTCAACTTCGACGGCGCGCACGAAGGCTGGTTTTCGCAATACTTGTCGGGCGCCGCCGTGTCGGTGACGGCCGACGTGCTGTGGCCGCCCGCGCAGACCTGCGCGATGATGATCCGCGACGGCGTGACGATGACCTACGTGCCGCCCGGCTGCGCCGCGCAGCTCGCCGAATGGGCGCTCGCGCACGGCGCGCCGCCGACGCTGCGCTCGCTGACCGTCGGCGGCGAAGCCACGTCGCGCGAAGCGTTCGCGATGCTGCGCCGCGCCATGCCGAACGTGCGCGTGGTCAACGGCTACGGCCCGACCGAAACCGTGATCACGCCGACGCTGTGGATGTTCCGTCCCGGCGACGATCTGGCGAAGCTGGGCGACGCCGCGTATCTGCCGATCGGCACGCTGGTCGGCGCGCGCACCGCGCACGTGCTCGACGCGCGGCTGCATCCGCTGCCGGTCGGCGTGATCGGCGAGCTGTACCTGGGCGGCGAGGGGATCGGCGTCGCGCGCGGCTATCTCGATCGTCCCGCGCTGACGGCCGAGCGCTTCGTGCCCGATCCGTACGGCGCGCCGGGCGCGCGCCTGTACCGCACGGGCGACCTCGTGCGGCGTCGCGCGGACGGCGTGTTCGACTTCATCGGCCGCGTCGATCATCAAGTGAAGCTGCGCGGGCTGCGCATCGAGCTCGGCGAGATCGAGGCGCAGCTGGCCGCGCACGATGCGGTGCGCGAAGCGTGCGCGGTCGTGCACGGGCAGGGCGCGCAGGCGCAGCTCGTCGCCTACGTCGAACTGACCGCCGACGCGCAGGCGGCCGCGCAACCGGTCGAGGCCGCGACGCTCGACGCGCATCTGCGCCGCACGCTGCCCGACTACATGGTGCCCGCGCAACTGATCGTGCTCGACGCGCTGCCGCGCAACGCGAACAGCAAGGTCGACCGTGCACGGTTGCCGGCGCCGGTGCGCGTCGAACGCGCATACGAAGCGCCGCACGACGGCGACGAAACCGCGCTCGCGGCGATCTGGCGCGACGTGCTGAACGTCGAGCGCGTCGGTCGCGGCGATCACTTCTTCGAACTCGGCGGCCATTCGCTGGCGGCGGTGCGCGTCGCGACGCGCGTCGCCGAGCGGCTCGGCCGCGACGTGCCGGTGCGCGCGCTGTTCGAAGCGCCGGTGCTCGCGCAATACGCGCGCCAGATCGCCGACGCGCCGCGCGCCGCGCACGCCGGTGCCGCAGCGCCGGGCGTCGCGGTGGTCAAACCCGATGCGCACGGCGTATGGCCGCTGTCGCCCGCGCAGCTCGGCCTGTGGTTCCTGTGGCGCGCGCAGCCGGACAGCGCCGCGTACAACATTCCGGTCGCGCTGCGCGTGCGCGGTCCGCTCGACGTCGATGCGCTGCGTGCGGCGTTCTCGGCTGCGGCGGCCGCTCATCCGGCGCTGCGTACCCGGCTCGTCACGCGCGACGGCATGCTGCCCGGCCAGCGGATCGATGCAGACGTTTCCGTCGAAATGCCGCTCGTCGATTTGTCGGCACGGCCCGACGCGCTCGCCCGCGCGGCGGCGCTGACCGACGCCGATGCGCTCGCACCGTTCGATCTCGCGGCCGATGCGCCGCTGTGGCGCGCACGCTTGCTGCGCCTCGACGTGGACGATCACGTGCTGTCGGTGACGATCCATCACATCGTGTCGGATGGCGATTCGATCGAGCTGTGGCTCGAAGCGGTGCGTGCAGGCTATGTCGCGTTCGTGCGCGGCGAAGCGGTATCGACACCGCCTCACGACACGTCGCTCGCGCTGCCCGCGCCGTGCCACCCGGCCCGCGTCGCGTACTGGCGCGACGCGCTGGCCGATCTACCGCCGCCCATACTGCCGCCGCGCGCAAACGCGCCGGCCGTCCCGCAATGGCGTGCGACGCGCGTCGCGTTCGAATTCGACGCATCGCTGATCCGTGCCGCGCGCGCCGCGGCGTCCGCCGCGCACGCGACGCTGCCGATGCTGCTGCACGCGGCGCTCAACACTGCGCTGTTCCGCGTGACCGGTGCGGCCGATCAGCTGGTCGGCGTGCTGGCGTCGACGCGCGAGCTGACGGGCGACGCCGCGCGCGATGCGCTCGGTCTCTTCATCAATTCCGTGGTCGTGCGCACGCGGCTCGACACGTCAGCCTGCCGCTCGGACGTGCTCGCGCAGGTGCGCGATACGGCGCTCGCCGCGTATGCGCATGCCGATGTGCCGTTCGCCGACGTCGTCGCCGCGCTGCGCGCGCCGCGTGCCGCAAACGCCAATCCGCTGTTCCAGGTGATGTTCAACTACCTGCGTCCGACCGGCGCCGCCGCGCGCGATTGGGCCGGCCTGTCGCTCGCCGGGTTCGACGACGTGCGTCATCGCGTCGTGTTCACGCTCGAGCTGGATGTCGTCGAGCATCCGGACGGCCACGTGAGCGCCGCGTTCTCGTACGCGGACGAACTGCTCGACGGCGATTTCGTCGATGCGCTCGTCGACCTCTATCACGACGAAGTCGCGCGTTTCGCCGGTGCGCCGGAAGCGGCGCTCGGCGCGCCCGACGCGCTGTTCGCCGCGTCGGCGGCGGTCGCAGTCGCACCGGCCGGCAGCGCGGCGACGCGCGTCACGGCGGCATCGCGCGCGCCGGACGCCGCAGCCGCGCTCGCCGCGCTGTGGTCGGACACGTTCGCGACGGCCGCGCCCGCGCCCGATGCCGATCTGTTCGAAGCCGGCGCGACGTCGTTCGACGTCGTGCGCTTCGTCGACGCGGCCGGCCGCGCCGGGCACGCGCTGACGGTGGCCGACGTATTCGCGTCGCCGACGCTCGCGGCGCTCGGTGCGCATCTCGATGTGTCGGCCGAAACGGAACAGGAGGTGCGCGATGCTGGCTGAAGTGCGTCCGGACGGATTCACGATGCCGGACACGTGCCGCCTCGCGTTCGCGGACGGCCTGTTCGCCGCGCGCGACGACGCGGAGATCCGCGTCGCGCAGGGCGACGGCATCGGCGCGCAGTTGCTGCGCGCGCAGCTCGCGGACGACGGCACGCTGCGCCTCGTCGCATACAACCATCGCGCGGCGCCGGGCGACCAGCGTCGCGCGTTGCTGGCCGCGCTCGCCGCCGCGTTTTCGGACGACGCGCGCCGTGCGGCGATCCGGCTCGACCCGGCCGCGTGGCCGGCGGTCGCGCTCGACGCGCTGCGCGCGAGCGGCGTGCTCGCCGACGGCGGTCTGTGCATGCGCGAAGGCTGGGCGCAGCAGGCCGATCTGTGGCGCGTCGGCACGCCGCTGCCATGCGCGACGCTGCCGATGCTGACCGACGGCCGGCGGCATCCGCGCCGTCCGCCCGCGCCGCGCGGCGACGTGTATGCACGCGACCTGCCTGCACTCGGCGTGCGCTTCACGCTGCGCGGCTGGCAGCCGGGCGAGGACGCCGCGCGCCTGGCGCACTGGTTCGACGAGCCGCGCGTGCGCGACGGCTGGCCGGGCACGCAACCCGGCGTGGACGGCACGGCGCCCGATGCCGATCCGCACGTGAGCCCGCTCGTCTGCTGCTTCGACGGCGAACCGTTCGCGTACGTCGAGGCGTTCTGGCTGAAGGAAGACCCGCTCGCGCCGCACGTCGGCGCGCGCGATTACGACCGCGGGCTGCGGATGCTGGTCGGCGCATCGCGCTGGCGCGGCCCGCATTGCGTGGCGGGCTGGCTGCCGTCGGTCGTGCATTACCTGTTCCTCGACGATGCGCGCACCGAAGCGGTCGGCTGCGCGGTCCCGGCCGGCCGCGCGCGGGTCGTCGACACCCTCGCGCGGCACGGCTTCGCGCGGCAGCGCCGCCTGGCGCTCGCCGACGGGCAGCCGTTGTGGATGCGCACGCTGCGCGAGACCTTCTTCTCCGGCCGTCACGTCTGACGGGCCGGATTCACCGACAAGGGAGCTGAGAGACATGCAGAGAGAAACCGTATTCGACCTGATCGGCGTCGGCTTCGGGCCGTCGAACCTGGCGCTGGCCGTGCGCCTCGCGGAACGCAACGGCACGCGTCCGTTCGCGCATTGCTTCGTCGAACGCCAGCCGGAATTCGGCTGGCATCGCGGCATGCTGCTCGACGACTGCCGGATGCAGATCTCGTTTCTGAAGGATCTCGTCACGATGCGCGATCCGAAAAGCCGCTACACGTTCATCAACTACCTGTTCGAACGCGGCCGGCTGAACGAATTCGTCAACCTGAAGAACTTCTATCCGACTCGCGTCGAATTCCACGACTACCTGAGCTGGGTCGCCGACGCATTCGACGAGCACGTCCATTACAACGAAACCGTCACGGCGATCGAGCCCGTGCGCGGCGACGGCGCGCGGATCGACGCGCTGCGCGTGCTGTCGCGCGACGCGGCCGGCCGCGAGCGCAAGCGCGTGACGCGTGCGCTGTCGGTCGGCGTCGGCGGCACGCCGGCGGTGCCGGACGCGTTCGCCGCGCTCAGCCGCGATCGCGTGATCCATTCGTCGTCGTACCTGACCGACATCGACCGGCTGGTCGCCGCGCCGGACGGCGAGCGCCGCCGCGTCGCGGTGATCGGCGCGGGGCAGAGCGCGGCCGAGGTGTTCATCGACCTCGCGCGCCGTTTCCCGCACGTCGACGCGAGCCTCGTGATGCGCGCGGGCGCATTGAAACCGGCCGACGACAGCCCGTTCGTCAACGAGATCTTCAGCCCCGAATTCACCGACGTCGTCTATGCGCAGCCGCACGACGCGCGCCGCGCGCTGCTCGAGCGCTATCGCGACACCAACTACGCGGTGGTCGATCGGCCGCTGATCGAGCAGATCTACGAAATGCTGTACCTGCAGCGCATCGACGGCACGCCGCGCCATGCGCTGCTCGCGAACAGCGCGATCGAGGCCGCGGTGCGCGCCGGCGACGGCCGCATCGAGCTGACGCTGCGCGACCGGTTGAACGGCGCGACGCGCGTCGAACGGTTCGACGCGCTCGTGCTCGCGACCGGCTACCGGCGCGATACGCATTCGGCGCTGCTCGAAGGGCTCGCGCCGCATCTGGGCGATGCGCTCACGCGCGGCGACGTCACGCGCGACTACCTGCTCGCGACGCCCGCGCACTTCGCGCCGCGCATCTACCTGCAAGGCTGCTGCGAAGACAGCCACGGCCTGTCCGACACGCTGCTGTCGGTCCTGGCGCGCCGCGCGGACGAGATCTGCGCGTCGCTCGAGGAAGGGATCGCGCCCGCCCATGACGATGGCGCGGCCCGGGCACTGCATGAACAACGACATCAAGACGGGGCGAGCGCGGGCCGCATGGCTTTCGCTCTTTGACAAAGGCGCGGTCGGAGACCGCATCAAAAAAGTGGAGCAGAGAAAGATGGAGTGGGCAACAGGCACGCGTGTGCGTGCGATCGCAGCCGCGGCGAGCGTGGCGTTCGGGATGGCGGCAGGGCACGCATATGCCCAGACGGCGCCAGCCGTGAACGCAGGCGCCGCGGCGTCGGGCGGCAATGCGCAGAACGGTGTGGCGGTCGGCGCATCGGCCGGCGCGCAGAACGGCTCGACGTCCGGCACGCTGCCGGCGATCAACGTCAACGCGGGCTCGGAAGGCGACGGCACGGTCGGGCTCGTCGCGAAGCGCAGCAGGACCGGCACCAAGACCGATACCGCGCTGAACGAGATTCCGCAGACGATCAACGTCGTCACCGCGCAGCAGATCGAGATGACCGGCGCGACCGACGTGAACGCGGCGCTGCGCTACGTGCCGGGCTTCTCGTCGTACGGCTCGGACAACCGCTCCGACTGGTACGCGGCGCTGCGCGGCTTCACGCCGACCGCGTACGTGAACGGCCTGCAGGTGCCGAACACGCTGAACCTGTCGAGCTGGCGCGTCGATCCGTACATGATCGACAGCATCACCGTGCTGCGCGGGCCGACGTCGGTGCTGTACGGCGCCGGCGACCCGGGCGCGATCATCGACGTGCAGACCAAGACGGCCGACGGCGAGCGCGTGCGCGAAGCCGGCGTGCAGTTCGGCAACTACGCGCGCAAGCAGTTCATGATCGACGTCGGCGACAAGCTCGACGCGGACGGCAAGTACGCGTACCGGTTCGTCGGCGTCGCCCGCGACGGCAACGCGCTGACCGGCCCGAACAACGACCAGCGCGTCGCGCTCGCGCCGTCGTTCCGCTGGCGCCCGGACGCGGATACGTCGCTGACGCTGTCCGCCACGTACCTGCAGGACTGGGGCGATATCTCGTCGAACTTCCTGCCGGCGCAAGGCACGGTGCTGCCGAACCCGAACGGGCAGCTCGACAAGGACGTCTACGGCGGCGACCCGAATTTCAACTACTACCGCAAGAAGCAGTGGTCGCTCGGCTACCAGTTCGAGCGGAACCTGAACCCGATGTGGACGTTCCGCCAGAACGTGCGCTGGATGCACCTGTCGCTCGACAACGGCTCGGTGTTCGGCGCGGGCTTCGCCGACGGCAGCCTGACCGACATCAACCGCTGGGCCGGCGTGTTCCAGACGAACTACAGCCGCTTCGACATCGACAACAACCTGCAGGGCCGCTTCGGCACGGGGCCGCTCGAGCACACGCTGCTGCTCGGCTTCCAGTACAACCGGCAGACCGCGACCGACAGCGAATGGCTGGCCGCCGCGCCGACGCTGAACATCTACAACCCGGTCTACACGCCGGTCACGCTGTCCGTGTTCTCGCCGCCGAACACCACGTATCGCACCAACACGTACACGACGATGAACACGTTCGGGCTGTACGTGCAGGACCAGGTCAAGTGGAACCGCTGGACGCTGACGCTCGGCGGCCGCGAGGACTGGGTCAACCAGCGGATGGACGACCGCGCGGGCGGCACGCAGTCGAAGGCCGACGTCACGGCGTTCACCGGCCGCGTGGGCCTCACGTACCAGGGCGACTACGGGCTGTCGCCGTACGTCAGCTACGCGACGTCGTTCAACCCGCTGATCGGCGTGAACCTGTACGGCGGCGGGCTGCCGCAGTCGACGCGCGGCAAGCAGATCGAGGCCGGCCTGCGCTGGCAGCCGCCCGGCAAGAACCTGATGCTGAGCGCGGCGATCTACCAGATCAACCAGACCAACGTGCTCACGGCGACGCCGCTCAATCTCGATCCGTCCGGCACGACCTTGGTCCAGACCGGTGAAGTGCGTTCGCGCGGGATCGAGCTGAACGCGACCGGCAAGCTCACGCGGAACCTGTCGCTGATCGCGTCCTACGTCTACCAGGACGTGAAGAACGTGAAGGCCAACGACGCGTCGCTGAACAACTGGCCGGTCGAC
Organism: Burkholderia sp. MSMB0856; assembly: GCF_001524645.2. Lineage (NCBI taxonomy): Bacteria > Pseudomonadati > Pseudomonadota > Betaproteobacteria > Burkholderiales > Burkholderiaceae > Burkholderia > Burkholderia sp. MSMB0856. The sequence goes on along the minus strand of NZ_CP013427.1, from coordinate 1,816,482 downwards.
ATTCCGCGGCCGCGCCAGATGGCGTCGCTGTGGGCGGACTGGACGTGGCACACGGGGCCGCTCACGGGCTTCGGCCTGGGCGGCGGCGTGCGCTACCAGAGTGCGTCGGCCGGTGCGGCGGACAACTCGCTGACGGTATCGAGCTACACGCTGTTCGACGCGGGCGTGCATTACGACACGCGCAACTGGCGCTTTGCCGTGAACGGGACGAACCTGTTCAACCGCCATTACATCAGCGGTTGCCAGTCGACGAGCGTCTGCGTTTTCGGGACCGACCGCACGGTGATCGCCACCGCGAAATACAACTGGTGACGCCGCGCGCCGTGGCGCGCCGGCCGGCCTTCGGGCCGGCGCGGGCGGGCCGCGGCGCCGTCGTCCGCTTTTTTCACGACGCCTCCATGCCGAAGAAAAATCTCGTCTACATCCAGTCGCTGCGCAACGGCGCGGCCGATCGCGCCGGCCAGCCGGTCGCTTACCAGGGCGGCACGCGCTACATGAAGGCGCCGCTCGAATTCCTCGTCGAGCGTCTGAACGACTCGCCGCTCGGCGAACGCTATGCGCTCCAGGGCGTGATCGTCGACGACGACGAAGGCTCGCCGGCCGATCGCGCGAAGGTTGCCGACTACGGCTTCGCACGCACGCCCGGCCGCCCGTGGATCCTGCCCGACGGGCTGACCGTGCAGGGCAGGCCGGTCGACGAACTGTTCTGCACGATTGCGTCGACGTACCGCCGGTTGCCGCGCGATTCGCGCGAGCGCGTGACGGGCAAGCAGGCGTTCGAGCGCCGCCTGCTCGAACGCCTGCTCGAACTCGACGCCGACGTGGTCGTGCTCGACGGGCTGCTCGTGATCCTCGACGAGCTCGTGCGTCCCGGCGCGCGTTTTCATCGTCGCATCGCGAACATCCACCCCGGCATCACGGCCGACGATTCGCCGTACCAGCGGCGCGGCGCGTGGGCGACGCTCGACGCGCTGCACGGCGCGCGCGGCGAACGGGTCGACTGGGCGAGCGGCGCGACCTCGCGCGTCGAACCCGTGACGATGACGGGCGCATCGTTGCACTACGTCGACAACGGCATCGATTCCGGTGAAGTGATCTGCGACGTGCTCGACACGCCGATCGCGCCGGACGACACGATTCTCGAACTGCGCTGGAACAACTTCCAGCGCAGCCTGTTTCCGGCGCTCGAGCGGGGGCTGCATATCCTCGCCGATCGCCACGACGCGGGAGCACTGTGATGGAAGACACGCTGACGAAACCGGCCGACAAGGAAGCGGACGCCGTCGAAGGCGAGGTGGCCGCGGCACTCGACGGCGCCGCGCACGGGCAGGAGTCGCCCGCCGCCGAGCGCACGCTCGACGCGTGGCGGCCCGACGATGCGCCGGCCGCGTTGCTGGCGGAGTTCGTCGCGCTGTTCAACACGGACACGCGGCACGATGCGGCGACGGTGTCGGTGCCGCACGGCGGCGCCGATCCGGCGGCTATCGCGTCGTACGTCGCGCGCGCGGTGCGCGACGGCGTGATCGACGATGCACGGATCGTGGGCGACCGCCTGCGCCTCACCGCATCGCGCGCGACGTTCTGGCAGAACCCTCGGCCCTGGCTGAAGGTGCCCGCGTCGGGCGGGATGCCGCTGCGCTACACGATCACGAACGGCCACCGGCATCCGGTGCGGCCGCCGTCGCCGGCCGGCGAGATCTATGCGCGCCACATGCCGCAGGTCGGGATGACGTTCAGCCTGCGCACCGTCGACATCGATGCGCATGCGCAGTTATTCAGCGACTGGATGAACCTCGATCGCGTCGCGCATTTCTGGGACCAGCGCGGCACGCTCGACGAGCACGCCGCCTATCTCGCGGAGCGGCTCGCCGATCCGCACATGCATCCGATGATCGGCTATTTCGACGATACGCCGTTCGGCTATTTCGAGTTCTACTGGGCGAAGGAGGACCGCCTCGCACCGTTCTACGACGCGCACGACCACGATCGCGGGCTGCATCTGCTGATCGGCGATTCACGCTTCCAGAGCGCGGGCAAGCTGCATGCGTGGTGGAGCGGGGTGCTGCACTACATGTTCGTCGACGAACCGCGCACGCAGCGGCTCGTCGGCGAGCCGCGCGTCGATCACGTGCGGCATATCGCGTACATGCACCGGCTCGGGTTCTACACGCTGAAGGAGTTCGACTTCCCGCACAAGCGCGCGGCGCTCACCGTGATGGAGCGCGATACATTCTTCGACACGTTCCGGTTGCCGTGACGAAGCATGCGGAACGCGTGACGGCGTTTGTCGCGCGGCTGGAACCACGGTCGCGAATTCAGTTGCGGCGCGGGGCCGTCGCTCGGAGACCGGGCGGGCCCGGCGCAGGGCAGTGAATGCGCGATGGCGTTGCGGTCGCGCGGCCGCACGTCACCTCCGGGGAACGGGCGAATTGGTGAGAAAAGCGTTGCGGAACGCGTCGAGATACCGGTCGGCGTCATCGTTGAATTCGCCCGGCAGCAGCGCGAACGCGCGGGCCTGCAGATCCTGCCGGAGCGTCGCGTAGGTCGCTGCGTCGGATAACAGCGCGCGGATCGCATCGTGCGTGTGCGGCGAAGCAATCCGCCTTGCATCGCGCGCCAGCAGCGCGGCCGCGGCCAGCTCGGGCTGGAAACCGTGCTGCTCGAGCAGGTCGGGCGCGACGTCCCAGATACGCTCGCGATTACCCGCGTCGTGAAAATGCGTGAGCAGGAACAGCAGGTCGTACGCGTCGCTGTTCTGGCGTGCGCGCCGGTCCTTCCACGCGAGCAGCTTCAACAGCGCCAGGGCCGGCAGGCTGGCCACCGGCACCGCGATGCCGGCCGCGATCGACACGACCAGCGCCGTATCGACCGCCTCCTGAAAGCCCAGCACGTTCAGCACGAAATCGCCGCCCGGTGGCCACGCGATTTCGCCGGGGGGCGCCTCGAGCGGCCCGAACGGCACGAGATCGAGCTCCGTGCGAAAGCCTTGCGTGCCGCTGTCGAACAGCAGTTTCTGCTGATGCTTCGGCGCGCGTGCGAATTGCTCCGTCGCGACGAGCGCATCGACGAGCCGTTCGTGAAACGGCCAGCTCACCACGCACACGGCGACGTCGACGTCCCGCGTCGCACGCACCGGCCGGATGCCGTGGACATGCCACATCAGGATGTCGCGCGCGGTTGCGCCGGCGACGACGAATGCCGCGTCGAGCTGCGCGCAAGCCGTACGGACCGCCTGCAGCAACGCGACCGCCGCCGGTTCGAGCGGCCGGCGCGCGTCGACTTCAAGCGGGCGGGTGGGCGAGGTATCGGTCATGGATGTGTTCGGCGGCGGCAAGATTGCGGCTGTCTCCGGACGAGACGAGATCCGCGTAGATCAGCAGCGGCGGCACGAGCGGCACGTCCTGCTCGCGCCAGTCGAGCGCCGGCGACGGCGGCCAGAATGCTTCGAGCAGCTCGACGTCGCCGCGCTCGTCCGGGCGCAGGCGCGCCTGGAGCAGCAGGCGGTTCGACACGGCGCCGTGCGTATAGACGGTGACCGCGGCCGGCTTCAGGTCGTGCGTCAGCAGGTCGGCCGCGGGTTCGCCGCCGAGCCGCGCGTCGAATGGCGCGAAATCGAAACCGCGCCACCAGTCGGGCGCGAGCGCGGCAAACCGCCGGCTCGGCAATTTCGCGCGCAGGCGGCTCGGGTACAGCGCGACCCATTCCTGCACGAAGCGCGGCCAGTCGGTAAACGCGCGCGCGCCGTTGCGCCGCTGCGCGATGAGGCCGCGTGCGATCAGATCGTCCATCGCGAGATTGACCGTGCCGAGCGCGACGCCCGACGCGGCGGCGATCGCACGGAGCGGTTGCGCGACGAGGCCCGGCTGCGTCGCGAGCGCGAACATCACGGCGAGCCCCTTGGGCGTCGTCGCGCGCGATGCCTGCCGGCGTGGCGTGCGTGCAGGTTTCGGCCGGCCGGAGATCATCACGATCGCCTCCGGCTGGATCAGGCATGCGTTGCCGGCGGTATCGATGAACGGGATGTCGTGCTCGATCAGGCGGGCGGCCAGGTCGGCCGAAAAATACGGCGCGACCAGCATCAGCGGCCGCTCGGCGGACGTTGGAGGCGCGCGGCGGCGTAACGCGGCGAGCGCGCCGTGCAGCGATTCGACGCCGACGCTCACCGCCACCGGCATCTCGAATGTTTGCCCGGCAATGCCGAAGCGGATCATCGCGTCGGCATGCGCGTTGTATGCGGCCGGCACGCGCACGGGCCGGGCGTCGAAGCGCCGGGTCGCGCGTCCGAACGCGGCACAGGCTTCGTCGAGCACGTGCTGTTCCGATATCGGCAGGATGGCGTTCTTGGGCATCGGGGTGGATCGCCTGTTCACTTTTTCACGAGCGTACACAAAAAATGTACGGCCGTCAAAAAATGAACAAATATCCTCAACCCATTGATGTGACGGAATTATTCCGGAATGACGAACGGCAATCAACACGCCCTCCCACCTGAAAAATCGAGACGGAACACGCAGTGTCGCGAATCCCGACCGCAGGCGGCAGTCGCCCGAATGGCCGGTTTCCTTCCGCCGTACGATCCGTCGCGCATTCGTCGCGCGCCACGACGATCGACAGGCAACTTCTGGTTGCTGCCGTGACGACTTTCTGTCTGTCCGGTTGCCGCTCAACCGACTATCCTTACCTGCACCTTCCCCACGAAACCCAGGAGACGACACCGTGACGCACAGCGTGATCCCCGCAGGCCTCGCCGACGAAATGATCGAGATCCGGCACCGCATTCATGCCCACCCCGAGCTGGGATTCGAGGAATTCGCGACGAGCGACCTCGTCGCCGGGCAGTTGCAGGCGTGGGGCTATACGGTGCATCGCGGGCTCGGCGGCACGGGCGTCGTCGCGCAGCTGAAGGTCGGCAACGGCACGCAGCGCCTCGGCCTGCGCGCCGACATGGACGCGCTGCCGATCCACGAATCGACCGGCCTGCCGTACCAGAGCACGATCCCCGGCAAGATGCACGCGTGCGGCCACGACGGCCACACGGCGATGCTGCTCGCGGCCGCGAAGCACCTGGCGCGCGAGCGCCGCTTTTCCGGCACGCTGAACCTGATTTTCCAGCCGGCCGAGGAAGGGCTCGGCGGCGCGAAGAAAATGCTCGACGACGGGCTGTTCGAGCAGTTTCCGTGCGACGCGATCTTCGCGATGCACAACATGCCGGGCTTCCCGACGGGCAAGTTCGGCTTCCTGCCGGGGCCGTTCATGGCGTCGTCGGATACCGTGATCGTCGACGTGCAGGGGCGCGGCGGCCACGGGGCGGTGCCGCACAGGGCGATCGACCCGGTCGTCGTGTGCGCGCAGATCGTCGTCGCGCTGCAGACGATCGTGTCGCGCAACGTGTCGCCGCTCGACATGGCGATCGTCACGGTGGGCGCGATCCATGCGGGCGAGGCGCCGAACGTGATTCCCGACCGCGCGCAGATGCGCCTGTCCGTGCGCGCGCTGAAACCGGAAGTGCGCGACCTGCTCGAGACGCGCATCAAGGAAGTCGTTCATGCGCAGGCTGCAGTGTTCGGCGCGACCGCGACGATCGACTACCAACGCCGCTACCCGGTGCTCGTCAACGACGCGCAGATGACCGCGTTCGCACGCGGCGTCGCGCGAGAGTGGGTCGGCGAGGCGAACCTGATCGACGGGATGGTGCCGCTCACCGGCAGCGAGGATTTCGCGTTCCTGCTCGAGAAGCGGCCGGGCTGCTACCTGATCATCGGCAACGGCGACGGGGAGGGCGGCTGCATGGTGCACAACCCCGGTTACGACTTCAACGACGCCGCGCTGCCGACCGGCGCATCGTACTGGGTCAAGCTGGCCGAGACGTTCCTGGTGTGAGGCCGCGGCGCATCGACGCGGGCGCCGCCGCCCGGCACGCGCCAACGCGGCCGTGATACCGGGCGCGCGGGATGCGCGCGAATTTGACGCTCCTTGACATCGACGGGACGAGCCGCGTGCTACGCTGCGCGCGACGCCGGATCGGCTCGATGAATACAGGTGTGGATGACATGCGAAAACAGTTTCTGACCGTGCTGACGGCCTGCGCGGTCGGCGTTCTGGTGGCCGGTTGCGACGACCAGAAGGTGGCTGACGCGGTGAATGCGATCAAGCCCGATCCGATGGCGTTCGGCAATCTGCAGCCGGGCGTCTCGACGACCGAGGACGTGCTGCGCCAGGCCGGCAAGCCCGAGATGGTGAGGCAGGGCGAGGACGGCTCGCAGCGCTTCGAGTATCCGCGCGGCCCGTACGGCACGAGCACGTACATGCTCGATTTCGGGCCGGACGGCCGGCTCGTGTCGATCACGCAGGCCCTGACGGCGGCAAACATCGCGAAGGTCGTGCCTGGAATGTCGAAGGACGACGTACGGCAACTGCTCGGCAAGCCGACCGAGGTCGCGCAATACGCATTGAGTCATGAAGAAGTGTGGAGTTGGCACTGGGCCGAGGGCGGCGTATCGGGCGACGCGATGTTCAACGCGCATTTCTCGCCCGACGGCACCGTGATCCGGACTTCACGCTCGGAAGCACCGGGCCGCGAAAAGCACTGACATCGCGACCTCGCGGTGTCCCGCAGTTTTTCGTCAGAATGCCGTGCCGCCGAACAGCGCGGCCGCCAGCTCCGGATTCGACGGCCAGTACATATGCATGTACGTCGCGACGATCGGGCCCGCGCGATAAACGGCTTCGCCGCTGCCGGGCGCGCCGTCGGGCCGCGCGGCGATCGCCAGCGGCGCCAGCGGCGTATCGAGCCGCGAATAATGAAACGTATGACCGCGCATCGGTCCCGTGCGCGTGTCCAGCTGCTGCATCCCGAGCGCCGCGAACCGGCGCTGCATCGTCGCATGGCCCGACAGCAGCCCGAGCATCGGCGTCGTCGCGCCGTCCACGTCGGTCAGCGATTCGCACAGATACACCATTCCCCCGCATTCCGCGACGATCGGCCGGCCGGCCGCCGCGTGCGCGCGAATCGTCCGCGCGGTCACGGCATTCGCCGCAAGCGTCGCCGCATGCAGTTCCGGATAGCCGCCCGGCAGGAACAGCGCATCGCAATCGTCGGGCACGGGTTCGTCGGCCAGCGGCGAAAAGAACCGAAGCTGCGCGCCGAGCGCATCGAGCAGCGCCAGATTCGCCGGATAAATGAACGAGAACGCCGCATCGCGCGCGATCGCGATCCGCGTGCCGGCGAGCGCACGCGGCAGCGGGGCGCGGACATCCGGCGCCGCGAACGAAACGGCGGGCGGCAATTCGGCGAGCGCCGTCTGCGCGAGCACGTCGGCCGCGCGCTCGAGCCGCGCATCGAGGTCGTCGATGTCGGCGGGCTGGTGCAGGCCGAGATGCCGCTCCGGTAGCGCGATGCCCGCATCGGCCGGCACGTGGCCGAGCCAGCGCAAGTCGTCGGGTAACGCCTGCCGCAGCAATTCCGCGTGCCGCGGCGACCCGACGCGGTTCGCCAGCACACCGTGAAACGGCACCTCGGGGCGGAACCGCGCGAGCCCGAATGCGATTGCCGCGAACGTCTGCGCCATCGACTTCGCGGCAATCACCGCGACGACCGGCACGCCGAACGCGACCGCGAGATCGGCGCTGCTCGGCGTGCCGTCGAACAATCCCATCACGCCTTCGATCAGGATCAGGTCCGCGTCGCGTGTGGCATCGGCGAGCAGCGCACGGCAGCCGGCTTCCCCGACCATGCCGAGGTCGAGCGCATGCACGGGGGCGCCGCTCGCGCGTTCGAGCAACATCGGATCGAGAAAATCCGGCCCGGTCTTGAACACGCGCACGCGCCGGCCGAGCCGCCGGTGCAGCCGCGCGAGGCCGGCCGTCACCGACGTCTTGCCCTGGCCGGACGCGGGCGCGCTGACGAACAGCGCGGGGCAGGCCGGCATCGCTCAGAACTCCACGCCGGGCTGCGCCTTCACGCCTTGCTCCTTGTACGGATGCTTGACGAGCCGCATTTCGGTGACGAGGTCGGCCGCATCGATCAGGGCATCGGGCGCATGCCGGCCCGTGACGACGACGTGCACCGAATCCGGCCGCCCGACGAGCGTCGCGAGCACTTCGTCGAGCGGCAGATATTCGTACTTCAGAACGGTGTTCAGCTCGTCGAGGATCACCATCCGGTACTCGCCGCTTTCGATCATCCTGCGCGCCTCGTCCCAGCCCTTGCGGGCGGTCGCGATGTCGGCGTCGCGATTCTGCGTGTTCCACGTATAGCCGTCGCCCATCGTCACGAAGTCGCATTGCGCGACCGCGCCGAGGAAATCGCGCTCGGACGTGTGCAGCGCGCCCTTGATGAACTGCACGACGCCGAGCCGCATGCCGTGGCCGAGCACGCGCACGGCCATGCCGAACGCGGCCGTGCTCTTGCCCTTGCCGTTGCCGGTGTTGACGATCAGCAGGCCCTTTTCCTGAGTGGCGGCAGCCTGCTTCTTTTCATGGCCGGCGCGGCGGCGTTCGGTCATCCGCTGATGGGATTCGGCATCGGTCTTCATCGGGAATCGTCCTGTCGAAAGCGAAACAAAGGGTTCAGAGCGGGCCGGCGAGCGCGACCGTCACGCCGCCCAGGATGGATTTGGGGCCGAGCAGCCGGCCCCGCGGTGCCGCGAGCCGCGCGCACGGCTCGGCCACGCCCGCGACGCCGAAACGCGCGAGCGCGGCCGCCGACGGGCCGCTCAATGGCGGTTCGGGGCACTGCGCGAGTTGCGCCGCGTCGAACGCGACGAGCGGCCAGCCGCGGCGTGCGCACAGCATGCGCAGCGGCCGGGCGCGCGCCTTGTCGGCGAGCGTCGCGACGACGGCCGGCTCGGCATCAGGGTAGTGCTTCAGCGCCGCGCGAATCGCGGCATCGAGTTGCGCGGCCGTCACGTCCGCGCGAAACCCGACGCCGAGCGCGACGCGCATCATGCGCGGCCGCCGAGCGCCGCGCGCACGGCCGGATCGCCGGCAAGCGCGGCGACGCGGCCGATCACGACGATCGCGGGCGAACCGATACCGGTCGCGCCCACGCGTTCGACGATGGTGTCGAGCGTCGCGAGCACGTGCCGCTGCCCGTCGCGCGTCGCGTTCTCGATCGCCGCGCACGGCATGTCGCCGGGCACGCCGCCGTCGCGCAGCGCGGCCACGATCGCGTCGAGCCGGCGTATGCCCATGTAGATCACGATCGTCATGCGCGTCGCGGCCAGCGCGCGCCAGTCGGGTTCGTCGGCACCCGCGCCGTGGCCCGTGACGAAGATCACGCCCTGCGCGTCGCCGCGATGCGTGACCGGAATGCCGAGCGCGGCCGGAGCCGCGATACCGGCCGTGATGCCGTTCACGACCTCGACCGGGAAACCCGCCGCGCCGAGCGCGAGCAGCTCCTCGCCGCCGCGGCCGAACACGAACGGATCGCCGCCCTTGAGCCGCGCGACGCTGCGGCCCGCACGCAGGTGTGCGAGCATCGCGGCGACGATCGCCTCCTGCGGCGTCGATGCATGGCCGCCGCGCTTGCCGACGTGCTCGATGCGCGCGTCGGCGCGCGCATGGCGCAATACGTCGGGGTTCACGAGGTCGTCGACGAGCAGCACGTCGGCCGCGGCGATCGCGCGCACGGCCTTCAGCGTCAGCAGATCGGCGTCGCCGGGGCCGGCGCCGACGAGCCAGGCGCGGCTCATCGGACGCGGCACGGCGCACACCGTGTCGTGGCAGTGGAAAGGGGACGGCGAGCGGCACATCGGCGGCCGGCGGACAGGCAAGGCATGATGGATCGGGCGATGCCCGCGCGAACGCGGGCGGGAAGCGCACCCCATCCGTCCCCCGCGGATCGGGCGTTCGGCGAGCAGCGGGCTCGCCCCTTGCGTCGGCCGGTATCCGGGCTGGCCGCTTGCCAGGCCGCAGCCTTCCCGCCCGCTGAAGGGCAGTGGCATCGCGGGCGGCCTGGGCGCGTGCGGGGGGAACCGCGGCGCGCGGGCGGCGTACCGTTGCGGGGACAGCACAGGCCGGGCGGACTTCCGCCTCCTGTTTCCCGTTTAACTGCGTGCGCGGAATGCGCATGCGAGCACCGAACGCGGCGCATACGATAGCACAGCGATCGGCCCGCGCGAACCCGCCCCGCGGGCGCCGCGAGCGCCCCCGGCGCGATGCCGCGGCCGTGCCAACCGCGCCGCGTCGGCCCGTTCCGCCTTGACGCTCCCCGCACCGCCGCCTACACTCGCACGCGTTTTGGTGCTCGCGCGCGCTCCTCCGGCGCGCGCAGTTAAACGGGAAACAGGGAGCCTGGCTGCACCGCAGTCGAGCCAACCTGTGCTGCCCCCGCAACGGTAAGCGAACGCATCGCGCCCAGCGCGATGCAGCGCCGCTTCGCCGCATGCCTGCCGCATGCGGACGACCGCCACTGGATGCCGCGCATCCGGGAAGGCGAAGCGGCGTGTTCGTCAGCCCGGATACCGGCCAGAACGTGGGGTTCAGCGCCGCGGGGAGGCGGCGCATCGTCCACGGCCGCAGCACGCCCGACGCCCGAACGCTGCCCGCTTCCTTTGCCGACCCGTCAGCCGCATCGCGCGCGGGCCGGGGCGAAGAACGGCCAGCGGCGCGGGCCGGGCCGACGACGGCCGTGTTGGCATTCATCATGTCGACCGTTCGCAAAGGAGCATCATGCTCGACTCGTTCTTCCGTCTGTTCAACGACAGCTCATCCGGGCTGCGCGGCAAAATCGTCGCGATCTATTCATTGCTCGTCGCCTTCAACGTCGGCGCGTGGATCTGGGCCTTCGTCGCGTTTCGCGACCAGCCCGTGCTGCTGGGCACCGCGCTGCTCGCCTACGTGTTCGGATTGCGCCACGCGGTCGACGCCGACCATATCGCCGCGATCGACAACGTCACGCGCAAGCTGATGCAGGAGGGCCGCAGCCCGCTCGGCGCGGGCCTGTTCTTCTCGCTCGGCCATTCGACGGTGGTGATCGTGATGTCGGTCGCGGTCGCGCTGACCGCGGCGTCGCTCGCGCGTTTCGAGAGCATGAAGACCTGGGGCGGCGTGATCAGCACGAGCGTGTCGGCGTTCTTCCTGCTGGTGCTCGCGGCCGCCAACCTGCTGATCCTGATCTCCGTCTACCGGACGTTTCGCGCGGCCCGCCGCGGCGAGGCGATCGTCGACGCCGACCTCGACATGCTGATGAACCAGCGCGGCGTGCTGGCCCGCCTGTTCCGGCCGCTGTTCCGCCTCGTGTCGCGCAGCTGGCACCTGTATCCGGTCGGCTTCCTGTTCGGCTTCGGCTTCGACACCGCGACCGAAATCGCGCTGTTCGGCATTTCGGCCACGCAGGTGCAGGGCGGCCTGTCGTTCTGGTCGGTGATGGTGCTGCCGGTGCTGTTCACCGCGGGCATGACGCTCGTCGACACGACCGACGGCATCCTGATGATGGGCGCGTACCGCTGGGCGTACGTGCGGCCGATCCGCAAGATCTACTACAACATGACGATCACGTTCGTGTCGGTGCTGGTCGCCGCGCTGATCGGCGGCATCGAGGTGCTCGCGCTGCTCGCGGATAAACTGTCGCTGCAGGGGCCCGTGTGGAATTTCTCGACGATGGTCGCATCGCATTTCGGGATGCTCGGCTACGTCGTGATCGGCCTGTTCCTCGCGTGCTGGATCGTGTCGGCCGCGATCTACCGCCTCAAACGCTACGACGAGATCGACGTGACGCTCTCGGCCTGACTCCCTTTTCGACACAGGATCCACCATGACCTTACGCAAGCTTCCCGTCACGATCGTCACGGGCTTTCTCGGCAGCGGCAAGACCACGCTGATGCGCCACATCCTGCAGCACGCCGAAGGCCGCCGTATCGCGGTGATCGTCAACGAATTCGGCGAGCTCGGCATCGACGGCGAAATCCTCAAGGGCTGTGGCATCGGCTGCGAGGACGCGGACGGCGCGCAGGGCGAAGCGTCGGGCCAGCTGTACGAACTCGCGAACGGCTGCCTGTGCTGCACCGTGCAGGAGGAGTTCTATCCGGTGATGGAAGCGCTCGTCGAGCGCCGCGCCGACATCGATCACGTCCTGATCGAGACGTCGGGCCTCGCGCTGCCGAAGCCGCTCGTGCAGGCCTTCAACTGGCCGACGATCCGGAACAGCTTCACGGTCGACGCGGTCGTGACCGTCGTCGACGGTCCGGCCGCCGCGAGCGGCCAGTTCGCCGAGAACCCGCAGGCCGTCGACGCGCAGCGCCGCGCCGATCCGAACCTCGACCACGAATCGCCGCTGCACGAACTGTTCGCCGATCAGCTGTCGTCCGCCGACCTCGTGATCGTGAACAAGGCCGACCTCGTCGCCGACGCGCGGTTCGCCGAGGTCGAAGCCGCGATCCGCGAGGAAATCGCGCCGCAGGTGAAGATCGTGCGCGCGACGCGCGGCGAACTGGACGTCGCGATGCTGCTCGGGCTCGAATCGGCGTCGGAGGAAACCATCCACCTGCGGCACGACCATCACGGCTCGGCCGACGACGGCGATCACGACCACCATCACGACGATTTCGATTCGGTGGTGGTGTCGGGCGATGCGGGCACGCGCGAGGCGACGATCGCCGCGCTGCAGCGTGTCGTCGAGACGCATACGATCTACCGCGCGAAAGGCTTCGCCGCGCTGCCCGATGCGCCGATGCGGCTCGTGATCCAGGGCGTCGGCCGCCGCTTCGACAGCTACTTCGACCGTCGCTGGCAGGACGGCGAAACGCGTGCGAGCCGCTTCGTGCTGATCGGCGAGGATCTCGACGCGGCCGCGCTGCAGCGCGCGTTCGACGCCGCGTGCGCGGCCGACCTGCAACAGGCGTAACGCGCGATGCATCTGCTGCGCACCACGCCGGGCGGCTTCGTCGACGATACGCAGGGCGTCGTCCGGATCGACCAGCAGCCGGCCGACATCGTGATCCTGAGCTCGGCCGACACGACACTGTCGCTGCTGGCCAGCGTCGTGCCGAAACTGCCTGCCGGCTTTCCGAGCGTGCGGCTCGCGAACGTCACGTTCCTGCGTCAGCCGGCGTCGGTCGATTTCTACGTCGACGACGTGCTGCGTCACGCGAAGACGGTCGTGATCGATCATCTGGGCGGCGAAGCATACTGGCCGTACGGGATCGAGCAGGCCGTGTCGCTCGCGTCGAAACGCAAGCAGCAGCTCGCGATGTTCTCGGGCGACCTGCAGGAAGACCCGAACCTCGTCGCGAAGAGCACGGTCGCGCCCGACCTGTGCCGGATGTGGTGGCGCTATCTGCGCGAAGGCGGCATGCACAACGCCGAAGCGTTGCTGCGCAGCATCGCGTTCCATACGCTCGGTTTCGGTGACGAACCCGAGCTGCCGCGCCCGCTGCCGGCCGCCGCGCTATATCACCCGGCGCGCGACCCGGCGAGCGTCGACGACTGGCGTGCGCGCTGGACGCCCGGCGCGCCCGTCGCCGCGATCCTGTTCTATCGCGCGCACTGGCAGGCCGCGAACACCGCCGTGTTCGACGCGCTGGCCGATGCGCTCGTGCGCGAGGAGCTCAATCCGCTGCCGATCGCGGTCACGTCGTTGAAGGATGCGGTGAGCCGCGAGGTCATCGCGCAGCTGTGCGACACGCATGGCGTCGCGCTCGTGCTGAACACCACCGCCTTCGCGGCCGGCGCGATCGACAGCCCCGAGCCCGACGTGCTCGCCGGCGATGCGCCGGTGCTGCAGGTGATCCTGTCCGGCGGCAACCGCGACGCGTGGGTGGCCGACAACCAGGGGCTGCATGCGCGCGACATCGCGATGCACATCGCGTTGCCCGAGGTCGACGGGCGCATCGTCACGCGCGCGGTGAGCTTCAAGGGGCTGGCGTATCGTTGTCCGCACACCGAAGTCGACGTCGTGCGCTACCAGCCGGACGCCGAACGCGTCGCGTTCGTCGCGGCGCTCGCGCGGGGCTGGTGCCGGCTGCGCACGCTCGACAACGCCGACAAGCGCATCGCGCTGATCCTCGCGAACTATCCGCAAAGCGAAGGGCGGATCGGCAACGGCGTGGGGCTCGACACGCCGGCGTCCGCACTGCGCGTGCTGGCGGCGCTGCGCGATGCGGGCTATGCCGTGGCCGACCTGCCGGCCGATGGCGACGCGCTGATCGCGCGACTCACCGAAGGCGTGACCAACGACCCGGCCGTGCGCGCCTTGCGCCCCGCGTTCCAGAGCTTCGCGCTGGCCGATTACGTCGCGCATTTCGCGCGGCTGCCGGCCGCGGTGCGCGACGCGCTGAACGCGCGCTGGGGCCTGCCCGAAGCGGACCCGACGCTGCGTCAGGGGCGCTTCACGATCGCCGGCTGGCGCGCAGGCAACGTGTTCGTCGGCATCCAGCCGTCGCGCTCGCGCGGCGAGAACGACTATGCGAGCTACCACGATGCGGATCTCGTGCCGCCGCACGCGTATCTCGCGTTCTATTTCTGGCTGCGCGATGCGTTCGGCATCGACGCGGTCATCCACCTCGGCAAGCACGGCAACCTCGAATGGCTGCCGGGCAAGAGCGTCGCGCTGTCCGACGCGTGCTGGCCCGACCTGACGCTCGGGCCGCTGCCGCATCTGTATCCGTTCATCGTCAACGATCCGGGCGAGGGCAGCCAGGCGAAGCGCCGCGCGCAGGCGGTGATCGTCGATCACCTGATGCCGCCGCTCACGCGCGCGGAAAACTACGGCCCGCTGCAGGATCTCGAACGGCAGGTCGATGAATACTACGAAGCGCTGATGGTCGATGCGCGGCGCGCGAAGCTGCTGCGCAAGACGATTCTCGCGACGATCGCCGAACACCGTCTGCACGACGAACTGAGCGTGTCGCCGCCGCGCGATGCGGGCGACGAGGATGCGCTGCTGACGCGCGTCGACGCGTGGCTGTGCGAATTGAAGGAAGCGCAGATTCGCGACGGGCTGCACGTGTTCGGCGTGTCGCCCGCCGACCGTCAGCGACGCGACACGCTGCTCGCGCTCGCGCGTTTTCCGGTCGGCGACGGCAAGGGCGAACGCGCGGGGCTGATCGGCGCGCTCGCGCGCGATCTCGCGCTCGGCGACGATTTCGATCCGCTCGCGGCCGACTGGGCCGCGCCGTGGACGGGCCCGCGGCCGGCCGTTCTGCAAGCGCTCGACGCGTCGCCGTGGCGCCATGCCGGCGACACGCGCGAGCGGCTCGAACGGCTCGCGCAGCATTGGCTCGACGGGCTGTGCGCGGCTGTTTCCGGCGAGACCGGCGCGGATGCCGCCCCCACGCCGCCCGGCGACTGGCCGAGCACGCTCGCCGTGCTCGAACGCGTGCGCTCGACGCTGCTGCCCGCCCTCGACGCATGCGGCGGCGAGGAACTGCGCCAGCTGCTGCGCGGGCTCGACGGCCGCTTCGTGCCGCCGGGGCCGAGCGGCTCGCCGTCGCGCGGCCGGCCCGACGTGCTGCCGACGGGCCGCAACTTCTATTCGGTCGATACGCGCGCCGTGCCGACGCAGGCCGCGTGGTCGCTCGGGCTGAAGTCCGCGCAGCAGTTGATCGAACGCCATCTGCAGGACCACGGCGACTATCCGCGCGCGATCGGCCTGTCGGTCTGGGGGACGGCCACGATGCGCACCGGCGGAGACGACATCGCGCAGGCGTTCGCGCTCCTTGGCGTGCGGCCGAAATGGGCGCACGGTAGCCATCGCGTGACCGACTTCGAGATCCTGCCGATCGAGATCTTCGACCGGCCGCGCATCGACGTGACGTTGCGCGTGTCGGGTTTCTTCCGCGACGCGTTCCCGAACCTGATGCACCTGTTCGACGCGGCCGTGCAGGCCGTTGCCGCGCTCGACGAGCCCGAGGCACTGAACCCGATCCGCGCGCGCGTCGAGCGCGAACGTGCGAAATGGATCGAGCAGGGCGTGGCGCCGGACGAAGCGCGGCGGCGTGCCGGCTGGCGCGTGTTCGGCGCGCGGCCGGGCAGCTACGGCGCGGGCCTGCAGGATCTGATCGACCAGCGCCGCTGGCAGACCGATGCCGATCTCGCCCATGCGTACCGCCAGTGGGGTGGCCATGCATACGCGCTGAACAGCGCCGGCGACGCCGCGCCGGACGTGTTCGGCGAACGGCTCGCGACGATCGACGTCGTCGTGCAGAACCAGGACAGCCGCGAACACGACATCCTCGATTCGAACGACTACTACCAGTTCCAGGGCGGGATGACGGCAGCCGTGCGGCACCTGTCCGGGCAGCAGCCGAGCATCTACCACGGCGACCATGCGAACCCGGTCGCGCCGAAGATGCGCACGCTGCGCGAGGAAATCGCGCGCGTGATCCGCTCGCGCGTCGTCAATCCGAAATGGCTCGACGGCGTGAAGCGCCACGGCTACAAGGGCGCGGCCGAAATGGCCGCGACCGTCGATTACCTGTACGGCTATGACGCGACCGCGCGCGTGCTGTCGGACCACCAGTACGCGCTCGTCGCCGACGCGTACCTGTTTGACGACGCCACCCGCGCGTTCCTCGAACGCCACAACCCGAAGGCGCTGCACGGCATCTGCGAACGCTTCGTCGAAGCGATGCAGCGCGGGCTGTGGCAGGAGCCGGGCGATTATCGCGAGCGGATCGAAGCGGTCTGGCTCGACAGCGAACAATGTCAGGAAGGAGGACGGCGATGACCGATTCGACGACGCATCGCGCCCGCGCGGTATTTCCGTTCGCGGCGCTGGTCGCGCAGCAACCGCTGCAGCAGGCGCTGCTGCTCGCGGCGATCGACCCGTCGCTCGGCGGCGTGCTCGTCAGCGGGCCGCGCGGCACCGCGAAATCGACCGCCGCACGCGCGCTCGCCGAACTGCTGCCCGAAGGGGCATTCGTCACGCTGCCGCTGTCGGCGAGCGACGAACAGGTCACGGGCACGCTCGATCTCGCCCATGCGCTCGCCGAAAACGGCGTGCGCTTCCGGCCGGGCCTGCTCGCGCGCGCGCATCGCGGCGTGCTGTACGTCGACGAGGTGAACCTGCTCGCCGACGGGCTCGTCGATACGCTGCTCGACGTCGCCGCGAGCGGCGTGAACGTGGTCGAGCGCGATGGCGTGTCGCATGCGCACGACGCGCGCTTCGTGCTGGTCGGCACGATGAATCCCGAAGAAGGCGAACTGCGCCCGCAACTGCTCGACCGCTTCGGGCTGATGGTCGAGCTCGAGAACTGCTTCGATGCCGCGCAGCGCGAGCAGATCGTGAAGGCGCGCCTCGCGTTCGATCTCGACCCGGACGCGTTTCGCGCACGTCACGCGGCCGCGCAGCGCGAACTCGGCGACCGGATCCGCGCGGCGCGGGCACGGTTGCCGGCGCTGGATTTCGGCGACGCGGTGCATGCACGCGTCAGCGCACTGTGCATCGACGCGGCCGTCGACGGCCTGCGCGCCGACCTCGTGATGCTGCGCGCCGCGCGCGCGCTCGCGGCGCTGGAGCAGGCCGGCGCGGTGACGGTGTCGCACGTCGAACGCGTAGCCGACTCGGTGCTGCGGCATCGGCGCCATGCGGGTACGCCGCCGTCATCGGGCGCGACGCAGTCGAATGCGGAGGGCGGCGGCGACCGCGACGACCGTCCGCCGCCGGACACGCACCGGCAGCCCGACCATCCACCGGGCGCGGCACGAAACGACGCGACCGCATCGCAAGGCGACTGGGGCTACCTGCCGCCCGAGCCGGCCGGACTGCGTGACGTGAAGAGCGTGGTGCCGCTGCCGCTAAAAAAACGCTGAGCCATCGAGCCGACGCCGCCGCGAACGCCGTTCGCGGTCCTCGATGGCAACCAGGCGCTGTCGCGCGTGTGCCGGGTACGGTGCGTGCCGGCACGGCCGTTGCATGGCCGGCGACGCTCGCCGCGAAGCGCGGCGGCCCGCTGCACGCCGGCCATCTGCGTTTCCGCAAGCGGGCCGGCACACCGCGCGCGCTCCATTGCTTCGTGCTCGACTGTTCGGCGTCGATGCTGGCGCACGATCGGCTCGCGCTCGCGAAAGGCCTGATCGTCGCGTACTTCGATCAGGCCGCGCGCGATCGCGTGGAAACCGCGCTGATCTGCTTCGGCGGCGACGGCGCCGCGCGGCGCTTCGGCCCGGCCGTGCCGCGCTGGTGGAATGCGCGCTGGCTCGAACCGGTGGACGGTGGCGGCGGCACGCCGCTTGCCGACGGCATCGCGGCCGCCGCGCAATTGCTCGCGGGCGCCGCACGACGTACGCCGGACGAACAGCGCTGGCTATGGGTGCTGTCCGACGGCCGCACGCGCGAAACGCCGCCGAGACCGGCGGCCGCCGATCACGTCGTGTTCGTCGACTTCGACGATGCGGCCGTGCGAATCGGGCAGGGCAGGCGGCTCGCCGATGCCTGGGGCGCGCAATGGATGACGGCCGCGTCGCTGTGCGCCGGGCCGGCCGGCTGATCGCGTGGGCGGCCGTGCGTGGCGACGCGCCGGCGCTGCGCTATGATCGCCGTTTCTACCCACCGGAATGCCTGCCATGCAAGTACTCGTCGATGCCGACGCGTGTCCCGCCGTCATCAAGGACATGCTGTTTCGCGCCGCGCGTCGTGCCGAGATCTGCGTGACGCTGGTCGCGAACCAGTTCCTGCGCACGCCGCCGTCGCCGTTCATCAAGGCGCTGCAGGTGCCGGCAGGCTTCGACGTGGCCGATGCGCGGATCGTCGAACTCGCGGAAGCCGGCGATCTCGTGATCACGGCCGACATCCCGCTGGCCGCTGCGGTCCTCGACAAGGGCGCGCATGCGCTCGACCCGCGCGGCAACTGGTTCAGCCGCGAGAACATCGAGGAACGGCTGTCGACTCGCGCGATGATGGAGCAACTGCGCAGCGCGGGCATCGATACGGGCGGCCCGGCCCCGTTCAGCGTGCGCGACGGCAAGGCGTTCGCGTCGCAATTCGATCGCTTCCTGGCACGCCACGGCAAACCGTGACACTTCCGGCGCCGGGCGTCGGTCATGCGATACGTCACCGGTTTCGCGTCGAAACTTCGGCTACGGCAGAATACGGATTCGCGCCGACATTGATATCGTGGCGCGAACGCCTCATCGGAGAGCATGGATGTCACCGACCCAACTTCTCGTTCCGACCTTCACCCAGATGCTGCGCGCGCAATCCGCGTGGCTCGACAAGGCCGCCGCGCATCGGCAGGCCGAGGGCAACGCGCCCGATGCGTTGCTGACGCTCAAGCTGGCGCCCGACATGTATCCGCTCGCCGCCCAGGTGCGATTTTCCTGTTTCCAGGCGATGGAACCGGTCTACCGTCTGCGCGGCGAACCGTTGCCGGACGCGCTGCTGGCGTTGCGGGAGGCCGGCTGGCATGCCGACGCGCAGCCCGGCACGCTGAGCGACGCGCAAGGCATCGTCGCCGGCACGATCGCATTCCTCGGCGAACTCGCGCCGGACGCACTCGACGGCGGCGCCGCGTTGCCGATCGCGCTCGAACTGCCGAACGGCATCGCGTTCGACATGACGGGCGAACAGTACGCGCGCGACTGGGCGCTGCCGCAGTTCTACTTTCACGCGATCGCCGCGTACGCGATCCTGCGCCATCACGGCGTCGAGCTCGGCAAGGCCGACTACGTGCCGCACATGCTGGCCTACGTGCGGCCCGGCACGATTCCGCAGGGTTGAACGGTTGAGCGGACCATCCGGCCGCCGCGCACCGGCATGACACGGGCCCTGTTCATCTGCAGCCGCAACCGGCTGCGCAGCCCGACGGCCGAGGCGGTGTTCGCCGCGTGGCCGGGTGTCGAAACCGACTCCGCGGGCCTCGCGCCCGACGCGCAGACGCGCTTATCCGCCGAGCAACTCGAATGGGCCGAGATCGTGTTCGTGATGGAGCGGGCGCACAAGGCGAAGCTGTCCGCCCGATTCGGCATCCGGCTGAAGCACAAGAAGATCGTCTGCCTCGACATTCCCGACCGCTACGCATACATGCAGCCCGAACTCGTCGCACTGCTCGAGCGCAAGGCCGGTCCGTTGCTGCGCGGGTGACCCGCGCGGGCCGGTTCAGCGCGAGCGGAGCGGCCAGTCCGCGTGCGCGGGAAAGCGGTCGAGGTGCAGCAGTTCGATGATCTTGCGGGTCGGCACGCTCGCGCGCAGCGTCTCGAGCCGTTCGACGTCGAACCACTTGCAGCGCGCGATCTCGTTGCTCGCGCGCGGCGTCAGGTGTTTCGGCACGTCGGCCACGAACACGTGATGAAGCTTCGTGAGGCCGCCGAACTGCACCGCATAGTCGAGTGCGAGCCCCTCCAGCCGCGTTTCCTCCGCCAGCTCCCGCTGCGCGGCCTCGAGCGGCGTCTCGCCGCGCCGGATCGTGCCGCCCGGCAGCGACCAGCGCGCCGCGGTACGGGCGACCAGCAGCACGCTGCTGCGCTGGCGGCACACGATCGTGGCGCGTTCCTTGATGCTCGCGACGGTATCCGGCCCGGTATTCATGTTCGGCAAAACAGGTGCTGAATCGTGGAGGGAAATGGTCGTCGACCGGCGTTGCCGGCCTGTCGCCCGATCGTCGGGCACGACGGCATGCAAGCCGCCGCGCCGATCATACCGGGCGTTCGTGACAGTTCCGTGCGTTGTCGCGCGCACCGCGCATCGCGTCACGCGTGCGTGTAGAACCCCGTGCGCGCGGGTTTCCCGGACCGCCCATGGCGCCGCTTGTGGATGGCGCGCCGGTGCTGATGCGGGGGCGGGTTCACGTGCGGGCGCGTGGGCGCGGGCCGTGCCGTCGGCGCGGCGGCCCGCGGCTGTGATTGTCCTTCGCCAAACTGGTAAGTCTGGGTTTGCGCACGGGCGACGCCCAGCGTCGACGCCAGCACGATGGCCGCGAGCAGCATGTGTTTCATGAAAGGTCCGCCTGTCTTCAGTGAGCACTCTCCGCCAGCTTAGCGAACCGCGGCCCGGCGCCGCAACCGGCCGGCGTTCGGTGTCGTCCCCACTTGCGGGCGACCGCGTTCTCCGCCCGGCTGCCGGGGGCATGCCCGGCTTGACAACGAAATTCCCGAGTGTGAATATAAATTCACATACACGAATTATCATTCGAGTCCGGGAAAGCGTGTCGCCGCCTGTCGGCACGGCGGAACCGGCGGTCCGATCAACCGGAAGCAGGAGCGAGACGCATGGCGGAACTGGAACAGCAGGGCGCGTTGGCGGGGTTGCGCATCATCGATCTGTCGCGGGTGCTGGGCGGCCCGTACGCGACGCAGATTCTCGCCGACCATGGCGCGGAAGTGATCAAGGTCGAACCGCCGTCGGGCGACGAGACGCGCACCTGGGGGCCGCCGTTCGACGGTGACACAGCGTCGTATTTCCTCGGCGTGAACCGCAACAAGCTCGGCATCGCGCTCGACCTGACGAAGCCTGAGGATCGCGAGCGCCTGCTCGGCCTGCTCGAGCACGCCGACGCGCTGGTCGAAAACTTCAAGATCGGCACGATGGAGCGCTGGGGCCTCGGCTTCGAGACGCTGCACGCGCGTTTTCCGCGTCTCGTCCATTGCCGCGTGTCGGGCTTCGGCGCGGACGGCCCGCTCGGCGGGCTGCCCGGTTACGATGCGGCCGTCCAGGCGCTGGCCGGGCTGATGAGCGTGAATGGCGAGGCCGGCGGCGCGCCGCTGCGCGTCGGCGTGCCGATCGTCGATCTCGTCACCGGGCTGAACGCGGCGCTCGGCGTGCTGATTGCGCTGCGCGAACGCGATGCGAGCGGGCGCGGCCAATTCGTCGAATCGACGCTGTTCGACTGCGCGCTGTCGATCCTGCATCCGCATACGCCGAACTTCTTCCATTCGGGCAAGGCGCCGGCGCGAACCGGCAACGCGCATCCGAACATCACGCCTTACGACAGCTTTCCAACCGCGAGCGTCGACATCTTTCTCGCGGTCGGCAACAACGGGCAGTTCGCCGCGCTGTGCGACGTGCTCGGCACGCGCGACTGGCCCGACGATCCGCGCTTCGTCGACAACCGCGCGCGCAGCGCGAACCGCGCCGCACTGCGCGCACTGCTCGAAACGGCGCTGGCCGCGCACGACGGCGCGGCACTCGCCGAGCAGTTGATGCGCCGTGGCGTGCCGTGCGCGCCCGTGCTCGCGCTCGATGCGGCGCTCGACCATCCGCACGTCGCGCATCGGCGGATGAAGGTCGAACTGGGCCGGCATCGCGGCATCGCGTCGCCGATCAAGCTCGGCCGCACGCCGGCCACGTACCGGCGGCCGCCGCCCGCGCTGAACGAACACGCGGCGCAGGTGTTCGCCGACGACGCACGCGACGACGACGGCCCGCGTCGCAACTGACCCGCATCGCGGCCGGCGCCGCCCGCGCCCCTTCGCACATCACGCCGCGCCGCACCCGACACGCGCCGTTGCAAGAGGAGACACCTCATGCCTGCATGGATCGGCGCGGCCGTTCACGTTTTCCTGGAGGGCAATCGATGCAGTTCGACCTGACCGACGATCAGCGCGCGATCGAAAGCGCGATCGAGAAAATCTGCGAACGCTTCGGCGACGACTACTGGCTCGAACGCGATCGCGCGGGCGGGTTTCCGTCCGACTTTCACGCGGCGCTCGCCGAGGCCGGCTGGCTCGGCATCGCGATGGACCCGGCCCACGGCGGCGCCGGGCTCGGGATGACCGAGGCCGCGCTGATGATGCGCACGATCAGCGCGTCGGGCGCCGGCCTGTCGGGCGCATCGGCCGTCCACATGAACATCTTCGGGCTGAACCCGGTGCAGGTGTTTGGCAACGACGCGCAGAAGGCGCGCTTCCTGCCGCCGCTGATCGCCGGCCGTGACAAGGCCTGCTTCGCGGTGACCGAGCCCGATGCCGGCCTCGACACGACGCACCTCACCACGCAGGCGCGTCGCGACGGCGACCATTACGTGCTGAGCGGCCGCAAGATCTGGATCTCGACCGCGCAGGTCGCGAACAAGATGCTGATCATCGCGCGCACGACGCCGCTCGACCAGATCGCGAAGCCGACCGATGGCTTGAGCCTGTTCTACACCGACCTCGACCGTTCGCGCGTCGAGGTGCGCGAGATCGAGAAAATGGGCCGCAAGGCCGTCGATTCGAACATGCTGTTCATCGACGACCTGCGCGTGCCGCGCGACGACCTGATCGGCAACGAGGGCGACGGCTTCCGCTACCTGCTGCACGGGCTGAACCCCGAACGGATCCTGATCGCCGCCGAGGCGATCGGCCTCGGGCAGGCCGCGCTGCGCCGCGCGACGCAGTATGCGTGCGAACGCGTCGTATTCGGCCGGCCGATCGGGCAGAACCAGTCGATCCAGCATCCGCTCGCGCAGGCCTGGATGCAGCTCGAAGCCGCGTGGCTGATGGTGATGAAGGCCGCGACGCGCTACGACGCGGGGCAGCCGTGCGGCGCGGAGGCGAACGCCGCGAAGTACCTCGGCGCGGAAGCCGCGTTCCAGGCGTGCCAGACGGCGATCGCGACGCACGGCGGGATGGGCTATGCGAAGGAATACCACGTCGAGCGCTATCTGCGCGAGTGTATGATTCCGAGGCTCGCGCCCGTGAGTCCGCAACTGATCCTGTGCTACATCGCGGAGAAGGTGCTCGGGCTGCCGAAGTCGTACTGACGCGCGGCGGCCCGCCCGGCGCGCGGTTTCCCGTTCCGAATCAAGCGCTCGTCATGGACGTCAAACTCGTTGCCCGCACGCTCGACCTGTTCGAGCTGTTCGCCGCCGAACGGCGGCCGCTGCCGCTCACCGAACTCGCGCGCCTGCTCAACGTGCCCGCGTCGAGCTGCCTGGCGATGGCGCGCACGCTCGTGAGCCGCGGCTATCTGTACGAGGTGCGCAAGCGCGGCGGCTACTATCCCACGCGGCGCCTGCAGACGATCGCCGCCGCGATCGACGCGACCGATCCCGTCGTCGACATCGTGCATCCGCATCTCGTCGCGCTGCGCGACGCGAGCCACGAGACGGCCGTGCTCGGCAAGATCCAGGGCGCGTCGGTCACGTATCTCGACGTCGTCGAATCCGAGCAGGCGATCCGCTACACGCGACAGCCGGGCGAGCTGCGGCCGCTGCATGCGAACTCGATCGGCAAGGCGATCTTCGCGTCGCTCGCGAGCGACGCGCAGCAGGCGCTCGGCGCGCAGTTGTCGTTCGAACGCTTCACCGATGCGACGGTGGCCGACCTGCCGGCGCTCGTCGCGCAAACCGCGCGGTTTCGCGAACTCGGCTGGGCCGAGAACCTCGGCGAGAGCGCGCCGGAGCTGTCGGCGATCGCGGTCGCGCTGACGCTCGACGGCGACTGGTACGGGCTGTCGATCGTCGGGCCGACCGAGCGGATCCGCCAGCATCGCGACACGCATGCGGCGCTGCTGGTCGACGCCAAGTCGCGGCTGCTGGCCGAGCAGGGGCGCGGCTAGCAAAACCCTGCGAAGCAGGGCGGCGGCGCTTGCTTCGGCGGCCGTTCGCCCCGATGCGCGGCGACGAACGGCCGTGGCGCGTCACGCGCCGGTGCGCCGCGCCGTCACGACTTCACCCACACGCCGCCCGCGCTCGGGTTGTCGCCCTGCGTCCACCATTTCGCGCAGTATTTCGCGCCCTGGTACGTGACGCACGTGCCGCCCTGGTACGCGGTCGTTGCCGACCACACGGGCGTGCCGCCGCCGACCGGCTTCCATACCGCCGCCTGGCCGGGCACGTCGCCCTGTGTCCACCATTGCGCCTGGTACGTCGTGCCCTGGTAGGTCACCGTCGCGCCGGCCGTATAGACCTGGCCGGCCGACCAGGGCGCGCCGGGTTGCGGCGTTCCGCCGTTCGAGCCGCCGCCGTAGTTCGGATCCTGCGTGACGCCCGTGCCCCACTTGCCGTCGAGTTTGCGGAAGATCGATGCGAACGCGTATGGCTGCTGCGCGATACCCGAGCAGGTCGGCGCCACATATGCGCCGTTGTTCGGGCAAGGCTGATCGCGGCCGACCGACCAGTTGCCGAAGAAACCGTAGCCGTTGCCGATCGCCGCATTCAACACGCTCTGCGCATTCGCGAGCGTGAAGGTTTCGCCCTGCACGTCGTTCATCCCGATCATCGGCGTGACGCCCACCATCTGCCACAGCTGCGCGCCCGTTTTCGGCTGGCCCGCCGACTTGAACGCCGTATCGAGCTGCGAATAAAGCGCCTGCGCGGCGCTGATCGCGGCCGCGCCCATGTCGATGTTCGCGGGGCCGTAGTCCATCGTCATCAGGTTCACCGCGTCGAACGCAACCTTGTTCGCGATGGCCGCGTTGACGACGTTCACACCATCCTGCGTGAGCCCGGTCGGCATCGTCGGCAGCGTCAGCGTGACGTGCAGCGGCTTGCCTTTCGCCGCGTAGTCGGACTGCAGTTGCGCGACGGCCTGGAAGTTGCGGGCGACGGCGGCGCTGTCCTGCTGCGATGCGCCCTCGATGTCGAAGTCGACGTGCGTGAGGCCGTAGGTGTCGATCACGGTCTGATAGGCCGTCTTCAGCGCGGGGACGCTCGAGCATGCCTGCATCAGCGGCGTGCCGTTCGCGCCGCCGAACGAGACGGCAATCTCGCCGCCTTTCGCGCGATAGCTCGCGATCGACGTCGACAGCGACGCGAGCAGGTCGCCGCTCGCGCCGTTGCCGATCGGCTGCACGCCGCCCCAGGACGGCACGCAGCCGCTGCCCGCGACCACGAACGCGAGCGTGAATTGCTGGATGCCTTGCTGGACGCCGATCCGGTCAACGAGCGGCGTCGGGTAGAGCGTCACGTCGACGAAGGGCGCATAGACGCCGGCGCCGTGGGACACGCTCGCCACGGCGAGCAGGCAGCCCGCGGCGAGCGCGCGCGGGTTGAATCGCGGCAACACGTTGTTGTTCATTGTGTTCTCCAAGTGGAAGAGGGATACGCTGGCCCGCGTATCGCCGCCGGGCGGGCGATTGGGTATGCCCGGCCGGCGGCGTGCTCATCTTGGAGGATTCGCGCCGAATCGTGAATACTTAGGTGTTCTTTTCGTTATTCGATTCCCGATACGTAACGATCTTGCCGATTCGATCGCATATCGAAACGCGAAGCGGGCGATTTTTCCGACCGATATCGATCGGATGGTCAGCCGCGCGTGGCGCCGCGACGTTCAACGATACCAGCGCGGCGTGTAGACCCACTCACGCCCGTCGCCGATCGCGAAACGCCGCGTCGTCGACGAACCGACGATCACCATCGTGCGCATGTCCACCTGATCGCTGCGCAGCGCGCCGAGCGTCGTCGTCGTGAGCGTCGCGCCGGGCCGGCCGATGTCGCGGCCGAGCACGACGACCGTATCGGCCGCACGATGCGCGCGCACCGCATCGAGCGCACGGTCGAGCTGCCACGGCCGGGCACGCGAGATCGGGTTGTAGAACGCCATCACGAGATCGGCTTGCGCCGCGTGCCGCAGGCGCGTCTCGATCACGTCCCACGGCTTCAGGTTGTCCGACAGCGAGATCGCGCAGAAATCGTGGCCGAGCGGCGCGCCGGCCTGCGCGGCGGTCGCGAGCGATGCCGATACGCCGGGTTCGATGCGAAGTTCGACCGCGGCCCATCTTGGATCGCGCGCTTCGTCGAGCGCTTCGAGCACGGCCGCGGCCATCGCGAACACACCCGGATCACCCGACGAGACGACCGCGACGCGCCGGCCTTCGGCCGCCAGTTCGAACGCATGGCGCGCGCGCTGCATTTCCTCGCGATTATCGGTGCCGTGGACACGCTGGTCCGCGCGGAACGGGCCGGCCATCGTCACGTAGGTCGTATAGCCGAGGATGTCGGTGGCTTGCGCGAGCGCGGTGCGCGCGGCGGGCGTGAGCCATGCCGCATCGCCCGGGCCGAGGCCGAGCACCGTCAGGCGGCCGCGTGCACGGCCGAGCGTCGCGGGATCGACGGGTTGCGTCGCGACCGCGCACGCGAGGCCGTCGGACGTTGCGCGCAGTGTGTGCGCCATGCGCAACGTCGAACCCAGCAGGGCAGCGGCATCGGCATCTTCGTCGCGTTCGACATCGGCGAAGCGCAGCGGCACGCCCAGCGTCCGTGCCGCCGCTTCGACCCGCGTATCGCCGAGCAACGACGCCGGCGCGACGAGTGCGGCGAGCGCCAGCCGCGCGAGACCGTGCGTATCGAGCAGCGCGTCGATGCGCTCGGCAAGCGATGACGACGCATCGGCCCGCACGCCGCGCGCCTCGATGGCGACCACCACGCTGCGCGGATGGATCACGAGTTCGTCGCGCGCGCCGCGCCACGCATCGGGCGTCACGCGGATCGCATGCGCGGCCGCATCGTCGCGCGGCAGCGCGACGTCGTCGAGCCACGGCGCCGCGCCGTCGACGCGCGTGGCCGCACCCGCGAGCAGGTCGGACACGAAACGCTTGCCTTGCTGGAGATCGGCGAGCGCATAGCCGTCGGGCGGGTTGAGCACGCACGCGCCGAAGCGCAGCTCGCCGCTCGTCGTGATCGCGGGCGCGACGCCGAGGCATTCGGCGATTTCGCGCGCGATCAGGTTGACGCCCGTCAGCCCGCCGAGCAGCGGCACGACGGCCGAACCGTCTTCCGCGACCGCGAGCACCGGCGGCTCGCCCCCCTTGTCGGCGAGCGCCGGCGCGACGCAACGGATCACAATGCCGGCCGCGCACAGCGCGACGATCGGCAGGCCGCGCGCGTAAAGCTCGCGCAGGTGCGCGCCGAGCTCGTCGAACGGCACGTCGGCCTCGACGCGCGACGCGAGCCCGTGCACGACGGCGCCCGGATAACGCGCCTGGATACGCCGCGCGGTTTCGAGTGCGCCCGCGCCGAGAATCACGATCGCGGGCGGAGTCGTCATCCTTGCCATTTTTCCCCCGGCACGACGAGCAGCGAGAAGTACGGCGACGCCATCGGATCGACTTCGTCGAGCGGCACGATGCGCTGCGCCGCCATCGTCGCGCGCTCGACGTACAGCGCGCGCTTCGCGAGCCCCAGTTCGTCGAGTACGCGCCGCACCTTGTCGAAGTTGCGGCCGAGCTTCATCACGACGGCCGCGTCGGCCTGCGCGAGCCGCGTGCGCAATTCGTCCTCCGGCAGCACGCCGGACAGCACCGACAGGCTCTGGTTGCGATAGACGAGCGGCTGGCCGAGCACGGCCGTGCCGCCGAGCATCGCGCACACGCCCGGGATCACTTCGGTGTCGTAGCGCGGCGCGAGGCGATCGTGCAGGTACATGTACGACCCGTAGAAGAACGGATCGCCTTCGCAGATCACCGCGACGTCGCGCCCGGCGTCGAGATGCGACGCGACGATCTCGGCGGCCGTGTCGTAGAAATCGGCGATCACGGTCTCGTAGCAGAGCGGCGGCGGCAGCGCCTCGGTCGTCACCGGATAGACGAGCGGCAATTGCGTCTGCGCATCGAGCAGATGCGCCTCGACGATCCCGTAGGCATTGCCCTTCTTGCCCTTCGCGACGAAATACGCGACCACCGGCGCGGCCTGCAGCACGCGCAGCGCCTTGATCGTCATCAGTTCGGGGTCGCCGGGGCCGACGCCGACCCCGAACAGGCGTCCGCGCGGGGCCGTCATTCTGCCTCCGTCGCGAGTGCGTTGACGGCGGCCGCGGCCATCGCGCTGCCGCCGCGCCGGCCGAGCAGCGCGACGTACGGCACGCCGCGGCTGTCGGCGTCGAGTGCCGCCTTGGATTCGGCCGCGCCGATGAAGCCGACCGGAAAGCCGAGGATCAAGGCGGGGCGCGGCGCGCCGGCGTCGATCATGTCGAGCAGGTGGAACAGCGCGGTCGGCGCATTGCCGATCACGACGACGCTGCCGGCCAGATGCGGTCGCCACAGTTCGAGCGCCGCGGCCGAGCGCGTGTTGCCGAGATGCCGCGCCAGGTCGGGTACTTCCGGTTCGCCGAGCGTGCAGATCACGCGATTGCCGGCCGGCAGCCGCGCGCGCGTGATGCCTTCGGCGACCATCCGCGCGTCGCACAGGATCGGCGCGCCGGCCGCGAGCGCCGCGCGGCCCGCCGTGCCGGCGCCGGCCGAGAAGCGCAGGTCGTAGGCGACATCGACCATCCCGCACGCGTGGATCACGCGCACCGCGAGCTTCTCGAGATCGGGCGGAACCTGCGACAGGTCGGCCTCGGCGCGGATCGTCGCGAACGACTGGCGGTAGATTTCCTGCCCGTCGCGAATGTAGTCAAGCATCGGTGGTGTCCTGGCTGTGCCGCGCGTCCGTGAGTCGGTCCGCGGCCTGGTCAATCGTCAGATGGCGCGCGAGCGGGGCGCCGAGGCCCGCGGCGGCGTCGCGCCGGTAAAGGTCGTAGCGGCCGGGCGCGACCGCGACGAGGGTGGACGTCGCGGGGTGCGGCAGCGCGCAGTGGCGCTCGCAGCCGGTCAGGTGCACGTCGACCGGATGGCCGACGCGCGCGGCCAGCGCGAGCGCATCGTGTTTCGTATCGGCACGCGACTTCGCGCAGCCCGCGCTGCCGGTGCACGCGACCAGCGCCGCCAGCGGGTCGGACATCGTGCACACGAGGCCGAGCGACGCGAGCGCGTCGAGCACGGCCGGCGTGCGTTCGTGCCGCACGCCGTGCACGAACACGCCTTGCCACGGGGTCATCGACAGCGTGCCGTCGCCTTCCGCGTCGGCGAGTGCCGCAAGCCGTTCCAATTGCGTTGCGTCGAGCCGGCCGAGCACGAACTGCGCGCCGACGCTGCAGCGATCCGCATCGCGCGACGGCCGTGCACCGAAACGCAGCGCGGCGTCCGCGTGCTTGCGCCGCCAGCCGGCCAGTGCCGGATCGGCTTCGAGCGGGAAGGGCGCGTAATGCTGCGCGCGCTCGCGCAACGCGCATGCGCCGCCGGTTGCGAGCAACGCGCGCATCCGCGTGATGTCGGCCGGCGCGAGATCGAGGAACGCGAGCAGCAGTGCGCGAACGAGCGCGACGGTCTGGTCCGGCGCGACGTCGAACCAGGCCGGCGGATCACCGGGCGCGACCGGCGGGCAGCCGGCCAGGCCCGCGGCGATGCGGACTACGCCGTCGCCGCGACGCCACGCGGCGAGCCAGATGTCGTGCGGATGATCGAGCGCCGCGACCGATTCGCCGCCGTCGAGCTGGATCGAGAATTTCGGCGACATCTCGCCACGGCGCGGCTCGTGCGTCAGCATGTCGAGCAACGGCAGCGCGAGCGCGCGGCTGTCGAGCAGTGCGTCGGGATCGCGCCCCGCGAGCGGGCTGAGCATCAGGTTGCGGACGTCGTCGCTCGCGGCGAGCGCGGCCCGGTCGTCGGCGGCATCGCCGGCGCGCGGGCCCAGGCCGGCATCGAGCAACGCGTCGGCCAGCGTATCGGCCGCGCCGTCGCGGATGCCGCGCAACTGGAGATTCGCGCGATTGGTCGCGTCGATCGCGCCGGAGCCGCAGGCGCGCGAGGCCGCGGCGATCGCACGCGCCTGCCGCGCGTCGAGCCGGCCGCCCGGCAGCTTGATCCGGCACAGCCCGCCGTCGGCGGCCGCGACGACGCGCACGAGCCCCGGGCAAGCCGACGGGCGCACGACGGGCGATGCAGGAATGGAATCGGGGGCGGAACTCAAC
The DNA here is from genome assembly GCF_001524645.2 of Burkholderia sp. MSMB0856. Classification (NCBI taxonomy): domain Bacteria; kingdom Pseudomonadati; phylum Pseudomonadota; class Betaproteobacteria; order Burkholderiales; family Burkholderiaceae; genus Burkholderia; species Burkholderia sp. MSMB0856. The sequence continues at coordinate 1,785,900 of NZ_CP013427.1, read as the reverse complement.
GGGATACCGGGACAGTGTCGCGCCGCGGCCAACGCATCGGTACACCCCGCCCGACGCCGACTGGCACGCACGCACTTTCATGCCGGCAGGTCTCCTGGCTGACAGGTCGGCGCCGGCTCCCGGCCTTCCCGGTGAAACCAGTGGCACGAGGGGGAGATCGGCTCGCTGTCTACAGTTGCGGGGGCAGCCACAGCGGCGCGGTGCGCGCCCTGTGTTCCCTCTTCGGCCCCGAAGGGCACCGGCGAACGAACGGCCGTAGCATACCCGATTTCCCCCGCGCTTCGCGACCGCCGAGCGGGCATCGTGGCCGAAGCGAAATGCGGCCCGGCGTCGGCGGGCCGGCAGATGAAACGCGCGGTGGAACACGGTACCATGCCGACTTTCGCAATGCGGACGGCCGCACCGGCGCCATACCGGCGCCGTGCGGCGACTCGATGGAACCGGACGATGGGGAAGGGTGCATGACGGCGTGGCTGACGGTAGTGGGCATCGGCGACGACGGCTACGCGGGGCTCGGGCGCAGCGCACGGCGCGCGCTGCTCGAGGCGTCGCGGGTCGTCGGCGCGAAGCGGCACCTCGACATGCTGCCCGCGCGGCTGCGGGCCGAGCGCGCCGCGTGGCCGTCGCCATTCGACCTGTCGGGCCTGCTCGCGCGACGCGGTTCGCCCGTCTGCGTGCTGGCGAGCGGCGACCCGATGCTGTTCGGCGTCGGCGCGACGCTCGCGCGCGAACTATCCCCCGACGAATGGCGCGTGCTGCCCGCGCCGTCGTCGCTGTCGCTGGCGGCCGCGCGGCTCGGCTGGGCATTGCAGGACGTCGGCGCGGTGTCGCTCGTCGGCCGGCCGCTCGCGACGCTCGCGCGCCATCTGCTGCCGGGCCGGCGCCTGTTCGTGCTGAGCGCCGACGGCCGCACGCCGGCCACGGTCGCCGCCGAACTCGCTGCGCGCGGCTTCGGCCCGACGCGCATCAGCGTGTTCGAACATCTCGGCGGGCCGCTCGAACGGCGCATCGACGGTCTCGCGCAAGACTGGAACATCGACGAAACCGCCGCGCTCAATCTTGTCGCGCTCGACTGCCAGGCCGGCCCCGATGCGCCGCGCCGCGCACTCACGCCCGGCCTGCCCGACGACGCGTACCGCCACGACGGCCAGCTCACCAAGCGCGACATGCGCGCGCTGACGCTCGGACGCCTCGCGCCCGCACCCGGCGAATTGCTGTGGGACGTCGGCGCGGGCAGCGGCTCGATCGGCATCGAATGGATGCGCGCGCATCCGTCGTGCCAGGCGATCGCGATCGAGTCGCATGCGGAGCGCCAGCGCTTCATCGAGCACAACCGCGACACGCTCGGCGTGCCGGGGCTGCAACTCGTCGCGGGGCGCGCGCCCGCTGCGCTCGCGGGGCTCGCCGCGCCCGACGCGATCTTCATCGGCGGCGGCGCGACCGCGCCCGGCGTGCTCGACGCGTGCTGGTCGGCGCTGAAGCCCGGCGGCCGGCTCGTCGCGAACGCGGTCACGCTGCAGGGCGAGCTCGCGCTCGCCGCGTGGCGCGAGATGCACGGCGGCACGCTCACGCGCGTGTCGCTCGCGCACGCCGAGCCGCTCGGCCGCTTCGACACGTGGCGGCAGCCGTTGCCCGTCACGCTGTACGACGTGCGCAAACCCGATGTCACGGCAACGGACCTCACGGACCCCGCGTAATGCGCGACGAAACCCCCGAACAACCGGCGCCGCTGCGCTTCGGCTACACGACCGGCAGCTGCGCGACCGCGACGTCGCTCGCCGCCGCGCGCCTGCTGCTGGCGGGGCACGCGGTCGACGCCGTCGAGATCGTGCTGCCGAAGGGGCAGCACGTGATGATGCGGCTGGCGTTCTGCCGGACGACGGCCGACGGCGCGGAAGCCGGCACGATCAAGGATGCCGGCGACGATCCGGACGTCACGCACGGCGCGCTGGTCTTCGCGCGCGTCGCGCTCGCGGCGGCGCCCGGCGTGCGCTTTCACGCGGGGCCGGGTGTCGGCACCGTCACGCGCGCCGGACTCACGCTGCCGGTCGGCGAACCGGCGATCAATCCGGTGCCGCGCCAGATGATGACCACGCACCTCGACGCGCTCGCTGCAGAATTCGGCTACGCAGGCGGCTTCGACGTGACGATCGGCGTCGAGGGCGGCGAGGCGCTCGCGCTGAAGACGATGAACCCGCGCCTCGGCATCGTCGGCGGATTGTCGATCCTCGGCACGACCGGCATCGTGCGGCCGTTCTCGTGCTCGGCGTACATCGCGTCGATCCACCAGGGTATCGACGTCGCCCGCGCGAACGGGATCGCGCACATCGCCGCGTGTACCGGCAACGCGAGCGAGGATGCGATGCGCGCGCACTACGGCTTGCCCGACATGGCGCTGATCGAAATGGGCGATTTCGCCGGCGCGGTGCTCAAGCACCTGCGCCGCGCGCCGGTCGCGCGCCTGTCGATGTGCGGCGGCTTCGGCAAGCTCAGCAAGCTCGCGGCGGGCCATCTCGACCTGCACAGCCGCCATTCGAGCATCGACCTGCCGCTGCTTGCGCAGTGGGCGGCCGAGGCGGGCGCGAACGCGGCGCTGCAGGCCGCGATGCGCGCGGCGAACACCAGCCAGGAAGCGCTCAAGCTCGCGCAGGCCGACGGCGTGCCGCTCGGCGACATCGTCTGCGCACATGCGCTGCGGGTCGCGCGCGACATCGTGCCGCCATCGGTCGCGGTAGAAATGTTCGCGATCGATCGGCAGGGCCGCTTCGTCGGGAGCGCACGATGAGCGCGCGCATCCTGCTGCTCGGCGGCACCGGCGACGCGCTGAAGATCGCGCGCGCACTCGGCCCGCAACAGGTCTACAGCCTCGCGGGCCTCGGCAAGGTGCCCGAGGACTTGCGCTGCGAAGTGCGCGTCGGCGGCTTCGGCGGAGCGGCGGGACTCGCCGCGTACCTGCGTGGCGCCGGCATCGGCCTCGTGATCGACGCGACGCATCCGTATGCCGCACGAATCAGCGCGAACGCGGCGGCGGCCGCGCGCGACGCCGGCGTGCCGCTGTGGGCGCTGCGCCGCGCGCCGTGGGCGCCGCAACCCGGCGACGACTGGCGGATGGTCGACGACTGGGCCGGTATCGAGGCCGCGCTCGCGCCGTTCCGGCGGCCGCTGTTCACGCTCGGCCGCGAACCGCTCGCGCATCTCGACGAGATTCCGCCGCACCAGTTCTGGCTGGTGCGCTGCCTCGATGCGCATCCCGGCAACGCGCGCGCACAGGTCCTCGCCGCGCGCGGGCCGTTCACGCTCGACGGCGAGCGCGCGCTGTTCGCGCTCGCGGGCATCGACGTCGTCGTCAGCAAGAACAGCGGCGGCGCCGCGACCGAGGCCAAGCTCGACGTCGCACGCGAACGCAGGCTGCCGGTCGTGATGCTGCGCCGGCCGGCGCTGCCCGACGCCGATCGCACGTTCGACTCGGCCGCCGCGCTGCTCGATGCGCTCGACCCGAGCGCGCGCGCGTGACGCCGCGCGCCGGCTGCCCCATGAATTGACGGAGATTTTTCGATGACGGTGTATTTCATCGGCGCGGGCCCCGGCGACCCGGAGCTGATCACGGTGAAGGGCCAGCGTCTCGTGCGCACGTGCCCGGTGATTCTGTACGCAGGCTCGCTCGTGCCGCCGGCCGTGCTCGACGGCCACCGCGCGGAGCAGGTCGTCAATACGGCCGAGCTCGACCTCGATGCGATCGTCGCGCTGCTCGCCGCCGCGCATGCCAAAGGCCAGGACGTCGCGCGCGTGCATTCGGGCGATCCGTCGCTGTACGGCGCGATCGGCGAACAGATCCGTCGGCTGAAAGCCCTCGGGATTCCGTACGAAATCGTGCCCGGCGTGACGGCCACGGCCGCGTGCGCGGCGACGCTCGGCGTCGAGCTGACGCTGCCGGGTGTCGCGCAGACGGTGATCCTCACGCGCTTCGCGGGCAAGACGACGATGCCGGAAGGCGAAGCGCTCGGCGCGCTCGCCGCGCATCGCGCGACGCTCGCGATCCATCTCGGCGTGCGGCATCTCGCGCGGATCGTCGACGAAGTGCTGCCGCATTACGGGCCCGCCTGCCCGGTCGCGGTGATCTACCGGGCGAGCTGGCCCGACGAGGAACGCGTGACCGGCACGCTGGCCGACATCGTCGGCAAGGTGCAGGACACGCGGATCGAGCGCACCGCGCTGATCCTGATCGGGCGCGTGCTCGATGCGGAAGGGTTCGCGGATTCGACGCTGTATGCGAGCGGCAGTTGATTGCGCGTGCAGGGAACGCGAGGCACTGCGCTCGCGCTACGCCCGCGCAACGCGCCGCGCAAACCGCGGCGCGAACCCCGTCGCCAGCGCGAACAGCACGACGCACAGGCAAGCCATTGCGACCCACGCGGGCGACAGATCCGCGAGATGCTGGCGCACGATGCCCGCCGCGAACGGAAACAGCCCGGCGATCAGATAGCCGACGCCCTGCACGAACCCCGTCAACGACGCCGCATCGGCCGGTGTCGCCGCATGATCGACCGTGACGATCAGCGACAACGGAAACAGCGCGCCGATACCGGCACCCATCAGCAGCGCAGCCGGCAACGCAAGTGCCTGCGGCGCGGCCAGCATCACCAGCAGCCCCGCGAGCAGCGACGCGATCGCTGCGTGCAGCGCGGGCCGGCGATCGGGCAGGCGGTCGATCGTCGCCGAGACCGCGAGCCCCGCGACGACTTCGGCGAGCGTCACGCCGCCGAGCAGGCTGCCAGCCGCGGTCGGCGACCAGCCAAGCCGCATGTAGTACGGCGGCAGCCATGCCAGCACGAGGGTATAGGCGCCCGTCGCGATCCCGAAGAACAGCGCGAGCCGCCACGCGCGCGGCGAGCGCGACGGCCGCGCCTGCACCATCGACGCCGACGTCGGCCCGGACACCCACGCGTCGCCGCCCCGGCTGGCCAGCGGCCACGCGAGCGCCGCGAGCGCGGCCGGCAGCGCCCAGCCCGCGAGCGCGACCAGCCAGCCCCAGCGGGCCGCGGCGAACGGCGCGACGACGCTCGCGAGCACCGCACCGCCCATGATCGACGTCGAATAGACGCCCATCGCGCCGCCGATCCGCGTCGCGAAATGCGCCTTCACGAATCCCGGCAGCAACGCCTGCACCATCGCGATCCCGAGGCCCGCGCAGCATGCGCTCGCGAGCAGCAGCCACGCGTGCTGCGCGCCGATGCGCGACGCGCAGGCGAAGCCGATCAGCGCGACGCCCAGCCATACGCCGCCCACGATTCCCGTCGCACGCTGCAGCCGCCGCGCGCTCAGCGCGCCCAGGCCCATCAGCAGGATCGGGATCGTGGTCAGCAGGCTCGCCGCGCCGTCGCCGATGCCGGTCGCGCGCTGGATCATGTCGAGCAGCGGACCGATCGCGGCCAGCGCCGGCCGCAGGTTCAGTCCGACCAGCACGATGGCGGCAAGCCGCCATCCGGGAGAAGCGAAGCGATTCATGGAACGGCCCTCGGTGTCGGTGCGCGACACCTCCGTCAGGAGGGCCGCGCGTTTTCATGTAAAGTGTCTCGACATCAAGATAAATGCCGATTTATCTCGACGTCAAGATAACTGGTGAGCCGAGGAGGGTTAATGGATCGAGCCGCGCATGCGCTCGCGCAATGGCGCGTCGAGCGCCCGGATCTGGACGCGTCGTCGATGCTCGTGATGGGACGGCTGCAGGAGGCCGCACTGGTGATCGCACGCGACGGTCTCAATCCGTTGTTCGCGCGCTACGGGATGCAGCCGGGCGAATTCGACGTGCTGGCGACGCTGCGGCGCAGCGGCGCGCCGTTCGCGCTGACGCCGACCGCGCTGTACGACGCGCTGATGATGTCGTCGGGCGGGATGACCGCGCGCATCGACCGGCTGCAGAAGGCCGGATGGGTCGAGCGCCGGCCGAACCCAGCCGACGGCCGCGGCACGCTCGTCGCGCTGACCGATGCCGGCCGCGCGCTGATCGACGATGCGGTGGTCGCGCACGTCGACAATCAGCGCGCGATGCTGGCCGCGCTGTCGGAGGCGGAGCAGGCGCAGCTTTCAGCGCTGCTGGCAAAGCTGCTGGCGGGACTGGGGGAAGCGGCGTCGACGTCGGCCGAAAAATAGCGCCGCCGATTCGTCACGTCGAATGAACGCAGCGAGCGGGAAACGGAAACGCCGGACGGAAGCGGGAGAATCGCCCGCCGCGCGATGCGGCGGGCCAGGCAGAGCGCGGGCCGCGAGGTGCGCCCGCTGCGCGGCTCAGCCGCGTGCGGGGATGTTGAGCCCGCGCGCGACGGCCGGACGCGCGACGAACGCATCGAGGGCCCGCGCGACATGCTTGAATTCGCCGAAGCCGACCAGGTCGCCCGCTTCGTAGAAACCGACGAGGTTACGCACCCACGGGAAGATCGCGATGTCGGCGATCGTGTACGTATCGCCCATGATCCACTTGCGGTTCGCGAGATGCGCGTCGAGCACGGCGAGCAGACGCTTCGATTCGGCGACGTAGCGGTCGCGCGGCCGCTTGTCTTCGTAATCGCGGCCCGCGAACTTATGGAAGAAACCGACCTGCCCGAACATCGGGCCGATGCCGCCCATCTGGAACATCACCCACTGGATCGTCTCGTAGCGGCCCGCGAGATCCTTCGGGATCAGTTGGCCCGTCTTGTCCGCGAGATAGATCAGGATCGCGCCGGATTCGAACAGCGGCAGCGGCCGGCCGTCCGGGCCGTTCGGATCGATGATCGCCGGGATCTTGTTGTTCGGGTTCAGCGACAGGAATTCGGGCGACAACTGGTCGTCGGTGTCGAAGCGCACGAGGTGCGGCTCGTACGGCAAGCCGGTCTCCTCGAGCATGATCGACACCTTGACGCCGTTCGGCGTCGGCAGCGAGTACAACTGCAGACGGTCGGGATGCTGGGCAGGCCATTTCTTCGTGATCGGGAAGGCGGACAGATCGGGCATGGAGGTTCGCTCGTCAACGTGGAGGATCCGCGCTCCGCCGTCCTGCCGCGCATCGCCGACCGCCCCTGACACCGCGGCAGGACGGGACGAACACTTCGACAGACGGGCGGGGCGCGCCGAAAACGCCCACTGTAGCCGATCCCCGCGATCGTTGCAGACGGCGGCCGCGCGCCGTGCCCGCGCGCCGCCGCACGCCCATCGCGTCGTTGCGGCGTCGCGTTGCCGCTTCGTCAGAAGTTGTGCCGCAGCCCGAGCATCGCGGCGGTCGTGCCGACCCCGGGCGCGACCGGCTGCCCGTACACGAGCATCTGGTTCATCGTGCCGCGGTTGTTCACGTGACCGACCTGCGCATACACCATCGTCCGCTTCGACAGGCTGTAGTCGGCCGTGAGCACGACGGCCGTCGACCGGTTCTCGGCGCGGTTGCGGTCCTTCAGGTAGTACACGGCGGAGGCGACCTGCAGCGCGGGCGTGAAGCGATAGCCGACGCCGGCCGACAGCATGTCGAGGTTCACCTTGTCCGCATGCGACGGATTCCGGCCGTTGCCGTACGAAGCCGACACCGAGAAATCGCGGATCGTGTATCTCGCGCCGACGTAGACGAAGCGGTTGTTGTCGACGCCCGTCGGCGCGACACCCGGCGCCGGATTCGTGTCGTGACCGTTGTAGTAGACCGCCGACGCATTGAGCCCGTAGTTCGAGTACCGCAACACGACCGACTCGCGCGTGCCGCCCTGGAACTGCCCGGCGACGCCGCCGGGTGCGTATTCGAGCGCGATCGACGCGCCCGCGAACGTCGGCGACTGATAGACCAGCGCATTGCTGTCGTACAGCGCGCCGATCGCGCCGTTGGTGCTCGTTCCCGGCCAGCCGGCCGCGGTGTTCAGGCCGAGCCACGCGGTCAGCACGCTGCCGAAGAATTGCGCGTTGCGCACGTCGGTGTCGGCCATCGCGTAGATCATCGGCACGATCTGGCGGCCGGCCGTGAACGTGCCGAACGGCCCCGACACGCCGAGCGACGCCACCTGGTTGAAGATCGCGACGGCGCCCGGCGTGTCGCTCAGCTGCATCTTGCCGGTGCCGCTGTCGAACGAACCCTGCAGCTTGAAGTTGACCTTGTAGCCGCCGCCCAGGTCCTCGCTGCCCTTGATACCCCAGAAGCTCGAATAGATGCCGCCGTCCTTCATGCGGAACACCTTGCCAGTGTTCGGCGCTTTCGGGCCGAACGACGCGGCCGACGTGCTCTGGTACAGCAGGCCCGTGTCGACCACGCCGTACAGCGTGACGGAGGATTGCGCATGCGCGAGCGCCGAACAGCCGGCAAGCGCCGCGAGCGCGGCCAGTTTCGTCTTCATCGAAGTCTCCAGGATCGTAATGGACCGCACGGGATCGAGCCCGGGCGGGTAGAGCGGGGGAAGCATCGAGGCAGGCGGGAAGGCGCGTGAGGCGACGCCGGTGCGAGCCGTGCGGAAAGGTTACGCAACGACGCACGGCCGCTCCCCCCCATGCGCGGGGGGCAGGGTTGCGGAGAATCGGGGGGCGGGCGGCGGCGACGCTGCCGTCAACGGCGGGGCAAGGCCGCTACAGACGCGTGCAGACGGCGTTCAAGGCGCGCTTTCGAGCAATCCGAGCACCAGCGCGCGGCGCACCGCGTGCTTGCGCGAGCTGGCGTCGAGCTTGCCGAACAGGTTCTTCAGGTGCCACTTCACGGTTTCCTCGCCGACGGCGAGCGCCACCGCGATTTCCTTGTTCGACAGGTTGCGCGCGAGCAGTTCGAGAATCGCGCGTTCCTTCGGCGTCAGCACGACGCTCGGCACCGCGCGCGGGCTCGCCGGGCTGCGCGGCGCGGGCGGCACAATGCGCGGCTGCGGCTGCGCGGGCCGCATGGGACCGTCGCCCGCGGCCGCTTCGTCGCCGATGCGGCGCGCCCAGTCGGCGACGGCCGGATGCGCGTCGGCGAGCGTGCGCGTGAGGCCGAACATGTCCGCGAGGTTCATCGCCTCGTCGAGCAGCGCGCGGCCGCCGTGTCCGGACTGTTCGAGCGCGAACGCGCTGAGCGCCATGATCTCGATGCGCTCGCGTCCCATGCTCATCTCGCGCGCCAGCACCGCCGCTTCGTCGAGCGCCGCGCACGCATCGTCCCAGCGGCGCGCGGCAAGCGCGGCGCCCGCATGCGCCGTCGCCTGCAGCAGCACGACGGGGCGTCGCCACAGCGGCCCGTGCGACGGAAACTCCGCCGCGGCGATCGCATCGATCCGTTCCACGAGCGCATGGCAGGTCGCCTCGCGATAGCGGGCCGCGTGAATGCGCACCTGCTCGGCGAGACTCGCGACCGACAGGCGCGGCAGCCGGCGCGCGACGCCCATCGCGTCGAGCGCCTCGAGCAGGTCGATCGCGCGATGCTCGACGCCGTGCAGCAGCGCGATGCGCGCGGCCGTCCGGTAGCCGAGCAACACGGTGTCGGGCGTGCCCGCGTGCTCGAGCACGTCGAGCCGGTTCGCGAGCAGCGCGGCGGCCTGGTCGACGCGATCGGCCTCGTACGCGATCGCCGCGCACATTGCCGCGAGCATGCAGGTCAGCGGATGGCGGCGCCCGAGGTCGGCCTCCGCGCGCGCGAGTGCCGGCGACAACGCGTCGTCCGCGAGCCGGATCTGGCCTTCGCGCAGGTAGCTCAGGCCGGTGATCAGTTCGCCCCAGCGCGCGACGTAGCCGAATCCGGCCGCCGTCTCGCCGCGCGGCGCGGCCTGCTGGAAGCGGCGTGCCTGCGCCGGTTCGCCGACGATGATCGCGCGCGCCGACAGGCGGTTCGCGTGCATCTGCGCGAGCCACGTCGCCGCGGGCGGCGCGAAGTCGGCCCACGGTTCGAACAGCTCGACGAACCGGTCGATTTCATCCGCGTAATAGGCCGCCGCGCTGAGGATCAGCGCGCATTCGTAGCGCATCGCGGCCGGCGTGCCGGCATCGGCCAGGATACCGGCGATCTGGCGCTGCGCCTCGACATGGCGCTCGCCGAGTGCCAGCGCCCAGGCGACCGCGATCCGCAGCGTCGGGCGCTTGTCGAGTTCCGCATCGGGCAGCAGCGCGAGCCAGTCGAGCACGTCGTTGATGCGGCCCTGCTTGATCGCGTCCTCGAGGCAGCGCTGCGCGAGCGCGTATGCCGTGTCGAACTGGCCGGCCGCGTACGCGTGGCGCGCGGCTTCCTCCGTCATCCCATGCGCGTCGAGCCACGCGGCCGCGCGTGCGTGCAGCGCGCTGCGCTCGGCGTCGGGGCTCGCCGCGAGGCGGTCGCGCAACGTATCGCGCACGAGCGGATGCAGCCGGCACCAGTCGGAATCGTCGGACGCGATGAACAGCGGCGTGTCGCGCGCGAGCCGCGCGAGCCGGTCGGGGGCGTTTTCGTCGTCGAGCAGCGCGGCGCACAGCGACGGATGCAGGCGATCGGCGACGCTCGTGCGCGTGAGGAACGCGGTGTCGTCCGCCGACAAATTCGCGAGCAGCAGCTCGACGAGCCGGTCGCGGGTGCCGTCCATCCGCGCGGCAAGCGCGTCGACGGCCTGGCGCGGATCGGCCGAGCGCGCCATCGCGGCCATCGCGAGCTGCAGCCCGAGCGGCCAGCCGTCGACGCGTTCGAACAGGCGCGCGCACGCGTCGGCGTCGACCCGCTGCGCAAAGCGCGCGCCGACCAGCGCGATCGTCTCGTCGAGCGTGAAGCGCAGCCAGTCGGGGCCCGCGAGCATGCATTGCCCGCCAGCGAGCAGGTCGCCGGCCGCGTGATCGAGCCCGCGCCGGGCCGCGACGACCACCCGCAGGTTCTGCGGCGCGTTGTGCAGCACGTAGGTCAGCGCGTCGAGGCCGGCGGGCGGCAGCCGCTCCGCGTCGTCGACGATCAGCAGCGCGTCGATCGACAGTTGCGCGACTTCGGCCAGCCAGGCGGTCAGCCCCTCCAGCGCGCGGGCCGCGCCGTCCGGAATCAGGCGCCCGAAGCCGGGCCGCGCGCAACCGGTGCGCACCGCCTGCACGAGCCCCTGCAGCAGGCGCGGCGCGTCGTCGCGCTCGTCGGCGGACAGCCACACGACCGCGCGGCCGAGCGCGAGGGATTCGCGCCGCCATTGCGCGAGCAGCGAGGTCTTGCCGTAGCCGGCCGGCGCCTGCACGAGCGTGACGGGCCGCGCGTCGGACGCCGGCGCGGCAAGGCTCAGCCGCGCACGCGCGAGCAACTGCGCCGGTACGCGCGGCGCGGTCGTCTTCAGCACGAGTTCGGTGGGGGGCGCGTCGGCGCGATCGGGTGGGTGGGCCATCGGGGCAGGAGTCGGAATCCGGCGATGCCGTGCGGGCCAGCGTCCGGGGTGGGCGTGGGGGGAAGGATCGACCGAACCGCGTTCGCGCGTCAATCCCCCCCGCGACGAGTGGGGCCGCACCGCCGCCCGGTCGATAGCATGGGTTCCGATGCGTGACGAACGCAACCGACGAATGCAACGAGGAGGGACCATGGACATCGTATCGACCGGCGCGCGACGCAGCGCACCGAGCGCCGGATAAGCGGAGCGGCACGATGTATCGCCATCTGCTCGTGACGGTCGACGGCGTGCCCGGCGGCATCGATGCGATCGGCCATGCGCTCGAACTGGCGCGTGCGGTCGGCGCGCGGGTCACGTTCGTGCTGTCCGCCGCCGCGCCGGACTCGCGTTTATCCGGAGCGCGGATGCCGGAACACGGTGCGAAAGTGGAAGCCGCCGCACGGGCGCAGGGCCTGTCCCATGCGATCGCGGGGGCCGGCCATCCGGGGGCCGGCCATCCGGGGGCCGGCGACGCCTCGCCGGCCACGCTCGCCGGCGAGCTCGGCTGCGACCTGATCGCCGTCGCGGCGCTGCCGCACGATGCCGATGCTGCCGCGGCCGCGCAACGGCGGTCGCTGCTGGCGACGAGCGGCGTGCCGGTGCTCGTGTGCCCGGCGCGGCGTGCGCCGGCCGAGGCGCGCGTGATGGCCCGCTGTCTCGCGGCGCATCGCGCGCTCGGCGAGCAGCTGCAGGCGCTGACGATGACGATGGCGAGTGACACCCCGGACGCGGCAACGCGGCCGACCGGCGACGCGGGCGACCCGCTGGCCGCGCTGGCATCGCTCGCGGCGCTGCAGAACGCACGCTTCGGCGCGTCTGCCGAAGCACGCCTGTTCGCGGCATTGCGCATGCGGGCGGAGAGCACCGCGGCCGAACTCGACGAGCTCGACCGCCAGCGGCGCCGCGATGCGCACGCGCTCGATGCGCTGGCGCGGCTCGCCGCCGGCGGGTTGCCGTCGGCCGCGTTCGATGCGGCGCTCGCCGACTATGCGCGCGGCGCGTTCGAGCAGATGGGGCGCATCGAAGGCGTGATTTTCCCGGCTGCGCGGCGCTATCTGGGCGACGCCGACTGGAACGAACTGGACGCGCCCCCGGCGAGCGGCACAGCCGCGACGCCGCCGGGCGCGGACGAACCCGACGATGCGTGACGCGCATCCGACTGAATACTTACGGAGAACACGATGGCACATGCAGTGCGATTCCACGAAACCGGCGGCCCCGACGTGCTGCGCTGGGAAGCGGTCGAAGTCGGCGAGCCGGGCGCCGGGCAGGTTCGCCTGCGGCACGAGGCCGTCGGCCTGAATTTCGCCGACACGTACTTCCGCAGCGGCCTGTATCCGGTTCCGCTGCCGGCGGGCATCGGCGTCGAGGCGGCCGGCGTGGTCGAGGCCGTCGGCCCCGGCGTGACGAACGTCGCCGTCGGCGATCGCGTGACCTACACCGGCTTCCTCAACACGCTCGGCGCGTACAGTACCGAACGGCTGATTCCGGCCGCGCCGCTCGTGAAGCTGCCCGCCGGCATCGCATGCGAAACGGCCGCGGCGATGACGATGCGCGGGCTGACCTCGGCCTACCTGCTGCGCCGCATCCACGCGTTCGCGCCGGGCGACACGATCCTGCTGCATGCGGCCGCGGGCGGCGTCGGGCTGATCGTGTCGCAATGGGCGAAGCTGCTCGGGCTCACCGTGATCGGCACCGTGTCGAGCGAACACAAGGCCGCGGTCGCCCGCGCACACGGCTGCGACCACACGATCGACTACAGCCGCGAGGACGTCGCGAAACGCGTGCGCGAACTGACGGACGGCGTCGGCGTCGACGTCGTGTTCGACAGCGTCGGCAAGGACACCTTCGAAGGCTCGCTCGATTCGCTGAAGCGGCGCGGGCTGATGGTCTGCGTCGGCACGGCGTCGGGCCCGATCCCGCCGTTCGACCCGCAGCGCCTCGCGATGAAGGGCTCGCTGTACCTGACGCGCCCGGCGCTGGCCGACTACATCGCCGATCCGGCCGAGAAGAACGACCTGGCCGGCGAACTGTTCGCGCACGTCGCGGCCGGCCGCATCCGGATCGAGATCAACCAGCGTTATGCGCTGCAGGACGCGGCGCAGGCGCACCGCGACCTGGAATCGCGCAAGACGACCGGCTCGTCGGTATTCATCGTCTGAGGAGACGCGCATGCGAGTCGAACCCCTGACCTGTGCGATCGGCGCGGAGTTGCTGGACGTGAGCCTCGCCGACGCCGTGCACGACGACGGCCTGTTCGCCGAGATCCGCGCGCAACTGCTGCGTCATCGCGTGCTGTTCCTGCGCGACCAGGACATCACGCGCGCCGAGCACGTCGCGTTCGCGCGCCGCTTCGGCGAGCTCGAGGATCATCCGGTCGCCGGCAGCGACCCCGAGCACCCGGGGCTCGTGCGGATCTACAAGTCGCCCGACCAGCCGAACGACCGCTACGAGAATGCGTGGCACAGCGATGCGAGCTGGCGCGTGGCGCCGCCGTTCGGCTGCGTGCTGCGCTGCATCGACGGTCCGCCGGTTGGCGGCGACACGATGTGGGCGAACATGGTGCTCGCGTACGAGCACCTGCCGGAACACGTGAAGCAGCAGATCGCGGACTTGCGCGCGCGTCACAGCATCGAGGCGAGCTTCGGCGCGGCGATGCCGATCGACAAGCGTCTCGCGCTGAAGGCGCAGTATCCGGACGCCGAGCATCCGGTCGTGCGCACGCATCCCGAAACGGGCGAGAAGGTGCTGTACGTGAACGCGTTCACGACGCACTTCACGAACTTCCACACGCCCGGGCGCGTGCGTTACGGACAGGACGCGAATCCCGGCGCCGGCCAGTTGCTGCAATACCTGATCAGCCAGGCGTATATCCCCGAATACCAGGTGCGCTGGCGCTGGAGGAAGAACAGCGTCGCGATCTGGGACAACCGCGCCACGCAGCATTACGCGGTGATGGACTACCCGCCGTGCGTGCGCAAGATGGAGCGCGCGGGCATCGTCGGCGACGTGCCGTTCTGATCTGAACGCGCCCGCGCCTTAACCGGTTCCTGAAACCCCATGCAACACGCCGGGCCTGCCGCCCGGCGCGACGGGACACGCACGCCCGTACGCCCCGAACACAACGATTCCATCTGGAGGACGACATGCAATTTCTCGACGATTCGCTGCACCCGGAAAACCAGGACAAGGTAGTCATCACGGTCGCGCCGTACGGCCCCGAATGGATGCCCGCGGATTTTCCGGAAGACATTCCGGTGACGATGGACGAGCACGTACAGAAGGCCGTCGACTGCTACAACGCGGGCGCGACGGTGCTGCACCTGCACGTGCGCGAACTCGACGGCAAGGGCAGCAAGCGGCTGTCGAAATTCAACGAGCTGCTCGGCCGGCTGCGCGAGGCGGTGCCCGACATGATCCTGCAGGTCGGCGGCTCGATCTCGTTCGCGCCGGAAGGCGACGGCGCGGAAGCGAAATGGCTGTCCGACGACACGCGCCACATGCTCGCCGAGCTGACGCCGAAGCCCGACCAGGTGACGGTCGCCATCAACACCGTGCAGATGAACATCACCGAGCTGATGAACCGCAAGGACATCGCCGGCACGTCGCTGAACGAGGCGGCACTGTGGGACGCCTACCGCGAGATGACCGTGCCGGCCGGTCCCGGCTGGGTCGACGAGCACCTGCGCCGGCTGCAGGCGGCCGGCATCCAGCCGCATTTCCAGCTCACCGGCATGCACGCGCTCGAGACGCTCGAGCGAATCATCCGCCGCGGCGTCTATCGCGGCCCGCTGAACGTCACGTGGGTCGGCATCGGCGGCGGCTTCGACGGCCCGAATCCGTACAACTTCATGGAATTCGTGCGGCGCTGCCCGGACGGCGCGTGCATCACGCTCGAATCGCTGATGAAGAACGTGCTGCCGATCAACACCGTCGCGATGGCGCTGGGGCTGCATCCGCGCTGCGGGATCGAGGACACGATCATCGACCAGAAGGGCAACCGGATGACGTCGGTGCAGCAGGTCGAGCAGTGCGTGCGGATCGCGCGCGAACTCGGCCGCGACATCGCGACCGGCAAGGAGGCGAAGGCGATCTACCGGATCGGCGTGCAGTACGACGGCGTCGACGAGACGCTCGCGCAGCTCGGGATGGCGCCGAACCGCCGGCCCGGCCAGCTGAGCGTGCCGCTGCGCGCGGCCTGACGCACCGCGCATCTGGGCGGCGCGCCCGCGCCGCCCGCCGATCGATGTGGCGCGGCACCCACCCTCGCGCGTTGCGCGAGGCAAGCTCCGACGAACGGAGCGGGGCCGCCCAAGCCGCGCCGGCGCATTGCCGCACCGGCGCCGGAGGAGACACGCATGCTGATTCATCACGTCGAGCCGTCGCTGCAGGACGTGGCGGCCACCGGGCGGCGCGCGCCGGCCTATGCCTGGCTCGTGTTCGGGCTGACCGTCGGCCTGCTGCTGTCGGACTACATGTCGCGGCAGGTGCTCAATGCCGTGTTTCCGCTGCTCAAGCACGCGTGGGGGCTGTCGGACACGCAGCTCGGCTCGCTGTCCGGCGTCGTCGCGCTGCTCGTCGGGCTGCTGACGTTTCCGCTGTCGGTGCTCGCCGACCGCTTCGGCCGCGTGCGCAGCATCGTGCTGATGGCCGCGCTGTGGAGCGTCGCGACGCTCGGCTGCGCGCTGTCGACCAACTACGCCGAAATGCTCGTGGCGCGCGGGCTCGTCGGGCTCGGCGAAGCTGCATACGGCAGCGTCGGCGTCGCGCTGATCCTCAGCATCTTCCCGGCGCGCCTGCGCGCGACGCTGACCGGCGCGTTCATGGCCGGCGGCGCGTTCGGCTCCGTGTTCGGGATGGCGCTCGGCGGTCTCGTCGGCGCGCATCTCGGCTGGCGCTGGTCGTTCGGCGTGATGGCCGCGCTCGGCATCGTGCTGCTCGTCGCGTACCGCGGCATCGTCACCGAACGGCGGCTCGCGGCATGCCGCGTCGAACCGTGCCGGCCCCATGCCGATGCGCCGCGCGACCTGCGCGGCAGCGTGCGCGCGCTGATGTCGGGACTGTTCGCATCCCGTTCGGTGATCTGCGCGTATGTCGGCAGCGGGCTGCACCTGTTCGTGCCCGGCGCGCTGTTCGCCTGGTTGCCGAGCTACCTGAACCGCTATTACGCGATGGCGCCGGACCGTGCCGCCGTGCTCGCGGCCGGCTTCGTGCTGCTGTCGGGCGTCGGGATGGTCGGCTGCGGGATCGTCACCGACCGCGTCGGCAAGGCCGACGGCAAGCGCAAATGGCTGACCGCGATCGCGTATTGCGTGCTGACGGGCGTGTGCCTCGCGGTCGCGTTCCGGCTGCCGCCCGGGCCGCTGCAACTCGCGCTGATCTGCGCGGGCATGCTGGTCGGCGCGGGTGCGTCGGGCGCATCGGGCGCGATGGTCGCGAACCTCACGCCGGCCGCGATCCACGCATCGGCGTTCGCCACGCTCACGCTCGCCAACAACCTGCTCGGCATGGCGCCGGGCCCGCTGCTGACGGGGTGGGTCGCCGATCGCGCCGGCCTCGTCGGCGCACTGCAATGGATTCCCGCTGTGCCGCTCGCGGCCGCCGCGCTCTTCGCGATCGGACGCGCGAGCTACGCGGCCGATCTCGCGCGCGTCGAACGCGAACGGCGCGCGTCACACCTTTCCTGAACCGAACCCTCCCGGAGGCAGCATGACCCTGGCGACCGCGCCCACCATCCTGATCGTGCCCGGCTTGCGCGATCACGTCGAAGATCACTGGCAGACGCATCTGCAACGGCGCCTGCCGAACGCTCGCGCCGTCGCGCCGCTCGAAGCCGACAAGCTGAGCCGCGCCGCGCGCGTCGCGGCGCTCGATGCGGCGCTGGCCGCGATCGACGGCCCCGTGATCCTCGTCGCGCACAGCGCGGGGGTGATGATCACCGTGCATTGGGCGCTGCAGGCCACGCGTGCCATCGACGGCGCGCTGCTCGCCGCACCGGCCGATCTCGATACGCCGATGCCCGCCGGCTATCCGACACCGGATGCGCTCGACGCGCACGGCTGGACGCCGGTGCCGACCCGGCCGCTGCCGTTTCCGAGCATCGTGGCCGCGAGCCGCAACGATCCGCTCGCGCGATTCGAACGCACGCAGGCGCTGGCGGCCGGGTGGGGCAGCCGGCTCGTCGATCTCGGCGAAGTCGGACACCTGAACCCTGCTTCGGGTTTCGGCGAATGGCAGGATGCGGAGCGGTTGATCGGGGAGGTGATCGCGCTCCGTGCGGCCTGAGCGCCGTCCGCAACGCGCCGCGCACGCTTTGCATGCCGGCGCGAATCGGTTCGGACGGACGCCGGTTCGGCGTCCGTTGATATACGACGTCCTAACATGCGACGTATCCGGCGCAATGGTCAACAAGCACATCCTCGACAAACGGAAGGTTTTTGTTAGGGAAATTCCCGCCCCGCGCGGGTCGGTTTTTTGTTGACCGACATCGTATAACGCCGTCATGATTTCCCGAAAGAACGGTCCCATCCACCGACCGAAGCGAGGAGACATGAACACCACCACGATCGCGCGCCGTGTCCGCCGGATCGCCCTGGCGCTGGGCCTGACGCTGTCGGCCGCGGCCGCCGTCGCGGCTCCCGTGTCGCTGAATGTCGTCGACGTCGCGGGCAACCTGCAGCTCACGCAGAAGGCCATCGAGGCGTTCAAGGAAAAGAACCCGAATCTCGTCTCGAACGTCACGTTCACGAACGCGCCCGCGCCGCAGTTGCCGGGCAAGATCAAGGCGATGCAGGCCGCGGGACGGGCCGACATCGACCTCGTGCTGACGGGCACCGACGCGCTGGCCGCCGGCATCGAGCAGAACCTGTGGCTGAAGCTGCTGCCCGACAGCGCGGGCGCGTTCCCCGGCGTGCTCGACAAATACGCGCCCGGCCCGCGCAAGATGCAGGATCTCGCGCAGGGCTTCGGTCTCGAAGTGACCTACATGCCGGCCGGCCCGCTGCTCGAATACAACCCGGCCAAGGTCAGCGATCCGCCGAAGACGCCCGAGCAGTTGCTCGCGTGGTGCAAGGCGCATCCGAACAAGCTGATCTACGCACGCCCGGCGAACTCGGGCCCCGGCCGCACCTTCCTGATGGGGCTGCCGTACGTGCTCGGCGACAAGAACCCGCAAGACCCGATCAACGGCTGGGACAAGACCTGGGCGTTCCTGAAGCAGCTCAACGACTGCGTGCCGTACTACCCGGGCGGCACGTCGGCCGTGATGAAGGAGCTCGGCGAAGGCACGCGCGACATGACGGTGACCGTGACCGGCTGGGACCTCAATCCGCGCGCGCTCGGCATCGTGCCGGCCGACTTCCGGGTCCAGGCATTCGACAACATGACGTGGGTCAACGACGCGCACTTCATGGTGATTCCGAAGGGCGTGGCGAAGGACAAGCTCGACGTGCTGTTCAAGCTGATGAACTTCCTGCTCGAACCGGCGCAGCAGGCGATGACCTACGACGACGGCTACTTCTATCCGGGCCCGGCGGTGAAAGGCGTGACGCTCGAGATGGCGCCCGCGCACAGCCAGGAGGTGATCAGGAAGTTCGGCCGCCCCGAGTACGCGAAGCTGCTCGCGGATCGTCCGCACGTGCAGCCGCTCAACGCGCAGGCGATGGTCGCCGCGTTCCAGAAGTGGGACCGCGAGATCGGTTCGCAGAAGTCGAAATGACGCATGAACCCGCGGGCGCCGCGGCGCCCGCGCCGACGGAGTTCGCGTAATGAAGCACAGTTTCGAACGGTTGCGGCTCGACGGCGTGTGCCGCAGCTTCACCAATGCGGAGGGCGCGCAGGTCGCCGCACTGAACGGGCTCGATCTCGACATCCGGCGCGGCGAGTTCATCGCGCTGCTCGGCCCGTCGGGCTGCGGCAAGTCGACCGCGCTGAACTGCATCGCCGGGCTGCAGCTGCTCACGAGCGGCGGCATCTGGCTCGACGACACGCGCATCGACGTATTGCCGCCCGAGCGCCGCGGCTTCGGCATGGTGTTCCAGAACTACGCGCTGTTTCCGCACATGTCGGTGCTCGAGAACGTCGGCTTCGGGCTGAAGATGCGCGGCGTGCCGAAGCAGGAAACGCGGCGGCGCGCGCAGCAGGCGCTCGAACTCGTGCAACTCGTCGGCCACGAGGGCAAGCTGCCCGGGCAGCTGTCGGGCGGGCAGCAGCAGCGCGTCGCGATCGCGCGCGCGATCGTCATCGAGCCGCCGCTCGTGCTGATGGACGAGCCGCTGTCGAACCTCGACACGAAGCTGCGCATCGAGATGCGTGCCGAGATCCGCCGCATCCATACGCAGCTCGAACGCGCGACGATCTACGTGACGCACGACCAGGACGAGGCGCTGTCGATGGCCGACCGGATCGTCGTGATGAAGGAGGGCGTCGTGCAGCAGGTCGCGTCGCCGAAAGACGTGTACACGCGCCCGCACAATCTGCACGTCGCACGCTTCATGGGCTATCGCAACGTGCTGCCGTTCACGCTCGAAGGGATGGCCGGCGACCACGTGAACGTCACCGCGGCGGGCGTGCGCATCGCGGGCGTGCCGATGGCCGGTTTCGATGGCAAGGACGTCGTGGTCGCGCTGCGCCCCGACGACATCGAGCGAGCGGAAGAAGGGGCCGACAACACATTCGATGCGACCGTCGAAACGGTCGAATACGGCGGCCGCGACTCACTCATCCGCGCGATCACGCCGTTCGGCCCGATCTGGGCGCGGGTCGCCGGCGAGTTCGCGAAGGGCGAGCGGTTGCGGCTGCGCGTCGCGCCGGCGCGCACGCTCGTCTATGCGGGAGACGCGCAATGAACGGCCAAGGCGCGACGCGCCCCCGGGAGGCCGCATGAGCACGCTCGCGACCGGCGGCGCGCCGCGCGACGCGAAGGCGTGGCTCGTCACGCCGGCGCTCGCGTTCATCGTCGCGCTGTTCATCTATCCATTCGCTTACGGCCTGGTCCTGTCGTTCCAGCCGATGAACGGCGGCGGCGCGCTCGCGAACTACGTGCAGTTCTTCACCGACACCGCGATGTGGCCGACCGTGCTCGTCACGCTGAAGCTCGCGGTGCCGGCGACGCTGATCAACGTCGGCATCTCGGTGCCCGTCGCGTTCGCGCTGCGCCGCAACTCGCCGTACCAGAAGTTCGTCACGACGCTGCTCGTGATTCCCGTCACGCTCGGCACGGTGCTCGTCGCCGACGGGATGCTCACGTATTTCGGACCGAACGGCTGGTTTCCGCAGGCGCTGCAGGGGCTGCACCTGTACACGGACGAAGTGCGCCTCACGCACAATTATTGGGGCGTGCTGCTGTCGCTGATCGTGTCGGGCTTTCCGTTCGCGTTCCTGCTGATGCTGTCGTACATCAGCGGCATCGACCCGACGCTCGCGCGCGCCGCGGCCACGCTCGGCGCGAACCCGTGGCAGCAGTTCCGGCGGATCTACCTGCCGCTGCTCGTGCCGGGGCTCACGATGGCCGCATGTCTGTCGTTCGTGCAGGCGTTTTCGGTATTCCCGTCGGCCGTGCTGCTCGGCGCGCCGGCCGGGCCGACGCGCGTGATCTCGATCGCGGCCGCCGAAGCCGCGTTCGAGAGCTACGACTATTCGCTCGCATCGGCGATCGCGATCGTGATGGGCTTCGTGCAATTGCTGGTGGTCGCGTCGATGCTCGGCGCGCGCCGCTTCTTCTATACCGGTCCGGTCACGGGAGGCAAGGGCTGATGGCGACCGACAATCATGCGGCGCCGGCATGGCCGCCGAAGCACAGCCCGCCCGGCGCGCAGCCCGTCAACGCGATGAAGCCGCGGAAACTGCGCGACAGCGTCGCCGGCCGCGCGTGGAAGGCGCTCGTGTGGGGGCTGATGGCGTTCTTCCTGCTGAACGTGATGCTGCTGATCGCGACCGTCGCGGTGAACTCGGTCGCGACGCGCTGGTTCGGCACGCCGCTGCCGCAGAGCTTCACGCTGCACTGGTATGCGAAGGCGTGGGAAGACTTCCAACTCGCCAGCGTGCTGTGGGTGACGGTCGAAGTCGTTGGCGCGGTCGTGCTGCTGTCGGTCGCGCTCGGCGTGCCGGCCGCCTACGCGCTCGCGCGCGTGCAGTTCCGCGGCAAGCGCTTCGCGCTGCTGGTGTTCCTGCTGCCGCTGATGGTGCCGCCCGTCACGTACGGGATCCCGATGGCGACCGTGATGTACAAGGTCGGGCTCGCCGGCACGCTGCCCGGCGTGATCCTCGCGAACCTCGTGCCGGCGCTGCCGTTCGTGATCCTCGTGATGACGCCGTTCATCGAGCAGATCGATCCGAATCTCGAAGCCGCCGCGCGCATCTTCGGCGCGAACACGTGGCGCTATTTCCGCTACGTGCTGCTGCCGCTGCTGGTGCCCGGCATGCTCGCGGCCGGGCTGCTCGTGCTGGTGCGCACGATCGGGATGTTCGAGCTGACCTTCTTCACCGCGGGCCCGAGCACGCAGACGCTCGTCGTCGCGCTGTATTACGCGGTGTTCTCGACCGGCGTGCGCGCACCGCAGTCGATCGACGCGATGGCGATGATCTACATGGCCATCACGCTCGTGTGGGTCGTGATCGCGCTGCAGTTCGTGAGCCCGACGCAGCTCGTGAGTCGTGTGAAGCAGGAGCGGCAGTAGCCGCGCACGAAGGCGGCGGGGCAGCGGGGCGTTCGCGCCGTTCCTGCCGTCCGTGCAATTGGTTACAAATGGATACCGCGAACCACGCGCGGACGTTGCAGACTACGCGGCATACCGGCTCGGCGATGCTTAAACGGCCATCGCCGCATGCCGCCCGACGTTCACCCGATTCGCGGAGTTCCATGAAGTTTCCCACGCTGCTGACGCTCGGCTGTGCCGCCACGCTGCTCGCCGCCTGCCACCTGCTCCACGACGGCCCCGGATCGAGCGACGTCGATGCCGCGGTGCGCCGCGCGCTCGAAGCGGAAAACCACGGCGGCCTGAACGCGCTGTTCGGCCAGCCGCTGCCCGTGTCGGCCGACGTGATCTCGGCGAAGCCCGACGGCGACTGCAGGAAGACCGGCGAACGCACCTACGCGTGCGACGTCGTGATCACGTGGCGCAACAGCGATTACACGCCGTCGCGTGCGAACCTGACCTTCGTGCAGGCCGCCGACGGTTCGTGGCAGACCTCGGGCGTCGACGCCGCCATCGCGACCGGCGCCGCCAAGTCGCTGATCGACAAGATCGGCAAGGCATGGCCGGGCAACGCGGCCAGCGGTGCATCGGCACCGCAATGACGCGCCGGCGACGGGCTTCGTCGCCGCTCCCGCCGAAATGCCGTGCGGACGATGCGTGCCGAACCGTCGCCTGCCTTCTGTTGAAGCGACCAGTCCCTCCGTCTCGTTCGATGCTCGAACCTGCGTCACGGTGAAAAAGGGCGCAAACACCGCCTGCCATCGGTCGAAGCCATCCTCGGTATGCGGGCCGACATATAGGGAAAACCCTTAATTCGAGATATAATCGCGGGCTAGAAGAAAGGTCGAACCATGCCCGAACGTTTCCAATCCCTTGAAAAATTCGTGTTTTCCCTGGTCGTGATGTCCGCGGTCTTCTGCTCCGCATTCCTCGCGTACGAGCGTCACCCCGAGATCAAGATCGCGCTGCACGAAGGCGAAGCGCTGATGCGCGAAAGCGCCAAGTATTCGGTCATCTGCTCGCCGTCCAAGGTCGATCCTTGCGTCGAGATGTCCGCTTACTGAGCCTCGTCTCACGTTGACACAGCGCCGCTGATTCCCGCCGACGCGCGGCCGATGGCCGACACGCGCCGGCGGCGCGCATCGCGCACCCGCGCATACCGGTGCCCGCCGCGCACCGCCTGAAACCCCGATTCCCCGATTCCCCGCTTCTCCGATTCCGCCGCGGCGTCCTGTCCGCAACGCGTCGTCACGTCTTTCTCCCCGCTCGACCCATCGTCACGACGTGCCGCGGCTCGCCGCCATGCGTGCCTTTCCGTTCGGGAAAGGCTGGTTGAGCATCGATCGATTTTCGCCGAATGCGAACGTCGTCATGATCGCCGTCATCGACAACGCGATTTCTTCGGAGACAACCATGACGCGCCCCCTGGACGGTATCCGCGTGCTGGAACTCGGCCAACTGATCGCCGGGCCGTTCGCGGGCCGGATGCTCGCCGAATTCGGCGCGGACGTGATCAAGGTGGAGCCGCCCGGCGTCGGCGACCCGCTGCGCAAATGGCGGCTGCTGCACGACGGCACGTCGGTCTGGTGGGCCGCGCAGTCGCGCAACAAGACCTCGCTCGCGCTCGACCTGCGCACGCCGGAAGGGCAGGACGTCGTGCGGCGCCTCGTCGCCGAGACCGACGTGCTGATCGAGAATTTCCGGCCCGGCACGCTCGAAGGCTGGGGGCTCGGCTGGGAGACGCTGTCCGCGATCAACCCGGGGCTCGTGATGCTGCGCGTGTCGGGCTTCGGTCAGACCGGCCCGTATCGCGACCGGCCCGGCTTCGGCGTGATCGCCGAGGCGATGGGCGGCCTGCGGCACCTGACCGGCGAGCCCGGCCGCACGCCGGTGCGCGTCGGCGTGTCGCTCGGCGATTCGCTGTCGGCACTGCACGGCGTGATCGGCGTCCTGCTCGCGCTGCGCCATCGCGAGCAGCAGGGTGGCCAAGGGCAGGTCGTCGACGTCGCGCTGTACGAATCGGTGTTCAACATGATGGAAAGCCTGCTGCCCGAATACTCGGCATTCGGCGCGGTGCGCGAGGCGGCCGGCAGCAGCCTGCCCGGCATCGCGCCGACCAACGCGTACCGCTGCCGCGACGGCAAGTACGCGCTGATCGCCGGCAACGGCGACAGCATCTTTCGTCGGCTGATGGAACTGATCGGGCGCCCCGATCTCGGCCACGATCCGGCGCTCGCGCACAACGACGGACGCGTCGCGCAGGTCGCGCGCATCGACGCGGCGATCGGCGAATGGAGCGCGCGACACGACCTCGACGACGTGCTCGCCGCGCTGAACGACGCGCGTATCCCGTCCGGACGCATCTACGACGTCGCGGACATCGCGGCCGATCCGCATTACCGCGCGCGCGACATGATCGTCGACGCCGCGCTGCCCGACGGCACGCCCGTGCTCGTGCCGGGCATCGTGCCGAAGCTCGGCGCGACGCCGGGACGCATCGAGCGTCCGGCCCCCGCGCTCGGCGCCGATACCGACGCGGTACTCGAATCGATCGGCATCGATGCCGCGACGCGCGACGACTGGCGCGCGCGCGGCGTGATCTGAACCGGCCGGCCAGCCTCCGGGACGACGACATGAGCAAGCCTCCCCAACGACTCTACATCCACGAAGTCGCCACACGCGACGGTTTCCAGAATGAAGCGGCGTTCGTCGACACCGACGACAAGATCGCGCTCGTCGACGCGCTGAGCGCATGCGGCTACGCGAAGATCGAGGTCACGTCGTTCACGTCGCCGAAGGCGATCCCCGCGCTGCGCGACGCGGAGGCCGTGATGCACGGCATCGTGCGCGCGCCAGGCGTCGTCTACACGGCGCTCGTGCCGAACGTGCGCGGCGCGGAGCGCGCGCTGTCGTGCGGCATCGACGAGGTGAACCTCGTGATGTCGATGAGCGAGAGCCACAACCGCGCGAACCTGCGGATGACCCGCGAGCAGTCGTTCGCGCAGCTGCGCGACGTGATCGACGCGGTGCGCGGCACGGGCGTCGCGATCAACGTGTCGCTGTCGACCGCGATGGGCTGCCCGATGGAAGGCGACGTGCGCGCGGAAACCGTGCTCGCGTGGATGCAGCGCTTCGCGGATCTCGGCGTGCACGGCTTCACGCTGTGCGACACGACCGGCATGGCATATCCGTCGCAGGTGCGCGAGCTGGCCGAACGCGCACGCGAGCGCTTCGGCGCGCTGCAGCTCACGCTGCACTTTCACAACACACGCGGAATGGCGCTCGCCAACACGCTCGCCGCGCTCGAAGCCGGCATCGACCGCTTCGACGCGTCGCTCGGCGGGCTCGGCGGATGCCCGTACGCGCCGGGCGCGACCGGCAATGCGTGCACCGAGGAATTGGTCCACATGCTCGCGCTCGACGGCTACGATACGGGCATCGACCTTGCGGCCGTGCTCGCCGCGGCTGCGCGGCTGCCCGCGCTGATCGGGCATGACGTGCCGAGCCAGATCCTGAAGGCCGGGCGCCGCTCGGACCTTCATCCGCCGCCGCGCGCCGAAACCGGCGACATGCCGGCGCAGCGGGCTTTCTCGTGAACGCGTGGAAACAGGAGCGAACCACATGGCGCTGATTGACCACCTCGACCACCTCGTGCTGACCTGCGTCGATCCGGAGCGGACCAGGCACTTCTACACGGAAGTGCTGCAGATGCAGCTCGAAACCTTCGGTGCGGGCCGGCTCGCATTCCGCTTCGGTAACCAGAAGATCAACCTGCACGTGCGCGGCGCGGAGTTCGAGCCGAAAGCGCACGTGCCGGTGCCCGGCGCGCTCGACCTGTGCTTCATCGCGTCGGTGCCGCTCGACGACGTGATCGCGCATCTGCGCCGCGTCGACTGGCCGATCGTCGAAGGGCCCGTCGAGCGCACCGGCGCGACGCAGAAAATACGGTCGGTGTACGTGCGCGACCCGGACCTGAACCTCATCGAGATATCCGAACTGATCTGAGTGCCGATCCGTTGCGCCGAGCGGCTACCGTCGCCGCTTCGTCGCGCCGGTCCGCCCGTTCGCGCATGCGCGGGCACGACGCGTGCGCTGCTCGACAGTCCTCCGCCGAAAGCGGACAGGCGCATGCCGCCCCCGCCGATTCCGGATAGCCGGCGCGGGTTGCGCTACGCATAATGGCGCAACGGCGTCGGCCCGTCCGGCGCCTTCGTGGCGGGGCACCGCGAACGTCCCGCGCATCCGCAATCCGACCAGGCGCTTCCCGAATGACGATCCTCTATCGCGGCATGGACCGCGCGGCGCTCGACGCCGCCTACCTGAACACGAGAGCCATTCCCGATTTTCCCGCGGTGCTCGCGTCCTGCCAGGCACGCAGCGCGGCGCTTTACGATGCGACGCCCGGGCAGCGCGACCTGCGTTACGGTGCGCGTCCGGCGCAGCGCTTCGACTGGCTGCGGTGCGGCCTGGCCGACGCACCGCTGTTCGTGTTCATTCACGGCGGCTACTGGCAGCACTGCGCGAAAGAGGATTTCGCGTACGCGGCCGCCGGCCCGCTCGCACGCGGCTTCGACGTCGTGCTCGCCGAATACACGCTCGCACCAGCCGCATCGATGACCGACATCGTCGGCGAGATTGGCGCGTTGCTCGACCATCTCGCGGCCGACCCCGACGGCAACGGCACCGCGGGACGACCGATCCACCTGAGCGGTCACTCGGCAGGCGGCCACCTGACGGCCGTGCATCGCGCGCATCCGGCCGTCGTGTCGGCGCTCGCGATCAGCCCGCTCGTCGATCTCGAACCGATCTCTCTGTGCGTTCTCGACGACAAGCTGAAGCTCACCGCGCAGGAAATCGCCGCATACAGCCCGCTGCATCACATCGGGCCCGGCGCGCCGACCGTCGTCGCGGTCGGCGCGGCCGAGCTGCCGGAGCTCGTGCGTCAAGCGCACGAATATGCGG
Source organism: Burkholderia sp. MSMB0856 (assembly GCF_001524645.2). Lineage (NCBI taxonomy): Bacteria > Pseudomonadati > Pseudomonadota > Betaproteobacteria > Burkholderiales > Burkholderiaceae > Burkholderia > Burkholderia sp. MSMB0856. The sequence continues at coordinate 1,758,917 of NZ_CP013427.1, read as the reverse complement.
ACGCCTGCGAAGCGGCCGGCGAACGGATCGCGCGCGCATGGCTGCCCGGCATGCAGCACTTCACGGTGCTCGACGATCTCGCGAAACCGGGGAGCGCGATGCTCGCTGCGTTGCAGGCGATCGCGCCGCACTGACCGCGCCGTAATGCGTCGCCTTGCGTGATTTCGCGCCGCGCGCGGCCGGGCGTATGATCGCTTCAGGCCTGCCTGGCGCGGCACGCGCGCCCCGCACGGCGCTTCCCGGGACCTTCATCATGGTGAACCCGCTTCATTTCGATCTGCAGTCGTTGCGCGTGTTCGCGCTCGTCGCCGAGCACGGCAGCCTGACCAAGGCGGCCGAACACGGCCAGCTGACGTTGTCCGCGGTCAGCAAGCGGATCGCCGAACTCGAAAGCGTGACCGGCAGCGCGCTGTTCGTCCGGCATGCGCGCGGTGTCGAGCTGACGCCGGCGGGCCGCGCGCTGCTCGACCATGCGGCGAAGGTGATCGAGCAGGTCAACCGGATGGCGCACGAGATGAGCGACTACGTTGCGGGCGTGCGCGGCCACATTCACGTGTGGACCAATACGTCGGCCATCGTCCAGTTCCTGCCGGCCGATCTCGCCGCGTTTCTCACCGACAACCCGGGCATCAAGGTCAGCCTGGAGGAGCGGCTGAGTCACGAAATCGTCGACGCGCTCGCGGCCGGCAAGGCCGATCTCGGCGTGTTCGCGGACAACGTGCCGGCGCCCGGCATCGAACGCCGCCTGTACCGGCGCGACGAACTGGTACTGCTCGTGCCGCGCGGGCATCGCTTCGCCGCGCACGACAGCATCCGCTTCGAGGATACGCTCGATGAAGACTACGTCGGCCTGAGCGACGGCAGTTCGCTGCTCACGCGCATGACCGACGCCGCGTTCGCGGCCGAGCGCTCGCTGAAGCTGCGCATCCAGGTGTCGAATTTCGACGGCGTGAGCCGGATGATCGAGGCCGGGCTCGGGATCGGCGTGCTGCCGCGCGATGCGGTGACCGGCGAGCGCGCGGCGCGGCTCGGGGTCGTGAAACTCGACGACGCGTGGGCGACGCGCACGTTGTGGGTCGGCGTAAAGGCAGGCGCCGTGCTGACCAGCGACATCGCGAAGCTGTTCGATTTCATGTCGGCACGCTGAACCCGCTCAACAGCACGCCGCACGCGCGATGCACGGGGCACGCATGCGCATGCCCCGTGCCGGTCGCCGTGTCATACCGGGTTGATGTCGTCGTGGCTGCGCCGGGAGGTCAGCGGCCCCAGCACGCGCAGCGTGACGGCAACGATGCCGAGCGCGACCGAGATCACACCGAACATCGCGCCGGCGCCATATGCGGCCAGTACCGGCAGCAGCACGAACGGCAGCGCGCCGCTGACGATGCGCGACAGCGCGTACGTGCTGCCGATCGCGGTCGAGCGCGCACGTGCCGGGAAGATCTCCGCCTGGTACACGTGATACGCGTTGCTGAACACGTTCGACGCGCAGGTCGTCAGGAAACCGAAGCAGACGATCAGCACCGTGTTGCCCGAATACGCGAAGCACAGCCCGAACGCGGCGATCGACAGGATCGACCCGATCACGAGCGTGCGGCGCTCGATCCAGTTCAGCAGCGGAATGGACAGCAGCGAGCCGATCGGATAACCGATGAACGACAGCGCAATGAACAGCGTGCTGTCCGTCACGTCGAACCCGCGGCTCTTGACGACCGTGCCCGCGAGCGTGCCGAAACCGTAATAGCCGAAGCCCTGGAACAAGTGGAACACCGCGAGCATCAGGTAGCGCGCGCCGTAAGGCCGGCGGCGCAGCAGCGCGATGCGCTCGCCGAGGCGCAGCGGCCGCTGCGGTTCTGCCGATGCCGCGAACTGCTCGGGCACGCGCACGCCCGCGCTGTCCGCGAAGCGCCGAACCGCGGCATGCGCATCCGCGACGCGGCCCTGCGCGAGCAGCCAGCGTGGGCTTTCCGGCAGTCGATGCTGGACCAGCAGCACGTAGACCGCGCCGAGGCTGCCGATCGCGAGGATGATGCGCCAGCCGGCCACACCCGAGACATGCAGCGGATTCAGCCACAGCGCGAGGAAGCCGACCAGCGGCACCGCGACGTACGAAGTCGTATAGCCCCAAGCGGCGAACCGCCCACGCTTGTCCTTCGGCAGGATTTCCGACAGGAAGCTGTCGGCGACCGGGTAGATCGCGCCGACGCCGATGCCCGTCAGGAACCGGCATGCCACCAGCATGTCGGCGTTCACGGAGAACGCGCCGATCAGCGAAAACGCGCTGTACCAGACGAGCGTCAACAGGAATGCCTTGCGCCGGCCGATGCGGTCGGCAAGGCTGCCGAGACACATCGCGCCGACGAACATCCCGATGAATGCCGAGGCCAGCAGCAGCTTGAAATCGGCGCTTTGCCGGCTCAGCCCGTATTCGTTCTGCAACGCGGAGCCGATCGTGCTGACGAGGAAGATCTCGTACATGTCGAAGAACAGCCCGACGCCGATCACCCAGACGACGAAGCGGTGCAGCGCACTGACGGGCAGGTCGTCCATGAATTCGCCGAGCGTGACGCCACGGGCGGGCAGGGCCGTCGCACCGGCGCCGGCCCGGGCCGCGGACGGTACGGCGGACGCGGGGTCACCCGCGGTGCCGCCGAGGTCGAGGGATTGGCTGTTCATCGTGTCTCCTGATTATCGATTTGCCGTGGCGCGACGCCCGGCCGTTCGCGACCGGCCTTGCGGATCCGGCCGCGCGACGCGGCGCGCGTGCGCGCCAGGCCCGCGAAAGGCCGGCTGCACGGGTGGCGCCGATCGTCCGAAACATCGTCGACGAATTTGCGCGACACGATAATTGCGGATGCTTCAAGCATCCTTTCCTGCGCAGAAAGGCTGCGGAACGCCCGCCGGGCGGTCTTCGGATGAAGGTCAGGCCGCTGCGGGAAGGCGAGGGCAGGGAAAACCATGGGTGACGCTGCGTGCGTTCGGCGGGCCGCGATGCCGTGCGGAGCGGTTCGGCATCGGCAGGACCAGCCGGCGCTACGCAACGGAGCGGAACGGCAGGCTCAGCCCTCCGCATTCGTCATGCGTCCACCGCTCGACGTGGTGCGCCGTGCGCACCGCATTGCCGCTCATTGCGACGCGCACGGATCAGCGCATCCGGCTGCCGCAGTCTGACCGGCATCGACAGCGGGGGTAGAGCTGGCGTCGGCCCGTTCCTGGCGGACCGTATCCGACGCAACCGCCTGCAACCTTGCCGCCATGTCCGGCGCGATGCCGAGTTGCGCGGCAGCTTGCTCCTGCGGGCCGAACGTACGGACGTCGACCCCGGCGATCTGTTGAAACAGCACGAGCGCGCTCAGATAAGCGCCCAGCACGCCCGGATGCAGATAATCGGGCCGCGAGAGCGGCGGGTCGTTCTGCGCACGCATGCCGTACCACAGCAGCGGCGCGCCGGACGGCGCATACGGGTCGGGATCGGCGACGCCGGTCGTCCATGCACGCTGCCACGCACGGCCGACCGGCACGACGGCGGCGATCGACGGATCGGTGCGGCGCGCGCCTTCGTATGCATCGCGATACGCTGCGACGAGGTCGGCGAGACGATCGACGTACCGTGCGTGAAAACCGGCGCTGTCCGGCTCGCCAGCCAGCGCTTTCGCGAGTTCGGCGCGTGGCCAGGTTTCATACAGATAGACACGCGCTTGCGGCGCCGCCGCACGAATGCCGCGTGCCAGCTTCGCGACGCTCGTACGGAAACCGGCCGGATCGCTGGCGCGGCTGTGCGTGAGCGCGAACGGCAGCGGCTTCGCGCTCAGCTCCTGCAGGACCACCACATCCCACGTGGGCCGGTCGATCACGTCCGATGCGGCGCGGTCATGTTTCGCGAGGCTCGTCGCCGACATCGCTTCCAGATGAACCTCGTAGTCGAGTCCGGCTTCGGCGGCGAAGCGCGCGAAGATCCCCGGAATCCCGCCCCACGGGCCCGGCTCGCGTTCGGCGCGGGCCCCGGTCTGCCCGAAGTTTTCGTCGATGACCCGCGCTGTGCCGCCCGTATCCTCGCGGTCGGACCGCATCGCGCCGTACGAACGCACTGGCGTGTAACGGCCGTGCGTGAGGCTGTCGCCGACGAACAGGATGCGTTGCGGCGTGCGCACTGCCGGTACGGGCGACCCGGCAGGCAAGTGCGTGGCATCCGTGGCCGAGGCGGCCGTCGCCGGCCCGACGACCAGCAACGCCACGACGCACGTCAGTGCGAAACGCACGATCGGGCAACAGAACGAGGGCACGACGGGCATTTCACTCATTGCGGAGTTCCGGAGGACGCGTGGCCGCAGTATTTCACGAAGCGGCATGACGAGACATATGCCGTTCGTCGGACTTGGATGCGTTTTCCCCGTCCGCTATCCTGAGCGCTGAACTTTCGAACGGCGGCCCGCCGGCACAACCCACGTGCCGCGCACCCGCACGCTTCCCGTTTGCGTTCACGCCGCCCACAGGAGACGCACGACATGATTCCCTCGACCGACAACCGGACGCTGTTGCGCACGCTCGGCATCCGCACCCCGATCATCCAGGCGCCGATGGCCGGCGTCAGCACGCCCGCGCTGGCGGCCGCCGTGTCGAATGCGGGCGGGCTCGGCTCGCTCGGCGTCGGCGCGACGAACGCCGAAGGTGCGCGCAAGATGATCCGCGACACGCGCGCGCTTACCGACCGGCCGTTCAACATCAATCTGTTCTGCCACCAGCCGGCCCGCGCCGACGCTGTCGTCGAACGCGCGTGGCTCGACTGGCTCGCGCCCGCGTTCCGCGAACAGGGCGCGACGCCGCCGGCGTCGTTGTCGGAGATCTACACGAGCTTCGTCGCGGACGATGCGATGCTCGCGATGCTGATCGAAGAAAAACCGGCGGTCGTCAGCTTTCATTTCGGGTTGCCGTCCGATGAGGCCATTGCCGTGCTGAAGCGCGCGGGCATCACGCTGTTCGCCTCCGCGACGAATCCCGACGAAGCCCGGCAGATCGTCGCGGCCGGCATCGACGCGATCGTTGCGCAGGGCATCGAGGCCGGCGGGCACCGTGGCGTATTCGACTCGACGGCACACGACGACCGGCTCGGCACGTTCGCGCTGACGCGCCTGCTGGTGCGCGAATGCGCGCTGCCGGTGATCGCGGCCGGCGGCATCATGGACGGCGACGGCATCGCCGCCGCGCTGGCGCTCGGCGCGCAGGCCGCACAGCTCGGCACCGCCTTCGTGGCGTGCCCGGAGACGTCGATCGACGACGGTTATCGCCGTGCGATCCTCGGCGACGCAGCGCGCCGCACGACATTGACGACCGCGGTCTCCGGACGGATCGCACGCGGCATCGCGAACCGCCTGACCGCGCTCGGCGACGATCCGCACGCGCCGGCCACGCCGGCCTATCCGATCGCATACGACGCCGGCAAGGCACTGCATGCGGCCGCGAAGGCGAACGGCGAGTTCGGCTACGGCGCGCAATGGGCCGGGCAGGCGGCGCCGCTCGCCCGGTCGCTGCCGGCGGCCGAACTGTTCGCGACGCTCGAGCGCGAGACACGGGTGGCCATCGCACGGTTACAGCATGCGCTGGACTGATTTCCCGGTTACATGCGGCGCGCCGGCGCTCGGCGCATGGGCCGCAATGCGCATGGCCGTGGACAAAATTGCAACGTCCTGTATCCACGCGCGGCGTGGATACAGCGTGATACAACGCATCGGCGAAGGCCCGTTATAAAGCGGACATGACCTCTTGAGGAGCACGACATGTCTGCTACATGGTTCAACGGATCCTGCCATTGCGGCGCCGTGAAATTCGAAGTCCGGACCGCGCTCGCGCCGGCGACCCGCTGCAACTGCAGCCTCTGCCGCCGTCGCGGCGCGCTGATGAGCCCGATGTTCGCCGCGGCCGACCTGAAGATCGTCGAAGGCGAGGGCGCGCTGACGCTCTACCGCTTCAACACGCACACGGCCCGTCACTATTTCTGCAGCCGCTGCGGCGTCTATCCGTTTCATCAGACGCGCAAGGATCCCGCGTGCTGGCGCGTCAATCTCGGTTGCCTCGACGGTGTCGATCCCTATGCGCTCGATGCGACCGTCGCCGACGGCGCAAGCCTTTCCGTCGTGGAGGACGCATGAAGCGCTGGCTGATGATCCTGCTGTTCGCCGCCGGCGGTCTCGCGACCGAAATCGCTCATCCGGTGCAGTGTTCGCTGCTGTCAGTCAGCCGCCAGCGGACCGGCGACCGACGGGGTCGGAACGACGGCGGACAAGACTGAACCGGAACAGGTGCCGTGGGCGTCGAGTCATGTTGATCGGAAACGATAATCATGCTACCGATAAGATCGCACGCGATATATAATGCGTCCATCTGCGACACGATCCGCCGTCGCTGGAGAACGCCCATGAAACCGACCGAAACACAATCGCCCGCCGCGCCGAAGCTGTCCGAGTTCCTGTGTTTTGCGATCTACTCGACGAATCTCGCGTTCGGCAAGGCCTACAAACCGATTCTCGAAGAGCTCGGCCTCACGTACACGCAATACATCACGATCATCGCGCTGTGGGAGGAGGGCAACCAGACGGTCGGGCAACTCGGCGAAAAACTGTTCCTCGAATCGAACACGCTGACGCCGATCCTGAAGAAGCTCGAGGCGATGGGCTATCTGGAGCGGCACCGCGATCCGTCGGACGAGCGCCAGGTGCTCGTGAGCCTGACGAAAAGCGGCCGCCGCGTGCGCGAGAAGGGGCTCGACATGAATCTGGTCGAAGCCACCGGGCTGAAACCCGACGAATTCGCGAAGATGCAGAAGGCCATCGTCACGCTGCGCGGCAACCTGATCGATTCGATCGACGAATAGACGATTAAACGCCGGCTCGATGTCGAGCCTGCGGTGCAATTGCCGGCGCGACCCGTCCTTATGGCTGGCGCTCCGGCTGGCCCGTCCCGGTTTCCTTGGGCCCCAGCACCAGCAAATGCATGTCGCGACGCGTCACGAAGCCGAGTGCGCGATAGCGCTCGATCGCGCCGTTATTCGACGTGAGCACGTGCAGGAACGGCGTTTCCGCCCGCGCGCGGATGGTCGCGACCAACGACCGGATCAGTCCGGCCGCAAGGCCTTGGCCCCGGAAAGCCGCATCCACGCACACCGCGCTGATCTCCGCATGACCGCCGGCCCTCAGCCGCTGACCGGCCATCGCCACGAGCCGGCCTTGCCGGCGTACACCGATATAGCCGCCGAATTCGACCGTGCGCGGGCCGAACGGGCCTGGCTCCGTCGCCGCGATCAGTTCGAGCATTTCCGGCACATCGGCTTCGGTGAGCCGGACATGCTCCAGAGCAGGCGCGCCGTCGAGCGTTCCCTGCCAGATCATCTGATGCAGCATCGCCCGCCAGACCACGGAAAAACCGGCCGGCGTCGGGATCTCGTCCGGCGTGACGAGTGCCGCCGGTCCATGCGCGTCGATCAGTCCGTGCAACGCGTCGAACGCGGTCGGGCTGCGGTCGGCTATGCCCGCAAACGGTGCGAGCGCAGGAGGAAATCGACGCGCAAGCGCGTCGCCGAGGGCGAAACGATGCTGCTCCCCGGTGAGCGCGCGCCATACGGTATTGTCGAGCGGATGCGATCCGCCTTCTTCCTGCTCCGTCGTCGGTTCCAGCATCGTCTGCTCCTTGAGTGAGGGCCGCCCGTCGCACAGCATAGACGCGATCGCCCGCGCCGGTTGCGGGCAAACAAAAAGCGCATACGATTACATCGTATGCGCTTTATTTGGCGGACGGTGTCGTCGATTTCGTCGCGACGCTCAACGACCGAAATAGATCGAGCGCTCGGCTGTGCGAATCGCGATGCGACTGCCGGATTGCGTCGCACCGTCGGCGATGTTGCCGTAACCGGCTGCCCGGGTGTCGGCCGCCGTTGCATCGTTGTCGCGCACCCGCTTCAGCGCTGCCTGCAGGTTGTCCGGATAGTTGGGATCGTTCGGGCGATTCGGCAGATAGCCGGCCTGCTGGAGGGCGGCCAGTTCCGCCCGCACTTGCGCGCGCGTCACGGTGCTTTCGGTCGCGAAGGCCGGTGCGGCAACGGAAGCCGACACGGCGACGAGCAGGGCTGCAATCAGTTGGGTCTTCATCATTTACCTCGACAGAAAAGAGTAATCGGAATGTGAACGCCGCGCGCCGGCAATCGGCGTCGATCGCGACTTCGTTCAATGGCCGAAGTAGATCGAGCGCTCGTCGATGCGCGTGACGGGACGGCTGCCCGATTGCGTGACGGCTGCGGCGTCGGCGCCATAACCGGACGTCGCCGTATCGGCTGCGACAGTGTCGTTCGCGTGGATACGCGTCAGCGCGACCTGCAGGTCGTCCGGGTAGTGCGGATCGTTCGCGCGGCCCGGCACATAGCCGGCCTGCTGCAGCTGGACGAGTTCGGCACGCACTTGTGCACGCGTCACGACGGCGTCACTGGCAAAGGCCGGCGCGGCAACGGCGGCGGACACGGCAGCGAGAAGGGCAGCGATCAGTTGGGTTTTCATCATTCACCTCGACATGAAAATGGCAGGACATTCAGGAGGGCAGCACGTGGCCGCCAGGTGCATGGCTCAGACGATGCGGATCTCGACGTCGATGTTGCCGCGCGTCGCCTTCGAATACGGGCAGGTCTGGTGTGCGGTGTCGACGATGTGCTGCGCGACGTCGCGATCGAGTCCCGGCACGCTCACGTTCAGGCGGGCCTGAAGGAAGTACGCGTTGCCGCCCGTGCCCAGATCCACTTCGGCATCGACCGCGAGATCGGCCGGCAGCGTGACCTTCGCCGCGCGCGCCGCGAGCTGCATCGCGCCGATGAAGCAGGCCGACCAGCCGGCCGCGAACAGCTGTTCCGGATTCGTGCCGTTCCCGGCGCTGCCTGGCGACGACAATTGGATGTCGAGGCGGCCGTCGGAACTGCGAGCCGCGCCGTCGCGGCCGCCGGAAGTCGTATGCGTCTTGCCCGTGTACAGCACTTTTTCGATCTTGCTCATCGTTCACTCCGTCAGGTAGGAAGGTTTTTCTCTGATGCGATTCGATCGCATGCGAGGCAGTTTGGTCGAGACGGCCGACCTCGTCAAGCGGATTCGATTAAATCGCATGCGATATTTTGTATTTCAATGTATCGAGATCGTGGCTAGCCTTGCCGGGCAAGGCTCTGGGATGATCAAACCCTTATATTTAAAAGACGACCCGGGCCGGAAGATTCAGCGATCGCAGGGCAGATGGCCGCGCTGGAATCGCGGTCGCCCGGGCCTTCGGCAACCCGGTCATGCCGGGCGGACTTCGGCGATCACGACCAGGACCACCGCCGCGTCGGCCAGCAACTGGCGGTGGGAAAAGGCCGAGCGCGCATGTCCGGCCTTGTTGCCCAGCACCTTGGCGAACAGGTCGGAAGCGCCGTCGATCACGGCCGGTTGACCGTGGAAGCCGTCGGCCGACGCGACGTGTCCCTCGACACGCACGATGTGATGCAGGCGGTCGAACCCGCCGAGGTGCTTTCTGATCTGTGCAAGCACGTTTAGCGCCGCGAGCTGCGCCGCGCGCCGACCGTCATCGACGCCCAGTTGTTCGCCGACGCGCCCCGTATAGGCCACCTTGCCGTCGACGAGCGGCAATTGCCCGGAAATGAACAACAGGTTGCCGGCCTCACTGACGGCCGTATAGCTGCCGAGCGGTTGCGGCGGTTCGGGTAGCGTGAAGCCGAGTTCGGCCAGCTTCTGTTCGATCGTCATGGCATGCTCCTTCGGGGATCGTTGATGAGTTGGCCGCGGTGTGGACGCGCGACTCGCCACTCGCCACGGCCTCTGTCAGTCACTCTAGTGAGGCGGTCGGGGCCGGTAAATATCGTTCGCGCAATTGACTCGACACGCGGTGTAACGAATCGCGCGCGGTGCAACGCGGCGCGAACGCGTACCACCGGTGTCGCCGATACGCTGGTTTCCTGGCGGCGATTCATGCACACTCGGTGCTTCAGCGTCCCGCCGCGAAACAACGCGCGCTGGCGGGCCGGAAGCGCGGTGACTCGTCGCGGGCACACGCCGGATTCGCCGTCTTGCAGCCGCGCCAGGCGGCACGAGGAAGCAGGAGCCGCCCCCATGCAGAGAAAATTCGATGACCTCCTGCTCGGCAGCATCGAGCTGTTCTGCCTGGCAGCCGAACTCGGCAGCTTCACGCTTGCCGCAACGGCCGCGAGCGTCACTCCGGCCGCGGTGAGCCGGTCGGTCGCGCGGCTCGAGGAGCGTCTCGGCGTACGCCTGTTCGTCCGGACGACGCGCCAGATCCGGCTCACCGATTCCGGGCGGCGCTATTTCGAGCAATGCCGTGATGCGTTGTCGCAGCTCGTCGACGCGGAGCGCGAAGCGACGGGGCAGCAGGCAACGCCGGCCGGCGTGCTGCGCATCAGCATGCCGACGCCATACGGACACTATCGCGTGCTGCCGCTGCTGCCCGCGTTTCGCGAGCGATACCCGGACGTACGCGTCGAAACCCATCTCAGCAATCGCAACATCGACTTCGCCGAGGAGGGTTTCGACCTTGCGATCCGCGGCCGCGCGCCAGCGGATTCAAGCCTGGTCGCACGCAAGCTGGAGGACGCCGAACTCGTCGTCGTCGCGACGCCGGGCTATCTGAAGCGCGCCGGCGTGCCGCGCACGGTCGACGATCTGCACGCGCACGAATGCATCCAGTTCGAGCTTCCAAGCAGCGGCCGGCCGATTCCATGGCTGTTCAGCGACGGATCGGCGGAAATCGACGTCGCGACCACGGGCGGCTACGGCACGTCGGGCGACGTCCTCGCCGGCGTCACGCTCGCACGCAGCGGTGCGGGCCTGTTCCAGACCTATCGCTTCATCGTCGAGCGGGATCTGCGGGAAGGCACGCTCACCGAGGTGCTGTCCGCGCAGGGCGGGCGATCGCGGCCGTTCATGCTGCTGTATCCGCATGCACGCTATCTTTCGTCGCGCGTGCGCGTCTTCGTCGACTTTCTCGTCGAACATCTCGAACAGGCACCCGCAAGGCGGGCTCGCTAGCCGCGGCCAGCCATGCCGTCAACCGGGCAGAGCGGGGCGCCGACGCCACGCCTGCGCCGGCATCGGGGCGCCCGCATCTTCCGCGCCGGCGCATGTTCACGACGTTGCGGCTCAGTGCCCGGCGCTCTGGCCGCCGTCCACGTGCAGAATCTCGCCGGTGACGAACGGCGCCGAATCGAGATACAGGATCGCGCCGACGATGTCGCTCATCTCGCCCATCCGGCCGACCGGATGCAGCGATGCGAGCGTCGCGTGCGTGTCGGGCGCGTGCATCGGCGACTTGATGATGCCGGGCGACACCGCGTTCACGCGAATGCCGGCCTTCGCATATTCGATTGCGAGCGACTTCGTCGCCGCATTGAGCCCGCCTTTCGTCAGCGATGCGAGCACCGACGGCACGTTGCTGTTCGCGTGATCGACGAGGCTCGTCGTGATGCTGACAACGTGACCGCCGCCGTTTCCGTTGCGCTGCATCGCCGCAATCGCGCGCTGCGTGATGTGGAAGAAACCGTCCAGGTTCACGCGGGTGATGGCCGCATAGTCGTCCGCCGTGTATTGCGTGAACGGCTTCGCGATGAAGATGCCCGCGTTGTTGACGAGCGTGTCGATCCGGCCAAAGCGCTCGATGGCGGCGTCGACCACGCGCCGCGCGACAGCCGGGTCGCCGATGTCGCCCGCGACGGTGACGAGATCGGGGTCGTCCGACGTCCCGATCGAACGGGACGTCGCGACCACGCGATGGCCCTGCGCGCGGAATGCGTTGACCGCTTCGGCGCCGATGCCTTGCGATGCGCCGGTGACGATGATGACTTTGGAAGTGCTCATGATATGCCTCGACAGGTGACTGGTTTTCGGCTTCAGCGCCGACCGGATCGATGAATCCGATGGACGCAACTCTAGGCGCGGCGGGCCGGAGTTCGAATACCCACCATGGACCAACAGTCTTGCGTCGCGGGAACAAATGCGGGGCGGGGGAAGCGGCGAGGATGCTGGAGGAGCTGCGTCGACGCGATCGCCAGTGCGCCGTCTTTCACACACAGCGACACGCGTCGATCGTTGTGAATTCGAAGGTTTGCGCAGCGGAATGCTGGGAATGTCGTGTACCGGATCGTTCATCACGCATCGGGCACTTCTGTTTTTTATCGAAAATATCCGGATAACTTTTCTTATCAAGATAGCTGTATTTTTTATTAAAACTCCCGGATACGAAAACGCGCCTGACCGAACGCCTCCCCAAGAGAATCAGGGCAGGGCATGCGGCCGCACGTGGATGTTCGGTGCGTAATCCGGCACTCCGAACACGACCAAAACTGGCACAATCCTGCCCACATCCGTAGATACGGCCCGATATCGCCCGGAGATTGCCCGGTGGCGGACGACGCCGATCCGCTTGTCCCGGACGCTTGCTTCGGCCGGCGCAGCACCTGCGCGAGCGCCCCCGAACAGCCGGCGCGGTATGCGCGTCTCGCGGCATGCCGGGTGCCGCGAGACGCGACGAGAGTCGCGAGCGGGCGGCTCGATACATCCGGTTTTGGGGCTGCAGGGGCAACGTAGTTTTACGCCGCATGCATCGCACCGTGACGCAGGCCGCAATCAATACACTTTCCATGCACGCGTTGAACACACTGCACGAACAGGTCGAAAAATTCAGGGAATGGGCGGCGCTATCCCCAGTCCGCCAGCGAAGTGTCGAGTGGGAATGTGAGTACGGCCATTGGGAAGCGCTGTGGGACGCGTCGCTTGCCGTCGTCGACTCGCTTGCGCCGGCCGCCTGGACCGCAACCGCGTGCGCCGATCTGCTTTACGCGATTGCCCGCGACCAAGCGCTGGAACACATTTCGAGCATGCTCTGGACGCAACCCGACGCGTTACTGGCACTCGCGCGCGCCTCGATCGACGCGTCGGAGCCGAACGCCAAATGGCAGTTGGCCGCGCGACTCGGCGGGCTGGGTTCGCATGCCGCCGAGGCCGAGGCACTGCTGTTGCGCCTGGTGGACGACGAGGACGAATACGTGCGCCGACGTGCCTTGCTTGCGTTGGGCGCACTGAAGTCCGCTCATGCCGAGGCGCTCGCGGAGCGTGCGTGGCACACCGGACACGAATATCAGCGGATTGCCGCGTTGTGGGTGCTCAAGAACATCCAATCCGGAAAGCTGGTGCAATACGTGAAGTTGGCCGAGGCAGACGGTCGCGAGTACGTCCTACGGAACGCGCGAGACGTGTCATGAATATGGGTTGAACGGCCGCGGCACATCGTGCGGCTGGGACCCGGCGGCGGTTGGTCGGCAGATCGGCCGCTAGAGCGACATTTCCACGTAGCCAAAGGCGGACATTTCAACTTAGCCACTACAACAAAATGTCCCCGCTAAGTTCAATTGTCGGGTTTCCCGCTAAATTGAAATGTCGCGGTGTTTGGGCTTTGTCTTGTCCTTGTTTATGGTGTTGGGGTGGGGCGGCGAAGCCGCCCCCCGTTCCCTGATTCCTTTGACGCTTACTTCAAGAATGGCTTGATTCAGGTCAGCAAGCTCGATGGCACGCTGCTTCTTCAGCCCGATGAGCGCCTTCTTTGCCTGGACCTCGGCACCGCAATGGGTGCGCGACGGTGAGCCGGAAGCACGGCGATCGTCACGCATATTCTGGATGCGCCGTGCGACTTCCAGTGCGCTGGACAGCCGCTTGTTCTCGACCTCGGCGCCTTGATCGATGCGTGTGATGCGATCGTATTGCTGACATGACAGCACTGCGCCGTTGGCCTGTACTTCGATCATCCCGTCCGGATATTCGACGACCTCGACGTATTCATGCACGAGGCTCCGATTGGCCACCGAATCGGCCAGCAGATACATCACGCGGTCGTACTGCACTGTCAACGCGTTGGATACTTTGCGCGGCACGCGATACGACAGGATCTGTCTCAGATCCTCATCAGCACGCAGTGGCCGGTGTGCATCGTGATCGCTTTTCGGCGGTTTGCCGAAGCGACGATTGAAATCAGCGATGAAGGAGGGTGCATACGCGTTGGCGGCCTCCCATGTGCTGATTCCGCGCAATCTAAGCTCTTTGACGAGCCGGTCCTGCAGTGTCAGGTTGGCCCGTTCCACACGCCCCTTGGCCTGGCTCGTGTTTGCACAGAACGCGTCGATATTGAGTTCGTACAGCGCTCGGCCAAACTGCGTGACGCCTTTGCCCGCGGTCTCCGAGCGCTTCTTCACGTAAAAGACGCTGGCCTTGTCGCTGTAGAACGCCACCGGCTTGCCGTGCGAACTCAAATACTTCGACAGCGCCTCAAAATAGCTGAACGTCGATTCGGTCGCCGTGAAATGCAGCGCCATTAACCGTCCGGTTGCATCGTCGATGAACACCAGCAGCGTGCAAGCTGGCGCACGGTCCTCGAACCAACGGTGGTCGCTACCGTCGATCTGAATCAGTTCGCCCAGGCATGCACGGCGGTTGCGCGGTTGGTAGACCTTCGGCGGGCGTTGCTTGCGTGGAATCCATAGGCCGGAAGCCCTCATCAGCGTACGAACCGTCTCGACAGCCAGGTCAATGCCATGACATTCGCGCAGTTTCTCGCAGGCCAGCGTCGGCCCGAAATCGGCGTAGCGCTCGCGGATCAATGCCAGCGCCCGCTGCGCCTTTCCAGCCGGCAACTGATGATTGCTCGGGCGCCCACGCTTGCCTGACACCAATCCGGCCACGCCGGCCGCGCGATAGCGCAATACCAGACGCTCAATCTGCCGCACGCTCAACTTCAGCCGTTCGGCCGCCTGGCCAGGCTTGAGCCGACACTCGGCTACAGCCTCGATGACCTTCAGCCGATCCACTTCACGCATCGTCATGGTGATCGTCCCAGTCGCGTTCATCGCCGGCGCTCCCAAGGGTGCAGGCGATCAACCTACAGGCCAAAACACGACATTTTTATTTAGCGGAAACGCGACATCTGAACTTGGGACCTACACAAAACTTATCGATAATGATGATTATGTAAAATACGAAATTCACCCAACATCACCACTGAAATCCCGACCAGACGCCACCAGAATCCCGCCTCACCGGTTGCTCGCAGCACCGATTTCCAGCGTGAACCCAACTGCGGCAAAACCAGCGACACGCAACGCCCCCGACGGCCGCCCGCCAGACGCCGTCTCCAACTACCGCAAACCGCCCGCTACAGGACGATCAGGACAACCACATCCCCTGCATCTTGTGCGAGAAATGCGCGCGCTCGGCCGTCTCCATCAGCGACAGGAATTCGTCCTGCATCATGTGGATCAGCGCTTCGTGGTCGCCGGCCTCGAAATACACTTCCGGCTGCTGCGCGAGATGTTCCTCGAGGAACGTCTTCATCCCGTACGCCATGCACACCGGCGGCAACGCGCCGAGGTCGCAATCCTTGAACAGTTCGCGCAGTTTGATTTCCCTGGCGAGCACGAGATGACGGCCGGTCTTGACCCAGAGGTCCGACAAGCGCACCGCGTGCGACGTCGGCAGCACGGCGGCGACGTAGCCTTCGTCGTCCTCGAGCAGCACGGTTTTCGCGAGGCGATCGCCGGGGATATGCGCGGCGGCGGCCGTCTCCATGCTGGTATGGCTATACGGGTGGTACACGACTTCGTACCGCGATGACTTCTGGCGCAGGCAATCCTGCAGGGTGGCTGATACAGGCATGGCACACCTCGTCTTGACGAATCGGGCGAACGAAGTTCGCTCCGGATTCGTTCAGCATAGGTCGCATTGCGGCCAATGGAAACGCCCTCGCACGACGTCCGCACGGGCGGTCCGATATCCGGCTTCGGCCCTTTTTGCGGTCGACACGGCCGCCCTCGCCGGCATGCGAAATTCGTGCCCGGAATGCGCATGGAACATGGCGGCCACACCCGCCGTTCTTGAAGACAAATGGGCGATAACCGGTCCGGTGCGATGACCCGAATCCATGCGATGGCGGATTCAAAGTAGACCGTTAGTTGCATTTAAAGAAAGGGCGTCGGGGCCTGAAAATCATCTCGTCAGCCGCCCGGGATCAGCCGGCCACGCAGCGGCGAAGCCGTCGCAAACCATGCCCGACAAAGACCGAAACGCGCCCTATACTGAGCCAACCGCCCGCCATCCTGCGGCAGCCGATTCCGGGAGCGACCATGCACTACCAGTTGATCTACGAACTCGTCGACGATTATCTGTCCCGGCGCGAACAGTACCGCGCCGAGCACCTTGCACTCGCGCAGGCGGCAACCGAGCGCGGTGAGCTCATGCTCGCAGGCGCATTGCAGGATCCAGCCGACCGGGCCGTGCTCGTCTTCGAAGGCGACTCGCCGGAAGCCGCCGAATCGTTCGCCCGCGCCGATCCGTACGTGCAGCACGGCCTCGTCAAATCCTGGTGCGTGCGTCCGTGGCGCGTCGTGGTCGGCAAGCACGCCCCGCGCTAGCGGCGTCCCCCTGCTACAGCCACCCCGCCCGCTTGAAGCGCCACCACAACGCGAGATCGGCGGCGACCATCACCGCGATGCAGCCGTAGAAGCCGTACTTGAGGTGCAGTTCGGGCATGTTCGCGAAGTTCATCCCGTAAATGCCGGCGATCATCGTCGGTATCGCGAACAGCGCGGCGAACGAACCGAGCCGCTTGGTCACCTCGTTCTCCGAGAGCGAAATCATCCCGAGGTTGACCTGGATCGCGGTCACGACCATCTCGCGCCGCCCTTCGATCGTCTTCACGATCCGCTGCAGGTGGTCGTACACGTCGCGGAAGTAATGCTCCATCCCGCTGCAGATCTGCGGAATGCGTCCGCCGGTGAGCTTCGCGAGCGGCTCGATCAGCGGCGCCGTGTGCTGGTGCAGCGTCACGAGCCGGCGTTTCAGCGAATAGAGATCCTCGATGATCGCGCGCGACGACGCGGGCGAGGCCTTGGTGAAGATGCGGTCCTCGAGTTCCTCGAGCTCGTTGCCGAGCGTCTCGAGGATCGGGAAATAGCGGTCGACGACCTGATCCATCAGCGCATAGAACACGAACGCCGACCCTTCCTGCAGCAGATGCGGCTCGCGCTCGCAGCGCTTGCGCACGTCGCGGAAGTCCTGCTCGGTATGGTTGCGGATCGACAGCACGTAGTTCGGGCCGACGAACACGTTCAGCTCGCCGACCTTGAATTCGCCGTCGTCGTCGAGCTCGACCATATGCAGCACCGCGAACAGCGAATCGCCGTACTCCTCGATCTTCGGCCGCTGATGCCCCTTGCGGGCATCCTCGAGCGCAAGCTCGTGCAGCCCGAATTCCTCACCCATCAGGTCGATCTCGTCCGGCGTCGGATCCTTCAGCGCGACCCACACGAAACACTCGGGCTTCGACACGTAGTCGCTGATGGCGTCGATATCGATTTCCGCCAGCTTGCGGCCGTCCTGGTATGCAGCACAGTTGATCAGCATGTTGTCCGTCATGTTGCAGTTTTCGCATCAGTTTACCGGTTTGACGCGCGGGCGGTCCGGCTTGCGCGACACGCCGATATTGGTCATGATCGGACTGCGTGCGACGCGGCACGCGCACGACATCGCTTCGACAGACGCACGGCACGGCCGTGCGGCCCAACCGTCAAGGAGACAAACCCATGTGGTATTTCTCGTGGATACTCGGCATCGGCGTGGCGCTCGGCTTCGGCATCATCAACGCGATGTGGCTGGAGGCGGAAGTCTTCTCGCGCGGCGACAAGCGCAGCGACGCGTCGCGCGGGGATCCGGGGGGCCGGTATTCGTGACGCACCTGGTTTTCTTCTGCGGTCATGCCGGCACCGGCAAGACCACGCTCGCGAAGCGGCTGATCGGGCCGCTGATGCGCGCGACCGGCGAAGCCTTCTGCCTGCTCGACAAGGACACGCTCTACGGCCGCTACAGTTCGGCCGCGATGGGCGCCCTCACCTCCGATCCGAACGATCGCGACAGCCCGCTCTACCTGAAGCACCTGCGCGATCCCGAATACCAGGGCCTGCTCGACACGGCCCGCGAGAACCTCGCGCTCGGCATCGGCGTGCTCGTGGTCGGCCCGCTGTCGCGCGAAGTGCGTGATCGGCGCATCCTCGACCGCACGTGGCTGGGCATCGGGCCGGACGTCGCGCTGACGGTCGTATGGGTCCATACCGCGGAAGACGTCGCGCACCAGCGGATCGTCGCGCGCGGCAATCCGAACGACGCGTACAAGCTCGCGCATTGGGACGAATACCGGCAACGCCGCTTCGTGCCGACCGGCCACGAATGCGACGGCATCGTGATGTTCGACAACACCGCGCCGTCCGACGCGGACATCGATGCACTGCTGTACCGCATCGCGCCTCCGGCGCCGCAGGCAACGATCGTCCCGCCGCTGCCCGCCTGAGCGGCGCGCACCACCCTGCTCTTCCCCGCCGCGACGCGCCAAAAAAACAACGCCGGAAGCGCTGTTGCGCTCCCGGCGTCGCACGGCCCTCGTGCCGGAGACCGGTCGTCAGGCGACTTCGTGCACGCGCTCCATCGTGCCGCCTTCGTACAGCTTGCCGAAGCGGTTCGCGAGGAACGCCTTCAGCGACACCTTTTCCTGCGGAATAAAACCGCTCTGCGGCAGCTTCTTTTCGCGGAACAGATCCAGCACCGCGCACATCGCGCCGGCCGTCGTGATCTGGATCGCGCTCATGTGCATCCCGCACACGTCCTTCGCGAAAATCTTGCGCGTGAATACGTCCTGCACGAGCTGGCCGTCCTTCACGCCCGTCACCGTGACGAACACGAGCACGACGTCCTGCTTCGTCGACGGCACCGCGCGGCGCATGATCGACTTCAGCGTGTCGCGGTCGCTCGACAGGCGCAGGTCCTCGAGCAGGAACTGCACGAGCTCGCGGTGGCCCGGATAGCGCACCGACTTGTAGTCGAGCGTCTCGACCTTGCCCGACAGCGTTTCGCACAGCGTGCCCAGGCCGCCGGACGTGTTGAACGCTTCGTATTCGGTGCCGTCGAGCGAGAAGTGCTCGAGGCCTTCGAGCGGCTGCACCCACTGCTTGCGGCCGTCGCGGATCGCTTCGCACGGCTGGCAGTATTCGTTGATCAGGCCGTCGACGCTCCACGTCAGGTTGTACTTCAGCGCGTTGGTCGGATACTCGGGCAGCGCGCCGACGCGCATCTTCACGTCGCGCACTTCGCTGAAGCCGTTCACGAGCTCGTGTGCGGCGATGCCGATGAAGCCCGGCGCGAGGCCGCACTGCGGCATGAACGCGCGGTCCGAACCGTCCGCCAGTTCGCGGATCGCGTGCGTCGCGCGCACGTCTTCGGTCAGGTCGAAGTAATGAACGCCGGCAGCCTTGGCCGCCGCGGCGACGTTGACCGCGAGGTAATACGGCAGCGCGTTGACGAGCGCATCGAAGCCCTTCACGGCTTCACGGATCGCATTGGCGTCGGCCGAATCGACACGTTGCGTCGCGATGCCTTCACGCGACAGCTTGGCGAGCGCATCCGCGTCGCGGTCGAACGCGACCACTTCGTAGTCGCCCGTTTCACGCAGCATGTGAGCAATGGTGTGGCCGATCAGACCTGCGCCGACGATGGCGATTTTCATGCGCTTATCTCCTGAGGATGAGTTTGGTGTTGGTGTACGGCGTCGAGCCATGAACACAGTTTAGGGACGCGCAAAATCAGTTCCAAGACGAAGAATGATGCGAAACGACCGTTTAATTCGACGATATGACGACACATTTCGTCACAACGACCAAATCGTCTAAAAATCGCGTATATGACGCGCCGCAAACGGGCCGCGATGGGCGCGTTTGGACGGGCGCGTTTGGACGGGCACGAAGGAACATGCAAGGAGGAAGATGCGCGAGCCGACGCCCCGCCCCGCGGCGAGCGCCGTCGGCGGGTATCAGGAAGAGGGAAAGGAAGAAAAACCGGCGCGACGAATCGAATCGCGCCGCGGTGTCACACGCGACACCGCACGCGATACGTCATCCGCCGATCGTGCCGCGATCGATCTTGCGCGACAGGATGATCGACGTCGTCGTGCGCTCGACGCCTTCGAGCGTGCCGATCTGGTCGAGCAGATCGTTGAGCCGCTCCGGCGAATCCGCACGCAGCCATGCGACATAGTCGTATTCGCCGCTCACCGCGCACAACAGCTGGACCTCGGGCATCCGGTCGAGCTTGCGCAGCACGTCCTTGCCGAACTTCGGCGTGAGGATGATGCCGACGTACGCATAGATGCTTGCATCGAGCACGTCCTGTCCGAGCCGCACGCTGTATCCAGCGATCACGTTGGTGCGCTCGAGCCGCGCGATGCGCGCGACGACCGTCGTGCGTGCGACATCGAGCTGTCGCGCGAGATCGGCGACGCTTGCGCGCGCATCCGCTTGCAGCAGCGCGACGAGTTGCCGGTCGAGGTCGTCGAGTTGGTCGAGGCGAGGTGGACGCATGAGGCTGGCCCGGCGTGCAACGCGCCGGCGAAATGGAACGTGACGCGATGATAGCGCCGAACGCCGGTGCGCCCAAACGGCATCGCGCACGGTCATGGGCTCACGCGTTCGCATTGCCCGCCTCGTTCGCGTGCGGCGTCCGACGTGTCGATCGAACGCCGTCGATCGTCGCCCGCCCGCTATGTCCCTTTCAATTTCGATTCGTATCGGATGTAAGCAAGTGTCGCTTTCGCTGTCGCGTTTCAGGCGACGTGCTACTAATAACGGGTGACAAGAGTTCGGCGCTCGCGGCATCGGCCGCCGCGCCCGCTCGCACGACACCACCCCGGAGAGCCAACCATGAAGAAAATCTCGCTCACCCTCGCCACGCTCGCCGCTGCGGCCAGCGCATTCGCGCAAACGCCGCCGCAACCGCAAACGCCCGCTCCGTCGACGGCGACTGCGACGGCCGCATCGGCCCCGAGCGCCGAACAGCGCGCGGCGCGCCACGAAGCGCGCATCGAGCAACGCATCAAGTACCTGCACGATCAGTTGAAGATCACGTCGGCGCAGGAGCCGCAATGGAAGACGTTCGCCGACACGATGCGTGAAAACGGCGACACGATGGGCCGCCTCTATCGCACGCGAATGGAAAGCCAGAACGTGTCCGCGGTCGACGACATGAAGCAGTACGCGGAACTCGCGCAGGCGAACGCGGAGGGCGCGAAGAAGCTCGCCGACGCATTCGCGCCGCTCTACGAGAGCTTCCCGGCCGACCAGAAGGCACTCGCCGACACGACGTTCCGCAGCTGGCTGCATCACGGCGGCGAACACCGCGGCAAGGGCAAGGCCAGGAGCAAGGAAGGCAAGGCGGCCGCCGCACCGGCCGCAAGCGCGCCCGCACAACCCTGACGTCCGCCCGCCGGCGTCGCGCTGCCCGCCCGGGCCGAACGGCGTCGCGCATCCCGCAGGAACCCGGTGCGTCACACGGCGCGCCGGATTCGGGATAAGCTCCCGGCTTTTCCCGCACTTCCCCCCGCCATGCTCGAACTCAAGCACATCGATCTGCGTACCGACCCACAGGCCCGTCGCGTCGTGAAGGACGAAACCGTCACGGTCGCATTCGCGGAGGCCGACGGCGAACTGATGAGCCTCGAAGGCCCGAACCGCTATGTCGCGGGCGACGCACTGATCACCGGCTCGACCGGCGACCGCTGGGTCGTGTCGCGCGCACGCTTCGACGCGAAATACCTGCCCGCCGATCCGGCACTCGCGCACGGTGCGCCGGGCGCCTACCGGAACCGGCCGGCCGTCGTGCTCGCCCGCCGGATGGACGAGCCGTTCACGATCGCCCGCTCGGAGAACGGCGACACGCTGCGCGGCGTCGCCGGCGACTGGGTGATGCAGTATGCGCCCGGCGACTACGGCGTCGTCCAGGCGCAGCGTTTCGCGCAGGTCTACCGCGACGCGTAACGCGCAGCGCGCGACGCCGGCATCGCGCCGGCGCGTGCGTTCACGTCAACGTTCAGGCAAAGTCTTCGTCGAGTTCGAGTTCCGCGTCGCGCTCGACGGCCTCGCCGGCCGCGTGCCGCTCCTCGAGCGAGCCCAGCATCGCTTCCGTGTACGCATGCAGCACCGCATGGCTGCGGGCGCGCTGCATCGGCCTGAGCGCCAGATAGCGCGCCAGCGCGGCCGGCACGATGCGGATGTCGAGCGTCATCCGTTTCGGCGTCGAACCGAAACGCATCGCGAGCCACTGCACGGACAGGAAACGCCCGCGTTCGTCGTTGCTTTCGGCAAAGCGCGTTTGCTCCGGAAAGAGATCGCAGATCACGCGCGCGAGCGCGTCGAATTCGGCGCTCTGGCATTCGATCAGATAGTCGTCCATTCCGCCTCTCCCGTCAGGCCGCCGCACGCGGCGACCGGCACGTCTTCACCAGCACGGCGACCAGGATCGCGGCCAGCACGAAATACACGGCCTCGAGCGATCCGGCCGGCAGCACGCGCACCTGATACAGCAGCGCCGGCGCGACCGCCAGCGCATGCAGCACGATCGCGAGCGGCAGCACGCCCGCGCGGCCGGCACGCACGCCGCGCCAGACCAGCACCGACAGCGCGAGTTGCACCACGAACGCCGAGCAGCGCTCGAGCAGCAACAGCAGCATCGACTGTGCCGACAAGGTCGCCAGCATCACGTGCAGCCGCACGACGGTATCGCCCGGCAGGTCCGCGAGCTGCGTCTCGAGCTGGCCGTGGCTCGCGAGCCACGCGAGATACGACCACTGGCCCCATACGAGCACGCCGACGAACCACGCTTCGGCACCGGCATGGCCGATCCCGTAGCCGATGCCGCGCCCGTCGCCGACCGACGCGCCGTAGCGGCGGTTCAGGAACCGGATCCCGAGATAGCGGCCGACCTCCTCGAACACGGCGGTCGCGAGCGCGCTGTACGCGACGAATGCGAGCGGCTGCGTGAGCCAGCCGCCGGCGGGCGTCTGGCTCAGCACGAGGCCATGGAATGCGCGTTCGACGATCATCGCGAACAGCGTGAAGACGGCGACACCGACGATCGTGTCGCGGCGGTCGAGCGAAAGCGGCTTGCGCAGGAGACGGAAGAGAACGAACGGCAGTAGCGCGATGATCAGCGTGGCGGCGATCAGCACCGCCAGCGTGACGGGAGCGACAGTCATGAATTTCCTTGTTCGGGGCAGCGCACCTGACGCGCCGCGTGCCCCGAATGATACTCAGCTTGCGGTCGACGCGCGCGCAATCAGCTCGCCCGGCAGCAACGCGACACGCACGTCGCCTGCCGCGCCGTCGATGCGCTCGTGCACGAATTCGACGGCCTTGTAGCCGATCTCGTAGGTCGGCTGCCGAATGGTCGTGATGCCGATCAGTTCGGCCCACTCCGGATCGTCGATCGACAGCAGCGCGGCCTTTTCCTGCCACGCCGCGCCGAAACGCGCGCGCAGATGGCGCGCGATCGCGAGCGCGACCGGCGCGTTGGCGGCGAACAGCGCCGCACGCACGCCGCGCCGCGCCGCGTCGTCGATGCGCGCGTCGAGGTCGGCAAGCGCCGCCGCGGCCGCGGCGGGCTCGTTCAGGTCGAGCACGACCGTCGGCGGCACCGGCAGCCCGCGCGCGTCGAGCGCCGCGCGAAACGCGGCCTCGCGCAGGCGCCGCGAGCTGACGTGCTCGAACGGCTGCACGACGAAATGGATCGCATCGAAGCCGCGCGCAACCAGATGCGCGATCGCCGTCTCGATCGCCTCGGTATTGTCGAGCCCGATCAGATCGGCCTCGAAGCCCTCGACCGTCCGGTCGACGAGCACGGCCGGAATGCCGGCGCCGCGCAGCGGGCGCAGCACGTCTTCCTCGGCGCCGAGCGCGTTGACGATCAGCCCTTCGACCCGGTAGGTGGTGAGCAGCTGCAGGAAGCGCCGCTCCATCTCGACCTCATTGGCCGCGTGACAGATGAGCGGCATGTAGCCGAGCGCGTGGCACGCGGCCTCGACGCCTTGCAGCACTTCGACGGTATACGGATTGGTCAGGTCGGCCGCGAGCATGCCGAGCAGCCGGTTGCGGCCGCGCTTCAGCCCGCGCGCCATCTGGTTCGGCCGGTAGTTGAGACGTGCGATCGCCGCCTCGATCCGCTGGCGCAGATCGGCGGACAGCACGTGCGTCTCGCCGTTCAGATAGCGCGAAACGCTGGTCTTGCCCGTGCCGGCTTCGCGTGCGACGTCGCTGATCGTCGCCGGACGCTGCGTGGAAGGTTGCGAATCGCTCAAGTCGTGCCTCGCGACGTACGATCCGCGCCGCTTCGTGTGCGGACGGACCTTTGTTGTTGGATACGAAAGCCACCCGGCGGACGCCGCCGCCCCCCCTGCTTCGCGATCGATCGAAGCCGGCGCGTTCGCGCCCGCTCCGGTCGCCTGAAACGCACGGCGATCGGCCGCACCGGACCTGGCACGGATGCCCGCCGCCAAACGCCGCCGGCCGCGTGGCCGGGTCGTCGATGCGACGAGCGGGCGATCATAACGCAGCCTGCCCTCCCGTACCAAGACCATCGCCTCTAACCCGGCCGGCGGCCCCGCCGGCTGACCGCCCCCGCTCAGACGCGCGCGAGCGCGTCGGGATTGACGAGGTTCGTGCGCAGCGTGCCGGCCAGCGCGCCGACCAGGTTTTCCGCGGCGCAGCGCGCCATCGCATGGCGCGTCTCGTGCGTCGCCGAGCCGATATGCGGCAGCGCGACGACATTGTTCATCCGCAGCAGCGGCGAATCCGCCGGCAACGGCTCCTTCTCGAACACGTCGAGCCCCGCGCCGCGGATCGTGCCCGCACGCAGCGCGTCGACCAGCGCGGCCTCGTCGACCACCGGCCCGCGCGACGCGTTGATCAGGATCGCGCCGCGCTTCATCTTCGCGAATTCGGCCGCGCCGATCAGGTGACGCGTTTCCGGCGACAGCGGCACCTGCAGGCACACGAAGTCCGACTGCGCGAGCAGTTCGTCGAGCGTCACGCGACGGGTGCCGTACTGCGTCTCGGCTTCGGCATGCGCGGAACGATTCGTGTACAGCACCTGCATCCGGAAGCCGAGCGCCGCGCGGCGCGCGACCGCGCCGCCGATCCGCCCGAGCCCGACGATGCCGAGCGTCTTGCCCTGAACGTCGGTGCCGTACAGATCGGGGCCGATGCTGCGATGCCAGTGGCCGGCCTTCACCCACTCCGCCAGTTCGACCACACGCCGCGCGGACGCGAGGATCAGCGAGAACACGGTATCGGCGGTCGATTCCGTCAGCACGTCGGGCGTATGCGCGAGCACGATGCCGCGCCGCGTGAGATCCGCGACGTCGAAGTTGTCGTAGCCGACCGAGATCGTCGACCAGGCCTTCAGCCGCGGGGCACGATCGAGCATCTGCGGCGTGACCTTCAGGCTCGCGCCGATCGCGCCGTCCGCGTCGCCGAGGGCATCGGCGAGCGCGTCGGCGCCGTCGGTCTGCACGACATCCGCATGCTCGCGCAGATACGCGAGCACGTCATCGGGCAGCGGCTTGTACGCGACGATACGAGGCTTCATCGTTTTCATTTTCCTTGCAGCGGCGTCGCGAGCGGGTGCGCATCGCGCGCCTGGGGTTTGACGGACAGCGTGAGGATCACCGCGGCCACGAGCGCGGCGCTCATGAACGCATACGATGCGACGGGCGACCCGGTCGCCCCGTTCAGATAGCCGACGAAATACGAGCCGACGAACGAGCCGAGCGCGCCCATGCTGTTGATCAGCGCCATCGCGCCGCCGGCGACGTTCCTCGGCAGCAGCTCCGGAACGATCGCGAAGAATGGGCCGTACGGCGCGTACATCGCGGCGCCCGCGACGACCAACAGCGCATACGAGATCCAGAAATGCGACGAGCCGAGCGCATACGACGCGGCGAACGCGGCCGCGCCGATCAGCAGGAACGGCCACACGAAGCCGCGGCGCGAACCGACCTTGTCGGACGCCCACGACGCGACCAGCATTGCGATCGTCGCCGCGAGGTACGGCATCGCCGACAGCCAGCCGGTCGCGACCATGCCGAGCTCGGAGCCGTTCTTGACGATCGACGGCAGCCACAGCACGAAGCCGTACACGCCGATGCTCCAGCAGAAGTATTGCGCGCACAGCTTGATCACCGCCGGCGACCGGAACGCCTCGCCGTAGTTGCGCACGGGCTTGATCGCCGCCTGTTCGGCCGCGAGCGCGGCATCGAGGTCGCTCTTTTCCTCCGCAGTGAGCCACGGCGAATCGGCCGGCTTGTCCTGCACCAGGAACCACCAGCATACGGCCCAGATGATGGCCGGCACGCCTTCGGCGATGAACATATGCCGCCAGCCGAATTCGTGCACGAGATAGCCCGACACGATCGACATCCACAGCACGGTGACCGGGTTGCCGAGGATCAGGAACGTGTTCGCGCGCGAGCGCTCGTTCTTCGTGAACCAGTTGCTGATGTAGATGAGCATCGCCGGCATCACGGCCGCTTCGACCACGCCGAGCATGAAGCGGATCGCCATCAGCGACGGGATGTTGGTGACGACGCCCGTGAGCGCCGCGCAAGCGCCCCACAGCACGAGGCTGGCGAACACGAGCTTCTTGACGCTGCGGCGCTCCGCGTAGATCGCGCCCGGAATCTGGAAGAAGAAGTAGCCGAGGAAGAACAGCGCGCCGATCAGCGACGACAGGCCCTTGCTGATCCCGAGGTCCTGGTTGATGCCGGCCGCTGCTGCGAACCCGTAGTTCGCGCGGTCGAGGTAAGCGAGGCTGTACGTGATGAAGACGATCGGCATGATCGTCCACCAGCGTCGTGCTGCGAGATTGGCTGCCATCAGAGTGTCTCCTGGGTAGACCGGAGCGGGCGCTCAAGCGCTTGCTCCCGTCCCGTCCTTTCGGGAATCGACCGGCGTCGGCGCATCGGCGCCTGCTCCGGCCTCATGCAAAACCGTGCACGAAGCACGAAATGGGTCCGCGGATTGTGCCGTGTCCGGCCTCTCATTGCGCGGTGACGCTTTCCTCTAAGCGATCGGCTCGATTGCTGACGTTTTCGAGCCGATCGAGTGCCTCGCGGGTCGGCAGGCCTTCCGAATCGCCGATCACCTGGATCGCGAGCGCCCCGATGCGGTTGCCGCGCGCGACCGCCTGCTCGACGGACCGGCCTTCCAGCAGCGCGCTGACCACGCCGACCGCGAAGCCGTCGCCGGCGCCGACCGTGTCGACCACGTTCGCGACGCGCTCGCCCGCGACCGTGCCCTCGCGGCCGTCGGCCGTGCGGAAGTACGCGCCCTCGGCGCCGAGCTTGATCACCACGCCGCGCGCGCCCTGTGCCAGATAGAAGCCCGCGATGTCGGCGGGCGTGTCGTGCCCGGTGAGCTGCTGCCCTTCGGCGAGGCCCGGCAGCACCCAATCGGCGAGCGTCGCGAGCGCGTTCAGCGTCTTCGCCATCACGTCGGCGGACGGCCACAGCGTCGGGCGCAGGTTCGGGTCGAACGAAATCGTCTTGCCCGCCGCGCGCATCTCGCGCGCCAGCTGGAACGCGAGTTCGCACGACGTCGCGGAGATCGCCGGCGCGACGCCCGTCAAGTGCAGGTGACGCGCGCCGAGCACGTAGTCGGCCACGTAGTCGTCGCACGACAGGTGGCTCGCGGCCGAGCCCTTGCGGAAATATTCGACGGTCGGGTCGCTGCCGTCGTCGTTGCGCGACTTCAGCTGAAACCCGGTCGGATAGCGCGGGTCGACGGTCACGCACGACGCGTCGATGCCTTCGCGCGCGAGCGTGTCGAGCACGTAACCGCCGAACGAATCGCGGCCCACCCGGCTCATCCAGCCGACTCGGAAGCCGAGCCGCGACAGGCCGATCGCGACGTTCAGGTCCGCGCCCGCGATCCGTTTCGTGAATTGCGACGCATGCGCAAGGTGGCCGGGCTCGGCGGCGACGAACATCGCCATCGCTTCGCCGTAGGTCACGACATCGAGTGGTGCCTTCATCAGTGAATTCCTCCGTATCCTTCCTGCGTCACGCGGCGGCGAGCCACGCCACGCGCCGGCCGGCATCGCCCGCCAGATCTGCGGCATCGAACGGGAATTCGATGCCGCGCGGCGCCGCTTGCGGCAGGGCCGCGAGCACGCCCGTGACGAGCGTGTCGCCCGGCGCCGGCGCCACCGCGAAACGGCGCGCGCCCTCGCCCTCGACTGCCTTGCAATGAATGTATTCCACATGCGGCGCGAGCGCGTGCGCGCACGCGAGCGGCGCTTCGCCCGGCCACTGCCAGTTGCCGATGTCGAACGTCATGCCGAGCGCATCGGGCACGCCCGCGTCGGTCAACGCGGCGAACAGCCCGCTGAATTGAGCGAGTGCGCCACCCACCGGCAGCTGGCCGTTCTCGACCACCACGCGGGCACGCGCGCCGCGCGACAGCGCGACGATCCCGGACGCATGCGCGTCGCCGGCGAAGCCGCCGAGCTGGAACTTGACGAAGCGCGCGCCGAGCGCGTCGGCTTCCACGAGCGTGTCGCGCAACACGTCGGCATCGAGCGCGCCGGTTTCCGTGTACAACGTGGCCGGCGTCGAATAGACCGACCACAGCCCGTGCGCGGCGAGTGCCGTGCCAAGCTCGGCCAGCGCGCCGGGCGTCGCGTCGTCGTCCGATGCGAACAGCTCGCGCCGCACCTCGAAACCGGTCGCGCCGGATGCGGCCGCGGTCGCGATGAATGCACGGTGGCCCTCCTGACGCACGCGGTCCATCCCGAATGCGCTCGCCACGATCACGATGTCTGCCATTTCTGCCCTTTTTTCACCGGAATGGAACCGGTTCCATTTGCTTGAGACGGATGGTGCGCTTCGCATCCGGTGCACGCCATAGAGGAAATCCCTAGGCCGGCCGCCGCGCGCCCGCGCACGTGCATCCGGCGTTCCACGACCCGCGTCGGCGCCTATTCGTTGTCGTGCGTGATGCACATGTCGAGGAACTGGGCCGCCACGCGCGACGGCGCGGCGCCGTGCGGCACGAGGATCGAGAAATGGCGCGTGAGCGGCGCCGGGGCCAGCGAGCGCGGCACGAGCGCCGCCTCCTCGTGGCGCAGCGACATCGCGGACACGAAACCGACGCCCATCCCCGCGCGCACGGCCTCCTTCACGGCCTCGACGCCCGCGATCTCGAACGCGACGCGCATCGGCGCGCCGCCATGCGCGAACGCGCGTTCGACGAGCTGGCGCACGCCGGAACCCTCCTCGCGCAGCACGAGCGGATGCGCGGCAAGTGCGTCGAGCGTGACGCCCGCTTCGTATTCCGGCGCGGCGAGCGGATGGCCGGCCGGCACGACCGCGACGATCTCGTCCTCGTGCCACGCATGCACGGCGGTGCCGGGCGGCAGCGCCTCGCCGGGCGGCCCTTCGATCATCGCGATGTCGAGCGACGCCAGCGTGGCAACCACGTCGGCCGTATTGCCGCTCATCGTGTGGATCGCCACCCGCGGCACGCGCGGCTGGAATGCCGCGATCAGATACGGCAGCAGATAGCTGGCGGGCGTCGTGCTCGCGCCGATCCGCAGCGTACCGGCGTCGAGCCCGCGCACGGCGTCGCGGAACGCGCGCGCCTGCGCGAACGTGTCGCGCTGCGCCTTCGCGTACTGCGCGAGCTGTTCGCCGACCGGCGTCAGGCGGATACCGCGGCCCTCGCGCTGGTACAGCGGCTCGCCGAACTCGTCCTGCAGCAGGCGCAACTGGCCCGACACGGCCGGCTGCGACAGATGCAGCGCGACGGCAGCGCGGCTGATGTTCAGATGTTCGGCGACGGCCGCGAACGTTATCAGTTGATCCGGGGTCATGAGCGTTAATTATCGAATTTCCGGATAGCTTACGTCACAAATCACAATTTTTCATATCGATATAACCAAATTAGGATTAAGCCATCGCAACCCGTTTCATCACGGCGCCCCATGTCCACTGCTCCGACTCCCCATCTCAATCACGCCGCCCCGTCGATGCGCGGCCAGTTGAACGGCGTGCTGTTCGTCGCGCTGTTCGCCGCCGCCGTCACCAGTCTGTCGCAACTTCCGGCGATCGCCGGGCTCGGCCTGTCGCCGCTGATCGTCGGCATCGTCGCAGGCGCGCTGTACGGCAACGCGCTGCGCGACGGCATGCCCGCGAGCTGGGCGGCCGGCGTCAACTTTTCCGCGCGCAAGCTGCTGCGCATCGCGGTCGCGTTCTTCGGCCTGCGCGTGAGCCTGCAGGAAATCGCGCAGGTCGGCCTGCCGGGCCTGACGGTGTCGGTGCTGGTCGTCGTCAGCACGCTCGCGATCGGCACCTGGGTCGGCATGAAGGTGATGAAGCTCGATCGCGACGCGGCGCTCTTGACCGCCGCCGGCAGCGCGATCTGCGGCGCGGCCGCCGTGCTCGCGTTCGAGTCGACGCTGCAGTCGAAGCCGCACCAGAGCGCGATGGCCGTGGGCAGCGTGGTGCTGTTCGGCACGCTGTCGATGTTCCTCTACCCGCTCGCGTATCACGCCGGCCTGCTCAATCTCGACCCGGCCGGCCTCGGCCTGTTCTTCGGCGGCACGATCCACGAGGTCGCGCAGGTGGTCGGCGCGGCGAGCGACATCAGCCCGCAGGTCGCGCACGTCGCGACGATCGTGAAGATGACCCGCGTGATGCTGCTGGTGCCGGTGCTGCTCACGCTCGGCTGGTGGCTCGCCCGCTCCGCACGCTCGGCCGGTGCGAGCGCCGACGGCGCGCACGGCAAGCGCAAGGTGGCGGTGCCGTGGTTCGCGCTCGGCTTCCTCGGCTTCGTGATCGTCAATTCGCTGAACGTGCTGCCCGCCGACGTTACGCACACCCTGAACGTGCTCGACACCTTCGCGCTGACGATGGCAATGACCGCGCTCGGCATCGAAACCCGCGTGTCGCAGATCCGCGATGCCGGCCCGCGTGCGCTGACCACCGGCCTGATCCTGTACGTCTGGCTGATCGCCGGCGGCTACGGGATCACCTGGGTCGTGCAGCGCTGGCTTGGCTGAGCCGCGCATCCACGCCGCGACACGCGCCGCGCCCGACGGGAAGGTCCCGCGGGCGCGGCGCAGTGCTATGCTTCGCGTCGTTTTCCTTCGCCCACTTCACCATCCTCTTTCAGCCGTGCTCTCGTTCCTGCTGAAGTTGCGCACTCGCGCCCAGACGCTGTTCCGCCTGTCGGACGCCCATACGATGCTGATCTGGTCGGCCATCGTCGGCGTCGGCGGCGCCTTCGCCACCATGGCGTTTCGCGAAGGCATCGACCTGATGCAGCGCCTGATCTCCGGGCACAGCGGCAGCTTCGTGCAGATGGCGCGAAGCCTGCCGTGGTACGTGCGGTTCTGGATGCCGGCCGCGGGCGGCTTCCTCGCCGGCTGCGTGCTGCTGCTCGCGACGCGCGGCGTCCGGAAATCCGGCAACACCGATTACATGGAAGCCGTCGCGCTCGGCGACGGCGTCGTGCCGGTACGGCAGAGCCTGTGGCGCAGCGTGTCGTCGCTGCTGACGATCGGCAGCGGCGGCTCGATCGGCCGCGAAGGCCCGATGGTGCAGCTCGCCGCGCTCGCCGCATCGCTGGTCGGCCGCTTCGTGCACTTCGACCCGCCGCGCCTGCGCCTGCTCGTCGCGTGCGGCGCGGCGGCCGGCATCACATCCGCCTACAACGCGCCGATCGCCGGCGCGTTCTTCGTGTCCGAAATCGTGCTCGGCACGATCGCGATGGAAAGCTTCGGGCCGATGGTCGTCGCATCCGTCGTCGCGAACATCGTGATGCGGGAATTCGCCGGCTACCGGCCACCATACGAGATGCCGGTGTTCCCGGCCGTGACGGGCCCCGAGGTGCTGCTGTTCGTCGTGCTCGGCGCGCTGTGCGGCGTGCTGGCGCCGCAGTTCCTGCACCTGCTCGATGCGTCGAAGAACCAGTTCAAGCGGCTGCCCGTGCCGCTGCCGGTGCGGCTCGCGCTCGGCGGCCTCGTGGTCGGCGTGATCTCGGTGTGGATTCCGGACGTGTGGGGCAACGGCTACAGCGTCGTGAACCACATCCTGCATTCGCCGTG
Organism: Burkholderia sp. MSMB0856; assembly: GCF_001524645.2. NCBI lineage: Bacteria > Pseudomonadati > Pseudomonadota > Betaproteobacteria > Burkholderiales > Burkholderiaceae > Burkholderia > Burkholderia sp. MSMB0856. The sequence goes on along the minus strand of NZ_CP013427.1, from coordinate 1,726,869 downwards.
GACCTGGCAGGCGCTCGTCGCGGTGCTGGTGTTCAAGGTGATCGCGACCGCCGCGACCGCCGGCTCGGGCGCGGTCGGCGGCGTGTTTACGCCGACGCTGTTCGTCGGGGCCGTGTTCGGCTCGCTGTTCGGGCTCGCGATGAACGCGCTGTGGCCCGGCCACACGTCCGCGTATTTCGCGTATGCGATGGTCGGAATGGGTGCGTTCATGGCCGGCGCCACGCAGGCGCCGCTGATGGCGATCCTGATGATCTTCGAGATGACGCTCAGTTACCAGGTCGTGCTGCCGCTGCTGGTGTCGTGCGTGTTCGCGTATTTCGTCGCGCGCGCGACGGGCACGACGTCGATGTACGAGATCACGCTGCGCCACCACCAGGACGCGCAGGAACGGCTGCGGCTGCGCACCACCCAGATGCGCGAGCTGATCCAGCCCGCGCAGACGGTCGTGCCGCTCACTGCGAGCGTCGCCGACATGACGCGCGTGTTTCTCGAATATCCGGTGAAGTATCTGTACGTGACCGACGACGCCGGGCGCTTCCGCGGCGCGGTCGCGTTGAAGGACATCACGTCCGACCTGCTCGACAAGCGCGACACCACCGACAAGACGGCAGCGCACTACGCGCATACGCCGTTTCCGCTGCTCACGCCCGACATGCCGCTCTCGACCGCGCTCGAACGCTTCATGGCATTCCAGGGCGAACGCCTGCCGGTGATCGAAAGCGAGGCCGAGCCGACGCTCGCGGGCGTCGTCTACAAGACGTCGCTGCTCGACGCGTATCGGCGGATGACCGGCGAGCGCTGACCTGTACGGGGCGCGGCGCGCGATACGGCGTCGCCGCATCCTCGCTCGCGGCGCCGTCCGCGCCGACCGACCGCCGGCCCGTTCAGTCCGGCGCGCGCCCCAACACGACCCGCGCGAAGAACCCCGCCAGCACCGATTCGGCCACGTCGGCCGAAACATGCTGCGGATCGGCCGTGTAGTAAGACTGCACGCCGTCGCACAGGCACATCAGCCCGAACGCGAGCGTCTCGGCCGGCAGCAACAGCGGCGTGCCCGCGCGCTCGGCGAAGCGCTGGATGAATTCGGCCATCTGCAGCCGCTTGCCGTGCAGGAACTGGTTGAAGCGCACGCGAAACTTCGCGTCGCGCGCCGCCTGCAGCTTCGCCTCGCCCCACAGCAGCGAATATTCGTCGTCGCGAAACAGCGTCCGGTAGTACGCGAGCGCCATCGACTCCATCTGCTCGCGCGGCCCGCCCACCTCGAAGATCGCCTCGAAATCGGCCCGCACCGAATCATGGTCGCGCTCGAGCAGTTCGAGCAGCAGTTCCGACTTGCTGCGGAAATTCGAATAAAACGCGCCGCGCGTATAGCCGGCCGCCGCCGCGATGTCCTCGACGCTCGCGGCGACATAGCCTTTCTTCAGAAAAATCCGGTGCGCGGCATTCAGCAGACGTTCGCGCGTCTGGTCCCTGCTCTGCTCGCGAGTTAAGCGCTGTGGTTTCATGGCGCGCAGTCTAGCACCAACTCCCTTTCGGATTCATCTTTGCATTCAGATACAGGTGTGTATTAGAATCCGCCACAGTTTCCGAACGACCTCGTTCGACTGTGTTCGTGCGCGCCGGGCCGGCGCCACTCGGGGCAAGCGCCCGCCGCGCTTGCCGGCTTCGCTCCGTTCTCACCTCATCTGGGGGTTTCGTGAATCGCTCCGGTTCCCGCGCCGTGCTGCTGATCGGCACCGCGCTCGTCCTCGCCGCCTGCCACCCGAAGGAAGCCGCGCCGCCCGCGCCGCGCCCGGTCGTCGCGTTGCCCGCGCACGCCGACGGCGCCGCGGCGGCCGCCACGCTGCCCGGCGAGATCCAGCCGCGTTACGCGACGCCGCTGTCGTTCCGCATCGCGGGCAAGATCGTCGAACGCAAGGTGCGGCTCGGCGACACCGTCAAGGCCGGCCAGGTCGTCGCGCTGCTCGATCCGTCCGACGTCGAGAAGAACGCCGCGAGCGCGCAGGCGCAGCTCGATGCCGCATCGCACGGCCTCGCGTTCGCGAAGCAGCAGCTCGACCGCGATCGCGCGCAGGCGCGCGAGAACCTGATCGCGACCGCGCAGCTCGAACAGACCGAGAACAGCTACACGTCCGCGCTCGCGCAGCGCGACCAGGCGCAGCAGCAACTCGCGCTCGCGAAGAACCAGCTCCGCTATGCAACGCTCGTCGCGGACCACGCGGGCACCATCACCGCCGAACAGGCCGACACCGGCCAGAACGTATCGGCCGGCCAGGCCGTCTACCAGCTTGCGTGGTCGGGCGACGTCGATGTCGTCAGCGACGTGCCCGAGGCCGCGCTCGCGTCGCTCGCGCCCGGGCACGCGGCGAGCGTCACGTTGCCGTCGCTGCCGGGCCGCCGGTTCGACGCGAAGGTGCGCGAAATCGCGCCGGCCGCCGATCCGCAAAGCCGCACCTACCGCGTGAAGCTCACGCTCGCCGCGCCCGATCCGGCCGTGCGCCTCGGGATGACCGCGACCGTCGCGTTCGACGGCGCGCCGATTGCCGGCAACGCGCCGAGCATCACGCTGCCCGCGACCGCGCTGTTCCACGACGGCCCGCATCCGGCCGTGTGGGTCGTGCGCACGAAGGACGACACGCTCGAACTGCGCCGCGTCGACGTCGCGCGCTTCAACGAACGCACCGTCACCGTGTCGGGCGGGCTGCAGCCTGGCGAGCGCGTCGTGCTGCAAGGCGTGCACACGGTCAGCGCGGGCGAGAAGGTGCGGCCGATCGCACCGCTGCATGCGGAGGACTTCGCGTCATGAGCGGCCCCCGCGAAGAAGGCCGGTTCAACCTGTCGGCATGGGCGCTGCGCCACCAGGCGCTGGTCGTCTACCTGATCGCGCTCGCGACGCTCGCGGGCATCCTCGCGTACACGCGGCTCGCGCAATCCGAAGACCCGCCGTTCACGTTCCGCGTGATGGTGATCCGCACGTTCTGGCCCGGCGCGAGCGCGCGGCAGGTGCAGGAGCAGGTGACCGACCGGATCGGCCGCAAGCTGCAGGAAACGCCGGCCATCGACTTCCTGCGCAGCTATTCGCGGCCCGGCGAATCGCTGATCTTCTTCACGATGAAGGATTCGGCGCCCGTGAAGGACGTGCCCGAGACCTGGTACCAGATCCGCAAGAAGGTCGGAGACATCGGCTACACGCTGCCGCCCGGCGTACAGGGCCCGTTCTTCAACGACGAGTTCGGCGACGTCTACACCAACATCTGGACGCTCGAAGGCGACGGCTTCACGCCCGCGCAACTCCACGACTACGCGGACCAGCTGCGCACGGTGCTGCTGCGCGTGCCTGGCGTCGGCAAGGTCGACTACTTCGGGGACCCCGACCAGCGGATCTTCATCGAGGCCGACAACACGCAGCTCACGCGTCTCGGCATCTCGCCGCAGCAGCTCGGGCAGGCGATCAACGCGCAGAACGACATCTCGTCGGCCGGCGTGCTCACGACCGCCGACGATCGCGTGTTCGTGCGGCCGAGCGGCCAGTTCGACAACGTCGCCGCGATCGCCGACACGCTGATCCGCATCAACGGCCGCACGTTCCGGCTCGGCGATCTCGCCACCGTGAAGCGCGGCTACGACGATCCGCCCGTCACGCAAATGCGCACCCAAGGCCATGCCGTGCTCGGCATCGGCGTGACGATGCAGCCGGGCGGCGACGTGATCCGGCTCGGCAAGGCGCTCGACGCCGAATCGAAGGACCTGCAGGCGCAGTTGCCGGCCGGCCTCAAGCTGACGCTCGTGTCGAGCATGCCGCATGCGGTGTCGCATTCGGTCGACGACTTCCTCGAAGCCGTCGCCGAAGCGGTCGCGATCGTGCTGGTCGTGAGCCTCGTGTCGCTCGGCCTGCGCACCGGGATGGTCGTCGTGATCTCGATTCCGGTCGTGCTCGCCGTCACGGCCCTGTTCATGTACCTGTTCGACATCGGGCTGCACAAGGTGTCGCTCGGCACGCTGGTGCTCGCGCTCGGGCTGCTCGTCGACGACGCCATCATCGCGGTCGAGATGATGGCCGTGAAGCTCGAACAGGGCTACAGCCGCGCGCGCGCCGCCGCGTTCGCGTACACGAGCACCGCGTTCCCGATGCTGACGGGCACGCTCGTCACGGTGTCGGGCTTCCTGCCGATCGCGCTCGCGAAATCGAGCACCGGCGAGTACACGCGCTCGATCTTCGAGGTGTCGGCGATCGCGCTGATCGCGTCGTGGTTCGCGGCCGTCGTGCTGATTCCGCTGCTCGGCTACCACCTGCTGCCCGAGCGCAAGAAGCACGCGCACGAAGCGCACCTGCCGGACGATCACGAGCACGACATCTACGACACGCGCTTCTACACGCGCCTGCGCGGCTGGATCGACTGGTGCATCGAGCGCCGCTTCGTCGTGCTGCTGATCACCGGCGCCCTCTTCGTCGTCGCGCTGATGGGTTTCTCGCTCGTGCCGCAGCAGTTCTTCCCGAGCTCCGATCGCCCCGAGCTGCTGGTCGACCTGCGGCTGCCCGAAGGTGCGTCGTTCGCGGCGACGCTGCGCGAGACCGAACGCCTCGAGAAGGTGCTCGACAAGCGGCCCGAGATCGACCATTCGGTGAATTTCGTCGGCAGCGGCGCGCCGCGCTTCTACCTGCCGCTCGACCAGCAACTGCAATTGCCGAACTTCGCGCAGTTCGTCATCACCGCGAAATCCGTCGAGGATCGCGAGAAGCTCGCGACGTGGCTCGAGACCACGCTGCGCGACCGCTTCCCGGCCGTGCGCTGGCGCCTGTCGCGGCTCGAGAACGGGCCGCCCGTCGGCTACCCCGTGCAGTTCCGCGTGAGCGGCGACGACATCGCGACGGTGCGCTCGATCGCCGAGAAGGTCGCGGCGACGATGCGCGGCGACGCACGCACGATGAACGTGCAGTTCGACTGGGATGAGCCGGCCGAGCGCTCGGTGCGCTTCGAGCTCGATCAGAAGAAGGCGCGCGCGCTGAACGTCACGTCGCAGGACGTGTCGAGCTTCCTCGCGATGACGCTGTCCGGCACGACCGTCACGCAGTATCGCGAACGCGACAAGCTGATCGCGGTCGACCTGCGTGCGCCGCGCCCCGATCGCGTCGATCCCGCGAGGCTAGCGGGCCTGGCGATGCCGACGCCGAACGGCCCCGTGCCGCTCGGCTCGCTCGGCCGCTTCACGCCGACGCTCGAATACGGCGTGGTGTGGGAGCGCGATCGCCAGCCGACCATCACCGTGCAGTCCGACGTGCGCGCCGGCGCGCAGGGCATCGATGTCACGCATGCGATCGACGCCAAGCTGAATGCGTTGCGCGCGCAACTGCCGGTCGGCTACCAGATCAACATCGGCGGGTCGGTCGAGGAAAGCGCGAAGGCGCAGACGTCGATCAACGCGCAGATGCCGCTGATGGCGATCGCCGTGTTCACGCTGCTGATGATCCAGCTGCAAAGCTTCTCGCGCGTGCTGATGGTCGTGCTGACCGCGCCGCTCGGGCTGATCGGCGTGGTCGGCACGCTGCTGCTGTTCGGCCAGCCGTTCGGCTTCGTCGCGATGCTCGGCGTGATCGCGATGTTCGGGATCATCATGCGCAACTCGGTGATTCTCGTCGACCAGATCGAGCAGGACATCGCGGCCGGCCACGGCCGCTTCGACGCGATCGTCGGCGCGACCGTGCGGCGCTTCCGCCCGATCACGCTGACGGCCGCGGCCGCCGTGCTCGCGCTGATCCCGCTGTTGCGCTCGAACTTCTTCGGGCCGATGGCGACCGCGCTGATGGGCGGGATCACGAGCGCGACCGTGCTGACGCTGTTCTACCTGCCCGCGCTGTACGCCGCGTGGTTCCGCGTGAAGCGCGACGAACGCGACCCGCGCGACGGCCCGCCGCACGACGGCTCGCCTGCCGCGCCGTCGGGAGCCTGATCATGGAACTGTCGATGAACCTGAAAACGAAGACCGCGCGAGCGCTCGCGGCCGTGAGCCTCGCCGGCCCGCTCGCCGGCTGCGCATGGTTCGCGCCGAGCGGCGAGCCGCCCGCGATGCCGTCGCCCGCGCATTACGGCGCCGCGCCGCAAGTGCAGCAGACCGTCGCCGCGCAAGGCGTCGCGCAGCAGTTCGAGGTCGGCGCGCAGCCCGTGCCCGACTGGTGGACGCAGTACCGCTCCGATGCGCTGAACGCGCTCGTCGACGAAGGGCTGCGCAACAGCCCGACGCTCAGCGCGGCTTCGCATTCGCTGGATGCCGCGCGCGAGCAGTTGCGCGGGCAGATCGGCAGCTCGATGCTGCCGTCGATCGACGCTGGCGCCCAGGCCACGCGCCAGCGTGCACTCGGCGTGCCGATCCCCGCGCTCGGCGCGCCGACGCTGCTGTACGACACGTTCGTCGGGCAACTGCAGGCGAGCTACACGATCGACCTGTTCGGCGTGTCGCGTTTCGCGAACCGCGCGCTCGCGAAACGCGTCGACGTCAGCGCGTTCCAGCTCGAATCGGCGCGTCGGGCACTCGCCGCGAACATCGTCACCGCGTCGATCACGGTGTCGGTGCTCAATGCGCAGATTGCGACGACCGAACGGCTCGTCGCGCTCGCGAACGACCAGGCGCACGACGCGCAACGCCGCTACGCGCTCGGCTCGGCGTCGCACAGCGACGCGCTGAACGCACGGCAAAGCGCGGACACCTTCGCCGCGAGCCTGCCCGCGCTGCGCCAGCAGCGCGACTCGGCGCGCCATGCGCTGGCGGTGCTGGTCGGCCGCACGCCCGACCGGCCGCCCGCCGACCTCACGCTCGCCGATCTGCGCCTGCCCGCGCAGGTGCCCGTGGTCGTGCCGTCCGACCTGCTGCAAAGCCGCCCCGATATCCAGGCCGCCGACGCGGGGCTGAAGGCGGCCGCCGCCGAAGTCGGCGTCGCGACCGCGCAGCTGTTCCCGCAGCTGTCGCTGTCGGCGGCCATGGGCAAAGGCGGCTTCAGCTGGCCGACGATGCTGTCGGGCGCCGGCGCGATCTGGAATGTCGGGGCGTCGCTGAGCCAGCCGCTGTTTCACGGCGGCGCGTTGCTCGCGCAGCGGCGTGCGGCGAAGGCCACTTACGAAGCCGCGGTCGACCAGTACAGGCAGACCGTGCTGAGCGCGTTCCAGAACGTCGCCGATTCGCTCGCCGCGCTCGAGCACGACGCGGAGGCGCTCGACGCGTCGTCGCGGGCCGCGCTGTCCGCGCGCGGCGCGTACGACGACGCGGCCGCCCGCGTGCGGCTCGGCGCGTTGCCGCCGTCGGCGGCGCGCGCGAGCGAGCTGCAGTACCGCAACGCGCGGCTCGACGAGATTCGCGCAACCGGCGCACGCTTCGCGGATACCGCGCGGCTCTATCAGGCGATGGGCACGCCGCCGGCCGAGCCGACCGGCAACGCAGCGACGGCCGGGAACGTCGGCAACGCGGATCCAGGCGCTCCCGCCGCCCAGGCACGCGCGACCACGCCCGCCGCGCCGCCGTCACCGCAATAACGCGCCCTTGCCCCGGACGCACGGCGCGCGGAACCACCCCGCGCGCCGATCCGCGATCTTCCGCTTGACCCTCACGTAGCGTAACGTTCGAGACTCCAGTGTGCGCACCGAACGGAGGACACCATGCGGCTGAAAGTGGGAGAACTGGCGAAACGCAGCGGCCTGACCGTCCGCACGCTTCATCACTATCACGCGATCGGCCTCCTGACGCCTTCGGCGCGCGCCGACAACGGCTACCGGCTGTACGACCGCGACGACATCGCCCGGCTCCACCAGATCCAGGCCCTGCGTCGCTTCGGACTGTCGCTTGCCGAAATCGGCGACTACCTGAACCAGCCCGGCACCCCGCTCGTCGAGCTCGTCGCGAAGCAGATCGCGTCGCTCGATCACCAGCTCGCGCAGGCCGCGCAGCTGCGCGAGCGGCTCGTGCACCTGCACGCGCAACTCGCCGCGGGCACCGAGCCGGAACTGGCCGATTGGCTCACCACACTGGAGTTGATGACCGTGTACGACAAATATTTTTCCGAGGAAGAACTCGCGCGTCTGCCGATGTACCGCAAGAGCCAGGCGGGCGACGCCGAATGGATCGCGCTCGTCGCCGACGTGCGTGCGCTGCACGACGCGGGCGTGCCGCCCGAGGACGAGCGCGTGCGTGCGCTCGCCGGCCGCTGGATGGCGCTGCTCGTGCGCGACACGAACAACGATCCGCGGCTGCTCGCGAAGCTGAACCTGATGCACGAGCGCGAACCGGCGATGCAGTCGAAACTCGGCATCTCGACCGTGCTGCGCGACTATGTGCTGCGCGCGTCCTCGGAAACGAAGATGCGGATCTTCGAGAAGTATCTCGCCCCGGACGAGATCCGCTTCATGCGCGCGCACTTCGGCAAACACGCGATGGAATGGCCACAACTGATGGGCGACGTGCGCGATGCGATCGATACGGGCGCACGGCCCGATTCGCCGGAAGGCCGCGCGCTCGCGCAACGCTGGCTCGACCTGTTCCGCAGCTATGCGGGCAACGACCCGGCCACGCACGCGAAATTCCGGCACGCGATGATGACCGAGCCGGCGCTGACGAAGGATTCGTGGGTCGACGACACGCTGCTCGGTTTCATCCGCGAGGCGATGGCGCAGCTTGCGCCGGCGCGTTGACGGCGTAACCCGCGCGGGCTGTGCGTGGTGGTTTCACGCGCCGCCCGCGCGAGCGCGCCGGCTTCCGCTCACCGCTCGCGCACGCCGAGCCCGAGCGCCTTCATCCGCCGGTACAACGTGCGCTCGCTCAACCCGACGTGCTCGGCCAGCTGCTTGCGCGTACCGTCGAACGTGCCGGCAATCCGCACGAGTTCCGCGTCCGACACGCCACGCGTGTCCGCCGCATGCGCGTGCGGCGCGGCCGACGCCGCGACCAGCTCGGCCGGCAGATGCTCGACGCGGATCGTCCCGTCGTCCGCGAACAGGCACGCACGTTCGAGCACGTTGCGCAGCTCGCGGATGTTGCCCGGCCATGCATATGCGTCGAGGCACGCACGCGCATGCTCGGTCAGCACGAACGGTCGCGCGCTCGCATCGCCCGCGCCGGCACGCGCGTTCGCGATGCGCCGCAGGATCGATTCGGCCAGCAGCGCGACGTCGCCGCGCCGCTCGCGCAGCGGCGGCAGCGGAATCGGAAACGCGTTGATCCGGTAGTAGAGATCCTGCCGGAACCGGCCGTCGTCGATCATCTCGCGCAGCGGCTTGTGAGTCGCCGCGACGAGCCGGAAATCCGCGCGCAGCGCCTCGACGCCGCCGACGCGCCGGAACGTCCCCGACTCGATCAGCCGCAGCAGCTTCACCTGCATCGGCAGCGGCACGTCGCCGATCTCGTCGAGAAACAGCGTGCCGCCCTGCGCGGTCTCGACGAGGCCCGGCTTGCGTTGGTTCGCGCCGGTAAACGCCCCCTTCTCGTAGCCGAACAGTTCGCTCTCGAACAGCGTCTCGGCGATGCCCGAACAGTCGACGACCACGAACGGCCCCATCGCGCGCGCGCTCGCCTCGTGCAGCGCCCGCGCGAACAATTCCTTGCCGGTGCCCGATTCGCCGAGCAGCAGCACCGGCAGCATCGACGGCGCGACGCGCTGCAGCGCGCCGAGCGCCGCATTGAACGCGTCGGCGCCGCCGACGAGCCCTTCCGCGCTCGGCTGCGCGGACGCGCTGCGCACGGTCGTCAGCCGCTCGACGTACGCGATCACGTCGCCGCGCGCATCGAAGATGGGCCGCAACTCCACATCGACGTGCTCGGGGCCGCGCGGCGTATGGTGGATGTGCAGCACGCGGTTCAGGCTGCGCGACTCGAGCGCCTGCTTCATCGGGCAATGCTCGCCGGCCTGATCGCACGGCACGTCGTAGTGATGCGAGACCTGGAAGCAGCGCCGGCCAACGTGCTCGACACCCGCCACGCCGAACTGGCGCCGGTACGCATCGTTCGCCGCGAGGATGCGGTACTCGGGATCGACGACGATCATCGGCTGCGGATCCTGCTCCAGATACGCGACGAGCGCGCGCACGTCGGGCATGACGTCGCGCGCCGGCGCGGGAACGATCGGAATGGTGTCGTGCAGATTCATGAGGCGGCTCGGGAATGGATGGACAGTCGGACTGCCAGATCGACTGCCAATTCTGCCACAGCACTGCCATATATGGCAGTCGACTTCGACGATGCCCCATCGGCCGCGCCCGCGGCGCACCGCGGTCGGGCCAGAAATCCGAGCCGAATCAAGTACCTGCCACATCGTCCGGCGTCGCGACGCGGATTGGCATGCTTCTTGAACATGGAATCGCCGATTGCAGATGCAGAACCCGATCGAGGACAACCCGTGAGCCATGCCCCCATGCTGTCGGTCGAAGGCTTTTTCGACCCGGCGACCCATACCGTCAGCTACCTGTTGCTCGACACCGCGAGCCGCGCGTGCGCGCTGATCGACAGCGTGCTCGACTACGACCCGAAATCGGGCCGCACGCGCACCGCCAGCGCCGACCGCCTGATCGCGCGCGTCGCCGAACTCGGTGCGACCGTGCACTGGCTGCTGGAAACGCACGTGCACGCCGACCATCTGTCGGCCGCGCCGTACCTGAAGGCGCATGTCGGCGGGCAGATCGCGATCGGCTCGCACGTGCGCCGCGTGCAGCACGTGTTCGGCACGCTGTTCAACGCCGGCCCGAGCTTCGCGCAGGACGGCAGCCAGTTCGATCGGCTGCTCGACGACGGCGACACGCTCGCGCTCGGCGCGCTGACGATTCGCGCGCTGCACACGCCGGGCCACACGCCCGCGTGCCTGACCTACTGCGTCGACGACGCGACGCAGCGTGCCGCGTTCGTCGGCGACACGCTGTTCATGCCCGACTACGGCACCGCCCGCTGCGATTTCCCGGGCGGCGACGCACGCACACTGTATCGCTCGATCGCGCGCGTGCTCGCCCTGCCGCCCGACACGCGCCTGTATCTGTGCCACGACTACCAGCCGGGCGGCCGCGACGTGCAGTTCGTGACGACCGTGGCGGAGCAGCGCCGCGCGAACGTGCATGTGAAGGACGGGGTGACCGAGGACGATTTCGTCGCCATGCGCACCGCACGCGACGCGACGCTCGACATGCCCGTGCTGATGCTGCCGTCCGTGCAGGTCAACATGCGCGCCGGCCACCTGCCCGAGCCCGAAAACAATGGCGTGCGTTACCTGAAGATCCCGCTCGACGCGATCTGAGCCGCCGCCCCGACCGGAGAACCCCCGACATGACCATCCGTTCGCTGACCGACCTGCTGTCGGTCTCGCCCCAGATCGCCGCGACCGACCTGCCCGCGCTCCACGCGGCCGGCATCCGCACGATCGTCTGCAACCGCCCGGACGGCGAAGGCGCCGACCAGCCGACCGTCGCCGAGATTCGCGCCGCCGCCGCGCCGCTCGGCATCGCCGTCCATTACCTGCCCGTCGATACCGGCAAGGTCACCGACGATCAGGCCCGGCAGTTCGACGCGCTCGTCGCGTCGCTCGCCGGCCCGGTACTCGCATACTGCCGCAGCGGCACGCGCTCGGCGACGCTGTGGGCGCTGTCGCAGGCCGACAGGCGTCCGGCCGGCGACATCGTCGCGATCGCCGCCACGGCCGGCTATGACCTCGCCGCGCTCGCGCCGCGTCTCACACGAGGTTCCGCGCAAGGACTCGCGCAGGACGGCCGCCAGGCCGCGCCGGCCGTCGACGCGCGGCACGACATCGTGATCGTCGGCGCGGGCGCGGCCGGCGTCGCGGTCGCGTCGAGCCTGCTTGCGCGCGACGCATCGCTCGATATCGCGGTGATCGACCCGGCCGAGACGCACTACTACCAGCCCGGCTGGACGATGGTCGGCGCAGGCGTGTTCCGGCCCGACACGACCGCGCGCCGGATCGTCGACCTGCTGCCGCGCGGCGTGAAATGGATCCAGGCCGCCGTCGCCGGCTTCGAGCCCGACGCGCACACCGTGGTGCTCGATGGCTGCCGGCGCATCGGCTACCGCAAGCTGATCGTGTGTCCGGGGCTCAAGCTCGACTGGCACGCGATCGACGGCCTCGCGGAAACGCTCGGCCGCAACGGCGTCACGTCGAACTATCGCTACGACCTCGCGCCGTACACGTGGGAACTGGTGCAGGCGTTCCGCGGCGGCAACGCGCTGTTCACGCAGCCGCCGATGCCGATCAAGTGCGCGGGCGCGCCGCAAAAGGCGATGTACCTGTCGTGCGATCACTGGCGGCGCACGGGCCGCCTCGGCGCCGCGAACGTCGAGTTCCTGAATGCGGGCGCCGCGCTGTTCGGGGTCGCCGACTACGTGCCCGCGTTGATGGAGTACGTGAAAAGCTACGACATCGCGCTGTCGTTCGGCCACAACCTCGTCGCGATCGACGGGTCCGCGCGGCGCGCGACGTTCCGGCGCGCGTTGCCCGACGGCGGCACGGAAACCGTCGAGCGCGCGTTCGACATGATCCACGTCGTGCCGCCGCAGAAGGCGCCCGATTTCGTGCGCGCGAGCCCGCTCGCCGATGCGGCCGGCTGGATCGACGTCGATCCGGCGACGCTGCGGCACAAGCAGTTCGCGGACATCTTCGCGCTCGGCGACGTCACCAACACGACCAACGCGAAAACCGCCGCGGCCGCGCGCAAGCAGGCGCCCGTCGTCGCGCACAATGTGCTCGCGTCGCTGGGCCGCGCGCACGGCGACGCCGCGTACGACGGCTACGGGTCGTGCCCGCTCACCGTCGAGCGCGGCAAGATCGTGCTCGCCGAATTCCTCTACGGCGGCAAGGTCGCGCCGACCTTCCCCGCGTGGCTGATCGACGGCAGGCGTCCGTCCCGGCTCGCGTGGCTGCTCAAGGAGCGCCTGCTGCCGCCGCTCTACTGGAAGGCGATGCTCAAGGGCCGCGAATGGCTCGCGAAGCCCGCGATCGCACGTTGACCGGAACCCGATGACACCATGCTGATTTCCCTCGTACTCGGCAGCCTCGTCGGCGCCGTGCTCGGCCTCACCGGCGCGGGCGGCGGCATTCTCGCGGTGCCCGCGCTCGTCGTCGGGATGGGCTGGCCGATGCAGCAGGCCACGCCCGTCGCGCTCGTCGCGGTCGCGGGCAGTGCCGCGCTCGGCGCGCTCGAAGGGTTTCGTCGCGGGCTCGTGCGCTATCGCGCGGCGCTGTTGATGGCCGTGGCGGGCGTGCCGCTCACGACGCTCGGCGTGAAGCTCGCGCACGTGCTGCCGCAACGCGTGCTGCTGGCGCTGTTCGCGCTGACGATGCTGGTCGTCGCGAGCCGCCTGTTGCGGCAGGCACTCCGCCACGCCTCCGGCGACGCGGACGAATCGCGGTTATGCGTCGGCCGCGTGAATCCCGATACGGGCCGCCTCGTGTGGTCATGGCCGGTCGGGCTCGCGCTCGCGTCGACCGGCGCGGTGACGGGGCTGATGACGGGCTTGCTCGGCGTCGGCGGCGGCTTCGTGATCGTGCCGATGCTGCGCAAGTTCACGAACGTGTCGATGCACGGCGTGGTCGCGACGTCGCTGATGGTGATCGCGCTGGTCGGCACCGGCGGCGTGCTCGCGACGCTCGTGTCGGGCACGCGCGCGCCGCTCGACATGATGCTGTGGTTCACGGTCGCGACCGCGATTGGCATGGCAATCGGACGCAATGCGTCCCGGCACCTGTCCGCGCGGCACGTGCAGGCCGGCTTCGCCGCGGTGCTCGTCTGCGTCGCGCTCGGGCTGCTGGCGAAGGCGGCGTTCGGCGCGTGAACCGGGGCGCGGGAATCGCCCCCGCGTCCTGCGCAGGAGCCGCCCGCGCCGTCGCAAAACCGCCGCGAGCCGCATGCTAGACTCCCCGCGCGCCGTTGCCCGGCGCGTCGACACCAACAAGAACAATGGAGTCCGGTCATGCACATCGGTAAACGAGGAAGCGCGGCACTTGCCGCACTGCTGTTGACGCCACTCACCGCGCTAGCCGCATCCGCCTATACGGCGACGCTGACGCTCGCCAGTCTCTCCCCGTCGGTCGGCGGAACCGACAAGGCAACGCTCAAGCTCGCCAACACCGGCACCGCGCCCGCTGCCGCCGGGCTCTTCATCGGCATGCCATCCGGTTTCAGCGCGAGCAGCCTCACCAGCACGTGTGGCGGCACGCTCACCGACGACGGCACGTCGCGCATCGCGTTGTCGGGCATGACGGTGCCGGCGGGTGGCACCTGCACGCTCGGCTTCACGCTCGGTGTGCCGCCGGTCGCGGCGCTGCCGCCGGCAGGCGCGCGCAGCTTCACGATCACGGCCGATACGGCCGCAGGGCTCGCGACGCTGACGGCCGCCACCGCGCCAACGCTATCCGGTTTCCTCGGCTCGACACCTGGGCTCTACAGCAACACGTGGTTCCCGTCGTCCGTGCGCAGCGTCGGCACGCTCGACCTGTTCATCACGCCGGCAACGGACCCGGGCCCGAACTCGAACGTCTTCTGGTCGAACCAGATCGGTTCGCTCAACGGCTACACCGGCCTGCAGTCGACCGAGCTGGTGTCGGCCAGCGAAGGCGTCGGCAAGCAGTTCCTGTTCAGCCTGTGGGGCGCGACCGCCGCCAAACCCGGCACGCCCGCGAGCGCGGGCATCGGCGCGGGAAGCTATTGCACGGTCAGCGGCTCGGCGACGGACGGCAGCGCGGGCGCGCAATGCCGCTATCGCTACGAATGGCACGCGGGCCACACGTACCGGTTCCGCATCACGCCGGACACGAGCCAGGGCCCCGGCTGGTTCAAGAGCAACGTGACCGACGTGACGAACGGTACAACCGGCGACAGCTTCGATATCGGCAGCATCTACGTCGGCACCACGCAGACGCAGGTGCCCGTCGGCTGGATCAGCCAGTGGGTCGAATATTTCGACTGGAACTCGAGCCGCACGAGTTGCGCGTCGATCGCGCATACGGACGCGCAGTTCAGCATTCGCGCGTATGACGCGATCGGCAACGCAGTGTCGGTCCCGGCACCCTCGGTCACGGTCAACAAGTCGTGTCCGGCGAGCTATGCGACCGCGTCGCAAGCGAATGGCGTCGCCACGCTGATCGGCGGGCCGCAGCAATCGGCCGCCGGCCTCGTAAAAAGCGGCGGCGCATGCCTGACGGCGTCGGGCGGCCTGACCGACGGCAGCGTCGCAACGCTCGGCGCATGCCCGACGCTCGCGTCGGTGCGCGCATCCGGCGGCACGCACTTCAATCCGCAACTGTGGGTCGTGGCCAGCGACGGCACGCTGCAGACCAAGTACAGCTACTGCCTCACCGCGCAGGCGCCCGGCTCGGCCAACGGCGCGCTGCTGCGCACCTGCGTGCCCGGCACGGCGAGCCAGCAGTGGCAGGTGAAGGCCGGCACGCTGCCGGGCACAGCGCAACTCGTGTCGCAGGCCACCGGCCGCTGCCTCGCGCCGGCCGGCAGCGCCGCGACGCTGCAGGCTTGCACTATGGCCACGGCAGTGTGGAAGACGCCCGGCAAGAGCTTCGCATACTGAGCGCCTCGGCGCGGTACATAAGGAAAACGCCCGGTCCGACTCGACGTCGGCACCGGGCGTTTTTCATGACGACAGCCGTGCGCGCGTCAGGTCGCGAACGACATCATCCGCTTGCGCTCCTGACGCAGCATCACGAAGTTCGCGATCACCACGCCGGCCGTCACCGCGACGATGAACAGCGTCGCGAGCGCGTTCATCTCCGGGTTCAGGCCGAGGCGCACGCGCGAGAACACGACGAGCGGCAACGTCGTCGAGCCGGGGCCCGACAGGAACGCCGACAGCACGAGGTCGTCGATCGACAGCGTGAACGACAGCAGCCAGCCCGCGATCAGCGCCTGCGAGATCAGCGGCAGCGTGATCGTGAAGAACACCTTCAGCGGCGTCGCGCCCAGATCGAGCGCGGCTTCCTCGAGCGACGGGTTCAGTTCGCGCACACGCGACTGCACGATGATCGCGACGTAGGAGATGCACAGCATCACGTGGCCCAGCCAGATCGTGAACACGCCGCGCTCGGCCGGCCAGCCGATCCACTTCGCCAGTTCGATGAACAGCAGCAGCAGCGAGATCCCCTGGATCACCTCGGGAATCACCAGCGGCGCGTTGATCATGCCGCTGAACAGCGCGAAGCCGCGAAAGCGGCCCATCCGCGCGAGCACGAAGCCGGCCCACGTGCCGATGAACACCGACGCGAACGCGGTCAGCACGCCGATCTTCAGCGACAGCCATGCGGCCGTCAGCAGTTCGTCGTCCTCCACGAGCGCCGAGTACCAGCGGAACGAGAAACCCGACCACACGGTGACGAGCTTCGACTCGTTGAACGAATAGACGATCAGGCTGATGATCGGGATGTACAGGAACGCGAAACCGGCGAAGAGCGCCGCGAACTGCAGGTAACGATTCGGCTTCATCGACGGCGGCCCTCCTGCTCCTTCGCCTGGAAGTGCTGGAACATCGCCATCGGCACGAGCAGCAGCAGCACCATCGCGCAGGTCACGGCCGATGCCATCGGCCAGTCTGCGTTATTGAAGAATTCATTCCACATCACGCGGCCGATCATCAGCGTGTTCGCGCCGCCGAGCAATTCCGGAATCACATACTCGCCGACCGCCGGAATGAACACCAGCAGGCAGCCCGCGATGATCCCGTTCTTCGACAGCGGCAGCGTGATCTGCACGAACGCCCTCCACGGCCTGGCTCCCAGGTCGTACGCAGCCTCGAGCAGGCGCAGGTCCATCTTCACGAGGTGCGCGTACAGCGGCATCACGAGGAACGGCAGGTACGAATACACCATCCCGATGTACACCGCGTAGTTCGTGCGGTACAGCTCGATCGGCGTGTGGGTCAGGCCGATCCACATCAGGAAGTTGTTCAGGAGCCCGTTGTTCTTCAGGATCCCGATCCATGCGTACACGCGAATCAGGAACGACGTCCAGAACGGCAACATCACGCCCATCATCAGCAGGTTGCGGGTCGCCGGGTTCGAACGCGCGATGTAATACGCCATCGGATAGCCGATCAGCAGGCACAGCAGCGTCGTGATCGCCGCGACCACCACGGAATTCACGTAGGTCGCGAAATACAGGCTGTCGGTGAGCAGGAACGCATAGTGCGACAGATTCAGCGCGATGTGCACCACGCCGTCCGCGTATGACGCGAGTTCCGTATACGGCGGAATGCCGAGCTGCAGCTCCGCGAAACTGATCTTCACGACCAGCACGAACGGCACGAGGAAGAACAGCACGAGCCACGTGTACGGCCCCGCGACGACCGCCGAGCCGCCGGTCAGGTTGAAGCGCCGCACGGGCCATGCAAGCAGGGACTTGAGCGTGCTCATGACGTCAGCACCACGCCCGCGGTCGCGCTCCAGCGCACGTAGATCTCGTCGCCGAGCGACGGGGTGTCGAGCTCGGAGATCGCGAGGCTCGACACGTTCGCGATCACCGTCTTGCCCGCATCGAGCTTCACGTGATACAGCGAATAGCCGCCCATGTACGCAACGTTGGTGATCTTGCCGCGCGCCCAGTTGAACGCGCCCTCGGGCGGCTTGCGCGTGAGCGCGATCCGCTCGGGGCGCACCGACACCGTGACCGGCATCCCGAGCGGGCCCGTGATCCCGTGGCTCACGTACAGCCGGCTCGGCAGCTCCGGCGATTCGATGTAGACGTAGTCGGGTTCGTCCTCGACGGTGACGCCTTCGAACAGGTTGGTCGAGCCGATGAACTCGGCCGAGAAGCGGCTGTTCGGATATTCGTAGACTTCGTTCGGCGAGCCGATCTGCACGATCTGCCCTTCGCTCATTACGGCAAGCCGGTTCGCCATCGTCATCGCCTCTTCCTGGTCGTGCGTGACCATGATGCAGGTGACGCCGACCTTGTTCAGGATGTTGACGAGCTCGATCTGCGTGCGCTGGCGGATCTGCTTGTCGAGCGCCGACATCGGCTCGTCGAGCAGCAGCACCTTCGGGCGCTTGACGAGCGAACGCGCGAGCGCGACGCGCTGCTGCTGGCCGCCCGACAGCTGGTGCGGCTTGCGCTTCGCGTACTTGCTCATCTGCACGAGGTCAAGCGCCGCCGCGACGCGCTCCTTCAGCTCCGCCTTCGGCGTACCTTCCTGTTTGAGGCCGTATGCGACGTTCGATTCGACCGACATGTGCGGGAACAGCGCATACGACTGGAACATCATGTTCACGGGCCGCTTGTACGGCGGCATCTGCGCGAGGTCCTCGCCGTCGATCAGGATCTTGCCCGACGTGACCGTCTCGAGACCCGCGAGCATGCGCAGCAGCGTCGACTTGCCGGAACCCGAGCTGCCGAGCAGCGCGAACAGCTCGCCCTGGCGCACCGTCAGGTTCACGTTGCGTACCACTTCGGTCTCGCCGAATTTCTTGACGACGTCGACAATCTGAACAAAGTTCTCGGCGCGCGCGTCGGCGCCGGACGAAGGAACGAAGGACGGCGCGCCCGCGACCGGCGCACCCGACTGGCTATTCATGATGTGCTGCTTCTCTCCTGCGTTTGACGAACAAAGCCCCCGGGGACACCAGGGGCTTCATGACTGCTGGCCTGCTCCGGCTCGCTTCAGCGGCCCGATTTCAGCTCGGTCCACAGACGCGTCTGCAGACGCTGGATTTCAGGCGGCAGCGGCTTGAGCAGGAACAGCGTCTTCACGACGTCGGCCGGCGGGTAGACGGCCGGGTCGTTCGCGACGTCCGGCCGCACGTACTTGCGTGCCTCGGCGTTCGCGCTCGGGTAGTACACGGCGTTCGTGATCGCCGCGTGCACCTTCGGATCCTCGATGTAGTTGATCCACTGCAGCGCGGCGTCCTTGTTCTTCGCGTCCTTCGGGATCGCCATCACGTCGAACCATACCGGCGCGCCGCCCTTCGGAATGTAGTACTCGACCTTGTACGGCTTCTTCGCCTCGATCGCGCGATGCTTCGCGATCACGACGTCGCCCGACCAGCCGAACGCGAAGCAGATGTCGCCGCCGACCAGGTCGTTGATGTAGCCCGACGAGTTGAACTGCGTGATGTACGGGCGGATCTTCTTCAGCACTTCCATCGCGGCCTTGTAGTCGGCCGGGTTCGTGCTCATCGGATCCTTGCCGATGTAGTGCAGCGCCGCCGCGAACATCTGGTCCGGCGCGTCGAGCACCGACACGCCGCAGGTCTTCAGCTTCGAGATGTTTTCCGGCTTGAACAGGATGTCCCAGTTGTCGAGCGGAACCTTGCCGAGCGCCTGCTGCGCCTTCGTCAGGTTGTACGCGAGACCGGTCGTGCCGTACGCCCAGGGCACCGAATACTTGTTGCCCGGGTCCGCGCCGGCGACGAGCGCCATCAGTTGCGGATCGAGGTACTTGAGGTTCGGCAGCTTCGACTTGTCGAGCGGCGTGAAGATGCCGGCCGCGATCTGCTTGCCCGCATAGTTGCTGGTCGGCACGACGATGTCGTAGCCCGAGCTACCCGTCAGCAGCTTCGCCTGCAGCGTGTCGTCGCTGTCGTAGTTGTCGTAGCGAACCTTGACGCCCGCCTGCTTCTCGAAGTTCGGGATCGTGTCCTTCGCAATGTAATCGGACCAGTTATAGACATTGAGCTGCGTATCCTTCGCCGCCGCCGCCGATGCACCCACGCACAGCGCTAGCGCTGCGAACCGGCCCACTACCTTTGCTTTCATCCCGTTCTCCCTCCGGCCGAACCCGTGTCCGGCTGCCGTCTGCCTCGTCATGGCGGCGCATCCCGGCACGCCGCCCCTCGAAAACCCCGAACGCTACCACCATTCGCGCTCCGTCACAAAAAAATCATGCCGGTGTCGCGCAAACGGAACAGATTGCCGCCGCCGGCCGCTCGGGCGGCCCGCGCAGCGGGGCGTTCCGGGGGAATTCTATCGGGTAATCGGCGTCTGTCCATCAGGAAAAGAAGGCGGCCGCGAAACCGTCCGGACGGGTGACCGTCGCGCCGCCGGGATCGCGGCCGGGGCGCGTCGTCGCGATGCATTAAAATGACGCCCTGACGATTCAACGCGCGAACCCTTCCGATGGCCTCCAACCTCCACGACCTGCCCGACAGCCCCTGCATCGGCGTGTGCTCGACCCTCTTCGACGAAGTCTGCAAGGGCTGCGGCCGCACGGCCGGCGAAGTGTCGAACTGGGTGTTCCTGAGCGACGACGAGAAACGCGCGGTGTGGGAGCGCATCACGCGCGAAGGCACCGCGATGCGCTTTCAGTACGACAAGCTGTAAATCCGTCGCACAAAAAAAGAGCGGCATGCCGACTGCCATGCCGCCAACCCCAACTCTGTTCTTTTTCGCTCGCGTCTAGAACTTCATCCCGACGCCCACGCCGACGATCAGCGGATCGATGTGCAGCGTGCCGATGCCCTTGTCGCCGAGCGTCGCATCGGTGCTCATCCAGATCTTCTTCACGTCGACGTTCATGAACACCTTCTTCGTCAACTGCACGTCGACGCCGAACTGCAGCGCGGGACCGAAGCTGCTCTTGTTGATCGACACGCCTTCCCCGCCGACGTTGAGCCCGTTGTTGTAGAAGTACGTGTAGTTCAGGCCCGCGCCGACGTACGGCCGCACCTTGCCTGCATGGTTGAAGTGGTACTGCAGCAGCAGCGTCGGCGGCAGCACGCCCACGCCGCCGAGATTGCCGAGGCTCGATGTCATCTGGTGCCGCGACGTGCCCAGAATCAGCTCCACGCCCAGGTAGTCGCGGATCATGTAGGTGAAGTCGAGTTCCGGCACGATCGCGTTGTTCACGCCTGTATTGATCGCGCCGAGCGTATCGCTCGCGCGCTCGTTCGGCTGGATGCTGATCGCGCGCAGCCGGACCAGGACGTCACCCTGGTTGATCCCGTCTCCCGCCGACGCCGCGTTTGACAGCGAGGGCAGCGTGACGAGGCTCGCCGCCACGGCGGCAGCGGTGATGCATGTTCGAATCGTTTTGTGCATGGTACGGACCCCTTGTAGAATTTATTCCATTCTCCATGTAGGGTCTTTGCGTCGTCTTGATATCCGTCAAGCCAGCGTAAACATTGGACGGTTTGTCGCAGGCTCCGTCGCACGGCCCGTCAGCAGCAGGTCGAGCAGATCGCGCACGCTGCGGATCGCGTTGCCGAACGGCAGCGCTTCGCGGCCGCGGAAGAACAGGCCGTTCGCGACGTCGCCGCGCAACGCGGCCGAGAGCCGCGTGTCGATGCAGAAATGGCCGAACTTTTCGATGCCGTCGCGCAGTCCGCAGACGCTCAGGCACTCGAGCGCGGTCGGGCAGCGCTGCTTGAACGCGCCGAGCTTGTCGCGAATGCGCGTTTCGTTGCGCAGGTAGCGATCGAGCCAGGGAGTCTTCACCGCGCGCGCCGGCAGCCCCGTCACACTGACGAATTCGACGATGTCCTCGGGCAGCGCATCGGCCAGCACGCGCTTGAAGTTCGGATGCGCATCGCCCTCTTCCGTCACCGCGAACGGCGTTCCCACCTGGACGCCGTTCGCGCCGGCCGCGAGCGCCGCACGCACCGTGTCGTGACTGTTGATCCCGCCCGCGACGATCAGCGGGATCGTGTCGCGTGCGAGACCGAGCGACGCCATCACCTGCGCGGTCTCGTCGAGCACGCGCGCGAAATCGAAGCGCGCGTCGTGCATGTCGTCGATCTGCGTGACGCCGAGATGGCCGCCCGCATGCGCGGGATGCTCGATCACGATCGCGTCGGGCAGCCGCCCCTTCTTCATCCACTTCTTCAGCACCAGCGCGATCCCGCGGCTGTCCGACAGGATCGGGATCAGCGCGATGTCATAACCCTGCGTGAGATCGGGCAGATCGAGCGGCAGGCCTGCGCCCATCACGATCGCGTCCGCGCCTTCGTCGCACGCGACGCGCACGTAGTCCGCATGCGCGCTCACCGCCTTCATCACGTTGACCGCGATCATCCCGCGTCCTTCGCTGTAGGTCTTCGCGAGGCGAATCTCGCGCGCGAGCGCCTCGAGGTTCGCGGCCTCCAGCGTTGCGCGATCGGGATTCGCGCGACAGCGTGCGAGCAAGTCCGCATGGTGGTGACGCAGGTCGATGCTCGCGATCGTGCCGAGCGCGCCTTCGCGCGCGACGCTGCCCGCGAGGCGGTGCGCGGAGATGCCGACGCCCATGCCGCCCTGCACCACGGGCAGCAAGGTGCGGCCGCGAATCGTGAGCGGCGGGAAGGAAGTGCGTGCGGTCATCTGAACCTCGTCGAAACATCGGAAATCGGAAACGCGATGATCGACGGATCCACCGGCGCGCACCTTGACGGCGGTCAATAAAAAAACGGCACGCGAGCGTGCCGTTCCGGGTCATGCGGCGTGAAACGCTCAGGCCGGATTCACCGGCTTGAGCTGCATCGACTTGTATTCGAGATACTCTTCGAGCCCGTACACACCGTTTTCGCGACCGTGTCCCGACTGCTTGTAGCCGCCGAACGGCGCGGCGCCGTTCCACGTGCCGCCGTTGATGTCGACCTGCCCCGTGCGGATGCGGCGCGCGACGCGCATCGCGCGTTCGTCGCTGCCCGCCCATACCGCGCCGCCGAGCCCGTACGGCGAATCGTTCGCGATGCGCACGGCTTCGTCTTCGTCGCGATACGTGATGATCGACAGCACCGGCCCGAAGATCTCTTCCTGCGCGATCGTCGATTTCGGATCGACGCGGCCGAACACCGTCGGCTTCACGAAGAAGCCCTTCGCGAGCCCTTCCGGCAAGCCCGTGCCGCCGGTCACGAGTTCCGCGCCGTCGTCGATTCCGCGCTGGATGTACGCCTGCACGCGCTGCTGCTGCACGGCCGATGCGAGTGCGCCGAGGCGCGTCGTTTCCTGACGCGGGTCGCCCGCGACATACGCTTCGGCTGCCGCCTTCGCGATCGCGCGCGCCTCGTCGTAGCGCGCCTCCGGCACCAGCATCCGCGTGTGCGCCGAACAGGTCTGGCCCGCGTTCAGGTAGCACGCGTTGACCGTACCCTTCACCGCCACCGCGAAATCGGCGTCATGGAGAATCACCGACGCCGACTTGCCGCCCAGTTCGAGCGCGACGCGCTTCACGCCCGCCGCCGCGAGTTCGGCCACGCGCTTGCCGGCGCGCGTCGAACCCGTGAACGACACCATGTCGACGTCCGGATCGGTCGCCAGCACCTCGCCGACGACCGGGCCATAACCGCACACGAGGTTGAACACCCCCGCCGGCAGGCCCGCTTCGTGAATCGCCTCGGCGAGCATGAACGCGTTGAGCGGCGCGACTTCGGACGGCTTCAGGACGACCGTGCAGCCGGCCGCCAGCGCCGGCGCGACCTTCAGCGTGATCTGGTTGAGCGGGTAGTTCCACGGCGTGATCGCCGCGACGACGCCGACCGGCTCGCGCACCACCAGCGAGTTGCCGACCTTCGCCTCGAATTCGAACGATTCGGCGAGCTTCGCGTATGCCTTCCAGTTGTAGATCGGACCGCCGACCTGGATCGCGCGCGACAGCTTGATCGGCATCCCGACTTCGCCTGTGATCGACTGCGCGAGTTCCTCGCTGCGCGCCTGCAGACGCTCGACGATCTTGCGCAGATAGGCCGCGCGCGTCGCGGCCGGCGTCGCGGCCCATGCGTCGAATGCCGCGCGCGCCGCGCGGATCGCGTCCTGCGCGTCCGACGCCACGCCCTCGGGAATCCGGCCGATCACGGCCTCGGTGCCCGAGTCGATCACGTCGATCGTGCCCGTTCCGGCCGGCTTGCGCCATGCGCCGTCGATATAGAACTGATCGTAGATTTTCATCGCTTCCTGTCTCCCGGAAAACGGCCATTCTAACGAGTGCGGCGCGGCTCCGCGACGACGCAGAACGTGACTTCGAGCGTCGCCGAACGGCCCGCGCGGACGCCGGGGACCGGGCGCCGGCCGCCCGCTTCCCGCCACTGCGGCATCCGCGCCGCGCCGGCGCGTCACGAGGTCGCACCTCGCGCCCCGCATCGTGCTATGTTTTTACTATCGGCGCCGGCTGCTGCAGGCCGCGCCACCCGGAATCGATGCTTTCGTGAGCGCTGCCATGACCGACGCACCCCATATCCTCGGCTCGCAAGATCGCCTGGAGCTGCTGTGCTGGCTCACCTGCGGCAATCTCGGCGCGTTTTACCTGAACGAATCCTGGCCGGATGCGTCGTTCCAGGTGCAGGCCGCACACCGCTGGCTCGACCGCCACCACCGGCAGTCAGACTGGCTCGCGATCGCGAAGCTGGCCGCGCTGGCGCAGGACATCGCAAAGCGGCACGCCGATTTCGTCGACGCGTCGTGGGCGCGCGACGCGGTCGAGGAAATCGTCGATACCGACGATCTCGACTACCGGGCGAAACTCGTGCAATGGGTGTACGAAGACTGCTGCAAGGCGCTCGCCGACAAGCGGCTCGCGGATTGACGCGCCGGGCGGCGCGCGAGGTGGTGCAAGCGGCTGCCGGCGGAGAACGGCGCCGCCGCGTCGAATCGTGATCGCGGGCGCCACGCCCGACCTGACATTTTCCCTTCATCGGGCCGCCGGGCTGGCGCGGCACGCGCTCACTTGGTCGGCCTGGATGCGAAAAAGCCCGCCAGGCTTCCACCTGGCGGGCTTCCGGTACATCAGATCGGGCATGGCTGCCCGGACAATTACTCCTGCCCCTGGCTCGTGAGGAACTCCTCGTAATTCCCGCCGAAGTCGAACAGCGTGCCGTCCGTGCGCACTTCGATGATCCGGTTCGCCAGCCCGCTCACGAATTCGCGGTCGTGCGACACGAAGATCAGCGTGCCTTCGAACTGCTCGAGCGCGATCTGCAGCGACTCGATCGACTCCATGTCCATGTGGTTGGTCGGCTCGTCCATCAGCAGCACATTGTGGCGGCCGAGCATCAGCTTGCCCCAGATCATGCGGCCCTTCTCGCCGCCCGACAGCACCTTCACCGACTTCTTGATGTCGTCCGACGAGAACAGCAGGCGGCCCAGCGTGCCGCGCACCATCGTTTCGTCGTCGCCGTCCTTGCGGTACTGGTCGATCCAGTCCATCAGCGTGATGTCGTTCGGGAACTCCTCGTACGTGTCCTGCGGCATGTAGCCGACATTCGCGTTCTCGGACCACTTCACCGTGCCGTGATCGAGCTGCAGCGCGCCGAGCAGCGAACGCAGCAGCGTCGTCTTGCCCGCGCCGTTCTCGCCGATGATCGCAATGCGCTCGCCCGGCTGCACCGAGAGGTTGAAGTTCTGGAAGATCGTGCGCTCGTACTTCTTCGTGATGTCTTCGGCGACCACCGCGACGTTGTGCAGCTTCTTCTCGAACTCGAAGCGAATGAACGGGTTCTGACGCGACGACGGCTTGAATTCCTCGATCTTGATCTTGTCGATCTGCTTCGCGCGGCTCGTTGCCTGGCGGGCCTTCGACTTGTTCGCCGAGAAGCGGCGCACGAAGTCCTGCAGCTCGGCCACGCGCTCCTTCGCGCGCGCGTTCGCCGCGGCCTGGCGCTCGCGCGCCTGTGCCGATGCGAGCATGTAGTCGTCGTAGTTGCCCGGCCAGACCTTCAGCGTGCCGAAGTCCATGTCGGCCATGTGCGTGCACACCGAGTTCAGAAAGTGACGATCGTGCGAGATGATGATCATCGTCGAGTTGTACTCGTTGAGCGTGTGCTCGAGCCAACGGATCGAGTTGATGTCCAGGTTGTTGGTCGGTTCGTCGAGCAGCAGCACGTCCGGCTTCGAGAACAGCGCCTGCGCGAGCAGCACGCGCAGCTTCCAGCCCGGCGCGACATCGGCCATCGTGCCGTTGTGGAACTTCTCCTCGATGCCGATGCCGAGCAGCAGCGCGCCCGCGCGCGCCTCGGCGTCGTAGCCGCCGTATTCGGCGAACTTGCCTTCGAGCTCGGCCGCGTGCATGTAGTCGTCGTCGGTGGCATCCGGGTTCGCGTAGATCGCGTCGCGCTCGGTCATCGCAGCCCACATCTCGGTGTGGCCCATCATCACGACGTCGAGCACGCGCACGTCTTCGTACGCGAACTGGTCCTGGCGCAGCTTGCCCAAGCGCACGTTCGGCTCCAGCGCGACGTTGCCGGCGCTCGGCTCGAGGTCGCCGCCGAGGATCTTCATGAAGGTCGACTTGCCGCAGCCGTTCGCGCCGATCAGACCATAGCGGTTGCCCTCGCCGAATTTGACCGAGATATTCTCGAACAAGGGCTTCGGCCCGAATTGCATCGTGATGTTGGCAGTAGAAAGCACGGCAGGTCCCGTAAGAGAGAAATCGACGGAAAACCGTGTATTTTAGCAGGTATCGGAGAAACTGCCGACCGCCCCGTTCCGGCCCCGCCAGCCGGGCCGCCGCGCGCGGCGCCGGCCCTGCCCCGGACATCCTCACTTGCCGGCCTTCAGCGCCTCCTTCTGCGCCGCCTTGGCCTTCATCTGCCCGAACAGCTCCGAGCACGGCACGTCGCGGTTATTGCTCGGCGCGATCAGCGGAATCAGCGCCGCGAACGGGTTGATCAGGCCCAGCCCGACCATTGCGCCCGCGCGCAGCGCGAGCGCGCCGGCGTCGACGCCGACCTTCGGGTTCTTGAACGTGCCCTTCGCGTACAACGGCGAACGCAACGAGAAGACCCGGAAACCCTTCGTATGCGGATGGATCTTCAGATCGATCGATTCATCGCGCAGGTTGACCGGGCCGTCGACGTTGATCAGCGCGTCGTCCGTATCGAGCGCGAACACCTTCGGGTCGAGCATGCCGTCGTTCGCGACGAAGTCGATCGCCGCGCAATTGATGTTCACGTCGCGGGTGCCGAACAGCTTCTCGTAGACGACATTCGCGACGTTCAGCCCTGCCGCCTCCATCAGCAGCAGGCTGATGCGGCCATCCGTGATGAGCGCTTTCACTTCGCCGGTCGACGTCGCCGCGAGCGCGGCCGGCGAGTTGCCGGTCGCCGACAGCGACGCGTCGCCGTTGATTTCGCCGAGCGCGGTCTGCATCACCTTCTGCGTCGGGAACAGTTGCTTCAGCCTCAAGTGACGCGCGGCCAGTGTAAAGCGGCCCTTGAGCGGCGTGCGGCTGCCGTCGAGATGCGCGTTGGTCGCGAGCGTGCCGCCCGCGACGCCGAACTGCAGCGGTTCGAGCGACAGCACGCCGTCCTGCAGCAGGATGTGCGTGTAGAGGTCGGTGATCGGCAGTTGCGGGCTCTTGATCAGCTTGCGCCCGGTGAACTTCACGTCCGCGTCGATCGCGCTCCAGCGCTCGGTGCGGAACGTCGCGACCGGCAGCACGCGGTCCGGCGGCTGGCGCGTCGTATCGCCGCGCTTCGCCTTGCTCGCGGCCGAATCGGCGCCGATCACCGGCGCGAGGTCGGAGAACTGCAGCAGGTTCGACACGAGCTCGCCCGACAGCTTCGGCCGCGGCTCGCGCTGCGCCCAGGTGAGCGTGCCGCGGAGATCGCTGCCGCCGACGCGGCCGTTGAAATTCTCGTAGCGGAACGTGCTCGCGTGCTGCTTGATGTTGCCGATCAGGCGCCCCTCGGTCGCATACGGCGGCGTGTCCGGCAGCGTAATGCCGGTGATCTGGTAGAGGTGCGACATCGACGTGCCTTGCAGCCACAGACGCAGGTCGAGTGCCGCGAGATGCATCGGGTCGGTCAGCGTGCCGACGATCGCCAGCCGCGTGTCGCCGGCCTTTACGTCGGCCTGCAGCGGGAACGGCTGCGTCGCGTTCTCGACCGCCAGCACGCCGCCCACCTTGCCGGTGCCGCTGATCGGCACGTTCTTGTAGCGGCCGTCGACCTTGAGCCCGAACGCATACGTCGGGCCGGCCGGCTTCGCGGGCGCAGCGGCACCCGACGCAGCGGACGCACCGCTCGCGCCGGATGCCGGCACGGCCGTGGATGCGGAGGAAACCGAAGTAGCCGGCGCGGCGGCGGAGGCACCCGACGCCGTTGCGGCGGACGCCCCGCTCGCGCCTTGCGCCGCCGACGCACCCGACGCAGCCTCGGCACTCGCCTGCGCGCTCAGTCGGGCGGCGCCGCTCTTGCCGACACGCTGCGCCGACGCCGCGCGCGACGTTTGCTCCTGCTCCTTCAGCACGTCGCCGAGCGGAATCGGCTGGCCGAGCGTATCGATCGCGACCGTGAGATCGGCCTTCGTGATCGCATCGCGATACGTGACGACGCCCTTCGCGAAACCGAAGCTGTCGAGCCGCACCTTCCACGGCGACGGCTGCGACGATTGCTTGAACTGGAAGGTCCACGTATTGCGGCCATCGGCGAGCCGCTCGAGGTCGACCGCGGGATTGACGACATCGATCGACGGAATGACGATTTCGTGCGCGAGGAGCGGAAGAATCGCGAGATCGAAATGCGCGGCATCGAGCGTGACGAACTTCGGCCCCTTTGCCCAGTCCGGGTTGCCGATCTCAAGTTGCGTGGCGGAGAAGCTCGGCCAGGGCACCCATGCGCGCCAGCCGGTCTCGCCGTCGGGGCGGCGCCAGCCGACCTTGAGATCACCGTTGATCGCGAACGGGCGGCCAAGTGCGGTACTCACATGTTCGTTGACCCACGGTTTCGCGTGGTTCCAGTCGAACGTGAAAATGAAGATGCCGGCCGCCGCGAGGATCAGTGCGACGATACCGACGATCCATGCAGCCGATTTGCCGATGGCTCGTGCTAGCGTCATGGCGGTTCCGTTGTTGTTCTGCAGAGTTTGCGCGCCATGTCGGGCCACTTGCGTGAGTGAACGGAGCACGACACCGGCGGCTTTTCAATAGGTATTATGGCGCACGCTGCAGTAACGCTTCGGCGCCATTAACGCTTTTTTTCATTTGTGACATGACAGTCCCCTCCGGTCTCATCGATGCGCAGCACATCACGCGCCGCGACGCCAGCAGCGGCAAGACACTGCTGGCGCCGACCGACTTCAGTCTCGCCGCGGGATCGCGAATTGCTATCACGGGACCGTCGGGCTCCGGCAAGAGCGTGCTGCTGCGCGCGCTCGCGTTGCTGGACCCGCTCGACGGCGGGCATATCCTGTGGCGCGGCAACCGGATCAGGCGCGGCGCGATTCCGCGATACCGGCGCAGCGTCGCCTACGTGCGGCAGCGGCCCGCGCAGATGGACGGGACCGTCGAAGCGCAGTTGCGCTATCCGTATTCACTCGCGATCTATCGCGACGTGACGTTCGACCGTGCCCGCGCCGAAGCGCTCGCGGCACGCGCCGGTCGCGGCGCCGATTTTCTCGACAAGCGGGCGAGCGAACTGTCGGGCGGCGAAGCGCAGATCGCCGCGCTCCTGCGCGTGCTGCAGCTCGACCCCGACGTGCTGTTGCTCGACGAACCGACGTCCGCGCTCGACCCCGACTCGACGCGCGCGATCGAAGCGCTCGTCGGCGCCTGGTTCGACGCGGCCCCCGATGCACGCGCCTACATGTGGATCTCGCACGATCCGGCGCAAGCCGCCCGCATCGGCACGATGCGGCTCGTGATGCAGGCCGGCGTGCTGCACGCCGCGAACGCGATGGAGGCGCAGCCATGAGCCCCGCTCTGCAGAATCTGAGTCTCGTCGACGTTG
Source organism: Burkholderia sp. MSMB0856 (assembly GCF_001524645.2). NCBI lineage: Bacteria > Pseudomonadati > Pseudomonadota > Betaproteobacteria > Burkholderiales > Burkholderiaceae > Burkholderia > Burkholderia sp. MSMB0856. Next base: position 1,697,264 of record NZ_CP013427.1, on the reverse strand, counting down.
GCATCGCCGCCGCGCTCGTCGCGGTCAACGGTGCGATCTCGGCCGCGCTGTCGCTCGGTCTCGGGCGCAAGCTCGCGCTCGCCGCCGTGCGCACCGTCGTGCAGTTGCTGGCGATCGGCTACGTGCTCGGCTGGGTGTTCGGTCATCCGCACTGGACCGTCGTGCTGCCGCTCACCGCGTTGATGACGCTGATTGCCGGCTTCGCGGGCGCCGGCCGCGGCAAGCACACGTATCGCGGACAGCGCGTCGACAGCATCGCGTCGATCTGGTTCAGCAGCTGGTTCGTCGCGGCCGTCGGTCTGTTCGCCGTGATCCGCATTCATCCGTGGTACACGCCGCAATATGCGATCCCGATCCTCGGGATGATCCTCGGCAATACGCTCACGGGCGTGTCGCTCGGCGTCGAACGGATGATGGAGGAACTGACCGCGCGACGCGACCGCGTCGAGACGGTACTGGCGCTCGGTGCGACGCGCTGGGAAGCCGCGCAGGACGCCGCGCGCCAGGCCGTGCGCGCGGGCATGCTGCCGACGCTCAACCAGATGGCCGTCGTCGGCGTCGTGAGCCTGCCGGGGATGATGACGGGCCAGGTGCTGGCCGGCCAGTCGCCGCTGCAGGCCGTGCGCTACCAGATCGTGATCATGTTCCTGATCGCCGCGGCGTCCGCGCTCGGCACCGTGGGCGCGGTGCTGATGACGTATCGCCGGTTGTTCTCGGCCGATCACCGCTTTCTTGCAACGCGGCTCGAGGAACGCGCGCATTGACCTGCGGCGCACGCGGCATCCGCGTGGCGTGCGGTCAGCGGGCGGCGCGGCGTTTGCCGATGGCCTGGCGCAACGCGACCGTGACGTCGGCGTCGGGCGCGAGCCCGTCGACCGACGCGACGAGCCGCACCGCGCGCGGCGTCGTCACATAGGCCTGCGCACCGACGTAACCGCCGCTGCCGGCCGAGCGCGTCGTGACGACGAGCGCCTGCGGCGCACGCGCGCCGAGGTCGGCCGTGAAGGCATCGGCGACGGTGCCGTCACGTGCATGTAGCACGCCGGTCACGTAGTCGTCCGTATCGAAGCCGGGGGCGGCATGCGCGGTCGAATACACGCGCACCGCGTAGCTGCCGGTCGAGCACGGTTCGAGCGCGCCGCTCGACACGACGGCGACCTGCTGTCGCGACGGCAGCTCGACCTTCTTCACGAAGCTGCAATCGTCGGCCGCCTGCGCATGGGCAGCAACGAACGCAGCAGCCGACAGCAGCACGCGCATGTAATGTTTCATCGGAATGTCGTTCGGGGAAGATGGAGGATGCCGGAAGGATAGCGTGACATCCGCGGGACGTCACGCAGGCCGCCTGTGCGAATGACCGCGCCATTGGCGCGCGCCAGGCGTGACGAAGTCAAACATCGCTCAACGGAAAGGCCCGAAGACGCGCGCCAGGAAAACCGTCACGCGCGACGCTGCCCGGATCGCCCTGATGCGCATCGCGATCGTTGCGCGCGCACCGGACGTCTTGCCGGCACGCGCGCCCCGCTCAGCGCTTGATCGACACCGTCACCTTCGTGCCGTCGCTCATCGTGACGGACTTCGACCCGCCATTGGTCGAAATCGACACCCACTTGACCTGACTCACCGACACCACGTCCGGGCACTGCAGCGACTTGCCGCCCGCGCTCACGTTGCGCGTGCCTTTCGGCGCGGCGGCCTGGAAGCTCATCTGCACGTTCGCGATCCCCTTCGCGTCGACCGACGGCGCGAGCCGCACCTGGGTCTGGCGCACCATCGCGCCGTTCGCGTCGCGCGGCAGGTTGTCGGCGTTCGGGCAACCGTCGGGCATCGCGACCGCGCCGCCGGGCGGCACCGACTTCCAGTTGAAGTCGTCCGTTTCGCCCGAGCGGATCTTGCGCGTCTCCTGCGTATTGCCGAAGGCCTTCGAGTCGACCTTGACGGTGTATTCGAGTTGCCCCGTCCCGCCGCCCTTCAGGCTGCCCTTGACCGGCGGCGCCGCGAATACGCTCGCGCTGACGCACGCCGCCGCGAACACGGCAGACCACGATGCGGCGACTGACAAGCTGCGTTGGCTCATGCTGACCTCCTTGTAATGCGGCGGCACGCGCGTGCCGCGCGGTTTTCGATGCATGATGCGTTGCCAGTCTACCGCCAAGCGGCATGCAATGCGCCGCAAACGCATCGGGTGTTACCCCGCTTGCGTTCGCGACGCCGTATCCCGTACGGGCGATGCCGCCTCTCGAGAAAACGCCGGGCGACCTCGGGTTTTCCGCCCCGACCTCGAGGTCAGAATCCGCTCAGCACCAGCTTGCCGATCGCGCGCCCGGCCTCGAGCAGTTGGTGCGCGCGCCGCAGGTTCGCGGCGTTGATGGTGCCGAGCTGCTCGCCGAGCGTCGTGCGCAGCGTGCCGCCGTCGACGAGCCTCGCCACCTCGCTCAGGATCTTGTGCTGTTCGACCATGTCCGGCGTCTCGAACATCGCGCGCGTGAACATGAACTCCCAGTGAAACGCGGCGCTTTTCGCCTTCAGCAACTCGACCGGAATCGGCTTCTCGTTCTCGACGATCGTGCAAATGCCGCCCTGCGGCCGGATCACTTCCGCCGCGGCAGGGAAATGACGATCCGTGTCGTTGAAGATCAGTACATAGTCGACGTTCGCATGACCGATCTCGCGCAGTTGCGCGGGCAAGTCGCCGAAATGGTCGACCACGTCGTCCGCGCCGAGCGAGCGCACCCATTCGGCCGACGCCGGCCGCGACGCAGTCGCGATCACGTGCAGCTTGCCGAGCGTCTTCGCAAGCTGGATCGCGATCGAACCCACCCCGCCCGCGCCGCCGACGATCAGCACCGACTTGCCCGCGTCCGCGCCCTGCGGCGACACGCGCAGCCGGTCGAACAGCGCCTCCCACGCGGTCAGCGCGGTGAGCGGCAACGCAGCCGACGCCGCGAAATCGAGCGAGCGCGGCTTGATCGCCGCGATCCGCTCGTCGACCGTGTGAAATTCGCTGTTCGCGCCGGGGCGTGTGATGCTGCCGGCGTAGAACACCTCGTCGCCCGGCCGGAACATCGTCACCTCGGCACCGACCGCGACGACCGTGCCGGCCGCATCCCAGCCGAGCACGCGCGGGGCCTCCTCGACCTGCGGCTTCGGCGCGCGCACCTTGGTGTCGACCGGGTTCACGGAGATCGCCTCGACCTTCACGAGCAGGTCGCGCAGGCCCGGCACGGGTTGCGGCAGCTCCACGTCGACGAGCGCCTGCGGGTCGTCGATCGGCAGATAACGGGTCAGTCCAACGGCTTTCATCAGGAAACTCCTTCAGGGAAATCGGGCGGGCCGCGGCGCAGCCCCATGCCTGCCATCGTAGGCGGCCCGATCATTCGAGAAAACCGCTATATTTCCTGAAACATTTTCAGGAATTTCAGAACAATGGCATCCGATCCGATTCCGGCCCCCGACAAGCCGCTCGACCTGCTCGACGTCGGCCTGTTCGTGCGCGCGGCGCTGCTGGCGAACGTGAGCGCGGCCGGACGCGAGTTCGGCGTGTCGGCCGCGGTCGCAAGCGCGCGCATCGCGCAGCTGGAGCGCCAGCTCGGCGCGCGCTTGCTGCATCGCACCACGCGCCGCATCAGCCTCACGCAGGACGGGGAAATCTTCATGGCCCGCGCCGAGGCACTGCTGTCGGCCGCCGACGCCGCGCGCGCGTCGGTCGGCCACGGCCGCAGCGAGCCGTACGGACGGCTGAAGGTGTCGATGTCGTCGTCATTCGGCCGCCAGCACGTCGCGCCCGTGATCCCCGCATTCCTGCGCCGCTACCCGTCCGTGTCGCTCGACCTGCGGCTATCCGACGAGATCGTCGACCTCGTCGACGACGGCTACGACGTCGCGATCCGCCTCGGCGCGCTGAAGGACTCGACGCTGGTCGCGCGCAAGCTCGCCGCCAACCGGCGCGTGCTGTGCTGCTCGCCCGCGTATCTCGCCGAACACGGGACGCCGCGCCATCCCGCCGACCTCGCACAGCACGAATGCGTGATTCTCGGCGACCAGCGCGACTGGTCGTTCGTCACGCCGCAAGGCGCGCTCACCGTGCGCGTCGGCGGCCGGCTCGTCGCGAGCAACGGCGAGGCGATCCGCGAAGCGCTCGTCGACGGCTTCGGCATCGCGATCAAGTCGACCTGGGACGTCGGCCCGCTGCTCGCGAGCGGCGCGCTCGTCACGGTGCTCGACGATTACCCGTTCGCGAACGACGTCGCGATCTGGGCCGTCTACCCGAGCCGCGCGCACGTGCCGCTCAAGACGCTCGCGTTCATCGCGTTCCTGGCCGAACATTTCGGCGATCCGCCTTACTGGGATGGCGCGGGTGAACGATAGGCGCCATCCCGTGAGCGGAGCTTGCGGCGGCGCCGGCCGGGTATCCGCGGCGATCCGGTCGCGCCCTGACACCAACCGGCTACAATGGCGCGTTCGCGACGCGACGGCCCGACGCCGGACGGGGCCCGCGTTCGCAGGCGGCCGCATGCCGGCCGCGCACGCGTTTCATTCGCTTCCAATCATTCCGTCATGACCCACAACCTCGTCATCCAGAGTCTCGCGCCGTTGTCGGACGCGCATCACAAACCGCTGCTCGCGCTGTCGCGCGGCACCCGCATCGTGCAGACCGACGATCACGCGCTGCGTATCGAAAACGCAAACCCCGCGCAGCGGCTCGACATCGACGCGTACTGCGGCACGCACGCGCTCGACTTCGGCTTCGTCGAAGCCGGCCGTACGCTCGGCGAGTTCGGGCTCGTCGTGATGGACATGGATTCGACGCTGATCACGATCGAATGCATCGACGAGATCGCCGATTTCTGCGGGCTGAAGACGCAGGTTGCGGAGATCACCGAGGCATCGATGCGCGGCGAGATCCGCGACTTCAACGAAAGCCTCACGCGTCGCGTCGCGCTGCTCGCGGGGCTCGACGCGCAGGCGCTCGAGCGCGTGTACGAGGAACGGCTGCAATTGTCGCCGGGCGCGGAGACGATGCTCGCCGGCGTGAAAGCCGCGGGACTGAAGACGCTGCTCGTGTCGGGCGGCTTCACGTTCTTCACCGAGCGCCTGAAGGCGCGCCTCGGCCTCGACTACGCGCACGCGAACACGCTCGAGATCGTCGACGGCAAGCTGACCGGCAAGGTGCTCGGCGAAATCGTCAACGCGGACGTGAAGGCGCGCATGCTGCGCGATACCTGCGCATCGCTCGGCCTCGAGCCGAGCCGCGCGATCGCGATGGGCGACGGGTCGAACGATCTGAAGATGATGGCCGAAGCGGGGCTGTCGGTCGCGTTCCACGCAAAGCCCGTCGTGCGCGATGCGGCCACCGTCGCATTCGACCACGTGGGCCTCGACGGGCTGCTGCGGCTGTTCTGATTTCCGGTCTGCGCACGCCGTCCATGAAAAAACGCCCGCGCGATATTGCATCGCGCGGGCGTTTCGTTTTTCCGCTGCGGTTCCGTTATCGGCCGAGCGTAGCCTGCAGCGCGCGCTCGATGTCCGCACGCAGGTCGGCTTCGTCTTCGAGACCGACGTAAAAGCGCACCAGCGTGCCGCGATGCGGCCACTGCGCACGCATCGACGCCACGTCGTAAGGCATCGCGAGGCTGCATGCACCGCCCCAGCTCCAGCCGATCGCGAACAGCTCGAGCGCCTCGACGAAACGATCGATCTGCTCGCTGCTGTAGCGTTCGTCGAACACCACCGAGAACAGCCCGCCCGCGCCGGTGAAGTCGCGCACGAACGATGCGTGCCCCGGACAGTCCGGCAGTTGCGGATGCAGCACGGCGGCGATTTCCGGCCGCGCCTTCAGCCATTGCGCGAGCGCGAGCGCGCTCTTGCTGTGCGCGTCGAAACGCACCTGCATGTTCGGCAGGCTGCGCAGCACGAGCGAGCAATCGTCGACCGACACGCCGATCCCGCAGCGCATCCGCGCGAGCTTCAGTTGCGCGTGCAGTTCCGCGTTCGCGGTAATCGTCGCGCCCATCAGCACGTCGCTGCCGCCCGATTGATACTTGGTCAGCGCCTGCACCGAGATGTCGACGCCATGCTCGAACGGCTTGAACGCGAGGCCGGCCGAATACGTGTTGTCGATCGCGGTGACGATGCCGCGCGCCTGCGCGACCGTCGTGATCGCGCGCACGTCGGGCACTTCCATCGTCACCGAGCCCGGCGCCTCGATCCAGATCAGCCGCGTGTTCGGCTGGATCAGGTCGGCGATGCCCGCGCCGACGAGCGGATCGTAGAAGCGCGCGGTGATGCCGAAATCCTTCGCGAGCCAGTTGCCGAAATCGGCGTTCGGCCCGTAGATGTTGTGCGGGATCAGCACGTCGTCGCCCGCCTTCACGATCCCGAAATAGACATTCATGATCGCCGCGAGGCCCGACGGCTGCAGCAGCGCATGCGTGCCGCCCTCGATCTCGGCGAGCCGCTGCGCGAGCGCGAGCGACGTCGGCGTTGCGTGCAGCCCATAGCGCCACTGATTGTCGTTGTGCCAGACCAGCGCGCGCATCGTTGCGAGATCGGGAAACACGACCGTCGATGCCCGCGCGACCGGCGGGACGAACGAGCGGAAGCCTTCCGGAATGATGTCGTCGGGTTGAACGATGCGGGTCTGGAGTGCGCGCTTCGGATTGGATGCTGTCATGGCAGGAGGCCGGGGGAAAGGCCGTTCGGTTGCGGAATGTGTCGCTAGATTAGCCAAAATCGGCGCGCTTGGCCCGGTACAATGCGCGCCGCGCGCACCGAGCCAGCGCGCGCTCAGTCGTCGGTGCGCAGGTTGACGATGCCGCCGACCGTCTCGATTTCCCGTATCCGGCCGTCGCGCACCTGCAGCGCCGCGCGCTTGCCCGGCGCCAGACGCAGCACGACGGGCTGCGGATCCGATTCGTCCGAGTTCATCCGGTCGGCCTTCAGGTCGCCCGTCGCGTCGAAGCGGCCAATCCACACGCCCGTGATGTTCGTGCCGTCGTTCGATTCCTCGATTTCGAGCGTGTCGCCGTCGCGATCGCCGGCGAGCAGCACGACCTCACCCGTGTCCGCGAACTGGTATTCGCCGTGCACGCCTTCCTCGTCCGTCTTCGGCCCGAGATGCACGACGATCGGCCGGTCGCCGAGCGTGCCTTCGTAGCGCGGCAGGCGGGCGAACTCCGGATTCGACCGCAGCGGCCGCGCGGGTGTCGCTTCATCCTGCTGCACGCCCGGCGCGGCGGCCTGCGCCGCGACCACGCCCGGCATCGCGAGGCCCGCCGCCAGCGCACCGGCGACCACCAGCGCACGTTGCCATTCCGAATATCGACCCACCTTGTGTTGCTCCTTGCTTCAGATTCGCTCGAAAAAACACGGCGACATGCTGCCTGCCGCCGATGGTCGTCGTCACGCGCGCGTAGCGATCGCGCGTGCGCAAACACCGATGTACGCACGCCGCTTGCCACCTTCACGTTGCATGTCGCCCGTCATCCAGGGATTGCGGATGCGTGCGTCATGCGAGCGAGGTCACGACCGGCGTGCGTGATCGGCGTCAGCCCTGCATCAGGCGTTCCACCGCCTCGCGGCGCGGAATCGGCGCGACGGCGCCGTAACCCGTTGTCGACAGCGCCGCGGCCGCATTCGCATAACGCGCCGCCGCGAACGGATCGTCACCCGCGACGATCCGTGCAACGAACGCGCCGCCGAAGCAGTCGCCCGCACCCGTCGCATCGACGGCCTCGACCGCGAAGCCCGGCACCACACGCCGTTCGTTCGGGGTCGCCACATACGCGCCTTCCTTGCCGAGCTTCAGCGCGACGACCCGCGGCCCGTGTTCGAGCATCGCGTCGACGATCGCGTCGCGATCGTTCGCGCCCGTGAGCGCCGTGACGTCGTCCCAGCTCGGCAGGCAGATGTCCGTCTGGCGCAGCGCCTCGCGCATCACCGCGCGGGCGCGCGGCAGCGGCCACAGCTTCAGGCGCAGGTTCGTATCGAAGCTGACCTGCGCGCCGCTGCCGCGCGCGTGGTCGATCGCCGCGAACGCGGTGTCGCATGCGGCCGTGCTGATCGCGAGGCTGATGCCCGACAGGTGCACGGCCTTCGCCGCGGCCAGCGCATCGAGCGGCAGGTCGGCCACCGCGTAGCGGCTCGCTGCGGAGCCCGCGCGCAGATAGTCGAACTGGTGGCCATCCGCGCCGTGCGTGACGAAATACACGCCGGTCGGCGCCGAGCGGTCGATCCGCACGTACGTCGTGTCGACGCCCTCCGCCGCCCACATGTCGGCCAGCAAGCGGCCGAACGGATCGTCGCCGATCGCCGACACGAAGCCCGTCGACGCGCCCTGACGCGCCGCGGCGATGCAGAAGTTCGACGTGTCGCCGCCGAAGCCCTGCAGGAACTCCGGGCGCCCCGGCTGCGACTGGTTGAATTCGATCATCGCCTCGCCGAGCGCGAGGATCTGCGGAAACGCTGCGGTCATCGCTTAGACCTCGCCCCACAGGTCGTGGCCGTCCGCGCCGGTGATCTTCACCGACACGAAATCGCCGATCTTGTAGCGCTTCGACGCCTTCGTCGCCGGTTCGACGTAGACGACCCCGTCGATCTCCGGTGCATCCGCCGCCGTGCGGCCGATGCCGCCTTCCTCGCTGACTTCGTCGATCAGCACCTTGAGGGTCTTGCCGACCTTGCGCTGGATGCGCCGCGCCGACACTTCCTCGGCGACTTCCATGAAGCGCGCGCGGCGTTCTTCGCGAACGTCATCCGGCAGTGCGCCGTCCAGGTCGTTCGCGGTCGCGCCTTCGACCGGCGAATAGGCAAAGCAGCCGACGCGATCGAGTTCCGCCTCGCGGATGAAGTCGAGCAGCGTTTCGAACTGCTCTTCCGTCTCGCCGGGGAAGCCGGCGATGAACGTGCTGCGGATCGTCAGGTCCGGGCAGATCTCGCGCCACTTCTGCACGCGCTCGAGCACCTTCTCGGCGTTCGCCGGGCGCTTCATGCGCTTCAGCACTTCCGGATGCGCGTGCTGGAACGGCACGTCGAGATACGGCAGCACGTGGCCCTTGAACGGGCCTTCGGCCATCAGCGGAATGACTTCGTCGACGCTCGGGTACGGATACACGTAGTGCAGGCGCACCCATGCGCCGTACTGCGCGGCGAGTTCGCCGAGCGCGGCGACCAGGTCGGTCATGCGCGTCTTGATCGGCTTGCCGTTCCAGAAGCCCGTGCGGTACTTCACGTCGACGCCGTACGCGCTCGTGTCCTGCGAGATCACGAGCAGTTCCTTCACGCCCGACTTGAACAGGTTCTCCGCCTCGAGCATCACTTCCGCGACCGGACGCGACACGAGATCGCCGCGCATCGACGGGATGATGCAGAACGTGCAGCGGTGGTTGCAGCCTTCGGAGATCTTCAGGTACGCATAGTGGCGCGGCGTGAGCTTGATGCCGGCGGCCGGCACGAGGTCGACGAACGGATCGTGCGGCTTCGGCAGGTGCGAGTGCACGGCCTGCATCACTTCGCCCACCGCGTGCGGGCCGGTGACGGCGAGCACCTTCGGGTGGACTTCCTCGATCAGGTTCGAGCCGCTGGCGCTCGACTTTGCGCCGAGGCAGCCGGTGACGATCACCTTGCCGTTCTCGGTCAGCGCTTCGCCGATCGCGTCGAGACTTTCCTGCACGGCTTCGTCGATGAAGCCGCAGGTGTTGACGACGACGAGGTCGGCACCGTCGTAGGTGCCGGAGATTTCATAACCTTCGGCGCGCAGTTGGGTGATGATTTGTTCGGAGTCGACGAGCGCCTTCGGGCACCCGAGGGATACCATACCTATACGCGGTGCCGATGAAATTTTTTGAGACATCTTGGAGTGTGGGGCTTGGCAGCAAAAGCGAGAGTTTACAGCTATTTACGGTTCAGCGACCCAAAACAAGCGGCCGGCGGCAGCATAGACCGCCAGCTTGAATACGCGGCCCGGTGGGCGGCCGATCACGAGCTGGAGCTTGATTCATCCCTTTCACTCCGCGACGAGGGGTTGTCGGCATATCACCAGCGCCACGTCCGACAAGGTGCGCTCGGTGTGTTCCTCCGCGCGGTCGAGGACGGCCAAGTGCCGGTCGGCTCCGTACTGATCGTTGAGGGTCTGGATCGTTTGAGCCGGGCCGAGCCGCTACAGGCTCAGGCGCAGCTCGCGCAGATCGTAAACGCCGGCATCACGGTCGTGACGGCAAGCGACGGCCGCGAATACAACCGTGAGCGCCTCAAGGCGCAGCCGATGGACCTCGTATACAGCCTGCTGGTGATGATCCGCGCGCACGAGGAATCGGACACAAAAAGCAAGCGCGTCAAGGCGGCAATCCGTCGGCAATGTCAGGGCTGGATTGCCGGCACGTGGCGAGCACCGATCCGTGTTGGGAAGGATCCGCACTGGGTGCGAGAAACCGAAGCCGGCGGGTTCGAACTCGCCGACGACCGGGCGTCCGCAGTGCGGCTCGTCATCGAAATGTTCAAACAGGGTCACGGCGCGGTCCGGATCGTGCGCGAGCTCGCCGATCGCGGGCTCAAGATAACCGACAGCGGCCGCTCGGCGTCGAGCCACATTTATCGGCTGCTGGCAAACCGGATGCTGATCGGTGAGAAGTCGGTCGAGGTGGACGGCGAAACCTTTCGCCTTGAAGGCTACTACCCCGCGCTGCTGACGGCGGCCGAATTCGCCGATCTTCGATACTCGGCCGAGCAGCGAGGCCGGCGCAAGGGCAAGGGAGAAATTCCCGGCGTCGTAACCGGCCTCGGCATCACGTACTGCGGATACTGCGGGGCCGCGGTCGTCGCGCAGAACCTCATGGGGCGCCGGCGTATGCCGGATGGACGCCCTTCTCCGGGCCACCGCAGACTGCACTGCGTCACGTACAGCCAGGGTGCCGGCTGCAAGGTTAGTGGAAGCTGCAGTGTCGTCCCAGTCGAGCGCGCCCTGATGCTGTATTGCTCAGATCAGATAAATTTGACTCGTCTGCTCGATGGCGACTCCGGCACGGCGGCAGTAAGCGCGCAGTTGGCGAGCGCGCGCCAGCGTGTCGCCGAGCTCGAGGCGCAGGTTCGTCGCGTCACGGATGCCCTGTTGCTAGACGATGGCGACGCGCCGGCTGCCGTGTTGCGCCGCGTCCGCGAACTCGAAAGTCAGCTCGCGAGCGAGCGCCGCGACGTCGACTCGTTTGAGCATCACCTCACCGCGTCGGCATCGAACGTTGCGCCGGCCGCAGCAGACGCGTGGAGGGAGTTGGTGCACGGCGTCGAGCACCTCGACTACGACGCCCGCATGCTGGCCCGCCAACTCGTCGCTGACACATTCTCGCGAATCGTGATCTACCAGTCCGGTTTTACTCCGGACGTCGCCGATGGAACTATCGGCGTGGTTCTCGTCGCGAAGCGAGGTACGACCCGACTGCTGAACGTCGATCGAAAAACAGGAGACTGGCGTATGGCAGAGGATTTTGCGAACATCGTATAAATCTGACCACACCAAATATTCAAAATGACCTATCAGATCACGAAGGTAGAACTCCCGAGAGATGCGTGGCGCTCCATTTCAATCGAAGACCAGTATGCTCTTGCTATTCTCGGACACATTTTCAATGAAACAATGATTCTGCAGCGATTGGCTCACGGCTGCCATCCTCACCTAGATATGCCACCCCTCGAGCGATCTGGCGCCGTTTGCCAAACAACCTTCATGACTCGCCTCCTTCTCTCCAAGATATACGAGGCGAAAGAGAGAATATTTCATTCGAAAGAAATAAAAAACTTCATTGAATTAAAATGCTTTCCAGAAATGGAACCCGGGCATGGCGAACAATTTAGAAAAGAGTTTTCATCAGCCATATCCGACTGCAAATGGCTAAAAGATGCCAGAAATAAGCATGGAATGCACTACTCCCCTCTTGCCGAATGGAGGAATACACTCAACGCGATCAACAACACCAAGGATCCGTTCGTTGTTTTTACTGGAATGGCCATGGGCGACTTCTTCTTCGAGACAGCAGACCAGATTGCAGAAATGGCATACTACATGCAAAGCGGTAGCGGTGACTGGAAGCACGGCGTAGAGACCATGTATCAGGATGCCGTCACGATAACAGATAAATTGTCTATATTTATAAGCGAGTGCATCGGAGCATTCATTTCATCATTTCAAAAAATAGATACCCCTCCATCAATGAAACTTAAATTAAAAACTTCGCGAAAATTTCCCATGGAAAAAATAGAAGATTTTAAAATCCCATATTTCTTTGACTACAGCTTAAAGCAGTCATAACAGACCGGAAAATCCACCGACTTTGGAGCCATCGGGCGACAAATCACTTTTGTTCGACAAGGAATTCATCACCAGGATAGAGTTGAAGCAACGCGCGCGCCACCTCGTCGCCAGACATGCGCACCGAGAAACGATCCTCCAACGGAGCTCGAACCCACGACGACAGGAATCACAGGAATTATGCATTTACATGAAAAGTCAAAGGGTTGCAATAGGCCATTGAAATAAGAGCCCCCGCACTATCTTGTGCGACGTAGATCAATTCGACCGTTCTCAGCAAATTTTGATGGCATCTCTGATCGGTTTTGTTCAAAGCCCCCGGTGTAAGCGAACGCGAAGACGTTCCGGGTATACACGCCCTCGCGTACAAAATTGACTGGCTATACTCGATCAAGGTAGACGTCGACCAAATTTCCAACAATGACCAACAACTCCACACTGCCGTCTGGATGCCCTCACACCATGCGAGGTGTACGGTCGTGCAACAACGACACGGTCTTTCGTGTGACTCAGAGCAATCCGCCAACTGACGCGGACATGAAATCGTACGCTGAGCAGGGGCGCCCACTGCTTCACAACAATCCGACATCCGCCTGCAAAAGCCATGGCCTGAGTGTTTTTACTAGCATTGCAGACGCTCAGCATTTGTTGCAGATGCAGCCGAACGGCGGCGGAAATTTCATTGCCAAGGCAGACCTTGCGCAGACCGACGGATTTATTGCGCATACTCCCGCACATCCGGCCCCTTTGCGAATGCCGAACTCCCATCACACGTGGTGGCCGGCAGATGGTATAAATCGAGAATCCCTGTTCACTTGAACGTGGGGAGAGCGCCATGTGGACTGCGGTAGGAAAGCGAGACGATCCCGGCCAATTCGGAGACTTGCCAGTATCCGATGTCCTGTATGAGGCCGATGGCCCGAAGTTGTTCGTGTCGGTTGTGAATGATCGTGTATTTCTCGTTTACGAGTCGACCTTTGACTTGTCCGATGAATTGGTCCGACTTCTAGCCGTTCCAACGACCGGCAAGGCAATCCAGCACTTGATCGATGGAACACTAACGGTGTTGGAAGCGCTGGATCAGAAGCAAGTGTGGTCTATTGATCAGAAGTTTCAAGGCGACATCTTGGAAGCCGTCATGCTCCGCGAAGGCATTTATTCGGTGCCTGATGGATTCAAACCGGAACCGGGTGTTCGCTTGCGCCCGGATCATTACTACGCCTGATTCGTTTTGCCGTTGGTAGCTACCGCGACGGCAGGTTCAGCGACCATTTCATCTGCCTGATAGAGCTGCAGCATCGCGCGCGCCGCCTCGACATTCGACGTCGTCAGCCATTCCTCCCAGTCGTCCGGCCGCATGACCACAACGGCCCGCTTCTCGTCGCCAGGTTTGTGCATTCGGGAAAAGATCGGGTGCCCCTCACCGCTCACAGTGATCATCGACATCGTATGATGCTCAGCGCCGTCCGGATCTTGGAGCGTCCGCCAGATGCCGGCGACGCACATCGTTTTCCAGTCGGTCAGGCCAATCCGGTGCCACACGTTCGTCCCCGTCTCGTAGCAAGGCTCGTAAATCCAGTCGGCCGGAATCAGGCAGCGGCGGCCGGCGCGCCACGCCGGCCCGTATAGGGGTGACTTCCCAAGGTTGTCGTCTCGCACGTTCATCGTGCTGCGCATGATCGGCGGCTTGCGGCCCTGCTCCTTCGCCTTCTCGATATTGGCCCTCTGAAGCGCCCGTGGCCAGAAGCCGAAGCCAGCGATCAACGGCTTGAGCCGTCCGTCGACATTCGCGACGATCGGAGCGTCATAGTCCTGGTAGATCTCAGGTTTCCATGGGAAATCGCGGTACAGGTCGCTGAACGGCTCGATCCGCAGTTCGCGGAGTTCGAAGTCCTCGTGCGGCGCTCGGTAATTTGTGCACATCGTCCGCCCCCATTTCCCCGATCTTGACGACGATAGCTTATCTCGAAATATACTGTGTTTTTATACAGTGGCGGCGACGTGATCAAGCCTCAGTGGGCTTACATCTGGGAGTATGGTTTCCAAGGCGACAAGAACCGCCTGAGGACCCCTATCGAGCTCACGAAACGTGAATTTGAATGTTGGATCGAAAACGACGAGAGGTCGGTCTTCCTGGCCCCTTGCCACCCCATCGAGGCAACGCGGATCGATCGCAATCGCGTGCCGCTCACTGATCCACGCTTCAAGATCAAGCCAATGATGCCGGAGTTCGACGCCCCAACCGACGCCGAGCTGCGCGTCCTGTGGCGCGAGTACACCGATCTTCAAGTGCGCTGGCTCATTCTTGAGATTCGAGCGCTTCGCAAATCGCTTGAGCGGATCGAGGAATGGTATGAGTACACCAACACGAACATCGCCAACAAGGGGGACTTGGCCGGCGCGCAGGGCCAACTGCATCGTATGCGGTCTTTTAACGACGCCCATCAGAGGTTGGGAGTGGCAGGCATGCTCCATGGCATGAGGGCGGCATAGTCGTCGGCGGTTGCGGCGAGCGGCAACCTGGTGAACAGCCAGACCAGATAGCGATACGGCTCGACGCCGTTCGCCTTGCACGTCTCGACGAGGGAGTACAGGTTGGCGCTGGCCTGCGCGCCAGCGACAGTATCGGAGAACAGCCAGCCCTTGCGGCCGACGACGAACGGCCGGATCGCGTTCTCGCACAGGTTGTTCGAGATCGGCCAGTTGCCGTTACCGACGTATCGGACCAGCTTGGGCCACTGTCCGCTCATGTACTGCAATGCCTTGCCGAGCAGACTCGACGGCACGACGCCCGGCAGATGCTCAACCAGCATGCGCTCGATGATGGCGAGCACGCGGGCGCTGTACCGAGCGCGCAGTCGTTGCCGACGTTCAGACTTCCACTTCGCGCTGCGCACCTCGGCCGCGAACAGCTTGCCGATCAGCACGACGAAGCGCGTGGCCAGCAGATCCGGCGAGCGTGCCGCCTTCGGCACCGACTCCTCGGCCTTGATGAAGCTGCGGCGCACGTGTGCCCAGCATCCGAGATGCACGAGCTGGTGATCGTGGGCGATTCCGTTGTAGAGCTCGTACCCGTCAGTCATCAGCACGGTGCCAGGCTGCACGCCAGCATAGAGCTTCTGCGCATGCTGGGCGCCGCGCCCCGGCGAGTACGAGAACATCCGTACTGGTGGCCCCGAGCCGTTGACCTGCGCCCACAGGTAACTCTTCGCCTGCGGCCTTCGTCCCGGTTCCTTCAGCACCTGGAACGTTGTCTCGTCGCCGTAGATCAGGTCCGACTCGAGCAGCGCGTCGCGCATCAGGTTGATCACCGGCTGCGTGGCCAGTCCCACCCGCACCACGCTGGCGGCCAGCGTGTTGGACGAGATGTCGCCGCCGAAGCGACGCAGCAGCGTGGCTTGGCGATACAGTGGCATACCGTACTGGTACTTGCCAGTGATGATCCACGCCAGCGCGGATTCCGTGAGCAACCCGCGCGGGATGATACGCGCTGGCGCCGGCGTGACCTTGATGCCGAGATCACAGCACGGGCACGCGTACTTGACGCGCTGGTGCTGAACGACGCGGACCTGCTCGGGAATCACGTCAAGCTGTTCGCTCGTCTCGACGCCGATCTCGACGAGAGCCTGGCCATCATGCGCGCAGAATCGTTCAGACTCGGGTAGTTCGTGCCGCACGACCTCGCGCGGCAAGTTCGGATCGAGTGGTTTGCGTCCGCGCTTGCCTCGCGTGTGGGCGGCGACAGACGTGCCGGGCGCGTCCTCGCGCGCGGGCGCATCGGTAGTGGTGGCCAATGCTTCAGCTTCGTTGAACAGGCCGAGTTGGTCGGCATGGCGCGCCTCGCTAGAGGCACCGAACAGTTCGTGCTTGTAGGCCCGCAGCTTCTCTTCGGCCAGATCGCGCTGGGCCGTCACGAGTCGAAGCTCACCGCGCAGCGCGTCGCGTTCGGCGCTCGCGGCAATCAGCGCTTCGTATTCCTCCGCGCTCAACATGACGGGGCTATTCGGCATGGCCGATTAGACCATGCCATCTGCGTAGTGTTCAGCTCATCCGCGCGTAATATCGCTGGGGATGCTTCTGGATCACGGCCAGGTCGATGCCGTCGAGCAGCCAGTGCAACTGCTCAGTGCTGAGCGTGATCGTGTCGCCGCCGTTCGGCCAGACGAAGCGGTCGGCTTCGAGTCGCTTGAGCAGCAACCAGAAGCCGTTGCCGCCCCAGCCGAGGATCTTGACTCGATCACGACGGCGGTTGCCGAAGACGAACAGCGCCGAGGTCATTGAGTTCAGGCGCATCGCCTGTTCGACCAGGATCGACAGCCCGTTGATGCCCATGCGGAAGTCGACGGGATCGCGATGCAGGTAGACCTTCAGCCCTTCGTCGAACCGGAACACGGCAGCCTCCCGAGCATCTGGATCACCGTGGCCAGCTCATCGACACTCGCCTCGCCGAGATCGAATTCGACACCATTGGACAAGCGCACATGTAACGAGAGCGCCATCAACGACGGGGCTGGTGGCAATACTGGGGAAGCGGCAGGCACAGTCGACGCAGTCGTGACGACAGGAACGAATGCTCGCGCTTCACTCATTGGAACCCGATGTGCAGTGCCCGGAATGTCGATCGATACGCCGTCGATCACCAGCGGGTCCGGCCTCGTCGGGGTTTGCAGCGTATGCTGCTGATGGCGCGAGATCCAGCGACGCAACTGGTTCGGATTAACGTCATGGTCCATGGCCGCCCGGGCGATCGATACCCCCGGCCTCAGGCAAAACTCGACCAGCTCCCGCACGGCATCTTCATCAAATTCCCGCCGGCCATCCCGTCTGCGGCCAACCACCAGTCTGCTTCGAAGGTCCTGTTTCTCTGTCATCACGGTCTGAGTGCATGTGTCCACGCGGACACTTAGCATCTGACCTTCTGCCTACCATTGGTAGGGCGTCGTTTATTGACGGCTTACACTGCATCGACTCATGCACCTACTTCGAAACGAGATGAGGCGCGCCGGCATGCGCTAGTGCGCAGTAACCGTCAGGGCGTCATAGTCGGCTTCACACTGTCGGCCAGCGATGCCGCGCTCGTCAGCGATTTTTGCCAATTCGCCCGCGCGCTGGTCAGCGCGGCCGAGCACGTCGGCAAGCAGATCGAGGGCGTCGCCGGCTGCCGGGCTTCCGGGCTTAGCTGCGGAATGGCGGGCCCGCTCGACGAGCTCGGCGACTTGCTTGCGCAGGCCGTCACGAGCAGCATTGGCAGCAGCAAGATCGGCGCGCGCCGCATCACGTTGTTTTGCAGCATCTTCAGCGTTTCCATGTTGTGTACGAGCGATGCGGTCGCTCTCATCGCGCTCCGCGACCAGTTCGCGAATGAGCGTCGCCTGGGCCCCCACCGTAGCCGCCTGATCGGCGTCACGAAGCCCCTTGATGTAACCGCCGGCCGCGCTCACGACTACAGCCACGGCGACGGCCACAATGAACTTACCGTCCATCGCCGTTTTCCGATTGCCCCGGCCGGCGACCGAGGAAGCGCTGCGCCGCCGCTTCGAGGACCGACTGCCCGAGGATGCCGATTGCCGACGCGAACCCGATCAGCGCGGTCGGCTCAAGTTCCTTGAACATGATGAGGATCGCGCCCGCGCTGGACGACAAGCCCGCCCCGATAATCATTCGGCCGAGCAGGATGCGAACGGTCAACCGCTCGCCACCGACGAGCAGCTTCCCCAAGCCGATCACCGCGCCGAGCGTGACGAGCGTCAGAAGCTCTTTTTCTTGTGGGTTCAACTGCATGCACCCTCCTTATGCCGGCAGGCCCGTCGAGTACCTCGTCGCCCCGCCGCCGAAGTGCGCCGTCAACACCTGCCGGCGCGGCCGCTGCCCGGCCGGCGCCAAGCCAATGTGCACCCACGTACCTTCCTGAATCAGTTGGTCGAACTCGACCCGGGCCTCGACTAAGCGCTTGCAGATCTCGAGCGGTGATCCAAACCCGGGGCAGATGAAGTCGGCCGCCAGCCCCTGCACATGTGCACTGTTCGCGGCACCGCCAACCGCCTTATTCAGCGCCGGCGAACGGTAGCCGGACGACACGAGAATCGGCTTTGCGCCGAGCAACGTACGCACCTTTTCGAGCGTCTGCGCCGTGCGCTTCAGGTTCTCGACGATCGTCAGCGGCGGCGAATTGCCAATTCCACGGCGGGTGGCCGTCTCGCTTTGCGTCAGCTCCGACAGCGCGAAATGATCAGTCAGCTTCATCTACATCTCCACACAAAAATGGCCGCACGCGGCGACCGTAAATGAAAACGGCCACTCAATCGAGCGGCCACCTCGTCCTTTTATCCATGGCCGGCAACTTCGACCATGGCGGTCAATGGATCCGAAAAACTCACCGAGCCCATCAATAAAATCAATCCAATTTCAGACAAATCCTATATTTAAGTGCAATCAACACTGATATAAAGGCGCAGTTCAAATCGCAAAATTACTTCATTCGAACCACATGCAACACCGAGACTACAGTTACTACCGGAATGGAATCACCGAGTACATGGCACAAGTAGTTCGCTATATCGATGCGAATCAGCCAGTCCCATCGAAAATACTGGACATACCGTCAGGCTCGGGTGTATTTGCCGCAGCCCTTACCACAATAGGACATGACGTAACGCGCGCTGACATTCACGGAGAAGATGGATCAGTTGTCGCCAACATGGAGGCAGCGCTACCATTTGCGAACAACGAATTCAATGCAGTCACGTGCCTCGAAGGGATCGAGCATGTGTTGAATCCTGTCGGGCTGATCGAAGAGCTTGTCCGAACAACAAAGCCGGGCGGCAAGATCATTGTGTCGACGCCGAACATTTCGAATCTCTATTCGCGACTGCAATTCCTCTTCACGGGGACGTTCTTCCAGTTCGATGCGCGTGGCGCACGACAGACACACGGAAGACCCGTAGATCGTGGTCACGTGAGCCCGTTCACTCCGCTTCAACTGATCTACGTGTTCGGTGCGATGGGCTGCACGCTCAAGGATGTCCGCATCGATCGCCGCAAGCGCATAGCACTGGTCCCGATCTACCTGTTGCTGAGACCGCTGTCGCTCCTGTGGACACGCAAGATTGCCAGCGGCACGACCGCCGACACCTATCCCGGCGTAAAGAGCCTTGGCCGCCTCTTGACTGGGTTCAAACTGATGTTCGGTCGAACACAAATACTGATTTTCGAAAAGACACAATGACCGAGACCCGCAGGCACGGAAACTTCAAACAACCCCGTCGCAAACCATTTACGGGACCTTGACCAATCCAACCCCTCACATTCAATTAATATATGGTTGATAATTACTGGCTCGAATTACTCATAATTGCCTGCTCCATACCGTTGTTAGCACACCATTTTCGCGTGGAGCAAATGACAAAAGTCTGTAAAAAAATCCCCCGCGCACGCACCATGTCATTCTTTTCGATGATATATCTCCCGCGCTATTGGCACCTTTGGAGTGTGAAGCAGTGGGAAACATATCTTGTGCATCGTGAGGACTTCGACCGCAACCAGAAGCGCAACTAAAACGCCACTGCCTCGTCGTGCGTCAAAAATTCAAAGATCGGCCGGTGATTCCGGCCACACGACGCTGAACGGAAACCCTTCCTGTTCAGGAATCTTTCGCAGATTCTCGCGGTACGTCACCCACTTTTCGGCCAGCGTCCGCACAGATTTCGGTGCGTCCGGCGGCGCTACCGTCATGCTATCGGAGTTGCGCAACGCCATGTCGCGGAAGATCCGCACGTGTTCGCTTCGAATAGACTCCTCATTGGCCACAAAAAATGCGTGCACCTCGGCATCCTCAGGTTGCTGCACTGACTCGCTCACCCAATACGCGATAAACGGCGGGCCACTCTGCCCCCCGTTTCGCTCGACTGGTTGAGCCGCGCGGTAGTCTTTGCCCGGCACGAGTTCTGGATACATACGTTTCAGCGCAAGCACCATGTGATCATGCGTATATTTACTAAAATCCATTTCCGTTCCTTATTGGTTTCGCAGGACGACGCCGCGCTGCCAAATTGCCGTGATCGATCTGTTGTCCGCATTGACGCGCATCCCGGTCACAACCCACGGCGCGGGCAAATCGATCTGTCCATGAACATTACTGCTCACTGAACCCACGTAATCGAACTCCGCGAGACCGGAATCCCACTGTACGCGCGCGCCTGCAACTGCTCGATTTTCGGAACGGGCGTAGAGGTCATCGAGAATCGAGTTCAACCATGCGCCGCGGAAATTGCAGAGAAGGTTGCCGTCCGTTTGCAGAGTGGACCCACCCACATTCAGGTTGCCCGCCTGCCACGTCGTGCCGGCGTCACTCATGCTCCACGGGACGCCGTTGTAAGCGTTGTTGATAAACTCGATGCCGCCTCCGTCCCGAGCGCGGATGTACATCGTGACGTTTTGTCCTGGCCGCCGATTCTGGAGAGCGAGGTCTGCTTGCCATCCGTCCCGTCCGAGCGTCAGGCGATCGGTAATGGTGTCGCCGCCGCGGTTGACCTTCGTACCGGGATCGAAGCTCATGTCGGTCCAGATCTTGCCGATATATTTCCCGTCGACGGTAAGCCCTGCTGCGCTTCTGTCGGGATTCGTAGTGAGTACGTAGCGGGCGGTATCGCCCTTAACCGCGTACCCCTTCACCCACTCCTGCGTCGCGTAGGTACCGAGATCGTCCTCGGATACATATTTTTCCAGCCTCTTCGCAAGGAGCTCCGTATTCACGACTCGCTTCGATGAATCGTCGGCTGCCACGGTCGGCGCCCACGGCGCACCCCAGTGCCCCGGTGAGCCGTCAGGCGCACGGCCTTCGTTCTCAACGTCAGCGCGGTAAATGATGCCGTTGTGCTGTACCACCGCGCCGACGGGATACGTCTCGGTGGACGACCACTCCGCGAGGCCGCGCTGCATGAAGTAACGAATCGCTCGATCGATGCGCCGACCGAGCCAGTTGAACCACTCCATCGGGGGCTTACCACCGGTCTGGTCGAGCGCAACGCCCCAGCCGCGCGCGACATTCGGGAACTCATCAACTTCACCCGGTCGCGCGCCATCAGCAAACACGTCCTCGTCCGGACGTTCGAAAATCGTCATCGCAAAATCCTCGCAAAAGCACCGTCACCGAACCCGAACGTGCCAGGCGAGCCGGCAAATCCAAACGGCCGTTCGGTGATCGTGAAATAAAGCGACACGCCCACGCCCGCCGGGCGCGGTAGCACATCAAGGTTTCGAACCGCGTAAATTAGGAAATCAGACAGCGCGGAAATACCGATCACGATCGAGATCGACATGTCGTAGTTGTCCGACACATCCGCATGGCCGTTAAAGATGAAGTCGAGCGCGTCCATCATTTCCGGGATCGTGCCGACCACGAAGTTCTTCGCGATGCGGCAGCGGATCAGGAATCGGTAATCGTCGTCGTCAAGCTCGACCGAACCGTTCAGCGGGTCGCCGAGGCGGTAGAACTTCGAACCGCCCGCGCCCTGCACCCGGAACCCGCCGCCGCCCTCACCAAAGAAACCAAAGTAGTCGCGCGGCACGATGTCCGTGAGCACACGCGACTGGCCCACGTGCTTCCCGACGAGATCGAGGTTCACGCCGCGTGCGTTATCGATATCGAGCGCTTCCGGCAGCGCCGCAATGCCCTCCCATGCGCGCCGAATCTCGTCGTCGATCAGCTTCGCATGCGCCACCGCACGAGACTTGCCTTTGTATTGCCAGATCAGAAGACGGTCGTAGCTCATAGCGGAACGATCTCGATATTTTCGGGCAGGAACCGCGCCCGCTGACGCGGCCCTAAGGTGAGATCATTCGGGAACTGGATACCGTTGATCACGCCGATGGTGAAGGTCTCGATAGAGAAACCCGGCACCGTGTTGACCGGTGTATACAGGCGCGAAACGGTGACCGGCTCGCCGATGCCGTAGCGATACTTCGTCAGCGCCGTCTTGATCCCATCTTCATCGATGGCCTGCTGCCCGCGGGAGCGCTTAAGCTCCAGATAGGCCGTGCAGTCGATAATCTCCGGACGGTCGAACAGCACCATCCGCTCGCGCCCTTTCCTGTCGATGACAACACGTTCGACATCGCCCCGCATACCCGTGCCGGACGGCTTGTTGTCGAAGATGATCTGCGCAATCGCTCCGTCGTCGCCGCCGTCGACAATCACGTTGATGCTCTTGCGCGGCACCCCGTTCTCGTCCGTCACGTCGGTCCAGTTCTCAAGGCAGATCACCTCCCGGACGTCAGGTAGCTCGCTGATCTTTGCCTCGATCGACTCCGCGGAGTTCTGCGCTGACCGTGCTCGCGAGCGCGCGCCGCGCGCGCGTAGCTCCGGATCGAGTTCTTCAGCTTCACCGAGTTCGGCGGCCGTGAACGTGGTTGCCGAATCCCATCCGTTCACGATCGTCTCGATCTTCAGTGTCGCCCCGATCGGGTTCGTGAAGCCGCCGCGTTCCTCGCTCTGGAAGTCGCCGCGCCCAGAGCCGGCGGCGTTCAACACCACATCGCTGATCAACTGCCAGCGCACGCGCTGCGGATCCGAAACGACAGCGCCGGCCGGAATCGTCCTGTGCGGCGTGCCCTGCAGAATTACGCTCGGCATGCGGCTGTATCGCGCGCCTCGGCGCTTCAGCCCCGAGTACGCGACGCGCTGCTCAAGCCACTTCCCTCCCGCGTAATCCGGGTCCAGCGCCCGGTAGACTGCGGCGCCGAGCTCGTTGATGTCAGCCAGGCCCTGCGCGAACAGTCCAACGGCCTGGCCGTCCGGGCTGTCCGGGCTCAGGTCGATATCCTCGCCGTAGATGCGCCGAAGGCCGGCCTCCATCCTCATGAGAATGGCGTCGAGCCGCTCGGCTATGTAGCCCTGCGGTGTAAGTTGCCCCATGAATTGTCCTGCTGGAGAAGTGCGCGCCGCGCGCGCGGAGGTCAGACGCCGACCGGCGTGCTGATATCGAATTCGTTGCCGTAGATGTCGCGCAGCGAAGCACTGATGGCCATGCGCCGTGTTTTGCCGTCGAAGGCGATATCGAACGCGAGGATGCGCTCCACGCCGTCCGTGCCGAGGATTTGGCGCTTCACATCGTCTTCGAGCCGCTGGCGCTCGTTGCCGCGCTCCATGCGCTCGATCCACGCGATACCGTGGTCGAGATCGAGGAACCAGTCGCCGCGAAAGGAGCGCAGCCGCGTTACGACGCGCTGCGCAACCGATTCCGACCGGTCCGCGTAATCGGCACGGCCGCGCCCAAAGGTCCAGTCGCCGTTGGCGTCGAGTCGTCTTACCCTCATCCTTGGGGCCCTCCCGTGTCGCCGCCCATCGAATCACGATGGTGGTGCTGGTCCACTGTGACGCCGTTCGACGTGATCGTGCCGTCGCTGTGGTTGATGTTGCCGGTGATCTTTGTACCGGCACCTCCGCCCTCGCCGGCCATGCCCGCCTGGTACGTGAGCAACTGCTCGAAGATCGCCGGACACTTCACGCGCAACAGCGCGCCGTCGAGCTCGATGATGCCGTCGCTGCTCATCCGGAACCGCGCGGGCCCGTCAATCTGGCGCAACACCAGCGCGTCCATGTCGAACCCGCCCGGTACGTTCGGCCGCGACCGGATGCCCGGCGTGAACATCGCGTCGGACAGGTCGTGCATACGCAGATCGAGCGGTGGCCCGTTGCGGCCCGAGACGAACCAGCCGTCAATGCACCGGTCGCTGATCGTGACCTGCCCCTCGTCGCCGCGCTTCAGCGGCCACTCGATCACGAACCCGCCGCCCGTCGGGAACGACACCGGCACATCGACGAGCAGAGGCAGCTCCGCACCGTCGCCGCAGGCAAGCAGCGCGTCGATCGCCGGGCGAACTGTCGCCGTACGGGTATCCCCGTCGAACGATTCGACGATGCCTGGAAACGCCGTCCGAACCTTCAGCAGCTCGCCGCGCACCTCGCGTGCACGCGCCAGTTCCCCGGACGGCATCTCTTCGTCAAACGTCCCCATCGTCGCCGCCCCCCACCTTCTTCGTCTTACCCTTGCTGGCTTTCGGCTTCTCGACCTTCTGAAACTTCCCGCCGCGCACGACGAGATCGCTGTACCAGTCCGCCGTGTGCGTGTCGCCCACGTACTTCACCTGCACGACCTTGTAATCACCGTTGTACGACTCGATCATCGACACGACGCGCACCAACCCACCGACGCGAATCGCCGGATTTAGTAGGCATTTCACCTCCAGCCCCTTGTCCGAAACCTTCGGGCTTTCGATCATCCCGCTGTCCTGCGACAGCACGAAGCCCTCGCCGGGCAGCACCTTGTCGGCCGGCAGCACGAGCAGCTCGCCATCCTGAATCGACCAGTCGGCGCCGCTGTTGCGCGCGACGTTGCGCACGACATCGCGCGCATTGCCCATCAGCACCTTGCCGCGTGGCAGCGTGCGCGCGCTCGCCAGATCCGCGACACCGGCCTTCGTCCGCGTCATGGCCTTTGTTGCCTCGGCCAGCACGTCAGCATCTGTCGCGCCGGACTGCAACGTCGTCCACACGCGCGCGCCGGCGTAGTCGATGCCGCCATCGCTGCACTCGAACTCGGTGATCCAGTCCGCCTTGTCGCGCTTCGTCGACGGCTTCAGGATGTCGCCCTGGTACAGCAGCCGCAGCTCGTTGTAGCCCACCGACAGGCGCGCGAGGTTGAACCCCTTCGAGACGAGCCGGGTCATGTGGTCGCGGTTCAGGTTGTAGACGGACAGCTTCGCCGGGTTCGGCTTCTCGTCGAGGCTTTTCACGATCTCGAACTTGACACGCAGTGACTCGATCGCGATCGACTCCGATCGATTGCCGATCTCCAACCGCCACCGGCGGCCGAATTGGATAGTCATGGCGCCGCCATCAAAGAGCCACTTTTAGGACAGCAGCGACGCCCGCCAGCAGCACGCCGAGCGCGCAAATATTCGCTGCGAGCGCCAATCGCCGGCCAACGATTCCTGCATCATGTGCGTTCATCTTTCCCTCCACTTTCAGCCGATGCTTCGGCGTATACTTGAACAAGGTTTTGCCTCTTGCGGTGTCAAGGGGTGAACAACAGAAAGCCCCGGCTGCGCCAACAGTCCGGGGCTTTCGCTTTTGTGCGGCGCAGCTCCGGGGCGGTTCCCGAAAGCATACGGCCGAAAATTTGGGGGCTTTCTTACGGTTTTCCAAAACCGGTTTGGTCGATTCAGATTGGCCGGAGCCCATCACGCCGCACACTTTTCGCGGGGCTCGGCTACCGGTTTTCCTTTGGCGCCGCCGCGTCGCTCACCTCGCTTTTCAGTCCGAGATACAGCGCGAAGCGCTCGCCCATATCGTTGCCGCCTATGGGATCGAGACCAACGCCACTCAGGTCTTCGAGCCAGAGAAAGAAATCGACCGGGTCGCGCCAGAAGATCGGCGGTCCGAGCACCAACGGCACAGCCTGCGCGATCACCGCATCGGTATCCCGGTCCTGAACATCGATCTCCCAGTGGTCGCCGATCGAGTTGTAGCGGATGGTCAGCGCGAGCGCGCTCCCGTCGCCGGGATCGGCGGTCATCACCTGCAGCGGCGTCGAATCGATAGGTAGTCGAATCATCACTTCCCCATTACAAAATCGATCACCTGCCGCACCGCCGACCGCTTGCCGGATGCGTCGGCGCCCTGCACATTCCCCTTCTGCGTCACACCGGCAGACTGCCTGCCAGACCGGCCAGACTTCTTCGCGCCGCTCGGCACCGACAACCCTGTGCCTTTCTTGGTCTCGACGATGAAGATGCGTCGACACGTCACGGTCAGCACGGCGCCGTGGATGCTCGACTGCTGCATCGCTACCGTCCTTATCAGCATGTCCGTGTACAGCTTGGACATGGTCTGCACCTCGATGGGCGAGCCGCTCTTCTGCAGCGCGACCAGCGAGTCGTAGATCTGGCCGATCCGGTTCTCGCCTCTGCTCTCGTCGCCGGCGATCCACGATGAGAAATCGGGAAGCCAAGGCGCGAGCGCGCGCGGTGTGACGCGCGCCACAACCGCGTTTGCCGATGTACCCGCGAACGAGGTCAGTTCGCGCTGCGCGCGCGCCAATGTGTCAGCGGTGAACGACTCGAATGACGTAGGCGCGCCGATCACATCGAGGAAGTCGGTCACGCCGCGAATGTTCACCGCACGCGCCAGCAGCGACGAATCGCTCGGCGGTTCATACGACACGACCATTCCAGAAACGACTACCTCGGAGGGTTTCAGGAACGCGTGGTCGGCCACCTCCGCACCCGACTCGACCGGGTTCTCAGTAATCTCCAGATCGCTCGTATGCGACTCCTCCTGCACAACGTCGAGCGTGATCGTGCCGATCGCCGTCCGCAGCACCTGCGCGCCTACTGCCATTACCCTCTCCCGTTAGCCGACAACCGCGCTTGCGGCATTCTGAATCGCCGCGCGGTTCTGCTGTTTTTGCATCGCTTCGAGCTCGCGCGCAGTCGCGCGCGGGTCGTCGCTCTGCACGTTGACGGTCGTGTGGTTCGTGACGTTCGCGTTGACCGTACGGCTGTTCGTCATCCCGCGTGGCGTGCCGGCGATCGGCGCCGCTCCCGCAGACGCACTCTGCACTTGCTTCGGCATAGCGGCCGCTGCGCGTGCGGCATCGGCGATCGCGCCGGCACCGGCAACGGAACCGTTCACGTCGACGGTGCCACCGCCAAACAGGCGAGCGACCGCGCCGATCGTCTTCTCGATCAGCGCGCCAAGGCTCGGAAAATATTTCTTGATCCGCTCGATCGTGGTGCGCACGAAGTCACCGATGCGCGAAAATGTCTTGATGAACAGATCCGCGACGCGGTTAAGCATCCGATCGACGGCCTCGCCGGCAGCCTCGAAGTCGCCCGTGAAGAAGGCGAAGAACCAGTCAAGCAGGTCTGCC
This sequence comes from Burkholderia sp. MSMB0856, assembly GCF_001524645.2. NCBI lineage: Bacteria > Pseudomonadati > Pseudomonadota > Betaproteobacteria > Burkholderiales > Burkholderiaceae > Burkholderia > Burkholderia sp. MSMB0856. The sequence goes on along the minus strand of NZ_CP013427.1, from coordinate 1,670,036 downwards.
ATCACACCGAACGCCGTCGAGAACAGATCCCAGAGCTGCCCAAGCACTGCACCTATTACCGCGACCGTCTGCGCGAACCCGAGCTGCAGGTAATCCCACACCTCGCTGACGATCGCGATCACCGTCTCCCCGTTTCGCTCCCACCAACGCTCAAGGTCACGCAGGAACGCCTCAATCTCAGCGCGCACTACTGCGATCGGCTCGCGCAGCGACTCCCAGAACTCACCGAACTGGGACTCGCCGCCGTCGAGGTACGTCATGAAGTCGTCGATCAGCAGCAACAGCACACCGACCGCCGCAACGAGCCAGAACACGGGGTTCGTCGCGAACGCGAGCAGCGCTGCACGCTTGAACCACGCGAGCGCCGCGCCGACCAGCAGCAGCGCGACGCGCATGCCACCGATACCGTCGGTCACGCGCACGATGAAGCGGAACACGTTTACAAGCACCTGACCGACCGCGTACACGACCTTGATGAACCGGCTGATGCCCTCCTGAATCAAAGCGCGGTTGTTCCGCATCAGATCCTTCAGGCCCTGGGTCAGCGCCTTCAACTGCGGCAGGATGCCGACAGCAATGTCAGTGCGCAGCGCATCAAACCCGAACGCGAGGTCGGCCATCTGATCCTTCCACGCGCCGACTGCCTCCGCTTGCTCCGTAGTCGATACGCCCCACGAGTCAGCCTCATCGAACAATGCGTGCAACTCGTCGCGGGTGAGTCGAAGCATCTGGATCGATGAGGCGTCAACGCCGATTTTCGAAAGGAACGCGGACTGCTCCTGCGACGACATCTTCGCCATCTTGTCCTGCACGTCTCCGAGGATGTCGGAGAACCGCTTGACGCTTCCGTCCGCGTTCTTCGCTTTCAATCCATATTGCTCGAACGCCTTAGCGCCGCGGCCAACGCCGGAAGCGGCCTCACCGATCACCTTCGACACGCCCTTGACGGTAGCTGTTGCGCCAGCGAGCGATGATCCACTCTGCTCGGCCGCGTAGCCGAGGCGTTGAATAAACTCGACGCTTTCATCCGTCTCGCTTGCCAGATCTTTCAGGTCGTTGAGACCATCCAGCGCTTTCGCAAACCATGTCGTCACGCCAGCGGCCAGTCCGGCCACGGCCGCGCTGGCCGCGCCGGCGACTGTGACGATGCCCGACAGCTGCTCGCGGAAGGCTTTCGCTTGGTTCACGTCGGCCGCGACGCCTAGCTTCACCACGAATTCGTCAAGAGTCATCGCTTCCTGCCTGCTTTCGTCTCTGCTTCATGCTCGCGCCGGGCCACGTCCTCCGCCTGGTCCCACGCCCGCATCGCCTCGTGCATATCGCACAGGTCCGCGAGCGTGTACACCGTGCGCAGCTGGTCGAGTGTTACGCCATTAAATCGTCGGGCAATTGGCCCCCAGACGAACCAGTCGATTCCGTCGTCTTCCCTTTCTGGAATCGCGCCATCAGATCCCGGAAGAGACTCGAAAAGGCGCTTGCGCCGAAAAAATCGGAGAACTGATACTTAATTCCGGCCATCAGCAGCGGGAGCATGTGCCCGCGGTGCTCGTTGAAATGCTCGCTGAACTTGTCGCGAATGCGGTATTCGCGACCGCCGACCGAGGCGACCGTCGATGCCCACACGATCTTTTCGAGCTGTGCGACCTCGGGCCGCCCGAGGTTCGACAAGATCGTGGAAATGCAGGTGGTCGCGATTGCAGTCGCGTCGACGTCGTCGGCCGAGCCGAAGCCGCCGGCCTTCATCCCGTTCAGCAACGCACCGGCGTTCTTCAGCGCGTTCCACGCGGCAACCGCGTCGGCCGGCGTCATCACGTAGCGCACGTCGTCCAGTTCGATCTCGTGTTGCTTTTCCATCAGTTCCAGAGCCCCTTTTCCAGTTCCATATTGAGTGTCTCGAACTCGATCACCCATTCGGTCGGGTTGTGGCCGTCACCGCGCGCGAACTTGGGACGCGTGGTGAAAAAACCTTTGCTGGCCGTCACGACGTCCTCATTGAGCAGGTCGCGGATGTTCAGCTCGAGCGGCGTGAACGACTTCAGGCGCGTCTCCTGCTGGGTTCGGAGCCCGTTGAGGTACTTGTTGTCCGGGCTGTGCTGCTTGATCTTCAGCGTCACCTTGCCGGACTGGTTTGCCGACGCGACGAACACGCCCTTGCCGTTCGCGCCAATCGTGGTAGCGCCCGCGTCCGTGTTGTATTCGGCCTGGATGACGTCTGCGCCATCCGACCAGTCGTCGATCGGCACACCGTTGATCAGAACCGAAACCTGTTTCGGGTCAAAAACTGCCATTTCTCAGGCTCCAATAAAAACCCCCGCCGAAGCGGGGGGCTGGCGTTGAGGAACCGACCGATCAGCGGTCGAAGTTGACGATCACATCGACGCCGTGCACGGCGCCGCCGAGCTTGAGTGCGGTCTGGATCGGGGGCATCTTCCGTTTCTCACGGTCGCTTGTTGACAGGGTGTCGACGCTGTCGCACCAGGCGTAAAACCCGTCCTCGAGATAGTCGCCCTTCGCAAGCGTGCCGAACGAATCGCCATTCCACACGCCGGGTGCGAAGGCTCCGTTCTTTCGCCCTTCTTTGCACACCCGCTCCACCGCCGCGATGACCTGCGGCGTGCCGAGATCCGTGAGCGGAATCTTCGTCGGGCTGCGGTATAGCGTGGCGAAAACCTCCTTCTGCACCGCGTCGACGAACCAGTCGAGAATGTGGATCTCGTCGAAGAAGCGGCCGCCGACCACCGTACCCTCGGCCACCATCGCCGCTTCATCGAAATACGTGTAGAAATTAAGGCCGAGCCGGCGGCACTTGTTCGCCTCCGTGAGCCCTAGGTTGTCGGCCTCGACCGTCGGCAGCGTCTTGAACTTCATCGTCAGCGTCGAGTTGTTCGCCGCGAAGTTCACCGACAGCCCGCGCGCGAGGAACGACAGAATCGCGTACGGATCAGTCTTGTCGTACGTGGCGACCGTCCGGTAGTTGCTCTTGTCGTACAGGCGCTTGAACACGTTACCTGCAGCGAACTCGATGTGCTGCGGATTCGTGGTCGTCACGCCGAAGATCTTGCCGCGCGCGGCCTGCGTCCAATCCGACACTTCCTTCAGTTGGTCGTCGCTCAGTTGCGCGGCGACCGCCAGCGCGTACCAGCCCGGCTGCTTGTCCTGAATCGCTGCGGCTGCCTCGGTAATCGTCTCGGCCGGCAGCTCGACGGCGGCCGCGCCGGCAACGACGCGTCCCTGCCCGTTCTCCAGCTTCATCAGTGCGCCAAGGTACGTGCCGACCTGGCTGTCATCCGACACAAAGCGGAATGACGGGCCGGCGCCGGCTTCGTCCGCGGTGAACGCGAACCGGTTGCCGGTCTCGTCGAACGAGCATTCCCAGCCGACATTCTCGTCGGCCGCCGCGTTGATCGCGTCTACGACATCCGCAAATGTTGCGACGTTCGTCAGGTCCAGCGGGCCGATTTGCGTCGCGACATCACCACGGGTGATGGTCAGATAGCCGGCACTCGCGCTGCGGAATTCGGACAGCGGCGCGGTGACCGGCGACCCGATCAGCGCGGCGGCCGTCGCAGGCAGCGAGCGGTCGGTCTTCAGCCATCGGCCGATCATCATCTGCTTCGGGCGCGGCTGCTGCGCCATGAATCGCCGCGTCGCCCGCGCCGTTTCCGAATTCGTGCCAAACGCGGCCTCGACGTCGGACTGCAGCCCTGCATCGATGTACAGGGTGCTCGTGTCGTTGAACACGTTACCGGCCTCCGGCGTGAGCAGCAGCGTCATGCCGAAGTCACGACGCGAAGGCGCCTGCGGCTGCGTGTTGAGCTGGACATTTACGACATCATCAATGGGCAGCATCTATTGCTCCGTATGGGGTGGTTCGATGGTGACCTGCTCGAAGGCCAGGTCGGTGCGGGCGAAAACACTGACGCGCTCGATCGGCGCCAGCGGCCGCTCAACCGAATGTGTGTGTGCGAGCGTCGCCGTGAACTGCGCACGCTCTTCCGGCCCGCCGCCGATGGCGGCCGAAACGTCGATCACGGGACGAAATCGCAGGATCGCGGCGCCGACGCGGTTCCTCAGCGCCGACAGCGCCTCGCTCGACTCGAACGCGAGCTGCAGCTTCGACAGCAGCGCATACGCATTCGTCCCGAATGCCTCGAACTGCACATCGGTGAGCAGCGAGCGGCGCAGGATCTCGACCTCGCGGTCGCCGTCGTAGGTCCGGTGCGCGGAACCGATAGGCGTGTCGTTGTTCGCCGTCACTACGACGAACGGGTCGCCGCCGGTCGGCCCAGCGTCCCATGTCGGTCGCACTGCACCGTCAGGTAACGACAAAAGCTCCCGCACGAGGTCGCGAAGTGGCTTTGTGTTCAGTTGCGAGCGCGTAGTAATAGCCATAGTCGGACCAGTCAGAATCCGCCGTGACGCGCCAACGCGCGCCGTGGTGCAGCACGAAATCGGATGCGGCCAGCGGCGCGCCGGAAAACACGGCGATGGTTGGAAAATGCCGCTCACCCTCAGGACGGGATTCGAGCTGCGCCTTGCTCGCCGGATGGACGACGCCGGTAACGCTGCCCGGCTCGTAGGTTTCCTCCCACTCGCCAGACGACGCCCGCGCGCCCACCGCGCGCTCGATCGCGATCTCGTGCGCGCCGAGGTCCGGATCTGTTACGACATCACTGAGATCGAGCATCACGCACCTCCGACGTAGTGGACTGGATCAGGTTGCCCTCGTCGATCAGCGGTCGACTACTGCCTTTGCGCGCGATCGTCTCCGGCTTGTTCGGTGCGAAGTTCCCCTTCCGCACCTCGGCCTGCACCGTGCCGACAGCGGCCACGCCAGCCGCCTCGTATGCGGCATCGACCGACCCTTCGCCGCGTGCGGCGCGGCGCAACCCGTTCGCGAGAACGCCCTGTATCTGCTTCTGACCGTTCTCGATGCCCTGCTGGATGAACAGACGCGCTTCGAGCCCCTTCTCGGGATCACCGAACGACAGGCGCGCGGCGAGCTGCGCATTCGTGATGCCGGAGCCGGGATGGAGCTCGGCGCCAGTCGCCGTCGGATAGCCGACGACAACCTCACGCTTCGTCGTCCGCTCGAGCATCGCAATCAACCGGTCGAGGCCGGGAAAGTTCGATCCGCTCATACGACCAGTCCTCCCGCACCAACGATGCGGCGCAGCTTCAGATACTCCTGCCCCCATGTGGTCGCCGCAAGCCACGCGTCATCACCTGTCAGCGCAGTCGGCACCGCATAGCTCGCCTGCACTTCGCCGGCCTTCTTCGACGTGGCCGTGAGCACCGGTTTGCCGCCTGTCCGCTCTGCGGCGCGCGCCATCACGAGGAAGTGCATCACCAGCCCGCACGCGGTGCGCTGGTAGAAGCCGCCCCAGCGCTCGCGGTCGAGAAACGGCAGTACGTCCCCGATCGCGAGCAGGACAATGTCGTCGTCGAACGGCTTGGACAGCGCGGCGAACCGGGCTCGGACGTCGGCAACTGTGATCGGTGCCCCGCGCGACGAGCGCGCGCTCACGTCGCTTTGCGGCCCCGCCTCTGCGCCGGCGTCGGCGTTTCGGCGGAACCTTCCCTGGCTTCGTCCGTCTCCGGCTGCTCCGGCTGCTCCGGCTGCTCCGGCTGCTCCGGCTGCTCCGGCTGCTCCGGCTGCTCCGGCTGCTCCGGCTGCTCCGGCTGCTCCGGGACACCTGCGCCCGTGGACGCCCCAAATTCGCCGCCCCCCGGCAGCACGGGCGCCGCCGGCGCGAGCGGCTCTTCAACTTTGACGACCACCAGCTCGCCATCCGCGATCTGTGCGCGCGCGGCGCGCCCGCGCGCGAAGGCTTCCCACACCCCGATCGGTATCGGACGCGTTGCGCCCGGCGGAATCTCGACGGTGAAATCAGCGCCACGAATCACCGAGCTGGCGCGCGTCGTGTTCTTGATGTCCAGCATGACACCCCCTTATCCCATCACGTCGTCGACGTAGAACGCCGTCTTCGGGTAGCGGAACTCAACGCCCGAGTAGCGGTATTCACCGTTCACCAGCATCTCCAGCCCACGTTGCTCCGGCGTGTGGAACATGAGCGGCATCGGGATGTGGAACGCGATGTTCTCGCGCGACTTCTCGTAGAACATCATGCGGCTGGTCTTGCCCTTGCCGGCCGTTTCGAGATCCGCCGCCGCGCGGAACGTGATCTCGATGTTGCGCTCGGTCTTCGAGATGTTGTTCTGCCGGATGTATTCGAGGATCGTCGTGTCGGAGTTGTCCGAGCGCGGCGTGCTGGACAGGTGCGCCAGCACCGTGCCCGGCATCGCGACGGTATCGACAACGCTGTTGCGCTTCGTCGTGGTCCAGACCTGCGTGATCTGGTCATTGACGAATTTCAGCGCTTGGGCCGGCGTCGCCGTCAGCAGGTTCACGCCCGCGCTCGATTGCGGCACGGCCGGGCAGTTGAACAGGCCCGTGAGCTCTTCCTCGCCGTACAGGCCAACCTCGTTCATGTGCGAGCGCCAGGCCTTCATCGCGGTTTCCTGACGATCGCCGTCGAGCGACTGCTGCAGCGCGGCGGCCGTGCGCAGTTCGGCGAACGTGTACGCATAACCGATCGCGCTGCCGACCACGGGCACCGACTTCTCGCCGTAGAACACATCGACGCGCGGGATATCTCCACCTTGGCCGGAATGGCGTTTGCCGCGGCCCGCGAAGTCCTTCATGCGGTAGTTGATCGCCGTCACGTGCGGCCCGGCCTCGGTCGAGATCGGGATCAGCGCCTCGTAATCGAGCGGTTCCCGCTTCTTCTCGTAGACCTGCGTCTCGTAGTATTCGAGCTGCGAGGTCAGAAACGCGAGGCCCGGCTCCGAGTCAATCGCCAGCGCCGGCATACGACGCAGGCCGTCCAGAATCAATTTCTTGCGATCCATTTCGTTGCTCTCCCTTCCTTTACGGGGCTGCGACCGGCGTCTTCATGCCCGGTACACGGTTGATAACGACGACGCCGACCTGACCCGGCTCCGTTTTCGTTTCCCACTCGGCGCCCGCGATCTGTGTGCCGGCGCCAGTGGCGAGCGTGCCGTCGCCCGCATACTTCACCGGATCACGCGGGTTGCAGCCGTCCTTGCACGTGGCCCAGATGCGGCCGGACTGCAGCGCCGGCAGCGTCACATCGGGCTCGTAGAACACCTCGCCCTCGAGGTTGGCAGTGAACGTGACGTGCCGAACCGAGATCCCCGCGAACGCCTTCGCGCGCGGGTCGCCGGGCAACACGTATTCGCCACCGACATCGGTGTAGAAAACGGCCACGCCGAACTCGATCGGCGTCGCGCCGCGGTTCGTGCTGTTGAAAATCGTCGCCGTGTTGTTGTCGACGATCAGGCCCGGAATGCCGCGCTCGAACTGCGCCGGCGCGTAGTCGCTCAAATTGATGCGATTCATGTGGATTGCTCCGGTTGGTTGTGATCCGCGTTACTGCCCGCGGCCGTTCATCCGATCGATAAAGCTGGTACGCGCCGCATCGGCCGTCTTCTGGCCTCCGCCACCAGACGCGTCATTGACCTGCTTCGACTGGTTCAGCGAGTCGATGACCGGGTCGCGGCGCACGTAGCTGTCGCCCGTCGGCGTCGTGCCGACCGTTGCGGCAAGCACGCCGAACGCCTGGCGCAGCGTCGCGTCGTCTGCCGCGTCGAGCGCCTTACCACCGAGCACCGCGTCGACGACCGGCTTGTGGTCGCTGTACAGCGCCTTGATGACCTCACGGCGGTACTGCGCGCACGTCTTGCCCTTCGAGTCGACGGTCGGTGCGAGCCGTTTGCCGCCTTCGAGCATCTCGGCCCAGTCCGCGACCATCGCGTCGCGCTGCTGCGGCGTCATGGCGTCCTTCTGCGCCTCTTCGAGCTCGTCCTCCAGCTCTTCGACCTCGTCCTCGAGCTCTTCGCTGTCGCGCAGCGCGATGGTCTTGTTACGGATCTTGATCTTCCGGTCGAGCCGCGAATTCAGGTCCGCGACTGTGGCCGTCGAATCGGCCAGCCGCTTGGTCAGGTTGTTCACGGCGGCAGCCGCAGCCTCGTCGAGGCTGAACGGTATGCCGTCGATCGTGATCTGGATCGGCATTGCTGTTGCTCCTTTGTGATTGGTTGGTTGTGAATCGCCGACGCGGCACACCGGCCCGCACCGACCGCGGCGCACAAGCGCCGTGTGGTTGCCTCGAATGTCGCGCTGGACGCCTTCGTATTCCTCGCCATCCGACGTGACGCCGGGCGTCCAGTCGTACACCGCGGTATAGCCGCCCGACAGTTCCTCACGCACCTTCGTCTCGACCTGATCGATGGCGTCGGCATCCATGACCCACGCTTCGCCGTTCAGGAGATTCAAAGCACGATGCGGCGCGCGCATCAGACCGACCGACAGTTCGCGCCAGTTGTCGGCGGTCACGCCGTCCGGCGGGTGGTCGATCGTGATCGGCTGGTTGTCGAACGACGCGATCGCATCCGGGTGAAACACTTCCTCGGGTGGACGATAGATCCGCACCTCGCGCATCGGATCGCCGTCGAGACCAAGCTCGTGCGCGAGATAGATCTGGATGCCCGTGCGTGCGATGACCGCGGGTGCCACGAGATACCCCTCGGGCGTGCGCCGACGTTCGCCCAACGCCGCGTCGAACGTGTGCTGTATGCGTTTGCTCATTCCTCGTCGTCCAATTTGAAGCGCGGCAGCGCCACGCAGCGGCAGTTCACGTCATGGCCCGGGTGGCCGGTTTCGGGCGGCGGGGAGTCCCACCGGAACACCTTCCCGTCGTTCTCCGCGTGGCTGTCGCGCACACGTTCGTCGCCGCTCGTCTGCCACTCGTATTCCTCGATGCCGAGCGAGGTCTGTCGAGCCTCGGTGACGCCCGAGTTCAGCTTCGCGGTCTGGTCGCGAGCGATCAGCTTCGCGCGCCTCTCGGTCACACCTGTCTCGTCCGCGATCGATTCGACGATGGCGCTGTAACGCTGGCCCTGCTGCACCGACACCATCACCTGTGTCGCGACGCGCTCGAAGTACTGCTGCGGCACCGACTTGATCAGCCGCACGTTCGTCGCAGCCGCAGCCTCCAGCACGCCCCCGAGGTTCTGCATCTGGAGCGCCGCGCGGATATCGACGCCGATTGCCGCGTTCACCGACGCGCGCAGCGCCTCGGTCGCGCTCTCGTCGCAGATCTCTGTCATGCGCCGCGCGAGCAGCCGCGCACGCGCCGCAACGTGCGTGGCGACACGCGCGGCCGCCGCGTCGAGCGCCTCGTTCAGCGCGCGCACGAACGCGCTCGCCATGTCGTCGGCCGTGTAGCTGTACTCGGCCTCGTCACGCTGCAGAACCGGCAGCACGTCGGCGCGCACCGCGTCGGAGCACGCGTGCACGATCGCCAGCAACTGCGTGCGATACCAGCTTTCAGCTCGCCGGTTTGGTCGGCTCGGTCGAACGCGCGACAGACGACGCCGGCGCACGCGGTTCACGCGTGCCAGGTTCGCTAGGGTCATCTCCATCGGGTTCGTCCGGGTCGTCGTCAAGCGGCTCGTTCAGCTCCGCTGCGAGGTTGATGTCCTCGTCGGTGATCTGGTAGGTGTCGTTCGCCTGCAGGCGGGTCATGATCTGGCGATCGATCGGTAGACCGATATCGACCGCGTAAATCTTGTCCGTCTCAGCGCGCGTCTTCTCGGCCGCGGCCTGCTCGGCCTCGGACAGTTGCCACAGAGGGTTGAACTCGATCACAAGATCGTCGAGGCGGCGACCGAGCGCCGACATGGACATGACGTCGTAGATCGTCTCGACCTGCGGCCGCAGCTCCTGCTCCTGCCGCGCCTTCAGGCCGTCGTAATAGTTGCGGATGTCGCTGTCGCCCGTCGCGTTCATTCCCTTCGGTGCCTGGCCAAACAGCCGCGTCGCCGGAATATCGGACGCACCCGCCACGCGCTGCTGGAACATCGCGCCGATGCCGTCGATGCCAGAGAACGAGATCGCCTTCTGCTCGTACTGATCGTTCTTATCGAGCAGCGTCATGCCGACAAACGACTTCATCAGCGCGACGAGCTCGAAGCGCTTTCGAACGCGCTCCGTACCTTCGTCGGTCGCGAGCATGTCGCGCAGCCCCTCGACCTGCAACACATTGACGATCGCCTCAAACATCATCGACGCCGTTGCGCCCGCGACAGTTTCATCATTGCGCAGCTCGTCGTACACGGCCTGCAGCACGCTGTCGTGCCAGTACTGGTTGCGGCGCAGCTCGTCCCACGGCAACAGCGCACCGTCCGCGAAAATGAGACGGCTACTGTGGATCGACTGACTCGTGTTGGCGACGCGAAACCGCGACGGCCGCCAGTAGTCTGGGCGCTCCAAATCGATCTGCATCAGCAGCGTGTCGGGCGTCAGTTGCCACCGGTCGAGCACGACAAAGCCGAGCAATGAGCCCTTGCGGATCCGATCCACGCGCAGCGGCTGCGCGGGATCGTCGCCGGCGATCGAGATATACAGCGCCGATCCGCCGTACAGTCGCCCCCACTTCAGGTTGTCGCCGACGCGCGCGATCACCCCATAGCGCTTCTCGGCCTTTTCGAGCTTCGACTTCGCGCCCTCGTCATCGGTCTCGAGGCGCAACCACTCGCGCGTCATGTCCTCGGCCGGTGCGTCGACAATCTTCCGCGCGAGCCAGTTGTGGCGGTACATGACTGTAAGTTCCTCGCGGTCGATGTTGTCGCCCCGCCGGAACTTGCTATGCGCACGCTTATCGCGCGAGGTCATCATGCCGGCGACCAGATTCGACAGTGCGTCACTGGTGCGCACGCGCGCGTTGCGCCGTGTGAACGGCACCTTAAATTTCTCGAACATTCGTCAGTTCCATGCGCTCCAGTCGGAGGCGTTCGCCAGCATGTCGGTGGTCGCATCGACCAGCGGATCGATCTGGTCGTCGTGCGCGTGCGTGTCGTCCGCCGTGAACGCGTTCAGCTCATTCACGAAATCCAGCACCCACGGCGCGCTCTCGGGAATCACCGCGAGGCCGGCCGCCCAGTAGCTGTTGACGTCCATCACCCGGCGCAGCTTGTCGGTGTCGCGCGGCAGCGGACGCACGGGAATAAGGCCGTGCTTCTTGATGTCCTGAATCAGCCCCGTGCCGCTTGCCTTGTCCTCGATAACCATCTCGCGTAGCGGGCCGCCCGCGCGGTGGTCGTATGGCTTGTGCTTCGCCCAGAAGTCGAGCGCCGCCTGCCGAAGGTCCGGCGCCTCCCACTTGTCGCGAATCTGGTCGAGCAGGTAGATGTGCCCGTCGTCGCCCGCGCCCCAGCACTGGAACACTGAGTAATCGTTTCGCTCGGTGGTCTTCTGTGCCGTGTCGACGAAAATCTTCCGATACAGGATGCGCGGCAGCACCTTGTACCGCGGGAACCACGCGCCCTTGATGATCCCGCCACCGAGCGGCGACGGACGCTGCATGTACTGCCCCGAGTGCACATACGGCGCGACGCGCTCCATTTCGAGCTGGTCGGACAGCGGCTCTTTGTACGGCCAATAGCTGAAGCGACCGTCGGCATCCTTCTCTGACAGTTCGACCAGCTTCCGCACGTGCTCCGGCAGCGCGGCGACGTATTCGTCGGTAATCAGCGCCGGGATCTCCACATACTCCCATTCGCCCGGCAGGTTGCCTTGCTTGATGAACCCGGTCGGGTCTTCCTCGGCCAGGCGCTGCATGATGACGATGATCGGCGTGTCGGGGATCGCCTTCCGGCTCTTTACCGTGGACAGCAGCTTTCGATTCGCCTTGTCGCGATACGTCTTGCTGTACGCGTCCTCGACCTTCAGCGGGTCGTCGATGATGATGGCGCCCTGCCAGCCCTCGGCCATATGTCCGGCGCGAAACCCGGTGATCTGGCCGGCGAGCGACACCGCATAGACGCCGCCAGCCTTCTTCCCGTTGACGACGACGTTCCAGCGCTTCTTCGACTTCGCGTCGGACGCGATCGCATGCGGCCACTTTTCCTGGTACTCGTCGGACTCGACAACCTCGCGCGCCGTCTCGCTGTTCAGCAGCGCGAGGTCGTCCGAATACGAGATGTGCAGGAACCGCGCCCACGGGTTCAACGCGAGCCCGCGCGCGATCAGGTTGATCACCACCATCTCGGTTTTCGACGAGCCTGGCGACACGTTGATGACGACATTCTTCGTCGTGCCGTCGATGACACGCTGGATCACGTCCGCGATCAGCACGTGATGCCAGTTGACGCGGAACTTGATGCCCTGGCGGTGCTTGAAAAAATACCGCGTGAAGAACAGGTGGTCCGTCTCGCACAGCTGCTTTGCCACTGCACGCTCGACGGCCGGGTGGACGCTCTCAGTATTCGCGCTGGAGCTTGTCGAGCGCCTCTTTGACTTCCCGTTCATCCACGATGTGCGTCCGTTGTTCGACCGGGCCTCCATCGCGCCCGGTCAGTTCGACCGACTGGGGGGATTCTTTCCACCCGCCGCGGGTCTTCAACCAGAAAATCATGCTCGCCACGTTGCCGCCGGCGGCCTTCTTGAACAGCGCCTGCGCGACCTTCGTGTTCGCCTTCACGAGCCCTTCGGTCAACTCGCGGCGGAAGTGCTTTCGCAGCGTCGGCACCGAAATCGGCTTGCCCTTCGCGTCGAGGACGAGCATCACCATGTCTTCCTGGGGAATGCCGAACGCGGCGAGCTGCTCAACGAGCGCGCGCTGTGCAGCCGTTGAATTGAAACTCGGTCGTGCCATAGCGAATGGGGCTTGCTTCGACGTGCGCTCCGCGTAGAGTCGCAGCCATTCATCAGGAGCCCGTCATGAAAACGAAAATCTCGATCGTGCGCGAGCACATGGCCGCCGACCGTTGGCAGGAAGCAATCCGCATCGCAGCACGCTTCCCGCAGCTTGGCGAGGAACGCGCGGCGATCCTCGATGCGCACGGCGCCTACACGAACCCGCGCTTCTGCTCGCAGCTCGGCAAGGATGTCGAATCGATGAAGCTCGCCGGCCAGCGTGCGCTCGTCATGAAGTATGGCGACTAAGCCGTTTCCTCCAGCTCATCCGCTTCCGGCATCGCCACATCAACAACGCCGCATGCATCGGCGGCCGCGCGCGGATCGCCCTTCACGAAGATCAACACATTTTGATGAGTCTTCCCTAACTTCCGCGTCGCCGAGAACGAACGGCCGACACGGATCGGCAACGAGCCCGCTTGCGTCACGAGAATCGCTTCGTTGTAGTAGCGCAGGCCCGCGTCGCGGAACGCCGCAATCGTGTCGGACACGAAGTTGCGATAGATGCCCTTCGGGTCACGAACATCCCCGACCACGAAGCACGCGAAGCGGTCGTCGCGTAGCCGCGCGGCCGTCGCGGCAATCACAGCCCGATAGCCGGCTAGGAAGTCCGGATAGTCCATGTTCGACAGGTCGGCCGGATCCTCGCTGTACACCTCCAGATCGGCATACGGCGGACACGAGAACACGAGATCCGCATCGACGTCGCCGACGTGGCGCGCAAGCTCACGGCTGTCGCCGACATGCCACGCCGGCGGCGGGCAATCGTCTCGACCAACCTCCGCCCACTGCTCGCGGTTCGCGCTGACCTGCTCGCCGCGCAGATCGCAACCGACGTATTGCCGGCCGAGCAGCGCGGCCACCACGCCGCGCACCGAACCGCCGGCGAACGGGTCGAGGACGATGCCGCCCGCCGGGCAGAACCACCGATAGACGATCTCGCACAGCACCGGGTCAAAGATGCTGGTCGAACCCTGCGTGTTCACGTCCGGGTTCGCCGCGTAGAACTCATCCCACGTCACGTCGCGCCCTACCGCCGCCGCATATGCATTCTTCGCCGCGTACACGGCGGGCGGCTGCGACGAGTCCGAATACGTCAGATTTCCGTCGCGGCCGGTTTCCGATTCGAGGCCGAGCGCGATCCACGAACGCTTTCGGTCCTGCCACCAGCCGTCGCGAGCGTTGAACACCGAAAACGGCGGGATCAGGAACCTGTCGGCCAACGACTCGCGCGCCACGGTGACCGCAGCACCTGCGGCGCCGCCGCCGAGCAGCGTGTCGAGCTCGACCGCCTCGAACCCGAGTAGGTCCACGTCGAAGCCTCCGTCGCGCAGTTCGGTCACTTCGAGCCGCAGCAGCTCGTCGTCCCACCCGGCGAGCAACGCGAGCTGGTTGTCGGCGATCACGAACGCGCGGAACTGAGTCTCGGTCCACCCGGACGCATCGAGCACGGGCGCCTCGCCGTCGGGAAACGGCTCGGCGCCGCTCGAGCGGCCAGGCGGCGGATACAGGCGCTTGCCGGCGCCGTATAGCATACGGATCGCAGCGAGTGTGCCGTGGCCTTTCGCGATCACCCCGTCGCGCACAACGATCGCGCCGACCATGCCGAACTCCTCAATGCTGGCGGCGATCTGCGCTATTTGCGTTTCGGAGTGGGTGCGCGCGTTGCGCGCGTATGGGATCAGGCTGTCGATCGAGCAGGTGGAAATTTGCAAGGTTGGACCTTTTTTATAGATGAAAAAAACGGTCACAACAGCAAACTGCGCAACCCGAGAGCACAAACAAAAAAGGCCCGCTCCGGAGAACCCGGGCGGGCCGAATACAGCAAGTCGAACGGCGTGGGCGCGACTCACACCGCCTTCAGCATCTCCTGATCGAAAATGCTTTCCTGCACAACGTTTCCGTCGAACCACGTGCACTGAACCGGCACCTCAACGCTCGGGTATTTCGTTTTCAGCGCCTTGATCAGAGCAGGATTAGTGACAACTCCAGCAACCGTCATCTTCGGGCCACCGCTTTTCAGTTCGACCGTATCACCCTTCGTGAACATCTGAGTCTCCTCGTAGATTTAACGATCCACTGACATCTGGGCGAACCGCGCATATTCAAGGACCAGACGTGAAAAGTCCCGTTTGCTCTCACTAAGCGGGCTTACGTGAACGGGAGCAAATGAGCCAATCTCCGCGCCCGGGTTTACCTGAATTTCGGTGCCATCCAGTTATGTGAGGATCGTAATCCCACTACGGGAGTTGGAGACCAAAATGGCCATCTACAAGAATGAGAATTATTTGCAGCAGAGTAATCATGTTGCATTTGACGCAATCCTTTCACCCGGATCGCTAACCCCACATTCAGGGATCTACCGATGCGAAGGATGTGGCCAAAATGAAGTTTCTACGCACAGCCATCCCCTTCCGCCTCAGAATCACCATCAGCACACGGCACAGCAAGGCACGATTCGCTGGAGACTCATTGTTGCGACGCACTAACAAAAAAGCCCGCTTTCGCGGGCTTCTTTGCTTCAGACGCACGTATGACGTGTATCGAATACGGTGGATTATTGCAGGTAAAACCTGCAACCGCAAGAAGATGGCATCAGGTAGCGGCCTCGGCACCGATCCAACCTAGCTCGTCAAAGCGCCGCTCGACGACGCTCCACGCGACCTGAATCACACCTGGCTCACCGGTTTTCCGGTCACCGTCGAGCCAGCGACGCACGGCGGCCATGTGGTACGCGACCGTGCGCTCGCTCGCGTCGCAGTCCTTCGCGATATCGGCCAGATTGCATTTCACGCCGAAGATCCGCTCGACGATGGCGCGCCGCACGCGGTAGTGCGAGAAACCCGATGCATACGCCGCCGATGCCTCGGTGAGCCACTGGATGGCCGCCTTCCATTCGGCGTTCGGCCGGCGGCCGGAGCAACACGCATGACCGCAGCTGCACGAGATGTCGTGCGGCGCGGCGCGAGCGATCAGCACCGCGAGATGTAGGTCGGGCAGCACCCACATTTCCCGGCGGATCTGGCCGGCCTGCCCGGCTCCGTCGAGCCCGACGAGCCCCACGCCCGTGCCGACCGACTCGCCGCGCAAGCGCTTCGCCAACATCGTCTCGCCATACTGCTGCAGCGAGTAGCACAACGCAAAGCGCACTGCGTCGAACCCGCTCTTGAACTGGACGTCGGACATACTCACGCCCCCTTCGCCGCGAGTTCGGCACCGGCGATCGCCAGTGCCAGCATGCCGGATTCGCCATGTTTCGCCAGCACTTCGCGCAGGTCGGCCAGCGCCGTCTCCACCTTCGCGGCCTCGTCCGGTCCCATCATCGCGACCGCGCCGCGGATCATCATCAACTGCTCCAGATCGCTCATCGTTTCCCCCTTCACGCCTTCTGCAAATTCAGCTCAATCACTTCGACTCGCACGCCCGGCGTGCGCGTGTACCGCTTCGAAATCCATCCATCGATGATCTGCGCGTCGTCGACGTACACGACTCCGTTGAGGCCGTCCTCGATAGCCTTGACCACGTTGCTCCAGTCCGGCTTCTTCGTCGCGCCGATCAGCCCCGCGGCAGCCGACGCCTGGCGCTTCGCCGACCAGCTCGCAGGGATCGGCACGCCGATGTGCACCACGAAGCGCACCGGCCCGTCGAACGGCGCCGCGCCGCGCATCGCCACGTTGGCGGCGATCTTCACGAGGTTTTCGTAACGCTCCGTCTTCTCCGGCGTAAATGCGCGAACGTGCGCGCCTTGGCGCGCGAAACGTGGTCGGCCCTTCGCGACCGGCGTACCGGGCACGACGAACTCAATGCGGCGTGCCACGGGTGACGACGCGATCAACGGTTGCTGCTCACCGGCCATCGGTTCGGTCCTCCTTCGGTTGGTTGAGAATTGCGCCGGCCGGCACAAGGCCAGGCGAGCGGAAACGCCGATCGAGCTCGTCCCACCACGGCCCGTCGCCCGCGGCGCGGTACACGCGAATCCGAAAATCCATGTCCGGCTCATCGGCGCCCTGCGCCAAGCCAAGCTGGCCCCCCTTCGCGACGATGCCCGACCATGACGTGTGCCAGGGCCCGGCCGACAGTCCCGTCGCAGCCGACGGCGCGGCACGCGCGGCGAGCGCGTCGCCGACGATCGCGTCGAGCAAGCCGACGTTCACGGGCTGCTGCGACCGCGCCTTCGTTCGCCGCTGGCGAGCCTCGGCAATCGCGGTCGCGAGCATGTCAGGCGTCATGCCGGCGACCACCCACGCAGCGACACGCGAATCGTTCGGCTCCGCGTCGACGCCGTTCGCGGCGAGCGTTTCGAACAGTGCGGCGGCAGGCGGCAATTCGTCGCGCGCGCAACCACCAACCTCTGCTGTGCCGCCGCCGCTTAGGTTTTTTATATGGCTATGGCTATGGTTAACCAGCGCGGGTTGTCCGCTGGGTTCCGATTGGGTTTCCGACTGAAAACCCATTGGGTTTTGTAGTGGATTATCCGGTGGGTTGTCGGGAGGCGGATTTTTGCGGGGCCGGCCGCCCTTCTTTCCGTTCTCTCGGTTCGCAATCGCTTTCGGCTGCGCCTTCTCGATCTCGATGTCGATGCGCTTCTGCCGGTAGCCGTCATCCGTCAGATCGAAGAACTGGCCGAGAACGCTGTCGACCGCGCGCTGCTCCGCTCGGTCGGTCGCGCGTGCGATGCGATACACCGCCTTGCGGTCAGGCGGCAGCGGCTTCTCGCTCGAGTAATAGAAATCCATCAGACGGCCATAGGCACCGTCCTCGATCATGGACAGGTGGATGGTGTCGCGGGTGTAGTCGCCGGGAAAGCGCTTGTAGAAGATCATGGCGCCCACCTGTCGCGAATGTGAGCGAGCGACGCCGGCTGTTCGGTCATGCTACGATCCTCCCCCAATTCGCAGTGGGGAAAGCATGGACGCAACTCTGTTCTGGAATGCAGCAACTGCCGTCAGCACGTTCGCAGCTGCTGTCGTCGCGCTCGGAATCGCGGTGGCTGACCAACGCCGAATCGCCGCGACCGAACGGGCGAGCGCAAGATTGGCTGCGATCGGGATCGAGCCCAAGCTCAAAGCAATCCGAGAAGACATCCGCGCGGGTTACGCGAGCGTCGATCGAGAAGACGTGCCCGAGAACAAGCTCGTATTTGGCCTGCACCCAGTTACAAAGGCGATTCTTGAAGACGACGTCAGGTCCGGACCGCGATACGCAATGTTGCAGCAGATGCGGGTCATAATCCGACGCTGCGACGGTTTGATTGTCCCCACCGAAATCGAGAAGATCGCGGCCCTGCCTAAAAACTGCGCCGCGAACATCATGAAAGCCCGAGTTTTGATGATGGAAGCGGACGAGGAAATCGTCGACGCGCTCAACGAAGAACGCCCCATCCCACAGATTCGGCACCTCAAGGATGTAAAAAAGGTTCTCGCAGAAATCGCCAAACTCGTGACATCTGCCGCTGAGACGTGTACTTACGAAATCAATGAGCTGACCAAGCCGCGAGGGCGGTGGTCGCGTCTCCGAGGCGTAGATCATGCGACCTCCGCTGGCGAATCGACGGAAAGAGCGACGGCAACAGGCCGCACCCAGACCGGCGTCGCCGAAAGCTGAAACGTCTCGCCCGTTTCCGCAAGCAGCAGCGTCGTGCCCATCACCTCTGCGATCGCACGCGCCGCTTTCGGCGGCACTGCGTTGCCAATGCGCTCGCGCCACGCCTGATCGGATAGGCCGTCGAGCTCGAGATACTCCTCGGGTTCGACGAGCGATTGCAGCGCGGCCAGCTCGAGCGTCGTGAACGGCCGGTGCCACGTTCCATCGAGCGCGCGGATGATCGCAACGAGCTTGTCGGACGCCGCCGGGAGGCGCGGATCGGCCACCGACCATCGACCGTTGTCGTGGCCCGCGGCCGCAGACACCGCGCCGGAGTGCTGCTCCCACCCGACGACCCCGTAATGGCCGCCGGTCAGATACGCGTCGCCGCGCTCGCGGCGCATGCCCGACCTCGGGTCCTGTACGCATTGCCCCGTGCCGTGCGCGCTCGTGACAGCGCCAGCGGCACCGTCCCACGGCACGATTCGGAATTCGTTGTTGTGTTTGGCCGGGCCAGCGTGGCGCGGATCCGCGACGCTGAACGTTCCTTGCCCGGGATTCGTGCCCGCAGTGATCGCGCCCGAGGCTTCGTCCCAGCGCAACACGCCATACTGCTGATATTGAGCCGCCCCGACGACGTGACGCGGATCGGCCACCGAGAAGGCACCGTTCGTCGGCCGAGACTCTCCCGCGACAGTGCCGGCCGGCTCGTTCCAGTCGACCACACCGATGTGGCCGCCGCGGCGTTCCGGCAGGATCAGGTAATCGCGCAGGTGGCCGTTTTCGACCACCAGCTTCTCAAGACTGCGCCAGTCGCTGCCCGCCTCGACGAACGCGAGACGCACCCACGTTTTCCACTGCAGCGACGGCACGCGGTGCATCGGGCCCGCCGTCGGGTCGCCAGGCAACGGCATGCGGCCGAGGACCGTCCCAACGCCCTGCAGGCGCTTGAGCGGCGGCTCGTACAGGAACGCCGGCACCTTGGCCGTATGGCGCGCGACCAGCAGGAAGCGCTTGCGGCTCTGCGCGAGCCCGGCGATCAAGCCGCAGTCGTGGGTGGTTTCGTTGACCGCGTAGCCGTAGTGTCGCAGCAGCTGCACGATCTGGTCGAGCAGATGTCGGCCGCGCGACGCGAGGCGCGGCACGTTCTCGAACACGATCAGCTCGACCGGGTCATCCTTCCACGCCTCGCACATCAGCCACACACACCGGAGCGTCAGCTCGTTGAGCGCCTGGTATTTCGGCGTCCGGGACTTGCTCTCCGACAACAGCCCCGACGCGCCCTTGCACGGCGACGAGATGAACACGCAATGCGGATGCTCGTAGCCGGCCGCGCGACGGATATTGTCAGGCGTTGCCTCGCTCCAGCCGGGCGGCGGTTCGGCCCCGTTGAACGCCGTGTACTGCTCGCGCGTGAACAAGTCCATCACCGTGCACGGCGTGCCGACGAGCTGCTCGAAGTCGCGCGCCGCGGCCGGGTCGTTGTCGATCCCTCCGATGCAGCGCCACGTCGCACTCATGTTCCCGACGCGGGACTCGGCCTCGATGTACCCTTTCGCCCCACCGCCGAGGCCGCAGCAGAAGCCGAACGTGTTGTACTCGCGACGGATCACCATCCGGCCACCTCGCGATCATTTGCCGCCGCCCACCCGCAACCCCAGATACGGGCGAACCGCGCGAGCGCGCCGTGCGTAAGCGGGTTTTCGTGGAACGGGATACCGGCGCGCGCCGCACGCCAACCTGCGCGGAACGCCGCGCTCACGAACAAGGCTTCCATGTCAACGCCCCGCGCCGCACTCGCCGCCGCCGGCGCGCGCGCATTCGCAGAACATGCCGACCTTCCCCATCGTGCACATCGCGTCGAGGTAGTCGCGCGTCACGACGACGTGGTCGAGCGCGGCGAGCAACGCGTCGAGCTTGTCGAGGGTGATGCCGGCCGGCTTTTCCTGCACGAGCTTCGACGGCATGGATTCGTCCCACCCGGTCGCCTCCAGCAGGCGTTGCTTCTTCTTCGGATCGTTGAGCGCGGCGCGAATCGCTGCCGCGATACTGGAACGCATCATCAATGAAATCGGCTGATTCATGGGAGTTCACCACCAATTCAAAAACTAAGGAATGCCCATGAACTCAGCGTCGAATACGCTGGCGGCATGGACACGAAACACACAGCTGCCCGAGGCGGCCTTAACGAGATAGGCGTGCTCGCTGACGTGGGAGACTCGTTGCTCTTCACTTCAGCAACCATTCACGAAGGGAGCACGCGTGAACCACAATCTGACCGATCTCGAACGGCGACTACGCGAACTCGAAGTCCGGCAGACCGACCATCAAGTCGAGATCACCGTTCTCATCGCCCTCGCCTCCAGCTCGCTGCAGGCGCTTTCGCAAGAGCAGCGAGAAAAAGTGAAAGCGGAATTCGAATCGCAATGCGAAGCACTGATCGCAGCAATGCTCGGAACGGCCGGCGTCGACGTTGATCGGCAACTCGAACAGGTAGCGCTGATGCGCGAGCTTTTCGCGCCATCGTTCGACGCTGATTGAGCACCCAGTACCGGACGGCCGGCGGAATCGGAAGTTTGTCAGCCATCAGCCGTTCCGCTTCGACGCGACGTCCATGACGGACATGAGCGCAAGGTTGAGTAGCAAGCCGACGAGAAACCCGACGACGAGCGCCTCGCTTGTCGTCGACTCGCGGCCCGCGAAGTGGAGGCAGATGGGATCGAGGCCGAAGCCGGCCGCCGGCAGCGCGCCGATCGACGCAATGAGGCCGAGGCAGAAAAGGATTGCGCGGCGCATCACGTCCCCTCGTTCACCGGAGCCTCAACGACGTCCGCGAGGTCGGGCCAGTACCGGTGCCAATCGTCGGGCCGCAATCGACGCCGGCTGATACCGTACAGTTTCTCAATCAGCTTGCAGTGGCGTGCGGCGACGGGCCGGTTTCGCGTCGGGTTATCGCTGACCCACTGCGACACCATCTGAGGTGACACTTCAAGTGCTCGCGCGAAATTGCTCGGGCCGCCGGCGACATCCACCGCCTCTCGAACCGCGGCAAGAACATGGGATTTGATCGTGTTCATGGCCCAAGAATAAAGCAATGCTTCATCAATATCAAGCATTGCCGCTAATCTTAAAGCAATGATTTAATCTGCCTATGAAGTCGACCAATGACACCGCTGAGATGGCGCGCCGCATCACCCAGGCGCTCGAAGAGCTTCCGCTCCCGCTGGCCGAAGTAGCGGCCGCGTGCGGCGTGAGCCCGCAGGCCGTCAACGGTTGGAAAAGGACCGGGCGCATCGGTAAAGATCAACTGCCGAAGTTGGCCCAGTTGACCGGGCGTCCGTTGTCATGGTGGCTGGGGATTGATGAGGCGGAATCAGCCGGTTCACCGCGTGACGCAGCGATCGAGAAGCTGATTCGGGTGGTCGGCGGCCGCAGTGCTGAAGAGGTCGAGGCCATCGCAAACGCGCTTGACGCGCTGCTCCGACTCGGAGCTGGGTCTACCGATCTAACGAAAAGCGAGTTCATGATTCCCCGGCCCGCGAAGAAGAGCACTCGGGCAGCCTAAGACGCCAAAGCCGCGGAAGCGGCTATTTTCTCGCCATTTCAATAGCTATTCCCAATCGTCGATGGGGTTTTTGAGATTTCCCCTATGCTGCGATGATCGTCTTTCTGGTCTTGCCGAACCTTATTGACATGGCCGAATACCGGGCCGCACACGGCGGTTCCGGTTCAACACGCCCTACCTCCATACCGGCCACTGGCAAAGGCCGGCGCGCAACGCTGCTTAAGTTCCGCGCGCCCCTCTCGCCGCGCACCGACTCATCGGATCCTGATGGGCCAAATGGCCAGCTAGTCATCACAATCTCAAGTGGCGACCTGTACTTCAATCGCGCCGGCGATCTCGAAGGCAATGACGCACTCACCCGCTACTGCCTCGCCGAAGTACTGGCTCGGCTCATCCGCAGCGATCCCCTGTTGGGCTTCTAAAGCACTCGTTCAGAAAATAAAGCACCGCTTGCTTATCTAAAAGCATTGCTTTACCATCCATTCCATCGCTACCCAACCGATGGACGAACATGATCACGACCAGCACCGCAGCAACCCAGCTCACCGCCCTCGAGGCACAGCTGAACGCCATCGCCGGCCGCCCGCTCGAACTCACGATCCGCGGCGCCCGCGCATTCACCTTTTCCTTCGACGAGTACGACCCCGCCGCCGGCGCGCGCGTCGCGCGCTTCTTCTCGCCGATGGCCGTCGCGACGGTCGAGGCAGACGCAGAATGCGGCACGTTCGTCTACGTGGACGTGCCCGAAACGCTGCACTCGTAAGGCGGGACCGACATGCTGAACACGATACCTGTCATCGCTACCAGTGCCGCGTATGACGCGTTCATCGAGCGCGGCCTGGCCCGCGTCGAGCGCGAACTCGATGACGCGGCCGCACGCGCCGAGTTGGTCGACTCGCTCGCCAGCGTCATCGAGCGGCGCAAGCTCAATGCGCCGGACGCCACCGAGTTCGCCGATGCCCTCGGCGCGATCTGCGACGGCGAAGCGGCTGACCTTCTCTCCGCATATCAATTGGGACGAGAAAGTCTCTACAACTTCGTCAGCTCGCGATTCCGTGCGTATGTCGGCGGCCTCGCCCACGCAATCGCAACTACCCAAGTGCAACGCCTTGACGAAGACGCGCAACAGGATGCCGCATCGCGGGGTGGCGCATGACGATCGACCTGACCATCGTTTGCGCCGCGTGGATGCTCGCCGCGGTCAGCGTGTGCCGCATGAACCTGCGCACGGCGGCCGGCCGGCGCACCAGCATCATCGGCCCGTTCTGCCTGTGCGTCGCGTTTGTACTTGCGCTTTACGCCTACGTAGGCGCGAGCGACGAAGCCGACGCGGCACGCACCGAGCGCGTCGTACAAGAAATCCGAGGTAGCGCATGAACTCGATTCGCATTCCGCTGCCGCGTGTAGAGGCGCCACGTCTATCACGCATCCGCCGCGCAATCGCGGCCACGTTCTGGATGCTGCTCTATGGCGCGGCCGCCGGGCTCGTCCTCTACGTCGCGTACCTGATCGGCGAGGCGCGCCTGCAGTAACCCGATCCGGCCACGTCACCCGACCACCTTTCACGATATTTTGGATTCCTATATGAAATCTTCCGTCTATACCGTCCGCGCGTCTAGCTGGGGCGCCCTATTTGACTGCAGCTACCGGTGGGAAGGTATCCACCTCCTGAAAATGCGGAACGTCGTCGGCCTGCGCGCCGCGCTCGGCACCGCAATCCATGCCGGCACGGCCATATTCGATCAGGCGCGGATCGAGGGCAGCGGCCTGACGGCCGACGACGCAGCCGGCGCGTTCATCGACAAGCTCCACGATCCGGAGAACGAATACAACCCGTTCGCAGACGACCTGAGCCTGCCGGACGCGGAGCGCATCGGTCTGGTGCTGCTCACGAAGTACTGCCTCGAAGTCTCGCCGCATTACGAGTTCGTCGCGGTCGAGATGGAAACGAAGCCGCTGGATATCGATTGCGGCGGCGGGATCATCGTGCGCCTGACCGGCACGATGGACCGCGCACGTGTGCGCAAGGCGGCGCACGGCGTCGGCATCGCCGACTTGAAGAGCGGGTCATCGGCTGTCCAGAAGGGCGCCGCCAACACGAAGGGGCACGGACCGCAGGTCGGTACGTACGAGCTGCTCTACGAACATTCGACCGGCGACACCATCGGCGACGACGCAGAAATCATCGGGCTCAAGACAAAGGGCACGCCCGAGATCGCATCGGCGCCGTTGAAAAACGCAAAGCGCGCGATGGTTGGCACCGAGCAGACGCCCGGCCTGATCCAGTTCGCCTCCGACATGTTCCGCTCGGGCGACTTCTACCCCAACCCGAAATCCCTCCTGTGCGCGGAGAAGTACTGCCCGCGTTTCGCCACCTGCATCTTCCACGACTGAATTCCGAGGCCACCATGAACGCATCTACCAACGCCCCCACCACGCTCGAAGCCGTCCGCACGCCGCAGCCGCGCGAGGCGAGCTTGCCCGCCGTCGCGCCGGGCTTCGGTTCGCTGCAGTCGTTCGAGCTGATGCAGCGCGCGGCGAACCTGCTCGCGTCGTCGACGCTCGTGCCCGTTGCATACCGCAAGACGATCGAGAAGACCGACCGCTACGGCAACATCACCGAGACGCGCGAAAACCCGAACGCGCTCGCGAACGCCGTCGTCGCGCTCAACATGGCGCAGCGCATGGGTGCCGACCCGCTGATGGTCATGCAGAACCTGTACATCGTCGAAGGTCGGCCGTCGTGGTCCTCGCAGTGGATCATCGCCGCGATCAACGGCTGCGGCCGCTTCTCGCCGCTTCGATTCGACATTCAGAAGCTCGGCCGAAAGGCCGTCGCGTATACGTTCTTCGAATGGAAGGACGGCGCCAACGGCCGCCGCGTGCGCGAAGAGCGCAAGCAGGACGTCGAAATCGAAGACATGGTGTGCATCGCATGGGCGCTCGAGCGCGGGAGCGACGCGCGCCTGGAATCGCCGCCCGTGTCGGTCGAACTGGCAGTCAAGGAAGGCTGGTACACGAAGAACGGTAGCAAATGGCAAACCATGCCCGAGGTCATGCTCCGCTACCGCACCGCGTCGTTCTTCGGGAAGCTGTACGCACCCGAACTGCTGATGGGCCTGACGACCGTCGAGGAAGCCGCCGACATCGTCGATATCAACCCAGACGGCTCGTACTCGGTCAACCGCACGACCATCGACGAAATGCGCGCCGGCCGCGCGCAGCCGGCCGAGGAAGTCGGCCGCACGACCGCGGCACAAGCCGATCCGCAGCCGTGTTGGCAAAACGGCACGTTCGACGCGGCGCGTGATCCGTCGCAGACAGTACGCCAGCCCCACACCGCCGCTGCGACCTCTGCGGCCGCCGGCGAATCGCCTGCCGCTACGCCGCCGTCGCATGACGACGGCATAGGCCAGCCCGAGGACGAACGCCAGCAAGGCGGTTTCGAGTTCGACGAGTCCGGCCTCGTGCAGGGCATCCGCGAGGACATCGCCTCCGCTGCCACCCCTGAGGATCTCGACCTCGCGCGCAGCGCGATCTCAGGCGTATCTGACGAAGCCACCAAAGCCGACCTGAACGCAGCCGCATCGGCGCGAATGCGTGCCATCACCGCGGCGGCCGACGAGCAGGCGCAACAGCAGCGCGCCAGCACGCAGCGCCGCCACCGCGCGCCGATCAGCGCTGAGTAACCCTCCCACCATCATAAGGAATCGACCGTGACCGAGAACAACGACGCGAAGAACGTCCTCAACATGACCGCTGGCACGATCGGCCGCGATCTGCTGTCGGCCGTCGCGCTGGAAATGAAGATGCTTCCCGACGTGTGGGTGAAGCTCTCCGAGAAGAAGCAAAACGACGTGATCGACCGGCTGCGCAAGCGCGTCGACAACCTCGTGAAGATGGCCGTGCACCTGATCGCGAGCGACGGCCGAATCGTCGTGCAAGGCGACCTCGACCAGATCACGATCAAGGACGGCGTGAAGGCCGTCGTGAAGTTCGGTGGCACTGCGCCGAACCTGCACGAGCTGTACGACGCGAGCGGTAAATCCGTGCTCGTCGTCGTCGCGAACCCTGCAGATCACACCGGCGGGATGGAAGAGGTGCGCGGCGAGTCCGATCAGCGCGGGCTCGATCTCGGGCGCGAGTACACCGACGAGGATGGCGACGGCATGGACGGCCAGCCCCCCGAGGGCGATGACATCGTCGACGCGGAATTCCGCGAAGTGCCGAAGCTCGGCGACGGCCCCACGCAGGCGCAGCTCGACGAGCAGCACGAGGCTGGCCGGCGCGCCGCCGAGGAAGGTAAGTCGGAAAGCGAATGCCCGATCATGGGCGGCGAGCTGTGCATCGCGTGGGTCAAGGGCTGGAAATCGTGGCACGACGAGCAGACGGACGACGACCCGCTGATCGCGGAGGTCGAGATGTTCGTGATTGCAAAGCAGCGCGTATCGATTTCGCTCGTCCAGCGCCACTTCCGCATCGGCTACAACCGCGCCGCGCAGCTGATCGAGGCGCTTGAAGTGCGCGGCGTCGTCAGCGCGATGGACGACAAGGGTCAGCGCACGGTGCTGAAGTCGACCGACAGCGACGGAGGTGAAGCGTGAAGATCACCGATATCCTCGTGCGCAACTTCCTCGGCATCCGCGAGGCCGACATTGTGCTCGACAAACCCGTAGCCCTGTTCGGGGGCGCGAACGGCGCTGGCAAGAGCAGCATGGAGGAAGCCGTGCGCCTGGCGCTGACCGGCGACGCCACGCGCGTCGAGCGGAAGAAGGAGTACGACGCGCTGCTGAACGTCGGCGCGACCGGCGGCCAGATCACGGTCGCCGCCGGCGACGCCCACAACACCATCACCCTCCCCGCCGGCAAGCTCACGCGCGGCCTGCCGGACGATCCCCGCATGCCGCTCGTGCTCGACGCGCAGCGCTTCGCGCGCCTCGTGCCGGCCGACCGCCGCGCGTTCCTGTACGACCTGTTGGGCGTGAAGATCGGCCACGACGAGATGCGCCAGCGACTCGTGTCGCGGCTCGGATACGACGCCGCGCTGCCGGCCGCCGCAGCCGCTCGGCTGAAGACGATCACTCCGCTGTTGCGCGCAGGCTTTGACGCCGCGCAGAAGGATGCGGTCGATCGCACGAAGGCCGCGCGCGCCGCGTGGAAGGCGGTCACGGGTGAGACATACGGATGCCAGAAAGCGGCGACGTGGCGCCCCGAGCGCGTCGAGTTCGATGAAGCCGTGACGATCAAGCTCGAAAGCGAGCTCGAATCGGTCGACGGCGAAATCGGCGACGTGCGGGAGCTGATCGGCGCGGCGGAGGCCAGCCGCACGGCCGCCAACACGCGCGCATCGAAGATTGCCGAGCTGCGCGCAGTCGCGTCGCAGCACGCGAAACGAACCGATTCGTTCAACTACGCCGACGCGCAGGTGAAGGAATTCCAGCCGAAGGTGGACGCGCTGCGCGCGAGCGCCGGCGCTGCGCCTGCCGGCGTCGAATGCACGTGCCCGGAATGCGGCGCGCTGCTGCGCTACCTGCACGGTGTGCTGTCGGCCGTCGGCGCCAGCAATGCGATCGACGAGGAAGCGCGCGACAAGCTGCCGGAGTATGAGGCAAGCCTCGCGATGCTCGAGCGCGCCGCCGCGAATCGCCGCGCGGATCTCGACGCGGCCGAGGCAGCCGCGGCGCAGCTCACCCTGCTTGAGGCCGAAGCGGCCGACTTCGTTTCATCGACCGAGATCGACGAGATGCGCGCGCGCCTAGCCGCGCTGACCGAGCAGCGCGGAAAGATCGCCGCCGACGTCAACGCAGCTCGCGAGCGTCAGCGGCGTGCCACCGCGGCCGCCGACGTGGAAATGAAGGCGCAGGCGCACCATGCGGACGTGACGGAATGGGACCGTATCGCAGAAGCGCTCGGGCCGGACGGCATCCCCGCCGATCTGCTGAACGAGGCGATCGGGCCAATGAACGAAAAGCTCGCGGGCCTCGCGGAAATGAGCGAGTGGGACCACGTGCTCGTGAAGGCCGATATGTCTATCTTCGCCGGCGGCCGCCCCTACGGCCTGCTGTCGGAATCCGAACGCTGGCGCGCCGACGCGCACATTGCAGCCGCCATCACGCTGCTGTCCGGCCTGCGGCTGCTAGTCCTCGATCGCGCCGACCTGCTAATCGCGGAGGAGCGCGACCGCCTGCTGTATTGGCTCGACGACCTGGCCTTCACGAACCAGATCGACACCGCACTCGTGTTCATGAGCCTGAAGGCGCCGCCCAAGGCGCTGCCGGAAAGCATCGAGGCGTTCTGGATCGAGAACAGCCGTGTCACCCCCGTGCGCGCCGACGCGTCGGCCGCCGCCTGATCTGGTCGCCGGCGTGCACCCCGCGCGCCGGTTTGGGGCGGCCCGCACGAGCGCCCGCTTTTTATTGCTCACCGCCGCGCGCCTTCCGTGCCTCGGATTGCGCGGCGCATTCGGGGCGGCTTGTACAGCGCCCGTTTTTTTGGACCCGACATGCAACCGACTCAAACGAAAAAAACTCCGTGGAATCCTTCCCGCCGCGCTACCGCGCGCGTGAAGAATCCCCTCCCGCAACCGACAACCTGCCACTACGACGGCGGCCCGGTCGAAATCGTGAGCAACGCCGAGATCTACGGCCGCGAGTACGGCGACTGGCCGTGGGTCTTCCTGTGCCGCACCTGCCGCGCGTACGTCGGTATGCATCCGTTCACGGGCATCCCTCTTGGCACCCTGGCCGACGCGCCCACGCGCGAGGCCCGCAAGCGCGCCAAAGCCGCCTTCAACCCGGTATGGGAAACCGGCGGCATGACGCGCACCGACGCGTATGCCTGGCTCGCTGCGCAGCTTGGTATCGAGAACGTCGAGGAATGCCACATCGGATGGTTTGACCTCGCGACGTGCAATCGTGTCGTAGGAATCTACAATGCGTGGGAGGCAGCATGACCACGCGTCGCCCCACCCCCGACCAGATCCTCGCGCGTATGACCGCAGGCACCAAATACGAAGCCAGTACGGTCGCCGGCAAATTCCGTATCAACGTCGCACAGATGAAACCGCTTCTCGAAGCTCTCGTCGAATCCGGCCGCCTGACCCGCGGCGCGCGCCGGCACGGCGAACGCCTTTGCCCGGCATACGTCCGGCCGACCGACGCGGAGGTCGCGCTGCGCGCGTCGACGTCTGTGGCCGGGCCGGCCTACGCGTCGAATTGGCGATCGACGCTAACTGGATACGACCGCGAGATCCGCGCCCGCGCGGCGCTCTGCATGCTTGCGAGGTCGCGACGACAATGAAGAAACATCCGAAGCCCAAAACACCGACGGCCGACGTGCAGGTCGTCGCCCCGATCTCTAGCACGATCAGCGCGGTAAGCTTTCAGGGGTTGAGCATCTCGACACCGGACGGCGAGCCTGCAACGCTCGCGGTGATCGACATGCAAGGCCGCATCATCGACTCGGGGCCGAACGTCGTACGTGCCGTGTGGGAGGTGGCGATCAGGTCTTATCGAAATTTCCTGATCGGTAGCGGACACCTCCGGGTATTAAACAAACCTGACTAAGTAGTAAAAAAACGACGCAAGAGCGTCGTTTTTACACATATTAGATTGGCCTCACATCCAACGAACGGCTATCCGAAGTGAACGGACGACCAACAACATAATCCGTCCCCTCAAGTTCCGGACTAATATCAGATGTAGCAAATATTATTTGAAAATCGCTCTTATACGTCTCGCATTCGTGAACAATGATTTCCTGGAGCTTATGGCTGCGATTTTTTTCCATACCACCATCATCAATTCCATCCAACATCATAAAGTGAGGCAAACGCATATAGGGTTTTTGCATGCTGGCGGTAAGGAGCGCCAAATGGAAGATATGTCGCAATACAACCGCTGAGCTTTCCGAAAAATTTCGCGTCTTATTTACGTAAACTGCATTGTTATGAAACGAAAACGTAATATTTTTCGGATCGATAAATTCCGGTTGTAGCGGCAGATCTTGCTTAAGAAGTCGAGTCATGGCCTTCTCGACTGCCCCATCCACCTCAGACTGACGTGCACCTTGCTGCTGCTTAAGTGCAGAAATCTTATTCTCAAGCGCTGCCAATTCAGATGTAACTGAGTCACGATTTGCCTGTAGGTCAGCTATTACAGATGCGAGCTTTTGGCGTTCGTATGCTTGCCGAATCTCCTCATCGAGTGCACCGAGTTTTCTGGACATCTCCTCAAGGACTGTTTCGACCTCACTCGACCAGGATGACGCAACCGTCTTGTACTCCTGCTCATAACGTTTAATTTCTTCGCTAACAATAGGAATATTTCGACGCAACGCCTCGGCGCTCGCCTCATATTCACCAATAAGCTTTCTTGACTCGCTCAACTGGATGGCAAGCTCATTTCGCATACGTAGCATTTGTCCATCCGACCGTCCATTATCAATAGAACTGGTACATAAATGACATTGATGCTCCATAACACGATCATCTTTCAATTCGCTAAGGCAGCTGGGGCAGAACCGGAACGCTAGATTCCCCAAATACGCTCGAGTCTCCTTCGACTCGTCGAGATTTTGGATTCTCGCATCGATTTCCTGAATGAACAAAAGAGAATCACCGATATCCAACTCCAAAGCCGACAGCTCATCAGCCATCTCCGACTGCCTTCTTCGAGCATCATTTAAATTTGCTCGCAACACATCAGCTTTAGCACGCGCTTTATTTGCATCTTTACGCGGAAGCACCCTTTCGATCTTTAATTTCTCAATCTGCGCAGTTAACTCACCCCGAACCGAATTAAGCTCGTCTATCTTATCAACCGAGAATTTAAGATCAGGCGTCTGCCCCGATTTACCGAGCACTCTATAAATGCCATTGAGCTCAGACTCACATTTATTAAGCTTACCCTCGAGCTCACGGGTTTTTAATTGAGATGAATATAGTTCATCATCATATACACCTGATAGGTACCCACCCACCATCTCTCTTGTTAGGGCACTATCAAAAATATCATCTCGAAAGATCGGGCTATGAACAGAAGGTTGATCCGCATACAGAACCCGCAGCAATTGATGCATCGTGAGATTGGACGCACCATCCCCCTTAGCCAACGGCATTTCCAACGCAGTAAATAAAACTTGTGAAAAACTATTCTGACTCTCAGTTCGCCTGAACGAGTACCGCTCCCATTGATGACTAGCCGCTCCTAGAGCTTGCTCCATTCCACCCCAAAAAATCTGCATGGGGCGCATGGATTCCTCACTAATATCCCTGCTCAAGCAAGCAACTCCATCGTTCAATTGAACTTCAACGACAGTTTGCGAGCATAGTAACGCCTCGGGCTTCCAGCGAATATTTTCCGCTCCGAGAGAAAACGCCAAGAGATCCATAATGGTTGTTTTCCCCGAGCTATTCCGACCTCGAAGGATATTAACCCCGTTATGAAACTCACAGTCAAACGCCCTATGGCCACCTTGAAAGACGACAAGGCGATTAACTCGAAGTGTCGGTTTAAGCAACGTCATATCTATATTCCATCAGCCTCGAGCGATGCTTCAACCCATCATGACCTCGAAGCGGAATACTTCCAATATCAAAAAGTATTGTCTCAGCAAGTGGTTTTCTTTGCAAAAGAAAGCCATCAATCTTCGACTGAAGGCTACCAGGTATTGGGAGGTCCGTTCGCCTAACAAAACCGACCTCCAAACGCCGAATATCTATCAGCCCAGAGGCAGCAATACACCTGAGCGCAGATTGCTGAATTTGCCGCAACTCTCGAAATGTTGTCGCCGGACTCAAAGGATCGTGATATTCATTTGCAAATGATTTTGCAATTTTTTGCACGGAACGAAGCGCTACCGGTAGGCGAGCAAATTGAACTGACGATGGGAAAAGCAGATAAAAATCAAGCAACCGAGCCTTATCAACCTCAAGCTCCGGTATACTCTCCGCCACCGCTAACATGCGAAATGCACAGTGATATGCATCAAAAGCCGGGTGATAAATTAACATTTATCCCACCTAATGTGGCAATTTCCTCCAAGGAAATACAAAAGAGCCCACAAATCCTTTACGCTGAGCTCCAATATATTTTCCCCCAGAACCCCTCGAGTATTTTGCAATACGAGATTTATGCGCTGATCTATTTCAACACGGTCTGCACCAGACTGAATTGCCGGCGTAACAGTGAGCGAGAAATTGGTATATAACTCGTCTAAAATGATTGTATAAATCCGCTGCGCAGTACGTGATGTTTGGTAGCGCATTACCGCTTTCGTCGCGCGCTCCTTCATTCGCGTCGCCGCGGGAATTAGCTCACTTCTTCCACTTTCTTGGAGCTTAACTTCGAGCCCACGCACATCGCCGTCTGTGCTGGCATTAATGTAATGTTCCAGTTGCTCACAGAACATATTGTCCGACGGCTCTCCGACGCCATCATTCGCCTTCATTTTCTCGTACAGGCGAGTAAGCTCACTGATCGTCTGCTGATTAATGAAGTTAAATGTTGTTTCGGTTTTATTGCCACCGATTATATCGCCTTGCGCCTGATTGTTATTCTGACGAATGATATCCACGGCGCTTACTTGCTGGTGTTGTTGCTCTTATCACCAGCCACGATGTCCCCGCCAGCGAAGTTCCTATTTTGGGAAACTTTCGACTCGCGATGAGACTTGGATGAACGGACTGAGACAGCGGCCTTCAACGTCCATCCACCGCCCAAACCAGCGAGAAACGCAATGATATGAGTCAACCAGTCCATGACTACCCCGTAGTAGGTCGATTAGAACGAATTGTTTTGCGACCATTGTAGGGCGACATGCTCTATGCGGCAACTGCCGGAGCCGCCGCCAAGGGATTATGCGATTACGTCGCCCATCACCCCAGCAACTTCCTTCAACGAAGCGAAGAATCCTCACAATGCTTCGCCTTTCGATGCTTTGATGAGAGACGGTCGACTATATGCGACCGAAGTGTTCGCGTACCAGGGGGCTTCGTTCCAACGCCATGGCGAGTACGTTAAGGCTCTCGCTCAAGAGCTTTTCATCGCGCTCAGATCCCTCAACCATCGCTGGACTACCGTATCCAGCCTCTCGATATTTCCCCCCGTGCATCAAATTGTTCCTCACGGTGCGAACAGCATCAATTAAGTCACGGGTGGTTTGAATCGGCTCGCCGACTTTCCACCCGAGCTGTCCCTCGTGCACGAGAATTTGCTTGTTTGGAGGCCGCTCAATAAGAGTTTTAGCTTGGCCGCTCTTGACCACATCAGACAAGAACTCCGCACCAAGGTCATCAGCAAAGCTTGCCCATCGGGGCGTAACCCATTGTCCGTCCCCTCTTGCATACTTACCGGATCGCTTGAGAGCGCATTCGAATCGCGAAAAGACATGGAAGAACTGGATCGCGATTGGCGGCAAGCGCACTTCCAACAGCTCGTCGAAAACTCCCATTCGCGCCTCCCGGCAAGATCCTAGATCATCGCAGTAGCATAACAACTTCCACAGAGTACAAGCCATCGGTACGTTCGAGGCCTATTCGCGCTTGGTATAGATTGATTGTGCTACGGGCACCCGAGCGACACGAAGCCTACTTTGGGGGACTGGGACATCTGGAATGTGGGGGCGTGGCGGCAAAAGCGTGAGTTTACAGCTATTTATGGGTCAGGGAGGCAAAACCGGCGCTCAAGACGCCGTGGATGGCACCCTCAATACCCAGCACGCGCCGGCGGAACCGGCAGCTGATCCAGCCTTTCAGACCGGCGACGATGAAACGATGAATGCGATCACCGCCCGTCATGCACGACAATCGCCCCCGGCCTCACCCCGCCCCTATGCGAAAATCGCAACATCCGCTTTCTTCACTTACCCAACGGCCTTCGCATGACCACCCACATCACGATCGAATTCACCGAGCACGCCGCCGAGACCATCGGCGAGCAGACCAGCACCAGCTTTTCCTATGACCAGGGCGCCCACGTGCCGCAGCCGGGCGACTTCGTCGAACTCGAGAATTCGCGGCAGACGTTTCTTGTGATCGGCCGGGTGTTTTCGCTGAAGGCGAACTACTGCGCGGTGAAGCTCGTGCTCGACCTTCCTCCCGCGGACGATCACCAGGATTTCGATCCGGCACTTTGAGCCAAGCCGGCGTACGCGCAGGCTTTGCCGCTGCGCGTTGTGACGCGGCCCGACGCAACGGCGATCGGTCGCACTGGCACAAACGCACGGCGTGCGGCGCGACACGCCCGGGTGTCGATTTGCTGATGACTCTCTGGAATTAGATAAAGGCGACCGGACCACGATCGCACCGGCCCCCACGCGAGGGCACAGGCATTCGGTGCCGACGATCAGGAACGACCGTCGGCAACATCTTGCGCCGGCGGCCAGCGGCCATCGTCGTGCCCGAGCACACGATCGGCCGCATCGCACCGCCGCGCATCGCGGCGCCAAGCCAGGCGTCGGGCGGCGGGTGCCGCCGCGACCGGCCTGCCGCGCAAGCGTTACTTCTTCTCCGGCTCCGGCGCGCCCGGTTGCTTGAACGGGAACGTGCTGAACATCGACTTCGCCTGGTTCTGCATCTGCTCCTGCATCTGCACGAACATGTTCTTCGACTGCTCGATGTAGCTCGTCATCATCCCTTGCATCATCGGCGCCTGCATGTTCATGAACTGCGACCAGACTTCCGGATTCATCGCGTTACCTTCGTAAAGGTTCTTCGATTGATCCGCGAGCTTGTTCTGGATGTCGATGAACGCCTGGATATTCTTTTCCAGGTACGTGCCCATCATGCCCTGCATCGCATGACCGTAGAAACGGATGATCTGCGACAGCATCGACGACGAGAACATCGGCACGCCGCCGCTCTCTTCCTCGAGGATGATCTGCAGCAGGATGCTGCGCGTCAGGTCTTCGTTGGATTTCGCGTCGACGACCTTGAAGTCCTCCTGTTCCAGCACGAGCTGCTTGACGTCGGTCAGCGTGATGTACGTGCTCGTCTCGGTATCGTAGAGCCGGCGGTTCGGGTACTTCTTGATGAGCCGCTCGGCCGTTTTCTTTGTAGTAGTCATGTAACGCCTTTGGGTGCAGCGTAGCGCAAGTGACAAATCCCCGCCTCCCGGATCCGGGAGGCGGGGGCCTTCGGAAACGCCGGGCCGCGCGGCCGAAGCGGCCCGCGCAGCCGGACGTTCAGCCCATATGCAGGCCGCCGTTCAGCGAGAAGTCGGCGCCTGTCGCGAAGCCGGAGTCGTTCGACGCGAGCCACGCGACGATCGAACCGATTTCCTCCGGCGCGCCGAGACGACGCACCGGGATCGTCGCGACGATCTTCTCGAGCACGTCCGGACGAATCGCCTTCACCATGTCGGTGCCGATGTAGCCGGGCGACACGGTGTTGACCGTCACGCCCTTCGTTGCGACTTCCTGCGCGAGCGACATCGTGAAACCGTGGATGCCGGCTTTCGCGGTCGAGTAGTTCGTCTGGCCGAATTGCCCCTTCTGGCCGTTCACCGACGAAATGTTGATGATCCGGCCCCAGCCGCGCTCGACCATCCCGTCGATCACCTGCTTCGTCACGTTGAACAGGCTCGTCAGGTTGGTGTCGATCACGGCCGTCCAGTCTTCATGCGTCATCTTGCGGAACACGACGTCGCGCGTGATGCCCGCGTTGTTGACCAGCACGTCGATCTCGCCGACTTCGGCCTTGACCTTGTCGAACGCTGCCTTGGTCGAGTCCCAGTCGCCCACGTTGCCTTCCGACGCGATGAAATCGTAGCCGAGCGCCTTCTGGTCCTCGAGCCATTTCACCCGGCGCGGCGAGTTCGGGCCGCAACCCGCGACCACCTTGAAGCCGTCTTTCGACAGACGCTGGCAGATGCTGGTGCCGATGCCGCCCATCCCGCCCGTTACGTACGCAATTCGCTGAGACATAAATCTCACTCCATTTTTTGGTTTCGAGAGCCGCCGGAGGCCCCCTCTGACTTCACGTAACGCCGACCGAAGCCGCAATCGGCCGGCGCCCGGATTGGTTTGGCCGTGACGGACGACCGGTTACGGACGTTCGACCGCAAGCGCGACGCCCATCCCGCCGCCGATGCACAGCGACGCCAGCCCGCGCTTCGCGTCGCGCTTGACCATCTCGTGCAGCAGCGTCACCAGGATCCGGCAACCCGACGCGCCGATCGGGTGACCGATCGCGATCGCACCGCCGTTCACGTTCACCTTCGACGTGTCCCAGCCCATCTGCTTGTGCACCGCCAGCGCCTGCGCCGCGAAGGCCTCGTTGATTTCCATCAGGTCCAGGTCGCCCGGCGTCCAGCCCGCACGCTCCAGGCAGCGGCGCGATGCCGGCACCGGACCCATGCCCATCACGCTCGGATCCACGCCCGCGTTCGCGTATGCCTTGATCCGTGCAAGCGGCGTCAGGCCGAGCGCCGCCGCCTTCTGCGCCGACATCACCAGCACTGCCGCCGCGCCGTCGTTCAGCCCCGACGCGTTCGCCGCCGTCACCGAGCCGTCCTTCGAGAACGCCGGCTTCAGCCCCGCCAGCGATTCCGCCGTCACGCCGTGACGCACGAACTCGTCGGTCGCGAACTGCAGCGGCTCGCCCTTGCGCTGCGGAATCGACACCGGCACGATCTCGGCATCGAAGCGCCCGGCCTTCTGCGCGGCTTCCGCCTTGTTCTGCGACAGCGCCGCGAACGCGTCCTGCTCCTCACGCGTGATCCCGTATTCCTTCGCAACGTTCTCTGCCGTGATGCCCATGTGGTACTGGTTGTACACGTCCCACAGGCCATCGACGATCATCGTGTCGACCAGCTTCGCGTCGCCCATCCGGAACCCGTCGCGCGAGCCCGGCAGCACGTGCGGCGCCGCGCTCATGTTTTCCTGGCCGCCCGCGATCACGATGTCCGCGTCGCCCGCCACGATCGCGTTCGCCGCCAGCATCACCGCCTTCAGGCCCGAGCCGCACACCTTGTTGATCGTCATGCCCGGCACCGCGTTCGGCAGGCCGGCCTTGATCAGCGACTGGCGCGCCGGGTTCTGCCCCGAGCCCGCCGCCAGCACCTGGCCCATGATCACTTCACTCACCTGCTCGGGCTTCACGCCCGAACGCTCCAGCACCGCGCGAATCACCGTCGCGCCCAGCTCCGGTGCCGCGATCTTCGCGAGCGAGCCGCCGAATTTGCCGACCGCGGTCCGCGCGGCCGATACGATCACTACGTCCGTCATTTCCCTTTCCTCCAGGCCCGCACGACACGGCGCATCGCTACCGGCCCTGTTAAAAAAACTGCGGTGCACCGGACAGCGTGCGCCGCTGTCCGTCTTTCGTCAATCGCGCTGCAACACGTAGCGACCCGGCGCCGGTTCGATCACCGGGAACTGCACGGAACCGGCCTTGGCGGGCGGCGCCACCTTGCGGCCGCCGTACTGGTCGAGCCACTCGACCCAAGTCGTCCACCAGCTGCCCGGCTGCTCGGTCGCGCCGGCGAACCAGTCGTCAGCGGATTCGGGCAGATCGTTGTCGTTGACCCAGTAGCTGCGCTTCTTCTTCGCCGGCGGATTGATCACGCCCGCGATGTGGCCCGACGCGCCGAGCACGAACTTCAACGGGCCCGTCAGGATCGACGTCGACGCGTAGGCCGTCTGCCACGGCACGATGTGATCCTCGCGCGACCCGTAGATGAAGGTCGGCACGTCGATGCGCGACAGGTCGACGGATTCGCCGCACACGGTCAGCGCGCCCGGCACGCGGAGCTTGTTCTCGAGATAGGTATTGCGCAGGTACCACGCGTACATCGGGCCCGGCAGGCTCGTCGAGTCGCTGTTCCAGTACAGCAGGTCGAACGCGGCGGGCGTGTGGCCCTTCAGGTAGTTGTCGACGACGTAGTTCCACACGAGGTCGTTCGGCCGCAGGAACGAGAACGTGTTCGCGAACTCGACGCCGCGCATCAGCCCCGGCGCCGCGCCGTTCTTGCCGCCGATGGTCTGCTCGCGCATCTGCACGTGCGCCTCGTCGACGAACACGTCGAGGATGCCCGTGTCGGTGAAATCGAGCATCGCGGTCAGCAGCGTCATTGACGCGGCCGGATGTTCTCCACGCGCGGCGAGCACCGAGAGCGCGGTCGCGAGCATCGTGCCGCCGACGCAGAAGCCGAGCGTGTTGATCTGCTCGCGGCCGCTGACCTGCTG
This sequence comes from Burkholderia sp. MSMB0856, assembly GCF_001524645.2. NCBI lineage: Bacteria > Pseudomonadati > Pseudomonadota > Betaproteobacteria > Burkholderiales > Burkholderiaceae > Burkholderia > Burkholderia sp. MSMB0856. Next base: position 1,631,922 of record NZ_CP013427.1, on the reverse strand, counting down.
CACGGCGTCGATCGCCGCGAGCAGCCCTTCGTTCATGTAGTCGTCCCACGTCTTGTGCGCGACCGACGCATCGGCGTTGCGCCACGACACGAGGAACACCTGATGGCCGTTCGACAGCGCATGCGCGACGAGCGAATTCTCGGGCTGCAGGTCGAGGATGTAGAACTTGTTGATGCACGGCGGCACGATCAGGAGCGGCCGCTCGAACACCTTGTCCGTCTTCGGCGCGTACTGGATCAGCTGGATCAGGTCGTTCTCGTAGACGACCGAGCCTTCGGTACACCCGAGGTTCTTGCCGACCACGAATTGCGATTCGTCGGTCTGCGAAATCTTGCCGCGCTGCATGTCGCCGAGCAGATTCATCATCCCCTGCCGCAAGCTTTCGCCCTGCGTCTCGAGGATCGATTTCTGCGCATCGGGATTGAGCGCCAGGAAGTTGCTCGGCGCGGCGGCGGCGGTCCATTGCTGGACGGAGAAACGGATACGTTCGCGCGTCTTCGGATCAGTCTCGAGCGCGTCGGCCAGCTCCTGCAGGTAGCGCGCGTTGAGCAGATACCACGCAGCGGCGAACGCATGCGCGGGCGAAGCCTTCCACGCATCCGCGCTGAAGCGGCGGTCCTTCAGTTCAGGCGACTCGAGCTTCGCCGCGGCGGCCTGCTGCATCAGCGTCATGCAATCGCGCGCGTAGTCGGCCTGCAGCTTCTGGAGCCGCTCCGGCGGGACCGCGGCCACCGGCAGCTTCAGCCCCGCGAACGGCGAAGCCAGGCCGCCGAAGGCGCCCAGATCGGGCATCGACGGCATCTGGAACGGAACGGATGTCGGGAACTGGAATGCGGCGAACGGATTCGCGGTGGTCGCCGCCGTTGCGGCGCGCGCCGGATCGGCGAAACCGCGCCAGGCGTTCAGCCATGCCTCGAACATCTGCTGCATCGGCTGGGTAGCCTGGTCGAATCCGGTGCTGCCTGCGGAAGTGCCCGCCTGAGCGGACGTCGACGAATTTTTCGATGCTGTCATTACCTGCCTTACCGGTGATTCGTGAGCGTCAATCGTGAAATCCTGCTCGCGCGCGGCGTGCCGGCTGCGAGCCGGGCCGTCATGCTCTGGAGAGGCGTCTCCAGATTCTGCCGCAGTGCGGTATTTTTATCATTATCGTTTTCCCCATGTGAAGCACTGCGTCAAACCACCGAACATTTCTGCTCGGAGATAATCCGTGCGCAACAAGCGGGACAAGGCTTCCGGCGAAACATAAAACATTTTGATCGACTTGACTTCGCGATTATTCATTCGGTTGTCCATGCAACGCCGCATTGCCGCGCCAATATCGAAATAACCGATTTCGCAGCGCAACAAACCAAGCCGCGCGCGAGCGCGCGCGGTCAGCCATCAATCTGCCAGCCAGATCGCCGCCGCCATGCGGCCGGTCACGCGGTCGCGCCGGTACGAATAGAAGCGCGCGTGCTCGGTGACCGTGCAGGCGGTCCCGCCGCTCACATGCGCCACGCCTGCACGCGCGAGGCGCAGGCGCGCAAGCGCATAGAGGTCGGCGAGGTACTTGCCGGGCGCGCCGTCGATCGCGACGAACGCTTGCCGCGTCTCATCATGCTCCGACTGCGGAGCCGTGTCGAGAAACGCCTCGCGCACATCGGCGCCGACTTCGAATGCCCGCGGGCCGATCGCGGGCCCGAGGTACGCATGGAGTTCATCCGTCGCGCCGCCGGCGAGTGCCGCGACGCGAGCCGCGGTCTGCTCGACGATGCCGGCCGCGAGCCCGCGCCAGCCAGCATGCGCGGCACCCACCGCGCGACCCCGCGCGTCGCACAACAGCACCGGCAGGCAATCCGCGACCATCACGACACAGACCGCGCCCGCGCGGTCCGTCACGCTCGCGTCGGCCTGCACGGGCGCCTCGGCACCCGGCGCGGCCTCGATCACCTCGTCCGCGCGCACGATCCGCGCGCCGTGAACCTGTTCGAGCCATGCCGCTCGCGACTGGCCCGCCAGCGCGAGCAAGCGCGCGCGATTCGCGGCGACATGGGCCGGATCGTCACCGGTATGCAGGCCGAGATTCATCCCGCCCGGCAACGCCGCGCCATCCTGCCAGCGCCCGTACGGGCCCTCGCTCACGCCGCCGTCGCGCGTCGTGATCAGCGCACGCACGCGCGGCGCCACCTGCCAGTCGGGCTGCACGCAGTCCTGCCACGTCAACGGCGCCAGGTTCGTCATCGACACTCACTCCTCCTCATCGTCGTAATCGTCGTCGTGATCCTGATAATCGCCGGCGAAATCGTCATCGTCGTAGACACCGTCTTCATCGTCGAATTCCTCGTCACCCTGCCCAAAGCCCAGCGCCGCGACGAGCGCGTTCATGTCGTCCGGCAACGGACAACGCCACTGCATCGTCTTGCCCGTGACCGGATGCACGAGGCCGAGCCGCCAGGCGTGCAGCGCCTGCCGCGCGAACCCGCCCGGCAGCGGCGCGACCGAGCGCTTGCCCCGCGCGCGCCCATACACCGGATCGCCGAGCAGCGGATGCCCGACATGCGAGCAGTGCACGCGGATCTGATGCGTGCGGCCGGTTTCGAGATCGCACTGGATCGCGGACACCGGCTGACGTTGCCACATGCATGTGTCAACCGTGCGGAAATGCGTGCGCGCGGGCTTGCCCGACGCGCCGGTGACGACGGCCATGCGCGTGCGCTCGCGCGGATCGCGGCCGATCGGCGCGTCGATCGTGCCGTCTTCGGGCATCATGCCCCACACGAGCGCGAAATAGCGGCGCTTCACCGTGCGCGCCTGCAGCTGGCGCACGAGGTCGGTCTGCGCGGCGAGTGTGCGCGCAACCACCATGAGGCCGGACGTCTCCTTGTCGAGCCGGTGCACGATGCCCGCGCGCGGCAGGCCGGCCGCCGCGTCGCCGTAACGGTGCAGCAGGCCGTTGAGGATCGTGCCGCTCCAGTTGCCGGCAGCCGGGTGGACGACGAGGCCCGCCGGCTTGTTGATGACGACGAGCGCGTCGTCCTCGTAGATCACGTCGAGCGGCACCGGCTCCGGCGTAAACGCCAGCTGCTCGGGCAGCAGGTCGGGCACGAGCTCGATCCTCGCGCCGAGCGGCACCGGCTGGCGGATCTTCGCCGGCGCGCCGTCGACCAGCACGCGCTGCGCCTCGATCCAGCTCTGCAGGCGGCTGCGGGAGAATTCTGGGAACAGTTGGGCAAGCGCTTTATCGAGGCGCTCACCCGCGAGCGACAGCGGCACTTCGACGACGCGCGGCGCTTCGTCGGCCGCCGCGGACGGCACGACAGGCGGCTGCATCGCGTCTGCAGCGAGATCGTCGTCGGGAGAATCCCCCGACGCAGCGTCGGCGGGCCGATCGCTTGGGCTATAATCTTCGCGATTTGACTTGCCCCGCGGGGCATTCTGCGAACTTGAACGGGTCATTTAGACTGGGTCACCGAGACTTGAAGCTAGGACATGCGAGCATGATGAATTCGACCAAACGTACGGCCAAAACCGTCGCCGCCCGAGCTGCGGTGGTAGCGGCCGCGGCCCTCATCGCCGGCTGCCACGGCTTGCCGCAGAAGCAGGACGAGACGGCTACCTGGTCGAACAACAAATTATACTCAGAGGCCCAGGACGCACTGTCCGGCGGCGACTGGGGCAAGTGCGCGAAATATTTCGAATCGCTGCAGGGTCGCGATCCGTTCGGCCGTTTCGCGCAACAGGCGCAGATCAACGTCGCGTACTGCAGCTGGAAGGACAACGAAGCGGCAGCCGCCGATCAGGCCGTCGACCGCTTCATCCAGCTGCATCCGGATCACCCGGATATCCCGTACGCGTACTACCTGAAGGGGATGATCCACTTCAACGACGATCTCGGCCTGTTCGGCCGCTTCTCCGGCCAGGACATGAGCGAGCGCGATCCGCAGGCACTGCGCGAATCGTACGACGCGTTCAAGGTCGTCGTCGACCGGTTCCCGAAGAGCAAGTACGCGCCTGACGCCGCCGCGCGGATGCGCTACATCGTCAACGCGCTCGCCTCGCACGAAGTGCACGCGGCCGACTACTACTATCGGCGCGGCGCCTATGTCGCGGCGATCAACCGCGCGCAGCTCGCGATCAAGGACTACAAGGGCGCGCCGGCGATCGAGGACGCGCTGCACATCATGATCCTGTCGTACGGCAAGCTGAACCAGCCGGAACTCGCGGAAGACACGAAGCGCGTGCTCGCCGGAACCTTCCCGGACAGCCCGTACATCACCGGCCATTCGCGCCCCGGCACGAAGAAGTCGTGGTGGCAGTTCTGAGCGACGCCCAAGCACCAACAAAAAACCCGGCCATCGAGCCGGGTTTTTTGTTGGTGCCGCCCGCAGCAGGCAGCAGCGCGGTCACGCGCGCTTTGCGGCGCGATGCTCGTCGAAGAAATCCTGCACGACCGCGATCTCGCGGGTGCGCTTGAACGGCGGCAGGCTCTGCCAGATCCGTCGACCGTAAGGCTTGTCGACGAGCCGCGTGTCGCAGATCATCAGCACGCCGCGATCCGTCTCCGCGCGAATCAGCCGGCCCGCGCCCTGCTTCAGCGTGATCACGGCCTGGGGCAGCTGGTGAACGGCGAACGGGCTCAAGCCCTTCTTGGTCAACGCATCGAGCCGCGCGGCCAGCACCGGATCGTCGGGCGGCGCGAACGGCAGCTTGTCGATCACGACGAGCGACAGCGCGTCGCCGCGCACGTCGACGCCTTCCCAGAAGCTCTGGCTGCCGACGAGAATCGCATTGCCGTACGAACGGAAACGATCGAGCAGTTCGGTACGGCTGGCATCGCCCTGCACCAGCAGCGGCGTGTTCCAGCCGCGCGACTCGATCACGTCGCGCAGCTTCGACGCGATCCGGTCGACCGCGCGCAGCGTCGTGCACAGCATGAACACGCCGCCGCCCGATGCCTCGATCGCCGGCAACGCGGCATCGAACACGGCATCGGTAAACGCCGGCGACGACGGCTGCGGCAAGTTGCGCGGCACATACAGCAGGCCCTGCGTCTGATAGTCGAACGGGCTTGCGAGCGTCATCGAGCGCCGCGAGCTGAGGCCCATCTGGGCCGCGTAGTGCGTGAAGTCGCCGCGCACCGACAGTGTCGCCGACGTGAACACCCACGCGCGGGGCACGCCGGCACGCTGCTTCGCGAAAATCGGCGCAACCGACAGCGGCGTCTCGTGCAGCTGGACGGTATGCGCGAACACTTCGACCCAGCGCACCTTCTCGTTCGGGTCGTCGGTGGCCGCCTTGTCGCCGGCGACCGCGGCATCGGCCTTCGCGGCCGCTTCCGCCGCGCCGGGCGCGACCCAGCCCGCGAGCAGGTCCTGCAGCTCGCGTGCGCGCCGCAGGCACGCACCGAGCGACTCCGCCCGCTCGGCCTGGCTCGCGAGCGCCGAGGCAAGCGCATCGAGCGCCACTTCGAGCGCGTCGAGCGCGCCGAACATCGGGTGATCGTCGCCCAGTTGCGCGAGCGACATGCGCACGATCTGGTCGTTCGCGAACGCGAGACGCAGGTCGCGCGCCGCACGTTCGAGATCGCCGCCGAGCTTCACCCACTCGACCGCATCGCGCGCATGGCTCAGGCCTTCGGCGACCGTGTCGCGCGCGAGTTCGAGGATCTGCGTGGTCGACAGCGTCTCGCCGAAGAACAGCGTGGCCGTCTCCGGCAGCTGGTGCGCTTCGTCGAAGATCACCGTGTTCGCGTTCGGCAGCAGTTCGGCCATCCCGGTGTCGCGCAGCATGATGTCCGCGAAGAACAGGTGATGGTTGACGACGACGACGTCCGCCTGCTGCGCCTCGCGGCGCGCCTGCATCACGAAGCACTCCTTGTAATGCGGGCACTCCTGGCCGAGGCAGTTGTCGCGCGTCGACGTGACCATCGACCACACGGGCGCCGTCTCCGGCACGCTCGCGAGCTCGGCCTTGTCGCCGCTCTTCGTGACCTTGGCGAACCGGACGATTTCCTGCAGATACGCGGTGTCCTGGCGCGACGGCAGGCGGCCGTTGTCGGCCGTGCGCTGCAGGTAGTAATGGCACAGGTAGTTCGAGCGGCCCTTGAGCATCGCAACCGTTACCGGCACCGCGAGCGCGTTGCGCACCGTCGGGATGTCGCGCTGGAACAGCTGGTCCTGCAGGTGCTTCGTGCCGGTCGACACGATCACCTTGCCACCCCACAGCATCGCGGGCACCAGATACGCATAGGTCTTGCCGGTACCGGTGCCGGCCTCGACGATCAGCGTGTTGTCGCCGGCGTCGCCGTCGGCTTCGACCGCAGCCCCCTCCGCGGCGGATTCGGCCGCCTTGTCGCCTTCGCCGAGGCGGCGTGCCGGCCGCTTGCGGGTCTCGAAGATTTCCGGCTCGGGCATCCGGCGCGCGGACGCCTCCATCGCGGACGCGACCGCGCGCGCCATCTCGATTTGCGACTGACGCGGGTGATAGCCGTCGAGCGCGCGCGCGAGCAATCCGCCGTCGCCGAAGATCGTGTCGAGTTCGTCGACGCGCTTGCGGCTCAGCTCGAAGGTGCCTTCGGGCGCACGAACGCGCCCGGCGGACGACGCGTCACGCCGGGCATCGGGGTTGGCTTCAAGCGGTGAATTCAAGGCAAGCGTTCCTGTGTCCAGCGCCCGGGCGGCGCCGGCGCTTGCCAGGCCGCGCTCAGGCGCGCTTATCCGGTTCCAGCTGCGATTGCAGCAAAATGATTTTGTCCTTGGCCGCCAGCTTTTCCTTCTTCAGCCGGTGCAGCGTGATGTCGTCGATGTCGGAGTGTCCTTCCTTCAGCTCGATCTCCCGAGCGAGCTGCTGGTGCTGCTCCTGCAACGCAGCCAAACGGTTGTGCAATTCCTGCTGCTGTTCCGTGGGACGGTTTTGCATATGCGCCTCCTCATCGAAGCAGCGCGCCGACTGGCGTGCCGGCACGCACGAGACTGACTCCGGATCAATCCAACACGTTACTGCCCCTGCTGTTGCTGCTGCTTGGCCTTGTCGGCCGCTTCCTGCTGACGCCGCTCGACATCGGCCTTGTGCTGCGCAGCTTCCTTCTGCTTCTGCTCGTAGCGCGCGGCGTTGTCCGCCCGCTCCTGCGCCTTCTGCGCGCCCTGCTGGCGCGCCTGGTCGAGCTTGCGCTGGAAGTCTGCCTGCTTCTGGTCGTATGCCTGCTTGTTCGCGGCGCGCTGCGGCCCCTCGGCGCCGCGCTGCGCCTGCTTCAGTGCATTCTGCTCCTGCTTGTCGCGGAACGCAGCCGCGTTCGCCGCATCGTTCGCCGCGCGCTGCGGCGCTTCCGCCGCATTCTGCGCCTGCTTCAACGCCTGCTGCTGGTCGCGCTGCTGCGCCCGCACCGCGCGCTGCTCGTCGTCGAGCGCGAGCTGCTCCTGACGGATGCTCGCCCGCTCCTCGCGCATCCGGTCGCGCGCATTGCCGAGACAATGATTGACAAAGAACTTGCTGTAGCAATCGTGCTCCGCCACGGCATAACGATAATCGTTTTCCGCGGAACGTTGATTAAGCACTTTTTGACGGGCGTCAAAATCTTGCGTGGCGGAGGGTGCGACGGGCGCGGCCACTGCGGCGTCCGGCGCGGTTGCGCCCGATGCCTGTGCGTACGCGACGGTAGACCCGGCGGACAAAGCCGCGGCAAGCGCTGCGCCGAGCGCGACGAGAGAAATGCGGGAAGTTGGCAACGTCGTAGGAAAGCTGCGGGACATGTGTCAAATTCTATCACCCCCGGCTGGACGCTCCGCCATTTATGGCAAAATGCCCCGCTTCACTCACCCGCGGCATCTGGTCCGGCGGGCCCGTCTAGCAGCCCGCGCCGCGCGGCCTGCCGGCCCGCGCCGCGATTTCAGCAGGCAGATCATCCACGACATGACGGAAACCGTAGCACTCAAGATCGTACAGCGCATCGCCACCGAACTGTCCGTCCAGCCGCGCCAGGTCGCGGCGGCAGTGCAACTCCTCGACGAAGGCTCGACCGTTCCGTTCATTGCCCGGTACCGCAAGGAAGTGACCGGCAACCTGGACGACACGCAGCTGCGCCAGCTCGAGGAACGCCTCCTGTATCTGCGCGAGCTCGAGGACCGCCGCGCGGCGATCCTGTCGAGCATCGACGAACAGGGCAAGCTGACCGACGAACTGCGCGCCGCGATCGACGCGGCCGACAGCAAGCAGGTGCTCGAAGACCTTTATCTGCCGTACAAGCCGAAGCGCCGCACGCGCGCGCAGATCGCGCGCGAAGCCGGCCTCGAGCCGCTCGCGCAGGCGCTGCTCGCGAATCCGCTGCTCGACCCGCAGACGGAAGCCGCCGCGTACGTCGATGCCGACAAGGGTGTCGCCGACGTGAAGGCCGCGCTCGACGGCGCGCGCGACATCCTGTCCGAACAATTCGGCGAAACGGCCGAACTGCTCGGCAAGCTGCGCGACTACCTGCACAGCCAGGGCGTCGTATCCTCTGCGGTCGTCGAAGGCAAGGAAAACGAGGAAGGCGAGAAGTTCCGCGATTACTACGACTACGCGGAAACGATCCGGACGGTCCCGTCGCACCGCGCGCTGGCTCTGTTCCGCGGTCGCAATGCCGGCGTGCTGACCGTCAAGCTCGGGCTCGGCGAGGAGCTCGACGCGCAAGTCCCGCATCCCGGCGAAGCGATGATCGCGCGCCATTTCGGGATCGCGAACCAGAGCCGCCCGGCGGACAAGTGGCTGTCGGACGTGTGCCGCTGGTGCTGGCGCGTGAAGGTGCAGCCGCACATCGAGAACGAACTGCTCACGCAACTGCGCGAAACGGCGGAAGCCGAAGCGATCCGCGTGTTCGCCCGCAACCTGAAGGATCTGCTGCTGGCCGCGCCGGCCGGCCCGAAGGCCGTGATCGGTCTCGACCCCGGCCTGCGCACGGGCGTGAAGGTTGCCGTGGTCGACCGCACCGGCAAGCTGCTCGCGACCGATACGATCTACCCGCACGAGCCGCGCCGCGACTGGGACGGCTCGCTCGCGAAGCTCGCGCGCATCGCCGCGCAGACGCAGGCCGAGCTGATCAGCATCGGCAACGGCACCGCGTCCCGTGAAACCGACAAGCTCGCGAGCGAGCTGATCTCGAAGCATCCGGAACTGCGGCTGCAGAAGATCGTCGTGTCGGAAGCCGGCGCGTCGGTCTACTCGGCGTCCGAGCTGGCCGCGAAGGAATTCCCGGAGCTCGACGTGTCGCTGCGCGGCGCCGTGTCGATCGCCCGCCGCCTGCAGGACCCGCTCGCCGAGCTCGTGAAGATCGAGCCGAAGGCGATCGGCGTCGGCCAGTACCAGCACGACGTGAACCAGCGCGAACTCGCCCGCTCGCTCGATGCGGTGGTCGAGGATTGCGTGAACGCGGTCGGCGTCGACGCGAACACCGCGTCGGTCGCGCTGCTCGCGCGTGTCTCTGGCCTGAACGCCACGCTCGCGCGCAACATCGTCGACTACCGCGACGCGAACGGGCCGTTCCCGTCGCGCGATCACCTGCGCAAGGTGCCGCGCCTCGGCGACAAGACCTTCGAGCAGGCAGCCGGCTTCCTGCGCATCAACGGCGGCGAGAATCCGCTCGATCGCTCGTCGGTCCACCCGGAGGCTTATCCGGTCGTCGAACGGATCCTCGCGAAGATCAGCAAGCGGATCGACGACGTGCTCGGCAGCCGCGATGCGCTGTCCGGCCTGTCGCCCGCCGAATTCGTCGACGAACGTTTCGGCCTGCCGACCGTGCGCGACATCCTGTCCGAACTCGAAAAACCGGGTCGCGACCCGCGCCCCGAATTCAAGACCGCAACGTTCCGTGACGGCGTCGAAAAGGTGTCCGACCTGATGCCGGGCATGCTGCTTGAAGGTGTCGTGACGAACGTCGCGGCGTTCGGCGCATTCGTGGATGTCGGCGTGCACCAGGACGGCCTCGTCCACGTGTCCGCGATGTCGACGAAGTTCATCAAGGATCCGCACGAAGTCGTGAAGGCCGGCCAAGTCGTCGAGGTCAAGGTGCTCGACGTCGACGTGAAGCGTCAGCGCATTTCGTTGACGATGCGTCTGGACGACGAAGCGGCCACACCGGGCCTGGCGCCGCGCGCCGGTCAGGATCGCGGCAATGCCGGCCGCGGCGCGGCCCGCCCCCAGCGTTCGCGCGAGCCGGAACCGGCCGGCGCGATGGCCGCGGCGTTCGCGAAGCTGAAGCGCTGAGCACGCGAAGGCTGTCGACGCACGAAAAAAAGCCCGCCGGAAGGCGGGCTTTTTCATGGCCTCGGCAAGCGCGGCCGGACCGGCATGGGCCGCATATGCGGCCCGCGTGCGGGTCAGATTTCGATCTTGGTGCCGAGCTCGACCACGCGGTTCGCCGGGATCGAGAAGAAGTCGGTGGGCTTCGCCGCGTTCTGATGCATCCATGCGAACACGCGTTCGCGCCAGATCGACATGCCGGGCAGATGCGTCGGCACGACCGTTTCACGCGCGAGGAAAAACGACGTGTCCATCAGTTCGAACGTCATGTCGTGCGTGCGGCCGAATTCCTCGAGCACGGCCTTCACGTCCGGCGTCTCGTTGAAGCCGTATTCGGCCTTGACGATGTACAGACCGCCGCCCGCGTCGCGCGCACTCAGGCGCTTGTCGTCGCGCACATACGGGATGTCGCGCGTGACGAACGTCAGGAAAATGGTCCGCTCGTGCAGCACCTTGTTGTGCTTCAGGTTGTGCAGCAGGCTGACGGGGACGAGCTTGTCGTTACCGGTCAGGTAGATCGCGGTGCCCGACACACGGTGCGGCGGATGCGCGAGCAGCCCCTGCAAGAACGGCTCGAGCGGGATACCGTCGGCAGCCGTACGCTCCTTGACGATGTGGCGGCCCGTGTACCAGGTCATCAGCAGGAAGAACAACAGCGCGCCGATGCCGAGCGGCAGCCAGCCGCCCTGCGCGACCTTGAGCAGGTTCGCGCCGAAAAAGCCCAGGTCGACCGCAAGGAACACCGCGATGATCGCGCCGACGAGCAGCCTGTTCCACTTCCACACCTTCACCATCACGACGGCCGCGAGCACGGTCGTGATCACCATCGTCGCCGTCACTGCGATACCGTACGCTGCGGCGAGGTTGTCGGAGCTCTTGAAGCCGATCACGATGCAGAGGATCACGAACAGCAGCAGCCAGTTCACGACCGGCACGTAGATCTGGCCGATCGCCAATTCGGACGTATGCAGCACCTTCATGCGCGGCACGTAGCCGAGCTGGATCGCCTGCGACGTCAGAGAATACGCGCCCGAGATCACGGCCTGCGAAGCAATCACGGTCGCGACCGTCGACAGCACGACGAGCGGCAGCAGCGCCCATTCCGGCGCCAACAGGAAGAACGGGTTCTCGATCGCCTTCGGGTTCTGGATCAGCAGCGCGCCCTGGCCGAAGTAGTTCAGCACGAGCGACGGCATCACGAGCCCGTATGCGGCGAGGCGAATCGGCTTCGCACCGAAGTGGCCCATGTCCGCGTAGAGCGCTTCCGCGCCGGTCAGCACCAGCACGACCGAACCGAGCACGACATAGGCCTGCAGCACATGCTCCGACATGAACGACGCCGCGTAATACGGATTGATCGCCGCGATGATGCCCGGCACGCGCACGATGTGATACACGCCGAGCGCCGCGATCGCGATGAACCACAGCACCATGATCGGCCCGAACAGCTTGCCGACCATCGCGGTACCGTGACGCTGGATCCAGAACAGCGCGATCAGAATCACGATCGTGATCGGCATCACGAGATGGGACAGGTGCGGCGTCGCGATCTCCAGACCTTCGACCGCCGACATCACGGAAATCGCCGGCGTGATCACGGCGTCGCCGTAGAACATGCACGCGCCGAAGATCCCGAGCGCCATCAGCGCGCCCGCGACGCGGGTTTTCGAGTCGAGCGGCCGCAGCGACAGCGCCATCAGCGCGAGCACGCCGCCTTCGCCGTTGTTGTCGGCCCGCATCACGAACAGCAAATACTTGATGCCGACCACCAGGATGATCGCCCAGAACAGCAGCGAGATCACCCCAAGAATCGAACCTTCGGTGAGCGGAATGCCGTGTGCGGGGCTGAATGCCTCCTTCAGCGAATACAGCGGGCTCGTGCCGATATCGCCGAACACGACGCCGATGGCCGCTATCGCAAGCGCCCGCATCGAGTGTTGGTGCGTCGAATGCGCATGGGCTGCGTCGGTCGCCTGGATCGTGTCGTTCATATGAAGCTTAATAATCGGGTCCGGTTCGGACAAAACGAGCGCTATTCTACTCGCGCCCCCCTGAAAAACCGTGCTGCCCTGTTGCCCTGAAGCCACGTGATCCACGCCGCGCATGCAATCCCGCGCAAGCTGTGGCAGGGCTGCCATCATAGCCGGGGACGCGCCGTCTGCCTACCGCGAACACCGATTGTGGCGCCCACCGGCCCGCCGCCGCAATAAAAAACGGCGCCGCAAGCGGCGCCGTACAAGGCTTTCCTTCGATCGACCGGCCGCTTACGCGCCCGAGCCGTCGCGCTGCGCGCGACCGCGCTTGATCCACGCCTCGAGATTGTGAGGACGAACCGTGTCCCACTCTTCGAACGGCTGATGAATCCACGGATTCGTCGGCAGATACTGCGTGTGATAGTCAGGCTTGACCTTCGAGCAACCCTTGTACCAGAGCACCGCCGAGCGCACGGCCTTGACCGCCGGATAGCGCTCCTTCAGGTGCTCCTGCACGCGCGCGAGCGTAACGCCCGAATCGACGAGATCGTCGACCAGCAGCACGTTGCCCTCGAGGTTGCCACGTGTCATCGTGATGTACTGCGCGATGTCGAGCTCGCCCTGCTCGGTGCCGGCCGCTTCGCGATACGAACTCGTCGCGAGGATCGCGAGCGGGACGTCGTAGATGCGCGAAAGTTGATCGCCGACGCGCAGACCGCCGCGCGCGAGGCACAGGATCTGGTCGAACTTCCAGCCCGATGCATGCACCTGGAGCGCAAGCAGCTCGATCAGACGATGGTATTCGTCCCAGCCTACCCACAGGTTCTTGTCGTCGTTGCGCGGATCGGTCATCAAGTCTGCCGCCGTCATCGTGATTTGCTGCGTCATGCTGAGAATTACACCTTGAACGGATGGCGAAGCAGAATCGTCTCGTCGCGATCCGGCCCCGTCGAAACCATGTCGACCGGCACGCCGGCCACTTCCTGGACACGGGTCAGGTATGCCTGAGCATTCGCCGGCAGCGCGTCCCACGTGTTGATGCCGACGGTGCTTTCCTTCCAGCCGGCGAACGTTTCGTACACGGGCTCGCAGCGCGCGACGTCGGCGGCACCGCGCGGCAGGATGTCCACGTCCTTGCCGTCGATCTTGTAGCCGACGCACAGCTTGACTTCATCGAGGCCGTCGAGCACGTCGAGCTTCGTCATGCACAGGCCCGACACGCCGTTGATCTGGATCGAGCGGCGCAGCGCCGCTGCGTCGAGCCAGCCGGTGCGGCGCGGACGGCCGGTGACCGAGCCGAATTCCTTGCCGACGTTCGCCAGCGTAACGCCGATCTGGTCTTGGCGCTGCGGATTGTCCGCGTCGTACAACTCGCTCGGGAACGGGCCCGAGCCGACACGCGTGCAGTACGCCTTCGTGATGCCGAGGATGTAGTTCAACTTCTGCGGACCGACGCCGGCGCCGGCCGATGCCGCACCCGCGACGCAGTTGCTCGACGTGACGAACGGATAGGTGCCGTGGTCGATGTCGAGCAGCGTGCCTTGCGCGCCTTCGAACAGCAGGTTCTGACCGGCGTTGTTCGCGTCGTACAGGCGGCGCGACACGTCGGCCACCATCGGCTTCAGGCGATCGGCATAGCCGAGCATCGTGTCGAGCGTGGCCTGGAAATCGACGGCCGCGCCACCCAGGTACTGGGTCAGCACGAAGTTGTGGAAATCGAGGTTTTCGCGCAGGCGGTCGGCGAAGGTCTTCGCGTCGAACAGGTCCTGCACGCGCAGCGCGCGGCGGCCGACCTTGTCTTCGTACGCGGGGCCGATGCCGCGGCCGGTCGTACCGATCTTGCCGGCGCCCTTGCGCGCTTCGCGCGCCTGGTCGATTGCGATGTGGTACGGCAGGATCAGCGTCGTGGCTTCGGAGATGAACAGGCGATCGCGCACGTTCACGCCGGCCTCTTCCAGCTCGCCGATTTCCTTGAACAGTGCCTCGGGGGACAGGACGACGCCGTTGCCGATGTAGCAGGCGACGCCTTCACGCATGATGCCCGACGGAATGAGGCGCAAGATGGTTTTCTTGCCGCCGATGATGAGGGTGTGGCCGGCGTTGTGACCGCCCTGGAAACGCACGACGCCCTGAGCGTGGTCCGTCAGCCAGTCGACGATCTTGCCCTTGCCTTCATCACCCCATTGCGTTCCCACGACGACGACATTGCGCCCGGGAGTCACGTTCACTGCGCTGGCAGACATGTTGATTCGTTAGCTGGTTAAAAACGTATTCTACCTATGTTCGCGGGCGATTCCGAATTTTTCCGTTTCGCTTCAACGATATGCACGTCGAACGACGGCCCGCGAACGCCTGTTTAACGGGGTTCGACCACCCATGCGCCATTACGCTCGACAAGCGAACGGTCGCAGGCGAACTCGTCGAGCACGTGGTCGTGCCCCGGCAACGCCTGGATCACGACCTCGCCCGCATCGCGCAGCGCCGCAACGGCCGCGCTCAGCGCGTCGTCCTGTGCCCACGGCGCGAGAATCGCGGTACCGCGCGCCTCGATCGGCGAAATCCGCGCAAGCTCGCGCAGGTCGAGCGAGAAGCCCGTCGCCGGGCGGGCGCGACCGTAGGCCTGGCCCACGTGGTCGTAACGGCCGCCGCGCGCGATCGCGTTCGGCACGCCGTCGATGTACGCCGTGAACATCGCGCCGCTGTGGTACGCGTAGCCACGCAGGTCGGCGAGATCGATCGCCACCTCGACACCCTTCGCCTGCGCGGCGAGCTGCGCGAGATCGTCGAGCGCGCGCGTGATCTCGGGCAGCACCGGCAGGCGTGCACGTGCCTCGTCGAGCACGCTCGCGTCACCGTACAGATGCGGCAGCGTCCGCAGCGCCGCGCGCGTATCGGCGCCGAGATCGTCGGTGAGTTCGTTCAGCAGCGGCACGTCCTTGCCCGACAGTGCGTCGTAGAGCGCCTCGCCGCGCTCGGCGGCTTGCGGGTCGCGTGCGAGCAGCGCCGCGAGCACGCCCGCGTGACACAGATCCAGACGGATCCGCGACAGCCCCGCGAGGTGCAGCGCGTCGAGCATCAGCTGCTGGATCTCGAGATCGGCTTCCAGTCCGGCATGTCCGTAGATTTCGGCGCCGATCTGGATCTGCTCGCGCGTCGCATGCAGGCCGCGCGGACGCGTATGCATCACGTGGCCCGCATAACAGAGACGCGTCACGCCCTGGCGGTTCAGCAGATGCGCGTCGATACGCGCAACCTGCGGCGTGATGTCCGCGCGCAGGCCGAGCGTGCGGCCCGACAGCTGATCGACCAGCTTGAAAGTACGCAAGCGCAGGTCGGCGCCGCCGCTCGTCAGCAGCGACTCGAGATATTCGAGCAGCGGCGGCATCACCATTTCGTAGCCGTACGAACGGAAGCGATCGAGCAGCCTGCGGCGCAGCTCCTCGATCTTGCGCGCTTCCGACGGCAGTACGTCGGCGATATTCTCGGGAAGTAACCAGGTCGACATCGTTACGGTCCTACGACAGGAAACAGGGCGCGACACGCGCGCCGCGAGATGAATCGGAAATCGGAAATCGGGCGGAACGAACGGCGGGTGCGCCGTCCGGATCAGGTGGCCAGCAGCAGCAGGACGAGCCCGAGCGCCATCACGATGAGCCCGCCGATCCGGATATGATGCGGCGGCCGCTCCGCTATTCTACGAAACGTGTCGCGCCAGGCGACGGGAAACACGAAGGGGAACGCCCCCTCGATGATCAGCATCAGTGCTACCGCGAGCAACAACGAGCCAGCCAAATCCATGCGAGCGACGGCGCCGCTCGACGCGGCGCCCCAAGGTCAGTGTTTGCGGGGAGCGGGTGCCGCCGGTGCGGCACCGCCCGTCGGGCTGCGCATGAAACGGAAAAACTCGCTGTCGGGGTCGACGACGATGATGTCGTTGCGCTTGAAGGTATTCCGGTAAGCCTGCAGGCTCGCGTAGAACTGGTAGAACTGCGGATCGCGGCCGAACGCATCGGCGGCGATCGACGCGGCCTTCGCGTCGCCCTCGCCCTTGATCGTCTGCGCGGACTTGTACGCATTTGCGAGCACCGCCTGCTGTTCGCGTTCCGCGTCGGCCTTGATCTGCTCGACATCGGCGGCGCCATCCGCGCGCACCCGTGCGGCCTGGTCGCGCAGCGCGGCAATCATCCGCTGATAGACGGCATCCGTCTGCGCAGCCGGCAAGTCGACGCGCGTCAACTGCACGTCGACCACGTCGACGCCGAAGCCCGACGCCTTCGCGCGCACCGCCTCGCGCGCCGCATTGGCGATGTCGCGCTGGCCGCCGAGCGCGTCGTCGAGCGCGCGCTTGCCGAACGCGTCGCCGAGTGCGCTCTTCAGCGCGCCGGCCAGCCGCTCGGTGGCGGCCACCGGGTCGCCGCCCGTCGCCGTGAAATATTTCATCGGATCGCTGATCCGGTACTTGACCGCATACGCGACGAGCAGGTCGTGCTTGTCTTCGGTCGCCAGTTGCAGCGGATCCGACGACTCGAGCGATTGCACGCGTGTGTCGATCAGCGTCGCCGTTTGCAGCGGCGGCGGCAGCTTGAAATGGATGCCGGGGCCCGCGAGTTCGGGTTGCGCGCCGTCGCGGCCCGACAGCACGGCAGTGTGGCGCGGGTCGACGGTCAGGACGGTCGACGACGCCGCGAAGGCGGCGATCACGATTGCGACGACGAGCGCAATGATTCGGTTCATGTTCTGCGCTCTCCGTTACTTCGTATCGTCTTCACGCGAGCGGCTGCGGAACGCTTCGCGCGACCGCAGCACGTCGCTGCCCGGTGCGGGCGCCGCTGCGCCCGAAGCCGCGCTCGCGGGTGCGCTCGACGCAGCGGCGGCCGGGGCCGACGCTGCGACGGGCGCGGATGCACCGGCAGGCGTCGCGGCATTCGCGGCATCTTGTCGCCCCTGCTCGACAAGCTTGTCGAGCGGCAGATACACGACGCTGTTGCCACCCTTGTTGCCGACGAATACTTTCGTCGCGTTCGAATAGATTTCCTGCATCGTCTCGAGGTACATCCGCTCGCGGATCACCGCGGGCGCCTTCGAATACTGTGCATAGACCTGCTTGAACCGGTCGGCGTCGCCCTCTGCCTCCGTGACCACGCGATCGGCATACGCCTTCGCTTCGTCGGCGAGTTTCGCGGCATTGCCCTGCGCCTTCGGCAGCAGGTCGTTCGCATAGGCCTGCGCAGCACGCTTCGCGGCCTCGCGATCTTCGCGCGCCTTCGCGACTTCGGCGTACGCGGCCTGCGTCTGCTCGGGCGCCGCGACGCTCTGCATCGTGACGGCCGTGATCTCAAGGCCCGACTGGTAGCGATCGAGATCGCGCTGGATCGCGGCGGACAATTGCTCGCGCAGTGCATCGCGATCCTGGTTCAGCATGTCGGCCGCGCTGCGCGTGCCGACGATCGCGCGCACCGCGGCCTGGGCGGCCTGCGACACACTGCGCTCCGGATCGACGCTGCGGAACAGGTAGTCGGTTGCCGAACGAATCCGATACTGGACGATGAAACGCACGTCGACGATGTCGGCGTCGCGCGTCAGCATCGCCGCTTCCTTCACGTTCGCGAGACGCACGACGTTGTTGCGGCCGATCTCGATCGAACGGACCTGCGACGTGTCGACGATCTCGTGCGACGCGAACGGATACGGTGCGCGCCAGTGCACGCCCTGGCCAACCGTGCCGGACAGCTTGCCGAACTGCAGCACGACGCCCGTCTGGCCGTCCTGCACGACAAACAACCCGCTGCCCGCGTAGACTGCGACCAGCACGCCGATCACGATGCCGACGCCGACGCGCGCGGCCCGGCCATTGTCGGGCCGGAAGCCGTTGCCGCCCTTGCCGCCGAACAGGCCGCTCAGACGCCGGTTGAAGTTGCGCCACATCTCGTCGAGATCGGGCGGACCGTCACCGTCGCCACCGGGCGGACGCTTCGATTCATTCGCACGCGGACGGGATCCGTCGTTGCCCTTGCCTTCGCCGCGCCCCCAGCGGGGATCGTTGATCGACAGCAAGGCGCGCATCCGCCGCCAGGTACTCCGCTCGTTGTATTCGTTCACCAGAGTTTGTTCACCAGATTAGACGCCGGCGAACCGGCCGGGACCGGTTAGCGCCCGTGTTCGGAAATCGTGTGGTCTTCGTGTGGTTCAGCGGGTGCGCCGTCGAGCGCGCCGTTGGGTAACGTCGCGCCGGAAAGGTGTTCCGCAGAGGCGATCTCGGCGATGGCGGCACGCAACGCATCAAGACCCTGACCGGTGCGTGCGCTCAAAAAGACGCGCGAAATATTACCATACTCGTCCCGCTCGACCGCGTCGCCGCGGGCCGCCAGCTCGGGCACGGCGTCGATCTTGTTGAACACCAGCACCTGCCGGATCGTGTCCGCACCGATCTCGTGCAGCACGCCGTTCACCTGCTCGATCTGTTCGAGCCGCACCGCGCTCGACGCGTCGACGACGTGCAGCAGCAGATCCGCATGAATCGTTTCCTCGAGGGTCGCGCGAAACGCGGCAACCAACTGGTGAGGCAATTCGCGAATGAACCCTACCGTATCGGATACGACAATTTGACCCGCCTCGTCGCCGAGGTACACGCGCCGCGACGTCGTATCGAGCGTGGCGAACAGCTGGTCGGCCGCATAGGCCTGCGCTTTCGTCAGCGCATTGAACAGCGTCGACTTGCCCGCGTTCGTATAGCCGACGAGCGACACCGACATCGTGCCGCTGCGCGCGCGCTGACGACGCTGCGTGCTGTGCTGCCTGCGCAACCGGTCGAGCCGCGACTTCAGCATCTTGATGCGCTCGCCGATCAACCGACGGTCGGTTTCGAGCTGGGTTTCCCCGGGGCCGCGCAGGCCAATACCGCCCTTTTGCCGCTCCAGGTGGGTCCACGCGCGAATCAGGCGGGTCGACAGGTATTGCAGCTGCGCGAGTTCGACCTGCAGCTTGCCTTCATGACTGCGGGCACGCTGCGCGAAGATATCGAGGATGAGGCTCGTGCGATCGACCACCCGCCTGTTAAGCGCCTGCTCCAGATTGCGTTGCTGGGCCGGTGCCAGTGCGTGGTTGAAGATGACGATTTCGACGTTGTGCGTGTCGCAGGCAAGCCGCAATTCTTCGGCTTTGCCGCTGCCGATGAACATCTTGGCATCGGGACTGGCGCGACGACCGGTGAGGGTGACGGCGGGACGGGCCCCCGCACTGGATGCGAGAAGACTGAGTTCTTCGAGGCTGGCTTCGAAATCGGTCTTGCCGAAGTCGATGCCGACGAGCGCTGCGTTGATCAAATTATCGGGTGTCAAGATAAGGCGGCTGGCATCGGTCGCTCGCGGCGACCGGACGCCGGCCGCTGCGATGGGTTAGGACGAGGCTTCCGCGTCCGGGTGGAAATTCACCGGGCGCGCCGGCACGACCGTCGAGATGGCGTGCTTGTAGACCATCTGGGTCACCGTATTACGGAGCAACACGACGTACTGGTCGAACGATTCAATGTTCCCTTGCAGCTTGATGCCGTTGACGAGATAGATCGAAACGGGAACGTGCTCTTTGCGCAGTGCGTTCAAAAACGGGTCTTGTAACAATTGCCCTTTGTTGCTCATGGCGTACTCCATCTTTTTTTGCAGGTTGATCTGGATTGGCGACGAAGAAAAAGAGATCCGGCGCCAATCGCTACACTATAGCCGATTTTGCATGCCCCGCCCGGGCGTAGGCCATGCGGCCTATCCCTTGCAGGACATGCTTCAGCCCTTGTCCGCGTACGGGTTGTTCGACGAACGGAACTCTATGCGCAATGGAGTCCCGGTCAGTGAGAAAGTTTCGCGGAATCGGTTTTCGAGGTAACGCTTGTAGGTTTCCGTCACGGCGTCGAGCGCGTTGCCGTGGATGACGATCAGCGGCGGATTCTGGCCGCCCTGGTGCGCGTAGCGCAGCTTCGGACGCACCGGACCGCGACGCCGCGGCTGCTGGAACTCGACCGCCTCGATCAGCGCGCGCGTGAGCTTCGGCGTCGGCAGTTTCGCCATCGCCGCCGCGTACGCGTCGTCGACCGAGCGCATCAGCGCGCCGATGCCGGTCTTCTTCGCGGCCGAAATGTAGTGCGATTTCGCGAAGTCGAGGAATTTCAGCTTGCGGGTCAAATCCGCTTTCGCGCGATCGCGTGCGTGATCGTCGAGACCGTCCCACTTGTTGACGCCGATCACGAGCGCGCGGCCTTGTTCGACGACGAAGCCGGCGATGTGCGCGTCCTGGTCGGAAATGTCCTGCTGCGCATCCAGCAGAAGAATGACGACGTTCGCGTCCGAGATCGATTGCAGCGTCTTCACGACCGAGAATTTCTCGATCGCCTCGAACACCTTGCCGCGGCGTCGCAGGCCCGCTGTGTCGATCAACGTATATTTCTTGCCGTTGCGCTCGAAGTCGACGTAGATCGAATCGCGCGTCGTCCCCGGCATGTCGAACGCGATCACGCGGTCCTCGCCGATCAGCGCGTTCACGAGCGTCGACTTGCCGACGTTCGGCCGGCCGACGATCGCGATCTTGATGCCGCGCGACGGATCGTCCTCGTCCGCTTCCTCGGGCTGGCCCGCGTATGCGACTTCCAGCGCCTCGTTGATCATGTCGGTCACGCCGTCGCCGTGCGCGGCCGAGATCGCGCGCGGATCGCCGAGCCCGAGCTCGTAGAAGTCCGTCGCGACCGCCGTGTACTTCATCCCCTCGGCCTTGTTGACGACCAGGAAGATCGGCCGGCCGGTCTTGCGCAGGTAGTCGGCGATCGACTTGTCCTGCGGCGCGAGGCCGTTACGGCCGTCGACGATGAACACGACGACGTCGGCTTCCTCGACGGCCTGCCGCGTCTGACGTGCCATCTCGTGCAGGATGCCGTCCTTCGCGACGGGCTCGAAGCCGCCGGTATCGACGACCAGATACGGCCGTGCGCCGACCCGCCCTTCGCCATAATGGCGATCGCGCGTCAGGCCCGGCAAGTCGGCGACCAGCGCATCGCGCGAACGCGTGAGCCGGTTGAACAGCGTGGATTTCCCCACATTGGGGCGCCCAACGAGGGCAATGACCGGTTTCATCTGTGTTTTCTACGGTGATGCGCAGCAGCGGGAGGCCCGCTGCTGCGGGCGGCTGCGCTGAATGAAAATATCACGAATTCGCGCCGCGCCGGATGCGCGCGCCGGGCGCGCGTTGCGCGCCGTCGTCTTTCGTTTCGAACTGCCTTTCAAATACCGAGCGGCCGGGGACACCGGCCGCCTTCATGTCGCGCGACCGCGGCGCGCGGGACGAGCCCGCCGCGCCGCGTTCGCGCCTGTTACGTGCGCGTCAGCGCGGACGGAACCCGTACAGGCCGCCGTCCTTCGTCTGCACGACGAGCGTATTGCCCGCCAGGACCGGCGCCGCGGTAATCGCGCTGCCGTCGGTCTTCATTCGGGCGATGAAACTGCCGTCCTCGCGCGACAGGAAGTGCACGAAGCCCTGGTAGTCGCCCACCACGACCGCATGACCAAGCAGGTAGGGCACGCCGACGTCGCGGCTCTTCAGCTTGTCGTTACGCCAGAGCTGATTGCCGCTCGCCGCGTCGTAAGCCGTCACGACCGACCAGTCGTCGCCGCCGGCGACGACCGAATCATCCTGCGCGAGACCGCTGCGGCTCGAGAACGCCTTTTCCCACAGCGGACGGCCCGAGTTCGCGTCGAAGCAGCCGAGCTGGCCCTGGAACGTGACCGCGCACGCTTCGGCACCCACGAGCGTCGGCGGACCGCTGACGTCGTTGATGCGCTCCACTTCGGTCACACCCTTCGGGAACGACACGGGCGTCTGCCAGAACGGCTCGCCCGTCTGCAGGTTAATCGCGACGAGACCGCCGCCGGGGAAGCCCGCCAGCACGGCCGCATCGCCCGCGAACGTCATGCCGGCCGACACGCGCAGGTTCAGCGGCACCGCGCGGTTGCGGTAGTTCCACTTCTGTTCGCCCGTCTGCGCGTTGAACGCGATCACTTGGCCGTCGATCGTGCGCACGATCACGAGACCGTTGCCGACCAGCGGCGGCGAGAAGATCTCGCCCTGCACGCTCGTCTTCCACAGCTGCTTGCCGTCGGGGCCCAGCACGAACACGCCGCCCTTCAACGCACCAACCGCGGTCAGGTTGCCATCACTGCCGACCCCGGCCGACAGGTCCGAACCGACCTTCGCGCGCCACAGCGTCTGGCCCGTCTTCGCGTCGATCTTCTCGACCGAACCGTTCTCGCCCGCCGCGTAGACGGCGTCGCCAACGGCCACCGGCGAGAACAGATAGCGCCCGCCCTTGCCGACGCTCGCCTTCCAGACCTGTTGCACGTCCATGACGGGCTTGAACTCGGTGAGCGGCGTCGGCACGCGGCGCGCGTCCTTCGACGACGAGCAGGCCGCCAATGCCAGGACAGCCGCCGCGCAGGCTACGGGCACAGCGTAACGTTTCAGCAAATTCATCGGTTAGCGAAGCAGAGTTAAGGGGTTGAGGGGGCCGGGATCAGCCGCCGAGCGCATCTAGCTTGAACTGCACGAGCTGACGCGCGGACTGGTCGTCCTGCGACAGGCCGGCGAGCGCGAGCTTGTACGCGGCGCGCGCATCGTCGGTCTTGCCTTGCGCCGCAAGCAGATCGCCACGGCGATCGGCCACGAGGCCCTTGAATGCATCGACCGGCGTGCCGGACAGCAGCGCGAGGCCCGCATCGTACGCCTTCTCGTCGAGCAGCAGCGATGCGAGACGCAGTTTCGCGATCTGCTTGTACTCGTCGTCCTTGGCGTGATCGACGGCCCATTGAAGCTGCGCCTTCGCGCCTGCGGCGTCGCCGGCCGCGTACAACGTCTTCGCCGCCGACAGTGCGGTCATCTGCGCATACGGCGTGCTGCCGAACTTGCTTTCCATGTCGGCGGCCGCGCGGGCCATCGTCGCCTTGTCATTCGCGGCGGCGGCCTTCTGCACCTGCTCGTACAACCCGGAAGCCTCGGCGGCCTGACGGCGCTGCCAGTAATTCCAGCCGTTGAAACCGGCCGCGACGACCAGCGCCGCGAGCACGATCCACGTGGTGAGGTTGCCCCAGCGGGCCCACCACGCCTTGAGACTTTCAATCGATTCTTGTTCGTCGTGATAACTCATCGGCGAGCGATTCCTTCCTTTTCAGGCTTTTCTTGTCGAGCGAATGCCAGCGCGATCAGTCGTCGCCGTCTTCGGCGGATGCAACCATCGCATTGATTAGGAATTCGGTCAAGCTTTCGACCGGTACGGTCTGCTGAACGTTCTTTTCCCCGTCCTCGCCCGCACCGCGCAACGCTTTCACGCCGACCGTGCCGTTCGCGACCTCTTCTTCGCCGAAGATCACCGCGAACGCGGCACCGCTCGCATCGGCCCGCTTCATCTGCGACTTGAAGCTTGCCGGGCCGCCATCGGCGCTGCAGTGGAAAATCACGTCGAGGCCCGTATCGCGCAGACGTTCGGCCGCGATGAACGCCTGTTCGCGCGCCGTCTCGCCCTGGTGCACCACGTACACGTCGACACCCTCCTGCTCGGGCGCGAGATCCTCTTCCTTCAGCAGCTCGAGAATGCGCTCGATGCCCATCGCCCAGCCGCACGCGGCGGTCGGCTTGCCGCCGAGCTGCTCGATCAGCGGATCGTAGCGGCCGCCGGCCGCGACCGTGCCCTGCGCGCCGAGCTTGTCGGTCACCCACTCGAACACGGTCAGATTGTAGTAGTCGAGGCCGCGCACGAGACGCGGGTTGATCTTGAACGGGATGTTGTTCGCGAGCAGCAGGCGCTGCAGCCCTTCGAAGTGGGCACGCGACTCGTCGCCCAGGAAGTCGATCAGCTTCGGCGCGTTCTGCGCGATTTCCTGCAGCGCGGGGTTCTTCGTGTCGAGCACGCGCAACGGGTTCGTATACAGGCGACGCTTCGCGTCCTCGTCCAGGACATCGGCGAACTGCTCGAGATACTTGATCAGTTCGACGCGGTGCGCGGCACGCTCTTCGGCGAGGCCGAGCGAATTGATCTCGAGCTTGATGCCGGTCAGGCCGAGGTCGTCCCACAGGCGCTGGCACATCATGATGATCTCGGCATCTGCATCCGGGCCAGCGAAGCCGAGCGCCTCGACGCCGACCTGGTGGAACTGGCGGTAGCGGCCGCGCTGCGGACGCTCGTGACGGAACATCGGGCCGATGTACCACAGGCGCTTCGGGCCGTCATACAGCATGTTGTGCTCGATCGACGCGCGCACGACGGCCGCGGTGTTTTCCGGGCGCATCGTCAGGTTCTCGCCGTTCAGCGCGTCGATGAAGCTGTACATCTCCTTCTCGACGATGTCCGTGACTTCGCCGATGCCGCGCGTGAAGAGCTGCGTATGTTCGACGATCGGCGTGCGGATGTTCTGATAGCCGTACGCGCGCAGCAGCGATTTCACGGTAGCTTCGAAGAACTCCCAGAGGCCGGCATCCTGCGGGAGGATGTCGTTCATGCCCTTGACGCCGGTGAGCTTCTCGATCTTGCGTTTCTGTTCAGTCATCGTTCGTGTGTGTGGACGAATTTAGTTCAGGGCCTCGGTGCGGCCGTAATTGCGTGCGACGTAGTCGCTGACGATCTGCTGGAATTCCTCGGCGATCCGCTCACCGCGCAGCGTCTTGACCTTCTCGCCGTCGATGAAGACGGGCGCGGCCGGGTTTTCGCCCGAACCCGGCAGGCTGATGCCGATGTTCGCGTGCTTCGACTCGCCCGGGCCGTTGACGATGCAGCCCATCACCGCGACGTTCATCTTCTCGACACCCGGATATTCCTTGCGCCAGACCGGCATCTGCTCGCGCAGATAGGTCTGGATCTGCATCGCGAGTTCCTGGAACAGCGTGCTCGTCGTGCGGCCGCAGCCCGGACACGCGATCACCATCGGCGCGAACGAGCGCAGGCCCATCGTCTGCAGGATTTCCTGGCCGACGATCACTTCGCCCGTGCGCGACGCGCCCGGCTCCGGCGTCAGCGAAATGCGGATCGTGTCGCCGATCCCTTCCTGCAGCAGCACGCCGAGCGCGGCCGTCGAAGCGACGATGCCCTTCGAGCCCATGCCGGCCTCGGTCAGACCGAGGTGCAGCGCGAAGCCGCAGCGGCGGCCGAGCTCACGGTACACGGCGATCAGGTCCTGCACGCCGCTGACCTTGCACGACAGCACGATGCGGTCGCGGCCGAGACCCAGCTCGACCGCGCGCTCGGCCGAGCCGATCGCCGACTGGATCAGCGCTTCATACATCACGCTTTGCGCATCCCACGGCTGCGAACGCGCGCCGTTCTCGTCCATCATGCGCGCGAGCAGGTCCTGATCGAGGCTGCCCCAGTTCACGCCGATCCGCACCGGCTTGTCGTACTTCGCCGCGGCTTCGATCATCTGCGCGAACTGCGTGTCGCGCTTCGCGCCCTGACCGACGTTACCCGGGTTGATCCGGTACTTCGACAGCGACTCCGCGCAGCCCGGGTAGTCGCGCAGCAACAGGTGGCCGTTGTAGTGGAAATCCCCGACGAGCGGGACGGTCACGCCCATCCGGTCGAGCTGTTCGCGAATCGCCGGCACGGCGGCCGCGGCCTCCGGCGTATTGACCGTGATGCGCACCAGTTCGGAGCCCGCGTTCGCAAGCTCCTTGATCTGGATCGCCGTGCCGATTGCGTCGGCCGTGTCGGTATTCGTCATCGACTGCACGCGCACCGGCGCATCGCCGCCGATCGTCACGAGCTGCCCGCCCCAACGAACATCCACCGCATGCGACACGCGACGCGGCTGATGCCCGCCGAACACCGGCTCGGTTGAACAAATCTGACTGCTGCGTGGGGATTGAGCTTCGGATTGCATCGATAGATCCATTTACGCGGAATGCGCCGCGAGGCGGCGCATGAATTGAAAAAGCGCCGTGCCCTCGCGGCCTGTCCAGGACAGACCTGCGTCACGGCGCTTGACGTCAGGGCAGCGTGAACCGCGCCACGTTACCCCGCGCTGCCGAATATTTCGCCGGATCGACAGGTTTTCCGTCGAACGCGACCGTATCAAGACCTGCCTTGTTGCCGATCGTCACCTTGAACGGCCCGTCGCCGGCGACCTGCTTCGTCTCGCCGGCCCGCACCAGCGCCGAGAACAGCTCCTTGCCGCTCTTGTCGCGCACGCTGAACCAGCAATCCTGCTTGACCTTCAGTTCGACCATCGACTGGCCTGCCGCCACCACGACGCTCGCGGGCTGCACCGGCACGGCCGCGCTGCTCGCCGCTGCCGTCGCGACGATCGGTTGCGACGCAGGCACGACGGCCGTCGGCGCCGGGGCTGAAGCAACCGGAGCAGCCGACGCAACGACCTGCGGTGCCGCGGCGGATGCTGCAACCTGGGCCGGGACGTCGTTGCCGACTGCCGTCGACGCGCCGCCCGCGGCCGCCTCTTCGGCGGAAGACGCCGCCGGCGCGCTCGCCGCCGACGCATGTTCGGTGTCGCCGCCGCCCTTGAAGCGCGCGAGCCAGCTCGACGAATCGCCGCCAGTGTGCCACATGAGCACCGCGATCACCGCGACGACAACGATCGCCGTTCCCCACAGCCACGGATGATGGCGCGACGAGCCACCGAGCGGAATCGACACGCGACCACGCGGCAGATCCGTCCCCGACGACGCAGGCATCGACAGATCGACCTCCGGCACGCCCCGCTCGCGGCGCAATGCCTGCGCAAACGGCTCGGGATCGACACCAAGCATCTTCGCGTAGCTGCGCACGACGCCGAGCGCGAACGTCACGCCGGGCAAATGGCTGATGTCGCCTGCCTCGAGCGCACGCAGCTTCTGCGGGGCGACCTTGAGCCGCGCCGACACGTCATCGACCGTCCAACCCTTGGCTTCCCGGAGCTGCGCCAGCCGGCCGCCGACGGCTGCCAGCGTTTCAAGCCCTGCCTGCGCCGGCTTCGCGGCATTCGTCTCTGCGCCGTTTGTCGGCTGCGGCTCACTCATCCTTGTCCTCGCGTCGATTCTTCTTCACTGGCGGGCGCCGCCGGCCCCCGCAACCGTCCATATCATGCGCGGCGCCGAGGCGCCGCGACCGATCGCTATTCGCGTGTTGTACCGCCAAAAGGTTCGGGCATCCCCGTCAAACCGCCCGAACTTCGATGATTTTTGCTGCTGCGCCCGTTCGCTCCGCCAATCGCGTGCGATCCTTCACGGCGCCGGCCAGCTGGCCGCACGCGGCGTCAATGTCGTCGCCGCGCGTCTTGCGCACGGTCGTGACGACACCCGCGTCGATGAGGACCTGTGCGAAACGCTTGATCTGCTCCGGTTTCGAGCGGATGAGGCCCGATTCCGGAAACGGATTGAACGGGATCAGATTGAACTTGCAGGGCACGTCGCGCGTGACGGCCAGCAGTTCGCGCGCATGTGCTTCGGTGTCGTTGACGCCGTCGAGCATGCAGTATTCGAAAGTAATGAAGTCGCGTGGCGCAACTTTGAGATAACGCTGGCACGCGGCCATCAGCTCGCGAAGCGGATGCTTCTTGTTGAGCGGCACCAGCTCGTCGCGCAGCGCGTCGTTCGGCGCGTGCAGCGAAACGGCGAGCGCGACCGGCAGTTCGGCGCCGAGGCGGTCCATCATCGGCACCACGCCGGACGTCGACAACGTGACGCGGCGGCGCGACAGGCCGTAAGCGTTGTCGTCGAGCATCAGCCGCATCGCGGGCACGACCGCGCTGTAGTTCAGCAGCGGCTCGCCCATGCCCATCATCACCACGTTGGTGACGACCCGTTCGGCCTTGCCGTTCGGACCGGGCGCGCGACCAAGCGACGCACGCAATGCAAATTCGGCCATCCGGAGCTGACCGATGATTTCGGCTGTCGACAGATTGCGGGAGAAACCCTGCTTGCCCGTCGAGCAGAAGCGGCAGTTGACCGCACACCCGGCCTGCGACGACACACACAGCGTGCCGCGCGTCTCTTCCGGGATGAAAACGGTTTCGACCGCATTGCCGTTTCCGACGTCGATCAGCCACTTGCGCGTGCCGTCGGTGGAAACGTGATCGCTGACGATATCGGGCATCACAATCGACGCGCGGCCCTTGAGCTTTTCTCTCAGGGACTTCGCAAGGTCGGTCATGCCGTCGAAATCGCCGGCGTTGTACTGATGGATCCAGCGCTGCAACTGCTTGGCGCGGAACGGCTTCTCGCCGAGGCTGCCGCAGTACGCGACAAGACCCTCGGCATCGAAGTCGAGAAGATTGACGGAAGTTTCGCTCGTCATGATGTGCTGCCTTGCCGCGTGCGCTGAATCCTGCCTACTTGTTGCCAGCCAGGGCTTAGCGCGAGTAGACGTTCATTTCCGGGAAGAAGAACGCGATTTCGACCGCGGCCGTTTCGGCAGCGTCCGAGCCGTGCACGGCGTTCGCGTCGATGCTGTCGGCGAAGTCGGCGCGGATCGTGCCCTTTTCCGCCTTCTTCGGATCCGTCGCGCCCATCAGGTCGCGGTTCTTCAGGATCGCGCCTTCACCTTCCAGAACCTGGATCATCACCGGGCCCGAGATCATGAAATCGACGAGATCCTTGAAGAACGGACGTGCTGCGTGAACTGCGTAGAACTTCTCTGCGTCCGCACGCGACAGGTGTGCCATGCGCGATGCGACGATCTTCAGGCCGGCGCCTTCGAAACGGCTGTAGATCTGGCCGATCACGTTCTTTGCCACCGCATCCGGCTTGATGATCGACAGGGTGCGCTCGATTGCCATAAAAACTCCAAGAAATTAAGAAGTTACAGGTTCAAATGAATCCGCTATTGTAGCACGATCCCGTGTATCATTGCGATTGAACCCTTACACGAGTGAAAGGTTCAGAATCCATATGTTTTTGCGCCGCCCGGCCATTGAAACCTCGCGGCGCGGAACGTATCTTAGCCATAGCTGCTCCGGTTTGCTGCGCCGCACACCGCGTGCGCCGAACCGGCCCGGGACGCCCACGCGTTCAATGTTAGGAGAAACCATGAACGACTATCCGTACAATTTCGGCCGCGGCGGCTCCGTCAGCACCGCGGAGGTTCGCAATCGCGTGCTGCGGAACACATACTGGCTGCTCGCGCTGTCGATGGTGCCGACGGTGCTGGGCGCATGGGTCGGCGTCGCGACGGGCTTCTCGCTGTTCGCGGCCACGAGCCCGATGATGAGCCTGCTCGCGTTCTTCGCGATCGCGTTCGGCTTCATGTTCGCGATCGAGCGGACGAAAAACAGCGCGGCCGGCGTGTTCGTGCTGCTCGGCTTCACGTTCTTCATGGGCCTGATGCTGTCGCGCCTGCTGAGCTTCATCCTCGGCTTCTCGAACGGCCCGTCGCTGATCATGCTCGCGTTCGGCGGCACCGGCATCATCTTCGCCGCGATGGCGACGATCGCCACGGTCAGCAAGCGTGACTTCTCGGGGCTCGGCAAGTGGCTGTTCATGGGCGTGATCGTGATCCTGCTTGCCTCGGTCGCGAACATCTTCCTGCAACTGCCGGCGCTGATGCTCACCGTGTCCGTGCTCGCGATCGCGATCTTCTCGGCCTACATGCTGTTCGACGTCCAGCGCGTCGTGAACGGTGGCGAGACGAACTACATCTCGGCTACGCTTGCGATCTACCTCGATCTGTACAACGTGTTCACGAACCTGCTCGCGCTGCTGGGCATCTTCGGCGGCAACCGCAACTGACGGTCGCTGTACACCATAAAAAAAACCGGCCCTCGAGGCCGGTTTTTTACGTCCGCCGCCCGCCCGCTCAATCGCGCTCGAACAACGCGATCGATTCGACGTGCGACGTATTCGGGAACATGTTCACGACCCCGGCACCCTTCAGCCGATAGCCGGCCTCGTGCACGAGCAGGCCCGCGTCGCGCGCGAGCGTCGACGGGTTGCACGACACGTAGACGATGCGCTTCGGCAGCGGGCCTTCGCCGCTCTGCGCGATTTCGGCCAGCGCCTTCGACACCGCGAGCGCGCCTTCGCGCGGCGGATCGATCAGGAACTTGTCGAACGCGCCGAGCGCACGGAGGTCGTCACCCGTGACCTCGAACAGGTTCCGGCACGCGAACGTCGTGTGGCCGTCGACACCGTTCTCGCGCGCATTCGCCAGCGCACGCGTCGTCAGCGTCTCGCTGCCTTCGATGCCCATCACCTCGCGCGACAGCCGCGCCAGCGGCAGCGTGAAGTTGCCGATCCCGCAGAACAGGTCGAGCACGCGATCGTCGCGCGACGGCGCAAGCAGGCGCAGTGCGCGGCCCACCAGCACGCGGTTGATCTGATGGTTGACCTGCGTGAAGTCGGTCGGCTTGAACGGCATGCGGATACCGAACTCCGGCAGCGTGTAGTCGAGCGGCACGTCGAGCGGATAGAACGGCGTGACCGTGTCCGGGCCCTTCGGCTGAAGCCAGAACTGCACCTTGTGCTCGTCCGCGAACGCGCGCAGCAGCGCTTCGTCATCCGCATTGATCGGCTCCAGCACGCGCAGCACCAGCGCCGTGACTTGCGAACCGACCGCGAGCTCGATCTGCGGCATCCGGTCACGGATCGACAGTCCCTCCACCAGCCGACGCAGCGGCACGAGCATCGCCGACACGTGCGGCGGCAACACTTCGCAGCTCGTCATGTCGGCGACATAGCTGCTCTTCTTTTCATGGAATCCGACCAGCACGCCGCCCTTCTTCGCGACGTTGCGCACGGTCAGGCGCGCACGGTAGCGGTAGCCCCACGACGGACCGTGGATCGGCGCGAACACCGTCTCGGCGCGCAGCTTCGACAGGTGCCACAGGTTGTCCTCGAGCACGCGCTGCTTGATCGCCACCTGCGCACGCATGTCGAGGTGCTGCATCGAGCAGCCGCCGCAGGTGCCGAAGAATTTGCACTTCGGCTGCGTGCGCAGCACGCTCGGGCGCAGAATATCGACAACGGTCGCCTGCTCGTAGCTCGGCTTGCGACGATAGCTCGAATAGGTCACGCGCTCGCCGGGCAGCGCGCCCTCGACGAAGATGACCTTGCCCGGCGAGCCGTCTTCGGTCGTCGTGCGGCCGACACCGCGCGCTTCCATGTCGAGCGATTCGATCTCGAGAACCGGGGCAGGCCCGGGCGCGACGGGCGCATTTTTCGACTTGCGCGCAGAAGTGGGGACGGCTTCGGACACCAGCTTTTCCTGACAAAACGTTGAAGAAGGCGAGATTGTAGACGACGAAAGCCCGCATCGCCTGCTTTCGTGGCGCAAGCGTCGAGATGGATGCGTCTACCGCGCCGCGTCATGCAGGAACGGCCTGCCGCCGGCCCGCATGCGCCGCGTCTCGAGCCAGGCCATGGGCGGCACAGGTTCTGCTCGCGGAAGACTCAGGAGACTCGACCATGCGACTGATCGACTGGAACGTTCAATGGGGTCGGGACGCGGACAGCGTCGTCGACCTCCCCCGCACCATCGCCGCCGCCCGCGGGCTCGTCGACTTCGACGTGTTCTGTCTGCAGGAAGTGACGCGCGGCTTCGGCGCCCTGCCCGGCCGGCCGGGCCCCGACCAGTTCGCCGAGCTGGCGGCGTTGCTGCCCGGCTATACGATCGTCGACGCGATCGGCGCCGACTTGCCGGCGCTCGAACCCGGCGCGCCGCGCCGCCAGTTCGGCAATGCGATCGCGTCCCGGCTACCCGTCCGGCGCGTGCTGCGCCACCTGCTGCCGTGGCCGGCCGACGCGGTCGCGCCGTCAATGCCGCGTGTCGCGCTGGACGTCGAGCTGGTGACCCGGTCGGGCCCGCTGCGGGTCGTCACGACGCACCTCGAATTCTATTCGGCGCGCCAGCGACTCGCGCAGGTCGATGCGTTGCGTGATCGGCATCGCGAGGCCTGCGGCCACGCGGACCGGCCCGCGCCGGCGGAAAATGCGACGGGGCCGTTCAGCGCGACCGGCCAGCCGCGCGACGCGATCATCTGCGGCGATTTCAACAGCGCGTTCGACAGCGATGCGTACCGGCGGATGCTGGCGCCGATCGCCGACGCGCCGCCGTTCGTCGATGCGTGGATTGCCCGCCACCCGGGCTGCACGCCGCCGCCGACTGCCGGCGTCTATGACACGGCACAATGGTCGGAAGGACCGCTCGCATGTGATTTCGTGTTCGTGACCGATACGCTGCTGCCACGCGTCACGCGCTGCGAGATCAACGGTGACCTGCGCGCGTCGGATCACCAACCGGTCGTGCTCGAACTCGATTGATCGCTGCCGCGGCGCGAGCCGCCCGCATCACACGTCGAAACCGGCTAGGTATTCGGTCCAATGCGACGCGGGCTCCTGTGCCAGCGCGTTCTTCACGAGCAGGATCTCGTCAGCATATTCGCTCGACGTCAGGCCGCCGCGCATCAGCTGGAACCGGCAATACAGCAGGTAAGTATTGACGACGTCGGTTTCGCAATAGTTGCGGATTTCCTCGATCTGGCCGTCCTGGAACGCGGGCCACACTTGGCTGCCGTCCATCCCGAGCTTGCCCGGAAAACCGCACAGCTTCGCAAGCGCGTCGAGCGGCGCGTTCGCGCGCGCCTGATACATCGCGAGCACGTCCATCAGATCAGTGTGTCGCGAGTGATAGCGCGAGATGTAGTTATTCCACTTGAAGTCGCGGTCATCCTCGCCCAGATCCCAGTAGCGCGTCGCGGGGATCCCGTGCACGAGCGCACGGTAATGGAGCACCGGCAGATCGAATCCGCCGCCGTTCCACGACACGAGCTGCGGCGTGTATTTCTCGATCACGCGGTAGAACGACTGGACCAGCGTCGCCTCGTTGTCCTGGGGCGTGCCCAGCGAGCGCACGCGAAAACCGTTGTTGTCGCGGAACACGCAGGAGATCGCCGCGATGCGCTGCAGGTGATGCGGCAGGAAATCGCTGCCGGTCTTCTCGCGACGCGCGGCGAATGCATGTTCGGCCACCGCGGCATCGTCGAGCGTCGCGGGCAGGTCTTCCAGACGGCGAATGCCGTCGACATCGGGAATGGTCTCGATGTCAAAAACGAGAATCGGAGTCATCGGTTACAGAACGGCGTCCTTGCGCACGCCGTTGGAGGCAAAGAACCGCTTGAGGCGCACCAGCGCTTCCTGCTGGATCTGCCGCACGCGCTCGCGCGTGAGCCCCATCTCGTCGGCCAGCTCCTCGAGCGTGGCCGGTTCGATGTGGTTCAGGCCGAAGCGGCGCTCGATCACGTGCCGATGCTTGTCGGACAGCCGCGACAGCCACGCACGCGTGAGCGTCTCGAGTTCGCGGTGCTGCACCTCGGCGTCGGGCGACTGGCTCTGGTCGTCGGGCAGCAGGTCGAGCAGGCTGCTCGCGGGATCGAGATCGAGCGGTGCGTCGAGCGACGCGGTGTGCTCGTTGAGCGCGAGGATGTCGGTGACTTCCTCGGCGGTCTTGCCGGTGAGATAGGCGATGTCGTCGATGCTGGCTTCGCGGCGCTCGGCCGCCTCGCCCGTCGACATCGAATTCTTTTCGAGGTGGCGCTTCGCACGCAGCACCTGGTTCAGTTCGCGGATCACGTGCACGGGCAGGCGCACGGTGCGAGCCTGGTTCATGATCGCACGTTCGATGCTCTGGCGGATCCACCACGTCGCGTAGGTCGAGAAACGAAAGCCGCGCGTCGGGTCGAATTTCTCGATCGCGTGCATCAGGCCGAGGTTGCCTTCCTCGATCAGGTCGAGCAACGGCACGCCGCGGTTCAGGTAACCCTTCGCGATGCTGACGACGAGACGCAGGTTGCGCTCGATCATCACCTGCCGCGCCTCGAATTCGCCAGCCTTCGCAAGACGCGAATAGCGCTGCTCCTCCTCGACGGTCAGGAGCGGCTTCACGCTGATGCGATTCAGGTAATGCTGGATCGTGTCGGCCGTGAGTTCGGCCTGCAGCAATGCGCGGAAATCGTCGACGTCGGGCGCGGCTTCCGCACGGCCTTCGCGCTCGTCGTCGCCGTCCGCTTCGGCGTCGCGCGCCTCGAGATCACGTTCGTTTTCCGCGACGTCGTCTTCGTCGTCCGTCGAAGCGCCAGCTCGCTCCGCCGATGCTTGCGTGGCACGACTGATCTTCTCAGACTCGGCTTGCGGCTCGTGGCGCTTCGATTTCGGCATGGTCGTCTCGGTTATTGAGGCGGCAAATACTTCAGCGGATCGACAGGTTTACCCTGCCGGCGAACCTCGAAATGCAGCATCACGCGGTCGGCATCGCTGTTACCCATCTCGGCGATCTTTTGCCCCTTCGTCACCGCGTCCCCCTCTTTTACCATCAAAGCGCGATTGTGTGCATACGCTGTGAGGTAAGTTGCATCGTGCTTGATGATAATGAGGTTGCCGTAACCACGCAGGCCGTTGCCCGAGTAGACGACGCGGCCGTCGGCCGCCGCCTTCACGGCCTCGCCGGACGTGCCGCCGATATTGACGCCCTTGTTCTTCGCGTCGTCGAAACCGTTCAGCACCGGGCCGCGCACGGGCCATGCAAACGTCACGGGGCCGCTGGGCGCTGCGGCCGTATCGCTCGATGCGGCGGCAGCCGGCGGCGTGCTAGCGGACGACGAGCCCGCGGCCGGCGTCGCGGGACCGCTGTTGAGCGGTGCGGTCGCGACGGCAGCGCCGGCGATCGGCGCGGCAGCCGGCGAGCCGGCAACCGCGGCACCGCCCGGCGGCGCGACGCGCAGCAATTGGTCGACTTCGATCTGGTTCGGGTTCGCCAGGTTGTTCCACGTGGCGATGTCGCGATAATTCTGCCCGTTTTCGAGCGCGATCCGGTACAGCGTATCGCCCGGTTTCACACGGTAGAAGCCGGGCGGCGGTGGGCCGAGCGGCACCGCCGGCTGCGCGGCGGCGGCCGTGCCGAGCGTTCCGGAGCGGTCGACGACGGGCGCGTTGTCGAGCCGCGTCGCACAGGCGGCCAGTAGCGTGGAGAACGCAGCCACACAGATCGCGCGCTGGGCGAACGTGAGCGGTTCCCTGGTTCGGTTGTTTTGCATCGCGCGCAACATACTCATCGGTTTCAAATCACTCCGGATTTTAAAGGGACAAAGAAAACGCGATCAAGCCGCGACTCCCGCCATTGCGCGTGCGCGACGCGCTCGACGAGCGTGAGCACCTGGGGCTGCCCGCTCTGCGCGCCGACCGGCGCGACGAGCCGCCCGCCGATCGCGAGTTGCTCGAGCAGCGCCTGCGGCACGTCAAGCCCCGCCGCCGCGATCACGATCGCGTCGAACGGGCCCGCTGCCGGCAGGCCGACACGCCCGTCGCCGTAATGCAGACGGATGTTCGGCACGCGCAGCGGCCGCAGGTTCAGCTTCGCGCGCTCGTAGAGCGGCTTGATGCGTTCAATCGAATACACGTCGCGCGCCACGTGACTCAGCACCGCGGCCTGGTAGCCGCAACCGGTGCCGATCTCGAGGACGCGCTCGAGCGTGCGGCCGGCCATCGCGAGCTCGATCATGCGCGCGACGACCGACGGCTTTGAAATCGTTTGCTGGTGGCCGATCGGCAGCGCGGCATCCTCATAGGCCTGCGTCGCGAGCCCCGGATCCACGAACATGTGGCGCGGCACCGCGGCCATCGCATCCAGCACGCGCGCATCGGTCACGCCGTTCGCGCGCAGGCGTTCGACCATGCGCTCGCGCACACGTTCCGACGTCAGCGCGAACGCACCGGCCGGCGCGACGCTCGGCGCAGCCGGCTTGGGCATCGCGGGCTTCGGCACGGTCGGTTTCGGCGCGGTCGCCGGCTTCGCGGCGGTCGTGCCGTGCACCGGGCGGGCGACGCCCGTCTTCACCGCCACCGGCTTCAGCACGGCGGCGGACTTGTCGACGGCCTTCGGCACCGCGCCCGCCGCATGGCGTTCGCCGGCCCGACCTTCCGATTTGCGTGGCGCTCGCTTGAGATCTTCGAGCGCGAGCGGAAACCGCTTCGCGCGCTCGCCGCTCATGAAGCCCGCCCTCCTGCGCGCACCCACTCGCGCGTCGCAGGCAGCATTTGCGTATGCGTGAGATCGAGCTGCAGCGGCGTGATCGATACGAAACCGTTTGCGACGGCGTGGAAATCGGTGCCTTCGCTCGCGTCCAGCGCCGCACCTGCGGCACCGATCCAGTAGACCGGCTCGCCGCGCGGGTCGGTCTGGCGAATCACCGGCTGCGACGGGTGACGCTTGCCGAGGCGCGTGACCTGCCAGCCTTTCAGTTCGTCGTACGGCAGATTCGGAATATTGACGTTCAGCAGCGGCTGACCGGGCAGCGGATGCGCGAGATAGTGTTCGACGATTTCCGCGGCGACGCGCGCCGCGTCCGTCAGATGCGCCCAGCCCTTCTCGGCCAGCGAAAACGCGATGGCCGGCACGCCGAACATGATGCCTTCGGTGGCGGCCGCAACTGTCCCTGAATAGAGCGTGTCTTCGCCCATGTTCTGGCCGTTGTTGATCCCGGACACGACGAGGTCGGGCCTCGCGTCGGCCATCCCCGTCAACGCGACGTGCACCGAATCGGTCGGCGTGCCGTTCACGTAGAAGAAACCCGTATTCGTCGCGCGCTGCACCGACAGCGGTCGCGACAGCGTGAGGGAATTCGATGCGCCGCTGCAGTTCTGCTCGGGCGCGATCACCGTGAGGTCGGCCAGCGGCTGCAGCGCGTCGCTGAGCGCGGCGAGACCGGGGGCGAGATAGCCGTCGTCGTTGCTGAGTAGGATTCGCATCCGGCGATTGTAACCGAGGAAAGATGGCGCGAGAGCGACAGTCAGGCGGCTGCGGACGGGCCTGCGTGCACGGTGCGTGCACGGTGCGTGCGCGGTGCGTGCGCGGTGCGGCGGCGCATTGCACGGCGGCGTTCCGCAGGCGCGAGACAACGTTATGCCGCCTAGCGTTTTCCGCCCCGAAGGGTGCCCGTCGGGAGAGGCTGCCCTCGCGGAGGCCCGACGCGAAGCGCCCGGCCTTGGGGTGCTCAGATCGCGCCGGCCTCGCGCAGCGCGGCGATCGCCTGTGCGTCGTAGCCGAGCCCGCGCAGCACCTCGTCCGTATGCTCGCCGAGTTCGGGCCCGAGCCAGCGCGTTTCGCCCGGCGTGTCGGACAGCTTCGGCGTGATGTTCGGCAGCGGAATGTCGGTGCCGTCGGCCAGCTTGAAACGCTGGATCATCTGCCGCGCGACGAACTGCGGATCGGTGAACATGTCGGCGGCGCTGTAGATGCGCCCGGCCGGCACGTCGGCCGCGTTGAGCACGACGAGCGCCTCGTCGATCGTGCGCGGCGCGAGCCACGCGGCGATCGCATCGTCGATCTCCTGCGTGCGCGGCACGCGTCCGTCGTTCCGTGCAAGCGCCGGATCGTCGGCGAGATCGTCGCGTTCGATCGCCTTCATCAGTCGCTTGAAGATCGGGTCGCTGTTGCCGCCGATCACGATGCTGCCGTCGCGGCACGCGTAGGTGTTCGACGGCACGATGCCCGGCAGCGACGCGCCGGTGCGCTCGCGCACCATCCCGTACACGCCGTACTCGGGCACCACGCTTTCCATCATGTTGAACACCGCTTCATACAGCGCAACGTCGACCACCTGCCCCGCGCCGCCGTTCACCTTGCGGTGATGAAGTGCCATCAGCGCGCCGATCACGCCGTGCAGCGCGGCGATCGAATCGCCGATCGAGATGCCGATGCGCGGCGGCGGAAGGTCCGGATAGCCGGTGATGTGGCGCAACCCGCCCATCGATTCGGCGATCGCGCCGAAACCGGGCCGGTCGCGGTACGGGCCCGTCTGCCCGTAGCCGGACAGGCGCACCATCACGAGACCGGGGTTGTCGGCCGACAGCACGTCGTAGCCGAGCCCGAGCTTTTCGAGCAGGCCCGGGCGGAAGTTTTCGATCACGATGTCGGCCTCGCGCGCGAGCTGCCGCGCGATCGTCTTGCCGGCATCGGATTTCAGGTTGAGGGTGACCGATTTCTTGTTGCGCGCCTGGACCGACCACCACAACGACGTGCCACCCTGCTCCGGATGCAGCTTGCGCCACTTGCGCAGCGGGTCGCCGCCGTTCGGATCCTCGATCTTGATCACTTCCGCGCCGAATTCAGCAAAGAGGCGCGACGCGAACGGCCCCGCGATCAGCGTCCCGAATTCGAGCACTTTGACGCCCGCGAGGGGGCCCTGGCTGGTGCTCATGTGTCTCCCTGACATGAGGAACGGCGCCGCCGGCCGGCGGCGCCCGGCTTACATCGTGCGGCGGTCGAGCATCGCGCGGGCGATCGTGCCCGCGTCGACGTATTCGAGCTCGCCACCCACCGGCACGCCGCGCGCGAGGCGCGTGACCGCAAGCCCGCGCGCCTTCAGCGTCTGGCCGAGGTAGTGCGCGGTGGCTTCGCCCTCGTTCGTGAAGTTAGTCGCGAGCACGACTTCCTTGACGATCCCGTCGGACGCGCGCCGCACGAGGCGGTCGAAATGGATTTCCTTCGGGCCGATCCCGTCGAGCGGGCTCAGCCGGCCCATCAGCACGAAATACAGCCCGCGATACGTCATCGTCTGCTCGAGCATGATCTGGTCGGCCGGCGTCTCGACGACGCACAGCAGCGTCGGATCACGCTCCTCGTCGCTGCACACCTCGCAGATCTGCGCTTCCGTGAACGTATTGCACTTCTCGCAGTGCTGCAGGTGCTCGGTCGCGAACAGCAGCGACCGGCCGAGCCGCTCCGCGCCCTCCCGATCGTGCTGCATCAGGTGGTACGCCATGCGCTGCGCGGATTTCGGCCCGACGCCGGGCAATACGCGCAACGCTTCGACGAGCGCGGACAGGGCGGACGGCTGTTTCATACGGCGGCTGAAAGCTGAACAGACGCTGCGCTCAGAACGGCAGCTTGAAGCCCGGGGGCAGCGGCAGGCCCGACGTCATGCCGCTCATCTTTTCCTGCGACGTCGCCTCGGCCTTGCGCACGGCATCGTTGAACGCGGCTGCGACCAGATCCTCGAGCATGTCCTTGTCGTCCGCGAGCAGGCTCGGGTCGATCGCCACGCGACGCACTTCGTTGCGGCAGGTCATCGTCACCTTGACGAGGCCGGCACCCGACTGCCCTTCGACTTCGATCTGCGCAAGCTGCTCCTGCATCTTCTTCATGTTTTCCTGCATTTGCTGCGCTTGCTTCATCAGTCCGGCGAGGTTGCCTTTCAACATGGGAATACTCCTTCTTGATCGTGTGAAAACCGGCACGCGGCGCGTGCCGGTCAATGTGTGCGGGCGTGATTGTGCCTGTCGCGGTGCGATTCGTTCAATGCAGCGTCGGGGGCGTGCCGTCCGGCGCCGAATCGGCGAGCGGCCGCACCGAGCCTTCGACGATACGCGCGCCGAAGTCACGCACGAGCTGCTGGACGAACGGATCGCCATGGATGTCCTGCTCGGCCTCGCGCTGGCGTGCCGCACGCGCAGCCGCATCCAGCGCCGCCGCGGTGCGCCGTGCGGGCCCGACCTCGACCGCGACCTCGACAGGCTTGCCGAGCGCGTCGGCCAGGGCGGCCTTCAGCTTCGCCACCTGGGCGGCGTCCGCATACTGCGGCACCGGCACGGACAGTTTCAACGTCGTCGCGTCGACGGCCGTCAGCTCGCTGTTGAACGCGAGCTGATATGCGACGCCCTTCAGCGGCAGCCGTGCGGCCAGCGCCGGCCATTCGCCGTCGAAGCCGACCGGATCGAGCGCGATCGCGGGTGGCAGCGGGCGCGTGTCGACCGGCGCGGACGGACGGGCCTCCGCCGGCTTCGGCGCAATGCGCACGTCGTCGGGGCCGCTGTCGAACACCGGCACGAAGCCGTCGTCCGCCGCACCGCCGAACATCTCATCGGCGCTGAGCGGCACGTATTCGTCCGGCGGAATGTCTTCCCACGGCGGCGGGGCCTGACGCGTGTCGGCCGGCTGCGGCGCGCGTGCCGCCGCGCGCGGCGTAGGCACCTGCACGGCAGGTCGCGATGCCGCCGATTTCTCCGGGGCCGGTTGGGCCGGCGCCGGTTTCGACGCGCCGCCCGTCCGCGAGCGTTCGGACGACACGCGCATGCCGGCATTGCGCAGCACGTCGAGTGCGGCAGCCGCACCCCCGCGGGCCGACGGGCGCGCGGCGGACTCGGCCGGCACTGCACGCGGCGCCTGTTCGGCAGCCGGCGCCGGTTCGTCGTTGCGCTTGGCGGCAGCAGGTAATTCGGGTTCGTTGCGGACAGCGGGCAACGCATCGCTCGTCGGCGCCGCTTGCGGTGCCGCGTTCGCTTCCGGCTGCGGCGAGACCGGTGCCGCGGCCGCTGCCGGCGTCGAAACAGGCTTCACGGCAGGCGGAGTCACGGCATCGTCAGACCGGGCCGGCGACGGACGCGCAGCAGGCGCGACCGGAGCGGCAGCAGCCACACGCGACGCGGGCGCGGATACGGCACGCGGCACGGCCGGCTGACCGCCCGGCGCACTGCCGGCGCCGACGGCCGGCTCGAACGCGAGCATCCGCAGCAACGTCATCGTGAAGCCGGCGTATTCGTCCGGCGCGAGGCCGAGCTCCGCGCGCCCGACCGTCGCGATCTGATAGAACAGTTGAACCTGCTCGGGGCTCAGCGTCTCCGCGAAGCGGCGCAGTTCGGCCGCTTCCGGCCATTCGTCAAGGACCGAGCCCGGCGCGAACTGCGCCCATGCGATCCGATGCAGCAGGCTCGCAAGATCCTGCAGCGCGGTGGAAAAGGACAGGCTGCGCAGCGACATCTCGTCGGCGATCGCGAGAATCTCCGGGCCGTTGCCGGCCGCGAGCGCATCGAGCAGGCGCACCATGTAGGTCTGGTCGAGCGCGCCGAGCATGCCCGACACGGCCGATTCGGTCACTTCGTTCGCCGAATACGCGATCGCCTGATCGGTCAGCGACAGCGCATCGCGCATGCTGCCTTGCGCGGCACGCGCGAGCAGGCGCAGCGCCTGTTGCTCGAACGAGATGCGCTCTTCGCCGAGGATCCGTTCGAGATGCGACACGATGTGCCCGGCCGGCATCTGCTTCAGGTTGAACTGCAGGCAGCGCGACAGCACGGTGACGGGAATCTTCTGCGGATCGGTCGTCGCGAGGATGAACTTGACGTGCGGCGGCGGCTCCTCGAGCGTCTTCAGCATCGCGTTGAACGCATGGTTCGTCAGCATGTGCACTTCGTCGATCATGTAGACCTTGAAGCGCGCATCGACGGGCGCGTACACCGCGCGCTCGAGCAGCGCGGCCATTTCGTCGACACCGCGGTTGCTCGCCGCGTCCATTTCGACGTAATCGACGAAGCGGCCTTCGTCGATCTCGCGGCACGCGCGGCACACACCGCACGGCTGCGACGTGACGCCGGTTTCGCAGTTGAGCGCCTTCGCGAAGATCCGCGACAGCGTCGTCTTGCCGACGCCGCGGGTTCCGGTAAACAGATAGGCGTGATGGAGACGCCCGCCGTCGAGCGCGTGCGTGAGCGCCCTGACGACGTGCTCCTGGCCGACGAGCGAAGCGAAATCCTTCGGACGCCACTTGCGTGCGAGAACTTGATAGGTCATCGGGAAATTGTATCAGTAACGCTGCGTTGCGCCGACACGCGAAGCGGTGCGGAAAACGGGCAACACGCAGGTAAAACGGAGAATGACGCAGAAATAAAAAACGCCCGGCGAACGGGGCGAGAGGAAAGGTGACGAGCCCGACCCTCGGCACTGGCGGAAAACGATTGTGGCTGCTTCGTTCCCGACCTGACCAGGTTCACCGCCCCACCATGCGAGGAGGCCCGTCACGGCATATTCTATCACCGCTTCCTGCCGAATGCGACCGTTTGTTCGCAACAAAGCGAAAGATCGAGCAAACCGACGCGCGTACGGGCACGCCGATCCAGCGCGGGCTTGCGGATATATATATCGTGACGCTTGGTGACTCTTGCATTTTGCGCGCCGGCCTCCACCTTCGGGACACAACGGTCGAACGGCGCGTCGTACCCCTACTCGCGTAGCGGCTACTATCGCTGCCCGCAGCAGATAGCAATTTAGGCTAATATGACGCCCGAACGACCCGCGAGCCGCGCCATGCAGCGCTTACGCCCTTCCTTCGGAGAGCGGAGTGACCTGCCGCAGCGGCCGGTAGCCAATAAGGCCGCCGGAGCGCCGCAACGCGCCGAGCAGGCAGTCCCCGAACCGTAAGAGGTATTGACCCAATGAGCGAACAGATCAAACACATCAGCGACGCATCGTTCGAACAGGACGTCGTCAAATCCGACAAGCCCGTGCTCGTCGACTTCTGGGCCGAATGGTGCGGCCCGTGCAAGATGATCGCCCCGATCCTCGACGAAGTCGCGAAGGATTACGGCGACAAGCTGCAGATCGCGAAGATCAACGTCGACGACAACCAGGCAACGCCCGCGAAGTTCGGCGTGCGCGGTATCCCGACGCTGATCCTGTTCAAGAACGGCGCGGCCGCCGCACAGAAGGTCGGCGCGCTGTCGAAGTCGCAGCTCACCGCATTCCTGGACAGCCACCTGTAATACCGGCCGTTCCGCGGACGTGTTGTCAACCGACAACACGTCCGCCGTCAAGCCGCCGATCGGCCGCTCAGGCGCGAATCGGCGTATGCTAGAATCAAAAAACGTCTACAAGACGCATTAAGTCTCAGAGCGCTTCCGCTCGCCCTCCTCCCTTATTCCTTTTCGTCGCTTCTCCTCCCTGGCGGGTTCTCCGTATGCATTTATCCGAGCTCAAGTCTCTGCACGTGTCCGAACTGATCGAAATGGCCAATGGCCTGGAGATCGAAAACGCGAACCGCCTGCGCAAGCAGGAGCTGATGTTCGCCATTCTCAAAAAGCGCGCCAAGACGGGAGAGACGATCTTCGGCGACGGCACGCTCGAAGTGCTGCCGGACGGTTTCGGCTTCCTGCGCTCGCCGGAAATGTCGTACCTCGCGAGCACCGACGACATCTATATCAGCCCGTCGCAGATCCGCCGCTTCAACCTGCACACCGGCGACACCATCGAAGGTGAAGTCCGCACGCCGAAGGACGGCGAGCGCTACTTCGCGCTGGTGAAGGTCGACAAAGTCAACGGGCAGCCGCCCGAGGCCTCGAAACACAAGATCATGTTCGAGAACCTCACGCCGCTGCACCCGAACAAGCCGCTGTCGCTCGAACGCGAAATGCGCGGCGAAGAGAACGTCACGGGCCGCATCATCGACATGATCGCGCCGATCGGCAAGGGCCAGCGCGGCCTGCTCGTCGCGTCGCCGAAGTCGGGCAAGACCGTGATGCTCCAGCACATCGCACACGCGATCAAGCAGAACCATCCGGACGTCATCCTGTTCGTGCTGCTGATCGACGAGCGCCCCGAAGAAGTGACCGAAATGCAGCGCTCCGTCGCCGGCGAAGTGATCGCCTCGACGTTCGACGAACCGGCCACGCGTCACGTGCAGGTCGCCGAAATGGTGATCGAGAAGGCCAAGCGCCTCGTCGAAATGAAGCACGACGTCGTGATCCTGCTCGACTCGATCACGCGTCTCGCACGCGCATACAACACCGTGATCCCGGCGTCGGGCAAGGTGCTGACGGGCGGTGTCGACGCGAACGCGCTGCAGCGTCCGAAACGCTTCTTCGGCGCGGCGCGCAACATCGAGGAAGGCGGCTCGCTGACGATCATCGGCACCGCGCTGATCGAAACCGGCAGCCGCATGGACGACGTGATCTACGAAGAATTCAAGGGCACCGGCAACATGGAAGTGCACCTCGAGCGTCGTCTCGCGGAAAAGCGCGTCTATCCGTCGATCAACCTGAACAAGTCGGGCACGCGCCGCGAAGAAATGCTGATCAAACCCGAGATCCTTCAAAAGATCTGGGTGCTGCGCAAGTTCATCCACGACATGGACGAAGTCGAGGCGATGGAATTCCTGCTCGACAAGATCCGCCAGACGAAGAGCAACTCCGAGTTCTTCGACCTGATGCGCCGCGGCGGCTGATCGCCCCGCCCCGCAACGAACGGCCGCCCGCGCGTTTCGCCCGGCGGCCGTTTTTTCATGCCAACCTGAACGTAAACGTACAGGTTGATCTATAATCGCGCCATTGCCCCGACCCAGGCCCCGTCATCCCGATGCCGAACGACACTTCCCCCTCGCTGCTGACCGTGAGCGACGCCGCGTCGCGGCTCGGTGTCACACCGCGCACACTGAAGTATTACGAAGAGCGCGGGCTCGTCACGCCGTCACGCAGCGGCGGCCGCTATCGCCTTTACGACGAAGCCGATCTCGAACGCTTCGCCCGCATCCTGCGGCTGCGCGCGCTCGGCTTTTCGCTACACGGCATCACCGAGATGCTCAAGCGCCCGCTGGAAGAAACGGGCGACGGCCGGCGCCGTTATTCGGACGGGTCGTTGCGCGACATCCGCTCGGGGCTCGCCGGGCAAATCGACACGCTCGATCGGCGGATCGCGGCCGTCCAGCGCGAGTTGAAGGAAGCCGTCGCGCTGCGCAAGGAACTGCAGCACGACATCGACTACATCGAACGGCGCCTCGCCGGCGAAAACCCCGACACGCTGATCGCGCAGCGGCAAGCCGAAGCCGGCACGCGGCGCGCGCGCAAGGACCGGGAATGAACGTCGCGCCAGGTCGCCCGCCACTGT
Organism: Burkholderia sp. MSMB0856; assembly: GCF_001524645.2. Taxonomy (NCBI): domain Bacteria; kingdom Pseudomonadati; phylum Pseudomonadota; class Betaproteobacteria; order Burkholderiales; family Burkholderiaceae; genus Burkholderia; species Burkholderia sp. MSMB0856. The sequence continues at coordinate 1,587,051 of NZ_CP013427.1, read as the reverse complement.
GGAGCCGCGCGAACCTGCGCGCGGACCTGTTCCCGTGGGCGCTCGCGCTCGTCACCGGCATCGACTACTTCGACAACGCGGCCTTCTCGTTCTTCGCGAGCTATATCGCAGGCGGCATCAACGCATCGCCCGACGAACTCGTGTGGTCGTCGAGCGCGTATGCGGTCACGGCCGTGCTCGGCATCCTGCAGCAGCAATGGTGGGTCGATCGGCTCGGGCATCGCCGCTACGTCGCCGGCTGCATGCTGATGTTCTCGTTCGGAGCGATCGCGGCGGCGCTTGCCGACACGTCGCTCGAGCTCGCGTTCGCGCGCGGCTTCCAGGGCTACTTCATCGGCCCGATGATGGGTGCATGCCGGATCCTGATCCAGATCAGCTTCAAGCCGCAGGAGCGGCCGCCCGCCACGCGCGCGTTCCTGATCATGATCCTGCTCGGCAGCGCGCTTGCACCGATCGTCGGCGGCCTGCTCGTCGCGCATTCGACGTGGCGCGCGCTGTTCGCGTGCACCGCGCCCGCGGGCATCGCGTTCGCGATTCTCGCGCTCGTCACGCTGCCCGATTCGGGCAGGACGCCCGACGACGAACGCGGCTCCGGGCATTTCTGGCCGTACGTCGTGTTCGCGCTCGCGCAAGGCGCGCTGCAGATCGTGCTGCAGCAGGTGCACTACCAGCTCTACAGCGGCTCGCCGATGCTGATCCTGCTGACGATCGCGGGCCTCGGCGCGCTCGCGTGGTTCGCGTATCACCAGTGGAACCATCCGACGCCGCTCGTGCGACTGCATGCGTTTCGCGAGCGCACGTTCCAGGTCGGGCTGCTGCTGTACATGTTCTATTACTACGAGTCGACGGGCTTCAGCTACCTGACCTCCCGCCTGCTCGAAGGCGGGCTCGGCTATCCGGTCGAGAACGCCGGACGCCTGGTCGGCACGATGTCGCTGATCTCGGCCACCGCGCTGTTCGCCTACCTGCGCCATGCGAAGCGCGTCACGCACAAGAAATGGTTCGTCGTGCCGGGGTTCGCGATCGCGATCGTCGCCGCGCTATGGATGACGCGCATGACGCCCCAGGTCGGCGAGGCCGCGCTGATCGTCCCGTTGCTGCTGCGCGGGCTGTTGCTGCTGTTCATCGTGCTGCCGGTCGCGAACCTGACGTTCCGCATCTTCGCGATCGACGAATACACGCATGGCTACCGGCTGAAGAACATCGTGCGGCAACTGACGATCTCGTTCGCGACGTCGTCGGTGATCATCGTCGAGCAGCACCGGCTGGCGGTACATCAGACGCGGCTCGTGGAGCGCGCGAACGTGTTCGATCCGCTGTTCCAGCAAACGGTCGACGCTCTCACGCACAGCTATGCGGCCGCCGGCCATGCACTGAACGAGGCGCACGCCCTCGCGATCGCATCGATCGCCCGGATGGTCGCGCAACAGGCGTCGTTTCTCGCGTCGCTCGACGGCTTCTATTTCCTCGCGGGTGTCGCGCTCGTCGGCGGCCTCTTCGCGGCATGGCAAAAAGAGATCGATTGAGTTAAAAGACAGGCTTTGGATTCTCCCGCGCTGCCTCCATGCTCTCGAAACTGACCCGCTGGTTCGACGACCGCCGCCGCGACCGCGCGCTGCGCAGCCATCCGATTCCCGATGCGCTGTGGCAGGACACCGTCGCACGCCTGCCGTTCCTCGACGCGCTGTCGCCCGGCGACCTGGGCCGGCTGCGCGAGCTGACGAGCCTGTTCATCGCGAAGAAATCGTTCTCGACCGCGCACGGGCTCGAGCTGACCGACGAGATGATCGTCGCGATCGCCGCGCAGGCGTGCCTGCCCGTGCTGAACCTCGATCTGTCGCTGTACGACGGCTGGGTCGGCGTCGTCGTGTATCCGGGCGAATTCGTCATCCGCAAGACCGTGCAGGACGAGGACGGTGTCGTCCATGAAGTCGAGCAGGATGCGAGCGGCGAAGCGTGGGAAGGCGGCCCGGTGATCCTGTCGTGGGAAGACGCGCAGATGACGGACGGCCGCGACGCGTACAACGTCGTGATCCACGAGTTCGCGCACAAGATCGACATGGTCAACGGAGAAGCCGACGGCTATCCGCCCCTTTTTCGCCGCTGGCACGCGCCGCACCTCGACGCGCAGGCGTGGGCCGACGTGTTCGAGCATGCGTACGACCAGTTCTGCGCGCGCGTCGATGCGGTGCCGGATCGTGCGTGGGCGCGCTTCGAGCGCGACTCGCTGATCGATCCCTATGCGGCCGATCACCCGTCGGAGTTCTTCGCGGTGTGCAGCGAGGCGCTGTTCGTGCGACCGCGTGCGTTCGAGTCCGAATTTCCGGAACTCTACCGGCTGCTCGCCCGCTACTATCGGCAGGATCCGGCCCGGACGGGCGCCCTCGACGCGCGGTGAAAATTATTCGTCAACCGTCTGATTTTCTGGCATAATCGCCGTTTTTCGACCTTAGGCAAGTGGCTCGCGCCGGGCTTGACGTCGGCTGAATCGCGCAAATGCGTGCGGTCCGGCACGGCAAGCGGCGGGTTGGCTACCGCTCTCACCAAGGAACATCATGAAACCTGGCATTCACCCGGACTACCGCGAAGTCGTCTTCCAAGACATGTCGAACGGCTTCAAGTTCATCACGCGCTCGACGATCCAGACGCGTGAAACCATCGAACACGAAGGCAAGACCTACCCGCTCGCCAAGATCGAAGTGTCGTCGGAATCGCACTCGTTCTACACGGGTCAGCAAAAGATCATGGACACGGCAGGCCGTGTCGAGAAGTTCAAGAACAAGTTCGGCGCACGCGCCAGCGGCAAGGTCGCGAAGTAAGCTTCGCACCGATCCGGTGGTTGCAACGCACCGGTACCGCACGAAAGGGCAGCCCAGGCTGCCCTTTTTTGTCTCCGCTCGCCGGGAAAACACCGCACGCAGGCCGGTGCCGGGGCAATCGTCCGACGCGCAACGGCCGGCGCGTCTACAATGCCGGATGCTCGAATCCGGCGCCGTCGGCGGGCGCGTGACCGCGCCGGCCGCCCGCCCATAACAAATCGCTCATCTGCATGAAGCCAGTCGTTCGTCTCACCGCCTCCGCCACGCGCGCGCTGCCGCGCTGGCTGCTGCTCACGCTCTGCCTCGTCTACGCGGCGTTCGGCCTGTTCGGCCGCGACCCGTGGAAGAACGAGGACGCGGCGGGTTTCGGCGTGATGTGGACGATGGCCACCGGCGGCTGGCACGACTGGCTGCTGCCGAATCTCGTCGGCAAGTTCATCACGACCGACGGGCCGCTCGGCTACTGGCTCGGCGCGCTGTCGATCCGCGCGCTGGCGCCGTGGGTCGACGCGAGCAACGCGTCGCGCGTCGACACGGGCGTGCTGTTCTGCGTCGCGTGCGCGTTCGTCTGGTACGCCGCCTACCTGCTCGGCCGGCGCGCCGAGGTCCAGCCGTTCAAGTACGCATTCGGCGGCGAGCCGGAGCCGCGCGACTACGGCCGCACGCTCGCCGACGGCGCGCTGCTGGTCCTCGTCGCGTGCTTCGGACTCGCGGAGCGCGGCCACGAAACGACGCCGCAACTCGCGCAGTTCGCGTGGATCGCGATGTTCGTGTACGGCATCGTGCGCGGCATCGACAAGCCGATGCAGGGTGCGCTGTGGTGGGGCATCGCGATCGGTCTCGTCGCGCTGTCCGGCAACCCGGTGCTCGTCGTCGCGCTGCTCGCCGGCACCGCCGCGCTGTGGCTCGTCACGCCGGAGATGCGCAACCTGCGCCTGCCGCTGATCGGCCTGCCGCTCGCGGCCGCGATCTTCGCGCTATGGCCGCTCGCCGCGTTCCACGCGGCACCCGACGACGCCGCGTGGTTCTTCAACCAGTGGATCCATGGCAGCCTGATGCGCTTCTCGGGCCCGCCGACCGCGGTGCTCGCCTACGCGGCGAAGAACCTGCCGCTGTTCACGTGGCCCGCGTGGCCGCTCGCGATCTGGGCCTGGTGGAGCTGGGCCGGCATGCGCCGCCGCGCGCACATCGCGATTCCGCTGTCGGTCGTGGTGCCGCTCGTCGCGCTCGTGATCCTGCAGAGCCAGCAGTCGAACCGCATGTACATGCTGCTGCTGCCGCCGCTCGCGGTGCTCGCCACCTTCGCGCTGCCGACGCTCAAGCGCGGCGCGATCAACGCATTCGACTGGTTCGCGGTGCTGAGCTTCACGATTCTCGGCACCTTCGTGTGGCTCGTATGGCTCGCGTCGCTCACCGGCTTCCCGCACCCGCTCGCGCGCAACCTCGCGCGCCTCGTGCCGGGCTACGAACCGCACTTCAAGATCCTGTCGTTCATCTGCGCGGTGATCGTCACCGTGTGCTGGTGCCTGCTGGCGCGCTGGCGCATCTCGCGCCAGCCGAAGGTGCTGTGGCGCAGCGTCGTGCTGTCGGGCGCGGGCACCACGCTGATGTGGGTGCTGCTGATGACGCTGTGGCTGCCGATCGTCAACTACGGCCGGACCTACAGCGACGTCGCGCAGCAGATCGCGTCGCATCTGCCCAAAGACTATGAGTGCATCTCGCCCGTGCGGCTCGGCGATGCGCAGATCGCGACCTTCGCATACTTCGGCGACATGCACTTCGAGTTCTCGGGCGACTGCGACGTGATCCTGCGCCAGGATCGCGCGGACTTCGGCGAGCCGAGCGCGATGTCGCAATACGTGTGGCGTCTCGTGTGGGAAGGCCGCCGCGTCGCCGACCGCGACGAACGCTTCCGCCTGTACGAGCGCATCGAGCGACCGACCGCGCCCGTCAAGCGCCGCGGCGCGCGCCACCGGACGGTCGATTGACAATGTTCGCCGACATCCGCCGGATCGTCGGTCTCGCATGGCCAGTGCTCGTCGGCCAGCTCGCGATCATCGCGTTCGGCGTGATCGACACGGCAATGGTCGGCCGCTATTCGGCCATCGACCTGGCCGCACTCGGGCTCGGTTCGTCGATCTACGTGTCGGTCTACATCGGGATGACGGGCATCCTGTCCGCGCTGCAGCCGATCACCGGGCAACTGTACGGCGCGCGGCGCTACGCGGAAATCGGCGAGGAAGTCCGCCAGGCGCTGTGGCTCGCGCTGATGCTCGCGGTGCCCGGCTTCCTGCTGCTGCATTTTCCCGAACCGCTGCTGCACATCGCCCACGCGCCGCCCGCGCTGCACGACCGCACGGTCGATTACCTGCGGATCCTGTCGTACGGCCTGCCGGCGAGCCTCGTGTTCCGGATCTACAACGCGCTGACCAACGCAGCCGGCAAGCCGCGCCTCGCGATGATCCTGCAGGTCGGCGCGCTGCTGCTCAAGTTTCCGCTCAACGTGTGGTTCATCTTCGGCGGCCTCGGCGTGCCGGCCCTCGGCGGCCCCGGCTGCGGGCTCGCCAGCACGCTGATCAACTGGGCGCTCGCGCTGATCGGCTTCACGCTGCTCGCGAAGCTCGACGTGTTCTCGCCGCTTTCGATCTTCTCTCGCTTTTGCTGGCCCGTCTGGGCACGCCAGAAGGCGATCCTGAAGCTCGGCGTGCCGATGGGCCTGTCGTACCTGATCGAGGTCACGTCGTACACGTGCATGGCGCTCTTCATCGCGCAATTCGGCACGACGACGCTCGCCGGCCACCAGATCGCCGGCAACATCGGCGCAGTGCTGTACATGACGCCGCTGTCGATCGGCGTCGCGGCGTCGACGCTGGTGGCGCGCGCACTCGGCGCCGGCCGCCCGGAAGAGGCACGCCTGCTCGGCCGGCACAGCGTGATGCTCGCGTGCGGAATCGCGGCCGCGTACGGCGTGCTCGTGTTCACGCTGCGTCCGCTGATTGTCGGCGGCTACACACCGAACCCGGCCGTGGCCGCCGCCGCGCTGCCGCTGGTCGCGATCGTCACCTGCTACCACTTCTTCGACGCGCTGCAGATCACGTCCGCCTTCGTGCTGCGCGCGTACAAGGTCGCGGTCGTGCCGACCGTAATCTATGCGGTCGCGCTGTGGGGCGTCGGGCTCGGCGGCGGCTACGTGCTCGGCTTCGACGTCGGCGGCATCGCACCGGCCTGGCTGACCGGCGCGCGCGGCTTCTGGTTCGCGAACACGATCAGCCTGATGCTCGCGGGCGCAGGCCTCGCGCTCTACCTGCGCCACGTCAGCCGCGCGCAACCGGCCGTCAGCGCATACAGCGCATGACGCACGGCGCGCGGCCTACGCGTCCTCCAGCACGTCGGCCGCGTGGTACGAGGACCGCACGAGCGGGCCGGCAACGACTTCCCTGAAACCGAGCGCCAACCCCTCGTCGCGCCACGCGGCGAACGCATCGGGGCTCACGTAGCGGCGCACCGGCAGATGATGCGCGGACGGCGCGAGATACTGGCCGAGCGTCAGCACGTCGACCTCGTGCGCGCGCAGGTCGCGCAGCGTGTCCCGCACCTCGTCGTCGCGCTCGCCGAGCCCGAGCATCAAGCCCGATTTCGTCACGAGCGTCGGCCGTGCGGCCTTCGCCTGCGCAAGCAGGTCGAGCGAACCGCGATAATCGGCGCCCGGCCGCGCCGCCCGATACAGCGACGGCACCGTTTCGATGTTGTGATTGAACACGTCCGGCCACGCCGACGACAACGCATCGAGCGCCCGCGCGACGCGGCCACGGAAGTCGGGCGTCAGCACCTCGACGCCGATGCCCGGCACGCTCGCGCGCACCGCCTCGATGCAGGCCGCAAAATGCGCGGCGCCGCCGTCGCGCAAGTCGTCGCGATCGACCGACGTGATCACGACGTAGCGCAGCCCGAGCGCCGCGACCGCGTCGGCGAGCCGCGCGGGCTCGTCGGGATCCAGCGGCTCGGGGCGGCCGTGCGCGACGTCGCAGAACGGGCAGCGCCGCGTGCACAGTCCGCCCATGATCATGAACGTCGCGGTGCGCTGCGCGAAGCATTCGCCGATGTTCGGGCACATCGCCTCCTCGCAGACGGAATGCAGCCGGTGATCGCGCAGCACGGCCGCCATGTCGGCGACCGCCCCGCTCATCATCGGCCGCGCCCGCAGCCACGGCGGCTTCGGCAGCGCCGCGCCGGCCGCGGGTTCGACGCGCACCGGGATGCGCGCGAGCTTGTCGCGGCTCCTCGCGCCCGGCTGGCCGAGCGCGGTGAGGCTGGGTCGTTCGAGCGCGGCGGCCATCGTCAGTCTCCGAGAAACGCGACGATCAGGCGGTTCACGTCGGCAGCCGCCTCCATCTGCACCATGTGACCGCTGCCGGCGATCACCTCGGCCCGCACGCCGTCCGGCAAGCCCTGCGCATGCTGCGCCGGAATCACCTGGTCGCGCTCGCCCCAGATCACGAGCGTGCGCGGCGCGAGCGCCCCGACGCGGTCGCGGAACACGCGCCGCTGGGACGCGCCGTCGAACGCGGCGTTCGCGATCTTCTCCAGCGCGGCCTGCACGCCTTCGAGCCGCTTGTACTTGACGAGATCCTCGACCAGTTGCCGCGTGACGAGCGCGTTGTCGGCGAACAACGCACCGAGGTGCGGCTTCAGCGTATTGCGGCTGTTGCCGGCGACGAAGCCGTCGATGTAGCCGCGGTTGATGTCGACGCCGAGCCCGGCGCTCGCGATCAGCGTCAGCGAGGCCACGCGTTGCGGCGCGCGCTCCGCCGCCGCCATCGCGACCGCGCCGCCCATCGAATGCCCAATCAGGTGCGCACGCTCGATGTGCTGCGCATCGAGCAGCGCGAGCACCGCGTCGGCCAGTTCGTCGAGACTGCCGGTGTCGACCGCCTTGCCCGACTCGCCGTGCCCGGGCAGGTCGAGCGCCCATACGGGCCGATGCGCGGCGAGCTCCGCGTGGTTGAACAGCCAGTTGTTCAGGTCGCCGCCGAAGCCGTGGATCAGCACCGCTGGCGTGCCCGAACCGTCGCCGAGTTTCAGGAACCGGACCGTGCGTCCACCGATCTGCGCCTTCTCGGGTTGCGGGCCGGCCGCGTCGTCGGCGGCCGCGGTCGGCACGAAGTCGCGCTGGAATTCGGCGATCGCCGCGTCGATGTCGGCATCGCTTGCCTCGGCTGCAGCCACCACGCCGAGCAGCGCACCGACCGGCAGCGTCTCGCCTTCCTGCGCGACCTGACGGCGCAGCGTGCCGTCGAACGCGCATTCGACGCCCGACGAGATCTTGTCGGTCTCGACGTCGAGCACTTCGTCGCCCTTCGTCACGCGTTCGCCGATCGCCTTCAGCCAGCCGTTGACCTGCCCCTGCTCCATCGACAGCCCCCACTTGGGCATCGTGATCATGTGAATCGACATCGTGTCAGCTCCTCGTCTTGAGTACCGCCTGCGCGATCGCGTCGGCGGACGGGATGTAAAGGTCTTCCAGCACGCCGGCGAACGGCGCGGGCGTGTGCGGTGCGGTCACGAGCTCGATCGGTGCCTTGAGCGATCGGAACGCGCGCCGTGCGACGAGCGCGGCGATGTCGGTCGCGATCGAGCAGCGCGGGTTCGCTTCATCGACCACCACCACGCGCCCGGTGCGCTCCGCGCTTTCGAGGATCGTTTCCTCGTCGAGCGGCGACGTCGTGCGCAGGTCGATCACGTCGACCTGGATGCCGTCCTTCGCGAGCTTCGCGGCCGCGTCGGTCGCGAGATGCACCATGCGTCCGTATGTGACGATCGTCGCGTCGTCGCCGTCGCGCACGACGTTCGCCTCGCCGAACGGAATCGCATAGGATTCCTCAGGCACATCGCCTTCGCGGGTGTAAAGCAGCTTGTGTTCGAGGAAGATCACGGGATCGTTGTCGCGGATCGACTGGATCAGCAGCCCCTTCGCGTCGTAGGGCGTCGACGGGCACACGACCTTCAGCCCCGGAATGTGCGTAAACAGCGACGTGAGCATCTGCGAATGCTGCGCGGCCGCGCGCAGGCCGGCGCCGTACATCGCGCGGATCACGACCGGCGTCACGGCTTTGCCGCCGAACATGTAGCGGAATTTCGCGGCCTGGTTGAAGATCTGGTCGAAGCACACGCCCATGAAATCGATGAACATCAGCTCCGCGACGGGCCGCATCCCGCACGCGGCAGCGCCGACCGCCGCGCCGATGTAGCCGCCTTCCGAGAGCGGCGTATCGAGCACGCGGCCCGGAAACTTGTGGAACAGCCCCTTCGTCACGCCGAGCACGCCGCCCCATGCGTCGTCCTCGCCCGGCGCGCCCGCGCCGCCCGCGTTGTCCTCGCCCATCACGATCACGCTGTCGTCGCGCGCCATTTCCTGCGCGAGCGCCTCGTTGATCGCCTGCGAATAAGTGATCTTCCTTGCCATGTCCGTCTCCTGGAATATTGGGTTCGCCGTGCCGGCTTCGGGCCGGCGGCCGCTGTGTCACATCGCGCTCACGGGTACGACACGTACACGTCGGTCAGCAGGTCGGCCGCGTCGGGCAGCGGCGCGGCCTTCGCCTGCGCGACCGCGTCGTCGATCAGCGCCTTCACCTGCGCATCGACCGCGCGCAGCTCGTCGGTCGTCAGCGCCTCGGCACGCACGACGCGCGCTTCGAAATGCTTCAGGCAGTCCTTCTCGTCGCGCAGCTTCTGCACTTCGCCCGGCGCGCGATAGGTCTGCGCATCGCCTTCGAAGTGACCGAAATAGCGCGTGAACTTCACTTCGACGAGCGTCGGGCCGCCACCGTTGCGTGCGCGCGCGACCGCTTCGCCGAGCGCCTCGTGCACCGCGAAGAAATCGAAACCGTCGACGATCACGCCCGGCATCCCGAAGCCGTTCGCGCGATCGGCGATGTTGTCGGTCGCGACCGACCAGCTCGACGACGTCGCTTCCGCATAGCCGTTGTTTTCGGCCACGAAGATCGCCGGCAGCCGCCACACCGACGCGAGGTTCATCGATTCGAAGATCACGCCCTGGTTCGACGCACCGTCGCCGAAGAAGCACACGCCGACGCCGCCCGTCTTCTTGTGCTTGGCCGCGAGCGCCGCGCCGCACACGAGCGGGCCGCCCGCGCCAACGATCCCGTTCGCGCCGAGCATCCCCATCGACAGGTCGGCGATGTGCATCGAGCCGCCCTTGCCGTGGCAGACGCCCGTCTTCTTGCCGTAGATCTCGGCCATCATCCCGTGCACGTCGACGCCTTTCGCGATGCAGTGGCCGTGCCCGCGGTGCGTAGTGGCGACATAGTCTTCAAGTCCGAGGTGCAGCATCGTGCCGACCGCGGAGGCCTCCTCGCCCGCGTACAGGTGAACGAAGCCGGGGATTTCGCCGGTCGCGAACTCGACGTGCAGGCGCTCCTCGAATTCGCGAATCGTGCGCATCAGCCGGTAGGCGTCCAGCAGCGTGTCCCTGCTGAGCTGTGTCGAAACGGTCATGTGTGTCTCCTGGGTAGGTCTGACTGCGAATGCCGCCGCGGCAACGCCCCGGCGACGGATTGCACGACGGCCCGGCCGTCGGTGAAACGTGAAGCCATCGTCAGTCGCGCCACGCGCCGGCATCGCGCAACAACTGCCGTGACGACGCGTAACGCAGCGTGCGGCCGACATCGACCGTCAGCGGCCCGCGCCAGTCGAGCGCGATCTCGTAGCGGTCGCCGCGCGCGACCTCGATCTCGCGCTCGCCATCGAACGCGAGCGTGCCGTGCTCGAACGGGATCGTCTGCCACGCACCCGGCTCGAGCCGCTCGCAACTGCGCATCACGACGCGATCGACGCGCCCGGGTGCGATTGGCGCGACGAGCGGCGTGCCGGCGGTCTTGCCGTCGACGGCGAAACGCATCGCGAGCCCGTGCGGCGCACCGCGCTCGAGCGGCGCCCACGCGCCGCCGAGCGCGGACAGGCCGATGCCGTCCGGCTCCGCGAAAGTCAGATAGAGCGTGTCGATGTCGTCGGGCCCCGAGATCGCGCGCGCGCCGATGAAGCGCTGGCGGGCCGCGCACACGTCGACGAGCGCGATCTCCTCGCGCCCCGCGTTCGCGCCCGCCGCGCAGCGCACGACGAGCCGCTTGTTGCGCGCGAACGCGACCTCGGCCGGCACGACGCCGGTCGCGGCGAGTCCTGCCGCGACGCCCGCGACGGTCGCCTCGCGATGTTCGGGAAACGCGTTGTTGGTGCCGGTGGACAGCGCGACGAGCGGCGTCGCGCCGCAATGCGCGGCGACCGCGCGATGGGTGCCGTCACCGCCGAGCACGACGATCAGCGCGACTTCCATCCGGTGCATGTATGCGGCGCCGGCGTGCGTGTCGGCGACGGTATCGGAGATCGGCAGGTCGACGAATTCGACGTCCGGCCAGCGCTCGCGCGGCGCGACCGCGCGATGCGTGTCGAGCGCACGCATCAGCAGCGTCGCGATGCCCGTCTTGTCGCGCAAGGTCAGCACGCGCTCGACGCCCATCGCGCCGAGGCCGGCGAGCAGGCGCACGACCATGTTGGCCTTTTCCGCCGTCGGGAACACGGATGCATGCGTCGTCAGGCGGCGAATGTCGCGCCCCGATGCGGGGTTCGCGATCACGCCGACGGTCACGGGCGTCGTCACGGGCTTGTCTCCATCCAGTGGACCGGCGCTCGAGCCGGCCCTGCATGTGTCGTCCGCCGTCATCGAGGGCAGCGGATCGTCGTCGCCGACGCGACCGCGCCGAGCTTGCCCGTGACATCTGCAAGCGGCGTGCCACCGTGCGTGAAACAACCGCGGAACCCCCTTGCAGACTGGCGCGGCGGCTATGCGGGCCATCGCCATTTGCGGCCGCGACGGCCCGACGCCCCGCGAAAACGTCCGTGCGTCTCACGCGGTCGATCTCCCGGTGCGCCGGTTTCAGCAACGTCATCCGGGTTGCGATCTGCCCGGCAAGCCACGCGCATCGCGGCGCGGCGCGCACCGCCATGCTCCGGGCCGCCGTCGCACGTGGCACGCCCGCGCGTCTCAACCGCGCGAGACCGGCTGAGATGTCGCTGAGACGAACGTCTCACGCCGCGCGCGTGCTGCGATGCAATGTGATCCGCGCAGACGGATGTGCTACAAGAACATCGAATTCCCCGCCGTACGGAACCGGAGCCGACCATGCCCTATGCCGTCCCCCAGGCCCAGCACGCCGACCGTGTGCTCGGCGCGCTCGCCGGACGCCTGCCCGCGCCGGCCGATTCCGCGCGTCTCGTGTCGTCGTGGCAGCGCTCGCTCGAGCGCTACGCGCTCGACCCCGCCTCGTCGATCGGCCCGCGCGTACTGACCGCGGCCGAGCTGCGCGAGGTCCGCGACAAGGAGGAAGCCTTCCTGCGCGCATCGGGCCAGTGCCTGACGCGCCTGCACGACATGATTCGCGTCGCCGATTACTGCGTGATGCTGACGGACGCGCACGGCGTGACGATCGACTACCGGATCGACCGCGAACGCCGCAACGACTTCCGTCATGCGGGGCTGCACATCGGCTCGTGCTGGTCGGAAAGCGAGGAAGGCACCTGCGGGGTCGCGAGCGTGCTGACCGATCTCGCGCCGATCACCGTGCACAAGACCGACCACTTCCGCGCGGCGTTCACCACGCTCACCTGCAGCGCGGCCCCGATCTTCGCGCCGGGCGGCGAACTGATCGGCGTGCTCGACGCATCGGCCGTCCAGTCGCCGGACGGCCGCGACAGCCAGCGGCTCGTGTACCAGCTCGTGCGGCAGAGCGCGGCGCTGATCGAGGACGGCTATTTCGTGCACAGCACCGCGCAGCACTGGATATTGTTCGGGCATCCGAATCGTCATTACGTCGAGGCACAGCCCGAATGGCTGATCGCGTTCGACGAGTGCGGCAACATCGTCGTCGCGAACCGGCAAGCGCGCGACGCGCTGCCGGCGCTGCGCGAACCGCGCCATATCGACGAGATCTTCGACGCAACCGAGATGCCGCTGCGCGACGCCGCGCGGCTCGACGCGATCGTCGCGCTGCGGCTGCGCGCGACCGGCGCCCCGCTCTATGCACGGCTGCGCGCGCCGCTCCGGCGCACCGGCCGCGAAACCGGCACGGCGTCGCGCCGCCCCGGCACCGCGCAGCGCCACGTCGGCGCGCTGACGCCGTTCCTGCACAGCAGCGACGCGCGCGTCGCTCAACAGGCCGAACTCGCGCTGCGTGTCGCGAGCAAGCGGCTGCCGATTCTCGTGCTGGGCGAAACCGGTGCAGGAAAAGAAGTATTCGCCCGCGCGATCCACGATGCCGGTGCGCGACGCGCACGGCCGTTCGTCGCGGTCAACTGCGGCGCGCTGCCGGAGGCGCTGATCGAAAGCGAGCTGTTCGGCTATGCGGCCGGCGCGTTCACCGGTGCGCGCAAGCACGGCGCGCGCGGCAAGATCGCGCTCGCGGACGGCGGCACGCTATTCCTCGACGAAATCGGCGACATGCCGCTCACGCTGCAGACCCGCCTATTGCGCGTGCTCGCCGACGGCGAGGTCGTGCCGCTCGGCAGCGATACGCCGGTACGCGTCGATCTCGACGTGATCTGCGCGACGCACCGCGATCTCGCGCGCATGGTGGCCGACGGCACGTTCCGCGAGGATCTGTATTACCGGCTGAGCGGCGCGACGTTCGAACTGCCGCCGCTGCGCGAGCGCGCGGACGTGCGCGACGTGATCGCCGCGGTATTCGCCGAGGAAGCGCAGGCGACCGGCCACGTGCTCACGCTCGACGCGTCGCTCGCCGAGCAACTCGCCTCGTACCCGTGGCCCGGCAACGTGCGGCAGCTGCGCAACGTGCTGCGCTATGCGTGCGCGGTATGCGACGCCGCACGCGTGACGCGGCGCGACCTGCCGACCGATCTCGCCGCGCAGCTCGGCGCCGGTCCGGCCGGCGCGCTGCCGGACGACGAACGCGGCCGCATCGTCGCGGCGCTCACCGCGCATCGCTGGCGGCCCGACGCGGCCGCGCAGGCGCTCGGCATCTCGCGCGCGACGCTGTACCGGCGGATCGCGAAACACCGGATCGTCGCGCCGCACCGCGTCTGACGCACCGGCACGCGCCGCATCACGCGGCGTGCGCGACCGCTTCGGTCGTGCCGCCGTCCCGGCCAGCCGCTTCATCGCGCCGCGTGAACACCTCGTGCGCCGCGAACAACGCGTTGAGCGCAGCAGGAAACCCCGCGTAGACGGCCATCTGAATGAACACCTCGACAATCTCGTCGCGCGTGCAGCCAACGTTCAACGCGGCCTCGATATGCACCTTCAGCTGCGGCTGCGCGTTGCCGAGCGCGGCCAGCGCCGCGATCGTCGCGATTTCGCGCGACTTCAGGTCGAGCTGCGGCCGGCTGTAGACGTCGCCGAACGGAAATTCGATCACCATCCGGCCGAAATCCGGCGCGATCGACGCAAGCGAGGCGATCACGCGCTCGCCCGCTTCACCGTCGATTTCCTTCAGCTTGTCCCAGCCCCGCGCATAGCGATCGTCAACGCGTTGTTCCATGGTGTCCGTCCTGTTCCGATAAAGAGTGAGAAGGGGTCGCCCGTCGTTCCGTCTCGCGCTCCTGCGTCTCGTAATACGCGATCTTGTCGCCGATCGCGTCGAGGCTCGCCTGCAGTTCCGCGATATGCGCGCGCACCGCGTCGCGATGCTCGGCCAGCAAGCGCCGCCGCGCACCGAACGTCGACTCGCCTTGCGCACGCAGCGCCGCGAACTGCTGCATCTGCGCGATCGGCATACCGGTCGCCTTCAGGCGCATCACGAAGGCAAGCCAGTCAAGGTCGGCCGGCGCATAGAGCCGATGCCCGGCCGCCGTGCGCGAAATCGCGCGCAGCAAGCCGGCCTGCTCGTAATACCGCAGCGTATGCGTCGACACGCCGGTCAGTTCGGCGACTTGCCCGATCGTCAGCGGACCGGCGGCGGAAGGTCTGGATACGGTTTTCGACATGGCAGGATCAAGGTTAGGAGTTAGAGTTCACTCTAAGTCAAGCGTTATCGATCGGCCAAGTACAACGATCTGAAATCACCGCCGCTGACACCGTAAAGAATGGTCAAAACCACCGCACGGCGCGACTTTCTGTCTTTACAGCGACGCAAGCCTTCAGCAAGATTCGGTCAGCCTGTCTCAAAAAGGGCACGCATTTGTCCTATGCTTAACGGCGACGCCCGGCGAAGCCTCGCCCCGCCGTCCGTTGCAACAGCCATTCATCCGTCAGAACCAGGGAGCCTTTGCCATGCTGAAAAAGCTGCTGATGCTGTTCGTCGCGCTATCGCTGTCGCTTGCCGCCGGTCTCGCCGCGGCCGTCGAAGTCAACTCGGCCGACCAGGCCGCGCTCGAATCGGTGAAGGGCCTCGGGCCCGTGAAGTCGAAGGCGATCATCGACGAACGCACCAAGAACGGCCCGTTCAAGGACGCAGACGATCTCGCGAACCGCGTGAAGGGTCTCGGCACGAAGTCGGTCGGGCATCTCGAGGAAAACGGCCTGACGATCGGCGGCTCGTCGACGCCGCCGAAGGGCGTGAAGCTGTCGAAGCCGGCCGCAACCACGTCGGCCACGACGTCGGCAGGCACGGCGCCGACGACCGCAGCGCCGGCGCCGACCCCGGCCGCCAGCGCGCCGGAAGCGGCGTCGAAGCCGGCCAAGGGCAAGCGTGCGTCGAAGAAGGAAAAGGCGGCCGCGGCCGCGGCGGCATCCGCCGACGCGGGAGCGAGCGCGCCGGCCGCAGCGTCGTCCACGAAGGCGACGAAGGGTTCGAAGAAGAAGAGCAAGAAGGACAAGGCAGCCTCCGCCGCCGCGGCGTCGGGCGCCTGATGTGCGCCGCGCGTGCGATCGCGTGCGCGCGGCATTCGATCAACGGGCGCCGTCGTTGCGGCGCCCTTTTCAGTGAAGGTGAAGAACCATGGGTCTCCTCGACATCGTTGGCGGTCTGATCGGCGGCCAGGCCGGCGGCAACTCGCAAAGCGCGCTCATCACGACCGCACTCGAATTCATCAACAACCAGCCGGGCGGCCTGAACGGCCTGATCGAGAAGTTCAAGGCCGGCGGCGCCGGCGACATCATCGGCTCGTGGGTCGGCAACGGCGAAAACCAGCCGATCTCGGCCGACACGCTGCAGAACGTGCTCGGTTCCGACGTCGTCGGCTCGCTGGCGAGCAAGGTCGGCATCGATCCGTCCCAGGCATCGTCGATCCTCGCGCAGGTGCTGCCGCACGTCGTCAACGGCGCGACGCCGAACGGCGAAGTGCCGGCCGGCGGCCAGGTCGATACGTCGAACGTGCTCGGCACGCTCACGCAGCTCGCCGGCATGTTCGGCGGCAAGCAGGCCTGAGCCCGCACCGCGCCGGCTGACGGCCTCGACGGCGGTTTCGGCCGCCCCATATGCAAACACCCCGCCTGAGCGGGGTGTTTGTTTTTGCGCGCCCGGCGCGAACCGGGCGTGCGGCCGATCACCGGCGATCAGTGCACGACGCGGTCGAACACGAACTTGCCGTCGCTGACGTCGACCGGGATCACGTCCTTCGGACCGAAGCGGCCCGCGAGGATCAGCTTCGCGACCGGGTTCTCGATCTCCTGCTGGATCGCGCGCTTCAGCGGCCGCGCGCCGAACAGCGGATCGTAGCCGACCTTCCCGATCTGTTCGAGCGCCGCCGGCGACACGTCGAGCGCCATGTCGAGCTTCGCGAGCCGGTCGTGCAGGCGCGCGAGCTGGATCTTCGCGATCGATTCGATGTTGCTGCGATCGAGCGCGTGGAACACGACGACGTCGTCGATCCGGTTCAGGAACTCAGGGCGGAAGTGCTGCTTCACTTCGAGCCACACGGCGTCCTTGATCTCTTCCTGCGGTGCACCCGTCATTGCCTGGATCACCTGCGAGCCGAGGTTCGACGTCATCACGATCACCGTGTTCTTGAAGTCGACCGTACGCCCCTGCCCGTCGGTCATGCGGCCGTCGTCGAGCACCTGCAGCAGCACGTTGAACACGTCCGGGTGCGCCTTCTCGATCTCGTCGAGCAGGATCACGCTGTACGGCTTGCGGCGCACGGCTTCCGTCAGGTAGCCGCCTTCCTCGTAGCCGACATAGCCCGGCGGCGCGCCGATCAGCCGCGCGACGCTGTGCTTCTCCATGAACTCGCTCATGTCGATGCGGATCAGATGCTCTTCCGAATCGAACAGGAACGCCGCCAGCGCCTTGCACAGCTCGGTCTTGCCGACGCCCGTCGGGCCGAGGAACAGGAACGAGCCGTACGGGCGGTTCGGATCGGCGAGACCGGCGCGCGAACGACGGATCGCATCCGCGACCGCGCCGATCGCCTCGTGCTGGCCGACCACGCGTTCGTGCAACTTTTCCTCGATGTGCAGCAGCTTCTCGCGTTCGCCCTGCATCATCCGCGACACCGGAATCCCGGTTGCGCGCGACACGACTTCCGCGATTTCTTCCGCGCCGACCTGCGTGCGCAGCAGACGCGGACGCGTCGGGTTGTGCTGCTCCTGCTCTTCGGCCTGCGTGACCTGCTTCAGTTGCGACTCGAGTTGCGGCAGCTTGCCGTACTGCAGCTCGGCGACCTTCTCCAGCTTGCCTTCACGCTGCAGACGCGTGATGTCGGCCCGCACCTTCTCGATCTCTTCCTTGAGCTGCGCGCTGCCCTGCACCGCGGCCTTCTCGGCGGTCCAGATCTCTTCTAGGTCCGCATATTCGCGGCCGAGACGATCGATCTCTTCCTCGATCAGTTGCAGACGCTTCTGCGACGCCTCGTCCTGCTCCTTCTTCACGGCCTCGCGCTCGATCTTCAGCTGGATCAGACGGCGATCGAGCTTGTCCATCTCTTCGGGCTTCGAATCGATTTCCATCTTGATCTTCGACGCAGCCTCGTCGATCAGGTCGATCGCCTTGTCCGGCAGGAAACGATCGGTGATGTAGCGGTGCGACAGCTCGGCCGCGGCGACGATCGCCGGGTCGGTGATGTCGACGCCGTGGTGCAGTTCGTACTTCTCCTGCAGCCCGCGCAGGATCGCGATCGTCGCCTCGACGCTCGGCTCGTCGACGAGCACCTTCTGGAAGCGGCGCTCGAGCGCGGCGTCCTTCTCGATGTACTTGCGATATTCGTCGAGCGTGGTCGCGCCGATGCAGTGCAGCTCGCCGCGCGACAACGCCGGCTTCAGCATGTTGCCTGCGTCCATCGCGCCTTCGGCCTTGCCGGCACCGACCATCGTATGGATCTCGTCGATGAACACGATCGTCTGGCCTTCGTCCTTGGCGATGTCGTTGAGCACGGCCTTCAAGCGCTCCTCGAACTCGCCGCGATACTTCGCGCCGGCGAGCAGCGCGGCCATGTCGAGCGACAGCACGCGCTTGCCCTTCAGCGTCTCGGGCACTTCGCCGTTGACGATACGCTGCGCGAGCCCTTCGACGATCGCGGTCTTGCCGACACCCGGCTCGCCGATCAGCACCGGGTTGTTCTTGGTCCGGCGCTGCAGGATCTGGATCGAACGGCGGATTTCGTCGTCACGGCCGATCACCGGATCGAGCTTGCCCGCGCGGGCGCGCTCGGTCAGGTCGACCGTGTATTTCTTCAGCGCCTCGCGCTGGCTTTCCGCGTCCTGGCTGTGCACCTGCGAGCCGCCGCGCACCGCGGCGATCGCGGCTTCGAGCGCCTTGCGCGTGAGGCCATGCTGACGGGCGAGCTTGCCGGCGTCGCCCTTGTCGTCGGACACGGCGAGCAGGAACATCTCGCTCGCGATGAACGTGTCGTTGAGCTTCTGCGCTTCCTTGTCGGCCTGGTTCAGCAGCCCGGCCAGCTCGCGGCCGATCTGGATGTCGCCGCCCGTGCCCGTGACTTGCGGCAGGCGCGAAATGGCTTCGTTCAGCGCGCCTTGCAGCGCCTGCACGTGAACGCCCGCGCGCGACATCAGCGAGCGGGCGGAGCCGTCCTGCTGCGCGACCAGCGCCGCCAGCACGTGAACGGGTTCGATGTATTGATTGTCGCGGCCTGCCGCGAGGCTTTGGGCGTCCGCGAGTGCTTCCTGGAACTTGGTGGTGAGCTTGTCGATTCTCATTTGGCGAGACCTCCAATTTTCGATTAACACCAAGATGTGGATGGTTATACGGGTTTCAAGCGAAATTCGGGTTGATTCAGCGCAAAAATCGCCGGCTGGCGATGCGACGGCCTGCGGGCCGGCCGCCGCCCGGATGGCGGCGATGGTGCCGGCGCGTCAGCCGACCTTCGACGGCGAGCCGGCGGATGCCGGCGCGTCATCCCCGGACGGCTCGGCACGCACCAGCGCGATCGGACGAATGCCCAGCAGCGCCATGAGCGGCGACGCGGGCACGGTCAGTTCGCCGAGCGTGTGACGGTCGAGTTCGGCGAAGAATGCGTCGCGCGCGGCCGCCAGCACGCCCTTCAGGCGGCACTGCGGCTCGATCACGCAGCCGCGCGATTCGTCGCCGTCGGGCGCAAAGCAGCCGACCAGCGCGAAATCGTTCTCGGTCGCGCGCACCACCTGGCCGACCGTTAGCTTCAGCGAATCGGGAAACAGCCGCAGCCCGCCGTTACGGCCGCGGACGGTATCGACCCAGCCGAGCTCGCCGAGCTGCTGCACGACTTTCATCAGATGGTTCTTCGAGATGCCGTAGGCGTCCGAGATCTCCTGGATCGTCGCGAGCCCCTCGCCGCGCACGGCCAGGTACAGCATGACGCGCAGCGAATAGTCGGTGTAGTCGGTGAGTCTCATGAGCGAATACGGAAAATGATCGATCGCGCCCCGATCAAGCGGGCCGGATCAATCGAAACGCGCGTCGGGACGGTTCTCGAGGCCGCTTGACGGCGCCGGGTTGCCGGGACGGCCGGCGCGCAATAAGATGCATGGCACCTACGCATTTTTCAGGCATCGGTGGACGCTATTTTGCGTGAAAATTCTGTCGGCGTCCTGCGCGTTGCCCACGCTGCCGTTCCGCCGTCACGACGCCGACGCCCTGATTTCCCGGCCCTTTTTGCCATGACCGCCCTGCCCGCCTCGCCCGAAACCGCCCCGGCCCGCCCTCGCGACGCCGAACCGACCGAAGACAACATCCGTGACCTCGTGTACGCGTTCTACGACCGCGTGCGCGCCGATCCGCTGCTCGGCCCCGTGTTCGACGCGAAGCTGGACGGCCGCTGGGACGATCATCTGCCGAAGATGGTGAGCTTCTGGTCGAGCCTCGTGCTCGGCACCAAGGGCTATCGCGGCAACGTGCAGCAGGCGCACCAGCCACTCGACGGGATCGAGCCCGCGCATTTCAGCCGCTGGCTGTCGCTGTTCCTGAAGACCGTCGAGGGGCGCTACACGCCGCCCGCGGCCATCCGCTTCATGGAGCCCGCGCTGCGCATCGCGCAGAGCCTGCAGTTGAGCCGCTTCGGCTGGGATTATCAGATTCCGCCCGAGCAGCAGGCGCTGCTCGACGCGATCGCGCCACGCCGTCGCGACACGGGCGACGATTCGCATGCGCTGCCGTCACGCGCCCGCGGCGAGCCGTTTCCGACGAAGATCATCGGGCGCGGAACCGATCCGGACGCCTGACACGACGATTCGCAGCGCCGGAGCGCTTGTGTGCCTGCGGCACATCGCCGCACGACACGAACGCCACGCTCAAAGCGGCGGCGTGTTGCCCGATTCGACACCCCAGCGCGCGAGCGCCGCATCGTCGGTGCTGCGGGCGTCGACCCAGCGCTCGCCGTCCGGCGTCGTTTCCTTTTTCCAGAACGGCGCCTCGGTCTTCAGGTAGTCCATCACGAACTCGCACGACGCGAACGCGTCGCCGCGATGCGATGCGACCGTCGCGACCATCACGATCTGGTCGAGCGGCAGCAGCCGGCCGACGCGATGCACGATCGCGACGTCGATCCCGGGCCAGCGCCGGGCGGCCTCGGCGGCGATCTTCTCGAGCGCCTTCTCGGTCATCCCCGGATAGTGCTCGAGTTCCATCGCGGCGACCGAATCGCCTTCGTTCAGGTCGCGCACGGTGCCGACGAAGCAGGCGACCGCGCCGATCTTCGGGTTGCGCGCGCGCAGCGCCGCCACCTCGGCGTTCAGGTCGAAATCGTTAGTCTGTACTCGTACCGTAGCCATCGTCTGCCTCTGTCGACCAGAGTTAGCGCTTTAGCGCTCCGCTCTACTCTGGTCCCATGCTTCGCGGTCGACCAGAGTTGGCGCTTCAGCGCTTTACTCTAGTCCCACGCAAAGCTCAACCGCCCGTCACGGGCGGAAAAAATGCGACCTCGCAACCGTCGGTGAGCCGCGTATCGGGGTCGGTCATCTCGTGATTGCATGCCATGCGCAACGCGCGCCCTTCGGCGAGCGTCTCGGCCCACGCGCCGCCTCGCAGGCGCAGCCACGCGCGCACGTCGCCGACGGTCGTCACGCCGTCCGGCACGTCAGCCTGTTCGTCGGACACGCCCAGCGCCTCGCGCACGCTTGCAAAGAATTTCAGTTGAATCTTCATGGGTCAGGAAGCCGTCGCGTTACGACAGCAGTTCGGAAAACGGAATGAAACGCACGGTCTCGCCCGCGCTGATCGCGTGCTGCGGCGGATTGTCGATCAGGCCGTCGCCCCAGACCGTCGACGTCAGCACCGCCGAGCTCTGGTTCGGGAACAGGTCGAGGCCGCCGGCCGCGTTGACGCGCGCGCGCAGGAATTCGTTGCGCCGATCGCCCTTGCTTTGCGAGAAGTCCGCGCGCAGCGACAGCGCACGCGGCGCGACGTCGCGCACGCCGGACAGGCGCAGCAGGAACGGCCGCACGAACAACAGGAACGTGACGAAGCTCGACACGGGATTGCCCGGCAGCCCGATGAAATGCGCGTCGGGACGCGCGTCGCCGCGGCGCACCGCGCCGAACGCGAGCGGCTTGCCCGGCTTCATCGCGATCTGCCACAGCGCGAGCCGCCCCTCGGCCTCGACGGCCGGCTTCACGTGATCCTCGTCGCCGACCGATACGCCGCCGCTCGTCAGGATCACATCGTGATCGCGCGCGGCCTCGCGCAGCGTGTCGCGGGTCGCGGCGAGCGAGTCGGGCACGATCCCGAAGTCGGTCACATGGCAGCCGAGCCGCTCAAGCAGCCCGCGCAGCGTGAAGCGGTTCGAATTGTAGATCGCGCCGGGTTTCAGCGGCTCGCCCGGCATCGTCAGTTCGTCGCCGGTGAAGAACACCGCGACGCGAATCCGTCGCGCGACCGACAACTGCGCACAGCCGACCGACGCGGCCAGCCCGAGCGCCTGCGGGGTGAGCCGCGTCCCGGCCGGCAGGATCACCGAGCCCTGGCGGATGTCCGCGCCCTGCGCGGTGATCCATTCACCGGCCTTCGGCGTGTGGAGGATTTCGACCGCATCGCCGTCGGCCGACGTCTGCTCCTGCATCACGACGGCATCGGCGCCGGGCGGCACCGTCGCGCCGGTGAAGATCCGCGCGGCCGTGCCCGCCGCGAGCGGCGCGGCCGGGTGGCCGGCCGGGATCCGCTGCGACACCGGCAGGCGCCGCTCGCCGTGCAGCAGGTCCGCGACGCGCACCGCATAGCCATCCATCGCGCTCGTATGCATCGGCGGCACGTCGAGCGGCGAGCTCACGTCGGCCGCCAGCACGCGGCCGAGACCGTCGAGCGTGGCGACGGTTTCGGCGCCGGGCAGCGGCTTCGCGGCTTCGAGCAGCGCGGAGAGCGCTTCGGCGGTCGACAGCATCGGCGCGCGCGGCGCCGCGGGATTCGGGTTCGACATCGATGGAATCGGGGATCGTTGGAATCAATACGTCATTGTAGCGACGCCATCGCGCCCACGCGCGATATGCCGGACATGCGGCAACTGTGATCGGCGCGATCGCGCTGCACTGGCACTTGTTTCGCGCGCCATCCGGCAACGCGCCCGCGCGCGGCCGCCACCAAGCGAAACGGCCGGAACCCCGATCCGTGCGACGAATCGGCATTCCGGCCGTCCTGAGTCGCGGAGCTTGCGACCCCGCGGCCCGGCGCTGCTCCGGGTGCTACGTTATGCGCCCGTATGCGCGGCGATGAAGTCCTTCACCTGCTGCGCATCGGCCTTCACGACCTCGAAACGCTGCGGCAGCGCCTCGAGCCCGTCGAATGCGGCCGGCCGCTCGGCCTCACGATCGAGCGCCTCGCGGATCGTCTCGCCGAACTTGATCGGCTGGGCCGTCTCGAGCACGATCATCGGCACGCCCGCGTCGAGGTGCTCGCGCGCGACCTTCACGCCGTCGGCCGTGTGCGTATCGATCATCGTGTCGTAGCGCGAGAACACGTCGCGGATCGTCGCGATGCGGTCCGTGTGGCTGCTGCGACCCGACACGAAGCCGAACTCGGCGACGCGCGCGAAGTCGCCGCTCGCCGCGAGATCGAAACCGCCCTTCTCCTCGACGTCGCGGAACAGCTGCATCACGCGTGCCGGATCGCGGCCGAGCAGGTCGAACACGAAGCGCTCGAAGTTCGACGCCTTCGAGATGTCCATGCTCGGGCTGCTCGTGTGATACGTGTTTTCCGCGCTGCGCACGCGATATGCGCCGGTGCGGAAGAACTCGTCGAGCACGTCGTTCTCGTTGGTCGCGACCACGAGCTTCGCGATCGGCAGGCCCATCATCCGCGCGATGTGACCCGCACAGACGTTGCCGAAGTTGCCCGACGGCACCGTGAACGACACGCGCTCGTCGTTGGACGTCGTCGCCGCGAAATAGCCCTTGAAGTAGTACACGACCTGCGCGACGACACGCGCCCAGTTGATCGAGTTGACCGTGCCGATCTTCTGCTGCGCCTTGAACGCGTGATCGTTCGACACGGCCTTCACGATGTCCTGGCAGTCGTCGAACACGCCTTCGACCGCGAGGTTGAAGATGTTCGGATCCTGCAGGCTGAACATCTGGGCGGTCTGGAACGCGCTCATCTTCTTGTGCGGCGACAGCATGAACACTCGCACGCCGGCCTTGCCGCGCATCGCGTACTCGGCCGCGCTGCCCGTGTCGCCCGACGTCGCGCCGAGGATGTTCAGCGCTTCGCCGTGCTTCGCGAGCGTGTACTCGAACAGGTTGCCGAGCAGCTGCATCGCCATGTCCTTGAACGCGAGCGTCGGGCCGTTCGACAGTTCGAGCAGCGAGATCGGCGCGCCGTTCTCGGTGCCGAGCGTCTTCAGCGGCGTGATGTCGGACGCGTTCTCGCCGTGGCGCGTGTTGCTGTACACGGCGGCCGTATACGTGCGGCGCGTGATCGCGCGCAGGTCGTCGGCCGGCACGTCGTCGCAGAACTTCGACAGGATCTCGAACGCGAGATCCGCGTACGGCAGCGTGCGCCAGCGGGCCAGTTCGTCGGCCGACACCTTCGGGTACTCGGCCGGCAGGTACAGCCCGCCGTCCTTCGCGAGACCGCCGAGCAGGATGTCGGAGAACGTGTGGCGCTCGCCGATGCCGGCGCCGCGCGTGGAGATGTAGTTCATGTCGTTCCTGGTCCTCAGTTCAGCGCTTCCATGCGCAGCTTCGTCACCTTCGAGACCACCGTCGCGAGGCCTTCGATCTGCGCGATCGCCGCGTTCACGTGCTTCTCCAGCGTCTCGTGCGTGATCAGGATGATGTCGGTTTCGCCGTTCGCGTCGTCGACCTGCTCCGATTCCTTCTGCAGCAGCGCGTCGATCGAAATGCCCGTCGCGGCGAGGATGCGCGTGATGTCCGCGAGCACGCCCGTCTGGTCGGCCACGCGCAGGCGCAGGTAGTAGCCGCTCGTCACTTCCTCGATCGGCAGGATCGGCGTGTTCGACAGGCTGTCCGGCTGGAACGCGAGATGCGGGACGCGATGCTCGGGGTCGGCCGTGTGCAGGCGCGTGACGTCGACGAGATCCGCGACGACCGCCGATGCGGTCGGTTCCGCGCCCGCGCCCTTGCCGTAATACAGCGTCGTGCCGACCGCGTCGCCGTGCACGACGACCGCGTTCATCGCACCCTCGACGTTCGCGAGCAGGCGCTTCTCGGGAATCAGCGTCGGATGCACGCGCAGCTCGATGCCGTTTTCGGCGCGGCGCGTGATGCCGAGCAGCTTGATCCGGTAGCCGAGCTCTTCCGCGTAGCGGATGTCGGTCGCGTCGAGCTTGCTGATGCCTTCGACGTACGCGCGGTCGAACTGGACCGGCACGCCGAACGCGATCGCGCTCATGATGGTCGCCTTGTGCGCGGCGTCGACGCCTTCGATGTCGAAGGTCGGATCGGCTTCCGCGTAACCGAGCTCCTGCGCGGCCTTCAGCGCGGTCGCGAAGTCAAGGCCGCGGTCGCGCATTTCCGACAGGATGTAGTTCGTCGTGCCGTTGATGATGCCGGCGATGTACTGGATGCGGTTCGCGGTCAGGCCTTCGCGCAGCGCCTTGATGATCGGAATGCCGCCGGCGACGGCCGCCTCGAACGCGACCATCACGCCCTTTTCGCGCGCGGCCTCGAAGATCTCGGTGCCGTGCACCGCGAGCAGCGCCTTGTTCGCCGTCACGACGTGCTTGCCGTTCGCGATCGCGCGCAGCACGAGCTCGCGCGCGATGCCCGTGCCGCCGATCATCTCGGCGATGATCGAAATCGACGGATCGTCGACGACCGCATTGAAATCGTCGGTGATCAGCGCGGCGCCGGCGTTACCGCCGAGCGCGGCCTGCGCCTTGGCCGGGTTGCGCACCGCGATGCGCGCGACCTCGATGCCGCGCCCCGCGCGTCGCTTGATTTCTTCCTGGTTGCGGTGCAGCACCGTGAAGGTGCCGCTGCCGACGGTGCCGAAGCCCAACAGGCCAACTTTGATCGGTTCCATGCTGCGTGTGATCGATGAGTAAGAATGAATGAATGCCGGGGACCTTGTCCGCTCAGACCGAATGGCGCTTGCGGTAGCCGTCGAGGAAGCGCGCGATCCGGTTGATCGAATCGGTCAGGTCGTCGAGGTTCGGCAGGAAGACCACGCGGAAGTGATCCGGCGCCGCCCAGTTGAAGCCCGTCCCCTGCACGAGCAGCACGCGTTCCTCGAGCAACAGGTCGAGGATGAACTGCTGGTCGTTCTGGATCGGATAAAGCTTCGGATCGAGGCGCGGGAACATGTACAGCGCGGCCTGCGGCTTCACGCAGGTCACGCCCGGAATCGACGTGAGCATGTCGTACGCCAGCTCGCGCTGCTTGTACAGGCGCCCGCTCGGCACGATCAGCTCCGTGATGCTCTGGTAGCCGCCGAGCGCGGTCTGGATAGCGAACTGCCCGGGCACGTTCGCGCACAGGCGCATCGACGACAGGATCCCGAGCCCTTCCAGGTAATCCTTTGCGCGCCGGCGGTTGTCGCCGCCGAGGCCCGACACGGCCATCCAGCCCGCGCGATAGCCGCACGAGCGATAGCTCTTCGACAGGCTGTTGAACGTGACGGTGATCACGTCTTCCGACAGCGAGCCCAGCGCCGTGTGCTCGAACCCGTCGTAGACGATCTTGTCGTAGACCTCGTCGGCGAACACGATCAGCCCGTGCTGGCGCGCGATCTCGAGCAGATCGCGCAGCAATTCGTCGGAATAAAGCGCGCCGGTCGGGTTGTTCGGGTTGATCACGACGATCGCCTTGGTGTTCGGCGTGATCTTGCGGCGGATGTCGTCGAGGTCGGGCATCCACGCGTTCTGCTCGTCGCACACGTAATGCACGGGCGTGCCGCCCGACAGGCTCACGGCGGCCGTCCACAGCGGGTAGTCGGGCGCCGGCAGCAGCACTTCGTCGCCGTCGTTCAGGAGCGCCTGGGTCGCCATCACGATCAGTTCGGACGCGCCGTTGCCGATGTAGATGTCGTCGAGGCCGACGCCGACGACACCCTTTTGCTGCGTGTAGTGCATCACGGCCTTGCGGGCCGAGAACACGCCCTTCGAATCCGAATAGCCGGACGACGCCGGCAGGTTGCGGATCATGTCCTGGATGATTTCGTCCGGCGCGTCGAAACCGAACGGCGCGAGGTTGCCGATGTTCAGCTTGATGATGCGGTGGCCTTCTTCCTCGAGGCGCTTCGCGTGCTCGAGCACCGGGCCACGGATGTCGTAGCAGACGTTGAGCAGCTTGTTCGACTTCTGAATCGGTTTCACGACGACACGGTTCCTGGGTTGGCCTTGCGGCCGGGGGACGGGATCAAAACTGGAGAGCGGCCGGTCTGTGCGCGCTGTCTAGACTGGGGAAAATGCGGGCGGTCGGACGCGGCTTGTGGCGACGCACGATGCAAGTGGCGCCCGGGGGCGACCAAAAAGTTATAATTTAGCGGATTTTGGCCGACTTTCGCAATGCACCATGGCCGCTCCGGGCCCGCGCCGTCAGGCGTCCCGCGCGCGGCGGTCGCGAAACCGGCCGCCCGGGCCCGTGCGGCCCTTGCCAGACACTCCCTCCACGGAACCGCGGAATACCGATTTGAAACTGCACCAGGACGCGAGCGGCGCGCTCAACACCGTCACCGGCTACGGCCCCGATTATGTCGACGTCAACCTCCAACGCCACGAAGGAAGCGTCATCGTGCTGCCCGGCGCACCGGTGCGGGACTGGCCCGTGTCGTCGTTCGACGCGCTCGCGCCCGAGCATTTCGCGATGCTGCTCGACCCGGCGCCCGAGCTCGTGATCTTCGGAAGCGGCGCGCGGCTGCGCTTCCCGCACCCGCGCCTCGTGGCCGCGCTCACGGCCAAGCGGATCGGCGTCGAGACGATGGATTTCCAGGCCGCCTGCCGCACCTACAACATCCTGATGGCCGAGGGCCGCAAGGTCGCCGCCGCGCTCTTAATTGAACGTTAATCACTGTTGCGGTAAAACTCGGGCCGGCACACCGGGTCGATCCCCGGATCGTCGATGACCGGCAAGCCGACCGCCCCGGCGCAACCCGCCGGCGGCTCTCACAACAACCAACAGGCTGAAAATCCATGAACGATACGCCGTCGAGGCTACCGCTCAACCGCATCACGCTCGTCCTCCTGCTCGTCGCACTCGCGATCGTCTGGTTCGCGCCGCTCGGGCTGCGCCACCTGATCCCGAGCGACGAAGGCCGCTACGCGGAAATGGCGCGGGAAATGTTCGTCACCGGCGACTGGATCACGCCGCGCTACAACGGCTACAAGTACTTCGAGAAGCCGCCGCTGCAAACGTGGCTGAACGCGCTGACGTTCGCGTGGTTCGGCATCGGCGAATGGCAGGCGCGCCTCTACACGGGCCTCGCCAGCTTCGCCGGCGTGCTGCTGGTCGGCTTCACGGGCGCGCGCCTGTTCAACCCGCTGTCCGGCTTCCTCGCGGCCGTCGTGCTCGCGTGCTCGCCGTACTGGAACCTGATGGGCCACTTCAACGCGCTCGACATGGGGCTCGCGTTCTGGATGACGCTGTCGCTCTGCTCGCTGCTGCTCGCGCAGCGGCCCGGGCTGCAGGCGGGCGCGGCGCGCGGCTGGATGTGGGCGTGCTGGGCCGCGATGGCGTTCGCCGTGCTGTCCAAGGGCCTTGTCGGCCTGATCCTGCCCGGCGCCGTGCTGGTGCTCTATACGCTGATCGCCCGCGACTGGGCGCTGTGGAAGCGGCTGTATCTGGTCAGCGGGCTCGTGATCTTCTTCGCGATCGTCACGCCGTGGTTCGTGCTCGTCCAGCAGCGCAACCCCGAGTTCTTCAACTTCTTCTTCATCGTCCAGCAGTTCCGCCGGTACCTGACCCCGGAACAGAACCGCCCGGGCCCGCTCTACTATTTCGTGCCGGTGCTGCTGGTCGGCTTCCTGCCATGGCTGTCGGTCGCGTGGCAGAGCATCCGCCATGCACTGCGCATGCCGCGTCAGCCGAACGGCTTCTCCCCGATGCTCGTGCTGCTGATCTGGAGCGCGTTCATCTTCCTGTTCTTCAGCGCATCGCATTCGAAGCTGATCTCGTACGTGCTGCCGGTCGCGCCCGCGCTCGCGCTGATGATCGGCGCGTACCTGCCGCTGATGAGCGCCGACCGATTCCGCCGTCACCTGCTCGGCTACCTCGTGTTCTTCGTCGTCGCGGCGTTCGGGATCATTTTCCTCGCGTATCAGGGCGACGCCCGCACGCCGAATGCGCTGTACCGCGCGTTCCAGCTGTGGCTGTACGCCGGCCTCGCGGTCGCGGGCGCGCTGACGCTCGCGGCCGCATGGCTGAACCGTCGCGTGGGCGTCGCGGCCGCGATCACCGCGTTCGGCGCCGCGTGGCTCGCGTTCGGCACGATCGGCGGCACCGGTCACGACGAATTCGGGCGCTACAGCTCGGGCGCGCTGCTCGCGCCCGCCGTGCGCGCCGAACTGGCGAAGCTGCCGCCCGACACGCCGTTCTACTCGATCGAGATGCTCGATCACACGTTCCCGTTCTATATGGGCCACACGACGATCATGGTCCAGCGCCAGGACGAACTCGCATTCGGAATCTCGGTCGAGCCGAACAAGTGGATCCCGACCGTCGACCAATGGATCGAACGCTGGAAGCAGGAAACCCATGCGCTCGCGATCATGCCGCCCGGCCAGTACGACACGCTGGTCAAGCAAGGCGTGCCGATGCGCGTGATCGCGCGCGACAACCGCCGCGTGATCGTCGAGAAACCGCAATCGTAAGGACGCCCGCCGCATGAATCCCGTTTCGTTCGTCTGCATCATCACCGGCGTGATGCTCAACGCCTGTGCGCAACTCCTGCTGAAAGCCGGCGTCAACGCCGTTGGACACTTCGAATTCAGCCGTGCGAACATCATCCCGGTCGGCCTGAAGATCGCGACCCAGCTGCCGATCATCGGCGGCCTCGGCTGCTACGTGCTGAGCGTGGTCGTCTGGATTCTCGGGCTGTCGCGGGTCGACGTGTCGATCGCGTACCCGATGCTGTCGCTCGGCTACGTGGTCAACGCGTTTGCCGCCTGGTACCTGTTCGGCGAGGTGCTGTCGGTCCAGCGGCTCGTCGGCATCGGCATCATCCTGATCGGCGTGCTCGTGCTCGCGCGCAGTTGAGCGCGCCCCGGCCCGGCGGCATTAAGCGTCCGCCTACAAAAAATCACGGTACGAATCCGGCAACCGGTGTTTAATGCCGGTTTCGGGCCGGATCGCCCGCCCCCTTTATTACCAGCCATTACAGGCCACAAGCGTTCATGAGCCAGACTACCGCTCCGTTCCTGCCGTTCACCCGCCCCGAGATCGACGAGGAAACCATCCAGGGTGTCGTCGAAGTGCTGCGCTCGGGCTGGATCACCACCGGCCCGCAAAGCCAGAAATTCGAGGCAGCGCTGTCCGAGTACTGCGGCGGCCGTCCGGTCCGCGCGTTCAATTCGGGCACCTGCACGCTCGAGATCGGCTTGCGCATCGCGGGCGTCGGCCCCGGCGACGAGGTGATCACGACGCCGGCGTCGTGGGTGTCGACCAGCAACGTGATTCTCGAGACGGGCGCGACGCCCATATTCGCCGACATCGACCCCGTCACGCGCAACATCGACCTCGACAAGCTCGAGCAGGCGATCACGCCGCGCACGAAGGCGATCATCCCGGTCTACCTGGCCGGCCGGCCGGTCGACATGGACCGCCTGTACGCAATCGCGCGCGCACACAACCTGCGCGTGATCGAGGACGCCGCGCAGGCGCTCGGCTCGACCTGGAAAGGCAAGCGCATCGGCGCAATCGGCGACATCGTGTCGTTCAGCTTCCACGCGAACAAGAACCTGACGACGATCGAAGGCGGCGCGCTCGTGCTGAACAACGAGGACGAGGCGACGCTCGCGCAGAAGTACCGCCTGCAGGGCATCACGCGCACCGGCTTCGACGGGATGGACTGCGACGTGCTCGGCGGCAAGTACAACCTGACCGACGTCGCCGCGCGCGTCGGCCTCGGCCAGCTGCCGCATCTCGAGCGCTTCACCGCGCAGCGCCGCGCTCTCGTGCGCGCATACTTCGCCGCGCTCGACGGCGGCCCGGCCGTGAAGCTGGGGCTCGGCCTGCCCGTCGCCGATTTCGAGAACAGCAACTGGCACATGTTCCAGGTCACGCTGCCGCTCGACCGTCTGTCGATCTCGCGCGCCGATTTCATGGCGCAGATGAAGGAACGCGGGATCGGCACGGGCGTCCACTACCCGGCCATCCATCTTTTCACGCTGTATCGTGCACGCGGCTTCAAGGAGGGCATGTTCCCCCACGCCGAACGATACGGCGCATCGACCGTCACGCTGCCGCTCTTCACCCAGATGACGGAAGACGACGTGCGTCGCGTGGCCGACGCCGTCAACCAGATTTGCGAACAATACGGAAAATAAGCGTACATGAATCACCTTGAAGCACGCGCCGGGCATCCGGGCGCCGCGAACCCGGAGGTATCGGTCATCATCCCCGTGTACAACGAGGAAGAGGGCCTGGCCGCGCTGTTCGCGCGCCTGTACCCGGCACTCGACGCACTCGGCACGTCGTACGAAGTGATCCTGATCAACGACGGCAGCCGCGACCGCTCGGCCGCGATGCTGGCGGACCAGTTCCACGTGCGCCCCGACACGACGCGCGTCGTGCTGCTCAACGGCAACTACGGCCAGCACATGGCGATCCTCGCCGGCTTCGCGCAGTCGCGCGGCGACATCGTCATCACGCTCGACGCCGACCTGCAGAACCCGCCCGAGGAAATCGGCAAGCTGATCGCGAAGATGCGCGAGGGCTACGACTACGTCGGCTCGATCCGCAAGCAGCGTCAGGACAGCCTGTGGCGGCGCAAGGCATCGCAGATGATGAACCGGCTGCGCGAGCGCATCACGCGGATCAAGATGACCGACCAGGGCTGCATGCTGCGCGCGTACAGCCGCCGCATCATCGACACGATCAACGTGTGCGGCGAAGTCAACACGTTCATCCCCGCGCTGGCCTATACGTTCGCGCAAAACCCGACCGAAATCGAGGTCGCGCACGAAGAACGCTTCGCGGGCGAGTCGAAATACTCGCTGTACAGCCTGATCCGGCTGAACTTCGACCTCGTGACGGGCTTCTCGGTCGTGCCGCTGCAGTGGCTGTCGTTCATCGGCGTGATCCTGTCGCTCGGCTCCGCCGCGCTGTTCGTGCTGCTGCTCGTACGCCGTTTCATCGTCGGCGCGGAAGTGCAAGGCGTGTTCACGCTGTTCGCGATCACGTTCTTCCTGCTCGGCGTGATCATCTTCGCGCTCGGCCTGCTCGGCGAATACGTCGGCCGCATCTACCAGCAGGTGCGTGCGCGGCCGCGCTACCTGATCCAGGCCGTGCTCGAACAGCATGACGGCATGCCGGCGGTGCCGGCCGGCACGAATCGCGCGGGGGTGTCGCAATGAAGCCGCGCGCCGTCGTCTTCGCGTATCACAACGTCGGCGTGCGGTGCCTGCAGGTGTTGCTGGCACGCGGCGTCGACGTCGCGCTCGTCGTCACGCACGAGGACAACCCGAACGAGAACATCTGGTTCGGCAGCGTCGCATCCGTCGCCGCCGAGCACGGGATCCCGGTCGTCACGCCGGCCGACCCCGCCGATCCGGCACTGCGCCGCGCGGTAGCCGACGCGCAGCCGGACTTCATCTTCTCGTTCTACTACCGCCACATGCTGCCGGTGGACCTGCTTGCGATCGCGCCGCGCGGCGCGTACAACATGCACGGTTCGCTGCTGCCGAAATACCGGGGTCGGGTACCGACCAACTGGGCCGTGCTGAACGGCGAAACGGAAACCGGCGCGACGCTGCACGAGATGGCCGCGAAGCCCGACGCCGGCGCGATCATCGGCCAGACCGCGGTGCCGATCCTGCCGGACGACACGGCCACGCAGGTGTTCGACAAGGTGACGGTGGCCGCCGAGCAGACGCTCTGGCGCGTGCTGCCCGCGCTGCTCGCGGGCGATGCGCCGCATCTGCCGAACGATCTCTCGAACGGCAGCTACTACGGCGGACGCAAGCCGGAGGACGGCCGCGTCGACTGGTCGAAGCCGGCCGCGCAGGTCTACAACCTGGTTCGCGCGGTCGCGCCCCCGTATCCGGGCGCGTTCACCGACGTCGGCGGCACGCGGTTCGTGATCGCCCGCGCGCGCCTCGCGGCGCCCGGCAGCGCGGTCGCCGCGGCCGCGGCGGATTTGCCGCCCGGCCTGCACGTAAGCGATAATGCGCTATTCGGCGTCTGCGGCGACAGCCGCGCCCTATCCATTCTCGAGCTGTGGCAGCAGCGCGACGGCAGCGAAACCGTCGTGACGCCCGCGGAATTCGCGCAGTTCATTCATTCTTCCCGTCATTCATGAAAGCAAAAAAAGTCCTGATCCTGGGTGTGAACGGCTTCATCGGCCATCACCTGTCGAAGCGCATTCTTGAAACCACCGATTGGGAAGTGTTCGGCATGGACATGCAGACCGATCGGCTGGGCGACCTCGTCAACCACGAGCGGATGCACTTCTTCGAAGGCGACATCACGATCAACAAGGAGTGGGTCGAGTATCACGTGAAGAAGTGCGACGTGATCCTGCCGCTCGTGGCGATCGCGACGCCCGCGACCTACGTCCAGCAGCCGCTGCGCGTGTTCGAGCTCGACTTCGAGGCGAACCTGCCGATCGTGCGTTCGGCCGTCAAGTACGGCAAGCACCTCGTGTTCCCGTCGACCTCCGAGGTCTACGGCATGTGCTCGGACGAGCAGTTCGACCCGGATGCATCGGCACTCACCTACGGCCCGATCAACAAGCCGCGCTGGATCTACGCGTGCTCGAAGCAGCTGATGGACCGCGTGATCTGGGGCTACGGGATGGAAGGCCTGAACTTCACGCTGTTCCGTCCGTTCAACTGGATCGGCCCGGGCCTCGACTCGATCTACACGCCGAAGGAAGGCAGCTCGCGCGTCGTCACGCAGTTCCTCGGCCACATCGTGCGCGGCGAGAACATCAGCCTCGTGGACGGCGGCTCGCAGAAGCGCGCGTTCACCGATATCGACGACGGCATCAGCGCGCTGATGAAGATCATCGAGAACAAGAACGGCGTCGCGTCGGGCAAGATCTACAACATCGGGAATCCGAAGAACAACTTCTCGGTTCGCGAGCTCGCGCACAAGATGCTCGAACTGGCCGCCGAATACCCCGAATACGCCGGCTCCGCGAAGCAGGTGCAGCTCGTCGAAACAACGTCGGGCGCCTACTACGGCAACGGCTATCAGGACGTGCAGAACCGCGTGCCGAAGATCGACAACACGATGCAGGAGCTCGCATGGGCGCCGCAATCGACATTCGACGACGCGCTGCGCAAGATCTTCGAAGCGTATCGCGGCCATGTCGCCGACGCGCGCGCGCTGGTCGAGCAGCAGAACTGACGGGACGCTCGCTTGGCTCGTATCGTCCTCAAGATCGACGTCGACACGCTGCGCGGCACGCGCGAAGGCGTGCCGAACCTCGCGCGCATCTTCGACCGCTTCAGTGCGCGCGCGACCTTCCTCTTCAGCCTCGGGCCCGATCACACGGGCTGGGCGCTGCGGCGCGTGTTCCGGCCCGGCTTCCTGAAGAAGGTGTCGCGCACGTCGGTGGTCGAGCATTACGGCGTGAAGCAGCTGATGTACGGCGTGCTGCTGCCGGGCCCCGACATCGGCCGCCGCGCGATCGCGGACATGCGCGCGATCCACGAGGCCGGCTTCGAATGCGGGATCCACACGTGGGATCACGTGTACTGGCAGGACAACGTGCGCGTGCGCGATCGCGACTGGACCGCGCGTGAAATGCAGAAGAGCCACGCGCGCTTCGTCGACGTCTTCGGCGCGCCGCCCGTCACGCACGGCGCGGCCGGCTGGCAGATGAACGACGCGGCGTTCGAGCAGATCGACGCATGGGGGATGCGCTATGCATCCGACGGTCGCGGCCATTCGCCGTACCTGCCCGTGGTCGGGGGCCGCACGCTGTCGCACGTGCAGATGCCGACCACGCTGCCGACGCTCGACGAAGTGCTCGGCATCGACGGCATCGACACGCACAACGTCGCCGCGCATATCCTGAAGTTCACGGAGACCAATCCGCACGACCAGGTGTTCACGCTGCATGCGGAACTGGAAGGCCAGAAGCTCGCGCCGGTGTTCGAGCAACTGCTCGCCGGGTGGCGTGCGCAGGGCCATACGTTTGCGACGATGGGCGATTACCACGCGACGCTGGACCGCGACTCGCTGCCATCGTACCCTGTCACGTGGGGCGAGATTCCCGGCCGCTCCGGCGAACTGATCGTCCAGCCCGACTGAGTTCGCGCGCGCCGGCGCCGCCGGCCCCGCCCTTGCGGCGTGCCGCCGCGACGTCCCGCCGTACCGCGCCGCCCGAGCGGCGCCTTTCCATAACAACAGGAGAAACACGTGTCCGTCGAAGTTGACCGTCAAGTTCCCGATTTCACCGCACCGGCTACGGGCGGCGACATTTCGCTGTCCGACCTGAAGGGCAAGAAGCTCGTCCTGTATTTCTATCCGAAGGACAACACGCCGGGCTGCACGACCGAAGGCCTGCAGTTCCGCGATCTCTATCCGAAGTTCAAGAAGGCCGGCGCCGAAGTCATCGGCGTATCGCGCGACAGCCTGCGCTCGCATGACAACTTCAAGGCAAAGCTCGAACTGCCGTTCCCGCTGATCTCCGACGCCGACGAAGCGCTGTGCGCGCTGTTCGATGTCATCAAGATGAAGAAAATGTATGGCAAGGAAGTGCGCGGAATCGAGCGTTCGACGTTCCTGATCGACGCCGACGGCGTGCTTCGCCAGGCATGGCGCGGCATCAAGGTGCCCGGTCACGTGGACGACGTGCTAAGTGCTGTACAAGCGCTTTGAGCCGCGTTATATTGGGCCGCAATGAATGCCAGTTCGCCCCATATTTCTCGTAGCTGCACCGGTGCCCGTTGCGATGCTTTCCGGCACCTGACGCGCATTACGACGGTATCAGCCGAGCCGCATGTCCCTGTCGACGGGGCAGCGGCTTTTTTTATGGACTGCGCGCCGGCCCTCGGTCCGGCCCTCACCCCGTCAAGGAGCTGATCGACACTTAGGCGAACCGGCTAGACGATATTCCTGTGCGCCACCGCGCGCAAACTGCATGCGTGTACGTCACGCAGGATGCGATCAGCGGCGCACTTCATGCGACACGATTCCTCCCGAGGGACACCATGCCTTTGCCTACCCCCCCCAGCAAGCTCGGCAGCCTGCTGCCGCCCGACGAATACAAGGCGAAAGCGCGGCCCGCGAAAGCCGCGAAGAAATCCGCCGAAGGGGACGCATCCACAGCCGGTGACTATGGCCCGGCCAGCGTGGCCCAACCGATGACCGAAGCCGCGAACACGGCCGCGCCGCTGCGCGCCGTCGCGTCGTCGGCGCAAGAAGCCGCGAGCACACCCGCGCGCGGCCGCAAGACCAAACAGACCGCGGCGCTGCTGCAGCCGATGCAGGCGCCGGTCGAAGCAGCGCCCGCCACGCCGGTCGAGGCACGCCACGACAAGCCCGCCGCCGGGAAACCGGCCGCGGCACCCGCACGCGATGCGGGCGCCGCGACGAAGTCGCGCAGCCGCAAGCCAGCCGAGGCCGAACTGCAAAAGTTGTTCGTGCTCGACACCAACGTGCTGATGCACGACCCGAGCAGCCTCTTCCGCTTCGAGGAACACGACGTCTATCTGCCGATGATGACGCTCGAGGAACTCGACAACCACAAGAAGGGGATGTCGGAAGTCGCGCGCAACGCGCGCCAAGTGAGCCGCACGCTCGACGCGCTGGTCGCCGACGCGGGCCTGATCACGAACGGCATTCCGCTGTCGCGCCTCGGCAGCCGCGAGGCGCTCGGCCGCCTGCACTTCCAGACGACGCTCACCAACATTCCGCCCGTCGAAGGCCTGCCGGAAGGCAAGGCCGACAACCAGATCCTGGGCGTCGTGCGCGCGCTGCAGCGCGACCGGCCGGACCGTCAGGTCGTGCTGGTGTCGAAAGACATCAACATGCGGATCAAGGCGCACGCGCTCGGCCTGCCCGCGGAAGACTACTTCAACGACCAGGTACTCGAGGACAAGGACCTCCTCTATACCGGCGTGCGCGAACTGCCGCAGGACTTCTGGACCCGGCACGCGAAGGGCATGGAGAGCTGGCAGGACACGAAGACGGGCACCACGTATTACCGCGTGACGGGCCCGCTCGTCGCGTCGATGCTCGTCAACGAGTTCGTCTATCTCGAGCCGCAGAACGGCGAACCGACGTTCCATGCGATCGTCCGCGAGCTGAACGGGAAGACGGCGCTGCTGCAGACGCTGCGCGACTACAGCCACCACAAGAACAACGTGTGGGGCATCACCGCGCGCAACCGCGAGCAGAACTTCGCGCTGAACCTGCTGATGAACCCCGAGATCGACTTCGTCACGCTGCTCGGCCAGGCCGGCACCGGCAAGACGCTCGTCGCGCTCGCGGCCGGCCTCGCGCAGGTGCTCGACGACAAGCGCTACAACGAGATCATCGTGACGCGCGCGACCGTGCCCGTCGGCGAGGACATCGGCTTCCTGCCCGGCACCGAGGAAGAGAAGATGCAGCCGTGGATGGGCGCATTCGACGACAACCTCGAAGTGCTGCAGAAAACCGACGACGCAGCCGGCGAATGGGGCCGCGCGGCGACGCAGGAGCTGATCCGTTCGCGCCTGAAGGTGAAGAGCATGAACTTCATGCGCGGGCGCACGTTCGTCGACAAGTACCTGATCATCGACGAAGCGCAGAACCTCACGCCGAAACAGATGAAGACGCTCGTCACGCGCGCGGGCCCCGGCACGAAGATCGTGTGCCTCGGCAACATCGCGCAGATCGACACGCCTTACCTGACCGAAGGCAGCTCGGGCCTAACCTACGTCGTCGACCGCTTCAAGGGTTGGGGCCATAGCGGCCACGTCACGCTCGCGCGCGGCGAACGCTCGCGGCTCGCCGACTACGCGTCGGACATCCTCTAACGCGCGACCGGCTGCCCGCCAGCCGTCAACGCCATGCGGCGCTCCGTTTCCGGAGCGCCGTTTTTATTTTTGGGGTCGGAAACGTTGGTCACGCTTCGTTACGCAACAGCCTCACTTACGCGCGAAACTTCAAGTAAATTCTCAGGAATGGTTGCCTAAGCCCCGCCGGAACGTCTACCATCGGGTCTGTCTGTTGTCATACGATTCGCGAGCGTTCCGCGCTCGTCCGCCTTGTCATGCTTCGAATCTGGGTTCCCGTCGCCGTCGTTTCACTGCTCGCGGCTTGCTCCAGCGTGCCGCCGCAGTCGGCCTCGCGCACCTCCGGCATGAAGATCACGACGCCGCGCGCGTTCCCGGCGCCCGCCAATTTCCCGAAATTCGTCGATCACAGCGTCGGTCAGGAAGAGATTTCGATCCAGGCGATGAGCCTCGTCGGCGTGCCGTATCGCTGGGGCGGCAACACGCCGACGAGCGGCTTCGACTGCAGCGGGCTCGTGCGCTACGTGATCGGCCGCGCGGCCGACGTGAACCTGCCGCGCACGACCGCCGACATGAGCAGCCGCGGCGTCTCGATCGACCCCGACCAAGTCGCGCCGGGCGACCTGATCTTCTTCAATACGACCGGCCGCCCGCATTCGCACGTTGGTATCTACGTCGGCAAGCTGCGCTTCGTCAACGCACCGTCGACCGGCGGCACCGTGCGGCTCGACTACCTGACGAACCCGTACTGGGCCAAGCGCTTCGACGGCATTCGCCGCGTCGCGCCGCCGCGCGGCACGCCGACGCCGTTCGATGCACCGACCTACGAGGCACGGCGCGATGCGCCGACGGCCGCGCCGGCCCCGGTCGTTGCAGCCGCCTCGCCGCGACAGCCGGCCTACGCTTCGTCACAAGCCGGCGCGGCACCGTCGCCGGCTCCAGTCATCCAGGCAGTGCCGGTCGTATCGACCGCAGCGGTCGCCCCGGCAGCCGCCACGACCGCCGATCCGTACGAACCTCCGCCGCCGCGCGTGCCGGCAGCCCAGCAGCAGGCGGCGTCCGCGAATGGCGAGATGACCGCGATGACGGCGAACGCAGCCCCGACGGAGACCGGCACGCAGATTCCGACGACGGCACTGACGGCCGCCCAGGCGGCCGCGTTCGATGCGGAGCCCCCGCCCGCCGCCGCCGCGACGTCGCCGCGCGGCATCGAGCCCGTGCAGGTGCTGCGTGCGTCGACGCAATCTGCACCGCTCGGCCCGCGCACCGGCACTGCGGACGATCCGACCGCCCGCTTCGCGAACGGCAATTACTGACCGGCCCCATCCCGGCGGCAACCCCGCCATTCCCGGCCCATCTGCGCCTTTCCCGATCTCCAAAGAAAATGCGCCGCAACCTTTCGGTGTGCGGCGCATGTCGCGTCGTCAGTGAGCGTCGGAATCAGAAGATCTGATGCCCGACCCACCATCCGCCCGCGGCGATCAGCGCGGACGCCGGAATCGTCAGCACCCAGGCCCACACGATATTGCCGGCAACGCCCCAGCGCACGGCCGACAGCTTCTGCGTCGCGCCGACGCCGACGATCGCACCGGTGATCGTGTGCGTGGTCGACACCGGAATGCCGAGGAACGACGCGATGAACAGCGTGATCGCCCCGCCGCTTTCGGCACAGAAACCGCCGACCGGCTTGAGCTTCGTGATCTTCTGGCCCATGGTGCGAACGATGCGCCAGCCGCCGAACAGCGTGCCGAGACCCATCGACAGGTAGCACGCGCCGATCACCCACGCGGGCGGCGCGTCGGACGTCGCCGACGCATAGCCCGACGCGATCAGCAGCATCCAGATGATACCGATCGTCTTCTGGGCGTCGTTGCCGCCGTGACCGAGGCTGTACAGACCGGCCGACAGCAGCTGGAGCCGGCGGAAGCGCCGGTCGACCTTGCTGGGTGCGGTACGGAAATACAGCCACGACACGCCGAGCATGAACAGCGAGCCGAGGATGAAGCCGAGCAGCGGCGAGATGAAGATGAACGCGACGGTCTTCATCAGGCCGTCGATGTTCAGCGAGCTCCAGCCGGACTTCGCGAGCGCGGAGCCGACGAGGCCGCCGATCAGCGCATGCGACGAGCTCGACGGAATCCCGTAATACCACGTGATCACGTTCCAGCCGATCGCACCGACCAGCGCGCCGAACACGACATAGTGGTCGACGATCTCGGGATCGATCGTGCCTTTACCGACCGTCTGCGCGACTTTCAGGTGGAAGATGAAATACGCGATGACGTTGAACGCGGCCGCGAACACCACGGCCTGCTGGGGTTTCAGCACCCCGGTCGACACGACGGTGGCGATCGAGTTCGCCGCGTCGTGAAAGCCGTTCATGAAATCGAATACGAGCGCGACGAGCACCAGCGTCGCGACCATCCATAGGGCGAGTTGTATCGAATGCATCGTGATCCGCTCAGGCGTTTTCCAGCACGATGCCTTCGATGATGTTCGCGACGTCCTCGCACTTGTCGGTGATCTCCTCGAGCAGTTCGTAGATCGCCTTCAGCTTGATGAGCGTCTTCACGTCGTCTTCCTCGCGGAACAGCTTCGACATCGCCGCGCGCAGCACGCGATCGGCCTCCGACTCCCAGCGGTCGATCTCCTCGCACTGCTTGAGGATCTGAGCCGACTGCTTCATGTCGGACAGCAATCCGACGGCCTGCTGCACGTGCTGCGCCGACTGCGTGACGATGTGTGCGAGCTGGCTCGCCTCGGACGTGACGGATTGCACGTCGTACAGCGATACGGCCGTCGCGACGTCCTCCATCAGGTCGAGGATGTCGTCCATCGTCGTGATCAGCTTGTGGATCTCGTCGCGATCGAGCGGCGTGATGAAGGTCTTGTGCAGCAGATCGATCGCTTCATGCGTCAGCTTGTCAGCGGCCTTCTCGGCGGTCTGCACGTTTTGCTTGTGAATCTCGGCGTCGGCGAGATTGTCGATCAGCAGTTCGAGCTCGCGGCCACCGGAAACGATGTGCTTCGCGTGCGCGTTGAAGAGTTCAAAGAACTTGCCCTCGGTGGGCATGAATCGACCGAACATGGGATTCCTGAGAGATTGTCAAACGACTGTCACGAAAACGGGCGATATTGTACCGTTTTCGGTTGCGACGCGACGCGCGCATATGCGCGCGCCGGGATTGGATACAACGCTTGGTGAAATAACGGTTTACATCTGGCGAAGAAGTGTTACTCGCCGTAGAAGTTCTGCGCCCCCGCAAAGTTGTCGAACTTCGTGTATTGGCCCAGGAACGTGAGCCGAACGGGTCCGATCGGGCCGTTACGCTGCTTGCCGATGATGATTTCGGCCGTACCCTTGTCCGGGCTGTCCGGATTGTAGACCTCGTCACGATAGATGAACAGGATCACGTCCGCGTCCTGTTCGATTGCGCCCGATTCACGCAAATCGGACATCACCGGACGCTTGTTCGGACGCTGTTCCAGCCCGCGGTTCAGCTGCGACAGCGCGATCACCGGCACGTCCAGCTCCTTGGCCAGACTCTTCAGCGATCGCGAGATTTCCGAGATTTCGGTCGCGCGGTTCTCGCCCTGCGACGAGCCCGACATCAGCTGCAGGTAGTCGACGATGATCAGGCCGAGCTTGCCGCACTGGCGAGCCAGACGCCGCGCGCGCGAGCGCAATTCCATCGGGTTCAGGCCGCCCGTCTCGTCGATGAAGAGCTGCGCCTCGCTCATCTTCTGCACCGCGTGCGTCAGCTTCGGCCAGTCTTCGTCCGTCAGCCGGCCGGTACGCATCCGGTGCTGGTCGAGCCGGCCGATCGAACCGAGCATACGCATCACAAGCTGCGTGCCCGGCATTTCCATCGAGAACACCGCGACCGGCAACCCGTACTCGACCGCGACGTATTCGCCGATGTTCATCGAAAATGCGGTCTTACCCATCGACGGCCGCCCTGCGACGATGATCAGTTCGCCGCCGTGCATCCCGGACGTCATCCGGTCGAGGTCGACGAAGCCCGTCGGCGTGCCCGTGACGTCGCTCGGGTTCGCGGTGTGATACAGCGTGTCGATGCGCTCGACGACCTGCGTGAGCAGCGGGCCGATCTCGAGAAAGCCCTGGTTGCCGCGCGCGCCCTCTTCGGCGATCGAGAACACCTTCGACTCGGCCTCGTCGAGCAGCTGGCGAACTTCCTTGCCCTGCGGATTGAACGCGTCGGCCGAGATTTCGTCGGCGACCGACACG
This sequence comes from Burkholderia sp. MSMB0856, assembly GCF_001524645.2. Taxonomy (NCBI): domain Bacteria; kingdom Pseudomonadati; phylum Pseudomonadota; class Betaproteobacteria; order Burkholderiales; family Burkholderiaceae; genus Burkholderia; species Burkholderia sp. MSMB0856. The sequence goes on along the minus strand of NZ_CP013427.1, from coordinate 1,545,030 downwards.
AGCCGACGCAGCACCGCGCGGTCGCGCACGATTTCCGCGTAGCGACGGATGTTCGCGGCGCTCGGCGTATTCTGCGCGAGTGCGTTCAGGTACGCGAGGCCGCCGACGTCGTCGGCCTTGCCGGACGTGGTCAGCGCTTCGTACACGGTCACGACGTCGGCCGGGCGCGTCGACGCGATCAACCGGCCGATGTGCTCGTAGATGATCCGATGGTCGTAGCGATAGAAGTCGCCCTGCGACAGGAAGTCGGCAATCCGGTCCCATGCCGCGTTGTCGAGCAACAGGCCGCCGAGCACCGACTGCTCGGCTTCGACCGAATGCGGCGGGACTTTCAGCGATTCGATTTGAGGATCTTGCGGCGCGTTCATGGGTTGGGATTATCGCGAATTGATCGCGGCAGCGCTACCGCTCCGGCGATCGGGCAATAAAAAAGGCAGGCCCCGGTTGCCCGGGCGCCTGCCCTTGTCCGGACGGCGGAAGCCGCCCGGAAAGCTTGCATACGCTTACGCGTGGTCGCCGATCACGTTGACCGTGACGTCGACGACGACGTCCGTGTGCAGCGCGACCTGAACGTTGTGCTCGCCGATCATCTTCAGCGGGCCTTCCGGCATACGAACTTGCAGCTTCTCGACTTCGAAACCTGCCTTCTTCAGCAGTTCCGCGACGTCGCCGTTCGTGACCGAGCCGAACAGACGGCCGTCAACGCCCGACTTCTGCGTGATTTCGAACGACTGGCCGTTCAGCTTCTCGCCGACTGCCTGCGATGCCGCCAGCTTTTCAGCGGCGATCTTTTCGAGTTCAGCGCGGCGAACTTCGAATTCGGCGATCGCTTCCTTCGTTGCACGGCGAGCCTTGCGGTTCGGGATCAGGAAGTTGCGAGCGTAACCGTCCTTGACCTTGACGATATCGCCCAGGTTGCCCAGATTGGCGACTTTTTCCAACAGAATGATTTGCATTCGAATTCTCCTTATTGCGTCGCCTGATTACGCCTTGTGCTGATCGGTGTACGGCAGCAGCGCGAGGAAACGCGCACGCTTGATTGCCGTGTCCAGCTGACGCTGATAGTGCGCCTTCGTACCCGTCAGACGAGCCGGCGTGATCTTGCCGTTTTCGCCGATGAAGTCCTTCAGCGTTTCCGTGTCCTTGTAGTCGATCTGCTCGACGCCGGCAGCCGTGAAACGGCAGAACTTCTTGCGCTTGAAGAGCGGGTTTTGTTGCTGACGACGCTTGTCGAATTTCTTACCAGTCGGGCGGGCCATGATTTCAGTCCTTTCCTATGTCCTGCAATGCAGTGATGTGAAACACCAAGGTTCTCGCGTTGCGGCTCTTCTTTGCCAGAAAGCCCGTGAACAGCGTTTCGACGCCCATCTCACGACTTTCCAGCTTGCCGCTCGCCTCACCGGCCGCCACCGCCTCGATCGTCATTTCGATCTGACGGGGAATGCCTGCTTCGACGACTTCCGTGCGGTGATGCAACGTGGCGCTTGCGATCGGAACACCTGCCGGCGTATATCGCACCGGTGCGCGTTCGACGACGCTCGCCGTCAATTGCAACCTGTTCACGTGAGTGGCGCGCTCCTTGATGGCTTAATGAGTGACGAACTTAAGCCTGCGCTTCGGTCGGCTGAGCTGCAGCCGCCTTCTTGGCTTCTTCGCGCTGAACTTCCTTCATCATCGGCGACGGGCCGGTCTCGGCCTTCTTCATCTTGACGATGAGGTGACGCAGCACGGCGTCGTTGAACTTGAACGCGTGTTCGAGTTCGTCGAGCGTCGTCTGGTCGCACTCGATGTTCATGCAGACGTAGTGAGCCTTCGCGAGTTTCTCGATCATGTAGGCCAGCTGGCGACGGCCCCAGTCTTCGACACGGTGGATCTGGCCGCCGTGCGTCGTGATCGTGGTCTTGTAACGCTCGATCATCGCGGGCACTTGCTCGCTCTGATCGGGGTGCACGATGAATACGATTTCGTAATGACGCATTACACACTCCTTGTGGATTAAAGCCACCCGGGCGTCTGAACCGGTGTGGCAAGTGAGAAGCCGAAGATTCTAACCCGGATACGGGGCGCATGCAACACCGATCGACGATTTCCGACCGGATTCGGCCATGTTTTCAAAGACTTGAACGGCGCCGACAGCCGAAAAGGCCGTCGGCGCGCCTGTTCATGAATCGGGGACGGAGCATCGCGCATGGGATAACGTTCCGGCGACGCGGCCTGCCGTCACTCGCTGCGCGCCCCGCCCAGCCGCGCGTCGAGCGCCGTCCTGAACGCGTCCAGCGCCGACGGCTCGGCGTCGGTCACGGCCCACCACGTCATCCCGGCCGCATCCCAGCGGTCGAGCGCGTACCCCTGCGACACGGCCGCATACGGCGCAGCCTGCCGCCCGACGCCGGCCGGCCACACGTACACGTCGATCACGTGCTGCCGATACCGGTAGACGAGCACTGCGACGCGACGCCGCCCGACATAGTCGAGCCGCCCCCCGGCCAGCGGGAAACCGCTCGCCGACAGATCCTCGACCGGCGGCGCATAGTCGAGTCGGCCGTTGAACCACGGCTTGACCGTATGCCGGTCGGTCGAGATCACGTCGATGTCGCGCGCCGACAGGCCGGCCCGAACGTGGCTCGCGACCAGTTCGTCGACCGTCTGGCCGGTTTCGGCGTGGCGCGTGGACACCACCATCCCGGCGGCCGCGGCCAGCGCGATCACCAGCGCCATGCCCCAGCCGAGTCCCGGCAGCGCCGGGACACGCGGCCCCGGCCCGGCAGGCGCCGGGCGAGCCGGCTCGCCGCGCCCGGTCGGCCATGAAAACCAGCGGCGACCGTTCGGTCGAGACCGCGGCCGCGCCGCCACGTCAGGCCCAGGTGCCGCGTGGGCCTGGCTGCGCTCTCCCGCGCCGCCCGCCGCCGGCAGCCCCGCGAGGATGCTCGCCCGCAGCGCATTCGGCGCGCGATGATAGTCGGCCTGCCGCACGATCCGCCCCAGCGCGACGATTCGTTCGCGTTCGCGGCGGCACGCGTCGCACCCTTCGACATGCCGCTGGATGCGCAATGCATCGGGCGCCGACAGCTCGCGGTCGACGTCCGCGTCCAGCAACGCTCGCGCTTCGTTACAGTCCATCGATCGCCTCCGATGCGGTTCCGCTTGCCGACGCTCGTCCCGGCGCGGGTTTGGACGTCGACGCCGGCGCCGCCGTGTCGCCCAGCAGCGCGGCGAGCCTGCGCCGGCCGCGCGCAAGCCGCGACATCACGGTGCCGACGGGCACGTCGGCGATCGCCGCGATCTCGCGGTAACTCAAATCCTCCATCTCGCGCAGCACCAGCACCTCGCGATATTCGGGCGCCAGCTTCGCGAGCGCCGCATTCACGAGCCGCACGTTCTCGCCGCGCAGCAACTGCGCGAGCGGATCCTCGGTCGCCGGCTGCCAGTCGTCGGGCACCTCCGTGTCGTCGAGCGTATCCGGCAATGCAACCTCGTGCGCGTGGGTACGGCGGCGCCATTCGGTGTACCAGGTGTGGCGCACGATCGTCAGCAGCCACGGCCGCGCGTTGTCGCCGCGGCACGAGTCGACGAAGCGCAGCGCGCGCATGCACGCGTCCTGGACGACGTCGTCCGCGTCGCCCGCATTGCCGCTCAGCCAGCGCGCGAGGTTGTACGCGGCGTCGAGATGCGGCAGCACGAGCGCGCGAAACCGCTCGCCGCGCGCGACCGCGTCGTCCTCCGTCCGTTCGTCGACCGCCTGTCCGGCTTGCCCCACATGGCCTCCCTCGTCCCGGCGGCCGAAGCCGCGCCCGTTCCGCGCCCGGTGCCCGGACAGACCGGCAGCGTGCGCACTCGATGACCTTACCGCCGCTGCGTCGAGTTTATTCCCGCATGCAGCCGACGATGCGCAAAAAAATGCCGGAGCCTGCCGCGCCCGTTACGGCGTGGTGCTCCAGTAGCCTGGGCGCGCATACGCTTCGCGCAGGTAGTCGATGAAGTAGCGCACGCGCGCGGGCACGTAGCGTTGCTGCGGATAGACCGCGAGGATGTCGTAGTCCGGCAGCGCATATTCGTCGAGCACCGTCTCGAGTTCGCCCGTCTCGAGCTGCGCGGCAATTTCCCAAGTCGAGCGCCAGCCGAGCCCGAGGCCTTCCGCCACCCAGCGGTGCAGCAGCTCGCCGTCGTTGCAGTCGAGATTGCCGGCCACCCGCATCGTCACGATCTTGCCGTGGCGCTGGAAATACCAGCCGCGGTTCTGGCCCCCCTGCAGGTTGAAGGCGAGACAGTTGTGCCTGAGCAGGTCGTCGAGCGACTTCGGCCGGCCGTGGCGACGGAAATAGTCGGGCGTGCCGCACACGACACGCCGGTTCGACGCGAGCTTTACCGCGACGAAGTTCGGATCGACCGAGCCGCCGATCCGGATCGACAAGTCGTAGCCTTCGCGCACGAGATCGACGACGCGATCGGTCAGGTTGAACGACAGCTGCATTTCCGGCTTGTCGACGAGGAAACCGGGCGCGTGCGGCGCCACGTGCTTGCGGCCGAACGCGGCCGGCGCGGATACGATCAGGTGCCCGCTGACCGCGCGGCGGCCGGCGGCCAGCTCGTTCTCGGCCTGGTCCCATTCGGACAGCAGCCCGCGGCAGCGCTCGAGGAACGCGGCGCCCTCCTCGCTCACCACCAGCCGCCGCGTCGAGCGGTACATCAGCTTCACGCCGAGGCGCTTCTCCAGCGCGTCGATGCGCCGCCCGAGCACCACCGGCGACACGCCCTCCTCGAGCGCGGCCGCCGCGAGGCTGCCCGCGTCCGCGACCCGCACGAACGTCTCGATCTGCTTGAAACGATCCATCTCCCGTCTCCGTCCCGGCTCCGACACCGGCGGGGAAGCCCCGTCCGGCCGTCATTCCATACTTTTAGTTTCGAAATAAGCGACTTCGGCTGATCTTATCAAACCTTTCCTGCGTCCCTAAAGTGTTCCCAACAGACCGATTCGCAAGATCCGCACATTCAAGGAGACATTCATGGCCAAGATGAGAGCCGTCGACGCAGCCGTACTCGTGCTCGAGAAGGAAGGCATCCAGACCGCATTCGGCGTGCCGGGCGCGGCAATCAACCCGTTCTATTCCGCGATGCGCAAGTCGGGCGGCATCAGCCACGTGCTGGCCCGCCACGTCGAGGGTGCATCGCACATGGCCGAAGGCTTCACGCGCGCCGCGCCGGGCAACATCGGCGTGTGCATCGGCACGTCGGGCCCCGCCGGCACCGACATGATCACCGGTCTCTACTCCGCATCGGCCGACTCGATTCCGATCCTCGCGATCACGGGCCAGGCGCCGCGTGCGCGCCTGTACAAGGAAGACTTCCAGGCCGTCGACATCGAGTCGATCGCGAAGCCCGTCACCAAATGGGCCGTCACCGTGCGCGAGCCGGCGCTGGTGCCGCGCGTGTTCCAGCAGGCGTTCCATCTGATGCGCTCGGGCCGCCCGGGCCCGGTGCTGGTCGACCTGCCGATCGACGTGCAGCTCGCCGAAATCGAATTCGACATCGACACGTACGAACCGCTGCCGGTCTACAAGCCCGCGGCGACCCGCGCGCAGATCGAGAAGGCGCTCGCGATGCTCAACGACGCGGACAAGCCGCTGATCGTATCGGGCGGCGGCGTGCTCAACGCGGCGGCCGAAGACCTGCTCGTCCAGTTCGCCGAAACGATCGGCGTGCCCGTGATCCCGACGCTGATGTCGTGGGGCGCGATTCCGGACGACCACCCGCTGATGGCCGGCATGGTCGGCCTGCAGACGTCGCACCGCTACGGAAACGCGACGATGCTCGCGTCCGACTTCGTGCTCGGCATCGGCAACCGCTGGGCGAACCGCCACACGGGCAGCGTCGAGGTCTACACGAAGGGCCGCAAGTTCGTGCACGTCGACATCGAGCCGACCCAGATCGGCCGCGTGTTCGGCCCGGATCTCGGCATCGTGTCGGACGCGAAGGCCGCGCTGGAGCTGTTCGTCGCCGTCGCACAGGAATGGAAGGCCGCCGGCAAGCTGAAGGACCGCAGCGCATGGGTGTCCGAGTGCCAGGAACGCAAGCGCACGCTGCAGCGCAAGACCCACTTCGACAACGTGCCGGTCAAGCCGCAGCGCGTGTACGAAGAAATGAACAAGGTGTTCGGCCGCGACACGTGCTACGTCAGCACGATCGGCCTGTCGCAGATCGCCGCCGCGCAGTTCCTGCACGTGTTCAAGGCGCGCAACTGGATCAATTGCGGCCAGGCCGGCCCGCTCGGCTGGACGATCCCCGCCGCGCTCGGCGTGCGTGCGGCCGACCCGCGCCGTCCGATCGTCGCGCTGTCGGGCGACTACGACTTCCAGTTCATGATCGAGGAGCTGGCCGCCGGCGCGCAATTCAAGCTGCCGTACGTGCACGTCGTCGTGAACAACTCGTACCTCGGCCTGATTCGCCAGGCGCAGCGTGCGTTCGACATGGACTACTGCGTGCAGCTCGCGTTCGACAACGTCAACGCACCGGAGCTGAACGGCTATGGCGTCGACCACGTGGCGGTCGCCGAAGGCCTCGGCTGCAAGGCGCTGCGCGTGTTCAAGCCGGAGGAGATCGAACCGGCGCTGAAGCAGGCGCAGGCGCTCGCGGAAGAGTTCAGCGTGCCGGTCGTCGTCGAAGTGATCCTCGAGCGCGTGACGAACATCTCGATGGGCACCGAAATCGACGCGATCAACGAGTTCGAGGAACTCGCCGAGAAGGCCGAACACGCGCCGACCGCGATCTCGATGCTCGACTGATCCGCACGACATTTTTTGACTGACCGACCGAAGAGGCTTAGCTCATGCCGAAGTTTGCTGCAAACCTGACCATGCTGTTCAACGAAGTGCCGTTCCTCGACCGCTTCAAGGCGGCCGCGGACGCGAGCTTCGACGCCGTCGAGTTCCTGTTCCCGTACCCGTACGCGAAAGAGGAACTCGCCGAACGGCTCGAGACGCACCGCCTGCGCCTCGTGCTGCACAACCTGCCCGCCGGCAACTGGGACCAGGGCGAGCGCGGCATCGCGTGCCTGCCCGATCGCGTCGGCGAGTTCCAGGAAGGGGTTGGCCGTGCGATCGAGTACGCGAAGGCGCTGAAGGTGCCGCAGCTGAACTGCCTCGTCGGCATTCCGTCGGCGAGCACGGCGCGCGACAAGACGTTCGTCACGATCGTCGACAACCTGCGCTTCGCCGCCGACGCGCTGAAGCGCGAAGGCATCCGTCTGCTGGTCGAGCCGTGCAACAGCTTCGACATCCCCGGTTTCGCGCTGAACCGCTCGTCCGAAGGGCTCGACGTGATCCGCGCGGTCGGCTCGGACAACCTGTTCCTGCAGTACGACATCTATCACATGCAGCGCATGGAAGGCGAACTGGCCGCGACGATCGAACGCAACCTCGCATCGATCGGCCACGTCCAGCTCGCGGACAACCCGGGCCGCAACGAGCCGGGTACGGGCGAGATCAATTACGCGTTCCTGTTCGCGCTGCTCGACCGGCTCGGCTACGCCGGCTACGTCGGCTGCGAATACAAGCCCCGCACCACCACGACGGAAGGGCTCGGCTGGCTGCAAAGCGTCGCCGGCTGCGCACCGGGCTCGGCGCGTCGCGCCGCCTGAGATCCGCCCTTCCCGCGGTTTTCCCACATACGCCCCAATAGGAGACTTTCACACATGGCAACCATCGGTTTCATCGGCCTCGGCATCATGGGCGCGCACATGGCGCGCAACCTGCTCAAGGGCGATCATCAGCTCGTCGTGAACGGTGCGTTCCCGATTCCCGACGACCTGCGCGCCAGCGCGAAGGTCGTCGCGAACTCGACCGAAGTCGCGCAGAACGCCGACATCATCATCTCGATGGTGCCGGACACGCCCGACGTGCGTAACGTGCTGTTCGCCGACGACGGCGTCGCGAAGGGTCTGACGGCCGGCAAGCTCGTGATCGACATGAGCTCGATCTCGCCGCTCGACACGCAGGAATTCGCGAAGCAGATCAACGCGCTCGGCTGCGACTACCTCGACGCGCCGGTGTCCGGCGGCGAAGTCGGCGCCCGCGAAGCGACGCTGACGATCATGGTCGGCGGCCCGGAGAAGGCCTTCGAGCGCGCGAAGCCGCTGTTCGAGAAGATGGGCAAGAACATCACGCTCGTCGGCGACAACGGCGCGGGCCAGACCTGCAAGGTCGCGAACCAGATCATCGTCGCGTTGAACATCGAAGCGGTCGGCGAAGCGCTGCTGTTCGCCGCCCGCTCGGGCGCCGATCCGGAGCGCGTGCGCCAGGCGCTGATGGGCGGCTTCGCCGCCTCGCGCATCCTCGAAGTGCACGGCGCGCGCATGACGAAGCGCACGTTCGATCCGGGCTTCCGCATCGAGCTGCACCAGAAGGACCTGAACCTCGCGCTCGACGGCGCACGCAAGCTCGGCCTCGCGCTGCCGCACACGGCGAGCGCGCAGCAGCTGTTCAGCGTGTGCGCATCGCACGGCGGCAAGGCGTGGGATCACTCGGCACTCGTGCGTGCGCTCGAGATCATGTCGAACTTCGAGATCGGCCAGACGCCGGCCGCGTAACGCCGACGCAACGACGCGCGTATCGCTGCAACGGCGAACGCGTGACGCATACACGCGATCCGGCTGCGGCCGGTCGCATCGATGCGCGCCTGCGCGTGCATCACGATGGGGCGCCCCGCCGCGCATTGCTGAAATGCGTGCATGGCGGGGCGAAAAACGCCGCTCTGGGCTGAGAGCGGCGTGGTGGGGTCCGCAGCGGCACCCGGCGACGCCGGGGAAGCCTTGGTCGGTCAGACGTCGTCGTCGGGTGTCCGCCTGTCGGATTTCGCGTATTACACTTCTTTACGTTCGGGCGTGCGATTTTTCATGCAATCGTCGCGATGAACGCCTACACTTTCGCCACGCCTTTCGAGAAATCCGCCGCGCCTGCGCTCACTCCGGTGATCGCACCCAGCGCGGTGTTTTTTTCGCCACTTCACGGCGCGTTTTCTTTTCAACCACCTAGGGAGTGCAGCGATGGGTCTTCTTTCGTTTATCAAAGAGGCGGGTGAAAAACTGCTGGGTCACGCCGATGCGCAAGCAGCGGAAGATCCGAATGCCGCGAACCAGACCGCGGCCGATGCGATCAAGAACTACATCAACACGCAAGGTCTCGACACGTCGAACCTGACGGTCGCGTTCGACGGCGCATCGCGCACCGTCACGCTGTCGGGCAGCGTCGCCGACCTCGACACGAAGGCGAAGGTCAAGGTCGCGGCCGGCAACGTGCAAGGCGTCGCGGGCGTCAACGACGACGATCTGCAGCCGGACGATCCGGAAGTTCAGTACCACGACGTGAAGCCGGGCGACACGCTGTCGGCGATCGCCAAGGAAGTGTACGGCGACGCGAACAAGTACCCGGCGATCTTCGAGGCGAACAAGCCGATGCTGTCGAGCCCGGACCGGATCTATCCGGGCCAGAAGCTCGTGATTCCGCCGCAGTCCTGAGCATTCGCGCAGCGCTGACGCAAAAAAGGCAGGCCGATGGCCTGCCTTTTTTTCATGCGCGCCGCCCGATCGGCGGCCAGCGGTCACAGCGTGTCGAATGCGCGTTGCAGCGCGTCGCGTCCGTGCATGCCGTTCGCGAGCGCGAGCATCAGCAGCACGCGTGCCTTGAACGGGCTCAGCGACCCGGCGCTCACGAAACCGAGCGCGTCGTCGTTCGCGGCGCCGTTGCGCATCACGTGCCCCGAGCCGACGCGCGACGCACGCACCACGGCGACACCCGCTTTCGCCGCATCGGCGAGCGCCGCCTGCAGCGTCGCGTGGATCGACCCGTTGCCGGTGCCCGCGACGACGAGGCCGCGCACGCCGGCCGCGACGAGCGCGTCGACGGCCGTACGCGTCACGCCCGCATAGCTCGCGACGACTTCGACCGGCGGCCACGTGGCCGCGATCGCCAGGTGCGCATCGCGCGAACGCGTCACGCGGCGCGCGAATTCGACGCGGCCGTCCTGCACCCAGCCGAGCGCGCCCAGTTCCGGCGACTGGAATGCGTCGACCGCGTAAGTGCTCGTCTTCACGACGTCGCGCGCGCCGTGGATCCGGTTGTTGAACGCGACGAGCACGCCCTGCCCGCGCGCGGCCGGGTGAGCGGCGACCGTCACCGCGTTCAGCAGGTTCAGCGGCCCGTCGGACGACAGCGCGGTGGCCGGCCGCATCGCGGCCGTCAGCACGACCGGCTTGTCGCCGGTCACGACCAGATGCAGCGCGTACGCGGTTTCCTCGAGCGTGTCGGTACCGTGGGTGATCACGATGCCGTCGATCGCCGGATCGGCCATCAGCGCGTCGATGCGCGCGGCGAGCGTATTCCACAGCGGCAGCGCGAGATCCTTGCTGTCGATGCTGGCGACCTGCTCGGCATCGATGCGCGCGACCGACGCGAGCGCCGGCACCGCGTCGAGCAGGAAATTGACGCCGAGCGCGCCGGCCTGATAGCCGGCCGTGCTGGCGGCGTCCGGCGCGGCGCCGGCGATCGTGCCGCCGGTGGCGAGTACGGCGATGCGCGGCAGCGCCGGCGCGGACGAAGAAGTTGCGGAGTTCGGAGTATTCATGGCCGCGATTGTAATGGCTCGCGGCGGGCATCCGGTAGGTCACGTGCGCGAGACCGGAGCCGAACGCGTCGCGTCATGGTTTGTCCCGATCGCCGGCGAGCGCACGTCGTCAACGGCCACGCCGCCCGCCGCGTTATAGGAATGCCGTTTTGGTGTTTTCACATTGATTTGCCATAATCGGAGCGCGCGGCGCGATGTGACCCTGTTCCGTTGCGCCGGGCTTCGTGACGGCGTCGATATAAAACGCAATTCACCCCATGGGAGTGTCGAAATGAAAATCCAATCGCTCGTAGCCGCAGTGCTTCTCGGCGGCATGCTGGCTTCCCCCGCTTTCGCGGCGAACAGCCAGCAGGACAAGATGAAGGCCTGTAACACCCAGGCCGCCGGCAAGACGGGCGACGAACGCAAGGCGTTCATGAAGGACTGCCTGTCGGCCAAGCCCGCGAAGAAGATGTCGCAGCAGGAAAAGATGAAGGCCTGCAACACCCAGGCCGCCGACAAGAAGGGCGACGACCGCAAGGCGTTCATGAAGAGTTGCCTGAGCAGCCAGCCGGCCGCCTGAGTTCCGGCGCTCCCGCGCGAATGCCGCGCACCGCTTCGGCGGGCGCGGCATTTTTATTTTCGTTGCACGCGCATCGACGCGCGCGATGACGCCGGATGCGTTGCCGTGCCGTCCGGCCGACGGCATCGCCGCCGTCGCCATATGCTCCACCGCCCTCCCGCCGCACTCTCCCGCGAGCCGTACGAATGCCGCCACATGGTGCGGCAATTCGCCGCGATTTCTTCTATGATGGCTGCAACGCGGCCCACCCAAGTACAAGAAGCGCCATCGGGCCGCCCTCGAGACGGACGCGCACGCCGCGTCAAACGGAGGCATGGATGGCATGGAGACAACACCGCTGGTTCCGCCGCTGGCTGATCGTGATCGTGTTCTGGGCCGTGCCCGTCGCGATCGTCGCCGTGCGCGAGATCCGCGAGGAAATGGCGTACAACAAGGCCGACCTGCAGCTCGCGCTGACCACCTGGCAGCTCACCGATGCACAGCAGGCGGCAGGCGCCGCCGCGAAGTGCCACGGCGATCCTGACGCGGCGCGCGCCGCCGGCTGCCCGGCCGACGTGCTGGCCGCCAACGCGGCACGTCAGCAGGCGGCCCGGGACGAATACGTGGTGCGCCGCAATACGCTCGCCGGTTATCTGTGGCACGCATTCGTCGGCTACTGGGTCGTGCCGGGTGCGTTCCTGTTCGCGTGCGGGGTCGTGATCGCGCTGATCCGCCGCGCGCTGCGGCGCCCGCCGATCAAGCCGCCCGCCCCGCCGGCACCGCCCGTCACGCCGCACTGACGCGCAGCAACGCCCCCTTCCCTTTTCCTGCCGTTCCCGGCCGGCCGCGCGACGTATCGCCGTACGCGCGCCGGTCCGTCCGTTGGCGCGCCGCGACACCCCAAAACGATTTGACGCCTTTTCATGCACGAATGAAAAGGGGTTGTAATCCACTGTGATATAACTGCCGACGTGATCCGCTCCTTGAGCGAGACTCACTCCGAACATCACCCGATGGAGAAGAACGATGCAAAAACGGAACCTTGTGCTGAAAGCCGCCGCTGCGCTCATCGTCGGCAGCCTTGCGCTCACCGGTTGCACCACCACCCCCGACAAGCCCGACAATGCCGCGACCAACGCGTCGAAGCGTCAGGCGATCGACTCGAGCGTCGATGCAACGCTGTCGCGCATGTATTCCACGGTCAAGGGTTCGCGCGAACTCGTCGCGAAGTCGCGCGGCGTGCTCGTGTTCCCGGACGTGATCCAGGCAGGCTTCATCGTCGGCGGCCAGACGGGCAACGGCGCGCTGCGCGTCGGCGGCAGCACGGTCGGCTACTACAACACGTCGTCGCTGTCGGTCGGCCTGCAGGCCGGCGCACAGTCGAAGGCGATCGTGTTCCTATTCATGACGCAGGAAGCGCTCGACGAATTCCGCGGCTCGGATGGCTGGGCAGCCGGCGCCGGTGCATCGGTCGCGCTCGTGAAGATGGGCGCGAACGGCGCGGTCGACACGACCACGGCCACCGCGCCGGTCCAGGTCATCGTGCTGACCAATGCCGGCCTGATGGGCGATGTGTCGATCAACGGCACGAAGGTCTCGAAGCTGAAGATCTGACGCCGAGGCGTCCTCGCCCGTGCGCACCGCGCGCGGGCGATATGCAAACGGCGATGTCCTTGCGGGCATCGCCGTTTTTTTATCCGCGCGCGTGACGCGTCAGGTCGTCGAATCAATCACCTTGAAGCGCGAGCGCTTCTGCGCGCGAATCAGCGACTGGTACACGTCGACATACTGCTGCGCCATCCGCCGCGACGTGAAGCGCTCCTCGAAGCGCTGCCGCACGCGTGCGCGCGGCAGCAGGTGCAGCCGGTTCACGGCGGCCACCGCGCTGATCTCGTCTTCGACGATGAAGCCCGACACGCCTTCGTCCAGCACCTCCGGCACCGCGCCGCGATTGAACGCGATCACCGGCGTGCCGCACGACATCGCCTCGATCATCACCAGCCCGAACGGCTCCGGCCAGTCGATCGGAAACAGCAGCGCATGCGCGCCCGACAGGAACTCGGCCTTCTGATGGTCGGCGATCTCGCCGATGTATTCGACGTGCGGGAGGGCGAACAGCGGCTTGATCTCGCGTTCGAAGTATTCCTGGTCCGCCGCGTCGATCTTCGCTGCGATCCGGATCGGCAGCCCGCACTGGCGTGCGATGCGGATCGCCGTGTCGACCCGCTTCTCCGGCGAGATCCGGCCGAGGAACGCGAGATAGCGCGGCTCGACGGGCTGCGGCAGGTACAGTGCGTCGGGCAGCCCGTGGTACACGGTCGTCAGCCATTTCGCCTGCGGCAGCGGCTGGCGCTGCGAATTCGAGATCGAGATCACCGGCGCGGTGTTGAACGTGTCGAACACCGGTTGCTGCTCCGGCAGGTCGAGCCGGCCGTGCAGCGTCGTCACGTACGGCGTGTCCTGCCGGTTGAAAACCGAAAACGAGTAGTAGTCCATGTGGAAATGGAGCACGTCGAAATCCTTCGCGCGGCGTGCGACCGTCTCCATCAGCAGCATGTGCGGGGCGACGCGATCGCGGATCGACGAGTCGAGCCGCAACGCGCGCGGCCACACCGGTTCGAGCCTGGCCCGGGTCGTCGAATCGCCGCTGGCGAACAGCGTCACGTCATGGCCGAGGTCGACGAGCGCCTCGGTGATGTAGGACACGACGCGTTCCGTGCCGCCGTACAGCTTCGGCGGCACGGATTCGGTCAGCGGGGCGATCTGGGCAATTCTCATGGTCCACGTCTCCTGTGTCCTCGGTCGGCCGGCACGGGGGGCAGATGCACACCGCGCTGCGTGCGGCATGCGGCCGGCATCGCGCCGGCCGAATATCTCATTATTATTCGCGATCCCGATGCCCGGAAGCACCGGGCTTTCATTTTATGGGTGTTGTTACAGACAGGATACATTCGCCCGCAAGCCGCCCATACCGCTTCGGGGTGGCCGGACCGGCGCGACGGGCATCCGGCGGCGGGCGACCGACGGCCTGCCGGCGGGCCGCGCACACCGCCCCGCCCGTCAGCGCGACGGCCACTTCCACGGCGGCAGGTCGCGCGTATCCGCGTCGACGAGCACGGTCGCGCCGAGCTGCTTGTCGAGCACCAGCGACTCGCAGCCGGCCTCGCGTTCGAGCGTCGCGATGAGCCGCGCCGCGTGCGACACGACCAGCACCTGCGAACGTTGCGCGGCCTGCGCGATCAGACGGCCGAGCGCCGGCAGCAGATCGGGGTGCAGGCTCGTCTCCGGTTCGTTCAGCACCATCAGCGCGGGCGGCCGCGGCGTCAGCAGCGCGGCCGCGAGCAGCAGATAGCGCAGCGTGCCGTCCGACAGCTCGGCGGCCGACAATGGCCGAAGCAGCCCCGGCTGGCGCATCAGCACGTCGAAGCGGCCGCGGCCGCCCGGGTTGTCGATGTCGATCGAGGCGCCGGGAAACGCGTCGTCGATCGCCGCATCGAGCGCGGCGGCATCCCCGATTTCGCGAATCGTCTGCAGCGCGGCGGCCAGGTCGGCGCCGTCGTCCGCGAGCACCGGCGTGTGGGTGCCGATGTGCGACTGCCGGGCCGGCGCCTGCGCATCCGTGCGGAAATGGTCGTAGAAGCGCCACGACCGGATCCGCTCGCGCACCGCGATCATCTCCGGCGCGCCGACCGGATCGGCGAACTCGGTCATCATGCTGTCGAAGCTCGCGACCGGCTGCGGCACCGTGTGCCAGTCGCCCGACCCGGTGCGCGCGCGAATCTGCGCGCCCTGCCGGTCGACCAGCAGCGTCGACGGGCGCAGCAGCGCGCCGCCCCAGATGCATTCGCGCTTCACGACGGGATCGAGCGAGAACTGCGAACGGCTCGGGACCGGCAGGCCGAGATCGATCGCATAACCGAAATCGTCGCCCGCGAAACCGAGCTTGAGGCTCACGGGCCCGTTGCGCACCGTACCGGTCACTGGCATTTCGCCGCTCAGCATGGCGCGCGAAAAGCGCTCGGGGCCGGCCCACAGCGTCGACGGCAGCCCGCCTTCGCGCGCGAGCGACGGAATCACGCGCCCCTGCGCCGTATCGGCGAGCAGCCGCAGCGCGCGGTACACGCTCGACTTGCCGCTGCCGTTCGGCCCCGTGACGACGGTGAGCGCCGCGAGTGGCACGATCAGCTCGCGCAGCGAGCGGTAGTTGGCGATGGCGAGCGTGTTCAGCGCGGTCATGTAAAGGAAATGGCGGCGGGTATCGGCACGCGTTCAGCGGCCTTCGGTGGCCTTCGGATCGGCCGCGGTGTTGGCCGCCGTGCTGGCGGCGGGCGGCCGCGCGTGCGGCCGTTCAGGGTTCGGCTCGTCCAGCGCCGCATCGTGCGGATACAGCTCCATCCGGCTGCGCGGCAGGCATTGCGGAAAACGCGCCTGCAGGTAGGCGATCAAGCCCTCGCGCACGCGACAGCGCAGATCCCAGCACGCCGACGAGTCGGCCGCGCTGACGAGCGCGCGCAACTGCATCGTGCGCTCGGTCGCGTCGGTCACCTGCAGCACCTGCACGCGGCCGTCCCACTCGGGCGCCGCATGGACGAGCCGCGCGAGCTCCTCGCGCAGCGGCGCGAGCGGCGTGCGGTAGTCGACCGACAGGTACACCGTGCCGATGATCTCCGAGCTGCTGCGCGTCCAGTTCGTGAACGGGTTTTCGATGATCCACTGCAGCGGAACGACGAGCCGGCGCTGGTCCCACAACCGCACCGACACGAACGAGCCCGTGATTTCCTCGATGCGGCCCCACTCGCCCTGGATCACGACGACGTCGTCGAGCCGGATCGGCTGCGTGAGCGCGATCTGCAGCCCGGCGATCAGGTTGCCGAGCACCGGCCGCGCGGCGATGCCGGCAACCAGCCCCGCGACGCCGGCCGACGCCAGCAGGCTCGCCCCGACCTGGCGCACGTTCGGGAACGTCATCAGCGCGGCGCCGGTGCCGATGATCACGATCAGCACCATGACGGTTCGCACGAGCACCTTGGCCTGCGTGTGGACGCGTCGTGCGTGGAGATTGTCGGCCGCGTCCATCGGATGGGCCTGGATGATCGCGTCGCCGACGCCGGCCGCGAGCCGCACCAGCAGCCAGGTCAGCGACACGATGGAACCGACCGCGGCCGCGGTGCGCATCCCGCCCACGAACGACATGCCTTCGTCCGCCTGGATCCACAGGAACTCGAGCGCGAGCAGCGCGAGCGTGACGAGCGACGGTTTGTCGATGTAGCGCAGGATCACGCTCATCAACGGATACGGTTGCGCGATGCGCTTGACGATGCGTGCGCCGACACGGTGCACGATCACGACGACAAGCACGACGATGACCGACACGCCCAGCGTGCCGAGCCACACATGCAATGGCGCATCGGCGATGCGCTGCAATTCCTCGATTGAAATCATCGGCGCCCGGGATGCTTCGGTTATGAGGCGCGGCGGCCTCGTCCTGGATGCGTCGGCGACGTCCGGGCAACGCGCGCGCCCGGCCGCGGCGTCAGATCAGCTGCCGCCCCTGCACGGGAACGCCTTGCCGAGACCGAGCGACACCGCGGTGCTCGCGTTGTAGTCGGCCAGCTTCGGGTTCTCCGCGATGTACTTGCGCACCGCGTCGGTCATCTGCTGCGCCCGGATGTCGGGCGGCAGGCAGAAATACTGCCCGACGCGCGGCCCCGTGGTGCCGCCGATCGCGTCGATCGTGTTGTAGACGCCATCGGCGGCGCCTTCGATGTAGGCCGCGCACGACGCCCGCGACTTGACGTCCGTCTTCGCGCACAGCCGGTCGAGATCCGCGCCCGTGAAAGCCGCCGCCGACAACGGCACGGCGAACGCCGCGGCACAAAACATAGCCCGCAACATGGTGTTCCTTATGTCAATGCGGCCCGGGGGCCGCTTGCTGCGCTGACCGGCGCGGCGGCCGGACGCACGCGGACGGCCGGATTCCGGCCGTCCGGGCGCTGCGCCACCGCGCCGAAACCGTCATTTTGCACTCTTTTGGGCATCTGCCGGCGCCGACGCACCGACGCGCACCGTCCGCTTGCTCAGGATGTCGATCGCGTCCGGCGCCTTGTAGTGCTTCGCGAACTCGAGCGCGGTGATGCCGAGCTGGTTCTTCACCTGCGGATCGGCACCCTGGTCGAGCAGCAGGTTGACCGTCGTCGCGTGGTTCCCGCGCGCGGCCATCATCAGCGGCGTCGTGCCGTTCGGCGATGCGGTGTCGATATACGCGTCGTGGTCGAGCAGGATCTTGACGACCTCGTCCTGGCCGTTGGTCGCCGCGTAATGCAGCGGCGCCCAGCCCTTCTTGCTGACTTCCGCGCCCTTGTCGATCAGCAGCTTGACGAGCCCGACGTCGCCGTTCAGCGATGCGAGCATCAGCGCGTTCTCGCCGGCCTTGTCTTCCTTCTCCAGGTCGACGTTCGGCGTCGTGGCGATCGCGGCGGCAACCTTGTCGGACTTCTCGCGCGCGGCGATCACGAGGATCGGGTCGCCGTTCGGCGCGAGCGTGTTCGGATCGAGCTTGCCGCTCTTGAGCTGCTTGCCGATGTCGGCGATGTCGTCGAACTTGACCGCCTTGACGATCGCGTCGAGCGACTCGGCATGCGCGCCGGCGGCGGCGAAGAGGCCGCTCGCGACGAGCGCGGCGGCGACGAGTGCGCGCTTGGGCAGATATGTGGTCGGCTTCGTCATTGTTGTGGGCTCCTTCCCTGAGTTGTCGGCTGGCCGCGCGTCGTTAGCGGGCGATCTTGAACAGCCGGAAAAAGTTCTGTGTCGTCGCATCGGCGAGCGCCTCGACGGCAATCCCGCGCTCGGATGCGATAAAGCGTCCGACATGGCTGACGTACGCAGGTTCATTCGGCTTGCCGCGATACGGCACCGGCGCGAGGTACGGCGAGTCGGTTTCGATCAACAGCCGGTCGAGCGGCACGCGCCGCGCGACGTCCTGCACGTCGGTCGCATTCTTGAACGTGACGATCCCCGACAGCGAGATATGGAAGTTCTGCGCGAGCGCCTGCTCGGCGACGGGCCACGGCTCGGTGAAGCAGTGCATCACGCCGCCCGGCACGTCCGCGCGCTCCTCGGCCATGATCCGCAGCGTGTCTTCCGACGACGAGCGCGTATGGACGATCAGCGGCTTCATCGTCGCGGTCGCCGCGCGGATGTGCGTGCGAAAGCGTTCGCGCTGCCACTCCATGTCGGCGATCGCGCGGCCCTCGAGGCGATAGTAGTCGAGGCCCGTCTCGCCGATCGCGACAACCTTCGGGTGCGCGGCCAGCTCGATCAGTTCCGCGAGCGTCGGCTCCCGCGCGTCCTCGTGATCCGGGTGCACGCCGACCGAAGCGTACACGTTGTCGTGCGCCTGCGCGATGGCGAGCACGTCGGGCAGTGTCTCGAAGTCGACCGACACGCACAGCGCGTGCGTGACGTCGTGCTCGCGCATGTTCTCCAGCACGGCAGGCAGGCGGTCGGCGAGACCCTTGAAATTGATGTGGCAGTGAGAGTCGACGAACATCGTGGTTCCTGAATACGGTTGGCGGGCGCTCATGCGCTCGCCGGCAATCGTTTCCTCACACGAAGGAAACAATACGCGCTCACGCGAACATTTCCCGATAACCGAGAAACAGTTCCTCGAATACGAGCCGGGCATTGAGCGGATGGTTCTCGACCGTCCGCTGGCGCGTCACGGCCTTCATGAAGCGCGCGAACGCATTCGCGTCGACGCCTTCCGCGCACCGCGCGAGCGCGGCCGCCTGCATCGGGAAGTAGCGCGGCGCGCCGGCCATCCGCTGCGCGAGCAGATCGTACAGCCAGCGCTGCAGCCAGCCGAGCACCAGCGGCACCGGCAGCTTCTGCAGCGTCTCGCCGCACGCGAACGGATCGCACGCGGCGCCGGCCGCGAGCTGGCCGAGCGTGAAATCGCGCAGCGGGCGGTTCTCGTCGCTCGCGAGCGCCAGCGCGGCGAGTGGCGCGCCACCGGCTTCGGCGAGCAGCGCGCGCGCATCGTCGATGCCCTGCGCCGCCAGCCACGCCGCGGCCGCGTCGGGCGCCGGCACGGTCATCGGCCACTGCCGGCAGCGGCTGATGATGGTCGGCAGCAGCCGGTCGATGCGCGCCGACACCAGCAGGAACACGACGCCGGACGGCGGCTCCTCCAGCGTCTTCAGCAGCGCGTTCGACGCGGCGACGTTCAGCGCCTCGGCCGGATACAGCACGACGACACGCGCGCCGCCGCGGTGCGAACCGACCCCGCAGAAGTCGAGCAACGCACGCACCTGCTCGATCTTGATTTCCTTGCTCGGCGTGCGCGTCTTCTTGCCGCCTTCGTCCGCGTCGGCCGGCTTCGCGTCGTCGGTGGCGCCCGGCGCCTCGCCCGCGAGCGCCTCGGGCAGCACGATCCGGTAGTCCGGATGGTTGCCCTGCGCGAACCACGTACAGGCCGCGCAGGTGCCGCACGGCTCGCCGTTCGGCTGCGGCGCCTCGCACAGGAAGCCCTGCGCGAGATGCTGCGCGAACTGCAGCTTGCCGATCCCGGCCTGGCCGTGCAGCAGCAGCGCATGCGGCCACTGCGCACGCAGTTGCTGCAGGCGGTTCCAGTCGTCGGTCTGCCACGGATAGATCATGTGGTGCGTTCCTTCGTGTTACAGCGCGGCGAGCACGCGTTCGAGCTGCTGGCGGATTTCGGGAATCGTCTGCGTCGCGTCGACGATCGCGAAGCGATGCGGCGCTTCTTCCGCGCGCCGCAGGTATTCGCCGCGGGTGCGCGCGAAGAATGCGTCCGACTCGCTTTCGAACTTGTCGGGCATGCGCGCGGCGCCGCGGCGCTCGCTCGCCACTTGCGGCGCGACGTCGAACAGCACCGTCAGGTCGGGCTGGAAACCGCCCTGCACCCAGCGCTCGAGCGTCTCGAGCTTGTCGCGCGGCAGCCCGCGGCCACCGCCCTGATACGCGAACGTGGCATCGGTGAAGCGATCGGACACGACCCAGTCGCCGCGCGCGAGCGCGGGCTCGATCACGAGCGCGAGGTGCTCGCGGCGCGCGGCGAACATCAGCAGCGCTTCGGTCTCGAGATCCATCGGCTGGTTCAGCAGGATTTCGCGCAGCTTCTCGCCCAGTTGCGTGCCGCCCGGCTCGCGGGTCACGACAACCTGCCGGCCGCTCGCGGCCAGCCTGGCCTGGAGACGTTCGCAGAACCATTGCAGGTGGGTGGTCTTCCCCGCCCCGTCGATGCCTTCGAACGTGATGAATTTACCGCTCGCCATTATTGACCTCGTATGTACTTGTCCACGGCCTTGTTGTGGTCGCCGAGCGTGTCCGAGAACACGCTCGTGCCGTCGCCCTTCGCGACGAAATAGAGCGCGCTCGTCTGGGCCGGATTGATCGCCGCCTGCAGCGCGGCGACGCCCGGCAGGGCGATCGGCGTCGGGGGCAGCCCGCGGCGCGTGTAGGTATTGTAGGGAGTGTCGGCCTGCAGGTCGCGCTTGCGCAGGCGGCCGTCGTACGCATCCCCCAGGCCATAGATCACCGACGGATCGGTCTGCAGCGGCATCCCGATGCGCAGCCTGTTCGCGAACACCGCCGCGACGAACGCGCGATCGGCCGCGTGGCCCGTTTCCTTTTCGACGATCGACGCGATCGTCAGCGCTTCGTAAGGCGTCTTGTACGGCAGTCCGGGCACGCGCGCGGCCCACGCCTCGTCGAGACGCGTCTGCATCAGGTGGTACGCACGCCGGTAGATGTTCAGATCGCTCGTGCCCTTGTCGAACAGGTAGGTGTCGGGGAAGAACAGCCCCTCGCCGCTGCCGCGCTGAATCGCATTGTCCGGCGCACCGATCGCGCGCAACAGTTCGGCGTCGCTCATGCCGGCCGTCGCGTGCGCGAGATCGGGATTGCCGTCGAGTTCCGCGCGCATCCGCTTGAAGGTCCAGCCTTCGATCACCGTCGCGACGTATTCGTTCACGTCGCCCCGCGCGATCTTCTGCAGCACGTCGTACGGCGTGATGCCTGTCTTGAATTCGTAGTTGCCGGACTTGAGCCGGCTCGACAGCCCGAGCAGGCGCGTCATCGCGACGAAGCCGAGCGGCTCGACCGGGACGCCGCCGCGCTTGAGCTGCAGCGCGACGCTCTTCACGCTGCTGCGCGGCTTGATCGTGACGTCGAGCGACGCGGCACCCAGCAGCAGCGGCCGGGTCGCCCAGTAATACCCGCCGCCCGCGCCGGCAGCGGCCACAACGACGGCCAGCGCCACGACAGTCGCGGCGCATTTCTTCAGTAGGGACATGGAAACGTGACTCAGGTAAGACCCATATAATACTTGCTCGCCTTCGTCAAAGTCAGGGTTGACTGTTCCCTCATTCCATGAGCACACCGTTCGCTTCACCGGCTGCCCAGCCCGCATCCGTCTCGCTCCCCGTTTTCTCCCGCCCGTCCGCCGCCGATTTCGACGCGCCGGGCGCCTGCATGCCGCTTGCGCAGTTCGGCGTGATCGACGTGGCCGGCGACGACGCCGCGACGTTCCTGCACAGCCAGCTCACCAACGACATCGAGCATCTCGATGCCGCGAGCGCGCGCCTGTCCGGCTATTGCTCGCCGAAGGGCCGCCTGCTCGCGTCGTTCCTCGCGTGGCGCGCCGGTCACGGCGTGCGCCTGCTCGTCTCGAAGGACGTCCAGGCCGCCGTGCAGAAACGGCTGTCGATGTTCGTGCTGCGCGCGAAAGCGAAACTGACGGACGCGAGCGACGCGCTCGCGGTGGTCGGCTTCGCGGGCGACGTGCGCGACGCGCTGTCGGGCATCTTCGACGCGCTGCCGGATGGCGTGCACGTAAAGGTCGACGGCCCGGCCGGGGCGCTGATTCGCGTGCCGGACGCGGCCGGCCGCAAGCGCTACCTGTGGATCGGGCCGCGCGCGGAAGTCGACGCGCGTCTCGCCGCGCTCGCCGGCACGCTGCCGGTCGTGTCGCCGGCCGTGTGGGACTGGCTCGACGTGCGCGCGGGCGAGCCGCGCATCACGCAGCCGGCCGTCGAACAGTTCGTGCCGCAGATGGTCAACTTCGACGTGATCGGCGCCGTTAACTTCCGCAAGGGGTGCTACCCGGGCCAGGAAATCGTCGCGCGCAGCCAGTACCGCGGCACGATCAAGCGCCGTACCGCGCTCGCGCACGTCGCCGGCGAGACCGACACCGTGCATGCAGGCATCGAGCTGTTCCACAGCGACGACCCGGGCCAGCCGTGCGGAATGATCGTCAACGCGGCGGCCGCGCCAGCGGGCGGCGTCGACGCACTCGTCGAGATCAAGCTGGCCGCACTCGACAACGGCACGGTGCACCTCGGTGCTGCCGACGGTCCGGCGCTCGCGTTCGACGCGCTGCCGTACGCATGGCCGACGGAAGCGTGACGCACTGACAACCCGTTCGCACGCCGGCTCGCACATGGGAGCCGGCGCCCGACGTTTCCTGCGAGAGATTCGCCCGATGTGTCTGATCGCCTTCGACTGGCAGCCTGATGCCGCCGCCGGTCCAGTCTTTACCCTGACCGCCAACCGCGACGAATTCTTTCGCCGCACGAGTGCGCCGCTTTCGTGGTGGGAGGATGTGCCGGGCGTGCTCGCCGGCCGCGATCTCGAAGCGGGCGGCACGTGGCTCGGCGTGTCGCGCGACGGCCGCTTCGCGGCGCTGACCAATTACCGCGCGCCGTTCGACATTCGCGCAGGCGCGCCGACCCGCGGCAAGCTCGTGTCCGATTTCCTCCGCGGCCCGTCCGTCGCGCCGCTCGACTACCTCGGCGAGCTGGCCGAGCACGCGGCTGTCTACAACGGCTTCAACCTGCTGGTCGGCGACTGGAAGCGGCGCGAACTCGCGTGGCTCTGCAATCGCGCGGCCGAAGGTGAAACCGGGATCGCCGCGCCGGTCGCGATCGGCGCCGGCGTGCATGCGCTGTCGAACGCGCGGCTCGATACGCCCTGGCCGAAAGTCGTGCGCAAGCGCGCCGAACTCGGCACGCTGCTGACCGACAACCCGACTCCGTCGCTCGACGAGCTGATCGATCTGATGCGCGATCCGCATGTCGCGGACGACGACGCGCTGCCGCATACCGGCATTCCGGTCGAGCGCGAGCGGGCGCTGTCGGCTGCGTTCATCGAGACGCCCGAATACGGCACGCGCGGCACGACCGCGCTGCGCGTGACGATGAAGGAAGGCGTGCGGCTGACGGTCGACATCAAGGAACGCTGCGACGACGACGGCTCGCACCGCACCGTTCGCCCGGGCAGTTTCGAGCGCGCGTTCTCGTTCGACATCGACGCGACGCAACCGCGCTAAGCCTGCCGACCGCGCGGCACTAGGGCGCGCGCGCCATCTCGACGTGCGGCACGCCGATTTCGACGAACGGTTCGCCGATCGCCGCGAAGCCGTGCCGCACGTAGAACGACACCGCGGCATCCTGCGCGTAGAGCCGCACGACCGGCTCGCCGCGATGCCGCGCCGCGTCCAGCAGCGCATGCAGCACGGCCGATCCCGCGCCCTGCCCGCGCGCGTCGGCCAGCACCGCGACGCGGCCGATCGTGCCGGTGCGCAGCAGCCGTCCCGTCGCGACCGCGCGGCGCGCGCCGGTCGCCTCATCGACACGGTAAGCCACCGCGTGCAGCGACAGCGGATCCTCGTCGTCGAGCTCCCATTCCGGCGGAATCCGCTGCTCGCGCACGAACACCGCATCGCGAATACGCGCGGCATCGCCGCCCAGCACGGCCCAGTCACCCGTTTCCACCCAGC
The DNA here is from genome assembly GCF_001524645.2 of Burkholderia sp. MSMB0856. Lineage (NCBI taxonomy): Bacteria > Pseudomonadati > Pseudomonadota > Betaproteobacteria > Burkholderiales > Burkholderiaceae > Burkholderia > Burkholderia sp. MSMB0856. The sequence goes on along the minus strand of NZ_CP013427.1, from coordinate 1,521,076 downwards.
CGTCGGTCATCGCTTCCTCCGCGCGGCGCCGGGCGCCGCCGCCGTCAAACGTCGTCGAATGCGGCCTTGAGCGCCGCCACCGCGTCGGCATGCGCGGCCCGCACCTCCGGCACGTAGCCGCCCATCTTGAAGAACTCGTGGATCATCCCCGGATAGCAGACCAGCGTAACCGCATTGCCGGCCGCGCGCAGCTTGTTCGCGTACGCGGCGCCCTCGTCGCTCAGCGGGTCGTATTCGGCCGTCGCGATCCAGGCCGGGGCCACACCGGCGAACGACGGCGCGCCGCGCGTGCCGTCGAGCGGCGCGAAGCGCCAGTCGTCGCGGTCGGATCGATCCCGCACGTATTGCGTGAAGAACCACTGGATCGTGTCCTGCGTCAGCAGGTAGCCGTTCGCGAGCCGTCCGTGCGATTCGGTGTCCTGGTAGCCCGTCACGCCCGGATAGATCAGCAGCTGCAGCGCAAGGTCGATGCCCGCGTCGCGCGCGAGCACCGCGCAGACGGTCGCGAGCGTGCCGCCCGCGCTGTCGCCGCCGACCGCGAGCCGCGCCGCATCGATGCCGAACACGGCGGCCTCGCGATGCAGCCAGCGCAATGCGTCGTCGGCGTCGTTCACCGCGGTCGGGAACCGGTGCTCGGGCGCGAGCCGGTAGTCGACCGACAGCACCGCGCACTGCGCGTCGCGCGCGAACATGCGGCACAGCGCGTCGTGCGTGTCGACGCTGCCGACCGTGAAACCGCCGCCGTGGTAATAGACGAACGCCGGCAGCGGTTCGGCGAGGCTCGGCTCGGCTGGCAAGTACAGCCGCGCGCCGATCGTGCGGCCATCGCGCGTGGGCACGACGCAGGCCTCGACCGAATGCATCGGCGCGGGCGCGACATCGAGGATCGGCGCGCTCTTCTCGTACGCGGCGCGCGCCTGCTGCGGCGTCTGGTGGTGATAGGACGGGCGTTTCGCGCGCTCGACCATGTCGAGTATCTGGGCGATCTTCGGATTCAGCGGCATCGGTGAGGACGGCGCGTGCGGCGCCGCGAACGGACAAGCGTCACATGATGCCACGCGCGGATCAGACGAGCTGCACGAGCTGCTTGCCGAAATTGCGGCCTTTCAGGAGCCCGAGGAACGCGTCCGGCGCCCGCTCGAGTCCGTATGCGATCGTCTCCCGGTAATGCAGCTGCTTCGTCGCGACGAGTTCGCTGAGTTCGGCCAGCGCGGGCGGCCATGCGTCAGGGTATTCGAACACGATGAAACCCTGCATCGTCAGCCGCGAGCGCAGGATCAGGCCCGGATTCGCGAGCGGCACGGGCACGCCGTCGTAGCCGGCAATCATCCCGCACACGGCGATCCGGCCGAATGCGTTCATCCGCGCCATCGTCGTGTCGAGCACGGCGCCGCCGACGTTCTCGAAACAGCCGTCGACGCCGTCCGGCGTCGCAGCAGCCAGATCGTCGGCCAGCCGGCCGGCCTTATAGTCGACGCACGCGTCGAAGCCGAGCGTGTCGACCACGTAGCGGCACTTGTCGGGGCCGCCCGCGATACCGACCGCACGGCATCCGGCGCGCTTCGCAAGCTGGCCGACGACGCTGCCGACCGCGCCGCTCGCCGCACTGACGACGATCGTTTCGCCGGCTTTCGGCGCGATGATCCGGTTCAGCCCGACCCACGCCGTCACGCCCGGCATGCCGGTCACGCCGAGCCAGGCGGACAGCGGCACCCGCGACGTGTCCACCTTGCGCAGCCCGTTGCCGTTCGACGTGCCGTATTCCTGCCAGCCGAACTGGCCGACCACGTGCTCGCCGACATCGAAATCCGGGTGACGCGATTCGATCACCTCGCCCGCCGTGCCGCCGATCATCACCTCGTTCAGCGGCTGCGGCACCGCGTACGACTTCGCGTCGTTCATGCGTCCGCGCATGTACGGATCGAGCGACAGGAAATGGTTGCGAACCCGCAGCTCGCCGTCGGCGAGCGGCACGAGCGGCGTTTCGACGAGCCGGAAGTTGTCGGCGCTCGCGGCGCCTTGCGGGCGTGACACGAGCAGAATCTGGCGATTGATCGTGTTCATGGCTGTCTCCTTGGCTCCGTTCGCAGCGTGACACGGGCCCGCTGAGAATCCGTGCCGCAAAACAAAACGGCCCTGCCCGTAACCAGGCAGGGCCGCGCGTTCCGGCGCTTACGCGTCGCTCGGGCCGGGGTGGGCATCCGGCGCCGTACGCGTGCGTTGTCGCTTGATGTCGCGGCCGACCGCGAGCCGCCGCATGTACTTGAACGTGCCGAGCGCCTTCGCGACGAAGTTGCCGTCGCTGTCGCGCACTTCACCTTCGCAGTACGCCATCGTCGTCGAACGATGCATCACGCGCCCGTATGCGCGCAACTCGCCGCGCCCGGGCTGCATGAAATTCACCTTCATCTCGACCGTGACGACGCCGACGCCGTCGTCGGTCAGGCTCCGGGCGGCCATCGCGAGCGCGATGTCCGACAGCGTCATCGTCACGCCGCCGTGCGCGATGCTCCACGTGTTCATGTGCCGCTCGTCGAGCGGCAGCACGATCTCGCTCGCGCCATCCTTCGCGGACACGAGCCGCACGCCGAGCAGATCGACGAACGGGCTTTCGATCGACGGGCCGTCCGTCGGGGATGCCGCGTCGCTCATCGTGCGCTGTCGGACAGGTAGTCGACGCACTGGCGCGATTCGGCCACGGCAACGACGAATTTCTTCACTTCCTGGTGAACCGGGTGCACCTGGTACGCATCGAGCGCGGCCTGGTCCGTGAAATCGGACACGAGCACGACGTCGGACGTGGCTTCCAGGCCCGGCGTCGCGATGCCGACGTCGAGTTGCAGGATGCCCGGCACGAGGTCGCGGCAGCCTTCGAGCTTTTCCTTCAGCTTCAACGCGTTTTGCGCACGCGTGCCGCCTTCCGCCGATTCTTTCAGCTTCCACATCACGATATGTCTGATCACTTCCGTTGCTCCTGTTCGTTGGCGTGCGTGCTGCCGGCGCGCCGCTGGGGCGGCGGACGACGCACCCCGTCTGTTGTCGGTCTGCGCTGTTTGCCCGCGGGCGCGGGCGGGCCGGGACGAAACGAGTCGAATATCGACCGTCGTCCGGTCGTTCCGACGACGATACGCGATTTTTCACCGCATCGATATTCGACGACGCGATCCGGGAAACGGCGGCAGGCACCAAGCCTACCAAACTTGACGACCGCGATGGGGCGATCATGCAGCGGGCGGCCCGCATCGGTTGGCGTGCGGCGGCAATGGCGTCCGTCTGCGGCCGAATGGCAGGAACGCGCATTGCTCGGCCGAATCGCCCGGCTTCACGTTGCTCTTGACTCGACTCCGGTCCGGCATCAATCGCCGGATCACCGGATTGAAGCGCCATTACCAACTATTTGATCGATCGTTATCCGGATTCGTTATTCATATTTTCATATATCGTACGTTTTACCGGCTGGAGGAGTAATAATTGCGATTTAACAGGCAATTAAATATTCGATAATTCATAAAACATCATTGACTTTGACTTTCATCGAAATTTAGAATCCCATACAACGTCTTTCGTCCGATTTTTCAGAACCGCACGACCATCGCCCTTCGCCTTCGCGAAGGCTTTCTCCAGTGACTACACCCGCATCAAAACGGGCGGCGCGTCCTTTTGCCTTCACTTTTCGGCATTGATCGTCCATTCGATTAATACCGTTCAATTCGCCCCCCGAGCATCACGCGACGATTAATCCGGACATTTTCAGAACGCCCGCGACGCGGCACAAAGCGGATCAAACCGTCCGCTCATTCAGCATTCCGATAAAAATCACATGCATCAGGAGGGTCGTCATGAACGTGCACCGCTTCACGAAATCGCTGTGTCTCGGATTCGTCTGCGCGGGCCTGCTCGCCGCCTGCAACGACGACGACGTCCAGTCGAGCGGTACGCCGTCGAATAGCGCCGCACTGTCGTTCCGCATGGACGCCGGCGGGCAAATCAATGCGTTCTACCGGCAGGACAAGGTCGCCGCGCACCTGCTGGTGCGCTCGTCGACGAAACCGCGTCTGCTCGTAGTGTTTCCGGCCGGCAATAGCGGCACCGGGCTGTGGTTCGACGACGTCGCTCAGCCGGTGAACTGGAGTCTCGACACGCCGCCGTCCGCGCTGTCGGCGCCCGACCCGCGCGGTCGCGCGCTGTACGGCATCGGCGCCGACGTGTCGGTCGACACCGACACGCTGACGATCCGCCAGGGCCTGCTCGGCAACGTGCGCTTCCTGCGCGACTTCAACGGCGGCGCGACGATTCCGCCGGAGATCGTAACCGCCCCGACGGCCCAGGGCAGCGCCGCACAATGGCAGCGCGACCGGATCGACGGCGCGCCCGGCCAAATGCTGCGCATCACGCTGCGCGACGGCGGCAGCATCGCGACGGCCGCGGGCGGCAAGCTCGTGCTGCGCGCGGCGCCCGGCGCGCATACGCTGAAACTGCACGTCGACGCGCTGTCGGGCGAGACGCCGTTGTCGCCGATCCTGCGCGCGGACCTGCTCGCGCCGTCCGTGAATCCCGACCCGGTCAGCCAGAACGTGCTCGAATTCCTGAGCTTCCACGACAAGCTGCTGGCCGGCTCGTGGCAATACGACACGTACTTCGGCCGCGACACGCTGATCTCGGTGCGCATGCTGATGCCGGTGCTCGAGCCCGCGGCGATCGAGGCCGGGCTGACGTCGGTGCTGAGTCGCCTGTCGAACGACGGCAAGGTCGCGCACGAGGAAGGCATCGGCGAATTCGCGCTGGTCGACAACGCGAAGCACGGCCGGCCGAACGATGCAACGCCGACCTACGATTACAAGATGATCGACAGCGACTACCTGCTCGCGCCGATCGCGGCGGCCTGGCTGATCGACGACGCGCGCGGCCAGGCGCGCGCGGCCGCCTATCTCGCGCAACGCGGCAGCGACGGCCAGACGAACGGCAGCCGGCTCGTCGTCAACCTGCTGCACGTCGCGGCGACTGCGCAGCCGTTTGCCCAGCAGCCGTCGGTCGCGAACCTGATCCACCTGCGGCCCGGCGAGATCGTCGGCAACTGGCGTGACAGCACCGACGGGCTCGGCGGCGGCGTCTATCCGTACGACGTGAATGCGGTGCTCGTGCCGGCCGCGCTGCGCGCGGCGAATGCGTTCCTCGCGCGCGGCCTGCTCGATCCTTACCTGGACGCCGGGCAACGCGCAGCGCTCGCGAACACGTCGACCGAAGCGGCGACCTGGGAGCAGCAGGCGCCGCCGCTGTTCCAGGTGAGCGTGCCGGCCGCGCAGGCTGCGACCGACATATCGGCCTATGCGCCGTCTGCCGGTGTGCCGGCCGGCACCGCGCCGAGCGCGCCGCTGATGTTCTACGCGCTGTCGCTCGACCAGCAAGGTACGCCGATCCCGGTGATGAATTCCGACGGCGGCTTCGCGCTGCTGTTCGGCACGCCGCCGGACGACCAGCTTCAGCGGATCGTCGCCGACGTCACGCGGCCGTTCCCGACCGGGCTCGTCACCGATGTCGGGATGCTGATCGCGAACCCCGCGTATGCGAACCAGGCGCTGTGGCCCAAATTCACGAGTTCCGCGTATCACGGCACGGTGATCTGGTCGTGGCAGCAGGCGATGTGGGTCGCCGGGCTCGACCGCCAGCTCGCGCGCCAGGATCTGTCGGACACGACGCGCACGCTGCTGACGCAGGCTCGGCAGACGATCTGGCAGGTGATCTCGAACGGACGCGACATGCGCACGTCGGAAATGTGGACCTGGTCGTACGTGAACGGCCGGTACCAGACCGATGCATTCGGCACCCGCAGCGCGGATGCAACCGAGGCCAACGCGGCACAGCTGTGGAGCACGACGTATCTCGCGATCCGCGATCCGCAACTGCGCGCGGGCAAGTACTGGTGGCAGGCGTCGCAGCGGATGCAGGACGCGCAGCCGGAGCGTGCGGCGGCCATCGCGTCGCGTTAGCCGATGCGCCAGTAAAACGAAAGCCCCGCACGCTCATGCTCGTGCGGGGCTTCATTCCGAATGCGTGCGAGACGAACCTGCCTCGCGTCGCGCCATCATGTTGCGGCCGCGCGCACTACGTAGTCGAATGCGCGACGGCCGCTCTTCAGTGCGCGACCACGCGATTGCGCCCGTCGCGCTTCGCCTGGTACAGCCGTTCATCGACCGCTCGCAGCAACGCATCGACCGTGCTCCCGTCGACACCATACTGCGCGACGCCGACGCTGACCGTCACCTGCACGCGCTTGAAATCCAGCCCGAACGGCGAACTCGCGATCGACGAACGCACGCGCTCGGCCGTCATGCGCGCGCCTTCGAGCGGCATCTCGGGCAACAGCGCCATGAATTCCTCGCCGCCGACCCGCGCGAGCGCACCGGCCGGACGAATCGCCTCGAGACACTGGCGCACGACGCCGCGCAGCACCTCGTCGCCGATCTGGTGCCCGTACGCGTCGTTGATGTTCTTGAAGTTGTCGAGATCGAGCGCGAGCAGGCAAAACGGCGTGCCGTCGCGCTCCGCGCGCACGATCTCGCGCTCGACCTGCGCGATGAACTGGCGGCGGTTCGACGCCCCCGTCATCGGATCGGTCGCGGCCATGTATTCGAGCTTCTGGTTCGTGCGCCGCAACTCCTGCAACGCACTCTCGGTGCGCGCCATCGATTCCGACAGCCGGCTCATCAGATCTTCCTGGCTGTAGATCGCCGAGAACGAGCGCGTCGTCTGCAGCGCCTGCACGACGCCGTAGCTGAGCAGGAAGAACCCGCCCGCGAAGATCGCATGCGCGAGCCACCACATGTGGTTCCAGGGCTTGCCGAGGATGAACGCGAGCGACGACAGCGCGAACGCCATGATCGACACGCCGTAGATCACCATCAGCGGCGAACGGATGCGCCGCGCGAGCAGCACGCCGACGTTGAGCAGCGAAAACACCAGCGCGCCGCCTTCCATCGACAGTCGCGTGCCCAGCGCGCCCGCGACCGGCGAATACGCGATGTATGCGACCGCCACGTTGACGACCAGGAACAACACGATCCACGGCAGCCACGTTCGCGCGCGCGTACGCTTCTCGAACCGATCGGGCGGCTGCGAATACGACAGCAGCCCCGTCAGCAGCAGGATCGACATCACGAGGCGCGATGCGGGCCCGTACAGCAGGAACAGCCAGATGTTGTGATGCGCCATCCCGGTGAACAGGCCGTGCATCGCATAGATCATCGCGAAGCCCAGAAAGCCGAGTGTCAGCCAGCGCAACAGCGGCTCGCCGGACGACCGGTAGCACACCCAGGTCACGTAGGTGACGAATGCGCCCTCGAGGGTCGCGGCGGCGATCGCGATTTCATGGAAGGCGTGGCTCTCGAACACGACGTGCGGGTCGCTGAAGAACCACAGATAGGCGATCAGATAGGCTGGCAGCAATGCGAAGCCGACCAGCAGGCATTTCGCATAGAGCCTCGCGGCCGCGCTGACGACGCGCGGCGGTTCCCCGGCTGCATAGGTCGTGCTCAATTCGGTCCCCGTTCGGTCTGCTGCGTGGTTCGAACGTTCACGGTGCCGGACACGCGCGATGCATCGACTGCGCCGGCTACCGGAAACGCATCACGTGCGTCGGTGCGATGCACGCGTTGCCCCATCCCGCCGAAAGGCAAATGTCAGAGCAAGTATAGGTGCGGCAATTCGTTTGACAAGTAAGGGGAAACGGCAGCATCGAACCGGCACCGTTTGCTTCCCGATCCTTTCGAATCGCATTCGACGGCCGCGGCTTGCGTCGGCGCAAGCGGCGGCCGTCGGCCGGCATGCAAAAAATCAGACGATTTCGAACAGGCCGGCGGCGCCCTGCCCGCCGCCGATGCACATCGTGACGACCACGTATTTCACGCCGCGCCGCTTGCCTTCGATCAGCGCATGGCCCGTCAGGCGCGCACCCGACACGCCGTACGGATGGCCGACCGCGATCGCGCCGCCGTTCACGTTCAGGCGGTCGTCAGGAATCCCGAGCGTATCGCGGCAGTACAGCACCTGCACCGCGAACGCTTCGTTCAGTTCCCACAGGCCGATGTCGTCGACCTTCAGCCCCGCCTGCTTCAGCAGCCTGGGCACCGCGAACACCGGGCCGATGCCCATTTCGTCCGGCTCGCAACCGGCGACCGCGAAACCGCGGAACACGCCGAGCGGCTGCAGCCCTTCGCGCTGTGCGACATCCGCGTTCATCACCACGCACGCCGACGCGCCGTCCGAGAACTGGCTCGCGTTGCCCGCGGTGATCACGCCGCCCGGCACGGCCGAACGGATCTTCGAGACGCCGTCGAGCGTCGTGTCGGGCCGGATGCCTTCGTCGGCCGACACCGTCACGTCCTGCGTGAACAGCCGGCCCGTCGCCTTGTCGGCGATGCCCGCGCGTACGGTGATCGGCACGATCTCGTCGTTGAAGCGCCCGGCTTCCTGCGCGGCCGCGGCCCGCAGTTGCGACCGCACGCCATACTCGTCCTGCCGCTCCTTCGAGATTCCGTAGCGCTTCGCGACGTTCTCAGCCGTCTGAAGCATGTTCCAGTAGATCTCGGGCTTGTGCTCGACGAGCCAGCCCTCCTGGATCATGTGCCGGTTCATCTCGTTCTGCACGCACGAGATCGATTCGACGCCGCCCGCGACATACACGTCGCCCTCGCCCGCGATGATCCGTTGCGCGGCGAGCGCGATGGTCTGCAGCCCAGACGAGCAGAATCGGTTCACCGTCATCCCCGGCACGCTTACCGGCAGCCCGGCGCGCAGCGCGATCTGCCGCGCGATGTTCGCGCCGGTCGCGCCTTCGGGGTTCGCGCAGCCCATGATCACGTCCTCGATGCGCGCGGGGTCGAGCTTCGCGCGCTCGAGCGCGGCCGCGACCACGTGGCCGCCGAGCGTCGCGCCGTGCGTCATGTTGAATGCGCCACGCCACGATTTCGCGAGCGGCGTGCGTGCGGTCGATACGATTACGGCTTCGGTCATGCGAGTCTCCTTCGGTCCTGCTTCATGTCCTGAATCGGGGATGGGAATGCGCTACGCCGTCGGGCGCGCGCCCGCGGACGTCACGTGTGCGACGCCCGCCGCCTGCATCTGTTGCCATGCGTGCGCGAGCGACCCGTTCAGGTCGATCGCACGGCACGCATCGTTGATCACGGCGGCCTCGAAGCCGGCCGCGCGCGCATCGAGCGCGGACCACGCGACGCAATAGTCGGTCGCGAGCCCGCAGCACCACACGCGCTTCGCGCCGAGCTCGCGCAGATAGCCGGCGAGCCCCGTGCGCGTCGTGCGGTCGGCTTCGACGAACGCGGAATAGCTGTCGACCTGCGCGTCGCCGCCCTTGCGGATCACGAGCCTCGCATGCGGGATGTCGAGGTCGCGATGCAGCGCCGCGCCTTCGGTGTCCTGCACGCAATGCACGGGCCACAGCACCTGCTCGCCGTACGGCAGCGCGAGCGTCGAGAACGGCTCGCGCCCCGGATGATTCGCCGCGAACGACACGTGGTCGCGCGGGTGCCAGTCCTGCGTCAGCACGACCTGGTCGAAGCGTCGCGCGAGCGCGTTGATTACCGGTACGACCGCGTCGCCGTCCGGCACCGCGAGTGCGCCGCCCGGCATGAAGTCGTACTGCACGTCGATCACGAGCAACACGTCGTCAGTGCGTTTCATTGCGTTTCTCCTTGCAAGCCCGGTCGCGCCGTCACGCCCGGCGTCAGCCGTTGAACCCGCGTCCGGCCTTCGCCAGTTCGACGATCGACGGCGCGAGCTGCCACGCATCGCCGTTCGGCGCGGCCGCATAGCGGCGGATCGCGCGCTCGACGTTGTAGAGGCCGACCATGTCCGCATACAGCATCGGGCCGCCACGCCACAGCGGAAAACCGTAGCCGGTCAGATAGACCATGTCGATGTCGGACGCCTTCGACGCGATCTTCTCCTCGAGAATCTTCGCGCCTTCGTTGACGAGCGCGAACACGAGCCGCTCGACGATCTCGTCGTCGCCGATCTTGCGCCGCTCCACGCCGCGCTCCTTCGAATACGCGACGACCATCTCGTCGACGAGCGCCGACGGCTTCGCCTTGCGCTCGCCCGGCACGTAGTCGTACCAGCCGCCGCCCGTCTTCTGGCCGAAGCGGCCCTGTTCGCACAGGCGGTCTGCGATCTTCGAGTAATGCAGATCGGGCTGCTCGACATAGCGGCGCTTGCGGATCGCCCAGCCGATGTCGTTGCCGGCGAGGTCGCTCATCCGGAACGGGCCCATCGCGAAACCGAACTTCTCGATCGCGCGGTCGATCTGCGCGGGCAGCGCGCCTTCCTCGAGCATGAAGAGTGCCTGGCGGATGTACTGCTCGATCATCCGGTTGCCGATGAAGCCGTCGCACACGCCCGACACGACCGCCGTCTTGCGGATCTTCTTCGCCACCGCCATCACGGTGGCGAGCACGTCCTTCGCGGTCTGCGCGCCGCGCACGACCTCGAGCAGCTTCATCACGTTCGCCGGGCTGAAGAAGTGCGTGCCGACCACGTCCTGCGGCCGCTTCGTGAACGCGGCGATCTTGTCGACGTCGAGCGTCGACGTGTTCGACGCGAGGATCGCACCGGGCTTCGCCACCGCATCGAGCTGGCCGAACACCTGCGCCTTCACGCCGAGTTCCTCGAACACGGCCTCGATGATCAGGTCCGCATCCTTCAGGTCGTCGTAGGACAGCGTCGGCGTGATCAGCGCCATGCGCGCGTCGAGCTTCTGCTGCGTGAGCTTGCCCTTCTTCACCTGCGCGTCGTAGTTCTTGCGGATCGTGGCCAGCCCGCGGTCGAGCGCGTCCTGCTTCGTCTCCAGCAGCGTGACGGGCAGGCCCGCGTTGATGAAGTTCATCGCGATCCCGCCGCCCATCGTGCCCGCGCCGATCACGCCGACGCGGCGGATCTCGCGCACCGGCGTATCGGCCGGCACGTCGGGAATCTTGCTCGCCGCGCGCTCGCCGAAGAACGCGTGGCGCAGCGCGCGGCTTTCCGGCGTCATCATCAGCGCGACGAAACCGTCGCGCTCGGCGACGCTGCCCTTGTCGAAACCGTTCAGCACGCCGGCCTCGATCGCGTCGATGCACTTGTGCGGCGCGGGGAAGTTCGGCGCGGCGGCCCGTGCGGAATTGCGCGCGAACTGGATGAAGCCCGCCGCATTCTCGTGGACGATCCTGCGATCGCGCACGCGCGGATGCGGCCCCTGCCGCGCGCCGACCTGGCGCGCGAACGCGACGGCCGCGTCGAGCAGGTCGCCGTCGGCCATCTCGTCGAACAGTCCGCTCGTCGCGAGCTGCTCCGACGGCACCGGCGCGCCCGACACGATCATGTTCAGCGCGGTTTCGAGGCCCACCGCGCGCGGCAGGCGTTGCGTGCCGCCCGCGCCCGGCAGCAGGCCGAGCTTCACCTCCGGCAGCGCGACCTGCGCGCCGGGCGCCGCGACGCGATAGTGCGCGCCGAGCGCGAGCTCCAGGCCGCCGCCCATCACGACGCTGTGCAGCGCCGCGACGACCGGTTTCGCGCTCGCCTCCACCGCGCGGATCACGGTGTGCAGCGTCGGTTCCTGCAGGGCCTTCGGGGTATTGAATTCGGTGATGTCGGCGCCGCCCGAGAACGCGCGGCCCGCGCCGGTCAGCACGATCGCCGTGACCGACGGATCCTGCGCGGCGCGATCGAGCGCGTCCATGACGCCCTGGCGTGTCGACAGGCCGAGCCCGTTGACGGGCGGATTGTTGAGCGTGATGACGGCCACGCCGTCGCGAGTCGAGTAATCCACTGCCATCTGCCTGCCTCCATGCATCGCGCGCCGGGGTGGCTGCGCTTCATTGTGCGCGGTCGAACGGCCGCATGTCCGGATCGAACGGAGGCAGCATACAACGAAAAAGCACGGTCGTTCAATTTGATTTTCTCCCGATCCGGGGCCGGATCGGGAGACCGCGCGGCGGGCCGTCGCCGGCCGCGGCTTACGGCTCGCCGACCGCCGTCGGCAGCACGTAGTTGCGGAACGTCTCGCGCAGCTTCAGCTTCTGCAGCTTGCCGGTCGCGGTGTGCGGCAGCGATTCGACGAACACGACGTCGTCGGGCACCCACCACTTCGCGACCTTGCCCTCGTAAAACGCGAGCAGCGCGTCGCGCGTCAGGTTCGCCCCTTCGCGCGGCACCACGACGAGCAGCGGACGCTCGGTCCATTTCGGGTGCGCGCACGCGATGCAGGCGGCTTCGGCGACACCCGGGTGCGCGATCGCGACGTTCTCGATGTCGATCGAGCTGATCCATTCGCCGCCGGACTTGATCACGTCCTTGCTGCGGTCGGTGATCTGCAGGAAGCCGTCGGGATCGATCGTCGCGACGTCGCCGGTCGGGAACCAGCCATTCGACAGCGGCGACGTATCGCTCCCGAAGTAGCGATCGATCACCCAGGGCCCGCGCACCTGCAGTTCGCCGAACGCGACGCCGTCCCACGGCAATTCGTTGCCGTCGTCGCCGACGATCCGCATGTCGACACCGCAGATCACGCGACCCTGCTTTTCCAGCAACCGGCGCTGCGCGTCGAGCGGCCGTTGCGACTGCGCCCAGTTCAGCGTCGCGAGCGTGCCGAGCGGCGACAGCTCGGTCATCCCCCACGCATGGATCACGCGCACGCCGTATTCGTCCTCGAACGTGCGCAGCATCGCGGGCGGGCACGCGGAGCCGCCGATCACCGTGCGGTTCAGCGTCGAGAAACGCACGCCGGCCTCGCGCATGTAGTTCAGCAGCCCGAGCCACACAGTCGGCACGCCCGCGGAAAACGTCACGCGCTCGGCCTCCATCAGTTCGTACAGCGACTTGCCGTCGAGATCCTTGCCGGGCAGCACGAGCTTGCCGCCCGTGAGCGGCACCGCATACGGCAGCCCCCACGCGTTCACATGGAACATCGGCACGACGGGCAGCACGGCGTCGAGCGCCGACAGGTTCATCGCGTCGGGCAGCGCGGCGCCGTATGCGTGCAGCACCGTCGAGCGATGCGAATACAGCACGCCCTTCGGGTTGCCGGTCGTACCCGACGTGTAGCACAGGCCGGACGCCTGCAATTCGTCGAGACGCGGCCAGTCGTAGCGGCCGTCCTCGGCGTCGACGAGCGTTTCGTAGCACAGGAGCGGCGTCGCGCCGGACGGCAGATGCGCGGCGTCGGTCATCGCGATCCAGCCTTTCACGTGCGGACATTGCGGCGCGATCACGTCGATGAGCGGCGCGAAATTGATGTCGAAACAGACGTAGCGGTCTTCCGCGTGATTGACGATGTAGGCGATCTGCTCGGGAAAGAGACGCGGGTTGATCGTATGGCACACGGCACCCATCCCGCCGATCCCGTAATACGCCTCCAGATGCCGGTAGCCGTTCCAGGCCAGCGTGCCGACGCGGTCGCCCGATTCGACGCCGAGCCGCGCGAGCGCCTGCGCGAGCCGTTTCGCGCGCTGCTCGCAGTCGCGGTACGTGTAGCGATGCAGGTCGCCTTCCACGCGCCTCGACACGATCTCCGTGTCGCCCGCATGACGCGCGGCGTGCGCGATCAGCGACGACACCAGCAACGGCATGTCCATCATCTGGCCCAGCAACGGCTTACCCATCGTCTTGTTCTCCCGGAAGGACGCGAATCGGTGACCAGCCTCGAAACGGTGCGCCAGCTTGCAGCCTGTCCACGGCCCGGACAGGCCTGGCGCAAGGCGCGCGGGCCGCCATGCGGGCGGCGCGGCGCCGCCTTACAATATCGGCTTACCCAGAGGCGCTCAACATGTCGTTTTCCCGAAGCGCAGCCGATACGGCTGACACTCTCCCCGACCTCGCCGCGACGCTCGGCGCGCCGGCCACCGGCGCGTTCGTCACGCTCGGCGACGCGTTTCATACGCGGCTGCCGGCCGCGCCGCTGCCCGCGCCGTACGTCGTCGGCTTTTCCGACGAAGTCGCGAACCTGCTCGGGCTGCCGGTGTCGCTCGGCCTGCAGCCCGGGTTCGCCGAGCTGTTCGCCGGCAACCCGACGCGCGACTGGCCGGCGAGCGCGATGCCGTATGCGTCGGTGTATTCCGGTCACCAGTTCGGCGTGTGGGCCGGCCAGCTCGGCGACGGCCGCGCGCTGACGATCGGCGAACTCCCCGGCGCGGACGGCCAGCGCTACGAACTGCAGATCAAGGGCGGCGGCCGCACGCCGTATTCGCGGATGGGCGACGGCCGCGCGGTGCTGCGCTCGTCGATCCGCGAATTCCTGTGCTCGGAAGCCATGCATCACCTCGGCATCCCGACCACCCGCGCGCTCACGGTGATCGGCTCCGACCAGCCGGTGGTGCGCGAGGAGATCGAGACGTCGGCTGTCGTCACGCGTGTTTCGGAGAGCTTCGTGCGCTTCGGCCACTTCGAGCATTTCTTCTCGAACGATCGCCCGGACCTGCTGCGCCAGCTCGCCGATCACGTGATCGACCGCTTCTATCCCGCATGCCGCGACGCCGACGATCCGTACCTCGCGCTGCTCGAAGCCGCAATGCTGCGCACGGCCGACCTCGTCGCGCAGTGGCAGGCGGTCGGCTTCTGCCACGGCGTGATGAACACCGACAACATGTCGATCCTCGGCGTGACGATCGACTACGGCCCATTCGGCTTCGTCGACGCGTTCGACGCGAACCACATCTGCAACCACTCCGACACGAGCGGCCGCTACGCGTACCGGATGCAGCCGCGCATCGCGCACTGGAACTGCTACTGCCTCGCGCAGGCGCTGCTGCCGCTGATCGGGCTGCAGCACGGGATCGCCGACGACGATGCGCGCGCCGAGCGCGCGGTCGACGACGCGCAGGCCGTGCTCGCGAAGTTTCCCGAACGCTTCGGCCCCGTGCTCGAACGCGCGATGCGCGCGAAGCTCGGCCTCGAGCTCGAGCGCGAGAACGACGCCGAGCTCGCGAACAAGCTGCTCGAAACGATGCACGCGAGCCATGCGGACTTCACGTTGACGTTCCGCCGGCTCGCGCAGCTGTCGAAGCACGACGCGAGCCGCGACGCGCCGGTGCGCGACCTGTTCATCGATCGCGACGCATTCGACGCGTGGGCGAACCTCTATCGCGCACGGCTGTCCGAGGAAACGCGCGACGACGCGGCCCGCGCGGCCGCGATGAATCGCGTGAATCCGAAATACGTGCTGCGCAACCATTTGGCCGAAGTCGCGATCCGGCGCGCGAAGGAAAAGGATTTTTCCGAAGTCGAGCGACTCGCGCAGGTGCTGCGCCGGCCATTCGACGAACAACCGGAACACGAAACGTATGCGGCATTGCCGCCCGACTGGGCCGGGTCGCTCGAAGTGAGCTGCTCGTCGTGACCCGCACGACCCGACCGACCGATCAGGAGAACATCCACATGTCACACGATTCCGACGACAAGACCTTCCCGTACCAGAAGGACGACGCCGAACTGCGCCGCCGGCTCACGCCGATGCAGTACGAGGTCACGCAGCATGCGGCGACCGAGCGCGCCTTCACCGGCGAATACACCGACACCGAGGACGCCGGCATCTACAAATGCGTCGTCTGCAGCACGCCGCTGTTCGAATCCGGCGCCAAGTTCCATTCGGGCTGCGGCTGGCCCAGCTACTTCAAGCCGCTCAACGGCGAGGTGATCGACGAGAAGATCGACCGCTCGCACGGCATGGTGCGCGTCGAGGTCCGCTGCAACCATTGCGGCGCGCATCTCGGCCACGTGTTCGAGGACGGACCGCGCGACAAGACCGGTTTGCGGTACTGCATCAATTCGGCTGCGTTAAACTTCGAGTCCCGACCCGAAAACGAATGAGCGGCACCGGACGGATCGGTCGGACAGCCTGCCCGGCTGCCCCGATCCCGGACGGTGGCGCCTGGCGGGTCCCCACAACGGTGAAAGGCCGCACGATGCGGCCTTTCACGCAGCTGCGAGCGCCATGAAATTCCTGTTCGATCTGTTTCCGATCATCCTGTTTTTCGCCGCCTTCAAGGTCTGGGGCATCTTCACCGCCACCGCCGTCGCGATCGTCGCGACACTGGCCCAGGTCGCGTGGGTGGCCTTCCGGCACCGGAAGGTCGACACGATGCTGTGGGTCAGTCTCGGCGTGATCGTCGTCTTCGGTGGCGCCACTCTCGTCCTGCATGACGAGAAATTCATTCAATGGAAACCGACTGTGCTGTACTGGCTGTTTGCGATCGGGCTGCTCGCCGCACGCTATGCGTTCGGCAACAACCTGATCGAGAAGATGATGGGCAAGCAGCTCACGCTGCCGCACCCCGTGTGGGACAAGCTGAACGTCGCGTGGGCGCTGTTCTTCGCGGTGCTCGGCGTCGCGAACCTGTACGTGGTGCACAACTTCACCGAATCGCAGTGGGTGAACTTCAAGCTGTTCGGCACGACGGGCGCGATGGTCGTGTTCATCATCCTGCAGAGCCTGTGGCTCACGAAGTACCTGAAGGACGAATGACATGACCGACGCCTTTCTCGCCGCCTCTCCCGACGAACGCATCGCGCTGATCGAAGCGCGCCTGAGCGCAGCGCTCGCGCCGCTGTCGCTCGCGGTGCGCGACGACAGCGCGCAGCACGCAGGCCACGCCGGCGCGGCCGCCGGCGGCCACTACACGGTGACGATCGTGTCGGCCGCCTTCGCGGGCAAGCCGCGCGTCGCGCGGCACCGGCTGGTGTATGATGCGCTCGCTGATGCGATGCAGCGCGGCATTCACGCGCTCGCGATCGTGGCTTATACGCCCGAAGAATTCAACGAATCTTCAATCTAGTCTCAACAGGAATTCCCGATGATCCTGAAATCCCCCCGCCTGTGGGTCGCGGCGGCTGCATTCGCAGCGGCACCGGCATTCGCCCAGAACATCGCCGTCGTCAACGGCACGCCGATTCCGAAGTCGCGCGCCGATGCGATGGTCGCGCAGCTCGTCCAGCAAGGCCAGACCGACAGCCCGCAACTGCAACAAGCCGTGCGCCAGGAACTCGTGAACCGCGAAATCCTGATGCAGGAAGCGATCCGCGAAGGCATTCCGAACCGTCCGGACGTGAAGGCGCAGGTCGCCGTCGCGCAACAGACCGTCGTGCTGCGCTCGATGATCGAGAGCTTCCTGAAGAAGAACCAGCCGACCGACGCGGAAGTGAAGGCGCGCTACGACGATCTCGTGAAAGGTGCCGGCGGCAACCGCGAGTATCACCTGCACCACATCCTCGTCGACAGCGAGCAGCAGGCGAAGGATCTGATCGCGAAGATCAAGGCCGGCGCGAAGTTCGAGGATCTGGCCAAGCAGTACTCGAAGGATCCGGGCTCGGGCAAGAACGGCGGCGACCTCGACTGGTCGGATCCGAAGGCGTACGTGCCGGAATTCGCGGCCGCTGCGCAGAAGCTCCAGAAAGGCCAGATGACCGACGCGCCGGTAAAGACACAGTTCGGCTGGCACATCATCCGTGTCGACGACGTCCGCGACATCGCCCCGCCGCCGTTCGACCAGGTGAAGGCGCAGATCGCGCAACAGCTCGTGCAGCAGAAGCTGCAGGCGTTCGAGGAAGGCCTGCGCCAGCAGGCGAAGATCCAGTAACGTCGGCGACGATCGCCCACGCAAAGGCCGCTCCCCGGAGCGGCCTTTTTCTTTGTCATGCTCGCTTGCGGTCGGCCAGCCCACGCGGTGGCCGCGCAAAGAAAAAGCCGCTTCGAGGCGGCTTTTCAGGACTGCGGGATAACGTTCGGGCTGCGCGGCGAGCCGCTATGCCGGATAAAACACATCGTGGTAGCGGACTTCGCCCGACGGCCGCGGCGCAGCTTCGTCGAACGCCAGCGCGAGAAAATACTCGGGCGGCGCATCCGGGAACACCAGATCGCCGGACTGCACGAAGTCGAAACGCGCGTAATACGCGGGATCGCCGAGCACGACGCAGCCGCGCGCACCGAGCCGGCGCAACGCGTCGAGCCCCGTGCGCACGAGCCCCACGCCGATGCTTTGCCGCTGGCATTCGGGCAGCACCGCGAGCGGTGCGAGCCCGTACCATTGCTGGCTGCCAGCCGGCTCGCCGCCGATCGACACCGGCGAAAACGCGACGTGACCGATCACGCGCTCGTCGCGCTCCGCGACGAGCGACACGCTGAGCACACCCTCCGCGCGCAGCGCATCGACGATGTGCCGTTCGAACTGACCGTGCTGCGGCTCGTCCGCGAACGCGGCCACGATCACGCGACCGATCGCATCGACATCGCTCGCGCGTTCATCGCGCAGCGTGACGATCTCGACCGGTGCGTGCGGATCGAACATCAGCCGATCCAGCGGCGTGCGTTACGGAACACGCGCATCCACGGGCTCGCTTCGCCCCAGCCTTCCGGATGCCAGCTCATCGTGACCGTGCGGTGCACGCGCTCCATGTGCGGCATCAGCACCGAGAAGCGGCCGTCGGCCGTCGTGACCGACGTGATGCCGGCCGGCGAGCCGTTCGGGTTGAACGGATAACGCTCGGTCGCCTCGCCACGGTGGTCGACGTAGCGCATCGCGACCGCGACGCGATCGATGTCGCCCTGCTGCGAGAAGTCCGCATAGCCTTCGCCGTGGGCGACCGCCACCGGAATCCGCGAGCCTTCCATCCCCGCGAAGAAGATCGACGGCGACTTTTCCACTTCGACGAACGAGAAACGCGCCTCGAACTGCTCCGACTTGTTGCGCGTGAACTTCGGCCATGCCTCCGCGCCCGGAATCATCGACGCGAGGCTCGACAGCATCTGGCAACCGTTGCAGATGCCGAGCGCGAACGTGTCGGGACGCGCGAAGAAGGCCGAGAACATGTCGGCGAGATTCGCGTTGAAGCGGATCGTCTTCGCCCAACCTTCGCCCGCACCCAGCACGTCGCCGTACGAGAAGCCGCCGCATGCCACCGCGCCCGCGAAATCGGCGAGCGTTGCGCGGCCGGCCAGCAGGTCGCTCATGTGCACGTCGTGCGCATCGAAGCCCGCGCGGTCGAACGCGTAGGCCGTTTCGAGATGCGAGTTCACGCCCTGCTCGCGCAGGATCGCGACACGCGGGCGGGCGCCCGTCGCGATGAAGGGTGCTGCGATGTCGTCGGCCGGATCGAAGCTCAGCACCGGCGAGATGCCCGGGTCGGCCGCGTCGAGCAGCGCGTCGTATTCGGCGTCCGCGCAAGCGGGGTTGTCGCGCAGGCGCGCGATGCGCCAGCTCACTTCGCTCCACGCGCGATGGAGTTCAGCGCGCGGCGCGTCGAACACCTTCTTCGCGTCACGGTACACCTCGATCACGTCGCGATCGTTGACCGTGCCGATCACGTGCGAGCACGCCGACAGACCGAACTCGCGCAGCGCGCCGAGCACCGCGTCGCGATCGGCCGCGCGCACCTGCACGACGGCGCCGAGTTCTTCCGAGAACAACGCGCGCAGCGTGCGATCCTCGCGACGGCCGCTCGTCTGCTTTGCCCAGTCCTTCGCGTCGCCGTAGTCCGATTCGTGATTCGGGTCGAGCGTCAGCATGTCGACGTTCAGCGACACGCCCGCGTGACCCGCGAACGCCATTTCGCACACCGTCGCCCACAGGCCGCCGTCCGAGCGGTCGTGGTACGCGAGCAGCTTGTCTTGCGCGTTGAGCGACTGGATCGCGTTGAAGAAGCGCTTCAGGTCTTCCGGATCGTCGACGTCCGGCGTCGTATCGCCGACCTGCTGCGTGACCTGCGCGAAGATGCTGCCGCCCATCCGGTTCTTGCCGCGGCCGAGATCGATCGCGATCAGCACGCTGTCGCCCGCGTCGGCGATGCGGCGCAGTTGCGGCGTCAGGTGACGGCGCACGTCCTCGACCGGTGCGAACGCGGAGATGATCAGCGACACCGGCGACACCACTTCCTTCGCGACGCCCTGCTCGTCCCACTTGGTCTTCATCGACAGCGAATCCTTGCCGACCGGGATGCCGATCCCGAGCGCCGGGCACAGCTCCATGCCGATCGCCTTGACCGTGTCGAACAGCGCGGCGTCCTCGCCGGCCGTGCCGCACGCGGCCATCCAGTTCGCCGACAGCTTCAGCTTGTCGAGCGACGCGATCGGCGCGCTCGCGATGTTCGTGATCGCCTCGCCGACGGCCATGCGGCCCGATGCCGGCGCGTCGATCACCGCGAGCGGCGTGCGCTCGGCCATCGTCATCGCCTCGCCCTTGAAGCCCGCGTAGTCGAGCGCGGTCACCGCGCAGTCGGCCACCGGCACCTGCCACGGGCCGACCATCTGGTCGCGCACCGACGTGCCGCCGACCGAACGGTCGCCGATCGTGATCAGGAACGACTTGCTGCCGACCGTCGGGTGCTTCAGCACGTCGACCGCGACTTCCGACAGCGCGATGCCCGTCACCTCGACCGGCGCGCGCTCGGTCGCGACGCGCGCGACGTCGCGGTGCATGCGCGGCGGCTTGCCGAGCAGCACTTCCATCGGCATGTCGACCGGGAATTCCTCGATGCCCGTTGCTTCGTCGTCGACGAGCTTCAGCTGGCGTTCGTCGGTCGCGACGCCGACCACCGCGAACGGGCAGCGCTCGCGTGCGCAGATCGCCTCGAAGCGCGGCAGGTCGGCCGGCGCAATCGCCAGCACGTAGCGCTCCTGCGCCTCGTTCGACCAGATTTCACGCGGCGACAGGCCCGATTCCTCGAGCGCGACCTTGCGCAGTTCGAAGCGCGCGCCCTTGCCCGCGCCGTCGACGATTTCGGGGAACGCGTTCGACAGGCCGCCCGCGCCGACGTCGTGGATGCTCAGGATCGGGTTTTCCGCGCCGAGCTGCCAGCAGCCGTTGATCACTTCCTGCGCGCGCCGCTCGATTTCCGGGTTGCCGCGCTGCACCGAGTCGAAGTCGAGTTCGGCCGTGTTCGCGCCGGTCGCCATCGAGCTCGCCGCGCCGCCGCCCATGCCTATCCGCATGCCTGGGCCGCCGATCTGGATCAGCAGCGAACCTGCCGGCACGTCGTGCTTGTGCGTGTGTTGATCCGCGATGTTGCCGAGGCCGCCCGCGATCATGATCGGCTTGTGATAGCCGCGCACCTGGCCGCCGACGTTCTGCTCGTACACGCGGAAGTAGCCGCCGAGGTTCGGACGGCCGAATTCGTTGTTGAACGCGGCGCCGCCGAGCGGGCCGTCGATCATGATCTGCAGCGGCGACGCGATGCGGTCCGGGCGGCCGTATGGGCCGTGCGCATCGTTCGGGTTGCGCTCGCCGACCGGCTGCGCCGCGTCGCGTGCGTTTTCCCACGACTGGCGTGCGTCCGGCAGATCGAGGTTCGACACGGTGAAGCCCGTGAGGCCGGCCTTCGGACGCGCACCGCGCCCCGTCGCGCCTTCGTCGCGGATCTCGCCGCCCGCGCCGGTCGCCGCGCCCGGGAACGGCGAGATCGCCGTCGGGTGGTTGTGCGTCTCGACCTTCATCAGCGTGTGGGTGAGCTCGGTGTGACGACCGTAGCGTTCGCCCGGCTCGCCGGCCGCGCCCGCGTTGCGCGGGAACCAGCGCTCGGCTTCGGCGCCGACCATGATCGACGAGTTGTCCGAATACGCGACGATCGTGCCTTGCGGGCTCAGCTTCTCCGTGTTGCGGATCATCGCGAACAGCGACATGTCCTGCGCTTCGCCGTCGATCGTCCACTGCGCGTTGAAGATCTTGTGGCGGCAATGCTCGCTGTTCGCCTGCGCGAACATCATCAGTTCGACGTCGGTCGGGTTGCGTTCGAGCTTGCGGAACGCGTCGACCAGGTAGTCGATCTCGTCGTCGGCGAGCGCGAGGCCCAGCTCGACGTTCGCGCGCTCGAGCGCGGCGCGGCCGACGCCCAGCACGTCGACGGTCGCGAGCGGCTTGGCCGGCAACTCGTCGAACAGGTGCTTCGCGTCGTCGCGCGCGGCGACCACGCTTTCGGTCATCCGGTCATGCAGCGCGGCCGCGACGGCTGCGCGCGCGTCGTCGGACAGCGCCTTCTTGCCGCCGAGCAGGCCCGACTTCAGCGTGACCGTGAATTCGACGCCGCGTTCGATGCGGCGCACTTGCGTGAGGCCGCAGTGCTGCGCGATATCGGTGGCCTTGCTCGCCCACGGCGAAACGGTGCCGAAGCGCGGCAGCACGACGAACGTCTCGGCCGTGCCCTTCTCGGCCGCCGGCTCGAACGGCGCGCCGTAGTGCATCAGTGCGTCGATGCGTGCGCTGTCGTCGGCCGACAGCGGCTCGGCCGCATTGACGAAGTGCAGGAACTGGCCGCGCACCGCGACGATGTTGGCGTCGATTTGCCTGAGCGTGTCGAGCAGACGGGTTTGACGGAAATCGGAGAGGGCCGAAGCGCCGGGAAAACACGAGAAGTGAGCCATGGGCTGGACTGACGTCGATGAGTCGCGCGAGGTGGCGACGTGGGGCGAAAGGAAGGCCGTAATTATACCCGGAAGTCGGCCGTCCCAGACCGGCTGATCGGCACCCGTCACGCACCGCAACGGTGCGGCGGCATCCGCGGCGCACAGCCGGCCGCCGGACCGGCACGCACGGCCGCGGCGGCCGGCGACCACGCGATGGCGGAATCGGACGAGGTCGCGCGACGCCGGTTCGCGCGATTTTGGCGCTATCATTCCCGGTTCACCGGGCCGGGAGCCCGTCAGCGAATCCTCACCGGGCGGCATGCATGCCGCCCGTCATCGAAGCAATCCATGGATGTCATCGTCATCGGCGGCGGAATCAGCGGCGTCGCCACCGCCTACCAGCTGCGCGCGGCCGGCCATCGTGTGTGCGTGGTCGAACGCCACGCGACCGTCGCGCAGGGCGCGACCTACGGCGACGGCGGCACGCTGCTGCCGAGCCCGCTCGACGTCTGGTTCGGGCCGACCTTCATGCGCCAGCGCCAGCCGCGTGACGCCGGCATCGTCTACAAGCCGGGCTTCAACGGCGGCGTGCGCCGCTTCGTCAAGCAGCTCGCCGCGCTGCGCGAGCCTGACGCATTCGCCGCGCAGTATGCGCGGCTGCGCCCGCTGATCGACGCGTCGCGCGAGTCGCTCGCCGACATCGAGGCGCGCCTCCAGATCGAATTCGAGCAGAAACCCGGGATCCTGCACGTCGTGCGCGACCCGCGCGACTGGGAAGCGCTGCAACCGGCACTCGACCTGCTGCGTGCGCTCGACCAACCGTACCGGGTGCTCACGGCCGACGAATGCGCGGCGCTCGAGCCTTCGGTGCCGGCCGAGCCCGGCTTTGCCGGCGGCGTGCTGCTCGAGAGCGAGCGCACCGGAAATTGCCCGCTGTTCGCGAAACTGATCAAGCAGACGCTCGACGAGCACGGCGTGCAGTTCCGCTTCGGCGCGGACGTCGCCGCGATCCGCGTCGACACCGGCCGGGCCGCGGTCGAGCTCGCGCCGGCCGGCGGCCGGCACGCGACGAAGGCGCACGAGGTCGACGTGATGTCGGCCGACGCGATCGTGGTCGCCGCGGGCGCCGGCAGCCTGCCGCTGCTGGAGCGGCTCGGCTGGCGGCTGCCGCTGCATCCGGTGCGCACGCATACGCTGACCGCCCCGGTCGCGTACGAAGAACATGCGCCGCACCTGAGCGTCGTCGATTCGATCAAGCGGATTTCGATCACGCGCACCCACCAGCGGCTGCGCATCGGCGGCGGCGCCGTGCTGCAGAGCCTCGCCGACACCGCGAAGCCGCTCCCCGAGCCGCTGTCCGAGGCCGCGCTCGCGCTGCTCGGCCAGGCCGTCCACGACTGGGTGCCGGGCGCCGCGAAGATTTCCGCCGCGCTGTCGTGGCAAGGCACGCAGCTGCTGTCGCCGGACGGCCTGCCGGTCGTCGGTCCGACCCCGCATCCGCGCGTGTTCGTCAATTTCGGGCATGGCCCGGCCGGTTGGGGCCTCGCGTGCGGGTCTGCTAAAGTGGTGACAGACTGTCTGAGCGGCGACACGCAGCAGTGGCCCGCCGACACGCTCGCCGCGCTGAGTCCCGCGCGCTTCACGACCTGACCGCCACGGGCCCGTCCCGGCGCGGCCTCCTCCCGCCGCCATGACCCCGCGATGACGAATCCCCGCCCGCTTCCCGACTCCGCCCCGCTCGCGCTGCTGCGCGTCGCCGACCTGCGCGCGGCCGAGGCCGCCGCGACCGCCGAACTGCCGCCGCACACGCTGATGGGCCGCGCGGGCGCCGCCGCCGCGCGCTGGCTGTCCGAACGGGTGGCCGGAGACGACCGCCCGGTCTGGTTCGCGGTCGGCCCCGGCAACAACGGCGGCGACGCGCTGGTAGCCGCCGCACAACTGCAGCAGCTCGGCGTCGCGACGCAGGCCTGGATGCCGGTGCCGGTCAAGCCCGACGATGCGCAATGGGCGCTCGGCCTCGCGCGCGCGGCCGGCGTGCCGCTGTCGACCGAACCGCCCGCCTCGCTCGACGATTACGCGTGGGTCGTCGACGGGTTGTTCGGCATCGGCCTCGCGCGCGCACTCGACGGACCGTTCGCCGCCCAGGCCGCGCGCATCGCCGCACATGCCCGAAGCGGCGGCCGCGTGCTCGCGCTCGACGTACCGAGCGGGCTCGACAGCGACACGGGCCGGATCGTCGGCGCGGGCGTGGCCGTCACCGCGACGCACACGCTCACCTTCATCGGCGCGAAGCCGGGGCTTTATACCGGCGACGGCCGCGACCTCGCCGGCGAGATCGACATCGCGTCGCTCGACGTCGCACCGCCCGCCGCGCCGGCCGTCGTGCTGAATGCACCAGCACAGTTTGCCGCCGCGCTGCCCGCCCGCGCGTTCGCTTCGCACAAGGGCACGTTCGGCAGCCTGGCGGTGCTCGGCGGCGACACCGGCATGTGCGGCGCGCCGATCCTCGCCGCGCGTGCCGCGCTGTTCGCCGGCGCCGGCAAGGTGCATGTCGGCTTCCTCGGCGCCGGCGCGCCGCCGTACGACCCGCCGTTTCCCGAACTGATGCTGCATCCCGCGGACAGCCTCGAGCTCGATGCGATGTCCGCGATCGCGGCAGGCTGCGGCCTCGGCGCGCGCGAGGCCGCGGTCGCCCTCGTGCGCGACGTGCTCGCGCACGACGCCACGACGCTGCTCGACGCCGACGCGCTGAACCTCGTCGCGACGCACGCCGACCTCGCCGCCGCCGTCGCCGCCCGCGGCGCCCGGGGCAACGCGTGCGTGCTGACACCGCATCCGCTCGAGGCAGCGCGGCTGCTCGGCAGCGATACCGCGACGGTGCAGCACGACCGGCTGGCCGCGGCGCAGACGCTGGCCGCGCGCTACGCGAGCATCGTCGTGCTGAAGGGTTCGGGCACGGTGATTGCGGCGCCCGACGGCCGCCTCACGATCAATCCGACCGGCAATGCGGCGCTCGCCACCGGCGGCACCGGCGACGTGCTCGGCGGCCTGATCGGCGCGTTGCTCGCGCAGCGCGTCGCGCCGTACGAAGCCGCGCTTGCGGGCGTATACCTGCACGGCCTCGCGGCCGACACGCTGACCGCGAACGGCACGGGGCCGGCCGGCCTCACCGCGGGCGAACTCGCGCCGATGGTGCGCACGCTGATCAATCGCCTTTTTTACCCGTCGGCGCGCGCCGACATATAACGCCGCTATACTGGGTGCCCCGCCGCACGGCGGGCCCGCTCGTCCGCCGGCGTTCCGATCCCGATGCGCCGGCGCGGCATTCCTCCCGATTCACGCTTCACTCGAACCGCCATGACGCTGAATTCGCTCCCCGCCTGGACTGCCCTTCAATCCCACTTCGAACAAATCCGCCACGCGCGGCTGCGCGACTGGTTCGCGCCGGAAAACGACCGCGCGCCGACCCGCGCCGAACGCTTCACGATCCCCGGCGGGGGCCTTGCGGCCGACTTCTCGAAGAACCGCATCAACGACGACACGCTGCGCCTGCTCGTGCAGCTGGCCCGCGAAGCGGGCGTCGAGGCGCGCCGCGACGCGATGTTCGCCGGCGAGATCGTCAACCCGACCGAAGGCCGCGCCGCGCTGCACACGGCATTGCGCGCGACCGACCCGCACGCGCCGTTCCATGCGCAGGTCAGCGCCGAGCGCGCGAAGATGGCGACCTTCGCACGCGCCGTGCGCAGCGGCGCGTGGACCGGCTACACCGGCAAGCGCATCCGCCACGTGATCAACATCGGCATCGGCGGCTCGGATCTCGGACCGAAGATGGTCACGCATGCGCTGCACCATGTCGCGACGCCCGACATTTCGACCCACTTCGTGTCGAACGTCGACGGCGCCGATCTCGCGCGCGTGCTCGAACAGGTCGACCCGGAGGAAACGCTCGCGATCATCGTGTCGAAGACCTTCACGACGCTCGAGACGATGACGAACGCACGCTCGCTGCGCGACTGGTTCGTCGCGCGCGGCTGCCCGGAAGATGCGCTGGCGAAGCACTTCGTCGGCGTGTCGGCGAACCCGGCCGAAGTCGTGAAGTTCGGCATCTCCGCCGACAACGTGTTCGAAATGTGGGATTGGGTCGGCGGCCGCTATTCGCTGTGGTCGGCGGTCGGCCTGTCGATCATGATCGCGATCGGGCCCGAGCAGTTCGACGAACTCCTCGTCGGCGCGAACGACATGGACCGCCATTTCCGCGAAGCGCCGCTCGAGCGCAACCTGCCGGTGCTGCTCGGCCTGATCGGCATTTGGTACCGCAACTTCTTCGGCTCGCAGAGCTATCTCGTCGCGCCGTATTCGGAAGCGCTGCACTACCTGCCGTCGTACCTGCAGCAGCTCGAGATGGAAAGCAACGGCAAGTCCGCACGCCTGGACGGCACGTTCGTCGACTACCCGACGTCGGCCGTCACGTGGGGCGAGCCGGGCACCAACGGCCAGCACGCGTTTTTCCAGATGCTGCACCAGGGCCCGACGATCGTGCCGATCGACTTTATCGCGGTGCTGACACCCGAGCATCCGCTCGCGAGCCATCATCCGAAGCTGCTCGCGAACTGCTTCGCGCAGAGTGAAGCGCTGATGCTCGGCCGCACGCTCGACGAAGCGCGCAAGGTCGCCGGCCCCGGCAAGGAAGCGCTTGCGCCGCACCTGACCTTCCCCGGCAACCGCCCGACGACGACGCTGCTGGTGGATGCGCTGACGCCGCGCACGCTTGGCGCGCTGATCGCGCTCTACGAGCACAAGGTGCTGGTGCAGGCAACGGTATGGGACATCAATCCGTTCGACCAGTGGGGCGTCGAGCTCGGCAAGATTCTCGGCAAGGTCGTCGAAGCCGACCTGTCGGCCGAAGCGGTCGATCCCGCGAAGCACGATTCGTCGACGACCGCGCTGATCGAGCGCGCGCGTGCGGCACTCAAGCGCTGACGCGACAGCGTCGAACGCACGCCGGCCGCACCGGGTGAGCCACCCTGCGCGGCCGGCAAGAAATTCGGTCTCGCGCTATGCCGCGTGCGGCGCGACGATGCGGCCGGCGTCGATGGTGATCGTCGTCGCGCAGCGCCGCGCAAGTTCGGCATCGTGCGTGACGAGCACGAGCGTCGCGCCGTGCGTGCGGTTCAGTTTGAACATCAGGTCGATGACGGCGTGGCCGGTGGCTGCATCGAGGCTGCCGGTCGGTTCGTCGGCGAACAGGATTGCGGGATGCGTGACGAACGCGCGCGCAAGCGCGACGCGCTGTTGCTCGCCACCCGACAGCAGCTTCGGATAATGCGCGGTGCGCTCGCCGAGACCGACCTGCACGAGCAACGCGCGTGCCCGATCGGCGGCGTCGCGCGCGTTGATGCCGCCTTGCAGCTCGAGCGGAAGCATCACGTTCTCGAGTGCCGTCAGGTGCGGCATCAACTGAAACGACTGGAACACGAATCCGACCGCGCCGTTGCGCAGCGCGGCGCGCTCGTCCTCGTCGAGCTGGTCGAGCGCGCGGCCGAGCAGGCGAACCGTGCCGCTCGTCGCGCTGTCCAATCCCGCAAGCAGGCCGAGCAGCGTCGATTTGCCCGACCCCGATGCGCCGACGATCGCGAGGCTGCTGCCGGGCCGCACGGCGAACGTGATGCCGTCGAGGATCGTCAGCTCGCCCGTTGCGTCGGCGACCCGCTTGCACACGTCATGGACTTCGATGATCGGATCGGTAATCTTGAACATGGACACGACATTCCGCTGGAAAAGACGCGCGGCGTTCGCCGCGCTGCTGGGTACCCTGCTTGCAGCAAACGTGCCCGCACGCGCCGCGACGGCGGCGGCCTCGACATCGGGCCAGCCCGCGCTCGTCGTGCTCGGCGACAGCCTGTCGGCCGAATACGGGTTGCCACGCGACACCGGCTGGGTTGCGTTGCTGCGGCAACGGCTCGCGACCGAGCGAATCGATTATAGCGTCGCGAACGCAAGCGTCAGCGGCGACACCACGAGCGGCGGCCGCGCGCGACTGCCTGCGGTGCTGCAACGGCTCAAGCCGTCGATCGTCGTCGTCGAACTCGGCTCGAACGACGCGCTGCGGGGCGTGCCGCTCGCGACGACCGAACAGAACCTGCGCGACATCATCGCCGATGCGCGGCAAGCGCGCGCGAAGGTCGTGTTGGTCGGCATGTATGTGCCGCCCAACTACGGGCCCGATTACACGCAGAAATTCCATGCGGTCTACACGCGTCTGTCGAAGGAACTCGGCGTACCGCTCGTGCCGTTCCTGCTGGCCGGCATCGAGAACAAGCCGGAGATGTTCCAGTCGGACCAGATGCATCCCGCGCAGCAGGCACAGGGCATCCTGCTTGACAACGTCTGGCCGGCGCTGAAGCCGCTGCTCGGCAAGCCGCGCGGCTGACCTCGCGGCGCGCCATCGCCGGAAAGCAAAAAGCCCCGCTTCGAGCGGGGCTTTGTGTTGCTGCACGCGAAACCGGGAACGGCGCTTCGCTTGGTTGTCGCTTGGCTGTGACTTAGTTGCCGCCATCCTGCGACTGGCTCTGCGTGGTGCCGTACAGCTTCACCTTCGAGCGGTCACGCAGCGCGGCGAGATACGCCTCGCCTTCGCTTTGCGCTTCGACCTGCGCCATCTGCTGCTGCGCGGCCGCGAGCTGCTGCGGATCGACGGCCGTGCCCGGGATCACCGCGTTCACGCGATAGATCGCGTAGCCGTCCGCGCCGAGATCGACACCGACGTATGCCGGCAGCGTCTTCGCATCGACCTTGTAGACGGCGCTCAGCGCCGCCGGCGTCAAGCCCTGCGACTGCGTGCGCGACACCTTCTGCGCGGCCGTGAAGCCATCGACCGACTTCGACTTCTGCAGCTCGGCCAGCTTCGCCGCGCCGTCCTTCTTCGCGAGTTCCGCGGCCTGCTCGGCGATGACCTTCTGACGCACCACGTCCTTGATCGTATCGAGTGCCGGCACGGCCGCCGGCTTGTAGTCGGTCACGCGCGCCGAGATCAGCGTGTTGTTGCCCACGTCGATCGCCTGCGTGTTGTTCTGGCTCTTCACCGAGTCGTTCGCAAACACCGCAGCGAGGAACTTCGGATTGTTCAGCGGGCTCGTCGGCGGCAGTTGCGGATTCGGCGTCGGCGTGACGGTGGCCGTCTGGATCGTCAGCTTGTACTTGTCAGCGGCCGGCTGCAGCGTCTTCGCCTTTTCATAGACGGTCGACGTAAAGCCTTCCGCGTTGTCCGAGAACGCCTTCGCCGCGTATTGCTGCTTCAGGTCGACTGCGATCTGGTCCTTCACGTCCGCGAACGGCTTGACCACCGACGGCTTCACTTCCGTCGCCTTCAGGATGTGGAACCCGAGATCCGATTGCACGATACCGCTCACGTCGCCCTGCTTCAGCGCGAACGCGGCATCGTCGAACGCCTTGCCGCCCGCCGTCGAGCCACGCGTGATGAAGCCCAGATCGCCGCCCTTCGCCGCCGACGGTGCGTCCTGCGAGCTCTTCTGCGCGATCTGCGCGAACTGGTCCGGATGCGCCTTCACGTCGGCCAGCAGCTGCTCGGCCTTCGCCTTCGCGGCCGCCTTGTCGGCTGCACTTGCGTCGCTCGCCGCGGCGATGAAGATGTGGCTCACGCGCACCTGCGCTTCCGAGCGGAAGTGCGTCGGGTTGTCGTCGTAGAACTTCTTGATGTCGGCATCGGTCGGCTGCGCGCTCGCGGCGGCAGCTGCCGGCGAATAGACGAGATACTGGATCGTCGCGGTTTCCGGCGTCGCGAAGCCCTGCTTGTGCGCGTCGTAGTATGCGGTGAGCTGTGCGTCGGTCGGCTGCACCTTCGGCGCGTAGTCGCTCGTCTTCAGCACGAGCGCCTGCACTTCTCGCTGCTGCGCAGCCAGTTCCGACAGCCGTTGCGCCGGCCCCTTCGGCGTAAATGCGCTCGCCACGATGCTCGCCGGAATCTGCTGCAGCGCGAGGCTGTAGCGCACGCGTTCCTGGTACTGCTCGGGCGTCATCCCCTGGAACGACAACAGTTGCGCGTAGCGCTGGACGTCGATCGTACCGTCGGGTTTCTTCAGCGACGCGATCATCGGGTCGCTCATCAGCGCGTCGCGCACCGCATTGTCGGATGCGGTCAGGTGCAGGCGCTGCGTCTCGTCGGCCAGCACGCGTTGCTGGATCAGGCCGTCGAGCACTTGCTTGCGATGTTCGGGCGTGTCGAATGCCTTGATGTCGAACTGCCCGCCGAGCGCCTGGCGCGCCTGGTCGATCTGCTGGCGGAACGCGCCGTCGAATTCGACCCGCGTGATCTTGTGCCCGTTGATCGCCGCGACGTTCGCGCTGTCGTCGAAGAAGCCGCGGAAACCTTGGATCCCGACGAAACCCAGCCCCGGCAACACGATCAGGAGCAGGAGCGCCATCATCAGGCGCTGGTGATTACGGAAGAAATCGAGCATGCGTGACGGGAAAATTGGACAAAACGTCCGATATTACAACATACGGGATGGCACGGGAGAAAAGCAGGTGCGCAACGAACGGGCGCAACCGACGACGCAAATGAAAAAGCCCGCACAAGGCGGGCTTTCTCATTTTCTGGCGGAGCGGACGGGACTCGAACCCGCGACCCCCGGCGTGACAGGCCGGTATTCTAACCGACTGAACTACCGCTCCTTGGTCTGGCTGAATCAGGAAACTGGTGGGTGCTGAGGGGTTCGAACCCCCGACCTACGCCTTGTAAGGGCGCCGCTCTACCAGCTGAGCTAAGCACCCGTTTCCGATTCGTTCTGGCTGCGATCTGCGTTTCGGCATCAACAACCAGCGAGCCCGCAAGTTTAATTCATCCCCGATCATTTTGCCAAGCCCGCGCGCGAAAAATTTTAACGCGCCGCTCAACCCGCGATGTCGAAGCACATAAAAAAACCCGCGGACATGCCGCGGGTTTCGTGAACAACCGTCAGAGACGGCGTTCAGGTTTTCAGTGCTTGACGACTTCCGTCGAGCCGGCATCCTTCGCCGCCTCGCCGACCGGTGCCGCAGCCTTCGCCTCTTCTTCCGGCGGCAGCGGGGTCGGCGTACGTTCGAGCGCGAGCTCGAGCACCTTGTCGATCCAGCGGACCGGCACGATCTCGATCGCGTTCTTCACGTTGTCCGGAATGTCCGCGAGATCCTTCACGTTCTCTTCCGGGATCAGCACGAGCTTGATGCCGCCGCGATGCGCAGCCAGCAGCTTTTCCTTCAGCCCGCCGATCGGCAGCACTTCGCCACGCAGCGTGATCTCGCCCGTCATCGCGACATCGGCACGCACGGGGATCCCCGTCAGCACCGACACCAGCGCGGTCGTCATCGCACCGCCGGCGGACGGACCGTCCTTCGGCGTCGCGCCTTCCGGCACGTGGATGTGGATGTCCTGCTTCTCGAACGCCTCGTCCTTGATACCCAGACGGCGCGAACGCGAGCGCACGACTGAACGCGCGGCCTCGACCGACTCCTTCATCACGTCGCCGAGCGAACCCGTGCGGATCACGTTGCCCTTGCCCGGCATCACCGCGGCTTCGATCGTCAGCAGGTCGCCGCCGACTTCCGTCCACGCGAGGCCCGTCACCTGACCGACCTGGTTTTCCTTCGCCGCGAGGCCGAAGTCGTACTTGCGCACGCCGAGGAACGTATCGAGGTTCTCGCCATCGACCTTGATCGCGCCCGATGCCTTCTTCAGCAACAGCATCTTCACGACCTTGCGGCAGATCTTCGACACTTCCCGCTCGAGCGAACGCACACCGGCTTCGCGCGTGTAGTAGCGGATGATGTCGCGGATCGCCTGCTCGGTGACCTCGATCTCGCCGTCCTTCAGACCGTTGTTCTTCTTCTGCTTCGGCAGCAGGTAGCGCTGCGCGATGCTGACCTTCTCGTCTTCCGTGTAACCCGACAGACGAATCACTTCCATCCGGTCGAGCAGCGGCGGCGGGATGTTCAGCGAGTTCGACGTCGCGACGAACATCACGTCCGACAGGTCGAAGTCGACTTCGATGTAGTGGTCGGCGAACGTGTGGTTCTGTTCCGGATCGAGCACTTCGAGCAGCGCCGACGACGGATCGCCGCGGAAATCCATGCCCATCTTGTCGACTTCGTCGAGCAGGAAGAGCGGATTGCGCACGCCGACCTTCGCCAGGCTTTGCAGGATCTTGCCCGGCATCGAGCCGATGTACGTGCGGCGGTGACCGCGGATCTCGGCTTCGTCACGCACGCCGCCAAGCGCCATCCGGACGAACTTGCGGTTCGTCGCACGAGCGATCGACTGGCCGAGCGAGGTCTTGCCGACGCCCGGGGGCCCGACGAGGCACAGGATCGGCGCCTTCACCTTGTCCACGCGCTGTTGCACCGCGAGGTACTCGAGGATACGCTCCTTCACCTTCTCGAGGCCGAAGTGATCCTCGTCGAGCACCTGCTCGGCGTTCGACAGGTCGTTGTTGACCTTGCTCTTCTTGCGCCACGGCAGGCCGATCAGCGTGTCGATGTAGTTGCGCACGACGGTCGCTTCCGCCGACATCGGCGACATCAGCTTCAGCTTCTTGAGCTCGGCATCGGCCTTCTTCTTCGCTTCCTTCGGCATGCGCGCGGCGTTGATGCGCTTCTCGAGTTCCTCGAGGTCCGCACCCTCTTCGCCTTCGCCCAGTTCCTTCTGGATCGCCTTGACCTGTTCGTTCAGGTAGTACTCGCGCTGGCTCTTTTCCATCTGGCGCTTCACGCGCCCGCGGATGCGCTTTTCGACCTGCAGGATGTCGATCTCGGCTTCGAGCTGCGCGAGCAGGTGCTCGAGGCGCTCGATGACCGGGAACATCTCGAGGATGTGCTGCTTCTGATCGAGCTTCAGCGGCAGACGCTCGGCGATCATGTCCGCAAGGCGACCGGCTTCATCGATGCCCGACAGCGACGTGAGAATCTCCGGCGGGATCTTCTTGTTCAGCTTCACGTACTGGTCGAACTGCGACACGATCGCACGGCGCAGCGCTTCCGTTTCCGCGCTGTCGGCATGATCGGGCTCGAGCGGCATTACTTCACAGGAGAACTGCGTCTCCTGCTCTTCGATCGACAACGCCTTCGCACGCTGCAGGCCCTCGACGAGCACCTTCACGGTGCCGTCCGGCAGCTTCAGCATCTGCAGGATGTTGGCGATACAACCGACCTCGTACATGTCCTTTTCGGTCGGTTCGTCCTTGGCCGCGGTTTTCTGGGCGACGAGCATGATGTGCTTGCCGCCTTCCATCGCTGCTTCGAGGGCCTTGATCGATTTCGGCCGGCCCACGAAGAGCGGAATCACCATGTGCGGGAAAACGACGACATCCCGCAGCGGCAGCAGCGGGAGCGTGATGCGTTCCGGCGGGAGAAGTTGGGTGCCTGACATTTCATTTCCCCATGAGTGGAATCAATTGTTCGGTAATTGAGGCCGCCACAACGAATTGCAAGCCTTCAAGTGCGGGAAATATTCGGTAAGAAAGTAACCACCGCGTGTCGAGTCAGAGTTACCCACAAGATAAACGAAAAAAAGCCGCCCACGGACTCATGAACGGCCTTTTTCGCAGAACATCGTCGGCAAGCCGGTCAGTTCGAACCCGCCACCTTCGGCGTGTCCTCATAGATCAGCAGGGGTTTGCCGTCGCCATCGATGACGTTCTCGTCGATGATGACCTTGCTGACCCCTTTCATCGCCGGCAGCTCGTACATCACGTCGAGCAATGCCTGTTCGATGATCGAACGCAAACCGCGCGCGCCGGTCTTGCGGCGGATCGCCTTGCGGGCGACTGCCTGCAGCGCGCCCGGCCGGATTTCCAGCTCGACGCGCTCCATCGCGAACAGCTTGTGATACTGCTTGACGAGCGCGTTCTTCGGCTCGACGAGAATCTTCATCAGCGCGGCTTCATCGAGCTTGCCGAGCGTCGCGACCACCGGCAGACGGCCAATCAATTCGGGGATCAGACCGAATTTGATCAGATCTTCCGGTTCCGTTTCGCGCAGCACTTCGCCCGCATCGCGTTCCTGCTTGCTCTTGACCGTCGCGCCGAAGCCGATGCCCGTCTTTTCGGTACGATCGGTGATCACCTTCTCGAGACCGTCGAACGCACCGCCGCAGATGAACAGGATGTTGGTCGTGTCGACCTGAATGAAATCCTGGTTCGGGTGCTTGCGGCCGCCCTGCGGCGGCACCGACGCCATCGTGCCCTCGACGAGCTTCAGCAGTGCCTGCTGGACGCCCTCGCCCGACACGTCGCGCGTGATCGACGGGTTGTCCGACTTGCGGCTGATCTTGTCGATTTCGTCGATGTAGACGATCCCGCGCTGGGCCTTGTCGACCTCGTAGTTGCAGTTCTGCAACAGCTTCTGGATGATGTTCTCGACGTCCTCGCCGACGTAGCCGGCTTCGGTCAGCGTCGTCGCATCGGCGATCACGAACGGCACGTTCAGCAACCGCGCGAGCGTCTGCGCGAGCAGCGTCTTGCCGGAGCCCGTCGGGCCGATCAGCAGGATGTTGCTCTTCGACAGCTCGACGTCGTCCTTCTTGTCGAGGTGCTTGAGGCGCTTGTAGTGGTTGTACACGGCCACGGCGAGGATCTTCTTCGCGCGCTCCTGGCCGATCACGTACTGATCGAGGATGTCGCGAATTTCCTGCGGGCTCGGCAGATCCGACCGGGACAGGCTGGCCTCGACGCCGGCGGCAGCCGCCTCGTCACGAATGATCTCGTTGCAGAGGTCGATGCACTCATCGCAGATGAATACCGACGGGCCCGCGATGAGTTTCTTCACCTCATGCTGGCTCTTCCCGCAAAACGAGCAATACAACAGCTTCTCGCTGTTCGAACCTTTTTTGTCCGCCATGAATGTAGAGCCTCCGGACAGGTAAATGACATGATACGCCGAATGCTCCGGACGCCGCGCCTAGGGCGCGACCGGAGCCGGCTGGATGCGCTTGCCGCAGATGCTCAGAGCACTCGGGACGTTGCAGGGGCACCGCACGAATCGGGGCGGCACCCCACTTAAGCTCACGGGCGCTTCAGCAGCACCTGATCGATCAGCCCGTACGCCTTCGCATCTTCGCTCGACATGAAGTTATCACGGTCGGTGTCGCGGGCGATGCGCTCGACGTCCTGACCCGTATGCTGCGCGAGCAGGTTGTTCAGCCGTTCCTTCAGGTAGAGGATTTCTCGCGCCTGGATCTCGATATCGGACGCCTGGCCGCGCGCGCCGCCGAGCGGCTGGTGAATCATCACGCGCGAGTTCGGCAGCGCGAAACGCTTGCCCTTCGCGCCCGACGCGAGCAGGAACGCG
This sequence comes from Burkholderia sp. MSMB0856, assembly GCF_001524645.2. Taxonomy (NCBI): domain Bacteria; kingdom Pseudomonadati; phylum Pseudomonadota; class Betaproteobacteria; order Burkholderiales; family Burkholderiaceae; genus Burkholderia; species Burkholderia sp. MSMB0856. The sequence continues at coordinate 1,485,369 of NZ_CP013427.1, read as the reverse complement.
CCCATGCTGGCCGCGAGGCCCATGCAGAGGGTCGACACGTCTGGCTTGATGAACTGCATCGTGTCGTAGATCGCCATGCCGGCCGACACCGAGCCGCCCGGGCTGTTGATGTAGAGGCTGATGTCCTTGTCAGGATTCTCGCTCTCGAGGAACAGCAGTTGCGCGACCACGAGGTTGGCGGTCTGGTCGTTCACTTCACCGACCATGAACACCAGGCGCTCCTTCAGGAGACGCGAATAGATATCGTACGAACGCTCGCCGCGGCCGCTCGTTTCGACGACGATCGGCACCAGCCCCAGCGCTTGCGCCTCGAAACCCTGCGGCGCGTTCGAAGCAAGCATGTCCAGCAATTCAGCGCGAGTGATCATTCAATGAACCTTGTTCGAATGGAAAATTGAACGGAGGGAAGCCGCCCGCTCAATCGCCATATTAATGGCAACCGTGCGCTTGACGTAAAAACGGCGTGCGGGCCGTCGCTCCGACAGCCGGCACGCCGCTAGAGCGACACTTACGCTTGCGCCGATGCGCTCGCGAGTGCCTCGAAGCTCACTTCCTTGTCCGTCACCTTTGCCTTGCCCAGCACGAAGTCGACGACGTTGCTTTCAACGACGAACGCTTCCATCTCGGCGAGGCGCTGCTGGTTCGAATAATACCAGCGGACCACTTCCTTCGGGTCTTCGTAGCTCTTCGCGAACTCGTCGACTTCCGCGCGGATCTGCTCCGGCTTCGCTTCGAGGCTATTCGACTTCACGAGCTCGGCCAGCACGAGGCCCAGCTTCACGCGACGCTCTGCCTGCTCGGCGAACATCTCGGCCGGGATCGGTGCGTCCTTCGCGTTCGGCACGCCGCGCTGCGCCAGATCCTGGCGAGCCATTTCGACGAGACGTTGCTGGTCCTGCTCGATCAGCGCCTTCGGCACGTCGAGTTCGGAAATCTTCAGCAGCGCGTCCATCACCTGGTTCTTGACGATGGCTTGCGTGCGACGCTTCGCTTCGCGCTCGAGGTTTTCCTTGATTTCGGCGCGCATCTTCGTCAGGTCGCCGTCTTCGATGCCGAGCGACTTCGCGAATTCGCCGTCGATTTCCGGCATGTGCGGCCACTCGATCTTCTTCATCGTGACCGTGAATTGCGCCGTCTTGCCCGCCACGTCCTTGCCGTGGTAATCGTCAGGGAACTTCAGGTCGAACGTACGCTGTTCGCCAGCCTTCAGGCCCAGCGCCGCCGTTTCGAATTCCGGCAGCATGCGGCCTTCGCCGAGCACGAACGGGAAGTCTTCGGCCGTGCCGCCCTGGAACGCGACGTCGTCGATCTTGCCCACGAAGTCGACCGTCACGCGGTCGCCGTTCTTCGCTGCGGTGTCCGCGCCGCCGTCGCCATGCTCGCCGGCTTCGCCGCGAGCGTGGTAGTGCACGCGCTGCTTGCGCAGGATTTCCAGCGTGCGGTCGATTTCGGCGTCGCCGATCGACGTCGTCGAGCGCTCGACTTCAGCCGTCGCCAGATCGCCGATCTTCACTTCCGGGTAAACCTCGAACGTCGCGTCGAACGCGTATGCGTCCTCAGCCTGCTCCTGCTTCGGCTCGAAGCTCGGCTGGCCGGCGACGCGCAGGTTTTCCGCGCGGCTGATCGTGAAGAATTCCTGGCCGATCTTGTCGCTCAGCACTTCCGCCTCGACCTGACCCGAGTACTGCTGGGCGACCATCTTGAGCGGTACCTTGCCCGGGCGGAAACCCGGCATGCGAACGTTCTTCGCGAGTTTCTGGATACGGGCGTCGATTTCCTTCTGCACGGTGTCCTTCGGCAGGGAAATCGTCACGCGGCGTTCAAGCTTGCCGAGGTTCTCAACAACGTTAGCCATGGCTTCAATCGTCCTAAAATTATTCGAGCGAATCGGGTTTTCCTTGCCGTGCCTGCCTGCGGCGTGAGGTGCATCGCATGCACACGCCGCGCCGGAGCGCCACGCCATCCCTGCACGCGCCGGATGGCTAGCGCAAGCGGCTCGGAGCACGGCTTTGGCCGGAAGAATCGACTATTCTAGCAAACAATTTTCCTCGTACCGCCAGATCGGTACGACAACGATGCCGACCGGCCATGCCGCCCGCTCCCGCGCACGGCAATGCGCGCGGATCGCCGCTATGCCGAACGGCGTATCCACCGCGGGCCCGCCATCCTGTAAGCTCCGAATGAGGATGCGCCGCGATCGCGGCCGCCATTCTTCACACCAATCACGCCTTCCGGAGACACCATGCCGCAACACCCGTCCGCGCCTGTCGTCGTCATCGCGCCCGATTCGTTCAAAGGCTCGCTTTCCGCCGAGCAGGTCGCGGACGCGATCGCCACCGGCATCCGCCGTGCCCGTCCCGACGCGGTCGTGCGCTGCTGCCCGATGGCCGACGGCGGCGAAGGCACGCTCGACGCGATGCTGGCGAGCGGCGGCACGCGGCGCACGGTGCGGGTGGCCGGCGCATCGCTCGCGGCACGCGACGCGGCGGTCGGCGTGATCGACGCGCGCACCGCGATCGTCGAGACGGCCGAGATCGTCGGGATCACCGACGCGGTCGGCATGAGCGTGCCCGTCGACGCGCGCAGCACGCGCGGCATGGGCGAAGCGATCCGCACGCTGCTCGACGAGGGTGTGCGCCGCTTCTTCGTCGCGCTCGGCGGCAGCAGCACCAACGACGCGGGCGCCGGTTTGCTCGCGGGCCTCGGCCTGCAATGCTTCGACGCGGCCGGCCAGCCGGTCGAACCCGTCCCGGCGCGGCTCGCCGATATCGCGCGGATCGACGCGTCGGGGCTCGATCCGCGCCTGAAGGAAACTGAATTCATCGGCATGTCCGACGTCGACAACCCACTGACGGGCGCGCACGGCGCGACCGCGGTGTTCGGTCCGCAAAAGGGCGTGACGCCCGAGCAGGTTGCGACCCTCGACGCCGCGCTCGGCCGTTTCGCCGACCTGCTCGAGGCCGCGCTCGACCGGCGAGGCCGTGAGCTGCCAGGCGCCGGCGCCGCGGGCGGCCTCGGATTCGCGCTCCACATGCTGGGCGCACAATTCGAAGCCGGTGCGGAAGTCGTCGCGCGGCAGATCGGGCTCGATGCCGCGCTCGCCGGCGCCGACTGGCTGATCACCGGCGAAGGCCGCTCCGACGTGCAGACGCTGCACGGCAAGGCACCGTTCATCGCCTGCCGTCATGCGCGGGTCGCGGGCGTGCCCGCGTCGCTGCTGTCGGGCGCGGTCGACCCGGCCGCGCTGCCGCGCCTGTCCGAACACTTTTCCGGCTGCTTCTCGCCCGCGCCCGGCCCGATTACGCTCGACGTCGCAATCCGCGACGCGGCGAACCTGCTCGCGAACGAAGCCGAACAGTTGACACGGCTGAAGTACGGCGCACACTGACCGTTGACCCGAGCGCGCGATACAGGAACAATCGGGCCCGCCCTTTTTCTTCAGGATTCGACATGAAAGGCCGCCAAGCCGGGCTCGATCAGTTTCTGACCTATCGCCTCCATGCGCTCACGAAGCGATCCGACCGCGGGATCGCCGACGTGTACCGGCACAAGCTGGACATCTCGCTGCCCGAGGCGCGGGTGATCGCCGCCGTCGGCGCCTTCGGTCCGTTTTCGATCATGGATCTCGCTCGCCACACCAACCTCGACAAGAGCCAGGCGAGCCGCGCGGCGGAAGCGCTGCTGCGCCAGGGGCTGCTCCAGCGCAGCGCGAGCGAGGAAGACGGCCGGATCGTGCTGATCGCGCTGACCGCCGACGGCCGCGCGCTGCATCGCAAGATCATGCCGATCGTGCGCAAGTGGAATGACGGCCTGCTCGCTTGCCTGTCCGACAGCGAGCGCCAGACGTTCGAGCGACTGCTCGACAAGGTCGTCGCGAACGCGGTCGAACGCGACGACTGAATCGCAATACGGGTGCCTTCGGACCACCCGAGTCGCGCAAGGGCAAGCCCAAGGGCAGCGTGCCCGGCTTCCCTTGCCATGGCTACCGGACGACTGCCCGGCACTTCTTCATCCTTCTTCTCGTGCCGGCCATCGGCGCGGCCATTCGCCTCCGTTATAGCCCGCTGTTTGCCGCACGCTGACGCAGCAATCCCAGCACCGCGTCGCAATACGGCGTCGGCACGTCGAGCTTGCGTCCCAGTTCCGGAAACACGCCGAGGATCGGTCCGATTTCCAGCGCTCGCCCGGCCTCGAAGTCCTGCAGCATCGATGTCCTGAACGCACCGAGCTTGCGCGTCACGGCAATCCGCTCCGGCCCGCTCATTCCCGTATCGAGACCGAGCTTCGCGCCGATCGCGGCCGCCTCCTCCATCATCCGCAACGCGAGGTCGTGCGTGAACGGATCGTCAAGCAGTTGCGAGGCGGTCGAACCCGTCAGCGCGCTCAACGGGTTCATGTTCATGTTGCCCCACAGCTTTGCCCAGATTTCGGTGCGGATCGCCGCGGTCGACTCGACGTCGAAGCCGCCCGCGACGAGCGCCGCCGCGAATCGCGCGGTCGACGCATCGAGCCGCGGATCGGGCGAGCCAATGATCAGACGGTTGCCGCGACCGCGGCGCACGATACCGGGCGCGTCGGTGCTCGACGAGAGGTGCACAACGCAGCCAATCGCCTGCGCGGGCGGCAGCGCCGCCGAGACCGCCCCCGCCGGATCGACCGCATCGAGCGGCACGCCGTCGAGCGGGCCCGCGAACCCGTGCGTGAACCACCACGGCAGCCCGTTCATCGCGGCGACGATCACCGTGCCGGGCCCGACCAGCGGCGCGATGCGCGCGGCCAGCGCCGGCAATGCCTGCGCTTTGAGCGCGATCACCACGTAGTCCTGCACGCCGAGCGCGGCCGCGTCGTCGCTCGCACGCACCGGGACCGACGACTCGGCGCCCGCTTCGTCGATCACGCGCACGCCGTGCGCGTTCAGGGCATCGAGCGTCGCGCCGCGCGCGAATGCGCTCACCGTCATGCCGGCCCGCGACAGCGCGGCCGCGAGCAACCCGCCGATCGCGCCGACACCGACCACCGCCGCGCGCACCGCCCCTGAATTCGTATCGTTCATGATGGAAATCCGTCTACCGGGAGCTGACGAGCATAGCGCCAGATGGTTGCGGATACAACCATTCACGCAAGCATCTTCGTCGCCGTGTCGCATGAGCGATTCAGCGCGGTGCGATGCCCGCCTCCACAGGCTCGTCGTCGGCCGAGCCGCCCGTCGCGCCGAGCACGCCGGCGATCTGGCTCTTGTCGTGCATGCCGAGCTTGCGGTACGCGCAGCGCAGATAGTGACGCACGGTCGTCGGCGAAATCGCCATCTGCTGCGCGACCTCCTTGTGCGAACGGCCGGCACCGTAATAGCGGATCGCCGCCAGCTCGCGCGGGCTCAGCCGATCGAGCAGCGAGCGCGGCCGCGCCTCGATCTGGAACAGTCCCGCGACGGGCACGCACTGGATGCGCAGCGCGTCGCCGATGTACGGCTGGCCCGACTGGCGCCGCACATGCGCGACCAGCGGCTCCGGCACGCGCGGGCCCGTCCACGCCGGCCATTCAGTCCGCAGCACGTCGTCGAAGCCGTGGTCAGCGTGATGCAGCACGCCGAAGTTGTCGCACAGCGCGCGCGCCGCCGGCACCACCGCATCGGCACGCTCGCGCGTGAGCTGTGCCGCACGGTTGATCGTCAGCGCGGCCGCCAGATGCGGAATCACTTCCTCAAAGCGGCTCGCATCGTCGTCGCTGAACGGACGGTTCAGGCCCTGGCGGTAGATCGACATGAACGTCGTCAGCCCGAAGCGGCGATCGAGCGTACACACGCACATCAGTTGCGCCAGCCCGTACTTCACGCACCAGTCGCGAAACCGCGCGTCGAACCCGGGTTCGACAACCGACAAGCGCACCGCGCGACCATACGCGCCGAGCAGCGTGCGCTGCGCGAGCGGATCGCAGTCGCGCACGCGTTTCCAGTCGCCGAAGAACGCGTGCGGAAGACGGTAAAGGAAACTGTTGTGCATCACCGGGCCGGTCGGCACGTGCGTCGCGACGCCGGTCCATGCGGCGTCGAACGGGATGAGCCCCTGCAGCAGCGAAAAGAAGCGACACTCGAATTCGCCGATGCTCGACTGCGCGGCGAGCGCGTACAGGTCGAGCAGCATCAGGCCGAGTTCGCGTCGCGCCGCGTCGCCGCGCGTCACGCCGTCGAAATCCGCGCGGCGCGACGGCAGCGGCGGCCATGCGGATTCGTCGAGCACGATCGCGGCCGGCACATCGCGCAGCGCATCGGGATCCTGCCTGATATCCGTGGTGATCCTCACCTTCCGCTCCCCTGCCCGATCGGGCCGCTGATGCGCGCAATGCAGACCGGCCGATTATAGCGACCGGCATTTTTGGCGGGCCCAGCCGCCAGAACACGCGGCAACCCCATCCATTTGAACGGTGCGCCGCCCGTTGCTGCTGCGCAGCACGCCGCGCTGCGGTGTCGCGGTCCGTCTACCCCGTGCACCGCGGGTTTTCCTCACCGTTCATCTGCACGACTGTTCAGCGGTTTTCCCGCTGCCGACACTGCGTCGCGACAACACCAACGACAAGCGATGCAGGACGGAATGGAGATCCCAACGTGATGACACCCCGCTTCATCAGCACGGCCACGGCCACCGCGGCGCTCGCTGCGTGCAGCCTTGCCGCGCACGCGCAATCGACTCTCACGCTGTACGGCGCGCTCGACGCCGGCGTGCAGTACCTGACGCATGCCGACAGACGGCACGCGGCCGTGCAGTTGCAGAACTACGGCATCCTGCCGTCGCAGGTCGGGCTGAAGGGCACCGAGGATCTTGGCGGCGGCTGGCGCGCGCTGTTCAAGCTCGAACAAGGCCTCAACATCAACGACGGCACCTCGACCGTGCCGGGCTACGCGTTTTTCCGCGGCGCGTATGTCGGCATCGCGGGGCCCGTCGGCACCGTGGCGCTCGGCCGGCAGTTCAGCGTGCTGTTCGACAAGACGCTGTTCTACGACCCGCTGTGGTACGCGTCGTACAGCGGCCAGGGCGTGCTCGTGCCGATGAACGCGAACTTCATCGACCACTCGATCAAGTACCAGTCTCCGACGTTCGCCGGCTTCGATGTCGAGGCCCTCGCCGCGACCGCCGGCGTCGCGGGCAACACGCGCGCCGGGCGCGTGCTCGAGCTCGGCGGTCAGTACGCCAGCAACGGACTGTCGGTCAGCGCGGTGCTGCATCAGGCGCACGGCGACGCGTCGGCCGCAGAGGACGCGTCCGCGCGCCGCCGCGAACTCGGCACGCTCGCCGCGCGTTACGCGTTCGCGACGCTGCCGCTCACCGTCTACGCGGGCGTCGAACGCCTGACCGGCGACCTCGAAGCGGCGCGCACGATCGTCTGGGGCGGCGCCCGTTATCTGACGTTGGGCGGAATCGGGCTGAACGCGGGCGTCTACCACACCGATTCGCACACGCCGACGATCGGTCACCCGACGCTCTTCATCGCCAGCACCACCTACGCGCTGTCCAAACGCACCGTCGCCTACATGAACCTCGGTTATGCGCGCAACAGCGGCCAGAGTTCGCAGACCGTCTACGAATACGACCCGACACCGCTCGCCGGCGCATCGCAGTTCGGCGCGATGGTCGGCATGTATCACCTGTTCTGATTCCGTCCAGCGAGATCCCGCCATGAAAACCCTTTGCTCCGATGCCGCGCCGCCGTCCGACGGCCGCGCGGCGCCTTTCGCGCGCTCGACGCTCGTCGCGCTCGTCGTGTTCGCGGCCATCACGCCGCTGCTGCTGCTCGTCGCGCCGGCCGTCGCCGGTCAACTGGCGACGCAGCTCGGGCTGTCCGCGTCGCAGATCGGCACCTACTTCTTCGTCGAACTCGGCGCGTTCAGCCTCGCGACCGTGCCGTCGTACCTGTGGCTCGGCCGCGTCGATGCGCGCCGCGTCGCCGCGTGCGCGATCGCGCTGTTCGGCGCGGGCAATCTCCTGACCGCGTTGTGGATGCCCGGCTTTGGCCCGCTGCTCGCGCTGCGAGCCGTCACCGCGCTCGGCGGCGGCTCGTTGATGGTGCTCTGCATGACCAGCGCGGCCACGAGCGAGAACAGCGATCGCGTGTACGGGCTGTGGGTCGTCGGCCAGTTGGTCGCCGGTGCGGTAGGCCTGTTTGTGCTGCCGCACGTGTTCGCCGCGTTCGGGCTGCGCGCGCTGTACGTCGCGCTCGCCGCGCTCGCGCTGGTTGCCGCGCCGTTGTCACGCGGCTTTCCGGCGACGCTCGGTGCGCGGACCGCGTCGGCCCGGGCCGCGCGCGGCGCCGCGACGGATGCACCACGGCTCTTCGTCGCGCTCGCGATCGGCGCGGTACTGAGCTTCTATCTCGCGATCGGCAGCGTGTGGACGTTCGCGAGCCGCGCGGCGGCGGAAGCCGGACTCGACCCGCAATCGACCGGCAACGTGCTCGCGATCGCGAGCGTGATGGGGATAGCCGGCGCGGCGCTCGCATCGTGCGCGGGCGGCCGGCTTGCGCGGCGCACGATGCTGGCCGCCGGTTACGCGCTGCTCGCGGCGTCGCTCGTCGCACTCTCCGCGCTGCCGCATGCGAGCGGCTACGGCGCCGCGATCTTCGCGTTCAAGTTTGCGTGGACGTTCGTACTGCCGTTCATTCTCGCGACCGTCGCGCAGATCGACACGTCCGGGCGGCTCGTCGCGACGCTCAATTTCGTGATCGGCGCGGGCCTCGCGGCCGGCCCGCTCCTCGCCGGGCTGTTGCTCGATGCCGGCGGCACGATGCACACGCTGTTCGCGGCCGCGACGGCCGTCGCGATCGCGTCGTTTGCCGCGCTGCGCCATATCGATCGGCGCGCGCGGTCTTCCATCACTTCCGTTTCTTCCCAACCGTGACAGGTCAACCGATCCATGAATCGCACTGCCTTCTTCACCGACGAACGCACCTTCTGGCACACCGGCGGCACGCACGCGCTGTTCTTCCCGGTCGGCGGCTGGGTCCAGCCGCCGTCGAGCACCGGCTACGCGGAATCGCCCGATTCGAAGCGCCGCCTCCTGTCGCTCGTGCAGGCGTCGGGCCTGGCCAACCACCTCGACATGCGCGGTGCCGCGCCGGCCACCACCGGCGATCTGCTGCGCATCCACCCGGCGAGCTATCTCGATGCGTTCCGCGCGCTCAGCGATGCGAACGGGGGCGACCTCGGCGATCTCGCGCCGTTCGGCAAGGGTAGCTACGAGATCGCCGCGCTGTCCGCGGGTCTCGCGATCGCGGCGGTCGACGCCGTCGTCGCCGAGCGCGCGGCGAACGCGTTTTCGCTGTCGCGGCCGCCCGGCCATCACTGCCTGCGCGATCGCCCGATGGGCTTCTGCCTGCTCGCGAACATCCCGATCGCGATCGAGGCCGCACGCGCGAAGCATCGCATCGACCGCGTCGCGGTGATCGACTGGGACGTGCATCACGGCAACGGCACGCAGTCGATCTACTACGACGATCCGGACACGCTGACGATCTCGCTGCATCAGGACCGCTGCTTTCCGCCCGGCTACAGCGGCGGTGACGAGCGCGGCACAGGCGCGGGCATCGGCGCGAACCTGAACGTGCCGTTGCTCGCGGGCAGCGGCGACGACGCGTATCGCCATGCGTTCGAGCGGATCGTGCTGCCGGCGCTGGAGCGGTTCCGGCCGGAACTGATCGTCGTCGCGAGCGGCCTCGATGCGAACGCGGTCGATCCGCTCGCGCGCATGCAATTGCATACGGACAGTTACCGGTACATGACGCGCGCGGTAAAGGAGGCGGCGCAACGCCATTGCGGCGGGCGGCTCGTGATCGTCCACGAGGGCGGCTATTCGGAAGCGTACGTGCCGTTCTGCGGACTCGCGATCGTCGAGGAACTGGCCGGTATCCGAACCGATGTCGCCGATCCGATGCTGGATCTCGCGATCGCGCAGCAGCCGGGCGAGCGGTTCGTCGCGTTCCAGCGCGAACTGCTCGACGAACTGGCCGTGTCGTTCGGCTTGTAACGCGCGCTCACCAACGATGCGGGGCCGGCCCTTGCGCGATCGGTGCGGATGGGGTTTCCTGTGCCTTTACACCTGCCAGGCCCGGCCCCCTCTTCAGATGAAATCGTCTCCGCGCGACCCCGACACCAACGACAAAGCGCGCCGCCAGCCTTCGAAGCTCGCACTGAATATCGCCGCCGTGCTGGTCGGGCTCGTCACGTTCGCAATCGGCGCGGCGTGGTTGATCTATAGCTGGATCGTCGATCGCGAAGCGCAGTATTTCGCGATTCCGCTGGTGTTCTCGGTGCCGGTGATCGTGGCGGTCGCGGTGCGGAGTTTCTGGGACTAGGCACGCTCGAAACGACGAAGCGCCGCGGTCGGTGGACGCGCGGCGCTTCTTTTTCAGGTCCAGTACAGGTATCTGCGGCGAGCAGCAAGCCTCCCCGTTCGGCCTGGAACCGTTCACAGGCCCGCGCGTGCGCACGGATTCGGGACCGGCCCCTGATAGCCGTGGATGGCGCTCAGCGCGGAACCCACCAGCACCGTGCCGAGCGATTTCAGCATGGCTTCCGTCGTCGTGGGCTCACCGCTCGAGATGGGCCGCCCCGAGTAGGCCATGCACCCCGGTGACGGCGCGATCGCCTGCACGGGCCGTGCGCTCCATGCGACGTTGTCGGCAGGCGTGGCGGCATACGCCGGTATTGCCAGCGTCAGAGGAAGAAGGGAAATCAGCATGCGTGCGAGGTTGGTCATCGATGGTCCCCGGTCGAACAACCCACGTGAATGAATGGCGCTGTTCATGATGATATGCGCAGCCGGTTTTCCGTGCCTGCGAAAGCGTGCGCACTCCCCCGCGGAACCACACCAACAAAAAAGCGCTGCCGGTCAGCCAACCGGCAGCGCTTTCTCGGGAACGGCCCTTGGCGGGGCACGTTCAACTTCGTGGTGCGTGAGGCCGGACTCGAACCGGCACACCCTTGCGGGCGTCAGGACCTAAACCTGGTGCGTCTACCAATTTCGCCACTCACGCGGATTTCTGTCGCCTCATCGCGTGGCACGCAAGATGCGTTCTCCACGCGCCCGGGACTTCATGCCGAACCGAAAACCGGCACACCCGATCAGGCGAGCGCGAGATTCTACCTGATCTGTGCAGCATTGTCTCGCCCCACCGGCGCCCGTCGAAGAGCGGTGCTAGAATGCCGCGCTCGACGTGCCGGCCATGCGCCGGCGCGCGTCCCCGAACCCGCCTCCGCCACGATCCCACCCGTGAACTTCGACGACTACTGTCAGCAAAAGGCCGCCCCCGCAGGCTCCAGCGTCTACTACGCGCTGCGCCAGGCGCCGCTCGCCGCCGAACCGCGGCTGACGGCCCTGTTCGCGCTGCGCCGCGAACTCGAGGAAACCGTCAAGGAAACCAGCGATCCGACCGTCGGACACACGAAGCTCGCGTGGTGGCACAAGGAACTCGCGGCGCTCGCCGCCGGCGAACCGTCGCATCCGGTCACGAAGGCGCTCGCGCAACACCACCCGGCGATCCGGGCCGAATCCGACGCGCTGCGCACACTCGTCAACGGTTACGGGATGGATCTCGAACAGGCGCGTTACCTGGATTTCGCGAACCTGCAGCGCTACATCGCGCAGGTGGGCGGCACCTTCGCGTCGCTGGTCGCGCGCGCAAGTGCCGCGAATCCGGCCGACCCGCAACCGTGGGCCGCGGATGCCGGCCGCGCGCTGATGCTCGCGCAATTCGTGCAGGAACTCGGCAACGACGCGCGGCACGGCCGCATCTATCTGCCGATCGACGAACTGCAACGCTACAACGTGACCGCTGCCGACCTGCTGAACCGCCGCTACAGCCCGGCTTTCACCGAGCTGCTGCAGTTTCAGACGGGCCGCGCACGCGAAGCGCTGGCCGCCGCCGACGCAGCGGTCCCCGCATCCGAGCGCCGCGCGCAACGCACGCTGCGCGCGCAGATTGCACTGGCCGGCGCGCTGCTCGACGAAATCGAGCGCGATGGCTACCAGGTGCTGCACCAGCGCATCGCCCTGACACCGATCCGCAAGCTGTGGATCGCGTGGCGCGCCGCGCGCCGCCGCTGACCCGCGCCGTCACCCTCCCCGGCATCACACCTTCAGCAGCGGCAGCGTATCGAAGCGCTGCTGCAGCACGTGCGTCGCATCGAGCCCCCACCACGGCCCGAGCACGGTCGCATACAGCTGGCGGAAATCGACCGCGACCGGCAGGTTGCCGTTGCCGTCGAGATGCCCGAGTGCCGGCGCCGCGCCGTACAACCCGCCCGCCACGCGCCCGCCCATCACGAAATGCGGCGCGGCGGTGCCGTGATCGGTGCCGTTGCTCTGATTCTCGCGCACGCGCCGCCCGAATTCCGCATACGTCATCACGAGCGTCTGGTTCCAGCGCCCGAGTTCGATCAACGCGCCGCGCATCGCACTCATCCCTTCCGCGAACTGCTTGAGCAGCGCAGCCTGCTGCCCCGGCTGGTTCTGGTGCGTATCGAAACCGTTGAGCGTGAGCCGCAACACCGCGACGCCGTCCTGCGCGCCGGGCCCCGACGCCTCGCATGCCGCGAGCACCTGCATCGCGGTCTTCACCGACGTACCGAACGTACCGGCCGGAAAGGCGGTCCTGAACTCGCGCATGCCGCCGCGCGGGCGCAGCCGGTCGGCCGCCTTCACGATGTCGTTCTCGACGTCGATGATGTGCGCGAGCGCCGGGTTCCGCTCGCGCAGCGACGACGGTTCGGCCAACCGCGCCGCACGGATGAACTGCGCCGGATTGACGAGCGCGATCGCGCGCGCGCCGTTCGCGAGCGGCCCCATCTCCGCGCTGCCGAGCACGACGCCGTCGGCCGCGAAGCCGGGCGGCACCGGCGCCTGCGCGAACGTGCGCGTGAGCCAGCCTTCGTGCAGGTACTGGTCGGAGCGGGACGCGGTATCCCAGATCTCGATCGAGCGGAAATGCGACAGGTTCGGCTGCGGATAGCCGACACCCTGCACGACCGCGACCTGCCCGTCGCGCCACAGCGGCATCAACGGCGCGAGCGACGGGTGCAGCCCCGTATGCGCATCGAGCTGCAGCACCTGGTCTCGCTTGATGCCGATGCTTCGGCGAAACTGGTAGTAGAGCGGATCGGCATACGGCACCACGGTGTTGAGGCCGTCGTTGCCGCCCTTCAGCTCGACGAGGATCAGCACGTTCGCATAGCCGGCCGCCGGCTGCCGCCCCGCCGCGGCGATCGATGTCGCCGCCTGCGCGGGCGGCTGCCACAACGACACGCCCGCCGCGGCCGCGGCGCCCGTCAGCGTCAGAAAATCACGTCGGTTCATCGTGCATCCTTCGGTTCGCCGCGCGGCATGGCCGCCGCGGCAGCGCACCTGTTCATCGTCGTTTCGGTCATTTCAGTTGATAGGCCGGATCCATCAGCAGCGCCTCGAGATACGCGCTGCCGGTCGAGTCCGTATCGATGGCCGCGACCGGCGACACCGGCAGCACCGCGTGCTGCAGTTGAAGCTCGGTCGACAGTCCGGCAATCGACTGCGGCCGCGCACGATACTGCGCAAGCCAGCGTTCGAGGTCGAATCGCAGGCCGCCGCGCGCGGGCCGGGCCGGCGCGCCGCGCATGCCGGCAACCGACGCGGCGTCGGCAACCGGTATCGCGTGCGCATTATTCGGCGACGGTGCCGCCATTGCATGCGCCGGCGCCCGCATGCCGGCGGTCTCGGTCGCGCGGAACAGTTGCTCGACGAACTGCTTGCGCGCAAGCAGCGTCGTGCTGTTGATCCACATCGCACCACCGGGCCAGCCCTTCACGTTCGGCGGATAGAACAGGTTCTGCCCGAGCGTGCGCACGGTGTTCGCGAGCATCTGAGGATCGCCGTATGCGACGTCGAACAACCGCACCGATCCGACGACGAACTCGGCCGGCGACTTCACGAGCACGCCGCGATTGCGTGGATCCCAGAATTCGTCGGTCGACCAGAGCGCGGCGAGCGCCGCGCGTATGTCGTAGCCGCTCGCGCGAAACCGTTCGGCGACGACATCGAGCGCGCCGGCGTCGGGCGTATCGGATACGAACTCGCGCCACAGCTTGCCGGCGATGAAGCGTGCGGTGTCGGGCCGCTTCAACAGGATGTCGAGAAAGCCGTCGCCGTCTAACGCACCGGTCTCGCCGAGTATCGTCTTGTCGCCCGCGTCGTGCCATTCGGGCCGCACCACGAAGCGCAGCGTATCGGGATCGACGCTCCAGCCGGTCATCGCGCGCGCGGCCTCGGTGACGTCGTGCTGCGTGTAATGCCCTTCGCCGAGCGTAAACAGCTCCATCACCTCGCGCGCGAAGTTCTCGTTCGGACGGCCCTTGCGGTTGCTCGCGCCGTCGAGATACTGAAGCATCGCCGGATCCTTCGCGACCGCATGCAGGAGCGTGCCGAAGTTGCCGAGCGCCTCGCGGCGAAACAGCGCATTCTGCGCAGCCATCGTCTGCGGATACGGGACCTTATCCTGCCCGGACGTGAAATGCCCGTGCCAGAACAGCGTCATGCGCTCGGTGAGCGGCGACGGCGTCACGACCATCTCGTTGACCCACGCCGCACGCAACGCATCGTAGCAGCGATTGCGCTCGCCCTGCTCGTCGCGCCGCATGTCGGGCGTCAGCGCCTGGCGCTGCGCGCGGGTCGGCGGCAACTCGGCGAGCCAGTCGGGCCAGGGCGTCACGGGGTCGCGACGCACGTTGCCGAGCGTGTCGGCCACGACTTGCGCGCGCGTCATCCCGACGATGCGGGCGACCTCGGCCGGTGCGGGAGAAAAGCCGGTGCGGCTCAGGAAGAACAGCGCATCGTCGGCGTCGAGCGGCGCCTGCATCGCGGGCGATGCCGGGGCGGCAGCGTTCGCTTTCATCGTCGTGGACTCCCGGAACGCACCGGCGGTGCGGATGCCGGTACAACGGCAGCAGGCATCCGAAAGTTGACGGAAAAATTGCTACGGAATCTTTCCGCGCCGCGCGTGGGCGCGTGCGGATCAGCGCTTGTACAGCTCGCGAACGGCGTCCTCGATGTGCTGGCGCAACAGGTGGCGCTCCTCGGGCGTCATGTGCCCGTCGCGGCGTCGCTGTTCGAGATCGGGAGGCACGGCGGAACGGACCGCCATGTCGGCGGCGCGGTCGGGCTGCGGCGCTTTGCCGCGCGGCAGCTTGCGCGACGAGGCGCCCTGCTCGGGGCGCTGCGCATACGCGAAGTTCGACGCATATGGACCGGCAAGTGCGATCGTCAGCATCAGTGCAATCCGGGCAGATCGCATGACCGTCCTCGCTTCTTTGGTCGATTTGTTCCCTTCGTCACGCGGCAACCGGTTACCTCTGGTACTTGAAAAACCCTGCGGAATTCGGGCGTACAAAGATGAAAGATGGAGTGCAGGGGAGTATCTACCGAATTTCGGCTTCGAGTAAAGGAATCTCTATAGCCTGCCTTTACTCCGCGCGACACTACGGGTAAATTTTGTAACGGACTGTAACGCGCGAAAATACGCGACCGTGCGTAATTTCCCATTCGCGATAAGATGCCGCTCATGGAAACGAAAAACCCCTCCAAGATTCTCGTCGTCGACGACGACCCGCGCCTGCGCGATCTGCTGCGCCGCTATCTCGGCGAGCAGGGTTTCAACGTGTACGTCGCGGAAAACGCGACCGCGATGAACAAGCTCTGGGTGCGCGAGCGCTTCGACCTGCTCGTGCTCGACCTGATGCTGCCGGGCGAGGACGGCCTGTCGATCTGCCGCCGCCTGCGCGGCAGCAACGACCGCACGCCGATCATCATGCTCACCGCGAAGGGCGAGGACGTCGATCGCATCGTCGGCCTCGAGATGGGCGCCGACGACTACCTGCCGAAGCCGTTCAATCCGCGCGAACTCGTCGCGCGCATTCACGCGGTGCTGCGCCGCCAGGCGCCGGCCGAGCTGCCGGGCGCGCCGTCGGAAACCACCGAGGTGTTCGAGTTCGGCGAGTTCTCGCTGAACCTCGCGACGCGCACGCTGACGAAGTCCGGCCAGGAAATTCCGCTGACGACCGGCGAATTCTCGGTGCTGAAGGTGTTCGCGCGTCATCCGCGCCAGCCGCTGTCGCGCGAAAAGCTGATGGAGCTCGCGCGCGGCCGTGAATACGAAGTGTTCGACCGCAGCCTCGACGTGCAGATCTCGCGCCTGCGCAAGCTGATCGAGCCTGATCCGGGCAGCCCGCGCTTCATCCAGACCGTCTGGGGCCTCGGCTACGTGTTCATTCCGGACGGCGCCGCCTGATCTTTCTCCTTTCCGGTTTCGCCCGTCCTCGGCCCGTCCCATGCGTATCGACCGGCGCCTCCTGCAGCTCGCGTTCGGCGGGCTGTTCTGGCGCACCTTCCTGCTGATCGCGTTGCTGATCTCGGTCAGTCTCGCCGCGTGGTTTCAGAGCTTTCGCGTGATCGAGCGCGAGCCGCGCGCGCAGCGCGTCGCGCTCCAGCTCGTCGCGATCGTGAAGCTCACGCGCACCGCCCTGCTCTATTCCGATCCCGATTTGCGGCGCGCGCTGCTGCAGGATCTCGAGAGCAACGAGGGCGTGCGCGTGTACCCGCGCGAAAAAACCGACAAGTTCAAGCTGCAGCCCGACGAATCGCTGAACCGCCTGATCGAACACGACATCCGCAGCCGTCTCGGCGACGACACCGTGATCGCGCAGTCGGTCAACGACATCCCGGGCGTGTGGATCAGTTTCAAGATCGACGACGACGACTACTGGGTCGCGCTCGACCGCGACCAGCTCGACAGCGTCACCGGCCTGCAGTGGGCCGGCTGGGGCCTGTTCGCGCTCGCGCTGTCGCTGTTCGGCTCGGCGTTCATCACGAGTCTCGTGAACCGGCCGTTCTCGCGGCTGGCGCTCGCCGCGCGGCAGATCGGCTCGGGCCAGACGCCCGAGCTGCTGCCCGAGCGCGGGATGGGCGTCGCGGCCGAGACCAACCGCAGCTTCAACCAGATGGTGCGCGATCTCGAACAGCTCGAGGCCGACCGTGCGCTGATGCTCGCGGGCATCTCGCACGACCTCCGCACGCCGCTCGCGCGGCTGCGCCTCGAGACCGAGATGAGCCCGTCCGACCAGGCGACCAAGGACGCGATGGTCGACGACATCGAGCAGATGGACCGCATCATCGCGGCCTTCATCGATTACGCGCGCCCGTCGCAACGCAAGCCCGAGCCCGTCGACCTGTCGTCGATCGCGCAGGAAGTCGCCGCGCGCGTGGCGGGCGAGGACGGCGTCGAGATCCGCACGCGGCTCGCGGCGACCGCCGTGATCGAAGCCGACGAGACCGACATGCGCCGCGTGATCGGCAACCTCGTCGAGAACGCGCGCAAATACGGCCAGAGCCGCGACGACGGCGTATCGCGCATCACGCTCGAGACGCGCGTGACGCACGCGCGCGTCGAGCTGTCGGTGAGCGACGAGGGCCCCGGCATCCCCGAGGACCAATTGCCGCTCGTGATGCGGCCGTTCTACCGTGTCGACACGGCGCGCACCAAGGCGGACGGCACGGGGCTCGGCATGGCGATCGTGCTGCGCCTGGTCGGCCGCTATCGCGGCGCGCTGCGCCTGCGCAACCGCAGCCCCGAAGCGGGCCTCGAAGTCACCCTCGAATTTCCCGGCGCCGGCAAGGCGCGTGCGACGGCGTGACGCGTTCGCGCACGCTTCTTGCGCGTCACACTATCGGCGCGGTTGAAAAAAACTATGGGGATCGTTAGCCAAAATCTATTGAAGCGTTTTGTTAATAGTGTTATAGTCCTGCCCATGCTGTCACACCAACGTTGCAGCACCGAGGTAGCTTGACTCAGTCTTCTTCCCAACTCATACAGGAGTATCCGCATGAAAACCGTGGGCGATAAACTCGAAGCATTCACCGTCGTAGCCGCGAAGCCGGGCTTCAACAATCACGAGGAAAACGGCCAGTCGGCGTTCGAGACCGTCACCGAAGCGTCGTTCCCGGGCAAGTGGAAGATCATCTACTTCTATCCGAAGGATTTCACGTTCGTGTGCCCGACGGAAATCGTCGAGTTCGCGAAGCTGACGAAGCAGTTCGAAGAGCGCGACGCCGTCCTGCTCGGCGGCAGCTCGGACAACGAATTCGTGAAGCTCGCATGGCGCCGTGAGCACAAGGACCTGAACAAGCTGAACCACTACTCGTTCGGCGACGTCAAGGGCGAGCTGATCGACCAACTCGGCGTGCGCGACAAGGAAGCCGGCGTGGCCCTGCGCGCGACGTTCATCGTCGATCCGGACAACACGATCCAGCACGTTTCGGTGAACAACCTGAACGTCGGCCGTAGCCCGGAAGAAGTCCTGCGCATTCTGGACGGCCTGCAAACGGACGAACTGTGCCCGTGCAACCGCGCAGTCGGCGGCGCAACGCTGTAAGCGCATCGATGCACGAAGCCCGCGGCGCACGTCCTGCCTGCGGGCTTTTTTAACGGCCAACCCATAGGAGATATCAATGGAATTCATCGACTCGATTAAGGCACGTATCCCCGACTACGCGAAGGACATTCGCCTGAACCTCGACGGCACGATCTCGCGCTCGTCGCTCGAAGGCACCGATGCAGTCGGCGTCGCGCTGGCGGCGGCGGTCGCGGCAAAGAGCACCGTGCTCGTGAAGACGATCCGCGAAGCCGGCGTGCTGTCGCCCGAAGAGACGAACGCCGTGCTGACGGCGGCCGCGCTGATGGGGATGAACAACACCTGGTATCCGTATGTCGAGATGGCCGACGACGCCGACCTGAAGACGCAGCGCGCCGAGCTGCGGATGGGCGCGTATGCGTCGCACGGCGGCGTCGACAAGCGCAGGTTCGAGATGTACGCGCTCGCCGCATCGATCGTCGGCAAGTGCCACTTCTGCGTGAAGTCGCACTATGCGCTGCTGAAGAACGAGCAAGGCATGACGACGACGCAGCTGCGCGACGTCGGCCGTATCGCGTCGGTGATCAACGCCGCCGCACAGGTGATCGCCGCCGAAGGCGAATAAGCCGTCGCGCAAGCGGCAGCGCGGTGCACTGCGGCGGCCATGCGCGCGGCACCGCACCGCAAAACGAAAATGCCACGCAAGCGCGTGGCATTTTTCATTCCGGCGGCGCGACCGGCGCGCCGCGTCGGATCGGCTTCAGACGCTCACGCGCCCTGCTTCACCAGCAACGCGGCGGCCTGCGCCTCGATGCCCTCGCCACGGCCGAGATAGCCGAGCTTCTCGTTGGTCTTCGCCTTCACGTTCACGCGCTCGAGCGGCAGCCCGAGATCGGCCGCGATGTTCGCTCGCATCCCG
The DNA here is from genome assembly GCF_001524645.2 of Burkholderia sp. MSMB0856. NCBI lineage: Bacteria > Pseudomonadati > Pseudomonadota > Betaproteobacteria > Burkholderiales > Burkholderiaceae > Burkholderia > Burkholderia sp. MSMB0856. The sequence continues at coordinate 1,466,032 of NZ_CP013427.1, read as the reverse complement.
TCGATGTGCGGCGCGAGCTTCGGCGCCTGCGCGATCACCGTGCTGTCGACGTTCTGGATCGCGAAGCCGGCCGCCTTCACGCGGGCGACGCACTCGCGCAGCAGCACGCGGCTGTCCGCGCCCTTGAACGCCGCGTCGGTGTCGGAGAAATGGCGGCCGATGTCGCCCAGCGCCGCCGCGCCGAACAGCGCGTCGGTGATCGCGTGCAGCAGCACGTCCGCGTCCGAATGACCGAGCAGGCCGCGCTCGTACGGAATCGTCACGCCGCCGATGATGAGGGGGCGCCCCGCGACGAGCTGGTGCACGTCGTAGCCTTGTCCGATTCTGAAATCCATGCGTATTCCGGTTGAGATGAGGTGAAAGTCAGGAAGCGTTCGTGGAGCGCGCGAGGATCGCTTCCGCAAGCGCGAAATCTTCCGGGTACGTGACCTTGAAGTTGCGCAGGCTGCCCTGCACGACGCGCGGCGTATGGCCGGCCCATTCGATCGCGCTGGCCTCGTCGGTCAGGTCGTGCCCTTCGCGCTGCGCGCGCAGGATCGCGTCGCGCAGCATGCCGATGCGGAACATCTGCGGCGTCTGCGCCTGCCACAGCGCGTCGCGCGATTCGGTGCGCGCGATCGCGTCGCCGCCGGCCGGCACGCGCTTGAGCGTATCGGCCACCGGCAGCGCGACGATGCCGCCGACCGGGTCGTCCTTCAGCGTTGCGACCAGCGTGCGGATCAGCTCCGGCGTGATGCCCGGGCGCGCGGCGTCGTGCACCAGCACCCAGTCCTGGTCGGTCGCGCCGAATTCGGCCAGCTCGAGCAGCCCATTGAGCACCGACGCCTGCCGCGAGCCGCCGCCGCAGCGGCGCACCGCGAAACGCAGGCCCGCGAAGCGGCGCGCGTCGAAGTGCGTGTCGTCGGGTGCGAGGACGACGAGCGTCTGCGCGAATTCGCTGCACGCGTCGAACGCGGCGAGCGTGTAATGCAGGAGCGCGCGGCCGGCCAGCGTGCGGTATTGCTTCGGCACGGCAGAGCCGGAACGGCTGCCTGTGCCGGCGCAAGGAATCAGGGCGAAAAGTCGGGGAGTCACGAAGGGGAAACGCCGGAAAGATGAAATCGAGAAGCGGATTTTATAATAGGTCTTTCGTCTCGACCGGCGCACCGCGATGCGCCCGTGCCCGCCACCCCTGCCGTCCCTATGCCAGACAACGCTTCCACCCCGTTCGCCTCGCCCGTCGCCCGCGTCAAACCGGGCCAGCGGTTCGCCTTCGACGGCGCGCACGGCTCCGCCGACGCACTCGCCATCGCCCGCTATCTCGCCGACAACCGCGACGCGGTCCCGCTCCTCGCGGTGATCTGCGCGAACGCGGTCGACGCGCAGCGGCTGTCGCAGGAACTCCGCTATTTCTCGCCCGACGCGCGCGTGCGCCTGCTGCCGGACTGGGAAACGCTGCCATACGACACGTTCTCGCCGCACCAGGATCTCGTCTCCGAGCGCCTCGCGACGCTGCACGACCTCGGCGAGGGCCGCTGCGACATCCTGCTGGTGCCCGCGACCACGGCGCTGTACCGGATGCCGCCCGCATCGTTCATGGCCGCATATACGTTCGCGTTCGCGCAGGGCGAGCGGCTCGACGAGGCAAAACTGAAGGCGCAGCTCACGCTGGCCGGCTACGAGCACGTGAGCCAGGTCGTGCGCCCCGGCGAATACTGCGTGCGCGGCTCGCTGCTCGACCTGTACCCGATGGGCTCGCCGCTGCCCTACCGGATCGACCTGTTCGACGACCAGGTCGACTCGATCCGTGCGTTCGATCCCGATACGCAACGCAGCCTCTATCCGGTGCGCGACGTGCGCCTCCTGCCCGGCCGCGAGTTTCCGTTCGACGAAGCCGCGCGCACGGCCTTCCGCAGCCGCTGGCGCGAAACCTTCGAAGGCGACCCGAGCCGCGCGCCGATCTACAAGGACATCGGCAACGGCGTGCCGTCGGCCGGCATCGAGTATTACCTGCCCCTCTTCTTCGACGAGACGGCCACGCTGTTCCACTACCTGCCGCAGGATGCGCACCTCGTGTTCACCGGCGACCTCGAAGCGTCGATCCGACGCTTCACGGCCGATACGAAGCAGCGTCATGCGTTCCTCGCACACGATCGCGAGCGGCCGATCCTCGAGCCGCAGCGCCTGTTCCTGTCCGACGAGGATTTCTTCGCGTTCGCGAAGCCGTTCGCGCGCGTCGTGCTGCCCGCGCAGCCGGCCGGCGGCTGGGCGACGGGCCTGCCCGAGCTCACGGTCGATCGTCATGCGGACGATCCGCTCGCCGCGCTGCGCACGTTCGTCGAATCGTCGGGCAAGCGCGTGCTGCTGACGGTCGAATCGGCCGGCCGCCGCGAAACGATCCTGCAACTGCTCGCCGAGCATCACCTGCGCCCCGCGTCGAACGACCACTTCGCAGGCTGGCTCGAAAGCGACGCGCCCTTTGCGCTCGGCGTCGCGCCGCTCGCGAGCGGCTTCGCGGTGCCGGGCGAAGGCTACGCGATCGTCACCGAAACCGAGCTGTACGGTGCGCTCGGCCGCCGCGCCGGGCGCCGCCGCCAGGAACAGGCGAGCAACGTCGATGCGATGGTGCGCGACCTGTCGGAGCTGAAGGTCGGCGATCCGGTCGTGCATGCGCAGCACGGCATCGGCCGCTATATGGGCCTCGTGTCGATGGATCTCGGCGAAGGCGAGACCGAATTCCTGCATCTCGAATACGCGGGCGAGAGCAAGCTCTACGTGCCGGTCGCGCAACTGCACGTGATCTCGCGATACAGCGGCGCCGATCCCGACAGCGCGCCGCTGCACGCGCTCGGCTCGGGCCAGTGGGAGCGCGCGAAGCGCAAGGCCGCACAGCAGATCCGCGACACGGCCGCCGAGCTGTTGAACCTGTATGCGCGCCGCGCGGCCCGCGAAGGCCATGCGTTCGCGCTCGAGCCGCGCGACTACGTGAAGTTCGCGGAAAGCTTCGGCTTCGAGGAAACGCCCGACCAGGCCGCGGCGATCGCGGCCGTGATCGGCGACATGACGAGCGGCAAGCCGATGGACCGCCTCGTGTGCGGCGACGTCGGCTTCGGCAAGACCGAGGTCGCGCTGCGCGCCGCGTTCATCGCGGTGATGGGCGGCAAGCAGGTCGCGCTGCTGTCGCCGACCACGCTGCTCGCCGAGCAGCACACGCAGACCTTCGCCGACCGTTTCGCGGACTGGCCGGTGCGCATCGTCGAGCTGTCGCGTTTCAAGACCGCGAAGGAAGTGAACGCGGCGATCGCGCAGATCAACGAAGGCAGCGTCGACATCGTGATCGGCACGCACAAGCTGCTGTCGTCGGACGTGCAGTTCAAGCGCCTCGGCCTCGTCATCATCGACGAGGAACACCGCTTCGGCGTGCGCCAGAAGGAAGCGCTGAAGGCGCTGCGCGCGGAGGTCGACGTGCTGACGCTGACCGCGACGCCGATCCCGCGCACGCTCGGGATGGCGCTCGAGGGGCTGCGCGATTTCTCGGTGATCGCGACCGCGCCGCAAAAGCGGCTCGCGATCAAGACCTTCGTGCGCCGCGAGGAAGAAAGCGTGATCCGCGAGGCGATGCTGCGCGAACTGAAGCGCGGCGGCCAGGTGTACTTCCTGCACAACGAGGTCGAGACGATCGAGAACCGCAAGGCGATGCTCGAGGAACTCGTGCCCGAGGCGCGCATCGTGATCGCACACGGCCAGATGCACGAGCGCGAACTCGAACGCGTGATGCGCGATTTCGTCGCGCAGCGCGCGAACGTGCTGCTGTGCACGACCATCATCGAGACCGGCATCGACGTGCCGAGCGCGAACACGATCATCATGCATCGCTCGGACAAGTTCGGCCTCGCGCAGCTGCACCAGTTGCGCGGCCGGGTCGGCCGTTCGCATCACCAGGCGTATGCCTACCTGCTGGTCCACGACCCGCAGTCGCTGACCAAGCAGGCGCAGCGCCGGCTCGAGGCGATCCAGCAGATGGAGGAACTCGGTTCGGGCTTCTATCTCGCGATGCACGATCTCGAGATCCGCGGCACCGGCGAGGTGCTCGGCGACAAGCAGTCGGGCGAGATCCACGAGATCGGCTTCCAGCTTTACACCGACATGCTGAATGACGCGGTGAAGGCGCTGAAGAACGGCAAGGAGCCCGACCTCACCGCCCCGCTCGCCGCGACGACGGAAATCAACCTGCACGCGCCCGCGATCCTGCCGGCCGATTACTGCGCGGACGTGCAGGAGCGGCTGTCGCTGTACAAGCGTCTCGCGAACTGCGAACACGGCGACGCGATCGACGGCATCCAGGAAGAGCTGATCGACCGCTTCGGCAAGCTGCCGCCGCAGGCGCACGCGCTCGTCGAGACGCACCGGCTGCGGCTGGCCGCGAAGCCGCTCGGCATCGTCAAGATCGACGCGAGCGAGGCGGCGATCGGGCTGCAGTTCGAGCCGAACCCGCCGATCGATCCGATGCGGATCATCGAGATGGTGCAGAAACATCGGCACATCAAGCTCGCGGGCCAGGACAAGCTGCGCATCGAGACGCGCTCGCCCGACCTCGCGATCCGCGTGTCGACGATCAAGGAGACGCTGCGCGCACTCGCACCGCGCGCGGACACGGCGAGCGCGGCACGCTGACGGCATGGCCGCGATGCTGCACCGCATCGCGGCCGGCGAAGGCGGGCGAACGCGTTTTTGAGTATGATTTTCCCATTCATCAGACGGAGTTTTGCCATGTCCACTCTCGACGCGCCGGCGCCGTCCGCCGCAACCCAAGGCGACGCTTCGCTCGTCAGCCTGCCCTGGATCAAGCAGCTGGTGTCGATGGACACGACGAGCCGCGTGCCGAACCTCGGCCTGATTGAAACGGTGCGCGACGCACTGGCCGCGAAGGGCATCGTGTCGACGCTCACGCACGATCCGCGCGAAGGCTGGGCCAACCTGTTCGCGACCGTGCCCGCGCACGACGGCTCGACCGACGGCGGCATCGTGCTGTCGGGGCACACCGACGTCGTGCCGGTCGACGGCCAGCAGTGGGACAGCAACCCGTTCGCTCCGGAGCTGCGCGACGGCCGCCTGTACGGCCGCGGCACGTGCGACATGAAAGGCTTCATCGGCGCGGCGCTCGCGCTGCTGCCGGAGATGCAGGCGACGAAGCTCGCGAAGCCGATCCATTTCGCGCTGTCCTACGACGAGGAAATCGGCTGCGCGGGCGCACCGCTTCTGATCGCCGATCTCGTCAAGCGCGGCGTGAAGCCGTCCGGCTGCATCGTCGGAGAGCCGACCAGCATGCGCCCGATCATCGCGCACAAGGGCATCAACGCGTACCGCTGCTGCGTGCGCGGCCACGCGGCGCACTCGTCGCTGACGCCGAAGGGCCTGAACGCGATCGAATACGCGGCGCGCCTCATCTGCCACATCCGCGACATCGCCGAGCGCTTCCGCGCCGAGGGCCCGTTCGACGAGCTGTACGACGTACCGTTCACGACCGCGCAGACGAGCACGATCCAGGGCGGCAACGCGATCAACACGGTGCCGGCGGAATGCCGGTTCGACTTCGAGTTCCGCAACCTGCCGACGCTCGATCCCGAGCAGATCTTCACCCGCATCGAAGCGTATGCGCAGGAAACGCTGCTGCCGCAGATGCGTCGCGAGCATCCGAACGCGGCGATCGAGTTCTCGAAGATCGCCGCCGCACCCGGGCTCGATGCGACCGAACAGGCCGCGATCACGCAGCTCGTGCGCGCGCTGACGGCCGACCAGGACAAGCGCAAGGTCGCATACGGCACCGAGGCCGGCCTGTTCGAACGCGCGGGCATTCCGAGCATCGTGTGCGGGCCCGGCAACATCGAACAGGCGCACAAGCCGAACGAGTATGTCGAACTCGCGCAGCTCGCCGCCTGCGAGCAGTTCCTGCGCAAGTTCATCCGCAGCATGTCGGTCGACGCACACTGACTGCCCCCCGCCACGCCGGCCTGCGTGCGCGGGCCGGCCCACCCCGCCATCCGCCACGTCATGTCGACTGAACAACAGGGCACCGCCCATACGACGATCGACGGCGAGCCGATTCCGACGCTCGACGAAATCGCCGCGCAGCATTTCGCGTTGTCGCCGTGGGTCGCGCGCACGCCCGTGTTCGAGCGCGCCGACCTGCCGTCCCTCGAGGGCACGCACGTCAACTTCAAGTTCGAGCTGCTGCAGGTGAGCGGCAGCTTCAAGGTGCGTGGTGCGTTCACGCACCTCCTGGCCCTCGACGAAGCGCGCAAGAACGCCGGCGTCACGTGCGTGTCGGCCGGCAATCACGCGGCAGCCGTCGCGTACGCGGCGATGCGGCTCGGCAGCAGCGCGAAGGTCGTGATGTTCCATACCGCGAGCCCGGCGCGCATCGCGCAGTGCAAGCAGTACCGCGCGGAAGTCGTGCTCGCCGGCAGCGCGTCGCAGGCATTCGACCTCGTGCGGCGGATCGAGGCCGAGGAAGGCCGCTTCTTCATCCATCCGTTCAACGGCTATCACACGATTCTCGGCACCGCGACGCTCGGCTACGAATGGGCGACGCAGACGCCCGATCTCGACGCGGTGATCGTGCCGATCGGCGGCGGCGGGCTCGCGGCCGGCATGGCGACCGCGCTGCGGCTCGCGAATCCGCGCGTGCACGTGTATGGCGTCGAACCGGAAGGCGCCGACGCGATGAGCCGCAGCTTCGCGGCGAATCACACGATCAAGATGAGTGCGATGCAGACCATCGCCGACTCGCTGATGGCGCCGCACACCGAGGAATACAGCTACCAGCTGTGCCGGCGCCACGTCGACCGCATCGTCACGGTGTCCGACGACGCGCTGCGCGCGGCGATGCTGTTCCTGTTTTCTCACCTGAAGCTGGCGGTCGAACCGGCGTGCGCGGCCGCGCTCGCGGCGCTGCTCGGCCCGCTGCGCGAAACGCTGCAGGGCAAGCGGGTCGGCGTGCTGCTGTCGGGCACGAACACCGACCCCGCGACGCTCGGCATGCATCTCGCGCACGCGAAACTGCAGCACTGACGCCGTGCACGGCACCCCGGGTTATCCCCAGTTTATGTTGACAGCCCTGTTGATAACCCGCCGGACATGCACGCAAGTGGTTGAGCGCGCAGCGTTTTACGCGCGCGAAGCACGCCGGACGCGAAATAGGCAGATGCCGCCTTCGAACGCCCGTCCCGCGACGTGGCGACGTCGCGCGCACCACGCGATCGGCATCGCCGCCATCGCGCTGCTCGCCGGTTGCGCGGCGCCGCCCTCGCCCGTCGTCGACACGCCCGCGGCCTGCGTGCAGCCGCCGGACGCGCACCGGATGCTGCAGGCCGACCTGCTGTTCGGGCGCGATATCGCCGGACGCGGCCCCGTCACCGATGCGGAACGCGCGGCGTTCCTCGCCGACGTCGTCACGCCGCGCTTTCCGGACGGCTTCACCTACTGGGACACCCGCGGCCAATGGCGCGACCGCGCCACCGGCCGGATCATCCGCGAAGCGAGTTTCGTGGTCCGCATCGTCGCCGACGATACGGCCAACACGCACGCGCGGCTTGCCGAGATCCGGCAAGCGTACCGCGAGCGCTTCCGGCAGGAGTCCGTCGGCATCACGCTCGTGCCGGCCTGCGCGTCGTTCTGATTCGTCTTCATCGCCGGCGCACGGCGACACGCAAAAGAAAACGGGCGCCCGAAGGCGCCCGTCGCATGCGAAACATCCGCGTATCGCTTACTTGTTCTGGAACATGTCCATGATCTGCTGCTTCTCCTGCTGCGTGACGGGCGGCGGTGCGAGCCCCTCCGAGCCGGCCGAGCCGAGCGCGTCGTTCGCGCTGATCGCGTTCGCGGCCGGGTTGATGTCCACGCTCGCGACGAAGCCGTTGCCCGGTGTGCGATCAGCGTAGTAAAGCTCGCCGTCGATCGAGGTCAGCCCGTCCGGCATCGGCATCTGCTGCTCGGGCACGCCGTTCAGCGCGGTGCGCATGTAGTTCACCCAGATCGGCAGCGCGAGCTGCGCGCCGAATTCGCGGCTGCCGAGGCTCTTCGGCTGGTCGAAGCCCATCCAGGCGACGGCGACGAGCGACTGCTGATAGCCGGCGAACCAGCCGTCCTTCGCATCGTTCGTCGTACCCGTCTTGCCCTGCAGGTCGCTTCGGCCGAGCGCGTTGGTGCCCGCGCCCGTGCCGGCCGTCGCGACCGTGTGCAGCAGGCTGTTCATCACGTATGCGTTGCGGCCTTCGATCGTGCGCGGCGCGGTGCCGCCGGCGATCACCGGCTGCGACTTCTGCAGCGGCTGGCCGCGCGCGTCGTCGACTTCGGCGATCAGGTACGGATCGACCTTGTAGCCGCCGTTCGCGAACACCGCGTAGCCGGTCGCGAGCTGCAGCGGCGTCACGAGGCCGGCACCCAGCGCCATCGGCAGGTACGGCGGCGTCTTCGCCGGATCGAAGCCGAAGCGCTGCGTCACGTACTCCTGCGCGTACTGCGTGCCGATCGACGCGAGGATCCGGATCGAGACCAGGTTCTTTGAACGCTGCAGGCCCGTGCGCATCGACATCGGGCCGTCGGGCTGATCATCGTCCTTCGGCTCCCACGCGGTGCCGCCCGGCACGCTCGGCGGGAAGTACAACGGCGCATCGTTGATGATCGTCGCCGGTCCAAGGCCCTTGTCGAGCGATGCCGAATAGATGAACGGCTTGAACGACGAACCCGGCTGGCGCCACGCCTGCGTCACGTGGTTGAACTTGCTCTTGTTGAAGTCGAAGCCGCCGACGAGCGAGCGGATCGCACCGTCCTGCGGCGCGATCGCGACGAGCGCGCCTTCGACCTGCGGCAGCTGCACGACCTGCCAGCCCGTCTTGCCGTCCTTCAGCACCCGCACGATCGAGCCCGGCTTAATCCGCAGCGTCGCGTTCGCGCGCGGGCTCAGCGCGGCCGACACGAAGCGCAGCCCGCCCGGGCCGATCGTCGTCGTCGCGCCGCCGACGAACTGCACCTCAACCGCATTCGGCGACGCGGCCAGCACCACCGCCGACTGCAGGTCGCCGTTGTCCGGGTGATCGGCCAGCGCGTCGTCGATCGCCTCGTCGCGATCGTCGCCGGCCGCCGGCAGGTTGATCGAGCCTTCCGGCCCGCGATAGCCGTGGCGGCGCTCGTAGTCGAGAATGCCGCGACGCACGGCCTGGTACGCCGCTTCCTGGTCGGCCGAGTTGATCGTCGTCGTGACGGTCAGCCCGCGCGTATAGGTTTCGTCCTTGTATTGCTGGTACATCATCTGCCGCACCATCTCGGCGACGTATTCGCCGTGCACCGCGTACTGGTTGCCCGGCGTGCGCACGTGGATCTCTTCCTTCACCGCCTGGTCGTACTGCGGCTGCGTGATGTAGCCGATCTCGAGCATGCGCTTCAGGATGTACTCCTGACGCACCTTCGCGCGCTTCGGATTGACGACCGGGTTATACGCGGACGGCGCCTTCGGCAGCCCCGCGAGCATCGCCGCTTCCGCGAGCGTGATGTCCTTCAGGTCCTTGCCGAAATACACGCGCGCGGCGGCCGCGAAACCGTACGAGCGCTGGCCCAGGTAGATCTGGTTCATGTACAGCTCGAGGATCTGGTCCTTCGTCAGGGCCTTTTCGATCTTGTACGCGAGCAGCATCTCGTAGATCTTGCGCGTATACGTCTTCTCGCTCGACAGGAAGAAGTTGCGCGCGACCTGCATCGTGATCGTGCTCGCGCCCTGGCGCGCGCCGCCGTGCATCAGGTCGGCGACGCCCGCGCGCAGGATGCCGAGGAAGTCCACGCCGCCGTGCTCGTAGAAGCGGTAGTCCTCGATCGCGAGCACCGCCTTCTTCATCACGTCGGGAATGTCCTGGAAGCGCACGAGGCTGCGGCGCTCCTCGCCGAACTCGCCGATCAGCACGTGATCGGCGGTGAACACTCGCAGCGGCACCTTCGGCTGGTAGTTGGTCAGCGCATCGAGCGACGGCAGCTGCGGCGCCATCACGACGAGTGCGTAGCCGACGATCAGCGCACCGACGATCGCGAGCGTCGCGAACAGGCCGACGAACCACAGCGCGACGCGCGAGCCGAACGAACGGCGATCGCCGCCCCCGCCGCCGCGACGCTGCGCGCGCCGGTCGTCGCCGCGGTCGTCGTCATCGGGGTAATAGGCTCCCGACGGCGAACGGCGCAACGTGTAGTGAGGTTCGTTCCGATCGGAAGAAGAAGACGGTCGTTTGATAATTGGCATGTCGGAATGGCGGGCGGCGTGGCGCCCTCGGACGCATGCGGAAAATGCAAGCGGATGAATCAGAGTGGGTGCATCGTGGCAACTGTCACGTCGACAGACCCCGCCGCGCGGCGATCCGTTCCCGCGACGTGACAGCGCATTTTAATGAAATCGACCGATCGGCTTCGCGATTTTTTGTAAAAATTCCCGCACAAGCGTGAATTGCGGAACGTATTGGCGCCATGCTCCGCCTATCATGGACTCGCAACCCGGTGCGCGCCGCGCCGTTTCTTTCAGATGCGAAAGGTGGAAGTCCGCACACGCCGCGCTTGAACTCCGGCACTTAAGCCGTATTTAAGGGGCCGGCGGTGTAATATCCGCCAGCTCACGCGGGTCGGAACCGATTCGCGACGGGCATTGCCGCCGACGCGGCACCTTTCAACCACGGAGGATTTCATGTCGCTTTTCGACTCTGTTTCGCGCACGATCAAAGGCCTGCTGAACGATGCGGCCGACTCGGTACAGGATCCGTCGCGCGACGCACGGCAGATCGTGCGGGAGCTCGACGACAGCATCGGCCGTGCCGAGAATTCGCTGATCGAGATCGAGGCACAAGTCGCGACCCAGCGCAGCAAGCGCGATGCGGCCGACGACAAGGTGAAGAAGTACGAAGACGGCGCGAAGCGCGCGCTGCAGGCCGGCGACGAAGCGCTCGCACGCGAGGCGCTCGCCGCGCAGTCGAACGCGGAAGCCGAGCGCGATGCGCTCGCGGCCGAACTGACGACGCTCGAGCCGTCGGTCGACAAGCTGAAGGGGCAGATCGCCGACATGCGTCAGCGCCGCAACGACCTGAACGCGCGCTCGAACATCCTGCAGGCCAAGCAGGAAATCGCGCAGGCGAAGGACGTCGCGGCCAGCGCGCTGGGCGGCATCGGCGGCAAGAACCTGTCCGAGGACTTCCAGAAGCTCGAGGACAAGGTCGCGCTGCAGAACGCGCGCTCGGACGCCCGCCTGAATTCGGCCGACACGTCGAGCGGCAAGGCGCTCGACGACAAGCTCGCCGCGCTGAACAAGGGCCCGTCGGTCGAGGACCGCCTCGCCGCGCTGAAGAAGCAACTCGACACGCCCGCGCAGTAACGGCAACCGCGCCGCGGCCCGCCGGGCCCGCGGCGCGCACCGATCGTCAGGAGACGGGCGCTCGCGCCCGGTTCGACCATGAAGAAATCTCTCGCCGCTCTCGGCCTTTCGCTGATGCTGCTGTCGTCCGCCGCGTTTGCGGTCCCGTCGCTGCAGCAGGTCGAGCAATCGATCGCGCAGCGCAACTGGCAGCAAGCCGACACGCAACTGTCGCAAGTCATCGACGCGCATCCGAACAATGCGCATGCGCGCTACCTGTACGCCCAGGTGCTGGACCGCGAAGGCCGCGCGTCCGACGCGCTCGCGCAATTGCAGCGGGCGAAGTCGCTCGATCCGCAACTGCGCTTCACCGACGCGTCGCGTTTCGCGCAGACCGAATCGCGCATTCGCGCCGACGCCGCGCGCACCGGCGGCAACGCACCGTCGGCCACCCAGGCCGGTTCGTTGCAATCGTCGCTCGCGCCCGCCGCGCCGGTCGCGAAACACGGTCCGTCGACCGGCATGTGGATCGGCCTCGGGCTGATCGTCGCGATCATCGCGTTGGTGCTGCGCTGGACGTTGCGACGCGCGCGCTCCGCCGACAACAGTCGCGCCGACGACGAACGCCGCACGCAATTGAAGCGCGCGACCGACGTGCTGAACGACATCCGTCCGCTGAAACTCGACGCGAAGCTGTCGACGGCGCCGGGCGCCGCCGCGCTCACCGGCGAACTCGAAGGCATCGAGACCGATGCACGCACGCTCGTCGAGACGCTGTCGAACGGCAAGAACCCGGTGCCGCCGTATCGCATCGACGAACTCGAACAGCGCCATGCGAGCGTGAAGGCGCGCGTCGAGGGCCGCCCCGATCCGAGCGCGCAGCCTGCGGCGCCCGCGAACGGCGGCGGCTCCGTGTATGCGCAGGAAGCCGATCGCATGACCGGCACGCAAGGCCAGCCATATCAGCAGCAACCGTACCCGCAGCAGCCGTATCCGCAACAGCAGCCGCCCGTCGTGGTCCAGCAAGGCGGTGGTTTCGGCGGCGGAATGGGCGGGCTGCTGACGGGCGTGCTGCTCGGCGAGGCGATGTCCGGCGGCCGCGAACGCGTGGTCGAACGCGACGTGATCGTCGACGACCAGCGCCGGCGCCAGGAGAACAACGATCCGGGCTTCGACTTCGGCCGCGGCGACAGCTCGAACTGGAGCGACGGCAACGGCGGTGGCGGCGTCGATCTCGGCAGCAACGACGACGGCTGGACCGACGACAACACCTGAGCCGTGCACACGCGGGCGTCGACGCATCGCGCCGCGCCCGCCCCGTCACACCGCGATTCCTTTCATTTCCGCTCGCGCCGGCCCCGTCCGTGATTTGTTAATCATTTCAAGATGGGCTACCGGCAATGGGGCACGTTCGCTATCATGCGGCCATCGGCGTGCCTCCGATCCCCCTCCGACCCGCCAGACGCTTCGCAGCCCTGCGCGTCGCGGCACGCCTCCCCTCGCCCAACCAGGAGAAAGCCGCTCATGAGCATAATCAAGGAATTCAAGGAGTTCGCCGTCAAAGGCAATGTGATGGATCTCGCCGTCGGCGTGATCATCGGTGGCGCATTCTCGAAGATCGTCGACTCGGTCGTGAAAGACCTCATCATGCCGGTCATCGGCGTGCTGACGGGCGGTCTGGATTTCTCGAACAAGTTCGTTCTGCTCGGCACCATCCCTCCGTCGTTCAAGGGTAATCCCGATTCGTTCAAGGACCTGCAGGCCGCGGGCGTCGCCGCATTCGGCTACGGCTCGTTCATCACCGTGGCGATCAATTTCGTGATCCTCGCGTTCATCATCTTCCTGATGGTGAAATTCATCAACAAGCTGCGCAAGCCTGAAGAAGCCGCGCCGGCTGCGACGCCGGAAGACACCGTGCTGCTGCGCGAGATCCGCGATTCGCTCAAGCAACGCTGAGCACTGCGTAACGCAGCATCCGCCGGGCCCGCCAAGTGCGGGCCTTTTTCATGGGCGCGCGCCGTGCGCGGCCTGTCTCACTTTTTTGTGACGCGCGAATGCACGCGCGGGAAAAGCAGGTCTATGATGGAGACTAAACGACAGTACGGGCGCCAAGACGCTGGCTGTGTCGATCATCGTGGCAAGCGGGTCGACGGGAGACATTGATCGTCGTACCGCACGAGTGCAGCATTTTCGTGTGCTATAAAGGATCGACATGCGGCGTACATAGCCGGGAGTGGGTCGCATGAAAGTGCCGCATTTCTTGCAATTGTTTTTGAGGCGAGTGTTTATGTCCTTCCCGAAAAAACGTCGACGTGCGCAACAGGACGGCCAGGAGTCGTTCCTCGCGGTATTGCGCCACTCGAAACCGTTCGCGCAGCTCGACACCAAGATTGCCCGCGCCCGTGCGCAGGACGAGCCCGTCCTCTATGCGCATGTGCTGCCCGGCCTCGACGTGCTCCTGTGCAGCGTGCGCGGCGCTCAGCCGCCCTATCCGGCCATCGCCGAACTGCGCAAGCGCTGCATCGAATCGATCGCCAACGCACTTGAGCAACCGCTCGACGGCCTCGAGAACGGCGGGTACTGGTACGAGGCGAACGGTTTCGGCTTCCTCGTGTTCGCGAGCCGCGCCCGGGCGCGCATCCTGCCCGAATTTGGTGCAGGCACGAAGGCGAGCCTGCGCGGCGGCCTCGGACGCCAGAACGCCGGCGATACGACACCGCGCTCCCTCGGCTGAACCGACACCGACACGATGGGCCGCCTCCGGGCGGCCCATCGGCCATTCAGGCTTCCCGCTTCACCGTCGCCGCGCGATCACCGCGCCGTCGCGCGCCCGTTGTCGGGCCGGACGATGTCGATGAACGCGGCGAAATCGGCACCGGCGAGCCCCTGCGCGGCGCCCAGCCGGAGCACCTGCTGCACCGTGGCCGACACGGGCATCACCGCGCCGGTGTCGCGCGCGGCGTCGGCGATCGCGTCGACGTCCTTCTGGAACGTGCTCAGCGCGCCGATCGGCGGATGACCGCCTGACGTCATGCGCGGCACGAAGGTCTGCAGCAGCACCGAATCGGCCCACCCGCCCGCCAGCGCGTCGGCCAGACGCGCAGCGTCGATGCCGCTCGCCTGGGCGAGGCCGACCGCTTCCGCAATCGCGGTCACCGTCGCGGTGACGATCGCCTGGTTGCAGAGTTTCGCGGTCTGGCCCGCGCCCGCGTCGCCCATGTGCGTGATGCGCGACGCGTAGGTATCGATCAGCGGCCGCACCGCGTCGAGGTCGGCCGCGCCGCCGCCCGCCATTACCGCGAGGGTGCCGGCCTGCGCGCCGGGCACGCCGCCCGACACCGGCGCGTCGATCCAGCCGACGCCGAGCGCGGCCGCACGCGCCGCGTAGTCGCGCGTCGCCGCGGGCGGAATGCTCGAATGATCGACGATGCGCTTCAGGCGGCGCGCATTCGCATCGCCGGCAAGGAGCCCGTGCTCGCCGAACGCGACGTCGCCGACCGCGCGGCCGTCGAGCACGCACACGAACACCGTGTCGACACGCTCGGCCAGTTCGCGCGGCGTGTCGACCACCTGCGCACCATCCTTTTCAAGCGCCTCGGCCTTGGCGCGCGTCCGGTTCCATACGCTGACCCGATGGCCCGCCGCCAGCAAATGCCGAATCATCGGCGCGCCCATCAATCCCGGTCCGCAAAATCCGACTTCCACGATGTTCCTCGTCTCCAATTGGGGTTGCACTTGCCGCCCATCATACCTATCACTCAAGAAGCCGGACACGCACGGCGCCGTCTCGGGCCCGCCGCTTGCGCCGGCGCACACACCGACATCCCAGGGAGCGCATCATGAGCGACCACGTCTACAAGCTGATCGAACTGACCGGTTCGTCGCGGCAATCGTGCGACGACGCCATCCGCAACGCGATCTCGAAAGCCGGCAAGACGCTGCACAACCTGCACTGGTTCCAGGTCACCGAAACGCGCGGCCACATCGAAGGCGACCAGGTCATCCACTGGCAGGTCACGCTGAAAGTCGGCATGCGCATCGACGACTGACGCACGCGCGTCACGCGCGGTGCCCTTGCCACCGGATGCGTGCAATGCGCATCCGCGCGGTGCCGCGCCCACCCGCATCACGTCCCTTTCAGCCCCTTCGCGAGGTCGGGCCGACGCGCGTCTGCGGGTATCCATCTCTTGACGCTGACTTTCGTTCATATTAAAAACCATATACCCACATCACCCCTCGATCAGCCCAGCCATATAAACTGGAGAAATCATGAGTCAGCAACGCGAGGCGATCGACACGTACCTCTTGCGCGTCTTGCATACCTTGTTGATGGAGCGCAGCGTCACGCGCGCGGCCGTCAAACTGAACCAGTCGCAACCGGCGATCAGCGCCGCACTGCGGCGCCTGCGCGACATCACCGGCGACCCGCTGCTCGTGCGC
The DNA here is from genome assembly GCF_001524645.2 of Burkholderia sp. MSMB0856. Taxonomy (NCBI): domain Bacteria; kingdom Pseudomonadati; phylum Pseudomonadota; class Betaproteobacteria; order Burkholderiales; family Burkholderiaceae; genus Burkholderia; species Burkholderia sp. MSMB0856. The sequence continues at coordinate 1,450,233 of NZ_CP013427.1, read as the reverse complement.
GGCAAGTCCGGCATGGTTCCGACCGAATACGGATTGCGCCTGCTCGAGCCGGTGCAGAACGCACTGCGCGAAATCGAGCGCATCAAGTTCCAGCAGCACAATTTCGACCCGGCCACGTCGATCCGCTGCTACCGGATCGGCTGCCCCGACTACCTGAACGTGCTGTTCGTGCCGACCGTCGTCGAACGCTTCCGCCAGGCGGCGCCGAACGCGACGCTCGAGTTCCACTCGCTCGGCCCCGCATTCGACTACGAGCTCGCGCTGGAAGACGGCAAGCTCGACATCGTCGTCGGGAACTGGCCCGAGCCGCCCGAGCAACTGCACCTGTCGAACCTGTTCGTCGACGAAATCGTCTGCCTGATGAGCAACACGCATCCGTTCGCGAAGCGCGGCGGGCTCACGCTCGACCAGTATCTGAACGCGCCGCATCTCGCGCCGACGCCGTACTCGGTCGGCCAGCGCGGCGCGATCGACGTGCATCTCGCGCGCGAACGGCTCAAGCGTCACGTGGTCGTCACGCTGCCGTACTTCAACCTCGCGCCGTACGTGCTGGTGAAGTCCGACCTGATCTTCACGACGACGCGCCTGTTCGCCGATCACTACGCGAAGTTCCTGCCGCTGTCGGTCGTGCCGGCGCCGCTCGACTTTCCGCCGATGCAGTATTACCAGCTGTGGCACGAACGCTGCCACTACTCCGACGAGGTGCGCTGGCTGCGCAGCCTCGTCGCTGAAGCAACCCGCACGCTGATCGAGGCGTAAGCGCGCACGACGCACGCGCCGGCCATGCCGTCGCGGTGCGATGCGCGGCGTGTGGCGGCCGCTACCGCCACCGCACGCCCGATCCGCGGCGCGCGGCGCGACCTTCACATCGATGCGTCAGCGCGACGCCTCCACGAGTGCCTGCGCCAGCGCGTTGTGACGCTCGATGACCGGCGGCAGGTCGAGCGTCGCGAGCCGCCCTTCCCGCACCACCACCTTCCCGTTCACCACCGTGTACGCCGTCTGCGACGGCGCGCAGAACACGAGCGCCGCGACCGGATCGTGCAGCGCGCCCGCGAACAGCGGCTGGCGCAGGTCGAATGCGGCGAAGTCCGCGGCCATGCCGGGCTTCAGCGCGCCGATGTCGTCGCGGTTCAGCACCTTCGCGCCGCCCAGCGTCGCGATCTCGAGCGCCTCGCGCGCGGTCATCACGTCGGGCCCGAAACCGACCCGCTGCAGCAGCAGCGCCTGCCGCACTTCCGCGACCATCTGCGCGCCGTCGTTCGACGCGGAACCGTCGACGCCGAGCCCGACCGGCACACCCGCGAGACGCATCTTCTTCACCGGCGCGATACCCGACGCGAGCCGCATGTTCGAACATGGACAGTGCGCCACGCCGGTGCCGGTGCGCGCGAACAGGCCGATGCCCGCATCGTCGAGCTGCACGCAGTGCGCGTGCCATACGTCGTGGCCGACCCAGCCGAGATCTTCCGCGTATTCGGCAGGCGTCATCCCGAACTTCTCGCGGCTGTACGCTATGTCGTTGACGTTCTCGGCCAGGTGCGTGTGCAGCGACACGCCGTAGTCGCGTGCCAGAACGGCCGCGTCGCGCATCAGGCCGCGGCTCACCGAGAACGGCGAGCACGGCGCGACGACTACCCGCAGCATCGCGTAGCGGCCTTCGTCGTGATAGGTCTCGATCAGGCGCTGCGCGTCGCGCAGGATGTCGGGCTCGCGCTCGACGACCGAATCGGGCGGCAGCCCGCCGTCGCGCTGGCCGACGCTCATCGCGCCGCGGCTCGCGTGAAAGCGCATGCCGATTCGCTGCGCGGCGCCGATGCTGTCGTCGAGCCGGCTGCCGTTCGGATAGATGTACAGATGGTCGCTCGACGTCGTGCAGCCCGACTGCAGCAGCTCGGCCATCGCGGTCAGCGTCGACACCTCGATCATCTCGGGCGTCAGGTGCGCCCAGATCCGATACAGGTTCGTGAGCCAGCCGAACAGCTCGGCGTTCTGCGCGGCCGGCACCGCGCGCGTGAGGCTCTGGTACATGTGGTGATGCGTGTTCACGAGCCCCGGGATCACGAGGTGGCCGCGCAGGTCGAGCACTTCGTCGGCGGTATCGGGCAACTCGGCGCTCGGGCCGACCGCGACGATCCGGTTGTCTTCGATATAGAGGCCCGCGTCGCGCAATTCGCGGCGCGTGTCGTCCATGGTCACGAGCACGTCGGCGTGCTTGACCAGCAGGGTCGTCGGGCGGGATGAGAATGGGTGCGGCGCGCGTGCGCCGGCGTGCTGCTCGAGATTCATGCGTTCTCCGCGTGGTTCTGCCCCCGGGAGCCGCTCCCGGAGACCGTCACAAGGCCGTTCGAACGCTGATTCGCGGCACGCCCCGGTGCCTGCGTCCGTTCGAACGCGCTGGCCCGGTTACCCGGCGTGAATGCCGTCTTCGGGGTACGCGCGGGCTCGACGCCCGACGCGCACGGCGGGAGCATCGCCCAAGCGCGCGCGACGCACAATGCGCGATCCGGAATACCGCGCTTCACGGTTTCGATATGGTACGCCGCACACGCCCCTGCCAGGCGCTGGAATCCCGGGCCGCCGGCCGCTTCCGGCGGGGCGTCGACAGCGGTTCATGCGCGGCGCATTATCTTTGATATCGCGCCCGTATTTGCGCGGGGAACCTTTTTACAATGCCTGCACGGCGCTCGCTTCAATCTCGCCGACGGGTATGTAGCCACGTGACGTGGAGCCTCGATCCGCCGCACAGTCAATGGATCGAGTCGCCGCCGAACCTCGCATTCACACAAGGACAATTGCGAATGGGAAAGCTCACTACCCACGTACTCGATACGGCACACGGTCGCCCCGGCGCTGCCATCAAGGTGGACCTCTACGCGCTGGACGGCGAATCGCGCCGCGCGATCAAGACCGTGCTGACCAATAGCGACGGCCGCTGCGACGAACCCCTGCTCGAAGGCGCCGCGCTCGCCGCCGGCGAATACGAACTCGTGTTCCATGCCGGCGACTACTTCGCGTCGCTCGGCGTGAAGGTGCCCGAACCCCGCTTCGTCGACCGCGTCGTGCTGCGCTTCGGCATCGCCGACACCGCATCGCACTACCACGTGCCGCTGCTCGTGTCGCCGTGGTCGTACAGCACCTATCGCGGCAGCTGACACACGCATCGGCGCCCGCATCAAAGACAACGATCTGAGTCTGGAGGAGTTTCATGGAAGGCTTCATCACCGACTGGCTGAACCTCGCGCTGCGATGGCTGCACGTCATCGTCGCCATTGCGTGGATCGGCGAGTCCTTCTATTTCGTCGCGCTCGACAACAGCCTGAAACCGCCGACCGACGCGAACCAGCGCAAGCGCGGCGTGTTCGGCGAGCTGTGGCACGTCCACGGCGGCGGTTTCTACAACATGCAGAAGTACACGGTCGCCCCGCCGGAAATGCCGGATGACCTGCACTGGTCGAAGTGGCCGTCGTACACGACCTGGCTGTCGGGCTTCTCGCTGTTCTTCGTGCTGTACCTGCTCGCACCGAACACGTATCTGATCGACAAGAGCGTACTCGACATGGGCCCCGTGGTCGCCGTCGCGTCCGCCCTCGGCTTCCTCGCGGCCGGCTGGATCGTCTACGACTCGCTGTGCCGCATCCTCGGCACCAACGATCGCGTGCTGGGCATCTGCGTCGGCCTCTACGTCGTCGTCGCCGCGTACCTCGCGTGCCACATCTTCTCGGGCCGTGCGGCGTACCTGATCGTCGGCGCGATGCTCGCGACGATCATGTCGGCGAACGTGTTCTTCGTGATCATCCCGGGCCAGCGCAAGATGGTCGACAAGATGCTCAAGGGCGAAGAGCCGAACCCGATCTACGGCAAGCGCGGCAAGCAGCGTTCGGTGCACAACACGTATTTCACGCTGCCGGTCGTGTTCGCGATGCTGTCGAACCACTATGCGATGACGTACACGAACAAGTTCAACTGGGTCGTGCTCGTGCTGATCATGCTGGCCGGCGCGCTGATCCGTCAGTTCTTCGTGATGCGTCACCGTGGCAAGCAGCTGTGGTACCTGCCGATCGGCGGCGTCGCGCTGCTGTCGGGCGCACTGGTGTGGACGATGCCGAAGCCGGTCGCACCGGAAGCGCAGGCGGCGAACGCACCGAAGATCGTGATCAACGACATCATGCCGATCCTGCAGCAGCGCTGCGTCGAGTGCCACTCGTCGAAGCCGACGCTGATGGGCAGCGCGCCCGCCGGCGTGATGTTCGACACGCCGGACGAGGTGTCGAAGAACGCGCAACGCATCTACGAACAGGCCGTGCGCCTGAAGGCGATGCCGATCGGCAACGTCACGCACATGACCGACGACGAGCGCGTGAAGCTCGCCGCCTGGTTCGAGGGTGGCGCGGTCAAGTAAGCCGCCCTGCGCCCGCCGCCGCTTGGTTGGTTGGTCGGTGCAGTCCTCTCCGTTCGCGGGCCCGGAAACGGGCCCGTTTTTTTTGCCCGCGCGGAACGTGTCTCCCGCTAGCCCCGCATCGCGTCGCGCTGCAGCGCGACGAGCGCATCGAGCGCGCGCGGGCCGTCGTCGAACGGCACGAAGATGTGATCGTGATACGCGGCGGCCATCACGTTGCAGCTGATGCCGGCCGCGCCGAGGGCGCTCGCGAACGCGGCCGTCAGGCCGACCGCCGCGAGGTCCGAATGCACCGTCAGCGTGATCCACGCGGCGCGGAACAGCACCGGCCAGCCGCGACGTACGGCCGTTGCCTCGTCGACGACGACGGTCATGCCTTCCGTTTCGCGGAACGTTGCAATCGCTTCGGATAACGATATGTCGGCATCGGCCGGCAGCGCGACGAACGCGAACGCACCGCGATGCAGTTCGGGCTGCATCGTGCGCAGCAGGATCGCGAGGTCGTTTTCAGGTTGGCTCATCGTGGTACGGCCCGGGAACCGGGCGTCGTGCGGTGGCGATGCGGGCACGATAGCACGCGATCGACGTCTTCGACGTAGCGGCAACGTCATGGGCCTGTGCGCGCGGCGAGCATAAAAAAACCCGCGCAGATCGCGCGGGTCTCTTCGATGAAACGATACTGCCGAAATGCGGCTCAGGCCGTCAGTGCATCCAGCGCGTCCTCGGTGAGCCATAGCGATTCCTGCAGGTCCTGCTCGTTCAGATTCAGGCCGTCGCCGCCGCGATCGACGACGATGAAGTCGCTGACGCCGCCGAGCGCGATCAGCGGGTGATGCCACACGCCCTTCGCGTAGTTCACGCCCTGCCACCCGCTCGTCACGAACGCGCGGATCTTCGACGGATCGAGATCGCCCGCCGGCGCGACGACGACGAGATACGGCTGGTCGTTCAGCGGCACGAACGCCTGGCTGCCGAGCGGATGACGCTCGAGCATCTTCACCTCGAACGGCAGCGTGCGCGGCTGGCCGCGGAACAGATTGACGAGCGTGCGGCCGTCTTCGTCGGTCACGTCGACCTTCGCGAGATCGTGAAAGCGGATCGTCGTGCCGAGGTTGATCGGAATCTGCTTCGCGCCGTCCGTTTCGATCACGTCGCCGAACGGCGCGAACGCGTCCTTGGTCAGCGGTTCGATTGCGAGCGTCTTCATTTGTCGAGCGTCCCCCACAGACGCAGGCGCGACACGCCGCCGTCCGGAATGATGTTCAGGCGCACATGGGTCACCGGGCCCAGCGATGCGATCTCGTGCTCGAAGTAATGCTGCTTGTCCATCTGCAGCTTCTGTTCGCCGAGCAGCACCGGCCAGAACATCGACTGCGTGATCAGCGAGCTGTCGGTGCCGCCCGACACGTACGCGGCCTGGATCGAGCAGCGGTCCGGATAGTTGCCCTTGAAGAACGCGGTATCGACTTCGATCTTGCGAATCACGCCGGGCTGCGCGAGCGCGATGATCGCCCAGTCGTTGCCCGGTTCGCGGCGGCGGCGGGTTTCCCAGCCATCGCCCATATTCACGCCGCGGCCCGGCAGCAGCAGGTTCGACGCGACGCCGAAATGCTGGTTGTTCGCGGCCACCACGTAGCCGCCGTTTTCCATCGCCGCGAGGTCGAACTGGTCGGTCGCGCTCGCGCCGGCCCAGTCGAGCTGCGGCTGACCATACACGCGCAGGCGCGCGATGCCGCCGTCCGGATAGATGTTTACGCGCAGATGCGTGAACGCACGCGCGTCGCGCGCTTCGACGTAGTGATGGCTGTTGCCCTGCAGCGTCGTCGACGGCACGATCTCGACCCATTCCGTCGCATGCGTCGGTGCGCCGTCGGCCACGTATGCCGCCTCGATCGATGCGGCCGGCGGGAAGTTGCCGGTGAAGTGGCTCGTGTCGATGTCGAAGCCCTTGATCACGCCCGGCCGCGCGAGCTTGACGATGCACCAGTCATAGCCCGTCGTGCGCTTGCGGCGCGTCTCCCAGCCGTCCATCCACTTGCCGTGGTCGTCGTACTTGCCGGGGATGAACACCGCCGGCTCGGGGTTCAGCATCCGGTCCTTCGGCGCGAAGAAATCGTCGCTGGCCTCGAGCGCCTGCGCACCGAGGCGCGGGTCGGCGAGGTTCACGTAGCGCCGCGTGAAGTCGGGAGCGTCGGGATCGAGAAGCGGAACAGCCATGATGTTTCCTTGTTTCAGTGATGCGATCAGCCGCCGCGACGCAGCAGGCCGTCGTGAGGTGTCAGGCGTCGATCAGGTCGTCGAGGCGAAAGCGCGCGATCCGGTAGATCTGGTCGAGGCTCGCGCGCAGTTCCTCGGTGCGCGAATGATTCACGCGCGACTCGAAGTTCGCGATGATGCCGTGCCGGTCGTAGCCGCGCACCGCGAGGATGAACGGGAAGCCGAACTTCTCGCGATACGTGCGGTTCAGCGTCAGCAGCTTGTCGAACTCTTCCTGCGTGCACTGGTCGAGACCCGCGCCGCTCTGCTCGCGCGTCGACTCGGCCGTCAGCTCGCCGCGCACGGCAGCCTTGCCGGCCAGCTCCGGGTGAGCGTTGATCAATGCGAGCTGGCGCACTTCGCCGCCCGTCTCCACCGCGTTCGACATCGTCTCGTGCAGCGCGTCGATGCTCGCGAACGGCCGCTCGCCCGCAGCGACCTCGGCCACCCACGGCGAATGTTCGAAGATCCCCGACAGCGCCGCGACGAATGCGCTCGGCGCCATCGTGTTCAGTTGCTCCAACGTGTAACGCATCGCCTTCATGCTTTCCCTTCGTTTCGATGATTGGGCTGATACGGATGATGTTCACGCCAATGACGCGCGATATCGACACGGCGCGTCACCCATACGCGATCGTGCTTCTCGATGTGATCGAGGAAACGCTGCAGCCCGCGGAAACGCCCCGGCCGGCCGAGCAGACGGCAGTGCATGCCGATCGACAGCATCTTCGGCGCGTCGTCGCCCTCCGCGTACAGCACGTCGAACGCGTCGCGCAGGTAGTCGAAGAAGTGGTCGCCGGTGTTGAAGCCCTGCGGCGTCGCGAAGCGCATGTCGTTCGTATCGAGCGTGTACGGGACGATCAGCTGCGGCGACGTGCCGCCGCCCGACACCTCGACGTCCATCCAGAACGGCAGGTCGTCGCCGTAGTTGTCGGAGTCGTACAGGAAGCCGCCGTATTCCGCGACGAGACGGTGCGTGTTCGGGCTATCGCGGCCGGTGTACCAGCCGAGCGGACGCTCGCCCGTCACGCGTTCGATCGCTTCCATCCCGAGGCGCATGTGCTCGGCCTCGAGCTCGGGCGTCATGCTCTGATAGTGGATCCAGCGCCAGCCGTGGCACGCGATCTCGTGGCCGAGCTCGACGAATGCGCGCGCGAGTTCCGGATGACGCTCGATCGCCATGCCCACGCCGAACACCGTCAGCGGCAGCCCGCGCTTCTCGAATTCGCGCAGGATGCGCCACACGCCGGCACGGGAACCGTATTCGTAGATCGATTCCATGCTCATGTGGCGGTCCGGATACGCGGCCGCGCCGACGATTTCGGACAGGAACTGCTCGGAGCCCGGGTCGCCGTGCAGCACGCAGTTCTCGCCGCCCTCCTCGTAGTTCAGCACGAATTGCACGGCGACGCGGGCACGCCCGGGCCAGTTCGCCTGCACGGGATGGCGGCCGTAGCCGATCAGGTCGCGAGGATAGTTGGGATCGAGTGACATGGGTTCGAAGTGCGGCGAAAGCTTGCGGAAGTAATGGGTTCGCATCGACCCGCGCGGGTGCCGGAGGCCGGCCGCACGGGCCGATGCGATGACGGCCCAGTGTAGCGAAAACGTTCATACGCGCCCATACAGCGGCGCAGATAGTGCATGTCAGACGGCGTGTATGTGCGGTTGCGGCAAATTCGGGACCGGTTCCGACGCGGCGCTCCCGCTTCGCGCCGTGGCGGCGGCCGACGCGGGCGCGGGCGCGTCCTCCGGCGGGCTGAAACGCGCGAATTCGCCGTCGTAGCGCTTCGGCAGCGGCCGCGCATAATCGCCGCGCTTCGCGGTCGCGAGGCGCAGCGCGACGAGCGCCTCGGCCCACTTGACGGCCGCCGTGACGCCCTCCACGACCGGCGCGCCGATCTGCTGCTCGATCTCGTGCGCGAATTCGGCCATCCCGGCGCAGCCGAGGACGATCGCGTCGGCGCCGTCCTCGTCGAGCGCGCGCCGGCATTCGTCGACGATGATCCGCCGCGCGGCCGAACCGGGCCGGTCGAGTTCGAGCACCGCGACGTCGGTTGCCCGCACGTTGCGGCAGAACCGCTTCATCCCGTAGCGCTCGGCGAGATGCCACGCCATCCCGCAGGTGCGAGCGAGGGTCGTGACGACCGAGAAGCCCGGCGCGAGCACGCTCGCCGCATGCATCGCCGCCTCGGCGATCCCGATCACCGGCCCGCGCGCGAGTTCGCGCGCCGCATAAAGGCCCGGGTCGCCGAAACATGCGATCACATATGCGTCGCAGCCGTCGCGCTCGCCCTGCGCGATCTCGGCCAGAAGCCCGGGCGTCGCGAGCGCCTCGTCGTAATAGCCTTCGATCGACGGCGGCCCCATCGGCGGGCTCACCGCGACGATCTCGGTGCCTGCCGCCGCGATTTCACGCGCGCAGCGGCCCATCGCATCGGTCATCCGCTGCGTCGTGTTCGGATTGATCAGCTTGATCTTCATCGCGCGCTCCTCAGGCCTTCGTGCTCACGAGCAGCCGGTAGAACACGAAACCGAGCCCCGCGCCGATGAACCACGAGAAGTTCGCGGCGGCCTGCCAGCCCGGCACCATCACGCAGATGACGGCGATTACCGCGGCCGGCAGCAGCGCGGCGAGTGCGCGGCGGTTCACGCCGCCCGTGTACCAGTACGTGCCGCGCTCCGACATCGTGTACAGGTCGTCGCGCACGAGCCGGCCGCGCTTGACGAGGTAGAAGTCGGCGATCAGCACGCCGTACAGCGGGCCGATGAACGCGCCGAGCACGTCGAGCGTGTAGTGGATCACGGCCGGGTTGTTGAACAGGTTCCACGGCGTGATGAAGATCGACGCGACGGCCGCGAGCATTCCGCCCGCGCGCCAGCTGATCAGCCGCGGCGCGACGTTCGAGAAGTCGAACGCGGGCGACACGAAGTTCGCGACGATGTTGATGCCGATCGTCGCGATCGTGAACGTCAGCGCGCCGAGGATCACGGCGGTCGGATGGTCGATGCGGCCGACCGTCTCGACGGGATCGGTGATGAGTTCACCGAACACCGGAAGCGTCGCGGCGGTGGTGATCACCGTGACGAGCGAGAACGCGAGGAAGTTGACCGGCAGCCCCCAGAAGTTGCCGCGCTTCACGTCGCCGAACGAGCGGCAGTAGCGCGAGAAGTCGCCGAAATTGAGCATCGGCCCGGAGAAGTAAGACACGACGAGCGACACGGCCGTGATCATCACCGGAATCACTTCCGCGCCGTGATACTTGACGCCGCCGAGGTTGATGCCGATGTTGCGCCAGCCCGCGCGCCACACCATGTAGCCGGCCAGGATGAACATCACGACGTATACAGCCGGGCCCGCGAAGTCGATGAACTTCTTGATCGTCTCCATCCCGTTCCAGAATACGAGCGCCTGCAGCACCCACAGCAGCATGAAGCCGGCCCAGCCGACCGCCGACAGCCCGAGGAAGCCGTAGCGATGGACGTCCGCATATGGCAGCCATTGCGGAAAGAACTTCAGCACGACGATCACGAGCGCGCTGGACGCGAGATAGGTCTGGATGCCGTACCACGCGATCGCGATCAGCCCGCGGATCACGGCCGGCACGTTCGCGCCGAGCACGCCGAACGTCGCGCGGCACGCGACCGGATAAGGCACGCCGATCTGCTGGCTCGGCCGCGCGATCAGATTGCACAGCCGGTTCACGATCGTGATGCCAACGATCAGCGCGATCAGCACCTGCCAGCTCGTCAGCCCGAGCGCGAACAGGCTGCCCGCGAACACGTAGCCGCCAACGCTATGCACGTCCGACATCCAGAATGCGAAGATGTTGTAAGCGCCCCAAGTCTGATTCTTAAGGGGTGCCAAATCTTCGTTGTACAAACGTTGACTGTAACCGTCCGGCAACATGGGCCCGCCGCCCTCGCCGCCTTCTTCCGCCGGATACGCACTGTCGTGCGCCACACTGAACTGAGCCATGACTTCTCCTTGACGCGGCCAACCAGCCGCTCCACCGTCATCAATATCGCTCCGGATCATCGCCCGGAGTCGGACTGGCGGCCGGCGGTGCAAACCGCCGGCCTGCATTGCTCTCGTCGTGTGGCGCGCGGCCGGATTCGCGTCGCCGCTCAGGCGCCGCCGAACACTTCGCGCAAATCGACCTGCCCTTGCGCGGGCCGGTCCAGCATCTTCAGTTCGACATGCTGCAGGTGGTGCGCCATCAGCGTCACCGCCCGCTTCGAATCGCCCGCTTCCAGCGCGGTCAGGATCTCGTCATGGTCGTCGCACGAGCACGGGCTGCGCCCGTGCGATTCATACAGCGCCGACATCAACGTCGAGCGTGCGACGAGCCCGTCGAGGCACTCGCAGAGCGTCGCATTGCCCGTCAGCGCCGCGAGCGCCGTGTGGAATTCGCCCGACAGGCGGATCCACGCCGCGAAGTCGTGCCGTTCGAACGCCTTGCGTTCCTTGTCGATCAGCGCCGCAACGCCCTTCAGCCGCTTCGCGCCCGGCCCCGTCGCGAGCCGCTCGACGACGGCCAGCTCGATGATCCGGCGCATCTCGAACACCTCGTGCACGTCCTGCAGCGTCGGACTCGCGACGAACGCACCGCGGTTCGGCTCGAGATCGACCAGCTTGTCGGCCGCGAGCTGCGAGAGCGCCTGCCGGATCGTTCCGCGCTTCACCCCGAACACGTCGCAGAGCTGCGCCTCCGTCAGCTTCGCGCCGGGCGCGAGCCGATGCTCGAGGATCGCCGTGCGGATCCGCTCGGCGATCGCTTCGGGACCGGCAGCGCCGGACGGATGGGTATCGGAGTCGTTCATGTTCTGCATCGCGTGATGGTCCTCATCCTAGGACGGACATAAAGATTGTCAACAATTCTTTTCCCGGAATGCGCACAATCTGCGTGCATTCCTCTGTGTCAGCACGGTGCGCGGCACACCAAATCCAGGCATGACAAGCCTCTACTGCTTTCCCATGGCGGCTTACGGTGTATACCCTTCCGGTCATTTTGTTGACAAAACTGGTGCACGCGATGCCGCCAACCCGATCAACGGCGACAAAAATTTATGACCGTTAGTTGCGCATTTACTTAAAGAAAAAGGCGGGAAGCCCCGCCTTTCGATCGTACCTGCCCGGCTCAGCCGAGATGCGGATAGTCCGACAGCGTAAGCCGGAAACCGTGCGCATTCGCGACGAGCTGCGCCTGCGCACCGAACGGCAACGTCAGCAGGTCGGGAACGTGGCCGAACTGCAAACCCGTAACGACCGGAATGCCGACCACGGAGCGCACCTGGTCGATCATCGCCTGCATGTCGTAGCCGTTGTCGTACTCGAACGGCCGCGCACCCGTGAACTGGCCGAGCACGAGCGCCTGCTGGCGCGCGAGCACGCCCGACAGGTGCAACTGGTAGATCATCCGTTCGATCCGGAACGGCTGCTCGTTGACGTCCTCGACGAACAGGATGCCGCCCTCGATGTCGGGCATGTAAGGCGTGCCGACGAGCGATGTGAGGATCGCCAGGTTGCCGCCCCACAGCGTGCCCGTCACGTTCACGGTCTGCACTTGCGGCGCCTCGGCGATGACCGTCGTGGTCGGCTGCGACAACGTCCGCCAGAAGTGCTGTATCGTGAAATCGCTCGGCGTTTCGGCGCCGAAGTCGGCCGACAGCATCGGGCCGCCGAACGTCTTGATGCGCGCCTTCGCGTACAGCGCGAGCTGGATCGCGGTGAAGTCGCTGTGGCCGACGAGCGCGATCGGCTGGTCGCGCAGGCGGCGCTCGAGCCCGCGATAGTCGAGCCCGTGCAGGATGCGTGCGGCGCCGTAGCCGCCGCGCACCGCGAGTGCGATGTCCGGCAGCGCACGCTCCGGATCCGCGAGGCGGTTCAGGTCGCCGGCCCGCTCGCCGTCGGTGCCGCCAAATCGCTGGAAGCGGCGTTGCGTCGCCTCGATGTTCTCGATGCGATGTTGCGAGCCGCTCAAGCGCTCGAGCGCGCGGTTGATCGCATCGGGGTCGTGCGGATAGCCGGACGGCGCCAGCAGGCGGATGGTGTAGGACGCAGCGGGCTGGAGGGACATGGCGAAAGGTATCGGGATCGTCAAACCTGCTTAGAGGGTCCGAACCGTCTCCGGTTCACGGAACCTTGCTGCCCGCCCCGCTCCAGGCGACGGGCGCGGCAGGGGTTACGGCGCGCCGGATTCGGCGTCGCGTGCGAGCCGCGCCTCACGCAGCGCACGACGGCGCTCCGCGAAGAACGACTTCAGCGCGGCGCCGCACTCGTCGGCGAGCACGCCGCCGGTCACGTCGGTATGGTGGTTGAGCTGAGGATTCGCGAACGCGTCGATCACGCTGCCGCACGCGCCCGTCTTCGGATCGGCGGCGCCGTAGACGACTCGCGCGATGCGCGCGTGCATGATCGCGCCCGCGCACATCAGGCACGGCTCGAGCGTCACGTACAGCTCGCAGCCGGGCATCCGGTAATTCTCCAAATGCTGAGCGGCCATGCGCAACGCGGCCATTTCCGCATGGGCCGACGGGTCGTGCCCGCCGATCGGATGGTTGAAGCCGCGTGCGATCACTTCGTCGCCCCGCACGAGCACCGCGCCGACCGGCACTTCGCCGGCCGCGCGCGCCTCTTCGGCGGCGGCCTGCGCGAGCCGCATGAAATGCAGGTCGCGCGCCGACACGGGCACGGCTTCGGGAATGGGGGAATCGGGAGCTGCGGCCGATCCGGCTGCGGCGTCATGCAGCGCGTCGGCGCTCACATCGGCCCCGCTTCGGCGGACGCGTCGTCGAGCCCGCGCTCGCACAGACGTTCCGCGATGCGCCGGCAATAGTCGCGCGGCATCACCATCGGGCCGCCGCGCAGCGATTCGAGCGCCATGTCGAGGGCGAGGATCTTCGCCTGCAGCCGGCAGCGCGCGGCACGATCGCTGACCGCCTGCAGTTCGTCCTGCAGGTTGCGCAGCGCGCGCAGTTGCTCGACGGCCGGCGGCACGAAGCCCGCATTCTTCAGGATACGGTTGGCCACCCGCACCTCCTCGGGTACGAGCAGGTCGTCATCCAGCGCCTGCGGCGCGCCGGTACCCGGCAAATCGTCGAACTCGCCCCGCGCGGCGGCGGCGGCAATGCGTTGTTCGACCAGTGCGTCAAGCAATCTCATCAGTCAATCGGAACAAATGCGGCAGCCGAATTCTAGCAGGGTGACGTGCGTATGACAGGCCCTTCGAAGGTATGCTCGATATTGTGTTTTTAGGGGCCGAATCGGCGCGCATGCGCGCCGATCGCCACGACTTGCCGCTGTGCTGCGCCGCAGCAGGCTCCGCGCCGATTTCGCGTCGCCTGCGCGGGCGACGTCCGGCCCTGTTTTTTTATTTTCGCCCCGGTCGGTCGGCGTTCGTCGTCCCGTGGAAATCGCCGTTTCGCGACTGCCGGGTCATGCGGCGACCACGTGCGACCGCGCCTTCGGAAACGGCCGGAACATCATCGCGACGAGGAACGCGCCGATGCCGATCGCGAACGATCCGAGGTACAGCCAGCCATAGCTGCCCAGCGCATCGACGATCAAACCGCCCGCGACCGGCCCGGCCGCCATCCCGAGGCTGCCGGCCATCGCGCAGCCGCCGATCACGGTGCCCATCATCCGCAGCGGGAAGTTCTCGCGCGCGAGCACCGCATAGAGCGGCATCACGCCCGCATAGATGAAACCGAACAGCATCGCGACCGCGTAGAACCCGTCGAGCGTGCGCACGAAGTAATAGCCGAGCGCCCCGAGCGCCTGCGCGAGCAGCCCCGCCACCAGCATGCGTTTCGCACCGAGGCGGTCGCCCAACAGCCCGAACGCGATGCGCCCGCCCATGCCGGCAAGCCCCTCGACGCTGTAGATCGATACCGCGACGATCAACGGAATTCCGCACGTCACCGCGTAGCTGACCGTATGGAAGATCGGGCCGGAATGCGTCGCGCAGCAGAAGAAGTTGGTTAGCAACAGCACGATGAACTGCGGCGAACGCAGCGCGCCGCCGACCGACAGCGGCGCGGCCCCGGGCCCGCCGGCCGGCGCCGGCTCGGCGTGCGGCCCGTCGAGCGCGGGGGCGCGGCGCACGAGCAGCGACGCCGGAATCATCACGGCGGCCGCGAGCGCGGCGATCAGCAGCATCGACGTGCGCCAGCCGTGGCCCGACACGAGCCACGCCGCCAGCGGCGACATCGTCATCGGCGCCATGCCCATGCCGGCCGACACCAGCGACACCGCGAGACTGCGATGCGTGTCGAACCAGCCCGTCACGCAGGCCATCATCGGCGCGAACACCGCGGCCGTCGCGCTGCCGACGGCCAGCCCGAAAATCAGCTGGAACGCGAGCAGCGACGGCGCTCGGCTCGCAAGCGCCAGGCTCGCCGACAGCAGCATGGCGCCCGTCACGACCACCGCACGCGTGCCGATCCGGTCCGACAGGCTGCCCCAGCCGATGCTCGCGAAGGCCATCGCGATGAAGCCGAGCGTCATCGCGGCGGAAATGCCGGTCATCGACCAGCCGGTGTCGCGTGCGATGGCCCGCAGGAACACGGGCAGCGAAAACATCGCGCCGATCGCGATGCAGCCCATCAGGCCGCCCGCGGCGACGATCACCCAGCGATAGCGGGAATCAGGCATCTGGCACCTCCTTTCTCTCTGTCGGTCAGGCATTGATGCGGAACCGGACTGCGGACGCCGTCGCGAATCCGGTCGACATCGATACGACGAACGACGCGGCGTGAAATCGACATGCGCGGCACATGCGAGCGCGAATCTCCGATTGTCTGCCGATTCGGGCAGCCGACAAGAGGCAGATCCGGACGAAGCTCGGCCACGCAGCCGCCCGCGCTTTTCCGGAATCGGAAAGTCGAAATCAGAAATCGTTGGTTTGGGCGCGCGAGCGCGCTCACTACACTCGAGTCCTCTTGTCATGACAAGTTGACCGATGACCTCATCCAACGTCGTGCCGCTATCGGCGGCCCCGCTCTACGTGCAGATCAAGGACACGCTGCGCACGCGTATCCTCGACGGCACTTATGCGCCGCACAGCAGGATGCCGTCCGAGCACGAACTCTGCGCGATGTTCGACGTGAGCCGCATCACGGTGCGCCAGGCACTCGGCGACCTGCAGAAGGAAGGCCTGCTGTTCAGGCTGCACGGCAAGGGCACGTTCGTGTCGAAGCCGAAGGCGTTCCAGAACGTGACGTCGCTGCAGGGCTTCGCCGAGGCGATGTCGTCGATGGGCTACGAGATCGTCAACCAGTTGCGCAGCTTTCGCACCGTGAAGGCCGACAGCCATCTCGCGACGAAGCTGAACGTGCCGGAAGGCGCGCCGCTCGTCGAGATCCGCCGCGTGCGGCTGCTGAATCGCGAGCCCGTGTCGCTCGAGCAGACGTGGGTGCCCGCGGCGCTCGGCAAGCGGCTCGCGGGCGCCGATCTCGCAACCCGCGACATCTTCCTGATTCTCGAGAACGACTGCGGCGTGCCGCTCGGTCACGCCGACGTGTCGATCGAAGCAATCCTCGCCGACGATGAAATCGTCGATGCGCTGCGCGTCGAGGAAAGCAGCCCCGTGCTGCGGATCGAGCGCCTGACGCACGACGCGTCCGGTGCGCCAATCGACTACGAACACCTCTACTTCCGCGGCGACGCGTTCCAGTACCGGCTGCGAATCGACCGGCAGAAAACGCACCAACCCTTAAGGAATCCGCAATGAACACCCATGTACTCGAATACGACATCGTCGTGGTCGGCGGCGGCACGGCCGGCCCGATGGCGGCGATCAAGGCGAAGGAGCGCGATCCGTCGCTGCGCGTGCTGCTGCTGGAGAAGGCCAACGTGAAGCGCAGCGGCGCGATCTCGATGGGGATGGACGGCCTGAACAACGCGGTGATTCCCGGCCACGCGACGCCCGAGCAGTACACGCGCGAAATCACGATCGCCAACGACGGGATCGTCGACCAGGAGGCCGTTTATGCGTATGCGACGCACAGCTTCGCGACGATCGAGCAACTCGACCGCTGGGGCGTGAAGTTCGAAAAGGACGGCACCGGCGACTACGCGGTGAAGAAGGTCCACCACATGGGTTCGTACGTGCTGCCGATGCCGGAAGGTCACGACATCAAGAAGGTGCTGTACCGGCAGTTGAAACGTGCCCGCATCGCGATCACGAACAGGATCGTCGCGACGCGCGTGCTGACCGACGCGCAAGGCCGCGCGAGCGGCGTGCTCGGCTTCGACTGCCGCACGGCCGATTTTCACGTGATCCGCGCGAAGGCCGTGATCCTGTGCTGCGGCGCCGCCGGCCGTCTCGGCCTGCCGGCGTCCGGATACCTGATGGGCACGTACGAAAACCCGACCAACGCGGGCGACGGCTACGCGATGGCGTACCACGCCGGCGCGGCGCTCGCGAACCTCGAATGCTTCCAGATCAATCCGCTGATCAAGGACTACAACGGTCCGGCGTGCGCGTACGTGACCGGCCCGCTCGGCGGTTTCACCGCGAACGGCAAGGGCGAACGCTTCATCGAGTGCGACTACTGGAGCGGCCAGATGATGTGGGAGTTCTACCAGGAGCTTCAAAGCGGCAACGGCCCGGTGTTCCTGAAGCTCGACCACCTCGCGGAGGAAACGATCCAGACCATCGAGCAGATCCTGCACACGAACGAGCGACCGAGCCGCGGTCGCTTCCACGCAGGACGCGGCACCGACTACCGGCATCAGATGGTCGAGATGCACATCTCCGAGATCGGCTTCTGCAGCGGCCACAGCGCGTCCGGCGTGTACGTGAACGCCCGCGCCGAAACGACCGTGCCGGGGCTCTACGCGGCCGGCGACATGGCGGCCGTCCCGCACAACTACATGCTCGGCGCATTCACCTACGGCTGGTTCGCCGGGCAGAACGCGGCCGACTACGTGGCCGGCCGCGATCACGCGCCGGTGGACGACCAACAGGTCGCGGCCGAACGCACCCGCGTGCTCGCGCCGCTCACGCGCGAGCATGGCCTCGCGCCGGCGCAGGTCGAATACAAGCTGCGCCGCATGGTGAACGATCATCTGCAACCGCCGAAGGTGACGCGCAAGATGGAAATCGGGCTGCAACGTTTTGACGCCATTATTGAGGATATCGAAGAACTCAAGGCGAACCACCCTCATGAACTGATGCGCGCGGCCGAAGTGCGCGCGATCCGCGACTGCGCCGAAATGGCCGCGCGTGCATCGCTGTTCCGCACCGAGAGCCGCTGGGGGCTATATCACCATCGCGACGATTTTCCGCAGCGCGACGACACCGAATGGTTCTGCCACACATGGTTGCGCAAGGATGCCGACGGCGCGATGCGTAGCGAGAAGCGGCCGGTCGAGCCCTATGTCGTGCCGCTCGCCGACGACGAACGCAGCGCCTACGCGCACCTGCGCATCCGCGAACCGGCCGCCCTCGCGGCCACCCTCTGACTCCGAGGAGCCTAACCGTGCCCCATACCCCGCAAGACATCTTTCTGCGCAGCAGCGCGCCCGTGACAATCGACGAGGACCGCTGCATCGCCGACAAGGGCTGCACCGTCTGCGTCGACGTATGCCCGCTCGACCTGCTCGCGATCGACGTGACCAAAGGCAAGGCCTACATGCAGTTCGACGAATGCTGGTACTGCATGCCGTGCGAACGCGACTGCCCGACCGGTGCGGTCAAGGTCGACATCCCGTACCTGTTGCGCTGACCGGTGCGTCGCTTCCCGCCTTGCGGACTCACGACACATGAAACCCGAGCAACGACCGCTGCGCCGGTTTGTCGTTTGCCGCGTCGCTCGCGCCGGCTGTGCCCCGTCTCGCGTGCGCGTCGCCGGCATTCGCGTGCCGCGCTCGCGGCCGCGTATCCGCGACAGCGCCACCGAACCTGCGTTCATCGACATCGAGCGTCGCTGCCTCACACACTTGCGCGATTCCAGCCTGATCGCACGTCACCTTTCTGCTGCGAGTTTTTACCCATGACCGCTTCTTCCCCTGCCTTCCCGCCGCCGGGCGCGCACGATCCCGGCCCCGCTTCGCTCATTGCGCGAGTGGCCGCGCCTGACCCATCGGTGCGCCGCATTGCGCTGCTGGAGCTCGACGATCTCGAGGATCCCGGCCTCGTGCCGGTCTTCGTCACGGCGCTACACGCCGATCCGTCCGCCGATGTGCGCCGCGAAGCCGCACGCGTGCTCGCCGCGTGGGAACAGCCAGATGTCGTCGATGCGCTATGCCGCGCACTGCTCGACGCCGACGACGAGGTGCGTGCCACGGCCGCGCAAAGCCTGTCCGAACTGAAGGATGTCGCGTCCGGCGCCGTGCTGTGCCGCTGGGCCGAACGCGCCGAGCCATTCGTGTGCGGTGCGGCGCTGCGCGGCTTGCGCGAACTGCGCGACCCGAGGGCGTTCGCACCGGCGCTGCGCGCACTCGACGCGCCGACGCCAGCCGTGCGCGCCGAGGCCGTCGCCGTGCTCGGCTGGCTCAAGGACGTGCGCGCGCTGGCGCCGCTCGCACGCATCGCGACGAACGATACACATGCGGACGTACGACGCGTCGCGGTGGGTGCGATCGGATTCGCGGCGCCGGACGAAACGTCCGTCGTCACCGCATTGCTCGCGGCATTGCGCGACACCGAATGGCAGGTGCGCGAGGAAGCGACCGCGACGCTCGGCAAGCTGCGGGTCGCGACCGCGCGCGCACCGCTCGTCGCCGCACTCGAGGACGACTACTGGCAGGTTCGCTTGCGCGCCGTGCGTGCGCTCGGGCAGTTGCGCGACGCCGCTGCGGCTGCGGCCGTCGCCGCGCTGCTGTCGCATCCGATCAGCAACCTCCGGAAGGAGGCGGCGCTCGCGCTCGGCGAATTGCGCGACCCCGCGACGTTGCCCGTGCTGCACGATGCGCTGAACGATCGCGATCCCGAAGTACGCAAGGCCGTGCGGATCGCCATTGCGCAGATCGAAGCAGACGCTCGATGATTGCGCCGACCGAGATCCTCGTCGACCATGCGGCGCAGGTATTGACGCTGCGCTGGCCGGACGGCGACATGCAGCGAATCGGCTATGCGCGATTGCGCAGCGCCTGCCCATGCGCGGCGTGCCGGAAGATCCGGCTCGGTGGCGGCCGGGTCGCCGCGCAAGCGGGCCTGACGCTGGACGGTGTCGAAGCAGCCGGTTATGGAATTCGCTTGCTGTTCGCGGATGGACATGTGCGCGGGATCTATTCGTGGCCGTATCTCGCGGGGCTCAGTAGGAGCGAGTTGGACGCGGAAACCGGATCCCCCAATCCACCCGCCCAGACCATTCGGTGAGTTGAAGTTGACCGCCGGCAATTCGGAGCTGGATTGCATCGGCCGCGTCGGCGCCCTGCCGAGCGACGACGCGAGCCTGCGAACGGCTTCATTTCTGATATTCGCGGCGTTGCGCCAATGGCTGCGGGAACGCCGGCTGCCGGCGACGATGCACTCGACGCGCACTGGTTTGAGTTCGGCGAATTCGATCGGGACGATTTACCGATGACGTCCGATGTGTGGGAAGTGACACTTCGTGCCGTTAAACGGACGTAGGCCGGGACGCGCTAGCATCATTTACGAGCATGAAACATTGCCGGCGGCCTCGAACCGCTTATCCAAGATGGCAGCGGAAACCGAGCGTCCTGGCATGAAGATCCGCCTGACAGGCCGCCGTCCGTCCACCGGCAACATCCGAACGCGTCGATCGCGAACGGATCCGCCAACGACCCGCAAGCCCCAACAAAAACGCCCGGCTGTTCTCGCCCCGGGCGTTCGCATCGTCCGATGCCGCGATTCCCCGCCAATGCACGCCTCAGCGCCACATCACTCCGGCCGGAGTGGTGATAATCGACTCAAAGTCATTCCCGCCAAAGCTTACTGCCAGATGGTCGCTGCGCATACCGGCCTCGAAAGGCTAGGCTCTCATCTGAAACGCTCGAACAGTGCACCCATACGCTCCGGGGAAACATCTTTGACCTGGGGACCTTGCCGCTCTGGCCACTTTTCGCCCCAGTGTGATGGACTGTCCTGATCTAGGATTTCGAAGATAAAGACTGTCTTATCGTAATACTGAACGCACTTTAGGTGAGAGTTTATGTAGGACTTCAGAGGTTCGGAGAGTGCTGAGCGACCAACGCGGTCAGTAATTTCTTGGAACATTTCGTCGAGAGACTTTCCAGCATGCCTCGCTTCATGATCCACGCCAGTTACATGGAACCCTTTGAAGGACAGCGGTTGGCTTCCGAAGACTTCTTGCACCCTTGCCGCAGTCTGAGCATTTTCTGCAACACCAACTAGCACGTAGCCCTTGTGGCCCTTGCCAATGTTGGCAATAGCAGCGCAGGTCTCCATGATCTTGTCGAAGGAACCTTCATCAAAGGAAGGTGGTTGGTTAAGGGTATAGAACCCTTGCTTAAAATCGTAGGCAGCCTGTTCAGTAATTGAGTTAGTGAGCAGGTTCTGGAATTTGGTAACCCAGTGCACCTTTGCCGGATCCGGATTTTTGTCGTCTTCAAAAAAGCCTTGGATCCAGCCTACGACCGAGTCGATCGTCTTGCTGCGGTTATCCGCCCCCCATCTCCCACCATCTTGAACTTGGATATTTTTCCCACAATCCCTTAGCCGTGCGATTAAACCTGCACTGTTCGATACCACCATACTCTTCTTGACGATCAAGTCGTGGAGTGCGAGGAAGACCGCTTGGAAGTAGCGAGGTACCGGGTTACCACCGTTCCCGTCCGGAAAAATGAGTCCGGTGAACGTCGTCTTCGCCTGACCAAGAAGAAGGACTATGGCGTCATGTACTCGTTGATAGTCTAGGTCGACGAGTTCTAGGCTTCGCTTTCTAACAGCCTGATCCATTTCGTCGAATCGGGCCTTGCTGTTCACCGTCACCGGAACTGTTGCGCCGTAGTAATCATCAAGAAACTCCGTGCGGGACGCCACTGGACCCTCCGAAACCATGTAGGCAACAATGTCCGCGACCATCTCCTCGTCACGACTCTGGCGATCGTCAGGATACCGTTGGCGACCCAAAAAACACTGTCTGCGCTGATGCCGTAATCCAGCTCCCGGTTGGTGATGCTAATTTTTTTCATCTCACCTAACAGCAAGAGATCAGAGTTCGATGTATCGCCGCGCACGCGCGCAGAAACTTTGCGGATGCATTCAGCGAATGCATCCGTCGCGCCGGCAGCCCGGAGTTCCTGTCGAGAGAGCTGACGACCACCAGAGTTGATTCGTCGGAAAACCTCCTCAACCGACTCTCTGTGCGCCGCCTCATAGATCGACAGCGGGACCGGATAAGACGCAATTGCAAGGCATCGTTCTCGGTCGAGGACCGGCATCTTCTGTTCAATCACGTTGCGATCAAGTAGATCTTTTGTGGTTGCAAAAGTATTCAAATCGAAATAACCACCGTCCACCGAGAAATCGTTACTGATAAATGACGTGATGGCATTCATACGCTGCATCCCGTCAATAATTTCTAAAGTCCCATCTTGCCTTCCGAGCGGTTCCGCTAGCAAAATGATGGGGATCGGGAATCCCTGGATTATAGAATCAATAAAGCTTTGTTTCTCTTCGATGGTCCAAATCAGCTTGCGCTGATACCGCCGGTTCACAACATATTTATTGTCTAGGAAGTTGATAAAAACCCGCTCTACCTGTTCACCGCGAACGATGAGTTCCTGTTGTGCAGCCACCATTTTTCTTGCCATCCTAAGTTTGTTGTCCTCGCACCAACCACAGCAAATTATCACGACATGAAATTTCAATTCATCTAATTGCGACCATGCACCATTGACAATTTTTCTTCGCCACGATCAGATACACGTCAATGTGATCATTCGTTTTCGCTGCTTTCACGTTTCGATCGATTATGTCGCGCATCACCAAACAATCTTCCAACGCCAAAATCAAACATCTCCACTGTCGAAAAAGAATGACTCAATTTTCCTATCGACAACGGTTTGTAGCTCAATTTTAATTCAAATGTCATGCGCCAGGCATCGTCCACGTTTCGTAAGTATTCAATTAATAATATAGGTAGACTCAATACCAGACCACCTGAAGCGCAAGGGTATGATCTCGTCGGTGCATCATGGAGCAACGACACCATCGCCCACACAACAAAAAAGACTGTGACCGAGGACACAGGAAGTTGCAAGGCATCGCCAAAACAAATGCAAAAAGCCCGCAAAACTGCGGGCTTCCTGCATCTTACTGTGACGTGATGCTGGCCGGTGCCAAACGCCTCGTCATTCCCACTCGATCGTCGCCGGCGGCTTGCCCGAGATGTCGTACACCACGCGGTTGATCCCGCGCACCTCGTTGATGATCCGGTTCGACGCGCGGCCGAGCAGCGCGTACGGCAGGTGCGCCCAGTGCGCGGTCATGAAGTCGGTGGTCTGCACCGCGCGCAGCGACGTCACGTAGTCGTACGTGCGGCCATCGCCCATCACGCCGACCGACTTCACCGGCAGGAACACCGCGAACGCCTGGCTCGTCAGGTCGTACCAGGTCTTGCCGACGTCGGCCTCGCCGCACAGGCCCGCTGCCGCGTCCTGCGCGGTGGCGATCGTGCCGCGCAGTTCCTCGATGAAGATCGCATCCGCGCGACGCAGCAGGTCCGCGTATTCGCGCTTCACTTCGCCGAGAATCCGCACGCCGAGGCCCGGGCCCGGGAACGGATGGCGGTACACCATCTCCGGCGGCAGGCCGAGCGCGACGCCCAGTTCGCGCACTTCGTCCTTGAACAGGTCGCGCAGCGGCTCGAGCAGCTTCAGGCCGAGCGTTTCCGGCAGGCCGCCGACGTTGTGGTGGCTCTTGATCGTCGTCGCCTTCTTCGTCTTCGTGCCGCCCGACTCGACCACGTCCGGATAGATCGTGCCCTGTGCGAGCCACTTCGCCTTCGACAGCTTCTTCGCTTCCGCCTGGAACACTTCGACGAACTCGCGGCCGATGATCTTGCGCTTCGCTTCCGGATCGGTCACGCCGGCCAGATGGCCGAGGAACTGCTCGGACGCGTCGACGTGCACGACCTTCGCATGCAGGCGGCCCTCGAACATGTCGAGCACCATCTTGCCTTCGTTCAGGCGCAGCAGGCCGTGGTCGACGAACACGCAGGTGAGCTGGTCGCCGATCGCGCGATGGATCAGCGCCGCCGCGACGCTCGAATCCACCCCGCCCGACAGGCCGAGAATCACTTCCTCGTCACCGACCTGCTCGCGGATCTTCGCGACGGCTTCCTCGATGTGGTTCTTCATGATCCAGTCGGGCTTCGCGCCGGCGATCTGCAGCACGAAGCGTTCGATGATCTGGCGGCCCTTCACCGTGTGCGTGACTTCCGGGTGGAACTGCACCGCGTAGTAGCCGCGCGCCTCGTCGGCCATGCCGGCGATCGGGCAGCTCGGCGTCGACGCCATCAGCGCGAAGCCCGGCGGCAACTCGGCAACCTTGTCGCCGTGGCTCATCCAGACCTTCAGCATCCCGTGGCCTTCGGCCGTCTTGAAATCCTCGATGCCGTCGAACAGGCGCGTATGGCCGTGCGCGCGCATTTCCGCGTAGCCGAATTCGCGATGGTCGCTCCACTCGACCTTGCCGCCGAGCTGCACGGCCATCGTCTGCATGCCGTAGCAGATGCCGAGCACCGGCACACCGAGATCCCACACGGCCTGCGGCGCACGCAGCTGGTGGTCTTCGTACGTGCTCGCATGGCTGCCCGACAGGATCACCGCCTTCGGCGCGAACTCGCGGACGAAGTCGTCGGACACGTCGTTCGGATGGATTTCGCAGTAGACGTGCGCTTCGCGCACGCGGCGCGCGATCAGTTGGGTGACTTGCGAACCGAAGTCGAGAATCAGGATTTTGTCGTGCATGGCTGCGGACAGGATGAAGAGAATAAGAAAAGCAGCGCATGAAGCGCTGCGTCAATAGCATGGACAACGGCGTCGGGCGGCAGGCGGCTCGCGCGACGCATCGCCGGTCAATCCTGCGACGGCGGACGTGCGTCGAACGCGACGCTGCCTGACAATCGGTCGGATGCGGCCGGCGTGGCTGCCGACGGCGCCGCCGGACGGCCGACGACCGGTTCGACCCGTTGCTGCGGGGCGGAGGCCGGCGCCGGTGCGGCCGGACGCTGCGCGTCCCGCGCCTCGAGCGCCTGCGCCTTCTCGCGCCGCCGCACGGCCGAGGCGAGGCGTACGCCGCCGACGCCGAGCACGATCAGCGCGACACCGGCCATCGCCGACAGCACGCGGCCGGCGGCCGCGAGCGCGGGACCGTTGCCGGTGCCGAACGACCACACCACCGCCAGCACGCCGATCAGCCAGTTCACATGGCCGACCGCACGCGCGACGGGCGCCGTGAGATCGCCGTTGACCGCCGCATGGAACGCGAGCCACGCGAGGCCGAGCAGCGCGATGCCGAACGCCTGGCCGAGCATCGCCGGCTGGATGTTCGCCAGCTGCAGCGCGTTGAACAGCGCCTGCCAGGGCGTCAGCACGAACAGCACGCCGAACGCCAGCAGCAGCACGGCATCGACGATCAGCACGGCTCGCAGCAACGGTTTCATCGGCGATCAGTCCACGTGGTAGTTCGGTGCTTCCTTCGTGATCTGCACGTCATGCACGTGCGACTCACGCATGCCCGCCGCGGTGATCTGGACGAATTCGGCCTTGTCATGCAGCTCGTCGATCGTGCGGCAGCCGCAGTAGCCCATGCTCGCGCGCACGCCGCCGACCAGCTGGAACAGGATCGCGTTGACCGAACCCTTGTACGCGACGCGACCTTCGATGCCTTCCGGCACGAGCTTGTCGATATTCGCCGAGTTGTCCTGGAAGTAGCGGTCAGCCGCGCCGTCCTTCATCGCGCCGACCGAACCCATGCCGCGGTACGACTTGTACTGGCGGCCCTGATACAGGAACACGTCGCCCGGCGCCTCTTCGGTGCCCGCGAACATGCTACCCATCATCACCGCGTTCGCGCCGGCCGCGAGGGCCTTCGACACGTCGCCCGAGAAACGCACGCCGCCGTCGGCGATACACGGCACGCCGGTGCCCTTCAGCGCTTCCGCGACGTTCGCGATCGCGCTGATCTGCGGCACGCCGACGCCCGCGACGATCCGCGTCGTGCAGATCGAGCCCGGGCCGATGCCGACCTTGACCGCGTCCGCGCCGTATTCGACGAGCGCCTTCGCGGCCGCTGCCGTCGCGATGTTGCCGCCGATCACCTCGACGTGCGGGAAGTTCTGCTTGACCCAGCGCACGCGCTCGAGCACGCCCTTGCTGTGACCGTGCGCGGTATCGACGACGATCACGTCGACGCCGGCCTGCACCAGCAGCTCGACGCGCTCTTCGTTGTCCGGGCCGACGCCGACCGCCGCGCCTGCGCGCAGCTTGCCGTGTTCGTCCTTGCACGCATCCGGGTGCTCGGTCTGCTTGGTGATGTCCTTGACGGTCATCAGGCCGCGCAGTTCGAACGCGTCGTTGACGACCAGCACGCGCTCGAGGCGGTGGCTGTGCATCAGCGCCTTCGCTTCGGCGAGCGGCGTGCCTTCCTTGACCGTGACGAGGCGCTCGCGCGGCGTCATGATCGACTTGACCGGTTCGTCGAGGCGCGATTCGAAACGCAGGTCGCGGTTCGTGACGATGCCGACGAGTTGCGGGCCTTCCACGACCGGGAAGCCCGAGATGCCATGCTGACGCGACAGCGCGATCACGTCGCGCACCTTCATCTGCGGCGGAACCGTGATCGGGTCGCGCACGACGCCCGATTCGAAACGCTTGACCTTCGCGACCTCGCGGGCCTGCTCGGCCGGCGTGAGGTTCTTGTGGACGATACCCACACCACCCTGCTGCGCCATCGCGATCGCGAGGCGACCTTCGGTGACCGTGTCCATCGCGGCGGACACGAGCGGCATGTTCAGGGAGATGTTGCGGGTCAGCTTGGTCTTCAGGCTGGTGTCGCGCGGGAGAACGTCGGAGAAGGCGGGAACGAGGAGCACATCATCGAAAGTGAGTGCTTTTTGGATCAGACGCATGGCAAATCCTATGGGCGCAAAAGCGAATTATACGCGAAGCGCTGCGAATTTTCACAACACGAACAACGGGTTAGGCGTTTTCAAGCGTTCGGGGGCCGAATCGTTCGGATCGCCGTTCGGTTCGTTTTCGATCGCCTTTCGTTTCACCCCCGCATCGACCCATTCGCGCAGTCGGCCGGAATCGGGCCGATCGAACGTCGTGGCCGCACGACGGCGCCCCTTCCGGCGGGGCCTCGGCCAGCCCCGCTCGGCACCTCCATGCGGCCCCGGGCGCTGCTAGGTCTGCCCGACCGCGGCGCACGCGATCATCGCCGCGCCGACACCGATCGCGCCGCCGCCGACGATCCGGGCAACGCGCTCGCCGCCCGGCGCCAGCCGCTCGGCGGCGATCGCCCCGGTCACGACGGCCATCACGCGTAGATCCATCATGCCGGCCGCCAGAGCAACGGCCATCAGGTTCCCGCAGCAGGCGCCGCAACGTAGCGCGGCTCGCACGCCGTACCACCAAGCAACCGCGGCCGCGGCTCGCGCCCGCCGCGCACATGCGTCGTCCTGTGCATGCCGGCAGCAAGCGAGCCGGCGCGCCTTCCAGCCGGACAACTGCAGCACGCCCGCGCCGAGCACGACCGTGCCGGACGCGAACGGCATCGCGGCGGCGAGCGCGGGCAACCGCGCGGCGACCGCCGCCAGCGCGGTGCCGCCAGGAAACACCAGCGCACCGAGCGCCATCCACGCGGAGAAATACCCGGCGCCCGCGACCGCGACCAACCACGCCGCGCGCGCCTCGCCCAACGGGCCGAGGCTCCGCCGGTATCGCCAGAGCACCGGCGCCAGCACCGGCAGCATCATCGTCACTGTCATCGCGCCCCACATGCCTGCGAACGCGGCGAACGCGCGCCCTGCCTCCCATCCGCACGGCCGGAGCCATCCAGCCGACAACGTCCAGCCGCCCGCCATCGGCATGCCGCCGATCGCGTCCATCGATGCGTGCTGCGCGAGCGTCGCCCAGACGCCGGCGCCAAATACCGCGACGAGCGCGGCGCCGAATGCCCGCCGGCCATTGCCCGGCGCGCCGGTCGCGGCCGGTTTCGTCGTGGCGCTCATCGCCCGCTCCCGCCGCTCGCCGGCGCGCGCTCAGCCGCGCGCAGCATACTCGTCATGGCGGCGCCACCACACGCCCGTCTCGTTGCGCCCGAGCGGCGCACGATCGAGCCACTGGTACATCCCCCACAGCCCGTCGAGCCCGCGTGCGTACGTCGAATACGTGTGATAGACGACGCCATCCTCGCGCACGAACGCACTCATCCCCGGCCGGTCGCGCGCATACGTGGCGGCGTCGGTGCCGCAGGTCGCCGCGAACTGGGCGACGGCCGCCGGCGGCGGGTCCATGTCCATCGCGTGGCCGGCCCGCGCATAGTTGTATTCGACGTCGCCGGTGCGTTGCTGCGTTTCAGTGAACGACACGTTGAAGTCGAAATTGAACTCGCCGCCGTCGGACGACGCCCACGGAAAGTGCCAGCCCATCCGCTGCCGGTACGCGAGCAGCTTCGCGAGCGGCGCGCGCGACACCGCCGCGAGCGTCACGTCGTGGTTCGCGAGGTGGACCGCAAAACCGTCGAAACCGTCGGCGAGCGCCGAGCACGACGGGCAGCCAGCCTTGTAGTCGGGGCCGAACATGAAGTGATAGACGAGCAGTTGCGAACGGCCGCCGAACAGGTCGTCGAGCGTCGCCGGGCCGTCCTCGGTGTCGAACCGGTAGGCCTTGTCGACGCGCACCCACGGCAGCGCCTGGCGCCGTCGCGCGAGTTCGTCGCTTTGCCGCGTCAATGCTTTTTCCGCATCGAGCAGCGCGCGGCGCGCGGTCAGCCATTCGGCGCGCGTTCCGGTGAGATGGTTCGTCATTGCAGGTTCCTCCTTTCGATGGATATCCGGGCACGGCGCCTCTGCCGTGTGCGTGGTGCTAGATTAGGGCCGGGCATCGGATCGGAGGGAGTGACAACTGTGTCGGGATTCGGATGGATTCGCTGATCACGGCCGCCGCGCGGGCGCTCGCGGCGGGCGACCCGCTCGGCGCGCTGAACCGCGTCGCACTGCGCGACGACGCGCCGGCGCTCGCGTTGCGCGGAATCGCGATGGCGCAACTCGGCGATTTCGAGCGCGCGCGGGCGCTCGTGCGCGGCGCGGCACGTGCGTTCGGCGCGAAGGAAGCGGTCGCGCGGGCGCGCTGCGTCGTCGCGGAAGCCGAAATCGCGCTGGCGTCCCGCGACCTCGGCTGGCCGTCGCGCGCCCTCGAAACCGCCTGCGCGACGCTCGACGCACTCGGCGACCGCGCGAACGCCGCGCATGCGCGCTATCTCGGCGTGCGTCGACTGCTGCTGATCGGGCACGTCGACGAAGCCGAACGGCAGCTCGCGAACCTCGATCCCGCACCACTGCCGGCCGCATCGCGCGCAGCCCACGAACTGATCGCGGCCGGCATCGCGATGCGCCGCATCCGCCCGCACTTCGCGCGTACGGCACTCGCCCGTGCCCGCGCGGCCGCACAGGACGCCGGCATCGCTGCGCTGACGGCCGAAGTCGAGACGGCCGCACGCATGCTGGATACGCCGGCCGCGCGGCTCATCGCGCGCGGTGCGTCGCGGCTCGTGCTGCTCGACGAGGTCGAGGCGCTGCTGGAATCGAATGCGCTGGTCGTCGATGCATGCCGCCACGCCGTGCGCGACGCACGCACGACCGTGTCGCTCGCGCGCCGCCCGGTGCTGTTCGTGCTCGCCCGCGCGCTGGGCGAGGCGTGGCCCGGCGACGTGTCGAGAAACGCGCTCGTTGCCGCGGCGTTTCGCGCGAGACACGCGGACGAATCGCATCGCGCACGCCTGCGCGTCGAGATCGGCCGCTTGCGCGCGATGCTGCGCCCGCTCGCGAACGTCACCGCGACGCCGCGCGGCTTCGCGCTCGAGCCGCTCGGCCCACGCGAGACCGTCGTGCTCGCGCGTCCGGTCGACGATCGCCATGCGGCCGTGCTCGCGCTGCTCGCAGACGGCGAGGCATGGTCGAGCTCCGCGCTGGCACTCGCGCTCGGCGCGAGCCAGCGCACCGTGCAGCGCGCGCTCGACGCGCTCGCCGAAGCGGACAAGGTGCAGGCGCTCGGCCGCGGTCGCGCGCGCCGCTGGATGACGCCGCCGCTACCCGGATTCGCGACGACCTTGTTACTCCCCGCACCGCTGCCGGGCGACTAGGATGGGCACACCAACGACGAGGTGACAGACATGAAACGCTCCACCGCAGACATCCTCCGCGAATACGGCCCGTTTCCGGGCGTCGACGGCGTGCACGGCGTCACGTTCGACGGACAGCGCGTCTGGTTCGCATCCGGCGACAAGCTGAACGCGCTCGATCCGGAACGCGGCACGACCGTGCGCGCACTCGACGTCGCCGCACACGCAGGCACCGCGTTCGACGGGCGTCATCTGTTTCAGATCGTCGAGGACCGCATCGAGAAGATCGATCCCGATTCGGGCCGCGTGCTCGCGACGATCCCCGCGCCCGGCGGCGGCGCGGATTCGGGGCTCGCGTGGGCCGAAGGTACGCTGTGGGTCGGCCAGTATCGCGAGCGCAAGATTCATCAGGTGGATCCGCAATCGGGCGCCGTGCTGCGCACGATCGAGTCGAACCGCTTCGTCACCGGCGTGACGTGGGTCGACGGCGAGCTGTGGCACGGCACCTGGGAAGCGGACGAGAGCGCGTTGCGGAGAATCGACCCGCGCACCGGCCAGGTGCTCGAACAGGTCGACATGCCGCCCGGTGTCGGTGTGTCGGGGCTGGAATCCGACGGTCGCGACCTCTTCTACTGCGGCGGCGGCAACAGCGGCAAGCTGCGCGCCGTGCGGCGTCCTGCGCGAGCACGCGCGGAGGGCGACAGTGCGGCGGCATCCGAACCGGTCGAGCGCTGATCGCCGATCATCGACGGGTCACCCGGCCCGCCGCCATCCCCGGTCAACGCCGGAACGAATCGCGATGGCGCTCCCGGCCGATTCCGAACCGCGTCCGCTCCCGAGTGCAGGAATGAACAAGACGCTGTCGCGCCGCCGTCGTTAAGATGCGCGCTCGTCAGTCATTCGTTCGGAGCAGTCGATGCAGCGCGGTGTGGTGTATGGCGTCCTTGCGGGCGCGTTGTGGGGGATGGTCTTTCTCGTGCCGCGGCTGATGACCGACTTCTCGCCGCTGCTGCTGAGCGCAGGCCGCTACGCGATGTACGGCCTCGTGTCGCTGGCGGCGGCACTGCCGGCCGCCCGTTCGCTGCTCGTGCGGCTGACCCGCGAGGATCTCGTCGCGCTCGCGAAGCTCGCGCTGATCGGCAACGTCGCGTACTACATGCTGCTGTCCGGCGCCGTGCACCTGATCGGCATCGCGCCCAGCTCACTGATCGTCGGCGTGCTGCCCGTGACCGTCACGCTCGCCGGCCTCGGCGACCAAGGCGCGATGCCGCTGCGGCGCCTCGTCGCCCCGCTCGCGCTGGTGATCGCCGGCATCGTCTGCATCAACGTCGACCTCTTCACATCGGAAGCCGCGCATGCGACGACGCTCGGCCAGAAGCTCGCCGGCATCGCGTGCGCAACCGGCGCGCTCGCGAGCTGGACCTGGTACGCGGTCGCGAATACGCGCTACCTGCAGCGCCACCATCATTTCGGCGGCAACGAATGGTCGGTGCTGTGGGGTGTCGTGACGGGCCTGATCGGCGGCCTCTGCTGGGTCGCGATCCTCGCGCTGCCGGCCGGCACGGTCCAGGCGGCAGTCCCGGCATCGCGCTGGCAACTGTTCTGGCTGCTGAACCTCGCGCTCGCGATCGGCGCGTCGTGGCTCGGCAACGGGCTGTGGAACGCGGCATCGAAGCGGCTGCCGCTCACGCTGTCGGGCCAGCTGATCGTGTTCGAGACCGTGTTCGCGATGCTCTACGCATTCGTCTACGACCACCGGATGCCGCGCGTGCTTGAAATCTCAGCGCTCGCGCTGCTGCTGGCGGGCGTGTACGGGTCGGTGCGCCGGCACGGCGACACGCACACGAGCGGCAAGACGCCCGGCCGTGCAGCCGCGAACGCGAACATCACGGCCCACTGAGCGCGGGCGAGCCTGGTCTGACGAATCGGGACAAAAGGAATGGAGCGATGCTGGCGCGATGCGTCAGCGCGCGTCCTTGTGCATCCACTTGCGGCCCTCGATGGAGCCCTCGCGACGGGTCTTGTCGACGCGCCGCTGGCGCGCGAGCTTCGGATCGACGATCAACGGGCGGTAGATCTCGACACGATCATGATCGGCGAGCGGCGCGTCGAGCGGCGCGAGCTTGCCGAACACGCCGGTTTTTGCGTGCGCGAGGTCGATTTCCGGGTGCAGCGCGAGCACGCCGCTCGCATCGATGGCCGCGCGCACGGTCGCGCCTTCGGGCAGCGACACCGGAATCAGCGTCTGGCGATCCGGCAGCGCGTAACAGACTTCGATCGACAGCATCGCGTCACCCCTTCCCGTAGCGCTGGTCGGCGCGCTTGACGAACGAATCGACGAACGTGTTCGCGATATGGCTGAACACCGGCCCGATGATCTTTTCGAGCAGGATGCTCGAGAACTCGTAGTGCAACGCAAATTCGATCTTGCATGCGTCGGAGCGCAGCGGGATGAAGCGCCACGAACCCGTGAACTTCCGAAACGGGCCGTCCGCGAACTCCATGTCGATCCGTGTCGGGCGCTGCTGCGTGTTGCGCGTCGCGAAATGCTGCTTGATGCCCTTGAAGTTGATGTCGATGCGCGCTTCCATCCCGCTGTCGTCCTGACGGCGAATCTCGACGCCGCCGCACCAGGGCAGGAAATTGGGGTAATCGGCCACGTCGGTGACGAGGTCGAACATCTGTTCCGCCGAATGACGGATCAATACGGTTTTCTGGACATCTGCCATAAATCGCGCGGCATCGCTCGAGGTAAGAACGCAAGCCGGGCGATTCTCGCCCCGCTTTGCTAAAATCGTGATTTTAAACGAGTTGGCCCGATCCTTTCATGAGCATCATCGACAACAGGAAAGCGCACTTCGATTATCACATCGAGGAACGCTACGAGGCGGGGCTCGTGCTCGAGGGCTGGGAAGTCAAGGCGCTGCGCGCCGGGCGCGGCCAGATCAAGGAAGGCTACGTCGTGGTCAAGAACGCCGAGATCTTCCTGATCGGCACCCACATCAGCCCGCTGCCCGAAGCCTCGACGCACATCAAGCCTGATCCGGTCCGCACGCGCAAACTGCTGCTGCATCGCGACGAAATCAAGAAACTGATCGGCAAGGTCGAGCAGCGCGGCTACACGCTCGTGCCGCTGAACTTCCACTACAAGGGCGGTCGCGTGAAATGCGACATCGCGCTCGCGAAGGGCAAGAAGTTGCACGACAAGCGCGAAACCGAGAAGAAGCGCGACTGGGAGCGCGAAAAGGCCCGCATCATGCGCGCCGGTACCTGACGCGCAACATCACGCATCGCAAACGACACGGCCCGCTCGAAGCGGGCCGTGTGCTTTTGTGAGCCGCGATGCGTCGATGCGCCGATCGAGCAGCCGCTCACGGTTCCTGATGAATCCCTGCGCCGCTTATCGTCGCGAGCAGCATCGCAATTCCATGATGCGACGATTCGCCGCACGCCGGCCGCACGCAACGGCCGTACGGCTCATCGAGCCGCGCGTGCGCTCAACCCTTTCCGCCCGCGGCTGGCGTCGCGTTCTTGACGATCGTCAGCGCCGACGCGATCGCGGTGCCGAGATCCGACAGGTTCGCCGGCACGATCAGCGTATTGCCCTGTTTCGCGAGGTTCGAGAACGCGCCGACGTACTGCTCGGCGACCTTCAAGTTCACGGCATCCATCCCGCCCTGCGACTGGATCGCGTTCGCGATCTTCTGGATGGCCTGCGCGTTCGCCTCGGCCACCGCGAGAATCGCGGCCGCCTCGCCCTGCGCCTGGTTGATCGCGGCTTGCCGCTCGCCTTCCGACTTCTGGATCGCCGCCTCGCGCGCGCCCGACGCGAGGTTGATCTGCTCCTGCTTGCGGCCTTCGGATGCGGCGATCAGCGCGCGCTTTTCCCGCTCGGCGGTGATCTGTGCCTGCATCGCGTGCAGGATTTCCTTCGGCGGCGTCAGGTCTTTGATCTCGTAACGCAGCACTTTCACACCCCAGTTCGCGGCAGCCTGGTCGAGCGCCGACACGATGTTGTGGTTGATGAAGTCGCGTTCCTCGAAGGTCTTGTCGAGTTCGAGCTTGCCGACCACCGACCGTAGCGTCGTCTGCGCGAGCTGGGTGATCGCGAGCACGAAGTTGCTCGATCCGTACGACGCCTTCATCGGATCGGTCACCTGGAAGTACAGCACGCCGTCGACCTGCAGTTGCGTGTTGTCGCGCGTAATGCAGACCTGACTCGGCACGTCGAGCGGAATTTCCTTCAGCACGTGTCGGTAGGCGATCCGGTCGACGAACGGCAGCACGATATTGAGACCGGGCGACAGCGTCGCGTGATAGCGCCCGAAGCGTTCGAGCACCCACGCATGCTGCTGCGGGACGATCTTCACCGTCTTCGACACGATCACGATGGCGATGACGAGCAGGACGACCCAGATGATCAGCGAATCCATGAAATGTTCTCTCCTTGTTGTATCAGCGGACGATCAGCCCGCAGGTTTCGCTACGACCACGAGACAGTTGCCGCGCACGGCGCGCACCTGATACACGCGCACATCGTCGCGCTCGCCGTGCGCGAGTTCGACATCCCAGTCGGCGCCGCGGTATTGCACGCGCGCGCGGCCGTCATGCCACGCGTCGACCGTGACGGTCGAGCCGATATCGAGATTGACGTCGGGATTCGTCGACGTGTCGCGCTTCTGCTTGCGCCCGAGCCCCGAGCGGCGCAGCACGATCATCGCGATGATCGCGACCACGGCGGCCACGCCAAACTGCACGTGCGGCGCGAAACCGGCCAGTTGCAGCAATCCGCCCGCGAGAAAGCCGAGCGCAATCATCAGCAGGTAGAACGTGCCCGTGAGCAACTCGGCCACGACCAGCACACCCACCGCGACCCACCAGAACAGATGCCCCGACATCATTGTGGTCTCCAGAAAAACGGTCCCGTACGCTCACTATATTCTTCGCTGCCGCAAGCGGACGCGACCGGCACGCCCGGGTCGGCCGGGTCACCCCGTTACGTACCGACAAACAAAAACACCCCGGCGCTTACCGGGGTGTTTATAACACGAACCTTGCATTTTGCCTTCAACGCAAGCGCGGCGGTACCGCACTTGCGCCGAACGGCCATTACCGACCGTTACTTCCGGTTGGCGAGCGCCTGCCACGTATCGATGATCGTGTCCGGGTTCAGCGAGATCGACACGATGCCTTCGTCAGTCAGCCATTGCGCAAAGTCCGGGTGATCGGACGGGCCCTGACCGCAGATGCCGACGTACTTGCCCATCTTGCGGCAGGTATCGATCGCCCGCTTGAGCAGGAACTTGACGGCCGGGTCGCGTTCGTCGAAGTCGACGGCCAGCAGTTCCATGCCCGAGTCGCGGTCGAGGCCGAGCGTGAGCTGCGTGAGGTCGTTCGAACCGATCGAGAAACCGTCGAAGTGCTCGAGGAACTCTTCGGCGAGGATCGCGTTGGTCGGAACTTCACACATCATTACGAGGCGCAGGCCGTTCTCGCCACGCTTCAGGCCGAACTTCTCGAGCAGGCCGACGACGCGCTCCGCCTGCTTCACGGTCCGCACGAACGGCACCATGATCTCGACGTTGGTCAGGCCCATCTCGTCGCGCACGCGCTTCAGTGCACGGCACTCCATCTCGAACGCCTGCGCGAAGTCTTCGGCGATGTAGCGCGACGCGCCGCGGAAGCC
The DNA here is from genome assembly GCF_001524645.2 of Burkholderia sp. MSMB0856. NCBI lineage: Bacteria > Pseudomonadati > Pseudomonadota > Betaproteobacteria > Burkholderiales > Burkholderiaceae > Burkholderia > Burkholderia sp. MSMB0856. The sequence continues at coordinate 1,414,610 of NZ_CP013427.1, read as the reverse complement.
CAGCATCGGGTTTTCCTCGTCCGGCTCGTAGCGCGAACCGCCGATCAGCTTCTTGTACTCGTTCGACTTGAAGTCGGACAGACGCACGATCACGGGCTTCGGATAGAACGCCGCGGCGATCGTCGCAACGCCTTCCGTCAGCTTGTCGACGTAGAACTGGCGCGGCGACGCGTGGCCACGCGCGACGCTCTCGACCGCCTTCTTCAGATCCTGGTCGATGTTCGGGTACTCGAGGATCGCCTTCGGGTGCACGCCGATGTTGTTGTTGATGATGAACTCGAGACGCGCGAGGCCAACACCACCGTTCGGCAGTTGCGAGAAGTCGAACGCGAGCTGCGGGTTGCCGACGTTCATCATGATCTTGACCGGGATTTCCGGCAGTTCGCCGCGCTGCACTTCCGTGACTTCCGTCTCGAGCAGCCCGTCGTAGATCTTGCCTTCGTCGCCTTCCGCGCACGACACCGTGACGAGCGCGCCGTCCTTCAGGATGTCGGTCGCGTCGCCGCAGCCGACGACTGCCGGCACGCCGAGCTCACGCGCGATGATCGCCGCGTGGCAGGTCCGGCCGCCACGGTTCGTGACGATCGCCGCCGCACGCTTCATCACCGGCTCCCAGTTCGGGTCGGTCATGTCGGCCACCAGCACGTCGCCCGGCTGCACGCGTTCCATTTCCGACGGATCCTGGATCACGCGCACGGGGCCCGCGCCGATCTTCTGGCCGATCGCACGACCCGTCGCCAGCACCTGCGACTGGCCCTTCAGCTTGAAGCGCTGCTCGGCCTTGCCGGACGCCTGGCTCTTCACCGTTTCCGGACGCGCCTGCAGGATGAAGATCTTGCCGTCGCGGCCGTCCTTGCCCCACTCGATGTCCATCGGACGCTGGTAGTGCTTCTCGATGATGACCGCGTACTTTGCCAGCTCGATCACGTCTTCGTCGGTGATCGAGTAGCGGTTGCGCTGCTCGTGCGGCACGTCGACCGTCTTCACGCGGCCCGGCTCGCCCGGCTGCGTGAATTCCATCTTGATCAGCTTCGAGCCGATCGAGCGGCGGATGATCGGGTACTTGTCCTGTGCGAGCGTCGTCTTGAAAACGTAGAACTCGTCCGGGTTCACGGCGCCCTGCACGACGGTTTCGCCCAGGCCATAGCTCGACGTGATGAACACGGCGTCCTTGAAGCCCGATTCGGTGTCGATCGTGAACATCACGCCGGCCGCGCCGACGTCCGAGCGGACCATGCGCTGCACGCCGGCCGACAGCGCGACTTCGGCGTGCGTGAAGCCCTTGTGAACGCGGTACGAGATCGCGCGGTCGTTGTACAGCGACGCGAACACGTGCTTCATGCGGTCGAGCACGTCGTCGATGCCGACGACGTTCAGGTACGACTCCTGCTGGCCGGCGAACGACGCGTCGGGCAAGTCTTCCGCGGTCGCGGACGAACGCACGGCGAACGACAGCTCGCCCGGCGAGCCGTTCTTCAGGATTTCGAACTGTGCGCGGATTTCCTGCTCGAGACGCGCCTGCAGCGGTGCATCGACGATCCACTTGCGGATTTCGGCACCGGCTTCGGCGAGCGCCTTCACGTCGTCGATGTCGAGCGACTCGAGACGCTTGGCGATGCGATCGGTCAGATCGTTGTGCTTGAGGAAATCACGGAATGCGAGCGCGGTCGTGGCGAAACCGGTGGGTACACGAACGCCTGCTTCGGAAAGCTGGCTGATCATCTCGCCGAGCGACGCATTCTTGCCGCCCACGATCTCCACATCGGTCATCCGCAACTGCTCGAACGGGATTACATACGCCTGGTCCTTTGCGACGTTTGCTGCGTTAGTCATACAAGCCCCTAAGTGTGAAAAAAATGCTCGATTGCGCAAGTGGGCTCGGACGCGGGCGCTTGCAAAAAGGCGCGGCGCGTCTTGCGCAACCTGTTGGAGAAACAATCGCAGCGGCGGAAAATCTTCCGACCCGATTTGCAAAAATCCCGGCAGAAGGGCGATATAGTCAGACGAATCGCCGAACTTGCCGGGAGTTTTAGATCGCTCGCGGCAAGCCCGGGGTGCCGTTCGCACCCTGCCCCCGCAATTGCTTATCCAACAGGTTGCCGCTATTCTACCGTGCCGGCTGCCGGATGTGGCGCGACCTTGTCACTGCGGCTGGAGGCGAACCTCCAGCCGCCCGCGCAACCGCCCTTCACGTTCGACGCCCAGATTCATGCTGCCTACCGTTTTCATCGTCTCCGACGGCACCGGGATTACTGCCGAAACCTTCGCGCACTCGATCCTCTCCCAGTTCGACCAGAAATTCCGCCTCGTGCGCTTGCCGTTCGTCGACTCGCTCGACAAGGCCTTTGCGACCGTCGAGAAGATCAACGAAGCCGCGGTGCACGACGGCCGCCGCGCGATCGTGTTCACGACGCTCGTCGACAGCGAGTCGAACGACATCGTCAAGCGCTCGAACGCGCTCGTGCTGGACATGTTCCAGCGCTTCGTCGAGCCGCTCGAGCAGGAACTGGAGCTGAAGTCGAGCCACGCGATGGGCCGCGGCCACCAGAACGCCGACACCGAGGAATACAAGACGCGGATCGAGGCGATCAACTTCTCGCTCGCGCACGACGACGGCCAATCGAATCGCAACCTGTCGGAGGCCGACGTGATCCTGGTCGGTGTGTCGCGCAGCGGCAAGACGCCGACGAGCCTGTATCTCGCGATGCAGTACGGCGTGAAGGCAGCCAACTATCCGCTGATTCCGGAAGACTTCGAGCGCGGCAAGCTGCCGTCAGCGCTGTCGCCGCATCGCGACAAGCTGTTCGGCCTGTCGATCGACCCGCAACGCCTGTCTGAGATTCGCAACGAGCGCCGCCCGGGCAGCAAGTACGCGGCGCCGGAGAACTGCCGCTACGAGATCAACGAGGCCGAGGCGATGATGCGTCGCGAAGGGATCAAGTGGCTGTCGTCGACGCACAAGTCGATCGAGGAGATCGCGACGACGATCCTGCAGGAAATCCGTCTCGACCGGCAGTCGTACTGACGACTTGCCCGCCGGCGCGGCCGCCAGCCGCCGCCAGAAGCAGAAAGGCCGCGTCGAACGCGGCCTTTTTTCATGGTCGGGATACGCGCGCGCGGACAACGCCGTGCGTCACGTCGTCATGTCACGCGCGCCGCTGCTGCCGCACCTGCTCGAACAGGCACACCGCCGCCGCCGCCGCGACGTTCAGCGACTCCATGCCGCCCGGCTGCGGGATCGTCACGCGATGCGTGGCCGCGTCGCGCCAGAACGCCGACACGCCGGCGCCCTCGTTGCCGAACACCCATGCGACGGGCCCGGCCAGGTCACAGTCGTAGACCGCCCGCGCGCCGTGCGAATCGGTGAGCGCGACCGGCACGTCGAGACGCGCGGCGAGTGCGTCAGGCTCGACGTCCTCGTGGATCGACAGCAGGAAATGCGCGCCCATCGCCGAACGCAGCACCTTCGACGACCACGCATAGGCAGTGCCCGGCGCACAGAATACGTGCCGCACGCCGGCGGCCGCCGCGCTGCGCAAGATCGAACCGACGTTGCCGGCGTCCTGCACGCCGTCGAGCACGACAGACGTGTGCGTGACGCGCTCCGGCAGCGGCTGCGCGGGCCGGTCGACGAGCAACAGGAAACCGACGCCGCTGACCACGTTCGACAGTTGCCCGAACAATGCGTCGGGCAGCGTAACGACCCGCTGCGCGTCGACGCGCGCGATGATCGCCTGCGCTTCGTCGTGCGCGAGCGCGCCTTCGGTCGCGACGCAGAGCTCGGGGGTTGCGCCCGTATCGAGATACGCGCTGGCGAGGTGGAAACCCTCGAGCAGCGCCTGGCCGCCCCGCCGCTGCTGGGACGTCGAACCCGCGAGCGCCTTCAGGCGCTTGTACAGCGGGTTGTCGCGGGAAGTAATGCTTTTCATCGAATCAGGTCAAGTGCCGCACGCACCGGCGCGAACGAGCGCCGATGGGCTTCGCACGGGCCATGCTCGCGCAGCGCGGCAAGATGTTTCTCGGTGCCGTAGCCCGCATGCACGTTGAAGCCATATACCGGGAAGCGTTCGTGCAGGTCGACGAGCATGCGGTCGCGCGTGACCTTCGCGAGGATCGATGCGGCGGAAATGCTCGGCACGAGCGCGTCGCCGCTGACGATCGCCTCGGCACGCACCGTCAGCGTCGGACAGCGGTTGCCGTCGATCTGTGCGAGCGTCGGCAGCACCGACAGGCCTTCGACGGCCCGCTTCATCGCGAGCATCGTTGCGTGCAGGATGTTGAGCGTATCGATCTCGTCGACGCTCGCCGAAGCGACGCAATACGCGCGCGAGCGCGCGACGATCAGCTCGTACAGCGCGTCGCGCTTCTTCGCGGACAACGCCTTCGAATCGTCGAGCCCGTCGATCGGCTGCGCGGGATCGAGGATCACCGCGGCGGCGACCACCGGCCCCGCGAGCGGGCCGCGGCCCGCTTCGTCGACGCCACAGACGATCTCGTCGGGCCGGCTGAAGTCGAAGCCGCCCTGCACGTCGGTCGACGCGCGGCGGCGTGGTGTACGGGCGGCCGTCATGCGCGCCCCTTGCGTTGCTCGAGCACGCGCACGACCGCTTCGGCCGCTTTCGCGGCCGTGTTCTGCCGCAGCGAAAGATGCATTTCGGTAAACACGTCGGTCAGCGTGCGACGGTTCGCGTCGTCGCGCAGCTGCGTGAGCGTCGCATCGGCGAGCGCCTCGGGCGTCGCGAAATGCTGCAGCAGCTCGGGCACGACGAAGCGCCCCGCCAGAATGTTCGGCAAGCCGACGTACGGCAAGTAGCCCTGCCGGCGCATGATCTGCCCGGTCAACCAGGGCACCTTGTACGAGATCACCATCGGCTTCTTCAACAGCGCGGCTTCCAGCGTGACGGTGCCGCTCTTCACGAGGATCGCGTCGGCGGCCGTCATCGCGACCTGCGAGCGGCCGTCGGTGATCGTCAGCGCAAGCTGCGGATGCGCGTCGACAAGCGGCTGCAGCAGCTCGCGCAGTGCAGGCGTCGCCGCCGGCATCACGAACCTCACGCCGGGCTCGCGCTGCTGCATCAGCGCCATCGCCGCGAAGAACGTCGGGCCGATCAGCCCGATCTCCGAGCGCCGGCTGCCCGGCAGCACCGCGATCACGGGGCCGTCCGCCGGCAAGCCCAGCGCGATGCGCGCGCCATGCGTGTCGGGCTCGAGCGGAATCTCGTCGGCCAGCGGGTGGCCGACATACGTCGACGCGACGCCCGCCTTGTCAAGGATCGCCGGTTCGAACGGGAACAGGCACAGCATGTGGTCGACGGACTTCGCGATCTTCTTGATCCGCCCCCCGCGCCAAGCCCAGATCGATGGGCATACGAAGTGGATCGACGGGATGCCCGCGTCGCGCGCAGCCTGCTCCACGTTGAAGTTGAAGTCGGGCGCGTCGACGCCGATGAATGCGTCGGGCCGCTCCGCGAGCAGTTGGCGCTTCAGTTCGCCGCGAATCCGAAGGATTTCGGGAATCTGGCCCAGCGCCTCGACGTAGCCGCGCACCGTCAGCTTGTCCATCTGCCAGTGCGAGTCGAAGCCGTGCGCGAGCATCCGCTGCCCGCCGATCCCGTAGTAGCGGGTCGACGCGGGCAGCCGCTCTTGAAGCCCGCCGAGCAGCGACGCCGCGAGCAGATCGCCCGACGGCTCGCCGGCCACCATCGCGAGCCGGAGCTGATTGGTCGGGAGCGACATCGCTTAGCGGATGATGCCGCGTTGGGACGCGTCGATGAACGCAACGAGCGCGCCAACAGCTGCGTCGCCTTCGCCGCCCGCGGCCGCCAATTCGCGCAACTGCACCTTCGCTTCCTCGAGCGACAGGCCGTTCTTGTACAGCAGGCGGTACGCGCTGCGCAGCGCCGAGATCGCGTCGGGCGAGAAACCGCGCCGGCGCAGGCCTTCGACGTTGATACCGTGCGGCTCGGCCTTGTTGCCGGCCGCGATCACGAACGGCGGCACGTCCTGCACGAGCGCCGAGGCGCCGCCCAGCATCGAGTGCGCACCGATGCGCACGAACTGGTGCACGCCCGACATCCCGCCGACGATCGCCCAGTCGCCGATCTCGACGTGACCGGCCATCTGTGCGTTGCTCGACAGGATCACGTTGTTGCCGACGCGGCAGTCATGACCGATGTGCACATAGGCCATGATCCAGTTGTCGTCGCCGAGCGTCGTCACGCCGACGTCCTGCACGGTGCCGGTGTGGATCGTCGTGAATTCGCGGATCGTGTTGCGGTTGCCGATCACGAGCTTCGTCGGTTCGTCCTTGTACTTCATGTCCTGCGGACGGCCGCCGACCGACGCGTAATGGCCGATGCGGTTGTCCTCGCCGAGCGTCGTGTGACCTTCGATCACGCTGTGCGAACCGATCGTCGTACGCGCGCCGATCGTGACGTGCGGCCCGACGATCGCGTACGGCCCGATCTCGACGGTCTCGTCGATCTGCGCACCCGGTTCGACGATCGCGGTAGGATGAATCCTGGTCATGCGCCGTTGCCTCTCGATGTGATGTGTCGCGTTGCTCGCGTTACTCGCGTTGCTCGCGTTACGTTACCCATGCGTGCCGCGTCGCTCAGGGCGCCGCGTCGGCCGTCTTGACCGTGCACATCAATTCGGCTTCCGCCGCCACCTTGCCGTCCACTTCCGCCACCGCCTTGAACTTCCAGATGCCGCGGATGTAGCGTTCGAACGTCACGTTCAGAATCAGCTGGTCGCCCGGTTCGACCACACGCTTGAAGCGTGCGCCGTCGATGCCGACAAAGTAGTACAGCGTGTTCTCGGGATCCTTCGGCTGCTCTTCCGCGAACGTCAGCAGCGCGGCCGCCTGAGCGAGCGCCTCGAGGATCAGCACACCCGGCATCACCGGCCGCTTCGGGAAGTGCCCCTGGAAGAACGGCTCGTTGATCGACACGTTCTTCAGCGCTTTGATTCCCTTGTGCGGCTCGAGTTCGAGCACGCGATCGACGAGCAGAATCGGGTAGCGATGCGGCAGCAGCGTGAGGATCTTGTGGATGTCGAGATTGATTTTTTCAGTGCTCATGATGGTTCGTCTCACGCAGAAGCTGCGCGGTGGTGATGCAAAGGCTGAAGCGGGCCGCCGCGCGGCCCAGTCTGGCAAACCGGGCCGGATGCGCTGGCCGTGCCCGGTTCGTGGTCTCGCATGGTGCGGTCAGGCGTCCGTGCCGCCCTGGGCGGCCAGCGCGGTTTCGAGCGCCTTGATGCGGTCGCGCAGCTTGTCGAGGTTGCGCACGAGCGCGGCGCTCTTGTTCCATTCGCCGTGGTCGACGGCCGGGAACGCGCTCGTGTAGATGCCTGCCTTCGGCAGCGACTTCGACACGCCCGAATTCGCGGTGATAATGACATAGTCGCCAAGCGTCACGTGGCCGGCGATCCCGGCCGCGCCGCCGATCATGCAGTGGCGGCCGATCGTCGTGCTGCCCGCGATGCCCGCCTTGCCGGCGATCACCGTGTAGGCGCCGATCCGGCAGTTGTGGGCGATCTGCACCTGGTTGTCGATCTTCACGCATTCCTCGATGACGGTGTCCGCCATCGCGCCGCGATCGATCGTCGTGTTCGCGCCGATCTCGACGTCCGGGCCGACCGACACGCCGCCGACCTGCGGAATCTTGACCCAGCTGCCGGTGCGCGCCTCGCCGTCGCCAACGAAATCCGGCGCGAAGCCGAACCCGTCGGAACCGATCACGGCACCCGAATGGACGATCGCGCGCGGGCCGATCTTGCAGCCGTGGTACACCGATGCGTTCGGATACAGGTGCGAACCCGCGCCGATCGTCGTGCCGCGCCCCACGAACACGTTCGCGTCGAGCTGCACGCCGTCCTCGATCACCGCGCCGGCCTCGATCGTCACGTGCGGACCGATCACCGCGCTCGCGGCGACCTGCGCGGCCGGATCGATCGTCGCGCTCGGATGCACGCCGGCCGCGCGCGGCGGCGTGGCGAGATCGATGAACATCTGCGCGACGCGTGCGAAGTACGCGTACGGATTCGGCGTCACGATGAAATTGCGGGAGCCGGCCGTCCGGCCATCAGCGGCCGCGCCCAGCTTTTCGAGATCCTTCGGCGCGATCAGCACCGCGCCGGCGCGGGTCGCCTCGACCTGCGACAGGTACTTCGGATTCGCGAGAAACGCGAGTTGCTGAGGGCCTGCCTGGTCGAGCGGCGCGAGGCCGCCCACCTTGCACTGGGCGTCGCCGACGATCTCGCCGCCGAACCGCTTTACGAGTGCCTCAAGCGTCAATGCCATTCGTCGTCTGCTCCGTTCAGTTCGTCGAGCCGGACGCGAGCGCCTTGAGCACCTTGTCGGTGATGTCGATGCGCGGGCTGACGTACACGGCTTCCTGCACGATCAGGTCGTAATTCTGCTGCTCGGCGATCTGCTTGATGACCTTGTTCGCACGCTCCAGCACAGCCGCGAGTTCCTCGTTGCGGCGCTGGTTCAGGTCTTCGCGAAATTCGCGCTGCTTGCGCTGGAAGTCGGTATCGAGCTGTGCGAGATCACGCTGCTTCTGTGCGCGATCGGCCGCCGACAGCGACGGGCCGTTCTTGTCCAGCGAATCGGACATCGACTTCAGACGCGCGGCGAGGTCCTGCAGATCCTTGTCGCGCTTCGCGAACTCGGCTTCGAGCTTCGTCTGCGCCGCCTTGGCGGGCGCGGACTCGCGCAGGATCCGATCCGAATTGACCGCCGCGATGCGGGCGACGTCCTGAGCATGTGCCGTCGCCGCGCCCAAGGCCAGCGCAACGGTCAGCGCACACATCACTCGTTTCGAAAACGTACCGGTTAGCAAAATTACCCTCTCGTTGCTGTTGTCATGCGTTCGATCAGAACGCCGTCCCGATCTGGAACTGGAATTTCTGGTACTGGTCGCCTTCATGCTTCTGCAGCGGGAAGCCGAGGCTCAGCTTCAGCGGGCCGATCGGCGAGATCCACGCGAGACCCACACCGTAGCCGTAACGCAGGCCGTTCGCGCCGGTACTCGTGCCGCCCGGGGCGTTGCCCCACACGTTACCGCCGTCGAGGAACGTGAACACGCGCAGCGTGCGGTCGTAGCCGGTACCCGGCAGCGGGAACGTCAGCTCGATGTTGCCGACCAACATCTTCGAACCGCCGATCGGGTCGTTCGTCTTCGTGTCGCGCGGGCCCAGCGAGCTCGGCTCATAGCCACGCACGGAGCCGATACCGCCCGCGTAGTAGTTCTTGAAGATCGGGTACGGGTTGCCGATACCGTTGCCGTAGCCGCCTTGCAGGTTCAGGCCCAGGATGAAGCCGCGCGAGAACGAATAGTAGTACTGCGCCTGCAGGTCGGCCTTGTAGTACTGGATCTTGCCGACCGGCACGCCGTATTCGACGTTCGCCTGCGTGAAGTAGCCGCGGCTCGGGATCAGCGCGCTGTCACGCGCGTCGCGGGACCACGCGACCGTCAGCGGCACCGTGTTCGACACGCGGCCGAACTCGTTCACGTAATCCTGGTAGCTCTGCGGCGTGTTCGAGTCGACGTCGAGACGGTTCTGCTCGAAGCCCGCGCCGAAGTAGACGGTGTCGACTTCCGAGAACGGAATGCCGAACTTCAGGTTGCCGCCCGCGCTGATGATCCGGAAGCTCGAGCTCGTCGAATAGTAGAGCGGCTGGTACGTGCGGTAGTAGACGTCCGTGATCCGCTTGATGCCGTCGACCGTGAAGTACGGGTCGACCTGCGTGACGGTCAGCGTGCGGTAGCTCTTCGCGGTGTTGACGTTCACCGACAGGCTCGTGCCCGAGCCGAACACGTTGTCCTGCGACACGCCCGCCGACAGCACCACCTTGTCCGTCGACGAGAAGCCCGCGCCCAGCGTGATCGCGCCGGTCGGCTTTTCATCGACCTTCACGTTCACGTCGACCTGGTCGTTCGTGCCTTCGACAGGCACCGTCGTCACGTCGACGTTGGTGAAGTAGCCGAGACGGTTCACGCGGTCCTTCGACAGCGCGAGGCGGTTCGAATCGAACCACGAGCTTTCGAGCTGGCGCATTTCGCGGCGCACGACTTCGTCACGCGTACGCGTGTTGCCGACCACGTTGATGCGGCGCACGTACACGCGGCGGCTCGGATCGACGACGAGATTCAGGTTCACCTTGTGGTTTGCCTGGTCGATGTCCGGCTGCGCGTTGACGGTCGCGAACGCATAGCCGTATTCGCCGAGCTTGTCGACGATCGACTTCGTCGTTTGCTGCAGCTTTTCGGCCGAGAAGCGATCGCCCGGCTTGATCTTGATCAGCTTGTTCAGTTCGGCTTCGCGATCGAGCAGGTTGCCCGACAGCTTGATGCCCGACACCGTGTACGGCTCGCCTTCGTGCAGCGTGACCGTCAGGTACATGTCCTTCTTGTCGGGCGAGATCGACACCTGGGTCGACTCGATGTTGAACTCGAGGTAGCCGCGGTTCAGGTAGTACGAGCGCACGGCCTCGAGGTCGCCTGTGAGCTTTTCCTTCGAGTACAGGTCGTTCTTCGTGTACCAGGAGAACCAGTTCGGCGTCGACAGCTGCATCTCGTCGCGCAGCGCGCTGGTGCTGAACGCCTTGTTGCCGATGAAGTTGATCTGGCGGATCTTCGCGCTCGGGCCTTCGGCGACCGCGAACAGGATCGACACGCGGTTCGCGTCGACCGGCGTGACCGTCGTCTTGACCTCGGCCGCATAGAAGCCGCGCGTCAGGTACTGACGCTTGAGCTCCTGCTCCGCCTTGTCGACGAGCGCCTTGTCGTAGTAGCGGCCGTCGGCCAGGCCCACCGCGCGCAGCGCCTTCGTCAGGTTGTCCTTGTCGAATTCCTTCGTGCCGGTGAAGTCGATCGACGCGATGGCCGGACGCTCCTGCACCTGCACGATCACGACGTTGCCCTGGGTGGCAATGCGCACGTCGTTGAAGAAACCCGTGGCGTACAGCGCGCGGATTGCTTCGGATGCCTTGTCGTCGGTGAAGGTATCGCCCTGCTTGATCGGCAGGTAGGCGAACACCGAACCCGCTTCGACGCGCTGCAACCCCTCGATCTTGATGTCTTGCACCACGAACGGTGCCGCTGCATGCGCCGCGAGGCCGTGCGCGGCGAGCGCGGCCGCTGCAACTGTCTTAGGTACAAAGCGATGAGGTTTGAACAACGTGCATCCCCAATATTTAGCTGCATCAAATCAGGCGGCGGCCGACTGGCCGCCGCCTGACGCTTCAGAAATGGATTAACCGAGCCAGGTCGTTGAACAGCGCGATCGCCGACAACGCGACGATGCAGATCAACCCGGCTCTTTGCAGAATCAGCTGCCAGCGCTCCGAGACGGCTTTCCCGGTCGCGGCTTCAACCAGATAATATAACAGATGCCCCCCGTCCAAAACGGGAATCGGCAGCAAGTTCAGCACCCCGAGGCTAATGCTGACAAGGGCGAGGAACGACAGGAAGGCCGACGGACCGAGCCGCGCGCTCTTGCCGGCGTAGTCGGCGATCGTCACCGGGCCGGACAGATTCTTCAGCGACGCATCGCCCGTGATCATCCGTCCGAACATCTTCAGCGAGTAAACCGCGATGTCCCACGTGCGGTGCGCGCCGAGCCGCAGACTCTCGATCGGCCCATAGCGCACGTCGACCGACGGCGTGTGCATCGACAGCGCCGCGCCGATGCGGCCGATCTGCTGCCCCGTTTCATCGTCGCGCTGCGCTTGCGGCACGATCGACACCGTCCGGGCGGCGCCGCCACGCTCGACCTGCAGTTCGACCGCCTGGCCCGCATGGTGCTTCACCGCGTCGATGAAGCGCGACGCGCCGCCGATCGGATTGCCGTCGAGCGCCAGCAGCTTGTCGCCGGCCTTCAGGCCCGCCTGCTCGGCCGCGCTGCCGGGCTGCACCGACGCCACCGACAGCGTGCCGCCGCCGGTCTCGAAGCCCAGGTGCATCATGAAATCGTCGTCGAGCTGGCTTTCGGGAACATTGCGCAAGTCGACGCGGAAGTCGAACGTCGACGCGCCGCCGTCGCGCGCGCCGAGCACGACCTCGCGATGATCGAACGCGGCGGACAGCAGCTTCCAGCGCAGGTCCGACCACGAGCGCACCGGCACGGCCTCGCCACCTTGCGCGTCACCTACGCGCGCGTCGCGGATCGACACGATCGTTTCGCCGCCGTCGAAGCCCGCGTGGGCCGCCACCGTGCCGGCGGCCGGCGGCGCGAGCACCGCCGCCGGCTCGGTCACACCGGTTGCGAATACGACGGAAAACAGGACGATTGCCAACAGGAAGTTCGCGATCGGGCCGGCGGCGACGATCGCGATGCGCTTGAACACTGATTGCCGGTTGAACGCCTGATCGAGCTCCTCGGGCTTGACGCCCGCCCCCGGCTCGCGCTCGTCGAGCATCTTCACGTAACCGCCGAGCGGCAACGCCGAGAGCGTCCATTCGGTGCCCGTCCTGCGGCTGACCCAGCGCGCGACGGGCTGGCCGAAACCGATCGAGAAACGCAGCACCTTCACGCCGCACCAGCGCGCGACGCGATAATGTCCGTACTCATGCACGACGACCAGCACCCCGATCGCCACCGCAAACGCGATCAGTTCAACCAGCACGTTCATGAGCACCTCATTCAGACAGCGCGCTCCACGCGTGGCGCAGGCGCTTTCGCAATGATCTCGGCGGCGAGGCGGCGTGCCTCGGCGTCCGCCGCAAGGACGTCGTCGAGCCCGTTCGGGTTACGGTTCGGCAGTGCGTTGAGCACCGCATCGACCGTCGCCGCGATCGCCATGAAGCCGATCCGGCGCTCGAGAAATGCTTCGACCGCGATTTCGTTCGCCGCGTTCAACGCGGCGCTCGCGATACCGCCCTCCTCAAGCGCCTTCAGCGCGAGTGCGAGGCACGGGAAGCGCGTGTAGTCGGGCTTCTCGAACGACAGCTGCGCGATCTGCGCGAGGTCGAGCTGGTCGACACCGGCGTCGACGCGCTCCGGGAACGCGAGCGCGTGCGCGATCGGCGTGCGCATGTCGGGGTTGCCGAGCTGCGCGAGCACCGAGCCGTCGCGGTACGACACAAGCGAATGGATCACGCTCTGCGGGTGGATCAGCACGTCGATCCGGTCGCCCGGCAGGCCGAAGATCCAGTGCGCCTCGATGACTTCGAGGCCCTTGTTCATCATCGTCGCGGAATCGACGGAAATCTTGCGGCCCATCACCCAGTTCGGGTGCTTGCATGCTTCGTCCGGCGTCACGTCGACGAGCGTGGCCGGCTCACGCGTGCGGAACGGGCCGCCCGACGCAGTCAGGATGATCTTCGAGATCCCGCCGTGCTCATTCTCGTCGCGCGGCATGCACTGGAAGATCGCGTTGTGTTCGCTGTCGACCGGCAGCAGGATCGCGCCATGGTCGCGCACGGCGTCCATGAAGATCGCGCCCGACATCACGAGCGATTCCTTGTTCGCGAGCAGGATGCGCTTGCCGGCGCGCGCGGCCGCGAGGCTCGGCGCGAGGCCGGCCGCGCCGACGATCGCGGCGACGACCGTATCGCAGCCGTCGCTCTTCGACACGTCGACGAGCGCCTGCGGCCCGTACAGCACCGTGGTCTTGCTGCCCGCCGCGCGCAGTTTCGCCTCGACGTGCGCCGCCGTGTTCGCATCGCCGACCACCGCGATTTCGGGTGCGAATCGCAGGCACTGCTCGACGAGCTTGTCGCCGTTGCGGTGCGCGGTCAACGCGTAGACCGAGAAACGCTCGGGATGGCGGGCGACCACGTCGAGCGTGCTGTCTCCGATCGAGCCCGTGGAACCGAGCAGTGTCAGACGTTTTTGCATAGCAGAAATAGTGGTTTAACCAAGCAGCAGCATTGCGAGCGGCAGCACCGGCAGCAGCGCGTCGACGCGGTCGAGCACGCCACCGTGACCGGGCAGCAGGCCGCTCGAATCCTTCACGCCCGCCTGACGCTTCAGCAGCGACTCAAACAGGTCGCCGATCACGCTGTAGACGACCAGCAGCGTCAGCGCGGCCCACGCGCCGGGCATCCCGTAGCGCGCGGCGAATGCGGAAAACAGGGTCGGCTCGAACCAGTGTGCGGCCATCGCGACACCCGCGACGACCATCACGACGAGCCAGCCGCCGATCGCGCCTTCCCAGCTCTTGCCGGGACTGATCGTAACGGCCAGTTTACGCTTTCCGAAGGCCTTGCCCGCGAAGTATGCGCCGATATCGGCCAGCCAGACGACCAGAAGCAGCGACAGCACGAACGCAACGCCCTGCGCGCGCGCCGCGACGACTGCGTGCCAGCAGGCCGCGAACACCACGAGCCCGGCGGCGAGCAGGAACGGCCGCCACACGCCGCCCGCGAGCTCCGGCTTGCGCCGCAGCGAGAACGGGCCGACCAGCAGCCAGAACACGCCGGCCGCCATGAAAAGGGGACGGGGCGAAGCGGCCTCGACGCCGAGCGGCGCGGTCGCCGCGAGCGCCAGCGCCGCGACGATCGCGTAGACGACGGAACCGGTCGCGCCGAGCTTGAGCAGGCGCGCCCACTCCCACGCGGCGAACACGAGCACGACGCCGATCAGCGCGCCGAACGCGGCGAGCGGCGCGAACAGCGTCACCGGCAGCAACACTGCCAGCATCACGACCGCCGTGATCACACGGGTCTTCAGCATGAAAGGGAGTCGGCGTTCTGCGATTGTGGTTCGAGCTGCGCGCTGGTGCGCCCGAAACGGCGCTCGCGCTCGGTATACGACGCGATCGCGTCGGCTAGCGCCGCGCCGTCGAAGTCCGGCCAGTATTTGTCGGTGAAATAGAATTCGGCGTATGCGAGCTGCCACAGCAGGAAATTGCTGACGCGCTGCTCACCGCCGGTGCGGATGAAGAGATCGGGCTCCGGCGCATAGGCCATCGCCAGGTGCGGCGCGAACGCGTCTTCGGTCACGTCGACCTCGCGTCCCTCGCGCACGGCCTGCTCGACGAGTTTCTTCGTCGCCTGCAGGATGTCCCAGCGGCCACCGTAGTTCGCGGCGATCGTCAGGGTGAGACGGGTGTTGCGCGCCGTCTTGGTTTCGGCGCGGCGGATCAGTTCGCGGATGCGCGGCTCGAAGCGCTCGAGATCGCCCACCACCCGCAGCCGGATCCCGTTCGCATGCAGCTTGCCGATCTCGCGCTCGAGCGCGGTGATGAACAGCCGCATCAGGAACGACACTTCGTCGTTCGGCCGGCGCCAGTTTTCGGAACTGAACGCGAACAGCGTCAGGTATTCGACGCCGGCGCGCGCGCAGCCTTCGACCACCGCCCGCACGGCATCCACGCCGCGGGTGTGCCCCGCGACGCGCGGCAAGCGGCGTTCGGTCGCCCAACGGCCGTTGCCGTCCATGATGATCGCGATATGACGCGGCACGGCGCCGACGTCAGGCACGCGAACGGTAGAGCTGGTATAGGTCATGGCCGTTGAGACAGTAATGCGGGAAGAAGGCGGCGCGCGAGGACGGTCGTCAGACCGTCATGATCTCGGCTTCCTTGCTCTGCACGAGCTTGTCGACTTCGGCAACGTGCTTGTCGGTCAGCTTCTGCACGTCGTCGCTCGCACGGCGCTCGTCGTCTTCCGAGATTTCCTTGTCCTTCACGAGCTTCTTGAGCGCTTCGTTTGCGTCGCGGCGCAGGTTACGGATCGCAACCTTGGCCGTTTCGCCTTCGCTCTTGACCACCTTGGTCAGTTCGCGGCGGCGCTCTTCCGTCAGCGCGGGCATCGGCACGCGGATCAGGTCGCCGGCCGTCGCCGGGTTCAGGCCGAGATCCGCTTCGCGGATGGCCTTCTCGACCTTCGCGACCATGTTCTTTTCCCACGGCTGCACGCCGATCGTGCGTGCATCGACGAGCGTCAGGTTCGCAACCTGCGAGATCGGCACCATCGAACCGTAGTAGTCGACCTGCACGTGATCGAGCAGACCGGTATGCGCACGGCCCGTACGGATCTTCGCCAGATCGTTCTTGAACGCTTCGATCGAGCGCTGCATCTTCTGCTCCACGCCCTTCTTGACATCAGCGACACTCATTTCAACCTCCAAACCTTCCAACCTTCAAAGAACGCGGGCCCCGCCCGGCGCGCCACGCACCGCGGCCGGCGACCCACGCCGCTTGCCCGCATCCGCGGGAGTTTACACGTGGACGAGCGTACCCTCGTCCTCGCCCAGCACGATACGCTTGAGCGCGCCCGGCTTGTTGATCGAAAACACGCGAATCGGCAGCTTCTGGTCGCGGCACAGCGCGAAGGCCGTCGCGTCCATCACCTGCAGATTGCGGCTGATCGCCTCGTCGAAGCTGATCGTCGTGTAGCGCGTGGCTGACGGATCCTTCTTCGGATCGGCAGAATAAACGCCATCGACCTTGGTCGCCTTCAGTACGACCTCGGCGCCCACTTCCGAACCGCGCAGCGCGGCGGCCGTATCCGTCGTGAAGAACGGGTTGCCCGTTCCGGCCGCGAAGATCACGACCTTGCCTTCCTCGAGCTGGCGGATCGCGCGGGGCCGGATGTACGGCTCGACGACCTGGTCCATGCGCAGCGCGGACTGCACGCGCGCGACGATGCCGGCGTGACGCATCGCGTCCTGCAGCGCCAGCGCGTTCATCATCGTCGCCAGCATCCCCATGTAGTCGGCCGTCGCGCGGTCCATGCCGGCCGCGCCGCCCGCGACACCGCGGAAAATGTTACCGCCGCCGATCACGACCGCGAGCTGCGTGCCGAGACCCACGACTTCGGCGATATCCGCCACCATCCGCTCGATCGTCGCGCGATTGATGCCGAAGGCATCGTCGCCCATCAGCGCTTCGCCGGAGAGTTTGAGGAGGACGCGTTTATAGGCATTGGACATAGGGGCTTCCGAGCGACGAGAGGATGACAACCACGAACTGTAGGGGCGAAATACTGATTCGGGCAAGCGCCGACGGTCGGACGGGGGGTTCCCGGCCGGCCGGCGGCGGCGCCGGCCGCGGCGGAGCGGACGCCCGCCGCGGATACTGCCTGACTGCTTACTGCTGCTTTGCTGCTGCGACTTGCGCGGCCACTTCGGCGGCGAAGTCGTCCTGACGCTTCTCGATGCCTTCGCCGACGACGAACAGCGCGAACTTCTGCACTGCCGCATTCGCCGCCTTCAGCATCTGCTCGATCGTCTGCTTGTCGTTCTTCACGAACGTCTGGTTCAGCAGCGACACTTCCTTCAGGTACTTCTGGACGCTGCCGTCGACCATCTTCGCGACGATTTCAGCCGGCTTGCCCGATTCGGCAGCCTTCTGCTCGGCGACACGGCGCTCCGTCTCGATCAGTTCCGCCGGCACGTCGGCCGACGACAGCGCGACCGGCTTCATCGCGGCGATGTGCATCGCGACGTCCTTGCCGACCTGCTCTTCCGCACCCGTGTACTCGACGATCACGCCGATACGCGCGCCGTGCAGGTACGTTGCGATCTTGTTCGCGGTTTCGAAACGGACGAAACGGCGGATCGACACGTTCTCGCCGATCTTGCCGATCAGGGCCAGACGCACTGCGTCGACCGTCGAGCCGTCGAGCGGCAGTGCCGACAGCGCTGCCACGTCGGCCGGGTTTTGCGTCGCGACGAGTTCCGCGACCGTCTTCGAGAATGCGAGGAAGTCGTCGTTCTTCGCGACGAAGTCGGTTTCGCAGTTCAGTTCGACCAGCGCGCCCGCGTTGCCGCCGACGAACGATGCGACGACGCCTTCGGCCGTCACGCGCGATGCCGCCTTGCTCGCCTTGTTGCCGAGCTTCACGCGCAGCAGCTCTTCAGCCTTGGCCAGATCGCCGTCGGCTTCCGTCAGCGCCTTCTTGCACTCCATCATCGGTGCGTCGGTCTTTGCGCGCAGTTCTGCCACCATGCTTGCGGTAATTGCCGCCATCATTCGCTCCTTGAGTCTGTATTCACAACGCCGCCCGCTTGGACGCGAACGGCCGAAAATCGTTTCCGGACCCGCGCCGACTCGGCGCGATCAGGTCCGGCGCACAAGCTTAAAAAAAGGGGGCCTGTTGAGAGCCCCCTTTTTGCGCCGGCTCGGGGCCAGTTACGCGTTTTCCTCGACGTACTCGTCGTCGCCACGCGCTGCCTGGACCACTTCGTTGACCGCGTTCGCACGGCCTTCCAGGATCGCGTCGGCCACGCCTTCGGCGTACAGCGCGACTGCCTTGCTCGAGTCGTCGTTACCCGGGATCACGTAATCCACACCTTCCGGCGAGTGGTTCGTATCGACCACGGCGATGACCGGCACGCCCAGCTTGTTCGCTTCCGTCACGGCAATCTTGTGGTAGCCGACGTCGACGACGAAGATTGCGTCCGGAATGCCGCCCATGTCCTTCACGCCGCCGATCGACTTCTGCAGCTTGGCGATTTCGCGTTCGAACAGCAGCGCTTCCTTCTTGCTCATCTTCTCGAGCTCGCCCGCCTCGACTGCCGCTTCCATGTCCTTCAGGCGCTTGATCGAAACCTTCAGCGTCTTGAAGTTGGTCATCATGCCGCCGAGCCAGCGTGCGTTGACGTATGGCATGCCCGCGCGCTGCGCTTCCTGGGCGATCGTGTCACGCGACTGACGCTTCGTGCCGACGAACAGGATCGTGCCGCGGTTCGCTGCCAGCTGGCGCACGTACTTCTGTGCGTCCGTGAACATCGGCAGCGTCTTTTCGAGGTTGATGATGTGAATCTTGTTGCGGTGACCGAAAATGAACGGAGCCATCTTCGGGTTCCAGAAACGGGTCTGGTGACCGAAGTGGACACCCGCTTCCAGCATTTGGCGCATCGTGACTGCCATGTAAATTCTCCACGAGGGTTGGGTCTTAAGCCGGCTGCCGTACCGCCGCGCGAACGCGCCCCGAAGGACCCTCGTTCCGCGCGGCCGGCACCCTGGTTGCGCCGACTTGCGATTCGGCACGTGCGAAAATGCCCGTGCCGCAAGCCTTTCATCGCCATGCCGCCCTGCACCGCCCGATGACGGACATGTTCAGCATTTGGATGTCGACTTAGCCAGAGAGTATAGCACGCCGATTTGTCGGCTCTCAAGTCGCCCGGCACTTTCGCTTGCCGCGCGGCAGTCGGCCGGACAATCCGCGAAAACCCGCATCGGCACCGCCGGCAGGGGCTGCGAGGCCCGCCATAAGGTGCGATAATCCGTCAATTCACCGCATTCCAGGCATACCTCGATGGCTATTACGCTCAAAAACGAACACGACATCGCCGAGATGCGCGTCGCCTGCCGTCTCGCGAGCGAAGTGCTCGACTTCATCACGCCGCACGTCGTCGCGGGCGTCACGACCGCCGAACTCGACCGGCTCTGTCACGAATTCATGCTCAACGAGCAGGGCACGATCCCCGCGCCGCTGAATTATCAGCCGCCCGGCTATCCGCCGTACCCGAAGGCCACCTGCATCTCCGTCAACGACGTGATCTGCCACGGCATTCCGGGCGAGAAGGTGATCAAGAACGGCGACGCGCTGAACATCGACATCACCGTGATCAAGAACGGCTACTTCGGCGACACCAGCCGGATGTTCATCGTCGGCGAGGGCTCGATCCTCGCGAAGCGCCTTGTACAGACCACCTACGAGTGCATGTGGCTCGGCATCGACCAGGTCAAGCCCGGCGCCCACCTCGGCGACATCGGCTACGCGATCCAGAAACATGCGGAAGCGCAGGGCTACAGCGTCGTGCGCGAATACTGCGGCCACGGCATCGGCACGGTGTTCCACGAGGATCCGCAGGTCGTCCACTACGGCCGTCCGGGCACCGGCATCGAGCTGAAGGCCGGGATGATCTTCACGATCGAGCCGATGATCAACGCCGGCAAGCGCGATATCCGCACGATGCCCGACCAGTGGACGGTCAAGACGCGCGACCGCAGCCTGTCCGCGCAGTGGGAGCATACGGTGCTCGTCACCGAGACGGGCTACGAGGTGCTGACCGTGTCCGCCGGCACGCCCGCGCGCCCGGTGTTCGCGCAACCGGCCGCCGCGGTCTGAGCGCCGCCGCGCCAGCCCGCCCCACCCGCCCCTGACCTGCTGACCTGAACGGCCCGCCCATGAGCGCTCACGCCGCCCCCTCGCCCGAAGCGCTGTCGCGGCGCGCCGAATTCAAGGCCGCCAAGGCCGACATGCTCGAGCGCTTTCGCAGCGCGACGAACGTCGCGTCGCTGATGCACGCGCTGTCGAAACTCACCGACGACGTGCTCAAGCGCGTGTGGGACGACTGCGGGCTGCCCGCGACGCTCGCACTCGTCGCCGTCGGCGGCTACGGGCGCGGCGAGCTCGCGCCCTACTCCGACGTGGACATCCTCGTGCTGCTGCCCGATGCGCACGACCCGGCGCTCGACGCGCGCATCGAGCGCTTCATCGGGATGGCATGGGATCTCGGCCTCGAGATCGGCAGCAGCGTGCGCACGGTCGCCCAATGCATCGAGGAAGCATCGCAGGACGTCACCGTGCAGACCTCGCTGCTCGAGGCGCGCCGCATCGTCGGCAGCACCGCGCTGTTCGAGCGCTTCACCGTGCGGTATCACGAGGCGCTCGACGCGCGCGCGTTCTTCACCGCGAAGGTGCTCGAGATGCGCCAGCGCCACGCGAAGTTCCAGGACACGCCGTACAGCCTCGAGCCGAACGTGAAGGAAAGCCCGGGCGGGTTGCGCGACCTGCAGACGATCCTCTGGATCGCGCGCGCGGCCGGCTTCGGCAGCAGCTGGCGCGAACTCGACACGCGCGGCCTCATCACCGATCGCGAGGCGCGCGAGCTGCGCCGCAACGAAGGATTCCTGAAGACGCTGCGCGCGCGGCTGCACGTGATCGCCGGACGCCGCCAGGACATGCTCGTGTTCGACCTGCAGACGCAGGCCGCCGAGAGCTTCGGCTACCAGCCGACGCAGGCCAAGCGCGCGAGCGAGCAGCTGATGCGCCGTTACTACTGGGCCGCGAAAGCGGTCACGCAGCTGGCGACGATCCTGATCCAGAACATCGAGGCGCAGCTGTTTCCCGCGACGAGCGGCATCACGCGCGTGCTGTCACCCGATCGCTTCGTCGAGAAGCAGGGCATGCTCGAGATCGTCGACGACGGCGTGTTCGAACGCCATCCGGACGCGATCCTCGAAGCGTTCCTGCTGTACGAGGCAACCCGCGGCGTGAAGGGTCTGTCCGCCCGCACGCTGCGCGCGCTGTACAACTCGCGCGAGATCATGAACGACACGTGGCGGCGCGATCCGCAGAACCGCCGCACGTTCATGCAGATCCTGCAGCAGCCCGAAGGCATCACGCATGCGTTCCGGCTGATGAACCAGACGAGCGTGCTCGGCCGCTATCTGCTGAATTTCCGCCGCATCGTCGGCCAGATGCAGCACGACCTTTACCACGTGTACACGGTCGACCAGCACATCCTGATGGTGTTGCGCAACATTCGCCGCTTCGCGGTGGCCGAGCATGCGCACGAGTACCCGTTCTGCAGCCAGCTGATCGGCAATTTCGAGCGCCCGTGGGTGCTGTATGTCGCGGCGCTGTTCCACGACATCGCGAAGGGCCGCGGCGGCGACCACTCGACGCTCGGGATGGCCGACGCGCGGCGTTTCTGCCGCGAGCACGGGATCGCCGGCGACGACGCGGCGCTGATCGTGTGGCTCGTCCAGCATCACCTGACGATGAGCCAGGTCGCGCAGAAGCAGGACACGAGCGACCCGGAGGTCATCAAGCGCTTCGCCGAAGTCGTCGGCAACGAGCGCTACCTCACCGCCCTCTACCTGCTGACCGTCGCCGATATCCGCGGCACGAGCCCGAAGGTGTGGAACACTTGGAAGGGCAAGCTCCTCGAAGACCTCTACCGGATTACGCTGGCAGTGCTCGGCGGCGCCAATCCCGACGCGCATTCGGAACTGAAGTCGCGGCAGGAGCAGGCGCTCGCGCTGCTGCGCCTCGAGACCGTGCCCGACGACGCGCACCGCGCGCTGTGGGATCAGCTCGACATCGGCTTTTTCCTGCGCCACGACGCGGCCGACATCGCATGGCAGACGCGCGTGCTGTACCGGCACGTGAACGCCGAGACCGCGATCGTCCGCGCGCGGCCGTCGCCGATCGGCGACGCGCTGCAAGTGCTCGTGTACGTGAAGGACCGCCCCGACCTGTTCGCGGGCATTTGCGCGTACTTCGACCGCAACGGGCTGTCGGTGCTCGATGCGCGCGTCAGCACGACGCGGCACGGCTATGCGCTCGACAACTTCATCGTCACGCAGACCGAACGCGACGTGCGCTACCGCGACATCGCGAATCTCGTCGAACAGCAACTCGCGACGCGCCTTGCCGAAACCGCGTCGCTGCCTGAGCCGTCCAAGGGTCGCCTGTCGCGGCTGTCCCGGACGTTTCCGATTACGCCGCGCGTCGACCTCCGGGCCGACGAGCGCGGTCAGTACTACATCCTGTCCGTGTCCGCCAACGACCGGCCGGGCCTTCTCTATTCGATCGCGCGCGTCCTGGCCGAGCATCGGGTCGGCGTCCACGCGGCGCGGATCAATACGCTCGGCGAACGCGTCGAGGACATCTTCCTGCTCGACGGTGCCGGCCTGTCCGACAACCGCTTGCAGATCCAGCTCGAAACCGAATTGCTGCGCGCGATCGCAGTCTGAATGAATCCCAGCGTTTATGCGCACCAAATTGACCGTCAAGAATCCGCGGCCGGCGTCGCCGACCCGCGCACCTGTCCGCTCTGGCAGCCTCGTCGCCCGCAAGGCGGTGCGCCCCGCCGCGCCGTCCGCGGCCGACAAGCCGCCGCGCCCGAAGAAGGCCGCCGCACCGGCCGCCGCCGGCGAGCGCGCGTTCAAGCCGCGCGGCGCGGAGGGCCCGGGTGCGGAACGCGCTCCGGCGAAGCGCGCACCGCGTGACGGCGGCGCCGAGCGCGGCTATCGCAGTGACGCGAAGCCTGGCGGCCGCGCCGAACGCGGCGACGCCCGTCCGTATCGCGGCACCGACGGCAAGCCCGATGCGCGGCCGCGCCGTGCGGGTACCGAAGGCGGTGCACGTGCGCCCTATCGTGACAAGGCAGCCGGTGAAGGCGAAAAGCGCAGCTTCGGCGAACGCCGCACGACATCCGACCGCCCGGCCCGTCGCAATGATGACGAGGCACGCCCGCGCCGCGCAGGCGCTGAAGGCGGCGCACGTGCCCCCTACCGCGACAAGGCAGCCGGCGCAGGCGAAAAGCGCAGCTTCGGCGAACGCCGTACGTTGTCCGACCGCCCGGCCCGTCGCAATGATGACGAGGCACGCCCGCGCCGCGCAGGCGCTGAAGGCGGCGCACGCGCCCCCTACCGCGACAAGGCAGCCGGCGCAGGCGAAAAGCGCAGCTTCGGCGAACGCCGTACGTCGTCCGACCGCCCCGCCCGTCGCAGCGACGACGATACGCGCCCGCGCCGCGCAGGCGCCGAAGGCGCTGCACGCGCACCCTACCGCGACAAGGCAGCCGGCGCAGGGGAAAAGCGCAGCTTCGGCGAACGCCGCACGACCTCCGACCGCCCCGCCCGTCGCAGCGACGACGATACGCGCCCGCGCCGCGCAGGCGCCGAAGGCGCTGCACGCGCACCCTACCGCGACAAGGCAGCCGGCTACGGCGAAAAGCGAAGCTTCGGCGAACGCCGCACGTCGTCCGATCGCCCGGCGCGCCCCGCACGCGACAACGAACGTAGCGGCACCGAACGCCGCTCGACCGGCGCCGCGCTAAAGACTGCGCAACCGGTCAAGCGCCGCGCCGCCGACGTCGACCACGGCGACGAGACGGGCCTGATGCGCCTGTCGAAGCGCATGTCCGAACTCGGCCTGTGCTCGCGCCGCGAAGCGGACGAATGGATCGAAAAGGGCTGGGTGCTCGTCGACGGCGAACGCATCGACACACTCGGCACCAAGGTCCGCCCGGACCAGAAGATCGAGATCGACGAGCGCGCGAGCGCCGCGCAGGCCGCGCAGGTGACGATCCTGCTGCACAAGCCGGTCGGCTACGTGTCGGGTCAGGCGGAAGACGGCTACGAGCCGGCATCGGTACTGATCACGCGCGCGAACCAGTGGAGCGGCGACCGCTCGCAACTGCGCTTCTCGCCACAGCATCTGCATGCGCTCGCACCGGCCGGGCGGCTCGACATCGATTCGACCGGCCTGCTCGTGCTGACGCAGAACGGCCGGATCGCGAAGCAGCTGATCGGCGAGCAGTCGGACATCGACAAGGAATACCTGGTGCGCGTGCGCTTCGGCGAACGGCTGATCGACATCGACCAGCACTTCCCCGCGGAATCGCTCGCGAAGCTGCGCCACGGTCTCGAGCTCGACGGCGTCCCGCTGAAGCCTGCGATGGTGAGCTGGCAAAACGGCGAACAGCTGCGTTTCGTGCTGCGCGAAGGCAAGAAGCGCCAGATCCGCCGCATGTGCGAACTGGTCGGTCTCGAAGTGATCGGCCTGAAACGCGTGCGGATGGGCCGCGTGATGCTCGGCGCGTTGCCGCAAGGGCAATGGCGCTATCTGTCGGCTGACGAGTCGTTCTGACGGCGGGCACGCACTGCGTGCCGCGCAATGCAAAAAGCCCGCGCGAGCGGGCTTTTTTCGTTTCGGTACGGCGACGGCGCGCGCGGCCGCATGAAGGTCAGTCGTCGTCGGCCGGATCAAGCCCCGGAAACAACACTTCGGTGAAGCCAAAGCGCGTGAAGTCGGTGATCCGCATCGGATACAGCTTGCCGATCAGGTGATCGTATTCGTGCTGGACGACCCGCGCGTGGAAGCCTTCGGCGACGCGGTCGAGCTTCGCGCCGAACTGATCGAAGCCGCTGTAGCGCACCTTCGCATAGCGGCTGACGACGCCGCGCATGCCCGGCACCGACAGGCAGCCCTCCCAGCCCTCTTCCATGTCCGGCGGCATGTACTCGAGCTTCGGGTTGATCAGCACCGTCTCGGGCACGGGCGGTGCGTCCGGATAACGGTTGTTGCTGCCGAAGCCGAAGATGATGATCTGCAGACCGACACCAATTTGCGGCGCGGCAAGCCCCGCACCGTTCGCGTGATGCATCGTCTCGAACATGTCCGCGACGATCTCGTGCAGTTCGGGGGTATCGAACCGCTCGACCGGCTTGGCGACTTCGAGCAGGCGCGGATCGCCCATCTTCAGGATCTCGCGAATCATGGCGTGTTGCCCTCCAGGAGTTGGTGCAGTCCGTCTTCGTCCAGCACGGGGATGCCGAGTTCCTCGGCCTTCGCGAGCTTGCTGCCGGCGTCAGCGCCCGCGACCACGTAATCCGTCTTCTTCGATACCGAGCCCGCGACTTTCGCGCCCGCCGCTTCGAGCATCTCCTTCGCCGCGTCGCGCGTGAGCGTCGGCAGCGTGCCCGTCAGCACGACCGTCTTGCCGGCGAGCACGCCCTGCGGCGCCTTCGGCGCGGGCGGGCCTTCGGGCCACGTGACCTTGCCGGGCGCGCGCAACTGCTCGATCACCGTGCGGTTGTGCTCTTCCGCGAAGAACTGGTGCAGCGACTCGGCCACGATCGGCCCGACGTCGTTCACTTCGAGCAGTTCCTCGATCGACGCGTCCATGATCGGCGTCAGCGACCCGAAATGCTTCGCGAGATCCTTCGCGGTCGATTCGCCGACATGGCGGATCCCGAGCCCGTAGATGAAGCGCGCGAGGGTCGTGTGCTTCGCCTTTTCGAGCGAGTCGAGCAGATTCTGTGCGGACTTCTCGGCGAACCGGTCGAGTTCCGCGAGCGTCGCGAAACCGAGATTGAACAGGTCGGCCGGCGTGCGCACGAGGTTCAGTTCGACGAGCTGATCGATGATCTTCTCGCCGAGCCCGTCGATGTCGAGCGCGCGGCGCTGCGCGAAGTGCCACAGCGCCTGCTTGCGCTGCGCCGGGCAAAACAGGCCGCCCGTGCAGCGCGCGATCGCCTCGTCGGGCAGGCGCTCGATCTTCGAGCCGCATACCGGGCACTCGGTCGGCATCACGAACTCGGCCGCATCGGCCGGCCGGCGATCGAGCAGCGCGCCGACGACTTCGGGAATCACGTCGCCCGCGCGCCGCACGATCACGGTATCGCCGATCCGGATGTCCTTGCGGCGCACTTCGTCCTCGTTGTGCAGCGTTGCGTTGGTTACCGTCGCGCCGCCGACGAACACCGGCTCGAGCCGCGCGACCGGCGTGATCGCGCCCGTGCGGCCGACCTGCACGTCGATCGCGACGAGCTTCGTCAATGCTTCCTGCGCGGGGAACTTGTGCGCGAGCGCGAAGCGCGGCGCGCGCGACACGAAGCCGAGGCGGTCCTGCTCGTCGCGCCGGTTGACCTTGTACACGACGCCGTCGATATCGTACGGCAGCGATTCGCGCTTCTCGCCGACCTTGCGGAAGAAACCGAGCAGGCCTTCGGCGCCGAGCACGACCGCGCGTTCGCGGTTCACCGGCAGGCCGAGCGACTCGTACCAGTCGAGCAGCGCGCTGTGCGTGTCCGGCATCGGCATCCCGTCGAGCACGCCGATCCCATACGAGAAGAACGACAACGGACGCTGCGCGGTGATCTTCGGGTCGAGCTGGCGCAGGCTGCCGGCCGCCGCATTGCGCGGATTCGCGAATTCACGCTGCTCGGCCGCGCGCTGGCGTTCGTTCAGGCGTGCGAAATCGCGCTTGAACATCAGCACCTCGCCGCGCACGTCGAGCACGGCCGGCACGTGCGCGCCCTTCAGCTTCAGCGGGATCGAACGGATCGTGCGGACATTCTCCGTCACGTCCTCGCCGGTCGTGCCGTCGCCGCGCGTCGATGCCTGCACGAACACGCCGCGCTCGTAGCGCAGCGAGATCGCAAGCCCGTCGAACTTCAGCTCGCATGCGTATTCGACAGGATCCGTCACCGAGCCGGCGAGATCGGTCGTCTTGCCGAGCGCATCGGCGACGCGCTTGTCGAACGCGGCGATGTCCTCGTCGGCGAAGCCGTTGTTCAGCGACAGCATCGGCGCGTCATGGACGACCGGCGTGAAACCGCTCGCCACTTCGCCGCCGACGCGCTGCGTCGGCGAATCGGGCGTCACGAGTTCGGGATGATCGGTTTCGAGCTGTTGCAGCTCGCCGAAGAGCCGGTCGTATTCGGCGTCGGGCAGATCCGGCTGGTCGAGCACGTAATAGGCGTAATTCGCCCGCTCGAGTTGATCGCGCAGCCACGCGGCACGCGCGTCGGGGTGGCTGGCTGGCGGTTCGGCTTGGGTTCGGGCCATGCTGGCGGCAATTCGCTCTGAAAAATCGGATGTTCGATTATCTCAGTTTGACGCCGCGGCGGGGGCACGCGATGCATGCCGCGCAGGCCCGCTGCGGTGCACACGGACGGTGTGTGCGGCGCTGCAACGACAACGGGCGACGGCATCGCAGGCCGTCGCCCGTGAACGCGTTACTGGCTGAAGAGGCGGCGCGTGACCGGCGAACCGGCCGGGATGCCCGCTTCCTCGAGCTTCGCGTACAGCTTCATGAGTTGCTGGTCGATCGCCACCAGCGTCGACTCCGGCAGCGGCCGGCGCGAATCGTCGACGACCCGCGCACCGATCCGCTCGGACAGCGACTTCGCGTAGTCGCACATCAGCCGGAACGGCAGGATGTCCTCTTCGGCAACCGGCACGTCGAGCACCAGCGTGATCATGTTGCCGCCCTTGTAGGTCAGGTCGTCACGCAGGAAGTTCGTGTCGCCGAACTGCAGCATGAACACGGGGTTCTGCTTCGCATCGAGCTTCACGAAGCGCGTGCCGTCGCGCGACAGCAGCAGCCCGTCCTGGGAAGCGACGGCCTGCACGTAGTTCGCCGACCACGGCGCGCCGTCCGACATCACGTTGATCGACAACTGCGCGTCGCACTGCGCGGCAAAGCCGTCGAGTTCGCGCGCCATCGCGACCGTCTCCATCATGTCCGGGAATTCCGGTGCGCCGTCGATCGCGTCGGCGAATTGCTGGACGCCCGTCACGAATTCGGAGAATTCGAGTTCGTTCAGCGCGCCGCTGCGGTTCGCGAGCTGGGCGGCAGCACGCAGCTCTTCATAGCGCACGCCGTTCTGCAGCAGTTCCCACTGGCCGCCTTCCGGCTTGCCCTCGATATGCACGGGCTTGCTGCCCGCGCGGCGCAGCCGCTGCGCGACCGGCAGGATCTTGTCGCCCGGCAGCGGCGCGCCGAGGCGAATCGGTACGATGCAGTCGATCCGGCGGTCGACGATCGCGGGCGGTGCCGACGAAATCGTCGTCGCGGCGGGCAGCACGGGTTCAGCCGGTTCGTTCGATGCATCCGCGGCCGGTGCTTCCTGCGTGGCGGCGACCGCACCTTCGTCGACGGCCTGCTCGGTCGACGCCGACGGCGCGTCGACGCCGGTGGCCTCGGCCTGCAGGTCGGCCGGCGTGTCGGCAGGCGCCACGCCACCGAAGGTCGGCTCGACGCGCGCGGCGTCGGCCGACGCGCTCGCGGCAGCGGCGGCCGGTGCCGGCGCCGTGGATTCGCGGCGCACGGGCTGGCGCACCGGCTCGATGAACGGCAGCTCTTCATCGCGCTCGGGGCGATTCATCGCCTCGGCCGTCTCTTCCGGCATCGGACGCGGCATCCTGCGCCGCACCTTCGCGCCCTGCCACGCGTTGTAGACCACGACGCCGCCCACCACGACGGCGCCCGCGCCGATCAATCCGAGTGTCAACTCGTCCATGCACGCTCCATCAGCAATTCTTGTTCGTCGGACTCGCGAACGGGCGCCCATGCGCCGCGCGAACGCGGTCCGGTTTCGTCAAACGTCAATTCTGGGCAAAACCCGCGGCGGTTTCCATGTCCACCGCGACGATCCGCGACACGCCCTGCTCCTGCATCGTCACGCCGATCAGCTGCTGCGCCATCTCCATCGCGATCTTGTTGTGCGAGATGAAGAGGAACTGCGTCTTGTCGGACATCGCGCGCACGAGATTCGCGAAACGCTCGGTGTTCGCGTCGTCGAGCGGCGCGTCGACCTCGTCGAGCAGACAGAACGGTGCCGGGTTCAGCTGGAACATCGCGAACACCAGCGCGGTGGCGGTCAGCGCCTTTTCGCCGCCCGACAGCAGGTGGATGGTCGCGTTCTTCTTGCCCGGCGGCTGCGCCATCACCTGCACGCCCGCGTCGAGGATCTCGTCGCCCGTCATGATCAGCTTCGCCTGGCCGCCGCCGAACAGGCGCGGGAACAGGTCGCTGAAGTGACGGTTGACCTCGTCGAACGTGCCCTGCAGCAGCGTGCGGGTTTCCTGGTCGATCTTGTGGATCGCATCCTCGAGCGTCGTGATCGCGTCGGTCAGGTCGGCCGACTGCGCATCGAGGAACACCTTGCGCTCGCTCGCGGCTTTCAGCTCGTCGAGCGCGGCCATGTTGACCGGCCCCAGCGCGTTGATCGCGTTGTTCAGGCGCGTGACCTCGCCCTGCAGGTACGACGGTTTCAGGTCGGGCGTCAGCTTCTCGCGCAGCGCTTGCTCGTCGACCTCGGCCGCCGCGAGCTGCTCGGCAAACTGCTCGACGGACAGGCGCGCGGCCTGCTCCTTCAGCTGCAGCTCGGTGATGCGGTCGCGCAACGGCTGTAGCGAACGCTCGGCGACGAGACGCTGCTCGTCCGAGGCGCGCAGCTTAGCCGTCAGGTCGTCGAGTTCGATCCGCGCGGCCTGCAACGCCTCTTCCTTCACCGCGCGAATTTCGAGCGCGTCCTGCAGGCCCGTGTGCGCGGTCTGTTCGTTGATCGTTTCGAGTTCGGCGCGCGCGTCTTCCAGCGACGCGGCGACGCGCTCGCTCTGCTCGTGCGCAACCTGGATGCTGCGCTTGAGCTCGTCGATCCGCGTGACCGCGTTGCGCGCGGCGAAGCGTGCGTCGTTCGCGCCGCGCTCGAGATCGCGCGCTTCCTGGCGCGCCTGCGTCAGCGATTCGTCGAGCGCCTCGAATGCGAGCTGGTTGTCCTCGAAGCGCGCCTGCAGTTCCGCGAGTTCGCCGTCGAAACGCTCGAAGTTCGCTTCGGATTCCGCGCGCAGCGCGCGTTGCTCGTCGATCTGCGCGCCGATTTCCTCGAGCTCCTCGCGGATCTGCGTGCTGCGCTGCGTGTAGCGCTCATGCGCCTGCGCGAGCTTCAGCACGTCCATCTGCAGTGCGTGCACGCGCTGCGTCGCGCGCTCGGCCTGCGCGCGCACGTCGCCGAGCGCCTGCGTGGCCTGCGTGTGCGCGGCCTCCGCCCGCACGGCGGCGGTGCGGGCCTCGTCGGCGAGCAGCGCCTGCGCGCGCACCTGGCGCGTCAGGTTCTCGATTTCCTGCTGGCGAGCCAGCATCCCGGCCTGCTCCGAATCGGCCGCGTACAGCTGCACGCCGACACGCGTGACGATGTGGCCGGCCTTGACGACGAACGCGCCACCTGCCGGCAGTTGCGCGCGCGTCGCGAGCGCCTGCGCGACGTCGTCGGCGACGTACACGTTGCCGAGCCAGTCGTTCAGCACCGCACGGATGCCCGCATCGTCGATGCGTACGAGCGACAGCACCGGGCGCAGCCCGGCCGCGGCGGCCGGCGATTCACCGGCCGCGGGCGGCGCGTAGAACGCGAGCTTCGCGGGCGGCGCGTCGGTCGCGAACGCCTTCACCCAGTCGAGATTCGACACTTCGAGCGCAGCCAGACGCTCGCGCAGCACGGCCTCGAGCGCCGCTTCCCAGCCCGCCTCGACGTGCAGCTTCTTCCAGAGACGCGGCAGCGCGCCGAGCTCGTGCTTGTCGAGCCACGGCTGGATCTTGCCTTCGGTCTGCACGTTCTCCTGCAGCTGCTTGAGCGCGGCGAGCCGCGCCTCGAGCTGGTGGATCTGCGCGCTTTCGGCCTGTACGCGCTCCTGTGCGGCGCGGCGTTCGCCGTCGAGGCGCGGCAGCGCGTCCTGCGCATCGGTCAGGCGTGCCTGGGCTTCGGCGAGGATCTCTTCCTGCTCGGCGAGCTGCATGCGCAACTCCTCGAGCTGCGCTTCGTCCGGTGCATCGAGCCCGCCCGCCTCGGACTTCAGGCGTTCATGGCGCTGCTGAAGCTGCTGGAGCTGCTGGTCGGCATTGCGCTGGTGCGCCGCCTCGAGCTTCAATGACTGTTCGGTCTGCGCGATCCGCGCGCGCTCGTCGTTGAGCTGCGCCTGCGCATCGCGCCATTTCGCCTCGAGCGCCGGGAGCGCGTCGTGTTTCGCAGCCGCGTTGTCTTCCGCGAGCGCGGCCTTCTCGTCGGCCATCGCCCGCGCTTCTTCCGCTTCCTCGAGCTCGTCCTGCGCCTTCTCGGCCTGCGCGCGCCATTGCTCGCGCTGCGCGTTCAGCGCGGCGATCTGCGCCTGCACGCGATTGCGCGATTCGACGATGAACTTGATCTCGGCCTCGAGGCGGCTCACTTCGGCGTTCGCCTCGTAGAGCGCACCCTGCGCGCCCTGCATCGCGTCGCTCGCCGAATAATGCGCGACCCGCAACGTCTCGAGCTGCGACTCGACCTCGCGCAGCTTTGCCGTCTGCGCCTCGAGGTCGATCTGCGCCTGCTCGATCGCGCGCTGCTGCTTCTGCTGCTCGCTCGCGGCCTCGTTCTTGCGCAGCAGCCACAACAGGCGCTGCTTCTCCTCGCCGTCGGCGACGAGTTCCTTGTATTTGGTCGCGACGACGGCCTGCGCCTCGAGCTTCTCGAGGTTCGCGCCGAGCTCGCGGACGATGTCCTCGACGCGCGTCAGGTTCTCGCGCGTGTCGTGCAGGCGGTTCTCCGTCTCGCGGCGGCGCTCCTTGTACTTCGACACGCCGGCGGCTTCCTCGAGGAACACGCGCAGCTCTTCCGGCTTCGCCTCGATGATCCGCGCGATCATGCCCTGGCCGATGATCGCGTACGCGCGCGGGCCGAGGCCCGTGCCGAGGAAGATGTCCTGGATGTCGCGGCGGCGCGCCGGCAGGTTGTTGATGTAGTAGCTCGACGTGCCGTCGCGCGTCAGCACGCGCTTCACGGCGATCTCGCCGTACTGGCCCCACTGCCCGGCCGCGCGGCCGTCGGAGTTGTCGAAAATCAGTTCGACGCTGGCCCGGCTACCGGGCTTGCGTGCGGTCGAGCCGTTGAAGATCACGTCCTGCATCGACTCGCCGCGCAGCTCGGACGCGCGCGACTCGCCGAGCACCCAGCGCACGGCATCGATGATGTTGGACTTGCCGCACCCGTTCGGGCCCACCACGCCGACAAGCTGGCCCGGAACCTGGAAATGCGTGGGATCGACAAAGGATTTGAAGCCAGCGAGTTTGATCGAGCTCAGACGCACGGCGGTATCGGATGTGAAGAAGGTGTGAAACGGACGGGGCCGCGACGCGCGGGGCCGGACGGCCCATGCGCGCGATGCGCCCCGGAATTCAAAAGCGGGGCCGCGCGCATCCAGCGTTGGGCCCCGCAAACGGCTTCCATCATACCATCGCGCGTGCGCCGTCCCGCCCGTCGCCGGGTTTGCCCGATGCCGGCGCGGCACGATGGACCCGGCTCGACAGCAGCGTCGCCAGCACGATGCATGCGCCGCCCGCCCACTCGCGCGCCGTCGGTAGTTCGTTCGCGAACACCCACGCGGACAGCGCGGTGATCACGATCTCGAACAGCATGATGATCGACGCGCGGTTCGCCGGCACGCGCGCGAGGCCGTATTGCACGAGCAGGTTGTTCGCCGCCATCGTCACGCCGATCGCGGCGACGATCAGCGCGGCGACGCCGAGCTGGCCGCCCGCCGGCGCGGCCGGCAGCCCCTCGAACAGCGATGCGATCGCGCCGAACACCGCCGCGCCGCCGAACAGCGTCGCCGTGCGCATTTCGGCGCGCATGTCCGGCAGCTCGCGGCTCGCCTTGATCACGAGCACGTTGCTCATCGCGAAACTCAGGCCGGCCGCGAGCCCCGCCCATTCGGCCGGGTTGGCCGGCAGCGGCATGCCGAGCTTCGGCGACCACAGCATCAGCATCGCGCCGCCGATCGACAGCGCCGCAAGCCCCACGCCGGCCCAGGTCAGCCGCTCGCGCAGCAGGAAATGCGCGTAGATCGCGGTCCAGGCGGGCGTCAGGTAGAACAGCAGCATCACGCGCAGCACTTCTCCGTGGATCGTGCCCCATACGAAGCCCAGGTTCGTCACGCCCGCCGTGATCGCGATGCCCGGCAGCACCCAGTGCCAGCGCAGCGTGGCGATCGTGCGGTGCCGCACGACCACCACGAACAGGAAAGCAACGGCGCTCGTCAGCGCGCTCGCCAGCGTGCCGGTGAGCCCGAGCGACGCGAGGATCCGCAGCGGATACCAGATCAGGCCCCATACCGACGCGCCGATCAGGATGGCCAGCGTCGGCAGGCTGCCGCGTACCGCGTTATTCATTTGGTTCGATACCCTTTATTCGACCGGCCCGGCCGCCGTTCCGGCGGGCCGTGACCGCATTGCATCACGCTATAATCGCCCGTTGCGACCCGCGCGCCGTCGGCGCCCGCTCGCAGCCGTGCGGCACCCGCGCCGCCCCTTTCGCTCCAACCGGCCGCGATGGCCGCTTCGCCCGTGAACCCTCGACTCGACTCGCTCCAGCCCTATCCCTTCGAAAAGCTGCGCGCCCTGTTCAAGGACGTGACGCCCTCCGCCGGCCTGAAACCGATCAGCTTCGGTATCGGCGAGCCCAAGCACCCGACTCCGGCGCTGATCCGCGACGCCGTGGTGGCTTCGCTCGACGGCCTCGCGTCATATCCGGCCACGGCCGGCTCGGACGCGCTGCGCACGTCGATCGCGCACTGGCTGGAGCGCCGCTACGGGCTGCCGGCGATCGACCCGGCCACGCAGGTGCTGCCCGTGTCGGGGTCGCGCGAGGCGCTGTTCTCGCTCGCGCAGACGGTGATCGACGCGCGCCCGACCGCGGACGGCGAGAAAGCGATCGTACTCTGTCCGAATCCGTTCTATCAAATTTACGAAGGCGCGGCGCTCCTGGCCGGTGCCGAACCCTATTTCGCGAACAGCGACCCGGCGCGTAACTTCGCGTGCGACTACGCGGCCGTGCCCGAGGAAGTCTGGGCGCGCACCCAGCTGCTGTACGTGTGCTCCCCGGGCAACCCGACGGGCGCCGTGCTGACGCTCGACGACTGGCGCGAGCTGTTCGCGCTGTCCGACCGCCACGGCTTCGTGATCGCATCCGACGAGTGCTATTCGGAGATCTACTTCGACGAAGCGGCGCCGCCGCTCGGCGGCCTCGAGGCCGCGCACCGCCTCGGTCGCGGCTTCGAGCGGCTCGTGATGCTGTCGAGCCTGTCGAAGCGCTCGAACGTGCCGGGCATGCGCTCGGGCTTCGTCGCCGGCGACGCCTCGCTGCTGAAGAAATTCCTGCTCTACCGCACGTACCACGGCGCCGCGCTGTCGCCGGTCTGGCAGCACGCGAGCATCGCCGCGTGGAACGACGAGGCGCACGTGCGCGAGAACCGCGCGCTGTACCTGCAGAAGTTCAGCACGGTCACGCCGATGCTGGCCGACGTGATCGACGTGAAGCTGCCCGACGCCGCGTTCTACCTATGGGCCAATGTCGCGCGCACCGGCCTGTCGGATACCGAGTTCGCCCGCCGCCTGTACGCCGACTATAATGTGACGGTTCTGCCCGGCTCGTACCTGGCGCGCGATGCGCACGGCACGAATCCGGGCCGCGATTTCATCCGGATCGCGCTCGTCGCGGGCACCCCCGAATGCGTCGAGGGCGCGCAACGCATCGTCGATTTCTGCCGGGCTCTCGCGCGGTAAGACGTCCATCCCGATCAATTCCATTCATCTCCTGCGAAAACGAACATGTCGCAACAACTTCAGCAAATCATCGATACCGCCTGGGAAAACCGCGCCGAGCTGTCGCCGAAGGCCGCGCCCGCCGACATCCGCGAAGCCGTCGCTCATGCGATCGAGCAACTCGACAAGGGTGCACTGCGCGTCGCCGAGAAGATCGACGGCAACTGGACCGTGCACCAGTGGCTGAAGAAGGCCGTGCTGCTGTCGTTCCGCCTGGAGGACAACGCACCGATGCCGGCCGGCGGCTACTCGCAGTTCTACGACAAGGTGCCGTCGAAGTTCGCGAACTACACGGCCGAAGACTTCGCCGCGGGCGGCTTCCGCGTCGTGCCGCCGGCCATCGCGCGCCGCGGCTCGTTCATCGCGAAGAACGTCGTGCTGATGCCGTCGTACACCAACATCGGCGCGTACGTCGACGAAGGCACGATGGTCGACACGTGGGCCACCGTCGGCTCGTGCGCGCAGATCGGCAAGAACGTGCACCTGTCGGGCGGCGTCGGCATCGGCGGCGTGCTTGAGCCGCTGCAGGCGAACCCCGTCATCATCGAAGACAACTGCTTCATCGGCGCGCGCTCGGAAGTCGTCGAAGGCGTGATCGTCGAGGAGAACTCGGTGATCTCGATGGGCGTGTACCTCGGCCAGAGCACGAAGATCTACGATCGCGAAACGGGTGAAGTCAGCTACGGCCGCATCCCGGCCGGCTCGGTCGTCGTCGCCGGCAACCTGCCGTCGAAGGACGGCTCGCACAGCCTGTACTGCGCGGTGATCGTGAAGAAGGTCGACGCGAAGACCCGCGCGAAGGTCGGCCTGAACGAGCTGCTGCGAGGCGACTGATGGCCAAGCCGCGCACCGTGGTCGTCTACGGCATTCCGAACTGCGACACCGTGAAGAAGGCCCGCGTGTGGCTCGACGATCACGGCGTCGAGTTCGAGTTCCACGACTTCAAGAAGCTCGGCGTCAGCGCACCGCTCGTCGAGGACTGGCTGAAGGACGTGTCGCTCGACGCGCTCGTGAACAAGCGCGGCACGACGTGGCGCGGCCTGGACGACGCCATGAAGGCGGCCGCGGAAACGAAGTCCGGCGCGGTCGCGCTGATGATCCACAAGCCGTCGGTCATCAAGCGCCCCGTGCTCGTCGTCAACGGCCGCGTGAAATCGCTCGGTTTCGTGGCCGATCAGTACGCGGCCCTGTTTGCCGCCTAGGGCCGCCCGCGCTGCGCCCGCGCCGCGCACGACGCCCCATCGCTGCCGGCCACCGCGCCGGCATTTTTTATCGAAAGTGGTCCGAACCATGTCCGCCACCCTAGCCCTTACCGAACAGCTGATCGCCCGCGCGTCCGTCACGCCCGACGACCAGCATTGCCAGCAGATCATGACCGAGCGCCTCGCCGCGCTCGGCTTCGAATGCGAGACCATCGCGTCGCACGGCGTGACCAACCTGTGGGCCGTCAAGCGCGGTACCGACGGCCGCGACGGCAAGCTGCTCGCGTTCGCGGGCCACACCGACGTCGTGCCGACCGGCCCGCTCGAGCAGTGGACTTCGCCGCCGTTCATTCCCGCGCATCGCGACGGCAAGCTGTACGGCCGCGGCGCGGCCGACATGAAGACGTCGCTCGCGGCGTTCGTCGTCGCCTCCGAGGAATTCGTCGCGGCCCACCCCGGCCATCGCGGCGCGATCGCGTTCCTGATCACGAGCGACGAGGAAGGACCGGCCACCGACGGCACCGTGAAGGTCGTCGAGCTGCTCGAAGCGCGCGGCGAACGCCTCGACTACTGCATCGTCGGCGAACCGACGTCGACCGCCGAACTCGGCGACGTCGTGAAGAACGGCCGCCGCGGCTCGATGTCGGGCGAACTGATCGTCAAGGGCGTGCAGGGCCACATCGCGTACCCGCACCTCGCGAAGAACCCGATCCACCTGCTCGCGCCGGCGCTCGCCGAGCTCGCCGCCGAACAGTGGGACGAAGGCAACGAATACTTCCCGCCGACCACCTGGCAGGTGTCGAACCTGCATGCGGGCACCGGCGCGACCAACGTGATCCCCGGCCACGCAGACCTGATGTTCAACTTCCGCTTTTCGACGGCGAGCACCGTCGAGGGCTTGCAGGCACGCGTGCATGCGATCCTCGAGAAGCACGGCCTCGAGTACACGCTGAAGTGGTCGGTGAGCGGCCTGCCGTTCCTCACGCCGCGCGGCGACCTGTCGAACGCGCTCGAGAACGCGATCCGCGCCGAAACCGGCCTCACGACCGAACTGTCGACAACGGGCGGCACGTCCGACGGGCGCTTCATCGCGCGCATCTGCCCGCAGGTGATCGAGTTTGGTCCGCCGAACGGCAGCATCCACAAGATCGACGAACACATCGACGTGCGCTTCGTCGACCCGCTGAAGAACGTGTACCGCCGCGTGCTCGAACAACTGATTGCCTGACGGAGCCTCGCATGACGACACCTTTTGCAACCGTTCGCGACCTGCTGCGCTATGCGGTCACGCGCTTCTCGAAGGCGAAGCTCGCGTTCGGCCACGGCTCGGACAACGCGTACGACGAAGCCGCCTACCTCGTGCTGCACACGCTCGACCTTCCGCTCGACACGCTCGAGCCGTTCCTCGATGCTCGCCTGCTGCCCGACGAAATCGCGGCAGTGCTCGCGGTGATCGAACGACGCGCAACCGACCGCGTGCCGGCCGCCTATCTCACGCATGAAGCGTGGATGCACGGCCACCGCTTCTACGTCGACGAGCGCGTGATCGTGCCACGCTCGTTCATCGGCGAGCTGCTCGACGACGGGCTGCAGCCGTATGTCGCCGATCCCGAACAAGTCGGCGCGGTGCTCGAGC
This sequence comes from Burkholderia sp. MSMB0856, assembly GCF_001524645.2. NCBI lineage: Bacteria > Pseudomonadati > Pseudomonadota > Betaproteobacteria > Burkholderiales > Burkholderiaceae > Burkholderia > Burkholderia sp. MSMB0856. The sequence goes on along the minus strand of NZ_CP013427.1, from coordinate 1,376,930 downwards.
TGTGCACCGGCTCCGGCTGCCTCGCGATTCTCGCGGCCAGCGCGTTCCCGAATGCCGAGATCGACGCGGTCGACCTGTCCGAGAAGGCACTCGAAGTCGCCAGGATCAACGTGCACGACTATGGTCTCGACGATCGCATCACGCTGCATCACGGCGACCTCTACGCGCCGCTGCCCGCGTTCCGCGCCGAGCCCGACACACGCTACGACGTGATCCTGACGAATCCGCCGTACGTGAACGCAACGTCGATGGCGGCCCTCCCGCCCGAATACCGGCACGAGCCGGAGATGGCGCTCGCGGGCGGCGACGACGGCATGGACATCGTGCGACGCATCATCGGGCAAGCGCACAAGTGGCTGCACGACGATGGCGTGCTCGTCGTCGAGATCGGCAATGAGCGCGAGCACGTCGAAGCCGCGTTCGGCGGCCTCGAGCTCACGTGGCTGCCCACCAGCGCGGGCGACGACGCCGTGTTCCTGATCCAGGCGTCGGACCTGCCGCGCAAGGCCTGACGGCACCCCACGACCGAACCGTGCGGTACGGCACACCGCTGTCCCGCACGGTTCGGTAAGATGCGCGTAAGCGGCCGTCGCGCCGCACGACTTCAGGAGTCCGTCACGCGCCCATGACCCTCGACTGGTTACACCTCGGCACCCTGATCCTGGCCATCCATGTGCTCGGGATCATCGCGGCGTGTCACGCGATCTTGAACACGCGCACGTCGCAAGGCGCGATCGCGTGGGCGGTATCGCTCGCCGCGATGCCATACCTGACGCTCATTCCCTATCTGTTCCTCGGCCGCAGCAAGTTCTCCGGCTACGTCGACGCGCGGCGCCACGAGATGGAAGCGCTGCGCACGCACACGCCGCGCGCGCCGTGGCCCGATGCGAACGCAACCGACGGGCCGGCCGCCGACGCGATCGGCCGGGCCGCCGTGCTGGCGCTTACGCGGCTGGGCGGAATGCCGTTCGTCGGCGGCAATGCGGTGCGCACGCTCGTGAACGGCGACGCGACCTTCTCGGCGATCCTGTCGGCGATCGACGCCGCGCGCGACTACGTAATCGTCCAGTTCTTCATCGTGCGCGACGACGCGCTCGGCCAGATGCTGCGCGACGCGCTGCTCGCCCGCGCGGCGGCCGGCGTGCGCTGCTACCTGCTGTACGACAGCATCGGCAGCTTCGACCTGCCGCACAGCTACGTCGACACGCTGCGCCGCGGCGGCGTCGAGGTCCATCCGTTCGCGACCCACCGCAAGTTCGTCAACCGCTTCCAGCTCAACTTCCGCAACCATCGCAAGATCGTCGTCGTCGACGGCAATCGCGCGTTCGTCGGCGGCCTCAACGTCGGCGTCGAATATCTCGGCGCGAACCGGCGCCTGTCGCCGTGGCGCGACACCCATATCGAGATCCGGGGCCCGGTGGTGGCCAGCATTCAGTACGTGTTCGCCGAAGACTGGCACTGGGCCACGCAGACGCTGCCGGCGCTCGCCACACCGCCGGAGGCGCTGCCCGACGACGCGATGCATTGCCTCGCCGTGCCGATGGGGCCGGCCGACAAACAGGAAACCGGCTCGCTGTTCTTCGTCGAGGCGATCAACGCCGCGCGCGAACGGATCTGGATCACGACGCCGTATCTCGTACCCGACGAAGCGGTGATCGCCGCGCTGAAGCTCGCGGTGATGCGCGGCGTCGACGTGCGCATCCTGATCCCGAGCCGGCGCGACCACTACGTCGTGTTCGAGGCGTCCAGGCTCTATGCGCGCGATCTCGTCGACGCGGGCGTCAAGGTGTTCCGCTACCGGCCCGGCTTCCTGCACCAGAAGGTCGTGCTGATCGACCGCGTCGCCGCCGCGATCGGCAGCGCGAATCTCGACAACCGTTCGTTCCGGCTCAACTTCGAAATCATGGTGCTGACCGTCGATCGCACGTTCGCCGACGAGGTCGAGACCATGCTCGACGCCGATTTCGCACTGGCCTACGAAGTCGATGCGAACGAGTATCGGCACTCGCCCGCGTGGCGACGCATCGCGATGCACGTCGCGCGCCTGTTCGCGCCGATCCTGTAGCGGCCGCGCGAGCGCCGAACGTGCGCTGCCTGGATGACGGCACACGCTTTCGCGGGATTCGGCTCGGCGCGGCCGCCACTGCCCGCTCGGTCCGAACAGCCCCCCCGCCGCTTCTCGACGTTACAACAGCTTGTCGATATCCGCGGCGATGTCCTCAGGCTTCGTCGACGGCGCATAGCGCTTGACGATCCGCCCGTCACGGTCGATCAGGAATTTCGTGAAATTCCACTTGATCGCCTTGAGGCCGAGGATGCCGGGCGCCTCGTCGGTCAGGTAGCGGTACAACGGATGCGCGTGGTCGCCCTTCACATCGATCTTCGCGAACATCGGGAACGTGACGCCGTAATTGCGCTCGCAGAACGCGCCGATCTGCGCGGCGTCGCCCGGCTCCTGCTTGCCGAACTGGTTGCACGGGAAGCCGAGCACGAAGAAACCGCGCGCCGCGTACTGGTCGTACAGCTTCTGCAGGCCCGCATACTGCGGCGTGAAACCGCACTCGCTCGCGGTATTGACGATCAGCAGCACCTTGCCGCGGTACGCATCGAGCGACGCCGGCTCACCGGCGAGCGTCTCTGCGCTGAACGAATACAGGGTGGACATCGGGCACTCCTTTTACGAAACCGGATCGAGGTGGAGTCTAGGCCAAATCGTGCCGTTGCGGCACCTGCCGAACGGCCGATATCCGGGGCGACGCGCGCGCAGTCTAGAATAGCGGTTTTGGCCAGTCATTCCCGCCGTGATCCGTTTCAATCAGTTCAGCCTTGCGCGCGGCACCAAGCCGCTGTTCGAGTCGGCCTCGTTCGTGCTCAATCCCGGCGAAAAGGCCGGCCTGATCGGCGCGAACGGCGCCGGCAAATCGACGCTGTTCTCGGTCCTGCGCGGCGAGCTGCATTCCGACGCCGGCGATTTCGCGATGCCGCCGTCGTGGCGGATCGCCCACGTGTCGCAGGAAACGCCCGCCGTCGACCGCTCGGCGCTCGACTACACGCTCGACGGCGACACCGCGCTGCGCGAGATCGAAGCGCGCATCGCCGCCGCCTCGGCCGCGCATGACGGCGCAGCCGAGGCCGACGCACATGCGGCCTTCGCCGACGCCGATGGCTATACCGCGCCGGCGCGCGCCGAAGCACTGCTGCTCGGCCTCGGCTTCACGCTCGCGCAGACGCGCGAATCGGTCGCCAGCTTCTCCGGCGGCTGGCGCATGCGGCTGAACCTCGCGCAGGCGCTGATGTGCCGCTCCGACCTGCTGCTGCTCGACGAACCGACCAACCACCTCGACCTCGACGCGATCGTCTGGCTCGAAGACTGGCTGCACCGCTACGCTGGCACGCTCGTCGTGATCTCGCACGACCGCGAATTCCTCGACTCGATCTGCAACGTCACGCTGCATCTGGAAAATCGCCAGGTGAAGCGCTACGGCGGCAATTACTCGCAATTCGAAGTGCTGCGCGCGCAACAACTGGCGCTGCAGCAAAGCGCATACGAAAAGCAGCAGAAGACGATCGAGCACCTGCAGAGCTTCGTCGACCGCTTCAAGGCCAAGGCGACCAAGGCCAAGCAGGCGCAAAGCCGGATGAAGGCGCTCGAGAAGATGGAGTTGATCGCGCCCGCGCACATCGCATCGCCGTTCACCTTCGAGTTCCGCACGCCCGATGCGGCGCCGAATCCGATGATGGTGATGGAGGACGTCCGCTGCGGCTACCACGCCGACGACGGAACGGACATCCCGATCGTCGAACGCGTGGCGCTGTCGATCCAGAACGGCCAGCGCATCGGCCTGCTCGGCGCGAACGGCCAGGGCAAGTCGACGCTGATCAAGACGCTGGCCGGCACGCTCGCGCCGCTGTCGGGCCACGTGCGCGACGGCAAGGGGCTGACGATCGGCTATTTCGCGCAGCACCAGCTCGAAACGCTGCGCGAGGACGATTCGCCGCTCGCGCATCTCGCCCGGCTCGCCCCCGATACGCGCGAGCAGGAACTGCGCGACTTCCTCGGCGGCTTCAATTTCTCGGGCGACATGGCGACGAGCCCGGTCGGCCCGTTCTCGGGTGGCGAGAAAGCGCGGCTCGCGCTCGCGCTGATCATCTGGCAGAAGCCGAACCTGCTGCTGCTCGACGAGCCGACCAACCACCTCGACCTCGAAACGCGTCACGCGCTGACGATGGCGCTCGCGCAGTTCGAAGGCACGCTGATCCTCGTCTCGCACGACCGCCACCTGCTGCGCGCGACCACCGACCAGTTCATGCTCGTCGCGAAACACCGTCTGCAGCCGTTCGACGGCGATCTCGACGATTACCGCGACTGGCTCCTGCAGCATGCGGCCGAGCAACGCGCGGCCGCGAAGGCCGACAGCGCGGCGGCAGCGGGTGTGGATCCGGGCGTCAACCGCAAGGATCAGAAACGTCAGGCGGCCGAGGAGCGCCAGCGGTTGTCGCAGTTGAAGAAACCGCTGCAGAACCGCATCACGAAGCTCGAAAAGGAAATGGAAACATTGCACGCGGAGAAGGCTCGCCTCGACGCGTTCGTCGCCGATCCGGCGAGCTACGAGGCCGCGCGCAAGACGGAACTGACCGACGCGATCCGCAAGCTCGGTGAGGTCAATACCCGGCTCGAAACCGTCGAGGCGGACTGGCTCGCCGTGCAGGAAGAGCTCGAGCAGATCGGCTGACCACGGCCCGGGCGCCGTCGGCCGATCGCTTCATCTGCCACGCGCGGCACCCCCGGGATGCGTCAACGCCCGACGCACCGCCCGGTTGCGCCGGGCCCGGAAACGACAAGGCCGGGCACTCAGGCCCGGCCTTGTCGTCATTGTCGCGTTCGCCGTTGTCGCGTCGGCCGTTCGTCAGCCCCGCCACCCGCTCAACGCCGCGGCAACGTATCGCGCGGCATCTGCTCGTCGTCGTCCATCAGATGACGCCGCCCTTCGGTCGGCCGGCGGATCGCCGCCGCGACCTCCGCTTCCGTCACGTCCTCGGACACGACCCGGCGCGCGATGCGCCCTTCGTCGTCGATCCACTCGACGATCCGACATCCACCGCCCCACGGCTGAACGATCGGCTCCGACACGCGGCAGCCGCGCAGGTTGTAACTGCGTCCGCCCGGCGTTTCCCCATACTGTTTGAACATAGGTTCCCTTCGCATTGCGCGGTTCGACAATCCGGCAAAGGATAGGGAAAAGCGATGTCCGGCAGGTTACATCAGCCTACATATTCTTTACAACGAATTACGCGACAGATCGCGGCCGGCCGGCACGCGCGGGTGCCGGCCACCACGGTCATTCGAGATCGCGCACGCGGTCGATCGCCTGCTCGATCCGCTCGACGGCCATCACGTTCAGCCCTTCGATCGGCTGTTTTGGCGCATTCGCCTTCGGGATCAGCGCTGCGGTGAAACCAAGCTTCGCCGCCTCGCGCAGCCGTTCCTGGCCACGCGGCGACGGCCGGATCTCGCCCGCCAGCCCCACTTCGCCGAATACGATCAGGCCCTTCGGCAGCGCCTTGTTGCGCATCGACGAATGGATCGCGAGCAGCACCGCGAGGTCGGCGGCCGGTTCGGTGATCTTCACGCCGCCCACCGCGTTCAGAAACACGTCCTGATCGAAACACGCGATGCCCGCATGCCGGTGCAGCACCGCGAGCAGCATCGCGAGCCGGTTCTGCTCGAGGCCGACCGCTAGCCGGCGCGGGTTCGGCACGTGGGCCGTATCGACGAGCGCCTGGATTTCGACGAGTAGCGGGCGTGTGCCCTCCTGCGTGACGAGCACGCAGGAACCCGGCACGACCTGCTCGTGCTGCGACAGGAACAGCGCGGACGGATTCGCGACACCGCGCAGCCCGCGCTCGGTCATCGCGAACACGCCAAGTTCGTTGACCGCACCGAAGCGGTTCTTGAACGCGCGCACGAGCCGGAACGACGAATGGGTGTCGCCTTCGAAGTACAGCACCGTGTCGACGATGTGCTCGAGCACGCGCGGGCCGGCGAGGTTGCCCTCCTTCGTCACGTGCCCGACCATGATGATCGCGGTGCCGGACTGTTTCGCGATGCGCGTGAGCTGCGCCGCGCACTCGCGCACCTGGGCCACCGAGCCGGGCGCCGACGTCAGCGCTTCGGAATAGACGGTCTGGATCGAGTCGATGACGGCGACGTCCGGCCGTTCCGCGTCGATCGCGGCCTGGATCTTCTCGAGCTGGATTTCGGCGAGCAGCTTCAGCTCGGCCGCCGGCGCGCCGCCGTCGAGCAGCGCGAGCCGTTGCGCGCGCAACGCGATCTGCGCGGCCGATTCCTCGCCGCTGATATAGAGTGCACGGCGCTCGCTGGCGATGTCCGCGAGCGACTGCAGTAACAGCGTCGACTTGCCGATGCCCGGATCGCCGCCGATCAGCACGACGCCGCCCGGCACCAGCCCGCCGCCCAGCACGCGGTCGAATTCGCCGATGCCGGTGGAGAAGCGCGGCACGTCGGCCGCCTCGATGTCGACGAGCCGCTGCACGGGCGCCCGCTTCGCGAGCGACTGGAAGCGATGGGCGGCCGGCGACTCGGCGACCGATTCGACGAGCGTATTCCAGGCCTGGCACGACGGGCATTGCCCCTGCCACTTCGGGGTCTGTCCGCCGCACTCGCTGCAGACGTAGACGGTTTTCTGTTTTGCCACGCGTGCTGCCCTTATTCCGCGCGCACCGGCACGCGGCCGGCGACCGCGCACATCAGTTCATAGCCGATGGTCCCGCAATGGCGCGCGACGTCGTCGATCGGCAGCGCGTCGCCCCACAGCTCGACCCGCGCGCCGACGCCGGCCTGCGGGCACGGCGTCAGGTCGACGGTAATCATGTCCATCGATACGCGGCCGACGATCCGCGTGCGGATGCCGTCGACGATCACCGGCGTCCCTTCGGGCGCGACGCGCGGATAGCCGTCCGCATAGCCGCACGCGACGACGCCGATGCGCATCTGCGCCTGCGCGGAGAACGTCGAGCCGTAGCCGATCGCCTGCCCCTTCGCGATTGTCTGCACGGCGATCAGCTCGGACGCGAGCGTCATCGCGGGCTTCAGGCCCGTGTCGGCGATGTCGGCCGACAGCCCCGACGGCGACGCGCCGTACAGCACAATCCCCGGGCGCACCCAGTCGAAGTGCGTATCCGGATGCCACAGCACGGCAGCCGAATTCGCGAGACTGCGCGCACCGGCAATGTTTTCCGCACCGCGCTCGAACGTCGCGAGCTGATCGGCCACACCGCGCTCGTTGTCCGCGTCCGAAAAATGGGTCATCAACGTAATCTGGCCGATGCCGGGGCACGCGCGGGCGCGCTCCCACGCGGCGCGGTATTTCTCCGGCACGTAGCCGAGCCGGTTCATCCCGCTGTTCATCTTGAGGTGCACGTTGACGGGCTTCGACAACCGCGCCGTCTCCAGCATCCGCATCTGTTCGTCGTTGTGGACGGTGGTCGTGAGGCTGTAGCGGTCGATCACGTCGATGTCGGTCGAGCGAAAGAACCCTTCGAGCAGCAGGATCGGGCCGGCCCAGCCGAGCTCGCGCAGCTTCACGGCCTCGTCGAGGTCGAGCAGGCCGAAGCCGTCGGTGCCGCGCAGGCCGGGAAACACGCGCGCGAGACCGTGGCCGTACGCGTTGGCCTTGACGACCGCCCAGACCTTGGACGGGCCGGCAAATCGGCGGACGACGGAGAGATTGTTCGCGAGAGCGGCGGTGTGGATGGTGGCGGAGATCGGGCGCGGCATGGGAAATTTACGTAAAGACGCTTGCGAATCATCAGCTTACCGCGCCTTTTGAGCACCGAAGCCGACAATTTGCGGAACGATCGGGGAATCTTGCTAGTCCGAATTGCCGTATTTTCGTGTTATAAAGCCGTGCGCACAACCCATTTCGAACGGAATAAGCCGATCGCATACCAGGCGGCCTACGCGGCCCTGCCGCAGCGACGAAAGCATCGCATCAGATGAAAAAAGGTTTTTACACCATCATGGCCGCGCAGTTTTTCTCGTCGTTGGCCGACAATGCGCTTCTCATCGCCGCCATCGCCCTGCTGAAAGACCTCCACGCCCCCAACTGGATGACACCGCTGCTCAAGCTGTTCTTCGTGTTGTCCTACGTGGTGCTGGCGGCGTATGTCGGTGCGTTCGCCGACTCGCGCCCGAAGGGCCGAGTGATGTTCATCACCAACTCGATCAAGGTGGTCGGCTGCCTGATCATGCTGCTCGGCGCTCATCCGCTGATCGCGTACGGGATCGTCGGCTTCGGCGCCGCGGCCTACTCGCCCGCGAAATACGGCATTCTGACCGAGCTGCTGCCGGCCGACAGGCTCGTCGCCGCGAACGGCTGGATCGAAGGCACGACCGTCAGCTCGATCATCCTCGGCACCGTGCTCGGCGGCGCGCTGATCAGCCCGCACATCGCGTCGCACGTGATCGCGCACACGCCAGCCTGGATCGCCACGCCCGCCGAAGCGGCGATGGTGATCATCATGGCGATCTACGTGATCGCCGCCATCTTCAACCTGCGGATCCCCGATACGGGCGCGCGCTACCCGAAGCAGGAGCGTGGCCCGGTCAAGCTCCTCACCGACTTCGCCGACTGCTTCATGGTGCTCTGGCGCGACAAGCTCGGCCAGATCTCGCTCGCGGTCACGACGCTGTTCTGGGGCGCCGGCGCGACGCTGCAGTTCATCGTGCTGAAGTGGGCCGAAGTCTCGCTCAACATGTCGCTGTCCGAAGGCGCGATCCTGCAGGCGGTAGTCGCGGTCGGTGTCGCGGGCGGCGCGATCGCCGCCGCCGCGCGGATCCCGCTGAAGAAGTCGCTCACCGTGCTGCCCGTCGGCATCATCATGGGCATCGCGGTCATGCTGATGGCGTTCTACACGCGTGACCTGTTCCCGTCGCACTGGGCCGTGCACTTCGGCCACCTGCGCCTGCCGGCGTACCTGATCGTCGCGTACATCTTCCTGATCTGCGTCGGCGCGCTGTCCGGCTACTTCGTGGTTCCGATGAACGCACTGCTGCAGCATCGCGGCCACGTGCTGCTGTCGGCCGGTCACTCGATCGCGGTGCAGAATTTCAACGAGAACCTGTCGGTGCTCGTGATGCTGTGCCTGTATGCCGTGCTGGTCTGGCTCGACGTGCCGGTCGGCGTCGTGATCGTGCTGTTCGGCACGTTCGTCTGCCTGACGATGTGGCTCGTGATGCGCCGCCACCAGGCGAACCAGCGTCAGTTCGACTCGGTCGCGCTGATCGGCGAGTCGCGGCACTGACGCTACACTTCCCGTTTTCGTCCGTCGGCGCCGGTATTCGAACCGGCGCCTTGCCATCATGACGCACCCGATACCCAACGTCCTGACGATCGCCGGCTCCGACTCGGGCGGCGGCGCGGGCATCCAGGCCGACCTCAAGACCTTCTCCGCGCTCGGCGCGTACGGCGCGAGCGTGATCACCGCGCTGACCGCGCAGAACACGTGCGGCGTAACCGGCGTGCACGCGCCGGACGCCGCGTTCGTGACCGCGCAGCTCGACGCGGTGTTCGACGACATCCGCATCGACGCGGTCAAGATCGGCATGCTCGCGAACGCGGCGATCGTGCACGCTGTGGGCGATGCGCTGCGGCGCCATGCGCCGCGCTTCGTCGTGCTCGACACGGTGATGATCTCGAAGAGCTCGCATGCGCTGCTCGCGCCCGATGCGGTCGACGCGTTGCGCGACGCGCTGCTGCCGCTCGCGACCGTCGTCACGCCGAACCTGCCCGAAGCGGCCGCCCTGCTCGGCGATACGCCCGCGACGACCGAAGACGAGATGGTCCGGCAAGGTCAACTGCTGCTGAAGACCGGTGCGCGCGCCGTGCTGATGAAGGGCGGCCATCTGCCCGATGCCGCCGCGAGCCCCGACTGGCTCGTCGACGCGGCGCATACGGTGCGGTTCGACGGTGCGCGCGTGCCGGTCAGCAACACGCACGGCACCGGCTGCACGCTGTCGTCGGCGATCGCCGCGCTGCTGCCGCAACAGCCCGATCTCGAGAGCGCGGTGCGCGAAGCAAAGGCCTATCTGACCGGCGCGATCGCCGCGAGTGGTCAGCTCGACGTCGGCCACGGCGTCGGCCCCGTCCATCACTTCCATCGCTGGTGGTAAGCGCCGGCTGACGCGGCGTCAGTGGTCCTGCGCGGCGAACACCCGCGCACGCGCCGGCCAGTCGTCCGGGACGATGAAGCCGCGTGCCGTCTCCCGCCATACGCCGTCGCGGTCCTGTCGATGCACACCGATCAACGCAGGCGCCTGGCGCGCCGTCAATACGGACGGCAGCGCGAGCGACTGCGCCAGCGCTTCGGGCGCGGCGTCCACCGCCGCCCGCCGCGGCGCGAGCCACGCCAGCCGCGGCAGCACGTTCCACGCCGCTCCACCGGGTTGCGCGGCCGCCCAGGCCGGCCACTGCGCATGCGTGAGCCAGAACCCGCGCGGATGATCGGCCGCGATTTCCGCGGCCACCGGCGGCAGCGGCACGCCGTGCGGATAGAACAGCCAGCCCTTGATGAACATCTGCGCATCGGACGGCGCGCCGTAGCCGAGCAGCGCGAATCCGTGGCGATCGCTCAGCCGCAATTGATGCTCGAGCAACCGGCTGCGCTTGCGGTCGAGGCGGTCGACAAGATTCGGCCCGACGAAATCCGCGAGCGTTGCGTCGCCGTCCACCGGCGCGCACAGATAGCATTTCACCGCGAGTTCCCAGTGCAGGCGCTGCCCGCCCGGCGCATCGACGAGGAAATCGACTTCGCCGAGCGTCTTGCCGTTGCTGCGCAGCGGCAGATTGGCGGCGACGAGCCGCAGCGACGGCCCGTGCGTGAGGAAATACTCGAGCAGGCACTCGGCATAGCGGCCGAGTCGCACGGGCCGCAGCCCGTCGAGTGCGCGGTGCAGCGGCGCCGGCGCGGCATCGAGCGCGACGAGCCACGCTTCGACGGCCACCCGCTCGACCGCGTCCGACCACGGATGCGCGAGCGGCGCGCCGGGCGCCGCGGTGAGCAAGCTCGGGCTCGCGAGAAGCCAGCCCAGATCGCGGACCGCGGCATCGTGCAGCGTATCGACGAACGCGAACGCCGCGCCGCGCGTCATTGTCCGGCCGGCCCGTTCGCGTCGTCACCCTCAGGCCGCTGGAACGTGTCGCGCGCCAGGCACAGGTCGGCCCACGCCTTCGACTTGTCCTGCAGGCTGCGCAGCAGGTACGCCGGGTGATAGGTAACGATCACCGGCACGCCTTCATACGTGTGCACGCGGCCGCGCAGCGAGGCAATGCTCGCGTCCGTCTTCAGCAGCGTCTGCGCGGCGAAACGGCCGAGCGCGACGATCAGCTTCGGCTTCACGAGCGCGACCTGGCGCTGGAGGTACGGCTCGCAGCGCGCGACCTCGTCCGGTTCCGGATTGCGGTTGCCCGGCGGGCGGCACTTGATCACGTTCGCGATGTAGACGTTGTCGCCGCGCTTGAGCGCGAGCGACTGCAGCATGTTGTCGAGCAGCTTGCCGGCCTGGCCGACGAACGGCTCGCCCTGCTTGTCCTCGTTCTCGCCCGGCGCCTCGCCGATCAGCATCCAGTCCGCCTCGCGATCGCCGACACCGAACACGGTATTGGTGCGCTTCTCGCACAGGCGGCAGCTCGTGCAGCCGGCAACGCGGTCGGCCAGCGCATCCCAGTCGAGCATCGCCACCGGGGTTGCGGCGGGACGCGATTCTGCCGGCGGCAGCGGATCGCCGGGCGGCGCCGCGTCGAACCAGGCGAAATCGTCCTCGGTGACGGGCGGCATGTCGTCCGCGGCAGCGGCCGGCGCGGGCGTGGTGGGCGCGCGGTCGTCATCGCTCGCGACACGTGCGGCCGAACCGGCCTCGCCCGCCGGTGCCGCATCGCGTGCGATTGCGCCGACCGGCGGCGTATCGTCACGTGCGAACGCACGCGTCGAAGGCGGCTGCGTGTCGCGAGGCTGTTCCGCGACCGGCCGAGGCGTTGCCGCGACGGTTGCGGCCGCAACGGCGGACACCTCGCCCCCCGCGCCGGACGCAGCCGTCGGCGTAGCGCCCGCTTCATCGCCTTCCGCACGCTGCCCGCGCCGCACCCATATTTGCGCGAGCCCCATTTCCTCGAGCGCTGCTTCAGCCCACGCCATGCGCGTCCCCTTCGTCCTTGTTCAGCGTCAGACGCATCACGATCGCGTCCTCCCGGCTGCGATGCCGCGCCGGATAGTAGTTCTTGCGCCGGCCGATCGTCACGAAACCGAAGCGCTCGTACAGATGGATCGCGCGCGGATTGGACGGCCGCACCTCGAGCAACACGCCGTCGAGCCGTTCGGCGCGCGAGATGCGCACGGCTTCGCGCAGCAGCGCGAGGCCCGCGCCCGACTGCTGGGCCGCCGGGGCGACGCACAAGTTCAGCAGGTGCATCTCGTCGATGACCGGCATCAGCACGCAATAGCCGACGAGCGCGCCCGTCACGTGCCGCAGGCACACGCCGAAATAGCCGTTGCGCAGCGAATCCTCGAAATTGCCGCGGCTCCACGGGAATTCGTACGCGACCTGCTCGATCGCGACGACTTCATCGAGATCGGTATCCGTCATCGGCGACAGATAGCGGTCGCTCAACAATACGCCCGTCATCCTTTCGCTCCGCCCGTCTGCGCGGCGCGGGCCGCAATGCGCTCGGCGGTGGTCTGCGCGACCTTGTCGCGCACGTACTCCGGTGCAGCCTGGTCGGCCGGCACCGTACGGCCGGCGCGGAACGCCCGCAGCGCGGCATGCGCGACCGCCAGCGCATGCGGCAACGCGTCGCCGTCGATCACGGCCGCGGCGGCCGCGGCCGGCAGCTGCGCGCCGAATGCGGCCGCCGCGTTGCCCGCGAGCGTGAACGGCGCGTCGGGCACGCCGACGGCGCCCGGCGCATCGAGCGACGCCGGATGCAACGTTCGCCAGTCGCCTGCCTGGTCGTCCCACGCGAAATCGGCCCAGTACGCTTCGTCCATCCGCGCATCGAGCGCGGCCAGCACGCGCGTCGTGCCGGGCGCGCGCAGTCGCGCATGCTCGGCACACGTGAGCAGCGTGCCGACCGGCACGACCGGCAGCCCCCGCCCGAACGCGAGCCCCTGGGTAATGCCGGTCGCGGTACGCAACCCGGTGAACGAGCCGGGGCCCGCGCCGAACGCGATCGCGTCGCAATCGGCGAACGTGAGGCCCGATTCGGCGAAGAGTTCCTGGATGGCCGGCAGCACGCGCGTGCTCGACACGGCGCCCGTCAGCTCGTGGCGGACCCAGGTTTGCGGGGTGGAAACGGCGTCATCGGCCGAAGCCGAGCGCAGCAGCGCGACCGAGCAGTATTCGGTCGACGTATCGATGGCGAGGAGCACTGTTTGCGTCATGGCCGACATTGTAATGCGGCGCCCCGCTCCCACGGGCGATCGGACCCGATCGCGTTGCGCACGCCGCCCGGCCGGCGGTTTGGAAGGATCGCTCGACCCCGCGCGGCGCGGCGCTTGTTAAGATCGGCCGACTTGAAACCCTTACGGAGACACACGATGAGCGAACTCACCGCCCAATTCGACCAGGCCCAGATCGACGTCAAGCAACTGACCGAGCGACCGGGCAACCTGACGCTGCTGCGCCTGTACGCGCTCTTCAAGCAGGCGACCGACGGCGACGCGCACGGCGACAAGCCCGGCTTCACCGATATCGTCGGCAAGTACAAGTACGACGCATGGGAAGCGCTGAAGGGCACGACCCAGGATGCGGCGAAGCAGCAATACATCGAGCTCGTCGAATCGCTGAAGAACGGCACGGCGTCCTGACCTGCCCCGCCCGCCGCAATAGGCAATCAAATCAGTGGCGCAGCGCAGCAAATATCTTTATAATGCTGGCTGCGTCATCTCCCGCGCTCGGCTCGCAAGCCGTTCCGGCCCGACGCCTCGTAGCGTTAAGCTCCAATCCGGTTTAGAACCTGTCCCCTCCTGCTTCGACCCTCGCGGTCGTCACTTATCAGGCTGGCGGCCCCGCTCCAGAAGCGCGCCGCACCCAAAACAGCTTCTAATGCCTCATCCGCCGACGGTTCGGCGGATTGCACCCGTTTCCCGATTTGCTCGCTGAATCCGACGACTTGGGTATGCGCGATTGGCGCCGACGTTTCACCCACTGTGTTTCAAGGATTGTTATGACTTCGAGCATCAACTCCAGCCCGCTCAACGCGATCGCCGACCAGGCGCTCGGTCTCGAGAACGCCGCCGCACCGGCCGCGGTCGAACCGGCGTCGGACGAGCCTACTTTCGCGTCGCTCGGGTTGTCGCCGGAGATCGTCTCCGCGCTGCAGGCCGCCGGCTACGCCAAGCCGACGCCGGTCCAGCAGCGCGCGATTCCGGCCGGCATCGCCGGCCGTGACCTGCTGGTGTCGAGCCCGACCGGTTCGGGCAAGACGGCCGCATTCATGCTGCCCGCGATCGAACGTTTCGCGCAGCTTCAGAAGACGCAGGCGCAGCAACCGCGTGCGCCGCGTGAACCGAACCAGGGCGACCGCCGTGCGCGCCGCCCGCAACCCGTCGCCCGCCCGGGCCTGCTCGTGCTGACGCCGACCCGTGAACTCGCGATGCAGGTCACCACGGCCGCGTCGACCTACGGCAAGCACCTGAAGCGTCTGCGTACGGTCAGCATCCTCGGCGGCGTCGCCTACGGCCAGCAGCTGATGCTGCTCGCGAAGAACCCCGAGATCCTGGTCGCCACGCCGGGCCGCCTGCTCGACCACCTCGAGCGCGGCCGTATCGACCTGTCCGAACTGAAGATGCTCGTGCTCGACGAAGCCGACCGCATGCTCGACATGGGCTTCATCGACGACATCGAGACGATCGTCGCCGCGACGCCCGAGTCGCGCCAGACGATGCTGTTCTCGGCCACGCTCGACGGCAAGATCGGTTCGCTGACGAGCCGCCTGCTGAAGGATCCGGAGCGCATCGAGATCACGGCGAAGATCGAGTCGCGCGCGAACATCGCGCAGACCGTCCACTACGTCGACGACCGCGATCACAAGGATCGTCTGCTCGATCACCTGCTGCGCGACGACGCGCTCGACCAGGCGATCATCTTCACGGCGACCAAGATCGACGCCGACCAGCTCGCCGGCCGTCTCGCCGACGCCGGCTTCCAGTCGGCCGCGCTGCACGGCGACCTGCCGCAGGGCGCGCGCAACCGCACCATCCGTGCGCTGCGCGAGCGCCGCGTGCGCGTACTGGTCGCAACCGACGTCGCGGCCCGCGGCATCGACATCCCGGGCATCACGCACGTGTTCAACTACGACCTGCCGAAGTTCGCGGAAGACTACGTGCACCGTATTGGCCGTACGGGCCGTGCCGGCCGTTCGGGCACCGCGGTGAGCCTCGTGCACCACGCCGAACAAGGCGCGCTCAAGCGCATCGAGCGCTTCGTGCGTTCGCCGCTGCCGGTCAACGTGATCGAAGGCTTCGAGCCGCGCAAGGCACCCCCGCGCAACGATCGCGGCACCGGCGGCCGCGGCCGTCCGGGCGGCGGTAACGGCGGTCGTCGTTTCGGCGGCAAGCCGGGCGGCGGTCATGGCGGCAACGGCCGCAGCTACGGCGGCGGCAATGGCGGCGGCTGGAGCGGCAAGCCGGGCGGCAGCCGTGATGGCGGCCCGCGTCGCGACGGCCAGCGCAGCGGCGGCCCGCGTCGCAGCAATTCGGCGTCGTAAGCACGCCCGGGCGGCCCCGCGCCGCCCCGCCCATCCGGCAGACCGGCGCACCCGCGCCGGTTTTTTTTCGTCCCGCGCTGATTTCACGATACGGAAAATTTTTTTGAGTCGTAAAAAATCATGCTGCGCGGCACAACCTTACAATTGCGAGATGGGAAAAATCGTTTCCCATTGCGAAACAGAATGCACAACACATTGATTAATAACGATTAAAAAAATCAAAACTTCCTGAGCCACCCCCTGTTTTGCTCCGATCGGCTTGCCTAAACTCTTATACAAGACTTCCCGAAAACGGCGCACACCCTGCCCCCGTTTCGAGAACGGCATCAGTACCGACCGATTCGACCGATCTGGCAACACATCGCATCAAGGAGCTCATCATGTCGCGACAGCAACAGGCACAGGAACTGCAAAAGCAATGGGAAACCGATCCGCGCTGGAAGGGTATCAAGCGCAGCTACACGGCTGAGGACGTGGTTCGCCTGCGCGGCTCGATCGTCGTCGAGCACACGCTGGCCAAGCGCGGCGCGGAAAAGCTGTGGAGCCTCATCAACGAAGAGCCGTTCGTCAACGCACTCGGCGCGCTGACCGGCAATCAGGCGATGCAGCAGGTGAAGGCCGGCCTCAAGGCAATCTACCTGTCCGGCTGGCAGGTGGCCGGCGACGCGAACGTGGCGGGCGAAATGTACCCGGACCAGTCGCTGTACCCGGCGAACTCGGTGCCGCTCGTCGTCAAGCGCATCAACAACACGCTCACGCGTGCCGACCAGATCCAGTGGTCCGAAGGCAAGAACCCGGGCGACGAAGGCTACGTCGACTTCTTCGCGCCGATCGTTGCCGATGCGGAAGCCGGCTTCGGCGGCGTGCTGAACGCGTTCGAACTGATGAAGGCGATGATCGAGGCAGGCGCATCGGGCGTCCACTTCGAGGACCAGCTCGCGTCGGTGAAGAAGTGCGGCCACATGGGCGGCAAGGTGCTCGTGCCGACGCGCGAAGCGGTCGCGAAACTGTCGGCGGCGCGTCTGGCGGCCGACGTGATGGGCACGCCGACCGTGCTGGTCGCGCGGACCGACGCCGAAGCGGCGGACCTGATCACATCCGACATCGACGACAACGACAAGCCGTTCCTCACGGGCGAGCGCACGGTCGAAGGCTTCTTCCGGACGAAGCCGGGCATTGGGCAGGCGATCTCGCGCGGCCTCGCCTATGCGCCGTACGCCGATCTCGTCTGGTGCGAAACGGGCAAGCCGGATCTCGAGTACGCGAAGAAATTCGCCGAAGCGATCCACAAGCAGTTCCCGGGCAAGATGCTGTCGTACAACTGTTCGCCGTCGTTCAACTGGAAGAAGAACCTCGACGACGCGACGATCGCGAAGTTCCAGAAGGAGCTCGGCGCGATGGGCTACAAGTTCCAGTTCATCACGCTGGCCGGCTTCCATGCGCTGAACTACTCGATGTTCAACCTCGCGCACGGCTATGCCCGCACGCAGATGAGCGCGTTCGTCGAACTGCAGCAGGCCGAGTTCGCGGCGGCGGACAAGGGCTTCACGGCCGTCAAGCACCAGCGCGAAGTCGGCACCGGCTACTTCGACGCGGTCACGCAGACGGTCGAGCGTGAAGCCTCGACGACCGCGCTGCACGGCTCGACCGAAGACGAACAGTTCTTCGACGGCAAGAAGGTCGCATAACACGTGAAAGCAAGCGTCACGCCGATGCCCGCCCGTCCTGCGACGGCGCGGCATCGGCGGCATGGGACAACAATCAGGGAGGAGACGGCTGGCGCGCGGTGACCCGTGCGACCCGCCGCGCGGCCTGCGGCCGCCAGCAACGACGCGCGCCGGCTTCGTCCGGCGCGCTTTTTTTCAGCGGCGCTGCCGTGCCGCCGCCCGCGCGGCCCTACACGGCGCCGCGGCTACCGATAGACGATCACCGGAATTTTCGTATGGGTCAGCACGCGCTGCGTTTCGCTGCCGATCAGCAGACTGCCGAGCCCGCGGCGTCCGTGCGACGCCATGAAGATCACGTCGCAGCCACCGCGTTCGGCTGCCTCGATGATGCCGAGGTACGGCGACGGATGCACGCTGGTCCAGCTGTCGCAGACGACGCCGGCCGCCTTCGCGGCCGCCTGCACGTCGTCCAGGTGCGCGCGCGCCTCGCGCTCGCTCCGCGCCCGGAAATCGGCGGGCGGTTCGATGATCACTTCGGAAAACGGCGAGTATGGATACTGCGGCAGGCACGCATACGCCGTGACCTGCGCGCCGACCGCGCGCGCCAGGTCGATCGCGCCGTCGATCGCCTTCTGCGACAGCTCGGAACCGTCGGTTGGAACGAGGATGTGCCGGAACATCGCGCCCTCCTGCGTCAGACGCACCGCGCGCGCCGCGACCCCATGCGGGCCGACCCCGGCGCGTCGCGCATGCCAGTTTCGATTGTAGTGCGCGAAACCGGGCGACCGGCGCCGGCAGCGGGTTCGCCCTCATATCGGAAACGCGCGGGCGGGCGCGCCCTACTCGCCCCAATACCCGGGCCGCTCGTACGTATGTTTCAGGTAATCGAGAAACAGGCGCACGCGCAGCGGCAGGTGGCGGCGCTGCGGAAATACCGCGTGGATGCCGATCGGCGGCGCCGCGAACGCATCGAGCACGCTGACGAGGCGCCCGGCCGCGATGTCGTCGCCGACCTCCCACCACGAGCGCCATGCCAGGCCGTACCCGGCGAGGCACCACTCGTGCAGCACCGCGCCGTCCGAGCATTCCATCGTGCCGTTTACGCGAATCGACACGACCTTGTCGTCCTCCTGGAACGCCCAGCCGCGCTGCTGGTTCGCGTTCGCGGCAAGCGCGAGGCAGTTGTGGCGCGCGAGTTCGGCGAGCGTGGCCGGCGTGCCGCGCCGCGCGAGATACGCGGGAGACGCGACGCACACGCGCCGGTTCTCGCCGAGCTTCAGCGACACCAGCGACGAATCGGGCAGCTCGCCGAGCCGCACCGCGCAATCGAACCCTTCGTTGACCAGATCGACCATCCGGTCGGACAGGTCGAGCGTGACCGACACGTCCGGATGCGCGCCGCTGAATTCGGGCACGAGCGGCGCGACGTGGCGCCGGCCGAAGCCGGCCGGCGCGGAAATGCGCAGGTGACCGCTCGCCTTCACGCCGCCGGCGGACACGCTCGCCTCCGCGTTCTGCATGTCGTTGATGATCCGCTGGCAATCCTCGAGGAAGGCCGAACCCTCGAAGGTCAGCGTGAGCTTGCGCGTCGTGCGCACCAGCAGCTTGACGCCGAGCCGCTCCTCGAGCGCGTCGAGGCGGCGGCCGATGATCGCCGGCGCGACGCCTTCCGCGTGCGCGGCCGCCGACAGGCTGCCCTTCGCCGCGACCGCGGCGAACGTTTCGATCTGTTTGAACCGGTCCATGACTCGCCAGGGCGGCGCTCCCGCCCTCCAAATAGCTTGAGCGGTCAAGATTATGTATATGAAAGTAAAAGATCAAGTGATGATTAGCGTCTTTTTTAGCACCTGTTATCACGAATAGAATCGACCCGACCTCTGAAACTGGAGCGCAAGGCTATGTCGGCCACAACGACACTCTCCTCTCCCGACGCAATCCTCTTCGACGCATTCGGCACGTTGTTCGACGTGCATGCGGTCGTGGCCGCGGCAGAGCAGATGTTTCCCGGTCACGGGGAGCGGTTGTCGCAGCTGTGGCGACGCAAGCAAATCGAATACTCGCAGTTGCGCACGCTCGCCGATCCGTCCGGCGCCCGCTATCGGCCGTTCCGCGACATCACGCTGGACGCGCTGCGGTTCGCCGCGCGCCTGCTCGGCCTCGCGCTCAACAGCGCGGCCGAAAAGCGGCTGATGGACGAATACGCGTGCCTGTCCACCTATCCCGACACGGTGCCCGCGCTGCGCAAGCTGCGCGCGCTCGAACCGCGCCCGCCGCTCGCGATCCTGTCGAACGGCAACCCGGAGATGCTCGACATCGCGATCAAGAGCGCCGGCATGACCGGCCTGTTCGATCGTGTGCTATCGGCCGACGCGGTGCGCGCGTACAAGCCGAGCCCGGTCGCGTACGCGCTCGGCACCGCCGCGTTCGGCGCGAATCCGCGCGACATCGTGTTCGTGTCGTCGAACGCCTGGGACGTCGCGGGCGCCGCCTGGTTCGGCTACACGACGTTCTGGCTCAACCGCACGGGCGCGCCCGCCGAGGAACTCGGCGCGCCGCCCGACGGCACCGGCAGCGGCATGGCCGACCTGCTCGCATTCCTCGCCACCCCGGCTCCGTCCGGCAGACCCGCGAACCGCGCGCGCCCCGGCCCGGGCGCATGACGTTCGCAGCGCTGCCGTCCTCCCCCTTCACCGAAACCGCAACTGACCGACCAAGGAGATGAGACTCATGAGCACCCCGATCACGCTGCCGCAAGGCATGGCGATCACCGGCGAAATCAAGCCGGGTTACGAAGCGATTCTGACGCCTGAAGCGCTCGCACTCGTCGCGGCGCTGCACCGCGCGTTCGAGCCGCGCCGCCAGGCACTGCTGCAGGCCCGCGTCGACCGCACCAAGCGCCTCGACGCCGGCGAACGCCCCGATTTCCTGGCCGATACGAAGGCGATCCGCGAAGGCGACTGGAAGGTCGCGCCGCTGCCGGCCGACCTGCAATGCCGCCGCGTCGAGATCACCGGCCCCGTCGAGCGCAAGATGATCATCAACGCGCTGAACTCCGGCGCCGATTCGTACATGACGGACTTCGAGGATTCGAACGCGCCGAACTGGACGAACCAGATCGACGGCCAGATCAACCTGAAGGACGCCGTGCGCCGCACGATTTCGCTCGAGCAGAACGGCAAGTCGTACCGGCTGAACGACAAGGTCGCGACGCTGATCGTGCGTCCGCGCGGCTGGCACCTCGACGAGAAGCACGTGACGGTCGACGGCCAGCGCGTGTCCGGCGGCATCTTCGATTTCGCGCTGTTCCTGTTCCACAACGCGAAGGAACTGATCGCGCGCGGCTCGGGCCCGTACTTCTACCTGCCGAAGATGGAAAGCCATCTCGAGGCGCGCCTGTGGAACGACATCTTCGTCGCCGCACAGGAGGCAGTCGGCGTGCCGCGCGGCACGATCCGCGCGACGGTGCTGATCGAGACGATCCTCGCGGCGTTCGAGATGGACGAGATCCTGTACGAACTGCGCGAACACAGCTCGGGTCTGAACGCCGGCCGCTGGGACTACATCTTCTCGGCGATCAAGAAGTTCAAGAACGACCGCGACTTCTGCCTGGCCGACCGCTCGAAGATCACGATGACGGTGCCGTTCATGCGCGCATACGCGCTGCTGCTGCTGAAGACCTGCCACAAGCGCAACGCGCCGGCGATCGGCGGGATGAGCGCGCTGATTCCGATCAAGAACGATCCGGAAGCGAACGACAAGGCGATGGGCGGCGTGCGGTCGGACAAGCAGCGCGACGCGACCGACGGCTACGACGGCGGCTGGGTCGCGCACCCGGGCCTCGTGCCGATCGCGATGGAAGAATTCGTCAAGGTGCTCGGCGACAAGCCGAACCAGATCGCGAAGCAGCGCGACGACGTCCAGATCGAAGGGAAGAACCTGCTCGACTTCCAGCCCGAAGCGCCGATCACCGAAGCCGGCCTGCGCAACAACATCAACGTCGGCATCCATTATCTCGGCGCCTGGCTCGACGGCAACGGCTGCGTGCCGATCCACAACCTGATGGAAGACGCGGCGACCGCCGAGATTTCCCGCTCGCAGGTGTGGCAGTGGATCCGCTCGCCGAAGGGCGTGCTCGACGACGGCCGCAAGGTCACCGCCGAGCTCGTACGCGAATTCGCGAAGGTCGAGCTTGAGAACGTGAAGCGTTCGGTCGGCGGCAACACGCAGCCGTACGAGCGTGCCGCGGCGATCTTCGAACAGATGTCGACGTCGGAAGGCTTCACCGAATTCCTGACGCTGCCGCTGTACGAGGAAATCTGACGACGCCGACCGGGTCGACCTGCTCGCCCCGTCCTGCCCGCCGGTCGCGCGACGCGCGACACGGCGGCATGAAAAAAGCGCCCCGCGGGGCGCTTTTTCTTTTTGCCGTGCAGTCGTTCGCCGCACGGACGCTCAGGCGGCTTCCCGCTCGCGCCGGTGCTGAACCCAGTCGCCCGACACAATGCGCGGACGGTCGGCTGCCGCATGCGCCGCGACCGGATAGTAGACGCACGCATACGTACGGCCGCCGAGCTCGACGGTCACCGGCTCCTGCCGGAACAGCGTGTCGACGCCCGGATAGACGCGCTCGATCTCGTCGAGCACGGGCACCAGTTGTTCGTCGATCTCGTAGACGTCGCCCCATACGAGCGACTGGCCGGCCGGCCCGGCGACCATGCCCGGATACGTGCCGAAATCGTACAGTTCGCCCGGCAGCGCGGCCGCACCGAGCAGCGTCGGCGCGGCGATCCCGTGCCGCGCGGCCGCATGGCCGATGTCGTTGGCTTCTCCCGCTCTCAACGTGCCGTAGACGAATACGTAGCGCATTGTGGTTCTCCTCTTTGATTCAGGTGTTGCCGTGCCGGGCCGTCGCGGCCGCGCCGCGGGCGCCGGCGTCGCCGGGGCGCCGCTCTCACGAGGACGCGCCCGCATCGATAGACCGCGCCGGCGGCCCGATGGTTCTTTCGGCATGACGCGGCGCGCTCGTCCTGAACCCGGCTGCGTGGGCCGGAACGCGTGCGGCCCCATACAAAGTTCATTTGAACGGTGCATTATCGGCCGAAAAACCGCCGCATGCGTCTGCGCGGCGCCTTCTAAAATAACGGCATCGCCGCCGCGCCGACCGAATCGCCCATGAATCCGCCTGCCCAAGCCGACGCATCGAATCCCTACGACGTCATCGACATCCCGCCCGAGTTCGCGCCGACCCGCGTCCACCCGATGCGCGTCCGGGCGCGGCAGGTGGATGCCGGCCGCCGGATCCCGCTGCACACGCACGCGTGGGCGCAGCTTGCGTATGCGTCGCGCGGCGTGCTGCGCGTCGCGACGACCGGAACGACCTGGATGGTGCCGCCCTCCCGCGCGATCTGGGTGCCGCCGCACGTCACGCACGAGGTCGTGATCGTCGAGGAAGCGTACTTGCGCACGCTGTATATCGACGAGTCGGTCGTGCCGGACGGGCTCGACGCGTGCCGGGTCGTCGAGGTGACGGGCTTGCTGCGCGAACTGATCGTCGCACTCGATGCGCGCGACCTGAGCGGCGAGCGCGAACGGCTGCTGTGCGGGCTCGTGCTCGACGAATTGAGCCGCGCCGAACCGCTGCCGCTCGCGGTGCCGATGCCCGACGAGAAGCGGCTGCGCTTGCTGTGCGAGTCGGTGCTCGCACAACCCGCGCACGCGGAATCGCTCGAACACTGGGCGAGTGAGGTCGGCGCCAGCACGCGCACGATTTCGCGGCTGTTCAAGCAGGAACTGGGCGTGAGTTTTTCACAGTGGCGGCAGCAGGCGCTGCTCGCGCGCGCGATTCCGCTGTTGAACCAGGGGCGTCCGCTATCGCATATCGCGCGCGAACTCGGCTACCAGAGCCAGAGCGCGTTTTCGGCGATGTTCCGGCGCGCGTTCGGCGAAAGTCCACGCGCATTCATGCTGCGAGGCTACGAGCATCGCGGCGCGGAAGACGACATCGCCACCAGCGACATCCCCGACGATGACGCGATCGGCACCGCACGCTGACGTCGCCATGTTGCCTGCGGCATTGTGCCGTTACGCGTTCAGACCGCGCGCACCATATGGCGGATCGATCCGAGCTGTGCCAGCCTCGGCCCGGTAACGCGGTACCCCATGCGCTGGTATAGCTTCGCGGCCGGATTGTCGACGAACACGCGCAGCTGCAGTTCGTGCAGCCCGCGGGCGCGCGCCCAGCGATGCGACATGTCGAGCAGGTAGGTGCCTGCACCCTGCCCGCGATGGCCCGCTGCGATCTGCACGTCGCGGATGTGCAGCGAATCGCCCTCCTCGGTCACGCGCAGCACGCCGATGCGTTCGCCGTCGGCTTCCAGGATGAAGTTTTCGGATTCGCGCCAGCTTGCATAGAACAGGTCGCTGCGCCAGACGAGCCCATGGCGCTTGTAATAGCCGCCCATGTTGCCGTGCGTGAGCGCCTCGGCAAAGGGAAAATCGCCAGGCTCCGCTGGCCGGAGCTGATACAGCAATCGCAGGTCGGTCGGATCGAGCATCGCGCGGGGGTCAAGTACGCATCCCGCAAAGATAGCGCAGTCGCGGGCGGATGCAATCGCGAATTTCTCGTAGCGACACGCGGACCGGCAATGCAAACGAAAAAGCCCGCACGAGGCGGGCTTCTTCATTTTTTGGCGGAGCGGACGGGACTCGAACCCGCGACCCCCGGCGTGACAGGCCGGTATTCTAACCGACTGAACTACCGCTCCAGTCTTGCTTCTTGCCTGGCAGGCGTCGGTTACTTCCTGCCGGCGCATCGTTTGTTCGAACGACGCCGAAATCTGGCGTCCCCTAGGGGATTCGAACCCCTGTACTCACCGTGAAAGGGTGATGTCCTAGGCCTCTAGACGAAGGGGACAACGTACTGCTTACATCTTTAATGCAAAAGCCCGTTCAAAACGTTCATTTGAACGGGCCTTGTTCTGGCGGAGCGGACGGGGCTCGAACCCGCGACCCCCGGCGTGACAGGCCGGTATTCTAACCAACTGAACTACCGCTCCAGCTTTCTTCACTCTCACCCGCAGGACCTCGTTCACGCCCTGCAAGCGTTGCGACACTTCTACTATGAAACGCCGCTGAATCTGGCGTCCCCTAGGGGATTCGAACCCCTGTACTCACCGTGAAAGGGTGATGTCCTAGGCCTCTAGACGAAGGGGACAACGTACTGCTTACATCTTTAATACAAAAGCCCGCTCAAAAACGTCTTGAACGGGCTTCGTTCTGGCGGAGCGGACGGGACTCGAACCCGCGACCCCCGGCGTGACAGGCCGGTATTCTAACCGACTGAACTACCGCTCCAACTTTCTGCACCGTTACCTGCAGGACGTCGGTTACGTTCCTGCAAGCCTCGCGACACTTCTACTACGAAACGCCGCTGAATCTGGCGTCCCCTAGGGGATTCGAACCCCTGTACTCACCGTGAAAGGGTGATGTCCTAGGCCTCTAGACGAAGGGGACATAATCTTTTCAGATCTGTCTGACTTTCGCTATTCATTCACCATCAACAGCGAAGGCCGAAATTCTAACTGCTTTAAATCATTTTGTGAAGCATTTATTACTACCACCACTGCTTCGCAAATCAATCTATTCTGCTCTGATGGTGGAGGTAAGCGGGATCGAACCGCTGACCTCTTGCATGCCATGCAAGCGCTCTCCCAGCTGAGCTATACCCCCTTGCAGAACAGAAGTGAGATTATATGGACCGAATTTGAACTTGTAAATACCCTTTTTGCGATTCGAGCGAAATTTTTTGCGAAGCCGCTGCGGCATCACGCACGGGCGGCTTCGCCCCGCCCCAACCTCAGGCCAGCGCACCCTCGATACGCGACACCACGACGTCGCGACCGAACAGCACGAGCACCGCATCGATCGACGGCGTATGCGTCGTGCCCGCCACCAGCAGGCGCACCGGCATCGCAAGCTGTGGCATCTTCAGCTTGTGCGCGCCGAGCGTCGCCTTCAACGCGGCGGACACCGCTTCCTTCGTCCAGTCGGCCGCCTTCAGCGCGGCGACGAGGTCGGCCAGCGCCGGGCGCACCGCGTCGGTCACGTGCTGCGCGAGCGCGTCGGCGTCCGGCGCCGGCACGCGGTAGAACATCGCGGCGCCTTCGGCGATCTCCTTGACCGTCGTCGCGCGGTCCTTCATCAGGCCGACCACCGCGTCGAGCGCCGGGCCCGTCGCGATCGCCGCGTCGTCGATGCCGAGCGCGTCGAGGAACGGTTTCGCCAGCGCGGCGAGGCGCGCGTTGTCCGCTTCCTTGATGTAATGGGCGTTCAGCCAGCTCAGCTTGCTGTGATCGTATTGCGCGGGCGACTTGCCGAGATGCTCGAGGTCGAACCATTCGACGAACTGCTCGCGCGAGAAGATTTCGGCGTCGCCGTGCGACCAGCCGAGACGCGCGAGGTAGTTGACGACGGCCTCCGGCAGGAAGCCCGCGTCACGGTACGCCATCACGCTCATCGCGCCATGCCGCTTGCTCATCTTCTCGCCCTGCTCGTTCAACACGGTCGGCAGGTGCGCGTAGACGGGCGGCTCGCCGCCGAGCGCGCGCAGGATGTTGATCTGGCGCGGCGTGTTGTTCACGTGGTCGTCGCCGCGGATCACGTGCGTGATGTTCATGTCCATGTCGTCCACGACCACGCAGAAGTTGTAGATCGGCGTGCCGTCCGGACGCGCGATCACGAGGTCGTCGAGTTCCTCGTTCGAGATCTCGACGCGGCCCTTCACTGCGTCGTCCCACACGACCGTGCCGGTCAACGGGTTGCGGAACCGCAGCACGGGCTTCACACCGGCCGGCGGCTCGGGCAGGACCTTGCCCGGCTCCGGACGCCACGTGCCGTCATAGCGCGGCTTGAGGCCGGCCTCGCGCTGGCGTTCGCGCAACGCGTCGAGTTCCTCGGCCGACATGTAGCACGGGTACGCGAGCCCCTGCTCGAGCATCTGCGCGAGCACCGCGCGATAGCGGTCCATCCGCTGCATCTGGTAGATCGGGCCTTCGTCGAAATCCAGGCCGAGCCACTGCATCCCTTCGAGGATCGCGTCGACGGCTTCCTGCGACGAGCGCTCGACGTCGGTATCCTCGATACGCAGCACGAACGTGCCTTTCATCTTGCGCGCGAACGCCCACGGATAGAGCGCGGAGCGGATGTTGCCGAGGTGGATGAAGCCGGTGGGACTCGGCGCGAAGCGGGTACGGACAGGACGGGTCATAAACGGTAACTCGAACGCCTGGGGCGCATGATTGATTCGACGCGGGATCGACGGCGACAGCCCGGACAGCAATGGGGCCGGCCGCGCCCGGAACGGGAAAGAAGCCGGAATTATACTCGCGCCGGTCTTCGCGCCAAGCGCGCCGCTTGCTTTATGATGTGCGCGCCGCGGCCGCCAGCCGGCGCCGCGCCGGCCGCCCGGTTTCCGCCGCACGGCCGCTCGGAACCTATCGCCGCCGCGGGCCATCCGGCCCGCCGCCAAGCCGCCGGAGAACCACTCGATGTCGTCCCCTCGCCTGTCGCGCCGTCACTTCACGATCGCATGCGCATCCGCCAGCCTCGCCGCCTGCACGTCGTTCGGCGACAAGTCCCGCCCCGACAACGCCGCGAATCCCGCGCAGTCGCGCGAGAAGCCCGTGAAGATCGGCATCGCGCTCGGCGGCGGCGCCGCCCGCGGCTTCTCGCACATCGGCGTGCTGAAGGCGCTGGAGGCGCGCGGCATCCCGGTCGAGATCGTCGCCGGCACGAGCGCGGGCTCGGTGGTCGGAGCACTGTACGCGTCGGGGATGAGCGGACTGCAGATCAACAAGATCGCGCTCGACATGGATCAGGCGGCGATCAGCGACTGGGCGCTGCCGTTCCGCTCGCGCGGGCTGCTGCAGGGCATCGCGCTGCAGAACTTCCTGAACAAGACGCTCAACAACCGGCCGATCGAAAAGATGGCGAAGCCGCTCGGCGTCGTCGCGACCGACCTGCAGAACGGCCAGCCGATCCTGTTCCAGCAGGGCAATACGGGGCTTGCGGTGCGCGCGTCGTGCAGCGTGCCGTCGGTGTTCGAGCCCGTGAAGATCGGCAACCGCGAATACGTCGACGGCGGCCTCGTGAGCCCGGTGCCCGCGTCGTTCGCGCGCAAGATGGGCGCGAACTTCGTGATCGCGGTCGACATCTCGTCGCGACCGGACGGCGCGGCGACCACCAACCCGATCGAGATGCTGCTGCAGACTTTCACGATCATGGGCCAGACGATCAAGACCTACGAGCTCGACAAATACGCGGACGTCGTGATCCGCCCGAACCTCGCGGCGATGGGCGGCAGCGACTTCAACCAGCGCAACGCGGCCATCCTCGCCGGCGAGGAAGCGGTCGCGCGCATCATGCCCGAGTTGCAGCGCAAGCTTGCCGCAGCCCGCGGGGCAGTAGCGGCATAAGCGGACGCATCGCGGGGGTCGGCGCCGACGATGACACCGCATCCCCGCCACTTCCGCGCGCCCCAAAGCAAAAAACCCTGCCGCCTTTCGGTGACAGGGTTTTTTGATCCGGCCGATCGCCGGCGAGCGTCAGTTGCTGCCGTTCGCCGCGTCGTCGCCGAGCGTCGCGCGCACGCGCTGGCGCAGGTCGTCGGCCTTCATCGGGAAGGCCGATTCGATCCGGCGCGCACCGGTGAAACGCTTTTCCCAGTATCCGCTGTCGAGATCGTCGACGCGAACCGTGCTGCCCGTCGACGGCGAATGCACAAACTTGTTGTCGCCGATGTAGATGCCGACGTGCGAGAACGTACGGCGCATCGTGTTGAAGAACACGAGGTCGCCCGGCTTCAGGTTGCTCATGCTGACCTTCTCGCCGACGCGGCTCATCTCTTCCGCGCGACGCGGCAGCGACATGCCGAGCGTGTCCTGGAACACGTAGCGCACGAAACCGCTGCAGTCGAGGCCGGAATCCGGCGAGTTGCCGCCCCAGCGGTAGCGCACGCCGATCATGTTCAGCGCGCCGACGACCACGTCGCCTGCCTTGCCGGCCATGCCGGCGAGGAACGACTTCGCGCCGCCGCTCGACGGCTGGGCGCTGGTCTGCTGGAGGGAGGAATTCGCCCCGATTTGAGTCGAATTCGTGACATTCTGGTTAAAACTGCTGACTTCGTCGGCGAACGCGCCGGGAGCTGCTGCGAACAGGGCGCCGATGAACAGCCCGGCGAGGGTGCGCGCGCATGCCTGGGTCAGGGATCGATGCTGCATTGGTCGATGGAATGTGCTTAAAAATCAGCTGATTGGCGGAAAATTTCGGTCGATACTAGCTAGCGCGTAATCGTTTGTCAAAACAAATTAAAAAATACAATCGAGATAGTCAGACCATTGGACGCCTATCACGCTTTCCAGACCGCTTTCAACAGCTTTTGTGTGTAAGGATGTGACGGTTTCGTGAAGATATCGGCCACGTCGCCGGACTCGACGATCGCCCCGCCCTGCATCACCGCGACCCGGTGCGCCATCGCGCCGATCACCTCCAGATCGTGGCTGATGAATACATAGCCGAGGTTGTATTTCTGTTGCAAATTCGCGAGCAGTTTCAGCACCTGCTGCTGGATCGACACGTCGAGCGCGGAAGTCGGTTCGTCAAGGATGAGGATGCGCGGCTCCAGCACGAGCGCGCGCGCGATCGCGATCCGCTGGCGCTGCCCGCCCGAGAATTCGTGCGGATAGCGATGCAGCACCGTGCGGTCGAGGCCGACTTCGCGCAGCACGGCCAGCGACTTCGCGCGACGCGCGTCCGGCGTCAATTCCGGGCGATGCAGTTCGAGCCCCTCGCCGACGATCCGCTCGATCGTGTGACGCGGCGACAGCGAGCTGAATGGATCCTGAAAGACGACCTGCATGTTCGAGCGCAGCGCGGTCTGTTCGCGACCGCGATAGGTCGACAGCGCGCGCCCCTGGAATTCGATCTCGCCGTGCACCGTCCGTTGCAGTCCTAGCAGCGCCATCGCGAGCGTCGACTTCCCGGAGCCGGATTCGCCGACGATCCCGAGTGTCTCGCCCTGCCGCACCGACACGGACACATCCGCGACCGCCGTCACGGGCATCGTGCCGAACCAGCCCGCGAAGCCCGGCCGCTTGCGCGCGAACTGCACGCTGACGTGGCGCGCATCGAGCACGACGGGCGCGATCGGCAGCACCGGCGCGACCGTGCGCTGCGGCCGGCTGTTCAGCAGCCGCCGGGTATACGGATGCTCCGGCTCCGCGAAGATCCGCTCGACCGGCCCGCTTTCGACCAGCTTGCCGCGCTCCATCACCGCGACCCGCTCGGCGAAGTGCCGCACGAGATTCAGGTCATGCGTGATCAGCAGGATCGCCATCCCGCGCTTTTCCGCCTCCTCGCGCTGCAGCTCGAGCAGCAGATCGACGATCTGCGCGCGGATCGTCACGTCGAGCGCGGTGGTCGGCTCGTCCGCGAGCAAGAGGCGCGGACGGCACGCGAGCGCCATCGCGATCATCGCGCGCTGCCGCTGGCCGCCCGACAACTGATGCGGGTAACTGTCGACCCGCTTCTCCGGCTCCGCGATGCCGGTGCGCGCGAGCAGCGCGATCGCGCGCTTGCGCGCCTCCCCCGCCGCCACGCCGTCGTGCAGCACGATCGTCTCGCCGATCTGCGCGCCGATCGTGTACAGCGGATTGAGCGCCGTCATCGGCTCCTGGAAGATCATCGCGATGTCCGAGCCGCGCAGCCCGCGCATCTCGCGCTCGCTCTTGCCGGCGAGGTCGTGCCCGGCGAAGCGGATCGTGCCGCTCACGTCGGCGTCGCGCAGCAGCCGCAGGATCGACAGCGCGGTCACGCTCTTGCCCGACCCCGACTCGCCGACGAGCGCGACGCGCTCGCCGCGACCGATCGCGAGCGTCACGTCGTCGACGGCCACCGTGTCGCCGAAGCGCACGTGCAGATGCTCGAGCGACAGCAGCGGTTCGCCCGCGTTCGATACGACCGTATCGCTCATCGCTGGCCTCCCGCCGCGCGCACCGAGTCGGCGATCCGCGTGTCGAGCGCATTGCGCAGCGCGTCGCCCATGAAGGTCAGCAACAGCAGCGTCGCGACCAGCACGCCGAACGTCGACAACGAAATCCACCACGCGTCGAGATTGCCCTTGCCCTGCGCGAGCAGCTCGCCGAGGCTCGGCGTCGGCGGCGGCACGCCGAGCCCGAGGAAGTCGAGGCTCGTGAGCGCGAGGATCGCACCGCTCATCCGGAACGGCAGAAACGTGATCACGGGTGTCATGCTGTTCGGCAGCACGTGGCGCCAGATGATCTGCCAGTCCGTGAGGCCCATCGCCCGGGCCGCGCGCACGTAGTCCTGCGTGCGGTTGCGCAGGAATTCGGCGCGCACGTAGTCGGCCAGGCCAATCCAGCCGAACAACGACAGCAGCACGATCAGCAGCAGGAAGCTCGGCTCGAAGATCGACGCGAAGATGATCAGCAGGTACAGCTCGGGCAGCGAACTCCAGATCTCGATCAGCCGTTGCCCGACGATGTCGATGCGCCCGCCGAAGAAGCCTTGCACCGCGCCCGCGGCGATCCCGAGCAGCGTGCCGATCGCGGTCAGGATCAGCCCGAACTCGACCGACACGCGGAACCCGTACACGAGCCGCGCGAGCAGGTCGCGCCCCTGCGCGTCGGTGCCGAGCCAGTTCGCGCGCGACGGCGGCGCCGGGTTCGGCACGGTCGAAAAGTAATTCAGCGTGTCGTAGTAATAGCGGTTCGGCGGATAGATGACGAAGTTGCCCGGCGCCTCGAGCCGCTTGCGGACGTACGGATCGAGATAGTCGGCCGGCGTCGGGAAGTCGCCGCCGAAGGTTGTCTCCGGATACGCATGGAACATCGGGAAATAGGTCTGGCCGTCGTAGCGGACGACGAGCGGCTTGTCGTTCGACCACAGCGGCGCCGCGAGGCTCGCGGCGAACGCGACGACGAAGATCACGAAGCTCCAGTAGCCGAGACGCTGCTGGCGAAAGCGCTGCCAGACACGGCGCGCGGGCGACGGCGACACGCGCGCGCGCGCCGCGTCGATGCGGGACGACACGACGGCCCGGTTCATCGCGCACCTCGCCCGGCGAGCGCGGGCAGGCGGACGGGCGCGCCGGCGAGCGGCGTGCTGGCGGACGGATTCATGTCAGCGCTCCAGATTGTCGAATTGAATGCGCGGGTCGACCCACACGTAGCAGAGGTCGGAGATCAGCTTGGTCGCGAGTCCGATCAGCGTGAACAGGTACAGCGTGCCGAGCACGACCGGATAGTCGCGGCGCACGACCGACTCGTACGACAGCAGCCCGAGGCCGTCGAGCGAGAACAGCGTCTCGATCAGCAGGCTGCCCGTGAAGAACGCGCCGATGAACGCGGCCGGAAACCCGACGATCAGCGGCAGCATCGCGTTGCGGAACACGTGCTTCCACAACACGGTGCGCTCGGCGAGCCCTTTCGCTCGCGCGGTCAGCACGTACTGCTTGCGGATTTCGTCGAGGAACGCGTTCTTCGTGAGCATCGTGATGACCGCGAAACTGCCGACGACCGACGCGGTGATCGGCAGCGCGATGTGCCACAGATAGTCGAGCACCTTGCCGGCGAGCGACAGCTGGGCGAAGTTGTCCGACGTGAGCCCGCGCAGCGGGAACAACTGCCAGAACGAGCCGCCACCGAACAGCACGAGCAGCAGCACGCCGAGCACGAAGCCCGGAATCGCGTAGCCGACCAGCACGACGAGGCTCGTCGCGACATCGAACGGCGAGCCGTTGCGCACGGCCTTCGCGATGCCGAGCGGCACGGAGATCAGATAGGTGACGAAGAACGTCCACAACCCGATGCTGATCGACACCGGCAGCTTCTGCACGATCAGCGACCACACGCTCTGGTGGCGGAAGTAGCTGTCGCCGAGATCGAAGCGCGCGAAGCGCTTCAGCATCAGCCAGTAACGCTCGAGCGGCGGCTTGTCGAAGCCGTACAGCGCCTTGAGCTGCGCGAGCTGCTGCGCGTCGACGCCGGTATGCGCACGCATCCCGAACGGCGCCGCGCCCTGCTCCGTCGCGCCCTTGCGCAGTTCCTGCACGGCCTGTTCGACCGGGCCACCCGGCACGAACTGGATCACCGCGAACGTGAGCGTGAGCACGCCGACGAGCGTCGGGATCATCAGCAGCAGGCGTTTGAGGATGTAGCTCCACATAGGGCGTCGACTCGCGATCGATAGGCTGGGTTGAACGAAGGGCCGGCAGGCTTCAGTGATCGGGCTTGGCCCACCAGGTCGACACGACCCAGCCCTCGGCCGAATAGTACAGCGGCAACGTCTGCGGATAGCCGAGCGTGCGCTTGTATGCGATCCGGTGCGTGGTGCTGTACCACTGCGGGACCGCGTAATAGCCGTGCATCAGCACGCGATCGAGCGCATGCGTCGCGTCAAGCAGGTCGTCACGCGTCTGTGCGGCGCCGAGCGCATGCAGCAGCGTGTCGACGGCCGGCGACTTCAGGCCGATGATGTTGTCGGAGCCCGGCTCGTCGGCGAACTTGCTGGCGTAGCGCGAGAACTGCTCGGCGCCCGGCACCTGCACGCCCGGCAGGCGGACCGTCGTCATGTCGTAGTCGAATGCGTCGAGCCGCTTCTGCAGCAGCGCGTAATCGGCCGTGCGAAAGCGCGCGTCGATGCCGAGCTTCGCGAGGTTGCGCTGATAGGCGGTCACGACGCCTTCCATCGCCGCGCCCGAATCGTCGAGGATCTCGAACGTGAACGGCTCGCCCTGCGCGTTGCGCAACGCGCCGTCGCGGTAGGTCCAGCCGGCCTGCGCGAGCAGCGCACGCGCCTTCAGCAGATTCGCGCGCAGCGAGCCCGGCGGGTTCGTGTTCGGCTGCGTGACCATCGGCCCGAACACGGCCGGGTCGAGCTGCGCGCGCAACGGCTCCAGCAGTTTCAGCTCACCCGGGCCCGGCGTGCCGGTCGCCTGCAGGTCGGTATCGGCGAAATAGCTGTCGAGGCGCGTGTACGCGCTATAGAACAGCTGGCGGTTCAGCCATTCGAAGTCGAATGCGAGATCGAGCGCCTGGCGCACGCGCACGTCGCGAAACTGCGGCCGGCGCAGGTTCATGAAGAAGCCCTGCATGCCCGCGCCGTTGTGCTGGCGGAATTCGCGCTTGACGAGCTCGCCACTGTCGAAGCGCTTGCCGACGTCGCGGCGCGTCCAGTTGCGCGCGATGTATTCGACCAGCACGTCGTACTCGCCGGCCTTGAACGCCTCGAGGCGCGCGACGCCGTCGCCGTACAGCTTGTAGACGATCCGCTCGAAGTTGTCGGTGCCGATCCGCACCGGCAGATCGGCGCCCCAGTACGCGGGATTGCGCCGGTACGTAATGGTGCGGCCGTTGTCGTAGCGCTCGATCAGGTACGGGCCGCTGCCGATCGGCTGCTCGAACGCAAGCTGGTCGAACGGAATCCGCGAGCCGTCCGCGCGCAGCCCCCACTTGCGCGAGAACACCGGCACGCCGCCGGCGATCAGCGGCAGCTCGCGGTTCGCGCTGCGGAATTCGAAGCGCACCGTCGCAGGATCGATCACCACGGCCTTCGCGATTTCGGCGAAGTACGCGCCGAACTGCGGTGCGGCCAGCTTGCTCTTCAGCGTGTCGAACGAGAACCTGACGTCCTCGGCCGTGACCGGATCGCCGTTCGAGAAGCGCGCGCGCGGGTTCAGGTGGAACGTGACCGAGCGGCGGTCCGGCGCGATCGCGATGTCGTCGGCGAGCAGCCCGTAGGCGGAGGACGGCTCGTCCATGCTGCCGGTCGCAAGGCTCTCGAACAGCATGTCGATGCCCGGCGCAGGGTTGCCGCGCATCGTGAACGGATTGAACTTGTCGAACGATGTCAGCCGGTTCGGGTTCGCGAGCACGAGCGTGCCGCCCTTCGGCGCGTCCGGGTTCACGTAGTCGAAATGCTTGAAGCCCGGCGGATATTTCGGCTCGCCATACTGCGCGATCGCATGGGCCGCGTGCGCGGCCGTCGCGGCGAGTACCGCCTGTATTGCCCATGCTGCCGCCGTGCGGCCGGCGGCACGTACTGCACGCGCGGCGCCGAAGCGGGTACGCGCGGCGGCGGCCCGAGGCGAACCCTTCGTCATAGAGGCCCTGTCGGTCGATTGAGGGATGGAACGTGGGTCGATTCTACCCATTCAATTCGACGTCGAGCCAGCCTGCGGCTTTTGGTGCGTGGCGCCGGCGCATCGCGAGCGCCGCGCGCGGCCCGTGCAGGCAAAAGAAAACCGCCACGCGGGCGGTCTTCGTCTCATGCGCGCACGCGACACGCGTGCGTCGCATGTCGATCAACGCCAGCCGTTGTGGCGGCCGTTATCCCAATGGCCGTGACCGCGATCGCGGTCCCAGCCGCGGCCATGATGGCGATACCACTCGTCGCGGCCCCAGTAGCGGCGGCCGTCCCAGTAACGATCGCCGTGCCAGCCGATCACGATCGCCGGTGCCGGCGCGTAGATGGGCGCCGGTGCATACACGGGCGCCGGCTGGTAGACGACCGGCGGAGGCGGCGGCGCATACACGGGCGCGGGCGCGACGTAGACCGGAGCCGGCACGCCGACGTTGATCCCGACATTGACTCCCGCCATTGCTGCGCCCGACACGAGCAAGGCCGTCATACCGGTCATGAGCGAGGCAACACGCAAAGTCTTCATGGATTCCTCTTCGAGTTGTTTCATGTGTGATTCGACTATAGCGACAAGCGCCGTCCCGGCATATTTCAAGTTTGTAA
This sequence comes from Burkholderia sp. MSMB0856, assembly GCF_001524645.2. NCBI lineage: Bacteria > Pseudomonadati > Pseudomonadota > Betaproteobacteria > Burkholderiales > Burkholderiaceae > Burkholderia > Burkholderia sp. MSMB0856. The sequence goes on along the minus strand of NZ_CP013427.1, from coordinate 1,341,664 downwards.
GAACTGATGCGCAGCGTCGCAACGGGAACCGCGCGCTAACGTCTTGTAACAATTGGCGCCCGGCCGTCGCGCCTCGCTCCCCGGCCCGCCTTGCCGCACGGGCCGCGAGCCCGCTCCGCCCTTCCTAAAACGTCTTTCATCCTGGCCCGCGCCCGGCGTTAAGCGGCGCCACGCACACTGCGCGAGCCGATGCGTGCTCGCGCCACGCGTCGGCATCTCGCTGACAGGCCGGCACCCCGCGCCGGCGGAGACCTCGCCGATGCTGAAACTCGTCCGACTCGCGCTCGCGCGCCCCTATACGTTCATCGTCCTTGCCCTGCTGATCCTGATCGCCGGGCCGCTCGCGGCACTGCGCACGCCGACCGACATTTTTCCCGACATCCGCGCGCGGTCAGTTCGCCAACGATCTCGTTCGCGGTCGCCGCATCGTCTTCGACCGTCAGTACTCGCATGCCTGTCCTCGCAATGGATGTCACGACGCGCGCATCCGATGCGCGCGCGAGTATCGTAGACGCCCCGATCGCCATCCGGCGTTAGATGAAAATAGCTTCATCCGGCATCGGGCGAACGCGGATGAAACATGTTTCATCCGTGCGTCGCCCGCCCGGCCCCGCGCGCCGCCTACGCTGACGTCATGCGGTATCGGGCCGCGAAATGAGAAAAAGGCGGCACTTGCGTGCCGCCTTTTTTTGCACGAAGCGCATGGAGATCGTCCGCTGCGCCACGATGACGTTCAGCGCGACATCATGTTCATGCTGACGTTGTGCATCACCCACAGCGTGCCGACGATCAGGATCGCCGCGGTCAGCACGGTGTAGCTGAACGCCATCACGTTCCAGCGCTGGCCGGAGGAGCCGTTCATGTGCAGGAAGTACACGAGGTGCACGACGATCTGCACGAATGCGAGCACGGCCAGCGCGATCAGCGATGCGTGCGGCGACAGCACGCCGCCCATCACGAGGCCGAACGACGCGGCGGTGAGCAGCACCGACAGGATGAAGCCGGCGACATAGCCGCCGACGCTGCCATGCCCTTCTTCGAGTTGAGACGAATGCGAATGAGCCATTTAGATCACGCTCGCGAGATAGACAAAGGAAAACACGCAGATCCACACGATGTCGAGGAAGTGCCAGAAGAGGCTCAGGCACGTCAGGCGCCGCAGGTCGCGATCGGTCAGGTCGCCGCCGCGCGATACGATCTGCCCGGCGAGCACGATCATCCACACCAGGCCGGCCGTCACGTGCAGCCCGTGCGTGCCGACCAGCGTGAAGAACGCCGACAGGAACGCGCTGCGCTGCGGGCCCGCGCCTTCCGCGATCAGGTGCGAGAACTCGCGCAGTTCCATCGCGAGGAACGCCGCGCCGAGCACGAACGTCACCGCGAGCCACGCGAGCAGCGCGCCGCGCCGCTGCTTGTACGCGGCCAGCATCGCGAAACCGTAGGTGATGCTCGACAGCAGCAGCGCGGCCGTCTCGACCGCGACGCCCGGAATGTCGAACAGGTCCTTCGCGGTCGGACCGCCCGCGTACTGGTTGCCGAGCACCGCGAACGTCGCGAACAGCGCCGCGAAGATCACGCAGTCGGTCATCAGGTACAGCCAGAAGCCGAACACCGAGTGCGACGGCGGATGGTCGTCGTGCTCGAGCAGGGCTGCGCTCAAGGTTTTCTGCAACATCAGTTGGCCTCCAGTTCCACGTCGTCGACATGCGTGGCCACGCGTGCCGCCGGTTGCTTCTCTTCGATCCTGCGCACCTTCGACGCCGGGATGTAGTAGCCGTCGTTGTCGCGCGAGCTGTAGACCACGAGCGTCGCGACGATGCCGACCAGGCCGCCGATGGCCATCCACCAGATGTGCCACACGAGCGCGAAGCCCAGAACCAGGCTGAAGATCGCGACCACGAGACCCGCACACGTATTCGACGGCATGTGGATGTCGCGGATCGTCGCCGGGTTCGGCCGGCCGTCGCCGCGCGCCTTCATGTCGGCGTACGCGTCGAGCGTGCGCACTTGCGGGATCACCGCGAAGTTGTACTCGGCCGGCGGCGACGAGGTCGCCCATTCCAGCGTGCGACCGCCCCACGGATCGCCCGTGGTGTCGCGGTATGCCGGCAGGTTCCGGTTGCGGATGCTGACGACCAGTTGCAGCAGCTGGCATGCGATGCCGATCGCGATCAGCACGGCGCCGAACGCGGCGACCAGCAGCCACGGATGCCACGCCGGGTTGTCGTAGTGGTTCAGACGGCGCGTCATGCCCATGAAGCCGAGCACGTAGAGCGGCACGAACGCGACGTAGAAGCCGACCTGCCAGAACCAGAACGCGGCCTTGCCGAGCTTCTCGTTCAGCTTGAAGCCGAACGCCTTCGGGAACCAGTAGTTGAAGCCCGCGAGATACCCGAACAGCACGCCGCCGATGATCACGTTGTGGAAGTGCGCGATGAGGAACAGGCTGTTGTGCAGCACGAAGTCCGCGCCCGGGATCGCCATCATCACGCCGGTCATGCCGCCGAGCGTGAACGTGACCATGAAGCCGATCGTCCACAGCACGGGCGTCGTGAATTCGATCCGGCCGCGGTACATCGTGAACAGCCAGTTGAACACCTTCACGCCGGTCGGGATCGCGATGATCATCGTCATGATCCCGAAGAACGCGTTGACGTTCGCACCGGAACCCATCGTGAAGAAGTGATGCAGCCACACGAGGAACGACAGCACCATGATCGCGCAGGTCGCGTACACCATCGTCTTGTAGCCGAACAGTGGCTTCTTCGAGAACGTCGCGATGACTTCCGAGAAGATGCCGAACGCCGGCAGAATCAGGATGTACACCTCCGGATGGCCCCACGCCCAGATCAGGTTCAGATACAGCATCGCGTTGCCGCCGGCTTCGTTCGTGAAGAAGTGCATGCCGAGGTAACGGTCGAGGCCGAGCAGCGCGAGCGTCGCGGTCAGGATCGGGAACGACGCCATGATCAGCACGTTCGTGCAGAGGGCCGTCCACGTGAACACCGGCATCTTCATCAGCGTCATGCCCGGCGCGCGCATCTTGATGATCGTCACGAAGAAGTTCACGCCGGTCAGCAGCGTGCCGACACCCGAGATCTGCAACGCCCACAGGTAGTAGTCGACCCCTACCCCGGGACTGAACTGCAGCTCCGACAGCGGCGGATACGCGAGCCAGCCTGTCTGCGCGAACTCGCCGATCACGAGCGACACGTTGATCAGGATCGCGCTGACCGCGGTCATCCAGAACGACAGCGAGTTGATGAACGGAAACGCGACATCGCGCGCGCCGATCTGCAGCGGCACGACGAGGTTCATCAGGCCGACCATGAACACCATCGCCATGAAGAAGATCATGATCACGCCGTGTGCCGTGAAGATCTGGTCATAGTGGTGCGGCGGCAGGTAGCCGGGCGCGTTGTACGCGAGCGCGAGCTGCATGCGCATCATGATCGCGTCGGCGAAGCCGCGCAGCAGCATGATCAGCGCGACGATGATGTACATCACGCCGAGTTTCTTGTGGTCGACCGTCGTCAGCCATTCCGTCCACAGCCACTTCCAGCGGCCGGTGATCGTCAGCGCGGCGAGGATGCCCAGCACGACCAGCCCCATGAAGGCGCCGGCCCCCATGATGATGGGCTGATCGAACGGGATCGCCGATAGTGTGAGTTTGCCGAACATGCGTTACCCCTTCGTGCCGCAGGCGGCGTCCTTCAGGTCGAGGACGTGGCCATCGTTGTATTTCGCGATGATGTTGTGGAAGAGCCGCGGATCGACCGACGAGAAGTAGCGCACGGGCGCCTTCTCGCTGGGCTGCGCGACGGTGCCGTACACGGTCGCGTCGAGCCGGTCGGGCGACGCCTTCACCTTCTGCACCCAGGCGTCGAACTGCTCGCGCGGCTCGGCGAGCGTGCGGAACTTCATGTCGGAGAAGCCGCGGCCGCTGAAGTTGGCGGACGTGCCCGCGTAGTCGCCGGCTTCGTCGGCGATCAGGTGCAGGCGCGTCTGCATGCCGGCCATCGCGTACACCTGGCCGCCGAGCTGCGGAATGAAGAACGAGTTCATCACCGAATCCGACGTAATGCGGAAGTTCACCGGTGTGCCGACCGGAATCGCGAGCTGGTTCACCGACGCGATGCCGAGTTCCGGATAGATGAACAGCCACTTCCAGTCGAGCGCGACGACCTCGACATCGATCGGCTTCACCGACGACTCGAGTGGCTTGTACGGATCGAGCTCGTGCGTGGTTTTCCACGTGAGCACGCCGAGAAACAGGATGATCAGCGTCGGCACCGTCCAGATCACAACCTCGATCGCGGTCGAGTGCGACCAGTTCGGCGCGTACGCGGCGTTGCGGTTCGATGCGCGATAACGCCACGCGAACCACAGCGTGAGCAGGATCACCGGCACGACGACGATCAGCATCGCCCAGGTCGACGTCGCGATCAGCGCCTTTTCCGCGGCGCCGACGCTTCCTTTCGGATTTAGTACATCTAAATTACAGCCTGACAGGCTCAGCGCCGCGCCGATCGATATCAGCGCCGTCCAGCCTCTTGAAGCTTTTCTTTTCATCACACAGCCCGAGGGTCATTGAATCCGTTGCGTATGCCCGATGCGCATTCGATCCACGAAAGTGGCCGAATCATACGTCGCGCGGGTGCGACGAAAAACCGGTGGATGCGGCAAATCATCATTGCAAAATCTGCTGTGAGTCAGATTGTCGCGGGGCAATTTCACGCATCCGGAAGGCGGGCACGAGCCGGCCGGACGCCGCCCGCGCCTGACCGGATGAATGTGCGTGCAACGATCGCGTCGTCGTGCGATGCGGCCGTTGCTCGCGACGTCACGCCTTCAGCCGTGCGTCGCTGCCATGTACGCCTGCGCGGGCGCGCCGCCCTCCCCGGCCGGCAGCTTCGAATGGCTGGCGTCGTCGATCAGCCGCGCGACGGTCGGGTCGATCGCGTCGGTGAACGGCTTCGGATCGACGCCGACCATCAGCACGATCAGCGCGAGCGACGCGAACATCACGATCTCGCGACGGCTGAGATCGGCGAGCTTCGCGATGCGCGCGCTCGCGACCTTGCCGAACACGACGCGCTTGATCATCCACAGCGTGTACGACGCGCTGAGGATCAGCGTGAGCGCCGCGATCGCGCCGATCCAGAAGTTGACGCGGATCGCGCCCATGATGACCATGAACTCGCCGACGAAGCCCGACGTGCCCGGCAGGCCGACGTTGGCCATCGCGAACAGCAGCGCGAACGTCGCGAAGCGCGGCATGACACCCGCCACGCCGCCGTACGCGGCGATCTCGCGCTGCTTCGTGCGATCGACCAGCACGCTCACGCACAGCAGCATCGCGCCCGCGACGAAGCCGTACGACACGAGCTGCACGATCGCGCCTTCGACGCCGATCTGGTTGAACAGGAACAGCCCGAGCGTGACGATCCCCATGTGCGCGACCGTCGAATATGCGAGCAGCTTGCCGAGATCGGTCTGCGCGAGCGCGATCAGGCTCGCGTAGACGATCGCGAACAGCGACAGCGCGATCACGGCCGGCGCGAAGAAGTGGCTCGCGTCCGGCGTGATCGGCAGCGCGAAGCGCAGGAAGCCGTAGCCGCCGAGCTTGAGCATCGCGAGCATCAGCGCCGCGCCCGTCGGGCCGTCCGTGTAGACGTCGCGCAGCCACGTATGCACCGGCCACATCGGCACCTTGACCGCGAATGCCGCGAAGAAACCGAGGAACACCAGCAACTGCGGTGCGAAGCCGAGCTGCAGCGTGCGCCATGCGCTCATATCGAACGTATGCGACTTCGCGTACAGGTACAGCATCGCCATCAACAGCAGCAGTGAACCCGCGAACGAGATGAAGAAGAACTTCACGGCCGCGTAGACGCGGTGCTCTCTGCCCCACGTGCCGATCAGCAGATACAGCGGAATCAGCGTCGCCTCGAAGAAGATGAAGAACAGCAGCCCGTCCTGCGCGACGAACACGCCGACCATCAGCCCCGACAGGATGAGGAACGACGCGTAGTACTGCGCGACGCGCACCGTCACCGACTCCCACGACGCGATCACGACGACGAGCGTCGTGAAAGCGGTCAGCACGACGAGCCACAGCGACGCGCCGTCGATCCCGACGCGCCAGCCGGCGTTGAACGCCGCCAGCCAGTTGCGGGTTTCGGCGAACTGCATCGCGGCCGAGTGCGAATCGAAGCCGGCGACGAGCGGCGCGACGGCGGCGAGCCCCGCGAACGCGCCGACGAGCGCGATCAGCCTCGTGCGCCGGAGATGACGGTCGGAACCGGCACGCAGCAGGCACGCGCCGAACAGGATCGGAACCCAGATCGCCAGGCTCAGAAAGGGGAAATCATGCATGTCAACAGGCCTTGAGAAGGTCGCGCACTGCATTGGGAACAGGCGTGACGAAGGGAACGAAATCAAATCGACAGATAGATTTCGTGGATCGCCATTGTTGGTAAAATGTAAAGCGGAATCAGCGCAAAGTTTGACGCCGCTCAAGCGCAATCGGGTTAACCAGCATAAGGCGACTGATTATTTTTTGCATCGCAGCAAAGCTTTGTTTTACGATGCTCAGATACGCCGCTGATTTTTATGAGTAATTTTTCGTATTGCGACGCGGCGTCGCTCGCGTGAATCGGTGCGACGCCGCATTTTTGTCGGAAGCCGATGCTTCGGAGCGCAAGGAGGTGAATGCGGGGAAGGATGAACGGAACCGATTCAATCCTTACATCGACGCTTTCATTTTTACTTCAATGACAGACGATCGCCGCGATCCGGAAACCGGAAATCGCGGCGCATTCCGCTCCGTCAGCGCTGATGGCTCAGCCGGTCCCACACGCGCATCGTCACCGCGCGATAGTGGTTGTGTTGCGCGGGGAAATGGACGAAACGGCTGTCTTGCGTCGCATAGACGGGCGACGACGCGAGCGACGTCGCATCGACGATGTAGCGCGCGTCGATCATGCCCGCCTCCAGCAGTTCGACATAGATCGCCTGCTGGTCGCCGCCGCTTGCATAGACTGACGACCGATCGTCGAAGCTCTCGATGCGCGCGCATATGCGCTCGACCAGTTCGCGCATCGGCGCGACGTTGCGCGCGCCGATCATGCACGAGTTGATCGCCCAGGCCGTGTGGTCGGTGCCGATCACGAAATCGCGGCCGTCGATCACGCTGTCGACCGTCTGCCGCTGGTCGATCGCGAGGATGTCGGCGTCGACCCAGAACACGAACGCGTGATCGGGCAGATGTTCGCGAATCAGGTGCAGCTTCGCCCAGTTTGCATCGACGCCGGCCGGCAGGAACGCGGGCGGTTCGCGATACGCGTGGTACGCATAGCCGTGTCGCGTGCAATAGCGAATGAAGTTCTCTTCGTGAAGATCGCCGTAACCGGCGATGTGCGACGTGTGCAGACTCACGAACGCGATGTCTGCATGCGGGTTCAGGTGCCGCGCCGGCTCGCGCGTTCGTTGCTGCGCGGCGCGCCAGTCGTCCATTGCGCGCGGCTGCTCGCCTCGCTGAACGCGCGCCGCATCGTCGACGAGCGCGAGCACATAGCGAAAGTCGTAGTCGGGCGTCGGCGCCCATACGCCATCGATCTGCTGCCATTCCGGCGCGTGGTGCGCCACGAGCGGTTGCGCGCCAACGACGCCGTCGATCGCAAGGCCGTCGCCCCACACGGTCTGGGCCGACGCGAAATAACCGGTCGCGAGCGGCTGATCGAACGGCAGCGGCGGGAAGTGCTCGGCAAGCAGCGTCGCCTCGCACGCATGGTGCCGCTCGGGCAAGCGCATCGCCCACTTGCCCAGCTCGACCACCAGCTTGCGCAAGCGCTCGCGCACGTCGGGCACGTTGCGAAAGATCATGCCGCTTGCGGCGGGCAGCGGCGATTTCGACGTCTGCGTCGTAACGATCGCGTCATAACCGTCGGCGACATCCGGCAACGCATGCTGCCCGAACACCACCGAGAACGGATCGAGCACGAGCAGCAACGCGCCCTGCTCCATCGCGACGAGCTGCGCGATGATCGCGTGGTACTTGTGCAGCACCTGCTGGCGCTCGCCATATACGTGCGTGCCGTCGACGATCGCGTGCCGGTAACCGCGGCCCCGCGCGTAGCGTTCGTGATTGTCGACGAGCCCGTCGACGGGTCGATGCGAAAGGATGGTCAGTACGGAATGCATGCGTGCCGGAACTCCGGATTGAGCCGCGCGAGGCGATACGCCTATTTAGCGCATGAGCGCCGCTCAAGTCGAGCATTGATTGGCTGTCCGGACGAAGCGTGGCGCCGGGCGGCAGGTCCGTAATCGGAGCGGCAAAAGAAAAAGCCCCGCAAGTCCGAGAACTTGCGGGGCTTTGTCACCGCTTTTGGCGGAGACGGAGGGATTCGAACCCTCGATCCAGGTTTTGGCCCAGATGCTCCCTTAGCAGGGGAGTGCCTTCGACCTCTCGGCCACGTCTCCCAAACTTTCGCTCGCACCAGGGAGGCAGTGCGACGAGAACGAAATAATATAGGGTTTCGAACCGTGCGTCAATTTCCGTGATGCATTTTCTTTAATGCATCACAAAAAATTCACGCTGCCTGGTCGAGTTCGAATGCCTTGTGCAGCGCGCGGACGGCCAGCTCCATGTATTTCTCGTCGATCAGCACCGAAATCTTGATTTCGGACGTCGAGATCATCTGGATGTTGATGCCCTCTTCCGACAGCGTGCGGAACATCTTGCTCGCGACGCCCACGTGCGAACGCATGCCGACGCCGACGACCGACACCTTCGACACCTTCGGGTCGCCCTGCACGCGCTCGGCGCTCACATGGCCCTGCACCTGGTTGGTGAGGATATCCATTGCCTTCTGGTAGTCGCCGCGGCCGACCGTGAACGTGAAGTCCGTCTTCCCTTCGACGCTCTGGTTCTGGATGATCATGTCGACGTCGACGTTCGCGTCGGCGACCGGGCCGAGGATCTGATACGCGATGCCCGGCTTGTCGGGCACGCCCATCACCGCAATGCGGGCTTCGTCGCGCTGGAACGCGATGCCGGAAATGACTGCCTTTTCCATGGTCTCGTCTTCTTCAAAAGTAATCAGGGTGCCCGAGCGCATTTCTTCGTCGAGCGCAATCAGCGGATCGGTCAGGCTCGACAGCACGCGCGTCTTCACCTGGTATTTGCCGGCGAATTCGACCGAGCGGATCTGCAGGACCTTCGAGCCGAGGCTGGCCATTTCCAGCATTTCCTCGAACGTCACGCGATCGAGGCGTCGCGCCTCTTCGACCACGCGCGGGTCGGTCGTGTAGACGCCGTCGACGTCGGTGTAGATCAGGCACTCTTCGGCATCCAGCGCGGCCGCCACCGCCACCGCCGACGTGTCCGAGCCGCCACGGCCCAGCGTCGTGATGTGGCCATCCGGATCGACGCCCTGGAAGCCCGTGATGATCACGACCTTGCCGGCGTTCAGATCGGCCTTCACGCGCTCGTCGTCGATCGAGTGGATACGCGCCTTCGTGAACGCGCTGTCGGTCTTGATCGGCACTTGCCAGCCGGCATAGCTCACGGCTTCGACGCCGATTTCCTGCAGCGCGATCGACAGCAGGCCGACGCTGACCTGCTCGCCGGTCGACGCGATCATGTCGAGCTCGCGCGGGCTCGGCTGGCTCGAAATCTCTTTCGCGAGACCGAGCAGGCGGTTGGTTTCGCCGGACATCGCGGACGGCACGACCACCATCTGGTGCCCGGCCTGATGCCATTTTGCGACGCGTTTCGCGACGTTCTTGATGCGCTCGACCGAGCCCATCGAAGTGCCGCCGTATTTGTGTACGATGAGTGCCATTGTCGTTCTGAACTGAAGGAGAAGCCGCACGGGCGCGCAGGGCAGGCCGAGTTGCCGTTCGGTCACGCGGCTTGTGGCTGTGGACGGACGACGAGGGGGACGGCTGGGACGCAGCACGCAAGCGTGACGGATTTTGCCCGGAAGGCCGATCAGGCCGCGCAAACCGGGTACGTCACGCGGGAAAACCTGCACAAATCGCTCAAAAATCGAGCCGAGCAAACGACCGAGCGTACCCGATAGAGGCCCGCTTGACAAGCCGCCCGCCGGTTTGGCAAGCGTTCCGGCGCTGTTTACCAAATGGTGAAAACCGGCGCGCGATTGCGCGGCCGGAAGCGTGCCGCCGCTACGCGATCAGCAGATCGGGACGCCACTCGATCCGGCGCCACCCGCCATCGCCGGACAGCCCGTCGCCATGATTCACGCCGAGCCGTGGCACGTAGACGAGCCGGTCGCCCGCGAACAACAGCGGTACGTCGCGCTGCCAGGCCGGCACGCCGCGCTCCTGGAACAGATTCTTCAGCGTGCGACTCGGGCCACCAGGTGACGTACGCAGCCGCTCGCCGCCCGCGCGGGCGCGCGCGGCAAGCGCGGCGCTTCGCAGCAGCGCCTCCGGCACCGCACCGTCGCTGCCGGCTTCGGCCGGTGCGAATACGAACGTGCCGCGCCATGCCGGTACGTGCCAGACTTCCTGGCCGTCCCACGCAAGCGAGGATTCGGGATGCGGTGTTCCGGTGCCGTCGTCGGCCGGCTCGGCGCTGTCGCCCGCCTCCCAGTACACGGTGTCGCGATAGAGCCGCAGACACTGCCCGGCATGATCGACCCGCAGCGCATGCGCGTCGTGCGCGGCGCGCAGTTGCCGCATCATGTTCGCGAGCCGCCCTGCCGATGCACCGGGCAAGCCGAGCCGGCGCATCCAGAAACGCAGCAGGTTCGCGCCGCGCGTGTCATCGAACGCGACCAGCGCATCGCGCGACAGCGCGCGGCCGTCGTCACGCGCGGCGCCGGCGAAATCCAGTTCGGCGAGATCGTCGAGCAGCCGCTGCGCGGCCGCCGCATGCTGGGCCGCGCGCCCCAGCGCATCGCGAAAGCCCGGGAAATGCACGGCGAGCGCCGGCAGCACGTCAAGGCGCAGCGCATTGCGCGCATAGCGCGTATCGGCATTCGATTCGTCGTCGATCCACGTCAGCTTACGCTGCACCGCGTAGCGCTCCAGTTGCGCGCGTAACAATCGCAGCAGCGGTCGTACGCGCTCGACGCTCGCACCGTCAGGGCGATAACGCGGCGCCATCGCGGCCAGGCCGGCGATCCCCGCACCGCGGAGCAACTGCAGCAGCACGGTCTCCGCCTGGTCGTCGGCATGCTGCGCGACCCAGAGCGCGGCCACGCCATGACGTTCGCACATCGCGTCGAGCGCCGCATAGCGGCGCTCGCGCGCGGTCGCCTCGATGCCGAGGCCGCTGTCGCGCGGCACGTCGACACGCTCCGATTCGAACGCGACGCCGAGTCGCTCGGCCGCCTCCTGCGCATGCGCGACCCAAGCGTCGGCATTCGCGCTCAGGCCGTGATGCACGTGCAGCGCGACGCAGCGCGACGCACCCGCCACGCGCACGGCCGCGTCGAGCAGCACGGTCGAGTCGAGGCCGCCGCTGTACGCGATCGCGATGCGTGCATCGGCCGGCAGATCGGCAAGCGCAACGCCGACCGCGTCGAGAACGACGCGGTCGGCGGAGAATTCGGTCGAGGGGATCACGAGACAGACGCGCGCCGGACGGCGCGCGATGCGAACACGCCGGTCATGCGCCGGGCGTGGTTTCCTTGAACTTGCCGTAGGCCATCAGGCGCTCGAAGCGGCGCTCGCGCAGCGCATCGATGCTCATGCCCTGGAACTGGCGCAGCGAATCGGCGAGCGCACGGCGCAGCAGCGCGGCCATGCCCTTCGGATCGCGGTGTGCACCGCCGAGCGGCTCGTTGATGATCTTGTCAATCAGGCCGAGCGCCTTCAAGCGATGCGCGGTCAGGCCCAGCGCTTCCGCTGCCTCGGGCGCCTTCGCCGCGCTCTTCCACAGGATCGACGCGCAGCCTTCCGGCGAGATCACCGAATAGGTCGAGAACTGCAGCATCATCACGGTGTCGGCCACGGCGATCGCGAGCGCGCCGCCCGAACCGCCCTCGCCGATCACGGTCGTGATGATCGGCGTCTTCAGTTCGGCCATCACGTACAGGTTGCGGCCGATCGCCTCCGACTGGCCGCGCTCTTCCGCGCCGATGCCCGGGTACGCGCCCGGCGTGTCGACGAACGTGAAGATCGGCAGCCCGAACTTCTCGGCGAGACGCATCAGGCGTTCGGCCTTGCGATAGCCTTCCGGACGCGGCATCCCGAAGTTGCGCGCCGCGCGTTCCTTCGTGTCGCGCCCCTTCTGATGGCCGATCACCATGCACGGATGCCCGCCGAAGCGCGCGAGACCGCCGACGATCGAAAGATCGTCCGCGAATGCGCGGTCGCCATGCAGTTCGTGAAAATCGGTAAACAGTTCCGCAACGTAATCGAGCGTGTACGGACGCTGCGGATGCCGCGCGATCTGCGAGACCTGCCACGGCGACAGGTTCGCGTAGAGGTCCTTCGTCAGTTGCTGGCTCTTCTTCGACAGACGCTCGATTTCTTCCGAAATATCGACAGCCGAGTCGTCCTGCACGAATCGCAGCTCTTCGATCTTGGCCTCGAGTTCGGCGATCGGCTGTTCGAAATCCAGAAACGTGGTCTTCATGTGTTCGAATCCTTGGGTCTTGCGGCAGCGCGTATTCTACCCGCGCGGGCGACGTGCAAGACCGGTTCTCAACTATTGATGTTTAAAACCCGATAGCCGTCAATCGGCGTCGGCGTCCGGCGTGTCGAGGCTGCGCCACATGTACCAGGTCGCGACGGTACGCCACGGCTCCCAGTTGGCGGCCACTTCGCGCGCCTCGCTGCGCGTGACGGGCTCCCCGCTGAAGTAATTGACGCTGATCGCGCGGATCAGGCCCGGATCGTCGAGCGGCAGCACGTCCGGCCGCGACAGGTTGAAGATCAGGAACATCTCGGCCGTCCAGCGGCTGATGCCGCGGATCTGCGTGAGTTCGGCGATCACGTCCTCGTCGTCCATCGACGTCCATTTGTCGACGTGCAGCGCGCCGGACACGAAGTGTTGCGCGAGGTCGAGAATATATTCCGTCTTGCGCTTCGACAGTCCGCACGCGATCAGCTTGTCCGCCCCGAGCCGGATGACCGGCTGCGGCGCGAGCTTCGGACACGCATCCTCGATGCGCGCCCACAGCGCCTGCGCGGACGGCACCGAGATCTGCTGGCCGACGACCGAGCGCGCGAGCGTGACGAACGGGTCGCCGCGCTTCACGAGATGCGCGGGGCCGAACTTCGGGATCAGTTTCTTCAGGATGCGGTCGCGCTTGACGAGATCGGCGCACGCCTTATCCCAGTATGCGGGGCGCACGACACCATCGGCGCCGTCGACTGCCGCATCGGCTGCACGCACCTTGCGGGCCGCGTCGGCGGCCGCCATCGCGACCTCCGGCTGCGCCGCGTCCGCGCCCTTCCCGCGTGCGGGCTTCGCATGACCGTTGAGCGCGCCGTTCGGCACGGCGCGCGTCGCGTCCGCCTTCGCCGCTGGCGCGCGCTTGGCCGCCGGACGCGCGGCGAGCGGAGTCGCGCGCCTGACCGGCGCTTTTCTGGCCGTTGCCATCTTGCCTCCTACCTGACGGATCGGTCAGTGGAACGCACCGCGCTCATACGCGACGCCATTCGGTCGATCCGCCCGGTTTGTCTTCAAGTGCGATGCCGGCGTCGAGCAGTTCCGCCCGAATCCGGTCCGCTTCGGCATAGTCCTTCGCTTGCTTCGCCGCGACACGCGCGGCGATCTTCGCTTCGATTTCGTCGGCTGCGAGCCCGCCTGCCTGCGCGGCACCCGTGCCCTGCTGCAGGAACGCGCGCGGTTCGCGGCCAAGCAGGCCCAGCAGGCCAGCCAACTGTTTCAGTTGCCGCGCGAGCGATGCATCGCGCGTGCGGTTGACTTCGCCCGCCAGCTCGAACAGCGTCGCCACCGCGACCGGCGTGTTGATGTCGTCGTTCATCGCGGCCGCGAAACGCTGCGCATGCGGCTCGTTCCAGTCGAGCGCGAGCGCGTCGGGCCCGACATCCTTCAGCGCGGTATACAGGCGCGTGAGCGACGCGCGCGCATCGTCGAGATGCACGTCGCTGTAGTTGAGCGGCGACCGGTAGTGCGTGCGCACGATGAAGAAGCGCATGACCTCGGCGTCGTAGCGCTCGAGCACTTCGCGGATCGTGAAGAAGTTGCCGAGCGATTTCGACATCTTCTCGTTGTCGACCTGCACGAAGCCGTTGTGCATCCAGTAATTGACGAACGTCTGGCCGGTCGCGCCTTCGCTCTGCGCGATCTCGTTCTCGTGGTGCGGGAATTGCAGGTCCTGGCCGCCGCCGTGGATGTCGAAATGCTCGCCGAGCAGCGTGCAGCCCATCGCGGAGCACTCGATGTGCCAGCCCGGCCGGCCCATCCCGTACTTCGATGCCCACGACGCGCCTTCCGGGTCGTCCGACTTCGCGCGCTTCCACAGCACGAAATCGAGCGGATCTTCCTTCGCATCGTTCGCGGCGACGCGCTCGCCCGCGCGCAGATCGTCGAGCGACTTGCCCGACAGCTTCCCGTAGTTCGCGAACTTGCGCACCGAATAATTGACGTCGCCGTCGGTCGCCTGGTACGCGTAGCCGTTCGCCTCGAGCTGCTCGATCATCCCGAGCATCTGCGGAATGAACTGCGTCGCGCGCGGCTCGATGTCCGGCCGCTGGATGCCGAGCGCCGCTTCATCCTCGTGCATCGCGCCGATGAAACGGTCGGTCAACGACTTGATCGTCTCGCCGTTCTCGACCGCGCGGCGGATGATCTTGTCGTCGATGTCGGTGATGTTGCGCACGTACGTGACCCGATAGCCGATCGCACGCAGCCAGCGCTGGACGAGGTCGAACACGACCAGCATGCGCGCGTGGCCCACGTGACAATAGTCGTAGACGGTGATCCCGCATACGTACATCCGCACTTCGCCTGTCTGGCGCGGCACGAAAACTTGCTTGTCACGCGCGAGCGTGTTGTAGATGCGCAGTGATTCCATAGAGATGAACCGTGAGCCGAAGGAAACCGCCCTGGCGAAGCTCGCCCAGCATGCGAAACGGACGGACCACCTGCCGCGGCACGACGCCGCGCGTCCTCGGTATCACATGGGGCGGTCAGGCTGCAAGCACAGCGGTGACGGCCACGAGAGGCAAAGAAAGACTATCTGCGGCTCGCCGGAACGCGCAGACGTTTTGTTAGAATGGGTCGGAGTATAACATTCCGATTTACGCCTATGAAACCTCATCGCGGCCGCGCGCCGAGCGCTGCGACCCTCGTTGCGACCGCCGTCATGGGCGTCGCACTGACGCTTTTCGCGGCCCCCGCGGCATACGCGCAAAAGGCCCCGGCCACCGCCGACGGCACGCCCGAAATCGACGGGTCGATCGCCGGCAAGCAGTGGAAACAGGCGCTCGCGCAACTCGACGCGCGCATCGCGTCGAATCCGCACGACGTGCAGGCGCAGTTCAAGCGCGGCACCGTGCTCGCCCGCCTGAACCGCGACGACGACGCGATCCAGCAGTTCGTCGCAATCACGCAGGCCTACCCCGAACTGCCCGAACCGTACAACAACCTCGCGGCGCTCTACGCGAAGCACGGCCGCTACGACGAAGCGCGCAGCGCGCTCGTCACCGCGACGCAATCGAACCCGAGCTACTCGCTCGCGTACGAGAACCTCGGCGACCTTTATCTGCGCCTCGCGGCCGAATCGTACAAGCGCGCGCAATCGCTCGGCCGCACGAGCGGCGCGACTGCCCAGCGCCTCGCCGACCTGCAGAAGATCGTGTCGCCGCCGAAGGTGGCGGCGAATGCACGCGCCGTCACGCCTGCGACGCGCGCGTACACCGATCGCGCCGCCGCGAACGTGAGCACCACCACGCTGCCGATGTCGCCGACGTTCCAGTTCAACGGTCCGTCCGGCGCGCTGACAGCGCCGTACGTCGCGCCGTCGCAGTAAGCGGCGCAACCTTTCTTCCCTCCCAATCTGAGGATCGCAATGAAACGTCTGTTGCTGGCGCTTGGCGGCGCCGCCCTTCTCGCGACCGCGCCCGCGTTCGCGCAATCGGCCACCGCGCACCCCGTCGTGCAGCTGAAGACCTCGCAGGGCGACATCCGCGTCGAGCTCTATCCGGAGAAGGCGCCGAAGACGGTCGCCAACTTCCTCGATTACGTGAAGGCCGGCCAGTACAACGGCACGATCTTCCATCGCGTGATCAAGGGCTTCATGATCCAGGGCGGCGGCTACAAGACCAACTTCGAGGAGAAGCCGACCCGCGCGCCGATCCCGCTGGAAAGCCGCAATGGTCTGAAGAACCTGACGGGCACGATCGCGATGGCGCGTACCAGCGATCCGAATTCGGCCACCGCGCAGTTCTTCATCAACACGGTCGACAACAGCGGCCTCGACTACCCGAACCCGGACGGCAACGGCTATGCGGTGTTCGGCAAGGTCGTGTCGGGCCTCGACGTCGTGAAGAAGATCGAAGGCGTGGTGACGACCTCGCGCGGCCCGATGCAGGACGTGCCGGCTCAGCCGGTCCTGATCGAATCGGCCAGCATCGTCTCGAAATAAGCACCTGCCGGCACGTCCGGCGCCACACGCGGCCGCGTCGCACGACCGGCCGCGTGCCATTTAAACCGCCTTACCGAAGGAATTCATCATGGTTGAACTGCACACGAACCACGGCGTGATCAAGCTCGAGCTGGACGCCGCCAAGGCACCGAAGACGGTCGAGAACTTCCTCAACTACGTGAAGAAGGGTCACTATGACGGCACGGTGTTCCACCGCGTGATCAACGGCTTCATGATTCAAGGCGGCGGCTTCGAGCCGGGCCTGAAGCAGAAGCCGACCGACGCGCCGATCGACAACGAAGCGAACAACGGCCTGAAGAACGACAACTACACGATCGCGATGGCGCGCACGAACGATCCGCACTCGGCGACCGCCCAGTTCTTCATCAACGTGAACGACAACGACTTCCTGAACCACTCGTCGCCGACGCCGCAGGGCTGGGGTTACGCCGTGTTCGGCAAGGTCGTCGAAGGCCAGGACGTGGTCGACAAGATCAAGGGCGTCAAGACGGGCAACGCGGGCTTCCACCAGGACGTCCCGACCGACGACGTCGTGATCGAAAAGGCCGTGGTGGTCTGACGCATAGTCCGTTACGGAGGCACTTCGATGTTGCAGGAGAGTCCGCCGCGAAGCGTCTCCGCGGGCGTGCCGGGCGAGCGCGAATACGCGCAAGCCGCACGCCCGTTCCTGTTTCTCTCCGATCTGCACCTGAGCGAGGCGATTCCGAAGACGGTCGCCGCGTTCGAGCATTTCGTGAAATACACGGCCGACAGCGCCGACTCGGTGTTCATCCTCGGCGACCTGTTCGAATACTGGATCGGCGACGACGTGCTCGACCACGATCCGTTCGCGGCGCGCATGGCCGCGCTGATGCATACGTTCTCGGAACGCGGGATCGCGCTCTACGTGATGCACGGCAATCGCGATTTCCTGCTCGGCCGGCGCTTCATGAAGGCGGCCGGCGCGATGCTGCTGCCCGATCCGGCGCTGATCACGTCGTTCGGCCAGCGCATCGTGCTCGCCCACGGCGACGCGCAATGCACGGCCGATCGCGGCTACCAGATATTTCGGCGGTTTGCCCGCAATGGCATCGCGCAGGCGCTGTTTCTCGCGTGGCCGTTCCGCTGGCGCCGCGCGCTCGCGCAACGGATGCGCTCGAACAGCGAAGCGGGCCGGATGCGCCCCGCCTCGCCGCTCTACGACGTCACGCGTGAAGGCATCGCCGCGCTGTTCCGGAAGAGCCGCGCGAGCGTGATCATTCACGGCCACACGCATCGCCCCGCAAGCCACGCCGAACCGGGCGGGATTCGCTGGGTACTGCCCGACTGGGATCTCGACCACGGCATGCCGCGCGGCGGCTATCTGCGCGTCGACGCCGAAGGCATCCACGCGATGCCGCTCGACTGACGCGATCGGCGCTGCCGGCGGCCGCCGGCATGCGCCGCGTTACGACTGGCGCTCGAGCGCCTTGCCTTCCAGCACCGCCGACAGCCTGCGCAGGTCGAGACGCGCCGCGTCCGCGCCCTGCAGCGTTTCCAGATGCGTGCCGAGTTGCTCGAGCGCCGCGACGATCTCGTCCACGCGCCGACTTTCCTTCGCCGCGTGGTCGATCAGGCCGTGAATCGCGAGCGACATCGGGTCGTCCGCGTTCGGCGTGATCCCGTACGCGCAGAACGCGGCGCGCTCGGGCTGCGGCTTCGATTGCGCCGGCATCACGATGCGCGCCGGATTGCCCACCGCGGTACCGCCTGCCGGCACCGGCTTCACGACAACCGCGTTGGAACCGATCTTCGCACCCGCGCCGACCGTGAAACCGCCGAGCACCTTCGCGCCCGCGCCGACGATCACGCCGGCCTCGAGCGTCGGATGGCGCTTCGCGCCGCGCGTGAGCGACGTGCCGCCGAGCGTCACGCCCTGATAGATCGTGCAGTCGTCGCCGACGACCGCGGTTTCGCCGATCACGACACCCATCCCGTGATCGATGAACACGCGCCGGCCGATCGTCGCGCCCGGGTGAATCTCGATACCCGTCAGGAAGCGCCCGGCTTGCGACGCGAAGCGTGCGAGCCAGTAGCGCTTCGCGCGCCAGCACGCATGCGCGAAGCGATGCAGCACGAGCGCGTGCAGCCCCGGATAACAGGTCAGCACTTCCCAGGCACTGCGAGCGGCGGGATCCCGCTCGCGAATCGTCGCAACGTCTTCGCGCAGTCTAGTGAACATGATCTGGTCTGGGCTGGGGAAAAGGCCGGCGTGCCCCGCCGGCAAAGGCCGGCCGTTATCGCACCGGGTAATTTGCTTATGACGTCCGGCGATTGTAGGGCCACTCGCGCGCGGCCGCACGGCGTCGCGCGTTCACCCCGCCGGCGGCACGGGTATTCGCGCGGAATGCCCGTCGCGGTGGATCGACGTGGCCTTCCGTTGGATCGGCGCGCGTCAGGTCACCGACATCGAGCGGTCGATGCAATGCGGCGTTCGCGGGCGGGGACGCGGCCGTGCAGCGCGCGAGTGGCCGGCAACCGGCGTGCCTAGCCGCTTACGCGTCGCCGTCTGGCGTGCCGGATTTCAGCAGGATGTGCTTCGCGATGCCGCGCAAGATGTTGACTTCCTCGCGCTCGAGACCGGTGCGTGCGAACAGGCGCCGCAGCCGCGGCATCAGCTTCTTCGGGTTGCGCGGATCGAGAAAATCGAGCGCGATCAGCGCGTTCTCGAGGTGCGCGTACATCCGCTCGATCTCGTCGCTCTGCGCGAGCGTGCCGGCTTCGGCCTGCGTTCGATGCGACGGCCCGCTCCCCTGCTCCAGGAGCGCGACGCGCAGTTCATACGCGAGCACCTGCACGGCCTGTGCGAGGTTCAGCGAACTGTAAGCCGGATTTGCCGGGATGTGCGCGAGCGCGCTGCACTGCTCGACGTGCTCGTTCGCGAGGCCCGTGCGCTCGTTGCCGAACACGAGCGCGATGTCGCCGGTGCCGACCTGCGCGCGCGCCTGTTCGGCGGCCGCGCGCGGCGCAAGGCGCGGCGGCCCGTATTCGCGCGCGCGGGCAGTCAGCGCGATCGACCACTGGACGCCGGACAGCGCGTCGCCGAGCGTCGGCACGACATGCGCGGACGCGAGGACGTCATCCGCGCCGCTCGCCATCGCGATCGCCTCGGGGTCGCTCTGCACGTGCGGCACGCGCGGCGCGACCAGTACGAGCCTGGAGAAACCCATCGTCTTCAGCGCGCGGGCGGCCGCCCCGACATTGCCGGGATGGCTCGGCTCGACGAGCACGAAGCGGGTGGACGTGAAGCCGCCGGACGGCGGCGGGGACGAGGCCGCGCCCGATTCGGACGGCGCGGCAGGGTTCTGCGGGGTTTCCACTACATACGACTCGGTTCATCAGAATGGCAGTATGGTATCGCCATCGCCCCGGCAAACCCACTCGTCCGGACGGCCAGTGGGGTTTCCCCGCATTCCGGCCACCTGAAACTCTCGAAAATCGGGTAAAATCATGCGTTTACGTGTCGCATCCCGTGCGACACGGGTCGTACCCTGCTCTTTGTCAATTCGCGTCTCATCTCGCCCGGCACGTTTGCGCCGTTCCGGGCGGTGTGTTCCACTTCGTGGCGGCCCGTGCCGCCGGCTACAGGATCCAGGCTCATGCATCCCATGCTCAACATCGCTGTCAAGGCTGCGCGCCGCGCCGGACAGATCATCAACCGTGCCTCGCTCGACCTCGACCTGATCGAGATCCGCAAGAAACAGCAGAACGACTTCGTCACCGAAGTGGACAAGGCCGCCGAAGAGGCGATCATCGAGACGCTGAAGACCGCCTACCCCGACCACGCGATCCTCGCGGAAGAATCGGGCGAATCCGAGAACGAATCCGAATTCAAGTGGATCATCGATCCGCTCGACGGCACGACCAACTTCATCCACGGCTTCCCGTACTACTGCGTGTCGATCGCGCTCGAGCACAAGGGTGTCGTCACGCAGGCCGTCGTCTACGATCCGAACAAGAACGACCTGTTCACGGCCACCCGCGGCCGCGGCGCGTACCTGAACGACCGCCGCATCCGCGTCGGCCGTCGCGACCGCCTGGCGGACGCGCTGGTCGGCACCGGCTTCCCGTTCCGCGAGAAGGACGGCCTCGACGCATATGCGCGCCTGTTCACCGAAATGACGCAGGCCTGCACGGGGCTGCGCCGTCCGGGCGCGGCTGCGCTCGATCTCGCGAACGTCGCGGCCGGCCGTCTCGACGCATTCTTCGAGCAGGGTATCAACGTGTGGGACATGGCGGCGGGCAGCCTGCTGATCACCGAAGCCGGCGGCCTCGTCGGCAACTACACGGGCGACGCCGACTTCCTGCATCGTCATGAGATCGTCGCGGCGAACCCGAAGATCTACGCGCAGATGATCCCGATCCTGAACCGCTACAGCCGCGTGCATCCGGCAGCGGAGTAAATCCGGGCCGCGCCCGCGCGGCGCGGCTGACGCAGCACCCCTGCCGCCAGCGCGCCGCCCCGCCCGTCTCAACACCGCCACGACTTCGTGGCGACCGTATCCGAATACTCATGTTACGGCTAAGCGAACTTAAACTCCCGCTCGACCACCCCGAGAGCGCCCTCGAGGCCGCGATCCGCGCGCGCCTCGCGGAGCTTGGCGTGCCGGCAGACGGGCTCCTCCGTTACACGGTGTTCCGCCGTGCGCACGATGCGCGCAAACGCGCCGACATCAAGCTCACGTATATCGTCGACGTCGAAGTCAAGGACGAAGCGGCCGTGCTTCCGCGACTCGCCGGCACGCCGCATTGCGGCGTGACGCCCGACATGGCGTACCACTTCGTTACGAAGGCGCCCGAGCACGGCGACTTCCTGCGCCCGGTCGTCATCGGCATGGGGCCGTGCGGCCTGTTTGCCGGCCTGATCCTCGCGCAGATGGGTTTCCGCCCCATCATCCTCGAGCGCGGCAAGGCCGTGCGCGAGCGCACCAAGGACACCTTCGGCCTGTGGCGCAAGAGCGTCCTCAATCCCGAGTCCAACGTGCAGTTCGGCGAAGGCGGCGCCGGGACGTTTTCCGACGGCAAGCTTTACAGCCAGATCAAGGATCCCCACCACTACGGCCGCAAGGTGCTCGACGAATTCGTCAAGGCCGGTGCACCGGAAGACATCCTGTACCTGAGCCGACCGCACATCGGCACGTTCCGCCTCGTCAGCATGGTGGAAAAGATGCGTGCGACCATCCACGAACTGGGCGGTGAAGTGCGCTTCGAAACCCGGGTCGAGGACATCGAAATCGACCAGGGCAAGGTGCGCTCGCTGACGCTGTCGAACGGCGAAACGCTCCGGTGCGATCACGTGGTGCTGGCCGTGGGCCACAGCGCGCGCGACACGTTCCAGATGCTGCACGACCGCGGCGTGTATGTCGAAGCGAAGCCGTTCTCGCTGGGTTTCCGGATCGAACATCCGCAGGGGCTGATCGATCGCAGCCGCTTCGGCAAGTTCGCCGGTCACAAGCAACTCGGCGCGGCCGACTACAAGGTGGTTCACCACTGCAGCAACGGACGCGCGGTCTACAGCTTCTGCATGTGCCCCGGCGGCACGGTGGTCGCGGCGACCTCCGAGCCGGGCCGCGTGGTCACCAACGGCATGAGCCAGTATTCCCGCGCCGAGCGCAACGCGAATGCGGGCATCGTCGTCGGCATCACGCCGGAAGACTATCCGGGCGGCCCGCTGGCGGGCATCGCGTTCCAGCGCAAATGGGAAGAACGCGCGTTCGAGCTCGGCGGCGGCGATTACAGCGCGCCCGGGCAGCTGGTCGGCGATTTCATCGCGGGCCGGCCGTCGACGTCGCTCGGCTCCGTGGTGCCGTCGTACAAACCGGGCGTGCGCCCGACCGATCTCAGCACCGCGCTGCCCGACTACGTGATCGAAGCCATTCGTGAAGCACTGCCGCAGATCGACAAGAAGATCGCTGGCTTCGCGATGCACGACGCGGTGCTCACCGGCGTGGAGACGCGCACGTCGTCCCCGATCCGGATCCGGCGCAAGGACGATTACCAGAGCGTGAACGTCGAAGGGCTGTATCCGGCCGGCGAAGGCGCCGGGTATGCGGGCGGCATCTATTCGGCAGCGATCGACGGTATCGAAGTCGCGCAGGCGGTGGCGCTCGATCTGATGTCGGCGCACACGTCCTGATATTGCAGGACGGACTCGGCGCACGTACGCCCGTGCGCCGAGTGAAGCCGGCATTTTCAATGCCCGCCCGGGGCGAGCTCAAATCGCCGCATCGGACCGACGCTCTCCGATCTCGATCGCCCCGCCTTTGCGATGCACCGCGGCCATTCAGAGGCCGATGTGCCGGACACGACTGACGCCGAGCCAAATTTCGCTTTGGTATACTTCGCGGCCAAGCCCTCTACGTTTCCCCGCATCCATGGCCGCCGCACAGTCGGACAACGCGTCATCTGATTTCATGCCGGCTGACCTCAGGCAAAGCGTGGTCACGCAGACGTTGCCGCATTCCCAGGTCGGCATCAGCCGACTGAAGACATCTCGTAGAAATATTGGCCGAACTGCGCCATATGAACTTGAAGACGCCGATCTCATCGTGCTGCAATTGCGCGCGTTCGGCGAACAGGAATTGTGGCTTGATGGACGTGTTGCCCGTTTCGTCCCCTACGATGCGGGGACCGTCACGATTCATGACCTTGATCGCAGATGGGTTTCCGACCTCAAGGGGGCGTTCGACTGCATCCATTTTCACCTCCCTCGCCGAACGCTGGAGGAGACAGTCGATGAAATCGGCGGCAGACAGCGACCACAGCTCTACTTGCCGCCGCACTTGAGCGCGACGGATCCGATCATCCACCGCCTGGGCCAGGCTCTGCTCCCCGCTTTAGCGCGGCCCGAGCATGCGTCTCAGCTCTTTATCGACCACGTCGCGCTTGCCTTTCAGGCGCATGTCGCGCGCCTGTATGGCGGCGTCAGCGAGCGCCGGGAGAAGTCGACCTGCAAACTCACTGCGTGGCAGGAGCGAATGGCGAAGGGACTTCTTCTCGAACACCTTACCGGGAACATCTCGATTGCCGATGTGGCGAGAGCATGCGGCCTGTCTCGCGGCCATTTCGTCAAAGCCTTTCATCAGACCACCGGGTTACCGCCCCATCGCTGGCTGATCAACCAGCGTATTGAGCGAGCGATGATGTACATGCGCACGTCGTCCATGCCCCTGCAAATGATCTCGGACGCATGCGGCTTCGCCGACCAGAGCCACTTCACGAGAACATTCACGCGCGTCACCGGCGTGACACCGCGTCGTTGGCGCACGGACAACGCTTGAGGATCGCAGGAGCAACGCCCCGCTGTCGCAAGCGGGTATTTCCTCGTTCTCCGGCATGATTCGACAAGTCCTGGCACACGAAGCTCCGCCACGACCTGCGCCCGGCCGATGGATCGTCACTGTGCAGGTCGATCGCTGCGCGTGACCAGATTTCCCTTTAGTGCCGCGCTCATCGGCATGTCGAGATTCGCGCCGCGTGGCGGAATCGGCGATTCAAACCACTTTGCGTACAGCCGAGTGAATTCGCCGCTCTTCATGAGCCGAGTGAGCGTGCCATCGACGAGTCGCTTGAACGCCGGATCGTCCTTGCGCACCATGCATGCGTACGGCTCCACCTGCAGCGCGTCTCCTGCCACGGCCCACGTACCCGGGTCGTCCGCGTTGGCCCTGAGCCCGTAAAGCAGCACGTCATCGAGGGCGAGCGCTGCCGCTTTGTCGTCCGCGACGATTTTTAGTGCGTCGGCATAGTCCTTTGTCAGCACGACTTCGGCATCGATGTGCTGCGCTTCGAGTTGGCGCCGCAGCGTTTTTTCGTTCGTACTCCCGCCGACCGTCGCGACGGACTTATGCGCGAGGTCGGCATAGTCGCCAATGCCTGACGCCCGTTTGGCCATCAGCCGCGTGCCGGCATAAAAGTAATTGATCGAAAACGCGACGTCCTTGCCACGCGCCGACGTATTTGTGGTCGACCCGCACTCCAGATCGTAGGTGCCATTGACGAGCAGCGGAATTCGATTTTGACCTGTGACCGGCACGTAAGCGATCTTCAGATCCGGTCTGCGAAGTGCCTTGCGAACGTCGTCGACGATTGCTTCCGTTACGTCCATCGAAAAGCCGACGGCTTTATGCGGTGTCAGCAGGTAGCTGAACGGCACGGCGGCTTCCCTGTACGAAACAACGATTTGATTGGACCGGGAGATTTTGTCCAACGTCTGCGCATTGGCAGTCATCGACACGGCGTACCCCGCGAATAATGCGGCGAGCATGGCAAACGATGGGGATCTCATGATGCCTCTTTCACGACGCTTTCTCTGCAGAAGCTCGATTTGCCGAGCCGTCTCCGTCAGTAGCGGACCGCACGTCGTATCCCTTGCCGCGCGTCCATCGATTCCGACGTGAATTCACTTTAAGCGGAGTCGATCGCCCCCGATTGATTCAGGTCAACAGCGCGGCCGTCTTGGAACGAGTGCCCGGAGAGGGTTTCAGCACGACGCAACAAATCGTATCGAGCTCCGGTTGGCCGACAGGCCGCCTGCCCGCCTTGGCTGATTCATCAGTGTCACGCCGGTAAGACAAACACCGGTGCCATCCCTTGGGACCATCCGAGCGGCCAGGAATCGATGCCGGACATGGAGTCGTATCGCGCGATCTGCTGGCCTATCGGCCAACTTCGATCGTATTCGTCGAAGCCACTGGTAAACTCGGGGCAACTCAAGCAACAAATTCATGCCGGATCTATGACCACGCTGTCGCCCGAGGCCTTTGCAGGCCACACTCCGATGATGCAGCAGTACCTGCGCATCAAGGCCGATCACCCCGACACGCTCGTCTTTTACCGGATGGGCGACTTCTACGAGCTGTTCTTCGAGGATGCGGAGAAAGCGGCGCGTCTGCTCGATCTGACCCTCACGCAACGCGGCGCATCGGCCGGCACGCCGATCAAGATGGCCGGCGTCCCGCATCACGCGGTCGAACAGTATCTGGCGAAGCTCGTGAAGATGGGCGAATCGGTCGCGATCTGCGAGCAGATCGGCGACCCTGCGACGTCGAAGGGGCCGGTCGAACGCAAGGTCGTGCGCGTCGTCACGCCCGGCACGCTGACCGACGCGGCGCTGCTGTCCGACAAGAACGACGTCTACCTGCTCGCGATGTGCACGGGGCACAACAAGCGTGGAGTGGCGGTCAACATCGGCCTCGCGTGGCTGAACCTCGCAAGCGGCGCGCTGCGGCTCGCCGAAATCGAACCCGAGCAGCTCGGTGCCGCGCTCGAACGCATCCGGCCGGCCGAGATCCTCACGGCGGACGGCGCGACCGACGCCGTGCCCGCCGGCGCCGGCGCGATCAAGCGCGTGCCGGCATGGCACTTCGATATCGCGTCGGGCACGCAGCGCCTGTGCGACCAGCTCGACGTCGCGGGCCTCGACGGCTTCGGCGCGCATTCGCTGACGAGCGCATGCGGCGCAGCCGGCGCGCTGCTGCTGTACGCGGCCGCTACACAGGGTCAGCAACTGCGTCACGTGCGCAGTCTGAAGGTCGAGAACGAAACCGAATACATCGGGCTCGATCCGGCAACGCGCCGCAACCTCGAACTGACCGAAACGCTGCGCGGCACCGAATCGCCGACGCTGTACTCGCTGCTCGACACCTGCTGCACGACGATGGGCAGCCGCCTGCTGCGCCACTGGCTGCATCACCCGCCGCGCGCGTCCGTCGCCGCGCAGTCTCGCCAGCAAGCGATCGGCGCACTGCTCGAGGCGCCCGTGAACGCGAGCCTCGACGCGCTGCGAACCGCCCTGCGTCAGATCGCCGACGTCGAACGGATCACCGGGCGTCTCGCGCTGCTGTCCGCGCGCCCGCGCGATCTGTCGAGCCTGCGCGACACGTTCGCGGCGCTGCCCGCGCTGCGCGAACGCATCAGCGCGATCGTCGCGAACGCGGATGCGCTCGCGCGCGTCGATGCGGCGCTCGCGCCGCCCGCCGAATGTCTCGACCTGCTGACAAGCGCGATCGCCCCCGAGCCTGCCGCGATGGTGCGCGACGGCGGCGTGATCGCGCGCGGCTACGATGCGGAGCTCGACGAGCTGCGCGACATCTCCGAGAACTGCGGGCAGTTCCTGATCGATCTCGAGGCGCGCGAGCGTACCCGCACGGGCATCGCGAACCTGCGCGTCGAATACAACAAGGTGCACGGCTTCTACATCGAAGTCACGCGCGGCCAGACCGACAAGGTGCCGGACGACTATCGCCGCCGCCAGACGCTGAAGAACGCCGAGCGCTACATCACGCCCGAACTGAAGACTTTCGAGGACAAGGCGCTGTCCGCGCAGGAACGCGCGCTGGCCCGCGAGCGCGCGCTGTACGACGGCGTGCTGCAGGCACTGCTGCCGTTCATTGCCGAGTGTCAGCGCGTCGCGTCGGCGCTCGCGGAGCTCGACGTGCTCGCCGCGTTCGCCGAGCGCGCCCGCACGCTCGACTGGGTTGCGCCCGCCTTCACCGACGAAATCGGCATCGAGATCGAACAGGGGCGTCACCCCGTCGTCGAAGCGCAGGTCGAGCAGTTCATCGCGAACGACTGCCGATTCGGCGCCGAGCGCAAACTGCTGCTGATCACCGGCCCGAACATGGGCGGTAAGTCGACCTTCATGCGGCAGACGGCACTGATCGCGCTGATGGCGTACGTCGGCAGCTATGTGCCGGCGAAGTCGGCCTGCTTCGGCCCGATCGACCGGATCTTCACGCGGATCGGCGCGGCCGACGACCTCGCCGGCGGCCGCTCGACCTTCATGGTCGAGATGACCGAAGCGGCTGCGATCCTGAACGACGCGACACCGCAGAGCCTCGTGCTGATGGACGAAATCGGCCGCGGCACGTCGACGTTCGACGGCCTCGCGCTCGCATGGGCCATCGCGCGCCATCTGCTGGCGCAAAACGGCTGCTACACGCTGTTCGCGACGCATTACTTCGAGTTGACGCAACTGCCCGCGGAATTCCCGCAAGCGGCCAACGTCCATCTGTCGGCCGTCGAGCACGGTCACGGCATCGTGTTCCTGCACGCGGTCAACGAAGGCCCGGCGAACCAGAGCTACGGGCTGCAGGTTGCGCAACTCGCGGGCGTGCCGGCACCGGTGATCCGCGCCGCGCGCAAGCATCTCGCGTATCTCGAACAACAGTCGGCCACGCAGCATACGCCGCAGCTCGATCTGTTCAGCGCGCCGCCCGCCGCGACCGACGAACTCGAATGCGCGGATGCGCCCGCGCCGGCCGACACTTCGCATCCGGCACTCGAAAGGCTGCGCGACATCGATCCCGACGACCTCAAGCCGCGCGACGCGCTCGACCTGCTGTACGAACTGCGCACGCTCGTCCGCTCGCACGATGCCGACGGGCACGCATAAACGCACCCCGTCGGGCTGGCCGGCCCGGGCCACCGCTGCGCTGGTCGCGGCGATGCTCGCGCTGGCGCAGGCCGGCGCGCTGGCCGCGCCGCCCAAACGTGCCGCCGCCCCCTATTCGTTCGCGGTCGTGTCGGGCGTCATCGACGCGCCGGCCGACGAACCTGCCGCACAGCGGCTGTTCGAATCGATCGCGCGCGAACGCAATCTGGCCTTCGTCGTCTATGCAGGCAACATCAAGGGTGCGAAGGAAGCGTGCCGCGATTCGCTGTATACGCAGCGCAGCGCGATCCTGGATGCATCGCGCGTGCCGCTCGTGTTCATTCCCGGTCACGACGACTGGGTGACGTGCAACACGACGGCAGGCGGCAGCTACGACCCGGTCGAACGCCTGGACTTCCTGCGTCAAACGCTACTGGCCGACGCGGCGCTGCCCGACCCCGGCGCGCTGCAGATCACGCGCGAAAGCGAAGTCGCCCGCTTCCGGCCCTATCGTGAAAACGCGCGCTGGCTGCATGACGACGTCGTCTACGTCGCGCTGAACGCACCGGCGCCGAACAATCACTATCTGACGGCCGGCGGGCGCAACGGCGAATTCGAGGACCGCATCATCGCGAACGGCTTCTGGATCGACCATGCGGCCGAATATGCGAAGCGGCGCGAAGCGCGCGCGATGGTGGTGATTTTCGAAGGCGATCCGCAGTTCGATCGCTATGAGCGTGCCGAACGCTTTGCGTGGTTGCGTTTCAACCGGCCGCGCGTCCGCGACGGCTTTCGTGAACTGAAACGAACGCTGGTGAAGGCGGCAGCGACATTCCGCGGCCCGATCCTGGTGATGCACGCGAGCAGCGAGCCGCTTGCGAACGGCTTCCTGATCGATCGCCCGCTGCATGCGGACGATGGCGTGCTGGTGGGAAATGTGACGCGTGTCGCGATCGGACCGCGTCATCCGGCGAATCAGTGGGTGAAGGTCAACGTGTCGCCGGCGCGGCAGACCATCTTCAACGTGAGCGTCCAGGACGTCCCGAAGAATCTGCCGATTCCACCCGCGCTGCCGGCCGTGCCGCGCGACGAGGTCCCGCTGCCGCAGATGCCGGAGATCCCGGCCTTGCCGGCATTGCCGGACTCGTCGTCGGTCGCGCCGCCGCTGCAGGGCGACGGCACGACTCCGGGCGGCGCTTCGTGGCCCGCGCCGCCCCCTGCTTCAGGGCCGGCGCCGGGCCTGCCCGCCAGCTCAGTGCAGGGTACGCCCTGACGGCGCGTCACCGTCCTCGTCTTCGTCCTCGTCGACGATTTCGAGGCCTTCCGCGCCATGCGCGTGCTCATGCTCGATCTCGTCCTCGGTCGCTTCGCGAACGTCCTTGACCGTCAGCGCGAAACGCAGCGCCATGCCCGCGAGCGGGTGGTTGCCGTCGAGCACGACTTTGTCCTCGGCGATGTCGGTGACCGTGTAGATCAGCGAATCCACTTCCTCGTCGCCGTCTTCCGGCGTGCCTTCGAACTGCATGCCCACTTCGATCGGCTCGGGAAAACGATCGCGCGGCTCGATCTTCACGAGTTCGGGATCGTAGTCGCCGAACGCGTCCTGCGGCTCGAGCTGAATCTGCGCCTGGTAACCAGGCTCCTGGCCGTCGAGCTGTTCCTCGATCTTGGGGAACGTGCCATCATAGCCGCCGTGCAGATAAACCATCGGCTCGTCGCTTTCCTCGATCAGATTGCCTTGCGCATCCGACAGCTTGTAAGTGACCGACACGACGGTGTTTTTTGCGATTTTCATCCAATTCTCCCAAATACAAGTCTCATTATACGATGCGCAACCGGTCTCAAGCCGAACCGCGGGATACCGCTGCCGCCCCGCACGGCGCGCCGCCTTCCGATCTTCCCACACCGCTGCTCGGCGGCCTCTCGCCGGCGCAATTCATGCGCCGCTACTGGCAGAAGAAGCCGCTGCTGATCCGCCAGGCGATCCCCGGCGTGAAGCCGCCGGTCACGCGCGACGCCCTGTTCGAGCTCGCAGCCGACTATGACGCCGAATCGCGACTGATCACCCATTTTCGTAACAAGTGGCAACTGGCCCACGGTCCGTTCGAGCTGGGCGCGCTGCCTGCCGTTTCGCGCAAGTCCTGGTCCTTGCTCGTGCAGGGGCTCGACCTGCACGTCGACGCGGCACGCGCGCTGCTCGACCGCTTCCGCTTCATCCCGGACGCGCGCCTCGACGACCTGATGATTTCGTACGCGACTGACGGCGGCGGCGTCGGCCCGCACTTCGACTCGTACGACGTATTCCTGCTGCAGGTCGAGGGCCGGCGCCGCTGGCGCATCGGTGCGCAGAAGGACCTGTCGCTGCAGCCGGACGTCCCGCTGAAGATCCTCGAGCACTTCGAGCCGAGCGACGAATGGGTGCTGGAGCCGGGCGACATGCTGTACCTGCCGCCGCACATCGCGCACGACGGCGTGGCCGAAGGCGAATGCATGACCTGCTCGATCGGCTTTCGGGCGCCGTCCGCCGGGGAGCTGGGCGCGCAATTCCTGTACTACCTCGCGGAACGCGGCGGCCTGCGCGACGAGCGTGGCGACGCGCTTTACCGCGACCCGAAGCAGCCGGCGGTCGACACCCCTGCGCAACTGCCGCCGGCGATGGTCGATCGCGTCACCGAGATCGTCGATGCGATCCGCTGGCGCAAGCGCGACGTCGCCGAATTCCTCGGTTGCTACCTGAGCGAACCCAAATCAAACGTCGTATTCGAGCCGCCCGCGCGTCCGCTGTCGGAGGCCGCGTTCGTCGCGCAGGCGTCGCGCCGGGGCGTGTATCTCGACAGACGGGCCGCATTGATGTATAACGCGCGCTCGTACTTCATTAATGGCGAGGAAGAACCGCTCGAGCAGGCCGGCGAATGGCTGCCCGAACTGGCCAATCTGCGCCACATGGAGGCGAAACGGTTTGTAACACTATCCCGGGTTCCCTCAATGACAGCCTTGCTGCACGAGTGGTATTGTGCGGGCTGGATACGGGTCGGAAACCGGATTTAGTGAGCCTCCCCGTATGCCCGTGCAGATCAAATTCTGTATGGGAAAGACAACGTATTGACCCCGCATTTGTCGACGGTCGATAGGAAAGTGCATATAATTTCCGCCCAAGCCGTAGGGAAGATTCACGCTCTAGAAGTGCGTCTCCACCAGCGGCCCAGGTCGGTGTTGGAGCACATTACCGGTATTGTTTCGCGCTGTTGCTTACCTTTAACCATAAAAGGACGTGATCATGAAGAAATCCCTCCTCGTAGCTTCCCTGTTGGCTGCTGTTGCACTGGCTGCTTGCAACAAGAGCGCTGATCAAGCTGCTTCGTCGGCTGCTAGCGACGCATCGGCTGCTGCTTCGTCGGCTGCTTCGGCAGTTGCTGGTGCTGCGAGCGACGCTTCGGCTGCTGCTTCGTCGGCGACGGCTGCTGCGAGCGACGCAGCTGCTGCTGTGGCGTCGGCTGCTTCGGCAGCGACGGCTGCTCCGGCTTCGGGCGCAAGCCAGTAAGCCTCAGCATCAGCTGAAAAAAAACCGGCCCTTCGGGCCGGTTTTTTTACGTCTGTCGGTTACGCGCATCATTTCCGGCAGCCAGGCCGGCCAGGAGCCGTCCTGTACGCCCTATCCTGCGCCCCGCTCAGCCGAGCGTCAGCCAGTCGAAGCCCGCGTCCTGCGTGGCCACGACCACTTCCTCCCCGTCCGTTCCCAGCACGCCGGCCAATGCCTGGCGGGCCAGCTCGGGCCGGTTGTTCTGCTGGCTCAGGTGCGCCGCGACCAAGTGCTGGAGGCGGCTGCGTTCGAGCGATGCGAGGATGTCCGCGGCGGCGGCGTTGCTCAGGTGGCCGTGATTGCCGCCGATCCGCGCCTTCAACGACTGCGGATAGCGGCTCCCGGCGAGCATCTCGGTATCGTGGTTGGATTCGAGCACCAGCGCGTCACAACCGCTCAGTACGGCCGTGATATGCGGTGTGGCCATTCCGACGTCGGTCAGCACGCCGAGCCGGCTGCAACCGTCCATGAAGACGAACTGGAGCGGTTCCCACGCGTCATGGGGCACCGTATAAGGCATCACGGCCAGATCGCGAATCGCGGCCGTCTCGTCGCCCCACAACACGTGGAGATCGACATCGGCTTCGTCCGCGCCCACCGCGCGTGCCGTGCCCCAGCTCATGTAGAGCGGCAGCGACCCGCGCCGCGCGAGCGTCAGCGCGCTACCGACGTGGTCGCTGTGTTCGTGGGTGATGAGGATCGCATCGAGATCGTCGATGGCGAGATTCAGGCGGCCGAGGCGGCGCTCGACCTCCTTCGCTGAAAAACCGCAGTCGAGCAGCACGCGGGTGGTCGTCGTGCCGCTCGAGACCTCGACGACCAGCGCGTTGCCTTCGCTGCCGCTACCGAGGCTGGCGAAGCGCACGCGATCAGTTCAACTGGGCGTGCAGCAGCGAAATGATCCGCTGCGCGTCCGACGAGTTGTCGACCTTGCCGTTCGCGTCGACCACCGCGACCTGCGTGCCGCCACTGCCCTGCGCGCGCACGTTGACCAGGTATTCCTTGCCCGGCTTGGCCGCCGACGGGCCGCCGTAGAACAGCTTGCCGAACAGCCCGTCGCGCTTGAGCTCTTCCATCGTGTTCGCATAACGGACCGTGTACACGCCCTTCTCGCGGTCGCGATTGTCGACCGCGAAGTTGGTACGGTCGAGCGCGAGACCGACGCGCAGCCATGCACGGTCGAACGATTCCGCCAGTTGCAGCGTCGCGGCACCGCTGCTCGTATCGCTGACCTGCGCCGGTGCCGTCGCGGGACGCGCATCGGTCAGCAGTTGCTTCGCCTGCGCGTCGCTCAGGCCGAACTTCTGCATGAGCTTCGACAGGAATACGGCCTCGAGCACCGGATTGCGCGGACGCTCTTCCCAGCGCGACGACGTGCCACCCTGCGGGCCGACCATCATTTCCTCCATCGCGCTGTGCGTGATCGAGATGTCGGTGTTGCCGTCCGGCGTGCGGTTCACGAGGGTGCGGAAACGGTCGCGCGTGCCCGACGAGTAAGCGAAGTCGATGACCTTGCCGATCGTGCGACGGAACCAGTCGTCGGGAATGTTCGCGCGGTTCTCGGCCCAGTCGGTGGCCATGATGCCGGTCGACGGTGCGTCGGTCTTCAGCGAGAAGCCGTTCTCCTGCCAGAATTCCTTCAGGATCGGCCAAAGCTGCTCGGGCGTGCGCCCGTCCACGACGAGCCAGCGGCGGTCGCCATCGCGCTCGATATGCATGCCGAGCGGATCCTGTGCGCTCGGGACACCGTCGGTCGCGTTGCCGGCGGCCGTCGTCGCCCGCGGCGGCAGCGTGCCGAGACCGGCGTTGCTCGGCGGCGCGACGAACTGCTGGGTCGTCGGCACCGGCTTCAGGTCGCTCGGCACCGCGAGCGGCGGCGCCGAACCCGTGTTCTTGTAGTTGACCCGGTCAGGAGCCAGATAATCGTTCAGCGTATCGCAGCCGGCGAGCGCGCCCAGCGCCAGCGCCACCACCGAAACCTGGATGGCGCGAGAGGAAAAGGCGAAACGTTTCATGAAATCCTTCGTCTTGCTAGAACGCTCGTCAGGAGCGGCGCCGGACGGAGCCGGCCGGTGCGGGTTGATGAGGGGTCGAGCCGGCGGCCGCAGGACACGGCCGCCTGAGCATCAGAGGACGCCGGCCTCGACGAGGGCCGAACGCACGACATCGTGACAGCGCTCGTCGAGCGGCGTGAGCGGCAGGCGGATGCCGCCCTGCATCTTGCCCATTGCCTGCAGCGCCCACTTCACCGGAATCGGGTTCGCCTCGACGAACAGATTCTTGTGCAGCGACAGCAGCTTCATGTGCAGCTCGCGCGCCGTTGCGACGTCGCCGGCCAGCGCCGCGCGGCACAGGTCGCTCATCGCGCGCGGCGCGACGTTCGCCGTCACCGAGATGTTGCCGTGGCCGCCGAGCAGCATCAGCGCGATCGCGGTCGGATCATCGCCGCTGTAGATCGCGAAATGCTTCGGCGCGGCCTTGATCAGGTGCGCGGCGCGATCGATGTTGCCGGTCGCGTCCTTCACGCCGATGATGCCCGGCACCTGCGCGAGGCGCAGCGTCGTCTCGTGCGCCATGTCCGCGACCGTCCGGCCGGGCACGTTGTACAGGATCACCGGCAGGTCGACCGCTTCGGCGATCGTCTTGAAGTGCCGGTACATCCCTTCCTGCGTGGGCTTGTTGTAGTACGGCACGACCTGCAGCGTCGCGTCGGCGCCAACGGCCTTCGCATGCTTCGTCAGTTCGATCGCCTCGGCGGTCGAATTGCCGCCCGCGCCCGCGATGATCGGGATGCGCTTCGCCGCATGCTCGACCGCCGTGCGGATCATCAGGATGTGCTCTTCGACGTTGAGCGTTGCCGACTCGCCGCTCGTGCCGACCACGACGAGTGCGTCGGTGCCTTCCGCGATGTGCCAGTCGATCAGTTTGCGAAACGCCGGCAGGTCGAGACTGCCGTCTTCGAGCATCGGGGTGACGATCGCGGGGATGCTGCCGCGGATTTGAATGCCGTCTTGGGTGCCGTTAGCCATGAAACGCGATTGATTGATGTACCGGTAAACGTTGAGATTGTAGCGGATTAGCCGGGCAGTTCGTAACGTGGAATTCCCGCCCCCGCCGTCGGGGTCGCGCCCTCGCGTACCGCGCAGACGCGCTGCACGAACGCCTCGCGCGGCGCGGCGACGAATCCGTCCTCGTACGCGACCACCCGCAGGCGGCCGCGCACCGCGTCCAGCAGCTCGCCCGGGGCGAGCAGGAACGCGGGATTGGACGGCTTGCCGACCGTTTCGTTTCCTTGCGCGAAGGTTTCGTAGATCAGCACGCCGCCCGGCGCCACCGCATCGAGCAGTTGGGGCCAGAGCGGGCGATGCAGATAATGGGTGACGATCACTGCCGCGAACGACGCGCCGGCCGGCAGCGGCCAGGGTGCGCCCTCGAGATCGGCGTCGCGCACATCGACACCGGGAATCGCGCGCAATGCGGCCAGCGCGGCCGGATCGCGGTCGAGCGCGACGACCGGATGCCCGTGCGACGCAAACCAGCGTGCATGGCGGCCGCCGCCCGCGGCGACGTCGAGCACCGCGCCGCCCGCCGGGACGAGTCGCGACCAGCGGGCGACCCAGCGCGACGGTTCGGTCTGGACGACGTGGCCGCCCGCGGCGGCATTGACAGGTTCGCGCATGCCGTCAGGTCAGGTGTACGACAGGCCCATCGCCTCGCGCACGTCGCGCATCGTCTCGACCGCGTGCTTGCGCGCCTTGTCGCAGCCGTCCGCGACGATCGCGCGCAGCAGCGACGGATCGTCCATGTACTTCTGTGCGCGCTCGAGCATCGGCTGCTGTTCGCGCAGGATCCCTTCGACGACCGGCTGCTTGCAGTCGAGGCAGCCGATGCCCGCCGAGCGGCAGCCGCTCTGCACCCACTGGTGCGTCGTTTCGTCCGTATAGACCTGATGCAGCTGCCACACCGGGCACTTGTCCGGATCGCCCGGATCCGTGCGGCGCACGCGCGCCGGATCGGTCGGCATCGTGCGGACCTTCTTCGTGATCGTCTCCGCATCCTCGCGCAGGCCGATCGTATTGCCGTACGACTTCGACATCTTCTGGCCATCGAGGCCCGGCATCCGGGACGCTTCGGTCAACATCGCCTGCGGCTCGACCAGGATGATCTTGCGCGCGCCTTCGAGATAGCCGAACAGGCGCTCGCGGTCGCTCATCGACAGGCTCTGCGATTCCTGCAGCATCGCGCGCGCCTGTTCGAGCGCCTCGTCGTCGCCTTCCTGC
This sequence comes from Burkholderia sp. MSMB0856, assembly GCF_001524645.2. Taxonomy (NCBI): domain Bacteria; kingdom Pseudomonadati; phylum Pseudomonadota; class Betaproteobacteria; order Burkholderiales; family Burkholderiaceae; genus Burkholderia; species Burkholderia sp. MSMB0856. The sequence continues at coordinate 1,305,796 of NZ_CP013427.1, read as the reverse complement.
TGATACGCGTTGCGCAGCTCGTGATAAAGCTTCGCGCGCTTGCCGCCGAGCTTCTTCGCGGCTTCGAGCGCCTTCTCCTCGAAGCCCGGCTCGCGGCCGTACAGGTAGTTGAAGCGGCGCGCGATCTCGCGCGTCATCTCGACGTGCGGCACCTGGTCCTCGCCGACCGGCACGAGCGAGCCGCGATACAGCAGGATGTCGGCCGCCATCAGCACCGGGTAGCCGAGGAAGCCGTAGGTCGACAGGTCCTTGTCCTTCAGCTTCTCCATCTGCTCCTTGTAGGTCGGCACGCGTTCGAGCCAGCCGAGCGGCGTGCTCATGCCGAGCAGCAGCGCGAGTTCCGCATGCTCGGGCACCTTGCTCTGGATGAACAGCGTCGCCTGCGCCGGATCGATGCCGGACGCGAGCCAGTCGATCAGCACGTCCCACACGTTCTTCTCGATGACCTCGGGTGTTTCGTAGTGCGTCGTCAGCGCATGCCAGTCGACCACGCAGAAGAAGCACGGGTACTCGGACTGCAGCTTCACCCAGTTTTTCAGCACGCCGTGGTAGTGGCCGAGGTGCAGCGACCCGGTGGGTCGCATGCCGGAGAAAATACGATCTGGGAACATGATTGTCGTTAGAAAAGCGAGGCGAAGGGAGACAGGATGGCGCTCAACACGCCGGCCGCGGCGTTCACGAGCGGACGCAGCCAAAAGTTCGTCAGCACGCCCGTCATGACCAGCACGAGGACGATGATGAATCCATACGGCTCGATGCGCGACAGCGCGATCGATTGCTTCGGCGGCAGCAGCGCCGCCAGGATGCGGCCGCCGTCGAGCGGCGGCAGCGGAAACAGGTTCAGCACGCCGAGCACCAGGTTCGCGCTGACGCCTGCGTAGGCCATCCGCGTGAAGAACGGCTCGTCGATGCCGGCAGCGGGCAGCACGATGGTCAGCACGCCCCAGATCAGGGCCTGCACGAAGTTGCAGGCCGGCCCCGCCAGCGACACCCACAGGCTGCCCCAGCGCGGATTGCGCAAGTTGCCGAACGACACCGGCACCGGCTTCGCATAGCCGAACAGGAAGGCGCCGCCCGTCAGGAAATACATCGCGAGCGGGATCGCGATCGTGCCGAGCGGATCGATGTGGCGCATCGGGTTGAACGACACGCGCCCCATCATGTAGGCGGTGTTGTCGCCGAGCAGGCGTGCGGCATAGCCGTGCGCGGCCTCGTGCAGCGTGATCGCGAAGATCACGGGCAGCGCGTAGACGGCGATGGTCTGTATCAGGGAAGCGTCCATATCGCGTTATTGTAACAAGCGCACTCGCGCAAAAATGAAAGGCGCTTACGCGGCCGAAAGCCCGAACGGTTCGAGCGCGCCGCGCCCCGCGCGCACGAGCTGCGGCTCGTCGCCCGTCAGGTCGATCACCGTCGACGGCTCGCGCGGACACGCGCCGCCGTCGATCACGAGATCGACCTGCTTCTCGAGCCGCGCGCGGATGTCGTCGGGATCGTTGAGCGGCTCGTCGTCCGGCGGCAGGATAAGCGTCGTGCCGAGCAGCGGCTGGCCGAGCGATTCGAGCAGCGCGAGCGTGATCGCGTGGTCGGGCACGCGCAGCCCGATCGTCTTGCGCGACGGGTGCGACAGCCGGCGCGGCACTTCCTTCGTCGCCTGCAGGATGAACACGTACGGGCCCGGCGTCACCGACTTGATCTGCCGGTACTGACGATTGTCCACCATCGCGAAGTTCGCCAGTTCCGACAGGTCGCGCACGAGCAGCGAAAGATGCTGCTTCTCGTCGAGGCCACGGATGCGGCGCACGCGCTCGACCGCGTCCTTGTCGTCGAGGTGGCACGCGAGCGCGTAGCTCGAATCGGTCGGCATCGCGATCACGCCGCCCTTGCTGACGATGTCCGCGGCCTGCTTGATCAGGCGCGGCTGCGGATTATCCGGATGAATCCTGAAGAACTGGGACATGGGGACACGTAAAGAGGGAGAAGTCGGATGCGCGCCTCGGCGGCAGCGCCAGCGGCAAGCGGCCGCGGTACGTCAGAGCCAGCGCTCCCAGAGCGGTTTCAGGTCGGGCGGCAATGGCGGCAGGCTACCGAGCTCGATGCGGCCCTCGCCCGGCGCATGGAAATCCGAGCCGCGCGACACCTCGAAGCCGAAGCGGCGCGCGACGTCCGCGTATTCGCGGTATTGGTCGGGGGTGTGGCTGCCCGTAATGACCTCGATCGCGCGGCCGCCCAGATCGATGAATTCACCGAAAAACGCATCGAATTCGACCGGCGTGTAGCGATAGCGGCCCGGGTGCGCGACCACGGCCTCGCCGCCCGCCGCGCGAATCCATGCAACGGCGTCGGACAACGTCGCCCAGCGGTGCGGGACGAATCCGGGCTTGCCGTCGCCGAGCAGGCGGTCGAACACATCGGAGGTCGATTCGGCATGACCGTTCTCGACCAGGAAGCGCGCGAAGTGGGTGCGCGAGATCAGGTCGGGATTCGATACGTACTTGAGTGCGCCTTCGTACGCGCCGGGAATGCCGAGCGTCTCGAGTTGCGCGGCGATCGCCCGTGCACGGGCGGCGCGGCCGTGGCGCGTGCGGTAGAGGCCGTCCACGAGCGTCGGGTTCGACGGATCGATGTGCAGCCCGACGATATGCACGGTGCGCGACGCCCACGTGACCGAAATCTCGACGCCGCTCAGGTAGCGCATCCCCAGCGCCTCCGCCTCGCTGCGCGCCGCCGCCTGGCCACCGACTTCGTCGTGGTCGGTCAGCGCCCACAGGGTCACGCCGCCGGCATGGGCGCGGCGCGCGACGTCGGCAGGCGACAGCAACCCGTCGGAAACATTCGAATGGCAGTGGAGATCAGCGTTCATTGTCGGTATGGCAGGTGAAGCTTCATTCTACTGCAATGCGGCAATTGCGCCGCCCGCCTGCCCCGCCGCCGCTGCCGCCGGCCTACGCGCAGAACGCCTCGATCAGCGCCGCGATCTGCTCCGGCTGGTCGTGATGAACCATGTGGCCGGCATCCTCGACGAGCTTTTCGCGCCAGTCGGGGAACGCGCCGAAGCGCGCCTTGAATTCTGGCAGCGGGATGTCGCCGGCGAGATACGCGAGCGTCGGCGAATTGACGGCCTCGACGTGCAGCACCTTCGCGCGCACCTGCTTCCAGACGGCCATCACCTCGTCGAGCCGGTACAGCTGCGGGCCCGCCATCTTGTGCGCGGGATCCGCCAGCAGGTGGTAGAGGCCGTCGTCGCCACGCTTCGACCAGTGCGCGGCAAGGAATGCGGCCCTGCGCGGTTCGAGCCGCGGATTGGTCTTGATCAGCCGGGCCGCCACATCGTCGAGCGACGCGTAAGGGCGCAACACCGGCGGCTCGCGCAGCTCGTCGAGCCAGCCGCGCAGCCGGCGCGGCGCCTGCTCGGCCCGCGCGGGGGCGAGCCCGAACCCTTCGAGGTCGACCACGCGCCGCACGCGCTCCGGGCGCGCGCCCGCGTACAGGCACACGACGTTCGCCCCCATGCTGTGCCCGATCAGATTGACTTCGCCGGTGGGCGCATAGTGATCGACGAGCGCATCGAGGTCGCCCAGGTATTCGTGGAACCAGTAATGACCGCCGCCCTGCCTCGCGACCGGCCAGTCGGACTGGCCGAAGCCGCGAGCATCCGGCGCGATCACCTGCCAGTCGCCCGCTAGTGCGTCGACGACGAACTGGAACGATGCCGCGACGTCCATCCAGCCGTGCAGCATGAACAGCGTCGGCGCATCGGGCCGGCCCCAGCGCCGCACATGCAGCTTGACGCCGCGCACCGTGACGAAATCGGAAACAGAACTCGAGGCACTCATTGCAGCCGCCAAAAAAAGAATGATCGTTCGATTATGGCGATGGCGCTTCCGTTCCGGCGCCCGGCAGTCGAGGCAGCTCTCTAGCGCCGGCGTATGGAATCGGCATGCGGACACCGCGGACATGCCGCCGAACGATCCACGAGGCCGGCACGGCGACAGCCTTCGCCCGCCCGTCGGCAACTCGCGGCGGCCGGCCGCGCTAACCGTCCGCCTTGCCGCCCGCCGCGTCCTGCGCGGCGAGTTCGTCCAGCTCCGCCTGCTCGAACCCCGCGATGCGACGTGCGTCGAAATTGAAAGGGCCGCGCAGTCGCGGCGCATGGTACTGCTCGGCGAGCTCGCGGTAGGCCGGCACCGGATCACGGCCTGCCTCGTCGCACAAGTACCGGAACCAGCGATTCCCGATCGCGACATGGCCGATCTCGTCGCGCAGGATCACGTCGAGGATCGCCGCCGACGAGTCGTCGCCCGCCTGCACGAGCCGCGCGCGGATCGGCGGCGACGCGTCGAGCCCGCGCGCCTCGAGCGTGCGCGGCACGAGCGCCATCCGCGCGAGCACATCGGTCTTGGTCCGTTCGCACATCTCCCACAGCCCGTTGTGCGCGGGAAAGTCACCGTACGCATGCCCGAACCCGGCAAGCCGCTCGGACAGCAGCGTGAAGTGATGGGCCTCCTCGGCCGCGACCTTCAGCCAGTCCGCATAGAATGCGTCGGGCATCCCGGCGAAGCGCCACACGGCATCGAGCGCGAGGTTGATCGCGTTGAATTCGATATGCGCGAGGGCGTGCAGCAGCACCGCGCGCCCCGCGGGCGAGCGCATGCTGCGGCGCTCGAGCTGGCGCGGCTCGACGAGCGGCGGGCGCGCCGGACGGCCGGGCAGGTCAGTCGGTTCGTCCAGATCGAGCGCCGGTGCGATCGCGGCCTGCCCGGCCAGCAGCGCGTCATGCAGCGCGCGGACCCGAGCGGCCTTCGCGGCCGGCTCGGACATCCGCAGCGCGTCGAGCGCGGTGCGTCGCACGCAGTACGGCGCAGCCATGAAAGTAGAAGGCTCCATGTTCATCAAGCGGGGGCACCGCCCGTGCGCATCGCGGGAGCGCATGCACGCGACGGTTTACAATATGCGTTTGTGCCGTCACGCAATGCGCCCGGCACGCCAGACGCGCCATTCTACCGGCGCCCATCATCGAAGAGACCAGGAGACTCCGTGACGATCTACAAACTGGGCGAGACGGCCCCGACGATCCACGAAAGCGTATTCGTCGCCGATACGGCGGCCATCATCGGCAAGGTCGTGCTCGAGGAAAACGCGAGCGTATGGTTCGGCGCGACGATTCGCGGCGACAACGAGACGATCGCAGTCGGTGCCGGCAGCAACGTCCAGGAAGGCGCGGTCCTGCATACGGACCCCGGCTTTCCTCTGACTATTGCCGAGAACGTGACGATCGGGCACCAGGCGATGCTGCACGGATGCACGATCGGCGAAGGTTCGCTGATCGGGATTCAGGCCGTGGTCTTGAATGGTGCGGTGATCGGCCGCAACTGTCTGGTTGGTGCCGGCGCGGTGGTGACGGAAGGCAAGACGTTCCCGGACAATTCGCTGATTCTCGGCGCCCCGGCGAAGGTCGTGCGCGAGCTGTCGGCAGACGACATCGCGCGGCTGCGCGCAAATGCGAAGACGTACGTCGAACGACGCGCGCATTTCAAGGAGCAACTCGTGCGGATCGGCTGATTCGCGCGGATTTCAAGGAAGAAGAGTGAGCGACCAGTTACAGAAATTCATGTTCAATTCGGCACCCGTGCGCGGCGAGATCGTGTCGCTGCGCAACACGTGGCAAGAGGTGCTTTCCCGCCGTGACTACCCTGCCCCGGTGCGCACGGTGCTCGGCGAGATGATGGCCGCGTGTGCGCTGCTGTCCGCGAACCTGAAATTTCACGGCACCCTGATCATGCAGATCTTCGGCGACGGGCCGGTCCAGATGCTGGTCGTCCAGTGCGGCTCGGACCTGTCGATGCGCGCCACGGCCAAGTTCGCCGGCGACGTCGCGCAGACGATCGGCGACGACACGCACTTCGCGTCGCTCGTCAACGCGAGCGGCCACGGCCGTTGCGTGATCACGCTCGACCCGGCCGAGAAGCTGCCGGGCCAGCAGCCGTATCAGGGCATCGTGCCGCTGAACGGCGTCGACGGTCCGCTCGAATCGGTGTCGCAAGTGCTCGAGCATTACATGCATCACTCGGAGCAGCTCGACACGCGGCTGTGGCTCGCGGCCGATCGCGACCGCGCGGTCGGCATGCTGCTGCAGAAGCTGCCGGGCGACGGCGGCATCGTGCCGCGCAACGCCGAGACCGACGCCGACACGTGGGAGCGCGTCTGCACGCTCGGCGGCACGCTGTCCGCGAAGGAACTGCTCGAGGTCGAACCGGAAGTCGTGTTCCGCCGGCTCTTCTGGCAGGAAAACGTGCAGCACTTCGACCCGGCCGGTACGCGCTTCCAGTGCTCGTGCTCGCGCGAGAAGGTCGGCGCGATGCTGCGCATGCTCGGCCGCGACGAAGTCGACAGCGTGATCGTCGAGCGCGGTCACGTCGAGATCCACTGCGAGTTCTGCAACCAGCGCTACGAGTTCGATCCCGTCGACGTCGCGCAGCTGTTCGCCGCGCCGGAACTCGCGACCGGCATCACGCCCGCGACCGATCAGCGTCACTGAGTGAGCGGCGCGCCCGTGCGAGCCATGCGCGCGCGGGCGCATAATGACGCACGAGCGTCGCACGCACGGCTCAGGCGCCGGAGGTCCGGCCTTCGGCGCAAACCGCTTTCCGCTGTCGGCGCGCTGCTGGAGAAATTCATGAATCGCCCATTCCGCACCCTCGTCCTGACCAGTGTCGCAGCAGGCACACTGGCCCTCGCCGGCTGCGCGGTGCAGCCGCCTTCGTCGACGATCCTGAGCCGGCTGCCCGAACCGGGCGCATCGGGCGGACAGCCGCCCGCACTGTCGAGCGCGGAGCGCAAACGCTACGACGAAATCGACCGGCAGGTGCTGCGCGAGCAGAACGACGCGATGGCGGCCGAGGCCGCCGCGCGCGCCTGGGCGTATTACTCGCCGCCCCCCGTGACCGTCTACGGCGGCTATTACGGCGGCGGTTGGGGAAACCGGTGGGGCACCGGCATCGGTTATGGCTACGGTTACCCGGGCTGGTGGTGGTGACGCGTGATCGCGTCGACCGACTCGATTGAAGACTGACAGGAAATAAAAAAGCGCGGCATTTCCCGCGCTTTTTCAATGGTTCGGACTCCCGCGCTCAGTGATGCGCGGCCTTGCCCTTCTCGCCGCCGTGATGCCGCGACGGCTTCGCGATCGATTGCGGGTTCGGCACGACGCGCACGGGCGCCGAGGACACCGTACCGCGCGTCGACATGCTCGAAGGCATGTTGTTCAGCGGTGCGGCCGGCGCATTCGGCGACACGAACTGCACGAATACTTCGCCGTCCTTCACCATGCCCATCTCGTAGCGCGCGCGCTCCTCGATGGCCGCGGTACCGCCCTGCAGATCCTGCACTTCGCCCGCGATCCGTTCATTGCGCAGCTTCTCGTCCGCATTCTTCTGCAGTTGATCGCCGAGCTGCTGGCGCAATTCGTGCACCCGCAACCAGCCGCCGTGTCCCCACCATAGGGGGTACTGAATGAGCGCCAGCAAGGCAATCAGGACGACAGTGACAAGCCGCATGTAGGAGACGCAGATATAAGAAGCGCCGCTCCGCGCAACATGCACAGAGCGGCGTCGAGATGACGAACCCGATAGTAGCGCGTTAGCGCAGGTTATAGAAAGCCGATTTGCCCGGGTAGCTCGCGATATCGCCGAGGTCTTCCTCGATGCGCAGCAGCTGGTTGTACTTCGAGATGCGATCGCTGCGCGACAGCGAACCCGTCTTGATCTGACCGGCGTTCAGGCCGACCGCGATGTCCGCGATCGTCGAATCTTCCGTTTCGCCCGAGCGGTGCGAGATCACGGCCGTGTAGCCCGCGCGCTTCGCCATTTCGATTGCCGCGAACGTTTCGGTCAGCGTACCGATCTGGTTGATCTTGATGAGGATCGAGTTCGCGATGCCCTTCTCGATGCCTTCCTTCAGGATGCGCGTGTTCGTGACGAACAGGTCGTCGCCGACGAGCTGCACCTTCTTGCCGAGGCGCTCGGTCAGCAGCTTCCAGCCGTCCCAGTCGCCTTCGTGCATGCCGTCCTCGATCGACACGATCGGGAACTTGTCGGCGAGCGTCGCGAGGTAGTCGGTGAATTCGGCCGACGACAGTTGCAGGCCTTCGCCCGCGAGCTGGTACTTGCCGTCGTGGTAGAACTCGGATGCGGCGCAGTCGAGCGCGAGCAGCACGTCTTCGCCCGCACGGTAGCCGGCCTTCTCGATCGCCTGCAGGATCGTCGACAGGCACTCGTCGTTGCTGCCGAAGTTCGGTGCGAAGCCGCCTTCGTCGCCGACTGCCGTGCTCATGCCGCGGTCGCTCAGGATCTTCTTCAGCGCGTGGAACACTTCCGCGCCGCAACGCAGGGCTTCACGGAACGTCGGCTGGCTCACCGGGACGATCATGAATTCCTGGATGTCGAGGCTGTTGTTCGCGTGCGCGCCGCCGTTGACGATGTTCATCATCGGGACGGGCAGCTGCATCGCGCCCGAGCCGCCGAAGTAGCGGTACAGCGGCAGGCCGGCTTCTTCAGCCGCTGCCTTCGCGACGGCCATCGACACGGCCAGCATCGCATTCGCGCCGAGGCGCGACTTGTTGTCGGTGCCGTCCAGCTCGAGCAGCGTCTTGTCGAGGAACGCCTGTTCCGACGCGTCGAGGCCCATGATGGCTTCGGAGATTTCGGTGTTGATGTGCTCGACTGCCTTCAGCACGCCCTTGCCGTTGTAGCGGCCGGCTTCGCCGTCGCGCAGTTCGATCGCTTCACGCGAGCCGGTGGACGCGCCCGACGGCACCGCCGCGCGGCCCATCGTGCCCGATTCGAGCAGCACGTCGCATTCGACGGTGGGGTTGCCGCGCGAATCCAGAATCTCGCGGCCGATGATATCTACGATTGCACTCATGGGTTTCCTCTGAGAATGACGATGGATTCTTCAAACTGCGATGGCACGCGCGCCGAAACCGCCTACGCTACTGACGCGCGAAGCCGCCGCAAGGTTCATTCGATCTTTAGTTGAAATCGTTTTCCAGGAACGGATTGCGCTTCACCGCCTGGTCGAGCGTGACGAGGGTCTCCAGCAGCGCGCCCATCCGGTTCAGCGGCACCGCGTTCGGGCCGTCCGACTTCGCTTCGGCCGGATTCGGGTGCGTTTCCATGAACAGGCCCGCGACGCCCGTCGCGACCGCGGCACGCGCGAGCACCGGCACGAATTCGCGCTGGCCGCCCGAGCTCGTGCCCTGCCCGCCCGGCAGCTGCACCGAGTGGGTCGCGTCGAACACGACCGGCGCGCTCGTCTCGCGCATGATCGCGAGCGAACGCATGTCGGACACGAGGTTGTTGTAGCCGAACGAGACGCCGCGCTCGCACGCCATGAAGCGGTCTTCCGACAGACCGGCTTCACGCGCCGCGTCGCGCGCCTTGTCGATCACGTTCTTCATGTCGTGCGGCGCGAGGAACTGGCCCTTCTTGATGTTGACGGGCTTGCCCGAGCGCGCGCACGCGTGAATGAAGTCGGTCTGGCGGCACAGGAACGCGGGCGTCTGCAGCACGTCGACGACCGACGCGACCTGCTCGATCTCTTCGATCGAATGCACGTCGGTCAGCACCGGCAGGCCGAGCTGGCGCTTCACCTCGCCGAGGATCCGCAGCCCCTCGTCCATTCCGAGGCCGCGAAACGACTTGCCCGAGCTGCGATTCGCCTTGTCGTAGGACGATTTGTAGATGAACGGAACGTTCAGCTTCTCGCAGATCTCCTTCAGGCGGCCCGCCGTGTCGATCGTCATTTGCTCCGATTCGACGACACAGGTACCCGCGATCAGGAAGAAAGGCTGGTCGAGACCGACCTCGAAATCGCACAGCTTCATGCTTGCACTCCACGCGCCTGCTTGTTGGCGAGCGCGGCTTCGACGAACGACTTGAACAGGGGATGACCGTCACGCGGCGTGGACGTGAATTCCGGGTGGAACTGGACGCCAACGAACCACGGGTGCATCGAACGCGGCAGCTCCATCATTTCCGGCAGATCCTCGCTCGGGGTACGGGCGCTGATGATAAGGCCGCCGGCTTCGAGCTGGGGCACGAAGCGGTTATTGACTTCATAACGGTGGCGGTGGCGCTCGTTCACGTCCTTGCCGTAGATCTCTTCGGCCATCGTGCCGGGCTTGATCGGGCAACGTTGCGAGCCGAGGCGCATCGTGCCGCCAAGATCGGATTCCTCGGTGCGCGTCTCGACCTTGCCTTCGCGGTCGTACCACTCGGTGATCAGCGCGACCACACGTTCCGGCGTGTCCGGATCGAATTCCGTGCTGTTCGCCTGCTTCATGCCGACGACGTCGCGTGCGAATTCGATCACCGCGAGCTGCATGCCGAGGCAGATGCCGAGGTACGGCACCTTCGACTCGCGCGCGTAGCGGATCGCGGCGATCTTGCCTTCCGTGCCACGACGGCCGAAACCGCCCGGCACCAGCACGGCGTCGAGATGCTTCAGGCTGTCGACACCGTTCGTCTCGATCTCTTCCGAGTCGATGTACTCGATGTTGACCTTGGTCGACGTGTGCAGCGATGCGTGGCGCAGCGCCTCGATCAGCGACTTGTACGACTCGGTCAGGTCGACATACTTGCCGACCATGCCGATCGTGACTTCGTGCTTCGGATTTTCCAGCTTCTCGACGAGCTCCGACCACATGCTCAGGTCGGCGTCCTTCGGCGACAGCTTCAGTTCCTCGCAGATGATCCGGTCGAGGCCCTGGTCGTGCAGCATCTGCGGAATCTTGTAGATGCTGTCGGCGTCCCACACCGAGATCACGGCGTCTTCCGGCACGTTCGAGAACATCGAGATCTTCTTCGATTCGTCGTCGGGGATGCGGCGATCCGCACGGCACAGCAGCACGTGCGGCAGGATGCCGATCTCGCGCAGCTTCTGCACGCTGTGCTGGGTCGGCTTGGTCTTCAGCTCGCCGGCCGTCGCGACGTACGGCACGAGCGTCAGGTGCACGAAGCACGCGCTGTTGCGGCCGAGGCGCAGGCTCATCTGGCGCGCGGCCTCGAGGAACGGCAGCGACTCGATGTCGCCGACCGTGCCGCCGATCTCGACGATCGCGACGTCCGGCTCGCCGCAGGTGGCCGATGCCGCCCCGCGCTCGATGAACGCCTGGATTTCGTTCGTGATGTGCGGAATCACCTGCACGGTCTTGCCGAGATAGTCGCCGCGGCGTTCCTTGCGGATCACCGATTCGTAGATCTGGCCGGTCGTGAAGTTGTTGGCCTTGCGCATCTTCGTGCTGATGAAGCGCTCATAGTGGCCGAGGTCGAGGTCGGTCTCCGCTCCGTCTTCCGTCACGAACACTTCGCCGTGCTGGAACGGGCTCATCGTGCCGGGGTCGACGTTGATGTAGGGATCGAGTTTGAGGAGGGTGACTTTCAGACCGCGCGATTCGAGGATCGCGGCGAGAGAGGCGGCGGCAATACCCTTGCCGAGGGAAGAAACTACGCCGCCGGTGACGAAAACATATTTGGTCATCGCTGGATGCTCGCGGGAAAAACGGATTATACCGTAAAGCCCGCCCTTCTCTCAGCAATTGACGCGATGATCGCGCCCTTTCGCGCTGTGCCGCGCCAGCCGTGCGCGCCGGGGCGAACCGGCCGGCCGGTCGGTGCAACCGCGCACACCGGCCCGGTGCACCGGGCCGATCCGTCAGGCGCTTTTCGCGAGCGCCGCGCTGTCGCGCGGCACGCCGCCCTCCGCCGTTTTCAGCGAACTCAGCATCCGCTGCAATGCGCGGGCCGTCTCGATCGGCCGCTCCATCGGGAACAGGTGGCTGCCCTCGAGCCATTCGATGCGCCCGCACGCCGCGCGACGCGTCGCATCGAGCCCGACCTGCCGCACTTCGCGCGAGCGCGTGCCGGCGAGAAAGCCGAGCGGCACCGGCGCGCCGTGCGCGAGCCGCGGACCGAGCGTATGCGGCAGTGTCCGGTAGATCAGGTATTCGACCTGCCGGTCGAACGCGAGCACGCGTTCGCCGTCGGCGCCCGCCTGTGGAATGCCGTAGTCGATGTAGTCGGACAGCATCCGCTCGTCCCAGCGCGCGAACGCGGGTTTCTCGTGAAAGTGCCGCCAGGCTTCGTCGCGGCTCACCCAGCGCGTGCGCCGGTTGCGCGTCGCGGCCGCCGGCGACAGCCGTTCGTCGAGCCCGGCCCACTGGCTCGCGCGCAATGCGCCGGCGCGCCATCCCGCGATGATCGGCGAATCGATCATCACCACGCCGCGCACCCAGTGCGGCTTCTTCAGCGCGGCCATCAGCGACAGGTAGCCGCCGAGCGAATGGCCGACGAGCCAGACCGGGCGCTCGTAGCGGCTGCCGATGTCGTCGAGCAGCTGCTCGACGAGATGCGGCCAGTCGCGCGTCACCGGGTAGCGGCGGTCGTGACCGATGCGCTCGATGTAGCGCAGCTCGTAGTCGTCTGCCAGCTCGGCGAAGATCGTCCGGTACGTCGATGCCGGAAAACCGTTCGCGTGCGAGAAATGGAGGATGTCCTTCAAACGCCGATGTCTCCTTTGTCGACCGGAGTCAGCGCGCTCGAGCTGACTCCCGTCCCATGCTTCGCGGTCGCCGGGGCTGGCCCTTCAGCGCCACCTCCGGCCTCCGCCTTCTTGACCCGCGCCGTCGCGCCGCTCACCGGTCCATCCAGTACCGCCGCTGCGCATCGCGATGACGCTCGAACGCGAAGCCGCCGCCCGCCGGGGCGATGTCGAACCTCACGGCCCCATCGCGATCGGTGCGCGGCAGCGGAATCCCGCGCGTTTCGTAGCGCGCGAGGACCGTCCGGTGCGGATGCCCGAATCGATTGCGATAGCCTACAGGAAATACCGCGACGCGCGGCCCGACCGAATCGAGGAAAGGCTCGACCGACGACGTACGGCTGCCATGGTGCGGCACAACGAGAATCTGCGCGGCCAGCGCGTCGCGCGCATCGTCCACCAGCCGGCGCTCGGCGCGCGCCTCGATGTCGCCCGTCAGCAGCGCCGACGTGCCGCCCGCATCGACGCGCAGCACGCACGATTTCTCGTTCGAGGAACCCGCGCCGGCAACTCCTGGCGGCCACAACATCGTGAATACGACGCCGTCCCAGGTCCACCGCTGCCCGGCCGCGCACGGCAGCCGATCCGCCACGCCGGCCGCCTGCGCGTCGCGCCACAGCCGGTGCCGCGGCGCAATGCCGGCGAGCAGCTGGCGGACCTCGGCGGCCGCATAGACGGCCGCCGCGCCGCCCGCGTGATCGGCGTCCGCATGACTCAGGACGAGCGAATCGACGGTACGGATTCCGCGGGCGCGCAACGTCGGCGCGACGATCCGCGCACCGGCGTGGGTCGACTCCGCCCCCGGTCCCGCGTCGAACAGCAAGGTCCGGCGCGCGGTCTCCACCAGCACCGACGCGCCCTGCCCGACGTCGAGCACGGTCAGCCGGAAGCCGCCAGGCGGCGGCGCATCGGGTGCAGGCGCGACCAGCGGCAGCCATGTCATCGGCGCCGCCCAGCGCAGCGGCCAGCCGCGCGGCATCAAAACCCACGCGACACCCACGCACGCAAGCGCCAGAACCGGCCAGTCGGGCATGCGCAGCCAGAACACGCCGGCCGGCCAGTCGGCAAGGTGCCGGAGCAGCGCCATCATCGGTTCGAGCGCCGCATGCGCGAGCCGGAACGCATACGCGTCCAACGGCGCGGGCAACCCGATCCCCGCGAGCACGATCGGCGTCACGACTGCGCTGACCCACGGGATCGCAAACGCATTGCCGAACGGGCCCGATACCGAGATCTGAGCGAACCACGCGGCCGTCAGCGGCGCAAGACCGATCGTCACCGCGTACTGCACGCGTGTCGCCTCCGCGACACGGCGCCCGGCACGCCTGCACCACGCGCACAGGCGGTGCCAGCGGTCGACCGTGGCAACGCCGTCCGTCCCACGGTCGTCGCCGCCGTCGAATTCGCGCACCGCGCGCCAGCCCGCCACGGCCATCAGGATCACGGCGACCGCGCCAAAAGACAGCCAGAACCCGGCCGACACCACCGCCCACGGATCGACCAGCAGCACGCCGCCGAGCGCCGCGGACAACACGGCGGACGGCGGCACGCTGCGTCCGGCAAGATAGGCAGCCGCCCCGGCCGCGATCATCCACCACGCGCGCTGCGCCGGCACGTTGAAGCCGGCAAGCGCCGCATAGCCGGCAGCGGCCGTCAGCGCCGCCACCGAAGCCGCATATGGCGCAGGCATCGCGAGTGCCGCGGCGTGTCCGCGCCAGCGCAGACGCCGCCAGACCCACGATACGATCCCGCCCGCGATCGTGCCGACGAGCCCGACGTGCAGGCCCGAAATCGCGACCAGATGACTCGTGCCCGTATTGCGCAGCACGCGCCATGCGTCGTCGCCGATGCCGGATTGATCGCCGACCGCGAGCGCGGTCACGATGCCGCGATGGCGCGCGTCGCTGCCGAGCGCGTCGCCGATATCGTTGCGCAGCGCGTCGCGCAGCCGATCGATCGATGCGCGCCATCCCGATGCCCTCGCGTCGAGCAGCTCCGCCCGCTCGGGCGCGACCACATAGCCGATCGCGCGAATGCCCGCGGCAAGCCACGCCGCCTCGCTGTCGCGCACGCCGGGATTCGCCTCGGCATGCGGGCGCTTCAGGCGCACGACGAGACGCCAGCGCTGCGCTGCGCGCAGATCGGGCATCGCGTCGCGTGCGGCGCGCGCGCCGTACGTGCGCCACGACAACCGGATCAGCGGAGGGAAACGGGCCAGCCCCGCATCGTTCGATTCGACGGCCAACAGCAGTCGCGCGCCGGTATCGTCGATCACCGGCAACCCGCGGATCACGCCCGTGACGACGATATCGCGCCCTTCCCGCTCGACAGGCAGGCTGTCACGCAGCCGCCATTCGGCACGTGCGGCTGCATAGCCGAATCCGATCGCACCGGCGGCGCATGCGCACAGCATCCACCGGAGCGCGACGATCGCGCGGGTTCGACGGCGCCGCGCACACCCTGCGAGCAGCGCGCCGCAACCGGCCAGAACGACCGCCCCGCCTACCCAGCCGCCCATGCCCGGCAACGCCGCCTGCCGCTGCAGCACGACGACGCCGAGCGCAAACGCGATCCACCACACGCGCATCGCACCTCCTCGTCGACCTGGCGCCGCCGTCGATGCGGCACCTTCCGGCAACGATTATGCGGACGAAAGTGCGAGGCGCGGCAGCGCGGCGAGCGCGTTAGCCGTTGTGCATAGGGACAGCGCGTGCGCGTCGATCCCGCGCAGTTCGGCGAGCACGCCGCCGATGCGCGGCACCTGGTCGGGCGCGTTGCGGGATTTGTACGCCCACTCGGGCGCGATGTCGGGCGCGTCCGTCTCGACGACGATCGCGTCGAGCGGCAACTGCGCGGCGAGCCGCCGGATCTGCAGCGCGCGTCCGAACGTCACGTTGCCGCCGAAACCGAGATGCAGCCCCTGTGCGAGATACGCATCGGCCTGCTGGAAACTGCCGTTGAACGCATGCGCGATGCCGCGCCGCACGCCGAAGCGGCGCAGCCCGGCGAGCACGCGGTCCTGCGACTTGCGCACGTGGCACAACACCGGCAGGTCGAATTCGCGCGCGAGCTTGAGCTGCCCCTGATAGAAGAATTGCTGGCGATCCTCGTCGAGGCCCGGCACGAAGTAGTCGAGACCGATCTCGCCGATCGCGACGAAGCGCGGATCATCGAGGCATGCCTCGATCTCCATGCGCAGGCGGTCGAGATCCTCGTCGCGCGCGTGCGGCGTATACATCGGATGGATGCCGAGCGCGTAGACGGCACCCGGCGTGCGCTGCGCCAGTTCGCGCACGGTCGTGAAATTGTCGCGTCCGATGCTCGGAATCACGATGCGCGACACGCCGGCCGCGCGCGCCGCGTGCGCGACGGCGTCGCGGTCGGCGTCGAACTCGGCGGCATCGAGATGGCAATGCGTATCGATCCACATGGCGGCTTTCCTGCGCCCTCGCCGCCGTGCCGGGACTCGCCCGGCGGCACGGCGGGGCGTTCGTTCACACCGGCAGCGCCGGCTCCTCGTGCAGCACGCCGTCGCGCAGGCGCATGATGCGGTCGCAGCGCGCCGCGAGCTCGGGATCGTGCGTGACGATCACGAAACTCGTTTCGAGCGTCTCGGACAGTTCGAGCATCAGGTTGAACACGGTGTCGGCGGTCGTGCCGTCGAGGTTGCCGGTCGGCTCGTCGGCGAGTACGCACGCGGGCTTCGTCACCAGCGCACGCGCGATCGCCACGCGCTGCCGCTCGCCGCCCGACAGCTCGCCCGGCCGATGCTTCGCACGCGGCCCGAGACCGACGCGTTCGAGCATCGCCTGTGCCTGCGCGCGTGCATCCTCGGTCGTCATCCGGCGGATGCGCAGCGGCATCGCGACGTTGTCGAGCGCGGTGAATTCCGGCAGCAGGTGATGGAACTGGTAGACGAAGCCGAGCGCGCGGTTGCGCAGCTCGTTGCGCTCGCGCTCGGCGAGTTGCGTAAACGGCTTGCCGAGCAGCGACACTTCGCCCGCGCTCGGTTCGTCGAGGCCGCCCAGCACGTGCAGCAGCGTGCTCTTGCCCGAGCCCGACGCGCCGACGACCGCGAGCTTCTCGCCGCGCCGCACCGTCAGCTCGGTGTTGTTGAGCACCTGCACGTTGAAGCCGCCCTGCACGAACGCCTTCGTGATCCCGCGCGCCTGAAGCACGTATTCCTGCATACCTGCCGAATCCTGTCTGATGGGTTGTCGTGAATCCGCCAATGCGGTCGCGCGATCATTCATAGCGCAGCGCCTCCGCCGGCTTCACCTTCGCGCCGCGCCAGCTCGGATAGAGCGTCGCGACGGCCGACAGCACGAACGCGATCAGACCGATCTTGATGACGTCGCCCGCGACGAGCTCCGACGGCAGCTCGCTGATGAAGTACACCGACGGCGGCAGGAACTGCACGCCGAACAGATGCTCGATCATCGGGATCAGCCACGGAATGCTCCACGCGATCAGGCAGCCAAGCGCGACGCCCGACGCGGTGCCGACGAAGCCGATCGTCACGCCCTGCACGACGAAGATCTTCATGATCGAGCCTGGTTGCGCGCCGAGCGTGCGCAGGATCGCGATGTCGGCCTGCTTGTTGGTCACCGTCATCACGAGCGACGACACGAGGTTGAACGCGGCCACCGCGATGATCAGCGTGAGGATGATGAACATCATCCGCTTCTCGATCTGCACGGCCGAGAACCAGGTCTTGTTCTGCTGGGTCCAGTCGCGGATGTACAGGCTGCCCGACAGCGTATGCGACAGCTCGACCGCGACCTGCGGCGCCTTCTGCATGTCGGTGAGCCGCAGCCGCACGCCGGTCGGCGCGGACATCCGGAACAGCGCCTCCGCATCGCGGATGTTGATCATCGCGAGCGTGCTGTCGTATTCGTAGTGGCCCGACTCGAACACGCCGACCACCGTGAACTGCTTGAGCCGCGGCATCATCCCGGCCGGCGTGATCGTGCCTTCGGGCGCGACGAGCGTGACCTTGTCGCCGACCGTCACGCCGAGGTTGCCGGCGAGCGCGTCGCCGAGCACGATGCCGAACTGGCCGGGCACGAGCGCGGCGAGCTGGCCCGCCTTCATGTCCTTGCCGATGTCCGACACCTGCGGTTCGAGCGACGGCTCGACGCCGCGCAGCATCACGCCGCTCACCGCGTCCTGGCGCGTGAGCAGCGCCTGCGCGTCGACGTACGGCGCCGCGCCGATCACCGACGTATTGCGGCGCGCTTCCTGCGCGGTCAATTGCCAATCGGGCATCGAGCCGGTCGGCGAGAATACCTCGACGTGCGCAAGCACCGACAGCATGCGGTCGCGCACTTCCTTCTGGAAGCCGTTCATCACGGACAGCACGACGATCAGCGCCGCGACGCCGAGCGCGATCCCGAGCATCGAAACGAGCGCGATGAAGGAAATGAAGCCGTTGCCGGTCGTGCGTTTGCCGGCGCGCGTGTAGCGCCAGCCGATCTGCCATTCGTACGGAAGTTTCAAGCGAATCCTTTCTGCTGGTTACGGCGGGGATGGCGGCCCGTGGCCGGAGCGCCGTCCGGCGGCGGCCGACCGCCCGGGCACGGCCGAAAAAACGGTCGCCGGACGCAATCGGGCCGTCCGCCGGCCCGATCACGCGCGCAGTTTGCCATACAATGCGCACCATCATGCACGACCGACGCCTCCATTTTCTCGTTCCGTTCGCGCTGCCGTCGGCGGCCGATGCGACCTCGTCCCTGCACACGCTGGACAGCCCCGCGCTCGAAAAGTTGCTCGCCCGCGCAAGCCTCGTCGAGCGCGTGGCCGGCGAGGACTTCCAGCGCACGCTGCCACACGAACGCTGGCTGGCCCGCCAGTTCGGCGCGACCCAGGGCAACGCCGCCGACGAGGCGCCGCTCGCGCCCTACATGCTGCTGGCGGACGGCGGCGACCCGGGCACCCAGGCCTGGGCGTGCGTCGAACCCGTCCACGTCGAAATCGCGCACGATCACCTCGTGCTCGTCGACCCGGCGAGCCTCGCGCTCGACGACGGCGACGCCGCCGCATTGCTGGCGGTCGCGCGCCCGCTGATCGAGGAGCTCGGCGTGCGGCTGGAGGCGCCGCAGCCGGCGCGCTGGTACCTGTCCAGCGAGCAGCTCGCCCGTCTCGCCGGCGCAGCGCCGCTGCGCGCGAGCGGCCGCAACATCGAGATCTGGCTGCCGCACGAAGCGCACACCGGCGAACGCTCGCGGATGTGGATGAAGCTGCAGAACGAAGTGCAGATGGCGTGGTTCCAGCATCCGGTCAACGAAGCGCGCGAAGCGCGCGGGCTGCCCGCCGTCAATTCGATCTGGTTCCACGCGCAAGGCACGCTGAAGCCGGTCGGCAAGCCGTTCGCGCGCGTGCTGTCCGCGTCGCCCGCGGCGCTCGGCCTCGCGCGCGCCGCGCAAGCCGAAGCCGGCGGCGTGCCGGCCGCACTCGACGCACTGCCCGCCGCCGCCGGCGCGACGCTCGTCGAGCTGCCCACGCTGTCCGCCCCGTACATCGAGCAGGACTGGCCACGCTGGCACGATGCGCTCGCCGCGCTCGAGCGCGACTGGTTCGCGCCGTCCCTCGCCGCGCTGCAGAACGGCGAGCTGGCCGGCGTCGATTTCACGCTGTGCGGCGACACCAGCTCCGTGACGCTGCACGCGACGCGCGGCGACCTGCGCAAGTTCTGGCGTCGCCGCGCGCTGGCATCCCTGTTCGAATAACCCGACCTGTATGACCCGGATCGTTACCCGCCCCGTCGCGCCCGCCGACGCCGAAGCGCTCGCGCGCCACGGCCTGCATCCCGTCCTCGCGCGCCTCTATGCGTCGCGCGGCGTGCAGTCCCCGACCGACATCGAGACGGCCCTCGCGCGCCTCGTCCCGCCCACCGAACTGAAAGGCTGCGCAGACGCCGCGGCGCTGCTCGCCGACGCGATCGCCGACAAGCGGCGCCTGCTGGTCGTCGCCGACTACGACTGCGACGGCGCGACCGCGTGCGCGGTCGCAGTGCGTGGCCTGCGGATGTTCGGCGCCCAGATCGACTACCTGGTGCCGAACCGCTTCGAATACGGCTACGGGCTCACGCCCGAGATCGTCGAACTCGCGGCCGCGCGCAAGCCCGACCTGCTAATCACCGTCGACAACGGGATCGCGAGCGTCGCGGGCGTCGAAGCCGCGAACGCGCGCGGCATCGACGTGCTCGTCACCGATCACCACCTACCCGGCGACGCGCTGCCCGCCGCGCGCGCGATCGTCAACCCGAACCAGCCCGGCTGCGCATTCCCGAGCAAGCACATCGCCGGCGTCGGCGTGATGTTCTACGTGCTGCTCGCGCTGCGCGCCGAGCTGCGCCGCCGCGGCGCGTTCGCGAGCAAGGAGGCCGAACCGCGCCTCGACGGGCTGCTCGACCTCGTCGCGCTCGGCACCGTCGCCGACGTCGTGCGGCTCGACGGCAACAACCGCGTGCTCGTCGCGCAGGGGCTGCAGCGCATCCGCAACGGCCGCATGCAGCCGGGCATCGCCGCGCTGTTCCGCGCGGCCGGCCGCGAGGCGCGCACCGCATCGGGCTTCGACCTCGGCTTCGGCCTCGGCCCGCGCCTGAACGCCGCCGGGCGGCTCTCGGACATGTCGCTCGGCATCGAGTGCCTGATCACCGACGACATCGGCCGCGCGTGGGACCTCGCGCAGCAGCTCGACACGATGAACCGCGAGCGCCGCGAGATCGAGGCCGGCATGCAGCAGCAGGCGCTGGCCGATCTCGCCGACGTCGATCCGGCCGATGCGTGCACGATCACGCTGTTCAACCCCGAATGGCACCAGGGCGTGATTGGCATCGTCGCCGGGCGGCTCAAGGAGAAATTCCACCGCCCGTCGTTCACGTTCGCGCATGCGGACGAAGCCGGCACGCGGGTCAAAGGTTCGGGCCGCTCGATTCCCGGCTTCCACCTGCGTGACGCGCTCGACCTGGTATCGAAGCGCGAACCCGACCTGATCGTCGCGTTCGGCGGCCACGCGATGGCGGCCGGCCTCACGCTCGACACCGACAACGTGCCGCGCTTCGCGGCCGCGTTCGAGGCCGTCGCGCGCGAGTGGTTGTCCGACGACGCGCTGGCGCGCGTGATCGAGACCGACGGCGAACTCGAAGAAGCGTATTTCACGCCGCAGTTCGTCGGGCTGCTCGACGAAGCCGTCTGGGGTCAGGGCTTTCCGGCCCCGCTTTTCTCCGGCGAATTCGACGTCGTGTCGCAGTCGCTCGTGAAGGAAAAGCACCTGAAGCTGCAGCTGGCGCGCGGCCGCCAGCGCTTCAACGCGATCTGGTTCAACCACACCGAGCCGCTTCCGGCGAGCGCGCTGATCGCGTACCGCCTCGTGGCCGACACGTGGAACGGCGTGACGCGCGTCCAGCTGATCGTCGAACACGCGGCCGGCTGAGCGCCGCCCGCCCGGCCAACCCGCCCGCGGCACGCGCGGGCCGCATGCGCGCCGCGCCGAACGGGGCCGCGGCGCGCATGCAAGCACGTTCCGCGTCACCGGGAAACCCCGCCGATCGGCTATAATTCCGCTTTTTTACGAAGCAAGAATAGCGAACGATCATGGAAGCGGAACGTCTCAACGCGATCGAAAGCTCCCTGCTCGACCTGCGCACGCGCGCGGGCGAGCTTCGGGGGTATCTTTGACTACGACGCCAAATCTGCGCGTCTGACCGAAGTCAACAAGGAACTCGAAGACCCGAACGTCTGGAACGATTCGAAGAACGCTCAGGCACTCGGCCGCGAGAAGAAGCTGCTCGAAGGCGTCGTCACGACGCTGACGGCACTCGATAGCGACCTGCGCGATGCGCTCGACCTGTTCGAGCTGGCACGCGAGGAAGGCGACGAAGACACCCTCGTCGCATCCGAAGACGACGCGAAGAAGCTCGAAGCGCGCGTCGGCGACATCGAATTCCGCCGGATGTTCTCGAACCCGGCCGACCCGAACAACTGCTTCATCGACATTCAGGCCGGCGCCGGCGGCACCGAGGCGTGCGACTGGGCGTCGATGCTGCTGCGCCAATACCTGCGCTACTGCGAACGCAAGGGCTTCAAGGCCGAAGTGCTCGAAGAGTCCGACGGCGACGTAGCGGGCATCAAGAACGCGACGATCAAGGTGTCGGGCGAATACGCGTACGGCTTCCTGCGCACCGAAACCGGCATCCACCGCCTCGTGCGCAAGTCGCCGTTCGACTCGTCGGGCGGCCGCCACACGTCGTTCTCGTCGGTGTTCGTGTATCCGGAAATCGACGACTCGATCGAAGTCGAGGTCAACCCGGCCGACCTGCGCATCGACACGTACCGCGCATCGGGCGCGGGCGGCCAGCACATCAACAAGACCGACTCGGCCGTGCGGATCACGCACATGCCGACCGGCATCGTCGTGCAGTGCCAGAACGACCGCTCGCAGCACCGCAACCGCGCCGAAGCGATGGCCATGCTGAAGTCGCGCCTGTACGAAGCCGAAATGCGCAAGCGCCAGGCCGAGCAGGACAAGCTCGAATCGAGCAAGACCGATGTGGGCTGGGGTCACCAGATCCGCTCGTACGTCCTCGACCAGAGCCGCGTGAAGGACCTCCGTACGAACGTCGAAATGAGCAACACGAAGGCCGTGCTCGACGGCGATCTCGACGACTTCATCAGCGCGAGCCTCAAACAGGGCGTGTAAGCGCCGCGGCGCGGCCCCTGCGGTCGCGCCGCCCTTCCCGTTGCGTTGCCGCACCCACTCCGAATTCCGACCATCATGACCGAACCGACCCAAACGCAGCCCGCCGTCGCGGCGGACGAAAACCAGATCATCGCCGAGCGCCGCGAGAAGCTGCGCGCATTGCGCGAGCAAGGCGTCGCCTATCCGAACGATTTCCGGCCGACGCATCACGCCGCCGATCTCCAGGCGAAATTCGCCGACTCGGACAAGGCCGCGCTCGAGGCGAACCCGGTCGAGGTATCGGTCGCCGGCCGCATGATGCTCAAGCGCGTGATGGGCAAGGCGAGCTTCGCGACGGTGCAGGACGGTTCGGGCCAGATCCAGTTCTTCGTGACGCCGAACGACGTCGGCGCGGAAACCTACGACGCATTCAAGAAGTGGGATCTCGGCGACATCGTCGCCGCGCGCGGCGTGCTGTTCCGCACCAACAAGGGCGAGCTGTCGGTCCAGTGCAAGGAGCTGCGCCTGCTGTCGAAGGCGCTGCGTCCGCTGCCGGACAAGTTCCACGGCCTCGCCGACCAGGAAATGCGCTATCGCCAGCGCTACGTCGACCTGATCGTCACGCCGGAAACGCGTGACACGTTCCGCGCGCGCACCAAGACCATCGCGTCGATCCGCAAGTTCATGGACAACGCCGACTTCATGGAAGTCGAAACGCCGATGCTGCACCCGATCCCGGGCGGCGCCGCGGCGAAGCCGTTCGTCACGCACCACAACGCGCTCGACATGCAGATGTTCCTGCGCATCGCGCCGGAGCTGTACCTGAAGCGCCTGATCGTCGGCGGCTTCGAACGCGTGTTCGAGATCAACCGCAACTTCCGGAATGAAGGCGTGTCGCCGCGCCACAACCCGGAATTCACGATGATGGAGTTCTACGCCGCGTACACCGACTACCGCTGGCTGATGGACTTCACCGAGCAGCTGATCCGCCAGGCGGCGATCGATGCGCTCGGCACCGCGACGATCCAGTACCAGGGCCGCGAGCTCGACCTCGCGAAGCCGTTCCACCGCCTGACGATCACGCAGGCGATCCAGAAGTACGCGCCGCAGTACACCGACGGCCAGCTGTCGGACGACGCGTTCCTGCGCTCCGAACTGAAGCGCCTCGGCGTGGACGTGTCGCAGCCGGCCTTCCTGAACGCCGGCATCGGCGCGCTGCAGCTCGCGCTGTTCGAGGAAACCGCCGAATCGCAGCTGTGGGAGCCGACCTACATCATCGATTACCCGGTCGAGGTGTCGCCGCTCGCACGCGCATCGGATACGGTGCCGGGCATCACCGAGCGTTTCGAGCTGTTCATGACCGGCCGCGAGATCGCGAACGGCTTCTCGGAGCTGAATGATCCGGAAGACCAGGCCGCGCGCTTCAAGAAGCAGGTCGAGCAGAAGGATGCAGGCGACGAGGAAGCGATGTTCTTCGACGCCGACTACATCCGCGCGCTCGAACACGGGATGCCGCCGACGGGTGGTTGCGGGATCGGCATCGATCGTCT
The DNA here is from genome assembly GCF_001524645.2 of Burkholderia sp. MSMB0856. Taxonomy (NCBI): domain Bacteria; kingdom Pseudomonadati; phylum Pseudomonadota; class Betaproteobacteria; order Burkholderiales; family Burkholderiaceae; genus Burkholderia; species Burkholderia sp. MSMB0856. The sequence continues at coordinate 1,281,968 of NZ_CP013427.1, read as the reverse complement.
CGTGATGCTGCTGACCGACAGCCCGACGATCCGCGACGTGCTGCTGTTCCCGCACCTGCGCCGCGAAGACTGACGGCCGATCCCGCGTGTGCGCCGCGCCCTGCGGCGCGCACGCGTCAGCTTTGTAACCACGCGTAAATCCCGCCCGCCGGCGTTCGCCGGTTTTTGATCCTCCCCCGCTTTATCTCCTCGTCGCGGCGGCCTTCTCCGGGTTTTCCCTGTAACGCCCGCCGCCCCGCTGCAGCAATTCGTTACACCTTGATACGGTGCGACCCTCGCCCGTGAATGACACTCCTGTTGCGTCACCACGCATGACCACGGGACCAGAACGCGGCGCCGGAACGCCGAGTCTGCTCGCTCCCGAGCGTGGGATCCGGCCGGCACCAACGTGCGAAGCCAGGTCGACACCGGAGAACAAAATGGACAACCAGAATCAAACCACGCCGCAAAAGCAACGCCTTCACCCGCTCATCGCGACCGCGGCAGGCGCCGTGATCGTCGCGAGCCTCGCGGCCACCGCAGCGATCACGGGCATCTTCCCGAAGGCGAACAGCAACAATGCGCAGAACGGCCAGACCCAGGCCGCGCTGATCGCGTCGCAGCCGGCCGTCGATACGGCCGCTGCGGCCAGCGCCGCGCTCGCCGCGCAAGCGCAGCAGCAGGCAGCCGAACAGGCCGCGCAGCAGAAGGCGGCGGCCGAGAAAGCGGCGGCAGCCCAGGCCGAACCGAAGCCCGCGCCGCGCCCTGCCGCCACGCATCGCCGCCATACGCCGGCGCCGCAACCGCCGCAATACGCGCAGCAGCCGTCCGCGCCCGCACAGCCGGCCTATTGCCAGACCTGCGGCACCGTCGTCGCGATCACGCAGACGCGTACGCCGGGCCAGAGCTCGGGGATCGGCGCGGTCGGCGGCGCAGCGGCCGGCGGCCTGCTCGGCAACCAGTTCGGTCACGGCAACGGCCGCACGGCGATGACGATCATCGGCGCGCTCGGCGGCGGTCTCGCCGGCAATCAGGTCGAGAAGCAGGTGCGCGCGGAAACCGACTACCAGGTGCAGGTCCAGATGGAAAGCGGCGCGACGCGCACGTTCACGTACCACAACCCGCCGCCGTTCGGCCAGGGCCAGCGCGTGCGGATCGAGAACGGGACGCTGGTCGGCGCGTAACGCCTGACGTCTCGCCGGGCGGCCCTTGCGCCGCGCCGGAAATGAAAAAGGCTCGTGATGCTTCACGAGCCTTTTCTTTTTGCGGGAGCGTTGCCGGAGCCGCATGGCGCGAGGCGCCACAGGGAATCTCAGTCTTCGTCGTCGAAGTCGGATTCATCGATCCAGTGGGCCTGGATCGCTTCGAGGATCTTCTCGCCCGAGTGCGCCGGGTCGTCGGTGAAGCCGTCCAGTTCGATGACCCATTGACGCAGGTCGACGAAATTGATCCGCTGCGGATCGACGTCCGGATGCTTGTCTGCCAGCGCGATGGCGATTTCGCGCGAATCGGTCCATTTCATGGCCTGCTCTCCCGTGTGCGCGGCGAGTCCGCCCCGCCGATCCGTCAGTGATTTTCCTTCGCGTGGTTGATCGAGTACTTCGGGATCTCGACCACCAGGTCAGAATCTTCCTTCACGATTGCCTGGCACGACAGGCGCGACGTCGGCTCGAGGCCCCACGCCTTGTCGAGCAGGTCGTCTTCGTCCTCGTCGGACGGGTCGAGATCGTTGAAGCCCTCGCGGATCACCACGTGGCAGGTCGTGCATGCGCACGACTTCTCGCACGCATGCTCGATCTCGATCCCGTTGTCGAGCAGGTTGTCGCAAATACTCTTGCCGGGCGTCGCGTCGATCACTGCGCCGTCCGGGCACAGTTCGACGTGAGGCAGCACCACCAGTTGAGGCATGTCCGTTCCGTCAGTCAGGGTGCGGCGACTGGCGCCGCACGGTTCAATATCGCGCGGGCCGTCGCCGGCCCGCGCGCAGTTCGTTCAGATCTCGTCGAGCCGTCGGCCCGACAGTGCGCGCTTGATGCTCTTGTCCATCCGGCGCGCCGCGAATTCGTCGGTGCCGGCGGCCAGCGTCTTCGTCGCGGTTTCGATCGCGTCCGTGTCATCGCCCTGCGCGATCGTGCGCAGCGCCGCGACGAGCGCGTCGACCTGCGTGCGTTCGGTGTCGTCGAGCAATTCGCCGTCGGCCGCCAGCGCCGCCTGCGTCGCCTCGATCATCCGCTCGGCCTCGACCTGCGCTTCGCGCAGCGCGCGCGCCCGCATGTCGATCTCGGCGGTCTTGAAGCTGTCCTCGAGCATCTTCGCGATGTCGTCGTCGGCGAGGCCGTACGACGGCTTCACGACGACCGACGCCTCGACGCCCGAATGCTGCTCGCGCGCGAACACCGACAGCAACCCGTCCGCATCGACCTGGTAGGTCACGCGGATGCGCGCCGCACCGGCCGTCATCGGCGGGATGCCGCGCAGCTCGAACCGCGCGAGCGACCGGCAGTCGGCGACGAGCTCGCGCTCGCCCTGCACGACGTGGATCGCCATCGCGGTCTGACCGTCCTTGAAGGTCGTGAATTCCTGTGCACGCGCGATCGGAATCGTCGAATTGCGCGGAATGATCTTCTCGACGAGACCGCCCATCGTCTCGACGCCGAGCGACAGCGGGATCACGTCGAGCAGCAGCCAGTCGTCGCCGCTGCCGCGATTGCCGGCGAGCAGGTCGGCCTGGATTGCCGCGCCGAGCGCGACGACCTGGTCCGGATCGAGATTGACGAGCGGCGGCTGGCCGAAATGCTTCGCGACCGCCTCGCGGATCACCGGCATGCGCGTCGCGCCGCCGACGAGCACGACGCCCTTGATGTCGGCCGGGCTCACCTGCGCATCGCGCAATGCCTTGCGGGTCGGCGTCAGCGTACGCTGCACGAGCGGCTCGACGAGCGCGGCGAACGTGTCGTGCGAGATCGTCTGCTCGATCCGGGCACCGCTCGACAGCGTCACGTCGAGCGACGCCTGCGGCGCGGACGACAGCGCTTCCTTCAGCACGCGCACGCGATCGAGCAGCAGGCGCACGTCCTCGGGCGCGAGCGTCTTCGCATCGATGCCGGCTTGCGCAAGTACGTGATCGAACAGCGCGTGGTCGAAATCGTCGCCGCCGAGCGCGGAATCGCCGCCCGCGGCCAGCACTTCGAACACGCCCTTGGTCAGCTTCAGGATCGACAGGTCGAACGTGCCGCCGCCGAGGTCGTACACCGCGTAGAGGCCTTCGGCCGCGTTGTCGAGACCGTAGGCGATCGCGGCCGCGGTCGGTTCGTTCAGCAGGCGCAGCACGTTGAGGCCCGCAAGACGCGCGGCGTCCTTCGTCGCCTGGCGCTGCGCGTCGTCGAAGTACGCGGGCACCGTGATCACCGCGCCGACCAGTTCGTCGCCGAGCGTGTCTTCCGCTCGGTAACGCAGCGTCGCGAGAATCTCGGCCGATACTTCGACCGGGCTCTTCACGCCGTCGATCGTGCGGATCTGCACCATGCCCGGCGCATCGACGAATTCGTAAGGCGCGTTCGCCGCGCCTTCGACTTCCGCCTTGCCGCGGCCCATGAAGCGCTTGACCGACACGATCGTGTTGCGCGGATCGGTCGCGGCCTGTTCCTTCGCTTCGTGGCCGATGCGGCGGCCGCCCTGCTCCAGATAACGGACCACCGACGGCAGCAGCGCGCGGCCTGCCTCGTCCGGCAGCACTTCGGGCACGCTGTTGCGCACGGCCGCGACGAGCGAGTTCGTCGTGCCGAGATCGATCCCGACAGCGAGTCGCCGCTGGTGCGGCGCCGGCGCCATGCCCGGTTCGGAAATTTGCAGTAAAGCCATCTTGGTTCGTTCGGGCGCTCGGCCCGTTTGCTGCGCGTGCCGCGAGGCACGCGGTTAAGTTTCGAGGCGCTCGATCTGCGCGCCCACTTCCGACGCGACCCGTTCGATGAACATCAGCTGACGCACGGCTTCGGCGGCGGCCTGATCGGCGGCGCTGTCGAGCAGCGTGCCGAGGCGCTCGAGGCGCACGCGCTTTTCGTCGCGCAGCTCGGCGAGCAGCGCATCGAGCGCGTCGACGTTGCGGGCGGCCGCGGCATCCTCGATGCCTTCGCGCCACTCCATCTGCTGCATCAGGAACGCGGGCTCCATCGCGGTATTGTTTTCGGCACCGATATCGACGCCGCGCAGCGACAGCAGATAGGTCGCGCGCTTCAGCGGATCGCGCAGCGTGCGGTAGGCTTCGTTCGCACGGGTCGCCCATTGCATCGCGATGCGCTTTTGCGCGTCGCCGGCCGCCGCGAAGCGGTCCGGGTGAACCTGCGTCTGCACCGTGCGATACGCGCTGTCGAGCGCAGCCTCGTCGAGCGCGAATTGCGCCGGCAGGTGAAACAGATCGAAGTGGCTGTCTTTCAGCGAAACCATCGTCGCGTTCAATTCCGGTTCGTCGCGCGGCAAACGCCGCACATTAAAAAGGCGGCTCGTGCCGCCTCTTGCCCGCATCGCGCGGATACCCGCGTCACACGCGGAACGATTCGCCGCAACCGCACTCGTCCTTGACGTTCGGGTTGTTGAACTTGAACCCTTCGTTCAGGCCTTCGCGTGCGAAGTCGAGCTCGGTGCCGTCGATGTACGCGAGGCTCTTCGGGTCGACGACGACCTTCACGCCATGGCTCTCGAACACCTGATCCTCGGGGGCCAGCTCGTCGACATACTCGAGCTTGTACGCGAGCCCCGAGCACCCGGTCGTGCGAACGCCAAGCCGCAGGCCCACACCCTTGCCGCGACGGACGAGGTATTTCTGGACGTGCTGTGCTGCTTTTTCGGTCAGTGTAATTGCCATGATGTCCTTGCCGCGGCGCGCCACCCGGGGCCGCCGCGTTCCTTCACAAGCCGCTCGATGCCGCTCAGGCCGCTGCCTGATCGCCTTCCTTCGTGTCGTGGCGCTTCTTGTAGTCGGCCACGGCTGCCTTGATCGCGTCTTCCGCGAGAATCGAGCAGTGAATCTTCACCGGCGGCAGGGCCAGCTCTTCGGCGATCTGCGTGTTCTTGATCGACAGCGCCTCGTCGAGGGTCTTGCCCTTCACCCATTCGGTCACGAGCGAGCTCGACGCGATCGCCGAACCGCAGCCGTACGTCTTGAACTTCGCGTCTTCGATCACGCCGTCCGCGCCGACGCGGATCTGCAGCTTCATCACGTCGCCGCAGGCCGGCGCGCCGACCATGCCCGTGCCGACCGCGTCGTCGTCTTTCGCGAACGAACCGACGTTACGCGGGTTTTCGTAGTGATCCAGAACCTTGTTGCTGTATGACATGACTCAGACTCCTTGACTCGTTACGTCTGCGTGCGCAAATCCGCCCGCGAATGTATTCAATGCGGTGTTCAGTGTGCGGCCCATTCGATCGTCGACAGATCGATGCCTTCCTGGTGCATTTCCCAGAGCGGCGACAGTTCGCGCAGCTTCGCGATCTTGCTGTTCAGCAGTGCGATCACGAAGTCGACGTCCTGCTCCGTCGTGAAGCGGCCGACCGTGAAGCGGATCGAGCTGTGCGCGAGTTCGTCGTTGCGGCCGAGTGCACGCAGCACGTACGACGGCTCCAGCGACGCCGACGTGCACGCGGAGCCCGACGACACCGCGACGTCCTTGATCGCCATGATCAGCGACTCGCCTTCGACGAAGTTGAAGCTGATGTTCAGGTTGTGCGGGACACGGTGCTCCATGTCGCCGTTCACGTACGTTTCCTCGATCTGCGACAGGCCGCGCAGCAGCTTGTCGCGCAGCATGCGGATGCGCTCGTTCTCGGTCGCCATTTCTTCACGCGCGATGCGGAACGCTTCGCCCATGCCGACGATCTGGTGCGTCGCCAGCGTGCCCGAACGCATGCCGCGCTCGTGGCCGCCGCCGTGCATCTGCGCTTCGATGCGCACGCGCGGCTTGCGGCGCACGTACAGCGCGCCGATGCCCTTCGGGCCGTAGGTCTTGTGCGCCGAGAACGACATCAGGTCGACCTTCAGCTTCGCGAGGTCGATCTCGACCTTGCCGGTCGACTGTGCGGCGTCGACGTGGAACACGATGCCCTTCTCGCGGCAGATCTCGCCGATCGTCTCGATGTCCTGGATCACGCCGATCTCGTTGTTCACGTGCATGACCGATACGAGGATCGTGTCCGGGCGCAGCGCGGCCTTGAACACGTCGAGGTCGATCAGACCGTCTTCCTTCACGTCGAGATAGGTGACTTCGAAGCCGTCGCGCTCGAGCTCGCGGCAGGTGTCGAGCACGGCCTTGTGCTCGGTCTTCACCGTGACGATGTGCTTGCCCTTGCCCTTGTAGAAGTTCGCGGCACCCTTGATGGCGAGGTTGTCCGATTCCGTCGCGCCGGACGTCCAGATGATCTCGCGCGGATCCGCGTTCACGAGCGCGGCCACCTGCTCGCGCGCTTCCTCGACCGCGCGTTCCGCGTCCCAGCCGTATGCGTGGCTGCGCGACGCCGGGTTGCCGAACTGCTCGCGCAGATACGGCACCATCTTGTCGACCACGCGCGGGTCGACCGGCGTCGTCGCGCTGTAATCCATATAGATGGGCAGGTGGAGAGTCTCTTGGGTCATCTGTCGCTCCGGGAATTCTGTGCAGGGACTATGTGCGTTATGGGGTGTGCGGCGCGTTCGCGCTCACGAACTCGCGATGTTGAACACCGAATTGGGACCGAGCGGCATCGTGCGCACCGGTTCGGCCGGCGCCGCGACGGGCTCCGGCGTGCGCCGATCGCGCAGCACCGCGGGTGCGCCTTCGCGTGCGCGCTGCTGATCGACGAGATCCTGCAGCGATACCGAATCGAGGTATTCGACCATTTTCTGGTTCAGGGTCGACCACAGTTCGTGCGTCATGCAATGGCCGTCGGGCTGCTTCGAGCCGTCGCACGTGCCTTTGCCGCCGCACTGCGTGGCGTCGAGCGGTTCATCGACCGCGATGATGATGTCGGCGACGGTGACGTCCTGCGCGCGGCGCGCGAGGTTGTAGCCGCCGCCCGGGCCGCGCACGGATTCGACGATTTCATGCCTGCGCAGCTTGCCGAACAGCTGTTCGAGATACGAGAGCGAAATCCGCTGGCGCTGGCTGATGCCTGCAAGCGTCACCGGGCCCTGCTCCTGGCGCAGTGCCAAGTCAATCATCGCCGTGACGGCGAAACGGCCTTTGGTGGTGAGTCTCATGGTGTCTAGGGGACTGCAATCTTGACGATTTTGGTCAAGTATAAATATTTGACGATTTTAGTCAAGTATCCATGTCTTCGACAGGGTATTCGCAGATCGCTGAATACACCCCGCCGCGATCAGCGTGCGGCGCCGCTCTGGAGGATGTCCAGCAGGCCCGCGCATGCGCACTCGACCTGGTCGAGCACCTGTTCGAAGCCCTGCGCGCCGCCGAAATAAGGATCCGCCACTTCGGTCTCGGTCGCGCCCGGCGCGAATTCCATCAGAAGGCGCACCTTGCCGCGATGCTCGGGCGGGCAGCGCCGCCGCAATTCCGCGAAATTGGCTTCATCCATCGCCAGCAGCAGATCGAACCGCTCGAAATCCACCGCGCTCACCTGCCGCGCCCGCAGCGCCGACAGGTCGTAGCCACGGGTGCGGGCCGCCGCCTGCGCACGCGTGTCGGGCGGCTCGCCGACGTGCCAGTCGCCGGTCCCGGCCGAGTCGATCGCGATCCGATCGGCCAGCCCGGCCGCATCGACCTGGTGGCGCATCACGCCTTCGGCCGTGGGCGAACGGCAGATGTTGCCGAGACAGACGAAACAGATCGCAACGCGGGTCATCGCACTATCGAAAAGCCGCGGCGAACCGCGCGGAAGAAGAACGCGCCATTATACAAAGGCGCCCGGAATCGCGCCGCCGCGCAAAGCGACGGCGGCGTGCCTTACAGCGCCTTGGGTGCGGCGAGCACGACGTCGCCGGATACGGCCGGCAACGGCTTCGCCGCGTCGCCGACCAGCCCGAACGACACCGCGCGCGCGAGCTCGGCCGATGCCTGATGAACGGCGAGCGGGCCACGCGACGGCGCGTCGGCCATCGCGTGCAGATAAGCGACCGCGGCGAGCGGAACGACGATTGCCAGCGGCCAGTACATCGATATTGTCTTTCTCATGATGCGGCTCCTTGACCTCATGCCCCGAAACCCGATTCCGGGGACTACAGGCAGGATTCTATAGACCGCACCTATCGAGATAAATACATGAATAGCGAACGCACTGTTGTCGCTCGATGAACAGTCGTCAGCCGAGGTGGCTTTGCGATGCCGCGTACAGTTCGCGGAAGGTGCGTCCGGTCGGCGTCGGCATGTCGCGCGTATCCATCCAGCCGCCCATCATCGGCAGGCGCCGCAGCGTGCCGCCGCTGCCGCCCAGCCGCTCGAGGATGCGCACCGCGAGCTTGGTCGTGAGCGCGTACAGCATCGGCCGGCGCGCGACAAAGCCCCACGCGGCGAGCGCGGCGCGCTCGCGCCACGGCCTCAGATGCCGCTCGACCTGTTTCTCGCGCAGCGTGCGCAGCAAGTGCGACAACGGGATCCCGGCCGGACACACGCTGTCGCATTCGCCACACAGCGTCGCGGCCTGCGGCAAGTCGAGCGCTCGGTCGAGCCCCACGTAGCTCGGCGTCAGCACCGAGCCCATCGGGCCCGGATAGACCCACCCGTACGCGTGCCCGCCGACCTTCTGATATACCGGGCAGTGGTTCATGCAGGCGCCGCAGCGGATGCAGCGCAGCATCTCCTGGAACTGGCCGCCGATCAGTCCCGTGCGACCGCCGTCGACGAGCACCACGTAGTTGTGCTCCGGACCGTCCTCGTCGCCGGGGCCGCGCGGCCCGGTGAGCAGCGAGAAATAGTTCGAGGTCTTCTGCCCGGTCGCCGAGCGCGGCAACAGACGCATCGCGGTCGCGAGATCCTCGAGCGTCGGCAGCACCTTCTCGATGCCCGTCACCGCGACATGCACACGCGGCATCACCGTGCACATCCCTTCGTTGCCTTCGTTCGTGACGACCGCGACCGACCCCGTCTCGGCGATCACGAAGTTGCCGCCCGTCACCCCCATGTCGGCCGACAGGAAATGCGGACGCAGCACCTCACGCGCCTCGCGCGTCATGTCGGGAATTTCGGTCAGCCGCTCGCGGTGGTGCGTGCGCGCGAACAGGTCCGCAATCTCGTCCTTGTCCTTGTGCACGACGGGCGCAATGATGTGGCTCGGCGGCTCGTTGTCGTTGATCTGCAGGATGTATTCGCCGAGGTCCGTCTCGATCGACTGCACGCCCATCTCGGCGAGCACCGCGTTCAGGCGCATTTCCTCGGACACCATCGACTTCGTCTTGATGACCTTCTTCACGTCGTGGCGTCGCGCGATGTCGGCGACGAGCCGCGCGGCGTCGGCGGTCGTTTCCGCGAACAGCACCGTCGTGCCGCGCCGCGTCGCCTCGCGTTCGAACGCCTCGAGCCACACGTCGAGATTCTCCAGCGCACGGTCGCGGCGCGCCTTCAGCGCGGCGCGCGTCGCCTGGAAGTCGATCGCGGTCATCGCGTCGGCGCGTGCGGACACGAACTTCGTCGACAGCTTCTTCAGGTTCTGCTGCAGGCGCTGGTCGGCCAGCTTCTGGCCGGCACGGGCCTTGAAATGCATCGATTGGACTTGCATCGCGGTATCGGGAAAAGTGAGCGGAACCGGGCGTCAGACGTCGCCCGCCAGCACCTGCGCGACGTGCAGCACGCGCGTGTCGCGGTCGCCCGTGCGGCGCAACCGCCCTTCGATGTTCAACATGCAGCCGAGATCGCCGAGCACGACGGCGCCCGCGCCCGATGCGCGCACGTTCGCGCATTTCTCGTCCGCGATGGCCGCCGAAATGTCGCCGTACTTGACCGCGAACGTGCCGCCAAAGCCGCAGCAGTGCTCGCAGTCCTTCATCTCGGTGACGGCCACGCCGCGCTGCGCGAGCAACGCGCGCGGCTGCGCCTTCACGCCGAGCTCGCGCAGGCCCGAGCACGAGTCGTGATAGGTGACGGGCCCCGTGAATTCGCCGGGCGCGAGCGTCACCTTCGCGACGTTCGCGAGGAAATCGGTCAGTTCATAGACTTTCTGCTGAAATCGCGCATAGCGCCCCATCAGTTCGGGGTCGTCGCGGAACAGGTCGCCGTAGTGCGCGCGGATCATGCCGCCGCACGAGCCCGACGGCGCGACGACGTAGTCGAACTGCTCGAACTCGCGCAGCGTCTTTTCGGCGAGATCGCGTGCGAGCGCGCGGTCGCCCGAGTTGTAGGCCGGCTGGCCGCAGCAGGTTTGCGCGGGCGGCACGAACACCTCGTAGCCGGCTTCGCGAATCAGTTTCAGCGCGGAAAAACCGATTTCCGGACGCATCAGGTCGACCAGGCAGGTCACGAACAAACCGACTCGCATATGCGCTCCTTCGAGAAAACGGCTCTCATTATCCGCCGTTTGGCCGGCAAGACCAACGCCGGCGCGCGCGCAAGCACGCACGGCCGGAAACGAGGACTTCCTCGAACGGCGTTCGCTTTTTTCACGATACGAGATACAATCGACGCAACCACCGCTTGATGCGTCAACCGATTCTCCCCCGACATGAGCCAACCCACCCCGGATTCCAAAACGTCGATCCAGGTGATCGAACGCATGATGCGGCTGCTGGACGCGCTCGCCGCGCACAGCGACCCCGTCAGCCTGAAAGAGCTTGCGCAGCGCACCGAGCTGCATCCGTCGACCGCGCACCGCATCCTCAACGACATGGTGACCTGCCGCCTCGTCGACCGCTCCGACCCCGGCACGTACCGGCTCGGCATGCGGCTGCTCGAGCTCGGCAACCTCGTGAAGGCGCGCCTGTCGGTACGCGACGCCGCGCTGATGCCGATGCGCGAGCTGCACCGTCTCACCGGGCAGACCGTGAACCTGTCAGTGCGCCAGGGCGACGAGATCGTCTATATCGAGCGTGCGTATTCGGAGCGCTCGGGGATGCAGGTCGTCCGCGCGATCGGCGGCCGCGCGCCGCTGCACCTGACGTCGGTCGGCAAGCTGTTTCTCGCGGTCGACGAAACGTCGCGCGTGCGCGCCTACGCGACGCGCACCGGGCTGTCCGGCCATACGCAGAACAGCATTACCGACATCGCGAAGCTCGAGCGCGAACTGACGCTCGTGCGCCAGCAATCGTGCGCGCGTGACAACGAGGAACTGGAGCTGGGCGTGCGATGTATCGCGGCCGGCATCTACGACGACTCGGGCAAGCTCGTCGCGGGCCTCTCGCTGTCGGCACCGGCCGATCGCCTGCAGGACGCGTGGCTCGGCCAGTTGAGCCGCACCGCCCTCACCATTTCTGAATCGCTCGGCTATCGGCCGGAGCCCGCGAAGGACGCCGAAGGGCTGCAACGGCACGCATGACCCGCACCGCCCGCCGCACGGCGGCCGGACGAAAAAAAGCCCCGCGATTGCGGGGCTTTTTCTTTGCGGCGACGGTACGGCGGCGAACCGCCGTGGCGCGATCAGGTGCCGCCGCTCGCCGTGTTGGCCGCCGTCAAGCGCTCGCCGCCGCCGGCGTCGAGCCAGTTGCGCAGGCGCGCCGCGTCGGCGAAACGCGAGTACTTGCCGAACGAATCCAGCAGCACCATCACCATCGGCCGGCCGTGGATCGTCGCCTGCATCACGAGACATTCGCCTGCCTCGTTGATGAAGCCCGTCTTCTGCAGGCCGATGTCCCACGAGCCGTTGCCGCGGATCAGCGCGTTCGTGCTGTTGTAGACCAGATTGCGCTTGCCCGTATTGACGTCGTACGTGCGGTCGGTCGAGAACTGGCGAATCATCGGGTACTGGTACGCCGCGTTGACCATTTTCACGAGGTCGCGCGCGCTCGACACGTTCGAGCTCGACAGACCCGTCGAATTCTCGAAGTGCGTGTCGTTCATGCCGAGCGACTTCGCCTTCGCGTTCATCGCGGCGATGAATGCGGGACGGCCACCCGGGTAGTAGCGCGACAGCGCGGCAGCGGCACGGTTTTCCGACGCCATCAGCGCGATGTGGAGCATGTCCTCGCGCGACAGAACCGAGCCGACCGACAGGCGCGAGCCCGTGCCCTTCTCGTAGTCGCGGTCTTCGTCGGTGACTTCGAGCTGGTCGGTCATCGGCGATTTCGCGTCGAGCACGACCATCGCCGTCATCAGCTTCGAGATCGACGCGATCGGCACGACGGCGTGCGAATTCTTGTCGAACAGCGGCTCGCCGGTGTTCTGGTCGACGACGTACGCGACGCTCGAGCGCAGCGCAAGCGCGTCCGGCGTGTCGTGCAGGCCGAATGCCTGACCGACCGTCGGGCGACGCGGCTGGAACGCGACCTTGCGCACCGCACCGCGGTGGCCGTGCACGTTCGACGCGAGCGTCGCGCGCTTGCGCGTTGCCTTCGGCGCATCGGCCGACGCGACGTTGGCGGATTTCGCGGAGGCGGCCTTCACCGTCTTCTTCTTCGCCGAAGAAGTGGAAGCGGCTTTCTTGGCGGCCTGGTGTGTCTTCGCAGTGGCGGCAAAGGCGTCAGCGGGTGCGACGGACGCAGCGGTCGCCAGCAAGGCGACGGCGACCGACACAGCCGTGCCGAGCGTCATGCTCTGCAACAATCTGCGCGGTGAAAACGATTCGGCTTTCATTGGGGTCTGGACAAAGCGGGCGGGAGTTTCCGCAAGTGTAGTTAAAGCTGAAAAAAAGAGCAATATTAGGCACTTACCGATCGTCGTTAAACCGGAATGTAAGAGTTGACCAACGACGAGTCGATCAACCCTCCCGCTCCCATCGAAAAAATTGATGAGATGCGCTGCCCGACAGCACCCGTCTCCCGATTACCACACGGTTAATTGAGATAACGTCACTTTGGCGACGAATTAAAGCGGGGAAAGTACGTACCCGGCGCTCGGTGTGCCTGCGGCACCGGTGTCGACCGCGGCGGCGGCACATCGCCACGGCACGCGCAGTGAAACGGCGCGCTTTTCGACAGGAACAGAACCATAACGTTCCACATGCCTGTCAGGTTTACCTGTGCATGATCATGGTGCGCCGCGCCTTCCCCGGCCCGGTGCGCACCATGTGGGATCACGCCTGAAACCGATTCCGGATGGGCCTGATAACTCGTTGTTTTATCGATAATTTGTCGCGATTGTGCAACGCACAAAAAGTACTTGACAAGCGTTTTCTCTGCCCTAAAATACGACTCATTGCTGCGTTGCACAAAGCACGCGGATCCGTGGTTCCCCAGCGTAGTGCCCCTTACCCTGCGATCGACGCGATCGCTTTTCAGGAGCTTGACATGTCCTTGCTGACCCCCGAGCAAATCGCCGCCGCACAGAAAGCCAACCTCGAAAGCCTGTTCGGTCTGACGACCAAGGCGTTCGAAGGCGTCGAAAAGCTGATCGAACTCAACCTGCAGGTCGTGAAGTCGTCGCTGGCGGAAAGCCAGGAAAACGCGCAGCGCCTGCTGTCGGTGAAGGACGCGCAGGAACTGATCGCGCTGCAAGCGAGCCTGTCGCAGCCGGTCGCGGAAAAGGTGCTGTCGTACAGCCGTCACCTGTATGAAATCGCCTCGTCGACGCAAGCCGAGTTCGCGAAGGTTGCCGAAGCGCAATTCGAAGAGCAGAACAAGAAGGTCCAGGCGCTCGTCGACAACGTCGCGAAGAACGCCCCGGCCGGTTCGGAAACGGCTGTCGCCGCCCTGAAGTCGGCACTGAACGCAGCGAACACGACGTACGAAACGGTCCAGAAGGCTGCCAAGCAAGCCGTCGAGATCGCCGAAACGAACTTCAACGCGGCTGCCGCTGTCGCGACGAAGGCTGCGAGCGCTGCTGCATCGCGCCGTTCGAGGAAGCCGGCCGCGTAAGCGTCCCCTGCTCCTGAAAAAGCCGCGCACTGCGCGGCTTTTTTTCGTTTCCGGCGTCGGAACATCCGGGCATCCGGTCGTCGCCGGCGCGTTGGGGCACTGCCGTCGGCTGCGGCAAAAGAAAACGCCGCAGTCCGGATATCCCGGGCGGCGGCGTTTTTTCGTGGCCGGCACGAGGCCGGCCATGCCGGTCGCGTTACTTCTTGCGTTGCGGCGGCAGGTCCGTGCAGACGCCTTCGTACAGCTCGGCGGCCATGCCGACCGATTCGCCGAGCGTCGGGTGCGGATGGATCGTCTTGCCGATGTCTTCCGCGTCCGCGCCCATCTCGACGGCGAGGCACACTTCGCTGATCAGGTCGCCCGCGTTCAGGCCGACGATACCGCCGCCGATCACGCGATGGGTTTCCTCGTCGAAGATCAGCTTCGTGAAGCCTTCGTCGCGGCCGTTCGCGATCGCGCGGCCCGATGCGGCCCACGGGAACACGGCCTTGCCGTACTTGATGCCTTCGGCCTTGCACTGGTCTTCCGTCTTGCCGGCCCAGGCCACTTCCGGGTCCGTGTACGCCACCGACGGGATCTGCAGCGCGTCGAAGTATGCTTTCTCGCCGTGTGCGGCTTCCGCTGCGACGTGGCCTTCATGCACGGCCTTGTGCGCGAGCATCGGCTGACCGACGACGTCGCCGATCGCGAAGATGTGCGGGACGTTCGTGCGCATCTGCTTGTCGACGTCGATGAAGCCGCGGTCGGTGACCGCGACGCCGGCCTTGTCGGCACCGATCTTCTTGCCGTTCGGGCTGCGGCCCACCGCGACGAGCACGAGGTCGTAGCGCTGCGCTTCCGCCGGCGCCTTCTCGCCCTCGAACTTCACGTAGATGCCGTCTTCCTTCGCTTCCGCGCCGACCGTCTTGGTCTTCAGCATCACGTTGCCGAAGCGCTTCGCGTTGTACTTTTCCCAGACCTTCACGAGATCGCGGTCCGCGCCCATCATCAGGCCGTCCATCATTTCGACGACGTCGATCTCGGTGCCGAGCGTCGAGTACACCGTCGCCATTTCGAGGCCGATGATGCCGCCGCCGATCACGAGCATGCGTTTGGGCAGCTGACGCAGTTCGAGCGCGCCCGTCGAATCGACGACGCGCGGGTCTTCCGGCATGAACGGCAGCTTCACTGCCTGCGAGCCGGCGGCGATGATCGCCTGCTTGAACTTGACGACCTTCTTGCCGTTTTCGCCCTGCACTTCCATGTGATACGGATCGACGAATGCGCCGACGCCGGTGACCACTTCGACCTTGCGCGCCTTCGCCATGCCGGCGAGGCCCGTCGTCAGCTTCTTGACGACGCCGCCCTTGAAGTCGCGCAGCTTGTCGAGATCGACCTGCGGCTTGCCGAACGAGATGCCGTGCGCCGCGAGCGCTTCGGCTTCCTCGACGACGAGCGCCGTGTGCAGCAGCGCCTTCGACGGAATGCAACCGACGTTCAGGCAGACGCCGCCGAGCGTCGAGTAGCGTTCGACCAGCACCGTCTTCATGCCGAGGTCGGCTGCGCGGAACGCGGCCGAATAGCCGCCGGGGCCGGCGCCGAGCACGAGCATGTCGCACTCGATGTCGGCTGAGCCGCCGTAGCTGCCGGCTTGCGGCGCGGGTGCCGCAGCGGCGGCGGGCGCAGCGGCCGGAGCCGGTGCTGCGGCCTTCGCGGGTTCGGCTGCTTTCGCCGGAGCGGCGGCACCTGCCGAAGCTTCGACGATGGCGATGACCGTGCCTTGCGAGACTTTCTCGCCGGCCTTGACCTTGACTTCCTTGACCGTGCCGGCGACGTCGCTGGGCACTTCCATGGAGGCCTTGTCCGATTCGAGCGTGATGAGCGTTTGCTCTTTTTCGATCACGTCGCCGGGTTTGACGTTGACTTCGATGACATCGACGCCGCTGAAATCGCCGATATCCGGAACCTTGACTTCGATGAGACTCATTACTGTCCCCTTCTTGATTAGCTGCAGACAGAGAGGGAGCCGCTCGCGGAAGAACTACGGCCTGACAAGAGAACGCACACTTGGGCAGGACCACCTTTGCCGTCCGCCCAAGGACGCGCCTTTCTTTTGGTTACTTTTCTTTGGAAGACAAAGAAAAGTGACCGCCGCCCCGCGCAGGGGCGACGCTAGCACACCGTCAAGAAAGCCAGTTCAACGACAGGGCGTGGATCACCGAAAGAAAACCCACGCCCCGCGAGCACGCTCCCCGCTCATCAAAGAATGATGCGACGGAAATCGGCGAGCAACGCACCGAGATACGCATTGAACCGCGCGGCTTCCGCGCCATCGATGACACGATGGTCATACGACAGCGACAGCGGCAGCGTCAGACGCGGCACGAACTGCTTGCCGTCCCACACCGGCTTCATCTGACCGCGCGACAACCCGAGGATCGCGACTTCCGGCGCGTTGATGATCGGCGTGAAGTTGGTGCCGCCGATGCCGCCGAGCGACGAGATCGAGAAGCAGCCGCCCTGCATCTGGTCCGGCTTCAGCTTGCCGTCGCGCGCGGCCTTCGACAGCTCGGCCATTTCCTTCGCGATGTCGACGAGGCCCTTCTTGTCCGCGTCGCGGATCACCGGCACGACGAGACCGTTCGGCGTGTCCGCGGCGAAACCGATGTGGTAGTACTGCTTGAACACCAGGTTGTCGCCGTCGAGGCTCGCGTTGAAGGTCGGGAATTTCTTCAGCGCGGCGACGACCGCCTTGATCACGAATGCGAGCATCGTGAACTTCACGCCGGCCTTCTCGTGCTCCTTGTTCAGCTGCACGCGCAGCGCTTCGAGCTCGGTGATGTCCGCTTCGTCGTTGTTCGTGACGTGCGGGATCATCACCCAGTTGCGATGCAGGTTCGCGCCCGAGATCTTCTTGATGCGCGACAGCGGCTTCGCCTCGAACGGGCCGAACTTCGCGAAGTCGACCTTCGGCCACGGCAGCAGGTTCAGCTCGCCGCCGCCTGCCGGCGCGGCTGCCGCGCCCGGCGCTGCGCGCTGGCCCGTCATCACGCCCTTCACGAAGCCCGTGATGTCTTCCTTCGTGATACGGCCCTTCGGACCGCTACCCTGCACGCGTGCGACTTCGACGCCGAGTTCGCGCGCAAACTTGCGCACGGAGGGCGATGCGTGGCTCGCGCGATACTCGCCCGACGGTGCGGCGGCCGGCGCGGCAGCAGCCGGAGCCGGTGCGGCCTTCGCGGGAGCCGGTGCGGCGGCGGGTGCCGGCGCGGCAGCGGCCGGAGCCGGTGCGCTCGCCTGCGGCGCGGCGGCAGGCGCGCCGCCAGCGGCGTCGAGCAGCACGATCAGCGTGCCTTCCGACACCGAATCGCCCACCTTGACCTTGATTTCCTTCACGACGCCAGCGGCCGGGCTCGGCACGTCCATCGTCGCCTTGTCCGATTCGAGCGTGACGAGCGACTGCTCCTTCTCGACCGTGTCACCGACCTTCACGCCGATCTCGATCACCGGGACGTCCTTGTAGTCGCCGATGTCGGGCACCTTCACCTCGAGCGTGCCGCCCGACGCAGCGGGAGCGGCAGCCGACGCGGCTGCTGCCGGTGCCGGCGCTGCCGCCGGAGCCGGAGCCGGAGCTGCTGCCGGCGCGGCCGCGCCGTTCACCTGCGCCGCGGCGCCGCCTTCGAGCAGGATGATCAGCGAGCCTTCCGATACGGAATCGCCCACCTTGATCTTCACTTCCTTGACCGTGCCGGCTGCCGGGCTCGGGACGTCCATCGTCGCCTTGTCCGACTCGAGCGTGACGAGCGACTGCTCGGGCTCGACCGTGTCGCCCACCTTCACGAGCACCTCGATGACGGGCACGTCCTTGTAATCGCCGATATCCGGCACCTTCACTTCGATCGCTTGACTCATCTTTTTGTGTCTCCATGGCCGCGCGCGCCCCTCCCGGAAGCGGCGCGCGGCATCACACGGCGCGTGTGCGTTAAACGGTCATCGGGTTGGGCTTCGACGGATCGAGGTTGTACTTGGCAATCGCGTCCGCGACCACCTTGCGCTCGATCGTGCCTTCGTCGGCCAGCGCGTTCAGCGCGGCGACGGTGACCCAGTGACGGTCGACTTCGAAGAAGTGACGCAGCTTCTCGCGGGTGTCCGAACGACCGAAGCCGTCCGTGCCCAGCACGACGAAGCGGCGATCGATCTGGCCGCGGATCTGGTCGACCAGCGCGCGCACGTAGTCGGTCGATGCGATGACCGGGCCTTGCGTGTCCTTCAGGCACTTCTGCACGTGCGACAGGCGACGCTCTTCGGTCGGATGGAGCAGATTCCAGCGCTCGATTTCGTGACCTTCACGCGCGAGTTCGGTGAAGCTCGGCACGCTCCACAGGTCGGCCGCGACACCCCAGTCGTTCTTCAGCAGGTCGGCGGCGGCGATTACTTCGTTGAAGATCGTGCCCGCGCCGAGCAGCTGCACGCGCGGCGCCTTCTGGTCGGCGTCCGCCTTCTTGAACGCGTACATGCCCTTGATGATGTCGGCCGCCACGTGCTCGCCCTGCGGAATCGCCGGGTGCTCGTAGTTCTCGTTCATCACCGTGATGTAGTAGTACACGTCTTCCTGGTCCTGCACCATGCGGCGCAGACCGTCCTGGATGATCACCGCGAGTTCGTAGCCGAACGTCGGGTCGTAGCTCACGCAGTTCGGCACCGATGCCGCCCACAGGAGCGAGTGACCGTCCTCGTGCTGCAGGCCTTCGCCGTTCAGCGTCGTACGGCCCGCGGTGCCGCCGAGCAGGAAGCCGCGCGAGCGCATGTCGCCCGCCGCCCATGCCAGGTCGCCGATCCGCTGGAAGCCGAACATCGAATAGAAGATGTAGAACGGCACCATGATCTCGCCGTGCGTCGAATACGACGTCGCCGCCGCGATCCAGTCGCACATGCCGCCCGCTTCGTTGATGCCTTCCTGCAGGATCTGGCCGGTTTCCGATTCCTTGTAGAACATCAGCTGGTCGGAATCTTCCGGCACGTACTTCTGGCCTTCCTGGTTCCAGATACCGATCTGGCGGAACAGGCCTTCCATGCCGAACGTACGCGATTCGTCCGGGACGATCGGCACGACGCGCTTGCCCAGCGCCTTGTCCTTCAGCAGGATGTTCAGGATCCGCACGAACGCCATCGTCGTCGAGATCTCGCGGCCTTCGCCCGTGCCCTTCAGCAGCGGCTCGAATGCGTCGAGCGCCGGCACCGGCAGCGACGTCGCCTTCTCGCGGCGATGCGGCAGGTAGCCGCCGAGGTCCATGCGCTTCTGGCGCATGTATTCGAGTTCCTTCGAACCTTCCTCGAACTTCAGGTACGGCACGTCGGCGATCTGCTCGTCGGTGATCGGCAGGCGGAACTGGTCACGGAACTTCTTCAGTTGCTCGACCGGCAGCTTCTTCTGCTGGTGCGTGATGTTCATCGCCTGGCCCGACTCGCCCATCCCGTAGCCCTTGATGGTCTTCGCGAGAATGACGGTCGGCGCGCCCTTCGTGTTGGTCGCTTCGTGGAACGCCGCGTAGATCTTGTGCGGATCGTGGCCGCCACGGTTCAGCGCCCAGATGTCGTCGTCCGACCAGTCGGCGACGAGCGCCTTCAGTTCAGGCGTGTTGAAGAAGTGCTCGCGTACGAACGCGCCCGACTCCGACTTGTACGTCTGGTATTCGCCGTCGACGACTTCCATCATGCGACGCATCAGCGCGCCCGTCTTGTCGCGTGCGAACAGCGCATCCCAGCGGCTGCCCCAGATGACCTTGATCACGTTCCAGCCGGCGCCGCGGAATTCCGATTCCAGTTCCTGGATGATCTTGCCGTTGCCGCGCACCGGGCCGTCGAGACGCTGCAGGTTGCAGTTGATCACGAACACGAGGTTGTCGAGCTTCTCGCGGCTCGCCATGCCGATCGCGCCGAGCGATTCCGGCTCGTCCGTCTCGCCGTCGCCGAGGAACGCCCAGACCTTGCGGCCGGCGGTCTTCGCGATGCCGCGCGATTCCAGGTACTTCATGAAGCGTGCCTGGTAGATCGCCATAATCGGGCCGAGACCCATCGACACGGTCGGGAACTGCCAGAAGTCCGGCATCAGCCACGGGTGCGGGTACGACGAGATGCCCTTGCCGTCGACTTCCTGGCGGAAGCTGTCGAGCTGCTCTTCCGACAGGCGGCCGAGCAGGAACGCGCGCGAGTACACGCCCGGCGACGAGTGGCCCTGCACGAACACGAGATCGCCGCCGTGCTGGTCCGACGCCGCGTGCCAGAAGTGGTTGTAGCCGACGTCATAGAGCGTCGCGGCCGATGCGAACGACGCGATGTGGCCGCCGACGTTCGTGTCCTTGCCTGCGCGCAGCACCATCGCCAGCGCGTTCCAGCGCGTGTACGAACGGATGCGGTGCTCGACGTCCTGGTCGCCCGGAATCTTCGCCTGGGCTTCGACCGGGATCGTGTTGATGTACGGGGTGTTGGCGGAGAACGGCAGGTGTTCGCCGTGCATGCGGGCGAATTCGATCTGCTTTTCGATCAGGTAGTGCGCGCGGCCGGTGCCCACGGAGGAGATCACGCCGTCGAGCGACTCGAGCCATTCAACGGTTTCTTGCGGGTCGTCGTCACGATCGGCGGCGACATATTTCATCACTTCGTTCGGTACAGCGGACATTCTCGTCTCCTGGGTCCTGGAATGTGAGGATCGCTCTCGTGCAGACGACGCGACGCGGCCGGCTGCGGGCAAGCTCCGACGGATTGTAATGATCGTGTACGGCCACGCGCAACAAAATTTTCGAATTGTGAGATCTTTTCTCGCAATGCGGAATATTGCTGCGCTGCACCCTCGTATCGGGCCTCTCCGGCACGCGCCGCGAGCACAAATCCGTTTCCGTTCAACATATCCGGTATGGGTTTTCCATGTATTGCGCTGCGCTACAATCCTGCCATGTTGACCGATCGGCTTTTCGCACGCTCGGCGCGACCGTCGGGCCCGCCGGCGGAGTCGCAGCCGTCCCGCTGGCACCACGGACCGTGGTGGTCCAACTCCTATTTGCTGACGCCGCTGCTGTCGATCCTCGTGTTCCTCGTGGTGATGAGCCTGATTCTATGGAGCCTCAATCGCCGCGAACAGCAGCAGCAGGAAGACACCCTGTTCCGTAACGTCGCGTGGGCGCAGCAGCAGATCCGCCTGTCGATGACGGGCGCGCAGGAGCAGCTGCAGGCGCTGTCGCGCGATCTCGCGTCCGGCCGCCTCGACCAGAATGCATTCCAGATGGCCGTCGCGGACGTGATGCAGACGCATCCGGAAATCCTCTATCTGAACTGGTACACCGCGCCCGGCGTGCAGCGCTGGCCGACCGTGCACCCGCCGCTGCTCGGCCAGCGGCTCGCGAAGCCCGGCGACGCGCAGATGCAGGACGCCGTGCGCGGCGCGTACGACGAGGCGCGCAGCACGCGCCGCCAGGCCTATTCGCCGCTGATCTACGACGACTTCGGCAACGGCTTCATCACGCTGCAGACGCCCGTGATGCGCGGCGACCGCGAATATCTCGGCTCGATCGCCGCGGTGTTCTCGGTCGAAGGGATCCTGAAGCACGACATCCCGCAGGAGCTGTCGTCGAAGTACAAGATCTCGATCACCGACTCGAACAACCGCGAGCTGTCGTCCACGTCGACGCGCCCGCGCCTGCCGCGCGACTCCCACTACGACCTGCCGCTCGATCCGCCCGGCCAGGGGCTGACCGTGCGCGTGTACGCATTCCCGCAGCTCACGAACCTGACCAACAACACGCTCGTGTGGCTGGTCGCCGGCCTGTCGTGCTTCGTGCTGTGGAGCCTCTGGAGCCTGTGGAAGCACACGCGCCAGCGCTTCGAGGCGCAGCAGGCGCTGTACGCGGAAGCATTCTTCCGCCGCGCGATGGAAAACTCGGTGCTGATCGGCATGCGCGTACTCGACATGCACGGCCGCATCACGCACGTGAACCCCGCGTTCTGCCGGATGACGGGCTGGGACGAGACCGACCTCGTCGGCAAGGTCGCGCCGTTCCCGTACTGGCCGCGCGACGCCTACCCGGAAATGCAGCGCCAGCTCGACATGACGCTGCGCGGCAAGGCGCCGAGTTCGGGCTTCGAGCTGCGCGTGCGGCGCAAGAACGGCACGCTGTTCCATGCGCGCCTCTACGTGTCGCCGCTGATCGACAGCTCGGGCCGCCAGACCGGCTGGATGTCGTCGATGACCGACATCACCGAGCCGAAGCGCGCGCGCGAGGAACTCGCGGCCGCGCACGAGCGCTTCACGACGGTGCTCGAAAGCCTCGACGCCGCCGTGTCGGTGCTCGCCGCCGACGAAGCCGAGCTGCTGTTCGCGAACCGCTACTACCGCCATCTGTTCGGGATCCGCCCGGACGGCCACCTGGAGCTGTCCGGCGGCGGCTTCGACCGCGCGCAGGCGTCGTCCGACTCGATCGACATGGTCGACGCGTTCGCGGGCCTGCCGGCCGCCGCGCTGACGAGCAGCACGGCCGACGCGCAGGAGGTGTACGTCGAGAGCATCCAGAAGTGGTTCGAGGTGCGCCGCCAGTACATCCAGTGGGTGGACGGCCACCTCGCGCAGATGCAGATCGCGACCGACATCACGACCCGCAAGAAGGCGCAGGAACTCGCGCACCAGCAGGAAGAGAAGCTGCAGTTCACGAGCCGATTGATGACGATGGGTGAAATGGCGTCGTCGATTGCTCACGAATTGAACCAGCCGCTCGCCGCGATCAACAACTACTGCTCGGGCACGCTCGCGCTCGTGAAGAGCGGCCGCGGCACGCCCGAAACGCTGCAGCCCGCGCTGGAAAAGACCGCGCAGCAGGCGCTGCGCGCGGGGATGATCGTCAAGCGGATCCGCGAATTCGTGAAGCGCAGCGAGCCGAAACGCCAGCCGGCGCGGGTCGCGGACATCGTCGCCGACGCGGTCGGGCTCGCCGAAATCGAGGCCAGGAAGCGCAGGATCCGGATCGTCACGGAAATCCTCGCAAGAATGCCTATTATTTATGTCGACCCCGTGCTGATCGAGCAGGTGCTCGTGAACCTGATGAAGAACGCGGCCGAGGCGATGGCCGACGTGAAGCCGGCGTCGGCGGACGGCGTGATCCGCGTCGTCGCCGACATTGACGCGGGTTTCGTCGACATCCGCGTGATCGACCAGGGTCCGGGCGTGGACGAAGCGACCGCCGAACGCCTGTTCGAACCGTTTTACAGCACCAAGTCCGACGGCATGGGCATGGGGCTGAACATCTGCCGTTCGATCATCGAATCGCATCGGGGGCGTCTGTGGGTGGTCAACAATGTCGAACCGGACGGCCGCATTTCCGGCGCGACATTCCACTGCAGCCTGCCCATTGGGGAACCCGCTGATCTCGGCCAAGGGGGGCGCGAGGCATCGGCATCACATACCGTTACGGGAGAACTATGAATAGCCCTGTCACCACCACTCAGGAAACTGTCTTCGTCGTCGACGACGACGAGGCCGTACGGGACTCGCTGCGCTGGCTGCTGGAGGCGAACGGCTATCGCGTGCAATGCTTCTCGAGCGCCGAGCAGTTCCTCGATGCCTATCAGCCGGCGCAGCAGGCCGGCCAGATCGCCTGCCTGATCCTTGACGTGCGGATGTCTGGCATGAGCGGCCTCGAACTGCAGGAACGCCTGATCGCGGACAACGCCGCGCTGCCGATCATCTTCGTCACGGGCCACGGCGACGTGCCGATGGCGGTGTCGACGATGAAAAAGGGTGCGATGGACTTTATCGAGAAACCGTTCGACGAGGCCGAGCTGCGCAAGCTCGTCGAGCGGATGCTCGACAAGGCCCGAAGCGAAAGCAAGAGCGTCCAGGAACAGCGCGCCGCGAGCGAGCGCCTGTCGAAGCTGACCGCGCGCGAGCAGCAGGTGCTCGAGCGGATCATCGCCGGCCGCCTGAACAAGCAGATCGCCGACGATCTCGGGATCAGCATCAAGACGGTCGAAGCGCACCGCGCGAACATCATGGAAAAGCTCAACGTCAACACGGTCGCCGATCTGCTGCGCCTCGCGCTGTCGAAGAAGCAGGCCTGAACGTCGCGCGCGGCCGCCGGGCACCTGCCCGGGCGGCCGCACCGTCGCCCTGCCGCGCCGTGCGATGCGGCCCACTCGCGCGGAGCGGCCCGGCGCTTCCTCCCGGCGCGCCGGCACCGCCGCCATGACGCTTTCCTTGTATTCGCTGTCGGACGACGGCAGGCGACCGGTATAATTGCGTGTTTTGCTGCGGCGCTTCGCGCGCCGCACGCCCGCATTCCAACTTCCCGGCAGGACCACCACCATGACAGCCCTCCTCATCGACGGCAACGCCCTCTCGAAGACCTTGCGCGCGCAGGCCGCCGAACGCGCCGCCGCCCTGACCGCACGCGGCCACCAGCCCGGTCTCGCGGTGATCCTCGTCGGCGCCAACCCGGCGAGCGAAGTCTACGTGCGCAACAAGATCAAGGCGTGCGAGGACAACGGTTTCTTCTCGCTGAAGGATGCGTACCCGGACACGCTGTCGGAAGCCGACCTGCTGGCGCGCATCGACGAACTGAACCGCGACCCGAAGATCCACGGCATCCTGGTCCAGCTGCCGCTGCCGAAGCACATCGACAGCCACAAGGTGATCGAGGCGATCGCGCCGGAGAAGGACGTCGACGGCTTCCACGTCGCGAACGCCGGCGCGCTGATGACGGGCAAGCCGCTGTTCCGCCCGTGCACGCCGTACGGCGTGATGAAGATGTTCGAAGCACATGACATCCCGCTGCAAGGCGCGAACGCCGTCGTGATCGGCCGCTCGAACATCGTCGGCAAGCCGATGGCGATGCTGCTGCTCGAGGCCGGCGCGACCGTGACGATCTGCCACAGCAAGACCCGCGACCTCGCCGCGCACACGCGCCAGGCCGACGTCGTGGTCGCCGCGGTCGGCAAGCGCAACATCCTGACGGCCGACATGGTCAAGCCCGGCGCGACGGTGATCGACGTCGGCATGAACCGCGACGACGCGGGCAAGCTGTGCGGCGACGTCGACTTCGCCGGCGTGAAGGAAGTCGCCGGTCACATCACGCCGGTGCCGGGCGGTGTCGGCCCGATGACCATCACGATGCTGCTGATCAACACGATCGAAGCCGCCGAGCGCGCCGCCGCGGCCGCCTGATCGCAACGCGATCGCCCCTGCCCGCCCAGCCGGCGCGCATTCGTGCGCCGGCGTCTGGCCGGCCGCCGTCGCGGCCGCGCCGTTGCACCAAACTCCCCCGTATCCGACCCCGCACCGAGCACAACCAATCGCGTCGTTAGAAACTAACGATTGGAAAGCGCGCGATGCGCCCCAATAATGTCGATATCGGGCGCCGCCGCATCGCGCCTCACCCTTTTCACTCCGGTTCATCCGGCAACAGACAGGGAGTCTTAATGTCCGCCAGCGCCAACACCAATCCGCTCCTCGATTTCTCCGGCCTGCCCCGCTTCGGCGAGATTCGTCCGGAACACGTGACGCCCGCGCTCGACACGCTGCTCGATGCCGCCAACCGCGCGGTCGACACCGCGAGCGCGCCGGCGACGCCGGCGACGTGGGCCGCGATCGTCGAGACGGTCGAGCAGGCGACGGAGCCGCTCGGGCGTGCATGGGGCGTCGTCGGCCACCTGAACGCGGTCGCCGATACGCCGGAGTTGCGCGCCGCCTACGGCGAAAACCTGCCGCGCGTGACCGAGTTCTGGTCGAGCGTCGGCCAGAACCTCGCGCTGTACGAGAAGTACAAGGCGATCGCCGCGAGCGCCGAATACGCGACGCTGTCCGCCGAACGCAAGAAGATCCTCGACAACGCGCTGCGCGATTTCCGCCTGTCGGGCGCCGAGTTGCCCGAGGACCGGAAGCCGCGCTTCGCGGAACTGCAGGAGCAGCAGGCCGCGCTGTCGAAGGCGTTCTCCGACCACGTGCTCGACGCGACCAACGCGTATGCGTATTTCGCGCACGACGAAGCCGAGCTGGCCGGCCTGCCGGGCGACGCGATCGAAGCGGCCCGCGAAGCCGCGCAAAAGGAAGGCAAGGAAGGCTGGAAGTTCACGCTGCACTTCCCGTCCTACTTCCCGGTGCTGCAGTACGCCGAGAACCGCGCGATGCGCGAGACGCTGTACCGCGCATATGCGACCCGCGCATCGGAACTCGGCCCGCAGTACGGCGGCGGCAAGGCCGAGTGGGACAACACGGCGATCGTCGCCGACGAACTGAAGCTGCGCCGCGAAGAAGCGCAGATGCTCGGCTACCGCAACTTCGCCGAAGTGTCGCTCGCGCCGAAGATGGCCGAATCGCCGCAGCAGGTGATCGCGTTCCTCGAGGATCTCGCGACGCGCGCGCGCCCGCACGCTGACAAGGACTGGGACGAACTGCGCGCGTTCGCCGCGAAGGAACTCGGTCTGGCCGAGCTCGCGCCGTGGGACGTCGCGTTCGCGGCCGAGCGGCTGCGCCAGCAGCGCTACGCGTTCTCGGAAAACGAGGTCAAGCAGTACTTCCCGGAACCGGCCGTGCTGAAAGGCCTGTTCACCGTCACCGAAACGCTGTTCGGCGTGCGGATCAAGCCGGACGACGCACCGGTGTGGCACAAGGACGTGCGCTTCTTCCGCGTGGAAAACCGCGACGGCTCGCTCGTCGCGCAGTTCTATCTCGACCTGTATGCACGCGAAGGCAAGCGCGGCGGCGCGTGGATGGACGATGCGCGTGCGCGCGCGAAGCGCGGCAACGCCGTGCAGACGCCGGTTGCGTATCTGACCTGCAACTTCTCGGCACCGGTCGGCGGCAAGCCTGCATGCTTCACGCACGACGAAGTCATCACGCTGTTCCATGAATTTGGCCACGGGCTGCATCACATGCTCACGCGCGTCGACGAACTCGGCGTGTCGGGCATCAACGGCGTCGAATGGGATGCGGTCGAACTGCCGTCGCAGTTCATGGAAAACTTCTGCTGGGAATGGGACGTGCTGTCGTCGATGTCGTCGCACGTCGATACGGGCGCCACGCTGCCGCGCGAGCTGTTCGACAAGATGATCGCCGCGAAGAACTTCCAGAGCGGCCTCGGCACGCTCCGCCAGATCGTGTTCTCGATGTTCGACATGCTGCTGCACGTCGACTTCGACCCGGCCGGCACGACCGGCGTGAACGCATTCGCGCGCGAGATCAACGAGCGCTACCACGTGATCCCGCAGGCGGCGTTCTCGCGCTGGCCGAACACGTTCAGCCACATCTTCGCGGGCGGCTATGCGGCCGGCTATTACAGCTACAAGTGGGCGGAGGTGCTGTCGGCCGACGCGTATGCGGCGTTCGAGGAAGCGGCTGCCGCAAGCGGCAGCGTGCTCGACGCGGCGACCGGCACGCGCTATCGCCGCGAGATCCTCGAGGTCGGCGGCAGCCGGCCGGCGATGGATTCGTTCAAGGCGTTCCGCGGCCGCGAGCCGGAAATCGACGCGCTGCTGCGCCACAACGGGATGGCTTCCCCCGCGCACTGAGCATGCGCTGCCCGGCTCGTCCGGCAGCATCGAAAGGCACCGCTTCGGCGGTGCCTTTTTTCATGGTGCCGGCGTCTCGCCGCCGGCTTCGACCGTGTTGTCGGTGTTGCGGTCGGCCTCATCGTCGAACAGCGAAAACTGCCCGTGACGCTCGGCCGTGTCCTCGTCGATGCGCACGCCGACGCCGAGCAGCCGCACGGCCTGCGCGCGCCGCTGCAGCCCCTTCGCGAGCAGCGTGACGGCCGTTTGCGCATTCGTCGCGTCGGCCACGCACTCGACCGTCGTGCGCTGGAAATCGGCGAAGCGAATCTTCACGTACAACTTGCGGATCGCACGGGCCGCGCCCGCGCGCGCGATGCGCGCGTCGAGCTGCACGACCAGGCGGCGGATCTCGTCCGCGCATTGCTCGAGCGTCGTCAGGTCGGTCACGTAGGTCGTCTCGACGCTGACCGACTTGCGCTCCTGATCGGCCTGCACCGGCCGCTCGTCGATTCCGCGCGCCAGCTGGTAGAGCCGCCGGCCGAACGCGCCGAACTCGCGATGCAGGTCGATCAGCGACCAGTCGCGCAGCTGCGCGCAGGTCTGGATGCCGAGCCGGTCGAGCCGCGTGGCCGTCACCTGGCCGACGCCGTGCAGCTTGCGCACCGGCAACGCCGCGACGAATGCATCGACCTCATGCGGGCGCACGACGAACAGGCCGTCGGGCTTGTTCCAGTCGGACGCGATTTTCGCGATGAACTTGTTCGGCGCGACGCCCGCCGACACCGTCACGCCGACCGTGTCGTACACGCGCTGGCGAATCTCCCGCGCAATCAGCGTCGCGCTGCCCTGGCACAGTTCGGAGCCGCTGACGTCGAGGTACGCCTCGTCGAGCGACAGCGGCTCGACGTCACGCGTGTAGTCGCGATAGATCGCCATGATCTGCCGCGACGCCGCGCGGTACTTGTCCATCGCGGACGGCAGGATCAGCAGGTCCGGGCACTTGCGCATCGCCAGCGCCGACGACATCGCCGAATGCACGCCGTAGCGCCGCGCCTCGTAATTGCAGGTCGCGATCACGCCGCGCTGGTCGGGCCGGCCGCCGACCGCGAGCGGCCGGTTGCGCAGCGACGGGTCGTCGCGCATCTCGACCGATGCGTAAAAGCAGTCGCAATCGCAATGGATGATCTTGCGCACGCGCGACGGCGCGTCGCCGGGTGGCGGCACGCGCGGATCGGCAGGCGGGATGATGGTCGGATTCACGGTGCCGATACTGTACAAAAACACAGTGGTCGTTTCAACTGTCGCGTGCTGTCGCGTTCGGTCGCCTCCACGCAGTTCCGGCACGTTCCGGCCGGCCGCACCGTACCGGTCCGCTTCGCGCGGATTGTACCGCCGCGCGCAAGGACCGCCCCCTATACTCGTCTGCCACAGGTTACGCAACGCACGGGTGACGGATGAAGACGATCGGACTGATCGGCGGGATGAGCTGGGAATCGTCGGCGGAGTACTACCGGATGATCAATCGCCATTCGAAGGCGCTGCACGGCGGCCATCACAATGCGAAGAGCGTGCTGGTCACGGTGGATTTCGCGGAGATCGAAGCGCTGCAGCGCGCGCAGGACTGGGCCGCGCTCGGCGAGCGGATGGCCGATGCCGCGCGCCGGCTCGAAGCGGCCGGCGCCGACCTCATCGTGCTGACGACCAACACGATGCACCGCGTGCACGGCGCGATCGAGGCTGCGGTGGCGCTGCCGTTCCTGCACATCGCCGATCCGACCGGCGCCGCGCTGCGTGCAGCGGGCGTCGAGCGCGTCGCGCTGCTCGGCACGCGCTACACGATGGAACTGCCGTTCTACGCGGCGCGTCTGCGCGACAAATTCGGCCTCGACGTGCTGGTGCCGGACGAATCCGCGCGCGGCGACGTGCACCGGATCATCTACGACGAGCTGTGTCATGGCGTGATCGATGCCGGGTCGCGCGCGACCTACGTGGCCATCATCGACGAACTGGCAACACGCGGCGCGCAGGCGGTGATACTCGGCTGCACGGAAATCACGCTGCTGATCGGTGCGGACGATTCGCCGCTGCCGGTGTTCGATACGACCGCGCTGCATGCGAAGGCGGCGGTCGAGTGGGCGGCGGGCTGAAAACAAAAAACCCGGCACGAGGCCGGGTTCCTGTCGACGAAGCGCGCATCGGTCACTTGCGCTGCACATCGTCTGGTGTGCTTGGTTGCGGGGGTAGGATTTGAACCTACGACCTTCGGGTTATGAGCCCGACGAGCTGCCAGACTGCTCCACCCCGCGTCAGAGAAATAAATTATAGGGTGATGAAGTACTCACGTCAACACTTTTGTCACAATTTCTTTGCAGGTCGTCGATAACGCAATGCATCGCGCCTGCTTCGCGTCGCGTGTCGCGCGCGTTCGCGCCCCTTGCTCGCGGTAAGATGGCGGCCTTCGCATTCACCCCGCACGCATTCCCGTTCATGAAAATCGCCACCTGGAACGTCAACTCGCTCAACGTCCGCAAGCAGCACGTGCTCGACTGGCTCGCGCAAAGCGGAACCGACGTGCTGTGCCTGCAGGAACTGAAGCTGCCCGACGAGAAGTATCCGCGCGCCGATCTCGAGGCTGCCGGCTACCGCAGCTGGTTCACGGGCCAGAAAACCTACAACGGCGTCGCGATCCTGGTGCGCGACACGCTCGCCGTCGACGAATCGGACGTCGTGCGCAACATCCCCGGCTTCGACGATCCGCAGCAGCGCGTGATCGCCGTGACGGTCGACGGCGTGCGCATCGTGTCCGCCTATTTCCCGAACGGCCAGGCGCCCGACTCCGACAAGTTCGTCTACAAGATGCAGTGGCTCGACGCGCTGCATGCGTGGCTGAGCACCGAGATGCAGCGCTACCCGAAGCTCGCGCTGCTCGGCGACTACAACATCGCGCCGGAAGACCGCGACGTGCACGACCCGGCGAAATGGGAAGGCCAGAACCTCGTGTCGCCGCAGGAGCGTGCGCACTTCGCGAAGCTGATCGAACTCGGCTTCGTCGATGCATTCCGCCGTTTCGAACAGCCGGAGAAGACCTTCACGTGGTGGGACTACCGGATGTTCGCGTTCCGCCGCAACGCGGGGCTGCGTATCGACCACGTCCTGCTGTCGCCGGCGCTCGCCGCCACCTGCACGTCGTGCGAAGTCGACCGCGTGCCGCGCACGTGGGACCAGCCGTCCGACCACACGCCCGTCGTCGCGATCGTCGGCTGAGCCCCCTGCCCGCTCACGCCCGCGCTCAATCGCGCGCGGGCGCGGGCCCGAGATGGGCCCACAGGAAGCCGAATTCCGCCGCATCGGATTCGGCGCGCTCCAGATCGTCGGCGCTGCCGTGACCGCCGTCGGTGTTCTCCCAGTACCACACGCGTTCGTGTCCGAGCGCATGCATGCGCGCGGCCATCTTGCGTGCATGCGCGGGATGCACGCGGTCGTCGCGCGTCGACGTCGTCAGCAGCAGCGGCGGATACACGACACCGTCGCGCACGCGGTGATACGGCGAGTAGGCGGCAAGCGCCGCGCCCTCGCGCGCATCGTCCGGGTCGCCGTACTCGTCGAGCCATGCGGCGCCCGCGTGCAGCTTCGGATAGCGCCGCATGTCGAGCAGCGGCACGCGGCACAGCACCGCGCCGAACAGTTCCGGACGCTGCACCATGCAGGCGCCCACCAGCAGCCCGCCGTTGCTGCCGCCCTCGATGCCGAGCTGCGCGGCCGTCGTCACGCCGGTGCGGATCAGGTCCTCGGCCACCGCGATGAAGTCGTCGAACGAGCGCTGCCGATGTTCGCGCTGCGCGTCGACGTGCCAGCCCGGCCCGAATTCGCCGCCACCCCGGATGTGTGCGAACGCCGCGACACCGCCGCGTTCGAGCCACGCAATGCCGAGTGCATCGCTGTAGCCCGGCAGGTTCGGAATCGCGAAGCCGCCATAGCCTGACAGCAGGCACGGGCGCGCGACGCGGGTGCGGCCGTCGGCGCGCTCCGGCGCATCGAGTGCATCGAGCGCGTCACGCGGCCCGATCAGCGTGTACGGCACCACCGTGCCGTCGCGCGAACGGGCATTCGCGCGGCGCACGACGAGCCCGGCCGCATCGAACCGCACCGGCGGCCGGTCGAGCAGCACGCGGCGCGACGGCGCATCGGCCGCGCGATCGGTCAGGTCGGCGAGCCAGCATTCGGGCGGATCGAGATAGGTATCGACGTCCACGTACACGTCGTCGTTCAGCGTCGACTCGACCGGCTCGACGTCGATCTGCGCATCGCCCGGCCAGTCGAACGGCCGCGCGTCCCACGTCCACGCGCCGTCCTCGCCCTGACGCGGCTGCCACAGCATCGTGCGGTTGTGCACGTCGTCGAGCCAGCTCGCGATCAGCATCGTGCGCGTGTGCGTCCACGTGCAGGCGGACGTCGACGGCCGCGGCGCGAACAGCGTCGTGAGCTCGCGCGACCCCGCCAGGAACGCCTGCTCGCGGATCGCGAGCAGCGAGCCGCCCGCGTGATGCACACCGCCGCAGTCCCAGTCGAGCCGCGGCTCCAGCACGAGCCAGCCTTCCCAGAAGCCGACCTCGACATGCGTCGGCACGTCGTAGCGCGCCCACTCGCCCGCGTCGGTCAGCCAGTACGCGTGTGCGTCGAAGAAATCCACGCTGCGCCACGCGACGTGACGGCCATCGATCGGGTCGAACCACGCGCCCGCGCTGATGTCGTCGGGTTCGCCGCGAAACACGACCGGCGCATCGGCGAGCGGCGTGCCGCGCACCCAGCGGCGCGCGTCGTACGGATAGCCGGCCGCGGTCGCATGCGCTTCGCCGCGATCCCAGCTCACGTAGACGGTATCGCGGTCGATCCAGCCGACCGTGTGATGCCCCGGCTCGTCGATCGTGAAACCGCCGTCGACGAAACGACGCTGCACGAGATCGAACTCGCGCACGACGACGGCGTCGGCCCCGCCGGGCGACAGCGACAGCAGCGCGCGGTCACCGTCGGGGTACAGGATCGCGTCCTGCTCGAACACCCACGACTCGCCCTCTTGCGCGCCGAGCGCGTCGACGTCGAGCAGCGTTTCCCATTCGGGCCGGCCGGCGCGCCAGTCGTCCCAGCGCGCGCGGCGCCACAGTCCCTTCGGATGGAGATCGTCCTGCCACAGGTCGTACGCCCAGTCGCGCCAGCGGGTCGGAATCACCGGGCGTTCGCGCGGCAGATACGCCTGCGCAAGCCGCGCGGTGAGCGCGCGATACGCATCGTCGTCGCGCAGCGCGACACGCGTGCGCGCGTTCTGCTCGTCGACCCAAGCGCGGGCACGCTTGCTGTCGAGCGCTTCGAGAAAGCGGAAGGGATCGGCCCCGGCGGGCCAGCGGAAGGAATCGGACATGACGGAACGCACCTGACGGCAAACCGCGATTATGTCCGATCACGGCATGCGCGACGTCCGCGCATGCCGCGACAGAGGTTTACGGCTCCAGATGCAGTTCCTGGATCTTGCGCGTGATGGTGTTGCGGCCGATGCCGAGCCGCTCCGCCGCCTCGACCTTGCGGCCGCGCGTGAAGTCGAGCGCCTCGCGAATCACGGCTGCCTCGAAGCGGCGCGCGAGCTCGTCCATCACGTCGGCCGAATTCTCGCGCAGCAGCCGCGCGACTTCGGTGCGCAGCCCGCTTTCCCACATCGGATAGCCGGCCGGCGCACCGTTCGGTGCGGCCGCGACGGGCGCCGCCGTCAACGGCACGACACCGGCCGCCAGCTGCGCGCGCGCCGCGTCGCCCGCGACGCCGCCGCTCACGCCGCCGAGTGCATCCGCGCCATCGGCCGTCGCGGTCACCGGCGCGCCTGCCGGCACGAGGTCGGGCGGCAGGTCCTTGATCTCGACCGTCTGCGCGGGCGCCATCACGGTCAGCCAGTTCGCGAGGTTCTCGAGCTGCCGCACATTGCCGGGAAACGGCAGCGACGTCAGATACGCGAGCGCTTCGTCCGACACGCGCTTCGGCTCGACGCCGAGATCGCGCGCACTCTTCTGCAGGAAGTGACGCGTGAGCAGCGCGATGTCCTCGCTGCGTTCGCGCAGCGGCGGCAGCCGCAGCCGGATCACGTTGAGCCGGTGGTAAAGGTCCTCGCGGAACAGCCCCTGCCGCACGCGCGCCTCCAGATTCTGGTGCGTCGCGGCGATCACGCGCACGTTCGCGCGCAGCGGATTGTGGCCGCCGACGCGATAGAACTGGCCGTCCGACAGCACGCGCAACAGGCGCGTCTGCAGATCGAACGGCATGTCGCCGATTTCGTCGAGGAACAGCGTGCCGTTCTCGGCCTGCTCGAAGCGGCCCTGGCGCGTCGTCTGCGCGCCGGTGAACGCGCCACGCTCGTGGCCGAACAGTTCGGATTCCAGCAGGTCCTTCGGAATCGCCGCCGTGTTCAGCGCGATGAACGGGCCGTTCGCCCGCGGGCTGTGACGGTGCAGCGCCCGCGCGACGAGTTCCTTGCCGGTGCCCGATTCGCCGGTGATCAGCACGGTCGCGGCCGAATGCGACAAGCGGCCGATCGCGCGGAACATGTCCTGCATCGCGGGCGCCTGGCCGAGCATCTCGGGCGCCTCGGCGACGCGCTCGTCCTGCGGCGCGCCGCCGCGCAGGCTCTCCTCGACCGCGCGGCGAATCAGCTCGACGGCCTTGTCGACGTCGAACGGCTTCGCGAGATATTCGAACGCGCCGCCCTGGAACGCCGCGACGGCGCTGTCGAGATCGGAGAACGCCGTCATGATGATGACGGGCAGGCCCGGCAAACGCTCGTGCATCGCCTGCAACAGCTCGAGGCCGGAGCCGCCCGGCATCCGGATGTCGGACACGAGCACCTGCGGCGTCTCGTGGTCGAGCGCGGCCAGCGCGTCGCGCACGTTCGCGAAGCTCTTCGTCGCGAAGCTGTCCCGGGCGAGTGCCTTTTCGAGCACCCAGCGGATCGATTGGTCGTCGTCTACTATCCAGATCGGCTTCATAGGTCGGTCAGGTATGGGTGAATCCGGTGAATCGCCATGCCGTCGCTCAGTGATCGAGCGGCAGCAGGATCTGAAATTCGGTACGGCCGGGCCGGCTCTCGACCTCGATCATCCCGTCGTGCTGCTGCACGAAGGTCTGCGCGAGCGTGAGGCCGAGGCCGCTGCCGTCGTCGCGCCCGGACACGAGCGGGTAGAAGATCCGGTCGCGGATCTCCTCCGGAATGCCGGGCCCGTTGTCGACCACGTGCAAGTCCAGTGCCAGCTTGTACAGGCGCTTCGCGATCGTCACCTTGCGCGCGACGCGCGTGCGCAGCTCGATCTTCGCGTCGCCCTGCGCGATCCGTTCGCGCAGCGCCTGCGCGGCGTTGCGCACGATGTTCAGCAGCGCCTGGATCAGCTGCTCCTTGTCGCCGCGCAGGTCCGGCACGCTCACGTCGTAATCGCGCTCGATGGTGAGCCCGCGCGGAAATTCCGCTAGCATCACCGCGCGCACGCGTTCGCACACTTCATGAATGTTGACGTCGCCGACGATGTGCGGATGTCGGTGCGGCTCCAGCAACCGGTCGACGAGCGTCTGCAGCCGATCGGACTCCTTGATGATCACCTGCGTGTATTCGCGCAACTCGCCGCGCTCGCGCTCGCTCAGTTCGAATTCGAGCAGCTGGGCTGCGCCGCGAATGCCGCCGAGCGGGTTCTTGATTTCGTGCGCGAGGTTGCGAATCAGTTGCTTGTTGACCGCGGTCAGGTCGTGGATGCGCTCCTCGCGATCGGTGCGCGACTGCCGTTCGTTCTCGAACAGCTCGACGAGCACGAAATCGGGCGCGGTCTCGAGGAAGCCGACGATCGCATGCACGTGCAGCGGTTCCCGGCCGGGCCGGTCGAGCACGGTATCGAGATGCGTCGCGTGAAAGCGCTCCTCGCCGATCGCGGTGATCGTCGACGCGAGCTCGTTCGCGTTCGGGAAAATCTCGCCCCACGGCCGCTGCGCGAGCTGCCGGCGCGAGATGTCGAGCATCGCCTCCGCGGACGGGTTCGCGAACGCGACCCGCAGCGTCTTGCGGTCGAGCACGATCACGACCGTCGGCAGCGCTTCCAGCCCGGCAAGCAGGCCCGAGCGCGAGAGCCGCTCGTCGTCCGTCAGTCGCTCGGGCTGCCCCGTCCTCGCCTTGATCAGATTCTTCAGAGCCATCGTGCGTGTCGTCGCGCCTCAGCGGGTCGGAAAATGGAAATGCTCGGAACAAAAAAGGGACGGCTGGACGCCGTCCCCTTTCAGACTCCGCGGTTCCCGCCGCAAGCCGCGCGACGGGAACGAACCGGCATGACGGCGCTGAATCGAAGCGCCATCGCCGATTACAGCGAGTAGTACATCTCGAACTCGATCGGATGCGTCGTCATGCGGAACTTCGCCAGCTCCTGCTCCTTCAGCGCGAGGTACGCATCGATCATGCCGTCGGTGAACACGCCACCGCGCGTCAGGAACTCGCGATCCTTGTCGAGCGCTTCCAGTGCCTGGTCGAGGCCTGCGCAGACGGTCGGGATCTTTGCATCCTCTTCCGGCGGCAGGTCGTACAGGTTCTTGTCCGCGGCTTCGCCCGGGTGGATCTTGTTCTGCACGCCGTCGAGACCGGCCATCATCAGTGCCGTGAAGCACAGGTACGGGTTGGCCATCGGGTCCGGGAAGCGCGTTTCGATACGGCGGCCCTTCGGGTTCGACACGTGCGGAATGCGGATCGATGCCGAACGGTTGCGTGCCGAGTAGGCGAGCTTGACCGGTGCCTCGAAGTGCGGAACCAGACGCTTGTACGAGTTCGTCGTCGGGTTCGTGATCGCGTTCAGCGCACGGGCGTGCTTGATGATGCCGCCGATGTAGAACAGCGCGAATTCCGACAGGCCGGCGTAGCCGTTGCCCGCGAACAGGTTCTGGCCGTCCTTCCAGATCGACTGGTGAACGTGCATGCCCGAACCGTTGTCACCGACGACCGGCTTCGGCATGAACGTCGCCGTCTTGCCGTACGAGTGCGCGACGTTATGGATGATGTACTTCGACCATTGCGTCCAGTCGGCGCGCTGCACCAGCGTCGAGAACTTCGTGCCGATTTCGTTCTGGCCCTGGCCCGCCACTTCGTGGTGGTGCACTTCGACCGGGATGCCGAGCTGTTCGAGCAGCAGGCACATTTCCGAACGCATGTCCTGGAACGTGTCGACCGGCGCGACCGGGAAGTAGCCGCCCTTCGTGCCCGGACGGTGACCCGTGTTGCCGCCTTCGAATTCCTTGCCTGCCGACCACGGCGCTTCTTCCGAGTTGATCTTCACGAAGCAGCCCGACATGTCCGTGTTCCACTGGACCGAGTCGAAAATGAAGAATTCCGGCTCCGGACCGAAGTAGGCGGTGTCGCCCAGGCCCGTGCTCTTCAGGTACGCTTCGCCGCGCTTCGCGAGCGAACGCGGGTCGCGCTCGTAACCCTTGCCGTCGGCCGGCTCGACCACGTCGCAGGTCAGCACCAGCGTCGACTCTTCGTAGAACGGGTCGATGAATGCGGCGGTCGGGTCCGGCATGAGCAGCATGTCCGACGCCTCGATGCCCTTCCAGCCGGCGATCGACGAGCCGTCGAATGCATGACCGCTTTCGAACTTGTCTTCGTCAAACGCCGAAACCGGCACCGACACGTGCTGTTCCTTGCCGCGCGTATCCGTGAAGCGGAAATCGACGAACTTGACGTCCTCGTCCTTCACGAGCTGCATGACGTCGGCGACGGTTTTACTCATAACCTCTTCTCCTGATTGAACAATTCCGGCGGACTGGGAACCGCCTCGTTTATCGAGCTGCCCGGAGTCTGGCTTTGGCGCAGCGCGCCCCGGGTCGACCGAATTCTATATAGCAGCAACCGTGCCAGCCATGCACAGAAGCGACATGAATCGCGCCAGACCGCGCCACGGCAGGGCCCGGCTGCGCGATTCCGGGGCCAGGCGCCGCATCGGCGATCGCATGACCGCACCTCCATGGTGCAAATGGCGAAACATGCCCATGCTGCAGATTCATTCTGGTGCACGCACGCCATTCTGCACTTTTTTGGTGAATGCGTGGGCGGTGCATACCCTGCCGGGCAACCGGACATCCGCGCGGCGGCGCCGCGCTAGAATGATCGTTTGACCGATACGGAGACCTCCTGCCATGAGTACGCTCGACCAGCTTTACGCGAAGGCCGAAGAACGCCGCGCCCAGGGCGCGCTCCACTATGCCGGCGCACTGCTGCCGGTCGAGGCATTCGAACTGCTGCAGCTCGACCCGTCGGCACGCCTCGTCGACGTGCGCACCCGCGCCGAGCTCGACTGGATCGGCCGCCCGCTCGTCGGCGACGGCCAGTACCTGCACCTCGAATGGACGCGCTATCCGGGCGGCGTGCCGAACGCCGAATTCGTCGATCAACTGAAAGCGGCCCTCCCGGCCGATACGCCCATCCTGTTCCTGTGCCGCAGCGCGGCGCGCTCGAAGCTCGCCGCGGTCGCCTCGACGCAGGCCGGCTTCACGAAGGCCTTCGACCTGCTCGAAGGCTTCGAGGGCGGCAAGGATGCCGAAGGCCACCGCAAGACGGTCGACGGCTGGTGCTTCCGGAAACTGCCGTGGATCGGCGCCTGACGGCGCATCCACCCAAGGACGCCCGACTGCGACATCGTCGAGCCGGGCGATGACATCCCGATGACGGGCCGCATTGCGCGGCCCGTGGTTTTTGTGCGGCCGTTGCGCGGCCCTCAGGTGCGCGGCACGTCCGGTTCGACCACGTCGCCGCCGAGCAGGTGCACGCCTTCGCGCAGCTTCACGAACGCGGCCGCGACCGCCTCCGGCTCGCCCTTCACGCCGAGATCGATATGCCGGCGCGCGTAGATCCCGCCGCGCTCGGCATCGCCGACGCTCGGCAGGCTGAACACGCGCACGCCCGGGAAATCGCGCTCGATCTTCTCCATCAGCGGCGTGAGCGTCGATTCCGGCAGTTCGAACACGTACAGCGAGCGCTCCGCGTGCGGCGTCGCGTGATGGAGATGCTGGTACTTCGTATCGAGCACCCATTCGATCATCGGCCACGCCATCACCGGAAAGCCCGGCACGAAATGGAGATCGCCGACCGAGAACCCGGGAATCCGGTTGTAGCCGTTCGGGATGATCGTCGCGCCGGCCGGGAACACGCCCATGTTGAAGCGGTGCTGGTTTTCCGGCGATTCGAAATCGACCGGCCTGGCCGGATCGGTGTGCGTCTCGCGGATGCGCTCCGAGATCAGCGCCTTCGCTTCCGGGTGCAGCTCGAGCGGCACGCCGAGCGCGGCGGCCGCGCACTGGCGCGTGTGGTCGTCCGGCGTCGCGCCGATCCCGCCCGTGGAAAACACGATGTCGCCGGATGCGACCGCGCGCGCGATCGTCGCGGTGATCCGCGCCGGGTCGTCGCCGACGTATTCGGCCCAGTCGAGCGCGAGGCCGCGCGCGCCGAGCAGCTCGATGACCTTGGCCAGGTGCTTGTCCTGCCGGCGGCCCGAAAGGATTTCGTCGCCGATGATGATGATGCCGATGCTCATGCCTGCCCCATGTCGATTGCGGTGGCGCGCGAACTCGCGCGCAGGTCGTCCAGCGCGCGCAGGCAATAGTGCCCGAACCACAGCGCCGAAAAGACGAGGATGAAAGCGTAAACCCAGATCATGGCCGCCGCCACGAATGGAAACAGCACCATCATCCAGACCGACGACACCCACACGAAGGTCGGCACGGTACCGAGCAGCCCGGTCGCGACGCCGATGCCGATCAGCGGCCAGCGATGCTGCCGCACCAGCGCACGGCGCTCGTCGCGGCTCGCGTGCTGCGCGAGCGCGTCGTAGGTCATCACGCGGTAGGTCAGCCAGCCCCAGATCACGGGCGGCAGCAGCGCGAAGAACGGCGGAATCAGCCACAGCGGGATCGTGACGACGAGCAGCACGACGCCGACGACGGCCGCGCCGAGCGAATTGAACACGCTGCCGAAGAACGTGCCGCCCCGCTTCGCCTCCAGCGCGGCGAACTGCCGGTTCGACAGGTGCTTGATCACGACCGGCATCGAGATCGTCGCGATCAGCAGCAGCACGGTCAGCACGATCAGCGGAATCGCGAGCGATACGACGACGAACGGCGCGACGACCGCATGCAGCTGCGACATCCCGATCGCGTCGAACATGCGGTACAGCACGGCCGTGAGCACGAAGCCGTCGAGCGCGCCGCGCGCGGCGTCGATCAGCGTCTGCCACGAGAACCACAGCACGACGCCCCACAGCAGCGCCGAGACGACGAACGGCATCAGGGTGAGCCACAGCATGCGCGGATGCAGCGCGCTGACGAAGGCCCGGACGAAGGAGCGCAGCAAGTCGTTCATGCGAACCTGTATCGACGAAGAAAAACGGGGAAAGGATAAACCACACGGCCCGCATGCGCCAAAGCGCATGCGGGCCGTGCGGGAGAGCCGTTCAACGGGAAAGCGACGGGGTCAGGCCGACGCCGCGCCGCGCTTCGCGGGAACGAGGCGCCGGAAGATGCGCACGAACGCGAGGCCGTGCTGCGCCCAGAAGCCGTCGCCGTAGGACACGCCTTCGATCTGCTCGCGGATGCCGGTCGGCTCGACCGTGCGGTTCCACGACGCGGTGCCGAACATCATGTCCCACCACGGGAACAGCACGCCGAAGTTGCAGCCGTACTTGGTGCCTTCGTGGCCGTAGCCGACCGCGTGGTGGCGCCGGTGGAAGGTCGGGCTCACGAGCAGGCGCTCGCCGAGCCGGCCGAACGACAGCCGCGCATTCGTATGCTGGATGCTCTGCATGAAGTTCGTGACCGCGGTCAGCACGACGAACTGCGACGGCGTCACGCCGATCACGAGCGCGATCGACGCGAAGAAGCACGACTGGATCACGTCGTCGAGCAGGTGGTTGCGGTCGTCGCACCACAGCGACATCTGCCGCTGGCTGTGATGCACCGCGTGCAGTTCCCACCAGATGCCGAACTTGTGCTGCCAGCGGTGATACCAGTAGCCAGCGAAGTCGAGCACGACGAGGTAGATCGCGAACGCGACGATCGGCCGCGACGTCACGCCGGGCCACAGATAGTCGAGGTTGACGTTCACGACGCCGTGCAGGCGCAGCCATGCCTGGAAGCCGTCGAACACCGGCTGCAGCGCGAAGAAGAAAAACAGCGCGTAGATGCCGAGCTTCGCGATCGCCGTATAGATCACGTCGACCCGCACCGCGCGGCGGTTCTGCCAGCGCTCGACCGGCAGCAGCGCCTCGAGCGGGCGCAGCAGCACGAACATCAGCACCATCTGCAGCGCGCCGATGATCACCCAGTACAGCGCGTCGTAGGTGTCCTCGTCATAGCCCATCAGGTTGAACTTGAAGAGGAGCGGCTGCACGACGTCGACGTACAGCCAGGTCTGGATGTCCGACACGAACGCATCGATCAGGTGCAGCATCGCTCGCCTCCGCCCGTCACGCGCCGTTCGCAGCCTTCCACGGCGCGCGGTCGTAGAAGTAGATCCCGTGCGGCGAACGGCCGACGGCGATCGTCTGCACCAGCTTGCGCGATGCGAGATCGATGATACCGACCTTCTTCGCGAAGCGGAACGTCACCCACAGCGTCTTCTTGTCGGCGGACAGTTCCATGTCGTCCGGTCCCGGCAGCAGGCCGGTGATGTCGCCGACGTTGGTGAGCGTGTTCTCGTCGATGATGCTGATCGTGTTCGCGACCCGGTTCGTGACCGCGACGTGCGTGCCGTCGGCGAGCGAGCGGAAGTTGTGCGCGCCGTTGCCCGTGTGGATCTGCTTGACGATCTTCTGGTTGCGCCAGTCGACCACCGCGACGTAATCCGCGCCGGTCATCCCGACCAGCAGGAACTTGTCGTCCGGCGTGAGCCACAGGCCCGCCGGCACCTTGCCGACCTTCATCTTCCACTTGACCGTCTGCGTCGCGAGGTCGACCGCCGCGATTTCGCCGGACACCTGCAGCGACACGAGCACGGTCTTGCTGTCCTTCGTGAACGCGATGTGGCTCGGCATCACCGCGAGCGGCAAGCGCTTCACGAGATGCAGGTCGCGGCCGTCGTAGCCGTAGATGTCGAGCCGGTCGAGGCGCAGCCCGGTCGACACGAACCACTTGTTGTCGGGCGAGAAGCCGAGCTGGTACGGATCCTCGATGCCTTCGACCGTGCGCTGCAGCTTGCCCGTCTTCGGATCGACGAACATCAGGCTGTTCGAGACCGAATTCGCGACGATCAGCGACGAATTGTCCGGCGTCGCCATCAGGTGGTGCGGCTCCTTGCCGGTCGGCATCGTGCCGACGACCTGGCGGGTCTGCTGGTCGATCAGGGAAAGCGTCGCCTCGGCCGAATTGAGGATGATTACGTTATTGGCGTGTGCGGCGGGCGCCAGCACGGCGGCGGCCAGCGCAAGCGTGCGGCCGAAGGAAAGGAAAGTGCGCATGAAGACTCACGTCGTGGAACAGCAGTCATTGTAAAACGCTCGGCGGGCCCCACCGGTTGACGGGAGACGGCGTTGCGCCACTTCGACGCAGGTCGCGGCCGCCGTACGGCCGGCGCCTCGGGGCGGCCGGGACCCGCAACCGGTGCGGCCCGGCCAATCGCCGTCGCGCTAACGCTGCATCGACTCCCACACCTTGTGCAGACGCTTGACAGAGACAGGCATCGGCGTGCGCAGTTCCTGCGCGAACAGCGAAATTCGCAGCTCCTCCAGCAGCCAGCGGAATTCCGCGAGGCGCGAATCGGCGACGCCGCCGCGCTGCGACACCGCGCGCTGATACTGCTGGACGAGCGGCAGCAGCTCGCCGGACTGCTTCGCGTCGCGCGCCGGGTCGGCCTTCAGCTTGTCAATCCGCAGCGCGATGCCCTTCAGGTAACGCGGGAAGTGTGCAAGCTGCACGTAAGGCGTGTCGATCACGAAGCGCTTGCCGACCAGCGCGGCGAGCTGCTGCTGCAGATCCGCATGGGCCTGCGCGAACGGCTTCGCCTGCGCGAGCTTCTTCGCAAGCCCCGCATATTCGGCGAGGATCTGCCCGACCAGCCGCGCGATCTCCTGCGCGAGCAGGTTCAGGCGGCTCCTGCCCTCGTCGCGGCGCGCGTGGAAGGTCGCGTCGTCGTCGGGCAGCGGATCCTGCAGGCACGCGCGGTCGAGCGCCGTGTCGATCAACTGGTCGCGCAGCTCGTCCTGCGTGCCGAGCGACATGTACTGCATCGCCATCTCGCGCAGCCCCGGCAGGTTCTTCTCGAGGAACTTGATCGGCTCCTTCAGCTGCAGCGCGAACAGCCGCCGCAAGCCGGCCCGGTGGATCCGCGCGGCCTCCTCCGGCGAGTCGAACACTTCGACGTCGCAATGCGTGCCGCGATCGACGAGCGCCGGATAGCCGTACAGCGTCTGGCCGCGGCGGCGGATCTCCAGCAGCTCGGGGAGCTTGCCGAAGTTCCACGTCGTCAGGTTCTCGTACAGCGCGGTCGCGCCGGCTTCCGCCGGGGCGGCCGTGTGCGGCGCCGCGCCCTTGCCCGGCTTGCCGCCCTTCGCCGTCGAACCCGCCGCCGCGGCGAGCGCCGGCGCGCCGCCCGCGTCGCCGTCGCCCGC
The DNA here is from genome assembly GCF_001524645.2 of Burkholderia sp. MSMB0856. Lineage (NCBI taxonomy): Bacteria > Pseudomonadati > Pseudomonadota > Betaproteobacteria > Burkholderiales > Burkholderiaceae > Burkholderia > Burkholderia sp. MSMB0856. Next base: position 1,238,903 of record NZ_CP013427.1, on the reverse strand, counting down.
TTCGCCGCCCGGCGCGATCGTCGACGCCGCCGCGATCTTCTGGAACTGCTGCTGCGCCTGCGCGCCGAGCTCCTGACGCAGTTGCGCGAGATTGCGCCCCATCGCGAGCTGACGGCCGTGCTCGTCGATCACCTTGAAGTTCATGAACAGGTGCGCGGGCAACGTCTCGAGCTTGAAGTCGGCCGTCTTCATCGCGACCTGGGTCTCGCCGCGCACGTCGGCGATCAGCGCCTCGACAAGGCCGCCCGCGCCGAAGCGCTCGCGGCCCATGCGCTCGACGAAGCCGGCCGCGTATTCGGGCAGCGGCACGCAGTGCCGTCGCAGCTTCTGCGGCAGCGACTTCAGGAGCAGCTGCACCTTTTCCTTCAGCATCCCCGGCACGAGCCATTCGCAGCGGCGCGCGTCGACCTGGTTCAGCGCGTACAGCGGCACCGCGAGCGTCACGCCGTCGCGCGGCGTGCCGGGCTCGAAATGGTACGTGAGCGCCATCTCGACGCCGGCCATCGTCGCGCGCTTCGGGAACAGCTCGGTCGTCACGCCGGCCGCCTCGTGGCGCATCAGGTCGTCGCGCGACAGGTACAGCAGGCGCTGCTTCTCCTCCGCCTGACCGCCCTTCTTCACCTCGTCGCGATACCAGCGCTCGAACGCGGCGCCGGTGTGAATGCCCTCCGGAATCGCCTGGTCGTAATACGCGTAGATCAGCTCGTCGTCGACCAGCACGTCCTGGCGGCGCGACTTGTGCTCGAGCTGCTCGATGTCGGCGAGCAGCTTGCGGTTGTGCGCGAAGAACGGCAGCTTCGTGTCGAATTCGCCCTCGACCAGCGCGCCGCGGATGAACAGCTCGCGCGCCCGCGCCGGATCCTGCTTGCCGAACGCGACGCGCCGGCGGTGGTAGATCGGCAGCCCGTACAGCGTCGCGCGCTCGAACGCGCTGACCTGCGCGGGACGCTTTTCCCAATGCGGCTCCGACAGCGATTTCTTCAGCAGGTGCGCGCCGATCTTCTCGACCCACTCCGGCTCGATCTTCGCGAGACAGCGCGCATACAGCCGGCTCGTCTCGACGAGTTCGGCCGCCATCACCCAGCGGCCGGCCTTCTTCGCGAGCGCCGAGCCCGGCCACAGGTAAAACTTGATCCCGCGCGCACCGAGGTAGTGCGGATCGTCGTCGGCCTTCATGCCGAGGTTGCCGAGCAGGCCCGTCAACAGGGCCAGATGGACCTGCTCGTAGGTCGCCTCGACCTCGTTGAGGCGCCAGCCGTGCTCGCGCACGACCGTCAGCAGCTGCGAATGGACGTCGCGCCATTCGCGCAGCCGCAGGTGCGACAGGAAGTTCTGCCGGCACGCGTCGATCAGCTGGCGGTTCGACTTCTTGTGCGCGACGGCTTCCTCGAACCACGCCCAGATCTTCAGCCACTGCAGGAATTCGGAGCGCTCGTCGGCGAACCGGCGGTGCGCCTGGTCGGCCTGCTCCTGCGCCTCGATCGGACGGTCGCGCGGATCCTGCACGGACAGCGCGCTCGCGATGATCAGCACCTCGCGCAGCGACTGCTGGTCGCGCGCGGCGAGAATCATCCGGCCGACGCGCGGATCGAGCGGCAGCCGCGCGAGTTCGCGGCCGAGCGGCGTCAGCGCGTTGTCGTCGTCGACCGCGCCGAGTTCGTTGAGCAGCTGATAGCCGTCCGCGATCGCGCGGCCGGGCGGCGGCTCGAGGAACGGGAACGATTCGATCGCGGTCAGGTGCAGCGACTTCATCCGCAGGATCACCGACGCGAGCGACGAGCGCAGGATTTCCGGATCGGTGAAACGCGCGCGCGCCTGGTAGTCGCTTTCCTCGTACAAGCGGATGCAGACGCCGTCGGCCACCCGGCCGCAGCGACCCGCGCGCTGGTTCGCGGCGGCCTGCGAGATCGACTCGACCTGCAGCTGCTCGACCTTGTTCCGGTACGAATAGCGCTTCACGCGCGCGAGCCCGGTGTCGACGACGTAGCGGATGCCCGGCACCGTCAGCGACGTTTCGGCCACGTTGGTCGCAAGCACGATGCGGCGTGCGTTCGACGCCTTGAACACCTTGTCCTGGTCGGCCGCCGACAGCCGCGCGAACAGCGGCAGGATCTCGGTATGCGGCGGATGATGCTTGCGCAGCGCCTCGGCCGCCTCGCGGATCTCGCGCTCGCCGGGCAGGAACACCAGCACGTCGCCGGGGCCTTCGCGGCACAGTTCGTCGACCGCGTCGACGATCGCGTCCATCAGGTCGCGTTCGGCCTCACGCGCGGTCTTCACGCGATCGCGGCCGCCCGTGCCTTCGGCGTTCTTCACGGCCGGGCGATCCTCGGCCACCGGGCGATAGCGCATCTCGACCGGATACAGCCGCCCGCTCACCTCGATCACGGGCGCCGGGCGCGCGTCGGTGCCGAAATGGCGCGCGAAGCGATCGGCGTCGATCGTCGCGGACGTGACGATCAGCTTCAGGTCCGGCCGCCTCGGCAGGATTTCCTTCAGGTAGCCAAGCAGGAAGTCGATGTTCAGGCTGCGTTCGTGCGCCTCGTCGATGATCAGCGTGTCGTACGCCTTCAGCAGCGGATCGGTCTGCGTCTCGGCGAGCAGGATGCCGTCCGTCATCAGCTTGACGGATGCGCCCGGCGCGAGATTGTCGGTGAAGCGCACCTTGTAGCCGACCACCTCGCCGAACGGCGTGCCGAGCTCCTCGGCGATGCGCCGGCCGGTCGACGACGCGGCCAGGCGCCGCGGCTGCGTATGGCCGATCAGGCCCGTGCCGCCGGCGCCGAGGCCGCGGCCGAGATCGAGACAGATCTTCGGCAGCTGGGTGGTCTTGCCCGAACCCGTTTCACCGCAGACGATGACGACCTGATGACCGGCGATCGCGCGCGCGATTTCGTCGCGCTTGCCCGACACGGGCAGGCTTTCGGGGTAGGTGATCGGCGGAACGGGATTGGGCGTGACGGCCGCGCGCGGCGGACGTTCGCGGCGCGGCGCGCGCTCGCCGGCGGCCTGGGGCGCGCCCTGCGCGGCCGGCTGGCCCGGCTCGCGGCGCCGCTCGTCGCCGCGCGGCCCGCGCGGCGGCTGACCCGCCTGCTGTTGCTGCTGGCGCGGCGGCTGGCCCTGCTGCTGACGCGCATCGGCCGCCCCCTCCGGGTGCCGGGCCGACGGCGCTTTGGCCCGCGTCGGCGCGGGACTTTTAGGTACATTCGACATGGGGGCGCATTATAATCCCGCCCATGAATTCCCAAACCGACCTCCCACCCGCCCAGACCGGCGCCGCGACGCCGCCGGCCGCCGACGATTCGGCCGCCAGCCACGCGCAGTTCGTCGACTGGATGCGCTCCGTCGCGCCCTACATCCACAAGTTCCGCAACAGCACGTTCGTCGTGGGGTTCGGCGGCGAGGTGGTGCAGCAGGGGCTGCTGAACGCGCTCGTGTCCGACATCGCGCTGCTGCAGGCGATGGGCATCCAGATCGTGCTCGTGCACGGCTCGCGGCCGCAGGTCGAGGAGCAGCTGAGCCTGCATGGTGTCGAATCCGAGTTTTCGCACGGGCTGCGCATCACCGATGCGCGCGCGCTCGAATCCGCGAAGGAAGCGGCCGGCGAAGTGCGTCTCGACATCGAGGCCGCGATCAGCCAGGGTCTGCCGAACTCGCCGATGGCGCACGCGCACATCAGCGTCGTGTCCGGCAACTTCGTGACCGCCCGGCCGGTGGGGATTCTCGACGGGGTCGATTTCGCGCACACGGGCATCGTGCGCAAGATCGACGCCGAATCGATCCGTCATTCGCTCGCGAGCCGCAAGCTCGTGCTGCTGTCGCCGCTCGGCTTCTCGCCGACCGGCGAGGCGTTCAACCTGTCGATGGAAGACGTCGCGTCGGCCGCCGCGATCGCGCTGCGCGCCGACAAGATCATCTTCCTGACCGAGGCGCCCGGCATCGTCGACGACGAAGGCGGCCTGATCCGCGAAATGTCGCTCGACGCGGCCGCCGAGCTGCTCGATTCGGGCAACATCCAGGGCGACGACGCGTTCTTCCTGAAGCACTCGATCCGCGCCTGCCGCGGCGGCGTGACCCGGGCCCACCTGATTCCGCAGTCGCTCGACGGCAGCATGCTGCTCGAACTGTTCCTGCACGACGGCGTCGGCACGATGATCTCGTACGAGAACCTCGAGAGCCTGCGCGAAGCGACGCCGGACGACGTCGGCGGCATCCTGTCGCTGATCGAGCCGCTCGAGTCGGACGGCACGCTGGTGCGGCGCGGCCGCCACCAGATCGAACGCGACATCGACCACTTCTCGGTGATCGAGCACGATGGCGTGCTGTTCGGCTGCGCGGCGCTGTATCCGTATCAGCAGGAGAAGATCGGCGAGATGGCGTGCCTGACGGTCGCGCCGGAAGCGCAAGGCTCGGGCGACGGCGAACGCCTGCTCAAGCGCATCGAGCAGCGCGCCCGCGCGCGCGGCCTCACGCACATCTTCGTGCTCACGACGCGCACCGAGCACTGGTTCCTCAAGCGCGGCTTCGTCAAGGTCAGCGTCGACGACCTGCCGGAAGACCGCCGCAAACTCTATAACTGGCAGCGCAAGTCGCTCGTGCTGATGAAGCAGCTCTGAGCGCAGGCACGACTGCCCTCCCCCAGACCGATTACAGGAGAAGTACACGATGGCTCGAATGATCCAATGCGCGAAGCTCGGCAAGGAAGCCGAAGGTCTCGATTTCCCGCCGCTGCCGGGCGAACTCGGCAAGCGCATCTACGAAAGCGTGTCGAAGGAAGCGTGGCAAGGCTGGCTCAAGCAGCAGACGATGCTGATCAACGAGAACCGCCTGAACATGGCCGACCCGCGCGCGCGCCAGTACCTGATGAAGCAGACGGAGAAGTACTTCTTCGGCGACGGCGCGGACCAGGCGTCCGGCTACGTGCCGCCGACGGAAGGCTGAAGCACCGCGAATCGCGCGGGCCGGTCGCGCCGGCCGCGTTGCGAAGCGAAGCAAGGCAAACGGCACCGTGTATCGCACGGTGCCGTTTGCTTTTGGGAGGGCGGAATCGGGTCGATGCGATCCGGCCGGCGCGTGCGCTGCCGCCGAATCGGCAAGTCGCGCCGGCCCGGCGGATTCAACCCGCCGGATTCAACGCACCGCGGTCGCCCGCCTGCGCGGTCTCGCCGGTCGCACTTTCAGCGCTCGCGCCTTCGGCACCCCATTCGGCCGCATCGCTGCGCTCGGCCGTCGACAACTCGTCCGCGCGGTAGCCGGTGCGATTCAGCAGCGCGAGCATGCACGCAAGCGACACGAGCGCGTACAGCCCCGACGCGATCGCGACGCCGACGATGCTGCCGGTCGCGTTCAGGATCGCCTGCGCGAGCACCGGCGTGCCGCCGCCGACGACGAGCGCGCTCAACTGATACGCGAGCGACAGGCCCGTGTAACGGATGTTGGCCGGAAACACGCGCGCGAGCACGCCGCCGACCGCGCCGTAGAACATCGCCGACGGGATCGTCGAGATGCACATCCCGGCGACGGCGATCCAGTACGAACGCGTCGCGAGCGCATGGAACATCACCGGCATCAGCACGATCTCGGGAATCAGGATCCAGCACATCGCGCGTCGCATGTCGACCTTCGACACGAACCACGCGCCGACCGGCTGCATCAGGAACTGCACGACGAGCGAGATCGACAGGATGCCGAGAAACGTGCCCTGCGCATAGCCGAGCTCCTTCGTCGCCCACGACAGCGCGAACGTGCTGCGGAAATACGTGACGTTGATCACCGGCAGCGTGCCGGCCGCGAGCAGCACGACGGGCCAGTGGTCGCGCACGACGTCGCGCAGCGGCAGCTTCACCGTGCGCTTGCGCGCGAGCACGCGCTGCATGTCGATCGATTCCTCGAGCCGCAGCCGGATCACCATCCCGATGATCACGAGCACCGCCGACAGCAGGAACGGAATGCGCCAGCCCCACATCAGGAACGACGGCGTCGGCAGCGCGCTCAGCGCGAAGAAGGCGGCGGTGGCGAGCAGGTTGCCGGTGGGCGAACCCTGCTGCGCGAACGCCGCGTACAGGATGCTGCGATGCTTCGGCGCGTTCTCGCTCGCGATCAGCACCGCGCCGCCCCACTCGCCGCCGACCGCGATGCCCTGCAACACGCGCAGCACGACGAGGCCCGCCGGCGCCCACACACCGATCGACGCATAGCCGGGCAGCAGGCCGATGCCCGTCGTGGCCAGCCCCATCATCACCAGCGTGATCACGAGCGCGGTCTTTCGGCCGACGCGATCGCCGAGATGTCCGAACACGATTCCGCCGAGCGGCCGCGCGGCGAAGCCGGCCCAGAACGTGACGAATGCAAGCAGCGTCGCGACGCCGGGATCCATCGTGCTCGAAAAGAACACCTTGCCGAATACGAGCGCGGCGGCGGTGCCGTAGATGTAGAAGTCGTACCACTCGATCGTGGTGCCGACGAACGCCGCGAGGGCGGCGCGGCCGGGCCGCGGCTGCGCGGCGGACGGGGATTGCGGACGGCTCATCGATGTCTCCATGTTTGTGATCGGCGGCGCGACTGTCGCGCGCCTTGCCGGATGGCCGGCCTTGCGCCGCCGGCTGGCGGTGGTGCTTTACGTCGCTTTACGTCGCTTTCATTGCCTTGCGTTGAGGGTCTTATCCCTGCGATGCGCCGGCCGAGGATGCTCGCGTGCGAGCACCACTCGGCCGGTCACGCCGGGTCCGGCGCGACCTTCAGCACGCCGGCATCGAGCAATCGTTGCTGGAGCGCGGGATCGACGCCGAGGCGGTCGAGCACCGCGCGTGTGTCGCGGCCGAGCGCGGGCGGCGGCGAACGATAGGTCGCCGGCGTGCGCGACAGCTTCACCGGCGATGCCGTGCCGCGATATGCGCCGATCTCGACGAACAATTCGCGGTGCAGCGCATGCGGGTCGCGCGCGACGTCGGCGACCGTGCGCACCGGCCCGCACGGCACGCCCACCGCCATCAGGTCGCGCGCCAGCGGCTCGCACGGATGGGCGGCGAGCCGTACCTCGAGCTCGGCCTTCAGTTCGGGCCGGTGCGCGCAGCGGCTGCGGTTGTCCGCGAAGCGCGGATCGCCCGCGAGCGCCGGCGCCCCAAGATGCGCGACGAGGCGCGCGAACTGCCGGTCGTTGCCGACCGCGAGGAAGATCGGCACCGTCGCCGTGCGATAGCTGTCGTACGGCGCGATGTTCGGATGCGCGTTGCCGCTGCGTTCGGGCACGCGCCCCGAGCCGAAGAAGTTCGGCAGGTGCGGATGCAGCAGCGACACGCCGCAGTCGTACAGCGCGATGTCGATCGACTGCCCCTGCCCGCTCTTCTCGCGCTCCGCGAGCGCCAGCAGGATGCCGGCAAGCGCGTTGAGCCCCGTGACCATGTCGACGATCGGCAATCCGATACGCATCGCGTCGCCGTCGCGCTCGCCGTTGACGCTCATCAGCCCGGCCATCGCCTGGATCACCGCGTCGTAGCCGGGCAGCCCGCCGAGCGGGCCGTCCTCGCCGAAGCCCGTCACCGCGCAGTGGATCAGGCGCGGGAAACGCGACTGCAGGTCGCGCGCATAGTCCATGCCCCAGCGCGCGAGCGTGCCGGGCTTGAAATTCTCGACGAGCACGTCGGCGTCCTCCAGCAGGCGCCACAGGATCGCGCGCCCTTCGTCGCGGGACAGGTCGAGCGCGAGCCCCTCCTTGTTGCGGTTCACGCCCATGAAATACCACGCGGTGTCGCCGAGGAACGGCGGCCCCCAGCCGCGCGTCTCGTCGCCGTCCGGCGGCTCGATCTTGATCACGGTCGCGCCGTGATCGGCGAGCGCCTGCGTGCAGTACGGACCGCCGAGCACGCGGCTCAGGTCGACCACCTTGAGCCCGTCAAGTGCGCCGCGCGGCGCGTTCATCGCTTCCGTCGCGCTCATCGCTCGACCTCCGGCAGCAGGTCGAGCGCCATGTCGAGCGGCACCGGTGTGCCGCGCAGCAGCGCGTCGAACGCCGCCGCTTCGTCGTCGCGCGACGCCGGTGCGAGCGGGTCGACCGGCAGCAGCTTGTGACGCACGACCAGGTGCGCGAGCGCGAGGCGACGGTAATCGGGTGCGAGCTGTGCGCCCTCGCACGCCATCAGCACGGCCGCGCTCGCGTAGTAAAGCGCCGACGCGGCCTGCCGCACGCGCGCGTCGTCGCCTTCCGCCGCGACCCGCGCGAGCGCATCGCACGCGCGCGCGAGAATGCGCCGTAGCGCCGCGCGGCTCGCGTCGGGCAGCGGCGCCGCGCCGAGCCGGTCGCCGAGGAACGTGCGCAGCGCGTCGAGCGCCTGCTCGCGCTGCGCGGCGCGCGCGACGTCGAGCGCGACGATGTTGCTGGTGCCTTCCCAGATCGAGCCGAGATGCGCGTCGCGCACGAGCCGCGCATCGCTCCATTCCTCGATGTAGCCGGTGCCGCCGCGCACCTCCATCGCGTCGCCCGTCACGCGGCGCGCATCGCGGCACGCGCGGAACTTGATCAGCGGCGTCAGGATGCGCACGCAGCGCGCGGCCTGCTCGTCGCCCGCGTCCGCTTGCGGCAGCAGCAGCGCGATCTGCATGAACATCGCGCGCGCGGCCTCGGCGGGCAGCAGCATCTTCATCAACTGACGCTGCATCAGCGGCATCTCGATCAGCTTGCGGCCGAACGCGGCGCGATGCGCGGCCACGTGCAGCGACTCGTTCAGCGCGCGCCGCATCAGGCCCGCCGCGCGCACGCCGTTCGACAGCCGCGACATGTTGATCATGTCGGCCATCTGGTGAAAGCCGCGCCCGATCTCGCCGATCAACCAGGCCTGCGCGCCTTCGAGCGCGATCTCGCCGCTCGCCATCGAACGGCTGCCGAGCTTGTCCTTCAGCCGCACGATCCGGTAGCGATTGCGCGTGCCGTCCGGCAGCGTCTTCGGCAGCAGGAACAGCGCGAGGCCCTTGATGCCGTCCGGCGCGCCGTCGGGCCGCGCGAGCACCATCGCCAGGTCGGCGTCCGCGTTCGAGCAGAACCACTTGTCGCCGTACAGGCGCCACACCGCCCCGCCCTGCGCGTCGGTTTCGCGCACCGCGCGCGTCGCGATGCGGCCGACGTCGGAGCCGGCCGCCTGCTCGGTCATGAACATCGCGCCCTGGAACAGCGTATCGAAATCGCGCGACGCGAGCCTCGGCAGATAGTGTTCGACGAGCGCCGGGTCGCCGAAACGACGCAGCGTGCGCGTCAGCGAATCGGTCATGCTGACCGGGCAGCACAACCCGAATTCCGCCTGCACGAACAGGAACGTCAGCGCGTACTTGACGAGCGGCGCCACCGCCTCGGGCTGGTGGCTCAGCGCCGCGAGCCCGAGTTCCGAGTAGGCGACCCGTTCGAGCGCGACATACGCGGGATCCTTGTCGATCCGCTGCACGGCTTCGCCGCGCCGGTTGCGATGCTCGAGCACGGGCGGATGCTTGTCCGCGCGCGACGCCCACGCGTCGAGTTCGCCCGACACGCGCGCGCCGAGCGCGTGCAGCTGCGGTTCGAGTTCCGCGTAGCGGGTCGCGCCGAGATGCAGTTTCAGCAACGCGCCGAGATCGGGATCGGTCGTGAAGAAGTTGATGCCCCGGCTATCGGGGATGTTGTTGGCCGCGCCTGTGTCCGGCGTGCGAGCGGTGTCGTTCATGCATGCGTCTCCATGGTGGCCCGGCTGCCGGCCGGTGCCCACGCCGTGGCGGCGCGGCCGGCTGGTGCCAGGCGTTCAGCAGAGCGTAGGCGCGCGATCGATAAGCGTCCAATACAGGATTTATCCGGTACGATAGACGATGCTTATCGATGCCGATGCGGGGAGGACGCACCATGGAACTGAGGCAGTTGCGCTACTTCGTGGCGGTCGCCGAGGAACTGCATTTCGGGCGCGCGGCGAAGCGTCTGTTCATCTCGCAGCCGGCGCTGAGCTTCGACATCCGCAAGTTCGAGGATGCGCTCGGCGTGCAGCTTTTTTCCCGCACCAACAAGACGGTCGCGCTGACCAACGCGGGCGCGGTGCTGCTCGGCGAAGCGCGCCGGCTGCTGCTGCAGGCGGCCGAGGCCGAGCGGCTCACGGTGCGCTCGGCGTCCGGTCTCGCGGGACGGCTGCGGATCGGCTTCGTCCATTCGATGCTGTATCGCGGGCTGCCCGACGCCGTGCGACGCTTCGAGGCCGATTATCCTGGCGTCGAGATCGTGCTGAGCGAGATGAACACGCAGGCGCAGGTGCAGGCGATCCAGCGCGGCCAGATCGATCTCGGCTACGCGCACTGGGGCCACTGCCCGCCCGAGGTCGAATCGACGCCCGTCTACGCGGAACCGTTCGTGTGCTGCCTGCCGGCCGCGCATCCGCTCGCGCGGCGCCGGCAGGTCGCACTCGCCGCGCTGGCCGCGGAACCGTTCATCCTGTTTCCGCGCGACGCGGCGCCGCATTATCACGACCTGATCATCGCGCAATGCGTGAACGCGGGATTCAGCCCGCTGATCCGTCACGAGGCGCGGCTCTGGCAGACGATCCTGTCGATGATCGAATTCGGGATGGGCATCGCGCTGGTGCCGCGCGTGCTGCAGCAGGTGAAGAGCGACCGGCTCGCGTTCCGGCCGCTGAAGGATGCGTCGCTGGAATCGCGCACGCTGGAGCTGAAGCGCAGCGGCACCGCCGAACCGGTCGCGCTGCGCTTCGCCGACTACGTGCGCGCGTCGATCGACGCGCTGCCCGCGCTCGCGGGCTGAGCCGGCGCGCCGGTACGCCGCGCCGCTACTTCCCCGCTATTTCGCTTCCGGCTGCAGCACCGGCTGCGCGCGCCGATACCACACCGCATACACAACGGACAGCGCGGCCAAGAACGGAATGCCGAAGATCAGCGTCATGTGGAATTCGGCCGTGAAGTACGTCGTCACCATCACCGCGAGCATCAGCGCCGCGCCGAGCAGCGTCAGCAGCGGGAAGCCGCGCATCCGGAACGCGGGCGCCGGCAGGCCGAGCGCCGCGCGACGCCGCCGGAAGCAGTAATGCGTGACGAAGATCATCATCCACGTGAACAGCGCGCCGAACATCGACACCGACATCATGATCGTGAACGACGCGTCCGGATACAGCACGCTCAGGACCGTCGCGAGCGCGATGCCGAGCGTCGACAGCATCAGCGCGCCGAACGGCACGCCACGCGCGTTCACCTCGCCGAGCGCCTTCGGCGCATGACCCGCGCGCGACAGGCTGAACATCATCCGCGTCGTGATGTAGAGCTGGCTGTTCATCGCGGACAGCGCGGCGATCAGCACGACGAAGTTGATCAGCCCGGCCGCGCCCGGCAGGTGGATCGCCTCCATCACCTTCACGAACGGGCTTTCGTCGCGCCCCGCCGCCGTCCACGGCACGATCGCGAGCATCAGCGCGAGCGTGACGAGGTAGAACAGCACGAGCCGCACGATCGTCGAGCGGAACGCGCGCGTCACCGCGCGCTCGGGATCTTCCGCCTCGCCCGCCGCGACCGCGATCATCTCGATGCTCAGGTAGCTGAAGATCGACACGATCACCGCGACCCACATCCCCCACATGCCCTTCGGAAAGAAGCCGCCGTGATCGGTGTAATGATGGAAACCCGCGCGCGCCGCGCCGTCGCCGACCAGCGCCGGATTGCCGAACACGACGTACGCGCCCAGCACGATGAAGCCGACGATCGCGGCGATCTTCACGACCGAGAAGCCGTATTCGACCGCGCCGAACACGTCGACGCTGCGCGCGTTGACGAACACGAGCAGCGCCGAGAAGCCGACGATCCACAGCCAGCCCGGCACGCCCGGGAACCAGTACTTCATGTACAGCGCGATCGCGGTGACTTCGGTGCCGACCGCGAGCACGATGCACGCCCAGTACGCATAGCGCACGAGGAACCCGGCCCACGGGCTCACGTAATGTTCGGCGTACGCGCCGAACGACCCGGAAGTCGGGTGCGCGACCGTCATCTCCGCGAGACAGCCCATCAGCAGCAGCGAGATGAACGCGCCGATCGCGTAGCTGACGAGCACGCTCGGGCCGGCAAAGCCGATCGCGAACCCGCTGCCGAGAAAGAGACCCGTGCCGATCGCACCGCCGATCGCGATCATCGCCATCTGCCGTGCGGAAAGCGTGCGGCGCAGACCCTGCTCGCGCGCCGCGATGTGCTGGAATTGTCCTTCTGGTTGCATCGAATGACCTCGTTCGAAAACGTGTGTCCGGTCGAAACATCGACGGCGCACGGACCGGTGCCGGACCGCACCGGCCACCGCGCGCCGCGTGCTCAGAACATGTGGCGCAAGCCGGCCGCGATACCCGTCTGGTTGCCGCGTCCGGGCATTTCGGTGAACGCGCCGCCGGTCACCCGGTTGTAGTCGACCGTCGCGTAGACCTGCGTCGCCTTCGACAGAGCGTACTCGGCCTCGAGCACGCCCGTATAGCGCTTCCCGCCGCTACCTGCGACGCCGTTGACGTTGCGGATGTCGTCGTAGTACGCGACGCCCGTCACCGACACCGCCGGCGTGACCTTCACGCTCGCGCCGGTATAGAAGATCGCGTCGCGGCGCGGATTGTCGGCGAACGAACCGTAGGTCACGTCGCGGCCCGGCGCGTTCAGCAGTTGCCGGTCGAGCATGCCCGTGCGGTCGATGCCGCCGAGGTAGCCCGCGTACAGCGTCGCCGCGCCGAACGCGTAGCGTGCGCCCGCGCCCCATGCTTGCTGCGCACGGCTGTTCAGGTCGCGCGCCTGCTGGTAGGTCGCGCCGACCATCAGCCCGCCGAGCGTGTACGACACGTGCGTGCCCCAGTACGCATTCGCGCCGAGGCTGCCCGCGACGCCGCCGAAGCCGTAGCTCGCGCCGACGTTCAGCCCGCCGAACGTGCCGTCGTAGCTGACGACGTTGCTCGCGCGGCCCTGCGTGAGGAAGTACGGCCACATGTTGGCCGTATAGTTGCCGACCGTCAGCGGATCGAGATCGCCGAACAGGTTGAACGCCTCGGTCGCCTGCCGGCCGAGCTTCACGGTGCCCCAGTCGCTCGCCAGGCCGACATACGCGTAGCGGCCGAACAGCGCGCCGTCGAGCTGCCCGTTCTGCGGCTCGAAGCCGCTTTCGAGCTGGAAGATCGCCTTCAGCCCGCCGCCGAGCGCTTCGCTGCCCTTCAGGCCCCAGCGGCTGTTGGTGATCGCGCCGTTGGTCATCTGCACGCTCGCGTCGTTCGACGCGTTCGCGTGCGTCGTATAGCGAATGCTCTGGTCGACGATGCCGTACAGCGTCACGCTGCTCTGCGCCATCGCGCCGCTCGCGGCGAGCAGGCCCGCCATCGTCGGTACTGCGAATCGAGTGATACGCCTCATCTTCGTCTCCATCCTTGTCTGAATATTTGATGTTCGTCGGGGGGGGTTGATGCTTGTCGTTAATCGTGGGTGCTGCGATCGTCGCGAAGTCGCGTGCCGGCTAGCCGCGTGCCGCCGGCAGCGCGACGTACGCGACGAGTTCGACGCGCATGTCCGGGTGCGCGAAGCCCTGCACGCCCACGCACGTGCGGTTCGGGTACGGTTCGTGAAAGTGGCGCCGGTATTCGGCGTCGAATTCGGGCATCGCCTTCACGTCGGACAGATAGACGAGCACCTGCGCGACGTCGTCCATCGTCGCGCCGGCCGCCGCGACGGCCTTCGCGAGATTGCCGAGCGTGATGCGCGCCTGCTCGGTCATCGTATCGCCGGCGATCGCGCCGGACGCATCGACCGGCCCGTGGCCGGTAAACATCAGCCCGCTCGCGCGGGTCGCCCACGAGAACGGCTGCGCGAGTTGCGGCAAGTCGACCGGGATCGTGTCTGCCATCGTGTCCTCCTTCGGTTCGGGACCGGCCGCTCAGGCGGCCTGGCGCGACGTGCCGCCGAGCACGTCGGCGATCGCGTTCGCGACGTGGTCGACGTTCGCGTCGTTCAGGCCCGCGATGCACATGCGGCCCGAGCGCAGCAGGTAGACGCCGTGCGACGCGCGCAGCCGGTCCACGTCGGTCGCGGCGATGCCCGTGTAGCTGAACATGCCGCGCTGCGTGACGAGCGCATCGAACGCGCTCGCCGGCAGGCGCGCGTCGAGCCGCGCCTTCAGCGCGCCGCGCATGCGCTTGATGCGCGTGCGCACCTCGGCCACCTCGTCTTCCCAGCACGACCGCAGGACGTCGTCGTTCAGCACGGCCGACACGAGCTGCGCGCCGAACAGCGGCGGGCTCGAATAGGTGCGGCGCACGCCGGCCTGCAACTGGCTCAACACCGTCGCCGCTTCGCCCGCGCTCGCGCAGACGATCGACAGGCCGCCCACGCGCTCGCCGTACAGCGAGAAGTTCTTCGAGAACGAGTTGCTGACGATCGCCGGCAGTCCCGCTTCGACGATCGCGCGCACGGCCCATGCGTCGTCGTCGAGTCCGTCGCCGAAGCCCTGGTACGCCATGTCGAGGAACGGAATCAGCCCGCGGCGCGCGAGCACGTCGATCACCGCGCGCCATGCGTCGCGGCCGAGGTCGAGGCCCGTCGGGTTGTGGCAGCACGGCTGCAGCAGCACGATGCTGCGCGCGGGCAGCGCGTCGAGGGCTGCGAGCATCGCGTCGACGCGCAGGTCGTTGCGCGCTTCGTCGTAGTACGGATACGTGTGCACGTCGAGGCCGGCCGCCGCGAAGATCACGCGATGGTTGTCCCACGTCGGATCGCTGATCCAGATCGCGCTGTCGGGGAAATAGCGCTTCACGAACTCCGCGCCGAGCCGCAGCGCGCCCGAGCCGCCGAGCGTCTGCAGCGTCGCGATGCGCCCTTGCGCGAGCGCCGCGCAGTCGGCGCCGAATACGAGGCGCTGCACGCCCTGCCGATACGCGGCGAGCCCTTCCATCGGCAGATACGTATGCGGCGCGCCGGCTTCGCGCACTCGCTCGGCCGCGAGACGCGTGCTCTCCAGCACGGGAATGCGGCCCGCTTCGTCGTAGTAGAGACCGATGCTGAGGTTGACCTTGTGCGGATGGGCATCCTGCTGGAACGCCTGGAACAGCGACAGGATCGGGTCGCCCGGATAGGCGGGAATGTGTTCGTACATGGCGGAATGACGCTGGAAGTTGAAGGCGGCGAGTCGACCGGCGGCGTGACAGCGCGTCAGGCCGTGCGGTCGAGGCATGGGGCGCATGTTATCGAGGACGAAATAGAATGAGCTTCACTTTTCGATGACGAATCGCCGCCATTGCAGTAGAGTCTGCGCTTGTCATCTCAAAAAATATGGGATTCTGCGAAATGAATCTGGATCGAACCGATATGCGGATCCTCCGGCATCTCGAGCGGGACGGACGCATCAGCAATCAGGACCTCGCGAATGCGGTCGCGCTGTCGCCGTCGGCGTGCCTGCGGCGCGTGAAGCTGCTCGAGGAACGCGGCGCCATTTCGGGCTACCGCTGCACGATCGATCCGAAGAAGGTCGGCGTCGCATTCGAGGCGCTCGTGCACGTGTCGATGCGGCCGGACGTGCCCGAATGGCACGACCGGTTCGTGGAGGCGATCCAGCAGTGGCCGGAAGTCATCGCCGCGCAGATCGTGACGGGCGGCTCGAACTACGTGCTGACGGTGCGGGCGCGCGACCTCGACCACTATTCCGACTTCGTGATCAACCGCCTGCACCGCGCGACGGGCGTGATGTCGATCAATTCGAGCATCGTGCTCGCGACGCTCAAGCGCGACGGCTCGATCCTCGATCTCGTCGAGCCGTCGACGGCCGGCTGACGAATCTTTTGCACCGGCTGAAAAATATTTGAAGAAAGTGCTTTACGAACCCGAAAAGCTCTGACATAATTTCAGCTTCTTTGGGCGGTTAGCTCAGCGGTAGAGCACTGCCTTCACACGGCAGGGGTCACTGGTTCGATCCCAGTACCGCCCACCAAAGAATTCAAGGGCCTGCGTCTCACGACGCAGGCCCTTTTCGTTTTGCGGCCGCCTTTCTGCTGCGGCCCGTCTCCCCTGCACGCTTCCTTGCGCTCGCGAACCCGTTCGACGGGCAACGACGCTCCGACCACATGCAATCGCAGCGCCGCGACGACTGACTACCCTGCCCGCCCCACCCGCTCCGCCGTCGCATCGAACGCGCGCTTCGCCTTGTCGACGATCTCGTCGATCTCCACCTCCCGGATCACCAGCGGCGGCGACAGCAGCATCCGGTCGCCGGTCGCGCGCATGATCAGATTGCCGTTGAAGCAGAAGTCGCGGCAAATCGTGCCGATATCGACGCTGGCGTCGAACCGCTCGCGCCGCGCGCGATCGCGCGCGAGCTGGACACCCGCGACCAGCCCCGCCCCGGCGATCTCGCCAACGATCGGATGATCGCCGAGCGCTTCCCGCAACCGACGCTGGAAATACGGCCCGATGTCGTGCTTCACGCGCTCGACGATCCCCTCGTCGCGCAGCAGCTTCAGGTTCGCGACCGCCACCGCCGCCGCGACCGGATGGCCCGAGTACGTGAGGCCGTGATTGAATTCGCCGTTGTCGATGATCGGGCGCGCGATGCGTTCGTGGATGCCCACCGCGCCCATCGGCACGTAGCCCGACGTCAGGCCCTTGGCCATCGTGATCAGGTCCGGCTCGAAGCCGAAGTGCTGATGCGCGAACCATTCGCCGGTGCGACCGAAGCCGCCGATCACTTCGTCGGCAACGAGCAGGATGTCGTACTTGCGGCAGATCCGCTGGATTTCCGGCCAGTACGTCGACGGCGGGAAGATCACGCCGCCGGCGCCCTGGAACGGCTCGCCGATGAATGCCGCGACGTTTTCCGCGCCGAGTTCGAGGATCTTCGCCTCGAGCTGCTGCGCGCGTGCGAGGCCGAACGCTTCGGGCGTCTCGCCGGCCTGCGCTTCGCCGAAGAAATACGGCTGGTCGATGTGCACGATGTTCTCGACCTTCGACGGCATCTGCTCGTGCATGTAGCCCATCCCGCCGAGCGTGCCGCCCGCGATCGTCGAGCCGTGATAGCCGTTCTTGCGCGAGATCACGACCTTCTTCTGCGGCTTGCCCTGCACACGCCAGTACTGGTGCACGAGACGCAGCACGGTGTCGTTGCCTTCCGAGCCGCTGTTGCAATAGAAGAAGTGGTTGAAGCCGGCGGGCGTGACTTCGGCGAGCATCGCCGACAGTTCGATCACCGGCGGGTGCGTGGTCTTGAAGAACGTGTTGTAGAACGGCAGTTCCTGGAGCTGGCGATACGCGGCGTCGGCGAGTTCCTGGCGGCCGTAGCCGACGTTCACGCACCAGAGGCCGGCCATGCCGTCGATGACCTTGTTGCCGTCCGAGTCCCACAGGTAGACGCCGTCGGCCTTCACGATCACGCGGCTGCCCGCGCGGTTGAGTGCGCCCATGTCGGAGAACGGGTGAATGTGGTGCGCGGCGTCGAGCGCGCGGTATTCGGCGGTCGAGCGCGCGGCGACGGCTTCGCTTCGTTCTGTCATGTTGCCTCCGCAGGTCGGTGCCGCACGCTCACACGTGCAGCAGGAGATGGCGACGTTCCCACGAGCTGATCACGCGGAAAAACGCTTCGTATTCGGTTTCCTTCAGCGCCAGATACGCCTTCACGAACTTGTTGCCGAGAATGTCGGCGAGCGGCGCACACGCGGCCATCAGCGAGATGCCCTCCTCGAGATTGCGCGGCAACTGGTACGGCAGGTCGTAGCCGTCGGACGCGATCGGTTCGGTCGGCGCGAGCTGCTGCGTGAGACCGAGATATCCGGCCGCGAGCGTCGCCGCGAATGCGAGGTACGGATTGCAGTCGACGCCCGGAATCCGGTTCTCGATGCGCCGCGCGACCGGCGTGGACTGCGGGATGCGAAAGCCGACGGTGCGGTTGTCGTAGCCCCACTGCACGTTGATCGGCGCGGCCATGAAGCGCGACAGCCGGCGGTACGAGTTGATGTACGGCGCGAAGATCGGCATCAATGCGGGCGTGTATTTCTGCAGCCCCGCGAGATAGCTGTGGAACATCGGCGAGACGACGCCGCCCTCGTCGGCGAACAGGTTGTGGCCGGTGCGCGCATCGGCGAGGCTCTGGTGGATATGCATCGCGGAGCCTGGCTCGTTTTCCATCGGCTTGGCCATGAACGTCGCGTACATGTTGTGACGCAGCGCGGCCTCGCGCACCGTGCGCTTGAACAGGAACACCTGGTCGGCGAGCGACAGCGCGTCGCCGTGCACGAAGTTGATCTCCATCTGCGCGGCGCCGACCTCGTGAATCAGCGTCTCGATGTCGAGGCCCTGCATTTCGCAGTATTCGTAGATGTCCTCGAACAGCGGATCGAACTCGTTGACGGCCTCGATCGAATACGACTGACGCCCCGTCTCCGCGCGGCCCGTGCGCCCGACCGGCGGACGCAACGGCAGGTCCGGGTCGGCGTTCATGTCGACCAGATAAAACTCGAGTTCGGGCGCGACGACCGGCTTCCAGCCCTTCGCCTTGTACAGGTCGAGCACGCGGCGCAGCACGTAGCGCGGCGAAATCTCGACCGGCGAGCCGTCGAAATGCACGCAATCGTGAATCACCTGCGCGGTCGGATCGACGGCCCACGGAATCAGGCATATCGTCGACGGATCGGGCACGCACACCATGTCGGGATCGGTCACGCCGGTCAGCGAACCGTCTTCCGGATAGTCGCCGGTGACGGTCTGCACCATCACGGCCTGCGGCAGGCGCATCGATTCGCCGGACTCGAACTTGTTGCGCGGAATGATCTTGCCGCGCGCGATGCCGGCCATGTCGGGAATGATCGCCTCGACTTCGGTGATGCGGTGCTGACGCAGGAATTCGCTCAGTTCGGGTTGCATGATCGGCCTCGTTCAGTCGATGTCGGATGCGGCCGGCGACGGCATGGTGCCGCCGGCCGCATGAATACGGTGCGTCATGCGCGCGCGGCACGCCGCGCCGAATGCCGCGAAGATGTCGCGCGACAGCGGCTGTTCCGCGAAGCGCCATTCCGGATGCCACTGCACGCCGAGCGCGAACGCGCGCGCGCCGCGCACGCTGACGGCCTCGATCAGCCCGTCGGGCGCGCTCGCTTCGACCGCGAGCCCCGCACCGAGCCGCGCGATGCCCTGGTCGTGCAGCGAATTGACCATCGCGTCATGCGCGCCGCGCGCGACCCGTTGCAGCAGGCCGCCCGGCGCGAGCTGCACGCGGTGCGCGGGGCCGTACTGCCGCTCGAGCGGATCGCCGTCGCGCTCGCGATGATCGTGGAAGCCCGCGCTCGCATGCAGCCGCTGATGCAGCGTGCCGCCATACGCGACGTTCAGCTCCTGCATGCCGCGGCAGATCGCGAGCACGGGCACGCCCGCGTCGATCGCCGCGCGGATCAGCGGCAGCGCGGTCGCATCGCGCGCGGGATCGTGCAGCGTGTCGGGCATGCTCGCCGGGCCGCCGTAGTGATGCGGCTCGACGTTCGAATAGCTGCCGGTCAGCAGCAGCCCGTCGATGGACGCGACGATCGCGTCGACCGGCTGGCGCGTGCCGAGCGCGGGCAGCACGACGGCGAGCGCGCCGGCACCATCGACCAGCGCGACGAGATACTTCTCGCCGGCCGTGTGGTTCGGATGGGCGCCGCGCATCACGCGGTCGGCGGTGACGGCTACGAGCGGGCGCGGTCGCATGATCGCCTCCAGGATGAACGTGCGACGCGGGCATCCGCGCGGGGCGATGGCCACGCGCGGTCGCGCCGCACGCGCCCATGCGCGATCCTGCCGGGCGAACGGCGCGGCAACGGACGGTGCGACCCGATGCGAAAGCGGAAACGGACGCTAGGGCAACAATGAAGCGCTGCCGTCGCACTGCACCGCGCTGAACACGTGCGCGGTCACGAGGTTGAAGCGGCGCAGGCCGCGATGGGACACAGCGAAGAGACGAGGCTCGCGTATGAGGGCGGCGCGCGTGCCGCGATCAGCATGCCGGATCGGCCCGGCCTGAGGCGACGCGCCCGCCGACGGACTTCGGGTCCGGCATATCGAAGGGCTGGCGGCTTTCACGATCGTACTCGACTGACTGGTGAAGACAGGACACGTGTCGCGATGAAGCGGAGGCGGCAATGCCGCGCGGCGACACGTCGGCAAGGTGTTTCGCAACGGATTCCGGCGCGGTGCGGCGCTGATCGACGCCGTCGCGGCCGGCGCGCGTGACGACTTCCTGACATTCAGCTTATATCACCTAAAAATTGCGTCAAATTTTCAGGTATCGATCCCGACATCGATCAGACGAAAAAAAACGGCATCGACCCGACCGGTCGATGCCGTTTTGTGCGCTGCGTCGGCGCGTGCAGTGCCCGCTGACAGGCCGTGACGCGAGGCGGCACCGCGCCGCCGCACGCCACGCGCGCCGGCGGCTCAGCGATGCGCGAGGGCTGTTTCGACGAGCGTCTGCAGCAGCGGCACGATCCGCGCGGCACGCGCTTCGTCGTACGCGTACGGACGCGTCTCTTCCATATAGGTGATCTGCGACAGCTCGAGCTGCACGGCTTCGACGCCGGTGGCGGGCACGCCGTAATGACGCGTGATGTAACCGCCCTTGAAACGCCCGTTCGCGACGGCCGTATAGCCGCCGTGCGCGCTCACGCATGCCGCCAGCGCCTCGGCGAGGCCGGGCGCGGCGCTCGCGCCGCCCGACGTACCGAAGTTGAAGTCCGGCAGGCGGCCTTCGAAGAAGCGCGGCACGTGCGAGCGGATCGAATGCGCTTCCCACACGAGCACGCGGCCGTGCTCGCGCTTCAGGCGCGCGATCTCGCCTTGCAGCGCGTCGTGATACGGGCGCCAGTAGCGGTCGCGACGGCGCATGATCTCGTCGTTGCCGGGCAGCGCGTTCGCCGGATACAGCGGCGCCTTGTCGAACGTGTCGACCGGCACGAGCCCGGTCGTGTCCTGCCCCGGGTACAGGTTCTCGTTGTCGGGCGGACGGTTCAGGTCGACGACGTAACGCGCGTGCGACGGCACGAGGATCGACGCGCCGAGCGTCGCCGCGAACCCGTACAGCCGCTCGAGGTGCCAGTCGCAATCGTCGACGAAGCGCGCATCGGGCGTCATCGTCGCGGCGATGTCGTCGGGAATGTGGGTGCCTGCGTGCGGAATCGAGATCAGCAGCGGCAGCGTGCCCTGCTTCAGCGTGAAAACAGCCGGTTGTTCAGTCATGTCGCATCACCGTAAGAGTCTGCCGGCGCGCGCACGCGGCGCGCCGGGTGCCGCGCGTTCAGCGCAGCAGTTGCGCCAGCGCGGCGCGGTAGTCGGCATACGCGACGGCTTCGTCGCGATGGCGGCGCCCGCTCACGACGCGTTCGCCGCCGGTGTAGACGTCGAGCACCGGCGTGTCGCCATGCTCGGCGAACACCGCGCCCGACAGCCACGCCGTGCTGTCGTGTTCGGCGATCGCCGGATGATGGGGATCGAGCACGAGCCAGTCGGCGCGGCAGCCTTCACGCAGTGCGCCGATGCGCCGCCCGCTGGCCTGCGCGCCGCCCGCGAGCGACGCGTCGAACAGCCGGTCGGCGACATGCGCCTGCGTGTCGCTCGCGAGCACGTTGCGCGCGCGATGCACGAGCCGCTGCCCGTATTCGAGCAGACGCAGCTCCGAGCGCCAGTCGACCGACGCATGGCTGTCCGAGCCGACGCCGATCACGCCGCCCTGCGCGAGATAGTCGACGGCCGGGAACACGCCGTCGCCGAGGTTCGCCTCGGTGGTCAGGCACAGGCCGGCCACCGCGCGACGCTTCGCGAGCGCGGCCGTTTCGGCCGCATCGACGTGCGTCGCGTGCACGAGGCACCAGCGCGCATCGACGTCGAAGCGATCGAGCAGCCACTGCACGGGACGCGTGCCGTAAGCACGCACGCAATCGTCGACTTCGGCCGTCTGTTCGGCGATATGGATATGCACGGACGCGTCGTCGGGCAGGCCGTCGAGCAGCACGCGCAATCCGCTCTCGGACACCGCGCGCAGCGAGTGCGGCGCGACGCCGTAGCGCAGTCCGCCATGCTCGGGCGCGACGCGGCGCATCGCGTCGAGCAGTTCGAGCAGCCCGTCCGGCGTGTTGATGAAGCGGCGCTGGTCGTCGCGCGGCGGCTTGTTGCCGAAGCCGGCGAACTGGTACGACACGGGCAGCATCGTGATGCCGATGCCGGCCGAGCGGGCCGCGTCGATCACGCGCGTGCCGAGTTCCGCGATCTGCGGATAGCGCGAGCCGTCCTGCGCGTGATGCACGTAGTGGAATTCGCACACCGACGTGTAGCCGCACTTCAGCATCTCGACGTACAGCCAGCGCGCGATCGCCGCGAGCGCGTCGGGCGTGATCTTCAGCGCGAAACGGTACATCAGGTCGCGCCAGCTCCAGAAGCTGTCGGCAGGATTCGCGCGGTATTCGGTGAGCCCCGCCATCGCGCGCTGGAACGCGTGCGAATGCAGGTTCGGCATGCCGGGCAGCACGGGCCCTGCCGCGCGCGCGACGCCGGCCGGCGCGTCGGCATCGGGCGTCACGTCGGTCAGCGTGCCGGCCGCGTCCCAGCGCAGCAGCACGTTGCGGCGCCAGCCATCGGGCAGCCGGGCATGGTCCGCGAACAGCGTCATTTCGGTCATCGTGAGTCTCGTCTGTTGCAAGGCTAGCCGTTGATCCGGCGAAACACCGTCGTACCGCCGCGCACGACCTGCTCGCACAGCGGCCGGCCGATCCAGTAAGCGAGCTCCGACAGCGAGCCGACCGACCAGGCCGCGAAATCGGCCTGGCGACCGACCTCGAGCGCGCCGTGACGATCCGCGCGGCCGAGCGCCGCGGCCGCATGGCGCGTCACGCCCTGCAGCACCTCGGGCACCGTCATGCGGAACAGCGTGCAGCCCATGTTCATCGTCAGCAGCAGCGATTCGAGCGGCGACGTGCCGGGGTTGTGGTCGGTCGCGAGCGCGATCGGCACGCCGTGCTTGCGCAGCAGCTCGATCGGCGGCAATTGCGTTTCGCGAATGAAGTAATACGCGCCGGGCAACAGCACGGCGACCGTGCCGGCCGCCTTCATTGCCTCGATGCCGGTTTCGTCGAGAAATTCGAGGTGGTCGGCGGACAGCGCGCGATACCGCGCGGCAAGCGCGGTGCCGCCCGCGTTCGACAACTGCTCCGCGTGCAGCTTCACCGGCAGGCCGCGCCGCGTCGCGGCCTCGAACACGCGCTCGGTCTGCGCGAGCGAGAAGCCGATGCGCTCGCAAAATACGTCGACCGCATCGACGAGGCCTTCGTCGGCGAGCGCCGGCAGCATCCGTCCGCACACTTCGTCGATGTAGTCATCCGCGCGGCCCGCGTATTCCGGCGGCAGCGCGTGCGCGCCGAGGAACGTGGTGTACACCGTGACCGGAAAGCGCTCGCCGAGCTGGCGCGCGACGCGCAGCATCTTGCGCTCGCTCGCGAGGTCGAGCCCGTAGCCCGACTTGATCTCGATCGCGGTCACGCCTTCGGCGAGCAGCGGCTGCAGGCGTGCGGCCGCCTGCACGAACAGCGCCGTCTCGTCGGCCGCGCGCGTGGCGCGCACCGTCGACACGATCCCGCCGCCCTGCCGCGCGATCTCCTCGTAGCTGACGCCCGCGAGACGCTGCGCGAACTCGTCGGCGCGCGTGCCGCCGTACACGAGGTGCGTATGGCAGTCGACGAGGCCCGGCGTCACCCACGCGCCGTGCAGGTCTTCCCGCCGCCAGTGCGCATAACCGTGCGGCAGCGCGGAAAACGCGCCGAGCCACACGATCGTGCCGGTTTCGTCGACGGCGATCGCCGCGTCGTCGATCGTTTCGTCGGGATGGCCGTGCGGACACAGCCTCAGGTGATGCCAGACAATCGGTTTCATGCGTTCAGTCTCGTTCGCCGACGGCGAGCGACACGGCGAGCAGCGCGCCGCCTCCGCTCACGACGACGTCAAACGCACGCCGCGGCCCGTCGAGCCGCAGCGTGTCCATTTCCTGCAGTGCATAGTGCGCGCCGTCGATGTCGATGTCGATGCCGACGGCGCCGGTCGCGCAGAACAGCAGCACAGTATCGGCGCGCTCGACGCGGTGCGTGCCTTCGGGCCACACGTCGACCGTCCCGCGCGCGGCCGAACGGCGCGTCATCAGGTTGAAGTCGCGCGTGGCGCCGTCGTGCAGCGTCGCGTCGATCGCCGTTTCGCCGGCGAAATCCGCGCGGGCGAGCGGCGCGTCGAGCACGTGGCGCGCGCCGCCCGCTTCCGCGAGCGTCATGCCCGCACCGGACAGCAACACGAGCGTGCGGTCGATGCCGTCGAAACGCGAGAACGGCCCGGCCGCGCCGACGTCCGCGACGCTCACGCGCCAGGCGAACGCGTCGAGCGCGGCGCCCGGCGGAAACGCGCCGATTTCGCGCGTCACCCCGCCGCCGTTCTTCCACGGCGTCGCAACGAGATCCGCCGCGCGGATCATCGTTGCGTGCACCGGCGCCTGATCGAGCGCCGTCATGCTCAGCGGCCGAGCATCGGCAGCTTCAGGCCGGCTTCGCGGGCCGTCTGCTGCGCGAGTTCGTAGCCGGCATCCGCATGGCGCATCACGCCCGTGGCCGGGTCGTTCAGCAGCACGCGGCCGAGACGCTCGTGCGCGTCGGCGGTACCGTCGGCGACGATCACGACGCCCGAGTGCTGCGAGAAGCCCATCCCGACGCCGCCGCCGTGATGCAGCGACACCCACGATGCGCCGCCCGCGGTGTTCAGCAGTGCGTTCAGCAGCGGCCAGTCGCTCACGGCGTCCGAGCCGTCCTTCATCGATTCCGTCTCGCGGTTCGGACTCGCGACCGAACCGGTGTCGAGGTGGTCGCGGCCGATCACGATCGGGGCCTTCAGTTCGCCGTTCTTCACCATCTCGTTGAACGCCTGGCCGAGGCGATAGCGATCCTTCACGCCGACCCAGCAGATCCGTGCCGGCAGGCCCTGGAACGCGATGCGCTCACGTGCCATGTCGAGCCAGTTGTGCAGGTGCGGATCGTCGGGGATCAGCTCCTTCACCTTCTGGTCGGTCTTGTAGATGTCTTCCGGATCGCCCGACAGCGCGACCCAGCGGAACGGACCCTTGCCTTCGCAGAACAGCGGGCGGATATAAGCCGGCACGAAGCCCGGGAAGTCGAACGCGTTCTCGACGCCCATTTCCAGCGCCATCTGGCGGATGTTGTTGCCGTAGTCGAGCGTGGCCGCGCCGCGCTCCTGCAGCGTCAGCATCGCGCGCACCTGCACGGCCATCGACTGCTTCGCCGGATGCACGATGCCTTCCGGATCGACCTTCTGCGTCTCGCGCCATTGCGCGACGCTCCAGCCTTGCGGCAGGTAGCCGTTGATCGGGTCGTGCGCGCTCGTCTGGTCGGTCACGCAGTCCGGCGTGATGCCGCGCTCGACGCACTCCGTGAACACGTCGGCCGCATTGCCGAGCAGGCCGATCGACACCGGCTTGCCGGTGCGCTTCGCTTCCTCGATCATGCCGAGCGCCTCGTCGAGCGTCGTCGCCTTCTTGTCGACGTAGCGCGTCTTCAGGCGGAAGTCGATGCGCGTCTCGTCGCACTCGACCGCGATCATCGAGAAGCCGGCCATCGTCGCCGCCAGCGGCTGCGCGCCGCCCATGCCGCCGAGACCGCCCGTCAGGATCCAGCGGCCCGACGGGTCGCCGTTGAAGTGCTGGTTCGCGACCGAGAAGAACGTTTCATAGGTGCCCTGCACGATGCCCTGGCTGCCGATGTAGATCCAGCTGCCGGCCGTCATCTGGCCGTACATCATCAGACCCTTGCGATCGAGCTCGTTGAAGTGCTCCCAGGTCGCCCAGTGCGGCACCAGGTTCGAGTTCGCGAGCAGCACGCGCGGCGCATCCTTGTGCGTGCGAAACACGCCGACCGGCTTGCCCGATTGCACGAGCAGCGTCTCGTCTTCGCCGAGCTCCTTCAGCGACGCGAGGATCTGGTCGTAGCATTCCCAGTTGCGCGCCGCCCGGCCGATGCCGCCGTACACGACGAGCGCGTGCGGATGCTCGGCGACTTCCGGATCCAGGTTGTTCTGGATCATCCGGTAGGCCGCTTCGGCCAGCCAGGTCTTGCAGACCTTCTCGCTGCCGCGCGGCGCGCGGATCGTGCGCGTCGGATCGAGACGGGGATCGATGTGTTTCGGATGGTTCATGACGGCTGCTCCCGAGGGAAAGTGAATATTCAAATAGGAATCAGAAATGCCCGGTGAAGCGATAACGGCTGCCGGGGTGCCACAGATTCGCCACCGAGGCGACGACGCCCTGCGACCAGGTGCGCCGATGTAAAACCAGACACGGCTCGACGTCGTCCATCCGCAGCTGCTCGCGCCGCTCGGGCGCCGGGGCCGCCGCTTCGATCCGGTACTCGACGCGCTGCAGCGGTGCCGCGCGCATCAGATACAGGTTCGGCGTCGTGTTCGTGAAATCCTGCTCGGCATAATCCGGCGCGACCGCCGGATTCACCCACCGTTCTTCGAGCTGGACGGGTTCGTCATTCTCGAAGTGCAACACCTGCGAATAAAACAGCTTCGCGCGCACGGTCATCTGCATCTCGTCGGCGAGCGCCTCGTCGGCGCGGATCGTCTCGAGGCCGAGCACGCTGGCGCGGTACGCATGCCCGCGCGCGTCGACCTCCTCCGAGATGCTGCGAATCGCGACGAGCGTCGACTCGTACTTCGGCCGCGCGACGTAGGTGCCGGCGCCCTTCATGCGCGTCAGCACCTGCTCGGCCGTCAACTCGCGCAACGCGCGGTTGACGGTCATGCGCGCGACCTTGAACTCACGGGCCAGTTCGTTCTCGGAGGGCACCTGATCGCCCTCCGCCCACTCGCCGGCGTGAATGCGGCCCAGGATGAAATCCTTGATCTCCTGGTAGACCGGCGCGCTCATGGGCTTACTGTTCCGATGCGAACGAGAACGGCGCGATCTTCGCGAACGCACGCTCGCCGACGAGCTTCGCGATCACGGCGATGTCCGGCGCGAAGTAGTGGTCGAGTTCGTAGTGCGCGACCTTGCTGCGGATCGTTTCCATCACCGGCGCGAGCTTCGGGCTCGTGTGGTGCGGCGCGCGCAGGTCGACGCCCTGGGCGGCGGCCAGCAGTTCGATCGCGAGGATGTGCTTCGTGTTGTCCGCGATGTCGGCGAGCTTGCGCGCGGCGAACGTCGCCATCGACACGTGGTCTTCCTGGTTCGCCGAGGTCGGCAGCGAGTCGACCGACGCCGGATGCGCGAGCGTCTTGTTTTCCGAAGCCAGGGCGGCTGCCGTCACGTGGGCGATCATGAAGCCCGAGTTCACGCCGCCGTCCTTCACGAGGAACGGGGGCAGGCCCGACAGCGTCGCGTCGATCAGCAGTGCGATGCGGCGCTCGGCCAGCGCGCCGATTTCCGATGCGGCGAGCGCGAGGTTGTCGGCCGCGAATGCGACGGGTTCGGCGTGGAAGTTGCCGCCCGACAGCACTTCGCCGGTATCCGGGAAGATCAGCGGGTTGTCCGACACGGCGTTCGCTTCGACCAGCAGCACGTCGGCCGCGTGGCGCATCTGGTCCAGGCACGCGCCCATCACCTGCGGCTGGCAGCGCAGGCTGTACGGATCCTGCACCTTGTCGCAGTCGCGGTGCGACTGGTTGATCGGCGAGCCTTCGAGCAGGTCGCGGTACGACGCGGCCGCGTCGATCTGGCCTTGATGGCCGCGCAGTTCGTGGATGCGGGCGTCGAACGGCTTCACCGAGCCGGCGGCCGCATCGACCGACAGCGCACCCGCGACGAGCGCGGTGCGGTACAGGTCTTCGATCGCGAACATGTTGTCGAGCGCCAGCGCCGTCGAGGCCTGCGTGCCGTTCAGCAGCGCGAGGCCTTCCTTCGCCTGCAGCGTCAGCGGAGCGAGGCCCGCGACGCGCAGACCGTCGAGCGCGCTGGCGCGCTCGCCGCGAATGAACACTTCACCAACGCCCAGCAGCACGGCCGACATGTGCGCGAGCGGCGCGAGGTCGCCCGATGCGCCGACCGAGCCCTTCACCGGGATCAGCGGCAGCACGTCAGCGTTGAACAGCGTGATCAGCGCGTCCATCACCTCGCGGCGGATGCCCGAGTGGCCGCGGCCGAGGCTCGACAGCTTCAGCGCCATCAGCAGGCGCACCGACGAGCGCGCCATCGGCTCGCCGACGCCGACCGCGTGCGACAGCACCAGGTTCTTCTGCAGCAGTTCGAGCTGGTCGTGCGGGATGTGCGTGCTGGCCAGACGGCCGAAGCCCGTGTTGATGCCGTATGCCGGCTCGCCCTTTGCCGCGATGTCGGCGACGGCTTTCGCGCCTGCGTCGATCTTCGCGAAGCTCGCCGGGTCGAGCTTGAGCTGCACGGATTCGCGAGCGATCTTGCGCAGTTGCGGAAGGGTCAGGTGGCCGGGGGTCAACGTAATCATGTGAGCAATCCTGTCTAGACAAGTTCGTGATGGATTGCAGTGTAGCCATCGCAACTTGTCTAGACAACCCCGTTTTTCACGATTTCGACTCGGGAGTTTCCCTGATGTCCGGCGCGGCCCGCCGCCGTTGCCCGACAGACTCCGTAATTAACATATGTTGCAATTATTTTGTATTTGGCAACATACGAATCGACGCTTTCCCACGATCCGTCCACGGAGACCTGCCATGACCATCCCGCCCCGGTTGACCGCCCTCCTCGGCCGCAGCCTGCTCGTCGCCGCATGCGCGCTCGCGTGCGGCGCGTCGCTCGCCGCGGAACCGCTGTCCGGCACGCTCGAAAAGATCCGGCAAGGCGGCCTGATCTCGATCGGCCATCGCGAGACGTCGGTGCCGTTCTCCTACGTCGACGCGAGCGGCAAGGTGATCGGCTTCTCGCAGGACCTGTGCGACCGCGTGATCGCCGCCGTGAAGGCGCGCACCGGCAAGCCCGACCTGCAGGTGCGCTTCGTCCCGGTCACGTCGCAGAACCGCATCCCGCTGGTGCAGAACGGCACGGTCGATCTCGAATGCGGGGTGACCACCAACCTCGCCGCGCGTCACGCGCAGGTCGCGTTCTCGACCACCTTCTTCGTCGCGACGACGCGCCTGCTCACGCGCACGAGCTCGGGCATCCGCGACTTCCCCGATCTGGCCGGCAAGACGGTCGTGACGAACCAGGGCACGACGTCCGAACGCCTGCTGCGCAAGATGAACGAGGAGAAGAAGATGAACATGCAGATCATCAGCGCGAAGGACTACGGCGAAGGACGCCTCACGCTCGAATCGGGCCGCGCGGCCGCCTACATGATGGACGACGTGCTGCTCGCCGGCGTGCGCCAGCTCGCGGCGAAGCCGGCCGACTGGACGATCGTCGGCACGCCGCAGTCGTCGGAAGCGTACGGGTTCATGCTGCGCAAGGACGATCCGCAGTTCAAGGCGCTCGTCGACGGCGTGCTCGTGCAGTTGATGAAGAGCGGCGAGATCAACGCGCTGTACGACAAGTGGTTCATGAAGCCGGTGCCGCCGAAAGGGCTCGCGTTCGACTTCCCGATGAGCGACGTGATCAAGGCGCGCTACGCGGCGCCGAACGACGTGCCGCTCGAGTGAGCGTCGCGTGCTGAAACGGGTTCAGCGCGTCCACGCGACGCACGCCGCGTAGCCGGGGGCCGCGTCGAGCCAGCCCGCGTCGAACGCGGCCACGCCGGCGGCGGGCGCGGCCGGATCGACGATCGTCGTCGCGGGCGTCGCGGCATCGCGCGGCGGCACGACCGCGAACGCGCGCAGCCCGCCGACGATGCCGGTGCCGAGCGCCTTCAGCAACGCCTCCTTCGCGGACCACACGCGCATGAACGCGTCGGCACGCGCGGCGAGCGGCAGGCCGTCGAGATACGCGGCCTCGGCGGTCGCGCACACCTCGCGTGTCAGCGCACGCCAGTCGGTCGACCGATTGCAGCTTTCGATATCGACGCCGACACGGCCTGCCCCGGTCCACGCGATGAGCGCGTGATCGCCCGCGTGCGACACGTTGAAATCCAGCGATGCACGATGCGCGGGGTCGAGCGACGGCCGTCCCGATTCGTCGACGACGATCGCGATGTCCTTCGGCGCCACGTCGAGCGTCGCGCCGAGCACATCGCGCAGCGCGGCGCGCGTCGCGGCGCTGCGCACCGCATCCTCATGCCGCAGGTAGCGCCCGGCACGCGCGCGCTCTGCATCGCTCAGCGCCGCATAGGCGGGCGACGCGAGCGGCACGTGCCAGTCGAAATCGATGCGCGCGACCTGCACGCCGGCCCGCGACGCGGCCGGCGGCACGTCGAGCAGGTGCATGCGCCACGCGCGGGACAGGTCGGCGGGAATCTCGGAATCGGGCGGAATGGACATCGGCACGGGGCAGCCAGTCGAATGAAACGTCCGATGTTAATCGATCGTGCGGCGCGGAGGCCGACGCGGCGCGGCCGCCGCATCGACGCGACGGCCGGGTCGCACGCGCGTGCGCGATCACCCGTGCGCGACGACACCCGGCGCGCCGCTCGCCGCCAGCCGCGCGCGCTGCGCCGGATGGCGCGCGTGGACGCGGCCCGGCGCATCGGCCGGCAACGCGCCATGCTGCAGCCAGTACAGCGCAACGGGCCAGAGCGTGTCGGTGAAACGGCTGTGGAAGAACGCGAAGTGACCGATCGCGTCGACGCCGATGTCGCGCGGCGCGATCCGCAGATGCGTGACGTCGCTGCCCGTGTAGTAGCCGACCAGCCGCTCGATCGCGTCGACCGTGCCGAACCCGTCGTCGTCGAGGCCGATCGCGAGCATCGGCGCCGGCAGCCGCGCGAAGCGCGCCGGCAGCGCGGCGCGACTCGCGGCGGTTTCGGCGAGCGGGCCATGCGTGTAGGCATCCTCGAAGCGCGCCTGCGAACGCACCCACGACAGCGCGATGCCACGCGGCGTATCCTCCATCCAGCCAAGCCGCTTCGCGGGCACGTAGCCGAACACGGCCGCGAGCGCCGGCATCGCGACGTGCCACTTCCACCACATGCGCCGCCGCTCTTCCGGCCGATAGTCGCGCCAGTACGCATACTGCGCGCCGACGGTCACCGCGTGACGCACGTACGCGTTCGACGCCGCCAGCCCGAGCACGCAGCCGCCGATGCTGTGCGCGACCACGTCGAGCGGCTGGCCGGGAAACGCGTCGCGCGCATACTGCAGCGCGGCCTCGCAATCGAGCCGCCCCCAGTCGAGCCAGTTCGCGCGCAGCTTCGCGAGCCGCGCGGGGCGCGAGCCGCCGATCCCGCGATAGTCGTAGACGAGCACGTCACGCCCTTGCGCGAACAGCCAGGCCGCGAAGCGGAAGTAATAGTCGCAGCGCACCGACGTCGCGCAATTGACGACCGTCACGGGCCGCGCGGCGGCGCCGCCGCGATGCCGCCACACGTAGCCGCGCAGTTGGTAACCGTCGGCCGCGGTCAGCGTCACGGCCTCCGGCGGCAACGCACCCGCCGCGCGCCCGGCCGCCTGATCCGCCCCGGCTGCTTCGTTCGAAATCGTCATCCTGTCTCCTGTGCGGCGCCGCGTCATCCGGCGCCCGCCCGATCGGCCAGCCCCCATTGAACTTGACGCGCCCGGCGTTCTCAACCAATCTTGCTGCTCCGTTCGCATGAGCCCTACGCATGTCAACGCCGCTCGTCCGTCTCCCGTCGCTGGACCTCGTGCGCGGCTTCGTCGCCGTCGGCCGCCGCATGAGCATCACGCTCGCCGCGCAGGACCTGTGCGTCACGCAGTCGGCGGTCAGCCGCCAGGTGCACGCACTCGAGGCGCACCTCGGCGTCGCGCTGCTGCAGCGCGGTTATCGCAAGATCGCGTTCACGCCGGAAGGCGAGCGGCTGTTTCGCGCCGCCGACGCGGCGCTGCTCACCCTGCAGGACACCGTCGCGTCGCTCGCCGCCGCGCGCGAGCGCCAGCCCGTCACGATCACCGCGAGCATCGGCGTCACCGCGCTGTGGTTGCTGCCGCGGCTCGGACGCCTGCAGGCGCGCCTGCCCGACGTCGACTTGCGCGTGGCCGCGAACGACAAGGTACTCGATTTGCGCGCGGAAGGCATCGACCTCGGAATCCGCTACTGCCCGCGCGAGCGCGCGCCGGCCGGCGCGCTGCACCTGTTCGACGAAGTCGTCGCGCCGGTCGCGCACCCGGCGCTGGCCGCGCGGCCCGTCACCGACGCGGCCGCGATCGCCGACCACGTGCTGCTCGAATTCGACGGGCCGCCGCAAACGCCACTGCAATGGCGCGCGCACCTGCACGCGGCCGGGCTCGGCGACGCGCGCCCGAAGGGCGTGCTGCGCTTCAACCAGTACGACCAGGTGATCCACGCCGCGATCGCCGGCCAGGGCGTCGCGCTCGGGCGGCTCGCGCTCGTCGCGCCGATGCTCGCGGACGGCCGGCTCGCGGTGCTCGGCCCGCACTCGCAGGCGTTGTCGGATGCGTACGGCTACTGGCTGTTCCGGCACGATCCGGCGCCGCGCCGCGAAGTCGCCGACGTGCGCGACTGGATTCTCGCGGAAGCGGCCGAATGCGACGCGGCGATGCGCGCGTACGACGTGGCGCAGCGGTAAGCGGCGAGCGAATTTCCGCATCGAGCCGATGCCGGCACGCCGTTGCGCGCGGAATCGCGCCGCCGCAGGCGACGCACTGGCGCCCCGACTCCGCTGCATCGGCCGCGAGTCACGCCGGCTGCATGTGTCTCATATGCTCCACCCTCCGGCCCACGCCACCCTCGTCATCAGCACCGCATTCCCCACGCGCATGCGAACGCGACCGAATGATCGCTTGAGCGCGCCGCGACCGGATCGTCTAATCGGATCGAACGCGGCGTCGTGCCGCACGCATTCATCCGGAGACCCGCATGACCCCGATCGAACAAGACACCGGGCGCCGCTGGCTGCCGGTGCTCGCGGGCGGCCTCATCATGGGCGCCGCGCTCGGCATCCGCCACGTGCAGGGGCTGTTCCTCTCTCCCGTCACGCTCGACCACGGCTGGTCGCGCGAAGCGTTCGGCCTCGCGCTCGCGCTGCAGAACCTGATCTGGGGCATCGCGCAGCCGTTCACCGGGATGATCGCCGACCGCTTCGGGTCGGTGCGCGTGATCGTCGCCGGCATGCTGCTGTATGCGGCCGGGCTCGTCACGATGGCGTTCGCCGGGTCGGCCGGCGTGTTCACGGTCGGCTCGGGACTCGTGATCGGCGTCGCGCTGTCGGGGTCGGCCTTCGCGTCGATCTACGGCGCGCTGAGCCGGCTGTTTCCGCCCGACCGGCGCGGCTGGGCGCTCGGTGTCGCCGGCGCGATCGGCGGGCTCGGCCAGTTCTGCATGGTGCCGGTCGCGCAGGTGCTGATCGGCGGCATCGGCTGGCAGCATGCATTCGTCGCGCTCGCGCTCGTCACCGGGCTGCTCGCGCCGCTCGCCGTGCTGGTGCGCGACCGGCCCGCGCAGGCCGCGAGTCGCGCGGACGGCCCCGACCAGTCGATCGGCGCGGCGGTGCGCGAAGCGTTCACGCATCGCGGCTTCTGGCTGCTGAACGCGGGGTTCTTCGCCTGCGGGTTCCAGCTCGCGTTCATCGCGACCCACCTGCCCTCCTACCTGCTCGATCACGGTCTGCCGGCGCGCCATGCCAGCGTCGCGCTCGCGCTGATCGCGTTGACCAACGTGGCCGGCACCTACGCATGCGGCCATCTCGGCGGCCTGCTGCGGCGCAAGTATGTGCTGTCCGTCCTGTATCTCGTCCGCGCGCTGGCGATGGCCGCGTTCGTCGCCGCGCCGTTGTCGCCCGCGAGCGTCTATGTGTTCGCGGCCGTGATGGGCTTCACGTGGCTCGGCACCGTGCCGCTGACCAACGGCGTGATCTCGCAGGTGTTCGGCGTGCGCTACATCGCGACGCTGTTCGGCTTCGTCTTCTTCGGGCACCAGCTCGGCAGCTTCTTCGGTGTATGGCTCGGCGCGCTCGTCTACGACGCGACGCATTCGTATCTGCCGCTGTGGATCGGCTCGATCGCGCTCGGCGTGCTGGCCGCGCTGCTGCACCTGCCGATCGACGACGCGCGCATCGCGCGTCCGGTGCCGGGCAAGGCCGCGTGGGCGTGATGCGCGCGGCGCTGGCCGTCGGCGCGCTCGCGTTCGTCGCCTGGTGCGGCGCGGCCTACTTCGATGCGGGCGTCGCGCTTGCACTGCTCGAGCACGCGGCGTTCTGCGACTGACATGGCAAGCCGCACCGCGCGCACGGGTGTGACGGCTGCGCCCCGCGACGTCTAGTGACGCTTCGGCAGCGTGGCCAGCGCATCGAGCGCACGCCGCCGCGCGCCGTCGTGATCGACGATCGGCGCCGGAAAGTCGACACCGAGCCGCACGCCGGCCGCCGCGAGTTCCACCGGCGACGCCTCCCACGGCGCATGGATCGTCGCCGCGTCGAGGCCCGCGAGTTCCGGCACCCAGCGGCGCACGTAGGCGCCCTGCGGATCGAACTTCCGGCCCTGCGTCACCGGATTGAAGATGCGGAAATACGGCGCGGCGTCGGCGCCGCAGCCGGCGACCCATTGCCAGTTCGCCGGGTTGTTCGCGACGTCCGTGTCGACGAGCGTGTCGTAAAACCAGCGCTCGCCGGCCCGCCAGTCGATCAGCAGATGCTTGACGAGAAACGATGCGACGACCATCCGCACCCGGTTGTGCATCCAGCCGGTCGCCCACAGCTCGCGCATCCCCGCGTCGACGAGCGGATAGCCGGTCAGCCCGCGCTGCCAGGCGCGCAGCGCGGCGGGATCGTCGCGCCACGGCATCGCGTCGAACTGCGCGCGGAAGTTGTCGGTCGCGAGCGCCGGGAAGTGATACAGCAGCACGTGGCTGAATTCGCGCCAGCCGAGCTCGCTCAGGAATTTCTCGGCGCCGGCCGCGCAGGCTGCGCCGCCCGCCTGCGCGGCCCCCTGCACCGCATGCCACACTTGGCGCGGCGACACGTTGCCGAAGCGCAGGAACGGCGACAGCCGGCTCGTCGCCGGCCGGTCGGGCCGGTCGCGCGTATCGGCGTAGCCGGCCAGCGACTCGACTGAAAACGCGTCGAGCCGCGCATGCGCGCCGGCCTCGTCGGGTGCCGGCCATGCGTCGCGCAGGCCGCTCGCCCAGTCCGGCGCGTCCGGACGCAACGCGAGCGCGTCGAGCGCCAGCGCACGTTCACGCACACCGGCCGGCCACGGGTGAAAGGCGATCCTTTCGGGCTCCGGCAACGGCGCCGCCACCGTGCGATCGCGCCGCACCGCGCGCCAGTATGCGGTGAACACCTGGAACGGCGTGCCGGCGCCCGTCAGCACGTCCCACGGCTCGTTCAGCAGGCTGCCGTTGCTGCTCTCGACCTCAAGGCCGCGCGCCTTCAGCGACGCCTTCAACGCCGCATCGGCATCGCGCTGCGGCAGCGCGTAGCGTCGGTTCCAGTACACCGCCGCCGCGCCCGTGTCGTGCACGACGCGCTCGATCTCGCGCGGCGCATCGCCGCGCAGCAGCAGCAGGCGGCCGCCATGACGCGCGAGCGCCGCGTCGAGTCCGGCGAGCGCCCCGTGCAGCCACCAGCGCGCCGCGCCGCCGAGCGCGCGCCCCGCGCTTTCGCCGGTGTCGTCGACGTACACGCACACGAGCGGCCGGCCCGACGCGACCGCGCGCGTCAGCGCGGGCTGGTCGGTCACGCGCAGATCGTCGCGGAACCACACGACGGCAGGAGCAACGGACGACTTCGCTGGCACGGGCACCTCGGGGCAGGAAACGGAAAAGTGACCGGTATTGTCGCGGCACGGTCGCGCGATGTCGATGTCCGACGCGCAGACGGCGCGCGCAAACGCGTCGCGTACCGACGACGACGCCCCGCCGGATCGCGAGCCCGGTGAAACGCCTTAGTCCATTCCGACGATTCTTCGCCGCACGCGCCGGCCTACGCTCGATGTCGGGTTCGCCGCGATGCGCGGCACGCGCCAGCCGCCGGTCGGCCACGCGCACCGCGCGACGCATCCGCCCGGGCGCGCCCGCGGCTCCGTCCTCACCGTCAATCTCACCCGATACCCGCCATGACCAAACCCGCCAATCTCGTCACCTCGATCACCGTCGCGATCGACGCCCCCGCTGCCGTCGTCTGGGAAGTGTTGACCGACTTCCCGCGCTACGGCGAATGGAACACCTTCTGCGTCGGCCTCGAAACGACCGGCCGGATCGGCGACTTCGTGTACATGCAGGTGCGCATCCCGGGCACGGAGACGGTGATTCCCGTCAACGAAATCCTCGTCGCGTGCGAGCCCGAGCGTCTGCTGTCGTGGGAGCAGCGCCCGACCGACGACAACAAGGACGCCGCGCGCCGCGACCAGTACGTCGCAGCCGACGGCGCCGAACGCTGCCGCTACTTCACGACCGATCAGTTTCTCGGCATCAACGCGGAAACGATCATGCGCGAGCACGGCGGCTGGGTGAAACAGGGGTTCGACCAGTGCGCGCGCGACGTGAAGCGGCGCGCGGAAGCGCTGTACGCGTCACGTCGGCGCAAAAGCGCGTGACGGAGAACGGCCGATGTCCGCGCGCGCCGTGGCGTCGCTGCACGGCGCGCGCGTCCAGGCCCCCGCGTTCAGTCGAGACGGAAGGCCGCCTCGAAACGCTCGGCGAACGCGTCGAACTCGCTTTCCGGCAGATGGTTGATGCCGCCCGCGCGCTTGCGTCCGCCGCCGGTCGGGAAACCGCGGCAGAATTCGTCGGCGCCGAGCGGCCGGCCGTCGGGCACGCGCACGCTGACGACGAGCCCGCCCTGCGCACGCGGCGACAGCACTGCGAGCGCCGCATGCGGTGCATTGCGCATCCGCTCGTTCGCGAGCATCCCCGTCGCGCGCCGCGCCCACGGATGATCCGGCATCCTGATCAGCGTCGCGCCCGGCACGTCGCGCAGCGGCGCGAGCGCGCATGCACGCGCCATGTCGTCGCGATAGCCGTCGCGCAGCGCGGCGAACACCGGCGTACCGCGCACGAAGTCGAGCGGATCCGTGCACGGCAGCATCGCATCGGCCAGCACGGCCGGATCGAAATGCAGGTCGTCGACGCAGTCGCCGTATGCGTTGTAGTTCAGGTAGAGCCCGAGTTCGGCGAGCGTGCCGCGCTCGGCCTCGTCGAGCGCGTATTCGCGCGCAAGCGCGTCGCCGAGCGCCGGCAGTTCGTCGCCGAACGCCGCGACGATCGCCCAGCGCACATGGCGGCCGCCGAGATGGCGATTCACGAGCGCGCTCGTGCAGACGTCGGCGGCCGTATCGATATACGCGTCGAAGCGCGGATCGCCCGGCAGCTCGCCCGCGAAGTGATGGTCGAAGTAGCGGACCGCCGCGCCGTCGCGCAGCAGCCGCGCGCAGGCGTCGCGGTTCTGGTCGTGCGACACGTCGAGCACGGTCACGCGGTCGCCGGCTCGCGCGTCGATTCGCTCGAGCAGCCTGATGTCGCGCTTCACGCCGGTCACGAGCGTGCCGCGTTCGCCCTCCGCGAGCCGCAGTTGCTGCAGCGCGCACAGGCCGTCCGCGTCGCCGTTGAACGCGAAGAAATGTCGTCCCCGCCGGGGTTGCCGTTCCTGCATCATCCGTCGCTCCGTCCTCAGGGCATGAAGTCGCCGCCGTTCGCGTCCAGCGTCGCGCCGGTCACCGCATTCGCGTAATCCGACGCGAGGAACAGCGCCGCGCGCGCGCAGTCGTCGTCGGTCGGCAACTTCGCGAGCGCGATGTTCGATGCAATCGGCGCGATGATCTCCTCCTCCGTCATCCCGTACTCGGCTGCCGCCTGCCGGAAATACGTCTGCGTCGGCACGCCCCACATCCAGCCCATGTGGATGCTGTTCGCGCGGATCCCGTGCACGCCGAGCTCGCGTGCCAGGTATTTTGCCGCAACCGCGAGCGCGCCCTTCGACATAGCGTAGCCCGATTCCCCTGCAAACGGCTTGCGGGTCGCCTGCGTGTTGATCATCACGATCGCGCCGCGTTTCTGCCGCTTCATGTGCGGGACGATTTCCTGCGTGAGCGTCATCGTGCCGAACACGTTGGTGTCGAACACCGCGCGCCAGCCATCGAGATCGGCTTCCTCGACCGCCTCCGGAAACGTGCCGTGCACGAAGGCGCTGTTCACGAGCGCGTCGATCCGGCCGAAGCGCTCGACCGCCTGCGTCGCGAGCTGCCGGCACTGCGCGCGCTCGGCGATGTCGGTTCGCACCTTCAGCACGTCGCACGCGACGCCGAGTGCGCGGATCCGCGTTTCCGCGTCGTCGAGCTTTTCCATCGTGCGTGCCGCGACGACCACGCCGCGCGCGCCCTCGCGCGCCGCCTCGACGGCGAGCTTCACGCCGAGCCCCGGCCCGATTCCGGAAATCACGACGATCTTGTCCTTCAGCAACATGAGTTGTCTCCTGGTTATCGTTGGTCTCACGGGTGCGCCGTCAGCCGGCCGCCCGCAGGTGCCGCGCGCGATACGCGGCGAAGTCGTGCGCCAGTTGCGCATCGGTGAAGCCAAAGCGCGCGATCGAATAGTCGTGCGCGGCGCGCTTGTCGCGGCCGTTGCGCGCGATCCAGTCCGTCATCGCCGCGCGCTGCCGTGCATCGAGCGGCATGCCGGCGAAGCGGTACACGGCTTGCGCGACGCCGAGCGGATTCGACACGGTGTCCTCGAAACGCACGTCGAGAAACCGCTCGGGCGGCAGCGCGTCGCGCGCCGCCATCGCCGCGCCGATCGCGCGCGCCATCCCCGCGTTCCACTGCGCGCCGACCGTGCGCGGATCCGGGTCGTCCGCGTACATCCGCCACAGCGTGTGTGCCATGCTCGCCATCGACGGAATCGTCTGCGCCGGATCGCGATGCGTGAGCACCACCTGCGCGCGCGGAAACACGCGGCACAGCACGTCGAGCGCATGCAGGTGCTGCGGCGTCTTCAGCAGCCAGCGCTCGGCCGGCGCGACGCCGCGCCGCGCCTTCTGCCACTGCAGGAACTGCAGCATCCGCTTCAGATACGTATAGACGGGCGTCAGGTCCTGCTTCGCGAGCCACGCCGTATAGCCCGGCACGTTCGCGTACGAATCCATCGCACACACGAACGAATGCTCCATCAGCATGAACTCCTCGTCGGCGAGCATCGCGTCGAGCGGATGGATCGTCAGGATCTGCGGAATGCAGTCGATCATCGTCGCGACCTCGGCCTGCGCGCGCGCGATGCGCACGGTCGGCGCGTCGAGCGTCTCGCCAGCGAGCGGCGCCGGATAACGCGTTTCCCACCACGCGGCCGAATGAAAGCGCGTGTCGACCGCGAGCAGCCGCTGCAGCAGCGTCGTGCCGGTGCGCGGCAGCCCGACGATCACGAGCGGATCGTCGATCTCGATGTCGGCGATCTCCGGATGACGACGGCAGTAATCCTCGACGACGAGCCGGTTCGCGAGCTGGCCGACGAGCTTCTCGCGCATCATCTCCGCGCCGCGCGCGGAGAGCTGCGCCTCGTCGATCAGCGATGCGCACATCACGTCGAGCGCCTCGCGATACGGGCCGTCGCCGAACGCGGCGAGGCCGCCCGTGCGCGACACGGCCTCGGCGATCAGCCCGTCGGCATCGAGCAGCGTGCGGATCCGGTCGAGCGGCGCGTTCATGCGGCCTCCTTCAGCGCGGCGAGCTTGACGACGCGCGTGCGCGGATGCACCGGCCGCGCGGCGCCGACCCAGCGCCAGCAGATCGTGCCGGTGCGATGCCCGGCCGTATCGAGCCAGTTCGCGTCGCCCGGCCGCGACGCGGCGACCACCACCGTCACGCCGCCGTCGGCATTCAAGCGCGCGCCGTGCTTGTTCACACAGATGTCGAAGTGCCGGTAGTCGAGCGACTCCATCCAGTAGTTGTTGAGCTGCACGTTCCAGAAGTCGCAGTCGGGCACCGTGTCGACGTCGATCACGAGCGCCTCGTCGTCGGCCAGCGACCAGCACGAGTGGTAGTAGTAGATGTTCGGATCGCCGCCGACCGACTGGCACAGCGCCTGGTCCGCGGGCGGCAGCGCGTTCACGTGCGCCCCGTAGCTCGCGGCCCAGTCAGCGAACAGCTTCGACGTCTGCTCGACGAACCGCGCGGCGCGCATGAG
Source organism: Burkholderia sp. MSMB0856 (assembly GCF_001524645.2). NCBI lineage: Bacteria > Pseudomonadati > Pseudomonadota > Betaproteobacteria > Burkholderiales > Burkholderiaceae > Burkholderia > Burkholderia sp. MSMB0856. The sequence continues at coordinate 1,198,753 of NZ_CP013427.1, read as the reverse complement.
GCCGCCCTGCAGCACGAGCGGGTCGAGCGGCGCCGGGCGCTCGTGCGCGCCGATGCGCTCGATCTTCAGTTGCGCGGGCGTCTCGGCGCGCCGGTCGAGGAAGGTCTGGCGCACCAGCAGCGCGTTCGTATCCGGCTCCATGCGTACCCAGTTGCCCGCGCGCGGCGTCGCGCTCAGCACGATCTCGAAGCTGCCGTCCGGCGCGATCTCGAGCTGCTTCGCATCGAGAAACCCGGTCTGCAGCATCTTGCCGTCCGTCTCGTAGCCGCCCTTCTGCGTGCCGAAGCTCAGGTACGCGACCGTGCCGCGCCGCCCCGTCACGCGATAGTCGCAGCGGCCGTCGAGGCGCGCGTACTGGTACAGGTTGTCGGGATTGTCGGCGCCGATCTTCGCGGTCTCGTGCGACGGCGAGAAGAAGCCGGGCCATGCGCCGTCCGCGAACTCGACGTGCATTTCGAGCGCGATGCGCAACAGCCGGCTCAGGTAGCGGAACCCTTCCGCGCGCGTGAGCGGATCGCCCGGCGCCTCGGCGCGCAGGATCTGCTGTCCGCTGCGTTTCAGGGTGTCGCAGAAATCGGCCCAGGTCTGGCCCGAAAGCAGTTGCGTGGCACGTGTGTCGTCCGTCATGTGTCGTCTCCGCCGGTGGTCGAGCGCTCACCTTAAGCGAGCGCTCCACGCGCCACTTCGTCCGGGTGGACTAAGGAAAGATCCGCTGCGCCGCCGTGCCGCGGTTTAGTCCACCCGGACGAAGAGCGGCACCGCCGTCGCTCGATACCGTTGGCGTCATGCACGAAACGCCGCACATGTCGCGCGGCGCCGGCATGCAACAAGGAGACGAACGATGTTGACCCACTTGGAGCGACTGGAGGCCGAAAGCATCCACATCATGCGCGAGGTGGTCGCGGAAAGCGAAAACCCGGTGATGCTCTATTCGATCGGCAAGGACAGCTCGGTCATGCTGCATCTCGCGATGAAGGCGTTCTACCCGGCGAAGCCGCCCTTTCCGCTGCTGCACGTCGATACGACGTGGAAGTTCCGCGAGATGATCGCGTTTCGCGACGCGACCGCCGAGCGTCTCGGCCTCGACCTGCGCGTGCACGTGAACCCCGACGGCGTGGCGAACGACATCAATCCGTTCACGCACGGCTCGGCCGTGCACACCGACGTGTGGAAGACGCAAGGGCTCAAGCAGGCGCTCGACCACTTCGGCTTCGACGCCGCGTTCGGCGGCGCGCGCCGCGACGAGGAGAAATCGCGCGCGAAGGAGCGCATCGTGTCGCTGCGCTCGGCGCAGCACCGCTGGGACCCGAAGCGCCAGCGGCCCGAACTCTGGTCGCTGTACAACGCGCGCAAGCGCCGCGGCGAAAGCCTGCGCGTGTTTCCGATTTCCAACTGGACCGAGCTCGACGTCTGGCAATACATCCGGCTGCACGACATTCCGATCGTGCCGCTCTACTACGCGAAGGAGCGGCCGGTGGTCGAGCGCGACGGCGCGCTGATCATGGTCGACGACGAACGCCTGCCGCTGCGCGATGGCGAAGTGCCGCAGTTGCGCAAGGTGCGCTTTCGCACACTCGGCTGCTATCCGCTCACGGGCGCGATCGACAGCGACGCGAGCTCGCTCGCCGAGATCCTGCAGGAGATGCGCGACACGCGCTCGTCCGAGCGCCAGGGACGCCTGATCGACAGCGATTCGGCCGGTTCGATGGAAAAGAAGAAACAGGAGGGATATTTCTGATGGCACACGCTCTCACCGCGCCCGAGGCGCTCGCGCACCCGACTCCCGTCCCGCACGCCGACGATGCCCGGACGAAAGACCTGCTGCGCTTCATCACGTGCGGCAGCGTCGACGACGGCAAGAGCACGCTGATCGGCCGCCTGCTCTACGAATCGAACATGCTGTTCGACGACCAGCTGACCCAGCTCGAAGCCGATTCGAAGAAAGTCGGCACGCAAGGCGGCGACCTCGATTTCGCGCTGCTCGTCGACGGCCTGTCGGCCGAGCGCGAACAGGGCATCACGATCGACGTCGCGTACCGCTTCTTCGCGACCGCGCGACGCAAGTTCATCGTCGCCGATACGCCCGGCCACGAGCAATACACGCGCAACATGATCACCGGCGCGTCGACCGCCGACCTCGCGGTGATCCTGATCGACGCGCGCAAGGGCGTGCTCACGCAGACGCGCCGCCACAGCCATCTCGTCGCGCTGATCGGTATCAGGCGCGTCGTGCTCGCGATCAACAAGATGGATCTGGTCGACTACGACCGCGCGGTGTTCGAGCGCATCGACGCCGACTATCGCGCGTTCGCGGCCGAGCTCGGTCTCGACGGGATCGTCAGCATTCCGATGTCCGCGCTGCGCGGCGACAACGTGATCGCGTCGAGCACGCGGATGCCGTGGTACGCGGGCCCGCCGCTGATGCAGCATCTCGACACGCTGCCGCTCGTCGAGCGCGTGACGCGCGACGAACCGTTCCGCCTGCCGGTGCAATGGGTCAACCGTCCGCATCTGAACTTCCGCGGCTATGCCGGCAGCATCGCGTCCGGCGAAGTGCGCGTCGGCGAACGCGTGCGCGTGCTGCCGTCCGGCCGGGAAAGCCGCGTCGCGTCGGTGATCACGCCGGCCGGCGAAGCCGACGTCGCGCGTGCCGGCGAAGCGGTGACGCTCACGCTCGCCGACGAAATCGACATCAGCCGCGGCGACATGATCGCGCGCGCCGACGCGCCGCCGGAGGTGGCCGATCAGTTCGAGGCGACGCTCGTGTGGATGCACGACGAACCGCTGCTGCCCGGCCGGCCGTATCTCGTGAAGCTCGGCACGCAGACGGTCGGCGCGACCTGCGCGACGCCGAAGTACAAGATCGACGTGAACACGCGCGAGCACCTCGCCGCGCGCACGCTCGCGCTGAACGAGATCGGCGTGTGCAACCTGAGCTTCGACCGGCCCGTCGCGTTCGATCCGTACGACCGGAACCGTCACACGGGCGGCTTCATCGTGATCGACCGCTTCACCAACGACACGGTCGGCGCCGGGATGCTGCACTTCGCGCTGCGCCGCGCGCACAACGTGCACTGGCAGGCCGTCGACGTAGACCGCGACGCGCGCGCGACGCAGAAGTCGCAGACACCGCGCATCGTATGGCTGACCGGGCTGTCCGGCGCGGGCAAGTCGACGATCGCGAACCTCGTCGAGCAGCGGCTGCATGCGCTCGGCAATCACACGTACCTGCTCGACGGCGACAACGTGCGGCACGGGCTCAACCGCGATCTCGGCTTCACCGAGGCCGATCGCGTGGAGAACATCCGGCGCGTGGCCGAAGTCGCGCGGCTGATGCTCGACGCCGGGCTCATCACGCTCGTGTCGTTCATCTCGCCGTTCCGCGCGGAACGCGACATGGCGCGCGCGCTGGTCGGTGCCGACGAGTTCGTCGAGGTGTTCGTCGACACGCCGCTCGCGGTTGCCGAGGAACGCGATCCGAAGGGGCTGTACAAGAAGGCGCGCAAGGGCGAACTGAAACACTTCACGGGCATCGACTCGCCGTACGAGCCGCCCGCGCAGCCGGAACTGCGCATCGACACGGTGGCCGAGTCGCCGCAAGCGGCGGCGGACCGCATCGTCGCGTACCTGCTGCGCGAGCGCGTCGCCTGACCCTCGCCGGCCGCGTCGCACGGGCACGGCCCGCGTCGTCTACTCCGTTCGGATGACGCGGGCCGCCGGCCGGCCGGTATGCTGGGCCGGAAGCATTCACCCCGCCCCAGGAGAACTCGAGCATGCGGATCGCGCTGGCGCCCGACGACACGGCCGCGCACGACGGTTTCGACGACGCGGCATGGACGGCCCGCGAACTCAGCGCGTGGCTCGGGCTCGTCTATCAGGGCCTGTCCGAAACGACGCCGTGGGCGGGCTTTCTCGAAGCGATCCGCGTGCGGCTCGACGCGCGCTTCACGACGCTCGTGCTGCGCAACCCCGGCGGCTCGCGGCGCGGGCTCATCATCAACGCATCGGCCGACGGCCCGCTGCTGCCCGGCGAGCCGTCGTACAGCGAGCAGTTCTATGCGCTGTGCCCGTTTCTCGACCAGACGCCCGGCCTGGTGTTCACGGCCGACGGGCTGTTCGGCGCCGCCCGCTGGCGCGCGCACGATTTCTACCGGCAGTACCTGCAGCCGCTCGACCTGCGCTTCATTCTCGGCGCGAACCTGCGCGGCGAGCGCGGCGTCGAGTGCGCATTCTTCGTGAGCCGCGCGCATCATGCCCGCGATTTCGACGCGGCCGAACGCGCGCAGGTCGCGACGCTGCTGCCCCACCTGCAGCGCGCGGTCGAGCTGCATGCGGCGCTCGACGTGCTCGACGCCGAGCGCGCGCTGTACGCGGGCACCGTCGACCGGCTCGACGTCGGCACCGCGATCCTCGACGAGGACGGCCGCGTGATCAAGCACAACCGCATCGCCGAACGGCTGATCGCGCAGCAGGACGGACTGTGCCTGCGCCAAGAGCGGCTCCACGCGTCGTGCCCGCTCGACGAGCGCCGGCTGCAGAAGGCGCTGCAGGCCGCGCTCGAGCATTTCCGCACGGGCGCGCTCGGGCGCATCGAGGCCACCACGCTGTCGCGCCCCGGCGGCGCGATGCCGTTGAACGTGCTGCTGCGCCCGCTCGCGCCCTATCGCGGCGCGGAGGACCGCCAGCATCGGCCGGCCGTCGCGGTGTTCGTCCGCGATCCGGCGTCGTCGCCGCAGACCTCGCGCGACATGCTGCACCGGCTGTTTCGCCTCACGCCGATGGAAACCGAGATCGCGCTGCTGCTCGTCGACGGCCTGACACTCGACGAAGCGGCCGCCGCCACCGGCATCACGAAGAACACCGCCCGCGCGCACCTGCGCGGCATCTTCGCGAAGACGGGCGCCACGCGCCAGGCCGTGCTCGTGAAAATGCTGCTGAACAGCGTCGTGTCGATGGCGTAGCGGCGCCGCCCCCGGGGTGACGCCGCTGGCGGTGCGAAGCAGCCCGCCGAGCGCCGGTTGTCGTTCGTCTAGCCGCCACCCATGTCATACGTCATCGGATGTGATGAGGGCTGATGAGATCCTCATGATATCGCCCAATATTTGCGCATTTTCCGGGTAAACCCGCGACGCCATCGCAGAATCTCAGGCGTACCATGTCATACGACGACATACTACTTAGATCACCACCCGACGCCGACGCGGGCCGCCGCCCTCGTCCGCCGCCCGACCGGAGACTCCCTTGACCACGCCTGCCCTGCCCGGCCGCGACCCGCTCGCGTCCGCCGTCTCGAAAGTGAAATGGCACGTGCTGCCGCTCGTGCTGATCATGTTCATCGCGAACTACATCGACCGCGTGAACGTCGGCTTCGTCGATCGCCACCTCGAAGCGTCGATCGGTATCGGCGCGGCCGCGTACGGGCTCGGTGCCGGCCTGTTCTTCGTCGGCTACGCGCTGTTCGAAGTGCCGTCCAACCTGCTGATGCAGCGCTACGGCGCGCGCATCTGGCTCGCGCGGATCATGGCGACGTGGGGCATCGTCGCCGCCGCGATGGCGTTCGTGTGGAACGACACGTCGTTCTACGTGCTGCGCTTCCTGCTCGGCGCGGCCGAGGCCGGCTTCTTCCCCGGCGTCGTGCTGTACCTGTCGCAATGGCTGCCGCCACAGGAGCGCGGCAAGGCGATGGCGATCTTCCTCGGCGGCTCCGCGTTCGCGTCGGTGCTGTCCGGGCCCATCACCGGCGCGCTGCTGTCGATCCACGGCTTCGGCCTCCAAGGCTGGCAGTGGATGTTCCTGATCGAAGGGATGTTCTCGGTCGCACTGTGCGGCGCGAGCTGGCTGCTGCTGAAGTCGCACATCCGCGACGCGACGTGGCTCACCGCCGACGAACGCGCGGCGCTCCAGAACGCGCTCGATGAAGAACGCGCGACCCGCGACGTGCGCTCGAAAGTGCACGTATCCGCCGCCACGCTGCTGCGCGACCCGCAGATCATGCTGTTCTGCTTCCTGTATTTCGCGATCCAGCTGACGATCTACGCGGCCACCTTCTGGCTGCCGACCATCATCCGCAAGATGGGCGGCCTCACCGATTTCCAGGTCGGCCTCTACAACACGATTCCGTGGATGATCGCGATCGGCGCGATGTACGGCTTCGCGGTGCTGTCCGCGAAGTGGAAGCATCCGCAGCGCTGGCTGTCGTTCGCGCTCGTGCTCGCAGCGTGCGGGCTGTTCGCGTCGACGTCGCACGATCCCGTCTGGTCGTTCGCGTCGATCTGCTTCGCCGCGCTTGGCTTCAAGGCCGCGGCGTCGCTGTTCTGGCCGATCCCGCAGGGCTACCTCGACACACGCGTGGCCGCGGCCGTGATCGCGCTGATCAACTCTGTCGGCAACCTCGGCGGCTTCGTCGCGCCAACGGCCTTCGGCTATCTGAAGCAACATACGGGTTCGATCACGGGCGGCCTGTATGCGCTTGCGATCGCCTCCCTCGTCGCCGCGGTCGCCGCGCTGTTCGCCCGCACGCACCGGCGCAGCGATCCGCCGCGCGGCCTGCCGGCCGACGAGTCCTTCACGAACACCACCATGCTCCGTCATGCCGAACACTGACCGCCTGACCGTCGTCGTCTCGAATGCCGTCGACGGCGACCTCGCCACGTTCTCGCTCACGTCCGACGGCACGCTCGCGCCGCTCGCCCGCTACCCGGCCGGCGACGTCGCGATGCCGGTCGCCGTGCAGCCCGATCGCGCGCGGCTGTACGTCGCGACGCGCGGCGCAGAACCGACGATCGTCGCATTCCGCGTCGCGACGGGCACCGGCGCGCTCGCCCGCATCGGCGCGACCGCGATCGACGCGAGCCATGCGTACCTGTCGCTCGATCGCAGCGGCCGCTGGCTGCTCGGCGCGTCGTACGGCGGCAACGCGCTGAGCCTCTACGACGCCGCGCGCGTGCGCGACGGCGACGGCGAGCCGCTGCAGGTCGCGGACGGCATCGCGAACGCGCATGCCGTCGTCGTATCGCCGGACAATCGGTTCGCATACGTGAGCTCGCTCGGCTCGGACCGGATCTTCACGTTCGCGCTGGTCGAGAATGCCGGCGGCCTGCGCGCGGTCGAGCACGGCGAAACGCGCGTGCCGGGCGGCTTCGGCCCGCGTCACCTGCGCTTCGCGCGCGACGGCCGCACGCTCGTCGCGGTCAGCGAATTCCAGGCCACGCTCGCGGCCTTCCCGCGCGACGTCGACAGCGGCCGCCTCGGCGACGCACAGGTCAGCGCGCGTCACCCGGCCGTCGCCGACCTCGCGCAAGGCCATGCGCGCCCGCCCGCGCCGACCGAACCCGCCGTGTGGGCCGCCGATCTCCACCTGACGCCCGACGAGCGCTTCGCGTATGTCAGCGAACGCACGTCGAGCCAGTTGCTCTGCTATCGCCGCCATGCGGACGGCACCTTCGAACCCGCGCACGCGACGGCCACCGAAACGCAGCCGCGCGGCTTCGCGATCGATCCGTCGGGACGCTGGCTCGTCGCATGCGGCGAGCAGTCGGCATACGTGTCGGTCTACGCGATCGAGCCAGACGACGGCACGCTGTCGTTGCATGCGCGCGTGCCGGGCGGTCGCGGCGCGAACTGGGTTGCGATCGTCTGACGGGTCGAATGATCGATGGATCGACGCAGGGCGCACGACCGACACCGGCCCGCGCCGCCCTGCGCGCCCTCAGCGCCGCTCGCTCGGCGCGACGCCGGTCCAGCGCTTGAACGCACGCGTGAAATTGGCGCGGTCGGTATAGCCGACCCGCGCCGCGATCTCGTCGACCGGCAGGCGCGTGCCCTCGAGCAACCGGAGCGCATCGCGCAGCCGGATCTCGTCGAGCAGCGCCGAATAGGTCGCGCCGAATTCCGCGAGCTTGCGTTTCAGCGTGCGCGCCGACACGTGCAGCTCGCGCGCGACTTCGTCCACCGACGGATAACCGGCGTCGCCGCAGATCAGCAGGTTGCGCACGCGCTCGACGATGCTTTCCGCATAGCCGAGCCGCGCGAGCTCGGCCTCGCATTGCTGGACGATCATCTGCGCGGTCTGCGCGTTCGCGGTGCCGATCGGCTCGTCGAGCAGCGCGGCGTCGCAGCGGATGCGGTTCGCGCTCGCGTCGAAATGACAGCGCGGCAGCCGCGCGCGATAGCGCTCGAACCACGGTGGTTCGGGCCATTCGAAATGCAGCTCCGCGCGCGACTGCAGCGTGCGACCCGGCGCGGGATCGAGCAGCGAGTTGAACAGGATCGCCGTCTCGACCAGGAAATTTTCCACCGCGAACTGGCGCAGCCGGCCGAGCGGAAACGCCTCGAGCACGTCGATATCGACGATCCCGTCGAGCTGCGCGAGTCGCACCGAAAAAAACGGCACACGCGTCGGCAGATAGCGGATCCCGAGCGAGATCGCCTCGCCGAGCGTCGCGCAGCTCATCAGCCCGAAGCCGATCAGCCCGGATTTCGTGAGACTGCTGCGCAGGCCGATCTCGATCGCGATCGAAGGATCGTCCGTCGCCTCGAGCAGGTTGAACACGATCGCCGCCTGCTGCAGCGGCGTGATGCGCGCGTCGGGCCGGGCAAGCCGGTCGCGCTCGACGCCCGACCCGGCGAGAATCCGGCCGCCGTCGATGCCGCGCTCCTCGGCGAGCATCAGCATGAACAGCGCATACGCGGACGATACCGTCGCCTTGTTCAGCTGGCGCGCGGCATCCGGGACGGACAGGGCCATGCGGCGGACTCCGGAGCGGTTTCGGCGGATTGTAGCGTCGCTGGCCCGCAATGACACCACGGCGGCACTCTAGCCGCATGCCGCCGCATCGCGCGCCGGCGGGCGGGCCCATGTGGCCCGAAATGACACCATCAATGGCACCGGCGGCCCTCGCATGCGCCACGACGCGCACCTATGCTTGTCACATCGGCATTGCGCCCCACTCTTTCCGCACGGATTCCGGTCGATGAGCCAATCTGCACGAACCGTCTTTCGCCACGACGCCGACAAGGTCGCGTACGTCCGCCGCGAGGTCAACGCCGCGAGCGACGCGATCCGCGTGCGCTTTCCGCTGCTCGACAACCAGAACCTCGTCGGCGCGACCGTGATGGCCGTGTCGGTGAGCGCGATGCTCGCGATCGCCTGGCTGTATGCGCGCGGCGCGATCGCGTGGTACGTCGCGCTGCCGCTCGCCGCGTTCGTCACGTCGCTGATCCACGAGCTCGAGCACGACCTGATCCACCTGATGTACTTCAAGAAGACGCCGTGGGCCTATCATCTGATGATGGCGCTGTGCTGGCTCACGCGGCCGGGCACGATCAACCCGTGGACGCGCCGGCGCATGCACCTGCATCACCACAAGGTGTCGGGCGGCGACTCGGATCTCGAGGAATTCGGCATCACCAACGGCGAACGCTGGGGCGTGAAGCGGCTGCTGATGATTGCGGACGGGATGCTCGCGGTCGTGCTGCGGCCGGATGCGATGCGCCGCAAGGTCAAGCAGTACGTGGCCGCGCAGCCGGTGCAGGATGCGGCCGAACGCGTGCAACTGCGCATCGAGCAGGTGTCGTCCTACATGCCGATCGGTCACGTGTACTACGCGCTGTGGCACGCGTTCATCGTCTATCACGCCGGCCTGTTCGCGCTGCATGCGCTCGGCTATGCGGTGACCGTGCCGGCCGTCGTCGAGCGCGTGATGCACGTCGTCGATTTCCTCGCGGTCGTGTGGCTCGAGCCGAACTTCGTGCGCAGCTTCTGCATCAATTTCGTCAGCTCGAACATGCATTACTTCGGCGACATCGATTCGCGCAACGTGATCCAGCAGACGCAGGTGCTGAATCCATGGTGGATGCTGCCGTTCCAGCTGTTCTGCTTCAACTTCGGCAGCACGCACGCGATCCATCACTTCGTGGTGCGCGATCCGTTCTACATCCGGCAGCTCACCGCGCGCACCGCGCATCAGGCACTGCGTGAAGTCGGCGTGCGGTTCAACGACGTCGGTACGTTCAGGCGTGCGAATCGGTGGGGCGCGTATCGTCCGGTTCGCGGTGTGCGCGGCACGCGGCGGGCCGACGCTTGACGGCAGCGCGCGGCGTCGCTCGCCGCGCCGGTCCCGTCAGTCCATCAGTCGCCGATCGGCGGCATCGGCCCCTGCCCACGGATCCACGCCCAGTTCGCGAGTTCGGCCATTTCCTTGTCGCCGCGGCTGTCGCCGTAGGCGAACAGCTTCGCGGGCAGCCGGTTGCCCCACCAGCCGCGCAAGCGCACGACCTTCTGCGGGCCCCAGCAGTTCTCGCCGTTCAGCCGTCCGGTGAACGTGCCGCGCTCGAATGCGAGGCGCGTCGCGAGCACCGTGTCGATACCGGCCGTCTTCGCCCATTTCTCCAGATACAGCGACGGCGATGCGCTGACCAGCACGACTTCATGCCCGCGCGCCTGATGCTCGCGCACCCGTTCCAGCATGTCCGGGCGCACGAGGTTCGGCAGGTAGCCGTCGACGAAGCTGCGCGCCAATCCGTCGAGCGCGTCCTCGCGGATCGGCCCGAGCGCAAACCACGCGAACTTCGCTTTCGCATCGCCGCGCGACAACAGGCCCGCCTTCATCGCGACGATCCACGGCAGCGCGCGCAGCCCGGCCCATGCGAAACGCGGCGTGCCGACCGCGTAGCGGACGAAATGGCGAAAGCTGTCGGTGGTGGTGATGGTGCCGTCGAAATCGAATGCGGCGACGATGCGGTCGGTCATGGAGAGGCGGGAAAGCGATGGAATGCCCGGGAAGATAGCAGACTCGCGCGGCCGTGGGTCCCGGCACGGGCGTGAATGGGGGCGCGGTCCTTCTGCACGGCCGCATTCGAAACGACGCAGGGCCGCCGTGCGAGCCGCGGGAGGCGGCTTCCCGGCCGATTTTGGCGGATCGCCAAAGGGGGTGGCGACCATCCGCCAGAGTTTGATATACTCTCGCTCTTCCGGAGAGATGGATGAGTGGTTTAAGTCGCACGCCTGGAAAGCGTGTATAGGTTAATCGCCTATCGGGGGTTCGAATCCCCCTCTCTCCGCCAGGACACTAGTAGTAAAAAACGGGCTCTCGGCCCGTTTTTCGTTCTATCTGACCAAAGAGCCCGCGCAGTCATCGGCGTGACTGTCGATGCTCAGACGACACCCGTCGAAAACGACAACATTCCTCACGGTTTCCTTTCGTCCCGCCAGAGACGGACATCTATGGCGTCGCCATATCGCGCCCTGACATAGCCAGTTCGGCCTCGTGCCCCAAATGCCGCGGTCATGTTGCTTGTAAACTGCCCCAACATTCCCGGCCCAGCAAACGACGCGCGAGTCTCGCGAGGACTTCCGGACGGCGATTCAGAGGTTCGATGTCAGCGAGTTCACAGAGACCCCTAGCGTTGGCATGCGAACTCCACAAAAACCATATGTCTGCCGTAAAGCAACCGCGGCGGATTGAACCGATTCCCCCGCGATTAGCCCGGTACGCTGAAATACCCCCTCGTTCGTTATTGAATTGACCGCCTCGATTCATCCGTGGTGGTCAGTACCCCTGCAACCTCCTTCAATTGCTGTCGAGAAATCAGGGCATCGACCGCCTGTTCCAGCACACTTCGTACCTGATTGCTCGTGTTGCGGATGCCGAATCCACGCGACACGGCCTGAATAACCTGATCTCGCGTCGCACCAAAACTTCTTTCAATCAGTTGAAGGGCGGCAGCTTCGATCTCCGCTGGCGGCAGCATGTCGGCTCGACGAAGGGCGATGGCATTTACCCCCGAACGATCACGAGGCACGGGTACACTATTAGGCGTTGACAGGAACTCTCCCGATCGAGTGATGCGCCCCGTCTTCGTTGCAATGTCAATAGACCGCCCGACCACGTCTTCAATTCGACCGCCGGTCCGCTTCAAGCCCCACGCCTCTCGCATCCGAGTGACGATGTGATCTCGATGTACTGGCCCCTCAACTTGGACAGCCTGGACTACTAATTCCGTCAACGCTCCCTGTGGCGCCTCGTGGAGTTCTCCGACGAGATGACTTGGACGCACCAACGTCACTTCTTCATATGGCGCAAAACCGGCGGCGTCCTCTGCGTCGGTCACGGCCTCACGCTCCACGTAGGGCGCCTCCGCATCCAACTGCTCCGCTAGCGCAACGTCCTCCTGCAACTCATCGAAGTCGACCTTGATAGCCTCAATACGGCGAATCAATGCGTCCAATTGCTCGGTCGGGCGCTGAAACCAGTCCGTACTCCAAATCCGGTGGATAGTCCAACCGTGCTCCTCCAAGATTGTCTGCCGCAGTGTAAGCCGTCAATAAACGACGCCCTACCAATGGTAGGCAGAAGGTCAGATGCTAAGTGTCCGCGTGGACACATGCACTCAGACCGTGATGACAGAGAAACAGGACCTTCGAAGCAGACTGGTGGTTGGCCGCAGACGGGATGGCCGGCGGGAATTTGATGAAGATGCCGTGCGGGAGCTGGTCGAGTTTTGCCTGAGGCCGGGGGTATCGATCGCCCGGGCGGCCATGGACCATGACGTTAATCCGAACCAGTTGCGTCGCTGGATCTCGCGCCATCAGCAGCATACGCTGCAAACCCCGACGAGGCCGGACCCGCTGGTGATCGACGGCGTATCGATCGACATTCCGGGCACTGCACATCGGGTTCCAATGAGTGAAGCGCGAGCATTCGTTCCTGTCGTCACGACTGCGTCGACTGTGCCTGCCGCTTCCCCAGTATTGCCACCAGCCCCGTCGTTGATGGCGCTCTCGTTACATGTGCGCTTGTCCAATGGTGTCGAATTCGATCTCGGCGAGGCGAGTGTCGATGAGCTGGCCACGGTGATCCAGATGCTCGGGAGGCTGCCGTGTTCCGGTTCGACGAAGGGCTGAAGGTCTACCTGCATCGCGATCCCGTCGACTTCCGCATGGGCATCAACGGGCTGTCGATCCTGGTCGAACAGGCGATGCGCCTGAACTCAATGACCTCGGCGCTGTTCGTCTTCGGCAACCGCCGTCGTGATCGAGTCAAGATCCTCGGCTGGGGCGGCAACGGCTTCTGGTTGCTGCTCAAGCGACTCGAAGCCGACCGCTTCGTCTGGCCGAACGGCGGCGACACGATCACGCTCAGCACTGAGCAGTTGCACTGGCTGCTCGACGGCATCGACCTGGCCGTGATCCAGAAGCATCCCCAGCGATATTACGCGCGGATGAGCTGAACACTACGCAGATGGCATGGTCTAATCGGCCATGCCGAATAGCCCCGTCATGTTGAGCGCGGAGGAATACGAAGCGCTGATTGCCGCGAGCGCCGAACGCGACGCGCTGCGCGGTGAGCTTCGACTCGTGACGGCCCAGCGCGATCTGGCCGAAGAGAAGCTGCGGGCCTACAAGCACGAACTGTTCGGTGCCTCTAGCGAGGCGCGCCATGCCGACCAACTCGGCCTGTTCAACGAAGCTGAAGCATTGGCCACCACTACCGATGCGCCCGCGCGCGAGGACGCGCCCGGCACGTCTGTCGCCGCCCACACGCGAGGCAAGCGCGGACGCAAACCACTCGATCCGAACTTGCCGCGCGAGGTCGTGCGGCACGAACTACCCGAGTCTGAACGATTCTGCGCGCATGATGGCCAGGCTCTCGTCGAGATCGGCGTCGAGACGAGCGAACAGCTTGACGTGATTCCCGAGCAGGTCCGCGTCGTTCAGCACCAGCGCGTCAAGTACGCGTGCCCGTGCTGTGATCTCGGCATCAAGGTCACGCCGGCGCCAGCGCGTATCATCCCGCGCGGGTTGCTCACGGAATCCGCGCTGGCGTGGATCATCACTGGCAAGTACCAGTACGGTATGCCACTGTATCGCCAAGCCACGCTGCTGCGTCGCTTCGGCGGCGACATCTCGTCCAACACGCTGGCCGCCAGCGTGGTGCGGGTGGGACTGGCCACGCAGCCGGTGATCAACCTGATGCGCGACGCGCTGCTCGAGTCGGACCTGATCTACGGCGACGAGACAACGTTCCAGGTGCTGAAGGAACCGGGACGAAGGCCGCAGGCGAAGAGTTACCTGTGGGCGCAGGTCAACGGCTCGGGGCCACCAGTACGGATGTTCTCGTACTCGCCGGGGCGCGGCGCCCAGCATGCGCAGAAGCTCTATGCTGGCGTGCAGCCTGGCACCGTGCTGATGACTGACGGGTACGAGCTCTACAACGGAATCGCCCACGATCACCAGCTCGTGCATCTCGGATGCTGGGCACACGTGCGCCGCAGCTTCATCAAGGCCGAGGAGTCGGTGCCGAAGGCGGCACGCTCGCCGGATCTGCTGGCCACGCGCTTCGTCGTGCTGATCGGCAAGCTGTTCGCGGCCGAGGTGCGCAGCGCGAAGTGGAAGTCTGAACGTCGGCAACGACTGCGCGCTCGGTACAGCGCCCGCGTGCTCGCCATCATCGAGCGCATGCTGGTTGAGCATCTGCCGGGCGTCGTGCCGTCGAGTCTGCTCGGCAAGGCATTGCAGTACATGAGCGGACAGTGGCCCAAGCTGGTCCGATACGTCGGTAACGGCAACTGGCCGATCTCGAACAACCTGTGCGAGAACGCGATCCGGCCGTTCGTCGTCGGCCGCAAGGGCTGGCTGTTCTCCGATACTGTCGCTGGCGCGCAGGCCAGCGCCAACCTGTACTCCCTCGTCGAGACGTGCAAGGCGAACGGCGTCGAGCCGTATCGCTATCTGGTCTGGCTGTTCACCAGGTTGCCGCTCGCCGCAACCGCCGACGACTATGCCGCCCTCATGCCATGGAGCATGCCTGCCACTCCCAACCTCTGATGGGCGTCGTTAAAAGACCGCATACGCCGCAGTCGGTCGCGATCTCGAGCCGAGCGTGCACTGTGGTAAGCCGCGCCATCACATTCGATACCCAACAAAAATCGTCCCGGTCGCTCAGCATCAAGGACAGCCAGATCAATGAAGAAACCAGCCAGACCCACTTGCGCCTGAACCTCGTAACCTCTCGCTCGGAGCGCGTTGGCCACCTGCGCTTCGAAAATGCTGTCATGGTCGCGCCCCGTGACCTCCGCCATTGGCAGGCGTCCCGTGCGGGCATACTGAAGGAATATTCGGAACGCGTTGACCCCCGCTCGCTCCGCCGCATAGGCCGGGTCGATGTCCTCGTCTGTCATGGACGCAAACACGTCGCATCGCTGCTTGGCGCGACTAATCAAAACATTCAGGCGTCGCTCGCCACCCGCTGTACCCAACGGGCCAAAGCGCATCGGTACGCGACCGTTAGGCACAGATCGACCGTATCCGACAGAAATGAAAATTACATCCCGCTCGTCACCCTGGACGTTTTCCAGGTTCTTAACGAAGAACGGCTCCGAGCGATGCGCCTTGAAGAACTCCTCAACCTCCGGGGACAACCCGCGGCGCAAAAGCTCAAGCTCGTCAATGATGGCGCGACGCTGTGCGGCAGAGAAGGCTGCTACGCCCAGGGAGAGCTTTGGGTACGTGCGCGCGTGGGCAACGATCGCCTGCGCCACCGCCTTCGCTTCGATCGTGTTAGTACGCTTGTTTCCCGCGTCGAACAGTCCCTCGTGAATATGGTGAAATCGCAACCCTCGCCCACCTTGCGCGGTGTAGGGACTCGGCACGATATAAAGCTTGTTCTCGTAAAACTGGCGATTACTGACCGCAATCAAAGACTGGTGGCGGCTGCGATAGTGCCAGCGCAACATCCTGGTAGGCAGACCACGAGCGGTGAATAGGCCGAGGATGCTCTCGATATCGGCGACCGCAGTCGCTCCTTCGTCATCCTCGTCTTCGCTGCTTGAGGTCATCTTGGCAAAGAAGGCGGTGGGCGGTAGCTGTAGTGGTCAACTAATCCCGGACACTGCGTTAAGTTTTTCTTCCGCAACCGCCGGAGCCAGTCCGTCATTGAACTGATGCGGCCGTATCCAGTTGTACCGGTGCATCAGGTAGTGGCTGATGTCCCGGTGTGCCTCCTGCGCCGACATGTAGCCCACTGACGGTAGCCATTCGGTCTTGAAGCTGCGGAACAGCCTCTCCATCGGGGAGTTATCCCAACAATTTCCTCGACGGCTCATGCTCTGCTGTATCCGATAGCGCCAGAGGCGCTGACGGAATTTCCGGCTTGCATATTGGCCGCCTTGATCCGAGTGAAACAGCAAGCCTTGCGGTCGGCCACGTTGCTCATAGGCCATCTCCAACGCCTGCACGACCAGATCGGCATCAGGGCGTGTCGAGAACGCCCAGCCAACAACCCGACGCGTGAACAGGTCGAGTACTACGGCCAGATAATGCCAACGTCCCTGCGCCCAGACATACGTGATGTCACCACACCACACCTGATTCGGCCTACCAACCTCGAATTCGCGATTGAGATGGTTCGGGATATCGATCCGCTCGACCGTGGCCTGCTTGTAGGCATGGCGGCCCGGCTGCTTGCAGATCAACCCGAGTTCTTCCATCAAGCGGCTGACCTTGAAGCGGCCAATCGCCGTACCTTCCTCGCGCATCATGCCCATGATGCTGCGACTGCCAGCAGAGCTTCGACTCTCGATGAACAGCTCGTGTACCCGGCTACGCAGTGCCATGCGCTCGGCATCAACGCGTCGGGCTCGCCCTCGGTGGGCATACAGGCAAGACCGCGACACGTCGAATACCGCGCAGATCAGCTCGACCGATTCGCTTGCGCCAATCTGATCAATTACTTCGTACGTTCGATGCCTTCCGACATCAAGAGCGCGGTAGCCTTTTTTAAAATGGCCTTCTCACGCTCGAGGCGTTCGATACGCGCCTCGAGTTCCTGAATACGCTGTTGATCCGGCGTGATTGCCTTGCCCTGCGGCGTGACGCCCTGGCGTTCCATCTGAAGTTGCTTCACCCAGCGGCGCAGCACCGTCTCGCCGACGCCGACCGAGCGGCTTGCTTCCATATGACTATAACCCTGGTCGAGCACCAGACAGGCGGCTTGCTGTTTGAACTCCGGGGAAAACGTACGTCGTTGCTTGCTCATCAGACACCTCTTCATGGCGAACATTCTCGCCTAAATCAGTGTCCGGATTCATTAGACCACTACAAGCTGCTTTGGATCACCAACCACAACGACCTGTCTTGAGCGCGCGATCGCTCCCAAGGCGTCAACCGGCTGAATCTGACTGGCCTCATCCATCACCAGCAAATCGAACTCCATAGCGCCCGGTACAAGGAACTGCGCCACCGAGAGCGGACTCATCATGAATACCGGCTTGAGCGCCCGCAGGGCTGGACCGGCTCTCTCCACGAGCTTGCGCAGCGATATATGCCCCTTCTTTTTTTGAATCTCTCCCCTCAGCACCCCAAGCGGGCCCAGAGCGCCACCATCCCGCGGCGGAACGTTCTGGTAATGTGCCCGCACGACTTCCGCACTTGCGGCAACAATCCGCTGCCGATCCAGGGCGACAAACTCCTGAACAAGGCGTCCATGACTAGCCCCATCAAACCGGGCAAGATCGGGTTGAAGGCGAACCATGCGCGCATAAGTCGCCTCAAAATAGGCCATCTCGAACGTGCAAGCCAGCGCTTCCGGTGCAAGTCGGCCATCATCCAGACGCGCCACTAAATCGCTGCAACCCTGAGCCCGGGCCCGCGCCGAGCGATCCCGGTAGTTCACCCAGCGGAAGAGCTGTTCATGCTCCTCGCTCCAGCGTCGCAGTCGCCAAACAAGGACATCAAGCCTTGCATCTAGGATCGCGCCGCCAATTGAAGCCTCCAAGTCCAATTGGAGTTCATCAGCCAATGACTTAAATCTTGTCTGGATGAGCGCCTGCGATGCCGCCAATGCCTCTGCGCGAAGCGCCAGACTCTCTCGTTCGCCAATCCGGCCAGCTAAAGCTCGGATGTCGGGGTTCCGTCCAATCCAGTCCGCAGCCGAGTGCAGCCTCGTCCAATTCGACTGTTCCGCTTGCCACTCGCCATCAAAGGCGGCCCGCCCTTGCGTTAATCCCGCGCGCACGGCCTCGCGATCGCATTGACCGGTGACCAGCACCTCCAAGACAGCGCGGATTTCACCAACGTTGGCGACTCCATCAAGGATCAGCGCACGTGTAGTCGAATACGCGCCCGTATATCTCACCGCGAGCTGGAGCAGCGAACTTAAGTCAGCACGCTCCACCGCTGCGATTTCGCCAAATACTGCATCCCGGGCTACCCCGAGATCCGCCCATACCTCAATTAGCCCACGTTCGACCTCCTGGCAGACAGACGACAGTTGCTTGGCACGCGCCGCCACCTCCGTCTTTTCCGGGCTGCGTGCAGCAATCAATCTCGGCTCAGCGCCCAGCCCTTTCAAGGACCGCATCCATTCGACTAACGCCAAGAGCGGCGCTGACCGTGACTTCGTCCCACGCCAGTCATCGCCAAACGCACTACGCCCGAAAGCATCATCCGTCTCAATGATCTTCTTCGCGTCCTGCCCCTTAGCCAGCGCATCCAGCAATCCCAATACAACGGGAAGCGGCTGATTAGGAGTCGCGAGAACGGATCCGACCAATCGATTGGCCGCACGCCATTCACCGCTCAAAAAACGAAAAATGCTCGTGCCACGCGATGCCAATGTCGCACGTGCGGGCGTCAGGCTGAGAGACCATGCCATCTCGGTCAGTTGAACTCCAACAGCGGCTTTGGCAGCTTCCAAGTCTGCAACGGCTTGAGCGACCTCTCCTGCATGCTCGACACCGCCATCCCAGAGATCCGCAGCGAAAGTTTCCGGGCTGGCAGGCGGCGCAGACGCCACTCGCTCACCGATACGGGCCAGCGTCCGGAAGTCTTCCAACGTGGATCCCGACTCCCGTCCCAATTGGCGAGCGAGCGCCGCCGCCTCAGTCAGCAAGCGGGGCAGTTCTTCGGATACCCGGGCGAGACGTTGAAACTGCTCCACACCAAAAGTCTCGGGAAGCTCTGTGAAGGCGCCGCGAGCATCATCGAGGCTGGTATCCCATGCGTCCTCGACAACTCGTCCGGTCAGGGTCTGTCGTTGTACCTCATACCGTTGACCCAACTCAAGCAAATGCAAGATGGGATCCGGGGTCTCCCAACTGTCATTTCCCAAGGCCGACGCGGATAGTTTGGGTGCCGTTGCAACGCGCTGGAGCAATTCCACCATCGGAGGAAGGTCGGACAATCGAAGCGGCGGTTCGAGTTCCAAGAGTTCTGCGACAGCGTTGAACTGCTGCTGCTCCGCGGTGACTTGTTCGAGTAGCTGCTCGACACGCGTAACCAAACGCTCAGCATCCATCGGTGAGATCGCAGCCAATCCCACACCCACCCAAGCATGATCGGCCGGCCGACCAATCTCCGTCACACGGCTTGCCAAATCTGCCAGCAAATCCTGTCGAGCAGCGAAGCCATCCTTACCCCACTGCTCCGGACTCTCTAGTTGAATATCATTCGGACGCTCCCCCTGCTCGCGCAGGCGGACCAAGTGACCAATTACCTGGAACGGAGAGAGCTCCGATTTCGAATCGACGGTATGCAAATTTCTTGCATGGGTATTGAGACCGTCGCGCGCCTCAGTCAGCCGCGTGAAAAGGGTTCTCGAGTCCGCAAGCTTGGGAGCACCCAATTCCCACGTGCGCCGCAATTCATCCAACACCGCGCGCTTGTTCGCTTTGTTACTGTGCAGCTCCAAGCAAGCGTCGCCGACACCTTTGTCATCGAGCCGGCGTTTTACCACATCCAATGCGGCCATCTTTTCGGCCACAAAAAGCACGCTCTTTCCGTCCTTGACTGCGGCGGCGATGATGTTGGCGATCGTCTGGCTCTTGCCTGTACCAGGTGGCCCTTGGATGACTAGGTTCTTGCCCCGCCGCACTTCATGGATCGCCAGTGCCTGCGAGCTGTCGCAATCCAGAATATGGATCATTTCGGATGGAGGGATCAACGCATCGATGTTAGCGTCCTCGTGTGCGAGATCCTCGCCACCGTCAAATCCCTCTGCCAGCAACGAACGAACCAACGGGTGGTCACCTATCGCGGCGCCTTTAGGCCAAACCTCTAGATCCAAATCCCGATACATCAAGAACTTTGCAAAGGAAAAGAATCCCAGCGACATCTGGTCGGGGAATACCTCCCACCCATCCTTCGTCTCAACACTTTGCCGAACCGACTCTATATAGTCGAGCGGATTGAATATGTCGCTCGCCTCAAAGACCGGCATACGGAGCGCATGCACTCTATCGAGGTAGGCTTCAAGGGAAAGGTTGGACGCAAAGTCCTCCTGCCTTGCCTTCAAATTGAAGCGCTCACCGGCATTGCCCCGGTCAAGCTGAACAGGGACGAGTAGGAGCGGCGCGTAACGAGTGTTCTCCGCATTATTGGGATCGACCCATTTCAGGGCACCCAACGCCAAGAAGAGCACGTTGACACCCTGCTCCTCCTCCAGCGTGCGTGCATCGAGATAAAGTTCCAAGAGACGCTTCTGAAGGCCCTTGCTTGTCAAACGGGTTTGCAGGCGAGTATCAGAGTGTCGTCGCAAAACACCTCGTTCGTCTATGCTGTCATCTTCTGGTTGGGCCAACTCCTCAATTTCATCGGGTTCGACTAGTATTTGTTTCGAAGCCTCGTCAGATTCTGGATTCTTGGTCTCTGCGACGCGTCCCGCCAAAAAAGTGAAAGTTTTCCCCTCTCGGACGAGCAACCGAAATACCTCACCGACTTTCTCATCGATGATTTCGATGAAACGGCCTCCTCGCGCACCCCGTGGCACATTAAGCAGACGGTTGCGCGCAGACAAATCGAGTAACTCGACCCGAGCTCGCTCCAGTTTTTCGGTGAGCGGCAAGTTACTCTGGAAAATGGATTGATCTTCACCTGCCGCAGACGCGACTTGCCCCTGTACTGGTTCCATGACTTCCCCCGATCATTTCTTGCCCTCTATTCGAAGGCCTTCTATTCATTAACGGACACTATAACGCTCTATGGAATGTACGCGCATCAAGCGGAGCCATTGATAACGAACGCGGCCTAACGGCTGCCTGCCCCTCACGGATGCCGAATGTAATCCACCAACGCCCTCGTATACTCATCCGGCTGTCGATCAAGCAAACTCACCGCGATCGCCACCGCGAACCCCGCCGGCACGCCGAACACGCCTGAACTGATCGGCTCGATCCCGAACCACGTCCGCCCGGCGAACCCCGTCAGCTGCGTGAAGTACGGATACGTCGACACGATGTAGTACACGCACACCGCCAACCCCGTCACCATCCCGGCGATCGCCCCGCGCGTCGTCGTGCGCTTCCAGAACACCCCGAGCACCAGCACCGGAAAGAAGCTCGACGCCGCGAGCGAAAACGCCGCCCCGACCAGAAACAGAATCTTCCCCGTATTGAGCGACGCGACATACGACGCGAACAGCGCGACACCAAGCAGCAAGACCTTCGAGATCGTCACGCGCCGCTGGCTCGACGCATTCGGCGCGACCATGCAGTAATAGACGTCGTGCGACAACGCATTCGCGATCGTCAGCAGCAACCCGTCCGCGGTCGACAGCGCCGCGGCCAGCGCTCCGGCCGCGATCAGCCCCGATACGACATACGGCAGCCCCGCGATCTCCGGCGCGGCCAGCACGACCATGTCCGGCTGCATCTGGATTTCCGACCAGTGCACGATGCCGTCGCGAATCACCTCGACGACGCTGATCAGGTCCGGTTCGAAGTGGTGCCACTGCGTGACCCATGCGGGCAGCTCGGCGATCGGCCGCCCGACGAGGCTGGTGAGAATCTCGTACTTGATCATCACCGCGAGCACCGGCACGCTCAGGTAGAACAGCGCGATGAAGAACAGCGTCCAGCCGACCGAACGCCGGGCCGATGCGACCGACGTCGTCGTGTTGTAGCGCGTGAGGATATGCGGCAGGCTCGCAGTGCCAAGCGACAGGCACAGCAGCAGCGCGAGGAAATTCCGCTCGCGCGGCTTGCGGTCGTCGTCGTTCGCCGCGGGAAACGGCTCGTGCATCGGCACGGGTGGCTCGGCGCGTGCCAGCAGATCGTCGCGCGCCTGGGTCCAGGTCACGCGCGCCGCCGTCGGGTCGCGCGGGAAGTCGGCCAGCTCGCGCTCGCGCTGGTTGATCTCGCGCAGCGGCCCGTTGTGGCGCCGCAGGTCCGCGAGCTGGTCGACGAGTTGCCGGCGAGCGTCCGCATACGATGCGGGCAAGCGATCGAGCTGCGCCTGCACGACCGCGGCCTGCCGGCGATACGCATCGCGCACCTGCTGCTCCTCGGCCGCGTCGCGCAGTTGCGCCTCGCGCGCCGCCACGCGCTCCATCAGCCTGCCGTAATTGAATTGCGGCACCGGTCCGAGGCCGTTCTTCATCGCGATCAGTGACACGGGAATCAGGATTGCGCTGATCAGGATGATGTACTGCGCGACTTGCGTCCACGTGACCGCGCGCATCCCGCCGAGAAACGAGCACACGAGAATGCCCGCGAGCCCGCAGAAGATCCCGATCGCGAAGTCGACGCCGATGAAGCGCGTCGCGATCAGCCCGATCCCCTGAATCTGCGCGACCAGGTAGACGAACGAGCACAAGATCGCGGCGCCGGCCGCGAGCGCGCGCACTGCGGTGCTCGAAAAGCGCGTGCCGAGGAAATCGGGAATCGTGTAGCGCGCGAGCTTGCGCACGTACGGCGCGAGCAGGAACGCGACGAGGCAGAACCCGCCCGTCCACCCCATCACGTACGCGAGCGCATCGTAGCCGGTCGCGTAGAGCGAGCCGGCGAGACCGATGAACGACGCCGCCGACAGCCAGTCGGCCGCCGTCGCCATCCCGTTGAACGCGGACGGCACGCGCCGCCCCGCCACGTAGTATTCGACGAGATCGGACGTGCGCGACAGCAGCCCGATCACCGCATACACGGCAATCGGCACGAACAGGAACACGTAGCCGATCCACACGCCGGAACCGGTCGCGCGCTCGATCCGCCACAGCAGCAGCACGAACCCGAGAAAGCCGAGCGTGTAAAGCGCGTACGCGCGAATCAGTCGATGCGTCAGCATGGATCAGCGGCATGGTGCGCATTGCCCGCCTGCGCCGCATGTTCGTCGTACGCGCGCCGCAGCACGCGGTCCGCGCGCTGCATCAGGCCGATGTAGACGACGATCAGCACGAGATACACGAGAATCGCGCCCTGCGCGCCGACATAGAACGGCAGGCTGAAACCGGCGAAGCGGATGCCCGCGAGCGCGGGCGCGAAGAACGGCACGACGAACGACACCGTGAAGCCGATCGCCATCAGCACCACGATCAGCACGACGTTGAAACGCCAATAGCGCGCATGGGCACGCGCGAGCGTCTCGGGAACGGGCGGCGGCGCGGCGGGCGCCGGACGGGACGGAACGGTCATGCCGTTATTTAGCAAAAAGCCCCTGCGCGGGCAATCGGGATTGCCGCGCAGGGGCTCGTGCGCGCAACGTGCGCAACAGGCGCGGTCAGCGCACTTCGGCGAGCTGCTCGAGGATCGCCGGGTTCTCGAGCGTGGACGTGTCCTGCGTGATCGCCTCGCCCTTGGCGAGCGAGCGCAACAGGCGCCGCATGATCTTGCCCGAGCGCGTCTTCGGCAGGTTGTCGCCGAAGCGGATGTCCTTCGGCTTCGCGATCGGCCCGATCTGCTTGCCGACCCAGTCGCGCAGCGTCTTCGCGAGCGCCGCTGCCTCCTCGCCCTCCGGACGCGAACGCTTCAGCACCACGAACGCGACCACCGCCTCGCCCGTCGTGTCGTCCGGACGGCCGACCACCGCCGCTTCCGCAACCAGCTCGTGCGAAACCAGCGCCGACTCGATCTCCATCGTGCCGAGCCGGTGACCCGACACGTTCAGCACGTCGTCGATGCGGCCCATGATCGTGAAGTAGCCGGTGTCCTTGTCGCGCACCGTGCCGTCGCCGGCGAGGTAGAGCGTGCCGCCGAGTTCTTCCGGGTAGTAACTCTTCTTGAAGCGCTCCGGGTCGCCCCAGATCGTGCGGATCATCGCCGGCCACGGACGCTTGACGACGAGAATGCCGCCTTGCCCGTTCGGTACGTCCTGCCCCGTCTCGTCGACCACCGCGGCCATGATGCCCGGCAGCGGCAGCGTGCACGAACCCGGCACCGTCGGCGTCGCGCCCGGCAGCGGCGTGATCATGTGGCCGCCGGTTTCGGTCTGCCACCACGTGTCGACGATCGGGCAGCGTTCCTGGCCGACGTGCTTGTGGTACCACATCCACGCTTCCGGATTGATCGGTTCGCCGACCGTGCCGATGATGCGCAGGCTCGACAGGTCGTAACTCTTCGGATGAACCTTGTCGTCGGCCTCGGCGGCCTTGATCAGCGAGCGGATCGCGGTCGGCGCGGTGTAGAACACCGTGACCTTGTGATCGTTGATCATCTTCCAGAAGCGGCCTGCGTCCGGGTAGGTCGGCACGCCTTCGAACACGACCTGCGTGCCGCCGCACGCGAGCGGGCCGTAGGTGATGTACGTGTGGCCCGTGACCCAGCCGATGTCGGCCGTGCACCAGAACACGTCGGTGGGCTTCCAGTCGAAGGTCCACTTCATCGTCTGCGCGGCCCACAGCAGATAGCCGCCGGTGCTGTGCTGCACGCCCTTCGGCTTGCCGGTCGAGCCCGACGTATACAGGATGAACAGCGGATGCTCGGCGCCGACCCATTCCGGTGCGCACGTGTCGGATTCGCTGTCGGCGATCTCGTGCATCCACAGGTCGCGCCCGGCGTGCCAGTCGATCGTGCCGCCGGTGCGGCGATAGACGATCACGCTCTTGACGGCTTCGCAGCCGCCCATCGCGAGCGCCTCGTCGGCGATGCTCTTGAGCGGCAGCGTCTTGCCGCCGCGCGCCTGCTCGTCGGCGGTGATGAGCGCGACCGCGCCGACGTCGACGAGCCGCTCGTTCAGCGATTTCGCGGAGAAGCCGCCGAACACGACCGAGTGCGTGGCGCCGATGCGCGCGCAGGCCTGCATCGCGACGATGCCTTCGATCGACATCGGAATGTAGATGACGACGCGATCGCCCTTGCCGATTCCGCGTTTCTTCAGCGCATTCGCGAAGCGCGACACGCGCGCGAGCAGATCGGCATAGGTGACGCGCGTGACGGTGCCGTCGTCGGCCTCGAAGATCACCGCGACGCGCTCGCCGTTGCCGGCTTCGACGTGACGGTCGAGGCAGTTGTACGACGCGTTGAGTTCGCCGTCGTCGAACCACTTGTAGAACGGCGCATTGCTCTCGTCGAGCACCTTGGTGAACGGCTTGTGCCAGCTGAGGCCCTCGCGCGCGAGACGCGCCCAGAAGCCTTCGTAATCCTGCTCGGCTTCGGCGGCCAGCGCGCGGTAGGCCGGCATGCCGGAAATGGTCGCCGCCTTCTCGAGCGCCTCGGGCGGCGCAAACTGACGGGTTTCGTGAAGAACCGATTCAATCGCAGACATCGACTACCCCTTGGTGAACATGAATCCTCTGCATGGCGGCGCGATCGTGCGCGCCGCGTCTTGGCCGGCGCTTGCGCGCCGCTGTCTCCCACTCACCCGCGCGCGGCCCGAAGGCTGCGCGCGATGCTGCGCCGCACCACGTCACAAGACGGTGGATGTACGGCCCGGCGATATCCACGATAAGCGCTCGAACTTACCCGTCACTTACGCGACACCGCCGTTCCGCACGCCGCGCGGCGGCGCCTTGCGGTCTGCTTTACGCTGTTACAACCGCGACCCTACAATCCTAACTGAACTCGCCTCCCGGATTCCAGCTTGAATCGCTACGCCCTCTTCCTCATCCTGTCGATGCTGTTTGTCGGCAGCAACGTCGGTATCGGCAAATCCATCGTCGTCTTCGTCCCGGTCGCCATCCTCGCCACGCTGCGCTTCGTGATCGCGATCGCCGTGCTGTGGCCGCTGTTCAGCCCGGTGAAGATGCGTGCCGTCCGGCGCGCGGAATGGCTGAACCTGTTCCTGCAGGCGTTCTTCGGCACCTTCATGTTTACGCTGCTGATGCTCAATGGCGTGCAGCGCACGAGCGCGGTCGCGGCCGGCGTGATCACGAGCACCATCCCGGCGATCGTCGCGCTGTTCGCGTGGCTGATCCTGCGTGAAAAACCGAACGGCCGTGCGCTGGTGTCGATCGCGCTCGCGATCGCCGGCGTCGTGACGATCAACCTCGCCAACGGCAGCGCAGGCAGCGCGTCCGCGCACGGTGCCGGCGGCACCTCGGCCGGCTCGCTGACCGGCAACCTGCTGATCCTCGGCGCCGTGTGCTGCGAATCGATCTACGTGATCCTGTCGCGCCGGCTCACGCAGACACTCGCGCCGATCGACATCTGCGCATACACGCATCTGTTCGGCCTGTGCCTGATGCTGCCGCTCGGCGCGACGGCGTTGTGGCATTTCGATTACGCGAGCGTGCCGGCCGGTACGTGGGCGCTCGTCGTCTGGTACGGGCTGTCGGCCAGCATCTTCTCGTTCTGGCTGTGGATGAAAGGTATCCGGCACGTGCCGGGCAGCCTCGCCGGCGTGTTCAGCGCGGTGCTGCCGGTCGCGGCCGCCGCGTACGGCATCGCGTTCCTCGGCGAACGCCCGACGCTCGCGCACGGCATCGCGCTCGCATGCGTCGTCACCGGCATCGTGCTCGCGAGCCTGCGCGTGAAGCGCGTGCCGGCCGCCGCGTCCTGATCCGTCCCCGGCAGCCCCGGCGCGTCGCTGCAGTCGCGCCGGCCGACGCGTTACAATAGCGCGCCTTTTCAAGATTACCCCCGATACCTGCGCCCAGCGCCCGACCCTCCACCATGTCTGCCCCGCATTCGCCCGGCTCCACCCGTCGTCCCCTGCGCCCGCTGCCCGCGCTGATCTTCATGAGCCGCTGGCTCCAGGTTCCGCTTTATCTGGGCCTGATCGTCGCGCAGGCCGTCTATGTGTTCCTGTTCCTGAAGGAAGTCTGGCACCTGCTGTCGCACGCGACGAGCCTCGACGAGATCAGCGTGATGCTTGCAGTGCTCGGCCTGATCGACGTCGTGATGATCTCGAACCTGCTGATCATGGTGATCGTCGGCGGCTACGAGACGTTCGTGTCGCGTCTTGGCATCGAGGGCCATCCCGACGAGCCCGAGTGGCTCGACCACGTGAACGCGGGCGTGCTGAAGGTCAAGCTGTCGATGGCGCTGATCAGCATTTCGTCGATCCACCTGCTGAAGACCTTCATCAACCCCGACCAGCACACAACGCACGCGATCATGTGGCAGGTGATCATCCACGTGTCGTTCCTCGTGTCGGCGCTCGTGATGGCGTGGGTCGACCGCCTGACGACCCACACGCACCCGGCCCATTTCCACGAGACGCATGTGCCCGCCCCGGCCGTGTCCCGCAAATCGGTCGAAGCCGCCGCCAACGCATAAACGTATTCCCCTCAGTCCTCACAGAGTCTCAGCCATGACCGTCATCAAACAGGAAGACCTGATCCAGAGCATCGCGGATTCGCTGCAGTACATCAGCTACTACCACCCGCTCGACTACATCCAGGCCCTCGGCCGCGCGTACGAGCTGGAAGAGAGCCCGGCCGCGAAGGACGCGATCGCGCAGATCCTCACGAACAGCCGCATGTGCGCGGAAGGCAAGCGCCCGATCTGCCAGGACACCGGCATCGTCACGATCTTCGTGAAGGTCGGCATGGACGTGCGCTGGGACGGCGCGACGATGGGTCTCACCGACATGATCAACGAAGGCGTGCGCCGCGGTTACACGCACCCGGACAACGTGCTGCGTGCATCGATCGTCAATCCGCCGGAAGGCGCCCGCAAGAACACGAAGGACAACACCCCGGCCGTGATCCACTACGAGATCGTGCCGGGCGACAAGGTCGACGTGCAGGTCGCGGCGAAGGGCGGCGGCTCGGAGAACAAGTCGAAGTTCGTGATGCTGAACCCGTCCGACTCGATCGTCGACTGGGTGCTGAAGACGGTCCCGACGATGGGCGCGGGCTGGTGCCCGCCGGGCATGCTCGGGATCGGCATCGGCGGCACCGCCGAAAAGGCGATGCTGATGGCGAAGGAATCGCTGATGGAGCCGATCGACATCCAGGAAATCATCGCGCGCGGCCCGAAGGACTGGGTCGAGGAACTGCGCGTCGAACTGCACGAGAAGGTCAACGCGCTCGGCATCGGCGCGCAGGGCCTCGGCGGCCTCGCGACCGTGCTCGACGTGAAGATCATGGCCGCACCGACGCACGCGGCGTCGAAGCCGGTCGCACTGATCCCGAACTGCGCGGCCACGCGCCACGCGCACTTCGTGCTCGACGGCTCGGGCCCCGCGAAGCTCGAGGCGCCGTCGCTCGACGCGTGGCCGAAGGTCCAGTGGGAACCGAACACGGAAACGAGCAAGCGCGTCGACCTGAACACGCTGACGCCGGAAGAAGTCGCGAGCTGGACGCCGGGCCAGACGCTGCTGCTGTCGGGCAAGATGCTCACGGGCCGCGACGCCGCGCACAAGCGCATCGCCGACATGCTCGCGAAGGACGAGAAGCTGCCGGTCGACTTCACGAACCGCGTGATCTACTACGTCGGCCCGGTCGATCCGGTGCGTGACGAAGTGGTCGGCCCGGCAGGCCCGACGACGGCCACGCGGATGGACAAGTTCACCGAAACGATGCTCGCCCAGACGGGTCTGATCTCGATGGTCGGCAAGGCCGAACGTGGCCCGGTCGCGATCGACGCGATCAAGAAGCACAAGGCGGCGTACCTGATGGCAGTCGGCGGTGCGGCTTACCTCGTGTCGAAGGCGATCCGCGGCGCGAAGGTGCTCGCATTCGAAGATCTCGGCATGGAAGCGATCTACGAGTTCGACGTGCAGGACATGCCGGTGACGGTGGCGGTCGATTCGTCGGGCACGTCGGTGCACCAGACTGGTCCGAAGGAGTGGCAGGCGAAGATCGGCAAGATCCCGGTCGCAACCGCTTAAGCGCGCTCGCACGAAAGGCCGGACGGATGTCCGGCCTTTTTACTTCTCATTCTCGTTATCGCGCTCGGCCCGCTATCCGGGGCCGATTCTCATTACACGCAAAAGGCAGGCCCGACAAGGCTTCGAGGCTTGGCTTTTCTCGTTCGAGCGATTATCGTTCGGTTTCTGAAGCCCCACTGAACAAGGAACAGCCATGCAAGGCGACAAGAAAGTCATCGAATACCTGAACGCCCAACTGAAGAACGAACTCACGGCGATCAACCAATACTTCCTGCATGCGCGCATGTACAAGCACTGGGGCCTCGAAAGGCTCGGCAAGCACGAATACGACGAATCGATCGGCGAAATGAAGCATGCCGACTGGCTGATCGAGCGCGTGTTCATGCTCGACGGCCTGCCGAACCTGCAGGACCTGCACAAGCTGCTGATCGGCGAGGAAACCGAAGAGATCCTGAAGTGCGACCTGAAGCTCGAGCAGATCTCGCAATCCACGTGCAAGGAAGCGATCGCTTACTGCGAATCGGTGCGTGACTACGTGTCGCGCGAGATCTTCGAAAAGATCCTCGACGACACCGAAGAGCACATCGACTGGCTGGAGACGCAGATCGACCTGATCGGCAAGGTCGGCCTGCAGAACTACCAGCAGACGATGATGGGTTCGCCCGAGTAATCGCCACGCCCGCCACGATCGCCACCTCGCCTTCTGCATGACGACGACGAACCCGCCAGCCGCTTCCGCGGTCCGCCCCGCCGCCCCCGTCGGCATCTTCGATTCGGGGCTCGGCGGCCTGTCGGTGCTGCGTGCCGTGCGCGCGCACCTGCCCGGCGAGTCGTTCGTCTATGTCGCCGATTCGCACCATGCACCGTATGGTCCACGCGACGAAGCATTCATTACGGAGCGCACGCTGGCCATCGGCGAGTGGCTCGCCCGCGAAGGCGCGAAAGCGCTCGTGATCGCGTGCAACACCGCGACGGCGCGCGCGATCGCGGCCATCCGCGAGCGCCTGTCGATACCGCTCGTCGGCGTCGAGCCGGGCATCAAGCCGGCCGCCGCGCTGTCCGCGACCGGCGTCGCGGGCGTGCTCGCCACGCAATCGACGCTGAACAGCCCGCGCTTCCAGGCACTGCTCGACCGCTACGGCGCGGGCCGGCGCTTCATCTGCCAGCCCGGCCACGGGCTCGTCGAAGCGATCGAACGCGGCGACACGAACTCACCCGCGTTGCGCGCGTTGCTCGCGCGCTACCTGCAGCCGATGCTCGACGACGGTGCCGATACGCTGGTGCTCGGCTGCACGCATTACCCGTTCTTCACAGAAACGATCCGTGACCTTGTCGGCGACCGGCTGACGATCGTCGATACGAGCGATGCCATCGCCCGGCAACTCGCGCGGGTGCTCGACGAACGCGGCCTGCGCGCGCCGGCCGGCACGCGTGCCGCGCCGCCACGCTTCTGCTCGACGAGCGACGGCCTGCAACTGCGCGCCCTCGCGTCGTCGCTGCTCGGCATCGACGCGCCGGTCGAATCCGTCACCATTTCCTCGCCGAACGCGCGCGCCTGCGCGACCGTCTGACGCGGGCCGGCACGCCGCCGGTTCGTTCTCTCCCGCTCCGCTTCCCGGTTCAAGGGTCCGATGACCTTAAAAAAAGCCGAACCAGGCTTGTCAACGCCCGCAAATTTAATGATAATAATTCGCATTAACGTTAGCTATCGCAACTCATCATGATCGTCTGCGTGTGCAAGTCTGTTTCCGACCGCAAGATTCGCGCGTCCCTCGCCGAGGGCGTGAGTTCTTTCGATGAACTCCAGTTCGAACTCGGCGTGGCCACGTGCTGCGGCAAGTGCGAGGATTCCGTCCGCGACCTCATGGCCGAGCAAGGCGTCTGCGCGAGCCGGTGCGGCGTCGAGCATCACGCTCATCCGATTCCGGTGACGTTCTACGACCGCAAGGCCGCCTGAGCGGCGCCGAGCGTACCTGTGCGGCTGCGGCCGCATTTGATGTCCGACCGTCAGCAAGCCACCTTCCGCGCGAGCCAGCGGCTTACCTGCCAAGGAGCCTGTCATGGAATTGCTGATCGGATTTGTGACCACCGTGTGCATCTCGCTGCTGATCTTCCGCAAGTAATACCGATTCACCCGCCGCGCCCCGGGTGCGACGTCGTTCTTTCAAGCTAACATGCAGGCTTCGCAATCCGCTCCTGCCGGCGTCCTGCCGGCTGCCCCACGTATGAATCCCCGGGTCATCACCGTCGCGGTCGGTGTGCTTGCCGCACATGCGATCATGCTGACGGCCGCGTGGCTCCATCGCAACGCGCCGCCGCCGAAGACGGTCGAAGTCCAGTCGATCACCGCGCAGTTGATCCCGCCTGCGCCGGCCGCTCAGCCGGTTGCGGTCGAATCGGTTGCGCAACCCGCGCCACCGAAGCCCACGCCGCGCGTCAAGCCGAAGGTCGAACCGAAACCGGTACAGAAAGCAGTCAAGCCGACGCCTCAGCCGGTCGCACAATCGCCGTCTCCGACGCCCGCCCCCGCAGCCGATCCGTCACCCGCGCCCACCACACCCGCCGCCGCACCCGCCGCGCCGGCGGCCACGCCCGGTCCGGCCCGTGAGACGATGCAAGTCAGCGCGCCGAAGAACGTATCGGCGCTCAAGTGCAGTTTCGTGAAGCCCACCTATCCGTCGATGTCGCGTCGCCGCGGCGAAACGGGCACGGCCTATGTTCACTTCGTCATCGGCTTGACGGGCAAGATCGAAAGTGTCGAGTTGCAAAAGAGCAGCGGCTACCCGCGCCTCGACGAGGCAGCGCTGGATGCGACACGCGCCAGCACGTGCCCGCCATACCTCGAGAACGGGCAAGCGATCCGCGCCGCCCATACGCTGCCCTTCAACTTCACGCTCGACGATTAACCCGCCTCATTCGAAAGATTCAAAGGAAACAAAAATGCAAAGCTACGGTATCGCGCACGTCTGGGCGCAAGGTGATTTCGTCACGCGCGCCATCGCGATCACGCTGCTCGTGATGTCGGTCCTGTCCTGGATTGTGATCATCGTCAAGGGCTGGAACGTGGTTCGCCTGAACCGTCTCACGAAGAATGCCGAGCAGGCGTTCTGGCATTCGGACGATTTCGACGACGGCATCAAGAAGCTCGGACTCGCCGCATCGACGCCGAGCGACAACCCGTTCCTCGCGCTCGCGCTGTCGGGCAAGGAAGCCGCCGATCACCACCATCAGACGCAACCGCACCTGCACGACCGCATGGACGTGTCGGACTGGGTCACGCGCTGCCTGAAGGACACGATGGACGAAGGCATCTCGCGCATGCAGGCCGGTCTCGCGATCCTCGCGTCGATCGGCAGCACGGCGCCGTTCGTCGGCCTGTTCGGCACGGTCTGGGGCATCTACCACGCGCTGCTCGCGATCGGCGCAACCGGCCAGACGTCGATCGACCAGGTCGCGGGCCCGGTCGGCGAGTCGCTGATCATGACGGCCTTCGGCCTGTTCGTCGCGATTCCCGCCGTGCTCGGCTACAACGCACTGACCCGTGCGAACAAGGGTGTCGTCAGCAAGCTGCGCCGCTTCGCGCACGGCCTGCACGCATACTTCGTGACGGGTGCGCGCCTCGCGTCGTCGTCGGCCCGCGACGGCCTGCGCCTTGCTTCGCGCGCCAGCTGAGACGGGGTGAACCATGGCAATGAACACCGGCTTCAGCGATGACGACGACGATGGCGTGATGAGCGAGATCAACATGACGCCGCTCGTCGACGTCATGCTCGTACTCCTGATCATTTTCCTCGTGACGATCCCGGCGATGCAGCACGCGGTGAAGATCGACCTGCCGCACGCGAGCAGCCAGCCCGTCGACGAAAAGCCGCAGACGGTCGACGTCGCGATCCAGGGCAACGGCACGATCCTGTGGAACGACCAGACGGTCACGCGCGAGCAGTTGCAGGCGCACATCGCGGAAGCGGCACAGCATCAGCCGCAACCGGAGTTGCACCTGCGTGCCGACCGCAAGGTTGCGTATGAGCGTGTGGCCGAAGTGATGTCCGATGCGCAGGCCGGCGGCCTGACGAAGCTCGGCTTCGTGACGGAGCCGACTGCGAAGGCGAAGTAACGCACGCGCGGTTGTCTCGCCGGCCGCACCTCGCCGGCCGCACCTCGCCGGCCGCACCTAGCCGGCCGCACCTAGCCGGCCGCACCTAGCCGGCCGCGCACAAAGTAAAAGGCCTTCATCGCCAGATGAAGGCCTTTTTTCATGCGCACGCGGGCGCCTTCGGGCGGCGGGCTCTTCGGCGGTATCGGTTGCGCCTCGAGCAACGCAAATGCGGCTACCGTGGTCTGCACGGACTGCGCGTTCTGCCCTATCTGGCTCGCAACATATGCGACCACCTGATTCCGCTCAGAACTTCCTTCGCGAAATGGGATTTCAATATAGGCCTGCCCGCGTATGCATTCAAGGTCCCGGCGATTGAAACTTGCGATTGCCGGCGGCGCTTCAATGACAAAACAAATTTGCCACGACGCGCATCTTGCATTCAGGTGGCCGAAGCATCGGCCGCCGTCGCGTCCTGCTTCGCGCGCTCAGGGCACCCCGGTTGCTTGTATTCGCCGTGGTCGAGCTTCTCGACCAGATAGTCGACGAACGCGCGCACCGCGGGCGGCATGCCCTGCCGCGACACGAACACCGCATAGAGTTGCGGCACCGGCAGCGTCCAGCCGGGCATCACCGGCGACAACTGCCCCGCACGCAACGCATTGCCGTACATCATCTCGGGCAGCGCCGCGATGCCGAGGCCGTCGAGCACGGCCTCGCGGATCGTCATCAGATCGGCCGTCACGAGCCGCGGATCGTGCTCGTGCAAATGCCGCGTGCCGTCCGGCGCGATCAGGTTGAACACGTGCCGTCCGTCGACGCTCGGCGTATCGAGCGTCTCGAAGTGCGCCAGATCGTCCGGCACGAGCGGCGGCGCATTCTGGTTCAGCAGGCTCGGCGCGCCGACCAGCATCTGCTCGGTCCGCCACAGCGGCCGCACCACGATGTTCGCGTTCTGCGGCGGCTCCGAGCGCACGCGCAACGCAACGTCGACCGAATCCTCGAACAGGTCGATCACGCGATTCGTCACACGAATGTGCACCTTCACCTCGGGATAGCGGTGGAGGAATTCGGGGAGGATGCGCGACAGCATCGTCTGCGACAACGTCACCGGGACGCTCACGCGCACCGAGCCGCGCGGCGACGCGCGCAGTTGCTGCACGGCGTTCATCGCGGCCTGGGCTTCGGCGAGCATCGCCTGGCAATGCTGGTAGAACAGCTCCCCCGCCTCGGTCAGCGCGAGCTTGCGCGTCGAGCGCTGCAGCAGGCGCACGCCGAGCGCCGCCTCGAGTTCGGTCAGGCGCCGCGACAGGCGCGATTTCGAGATACCGAGCACGCGTTCCGCAGCCGAGAAACCGCCGTGTTCGACGACCTGCGAAAAGTACATGAGGTCGTTCAGGTTGTGTGCATCGATGTTCATGTCATCGTTCCAATTTCAGAACAATCCATTGCGAACCGCCGCAAATCGGACCGTAAAACGCCCAATATAATAGCGCTATGTTTCAAAAATGACGCTATTCCGATGATGCCGAGGGCTTCTGCATGACGACTGCTCGCTCGCCTGACCGCACGTACCCCGCGCTTCGCACGACCGAAGGCGGCGGCTTCGTGGTTCACCGCCCGTTCCCGACCCGGCTGCTGATGGATTTCGATCCGTTCCTGCTGCTCGACGAAATGGGCCCCGTCGACTATGCCCCTGGCGAAGCCAAGGGTGCGCCCGACCATCCGCATCGCGGCTTCGAGACCGTCACCTATGTGCTCGACGGGCGCTTTCGTCATCGCGACTCGGCCGGCCATGCCGGCACGCTCGGCCCCGGCGACGTGCAGTGGATGACGGCCGGCGCGGGCGTCGTGCACAGCGAAATGCCGGATCCCGCGTTCGCGCAGGCTGGCGGACGTTCGCACGGCTTTCAGCTGTGGGTCAACCTGCCGCGGCGCGACAAGCTGATCGCACCGCGCTACCAGGAGATCCCGGCCGCCCGCATCCCGACCGCGACGTCGCCCGACGGCCGGGCGCAGGTCCGCGTGATCGCCGGCGAAGCGTTCGGGGTACGCGCGGCGATCGAGACACGCACGCCGATCCTCTACCAGCATTTCACGCTGCAACCGGGCGCAACGGTCACCCAGCCGGTGCCGGCAGGTTATCGCGTGTTCGCCTATCCGCTCGACGGAGCCGGCCGCTACGGGCCCGACAGGCAGCAAGTCGACGCACGGCAGATGATCGTCTACGGTGACGATGGCGACGCGGTGACGTTCGAAGCCGGCGATACGCCGCTCGAGTTGCTGCTGATCGGCGGCGTGCCGCTCAACGAGCCGATCGTCCGCTATGGCCCGTTCGTGATGAATACCGAGGAAGAGATCCGGCAGGCCGTCGTCGACTACCAGACCGGCCGCATGGGCTGCATCGACGCATGACGTCCGAACGGGGCCGCAGGGACCGCGAAACCGCGCGTTTTGCGTCACAATAACTTCTTGAACCATGTGGCCGCCCGCCACCAGAAGGAACCCGTCCCCTTGAACTTCGAACATCTGATCCAGATCAACTCCGACGATCCGGCCGTGCCGTCCCTCACCCGCGACCAGCTCTGGGAAGGCCTCGTGCTGCGCGCCGAACAGCCGCAGCTGTTCGTGATCGGCCTCGACAGCTGTGTTGTCCATGAACGGACGGACACCACGCTCGAACGCGAGCTGCACTACGGGCATGCAACCGTGCGCGACCGCGTGACGTTCACCCCGAACCAGCAAGTGCGCTACGACATCCATGCGGCCGGCGGCGAAATCGGCGGCTCGCTGACGATGACGATCGAGGAACGCGACGACCACGAGTTGTTCCTGCGCTTCGAGTACCACACGACGCTGACCGTGACGGACGACAGCGAGGAAGCACGCCAGACGCACGGCATCGTCAAGGAAGCGTATCGCACGTCGGACATCGACACGGTGCGCCTGATCCGCGAATACGCACAGGGACGCAAGGACCCCGATCCGCTCCACTGACGTCGGCGGCGGCCTGCGGGCCGCCCCTTTGATTCAAGCTATCGAATTTGTCATACTGATCGATAAAGAGTTTTTGTAAATGGGAATAGTTATCATTTAGAATTCATTCCATCGTATCGACAGTCACCGATCAACCGAATGACCGACACCACGCGCCCGACCACGCTGAGCTTGCGCCGCACGACCGGCACCGCAAGCGCCAACCGTCAGAAGACGGCAGCGGTCACGACGCCGGCGAAACCTGCCGGCAGCCGCGATGCCGGCACCCGGACCCTCAGCAGCGATGCGCTGCTGCAAGGCCACAGCCACATCAGCATCGCGCATAACGGAGAGACGTATCAGTTGCGTGCCACGCGGCTCGGCAAGCTGATCCTGACGAAGTAACGACAGAGTATTGTGGGGACCACCTCCCTGAGAGGTGTTGGGCAGTAGCCAGCGTAACGGCTTGCACGCGAGATCTAGACCCCTTCGTGCAAACACACTCAAGCAGCCGTTGCAGCAAGCCAAGCCACTTTTTTGGTTCTCGCACAAGGAAGAAAAAAAGCGACACGTCCTTCGACGTGTCGCTTTTTTGTTGGGGCGTCTGGATGCAAAGAGAAAGACATCGCGGCTGTCGGCACTTCAGCTTCGGCGGGTTCCGGAGCCCGACAGCGAAATACGCTCGCCTGCTGCTCCGGAGCCCGGCCACAAGGCCGTCAAGACCGCGTCAGAAACCCCAGAACATCAACCACCATGCGCTGTCGACCACGGCCAGGCCTGCCGCGAACCACGCGAATGCCGCCAGTCGACGCGGCCATGCCGCATAGCGCCCCGTCACCTTCCATGCGAGCCAGGCGCTCCATGCGTTCGCGCCGACCAGAATCGCGATGCGAACGTCGGTCGCCCAGCCGAGCGGCACGTGCTCGGCCCGCAGCAGCGACAGCGTCGTCGCCGATAGCCCGAGGAATACGCCGGCTCCCGCAATCGGGATCAGCGCCTGTGCGAGATGATGGAGACGCACGCGGTCGAAACGGCCGAGCATCAGCGTCGCGCCGGCCAGCAGCACGAGCAGCGCGGTGCCATACACAAGCCCCGTGCCGACGATGTAGCTGACGATCAGCCCGCCGTCGAGCCACGAGAACACGTCGTTGCGATCCGGATAGTGCGTGAGCAGGAACCACGGTGCATTCGTCTCGAGCGGCCACGTGATGTCGCGATCGATGAGCCAGCCCGCGAGCCATTGCTTGATCTGCACGAACCACGGGCTGACGGTCCAGTGGAACGCACCGATCGCGACGCCGAGCAGGCCGTACAGGATCAGCGCCGTGTCCCACGGATTCGCCTGCTGCGCGCCGAGGCTCACGACCTCGTCGGAGGGCGAGCGCCACGACAGCGCGATTGCGTCGCGGTGCCCGCTGCAACGGCCGCACATATGGCATGCGGCGGCGCCCTTCATGTTGCGCAACGGCACGAGCGGCGCGCAATTGATCGGAATCACGCGATGCCCGTGCTCGCCGTTCTTGTACGAGCGACGCCAGGCATCCTCATCGACCTTGTAGCGCATCGGCGCGAGCCGCGCGAGCAGCCCGAACACACCGTTGACCGGGCACAGGTACTTGCACCACACGCGCTTCTCGCGGCCGTACAGCACGCCGATCACGATCGCGCCGACGGTCGAGCCGCCGAGCACGAACAGCACGGCGAGCGGGTACTGGTACACGCTCACCATCTGCCCGTAGATCGTCGTGAGCCCGAATGCGACGAACGGCCAACCGCCCCACCGCATCCAGCGCGGAATCGCGCCGCCGCGGCCGAACTTGCTCGCATATTCGGTCAGCGCGCCTTCCGGGCACAGCACGCCGCACCAGACGCGGCCGAGCATCACCATCGACAGCAGCACGAACGGCCACCAGATGCCCCAGAACACGAACTGCGCGATCAGCGTGAGATTGCTCCACAGATGCGCGGAATCGTCCGGCAGCGGCAATACCGCGGGCACGATGATCAGGAACGCGTAGACGGCGACGACGACCCACTGGATGCCGCGGATCACCGCGCCGTGGCGCTGCATCCACTGACCGGCCTGCGCGAGCCAGCCCGGCTTGGCTGCGGCCACAACACTCATGCCGCGCGACCTGCAGGGACGACCGGACGACGGCTCGCGCGCTTCATCAGCAGCCAGACCACCGCCCAGTACACCGCATAGGCGATCAGGTTGGTCAGCGCCGGGTGCGCGCGGTAGCCCGTCAGCGTCGCGACGAGCGAACCGAACGTGCCGGAGTCGTCGAGAATCGACGACGTATCCCACACCTGCGAAATGCCGAGCGGCAGGATTTCCTTGTCGATCAGCTTGTCGACACCGGTCTGGAACAGGCCTGCACCGAGGAACAGCAGCATCACTTCGGTGACGCGGAAGAAATGCCGCCACGAGAAGTACTTGCCGCCGAGCTGCAGCAGATAGAACGTGAAGAACGCAAGGCCCAGGCCGATCACGACCGCGAGCATCTGGCTGGCGTCCACGTGCCCCGACTGACCGAAACCGAGGCCGTACAGGAAGATCACCGTCTCGCTGCCTTCGCGAGCGATCGCGAGCGCGACCAGCACGGCGACGCCCCACCAGTTCGAATCGCGCGTGCTCTGCTGCAGCGACTGCTCCATGTCACGTTTCAGCGTGCGGCCGTGCCGGCGCATCCACAGCACCATCTGCACGATCAGCACGCACGCGATCAGCACCATCGCCGTCTGGAAATAGTCCTGCGCGTCGCCGGACAGCACTTCGGTGAAGCCGACGAGCGCGGCACCGAGACCGATCGCCATCAGCAGACCGACTGCCACGCCCGTCCACAGAAACGGCAGGCCGCGGCGCGCGTCGTCGTCGCCGTTCTTCAGCCATGCATAGAGGATGCCGACGACGAGCAGCGCTTCGACGCTCTCCCGCCAGACGATGAACAAGATCTGACCCATTGAATCCTCCTGACGCGCGGGGCAAGACACTCGTACGCCCGCACGCAGATAAAACGCATTACTTCGCGACGATCACGCCCTGCGCCTGCTGGTGGAAATCATCGAAAAACTTGTATTCGCCCGGCGACAGCGGGGCGACGACCACGAACGAATCGGCGCCCGGCGCGAGCACCTTCTCCTTGCGCAACTGCACGCTCTCGAATTCGGCGGCGCCCTTGCCGGTATTCCTGATCTCGATCTTGAAGCGCTGGCCGGCCGGCACTTCGATGCGGGCGGGGTTCAGCTTGCCGTCCGTCATTTCGAGCTTGAACGTCGGCAGATCGGCGGCATGCGCCGCGCCGGCGAGCCACAGCGCGGCGGCTGCGGCGACGATTTTCTGGGGAAATTTCATTCTGGGTTCTCTGCGCCGACGGCGCGCCGAAGCGCGCCGTCCGTGATGCCACCAATCAGTACCCGCCCTTCTTGCCGATGCCGGCGAACGGGAAGTCATATTCGAGGGTGATGGGCTTGAACCATGCGCCCACGCCCGTTTCCTTGTCGACGTGACGGCCGAACGCCATGTGGCCCGACTGCATCGGCGGCTTGACGGTCATCGTCAGGTGATACTTGCCCGGGCCGGCCAGCTTCACGTTGTCGCCATAGTGCGGGCCGTCGCTCGCGACCATGCCCATCAGGTCGCCTTCGGCCTTCCACTTCGTGTCGCCCTGCTTCGTCAGCTTGTACGTGACCTGCAGGTACGGCATCCAGTCGCCTTCCGCGAAACCCGTCGGGTTGTTCTTGACCGCGTGGATGTCCGCCTCAAGGTGGATATCGGAATCCGACGCCTTGCGCATCATCCCTTCCGGATCCATCGTGATCGGCTGCAGGTACACCGCGCCGATTTCCATGCCGCCCTGGATCTGCTGCTTGCCGATCGGATATTCGGCCGCCGAAGCCGACATCGCGGCAAGCGCCGCCGCTACCGCAACCGACGTGCGGATGAACGAAGAACCCAACATGGACACTCCTTGTTATTTGTCTGGTGACTTGCGCGCCGTCCATCAGAACCGCGTGCTGGAAACACTAACGCAACGAATAACGTTAATGCGAACTATTCTCAATACTTGTGGAGTTTAGCACCGAACCGGCTTCGGAACAAACGAGACACCGTGTAAACCCCTGATCCAACAAGGCTTACAACGGTGTTACCGGAAGATTTCAGTGACGTTTGGAAAGATTTACCGGACGCCGTTGACGTGGTCGCCCACGTTCGCGCCGAACACGCGCTCACGCAGCAACGCAAGCTGGTCGCGCGTGGCCGCGGCTT
Organism: Burkholderia sp. MSMB0856; assembly: GCF_001524645.2. Lineage (NCBI taxonomy): Bacteria > Pseudomonadati > Pseudomonadota > Betaproteobacteria > Burkholderiales > Burkholderiaceae > Burkholderia > Burkholderia sp. MSMB0856. The sequence goes on along the minus strand of NZ_CP013427.1, from coordinate 1,158,433 downwards.
TTTCGAACTCGAGGTTCTTCGCGTAGTCGGCCATCTGCTTCTCGAGACGCTTGATCTCTTTCGCGATCTGCTTTTCCGACATGTCCTCGAACTTCGCGCGTTGCTGTGCTTCCTTCAGCTCGGCGCGCGCGTCGTCGGCGTTGTACACGCCGTCGATGATGTCCTTGATGCGCTTCACGACGCCGCGCGGCGTGATGCCCATCTTCTCGTTGTGCGCGATCTGCTTCGCGCGGCGCCGCTCGGTCTCGCCGATCGCGCGCTTCATCGACTCGGTCATGTTGTCGGCATAGAGGATCGCCTTGCCGTTCACGTTGCGCGCCGCGCGGCCGATCGTCTGGATCAGCGAGCGCTCGGCGCGCAGGAAGCCCTCCTTGTCCGCGTCGAGAATCGCGACGAGCGACACCTCCGGAATGTCGAGGCCTTCGCGCAGCAGGTTGATCCCGACCAGCACGTCGAACGTGCCGAGCCGCAGGTCGCGGATGATCTCGACCCGCTCCACCGTGTCGATGTCGCTGTGCAGGTAGCGGACCTTGACGCCGTGGTCGGCCAGGAACTCGGTGAGCTGCTCGGCCATCCGCTTCGTCAGCACGGTGATCAGCACGCGTTCGCCGGCGTTCACGCGCGCGTTGATTTCGGTCAGCACGTCGTCGACCTGCGAGCTTGCCGGGCGCACTTCGATTTCCGGATCGACGAGCCCGGTCGGCCGCACCACCTGCTCGGCGACCTGCCCCGTCACGCGCTGCTCGTAGTCGGCCGGCGTCGCCGACACGAACACCACCTGGCGCATCTTGCGTTCGAACTCAGGAAACTTGAGCGGTCGGTTGTCCAGCGCCGACGGCAGCCGGAAGCCATAGTTGACGAGGTTTTCCTTGCGCGCGCGGTCGCCGTTGTACATGCCGTTCAACTGGCCGATCAGCACGTGAGATTCGTCGAGCAGCATCAGCGCGTCGGGCGGCAGGTAGTCGACGAGCGTCGGCGGCGGCTCGCCGGGCGCGGCGCCCGAGAAGTGCCGCGAGTAGTTCTCGATGCCCTTGCAGAAGCCGAGCTCCTGCAGCATCTCGAGGTCGAAGCGCGTGCGCTGCTCGAGGCGCTGCGCCTCGACGAGCTTGCCGTCGCGGTGGAAGAACTCGAGGCGCTCGCGCAATTCGTCCTTGATCGTCTCGACCGCCCGCATCACGGTGTCGCGCGGCGTCACGTAGTGCGACGACGGATACACGGTGAAGCGCGGGATCTTCTGGCGCACGCGCCCGGTCAGCGGGTCGAACAGCTGCAGCGTCTCGACTTCGTCGTCGAACAGCTCGACGCGCACGGCCAACTCCGCGTGCTCGGCCGGGAAGATGTCGATCGTGTCGCCGCGCACGCGGAACGTGCCGCGCTGGAAGTCCTGTTCGTTGCGCGAGTACTGCATCGCGATCAACCGCGCGATCACGTCGCGCTGGCCGAGCTTGTCGCCGGTGCGCAGCGTCAGGATCATCTGGTGATATTCGGACGGGTTGCCGATACCGTAGATCGCCGACACCGTCGCGACGATCACCACGTCGCGGCGCTCCATCAGGCTCTTCGTCGCCGACAGCCGCATCTGCTCGATGTGCTCGTTGATCGACGAATCCTTCTCGATGAACAGATCGCGCTGCGGCACGTACGCTTCCGGCTGGTAATAGTCGTAGTACGACACGAAATACTCGACCGCGTTGCGCGGGAAGAACTCGCGGAATTCCGAGTAGAGCTGCGCCGCGAGCGTCTTGTTCGGCGCGAACACGATTGCCGGGCGGCCGAGCCGCGCGATCGTGTTGGCCATCGTGAAGGTCTTGCCCGAACCGGTGACGCCGAGCAGCGTCTGGAATGCGAGGCCGTCGCCGACACCTTCGACGAGCGTTTCGATCGCGGTCGGCTGGTCGCCTGCGGGCGGATACGGTTGGTACAACTGGAACGGCGACCCTTCGAAGGTCACGAATTTCGATTCGTCGAGCGCGTCGCCGACTTCGGCGTGATGTTCGGACATGGAGTGCGGCCGGAGCGAGGGCAAAAAAACTATTCTAGCGCTTCGCGGCGTTGCGAACCGCTGACGGCTCCTGACGCGCAGCAACCGCCCGAAATCGCAATTCGCCGTTCGATCGCCGCCTTCGGCAGCGTGAATTCGCTACAATGTCACGCTGCTGCGCTTTCCGGCGCCGTGCCCGTTGGCGCGCGGTCTGCTGCGCCCGCCCCGCCGGCTGAAAGCCTGACCCTCTTTTCACTACTGCCGAATCATCATGTCGCTCTTCTCCGCTGTCCAGCTTGCTCCCCGCGACCCGATCCTGGGCCTGAACGAAGCCTTCAACGCCGATACGCGTCCGACCAAGGTCAACCTCGGCGTCGGTGTGTACACGAACGAAGAAGGCAAGATTCCGCTGCTGCGCGCCGTTCGCGAAGCGGAAAAGGCGCGTGTCGACGCCGGCCTGCCGCGCGGCTACCTGCCGATCGACGGGATCGCCGCGTATGACGCAGCAGTGCAGAAGCTGCTGCTCGGCAACGATTCGCCGCTGATCGCCGCGGGCCGCGTCGTCACGGCGCAGGCACTGGGCGGCACGGGCGCACTGAAGATCGGCGCCGATTTCCTGCGCACCGTGAACCCGAACGCAAAGGTCGCGATCAGCGATCCGAGCTGGGAAAACCACCGCGCACTGTTCGAAGCGGCCGGCTTCGAAGTCGTCGCATACCCGTACTACGACGCCGCCACCAACGGCGTGAACTTCGAAGGCATGCTGTCGGCGCTGAACGGCTATGCGGCGGGCACGATCGTCGTGCTGCACGCATGCTGCCACAACCCGACCGGCGTCGACCTGACCGAAGCGCAATGGCAGCAGGTCGTCGAGGTCGTCAAGGCGCGCAACCTCGTGCCGTTCCTCGACATGGCCTACCAGGGCTTCGGCGAGAACATCGAGGCCGATGCCGCCGCGGTGCGTCTGTTTGCCGCTGCCGACCTGAATGCGTTCGTGTCGTCGTCGTTCTCGAAGTCGTTCTCGCTTTACGGCGAGCGCGTCGGCGCGCTGTCGATCATCACGTCGAGCAAGGAAGAAGCGACGCGCGTGCTGTCGCAACTGAAGCGCGTGATCCGCACGAACTACTCGAACCCGCCGACCCATGGCGGCGCCGTCGTCGCGGCCGTGCTCGCGTCGCCGGAACTGCACGCGTCGTGGGTGCAGGAACTCGGCGAAATGCGCGATCGCATCCGCGCGATGCGCAACGGCCTCGTCGAGCGCCTGAAGGCGAGCGGCGTCGATCGCGACTTCAGCTTCATCAACGCGCAGCGCGGGATGTTCTCGTATTCGGGCCTGACCTCGGCGCAAGTCGATCGCCTGCGCGAAGAGTTCGGCATCTACGCGGTCGGCACCGGCCGGATCTGCGTTGCGGCGCTGAACACGCGCAACCTCGATGCGGTCGCCAATGCGGTCGCGGCGGTCCTGAAGTAAGCCGGCGTCGGCGGCAGCAGCCCGCCCTGCCGAAGCAAAAAACGCGCTCCTTGGAGCGCGTTTTTTTATGCCGCTTCACTGCCGGCGAATGCTCCCTGCAGCACGAGCGGCGCGGCCGCCCGTACCGAAGGCCGTTACCGTTACTGCATGAACCAGCCGTGGCTGACGACGACCGACTGGCCCGTGAGCGCGGCGCTCGGGAACGCCGACAGGAACAGCACCGTCTGCGCGACGTCCTGCACCGTCGTGAACACGCCGTCGACCGTGTTGCCGAGCATCACCTTCTTCACCACTTCCTCTTCGCTGATCCCGAGCTCCTTCGCCTGCTCCGGAATCTGCTTGTCGACCAGCGGCGTGCGCACGAAGCCCGGACACACGACGTGCGAGCGCACGTTGTGCTTCGCGCCTTCCTTCGCCAGCACACGTGCCAAGCCGAGCAGCCCGTGCTTGGCCGTCACGTACGCCGATTTCAGCGGCGACGCCTCGTGCGAGTGCACCGAACCCATGTAGATCACGACGCCGCCGCGATCGTCCTTATACATGTGCTTGAGCGCGGCCTTGGTCGTCAGGAACGCGCCGTCGACGTGGATCGCCTGCATCTTCTTCCAGTCGGCGAACGAGTAGTTCTCGATCGGATTGACGATCTGGATGCCCGCGTTCGACACGAGGATGTCGACCGAGCCGAACGTTTCCGCCACCTTGTCGATGCCGCTGTTGACCGCTTCTTCGCTGGTCACGTCCATCGCGACGCCGATCGCCTTGCCGCCTGCCTTGTTGATCTCGTCGGCAACCGCGTTTGCGCCGTCCTGGTTCAGGTCGGCGATCGCGACCGCGGCGCCCGCCTTGGCCAGCTCCAGTGCGATTTCCTTGCCGATGCCGCTTGCGGCGCCCGTGACGACTGCGGTCTTGCCGCTCAGATCTGCTGCCATGTCCGTCTCCTTCCGTTATCGGATCGAAAAAGCGCGCCCCGCTGCATCCGCTTTCGTCGCGCGGTCGTGCAGACAGGCCAGCCGCTATTGTGCACGATCGGCCCCGCCGTTCGCGCGCAAAACGTCTAAGCTTAAGGTCGGTTCCGAGTCGCGGGAGACGCCCATGCACTATCGACGACTAGGCCGCTCCGGCCTGCAGATCAGCGCGCTTTCGCTCGGCTCGTGGGTCACCTACGGCAACCAGGTCGACCAGCGGGTTGCCCGTGAATGCCTTGCGGCGGCCCGCGATGCGGGCGTCAATTTCTTCGACAACGCCGAGGTCTATGCGGGCGGCAAATCGGAGGAAATCATGGGCCAGGCGCTCAAGTCGCTCGGCTGGCCGCGCGTCAGCTATCTCGTGTCCACCAAGTTCTTCTGGGGACTCGCGGAAGCGCCGAACCAATACCACACGCTAAACCGGAAATATCTGCTGAATGCGATCGACGGCTCGCTGCGCCGGCTGCAGCTCGACTATGTCGACCTCGTCTACTGCCATCGCCCCGACCCGAACACGCCGATCGAGGAAACCGTCTGGGCGATGAGCGACATGATCGTACGCGGTAAGGCGCTGTACTGGGGCACGTCCGAATGGAGCGCCGACGAGATCCGCGCCGCGTACGAAATTGCCGAGCGGCACCATCTGCACAAGCCGGTCGTCGAGCAGCCTCAGTACAACCTGTTCCATCGTACCCGGGTCGAGCAGGAATACGCGCGGCTCTATGAAGACTACGGCCTCGGCCTGACGACCTGGAGCCCGCTGGCATCGGGGCTGCTCACCGGCAAGTACCGGAACGGGGTACCGCCGGGTAGCCGCGCGCAACTGCCGGGCTACGACTGGCTCCGCGCCCGGCTGACGGATTCGGCCAGCAACGACGTGGTCGAACGGCTCGGCGCGATCGCGGCCGAATTCGGCTGCAGCACCGCCCAACTGGCGATCGCATGGATACTCGCGAATCCGCGCGTGAGCTCTGTCATTACGGGCGCGTCGCGGATCGAGCAGATCGGCGACAACATGCGCGCGCTCGACGTCGCCGCGAAGCTGACGCCGGAGGTCAAGCAACGTATCGAGGAGGCCGTCGGCGACGCATTCGAGTAAGGCGACTCACGCCCACTCGCGTACAATACGCGGCCGCATTGGCGCGCGGCCCGACGGCCACGCGCAATCGTCCGTTTTCATCGATTCCTCCTTCGTTTCAGGCAGCCCGCCATGCTCAGTTATCGTCACGGTTTTCATGCAGGCAACCACGCGGATGTGCTCAAGCACGCCGTCGTCGTCCAGCTGCTGCGCTACCTGAACAAGAAAGACAAGTCGTACTGGTACATTGACACGCACGCCGGCGCCGGCGTGTATTCGCTGCGCGACGGTTATGCCGCCAAGACAGGGGAATTCGACACCGGCATTGGGCCGCTATGGAACGAAAAGAACCTGCCCGAGGCGCTCGGTGATTACGTCGACGAGGTGCGCGCGCTGAACGACGACGGCGAGCTTCGCTACTATCCGGGCTCGCCGTATCTCGCATGGCGATCGATGCGCGAGCAGGATCGAATGCGCCTGTTCGAAATGCATACGACGGAAATCGACGTGCTGCGTCACAACTTCCGCGATGCGGGGCGCCGTGCAATGATTTTCGCCGGTGACGGCTTCGAGGGCATCAAGGCGCTGCTGCCGCCGCCGCCGCGACGCGCGCTGGTGCTGATCGATCCGTCCTATGAGGACAAGAAGGACTACGCGCGCACGGTGACTTGCGTAACGGAATGCCTCAAACGTTTCGCGACCGGCTGTTACGCGATCTGGTATCCGCAGGTTGCACGGGTGGAATCGCAGCGTTTTCCGGAGCAGCTCAAGCGCCTGCAACCGAACAACTGGCTGCACCTCACGCTGACGGTATCGAATCCGCCGGCAGACGGCCTGGGCCTTTACGGCAGCGGAATGTTCATCCTGAATCCGCCGTACACACTCGCGCAGAGCATGAACGAAGCGCTGCCCTATCTCGTCGAACGCCTGGGGCAGGATAGTGGCGCCCGGTGCCAGATCGAGCAGCGCGGGAACTGAGCGGACGTCTTGCCGTTATGGCTGCGGTCTGGGCGTGGGTCTCTGCTGATTGGCTGGCGACACGCCCCAACCGGGCACATTGATATACGGCGCGACAAACAGCGGGATCGATGAATTCGACCCCTGCCCGGCCGGCGCTCGCATGCCTGCGGGCTCGACGATCGGCTCGGACGATAACGGAGCCGTTTGCAACACCAGGCCGCCCTTGCCATCCTGGATCCCACGTTGTGTATCGAGAATCAGCGGCTTGGACGACGTCGCCGCCCCGGCCGCCACGCCGTGAGCGAGCACGACAGCCCCCAGAACGAGACGCACGCGAGAAACGTGACGCACATCGAGACGCAAGCGCATGGTCGTATTCTTCCGGTTAAAAACAGGCCCATACCATAGCGCCGCGCCGACGATTTCGCCAGATCAAGCGCACAAAAAACAAAGCCCCGTCAACACGGGGCTTGCTTTTCGTTCGGTGCCACACGGCACCTGACGGTGACTCCGATTACAGCGAGTAGCCGTTGGTTTCGAGCGAGCGGATGCGGCTCTCGAGCTGGACGATGTCCGACGACGTGGCGAGGTATGCCTCACGGCGCTCACGTTCTGCGGATTCGAACCAGTTGCTCAGCTTTTCAACGATGTAGGCGATCATGATGTTCTCCAAGGAAGGGGGACCCCTGGCGAATCGAGATTCAGGGATTTCCCGTATAGGGTTATCCCGAATTATAGCGATGCCGCACCAAGATGCTAGTGAAATGCTTGCATGGCAACCATTCCGTTTTGGAATGGCTTGTGAAATATCCGCTTTAACTCATTGATTTTTATGAATATCGAGTCGTGGCCACTTTTCGGCCTGGAGAGTATGCACTAATCTGGTTCACCGATCGGTTCGGCCAGGCGCGCCAAGATCGGGCATTCAGGTCGTTCGTCACCATGGCAGTGCGCGGCGAGATCGGCGAGCGTATTGCGCATATCGCTCAATTCCGCGATGCGTTTGTCGAGTTCAGCCACGTGTTCGAGGGCGATTGACTTCACTTCGACACTGGCGCGGGCGCGGTCCTGCCAAAGCATCAGCAGTTTGCGGATATCCTCGACGAGAAAACCGAGCCGCCGCGCCTGGCGGATGAAGCGCAGGATATGGACTTCGTCCGAACCGTAGATCCGGTATCCAGCGTCGCTACGCTTGCTGGGCGCAAGAAGACCAACCTGTTCGTAGTATCGGATCATTTTTGCGCTGACGCCGGATTCGCGCGACGCGTCGCCGATATTCATTCGCTGCCCTCTCTCTCCATCAAGCACTGGTTCGAACATGAACGTCGAGGCAAGCAACCCGTCGACGACGCTTCTATCGTATCAAATCGGGAGATTTCGTTCCGGCGCGGGCGGTGACGACGGAATCGACGGCAATCCAGATGATTTTATTGAGGTAAGTTGCGGCGAGATCTGCCAGCTCGGGAGAGCATGCAGTTTGCAAGATGTGGACGGTTCTCTGTCATCTCGCGCATTTCCGCCGCGCCAATGCAAAAACCCCCGCCTTGTCGGGCGGGGGTTCTTGGCTTGAGGGAGCCTGACGATTACCTACTTTCACACGGGAATCCGCACTATCATCGGCGTAGAGTCGTTTCACGGTCCTGTTCGGGATGGGAAGGGGTGGGACCGACTCGCTATGGTCATCAGGCAAAGGGGGTTGTCCTGCTGGCGTGGCCAACAGAACCAATCTGGGAAGAAGCAGTAATTTTGAGTTGTGTGTATCACACACGAGAATCAACCAGTCCGACGCGCTGTAGTCAGCGCGAGACAGACTTGTTATAGGATCAAGCCTTACGGGCAATTAGTATCAGTTAGCTGAACGCATTACTGCGCTTACACACCTGACCTATCAACGTCCTGGTCTCGAACGACCCTTCAAGGGGATCTAGTCCCCAGGGATATCTCATCTTAAGGCGAGTTTCCCGCTTAGATGCTTTCAGCGGTTATCTCTTCCGAACATAGCTACCCGGCGATGCCACTGGCGTGACAACCGGTACACCAGAGGTTCGTCCACTCCGGTCCTCTCGTACTAGGAGCAGCCCCCTTCAAATATCCAACGCCCACGGCAGATAGGGACCAAACTGTCTCACGACGTTTTAAACCCAGCTCACGTACCTCTTTAAATGGCGAACAGCCATACCCTTGGGACCGGCTACAGCCCCAGGATGAGATGAGCCGACATCGAGGTGCCAAACACCGCCGTCGATATGAACTCTTGGGCGGTATCAGCCTGTTATCCCCAGAGTACCTTTTATCCGTTGAGCGATGGCCCTTCCATACAGAACCACCGGATCACTATGACCTGCTTTCGCACCTGCTCGACTTGTCGGTCTCGCAGTTAAGCACGCTTATGCCATTGCACTATCAGCACGATTTCCGACCGTACCTAGCGTACCTTCGTACTCCTCCGTTACGCTTTGGGAGGAGACCGCCCCAGTCAAACTGCCTACCATGCACTGTCCCCGACCCGGATCACGGGCCAAGGTTAGAACCTCAAACAAACCAGGGTGGTATTTCAAGGACGGCTCCACCGAAACTAGCGTTCCGGTTTCATAGCCTCCCACCTATCCTACACAGATCGGTTCAAAGTCCAATGCAAAGCTACAGTAAAGGTTCATGGGGTCTTTCCGTCTAGCCGCGGGTAGATTGCATCATCACAAACACTTCAACTTCGCTGAGTCTCGGGAGGAGACAGTGTGGCCATCGTTACGCCATTCGTGCAGGTCGGAACTTACCCGACAAGGAATTTCGCTACCTTAGGACCGTTATAGTTACGGCCGCCGTTTACCGGGACTTCAATCAAGAGCTTGCACCCCATCATTTAATCTTCCGGCACCGGGCAGGCGTCACACCCTATACGTCCACTTTCGTGTTTGCAGAGTGCTGTGTTTTTATTAAACAGTCGCAGCCACCAGTTTATTGCAACCCCTTCACCCTCCTGGCGCAGGCCAGTCAAGCTACAAGGGCGTACCTTATCCCGAAGTTACGGTACCAATTTGCCGAGTTCCTTCTCCCGAGTTCTCTCAAGCGCCTTAGAATACTCATCTCGCCCACCTGTGTCGGTTTGCGGTACGGTCATCGTTAGACTGAAGCTTAGAGGCTTTTCTTGGAACCACTTCCAATTGCTTCGCTCCCTAAGGAGCTCGCGCCACACCCTTGAATCCTGCGCCCGGATTTGCCTAAGCGCCTTCTCCAATGCAGCGACCGGGACTTCCAACACCCGGACAACCTTCCGCGATCCGTCCCCCCATCGCATCTAACAATGGTGCAGGAATATTGACCTGCTTCCCATCAGCTACGCATTTCTGCCTCGCCTTAGGGGCCGACTCACCCTACGCCGATGAACGTTGCGTAGGAAACCTTGGGCTTACGGCGAGGGGGCCTTTCACCCCCTTTATCGCTACTCATGTCAGCATTCGCACTTCCGATACCTCCAGCACCCTTTACAAGGCACCTTCGCAGGCTTACGGAACGCTCTCCTACCATGCGTGCAAAGCACGCATCCGCAGCTTCGGTATATAGCTTAGCCCCGTTACATCTTCCGCGCAGGACGACTCGATCAGTGAGCTATTACGCTTTCTTTAAAGGGTGGCTGCTTCTAAGCCAACCTCCTGACTGTTTTAGCCTTCCCACTTCGTTTCCCACTTAGCTATATTTGGGGACCTTAGCTGGCGGTCTGGGTTGTTTCCCTCTTGACACCGGACGTTAGCACCCGATGTCTGTCTCCCGTGATTGCACTCTTCGGTATTCGGAGTTTGCTATGGCGGGGTAATCTGCAATAGACCCCCCAACCATGACAGTGCTCTACCCCCGAAGGTGAGACACGAGGCACTACCTAAATAGTTTTCGGAGAGAACCAGCTATTTCCAGGTTTGTTTAGCCTTTCACCCCTATCCACAGCTCATCCCCTAACTTTTCAACGTTAGTGGGTTCGGACCTCCAGTACGTGTTACCGCACCTTCATCCTGGCCATGGATAGATCACCTGGTTTCGGGTCTACGCCCAGCAACTGAACGCCCTATTCGGACTCGCTTTCGCTACGCCTGCCCTATACGGTTAAGCTTGCTACTGAACGTAAGTCGCTGACCCATTATACAAAAGGTACGCCGTCACCCCTTACGAGGCTCCGACTGTTTGTATGCATGCGGTTTCAGGATCTATTTCACTCCCCTCCCGGGGTTCTTTTCGCCTTTCCCTCACGGTACTGGTTCACTATCGGTCGATCACGAGTATTTAGCCTTGGAGGATGGTCCCCCCATCTTCAGACAGGATTTCACGTGTCCCGCCCTACTTGTCGCACACCTAGTTCTTTCATACTGTTTTCGCCTACAGGGCTATCACCTGCTATGGCCGCACTTTCCAGAGCGTTCGGCTAACAATACAAATAAAGAGTGCAAGGCTCATCCCATTTCGCTCGCCACTACTTTGGGAATCTCGGTTGATTTCTTTTCCTGCGGTTACTTAGATGTTTCAGTTCACCGCGTTCGCTTCGCATGGCCTATGTATTCAGCCATGGATACTCCAAAAGGAGTGGGTTTCCCCATTCGGACATCTACGGATCAAAGCTCGTTTGCCAGCTCCCCGTAGCTTTTCGCAGGCTACCGCGTCCTTCATCGCCTGTGATCGCCAAGGCATCCACCACATGCACTTGTTCGCTTGACCCTATAACGAGTCTGTCTCGTTACAGGTTGAGTTCTCGCGTTGTGCCGCATTCCAATTGAGTCAAACATAGAGTTCGAATCATCTTGAGATACATCGATACAATCACAACCCGGATAGTTTCCACGTCCATCTCAAGACGCTTCCGCTATCCAAATTACTTACTTCTTCCAGATTGTTAAAGAACGACAGCCGATACATACTCCGTACCGCTCTGACTGGCTCAATCGCCAATGACAAACACTCGAGCACCTCGAACGCTTGTCATTGAAGATTGGTGGAGGCAGACGGGATCGAACCGACGACCCCCTGCTTGCAAAGCAGGTGCTCTCCCAGCTGAGCTATGCCCCCATGAGTACAGATTTGCCTCAGGTACCTACCGCCAGACAATGGTGGGTCTGGTTGGATTCGAACCAACGACCCCCGCCTTATCAAGACGGTGCTCTAACCGACTGAGCTACAGACCCCTGAGTCTGTCTTTAAATTTACAGCCGATAAGCGTGAGCGCTCAATTTTGCGAGATAGCTCTGGAAAGGAGGTGATCCAGCCGCACCTTCCGATACGGCTACCTTGTTACGACTTCACCCCAGTCATGAATCCTACCGTGGTGACCGTCCTCCTTGCGGTTAGACTAGCCACTTCTGGTAAAACCCACTCCCATGGTGTGACGGGCGGTGTGTACAAGACCCGGGAACGTATTCACCGCGGCATGCTGATCCGCGATTACTAGCGATTCCAGCTTCATGCACTCGAGTTGCAGAGTGCAATCCGGACTACGATCGGTTTTCTGGGATTAGCTCCCCCTCGCGGGTTGGCAACCCTCTGTTCCGACCATTGTATGACGTGTGAAGCCCTACCCATAAGGGCCATGAGGACTTGACGTCATCCCCACCTTCCTCCGGTTTGTCACCGGCAGTCTCCTTAGAGTGCTCTTGCGTAGCAACTAAGGACAAGGGTTGCGCTCGTTGCGGGACTTAACCCAACATCTCACGACACGAGCTGACGACAGCCATGCAGCACCTGTGCGCCGGTTCTCTTTCGAGCACTCCCGCCTCTCAGCAGGATTCCGACCATGTCAAGGGTAGGTAAGGTTTTTCGCGTTGCATCGAATTAATCCACATCATCCACCGCTTGTGCGGGTCCCCGTCAATTCCTTTGAGTTTTAATCTTGCGACCGTACTCCCCAGGCGGTCAACTTCACGCGTTAGCTACGTTACTAAGGAAATGAATCCCCAACAACTAGTTGACATCGTTTAGGGCGTGGACTACCAGGGTATCTAATCCTGTTTGCTCCCCACGCTTTCGTGCATGAGCGTCAGTATTGGCCCAGGGGGCTGCCTTCGCCATCGGTATTCCTCCACATCTCTACGCATTTCACTGCTACACGTGGAATTCTACCCCCCTCTGCCATACTCTAGCCTGCCAGTCACCAATGCAGTTCCCAGGTTGAGCCCGGGGATTTCACATCGGTCTTAGCAAACCGCCTGCGCACGCTTTACGCCCAGTAATTCCGATTAACGCTTGCACCCTACGTATTACCGCGGCTGCTGGCACGTAGTTAGCCGGTGCTTATTCTTCCGGTACCGTCATCCCCCGGCCATATTAGGACCAAGGATTTCTTTCCGGACAAAAGTGCTTTACAACCCGAAGGCCTTCTTCACACACGCGGCATTGCTGGATCAGGCTTTCGCCCATTGTCCAAAATTCCCCACTGCTGCCTCCCGTAGGAGTCTGGGCCGTGTCTCAGTCCCAGTGTGGCTGGTCGTCCTCTCAGACCAGCTACTGATCGTCGCCTTGGTAGGCCTTTACCCCACCAACTAGCTAATCAGCCATCGGCCAACCCTATAGCGCGAGGCCCGAAGGTCCCCCGCTTTCATCCGTAGATCGTATGCGGTATTAATCCGGCTTTCGCCGGGCTATCCCCCACTACAGGACATGTTCCGATGTATTACTCACCCGTTCGCCACTCGCCACCAGGTGCAAGCACCCGTGCTGCCGTTCGACTTGCATGTGTAAGGCATGCCGCCAGCGTTCAATCTGAGCCAGGATCAAACTCTTCAGTTTAAACCTGTTACTGTTTTCGGTTCCGTTAAGAACCGGTCGCTCACTCAAAGCTGACAGGTATATGAATCACTTCATAAACCTGACTTACTTTAGTGTGAGACTCTTGATACTTTCGCTTTCTGATCCGAAGATCAGCTCGCGGCCATCAAGCGCCCACACTTATCGGCTGTTAATTTTTAAAGAGCATTTCTGCGAGAAACCTGAAGTTTCCCAGCAGCGCTGCGTTTTCAGCAGCAGAGAAGCGAGATTATGAACCGTCTTTTTCAGCTCGTCAACAACTTTCCGAACTGCTTCGTTGCGACGGCGGGGGTTCAACTTCGTGTGCGCCGGGGTTCCACAACCTACCCTCGACTGCACCGCTTCCCTTCTTCCTCCGCGCTGCGTTTCCGTTAGCGCGAAAGAGGCGTGATTCTAAGCAGCTCCCGGCGATCGCGCAAGGGTTTGATGGATTTTTCTTCATCCTCGCCGATTCAGCCTTCCGGCCATGCCGGAGCACGAGACCGCTTATGGTGCAAAGAACGGACTAGAATGTGAGGTTCTTCGCCCCTTTCTATACGTATTTAATATGCGCCAGCGAATCGCCAAACGCCTCCCCCCCGACGCCGACAAACTGGTCGGCCTGTCGCTTGCGCTCTTCGCCTCGGGCAGCCGCATCGAGGATCGCTTCTGGGAAGCGAAGCTCGATGCGCTACTCGCCAAGATCGTTCGCAACGGCAACCAGACCACGCTCGACGCGGCACTCGACCATCTGCAGCAGAACCACCCTGATGCCTATGGCGCGCTCGCCGACATGGCCGAGACGCATAGTGAATCGATGGTGATCGAGCACGACGGCCAGCCGTACGATGCGCTGCTGGTCGCCGTTCCCGTTCTTGCCTGGACGCGCTACATGATTCCGTCGGGCCCGCTGAAAGGCGACGTCGCCGACGCACTGCGCACGCACCTGCAAGCGCACGTGCTCGCCACCGGCACGCTGGTCGGCCTCGCCCCGTTCCTGTACAGCATCGACCAACTGCCGCGCCACCACGTCGAGACCTACCGGCTCGCCCAGCAGCTCGCGCACGCGGCGCTCGGCCAGCACGCCGCCAAGCTCAGCTTCGGAGACTTGCCCGAAACCTCGCCGATCCTGGCAGACCCACGCTTTCTCCTCGCCGTCGTCGCCGCGCCAGCCGGCGCTCCGCTGTTCCGCTGGCAGGAAGAAGAGCACGGCAATCGGATCGAACGCGGCCAGTGTCTCGAGCAATGGACCGCGCAGGGCGGTCCGAACCTGTCGATTGCTCTCCCCGGCTGCGAGTTCGAATGCCTGCTCCCGGACGCATACTATTCGGCCTGCCGTGATGCGGACGAGCGCATCCGTCCGCACACGGTCCGAACGGCGATCCGTTATCTTTTCGACACACTTGGTACGGCACCGCAAGAGCTGCGCGCCGTGGTCGCAGGCTTCGGCGAGCGACGGATCGACGAGTATCGCGTCGGCTTCACGCGACGCGCCAGCAACGACGTGATCTATGGTGTCGTGTGGCCGCTCTACGGCCGCGAAAACGGCGACGTGTCGATCGACAGCGCGACGCTCGAAGGCGAAGCACCGATCGAAGGGCCGCTCGAGGAGATAGTGAGTCTGCTGAAGGAATGCGGCGTAACCGACGTCCGCCGGCACGCGGGCCGCTTCGAGCCGGAATATTGCGACGACTGCGGCGTGCCGCTCTATGCGGATCCGCTCGGCGAAATTGTCCACGCGGAAATGCCAGAAGACGCCTCGCCCGCCCAACCGCACTTTCACTGATCGTACACCGCAGGCCCGCAGCGCCTGCCCGACGAAGCCGCTCCCGGTTCCAGCCGGAGCGGCTTTTTTTGGTCTGCATTTCCGTCATTCGAAATTTCAGACTTCTCCTAAGCCTTTCAGCCAAGCAGACTTCGTGTAAGGTTTTTGTCATTATCGGATCCAACGCATGCCAACGGCAGCTCAATGACTCACCTTACGGAGGTTGAATATGCGGTTCCTGGTGCTGAACTCAGACGCCGAACGGCGTGACGGACTGAAGGCCCTGCTGCGGCAGATCGACCGTCACGCCAGCATCAACGATGCGCCCGATGGCTTCCAGGCGCGCCGGCTGCTGCGCACCCAGCGCTTCGACCTCGTTGCCATCGACTGGCTGGACGTCGGCCGCCTCTGCGAACTCCAGGCGCTCTGCAGCGCCTGCTCGCCAACGCCCGTCGCGGTACTGATCGACGAATCCACGCCGGAAGCCATCCAGCGCTTCTACAACTATGGCGTCGCGGGTGTGATCCCGCACTCCACACGGCCGCACCTGATCGTGCGGGCGCTCGAAATGGTTCTGCTGGGCGGCCATTACATCCCGCCCATCGCACTCAGCCTGCTGCCCTCCACTGCCGCGGTATGCCACGACGCCCATTTCCAGACGCTCGCCGGATCGCTGCCGCGCCGCCCGCCAAGTGGTCTCCTGTCGCCCAGACAGGCGCAGATCATGCGGTTCGTCCATATGGGCAGCACCAACAAGATGATCGCTCGCACGCTCGGCATCAGCGAAGGCACCGTAAAGATCCACCTCGCCAGCATCTTCCAGCAGCTGGGCGCGGCAAACCGCGCCGCCGCAGTCGCGATCTACAACGGATGGCTGTCGCCGCATCTCGAGGTGTTGCTGGCAAACCGTGATCGTGCAAGCAAGCCCGTCATCGGCGAACGCGGCCCGGTTCCGCTGCGCATGCAACGGAACGACCGCCCATACCCGCTGCCCGCCGCGAACACCGATACCCGGGACCTGCCGCTCGCGGCCGAACCGCCAGCGCGGTTTCGGCGCGAGCGCTGATCGGACAGTATCGATATTGCGACGGTCGACATGTGCGGATTCCCACCTTCGATGCTCAACGAGTAATATGAACGCATGGGTTTTCTTTTCACACCGCTTCCGCTCTGGGTTGGCATCGGTGGCTGGATCGCCACCGTGGCGTTGCTCGCGCTCGCGCTCTGGAATCGTCCCTTCGTCCGTCTCCAGGACGCAACGCTCCAGCACGTGTGGCTCGCGCTCGTCACCGCGATCACGGTGCTCTGGGCCTCGAATGCGTGGCTCGAGGACGGCATCGTCATGCACCTGCTCGGCGCGACGCTGCTCGTCACGCTGTTCGACTGGACGCTTGCGCTGATCGCGATGGGTGCCGTCACAGCCGTCGCCGCTATCGTCTTCGATGCGCCGTGGCAAGGCGTCGGCGTGACCTATCTGATCTACGGTGCGCTACCGGTCGCCGTGTCCGCGTTGCTGCAACGCGCCGCGATCGCGTGGCTCCCGCACAATCTCGCGTCGTTCATCACCGGCCAGGGATTCCTGTCACCGGCCATCGCGATCGTCGCAGTCGCAGCGGCCGCAGCCGGAGTCCAGCTCGCTCTCGCGGACGGCGTTCCCGTCGTCATTCCAGCAGGCTATCTGCTGAACACTGCGCTGCTCGCGCTCGGCGAAGCGTGGTTCACCGGCATGGCCACCGCGCTCATCGCCGTCTATCGTCCGGCGTGGGTCACGACGTTCGACGTTCGGCGCTATCGCCTCGGCGGTCCGCGCGCTTGAACGTGCCGGTCCCGGTGCGATCGGCGCGCGTGACGATCCGCTTCCGCAGCGCGGGAGAGTGCGACATCTACTGCCGCACAACTTTTTTACGCTAAGATTGAACTCCTGATCTTCATCGGGCATCTATACGTGCCCGATGTCTCATTCGCTCCTCACCAATAACCAGATGGACAGCTCACCTGCCTCGCTCCGGATCTTCCGGGCGTTCGGCAAGCTGGCAGCCTGTGTCGCGGGCCTGTCGCTTGCGCTTCCGGCACCGGTATTCGCCGACCTCCTCGACCAGCGCTCCGAACTGATCAACAAATTCGTCAACGAGATGCATGCCGATCCGATCGTCGCCGATTGTGCGGCGCACGGAAGCTTCATCGCCAGCACATCGACGGCCTTCGACCGCGTCGACTTCGCGCCGAACGCGTTCGAAAGCGGCAACGCGACGATTACGCCGTGGAACGATTCGTTCGATCAGGGCAAGCAGCGCGTGAAAGTCGACAACATCGTCACCGTGGACGGCCTCGGCGTCCACAGCGACGGCAGCGACCCGACACCGCTGAAATTCCGCTGCGGCTATGTCGGCCAGCAAATGCTGGCGTTCAGCTGGAACGATCCGGTGCCGCCACTGAAGCCGCGTGTCGAACGCCCGTCGTCGTCGACGAAGAAGTTCAAGGGCAAGTCGCACCGCGGCAAGGTCAAGGCCAAGGCATCCGGCCGCACCGGCAAGAAAGCCGTCGCAACGCAGAAATCAAGCGGCCAGAAGAAAGCCGTGAAGAAGAAAACCGCGAAGAAGTCCTGATCCGACGGAGCGGCAACGACAGAAGCAAAAAAGCCGGCGCATCGCACGATGCGCCGGCTTTTTCATATCGACGACGGTACGCTTATGCGAACGTCTCGACGTGCACCAGGATTGCCGCCAGCATCGCCGCGCCGAGCGCGGCGCTCCGCTCGCCGTTCCAGCCGACCCGTTCGTCCGGAAGGTTCGCATTGTCCTTGAACGGCATCTCGAGCGTCAGTGACAAGCAGCCGAATTGATGGCCGATGTACTTCGACGCAAGCTTGAGCGCGTCCTCCTTGTACTTGCTCGCCGCATAACCGTGCTCGGTCTGGAAATCCGGGCTCGCGACCTTGAACGCATCGATGAATGCGGTTTGCTCCTTGCCCTGCTGCTCCGTGAAGCTCGGCAGCATTTCCGAACCCGCGACGAACACGTACGGCAGATCCTCGTCACCATGAATGTCGAAGAACATGTCGCAGCCGATCGAATGGATCGCATCGCGCACGGCCAGCACTTCGGGGCTGCGCTCGGCATCGGGCGCCATCCACTCGCGGTTCAGGTTCGCGCCCGCCGCGTTGGTGCGCAGGTTGCCGTGCACGCTGCCGTCCGGATTCATGTTCGGGACGATGTAGAACGTCGCGCGGTCGTACAGCTTGCGCGCCACCGGATCGCCCGCCCAGTCGCCCCACCCGGCCAGCCGCTTGACAAGCCCTTCGACGAACCACTCGGCCATCGTCTCGCCCGGATGCTGGCGTGCGATGATCCACACCTTCTTCTTCGGTGCGCCGTCGACCTCCGGCGTACCGAGCGTCAGCAGCGACATCGGACGGCCTTCAACCGTTCGGCCGAGCTCGACGACGCTCGCCTGCGGCAATTGCTGGACCGCGCCGAGGAACGCGGCATGACGCTCTTCCGAGTACGGCTCGAAATACGCGTAGTAGATGCTGTCGAACTCGGGCGTATGGTCGATGGTCATCGTCTTGCCGTCGAACGTCGTCGGCACGCGGAACCAGTCGACCCGGTCGTAGCTCGCGACCGCGCTGTAGTTACGCCATCCTGACGGATACGCGCATTCGGCCGCATTCTCGAACGACATCACGCACCGCTCACCGCGTGCGCCCGTCAAACGGAAGTAGAACCATTGGGCGAATTCCGAGCGGTTGTCGCCGCGTACACGCAGCCGGATCGCGTCGGGGCTGTCGCACGACACGACGTCGATGGCACCCGCGTCGAAATTGCTGGTGATCGAAAGGGTCATCTATCTCTCCAGTGTCGACCGGAAGCGGCGGTTTGCCGCGCGTCCGGCCTCATGCATGCGCCGGCCGTCTCGTGAACGGCCGGCTTGGTCACTCGCCGATTCGCCGGCGATATACGTAAGTCGAATCGTTCGACGCAGCGGCATCGAACGCGTAGTCTTCCACCGCGAAATCCTTCAGCGCCGCCGGTTCGGCGATGCGGTTCTCGACGATGTAGCGCGCCATCAGGCCACGGGCGCGCTTCGCATGGAAGCTGATGATCTTGTAGCGGCCACCCTTCCAGTCCTCGAACACCGGCGTGACGATCGGTGCGGCCAGCAGTTTCGGCTTGACCGACTTGAAGTACTCGGTCGACGCGCAGTTGACCAGCACGCGCGCCGCGCCGCTGCGCGTCTCGAGCTGCTCATTCAGCGCCCGCGTAATCCGGTCGCCCCAGAACGCATACAGATCCTTGCCGCGCGCGTTCGCGAAACGGGTGCCCATCTCGAGCCGGTACGGCTGCAGCAGGTCGAGCGGACGCAGCAGCCCGTACAGGCCCGACAGCACGCGCACGTGGTGCTGCGCATAGTCGAGATCGGCGGCCGACAGCGATTTGGCATCGAACCCTTCGTACACGTCGCCGTTGAATGCGAGCACCGCCTGCTTCGCGTTGGCCGTCGTGAAGGTCGGCGACCAGTCCGCATAGCGCTGGAAGTTCAGCCGCGCGAGCGGGTCGGAGATGTCCATCAGCGTCGAGATGTCCTGCGGCGACAACTTGCGCAGGCCGTCGATCAGTTCCGACGCATCGTCGACGAATGCAGGCTTCGTGTAAGACGGGACGTGGGCGGGCGTATCGTAGTCGAGGGATTTGGCTGGGGAGAGAACGATTATCATAGAGGCTCGCTGGCACGCCGTGCCTTGCGGTCAGACGAAAACCACCGATTGTAACGAATGACCCGCTCTCTCGCCCCGCATGCCGCACATCGCGTCGTGCTCGACTCGAACGTCTGGATCGACATACTCGTATTCGACGACCCTGCCACACGCCCGATCCGGGCGGCGCTCGAACGCGGCACGCTGGCCGCCGTAATCGACGGCCGCTGCCTGAACGAACTCGAGCTCGTGCTCGACTACCCGCAGTTTCAGGCGCGCGCGATCGACAAGGCCGAAGCGCTCGCGACGGTCGCCCGCCTGACGAGCCTCGTCGAGCCGCCGCCCGTCGACGCCGACGCGCCGCCCCTGCCGAAGTGCAAGGACCGCGACGACCAGAAATTTCTCGAGCTCGCGCGCGCCGCGCAGGCCGACTGGCTCGTGTCGAAGGACCGTGCGCTGCTCAAGCTCGCGAAGCGCACCGCGCGCGACTTCGGCTTCCGGATCGCGCAGCCCGCGCCGTTCACCGAAGCCTGCGCGCTCGATGCCGCATTGGCCACCACTACCACGCCGGCCTGACGGGCCCGGCGCCACCCGCTTGCGACCGTATCGATGAACGCTCCTTCCGACATGCCTACGACTCCCGTTTTCCCCTCGCGCCTGCCGAACGTCGGCACGACGATCTTCACGGTCATGAGCGCGCTCGCCGCCGAGAAAGGCGCCGTGAACCTCGGCCAAGGCTTCCCGGATTTCGACTGCGACCCGCGCATCGTCGACGCGGTCGCGGCCGCGATGCGCAACGGTCACAACCAGTATCCGCCGATGGCCGGCGTCGCGCCGTTGCGCGATGCGATCGCCGACAAGATCGCGCAGGTCTACGGCCGGCGCTACGATCCGGCCACCGAGATCACGGTCACGGCCGGCGCG
This sequence comes from Burkholderia sp. MSMB0856, assembly GCF_001524645.2. Lineage (NCBI taxonomy): Bacteria > Pseudomonadati > Pseudomonadota > Betaproteobacteria > Burkholderiales > Burkholderiaceae > Burkholderia > Burkholderia sp. MSMB0856. The sequence goes on along the minus strand of NZ_CP013427.1, from coordinate 1,137,837 downwards.
ACGCAGGCCCTGCTGACGGCGATCCTGTGCGCGGTCCATCCGGGTGACGAGGTAATCGTCGTCGAACCGACCTACGACAGCTATCTGCCGTCGATCGAGCTTGCCGGCGGCAAGCCCGTGTTCGTCACGCTGGAAGCGCCCGACTATGCGATCCCGTTCGATCGCCTGGCCGCCGCGATCACGCCGAAAACACGGATGATCATGATCAACACGCCGCACAACCCGACCGGCACCGTGTGGCGCGAGGCCGACATGCGCAAGCTCGAGGAGATCGTGCGCGGCACCAATGTGCTGATCCTGTCGGATGAAGTGTACGAACACATGGTCTACGACGGTGCGCGGCATGAAAGCGTCGCGCGCTACCCGGAACTGGCCGCGCGCAGCTTCATCGTGTCGAGCTTCGGGAAGACCTACCATGTGACGGGCTGGAAGGTCGGCTATGTCGCGGCGCCTGCCGCGCTGACTGCGGAGTTCCGCAAGGTCCATCAATTCAACGTGTTCACGGTGAACACGCCGATGCAGATCGGGCTTGCCAACTACCTGCGCGATCCGGCACCGTACCTGACACTGCCCGACTTTTACCAGAAGAAGCGCGACTTCTTCCGCGCAGGTCTCGAGCGCACGCGCTTCAAGCTGCTGCCGTGCCCCGGCACGTACTTCCAGTGCGTCGACTATTCGGCGATCAGCGACCTGTCCGAAGCGGAATTCTCGAAGTGGCTCACGTCGGAGATCGGCGTGGCGGCGATTCCCGTGTCGGCGTTCTATCACGAGCCGCACGAATCGGGCGTCGTGCGCTTCTGCTTCGCGAAACAGGAAAGCACGCTCGCATCCGCACTCGAACGGCTCGCACGCCTGTAAGTCCTGCATGGGCGGCCGGGCACGGTACGACACCGCGCCCGCGCCGCGCTTACGAACGTGCGGCGCTCGTCGCCTCGACATAGGCCTTGCGATCGGCCGCCACGCGCTGCGCGACCGGCCGCTCACCGACCAGCTTCGCGTGCGCCTTCCAGTCGATGCCGGCATCGAGCAGGAAATCGCGGCCGAAGATGGCCTTCGTCGCCATTCCGATCACCGGCAGATGGATCGCCGCGGCAATGTCCGCCAGCGTGAACGTGTCGCCGAGCACGTAGGGCGAAAATTGCGTCATCCGCTTGAATGCATCGATCGCGCGCGGCAGGCGCTTCTCGACGTGCGCCTTCATCCCGTCGCTGACCTTGCCGCCGAAAAACGCTTCCGTATAAACCTCGCGCGCGGTCCATTCGAGATACAGCTCGAGCGTCTCGACGAGTTCGCGCACCTTCGCGGCCGCGAACGGTCCGGCCGGAAAAATGGCCTTGTCGGGATAACGCGCCGCCAGATACTCGATGATCACCTGCGATTCGAACAGCGCGCCCTCTTCCGTCTTCAAGAACGGAATCTTGCCGAGCGGCGAATCGGCGAGCAGTGCCGGATCGCTGATCGGCAGACTGCATGCCGATTCCTCGAACGGGATGTCATGTTCGAGCAGGACGAACTTCACCTTGTTGTAATAGTTGGACAACGGAATACCGCACAGCTGTAGCATCGGAGTCTCCTTCGTTGCTGAAGCGCGCCGCGGCGATGCCGGCGGCATCGGGATACGTCGCGCTGAAAAGCACGTTCGTGCTAGTCTAAAGCAGTTTCGCGTCCGTCATGACAACAATACATCCGCTGCGGCAGCACCCTCGCGGGTATGCGCATGCGCCCGCGCAGCATGCGGTGTCGCAGCCTCGCCATCCGATGGAGACACATTCGCATGAGTGCTGAACTGCTGGCCTCGCGTCCACCCGAGAGCGAATCGACGCTCGTCCTCACGCTATCCAATCCCGGCGCACGCAACGCGCTGCATCCCGACATGTATGCGGCCGGCGTCGAGGCGCTCGCCACCGCCGAGCGCGACCCCGCCATTCGCGCTGTCGTGCTCACGGGTGCCGATCGTTTCTTTTGCGCGGGCGGCAACCTGAACCGGCTGCTCGACAACCGCTCGAAGGATCCGTCCTATCAGGCCGACAGCATCGATCAGCTCGCCGCGTGGATCACGGCGATCCGCGCGACGAGCAAGCCCGTGATCGCGGCAGTCGAAGGCGCGGCGGCCGGCGCGGGCTTTTCGCTCGCGCTCGCATGCGACCTGATCGTTGCCGCGCACGACGCGAAGTTCGTGATGTCGTACGCACGCGTCGGCCTCACGCCCGACGGCGGCGGCTCGTGGTTCCTCGCGCGCGCACTGCCGCGTGCGCTCGCCGCCGAAATCCTGTTCGAGGGCAAGCCCGTCGTGGCCGACCGCCTGCATGCGCTCGGCGTCGTCAATCGGCTCGCCGTGCCCGGTGCCGCGCTGTCCGACGCGCTCGCATGGGCCGACTCGCTTGCCGGCATCTCGCCGAACGCGCTCACGCGCATCAAGTCGCTGCTCGACGATGCGACCGCACAGCCGCTCGATGCGCATCTGGGCACCGAGCGCGATCACTTCGTCGCATCGTTGCATCATGCGGATGCATTCGAAGGCATTACGGCATTCCTCGAGAAACGCCAACCGCGCTACAAGCGCTGATCCGCACGCCGTCGCTGCGACGACACGCACGCGCAGGCGCGCGGCCGCACGTTTCCGTCGCCTGCAGCCCGCATCGATCCATGCTCTAATGACCGCCTGTCGCGGCGCCCCGCTGGCGCCGTTTTCGCGCATGCCATAAAGGAGTTGACGATGATCGACGTCTACAGCTGGGCGACCCCGAACGGCCACAAGATACACATCATGCTCGAGGAAACCGGCCTCGCGTATCGTGCGCATCCGGTCGATATCGGCGCGGGCGACCAGTTCAAGCCCGAATTTCTGAAGATCAGCCCGAACAACAAGATCCCCGCGATCGTCGACGCGGACGGCCCCGGCGGCAAGCCGATCTCGCTGTTCGAATCGGGCGCGATCCTCGTGTACCTGGCGGAAAAGACCGGCAAGTTTCTGCCGACCGAGCCGGCTGAACGCTACGCGACGCTCGAATGGCTGATGTTCCAGATGGGTGGCGTCGGCCCGATGCTCGGGCAGGCGCACCACTTCCGGCTGTACGCGCCGGAGAAGATCGACTATGCGATCAATCGCTATACGAACGAAGCGAAGCGCCTGTACAACGTGATGGAAAAGCGTCTCGGCGAATCCGAATATCTCGCCGGCGACACATACACGATCGCGGACATCGCGACGTTCCCGTGGACGCGCTCATGGCAGAACCAGGGCATCGTGCTCGACGAACTGCCGAACGTGAAGCGCTGGCACGAAACGATTGCCGCGCGTCCGGCCGTGCAGCGCGGCGTCGAAGTCCTCGCATCGCTGCGCAAGCCGCTGCAGGATGACAAGGCACGCGAAATGCTGTTCGGCGCGACGCAATACGCAAAGCACTGACGAACCACGCGCCGTGCGACGCGGCGGCATCCGTCGATGCCGCCGCGCGCATCAGAAGTAGTGCAGCGTAATGAATTCCGCCGCGCAAACGAGCAACGGCACGTCCGGACGCTCGACCTGCATCGACACCGACCACGTCACCTGCACACCACCCCGCGCGGCCTCCGCGGCTTCCTTCACCGCGAACAGCGCGCGCACGCGTGCGCCGACCGGCACCGGCTTCAGGAACCGCACGCGGTTCAGTCCGTAGTTCACACCCATCTTCTGCTCGAAGCGCATCGCATCGGTCATCAGCGCGGGAATCAGCGACAGCGTCAGGAATCCGTGCGCGATCGGGCCGCCGAACGGCGACTCGCGCCGCGCCCGCTCGGGATCGACGTGAATCCACTGGTGATCGCCGGTGGCGTCGGCAAAACCATCGACGCGACGCTGATCAATCTCGACCCAGCCGCTCGCGAGCGGCTCCGCGCCGACGCGCTCGTGCAGCGCTTGCGCAGACGCGATCAGCGGCAATGTCACGTCCGTCATGCGCCCGCCCCTTGCGGATGACGCAGTCCGAAGATCACCTTGGTATGCACGGTGATCACCGTGTCGCCGGCGCCGTTGACGCCGATCCACTCCGTCGACACGATACCGCGATCGGGCTTGCTCTCCGACACGCGCTTGTCGTGGACCTTCTGATACATCGTGATCGTGTCGCCGGCACGCACGGGCTTGAGCCAGCGGATCGAGTCGATGCCGGGCGAGCCCATGCTGGTCGAATCCGGTCCCAGCTTCTTGATGAGCAGGCTCATGAACACCGAACACGTATGCCAGCCGCTCGCAACGAGTCCGCCGAACGGCGATGCCTTGCCAGCCTCCTCGTCGAGGTGGAACGGTTGCGGATCGTAGCGTTGCGCGAACGCCTTGATGTCGTCCGATTCGAACGTATAGCGGCCGATTTCGGTCGTACTGCCGACTTCCAGATCTTCGTAACTGATACCCACTGTCTATCTCCTATGGCGCGCTCGCGCGTCGCCGTCATGCCGCATCGGTCTGCGCGAAATCCGGCAGGGCCGCGATGCGCGCAAGATGATGATCGGTGTCGCCGAGTGTCGTCTCGATGATCGACAGCCGCTTGAACAGGTGTGCGGCGGCAACCTCATTGGTCACGCCCATGCCGCCGTGCAGTTGCACCGCCTGCTGGCCGACGAAGTGTGCGGCCGCGCCGACCCGCGCCTTCGCGGCCGACACCGCCTTGCGACGCGCATCGGCATCGCCGCCCGCGTAACGCACCGCGGCCAGGTAAGTCAGCGAGCGCGCCTGCTCCGCGTGAATCAGCATGTCGACCATCCGGTGCTGCAGTGCCTGGAAACGTGCAATCGGTACGCCGAACTGTTCGCGCGTCTTCGTGTATTCGACCGTCGCGCGGTTCAGCTCGTCGAGTGCGCCGACCGCTTCCGCGCAGAGCAGGAAGGTCGCGTAATCGGCAATCTGCTCGAGTGCGGCCGCATCGCGTGCGCCGCCCGTCAACTGCCGCGCGGGTGTGTCATGCAACTCGATCGTCGCAGCGCGCTGGCCGTCGATCGTCCGGTAGTCGACGAGCTTCGCCCCCGCGGCATCGCGCTCGACGACGAACAGGCCGATGCTGCCGCCATCGACGCGCGCGGGCACGATCCACGCATGCGCCTGGGCGCAGTGCTGAACGACCGACTTGGTGCCGGTCAGCCGATACGTGCCGCCGTGATCGCGCGCGTGCGTATCGAGTTCGTACAGATCGTAGCGTGCCCGTGGTTCGTGGAATGCAACGGCCAGGCGCTTCTGCCCTTGCGCGACCGCTTCCAGCAGTGCGGCATCGTCGCCCGTGCCGGACCCGGCGACACGCAGCGCCTCGATGCCGACCGCCGTCGCCCAGTACGGCTCGACCACGAGTGCACGGCCGAGCTCCTGCATCGCGACCAGCATGTCGACCGGGCCGCCGCCGAAGCCGCCCTGCGCATCCGGCACGGGCAGCGCGGTCAGGCCCAGCTCCGCGAATGCGCTCCATTGCGCGTCCGACACGCCGGCATCGCTTCGCACGATGGCCTGGCGCGCGTCGAAACCGTATTGCTCGCCGAGATAACGGCGCAGCGCGTCGGCAAACTGTTGCTGCTCATCGGTAAAGCTGAAATCCATGGTTGTCTCCGTTCCCTGATCACAGCCCCAGGATCATCTGCGCGATGATGTTCTTCTGAATCTCGTTCGAACCGCCGTAGATCGACGTCTTCCGGTAATTGAAGTAGTAGGCGGCGAGCGGCGCGGCATCATCGTCGCCCGCGCTGCTGTGTTCGCGTTCGCCCTCGAGGAACGGGACGTCGAACGGCGCGGCGAGCGGGCCAATCGCCTCGAACATCAGCTCGGTAAGCGCCTGCTGCACCTCGGTACCCTTGATCTTCAACATCGATGCCTCGGGGCCCGGCCCCTTGCCGCTCGTCTCGCGGCTCACGACACGCAGCACCGTCACCTCGAGCGCCATCAGTTCGACTTCGAGCGCCGCGACCTTCGCGGCAAACACCGGATCGGCAAGCAGCGGCTTGCCGTTCTTGCGCTGGTTCGACGCCACGCGTTTCAGGAATGCGAGCTCACGCTTCGACGCGCCGACGCGTGCGATGCCGGTGCGCTCGTGACCCAACAGGTATTTCGCGTAAGTCCAGCCGCGGTTTTCATCGCCGACGAGATTCTCAACGGGCACCTTCACGTCCTCGAAGAACACCTCGTTGACTTCGTGATCCTCATCGAGCGTGATGATCGGGCGCACCGTGATGCCGGGCGTCTTCATGTCGATCAGCAGGAACGAGATGCCCTCCTGCTTCTTCGCCGCCGGATCGGTGCGCACGAGACAAAACATCATGTCCGCGTACTGGCCCAGCGTCGTCCATGTCTTCTGGCCGTTGACGACGTAGTGGTCGCCGTGACGTTCGGCACGCGTGCGCAGCGATGCGAGATCCGACCCGGAGCCTGGCTCGGAATAGCCCTGACACCACCAGTCGGTGCCGTCCAGAATGCGCGGCAGATAGTGGCGCTTCTGCGCTTCGCTGCCGTATTTCATCAGCACCGGCGCGACCATCGATACACCGAACGGAAGCACGGTCGGCGCGCCGATGCGTGCGCACTCCTCATCCCAGATGTGGCGCTGAGTCGCGTTCCAGTCCGGACCGCCGTATTCGGCCGGCCATGCGGGCGCGGACCAGCCGCGCTGGCCGAGAATCCGGTGCCAGCTCGCGAAATCCTCGCGGTCGAGTCGTTTGTGATCGAGTACCTTGGCGCGCAGTGCATGAGGCAGATTGGCCTCGAGCCAGGCGCGGACGTCGACGCGGAACGCGTCGTCGGCGGGGGAATAATCCAGATCCATGCGCAGTGTCTCCTGACCGCGGCCGTCCGGCCCGGCAAGGACACACTGCATACGTCATTGCAGCGGTTCTTTCAGCGCGGCAGGAATCGGCAGCGGCATCACGTCGATGCCTTCTTCGACCAAGGATTGCGCATCCTCCGGCGTCGTGACGCCACGAATGCTGCGCGCCGGCGCCTCGTTGTAATGAATGCGCCGCGCTTCCTCGGCGAAGCGCTCGCCCACGTTCTCGGTCTTCTCCAGCACCTCGCGCAGCGCGCGCATCACCTGCGCCTGCAGCGCGCGCGGATCGGCCGGCTGTGCCTGCGTCGCGCCCGACAGGTTCAGGCGCGGCGCCGACGGCATCCGGTTGATCTCGGTCGTTCCGCACACCGGACATTCGACCAGCTTGCGGGACAACTGCGCTTCGAACTCATCGGCGGAAGCGAACCAGCCTTCGAACCGATGACCGTGCGGGCACTGTAAATCGAGGACCTTCATGCTGAATCAGGGCGTGTGGCGAGTGTAGCGCAAAACGCGCGTTTGTGAACGATCGTGCTAAACCAGGATCGCGCGGCCGGACAGCGGCCGCGTCACAGGATTGTAACGCTGCGCCCCACCCGCCGCTGACGCGCCGTCAGGGCTTCTCGACCGGGCCGAGCGGCCAGGCGCCGGACAGGACCTTGTCGAGCCACATCGTGCCGATGATCGTCTTCACGTCGGTGATCTGACCGGTGCGCACCCACTCCTGAAGGTCGGGCAGCGTCGCCGTGAAGGTTTCGAGGAATTCGCCTTCGTCGAGCTTGCGCTCGCCGGCCGTCAGGCCGCGCGCGAGATACAGGTCGATGAATTCGGTCGAATAGGAAATGATCGGATGAATTCGGGCCAGGAACACATATTCGCGTGCCGTGTAGCCGGTTTCCTCGCGCAGTTCGCGTACCGCGCAGGCAAGCGCGCCCTCGTTCGGATCAAGTTTGCCGGCGGGGAATTCGGCCATGACCTTGCCAATCGGATAGCGATACTGGCTTTCCATCAGCACGCGGCCGTCGTCGAACAGCGGAATCACCATCACCGCGCCGGGATGCTGGACGTATTCGCGCGTGGCCTGCTTGCCGTCGGGCAAACGAACGGTATCGCGCTTCAGCTTGAGGAACGAGCCGTCGAAAATCGCCTCGCTCTCGAGGCAGGTTTCGGTCAGTGCGGCGTCGTGATTGGGTAGTTCGGCCATCGGCGGGCTCCGGAGGAATGAGCACGCGACGGCCGAAGCCGTCAGCGTCGTTTGACGAGATACTGGAACGTGAAGCCGGGAAACGCGAACACAACGAAGAGACTGAACGTGATCGCGTAGAACTGCCAGCCCTGTTCGAAGCGGTTGCCGGCGCGCGACTCGAGCCAGAAGCCGAGCGCACCGACGACGAAATACAGCACGATCAGCTCGCCGATCCGAACCCACGCGTTCTTCTTCGTCGCACCGATCGGTACGACGGCGAAGAGGCGTTGGTTCAGGAACGGCACGTTGGCGCATACGAGCGCCAACAGCACGATGAACCAGCCAGCGGCCGACATTACAGCGGCAGCGTGTGACGGATCGCCTGCAGGCAGGCCGTCAACAGCGGGCTCGGGATCAGGCCGAGCACCACGACTGCAATACCGTTCAGCACGAGGATCGTGCGCTTGCAGAAATCGCCGGTGACCGGGGTCGCGTCCTGCGGTGCATCGAAGTACATCAGCTTGACGATGCGCAGGTAGTAGAACGCGCCGAACAGCGACGTGATCACAGCCAGCACGGCCAGCCACGTGAGACCTGCGTTGACCGTCGCCTCGAGCACCGCGAGCTTCGCGTAGAAGCCGACGGTCGGCGGGATACCGGCCAGCGAGAACATCATGACCATCATCACGAACGCGAACACCGGGCTGCGCTTGTTGAGGCCCTTGAAGTCGTCGATCGTTTCCGCTTCGAAATCGCGGCGTGCGAGCAGCATCACCACGCCGAACGAGCCGAGCGTCGTGATCAGGTAGACGATCGCATAGAACATCGCCGAGCTGTACGCGTTGGCCGGTGCGGTCGCGTCGCCCTTCACGATGCCGGCGAGCAGGCCGAGCAGCACGAAGCCCATGTTCGAGATCGCCGAGTACGCAAGCATCCGCTTGATGTTGCGCTGGACGATACCGGTGATGTTACCGACGATCAGCGACAGTGCGGCGAGGATCACGAGCGCGGTCTGCCAGTTCTGTGCGAGCGGCAGCAGGCCCATCACCAGGAAACGCAGGCCCCACGCGAACGCGGCAACCTTCGGGCCGCCGCCGACGAACAGCGTCATCGCGGTCGGTGCGCCCTGGTAGACGTCCGGCACCCACATGTGGAACGGCACGGCGCCGAGCTTGAACGCGATACCGGCGACGATGAAGACCACGCCGAACATCAGCACGGCCGCGTCGGTGTTGCCGCCGACCGCCTTGTACACCTCGCCCAGCTCGAGCGAGCCGGTCGCGCCGTAGAGCATCGAAATGCCGTACAGCACGAAGCCCGACGCGAGCGCGCCCAGCACGTAGTACTTCATCGCGGCTTCGCTCGACTGCGCGGCATCGCGGCGCAGCGCGATGACGGCGTACAGCGACAGCGACATCAGTTCGAGGCCGAGGTACAGCGTCAGGAAGTTGTTGCCCGACACCATCACCAGCTGACCGAGCAGCGAGAACATGCCCAGCAGGAACACGTCGCCGCGGAACATGTCACGGTCTTCGAGGTACTTGCGCGAATAGACGAGCGAGACCGCGAAGCCGAGCGACACGACGGCCTTCATCATGCTCGCGAACGAGTCGACGACGACCATCCGCGAGAAGAAATAATACTGCTGCGGGTCGAGCGCCTGCACCGCGAACCACACGCCGGCGACGACCGACGAAACCACCGCGATCAGATAGGTCAGGCGGCGGCCAGCGGCACCGGTAAAGGTGTCGTTCAGCCATGCGACGACGATGGCGACCATCACCAGCGCGTCAGGCAACAGGACATTCATAGGTGCGTTCATGATCTTGATTTCCTCCGCTCGCGATTACTGGGCCAGCGGCAGCTTCGACTGCGCGACGTGGGAGAGGAGGTTTTCCACGGAAACGTGCATCACGTCGGTGAAAGGCTTCGGATACAGACCCATCAGCAGCGTGAACGCGGCGAGCACGGCCAGCATCACGAATTCGCGACGGCCGATGTCCTTCAGCTTGGCAACATGATCGTTCGCGACCGCGCCGAAGTACACGCGCTTGTACATCCACAGCGTGTAGGCGGCGCCGAGGATCAGCGTGAATGCCGCGCCGAATGCGATCCAGAAGTTGTACTGGACAGCCGCGAGAATCACCATGAACTCGCCGACGAAACCCGAGGTGCCCGGCAGGCCGCAGTTGGCCATCGAGAACAGCATCGCGAATGCCGCGAACTTCGGCATCACGTTCACGACGCCGCCGTAATCGGCGATCTGACGCGAGTGAACGCGGTCGTACAGCACGCCGATGCACAGGAACATCGCGCCCGACACGAAGCCGTGCGAGATCATCTGGACGATCGCGCCTTCGACGCCGAGCTGGTTGAAGATGAAGAAGCCAAGCGTGACGAAGCCCATGTGCGCGATCGACGAATACGCGACCAGCTTCTTCATGTCGGCCTGCACCATCGCGACGAGGCCGATGTAGATCACTGCGATCAGCGACAGCGTGATCACGACCGGTGCCAGGAAGTGGCTTGCGTCAGGCGTGATCGGCAGCGAGAAACGCAGGAAACCGTATGCACCGAGCTTCAGCATGATCGCCGCCAGCACGACCGAGCCGCCCGTCGGCGCTTCCACGTGCGCATCCGGCAGCCAGGTGTGCACCGGCCACATCGGCACCTTCACCGCGAACGCGAGGAAGAATGCAATGAACAGCAGGATCTGCGGCGTCATCGCGATCTTGGCGTTCTGCCACGTCGCGAGGTCGAACGAATGCGTCTGCGTGTACAGGTAGATCAGCGCGACCAGCATCAGCAGCGAGCCGGCCAGCGTGTACAGGAAGAACTTGAACGCCGCGTACACGCGGTTCGGGCCGCCCCACACACCGATGATGATGTACATCGGGATCAGGGTCGCCTCGAAGAACACGTAGAACAGCAGGCCGTCGGCCGCCGAGAACACGCCGATCATGATCCCGGACAGGATCAGGAAGGCCGCGAGGTACTGCGCGACGTTCTCGGTGATCACCTCCCACGCGGCGATCACGACGATCACCGTGATCAGCGCGGTCAGCACGACGAACCACATCGAGATGCCGTCGACGCCGAGGTGGTACGAGATGTCGAAGCGTTCGATCCAGGTCGACTGCTCGACGAACTGCAGTGCAGCCGTGCTCGAGTCGAAGCCCGTGATCAGCGGAATCGTGACCGCGAGACCGAGCAGCGAACCGATCAGCGCGACCCAGCGGGCCGTCCCCGGATTTTTGTCGTTACCCACCGCGAGCACGAGGAGGCCGAAAACGATCGGCAGCCAGATCGCGGTACTGAGAATCGGAAAAGCGTGCATTAGTGTTGTCCCCCCGCCTTATTTGCCGCCGAGCGTTACAAACAGGGTCAGGAGCCCCAGCATGCCGATGATCATGGCGAACGCGTAGTGATAGATGTAACCGGATTGGAGGAAGCGGATCACGCCGGCGAACCAGCCGATGAACCGCGCGCTGCCGTTGACGAGACCGTCGATCACGACGACGTCGCCTTCCTTCCACAGGCCGCGGCCGATCGCCACCAAACCACGGGCGAACACCACTTCGTTGATCTTGTCCATGTAGTACTTGTTGTCCAGCAGCGTGTAGATCGGACCGAACGCGCGGCGGATCGACGCCGGCAGCTCCGGACGCTTCAGGTACAGGAACCACGCAACGACGACACCGGCGAGCGCCAGCCACACCGGCAGGCCCGACACCGAGTGCAGACCCATGCCCACCCAGCCGTGGAACTCTTCGGCCATCTCGGCCAGTGCCGGATGGTTTTCGCCGATGAAGATCACCTTGTCGAACGCGACGCCGTGCTGGAAGAAGTCGCCGAACAGCATCGGGCCGATCGCGATCGCACCGATGATCACCGACGGAATTGCCAGCAGGACCAGCGGCACCCACACGACCCACGGGGTCTCGTGCGGCTCGTGCGCGTGGTCGTCATGACCGTGGCCATGGCCGTGATCGTCGTGGCCGTGCGCGGCCGCCATGCCCATCGGCGATTCCGGATGCTTCGGCTTACGGAAGCGCTCTTCGCCGTGGAACACCAGGAAGTACATGCGGAACGAGTACAGCGCCGTGACGAACACGCTCGCGACGACCGCGAAGTACGCGAAGCCCGAACCCGGCAGGTGCGACAGCTTCACCGCGTCGATGATCGAGTCCTTCGAGTAGAAGCCCGAGAAGAACGGCGTGCCGATCAGCGCCAGCGAACCGACGAGCGACGTGATCCACGTGATCGGCATGTACTTGCGCAGGCCGCCCATGTTGCGCATGTCCTGGTCGTGGTGCATGCCCATGATCACCGAACCGGCGCCGAGGAACAGCAGCGCCTTGAAGAACGCGTGCGTCATCAGGTGGAACACGGCGACCGGGTAAGCGGACACGCCGAGCGCGACGGTCATGTAGCCGAGCTGCGACAGCGTCGAGTACGCGACGACACGCTTGATGTCGTTCTGGACGATCCCGAGGAAGCCCATGAACAGTGCCGTGATCGCACCGATCACCGTGATGAACGACAGCGCGGTATCCGACAGTTCGAACAGCGGCGACATGCGCGACACCATGAAGATGCCGGCCGTCACCATCGTCGCCGCGTGAATCAGCGCGGAGATCGGGGTCGGGCCTTCCATCGAGTCGGGCAGCCACACGTGCAGCGGGAACTGCGCCGATTTACCCATCGCGCCGATGAACAGGCAGATACAGGCGACGGTCAGCAGGCCCCAGTCGGTGCCCGGGAAGTGCAGGCTTGCGAGCTCGGCGCGCTTCGCGAACACTTCGCCGTAGTTCATCGAACCCGCGAACGCCAGCAGCAGGCCGATGCCCAGCAGGAAGCCGAAGTCGCCCACGCGGTTCACGAGGAACGCCTTCATGTTCGCGTAGATCGCGCTCTCACGCGTGAAGTAGAAGCCGATCAGCAGGTACGACACCAGACCCACCGCTTCCCAGCCGAAGAACAGCTGCAGGAAGTTGTTGCTCATCACGAGCATCAGCATCGAGAACGTGAACAGCGAGATGTACGAGAAGAAGCGCTGGTAGCCGTTTTCTTCCGACATGTAGCCGATCGTGTACACGTGCACCATCAGCGAGACGAAGGTCACGACGACCATCATCATCGCGGTCAGCGAATCGACGAGGAAGCCGACTTCGAGTTTCAGCGAGCCGACGTTCATCCATTCGTAGACGGTCGCGTTGAAGCTCGCGCCGCCCATCACGTCGAGGAAGACTTTCGCCGACAGGAGGAACGCGATCAATACGCCGAGGATCGTGATCCGGTGTGCGCCCTTGCGCCCCACTGCGTTCCCGAACAGCCCCGCAATCAGCGAGCCGGCCAGCGGAGCGAGCGGAATCGCCAGCAGCAGGTTTTCATTGAGTGTCGTTGACATAACAGCGTTGCCTGAAATTAACCTTTGAGCTGATCGAGATCCTCGACATTGATCGTGTCGAGCTTACGGAACAGGGTCACCAGAATCGCGAGACCGATCGCGGCTTCCGCTGCGGCGACGGTCAGCACGAAGAACACGAAGATCTGGCCGTGCACGTCGCCGAGGTAGTGCGAAAACGCGACGAAGTTGGTATTCACCGCCAGCAGCATCAGTTCGATCGCCATCAGGATGATGATGATGTTGCGGCGGTTCAGGAAGATCCCGACGATCGCGATCGCAAAGAGGATCGCGCCGAGCACGAGGTAATGAGCAAGAGTCAGCATGGTTTTCTTTTCCTCCGCTTAGCCGTTGGTGCTCGTACCGGCTTCGCTCTGCGCCGTTTCCGGCTGCGGCTTGTCCGCTTCCATCTTCACGAGGCGCACGCGGTCATTACGGCGCACCTTGACCTGATCCGACACGCGCTGGCGCTTGCTGTCCTTGCCCTTGCGCTCGGTCAGCCCGATCGCGGCGATGATCGCGACCAGCAGCACCAGGCCGGCGATTTCAAACGCGAAGATGTAGTCGGTGTAGATCACTTTGCCGATCAGGCGCGTGTTCGACCAGTCGGCCATCGCGCCCGTCGCCATCGCGTGCACCGTGTGCGTGTCGCCGTAGCCGCGCCACAGGATCAGCGCGGTCTCGACCACGATGATCGCGCCGACGACGGTCGCCATCGGTACGAAGCGCTTGAAGTCACGGCGCAGGTAATCGATGTTGATGTCCAGCATCATCACGACGAACAGGAACAGCACCATCACGGCGCCCACGTACACCAGCACCAGCAGGATCGCGAGGAACTCCGCTTCCAGCAGCATCCAGATCGCGGCGGCGTTGAAGAACGCCAGCACAAGGAAAAGCGCAGACGCCACCGGGTTGCGCGAAGTGATCACCTTCAGCCCTGATACCACCAGGAGCAGCGCGAAGATGTAGAACAGTACGGTCGTGAATTCCATGATTACCGGTTCATCGTTAGGCCATAGTCAGGCGCGGCTTGCGGGACGCTCTCGCGTGCCGCACCCGTCGCGGCGGCTCGGCCCGTTCATGCCGGGCCGGCACTGCAAACACAATCAACGATACGGCGCGTCGGCGGCCTTCGCCGCAGCGATGTCCTTCTCGTAGCGATCGCCCACCGCGAGCAGCATTTCCTTCGTGAAATACAGGTCGCCGCGCTTTTCGCCGTGGTACTCGAGGATCTGCGTCTCGACGATCGAATCGACCGGGCAGCTTTCCTCGCAGAAACCACAGAAGATGCACTTCGTCAGGTCGATGTCGTAGCGCGTCGTGCGGCGCGTGTTGTCCGCGCGCGTTTCCGACTCGATCGTGATCGCCATCGCGGGGCACACGGCCTCGCAGAGCTTGCACGCGATGCAGCGCTCTTCGCCGTTTTCATAGCGGCGCAGCGCATGCAGCCCGCGGAAACGCGGCGAAATCGGGGTCTTCTCTTCCGGGAACTGCACGGTGAACTTGCGCCGGAACGTGTAACGACCGGTCAGCGCGAGCCCCTTCAGCAGCTCCGTCAGGAAGAAGGTCTTAAAGAAGTGTTGGATTGCAGTCATGATTTCGTCCGATCCTTACTTCACCCAGATGTTGAGCGGCGACATCATCCAGAAGCCGACCACGACCACCCAGATCACCGTGACGGGCAGGAACACCTTCCAGCCCAGACGCATGATCTGGTCGTAACGGTAGCGCGGGAACGTCGCGCGCACCCAGATGAACACCGACAGCAGCGCGAATACCTTCAGCACCAGCCAGAAGATGCCCGGAATGAACGACAGGAATTCGAACGGTGCGTCCCAGCCGCCCAGGAACAGCGTCGCGGCCAGCGCCGAGATCACGATCATGTTGATGTACTCGGCGAGGAAGAACAGCGCGAACGCCATGCCCGAGTAATCGATCATGTGACCCGCGACGATCTCCGACTCCCCTTCCACCACGTCGAACGGGTGACGGTTCGTTTCGGCGATGCCGGACACGAAGTAGACGACGAACGCCGGCAGCAGCGGCAGCCAGTTCCACGACAGGAAGTTCACGCCGTGGCCGGCGAAGAAGCCGTGCTGTTGCGAGCCGACGATTTCCGACAGGTTCAGGCTGCCAGCCGTCATCAGCACAAGCACCAGCGCGAAGCCCATCGAGATTTCGTACGACACCATCTGCGCCGCAGCGCGCATCGCACCGAGGAATGCGTACTTCGAGTTCGACGCCCAGCCGGCGAGAATCACCGCGTACACGCCGATCGACGAGATCGCCATCGCATACAGCAGGCCCGCGTTCACGTTCGCGAGCACGGCCTCGGCCTGGAACGGGATCACCGCCCACACGGCAAACGCCGGCACGACGGTCATGACCGGCGCGATCAGGTACAGCCAACGGCTGGCGGCGCTCGGCTGAATCACTTCCTTCAGCAGCAGCTTCAGCACGTCGGCGATCGGCTGCAGCAGGCCACCGGGGCCGACGCGGTTCGGGCCGAGACGCACGTGCATCCAGCCGATCAGCTTGCGTTCCCACAGAATCAGGTACGCGACGCACAGCAGGATCACGACGGCGACGACGAGGATGCGCACGACGGCCCACACCGTCGGCCACGCGACGCCGAGAAGCTGGGCTCCGCCCGCGTTGATCGTATCGAACAAGCTCATTTACGCCTTCTCCACCACCAGTTCACCGGACAGGCTGCCGAGCGCTGCGCCGGCAGGCGTCGCCGCCGACACGCGAACGACCGTCTCCGCAAGATTCGCGTCGCGCACGGCCGGCAACTGCACCGCACGCTCGCCCTGGCGCACGCGCACCGCGTCGCCTTCCTTCAAGCCCAGCTTGTCGAACAGCGCGGCCGGCAGGGCTGCGGCGTTCGCCATCTTCGCGGCGGCCGTCAGGTGCAGCGCACCGGCGCGGCGCACGAGTGCGTCGGCATGATAGATCGGCACGTCGGCGAGGCGCTCGAAGCCGCCGTTCGCGGCAGCTGCCGCGACGCGTGCCGGCGCGACCGACGCCTGGTTCGACAGACGCTTCGCGACGCCTGCGTCGCCGAGCGCCGCGAGACGCACTTCTTCCGCCGTTTCGTATTCGAAGTTCGGCAGGCCGAGCAGGCTGCCGAGCACGCGCAGCACCTTCCACGCCGGACGCGTATCGCCGAGCGGACGCACGACGCCGTTGAAGCTCTGCACCGAGCCTTCCGCGTTCACGTACGTGCCTGCCGTTTCCGTGAACGGCGCGATCGGCAGCAGCACGTCGGCGTAATCGAGGCCGTGCTTGAACGGCGACATCACGACGACCATTTCGGCCTGGTTCAGCGCGGCAAGTGCCTGCGCCGGATCGGCCGTGTCGAATTCCGGTTCGACGTTCAGCAGCACGTAGCCCTTGCGCGGCTGCGCGAACGCTTCGCGTGCGTTCAGGCCGCCCTCGCCCGGCAGTGCGCCGACGACGTGCGCGCCGACCGTGTTCGCCGCTTCCGTCAGGAAACCGAACGTGGCGCCCGTGTTGTCGGCGATCCACTGTGCAACGGCGTGCAGCTTCGCGAATTGCGGATGACGGACGGCCGCATTGCCGAGCAGCACCGCGCGGCGCTCGCCGTTCGCGAGCGACTGGGCGACTGCTTGTGCTGCCGGCGATGCGGTGACGCCCGCCAGCGCGTCCGGCAGCGCGACGCCGCGCAGTTGCGCGACGGCGGCGGCAACGCCGGCCAGCTCGTCGAGCCATGCCGACGGCGCGGCGACGATGCGCTTCGCGGTCGGGATCAGCGAGTCGTCGGCGGTCGCGTGCAGGAAGTGCAGCTTCGCGCCGTTCTTCGCGGCCTGGCGCAGGCGCGCGGCGAACAGCGGGTGGTCGCGGCGCAGGAACGAACCGACGACGAACGCGGCATCCACGCTCGACAGATCGGCGATCGGCATGCCGAGCCACGGTGCGCCCTGGACCGGCGCCGAGAAATCTTGCTGACGCAGACGGAAGTCGACGTTCGGCGTTTTCAGTTCGCTGGCGAGCTGCTTCACGAGGAACAGCTCTTCAGCGGTGCTGTGCGCGCTCGCGAGCATCGCCAGCGCGTTCGCACCGTGATCCGCGGCGATGCCCTTCAGGCCCTTCGCGACATATTCGAGCGCGGTTTGCCAGTCGGTCTCGATCCACTGGCCGCCCTGCTTCAGCATCGGCTTCGTCAGGCGCTCTTCGCTGTTCAGGCCTTCGTACGAGAAACGATCCTTGTCCGAGATCCAGCATTCGTTGATCGCTTCGTTCTCGAACGGCAGCACGCGCATCACGCGGTTGTTCTTCACCTGCACGACGAGGTTCGCGCCGACCGAATCGTGCGGGCTCACCGACTTGCGGCGCGACAGTTCCCACGTACGGGCGCTGTAGCGGAACGGCTTGCTGGTCAGTGCACCGACCGGGCACAGGTCGATCATGTTGCCCGACAGTTCGGAGTCGACCGTCTTGCCGACGAACGTCGTGATTTCCGAGTGCTCGCCGCGACCCAGCATGCCGAGCTCCATCACGCCGGCGATTTCCTGGCCGAAGCGGACGCAGCGCGTGCAGTGGATGCAGCGCGACATTTCTTCCATCGAGATCAGCGGGCCCACGTTCTTGTGGAACACCACGCGCTTTTCTTCCGAGTAGCGCGACGACGACTTGCCGTAGCCGACCGCCAGATCCTGCAGCTGGCATTCGCCGCCCTGATCGCAGATCGGGCAGTCGAGCGGGTGGTTGATGAGGAGGAATTCCATCACCGACTGCTGCGCCTTCACGGCCTTGTCGGACTGCGTGCGCACGATCATGCCGGCCGACACGGGCGTCGCGCAGGCAGGCACGGCCTTCGGCATCTTCTCGACTTCGACGAGACACATCCGGCAGTTGGCCGCGACCGACAGTTTCTTGTGATAGCAGAAGTGAGGAATGTACGTATCCGCCTTGTGCGCAGCCTGGATCACCATGCTGCCTTCGGGCACCTCGACCTTCTTGCCGTCTATTTCAAGTTCAACCATGATGGTGAATGGTCCTTAACCTATTTCCGCCCGTTCGCGCCTTCGCCCGACCGTGCGCTCAAATTCCGCAACCGGTGCTTCGCTTCAGGCTGCCGCCGCGTGCGCGTGGCCGCCGACCATGCAGTGCTTGTGCTCGACGTGGTACGCGAATTCGTCCCAGTAATGCTTGAGCATCCCGCGTACCGGCATCGCCGCCGCATCGCCGAGCGCGCAGATCGTGCGGCCCATGATGTTCTCGGCAACCGAGTTCAGCAGGTCCAGATCTTCCTGGCGACCTTCGCCGTGCTCGATACGATTCACGACGCGATACAGCCAGCCGGTGCCTTCACGGCACGGCGTGCACTGGCCGCACGACTCCTCGTAGTAGAAGTACGACAGGCGCAGCAGCGAACGCACCATGCAGCGCGTCTCGTCCATCACGATCACCGCGCCTGAGCCGAGCATCGACCCCGCCTTCGCGATCGAGTCGTAATCGAGATCGGTCTGCATCATGATGTCGCCCGGGATCACCGGTGCCGACGAACCGCCCGGAATCACGGCCTTGATCTTGCGACCGCCGCGCATCCCGCCGGCGAGCTCCATCAGCGTCGCGAACGGCGTGCCGAGCGGCACTTCGTAGTTGCCCGGACGCTCGACGTCGCCCGACACCGAGAAGATCTTCGTGCCACCGTTGTTCGGCTTGCCGATCTCGAGGTAATTCTGCGGCCCGATGGACAGCAGGAACGGCACCGCGGCAAACGTTTCGGTATTGTTGATCGTGGTCGGCTTGCCGTACACGCCGAAGCTCGCCGGGAACGGCGGCTTGAAGCGCGGCTGGCCTTTCTTGCCTTCGAGCGACTCGAGCAGCGCCGTTTCCTCGCCGCAGATGTACGCGCCGTAACCGTGGTGCGCGTGCAGCTGGAACGAGAATTCCGAGCCCATGATGTTGTCGCCGAGGAAACCCGCGGCACGCGCTTCATCGAGCGCGGCCTCGAAGCGTCGATACACTTCGAAGATTTCGCCGTGGATGTAGTTGTAGCCGACGGTGATGCCCATCGCGTACGCGCCGATGGCCATGCCTTCGATCAGTGCGTGCGGGTTCCAGCGCAGGATGTCGCGATCCTTGAACGTGCCCGGTTCGCCTTCGTCCGAGTTGCAGACGAGGTACTTCTGCCCCGGGAACTGGCGCGGCATGAAGCTCCACTTCAGGCCGGTCGGGAAGCCCGCACCGCCACGGCCACGCAGGCCCGACGCCTTCACGTCGGCGATCACCTGCTCCGGCGGAATCTTTTCTTCGAGAATGCGGCGCAGCTGCTTGTAGCCGCCGCGCGCAACGTAGTCTTCGAGATGCCAGTTCTCGCCGTTCAGACCAGCGAGGATCAGCGGTTTGATGTGACGGTCGTGGAGGGACGTCATTTCGAGAGCTCCTCAAGCAGCTGGTCGATCTTCTCGCGGCTCATGAAGCTGCACATTCTGTGATTGTTCACCAGCAGCACCGGCGCATCGCCGCACGAGCCCATGCATTCGCCTTCCTTCAGCGTGAACTTGCCGTCGGGCGTGGTCTCGCCGAAGCCGATGCCCAGCTTCTGTTTCAGGTAGTCGGCAGTCGCCTCCGCGCCGCCGTGCGGGCCAAGCTGGCACGGCAGGTTCGTGCAGAGCGTGATCTTGTGCTTGCCGACCGGTTTGAGCTCGTACATCGTGTAGAACGTCGCGACTTCCTGCACGGCGACGGCCGGCATGCCGAGATAGTCCGCGACGAACTGCATCAGTTCGGGCGACAGCCAGCCGTGCTCTTCCTGAGCGACGGCCAACGCCGACATCACGGCGGACTGTTTCTGATCGGCGGGATACTTCGTCAACGCTCGATCGATTTCCTTCAGGCCTTCAGCTGAGATCATTTTCAGACACGACTCTTTCAATTCCTACCGAACGAACAACCTGCCGCACTGCTGTGCAAGGACGGCAGACCTGGCGCTCACTGTTGACAGCTTGCGAAGCCGCGCCGGTTCAGCGCGCATCGCGTGTGACTTACTGCTCGCCGCCCGCTCGCGCGGGCGGCGCGACCATTAGCGATCGATTTCGCCGAACACGATGTCCTGCGTACCGATGATCGTGACGGCGTCGGCAATCATGTGACCGCGCGCCATTTCGTCGAGCGACGCGAGGTGCGCGAAGCCCGGTGCGCGGATCTTGAGGCGATACGGCTTGTTGGCACCATCCGACACGAGGTAGATGCCGAATTCGCCCTTCGGATGCTCGACAGCCGCGTACGCTTCGCCTTCCGGCACGTGAAAACCTTCGGTGAAGAGCTTGAAGTGGTGAATCAAGTCTTCCATGTTGGTCTTCATGCCGACGCGCGACGGCGGCGCAACCTTGTGATTGTCGGTCATCACCGGGCCCGGATTCTTGCGGAGCCACTCAATACACTGTTTCGCGATGCGGATCGACTGGCGCATTTCCTCGACGCGCACCAGATAGCGGTCGTAGCAATCGCCGTTCACGCCGACCGGCACGTCGAAATCCATGCGGTCGTACACTTCGTACGGCTGCTTCTTACGCAGGTCCCACGCGATACCCGAGCCGCGCAGCATCGGGCCCGTCAGGCCCATCTGCAGCGCACGCTCCGGGCTGACGACGCCGATCCCGACCAGACGCTGTTTCCAGATCCGGTTGTCGGTCAGCAGCGTTTCGTATTCGTCGACGCACTTCGGGAAGCGCGTGAAGAAGTCGTCGATGAAGTCGAGCACCGAGCCGCTGCGCGCTTCGTTCATCTTCGCGAGCGCCTTCTCGTTGCGAATCTTCGACGCCTTGTATTGCGGCATTGCGTCAGGCAGGTCGCGGTAGACGCCGCCCGGACGGTAGTACGCCGCGTGCATCCGGGCACCGGACACCGCTTCGTAAACGTCCATCAGGTCTTCGCGCTCGCGGAATGCGTACAGGAACACCGCCATCGCGCCGACGTCGAGTGCGTGCGCGCCGATCCACATCAGGTGGTTCAGCACGCGCGTGATCTCGTCGAACAGCACGCGGATGTACTGCGCGCGCTCCGGCACGTCGATGCCGAGCAGACGCTCGATCGCGAGCACGTAGCCGTGCTCGTTGACCATCATCGACACGTAGTCGAGACGGTCCATGTACGGCACGGACTGGATGAAGGTCTTGTTTTCCGCGAGCTTTTCAGTCGCGCGATGCAGCAGGCCGATGTGCGGATCGGCACGCTGGATGACTTCGCCGTCGAGCTCGAGCACGAGGCGCAGCACGCCGTGCGCTGCCGGGTGCTGCGGACCGAAGTTGAGGGTGTAATTCTTGATTTCTGCCATGACGCCCCCTTAATGTTTCAGACCGCCATAGCGATCCTCGCGGATCACGCGCGGCGTGATTTCGCGCGGCTCGATCGTCACCGGCTGGTAGACGACCCGCTTCTCTTCCGGGTCGTAACGCATTTCGACATAACCCGACACCGGGAAGTCCTTGCGGAACGGATGGCCGATGAAGCCGTAGTCGGTGAGAATGCGGCGCAGATCGGGGTGACCCTCGAACACGAGGCCGTACAGGTCGAATGCTTCGCGCTCGTACCAGTTTGCGGAGGTCCAGATGTCGACGAGCGATGCCACGATCGGCAGATCGTCGTCCGGCGCGAACACGCGCAGGCGCAGGCGCCAGTTGTTCGTGACCGACAGCAGCTGCGACACGGCCGCGAAACGCGGGCCGTCGTAGGCGCCGTCGCCGTAGGTCTGGTAGTCGACGCCGCAGAGGTCGATCAGTTGCTCGAAACGGAGCTTCGGATCGTCGCGCAGCATCTTTGCGACTTCGAGGTAATCGCTCGCCTTCACGACGAGCGTCAGTTCACCGATCGCTTCGGTGAGGCTCACCACGCGCGCGCCGAGCGCGGCTTCGAGGTTTGCCTTGAGGGTCTCGATTTTGCTTGCCATATTGAGGGGACGCTCGGGGCTTTATTGACGGGCGATGGTATTGGTGCGGCGGATCTTCGCCTGAAGCTGGATCACGCCGTAGACCAGCGCCTCGGCCGTGGGCGGACAGCCCGGCACGTAGACGTCGACCGGCACGATCCGGTCGCAACCGCGGACCACCGAGTACGAGTAGTGGTAGTAACCGCCACCGTTCGCGCACGACCCCATCGAGATCACCCAGCGCGGCTCGGCCATCTGGTCGTACACGCGGCGCAGCGCGGGCGCCATCTTGTTGCACAGCGTGCCGGCGACGATCATCACGTCCGACTGACGCGGGCTCGGACGGAACACGACCCCGAACCGGTCCAGGTCATAACGGGCCGCACCCGCATGCATCATCTCGACGGCGCAACACGCGAGCCCGAACGTCATCGGCCACAGCGAGCCGGTACGCGTCCAGTTGATCAGCTTGTCAGCCGTCGTGGTGACAAACCCTTCCTTCAAGACCCCTTCGATACTCATTTGCTTTCCACTCCAGACGAGCGGCCCAGCGTGGCCGCCCATGCAAACCGGCGATTAACCCATCACTCCCAGTCGAGGCCGCCTTTCTTCCAGATATAGGCAAAGCCCAGCAGGAATTCGAGCAGAAAAATCATCATTGCGATGAAACCCGGCCAGCCGATGTCCCGGAGCGCGACGCCCCACGGAAACAGGAATGCGGTTTCGAGATCGAAGATGATGAACAGGATGGCGACGAGGTAGTACCGGACGTCGAATTTCATCCGGGCGTCTTCAAAGGCTTCGAAGCCGCACTCATACGGTGCGTTCTTCTCAACGTCCGGCTTATTGGGACCAAGGAGCTTGCCGATGCTGACCAGCGCTATACCTAAACCAGTGCCCACGAGGAGGAACAACAAGACGGGGTAATAGGCTGCGAGGTTCAAGGCAATCCTCTATCGGTTGGTTCTGAGCGTCCGGAGAATACCACTTCCGGCGGAAGGAATCATTTCGGAGTGCGTGCGATCACAAGACAATCGCAAGGCACACGCCAGAAATGAAAAATGCCAGCCACTAGAAGCGGCTGGCATTGAGTAACTTTGGTGCCGACGGCGAGACTCGAACTCGCACAGCTTTCGCCACTACCCCCTCAAGATAGCGTGTCTACCAATTTCACCACGTCGGCACTGCATGCAACTCGGGTTGTGCTGCTTGTTTCCCGCGAATCGCTTCAAGAATTAAATTCTAACCCGAGTTCCAGATTTGTTCAACGCACAAACGCAAAAAATTCGACTTTTTATTTCGGGACATCCTGGCCCGGCGCGCTCGCCGCCGAACCCGCGGCAGCGGACGCGGCGACGGCCGGCGCCGACGCTGCGGGCGCCGATGCCGGCGCGGTCGCGGCGGTGCCGAGCACGCCGGCCGACGGCGTCGACTTGTACGAACCGAGGTACGTCAGCGCGAGCGTCGCGACGAAGAAGATCGTCGCGAGAATGCCCGTCGTGCGCGACAGGAAGTTGGCGGAGCCCGTTGCACCGAACAGGCTGCCCGACGCGCCGCTGCCGAATGCAGCGCCCATGTCGGCGCCCTTGCCGTGCTGCAGCAGCACGAGTCCGATCACACCGAGTGCAGACAGCACCTGCACAACAATAATCAGCGTCTTGAATAACAGCATCACATCCACCCGATTGGATCAGGCAACCGGACCAACCGGCCGCCATCATGGTTCAATTCGACCCCGGACCGCTCAACGTGCGGCCCGGCAGATCGCCAGGAAATCTTCCGCCTTCAGCGACGCGCCGCCGATCAGGCCGCCATCGATGTCAGGCTGCGCGAACAACTCTTCCGCGTTGTCCGGCTTCACGCTGCCGCCGTACAGCACCGATACGTCCGCCGCCCCCTTCGCCGCGAGACGCGCACGCAGGAATGCGTGCACGTCCTGCGCCTGCGCCGACGTCGCGCTCTTGCCCGTGCCGATCGCCCAGACCGGCTCGTATGCGACGACGATGCGCGCCGCTTCATCAGCCGTCAGCACGGCCAGCACGGCGTCGAGTTGCGCACCGACTACCTGCTCGGTCGCGCCCGCCTCGCGCTCGTCGAGCGTTTCACCGACGCACACGACGGGCGTGAGACCCGCCGCGAGCGCGCGCTGCGTCTTCGCGGCAATGGTTTCGTTGCGCTCGCCGTGGTACGCGCGACGCTCCGAGTGACCGACGATCGCATACTGCGCGCCGAACTCCGCCACCATCGCGGCCGCCACTTCACCGGTGAACGCGCCCTGCTCGTGCGCGGACACGTCCTGCGCGCCGAACGCGACACGGCCGCCGGCGAGCTGCGCCTGAACCTGCGCGAGATACGGGAACGGCACGCACACGCCGATCGACGTCTCGGCCGCCACCGCGCCCGCGCCCTGCACCACTTCGTTCAGCAATGCCTGGTTGCCGGCCAGCCGGCCGTGCATCTTCCAGTTGCCGATCACTCGCTTCGTTCGTTGTTTCGACATCGTGTCTGTCTCGTCACTATCTTGTCATTAACGCACCGGAAACCGGCCCGTCAGGTTGGATCTGGCGAAGCAAACCCGCGATTTTACTGCGCGCGGCTTGAACCGGTCAAACCGCGCATGTCAAGCCCGCCGCGCGGGCCGTCACGCGTTCGCGCCCCAATCAAGCACGATCTTGCCGATGTGCTCGCCGCTTTCCATCAGCGCATGCGCCTGCGCGGCCTCCCCTGCCGGCAGCACGCGGTAGATGACGGGCTTGATGCGACCGTCCGCGAGCAGCGGCCAGACGCGCGCCTTCAGCTGCGCGGCGATGCGCGCCTTGAATTCGACCGGACGCGGACGCAGCGTCGAGCCCGTCACCGTCAGCCGGCGGCGCAGGATTTCATTCAGGTTGACCTCGGCTTTCGCGCCGCCGAGCAACGCGATCAGCACGAGGCGGCCGCCATCCGCGAGCGCGGACAGTTCGCGCGGCACGTACGAGCCCGCGACCATGTCGAGGATCACGTCGACGCCGCGATCGTGCGTCAACGACTTGACGACCTCGACGAAGTCCTCGGTCTTGTAGTTGATCGCACGCTCGGCGCCGAGCGCCTCGCATGCGCGGCATTTGTCGGCATTCCCGGCCGTCGCGAACACGCGAAAGCCGAGCGCGTGCGCGATCTGGATCGCCGTCACGCCGATCCCGCTCGAGCCGCCCTGCACGAGCAGCGTTTCCTGCTCGCCGCCCTCGCCCGCGCCGAGCAGCGCACGGTCGAACACGTTGCTCCACACCGTGAAGAAGGTTTCGGGCAGCGATGCGGCCTCGATGTCGGTCAGTCCGTCGGGCACCGGCAGGCATTGCGGCAGCGGCGCAACCGTATATTCGGCGTAGCCGCCGCCCGCGAGCAGCGCGCAGACGCGATCGCCCAGCTTCAGGCCGAACGGGTTCAGCGCCGCATCCGACAGGTCGCCGCCGACGATCTCGCCCGCGACCTCGAGGCCCGGCAGATCCGACGCACCCGGCGGCGGCGCATACGCGCCCTTGCGCTGGAATACGTCCGGCCGGTTCACGCCGGAAGCCGCCACCTTGATCAACACTTCGCCGCGCTTCGGTTCGGGGCGCGGACGCTCCGCCAGCTTCAGCACGTCGGGGGCGCCGAATTCGGTGATTTCGATGGCTTTCATGGTGGTCGCTCCAGGATCAGTCGGGGGCGCACCCGTGCGCGGCACGGGCGCCTCGCCGGCGCTGCTGCGCCGCACAACGATGCTACAGAAAAAACGGCCGGCACGCTTTCGCACTGCCGGCCGTTCTCACGCCTGTCCGCTTACTGCTGCGGCGGCGTATCCGACTGCGACGCTGCCGCTGCTTCGTTCAGCAGCGCCTTCGCCGACAGACGCACGCGACCCTTCTCGTCCGTCTGGATCACCTTGACCTTCACCTGCTGACCTTCCTTCAGGTAGTCGTTGATGTCCTTCACGCGCTCGTTGACGATTTCCGAGATGTGCAGCAGGCCGTCCTTGCCCGGCAGCAGGTTCACGATCGCGCCGAAATCGAGCAGCTTGAGCACCGTGCCTTCGTACACCTGGCCGACTTCGATCTCAGCCGTGATTTGCTCGATGCGCTTCTTCGCTTCGGCCATGCCTTCGCTGTTCGTGCTCGCGATCGTCACGACGCCGTCATCCGAGATGTCGATGGTCGTGCCGGTTTCTTCCGTCAGCGCACGAATCACCGAACCGCCCTTGCCGATCACGTCGCGGATCTTTTCCGGGTTGATCTTGATCGTGATCATGCGCGGCGCGAATTCCGACAATTGCGTGTTCGCACCCGAGACCGCCGACGTCATCTTGCCGAGGATGTGCATGCGGCCTTCCTTCGCCTGCGCGAGCGCGACCTGCATGATTTCCTTCGTGATGCCCTGGATCTTGATGTCCATCTGCAGCGCCGTCACGCCTTGCTCCGTGCCGGCTACCTTGAAGTCCATGTCGCCGAGGTGATCTTCGTCGCCGAGGATGTCGGTCAGCACCGCGAACTTGTTGCCTTCGAGGATCAGGCCCATCGCGATACCCGCGACGTGTGCCTTCATCGGCACGCCGGCGTCCATCAGCGCGAGGCAGCCGCCGCACACCGACGCCATCGACGACGAACCGTTCGACTCGGTGATTTCCGACACGACGCGGATCGAGTAGCCGAATTCGTCGGCGCTCGGCAGGCACTTGACCAGCGCGCGCTTCGCGAGACGGCCGTGGCCGATTTCACGACGCTTCGGCGAGCCGACGCGACCCGTTTCGCCGGTCGCGAACGGGGGCATGTTGTAGTGGAGCATGAAGCGCTCGCGGTATTCGCCTTCGAGCGCGTCGATGATCTGCTCGTCACCCTTCGTGCCGAGCGTCGCGACGACGAGCGCCTGCGTTTCGCCACGCGTGAACAGCGCCGAACCGTGGGTGCGCGGCAGCACGCCGGTGCGGATCTCGATCGGACGCACGGTGCGCGTGTCGCGACCGTCAATGCGCGGCTCGCCGTTCAGGATCTGCGAACGGACGATCTTCGCTTCGATGTCGAACAGGATGTTGCCGACGGTAGCCTTGTCGGCCGCGACCGTGCCGGCCGCCAGCGCGTCTTCCTCGAGCTTCGCCGAGGTCGCCGCGTAGACTTCCTTCAGCTTCGTCGAACGCGCTTGCTTGTCGCGCAGCTGGTAAGCGGCGAGCAGGTCGCCGTGCGCCAGTTCCGTCACGCGCGCGATCAGCGCCTCGTTCTTCGGTGCCGGCTGCCAGTCCCACTCGGGCTTGCCACCTTCGCGCACGAGTTCGTGGATCGCATCGATCGCCGTCTGCATCTGCTCGTGACCGAACACGACCGCGCCCAGCATCACGTCTTCCGGCAGCTGGTCGGCTTCCGATTCGACCATCAGCACCGCACGCTCCGTACCGGCGACGACGAGGTCGAGGCTCGATGCCTTGATCTGGTCACGCGTCGGGTTCAGCACGTATGCGTTGTCGATGTACGCGACGCGCGCGGCACCGACCGGACCGTTGAACGGCAGGCCCGACACGGCGAGCGCAGCCGATGCACCGATCAGCGCGGGGATGTCCGCCGGGATTTCCGGGTTCACGGACAGCACGTGAATCACGACCTGCACTTCGTTGTAGAAGCCTTCCGGGAACAGCGGGCGCAGCGGACGGTCGATCAGGCGCGACGTCAGCGTCTCGTGTTCCGACGGACGGCCTTCGCGACGGAAGAAGCCGCCCGGGATCTTGCCGGCCGAGTAGGTCTTTTCGAGGTAGTCGACGGTCAGCGGGAAGAAATCCTGGCCCGGCTTCGCCGACTTCGCGCCGACGACGGTTGCCAGCACGACGGTGTCTTCCACGTCGACGATCACGGCACCGCTCGCCTGGCGAGCGACTTCACCGGTTTCGAGGCGCACCTTGTGCTGGCCCCACTGGAATTCCTTCACGACCTTGTTGAACATGGACATGGTTGCTCCTTTGAATTCATTCATTTCATTCGCCGCCCGGGCCATCCCGTGCGGCGGCGTCCCGACCGAATCACCCGGAGCAAGGTGTGTTTTTTATGCCATTCCAGCGCGACGCTCGTCGAGCGGCGCGCTGGAATGACACAAATCCCGACCCCGGTATCAGCCGTTCCGGCAGCCGGCACTCACGTGCCGGACAACCCGCGGTGCGCGTGACGCTACGCACCGCGCAAAAACAAAATGCCTGCATCAGCGGACTGACACAGGCATCTTGCTGGCGGCAATCGCCTCGATTACTTACGCAGACCCAGCTTCTCGATCAGCGCGCGGTAACGGTCGGCATCCTTGCCCTTGAGGTAGTCGAGCAGCTTGCGGCGGCGGCTCACCATGCGCAGCAGGCCGCGGCGGCTGTGGTGATCCTTCGCGTGGGTCTTGAAGTGACCCGTCAGTTCGACGATACGTGCGGTCAGCAGTGCGACCTGGACTTCGGGCGAGCCCGTGTCGTTGGTACCGCGGGCGAACTGAGCAACGACTTCCGACTTCTTGATATCTGCAACAGACATGTGATTTCCTTTGTTTCCTACTAACTGAACAGGCGGACACGGAAGAATGGCCGTGCCGTGACTTACAACCGGCGGGCATTGTAGCACAACTGCACGCCGTTCCTACCGCCCCCTGTCACGGGCGCGTCATCGAGCAGGTCGACGGCGTCTGGGTGCGCTGCGCAGGCACTGCGAGGATCGTACGGAAGCCATACCCCGAGCCCTCGTTGTCGAAGCGCACGCCCGGCGTGCCGGCCTTGTCCATTTCCATCACGTAAAGGGGCTGGATCAACTGATGATCCTGCGCGCGCATCGTCGACGCGTGGAAGCTGTCGTCGAACGACAGCCCCTCCAGCGCACGTGCCACCGCCACCGGGTCGGTCGAGCCGGCCCGAGTCATCGCCGCCGCGAGCATCTCGATCATCAGGCTCATGCGCCGCACCGGGTAATCGTCCTGAGCGGCGGGAAAGCGGGTCCGGAACGCGCGGTAAAACGCGTCCGACTTCGCGCCGCCTACGTTCGGATGCCAGTCCGCGACGGCCACCACCCGCCCGACGCCCGCATCGCCCAGCGCGGCAGGCGCGCCGAGGCTGTTGCCGTAGAACGTATAGAACTTCGCGTTCAGCCCCTGCTCGCGTGCCGCCTTCACGAGCAGCGTGAGGTCGTTGCCCCAGTTGCCGGTTACGACGGCGTCCGCACCGCTCGCCCGGATCTTCGCGATATAAGGCGAGAAATCCTTGATGCGACCGATCGGATGGAATTCGTCGCCGGCAATCGTCACGTCGGGACGCCGCTCGGCCAACGCTTGCCGCGCCAGACCGCTGACGTCGTGACCGAAGCTGTAGTCCTGGTTCAGCAGGTAGACCTTGCGCAGCGCGCGGTCGCGCGCCATCACGTCGGCCAGCGCGGCCATCCGCATCCCCGCGTGCGCGTCGAAGCGGAAATGCCAGAAGCTGCAGCGCGCACCGGTCAGCGCCGGATCGTCGGCCGAATAGTTGAGGAACAGCATCCGGCTGTCCGGATTGCGCGTGTTCAGCTTGTCGAGCGCCGCGACGAGCGCGGCAGCGACTGCCGAGCTGTTGCCCTGCGCGACGAAGCCGATGTGCCGGTCCGCCGCCGCGCGCAACTGCACGAGCGCCTCCTCCGGGCTGCCCTTGCTGTCGAGCACGACGAGTTCGAGCGGGTGCGCGCCATCGCGCAGCTTCACGCCGCCCGCCGCATTGACCTGTTCGACGCCGAAGCGGAGGTTGCGCTCGACCGCCGCGCCCGCGTTCGCGAACGGGCCCGACATTCCTTCTATCAGCGCGATCCGCACCGGCTCGCCTGCCGCGAACGCGCACGACGCCAGCGTCCACCCCGCGCTCAATGCGAGCGCGCATCGTTTCCACAGCTGCATCGGCTCCCTGCCCTTCAATCTGTCCGAGAAGCGCGGATCATAGGCCGCAGGCACTGCCAGCCGCAAGCGCGGCGCGAAGCGACGCCCCGACGACGCATTTCCCGCGATCCGCACCGATTTTTTCGGCATGATGCGCCGGCACACGCCGTCCGTGATACAACTGAACAGTTAGAAAGCCTTGGAGAATCCCATGCCCATTCGCCTTACCGTGCGCCTGCCGGCGCTGGTCGCCTGCGCGGCGGCGCTGCTTGCCGGTTGTGCGCAGCCGTGGCAGCAATACCAGGCCGGCCAGGACGAGTCGGCGATCGTTGCGCGCATGGGCCCGCCGCGCGAGATCTACGACCTGCCCGGCGGCGGCAAGCGTCTGATGTGGCCGACCCAGCCGATGGGCGAAATCACCGTCGCGGCCGACGTCGACGCAACCCATCGGATCGTCAACGTCCGCCAGGTGCTGCAGCCGAGCGAGTTCTATCGCGCGGAAATCGGCAAGTGGACCAAGACCGACGTGCTCGTCAATTTCGGCCGTCCGGTCGAGACGTCCTACTTCCCGCTGATGAAGCGCGAGGTGTGGACCTACCGCTATCTCGAAGACAATGTCTGGTACATGATGTACAGCTTCTACTTCGACCCGCAAGGCATTCTGCGCACCACGCAAAAAACGCCGGACCCGCTGCACGACCCCGACCGTCGCAACCTGTTCTGATCGGATCGATTGCGCATTTACGCGCAATTTTCACAATTGCCATTCACGAATTATTGCGTGAGTGGCCATTTCATTTTTTCCGTCATATTCGATTAATTTCCAATTCGACGCGGCAATCCTTTCCGATCGAACCTGTGCCGATCGCATTATGCGAAGCCCCGTGCCATGGGCGCCAACGGGAAACAGGCATGCACAATACATGTCATGCGTTGGATTGGTGCATTCGATGCACCTCGCCAGATCCAGTTGAAACAATTTGTATCATTGGCACCAGACGTTAGGGCATACCCCTAATATCGGACGAAATTGAACCTTTCAATTTAGAAAGCATCATATTGCTCCACTTCGTCCGGTATCTGTTTGTCCTTATCACAAAGGAGTCCTCATGAATCGCCCCAAGAGCATGCTGGTTGCCAACATCGCCTGGGCCCGCGAGACGCACGAACACACGCCCGGCTTCTTCGATGCGCTCGCGCGCGGCCAGAACCCTCGGGTGCTGTGGATCGGCTGCGCCGACAGCCGGGTGCCCGCCGAAACCATCACGCACTGCGTGCCCGGCGAGCTGTTCGTCCATCGCAACATCGCGAACCTGTTCCATCCCGACGACGACAATTCGGCGAGCGTGCTCGAGTACGCCGTGCGTGTGCTCGAAGTCGACCACGTGATCGTGTGCGGCCACTACGGATGCGGCGGCGTGCGCGCGTCGCTGCTGCCGCCGCCCGCCGACCTGCCGCACGTCGCGCGCCGCATCGCGCCGCTGTGCGCGCTCGCACGGCGCCATCGCGACTCGCTCGACGGTCTCGACGACACGGCGGCGGCCGACCGCCTGGCCGAGCTCAACGTCCTCGAACAAGTGCGGCTGCTGCGCGCTTCGCCGATCGTGCACGGCCGGCAGCGGCCACCCCTCGTTCACGGCTGGATCTTTTCGCTCACGGACGGCCGCCTGAAGGAACTCGACTCCGGCTACACGGCACCACCGGCCAAAGCCGAACCGGAGCATGCCGCCATGGCCGCCGCGCTCGGCTGATCCGCCTCCCCCTACGCCAATGAAATCACCCCAACCATGAAACTGAACGAGCGCCTCTCCACCCTGCCGCGCGACATCGTCGCCGGCATCGTCGTTTTCCTCGTCGCGCTGCCGTTGTGTCTCGGCATCGCCAATGCGTCCGGCGTCGAGCCGTTCGCCGGACTCGTGTCCGGCATCGTCGGCGGCATCGTCGTCGCGCTGTTGAGCGGCTCGTCGCTGTCGGTCAGCGGACCGGCCGCCGGCCTCGTCGTGATCGTCGTCGAAGGGATCGCGCAACTCGGCAGCTTTTCCGCGTTCCTGCTCGCGGTGCTGTTGTCCGGCGTGCTGCAGTTCGGCTTCGGCATGCTCCGCGCCGGCCGCTTCGCCGCGTACGTGCCGTCGCCCGTCATCAAGGGCATGCTCGCGGCGATCGGCCTGCTGCTGATCGTGAAGCAGATTCCGTTCGCATTCGGCATCGGCGGGCCGGCCGCGCAATCGTTTGCGTCATGGCCGAGCCTGCCGACCGCCTGGGCCGCAACGGCCATCGCACTTGTCTCGCTCGCGCTGCTGATCGCCTGGGACACACCGGCGTTCAAGCGCTTCGGCCGGATGCGCTCGGTGCCCGCTCCGCTCGCGGTCGTCGTGTTCGGCATCGGCGCGACGCTGGTGCTCGGCGTCGTTGCGCCGTCGGTCGCGCCGGGCGCCGCGCATCGCGTCACGCTGCCGGAACTCGAATCGTTCGCGGCGCTCGCGGCATCGTTGAAGCACGCCGAGCTCGGCCCGAACTTCGCGCAGCTCGTCAATCCGGACGTGTGGCGCGTCGCGATCACGCTTGCGGTCGTCGCGAGCCTCGAGACGCTGCTGAGCCTCGAGGCGGTCGAACAGATCGACCCGAAGCGCCGCCCGACGCAGCCCGACCGCGAGTTGAAAGCCCAGGGCGTCGGCAATCTCGTCGCGGGTGCGTTCGGCGGGCTGCCGATCACGTCGGTGATCGTGCGCAGTTCGGTGAACGTGAACGCGGGTGCGCAAAGCCGGATGTCGGCGATCGTGCACGGAATCCTGCTGCTTGCCAGCGTGTTCGCGCTCACCGGGCTGATCAACCTGATCCCGCTCGCGAGCCTCGCGGCGATCCTGATCCACACCGGCTTCAAGCTCGCGAAACCGGCGCTGTTCCGCTCGGTGCTGAAGCAGGGTCCGGCCGCGTTCGTGCCGTTCGCCGCGACGATCGCGGGCGTGCTGGCGGTCGATCTGCTGTTCGGCATCGCCGTCGGCCTCGCGTGCAGCGTGCTGGCGGTCGCGGTCGCGAACCTGAAAAGCCCCGTCACGCTCGCGCAGCACGACGACCACTTCCTGCTGTCGTTCCGCAAGGACGTGTCGTTCCTCGGCAAGGTGCAGGTCAAGCATCATCTGCAGCACATTCCCGACCGCGCGGCCGTGATCATCGACGCAACGCGCGCCGACTACATCGACCATGACGTGCTCGAACTGCTCGACGCGTTCGTCGCCGATGCGCCGCGGCGCGGGATCGCAGTCGAATTCCGCCGCCGCAGCCCGGCGCCTCGCGCGGCCGCCCGCCGCTGGCTGTTCCGCGCGCCGGCAGCCGAATGAGCCGCGCATAAAAAAACGCCCCGGGCGGCGTAAAGGCCGCACGGGGCGTTTCGTGTGCGTCGAGCGCTCGACGCGCAGCACTTACGAGCGCTGCGGGTTGACCTTGTCGTCCTTCGAATGCAGCTTGTTCAGCGCCGAAATGTACGCCTTCGCGGACGCCGCGACGATGTCCGGATCGGTGCCGACGCCGTTGACGATCCGCCCGCTCTTCGACAGCCGGACGGTCACTTCGCCCTGCGCCTGCGTGCCGGTCGTGATCGCGTTCACCGAATACAGCAGCAGTTCGGAACCGCTGCCGACTTCGCCCTCGATCGCGTTGAACGTCGCGTCGACCGGCCCGTTGCCGCGCGCCTCGCCGGTCACTTCCTTGCCTTCGACGGCGAACACGATCTTCGCTTGCGGCTGCTCGCCCGTCTCCGAACGCTGCGACAGCGACACGAACTTGAAGTGCTCCTGCTCATGCGCGAGCGCCGATTCTTCAGAGACGATCGCGATGATGTCTTCGTCGAAGATCTCGGCCTTGCGATCGGCGAGGTCCTTGAAGCGCATGAACGCGGCGTTCAGTTCGGCTTCGCTGTCGAGCGACACGCCGAGTTCCTGCAGGCGCTGCTTGAACGCGTTGCGGCCCGACAGCTTGCCGAGCACGATCTTGTTCGCGGTCCAGCCCACGTCTTCCGCGCGCATGATCTCGTAGGTGTCGCGCGCCTTCAGCACGCCGTCCTGGTGGATACCCGACGCGTGCGCGAATGCGTTCGCGCCGACGACGGCCTTGTTCGGCTGCACGACGAAACCGGTGATCTGCGACACGAGCTTCGACGTCGGCACGATCTGCGTCGTGTCGATGCCGACGTCGAGGCCGAAGTAGTCCTTGCGGGTCTTCACGGCCATCACGATTTCCTCGAGCGACGTGTTGCCCGCGCGCTCGCCGAGCCCGTTGATCGTGCACTCGACCTGCCGCGCACCGCCGATCTTCACGCCGGCGAGCGAGTTCGCCACCGCCATCCCGAGGTCGTTGTGGCAGTGCACGGAGAAAATCGCCTTGTCCGAGTTCGGAATGCGTTCGCGCAGCGTCTTCACGAGGTTGCCGTAGAGCTCCGGCACGCCGTAGCCGACCGTGTCGGCGATGTTGATCGTCGTCGCCCCCTCGGCGATCACGGCCTCCAGCACGCGGCACAGGAAGTCGAGATCCGAACGGCTGCCGTCTTCCGGCGAGAATTCGACGTTGTCGGTGAACTTGCGCGCGAAGCGCACCGCGAGGCGCGCCTGCTCGAACACCTGGTCCGGCGTCATCCGCAGCTTCTTCTCCATGTGCAGCGGCGACGTCGCGATGAACGTGTGGATCCGCGAGCTGTTGGCCGGCTTCAGTGCGTCGGCCGCACGCTGGATGTCCTTGTCGTTGGCGCGCGCCAGCGAGCAGATCGTGCTGTCCTTCACCAGGCCGGCGATCGTGTGGATCGCGTCGAAGTCGCCGTTCGAGCTGGCCGCGAAGCCGGCCTCGATCACGTCGACCTTCATCCGCTCGAGATGCTTCGCGATGCGGACTTTCTCTTCCTTCGTCATCGACGCGCCAGGCGATTGTTCACCGTCACGCAACGTCGTATCGAAAATGATCAGCTTGTCTGTCATGGGGGCTCCAGGGCTCTTTATACGGGAATCAAACGTAATGAGATCGCGCCACCGCTGGCGACGCTCAACAACAGACGAGGCTTGACGGAGGGCGAGAACGGTCAGCGCGGCAGGCGCGCCAAAGCTAGCGCGCGTAGCGGCGCACCGGCTAGAAGGAGGGAGAGGCGGGAAAATGCAGTCATGCCGAAGACTATAGCGGCATTCCGCTGGGTGCGCAATCGGACGGCACCCGGGATGCCGGGCCGCGCCGTGCGAAAAAGGGGCAAATGAAAACGGCGGCCCGGAATCACATCCGAGGCCGCCGTCGTCGGGCAGGTTGCGCGTCAGTGATCGCGCTGCGACGAGCGCGCGGGGTTCGCGCGTCCGCGCACGGCCATGTAGGCCCAAAACACGTAGCCGGACAGCCCGTACAGCACGAACAGGCAGAACAGCATCAACGGCGGATCGGACGACACGAGCACGAACGCGACGACGACCAGCAGGATCGCCGCGAACGGCACGCGGTGCCGCACGTCCAGCGCCTTACCGCTGTAGAACGGCGCGTTCGACACCATCGTCACGCCTGCGTAGATCGTCAGTGCGAACGCGACCCACGGCAGCCAGCCGAGCTTCATCGGCACGCGGTTGTCGGTCGCGAGCCAGACGAAACCGGCGATCAGCGCGGCCGCGGCCGGGCTCGGCAGCCCCTGGAAGAAGCGCTTGTCGACGACGCCGATGTTCGTGTTGAAGCGCGCGAGACGCAGCGCGGCGCCCGAACAGTAGACGAACGCGGCGAGCCAGCCCCAGCGGCCGAGATCCTTCAGCACCCACTCGTACATCACGAGCGCGGGCGCGACGCCGAACGACACCATGTCAGACAGGCTGTCGAACTGTTCGCCGAACGCGCTTTGCGTATGCGTCATCCGCGCGACGCGCCCGTCCATCCCGTCGAGCACCATCGCGACGAAGATCGCGATCGCGGCGATCTCGAAGCGCACGTTCATCGCCTGCACGACCGCGAAGAAGCCGCAGAACAGCGCGGCGGTCGTGAACGCGTTCGGCAGCAGGTAGATGCCGCGCGTCTTCAGGAACCGCTGGCGCGCGGCGCGGCGGCTCTCGATGGGCGCCGGGTCCTGCGCCATCACCTTGTTGCGGCGGAACGGGCGTGGCGCCTGGCCGGAGCCGTTGCGCGGACGACGCGGTTTGAATGCGGCCATCGTGCGTCCCGCCGCTTACTGTTCGAGCTCGGCGAGGATCGTCGACGACGCGTAGACCTTCTCGCCGATCGACACCTTCGCGCGGCTGCCGAGCGGCAGGTACACGTCGACGCGCGAACCGAAGCGGATGAACCCGTAGCGCTGACCGCGCGACAGCGGCTCGCCGGCACGCACGTAGCAGAGGATCCGGCGGGCGACGAGGCCGGCGATCTGCACGGCGGTGACGGTTTTGCCGCTCGCCGTCTGGATCACGACCGCATTGCGCTCGTTCTCGGTCGACGCCTTGTCGATCGCCGCGTTCAGGAACGCGCCGGGGAAGTATTCGACCTTGGTGACCGCGCCGTCGACCGGCGAACGCTGCGAATGGACGTTGAAGACATTCATGAACACGCTGATCTTCAGCGCTTCGCGATTCGCGTACGGATCCTGGGTGGTCTCGACCGCGACGATGCGGCCGTCCGCCGGGCACAGCACCGCGTTCGGCTGCGCCGGGATCGGGCGCTGCGGATCGCGGAAGAACTGGACGACGAAGACGAGCAGCAGCCAGAACGGCCATGCGAAGCCGAAGCCCCCGACGGCGTGGATCAACAACGCGATGACGGCTGCAATCGCGATGAACGGCCAGCCTTCGCGCGCGATGATCGGATGAGGATAGTTCATGGGTTCGTTCGGTGTTCGGTGAATTGCAAAGCCCGTAGGATAGCAAAAGCCGCCCGGGGCACTGCTGCCTTCGGACGGCTTTTTGATACCGACCCTCCACTCGAAGGGCCGGAACAGCACGCGGTGCTTAGTTCTTCGTCTGGTCGACGAGCTTGTTCTTCGCGATCCACGGCATCATCGCGCGCAGCTTCGAGCCGACCTGCTCGATCTGGTGCTCGGCCGTCAGGCGGCGGCGCGACTGCAGCGTCGGCGCACCTGCCTTGTTCTCGAGAATGAAGCTCTTCGCGTATTCGCCCGTCTGGATGTCGGTCAGGCACTGCTTCATCGCCTTCTTCGTCTCTTCCGTGACGACGCGCGGGCCGGTCACGTACTCGCCGTATTCGGCGTTGTTCGAGATCGAGTAGTTCATGTTCGCGATGCCGCCTTCGTAGATCAGGTCGACGATCAGCTTCAGCTCGTGCAGGCACTCGAAGTACGCCATTTCCGGCGCGTAGCCGGCTTCGACCAGCGTTTCGAAACCTGCCTTGATCAGCTCGACGGTACCGCCGCACAGCACGGCCTGCTCGCCGAACAGGTCGGTTTCGGTTTCTTCACGGAAGTTCGTCTCGATGATGCCGGCACGGCCGCCGCCGTTCGCTGCCGCGTACGACAGCGCGATGTCGCGTGCCGCGCCCGACTTGTTCTGCGCAACCGCGATCAGGTGCGGCACGCCGCCACCTTGCGAGTACGTGCCGCGCACGGTGTGGCCCGGAGCCTTCGGCGCGATCATGATCACGTCGAGGTCGGCGCGCGGGATCACCTGGCCGTAGTGGACGTTGAAGCCGTGTGCGAATGCCAGCGCGGCGCCCTGCTTGATGTTCGCGTGCACTTCCTTCGCGTACACGTCGGCGATCTGCTCGTCCGGCAGCAGCATCATGACGACGTCCGCGCCCTTCACCGCTTCCGCGACTTCCTTGACCGACAGGCCTGCGTTTTCGGCCTTGCTCCACGACGCGCCGCCCTTGCGAAGGCCGACCGTCACGTTCACGCCGCTGTCCTTCAGGTTCAGTGCGTGCGCATGGCCTTGCGAGCCGTAGCCGATGATCGTGACTTGCTTGCCCTTGATGAGGGAGAGGTCAGCGTCTTTATCGTAGAAAACGTTCATGATGGTTCCTTCGCCAATTCAAAAATTCAACAATTCGTTCAGATGGAGTACTGCGGGCCGGGACATGACGGCGCACCCGGCGTGCCTGTCCGGCATCACACCTTCAGGATGCGCTCGCCGCGTCCGATGCCGGAGCTGCCGGTACGCACGGTCTCTAGGATCGCGGTCGCGTCCAGCCCCTGGATGAATGCGTCGAGCTTGTCGCTCGCGCCCGTCAATTCGATCGTGTAGGTCTTTTCGGTCACGTCGATGATGCGGCCGCGGAAAATATCCGACATCCGCTTCATTTCTTCGCGCTCCTTGCCCACTGCACGTACCTTGATCAGCATCAGCTCGCGTTCGATGTGTGCACCGTCGGTCAGGTCCACCACTTTCACCACCTCGATCAGGCGGTTCAGATGCTTCGTGATCTGTTCGATCACGTCGTCCGAGCCAATGGAAACGATGGTCAGCCGCGACAGCGATTGGTCTTCGGTCGGCGCCACCGTCAAGGTTTCGATGTTGTAGCCGCGTGCGGAAAACAGACCGACCACGCGCGACAGCGCGCCCGGTTCGTTTTCCAGCAGGACGGAAATGATGTGTCTCATGTTCGCTTCTTCCAGAATGTGTCCGTGTCGATTCACTCGCGCTGCGCGCCGACCGGTGCCGCACCGCCCTTCGTGAAGGCGGCCGCTCCGGCCCCGGCGCGCGTCGCGCCGTTACAGATCTTCCGATCCGAGCAGCATCTCGGTGATGCCCTTGCCGGCCTGTACCATCGGCCAGACGTTTTCGGTCGGATCGGTCTGGAAGTCGAGAAACACGGTGCGGTCCTTCAGGCGCAGCGCTTCCTTCAGCGCCGGCTCCACATCCGAGGTCTTTTCGATCCGCATGCCGACATGGCCGTACGCTTCGGCGAGCTTCACGAAATCGGGCAGCGCATCCATGTACGAATGCGAATAGCGCTTGCTGTATTCGATCTGCTGCCACTGGCGGACCATGCCGAGATAGCGGTTGTTCAGCGAAATGATCTTCACGGGCGTGTCGTACTGCAGGCAGGTCGACAGTTCCTGGATGCACATCTGGATCGAGCCTTCGCCCGTGATGCACAGCACGTCGTCGTCCGGGTGCGCCATCTTGACGCCCATCGCTGCCGGCAGGCCGAAGCCCATCGTGCCGAGGCCGCCGGAGTTGATCCAGCGACGCGGCTTGTTGAAACGGTAGAACTGCGCGGCCCACATCTGGTGCTGGCCGACGTCCGAGCACACGAACGCATTGCCGTCCGTCAGCTCCCATGCCTTCTCGACCACGTACTGCGGCTTGATGATCTCGCTGTCGCGGTCGAACTTCAGGCAGTCCTTCGAACGCCAGCCCTCGATGTCCTTCCACCATTGCACGAGCGCCTCGGTGTCGGGGCCGTGCTCCGCCGTCTGCAGTTGCTCGATCAGCTCCTTCAGCACTTCCTTCACGTCGCCGACGATCGGGATGTCGACCTTCACGCGCTTCGAGATCGACGACGGGTCGATGTCGATGTGGATGATCTTGCGCGGACGCGACGCGAAGTGCGCCGGGTCGCCGATCACGCGGTCGTCGAAGCGGGCACCGATCGCGATCAGCACGTCGCAGTGCTGCATCGCCATGTTCGCTTCGTACGTGCCGTGCATGCCGAGCATGCCGAGGAATTTCTTGTCCGACGCGCGATAGCCGCCGAGGCCCATCAGCGTGTTCGTGACCGGGTAGCCGAGCAGGTCGGCGAACTGGTTCAGTTCGCGCGCGGCGTCGGCGAGGATGATGCCGCCGCCCGTATAAATATAGGGACGCTTCGCCGACAGCAGCAGCGACACGGCCTTGCGGATCTGGCCCGAATGGCCCTTCGTGACGGGGTTGTACGAGCGCAGCGACACGCTCTTGACCGGCTCGTACTGGCACGGCGTCTTCGAGATGTCCTTCGGGATGTCGATCAGCACCGGGCCCGGACGGCCGGTGCGGGCGATGTAGAACGCCTTCTTGACGGTTTCCGCGAGGTCGCGCACGTCCTTCACGAGGAAGTTGTGCTTCACGCACGGACGCGTGATGCCGACGGTATCGCATTCCTGGAACGCGTCCTGGCCGATCGCGGCAGTCGGCACCTGGCCGCTGATCACGACCATCGGGATCGAATCCATGTAGGCCGTTGCAATGCCGGTCACCGCATTGGTGACACCGGGGCCGGACGTCACGAGACAGACGCCGACGTTGCCGGTGGAACGCGCATACGCATCGGCTGCGTGCACGGCCGCCTGTTCGTGGCGCACCAGCACGTGCTGAATCTTGTCCTGCTTGTAAAGCTCGTCGTAGATATAGAGTACCGAGCCGCCGGGATAGCCCCAGATGAATTCGACGTTCTCGTCGGCCAGTGCCTTCATGAGCACGGTGGCGCCGATGGAGTCGCTATCGGGAGGGGAAAGGGGTTCCGACGTGGAGAATTCCGCGCTGGGCATGTTCATTTTGACCTTTCGAATTTTCGGCAAAAAATTGATCGGGTGCTCTCTGCCGGGCTTGTGGCTCGGGTTCAAGCGGCGCGTCCAGTTTGAAGGGCGGGCTTCTTGGGCCAGCCTCAAATGAGACCATCACTTCATGTTGCGAATCGTTGACGATAGCGGGTCATGATTGGGTCGTCAAGCAAAATATCCCGCAGCGCATCATGCGCCCCGCCCGGCGGCCCGCGGACGCTGCTCGCGCGCAACGTACCGAGCCGTCAACGGTGCCAAGTCGCGCGAAAATTTGTTAGCATCCGCGGGTTTTACGAAATTTTTCGACCTTTCACACGCCGCAGTCCGCAGCGCATACCTTTACGGAATGGCATCAGACAAGGAACTCGCCGACTTTCTGGCGGGCGTCGAAAGGCGCGCGTTCAAGCAGGCTGCGTACGCCGTGCGCGACGACGATGCGTCGCTCGACATCGTGCAGGACGCGATGATCAAGCTGGCGGAGAAGTACGGCGACCGGCCGGCGGCCGAGCTGCCGCTGCTGTTCCAGCGGATCCTGCAGAACGCGATCCACGACTGGTTCCGCCGGCAGAAGGTCCGCAATACCTGGGTGACGCTCTTCTCGTCGCTCAACAACACGGACGACGAAGACTTCGATCCGCTGGAAACGCTCGAGTCCGCGGACGACAACG
The DNA here is from genome assembly GCF_001524645.2 of Burkholderia sp. MSMB0856. Lineage (NCBI taxonomy): Bacteria > Pseudomonadati > Pseudomonadota > Betaproteobacteria > Burkholderiales > Burkholderiaceae > Burkholderia > Burkholderia sp. MSMB0856. The sequence continues at coordinate 1,096,600 of NZ_CP013427.1, read as the reverse complement.
CGGGCGTCGAGAGCACCGAGCACCGCCTCGAACGGGAGCAGGTTCTGGCCCTGATCGACGAAGAAATCCAGAAACTTCCAACGCGTCAACGGGAAGCGTTCCTGATGCGTTATTGGGAAGATATGGATGTCGCCGAGACTGCCGCCGCAATGGGGTGCTCCGAAGGCAGCGTCAAGACGCACTGCTCGCGAGCCACCCACACCCTGGCGCAAGCGCTCAAGGCCAAAGGAATCACGCTATGAGCTCCGCTCCCGTAAATCGAGAACACGAATTCGCGCTGAAGGTCCGCCGCGCGCTGGACGAACGTGCCGCGGCGCTGCCTGCCGCGACCGCCGACCGTCTGGCCGTCGCGCGCCGGGCCGCGCTCGCGCGCAAGAAGCCGGAAGCCGCGACCGCGCCGGTGTTCGTGCCCGCCTTCGCCGGTGCCGCCGCCGCATACGGCACGCCGCCCGCGAGTCGCCCGCAGACGTCGTTCGCGCGCCGCCTGCTGCGCGCCTGGCCGCTCGCGCTGCTGCTCGCGGGGCTCGTCGGCATCGCGTACTGGGAAGACATGCAGCGCACCGCCGAACTCGCCGACATCGACGCGGCAATGCTCAGCGACGACCTGCCGCTCAACGCGTATCTCGATCACGGGTTCAACGCGTATCTTTCGCACGCACGCTAACAGAGAATAACGAGGGGATCGCTCGGGTGAGTCAGAAACGGGGCCTGGCCGTATTTTTCGGATGCGTGATCGCGATCGCCGTTTCCTACGTCGCCACCTATTCTCGATTCAACCCGCCCGCCGCGACGGTCTCCGCCGCGGCCAGCAGCGCGCCCGCGCCGACCTCGGCCGCCGCCGGGCTGCCCACCGAACTCACCCCGCTCCCCCTGCCGCTGCCGGCCGCCAACGGCCCGCTGTCGTGGGCGCGCCTGACACCGGCGCAACGCGCGGCACTCGCGCCGTTCGCCGATCAATGGGACGGCTTCAGCGATGCACGCAAGCGCAAATGGCTGAAGATCGCGTCACGTTTCGCGAAATTGACGCCCGATGAGCAGAAGCACCTGCAGGACAGGATGTCCGAGTGGGCGCGGATGACGCCCGAGCAGCGCCGCGTCGCGCGCGAGAATTACCAGAGCGCGAAGGAGCTGTCCGCGCAGGCGCGCGAGCGTGCGTGGAAGGCCTACCAGCAACTTCCCGAAGAACAGAAGGAGCGCCTCGCCGCGACCGAGCGCCGTCGCCGGCCGAGCGTCGTCAGCGCGCCGCCGACGGTCGCCGACCGCGATGTGCGCCGCCTCGTCAATTCGCACGAGCATCCGGCGAGCAACGCCGCGCCGGCATCGGCGCCCGCCACGTCCGGCGGCGGCACGCCGCCCGTTGCGGCATCATCCACGTCAGGCACCGCACCCGCGCCTGCGACGGTCACGCCCGTCTCGCCGGCCGACGCGCCGTCGATGTTCAAGGGTTCCTGACCCGACGTGGCAAGCGCCCCCGCACCCCAGGCCCCGGCCGTCGTCGCCGCGCCGTCCGTGCGGCGACGCCTCGCCGCGATGCTGTACGAAGCCGTGCTGCTGTTCGGCATCGTGTTCTTCGCCGGCCTCGCATTCAGCCTCGCGACGCAGCAGCGCAACGGCCTCGTTCATCACAATCTCCTCGCCGCGTGGATCGCGCTCGTCGTCGGCGCGTACTTCGTCTGGTTCTGGACCCATGGCGGCCAGACGCTGCCGATGAAGACCTGGCGGCTGCGGCTCGAATCGTCGACCGGCCGTCCGCTGAGCGCCGGCCACGCGCTCGTCCGCTACGCGCTCGGGTGGCTGTGGTTCCTGCCGCCGCTCGCGCTGCATCCGCTCCTCGGCCTGTCGGTGCCCGTCACGCTCGCGCTGGCGGCCGTGTGGATCGTCGCATGGGCCGGCGCCGCCCGCCTGCACGCCGATCGCCAGTTCCCGCACGACCGCATCGCCCGCACGCGCGTCGTCGCGATTCCGCGCTGACGCGCTGACGTGGTGACGCGCCGCGCGGTCCGCGCGCCCGCGCCCCATTCCGCGCGTCGGCGCATCCATCAGACGAAACCCCTCGAAGGCGCGATCACGGCCACCGCTCACGGCTTACCCGATCGCCTCAGGACGGTCGGTTCGGCAGATTACGCAACGCCGCCGCATTCACTGCTAAACACGCCGGAACGACAGTAATAAGAACGTCTCGTGACTGTCACGGCATGGTCACGCCCGCATGGCGCAATGCCGGTAATGTCAACCGGCGCGAGTCATGCATGGGCCAGAAAACGTCCGCGACCTCCCTGTTCCGTCAACCGCTCGGCGCCCGCGCCGTCACCGCCTTCCTGTCCGGCTCGGCCGCAACCGATGCCCTTTCGTCGCATGAGCCGACGGCCGCGCACGCCAGGCAGCACGACGACCCCGAGCCGTCCACCCATCGCTACCGCACGATCTGGCTGTCCGACATCCATCTCGGCTCGAGCGGCTGCCAGGCGCCGTACCTGCTCGACTTCCTGCGCCACAACGATTCGGAATACCTGTACCTCGTCGGCGACATCATCGACGGCTGGCAGCTGAAGAAGGGCTGGTACTGGCCGCAGGCGCACAACGACGTCGTGCAGAAGGTCCTGCGCAAGGCGCGCAAGGGCACGCAGGTGGTCTACATCCCGGGCAACCACGACGAAGGCGCGCGGCAGTTCTGCGACCTCGCATTCGGCGACATCCAGGTGCGCGGCGAGGCATTTCACACGACGCTCGCTGGCAAGCGCCTGTGGATCGTCCACGGCGACCTGTTCGACGGCGTGATCCAGCACGCGAAATGGCTCGCGTATCTCGGCGACACGCTCTACACGCTGATCCTCGTGCTGAACCGCTGGTTCAACCGGATCCGCAGCCGGCTGGGCTTCCAGTACTGGTCGCTGTCGCAGTACCTGAAGCATCAGGTGAAGAACGCGGTGAACTTCATCTCGCAGTTCGAGACCGTGATGACCGACGAAGCGCGTCGCCGCGGCTGCGACGGCGTCGTGTGCGGGCACATCCACAAGGCGGAGATCCGCGACATCGACGGCGTGCTGTACTGCAACGACGGCGACTGGGTCGAGAGCCTGTCCGCGCTCGTCGAAACGATGGAAGGCGAGCTGAAGATCATTTACTGGACGGCGATGCGCGCCGCGCCGTCCGCAGCCCCGTCGCGCAAGGCCAAGGCCACCGCCTGACACAACTCCACTTACAGGACACATGCCGCGATGAAGATCATGATCGTCACCGACGCGTGGGAGCCGCAGGTCAACGGCGTCGTGCGCACGCTGAAGAGCACCTCCCGCGAACTCACCGCGCTCGGCCACCGGGTCGAAATGCTGACGCCGCTGGAATTCCGCACGGTGCCCTGCCCGACCTACCCCGAGATCCGCCTGTCGATCCTGCCGTACCGCAAGCTGCGCGCCCGGATCGATGCGTTCGCCCCCGATGCGCTGCACATCGCGACCGAAGGCCCGCTCGGCCTCGCCGCGCGACGCTATGCGCGCGCGCGCAAGCTGCCGTACACGACCGCGTATCACACGCGCTTTCCGGAATACGTGCAGGCGCGCTTCGGCATTCCGCTGTCGGCGACCTACAAGTTCCTGCACTGGTTCCACGGGCCGTCGCTCGCGGTGATGGCGCCGACCCCGGTCGTGAAGCAGGACCTCGAGAAGTTCGGCTTCACGAACGTCGTGCTGTGGACGCGCGGCGTCGACCTCGACATCTTCCGGCCGATGGAGTCGAAGGTGCTCAATACCGCGCGGCCGATCTTCCTGTACGTCGGCCGCGTCGCGATCGAGAAGAACGTCGAGGCGTTCCTGCGCCTCGACCTGCCCGGCTCGAAGTGGGTCGCGGGCGAAGGTCCCGCGCTCGCCGAACTGAAATCGCGCTATCCGGAAGCGAACTATCTCGGCGTCCTGTCGCAAGCCGAGCTCGCCAAGGTGTATGCTGCGGCCGACGTGTTCGTGTTCCCGAGTCGCACCGACACGTTCGGCCTCGTGCTGCTGGAGGCCCTCGCGTGTGGCACGCCGGTCGCCGCGTACCCGGTCACGGGCCCGATCGACGTGCTCGGCGGGGGCGATGCCGGCGCGATGCACGAAGACCTGCAGGAAGCCTGCCTCGAGGCGCTCAAGATCGAACGCGAGACTGCCCGCGCATGGGCCGAGCGCTTCTCGTGGCGCGCGGCGTCCGAGCAGTTCGCGTCGCATCTGAAACCGCTGCCGAAGACTGCGTACTCGCCCGCCGAAGGTGCCGCCGTTTGAAACGAGACCTGAACGACAAGACCCCGCCCCCTGCCGCGACGGCACAACCGCATCGTCCGTTCGACGAAGAAGAGCCGCACGCCGACGCGGACGTGCACACGCACGAACCGCTCGGCCCCGACGATCGGCTCGCGCCGCTGCCGCCGAATCCGTACAAGCGCCACCGCGGCATCACGCGTGCGTGGTACGCGCTCAAGCATTCGCTGAACGGGTTTCGCGTCGCGATCCGCGAGGAGAGCGCGTTTCGCCAGGAGCTCACGCTCGCCGCGCTGATGCTGCCGATCGGTGCGTTCTCGCCGGTCCCCGCCGCATCGCGCGCGCTGCTGATCGCGTCGGTGCTGCTCGTGCTGATCGTCGAGCTGCTGAACTCGAGCGTCGAGGCCGCGATCGATCGCATCTCGCTCGAGCGGCACGAATTATCGAAGCGCGCGAAGGATCTCGGCAGCGCGGCGGTCACGGTCGCGCTGTTCGCGTGCGTGACGACATGGGGCTTCGTGCTCGGCCCGGTGATCGCACGCTGGCTCGGCTTCTGACAGCACCCGCGGCACCGCTCGCGTGCGGCGCCGCACCATGCGCCGAACGCATCGCGATCACGAAATGCGCCCGTTGTAAGGAAACCGCGGTTTATAATCGTCCGCCAGACTTAGAACAGCAACCCGCGCCGGACGAATCTCGCAGCATCGATTGCAGCGCCCGCCAGTCCGGCACACACAGGGCCGGACGACATGGAAGCGAAACCTCCCCGCCGCACCCGCGAACGGATTCTCGAGTTGTCGTTGAAACTCTTCAACGAGATCGGCGAGCCGAACGTCACGACCACGACGATCGCCGAGGAAATGGAAATCAGTCCAGGCAACCTGTACTACCATTTCCGCAACAAGGACGACATCATCAACAGCATCTTCGCGCAGTTCGAGCAGCAGATCGAACGGCGACTGCGCTTTCCCGAAGATCACCGTCCGACGATCGACGAAACCTGGTCGTACCTGCAGTACATGGCCGACTTCATGTGGACCTACCGGTTCCTGTATCGCGACCTCAACGACCTGCTCGCGCGCAACCGCACGCTCGAGACGCACTTCAAGCAGATCATCAGCCACAAGGTGCGCTTCGCGCACGACATGTGCGAGCTGCTCGTGTCCGACGCCGAAATGGTCGCGACGCCCGCCGAGATCGAAGTCATCGCCACCAACATGGCCGTGATCTCGACGTACTGGCTGTCGTATCAGTACGTGATGCACCCGCGCAAATACAACGACCAGGACGCGATCCGCGAAGAGCTGCACCAGGTGAGCATGCACGTGATCTCGGTCATGGCTCCGTACCTGCGCGGCCGTTCGCGCCAGCTGTTCGACGATCTCGTCTCCGGCAAGCTGCCCAAGCGCCAGTTCACCGACTACCTGCCGCCGCGCGACGGTTCGCCGCGCCCCGCCGGCAGCCCGGTCGCCGCCAAGCCCGCCGCGAAGGATGCGAAACAATGAAGGCAGTCTGTGTTTACTGCGGCTCGTCGTCCGGCGTGCGGCCCGTCTATGCGGACGCCGCGCGCGCGTTCGGCCGTGCGCTCGTCGATGCGGGCCTCACGCTCGTCTACGGCGGCGGCCGCGTCGGCCTGATGGGCGTGATCGCCGATGAAGTGATGGCGGCCGGCGGCCATGCGGTCGGTGTGATCCCCGAGTTGCTGGTCGACAAGGAAGTCGGCCATACCGGGCTGTCCGAGCTGCACGTCGTGCCCGACATGCACCATCGCAAGAAAATGATGGCCGACCTCGCGGATGCGTTCGTCGCGATGCCCGGCGGCGCCGGCACGCTCGAGGAATTCTTCGAGGTTTATACGTGGGCGCAGCTCGGCTATCACCGCAAGCCCGTCGCGTTGTACAACATCGATTCGTTCTACGATCCGCTGATCGCGCTGCTGCGCCACACGGTCGACGAAGGCTTCATGCGCCCGACCTACTTCGACGCGCTGTGCCTCGACGCCGAACCGGTCGCGCTGATCGAACAGCTGCGCCGCTACCAGCCGCCCGTCCGCGACAAGTGGGCGCCGGACGCGGCCAAGTAACGTCTATCGGGAGCCGCACGCGATGCCCGCACCGTCGTCCGAGCGCAAGGCCGTCCTCATCACCGGCGCGAGCCGCGGCATCGGCCGCGCGACCGCCGTGCTCGCGGCCGAGCGCGGCTGGGACGTCGGCATCAACTACGCACGCGACGCGGCGGCAGCCGAACTGACCGCGCAAGCCGTTCGCGACGCCGGCGCACGCGCGTGCGTCGTCGCCGGCGACGTCGCGAACGAAGCGGACGTCATCGCGATGTTCGACACCGTCGCGGCGGCGTTCGGTCGCCTCGACGCGCTCGTCAACAATGCGGGGATCGTCGCGCCGTCGATGCCGCTCGCCGACATGCCGGTCGACCGGCTGCGGCGGATGTTCGATACCAATGTGCTCGGCACTTACCTGTGCGCGCGCGAAGCTGCGCGCCGGCTGTCCACCGATCGCGGCGGGCGCGGCGGCGCGATCGTCAACGTGTCGTCGATCGCATCGCGGCTCGGTTCGCCGAACGAGTATGTCGACTATGCCGGCTCGAAGGGCGCGGTCGATTCGCTGACGATCGGCCTCGCGAAGGAACTCGGCCCGCACGGCGTGCGCGTCAACGCGGTGCGGCCCGGCCTGATCGAGACCGAAATCCATGCGAGCGGCGGCCAGCCGGGCCGCGCGGCACGCCTCGGCGCGCAGACACCGCTCGGGCGCGCGGGCGAGGCGCAGGAGATCGCGGAAGCGATCGTCTGGCTGCTCGGCGACACGGCGTCATACACGACGGGCGCCCTGCTCGACGTCGGCGGCGGCCGGTAATCGCGCCCCAAAAGGCGAAAAAACGGACCGGCTGAAGCGGTCCGTGGTCACGACACCACAAATCTCCACAATATCGTGACCATTTCAGTAAACATCCGTAACAGTTCCGTGCTCTACTAGCGCCAAGTCAAAAAACAGCCGGTCATCCGGCTGTCATCTCGCTTTGATGCGACCCTTATTGGGTCCGGCCCATGTCGCCGGACCGGCTTGACCCGACCGAGATCTTTTCCATGCCAGGAACCGCAGCGCCCGGCCGGCGACGCACGTCCGTGCCCGCTCCGGCCACGCACGCCCGATCAGCCACCGATCCCGACCTCAGCGCGACACTCCATGCCGCCAGTACGCCCGCCGTGGCCGGCACCGCCGCGACGGACACCGCCCGCGATCGCGTCCTCCAGCTCGGCTGGCGCGTCTGGCTGCTGGTTGCCGCGCTGGTCTGCGCGTACACGCTGCCGGGCGTGCTCGGCCACGATCCGTGGAAGCAGGACGAAACCTATACGTTCGGCATCATTCAGCACATGCTCGAGACGGGCGACTTCGTCGTGCCGACCAACGCGGGCCAGCCGTTCATGGAAAAGCCGCCGCTCTACGCGTGGGTCGCGACGAGCCTCGCGTGGCTGTTGCAGCGGGTGATGCCGCTGCACGACGCGGCACGGCTCGCGAGCGCGCTGTTCGCGGCGCTCGCGTTCGGCTTCATCGCACGCGCGGCGCGCAGTGCCAGCCGGGCCGACAGTTGGCTCGACCTGCGCGTGATCGGCCCCGTCGTGCTGAGCGCGAGCACGCTCGTCGTCGTCAAGCACGTGCACGACATGATGACCGACGTCGCGCTGTTCGCGGGCACCGCGATGGGCTTCTGCGGCCTGCTCGAGCTCGTGATGCAGCACGTCGCGCGGGCGCGCCAGATGCGGCACGGGCTGCCGGTGCGGCCGTCCGGCCGCTGGGCCGCGCCGATCTTCGGCGCGGGCGTCGGCATCGCGCTGATGGCGAAGGGCCTGTTCGTGCCGCTCGTGTTCGCGGCCACGCTCACGGGCGCGCTGGTGCTCTACCCCGCGTGCCGTACGCGTGCGTTCGCGCGCTCGCTCGGCGTCGCCGCGCTGGTGTTCGCACCGTTCGCGCTCGTCTGGCCGACCGCGCTGTTCCTGCGTTCCGAGACGCTGTTCATGACCTGGTTCTGGGACAACAACGTCGGCCGCTTCTTCGGTTTCTCGGTGCCGGAACTCGGCGCGGAAAACGACAAGCCGTTCTTCATCCTGCGTGCGTTCCTGCTGCTCGGCTTCCCGGTCGCGCCGCTCGCGATCGTCGCGCTGGCGCGCGGCGCATGGCGCGACTGGCGCACGCCCCGCATCGCGCTGCCCGTCCTGTTCGCCGGGGTTGGCCTCGCGGTGCTGCAAGTGTCCGCGACCTCGCGCCAGCTCTACATCCTGCCGTTCTTCGCGCCGCTCGCGCTGGTTGCCGCGCAGGCGATCGAGCGCCTGCCGCGCGGGCTGCATCTCGCGTGGGATTACGTGAGCCGTCTGCTGTTCGGCACCGTCGTCGCGCTTGCGTGGGGAATCTGGGCGGTGATGGCCGATCCGGGCGCATCGCGTGCGGACCTCGCGCCGCTCGGCCGATGGCTGCCGCTCGACTGGACGATGCCGATCGTGCCCGGGCTCGTGATCGGCGCGCTCGTGCTGACGGTCGGCTGGCTGTGGCTGCTGCCGAAGCTGCGCACGACCGGCCTGTGGCGCGGCGCGCTGTCGTGGGGCGCGGGCGCGCTGGTCGCGTGGGGTCTCGTGTATACGCTGTTGCTGCCTTGGCTCGACGTCGCGAAGAGTTACCGGTCGGTGTTCGACGACCTGAATGCGCATCTCGCGCTCGAATGGAGCGACGGCGACTGCATGGCGAGCCTGCACGGGCTCGGCGAATCGGAAGCGCCGATGTTGTACTACTTCTCCGGTATCCAGCACACGCCGATCGACGACGCGAAGACGACACGCTGCACGTGGATGATCGTCCAGGGCGTGCGGGCAGTCGATCCGGCGCCGGGCAGCGAATGGAAGCTGTTCTGGACCGGCGCTCGCCCGGGCGACGACGAGGAACTGCTGCGCGTCTACGTGCGCACCCCCGAAGAGCACGAAACGCAGTGATGCAAGGCGGCGCCGCGAAACGGCGCCGTCATCATTTCCGGAAGGCCGGCCAAGCGGCGCTCGAGCACGCTTTCACGCGCGCCGCCCCACCACCCCGCACGTCAGAACGACGAGCCCGGCTCGCGCAGGAATGCCGTCTCCGCATCGGTCGACGTACGGCCGAGAATCGCGTTCCGGTGCGGAAAACGGCCGAAGCGCTCGACCACGGCCGCATGACGCAACGCGAAGTCGTGATAGCTCTCGCACCCGGCCTCGCCGCGAATGCCCGCGCACAGGCGCACGGCCTCGCGCTGGCTCTCGTCCGACTCGTCATGTTCGAACGGCAGGTACGCGAACGCACGGTGATGGCCGCTCGGCAATTGCGCGTCCCACCCGGTCGCGACGACGCGCCGCGCGAGCGCCAGCGCCTTCGGATCGGCGGCGAACGCACGCGGCGTGCCGCGATGCATGTTGCGCGAAAACTGGTCGAGCACCACGATCAGCGCGAGCGCGCCGAGCGGCGTGTCGGCCCAGCGATCGTGGGCGCCGTCGCACGCGGCGTCGAGCAACGCGCCGTAGCGCGTCCGCAGCACGTCGTCGAACGCCGCACCGCCGTTGAACCACACCTTGCGCGCGTGGCCGAACTCGACCGAACCCGGCTCGCCGAACCAGAAATCGAGAATCTCGCGCGCTTGCGGATCGAGCGCCGCGGCACTGTCCGTCAGGTTGTCGATCGTCATGCAAACTCCAGTACGAGGCGCCGTGTCCGCGCGCTCTTCTTTTCAAGTTTGGCGACCCGCAGGTCGCCGATTTCCGACGTATTGCGCACATGCGTGCCGCCGCACGGCTGCAGATCGACGCCTTCGATGCGCAGCAGCCGCACGCGGCCCAGCCCCATTGGCGGCTTCACGCTCATCGTGCGCACGAGGTCGGGCCGCTCGGCCATCTCGGCGTCGGTGATCCATTCGGTCGTGACCGCATGCGCGCCGTGGACCAGCGCCGCGAGACGGCGCTCGACGTCGATGCGATCGATCGCGTCCGACGTCGCGAAATCGAGCCGCACGTAGTCGGCTGTCACGCTGCAGCCGTCGACCGGATACGGCAACACCGCGCACATCAGGTGCGCGGCCGTATGCAGCCGCATATGCCGGTAGCGGCGCAGCCAGTCGATGTCCGCGATCACGCGCGCGCCGGGTGCGAGCGCCGCGACGCGCGCTTCCTGGCCCGTCGCGGGCACGTGCACGGCGTCGTCGGGCGTTGCGCCGTCGAACTTCGCCTTGCGCGTGTCGGCGATCGTGATCGCGCTGCCGTCAGGCAGCGTCAGCGTGCCGCTGTCGCCGGCCTGCCCGCCGCCAAGCGGATAGAACACGGTGCGGTCGAGCCGGATGCCGTCATCGCCAATGGCCGCGACGACGGCCTCGCATTGCGTCAGATAGGCATCTTCGCGAAACAGTGCGTGGGTCGTCATCGGGCGAGCCTCGTATCGTTGGGGAAGCGGACAGTGTCGCGCCGCGCCGGCCACACGCCCAGACGCAGATCGTCCGGCGCACGGACAGCGGCGTACCGGTCGATCAACCGGGCCGGTTGCGCATCCAGTCGGCCGTGTCATAGAACGAATGCATGAGCCGTTCACGCAGCGGCTCGGCCAACCCGATGTCCTCCATTGCCCACGCCATGCAGCGCAGCCACTGATCGCGCTCGACCGACGCGATCGGGAACGGCAGGTGCCGCGCGCGCAGCCGCGGGTGGCCGAACCGGCTGATGTAGTGATCCGGGCCGCCGAGCCAGCCGCACAGGAACCAGAACAGCTTGTCGCGCGAGCCGTCGAGCGACGCCGGATGCAGCGCGCGAATCTCCGCGAACTCGGGCTCGAGGTCCATCAGGTCGTAAAAACGGTCCACCATTTCGCGCACGCGGGCTTCGCCGCCCACGAGCTCGAACGCCGTCGGTTGCGACGGCGCCTCATCATTCACATCGGTCATACGGATAATCGGAAACGGGATAATCGGGGCCGCCGGCGACGCTCAGGCGTCGCGCAGCGACTGCAGCGCCGGGCGCCGCAACACATTATGCAAGCTCAGCCAGCCGGCCGCACCGGCGCACGCGACGCCGGCCGCGATGCCGGCCGGCACGAGCCACGGATCGACGGCGAGCCGGAAGTCGAACACGCGCGACGCGAGCACCCAGCCGACCGCGATCGCACCGGCTGACGCCAGCGCGCCGGCCAGCGCGCCGACGACGATGAATTCCGCGCGCTGCACCGCATTGATTTGCGCGCGCGACGCGCCGAGCGCGCGCAGCAGCGCAGCCTCACGCACGCGCTCGTCGCGCGAGCCGGCGAGCGCCGTGTACAGCACGAGCACGCCCGCCGCGAGCGTGAACGCAAACAGGAACTGCACCGCGCCGACCACCTGCAGCATCATCCGCTGCAACTGGGCGAGGATCGGTGCAACGTCGATCGCGGTCAGGTTCGGGTAGCGCGCGATCAGCGGATCGAGCAGCGCCGCCTGCTCGGCCGGCAGATGGAAACTCGTCAGGTAGACAGCTGGGAAATCCTTCAGCACCGGCGGCGGCATCAGCACGAAAAAGTTGACGCGGAACGAGCCCCAGTCGAGCTTGCGCACGCTGGTGATCGGCGCATCGACCGTCAGCCCCGTCACGTCGAAGCGCAGCGTGTCACCCGGCTTCACGTTCAGCGTCTTCGCGAGCCCGGCCTCGATCGAGATCTGCGGGCTGGCCGAACGGCCGAACCAGTCGCCTTCGACGATCCGGTTGTCGGACGGCAGCTCGGTCGTATACGACAGGTTGAACTCGCGGTCGACGAGCCGGCGCGCCTCGTCCGACGGATACGCGTCCGGGTTCACCGGCTTGCCGTTGATCGCGACGAGCCGGCCGCGCACCATCGGCGCGGGCACCGCGTCGCGTACGCCGTGCGCGGCGAGCCATGCGGCGACGTCGTCGCGCTGGTCGGGCTGGATGTCGATCAGGAACTGGTTAGGCGCATCGGGCGGCGTCGACTGCCGCCAGCCGGCGACGAGGTCGTTGCGCGTGATCGCGATCAGCAGCAGGCACATCAGGCCCAGCGCGAGCGCGGTGATCTGCAGCGCGCTGGCCGTGCCGCGCCGGTGCAGCGACGCGAGCGCATAGCGCCAGCCGACGCCTGCGGCCACGCGCGCACCGCGCACCGCGCGCGCCGCCGCATACAGCGCGAGCCGTGCGATCAGCGAGAAACCGACCAAGGCGCCCGCGAACCCGCCCGCGACGATCAGCCCGAGCTTCAGATTGCCCGCCGCGACGATCAACAGCCCCGCGAACAGCACGACGCCGAGCGCGTACAAGGCCCAGGCCGTGCGCGACGCGTCGCCCCAGTCGCGCCGCAGCACGCGCACCGGCGGCACGCGGGTGAGCGGCGCAAGCGGCGGCAGCGCGAAGCCGAGCAGCAGCACGAGCGCGGCGCCGATCCCGACGAGCGCGGGCCAAGGCGTGGGCGGCGGCAGCACGACGTCGATCAGGCTGCCGAGCGCCGCGAGAAGCGCCCAGTGGCCGCCATAGCCGAGCACCGCGCCGGCGACGCCCGAGACGATACCGATGCCGGCGAATTCGAGCGTGAACAGCGCGCCGAGCGTGCGGCGGCTCACGCCGAGGCAGCGCATCGTCGCGCAGCCGTCCAGATGACGCCGCATGTAGCGCTGCGCGGCCATCGCGATTGCGACCGCCGCGAGCAGCGCGGTCAGGAGCGCGACGAGCGTCAGGAAATGGCGCGCGCGATCGAGCGTCTGGCGCACCTGCGGCTGGCCTTCCTGCAACGACTCGAGACCGACGCCGCGCAGCTTGCCGCCGTCGACGCGCCCGTGCGCGTAGGCCTCGAAGCGCGCGACGGCCGGTGTGTCGCCGGCCACGAGCAGCCGGTACGTGACGCGGCTGCCGTAACCGGTGAGCCCCGTCGCGGCGAGTTCGTCCGCGCGCATCATCAACCGTGGCGAGAAGTTGACGAACGAGAAACCGCGATCGAGTTCGCGGGAAATCGACGCGGCGACCGTGAACGTGCGCAGGCCGACGCGCACGGTGTCCCCCGCCTTCAGGTGCAATGCGTCGAGCAGCGCGGGATCGGCCCACACGGTACCGGGTGCGGGGATCACGGTCGCCTTGTGCGCGGCGCTCGCGCCGGCCGGCACGATCTCGACCGCGCCGCGCAGCGGATACCCGGGCGATACGGCCTTCACGGCCGCGAGGCGCGCGGGCGCCGCGTCGCTCGCCTGCCCGCCGGCGGCCGATGCGATCATGCTCGGGAAGATCGCGGTCGTCGCGGTGCGCAGCCCGAGCGCGCGCGCCTCGCGGTCGAACGACGGATCGACGGGATGGTCGGCGCGCACGACGAAATCGGCGCCGAGCATCTGGCGCGCGTCGCGCTCGAGCCCCTGGCGCAGCCGGTCGGCGAGGAAGCCGACGCTCGTCAGCGCGGCGACCGCGAGCACCAGCGCCAGCACGAGCAGCGTCAGTTCGCCGGCGCGCCAGTCGCGCGCGGTCATCCGCACGGCCTGGCGGATCAGGTCGTGCCAGCCGAAGTGGCCGGCATGGCCGGGCCGCCCGGCCGGCGACGGGTCAGCGTGCTGCCGCTCGACGGGGGACGGCGCCTTCAATCGCGCTTGCCCCCGATCGAGTTGAGCCGCGACACCATGTGGTTCGCCATCCCGCGAAAGCCGCCCGACACGCCGCGCCACAGGCGCGGCAGCGCCCAGGCCGACGCCGCGATGAACGCCGCGAGCAGGACGAGGAACGCGAGGGGAACGAAGAATGCGAGTGCGAGGCCGCCGAACACGAGGCCGTCCTCGGTGGACGACGCGACCCAGTTCGAGATCGGCTCGGGAGACAGGTTGATCAGCGCGCGCGTGCCGGCCTTCGCGACGTGGGCGGCACCGGCGAGCGACCCGCCGGCCAGCCCGGCGACCGCGAGCACGGTCGGGTCGGCATGGCCGAGCGCACCGGCGGCCAGCACCGCGCCGGCCGGAATGCGGATGAAGGTGTGCACCGCGTCCCACAGCGAATCGAACGCGGGAATCTTGTCGGCAAGGAATTCGGTGACGGCGAGCACGGCGGCGGCGCCGATGACCCACGGCGACGTCAGGACCGCGAGCGTGTCCGGCAGATGGAGCCAGCCGACCCGCGCGAGCACGCCGGCGATCAGCACCGTCAGGTAAAGGCGCAGCCCGCTCGCCCACGCGAGCCCCGCGCCGAGCGAAATGGCTTCGATCATGGCCCTCTCCTTGCACTTTTCCGTGCGCTTTGCCGATTGATCGGATCGAGCCGGTACGACCGGCTGCGCGGCGCGTGGCGACCGGCGCCGCTGCCGAGCGCGGCGCGGCGACATTCAGGCCCGAATGCGTTCCATTATAGACAGGCTGGCACGAGGGCCGGCGCAATTCCGCAGTGCGTCACGGCCGGGCACCGGCGCCGGCCGGCGCCCGGCGCGGCGGCGTCAGGTGGCCGACGACAGCTTCAGGCCGACCAGCCCGAGCACGATCAGCGATGCGCTCGCGACGCGGGCGGCGGTGAGTGCCTCGCCCATCATCACGATCCCGAACACGAACGCGCCGACCGCGCCGATGCCCGTCCACACCGCATACGCGGTGCCGAGCGGCAACTGGCGCATCGCGACCGCGAGCAGCCCGAAGCTGGCAAGCGCCGTCACGATCGTAAACACCGACGGTCCGAGCTTCGTGAAACCCTCGGACGATTTCATGCCGGCCGCCCAGGCCACTTCCAGCAAACCGGCAATCAACAACAATACCCACGCCATCTCGACGTACTCCGGATCGGATGGGGCCGTCCCCGTTGAAGCGAATGACCCGGGGTCGTCCCCGGGCGGCGCCGAGTATAACAAGACGCTTACGGACACGCCGGGTGCACCGGCGCCGGGCGCGAACGGAGATCGGGCCGACGCCTGGCGCGGCCACGCCCGCCCTGCCGCGTCCAGCCTCAGTTCGACACGCGCTTGGCGCCGCCACCGCCGATGCAGCGGTCGTCGCGGTACAACGCCCATTCGTCGCACACGCGGCCGTCCTTGAACACGCACATGCCGACCTGCCCGCTCGGCAGGTTGCGGATCACGTGGCGGCCACCGAGCTTTTCGCAATTGACCGACGCGGGATTGGCGAGCGCCTGCTGCGGCGCCGAAGGCTGCTGCCCGGGCGGCAGCGGCTGCGCGAACGCGCCGGGCGCGGCAAGCGCCAGCGCACTGATGACGACGAGACGGACGGACATGGCACGCTCCTCGGTTTCGTTCGCGGAACGGTCAGCATAGCGGGGAATCCGTGGCCGGTGTGCACGGCCGGCGCATGCGGCGGCAATGTCGCGCCGATGCAACTTCACCGGCGCGACGGCCTTGCATTCAGATCACGTCACGCGGCATGCCGCGGCCGTCACGCGGCGCCGACGAGCCGGTAGCCGACGCCCGTTTCGGTGACGATGTGCTCGGGCTGCGCGGGATCGCGCTCGAGCTTCTGGCGCAGGTGCGCCATGTAGATCCGCAGATAGTGATGGCTCTCGACGTGCGACGGCCCCCAGACGTCCCGCAACAGTTGACGGTGCGTGAGCACGCGCCCCGCATGCCGCACGAGCGTCGCGAGCAGCCGGTATTCGAGCGGCGTCAGGTGCACGATCTCGCCGTCGCGCCACACCTGGCGCAGCGCGAGATCGACGGTCACGCCGCCGAAGCCCACCTTCGGCGATTCGTTCGCGCCGCCCTGGTTGCGCCGGCGCAGTTGCGCACGGATCCGCGCGCGCAGCTCGGACACGCCGAACGGCTTGGTCAGGTAGTCGTCGGCGCCCGCGTCGAGCGCGGCGACCTTCTCCTCTTCCTGCGTGCGCGCGGACAGCACGATCACCGGCACCTCGGACCAGCCGCGCAGCTCGCGGATCACGTCGAGGCCGTCGGTGTCGGGCAGGCCGAGATCGACGATCACGAGATCGGGCTTGCGGGTCGCCGCGTCGATCAGCCCCTGCTTGCCCGTCTCCGCCTCGAACACGGCGATGTCCTCCTCTTCGAGCGCGGCGCGCACGAAGCGGCGGATCTGTTTCTCGTCCTCGATCAGGACGACGGTCAGGCTCGGTTCACTCATGATCTGGCAATGGCTCTGAGGGGGACGATGCGCCGGGCACGTCGATTTCGTCGTCGGGTACGGCAGGCACGGCCGGCGGCGTGTCGACCGGCAGCGTGAACCAGAAGCGCGCGCCCGTCACGCGGCCGTCGGGCGCGGTACGGTTGAGCGCGCCGATTTTACCGCCGTGCGCCTCGACGATCGCGCGGCAGATCGCGAGGCCGAGCCCGATGCCCGGCGTCGCCGATTCCTTCTCGCCGCGCGTGAACTTGTCGAAGATCCGCGTTTCCATGCCGGCCGGCAGGCCCGGGCCGTGATCGTCGACGTGCACGCGCACGAACGGCTGGCCGTCGTCGGTCACGCGCTCGGCGCCGATCTCGATCGACGTATCGGGCGGCGTGTACTTCGCCGCGTTCTCGAACAGGTTGGTGAACAGCCGCTCCATCAGCACCGCGTCCATCTGCAGGAGCGGCAGGTCGGCCGGCAGCGACACGCGCGCGGGATGCCGCGCGAGCACGCGCTTGCACGCGGCGAGCGCGGCGCCGACGGCTTCCTCGAGCAGCGACCACTGGCGCTTGAGCTGCAGGCTGCCGGCCTGCAGCCGCGCCATGTCGAGCAGGTTCGTGACGATGCCCGTCATCCGCAGCGCCTCGTCGTGGATCGCGTCGACCAGCTCGCCCTCGCGCTGCGCGAAGCGCTCGGCCGCCGCGGCATCGCCGTCCTGCGCGGCCGCGCGTCCGTTCGCGAGCATCGACGAAAAACCGACGATCGTCGTGAGCGGCGTGCGCAGGTCGTGCGAGATCGCCGACAGCAGCGAGTTGCGCAGCCGCTCGGACTCCATGTTGACGAGCGCGTCGCGCGCGATCTCGACGTAGTGCACGCGCTCGAGCGCGAGCGCGATCTGCGCGGCGAACGCATCGAGCATCCGCAGCTGCTCGGGCACCTCGAGCTCCCGCGGGTCGCGCGACGCGACCGCGAGCACGCCGCGCGTGCGCATCGGCGCCTTCAGCGGCAGGTACAGCGCAGCGGTCGCGGGCAGCGTGTCGGTGCCGCGGCCGGCCGGCTTCTGCTGGTCGTACACCCACTGGCCGACGTCGCTGTCGAGATCCGCGCCCGTCAGCGTGACGACCGCATCGGGCTCCTCGATCTTCTGCCGCACCTGGTCCGCGCTGTCGGGCAGCAGGAACGCCACGCGCGCGCGGAACACCTCGCCCACATGGCGGCTGCCGATCTCGACGATCTGCTCGGTCGTCAACGCCGCGCCGAGTTCGCGTGCCATCGCGTAGATCGCGCCGGTGCGGCGCTCGCGGCGCTGCGCGATGCTCGCCTGGCGCGTCAGCGTCGACGTCAGGTGGCTGATCACGAGCGACGTCAGCAGCATCCCGAAGAAGGTCAGCAGGTACTGCGTGTCGCTGACCGAGAACGACATGCGTGGCGGCACGAAGAAGAAATCGAACGCGGCGACCGACAGGAACGACTGCAGCACGCCCGGGCCGCGCCCGAGCCGAACGGCCGAAAACACGACGCCGAGCAGGTACAGCATCACGAGGTTCGTCAGGTCGAGCCGCTCGGACACGATGCTCGCGACGCCGGTGATCGCGGCACAGATCGCGGCCGCGTACAGGTAGTGGCGCGGCGGCGAACGCCGCATGCCGAATTGCGCGAACGTGTCGCGCCAGTCGCGTGCGCGCGCGTCGAGCGGCGTCGCGCGCACTTCGTCGCTCGCCGACGCACGGATCAGCATCAGGTCGACATCGCCCGCGCGCTCGGCGAGCTTTTCGCCGAACGGCCGCGCGAAGCGGCGCGCGAGCCCGACCTTCGGCGAGCCGCCCGCGACGAGCTTCGACACGTTGCGCACCTTCGCGTAGCCGATCAGCGCGGCGACCGCGTCGTCGCCGGCGAGCGTGGCCGTCTCCGCGCCGAGCTCGGCCGCGAGTTTCAGCGCGTCGAGCGTGCGCTGCCGCCGCGCGTCGGGCAGCCGCTGCAGGCGCGGCGTCTCCACATAGACGGCGATCCAGTCGGCCTTCAGGCTCGCGGCGAGCCGCGCGGCGGCGCGCACGAGCGTCGGCGCCTCGGGCCCCGGCCCGACGCACACGAGCAGCCGCTCGCGCGCCTGCCAGATACGCTGGATCGAACGGTCGGCGCGGTATTCGCGCATCTGCGCGTCGACGCGGTCCGCCGTGCGCCGCAACGCCAGTTCGCGCAGCGCGATCAGGTTGCCCTTGCGGAAGAAGTTGCGCACCGCGCGCTCGGCCTGCTGCGCGAGATAGACCTTGCCGTCGCGCATCCGCGCGAGCAGTTCCTCGGCCGGCAGGTCGACCAGCGTAACCTCGTCGGCCGCGTCGAACACGCGATCGGGCACGGTCTCCCACACGCGGATGCCGGTGATCGCGCCGACCACGTCGTTCAGGCTTTCGAGATGCTGGACGTTGACCGTGGTGTACACGTCGATGCCCGCGTCGAGCAGTTCGTAGACGTCCTGCCAGCGCTTCAGGTGACGCGCGCCCTGCACGTTCGAATGCGCGAGCTCGTCGACGAGGATCAGTTGCGGCGCACGCGCGAGCGC
Source organism: Burkholderia sp. MSMB0856 (assembly GCF_001524645.2). NCBI lineage: Bacteria > Pseudomonadati > Pseudomonadota > Betaproteobacteria > Burkholderiales > Burkholderiaceae > Burkholderia > Burkholderia sp. MSMB0856. The sequence goes on along the minus strand of NZ_CP013427.1, from coordinate 1,077,733 downwards.
GCCGTCGAGATCGAATTCGGCGAGCGTGCGGCCGCGATAGTCGATGCGCGCGAGCGGCAGCACGTCGAGGCCGTCGAGCAGCGCGGCGGTTTCGCTGCGGCCGTGGGTCTCGACGATGCCGACGACGACGTCGACACCATCCTGCTTGCGCTGGCGCGCGGCCTGCAGCATCGCGTAGGTCTTGCCGACGCCGGCGGACGCGCCAAAGAAGATCTTGAGCTGGCCGCGCCGCTGCTTTTCTTCGTCGCGCTGCAGCTTGTCGAGGAGTTGGTCGGGATCGGGGCGGTTCATGCGTCGGGAAGGCGAAGCGCGGGATTGCGAACGAGTACCGTCATTGTTGTTCCAAATCGCCGCAAAAGGCAAAGACGGCGCATGCGCCGTCGGAAAAGCGCGTCCGGCGCGGATCGGGCCGCGCCGGACGCCGGTTGTCGCACACGGTCAGTGCGCGGCCTGCGCCGCGTCGAGCGCGAGGTTCAGCTTCAGCACGTTCACGCGCGGCTCGCCGAGCACGCCGAACTGGCGGCCGGCCGTGTTCGCGGCGACGAGCTGCGCGACCGCATCCGCCGTCAGGTTGCGCGCCTTCGCGACGCGCTCGACCTGGTACGCGGCGGCGGCCGGCGTGATCTCCGGATCGAGGCCGCTCGCCGACGCCGTCACGAGGTCGACGGGCACGGGCTTCGACATGTCGGTGCCCGCGTCGCGCAGCGCGGCGATGCGCGCCTTCACCTGGTCGGCGAGCGACGGGTTCAGCGGGCCGAGGTTCGAGCCGCCGGAGCCCGTCGCGTTGTACGGCATCGGCGACGTGGCCGACAGCCGGCCCCAGAAATACTTCGGCGCATCGAACGGCTGGCCGATCAGCGCGGAGCCAACCGCCTTGCCGTCCTTCTCGATCAGGCTGCCGTTCGCCTGCGACGGGAACACGGCCTGGCCGAACACGGTCATCACGGCCGGGTAGGCGAGCCCCGTCACGACGGTCAGTACGACGAAGATCACGACGAGCGGGCGAATCAACGATTTCATGATGGTTCTTCCTTCAGGTACGGCGCATCAGGCCCAGCCGAGCGCGGCGAGCGTCATGTCGATCAGCTTGATGAACGGGAACGGCAGCAGCACGCCGCCGAGGCCGTACACCAGCAGGTTGCGGCGCAGCAGCGACGCGGCGCCGAGCGGCCGGTAGGTGACGCCCTTCAGCGCGAGCGGGATCAGCGCGACGATGATCAGCGCGTTGAAGATCACCGCCGACAGGATCGCCGACGCCGGCGACGTCAGATGCATGATGTCGAGCACGCGCAGCTGCGGGTACGTCGTCACGAACGCGGCCGGGATGATCGCGAAGTATTTCGCGATGTCGTTCGCGATCGAGAAGGTCGTCAGCGAGCCGCGCGTCATCAGCATCTGCTTGCCGATCTCGACGATCTCGATCAGCTTCGTCGGGTTCGAGTCGAGGTCGACCATGTTGCCGGCTTCCTTCGCCGCCTGCGTGCCGGTGTTCATCGCCACCGCCACGTCGGCCTGCGCGAGCGCCGGCGCGTCGTTGGTGCCGTCGCCCGTCATCGCGACGAGGCGCCCCGCCGCCTGGTGCTCGCGGATCGTCGCGAGCTTGGTTTCCGGCGTCGCTTCCGCGAGGAAATCGTCGACGCCCGCTTCCGCCGCGATCGCCGCGGCGGTGAGCCGGTTGTCGCCCGTCACCATCACGGTCTTGATGCCCATCTTGCGCAGTTCCGCGAAGCGCTCCTTGATGCCGCCCTTCACGATGTCCTTCAGCTCGATCACGCCGAGCACGCGCGCCGCGCCTTCATGCAGGTCGGCCACGACGAGCGGCGTGCTGCCGCGGCGCGCGACGTCGTCGACCGCGCGGCGCACTTCGTCCGGAAAGCGGCTGCCGTGCGTCTCGACGTAGCGGCGGATCGCATCGGCCGCGCCCTTGCGGATTTCACGGCCGGGCAGATCGACGCCGCTCATCCGCGTCTGCGCGGAGAAGCCGAGGAACGTCGCATGCAGTTGCGCCATGTCGCGCTGGCGGATGTTGAAGCGTTCCTTCGCGAGCACGACGATGCTGCGGCCCTCCGGCGTTTCGTCGGCGAGTGACGACAGCTGCGCGGCATCGGCCAGCGCTTCCTCGGTCACGCCCGGCGCGGGCACGAACATCGACGCCTGGCGGTTGCCGAGCGTGATCGTGCCGGTCTTGTCGAGCAGCAGCACGTCGACGTCACCGGCCGCTTCGACCGCCCGGCCCGACGTCGCGATCACGTTCGCCTGCATCATCCGGCTCATCCCGGCCACGCCGATCGCGGACAGCAGCCCGCCGATCGTCGTCGGGATCAGGCACACGAGCAGCGCGACGAGCACGGTGATCGTCACCACGTGACCGGCCTTCATCGCGTCGACCGCGAACATCGAGAACGGCAGCAGCGTCGCGGTCGCGAGCAGCATCACGATCGTCAGCGCGACGAGCAGGATCGTCAGCGCGACCTCGTTCGGCGTCTTCTTGCGCTTCGCGCCTTCGACCATCGCGATCATCCGGTCGAGGAACGCCTCGCCCGGGTTCGCCGTGACCTTCACGACGATCCAGTCGGACAGCACGCGCGTGCCGCCCGTCACCGACGAGAAGTCGCCGCCCGACTCGCGGATCACCGGCGCGGATTCGCCGGTGATCGCCGATTCGTCGACCGATGCGACGCCCTCGACGACTTCGCCGTCGGCCGGGATCACGTCGCCGGCCTCCACCAGCACGACGTCGCCCTTGCGCAGGTCGGACGCGGTCATGATCCGGATCGGCGACTTCGGATGCGGCTCGTTGAGCTTCTTCGCCATCACGTCCTTCTTCGCGCTGCGCAGCGATGCGGCCTGCGCCTTCGAGCGCCCTTCGGCGAGCGCTTCGGCGAAGTTCGCGAACAGCACCGTGAACCACAGCCACAGCGCGATCGCGAGGATGAAGCCCGCCGGCGCCTCGGCCTGGCCGACGAGCGCCGCGATCCACAGGATCGTGGTCAGGATGCTGCCGACGTACACGCAAAACATCACCGGGTTGCGGAACTGCGTGCGCGGCGTGAGTTTCTTGAACGAATCCACGATCGCCGGACGCAGCAGCGTCGGATCGAACATGGATCGTGTTGCGGAATGTTGAGTCATTGCGATCTCTTCAATCTCTTCAGTCTTTGCAAGGTGTCGCCATGCGGGCGCGCATCACGCGCCCAGCCACATCATCAGATGCTCGACGCCCGGGCCGAGCGCGAGCGCCGGCACGTAGGTCAGCGCGCCCACCAGCATCACGGTGCCGAGCAACAGCACGACGAACAGCGGGCCGTGCGTCGGCAGCGTGCCGCTCGTCGCCGCGATGCGCTTCTTCGCGGCGAGCGAGCCGGCGATCGCCAGCACCGGCACGATCGTGCCGAAGCGGCCGAACCACATTGCGATCGCGGTCATCCAGTTGTAGAACGGCGTGCCGACCGTCAGGCCCGCGAATGCGCTGCCGTTGTTGTTCGCGGCCGAGCTGAACGCGTACAGGATTTCCGAGAAGCCGTGCGGGCCCGGATTCGCGATGCCGGCCTTGCCCGCATCGGCGAGCACCGCGATCGACGTGCCGAGCAGCACGAGCAGCGGCGTGAGCAGCACGACGATCGACACCATCTTCATCTCGTACGACTCGATCTTCTTGCCGACGTATTCCGGCGTGCGGCCGATCATCAGGCCCGCGACGAACACCGCGAGCAGCGCGAACACGAGCATCCCGTAGAGGCCGGAACCGACGCCGCCGTAGATCACCTCGCCGAGCTGCATCAGCAGCATCGGCACGAGACCGCCGAGCGGCGTCAGCGAATCGTGCATCGTGTCGACCGCGCCGCACGACGCGGCCGTCGTCGCGACCGTGAAGATGCCGGTCTGCGCGATGCCGAAGCGCGTTTCCTTGCCTTCCATGTTGCCGCCCGGTTGCAGCGCGCTCGTCGACTGGTCGACGTGCAGCGCGGCGAGCGTCGGGTTGCCGGCCTGCTCGGCGCTCACCTCGACGCCGATCGCGATCACGAACGCGACCGTCATCGCCGCGAGCACCGCGATGCCCTGCCTGCGGTCGCCGATCATCCGGCCGAACACGAGGGCCAGCGCGGCCGGGATGATCAGGATCGAGAAGATCTGCAGGAAGTTCGCGAACGGCGTCGGGTTCTCGTACGGGTGCGCGGAGTTCGCGTTGAAGAAGCCGCCGCCGTTGGTGCCGAGCATCTTGATCGCTTCCTGCGACGCGACCGGACCCATCGCGAGCGTCTGCTTCACGAGCGGCGTGGGCACCGTCACCGGGTTGCCCTTGTCGTCCTTGACCGGGTTGCCCTGCGCGTCGAGCTTCGGCGCCGCGTAGGTGCTCGCCTGCAGCACCGGCACGTCCTGGTACGCCGTCATGTTCTGGATCACGCCCTGGCTCATCAGCAGCGCGGCGACGAGCGCGGCCATCGGCACGAGCACGTACAGCGTCACGCGCGTGAGGTCGACCCAGAAGTTGCCGATCGTCTGCGCGGTATGACGCGCGAAGCCGCGGATCAGCGCGATCACGACGACGATGCCCGTTGCCGCCGACAGGAAGTTCTGCACGGTCAGGCCGAGCATCTGCGTCAGGTAGCTGACGGTCTGCTCGGGCGTGTAGTCCTGCCAGTTGGTGTTGGTGACGAAGCTGACGGCCGTGTTGAACGCACCGTCGGCCGTCATCGCGCCGAATTGCTGCGGATTGCCGGGCAGGAACCCCTGCAGGCGCAGCAGGCCGTACAGGAACAGCGCGCCGAGCGCGTTGAACGCGATCGTGGCGATCGCATACTGCTTCCAGTTCATTTCGGTGCCGGCGTCGACGCCGGCGATGCGGTACAGCGCGCGCTCGAGCGGCCCGAACACGCGCACGACACGCGAACTGCCGTCCATCACGCCCGTGAGGTAGCGCGCGACCGGCACGGCCGCCGCGAGCAGCACGACGATGAACAGCAGTATCTGCAACAGGTTGTTCGCGTTCATTCGATGTCCTCCGCGCGCAGCAGCGCAAAGACGAGATACGCGAACAGCAGGGCCGTCGAGGCACCCGCGAGCCAAAGCATCCAGGTCATGCGCGCCCCCCGCGACCGTATTGCACGAGCTTCTCGCAACCGGCAAGCAAACCGAGGATCAGCGCGGTGAACAACACCAGTGCGCCGATGAAAACCCCATCCATTTTTGTGTTCTCCGTCGTCGAAATCGGACGACTAGAACCTTATGGGAACGCGCGTAAAGGTCGGGTCAAAGGTAATCGGGCCGGTATAAAAAACGCGTAAACGCGTGCGGCGGGAAACGGCGAGCGTGACGAGGACGAAGCGGGCGGCGGCCAGCGCCGCCCGTCTGGGTGCGTGCCGGCGTGGTGCCGGCACGAAGGGATGCGTCAGGGAACGAGGATCGTCGAGCCGGTCGTCTTGCGCGACTCGAGATCGGCATGCGCGCGGCCGACTTCCGCGAGCGGATAGCGCTGGTTGATGCTCGTCTTCACCTTGCCCGACAGGATCACGTCGAACAGCTCGGCGGCCGCGGATTCGAGATCCGCACGCTTCGCGATGTACGAGAACAACGTCGGCCGCGTGAAGAACAGCGAGCCGCGCGACGAGAACTCCTTCGAGTCGATCGCCGGCAGCGGGCCCGATGCATTGCCGAAGCTGACGAAAAGCCCAAGCGGCGCGAGGCAATCGAGCGAACCGATGTAGGTGTCCTTGCCGATCGAGTCGTAGACGACCGGCACACCCGCGCCGTTCGTGATCTCCTTCACGCGCTGCGTGAAGTTCTCGCGCGTATAGACGATCGGATGATCGCAGCCGTGCGCCTTCGCGAGCGCGGCCTTCTCGTCGGAGCCGACCGTCCCGATCACGGTCGCGCCGAGCGCCTTCGCCCACTGGCACACGAGCAGGCCGACACCGCCGGCCGCCGCGTGGATCAGGATCGTGTCGCCGGCCTTGACCGGATACGTGCGGCGCAGCAGGTAGTGCGCGGTCAGCCCCTGCAGCATCACCGACGCCGCGTCGTCGTAGCTGATCCCGTCGGGCAGTTTCACGAGCCGCTCGGCCGGCATCACCCGCTCCTGCGCATACGCGCCCGGCGGCTGCCCGACGTAGGCGACGCGATCGCCCGCCTTGAGCGCGGTCACGCCCTCGCCGACGGCCGTCACCTCGCCCGCCGCCTCCATCCCGAGGCCGCCGGGCAGCGGCTGCGGATAGAGGCCGGTGCGGAAATACACGTCGATATAGTTGAGCCCGACCGCATGCTGCCGGATACGGACTTCGCCCGCCTTCGGCTCGCCGACCTCGACATCGACCCACTTCATCACGTCCGGGCCGCCCGGCTGGTCGTATCGGATTGCTTTCGGCATCGTTTCGCTCCTCGTTTCTGAATCGGTCAGGGGATATTCGGGTCGCCGACGCGCTCCGGTGCCGATCGGTACGGGACCGGCGGCGGCGCGCGTCGCGACGCCCGATTCTCGCGCGTCACGGCCGGGCGTGCATGGCCCTGCCGTCAGCAAGGGCAATCAGGCCGGCGGCCGACTAGCAAACGTCCTGCATGTTGCGCGCCAGATCGTCGAGCAGCATCCGCGCGGTCGCCACGTTCGTCGCGACCGGCACGTCGTGCACGTCGCACGCGCGCACCAGCGCGGTGATGTCCGGATCGTGCGGCTGCGCGGTCATCGGGTCGCGCAGGAACACGACGATGTCGACGCGGCCTTCGGCCAGTTCCGCCCCGATCTGCAGGTCGCCGCCGAGCGGCCCCGACAGCTTGCGCTCGACCTCGAGCCCGTGCGCGGCGGCGATGCGGCCGCCCGTCGTGCCCGTTCCGACCAGCCTGCATTGCGCGAGCGTCTCGCGGTACTGGCCCGCGAGCGCGACGATCTCGTCCTTCTTCGCGTCGTGCGCGATCAATGCGATGCGGGGTTTGCTCATCTCCATTTCCTTCGTGGGTCGATTGTTGTCGTATGTGTGAATGGCGGTGTGCGCGTCAGAACGTGCCCGGATACGCGCCGCCGTCGAGCAGCCAGTTCTGCCCGGTGATGTAGCCGGCGTGCACGCTGCAGAGGAACGCGCACGCCGCACCGAATTCGGCACGCGTGCCCAGGCGCCCGGCCGGGATTTCCTTCGCGCGCCGCGTGCGCATCTCGTCGACCGTCACGCCCTGCGCCTTCGCCGACGCCGCGAGCGTCGTCGCGATCCGGTCGGTGTCGAACAGCCCGGGCAGCAGGTTATTGATCGTCACGCCCTGCCCCGCGACCTTGCGCGACAGCCCCGCGACGAAGCCGGTCAGCCCCGAGCGCGCGCCGTTCGACAGCGCGAGCACGTCGATCGGCGCCTTCACGGCCGAACTCGTGATGTTGACGATCCGGCCGAAACCGCGCCCGATCATCCCGTCGACGGTCGCGCGAATCAGCTCGATCGGCGTCAGCATGTTCGACTCCAGCGCGCGGATCCAGTCGTCGTGCGAGAAATCGCGGAAGTCGCCGGGCGGCGGCCCGCCGGCATTCGTCACGAGAATGTCCGGCTGCGGGCAGGCGGCGAGCGCGGCCGCGCGGCCGTCGGGCGTCGTGATGTCGCAGGCGACGGCGGTGATCGACACGTTCGACCCGGCGCGGATCTCCTCCGCGGTTTCCTCCAGCGTGTCGCGCGTGCGCGCGACGATCACGAGATTCACGCCCTCGGCGGCCAGCGCTTCCGCGCAGCCGCGTCCGAGCCCCTTGCTCGCCGCGCACACGAGCGCGGTCTTTCCTGCGATGCCGAGATCCATCGTCGATTCCCTTATGGCGACGCGCGCCGGCGCGGCCCGGCCGCATCGCCGGACGGGCGAACGGTCGCGAACGGGCGAACACGGCGCGCGGATTGTCGTGAGACGTCGATAATATCCGGATCACGTGGCGCGCCTTGGTAAAATTGCGGCCATAAGCGGCGGCCGGCGTGGCGCCATCGCCGCCCCCGATCCCCTTTTGCCGCCAAGGCACCCCGTCATGAAACAGGACAGCCGTTTCCCGAATCTCTTCATCACCGATCACCCGCTGATCCAGCACAAGCTGACCCACATGCGCGACAAGGACACGTCGACGCGCACGTTCCGCGAACTGCTGCGCGAGATCACGCTGCTGATGGGCTACGAGATCACCCGCAACCTCCCGATCACGACCAAGCGGGTCGAAACCCCGCTCGTGGCGGTCGACGCGCCGGTGATCGCGGGCAAGAAGCTCGCGATCGTGCCCGTGCTGCGCGCCGGCATCGGGATGTCGGACGGCCTGCTCGACCTGGTGCCGTCCGCGCGCGTCGGCCACATCGGCGTCTACCGCGCCGAGGATCACCGCCCGGTCGAATACCTGGTGCGTCTGCCTGACCTGGAAGACCGCATCTTCATCCTGTGCGACCCGATGGTCGCGACCGGCTATTCGGCCGTGCACGCGGTCGACGTGCTCAAGCGCCGCAACGTGCCGGCCGCGAACATCATGTTCGTCGCGCTGGTCGCCGCGCCCGAGGGCGTGCAGGTGTTCCAGGACGCGCACCCGGACGTGAAGCTGTTCGTCGCGTCGCTCGACTCGCACCTGAACGAGCACGCGTACATCGTGCCGGGCCTCGGCGACGCAGGCGACCGCCTGTTCGGCACCAAGAACTGACGCACGCCGCCGCCGGGCCGCGCGGCCCGGCAAACCGAGCGGCCCGCCCGGCCGTTCGGCCATGCACGGCGGCCCCGAAGCGAGGGTCGCCGCGTGATAAAATCACGTTCCACTCGACACGCGCGGCCCCGCGGCATCACGCCCGCCCAGACGGCCGCCGATTCAACGACACATTGGCACAATCGCCCGCGCAGCGCGCCCGGGCACGGAGAAAGGTATGGCTGGTCATTCGAAATGGGCCAACATCAAGCATAAGAAGGCAGCGGCCGACGCGAAGCGCGGCAAGATCTGGACCCGCCTGATCAAGGAAATCCAGGTCGCGGCCCGCCTCGGCGGCGGCGACGCCAGCTCGAACCCGCGTCTGCGTCTCGCGGTCGACAAGGCAGCCGACGCGAACATGCCGAAGGACAACGTCAAGCGCGCGATCGACCGCGGCGTCGGCGGCGCGGACGGCGCGAACTACGAAGAAATCCGTTACGAAGGCTACGGCATCAGCGGCGCGGCGATCATCGTCGACACGCTGACCGACAACCGCACCCGCACGGTCGCGGAAGTCCGTCATGCATTCTCGAAATTCGGCGGCAACATGGGCACCGACGGTTCGGTCGCGTTCATGTTCGATCACGTCGGCCAGTTCCTGTTCGCGCCCGGCACGTCGGAAGACGCGCTGATGGAAGCGGCGCTCGAAGCCGGCGCGGACGACGTCAGCACGAACGACGACGGCTCGATCGAAGTGCTGTGCGACTGGCAGGCCTTCTCGGCGGTGAAGGACGCGCTCGAAGCCGCGGGCTTCAAGGCCGAACTCGCCGAAGTGACGATGAAGCCGCAGAACGAAGTCGAATTCACCGGCGACGATGCGGCGAAGATGCAGAAGCTCCTGGACGCGCTCGAGAACCTCGACGACGTGCAGGAGGTGTATACGAACGCCGTCATCGTCGAGGAATGAGATGCCGGCCGCCGTGCGCATCGTCGCGACGGCGGCCCGACCGATTTCGCGGCCGGCGCGCCTGAGCGTGCCGGCCGCCCTGTTTTCTAGTCTGCGGGGAATCCCATGAAACTACTCGTCGTCGGTTCCGGCGGCCGCGAACATGCGCTGGCGTGGAAGCTCGCGCAGTCGCCGCGTGTCCAGATGGTCTATGTCGCGCCCGGCAATGGCGGCACGGCGCAGGACGAGCGTCTGAAGAACGTCGACATCACGTCGCTCGACGCACTCGCCGATTTCGCGGAAAGCGAAGGCGTCGCGTTCACGCTCGTCGGCCCGGAAGCGCCGCTCGCGGCCGGCATCGTCAACCTGTTCCGCGCACGCGGCCTGAAGGTGTTCGGCCCGACCCGCGAAGCCGCGCAGCTCGAAAGCTCGAAGGATTTCGCGAAGGCGTTCATGAAGCGCCACGGCATTCCGACCGCCGACTACGAAACCTTCTCCGACGCCGCCGCCGCGCACGCGTACATCGACGCGAAGGGTGCGCCGATCGTCGTGAAGGCCGACGGCCTCGCGGCCGGCAAGGGTGTCGTCGTCGCGATGTCGCTGGAAGAAGCGCATGCCGCGGTCGACATGATGCTGTCGGGCAACAAGCTCGGCGACGCCGGCGCGCGCGTCGTGATCGAGGAATTCCTCGACGGCGAGGAAGCGAGCTTCATCGTGATGGTCGACGGCAAGCACGCACTGGCGCTGGCTTCCAGCCAGGACCACAAGCGTCTGCTCGACGAGGACCGCGGCCCGAACACGGGCGGCATGGGCGCCTACTCGCCCGCGCCGATCGTCACGCCGCAGATGCACGCACGCGTGATGCGCGAAATCATCATGCCGACGGTGCGCGGGATGGAGAAGGACGGCATCCGCTTCACGGGCTTCCTGTATGCGGGTCTGATGATCGACAAGGAAGGCAATCCGCGCACGCTCGAGTTCAACTGCCGGATGGGCGACCCGGAGACGCAGCCGATCATGGCGCGCCTGAAGAGCGATTTCTCGAAGGTCGTCGAACAGGCGATCGCGGGCACGCTCGACACGGTCGAGCTCGACTGGGACCGCCGCACCGCGCTCGGCGTCGTGCTGGCCGCGCACGGCTATCCGGACGCGCCGCGCAAGGGCGACCGCATCAACGGAATCCCGGCCGAGACCGAACAGGCCGTGACGTTCCATGCGGGCACGACGCTCGCCGAAGGCGACAAGCTCGTCACGTCGGGCGGCCGCGTGCTGTGCGTGGTCGGTCTCGCCGATTCGGTGCGCGAAGCGCAGCAGCATGCGTACGACACGATCAACCAGATCAATTTCGAAGGCATGCAGTACCGCCGCGACATCGGCTTTCGCGCGCTGAACCGCAAGAGCGCGTGACGCCCTGACCGCCGCCTTGCCGTCGCAAGCGGCGGCCTCCTCTGCCGGGGTTCGATAGAATGCCCGGCAGATGCCTTTTTTACGGCCCCCGCTTCGCGCGGGGGCACCCAGTTCAGACATGACCGATTCGACCTACGACGTGGCGCGCGTGCGCACGTACCTCCAGGGCCTGCAGACACGCATCGCCGACGCGCTCGGCGCGCTCGACGGCACGCCGCTCGCGACCGATGCGTGGCAGCGCGGGCCGGAAGAGCGCCTGCGCGGCGGCGGCTGCACGCGGATTCTCGAAGGCGGCCGTGTGTTCGAGCGCGCGGGAATCGGTTTCTCCGACGTCGCGGGCGACGCGCTGCCTCCGTCGGCGAGCGCCGCGCGCCCGCAGCTGGCCGGCCGCGGCTTCGAGGCGCTCGGCGTGTCGCTCGTGCTGCACCCGCGCAACCCGTACTGCCCGACGGTGCACATGAACGTGCGGATGCTGATCGCGACGAAGCCCGGCGAGGCGCCGATCTTCTGGTTCGGCGGCGGGATGGATCTGACACCGGTTTATCCGTTCGAGGACGACGCGCGCCATTTCCACCAGACCTGCAAGGACGCGCTCGACCCGTTCGGCGCCGAGCTCTATCCGCGCTTCAAGACGTGGTGCGACGAGTATTTCTTCCTGAAGCACCGCAACGAGACGCGCGGCATCGGCGGGATCTTCTTCGACGACTTCGCCGAACCCGGATTCGAACGCTCGTTCGAGATGATGCAGAGCGTCGGCGACGCGTTCCTGAACGCGTATCTGCCGATCGTCGAACGCCGCGTCGCGCTGCCGTACGGCGAGCGTGAACGCGACTTCCAGGCTTACCGGCGCGGCCGCTACGTGGAATTCAACCTCGTGTTCGACCGCGGCACGCTGTTCGGCCTGCAAAGCGGCGGCCGGACCGAATCGATCCTGATGTCGATGCCGCCGGTCGCGAACTGGCGCTACAACTGGCAACCCGAACCGGGCTCGCCCGAAGCGCGCCTGAGCGAGTTCCTCGTGCCGCGCGACTGGGTCTGAGCCCGCCGCGCCCGCCGCCCCAAGAACAGGACACGTTTTTCTGAACACCACCGCCCGCCCCGCCCCGCAGCCGCGAACGCCGTCACGTCGCATCGGCCTGCTGGGCGGCACGTTCGATCCGATCCACGACGGCCACCTCGCGCTCGCGCGCCGGTTCGCCGACGTGCTCGGCCTGACCGACCTCGTGCTGCTGCCCGCCGGGCAGCCTTACCAGAAGCGCGACGTGTCGGCCGCCCAGCATCGGCTCGCGATGACGCGCGCCGCTGCCGGCTCGCTGTCCCTGCCCGGCGTGACGATCACCGTCGCGACCGACGAGATCGAGCACGCGGGGCCGACCTATACGGTCGAGACGCTCGCGCGCTGGCGCGAGCGGATCGGCCCCGACGCTTCGCTGTCCCTGCTGATCGGCGCCGACCAGCTGGTGCGGCTCGACACGTGGCGCGACTGGCGCAAGCTGTTCGACTATGCGCACGTGTGCGCGTCGACGCGCCCGGGCTTCGACCTCGGCACGGCGCCGCCGGCCATCGCGCAGGAAATCGCGCGGCGGCAGGCCGGCGCCGACGTGCTGAAAGCGACACCGGCCGGCCATCTGCTGATCGACACGACGCTGGCGTTCGATATCGCCGCAACCGACATCCGTGCGCACCTGCGCGAATGCATCGCGCGTCACGCGCAAATGCCCGATGCGTCGGCCGAGCATGTGCCGGCCGCCGTCTGGGCCTATATTCTTCAACATCGTCTCTACCATTCCTGATTCCATGGATATCCGCAAACTGCAGCGCGTGATCGTCGACGCTCTCGAAGACATCAAGGCGCAAGACATCAAGGTGTTCAACACCAGCCATCTGACCGAACTGTTCGACCGCGTGATCGTCGCGTCGGGCACGTCGAACCGCCAGACCAAGGCGCTCGCGTCGAGCGTGCGCGACAAGGTCAAGGAAGCCGGCGGCGACATCGTCAGCTCCGAGGGCGAGGACACGGGTGAATGGGTGCTGGTCGACTGCGGCGACGCCGTCGTGCACATCCTGCAACCGGCGCTGCGCCAGTACTACAACCTCGAGGAAATCTGGGGCGACAAGCCCGTGCGGATGAAGCTCGGCGGCGGCAAGGGCCCGAACGGCGTCGCGACGGCCGACGAAGACGAGGACGACGAGGAAGAAGCGCCCGCACGCCCGGCGCGCAAGACGGCGGCCCGCCGCCGCTGACCCGCAGCGAGTCGTCCCGATGAAGCTTTTCATCCTCGCGGTCGGCCACAAGATGCCCGGCTGGATCGCGTCCGGCTTCGACGAATACACGAAGCGCATGCCGCCCGAGCTGCGCATCGAGCTGCGCGAGATCAAGCCCGAACTGCGTTCGGGCGGCCGCAGCGCGGAAAGCGTGATGGCGGCCGAGCGGCAGAAGATCGAGGCCGCGTTGCCGAAGGGCGCGCGCATCGTCGCGCTCGACGAGCGCGGCCGCGACTGGACCACCATGCAGCTCGCGCAGGCGCTGCCCGGCTGGCAGCAGGACGGCCGTGACGTCGCGTTCGTGATCGGCGGCGCCGACGGGCTCGATCCGGAACTCAAGGCGCGCGCCGACCTGCTGCTGCGCATTTCGAGCATGACGCTGCCGCACGGGATGGTGCGCGTGCTGCTCGCCGAACAGCTTTACCGGGCGTGGAGCATCACGCAGAATCACCCCTACCACCGCGCATGACGCGTCGTCCTCGGGACGCGCGGCGCGCGCGCTCAACGAGATAACGACACCATGCCGTCCAGCACGCCCCCCGCCCTTTTTCCGACCCTTTACCTTGCTTCGCAAAGCCCGCGCCGCCAGGAGCTGCTGCAGCAGATCGGCGTGCGCTTCGAATTGCTGCTGCCGCGCCCCGACGAGGACGCCGAGGCGCTCGAAGCCGAACTGCCCGGCGAAGCCGCCGATGCGTATGTCCGGCGCGTGACCGTCGCGAAGGCCGAGGCGGCGCGTGCGCGCCTCGTCGCGAGCGGCAAGCCGGCCGCGCCGGTGCTGGTTGCGGACACCACCGTGACGATCGACGGCGCGATCCTCGGCAAGCCGGCCGATGCCGCCGACGCGCTCACGATGCTGACCCGCCTCGCGGGCCGCGAACACGAGGTGCTGACCGCGGTCGCGGTGATCGGCGCCGACGGCGAACTGCTGCCGCCCGCGCTGTCGCGCTCGTCGGTGCGCTTCGCGGCCGCGCCGCGCGAGGCGTTCGAACGTTACGTCGACACCCGTGAACCGTTCGGCAAGGCCGGCGCCTACGCGATCCAGGGGCGCGCGGCCGAATTCATCGAGCGAATCGAAGGCTCCCATTCGGGTATCATGGGTCTGCCCCTCTTTGAGACCGCGGCACTGCTGCGCGCCGCGCGCGTCGACTTCTGAATCCCACCATGAACGAAGAAATCCTGATCAACCTCACGCCGCAGGAAACGCGGGTCGCACTCGTCCAGCAAGGCGCGGTGCAGGAGCTTCACGTCGAGCGCACGCTGTCGCGCGGGCGGGTCGGCAACATCTACCTCGGCAAGGTCGTGCGCGTACTGCCCGGCATGCAGTCGGCATTCATCGACATCGGCCTCGAGCGCGCGGCGTTTCTGCACGTCGCGGACATCTGGCATCCGCGCCTCGCGGGCGAGCCGCAGTCGGGCACGCCGCACCAGCCGATCGAGAAGACCGTCTTCGAAGGCCAGACGCTGATGGTCCAGGTGATCAAGGATCCGATCGGCACGAAGGGCGCGCGACTGTCGACGCAGGTCAGCATCGCGGGCCGCACGCTCGTGTACCTGCCGCAGGAGCCGCACATCGGCATCTCGCAGAAGATCGAGAGCGAGGCCGAGCGCGAGGCCGTGCGCGCACGGCTGACCGCCGTGATCCCGCCGGACGAGAAAGGCGGCTACATCGTGCGCACGATCGCCGAGGACGCGACCTCCGACGAACTGGCGGGCGACGTCACGTATCTGCGCAAGACCTGGGCGACGATCGTCGCGCAAGCGCAGCGGCTGCCGGCGACGAGCCTGCTGTACCAGGATCTCGATCTCGCGCAGCGCGTGTTGCGCGATTTCGCGAACGACGACACGACGCGCATTCAGGTCGATTCGCGCGAGACCTACCAGCGCCTCGCGGAATTCGCGGGCGAGTTCACGCCGGCGGTGAGCCCGAAGCTGCATCACTACACCGGCGAGCGGCCGCTGTTCGACCTGTACAACATCGAGACGGAGATCCAGCGCGCGCTGTCGCGCCGCGTCGACCTGAAGTCGGGCGGCTACCTGATGATCGACCAGACCGAGGCGATGACGACGATCGACGTGAACACCGGCGGCTACGTCGGTGCGCGCAACTTCGACGACACGATCTTCAAGACCAACCTCGAGGCCGCGCATACGATCGCGCGGCAGCTGCGTCTGCGCAACCTCGGCGGGATCATCATCATCGATTTCATCGACATGGAGAACGCCGAGCATCGCGACGCGGTGCTGTCCGAGCTGAAGAAGGCGCTGTCGCGCGATCGCACGCGTGTGACGGTCAATGGCTTCTCGCAGCTCGGGCTCGTCGAGATGACGCGCAAGCGCACGCGCGAATCGCTCGCGCACGTGCTGTGCGAGCCGTGCCCGACCTGCCAGGGCAAGGGCCAGGTGAAGACGTCGCGCACCGTGTGCTACGACATCCTGCGCGAGATCCTGCGCGAGTCGCGCCAGTTCAACCCGCGCGAATTCCGCGTGATCGCCGCGCAGCAGGTGATCGACCTGTTCCTCGACGAGGAGTCGCAGCATCTCGCGATGCTGATCGACTTCATCGGCAAGCCGGTATCGCTGCAGGTCGAGTCGAACCTGAGCCAGGAGCAGTACGATATCGTGCTGATGTGATGTTCCCTCTGCCCGCCGCAGGCTATGCCGCGCGGCGATCCAGCGCGGCGCCGGCCACTCGCGCATGTCACACCCGCGCCCGCCGTCGCTGCATTTTTCCTCTTCCCGTTCATCACACACCATGAGCCAACGCCACAACCGCCGCCAGCGCAAGAAACTCCACATCGCCGAGTTCCAGGAACTCGCGTTCAACGCGACCGCGCATTACCGCAACGAGCTGTCCGACCTCGAGCGCGGCCAGCTCATCGATGCGTTCATCGATTTCGTCGAAGCGAACGGGCTGCTTACCGTCGCATCCGCCGACGAAGGGATCGGCGCCTACGTGATCTCCGGCGCGCCGCGCGGCACGACGACCGATGCCGACCGCGAGAACGTCCGTGCATGGCTGGCCGCACGTCCGGAGCTGACCGACGTCAAGGTCAGCGAATTTACCGACGCGTGGTATCCCGACGCCTGACGTTCCGGTTGCTCCGCGCCTCGCACGGCGCCCGCGCCTGCCCGCCGCGACGGCGGCCCAGGCAGGCGCCGCCCGCCCCCTCCTTCCTCCCTCCCTCCCGCCCCCATCACACGAGTCGCATCGCGTCGATCGTGATTACCCCGACTTCGGCATTGAATCGGACGCTTACTTCAATTTAACGATCATTAAAAGAAGTCTCACCTCGACGGACCTACTCTGGTCGAACGAATCCGGTGATTTCCGGCACGATCGGCAAGCAAGACGAAAGAATGCAAACGATTCGTCCTGCAAGCGCTCCGGGTTCCGGTTCAGGCGAATACGCGACACGGCGACAGGTCGATCAGGGAGACAACAACGGTGCGCCCGCCGCTTCCCTTCCGCAGCGACGACATGTCGGCGCACACGAAGGCCGCCTGACTCATTTCCATAATCGAGACGAGGACGACATGAACACGCCCATCATCCATCAAGCAGGATTCCGAATGATCATGATCGCGGCCGGCACCGCGGCGCTGATGTCGCTGGCCGCGTGCGGCGGCTCCGGCTCGCTGAGTCAGGGCACCGGCGGCTCCGGCTCGGGATCCGGCGACACGACGGCAACGACCGGCGGCACGGGCAACGGCTCGAGCGGCACGTCGGCCAACGGCGTCGGCCAGACGGCCGCTGCGTCGAGCAACATCGTGACGGCCGGTGGCGGCGCCATATCGGGCGTCGGCACGGCAATCGCCGCGCAGTCGGTGCCCGGCACGAGCCCCGCGACGACACAGGGGCTCGGCACCGTGGTGCAGGACGTCGGCGCGGCGGTCACGACGCTCGGCACCGGCCTCGGTTCGGGCCTCGGTCAGCTCGGCGCGTCGTCGGATCCGATCGGCACGACGGTCGCGAGCACGGGTGGCGTGGTCACGAATCTCGGCCAGGCAGTCGCCGCGACGGGCGGTGTCGTGTCGAGCCTCGGCGCCAGCGGTTCGGCCCTGGCACCGCTCGCGCCCGTCACGTCGCCCGTCGGCGGGGCCGTGACGACGCTCGGCAATACGATCACAGGCGCCGGCGGGACGCTCGGCACGCAACTGTCGACCGGCCCGGTCGCGCAGGTGACGGGCGCGGCCAGCTCGGCGATCACGCCGATCACGACGACGGTCGGCTCGGTCACGCAGACGGTCGCGGCGAGCACGCCGCTCGGCGCGCCGCTGACGAACCTCGTGACGACCGTCGGCACCGGCGTCGCGAACGCCGGCACGACGCTCGCGAATACGGGCAACAATCCGGTCACGACCGGCGTCGGCAACGTCGTGACCGCGACCGGCAACACGGTCGCCACCGCCGGCACGGCGCTGCTCGGCGGCGGCAGCGCCGCGACGAATCCGCTCGCCCCGGTGACGGGGCTCCTGTCGACCGGGGCACTCGGCAGCGCGACGGGCGGCAGCAACCCGGCAGGCGCGCTCACGTCGGCGGTCGGCTCCGTGACGGCGGCGGCCGGCAGCTCGCCGGTCGGCGGCCTGACGGGCGGCAGCGGCACCGGCGCGCTGTCGAAGACCGGCGGTGGCCTGCTCGCCCCGGTGACGACGACGCTCGGCTCGCTGGTCAAATAACGCCACGTCGGAAGCCCGTGCGGCGCCCGTCCCGTCGTCGACGGTCGGGCGCCGCGCTCGTTGTGCCCCCCCCAACGCCGCCCTTGCGGCGATCGCCCCCGCCATTTCCCGGTCCTCCCGCGCCCGATTCTTCGCATAAATCGGTCCTGAAAGGAAGACACGTTAAACTCTCACCTCGCGTGGTGCGCCGCCCGCACCCGCCATCCATCGCCAGCCGCGAGCCCCCGGGCCCGCCCCCGACCCATGGAGTGAGTGTCAATGAGCGGCGGACTCCCGTTTCCCGCATCCCGCATGTCGTTCCCGTCCTCGACGGTTTTCCTCGTTCTCGCGGCCGCCGCGCTGCTGTCCGGCTGCGGGCTGCTGCCGACCCAGAATCCGCCCGCGCCGATCAGCGAGGCGCTCGTCGAGCCCGTCGAGGAAACCGCCGGCGAACCGCTGACGATGCCGCCCGTGCCGCCGCTCGTCCAGCCGGAGGAACCGGAAGCGCCGAAGAAGCCGCACCGTGAAGTGACGAAGCCGAAGCCGGTGCAGCGCCCCGAATCACCGACGCCGCCTCCGCCGCCCCCGCCGCCGCTCGTCGCAACACGCCCGCTCGACCGCACCCAGATCCATGCGCTGCTCGACAGCGAGGTCGCGCGCCGCAACGGCAAGGTGATCGGCCGCGCGGTCGACATGGTGACCGACGCAAGCGGCAAACCGCGCGAGATGATCGTCAACCTGCAGGGGTTCATGGGTATCGGCGACCGCAAGGTCGTCTTCCCGTGGAGCGTGTTCCGCTTCACGCCGGGCGGCAAACAGGAACCGATCGTGCTCGACGTGCCGTCGGGCGACCTGCCGCCGGCCGCCCGGCCCAAGGCCGTGCCGCTGTCGGGCTCGGCCGCGGCGTCGCCCACGACGCGTCTGCCGCTGCTCGACAGCGACGTCGAACGCCCGAACGGCACAAAGATCGGCCGGGTCGTCGACGTGCTGATCGACCGCGGCGCGCAACCGCAGGCCGTCGTGCTCGACCTCGGCGGGCTCGTCAATACCGACCGCCGCTCGATCGCCGCGAGCTGGGGCGCGCTGCGCTTCGTCACGCGCGACAAGGCGCTGCGTCCGCAACTCGACCTGAACGACGCGCAGATCAAGGCGTCGCCGCCCTACGCGGCCGACAAGCCGATCGTCGTGGTCTCGCCGCCGGTTACCGCCGCCGCGCCGGCTTCGCCTGCGAGTGCCGCCCGATGACGATCAAGCATTCCGTCAGCGTTCGCAGTCTCCGGGCCCTCGACTGGCTCAACTTTTTCGTTGCAAACGTTCAAACCGGGTTCGGTCCGTTCATCGCGTCCTACCTCGCATCGCACAAGTGGACGCAGGGCGAGATCGGCATGGTGCTGTCGATCGGCACGATCAGCGCGATGGTCAGCCAGGTGCCGGGCGGCGCCGCCGTCGACGCGCTGAAGAACAAGAAAGGCGCGGCCGCGTGGGCGATCGCGGCGATCATCCTGTCCGCGGTGCTGCTCGCGTCGAGCCCGACGATCGTGCCGGTGATCGCGGCCGAAGTGTTCCACGGCTTCGCGAGCTGCATGCTCGTGCCCGCGATGGCCGCGATCTCGTTCTCGCTGGTCGGCCGCGCCGACCTCGGCGACCGGCTCGGCCGCAACGCGCGCTGGGCATCGATCGGCAGCGCGGTCGCGGCGGGCCTGATGGGGCTCACCGGCGAGTATTTCTCCGCGCGCGCGGTGTTCTGGCTGACCGCCGTGCTGGCGTTGCCCGCGCTGTTCGCGCTCGCGATGATCCAGCCGACACACGAAGTGATTCCGCATACGTCGAAACCCGATGAGCGCGACGAAGGCGAGGAGCGCGAGACGCTGCTCGAGCTGCTGCGCGATCGCCGGATGCTGATCTTCGCGGCGTGCGTCGTGCTGTTCCACTTGTCGAACGCGGCGATGCTCAACCTCGCGGCCGGCGAAGTGACGGCCGGGATGGGCGAGAACGTGCAGCTCGTGATCGCGGCGTGCATCATCGTACCGCAGGCGATCGTCGCGATGCTGTCGCCGTGGGTCGGCCGGTCCGCGCAACGCTGGGGACGCCGGCCGATCCTGCTGCTCGGCTTCTCGGCGCTGCCGGTGCGCGCGCTGCTGTTCGCCGGCGTGAGCAGTCCCTACCTGCTGGTGCCGGTGCAGATGCTCGACGGCATCAGCGCAGCCGTGTTCGGCGTGATGCTGCCGCTGATCGCGGCCGACGTCGCGGGCGGCAAGGGCCGCTACAACCTGTGCATCGGGCTGTTCGGGCTCGCGGCCGGTATCGGCGCGACGCTCAGCACCGCCGTGGCCGGCTTTGTCGCCGATCACTTCGGCAATGCGGTCAGCTTCTTCGGGCTCGCCGCCGCCGGCACGCTCGCGGTGCTGCTGGTCTGGCTCGCGATGCCGGAAACGCGCGTCGAGAACGGCGACGCGACCACCGGCGAGCCGGCCGCCGCATCGCCGGAACAGGCGCACTGACGCGCTCGCCCCCGCCTCCCGGCCCGACACGATGGATACGATCAGGACACTCAACGAAGCCCGCCAGCAGATCCAGCAGTCGATCTTCGATCTGTTCAAGGGGCTGACTTTCGGCGAGCGGCTCACGCAAGGCGCGCTGATGGCGTTGCAAGCCGTCTGCGGCGCGTGCCTCGCGTACACGATCGGCCGCGCGCTGCACACCGAGCAGGCCGTGTGGGCGGCGGTCACCGCGATCGCCGTCACGCAGCACAACTATTCGGACACGATGTCGCTGTCGCGCGACCAGTTCATCGGCGCGATGATCGGCGGCTTGGTCGGATTCGCGGGCGCCGCGCTCGGCGGCGATCGCCTCGTCGCCTATGCGATCGCGGTCGCGGTCACGATCGTCAGCTGCTGGTGCCTGAACGTCGGCAGCGCGGCGCGGCTCGGCGGCGTGACAGCGACGATCGTGCTGCTGTTTCCAGGCAACGGCCCACTATGGGACATTCCGCTGATGCGACTCGGGGAAGTGGCGCTCGGCACCGTCTGCGCGCTGGCCGTGTGTTGGGCGATGTCGCGGGTCGAGCGGCGCTGGTTCCGCCGGGCGGCGGACAAGGACAAGGATAAGGACAAGTGACGCGGCTGCCGGAACACACGCCCCGGCAGCCGGATGAATCGATGATCGGTGGCGGGTGTTACGGACCGACCCGCAGCACGATGCCCGAGCCGATCTGCACGAGCAGGTAGTCGCCGCCGACGCCCACCCAGTGATAGCCACGCGGCGGCGGGCTCAGGCGATAGCCGCGCCAGTCGTCGACCACGTACTGGCGATCGCGGAATTCGTCCGGGAGACGGTCGCCCTTGTGCCAATCGCGGCGCGGCTGGTCGGCCCAGCGCGGCGGCACATCGTCCTCGCGATGCATCGCCTGCCCCGGCGGCATGTGCTTCGGACCATGGCCGTGCCGCATGCCCGGGCCGCCGCGGTCTCCGTGGTTGTCGTAGTTGCCATGATCCTGCGCCATCGCGGCCGGCGCTGCGAAACCCGCCGCGACCAGCGCGGCCAGCATCATCCCGTGCATCTTCTTCATTGCCCTTCCCTCCGTGTTGTCACGTCGAACCGGAAACAACGAAACCGGACCTGTCCGATGAAGACTAGCACACGGGTGCGATCCGACGTCACGCCGCCTGCTGCTGATACTGGATCCGGTGGAGGTGCGCGTACAGCCCGCCATGGCGCAGCAGCTCGTCGTGGCTGCCCGTTTCGACGATCTTGCCGGCTTCGAGCACGAGGATCCGGTCCGCACGCTCGATCGTCGACAGCCGGTGCGCGATCACGAGCGTCGTGCGCCCTTCCATCAGCCGCTCGAGCGCGGCCTGCACGTGACGCTCGGATTCCGAATCGAGCGCCGAGGTCGCCTCGTCGAGGATCAGGATCGGCGCATCCTTGTAGATCGCGCGCGCGATCGCGAGCCGCTGCCGTTGGCCACCCGACAGACGCATCCCGTTGCCGCCGACCAGCGTGTCGAGCCCGTCGGGCATCGCGGCGACCGCGTCGGCGAGGTTCGCGGCCTCGAGTGCCGCCTGCACGCGGGCGCGGTCGGGCGTCTGCCCGTACGCGACGTTCGCGGCGATCGTGTCGTTGAACAGCACGACGTCCTGGCTGACCATCGCCATCTGGCCGCGCAGCGCGTGGAGGTCGTAGTCGGCCACCGGCACGCCGTCGACCAGGATCGCGCCGCCCGTCGGATCGAAGAAACGTGGCAGAAGGTTGACGAGGGTCGTCTTGCCGCTGCCCGACGGCCCCGCGAGCGCGATCATCTCGCCCGGCGCGACCTTGAACGAAATGCGGTCGAGCGTCGGCCGCTCGGAGGCGCCGTAGTCGAACGACACGTCGCGGAATTCGATCTCGCCGCGTGCGTGCGGCAGCGCACGGCCGCCGCCCTGCGGCTCGGCCGGCTCGTCGATCAGCCCGAAGATCAGCTCGGCGGCCGTCATCCCGCGCTGCAGCGGCTGGTTGACATCGATCAGGTGCTTGAGCGGCGAGATCACCAGCAGCATCGACGTGACGAACGCGACGAAGCCGCCGACCGTCGTCTGGTCGTTGGTCGACTGCACGACCGCGATCGTGATCACGACCGCGAGCGCGATCGACGCGAGGAACTGCGTCAGCGGCTGCGCGAGCCCGCCCGAGATCGTCATGCGCATCGCGTAGCCGCGCAGGCGCTTGCTCATCGTCGTGAAGCGGTCCATCTCGTACGCTTCGCCGTTGTGCACCTTCACGACCTTGTAGCCGCCGACCGTCTCCTCGACGATGTACGACAGCTCGTTGGTCAGCGTCTGATGCTCGCGGTTCAGGCGGCGCAGGCGACGGTTGATCTTGCTGACGAGCCAGCCGATGCCCGGCAGGATCACCGCGACGATCAGCGTGAGCCGCCAGTTCAGGTAGAACAGGTAGCCGAGCAGGAACACCACGGTCAGCGAGTCGCGCACGAGCGTGACCATCACGCCGGTCAGCACCGACAGGATCTGGTTGACCTCGAACACGATCGCATTGATCACGGTGCTCGCGGTCTCGCGCTGGAAGAACGACGCGCCCGTGTGGATCATCCGCTGGAACATCTCGAGCCGCAGCTGCAGCAGGATGCGGTTCGACACGTAGTTGAGCAGGTAGTTGGACGTGTACTGCGACACGCCGCGCACGAGCGCGAGGCCGATCACCGCGATCGGCACGTACCATTTCGCGCGGTCGCTGCCGTGCGAGCCGAAGCCGTGGTCGAGCAGCGGCTTGAGCAGTGCCGGGATCCCGGCTTCCGTGGCCGCGACGACGCCCATCGTCATCACGGCGAGCAGCACGATGCCGATGAGCGGCCGGATGTACGGCCACAGGCGCTTGAGGACCGTGACCGGCGACGTACCGGTGCCGTCCATCGGTTTGCGAAGAGTGTTCTGGGTTTCCAAGGCAATCCTTCTTGAGCCGCGACGCGGCGCCCGGGGCGTGACTGCCCGGAATTCACCCCGTCCGGCGGGTGCCGAAAAAGGCCCAACATTATAGCTGTACCGCCTGCGCCGGCATGGCCGTCGCCGAAGCGGCCGTCGGCCGGCGCGCGGGTATACTGCCGCTCACCGTTTTCTCCGCCTTTTCGACGATTTCATGGCAGAACCCACCCTCGGCGTCGCCCTCATCGCCCTCAACGCGGCCGCGCGGCTCGCGCAGTGCCTCGACGCGCTGACCTTCGCCGACGACGTCGTCGTGATCGACGGCGGCAGCACCGACGATACCGTCGCAATCGCCCGCGCGCACGGCGCCCGCGTGATCGTCGAGCGCGACTGGCCGGGCTTCGGCCCGCAGAAGAACCGCGCGCTCGACGCCCTCGACACCGACTGGATTCTGTCGCTCGACACCGACGAGGTGGTCAGCCCGGAACTCGCGCAGTCGATCCGCGCGGCCATCCGCGCGCCGGCCGCGCAGGTCTATGCGCTCGACCGGCTGTCGAGCTTCTGCGGCCAATGGATCCGCCACAGCGGCTGGTATCCCGACTGGGTGCCGCGCCTGTTCCGGCGCGGCACCGCCCGCTTCTCCGACGACCTGGTGCACGAACGGCTTGTGTTCGACACGCCCGCGCAGCGGCTGCCGGGCAAGCTGATGCACTATTCGTACGAGGATTTCGAAACCGTCGTGCGCAAGCTCGATGCGTATTCGACGGCCGGCGCGCGCCAGCGCCGCGCGGCCGGCCAGCGCGGCGGCTTCGGCAAGGCGCTCGCGCGCGGCGCATGGGCGTTCGTGCGGACCTATGTGCTGCGGCGCGGGTTTCTCGACGGCCGCGCGGGCTTCATGATCGCCGTGTTCAACGCGGAAACGGTGTACTACCGGTTCCTGAAGCTCGGCCACGAGCCGGCCCGCTGAGCGCGCGCCCCCTGCCCCACCCCTGACGCCGCCGGCATGCGGCCGGCCCGGCGTTACAATGCCGGGCTGCCCGCGCGCCATGCGCGCCCGAGCGCGGCGCCGCGCCACGCGCCGCCGACACGACGACCACCGAATCCGACCGCCATGTTCTCCATCATCATCCCGACCTGGAACAACCTGCCGTACCTCAAGCTCGTCGTCGACAGCCTGCGCCGTCATTCGGCGTACGACCACCAGATCATCGTGCACGTGAACGACGGCTCGGACGGCACGCTCGACTGGGTGCGCAGCGAAGGCATCGAGCACACCGCGTCGCCGGCCAACATCGGCATCTGCCACGCGGTGAACCTGGCCGCCGCGCGCGCGACGCGCGACTACGTCGTCTACATGAACGACGACATGTACTGTTGCCCCGGCTGGGACGCGGCGCTCGTGCGGCGCATCGAGCAGATGCCGACCGACCTGTTCATGCTGTCCGGCACGATGGTCGAGCCGGTCGACACGCGCAACCCGTGCGTCGTCGTCAGCAATTTCGGCCGCGACGCCGAACAGTTCGACGCGGCCGGCCTCGTCGCGGCCACGCCGCGGCTCGCGCGCGCGGACTGGCTCGGCTCGACCTGGCCGCCGACGCTCGTGCACCGCGACTGGTGGAACCGCATCGGCGGCTACAGCAGCGAGCTGTCGCCGGGGATGAGCAGCGACAACGACTTCTCGATGAAATTCTGGGACGCCGGCTGCCGGATCTTCCTCGGCGTCGGCGACAGCCTCGTCTATCACTTCCAGCAGAAAAGCACGGGCAAGATCGTCAAGAACGATGGTCGCCGCCAGTTCCTCAACAAATGGGGCATGACGCAGGCCACGTTCGACCGCTATTACCTGCATCGCGGCGAGCCGGCGGGCTCGCGACTCGCGCTCGACACGCCGGCCGTCGAGGGGCGCCTGAAGCGCGCACTGCTGCGCTCGCGGATCAAGCGCGCATTCAGCTGATCGGACCCCGGAAACGGTAAAGAAACGCCCGCCGCTTCGCGTATACTGCGCGCTTCGTCCCGCGCGGTGCCGCCGGGACGCGCGGCGCGCGGCACGGTGCCCGCATGCCGCATTCGTCCATTCGACAGGTTCCGATGCTTTCGTTTTCCGCTCCCGCCACGCGGCGCCTGACCGCCGCCCGCGCCTTCGCCGTCATCGCGCTGTGCATGGTGCCCGTCTCGACCGCGCTGACCAACGTGTTCTGCGGACTGTTCGCGGCCGCGCTCGTGATCTCCCCCGAATTCTGGCGCGACCTGCGCACGTTCGTCACCGAACCGGCGTCGCTCGCGGCGCTGCTGATCCTCGCGGCGCTGACCGCGAGCGTCACCTATACGGTCGCGCCGCACCCGAAGGCGTGGAACTGGGTCGCCAAGTACGACAAGCTGCTGCTACTGCCGTTTGCCGTGCTCGCCTTCCGCCACTCGAACTGGGCACCGATCGTGCGACGAGCGTGGTTTGGCACGCTGTGCGTGATCCTGCTGCTGTCGACCACCAACTATCTCGGGCTGACCGCGATCGGGCCCGCGCATGCGACCGAACTGCCGCTGTCGCGTGCCTGGGTGTTCAAGAATCACATCGCGGCCGGCATGTTCGGCGCATTGCTGTTTTACCAGGCGGCCGACCTCGCGCTGTCGGCCCGCACCGGGCTGTCGCGCGCCGCGTATGCCGGCGTCGCCGCGTGGTCGCTGATCAACGTGTTCGTGATGCTGCAGGGGCGCACCGGGCAGGTCATCGCGCTGCTGCTGATCCTCGTCGTCGCGGTGCGTTTCGTGCTGTTGATGCGCCGCCAGTCGGCGCTGCGCGCGGGGCTCGCCGCCGGGGCGCTGGTCCTGGCGGGCGTCGCGCTCGTCGTCGCCGCGTGCACGGTGCACAACGGCCGGCTTCTGAAGGTCGTGTCGGAAGTGCAGCAGTATCGGCAGACCGATGCGGTCACGTCGACCGGGCTGCGTCTCGAGTGGTACAAGAAGGGGCTCGAGCTGTATCGCATGCGTCCCGTGATCGGCTACGGTGCGGGCGGCCTCGAATTCGAGTTCGAGAAGCTCACGGCCGGCAAGACGGCGGCCGAAGGGCAACTCACGTCGAATCCGCATAACGAATACCTGCTGATGGCCGTGCAGCTCGGCACGCTCGGCGTTTTGCTGTTCCTGAACCTGATCGTGCAGATCGCGCGCGGTAGCCGTGCGCTCGATTCGCGTTCGCGGCAGCTGCTGCTCGCGTGGCTCGCGATCTTCGCGATCGGCAGCCTCGCGAATTCGCTGCTGCTCGATTTCGCCGAAGGTCACCTGCTGGTGCTGCTCGCCGGCATCCTGCTCGGCTGCGGCGCGCGCACCGAAGCACTGCCCCGCGAGACGTCGGCGATCCGGCGCAGCGCGTAACGCATCATGCGACGGGCGGCGCGCGATCCGCGTTGCCGCCCGCCGCAGCTTGAGCCTCTCAGGCTGCAATGGCGGCGCACGCGCGCCGCTGCCGGAAGCACGGCCGCGCGCCGTCGACGCGGCGCCGCTCCCCCGCTTTTCGAATCAGGAAACGTCAGGCCTTCAGGCGTCGTTAGTCGGAACGCGCGCGATGCAAGCGCGATGTGTCGATGACCGAGTCGGCGGCACCTGGCGGATTCAGCCCGAGCATCTCGGCTGCCGCCGCCTTCACACGCTGCGTGCCGAGATTGACGAGGCAGTCGCTGCGGCTGTCGACATGGCGCTCACAGCCTTCGTGCCGGCACGGCACGCAATCGCCCTCGCCCTGGAGCAGCCACACGTTGCCGTGCCGCGCGGAGCCGCGCAGCGCCCACGGGTTCTCCGTCGCCGGCCAGTGCTGCGGCCACGGCCCCCAGCGCACCGGATCGGACGGACCGAACAGCGCGATCGTGTCGGTGCCCGTCGCGGCCGCAACGTGCGTCGCGCCCGTATCGGGCCCGATGAAGAGCCGCGCGCGCCGCACCAGTTCCGCGCTTTCGCCGAACGTCAGGCGGCCGACCAGATTCAGCACGTCGCCGCCCGCCTCGGCCGCGACCTGCTCCGCGTACTCGCGCTCGCGATCGGCCGGGCCGCCCGACAGCGCGATCGCAAACCCCTGCGCGCGCAGCCATTCGATCATCTCGACCCAGCCCTCGAGCCGCCATTGCTTGTAGCGGAACATCGGATACGGATGCAGCACGACGAGCGGCTTGCCGTCGCGAATCGCAGGCGATTCAGCCAGCCACGCGTCGAATCGCGCGCGCCGCGCGGGATCGTCGCCGATGCCCGGCGCGACGACCTCGGATACCGGCTCGATGCCGATCACCGGTGCGAGCGCGAGCGTGCTGACGACCGTATGCGCGGATTCGTGATGATTGATCGCGATGCCGTTCAGCATCATTCGAGTCAGCCACGTGACGCGGTTCGGATCGACGAGGCCGACGCGCTTGCGGCCGGCGAACCAGCTGTAGAAACGCGGCCGGTCGGAGCTCAGCGCCGCACACGCGAGATCGTAGCGGCGCCACATTGACAGCGCGTCGCGCAAACGCTCCCGGAATCCCGCACGCTGCGCGACGACGATCACGCGCCGCACGTCGGGGTTGTGCTCCAGCACGCCCTCGGTGCCGCGAAACACCAGCATGTCGATCTGCGCGTCAGGCCAGCGCGCCTTCAGCGAACGCACGAGCGGCGTCGTCAGCAGCACGTCGCCGATACGGCGCGGGGCTGCGACGAGGATGGTTCTGGGCGGGCGGGCGGAAGAAAACAGGGCCACGGCGATCGTTCCGTCTAGCTGGCTGGACAAGGCTCGCAATGTACAGGATTTTGCGGCCGGTGGCGTGGCGTCGGGCGCAGGCCTCGGCAACGCGTCGCGGTTGGAAATTGGGGGCGCCCGTCTGGTATCGCGGCAGACAACGACGCGCCGCGCACGGCGGGGCCGCGGCCATCGTGCCGCCTGGCGTCCGTTCGTCCGTCCGACGGCGGCGCCGGCAATGCCGTCGCCGCCTGCCGTCCCGGGGGCTACAACACGATTGCGTCGGCTCCAGGTGCCGCGAAGGCGGTAGCCGGAAGCGGCACCGCGCCGCCCATCGCTTCTTCGGGCTGTCCGGCCGGCATCAACAGATGAAGCACCGCGCGCTCGAGCGCGTCGACGCCGATCGCGTCGACCGTCGCGCCGGCCCGCAGGACGATGTGCGGCACGCCGAGCGGATGCCAGCGCCGGTATTTCTCGGGACGGTCCTCGAACAGCGCGGCGACCGGCACGCCGAGCGCCGACGCGAGATGCACGGGCGCGCTGTCGGCCGACACGATCGCGTCGAGCAGGCTCGCGGCGGCCACCAGCTCGGCGACCGACGACGGCGCGACATGCCGGGCGTCCACATCCCGCCACGTGTCGTGGTCGGCCGCGGCCGACACGGCGGGATCGCGGAACACGATCACGTCGGCGAGCGGTGCGAGCCGCCGAGCGAGGTCGCGCCATCGATCGGCCGGCCAGCGTCGCTCCGCCGCTTTGTTCGACACGAAGAGCCCGACGCGCGGCTTCGTGCGCGGCCCGAGCAGCCGATACCACGTTTCCTGCAGCGCGCGGTCCGGGTGGACGGACAGCTCCAGACCGTCGAGCCCGGTGCGGCCGAGCTCGGGCACGAGCCGGAATCCCGACAGCGCCTCATGGCACATCGGCCGCGACGCGACGTGTTCGGGCTTGCGATCGTCGAATTCTGAATCGGCATCGTGCCAGCGGCAATCCTTCACGCCGAGCTGTCGCGCGAACTGGATGCTGCTGCGATGCATGCCGCCGTTCGGCACGATCACGAGGTCGAACCGCAAGCGGCGCAGCCGGCGCACGAGCCGCAGCCGGTCGAAGAGCGCGCGCATCCGTCCCGGGCGGTCGTTGCGCTCGCATTGACGGCTGTACACGTAAGTATGGACCGCGTGCACGTCCGGGTTGCCGGCCAGCGCGGCCGCGTTGTAGCGGTTCGCGACGACGTGCAGTTCCGCTCGGGGCCAGCGCTGTTTCAGCGCGCCGAGGAAAGCGGTCGTGCACAGCATGTCGCCCAGAAAATCAATCCGGATCACGAGGATCCGCCTCGTCGGTTTCCCGTTGGCCATTGTTGTGGTCGTGCTGTCGGTTTTTTATCGTCGCGTACCGACCGGCATCCTGGCGCCCTTCCCCGTGCCGGCCTCGTCGCATGGTCGCTCGCGGCATCGGGCCGCATCGCGTGCCGCGCCGAACCGCCCCCGTTTTCACGCGCGCATAGCGCCCCGGCCGGCGGACATGCCGCGGCCGGCGCCGCAATTGCGCCGCGCGCGACGGATTGTATAGCGTCCGGATGACTGCCCCAAGCACCCGCCGAAATGAAAACGGCCCGCCGCACCGCACGATGGCGATGCGACGGGCCGTGCAGACGACGACCGTCGGGCGGCGACCGCTCAGTACGTGATTTCGACGATGCTGCCGTCGAACGTCGCGCGCAACTCCGCGAGCAGCGTGTCGCTCGGTTTGACGCGCCACGCGTCGCCGAGACGCATCTCACCCTGCGCGCGCGCGTTGCTGTAGTGAACCTGGACCGCGAGCCCGTTCGGCAGCGGCGCCTGCGGGCGACGGCCGCCGTCGCGCCCGCCGCCGCGCGGCGCGGGCGCCTCGACCGCCTGCGCGGCCGCCGGATCGTCCTTCGACACGTGCGGCTCGAGCACGCGGCGCAGCGCAGCCGCATCCGCATTGCCGTTCATCGTCAGCCGCACCGCCTGCGCGTAGCGGCTGCGCGCACGCTCGAGATCCATCACCGTGTCGGCCGTGAAACGGATACCGCCGGTGAACGCATCGTTGCGTGCCTGCCCCTGCACGATCAGCAGTTCGTCTTCCTTGAACAGCGCCTTGTTAGCCTCGAACTGCTCGTTGAAAATCGTGATTTCGCACTGGCCCGAACCGTCGTCGAGCAACGCGATCAGCATCTTGCCGCGCTGGGTCATCTGCGTGCGCAGCGATGCGATGATGCCCGCGACGAGCTTGTCGCGCCCTTCCTTCAGGTCGCCGACCTTCTGCCGCACGAACCGGCGCACTTCGTCGCGATACGCATCGAACAGGTGGCCAGACAGGTAGAAGCCGAGCGCGCCCTTCTCTTCCTGCAGGCGACGCTTGTCGTCCCACGCGGGTTCGTCGACGAGCGCATGCGCGTGCGGCGACTCGGCCCCCATGTCGAACAGGCCGGCCTGCATCGCGTTCGCCGCGGCCTGCTCGGCCGCTTCCATCGCGAGCGGCACCGACGCGAGCATCTGCGCGCGATTCGCGTTCAGCGAATCGAACGCGCCGGCACGGATCAGCGCCTCGACCGTGCGGCGGTTGACGACACGCCGGTCGATCCGCTCGCAGAAATCGAACAGGTCAGTGAACGGCTTTTCCTCGCGCGCGCGCAGGATCTCCTCGATCGCGTTCTGGCCGCTGCCCTTCACCGCGCCGAGACCGTAGCGGATCGTGCGCGAACGCTTGCCGTCGGCTTCAGCGACGGGCTCGAACCGGTAATGCGACTGGTTGATGTCCGGCGGCAGCACGACGAGGTTGTTCACGACGCAGTCGTCGAACAGGATCTTCACCTTGTCGGTGTCGTCCATCGCGAGCGTCATGTTGGCCGCCATGAATTCGGCCGGATGGTGCGCCTTCAGCCACGCGGTGTAATACGCGAGCAGCGCGTAGGCCGCCGCGTGCGACTTGTTGAAGCCGTAGCCCGCGAACTTCTCCATCAGGTCGAAGATCTCGTCGGACTTCTCGCGCGTGAGGCCGTTCTTCGCCGCACCCTCGGCGAAGATCTCGCGGTGCTTGACCATCTCCTCGGGCTTCTTCTTGCCCATCGCGCGACGCAACAGGTCGGCGCCGCCGAGCGAGTAGCCGCCGATGATCTGCGCCATCTGCATCACCTGCTCCTGATAGACCATGATGCCGTAGGTCTCTTTCAGGACGGGTTCGACGCGCGGATCCGGATAGTCGACCTTCTCGCGGCCGTGCTTCCGCGCGCAGAAGCTCGGGATCAGGTCCATCGGGCCCGGACGGTACAACGACACGAGCGCGATGATGTCCTCGAAGCGGTCGGGCTGCGCGTCCTTCAGCATGCCCTGCATCCCGCGGCTTTCCAGCTGGAACACGGCGACCGTGTTGGCCTTCTTCAGGATCTGGAACGATGCCGGATCGTCGAGCGGTACCTGCGCGAGCGACCAGTCGGCCTTCGACGCATCGAGACGGCGGATGTAGCGCTCGGCCCAGTCGAGGATCGTCAGCGTCGTGAGACCCAGAAAGTCGAACTTCACGAGGCCGACGGCTTCGACGTCGTCCTTGTCGTACTGGCTGACGACACCACCGTCGTCGCCCTGCGTGTACAGCGGACAGAAGTCGGTCAGCTTGCCGGGCGCGATCAGCACGCCGCCCGCGTGCATCCCGACGTTACGCGTGAGGCCCTCGACGCGCTGCGCGAGGTCGAGCAGCTGGTGCACTTCGTCCTCGTGGTCGTAGCGCTCCTGCAGCTGCGGCTCTTCCTTCATCGCGTCGGCGATGGTCACGTGCTTGCCGGGCTTGAACGGGATCAGCTTCGCGACGCCGTCGGTGAACATGTAGCCGAGGTCGAGCACGCGGCCGATGTCGCGCACGGCCGCCTTCGCGGCCATCGTGCCGAAGGTGGCGATCTGCGACACGGCGTCCGCGCCGTATTTTTCCTTCACGTACTGGATCACGCGATCGCGGCCGTGCTGGCAGAAGTCGATGTCGAAGTCGGGCATCGACACACGTTCCGGATTCAGGAATCGCTCGAACAGCAGGTTGTAACGCAGCGGGTCCAGATCGGTAATGCCGAGCGCGTACGCGACCAGCGAACCGGCGCCCGAGCCGCGGCCCGGGCCGACCGGCACGCCGTTGTTCTTCGCCCAGTTGATGAAGTCCGCAACGATCAGGAAGTAGCCCGGGAAGCCCATCTTCGTGATGGTCCCGCACTCGAACTCGAGCCGCTTGTAGTACGTGTCGCGCTGCGCTTCGCGCTCCGCCGCATCCGGATACAGCTGCTCGAGGCGCTTCTCGAGCCCTTCCTTCGACAGCTGGACCAGGTAGTCGTCGAGCGACATGCCGTCCGGCGTCGGAAACAGCGGCAGCTTCGGCTTGCCGAGCTCGAGCTTCAGGTTGCAGCGCTTCGCGATCTCGACCGTGTTCGCGACCGCCGACGGCAAGTCGGCGAACAGCGCTGCCATCTCGTCCTGCGTGCGGAAATACTGATCGGTCGTGAAGCGCTTCTGGCGTCGCGGATTCGCGAGCATGTCGCCTTCCGAGATGCACACGCGCGCCTCGTGCGCGGTGAAGTCGTCGTCGGTCATGAACTGCGTCGGATGCGTCGCGACGACCGGCAGCTGCAGCGACGCGGCGAGCGTCGCGGCCTGCTGGATGTACGCCTCGGCGCCCGGCTGGCCGTAACGCTGCAGTTCGATGTAGAAACCGCCCGGGAAAATCTTCGCCCAGCGCTCGGCATGCCGGCGCGCGGCTTCCTCGTTACCGGCCGCGAACGCGAGCCCGATATCGCCCTGCTGCGCACCCGACAGCGCGAGCAGCCCTTGCGAGAGCTCGCCGTCGAGCCAGCTCGCGTCGAGTTCCGCGCGGCCGCGATACTGGTTCGTGAGCCATGCCTTCGACAGCAGTTCGCACAGGTTCAGGTAGCCGACCTTGTCCTTCACCAGCAGCAGCAGGCGCGACGGTTTGTCGCGATCGTCCGGATTGGTGATCCAGACGTCGCAGCCGGCGATCGGCTTGATGCCCTTGCCGCGGGCTTCCTGGTAGAAACGGACGAGGCCGAATGCGTTGCCGAGATCGGTGAGGGCGAGCGCGCCCTGACCGTCCGCGGCCGCCGCCTTGACGATGTCGTCGAGACGCACGATGCCGTCGGCAATCGAGAATTCGGAGTGAACGCGAAGATGGACGAAGCGGGGATCTGACATGGGCGATATTGTAGCCGCGTCGTCGCGAAGGCTGCCCAAAAAATCCCCGCGCCCGGCCGTTCGGCCGATGCGCGCGACGTTGGCCGAACGGTCAGGTGCCGGCGCATGCGCAGTTTGCGGGATAATACGGGTTTTCGAATCATCGCCCCGGCTTCGCACCCTTTTTTGCGGGGCCGCCGTGCGCCCGCCGCACGGCCGCGGCCGTTTTCCCGTCGGACCATCATGACCATCGTCAACCTTGCCGCCTACCACTTCGTGTCGCTCGACGCGACCGAGCAATGGCGCCCGCTCGTCACCGCCCGCTGCAACGAACTCGGCCTGCGCGGCACGATCCTGCTCGCGCCGGAAGGCATCAACCTGTTCATCGCCGGCTCGCGCGAAGCGACCGACGCGTTCATCGACTACATCCGCCACGATCCGCTGTTCGAAGGCAAGTTCGCGACGCTGCAGTTCAAGGAGAGCCTGTCCGACTCGCAGCCGTTCCGCCGGATGCTCGTGCGCCTGAAGCGCGAGATCATCACGATGAAGAAGCCCGCGATCAAGCCGGAGCTCGGCCGCGCGCCGTCGGTCGACGCGCGCACGCTGAAGGCGTGGCTCGACCGCGGCCACGACGATGCCGGCCGCCCGGTCGTGATGCTCGACACGCGCAACGCTTTCGAAGTGGACGTCGGCACGTTCGACGACGCGCTCGACTACCGGATCGACAAGTTCAGCGAGTTCCCGGAAGTGATCGACGCGAACCGCGCCGATCTCGAGGGCAAGACGGTCGTGTCGTTCTGCACGGGCGGCATCCGCTGCGAGAAGGCGGCGATCCACATGAAGGAAATCGGCATCGAGAACGTGTACCAGCTCGAGGGCGGGATCCTGAAGTATTTCGAGGAAGTCGGCGGCGCGCACTATCACGGCGACTGCTTCGTGTTCGACTACCGCACCGCGCTGAACCCGCAACTGCAGCCGACCGAAAACGTCACGTGCTTCGCGTGCCGCGCGGTCGTCACGCCGGAAGCCCAGCAATCGCCGAGCTACGTGGCCGGCCAGTCGTGCCCGGCCTGCACGCAGACAGCCAGCGCCGCGTAAGCGCGCGTCGCTCCGCGCCCCGATGAACGTCTACCGCGGCCGCTTCGCGCCGTCGCCCACCGGCCCGCTGCATTTCGGCTCGCTGGTCGGTGCGCTCGCGAGCTGGCTCGACGCGCGCGCGCACGGCGGCGCGTGGCTCGTGCGCATCGAGGACATCGACGGCCCGCGTACGGTGCCCGGCGCCGCCGACGACATCCTCGCGACACTCGCGCATTTCGGCATGACGCCCGACGAACCACCCGTGTGGCAAAGCACGCGCGAGGCCAACTATGCGGCCGCGCTCGACCGGCTCGTCGACGCGGGGCTCGTCTACCCGTGCGGCTGCACGCGCAAGGAAATCGCCGATTCGCTACGTGCCGCGCACGAGCGCCACACGACGCTCGCGTACCCGGGCACCTGCCGCACCGGCCTGCACGGCAAGCCCGCGCGCGCGTGGCGGCTGCGCGTGCCGGACGGCGACGATGCGATCGTCACGCTCGACGACCGCTGGCAGCACACGCAAGCGCAGAATCTCGCGACCGACGTCGGCGATTTCGTGCTGAAGCGCGCGGACGGCCAATGGGCGTATCAGCTCGCGGTGGTGGTCGACGATGCCGACGCGGGCATCACGCACGTCGTGCGCGGCGCCGACCTGCTCGATT
This sequence comes from Burkholderia sp. MSMB0856, assembly GCF_001524645.2. NCBI lineage: Bacteria > Pseudomonadati > Pseudomonadota > Betaproteobacteria > Burkholderiales > Burkholderiaceae > Burkholderia > Burkholderia sp. MSMB0856. The sequence goes on along the minus strand of NZ_CP013427.1, from coordinate 1,042,804 downwards.
CGACCGCGCGCCAGATCTACCTGCAGCGTTGTCTCGGCGTGCCGACGCCCGAATACCTGCACGTGCCCGTCGTCGTCGACGCGAACGGCGAAAAGCTCAGCAAGCAGACCGGCGCGATCGCGCTCCAGCGGGACGATCCGCTGCCGGCGCTGCGGGCCGCCGCCATGCATCTCGGCCTTGCCGCCGATGGCGATCCATCGGGCGACACGATGGATGCGTTCTACGCGGCCGCGACCGATGCGTGGGCGCGTCGCTTCGGGCCACACGCCGGCTGAGCCGTTCGCGGAATCCCGGTTCGCAACGACCGCGTTCCGGCATCCGTCAACGCTGAATCGACCGGAAACTGCACGCGCGCTGACGACACTGCACCGAAGCCCCCCGCCCGCGCGATCAGTCATCCCTCCTCCCGGCTGCCTCGTCACGAATCGTCTCGCCCAATGAAAAACGGGCACATGCTCATCGCATGCACCCGTTTCCGCGGCAGCGCTCGCGCGCTGCACCAACCGCCTGAACCGCCCGCTTACGCCGACGGCTTGCGCGGCATTCCGAAGCCGCCGAGCAGCGCGGCGACCTGACGCTTCGGCCCCTTCTTCTCGGGCTGCTGCGCGGACTTCGTCTCTTCCGGCTGGTTCGCCGGCGCCGACGGTTCGTACGGCTTCAGGAAGAAATCGTCGACCGGCGCCTCGTGACGACGGTGATGGCCGCCGCGCTCGGAACCACCCGAACGACGCCCCGACGCACCGCGATGCTCGTCGCGCTCGCGGCGGCCGCCGCGTTCGCCGCCGCGTTCGCCGCCGCGTTCGCCGCCGCGCTCACCGCCGCGATCGCCGCCACGCTCGTCGTGACGATGGCGCGCCGGCTTGTCGAGCGCGAGCGTCTGCACATCGAGCGGACGCTTGATCAGCTTCTCGATATCGGCGAGCTGCTTGCGCTCGTTCGGGCTGCACAGCGACAGCGCATCGCCCGTCGCGCCTGCGCGGCCCGTGCGGCCGATCCGGTGCACGTAGTCTTCCGCGTTGAACGGCAGGTCGAAGTTGATCACGGCCGGCAGTTCGGCGATGTCGAGGCCGCGCGCGGCCACGTCGGTCGCGACCAGCGCCTCGATTTCGCCGCGCTTGAACGCGTCGAGAGCCTGCATCCGCTCGATCTGCGTCTTGTCGCCGTGGATCGCCGACGCGACCACGCCGTCGCGCTCGAGATTGCGGGCCAGCCGGCTTGCGCCGATCTTGCTGTTGCAGAACACGATCACCTGCTTGAGCCCGCGATCGCGCAGCAGCTGCACGACGGCGGCCTGCTTGTCGCCTTCGGCGACGTCGTAGACGATCTGCGTGACGTTCGCGTTGGTCGAGTTGCTGCGCGCGACCTCGATCGTCTGCGGGTTGCGCAGGTAGGTCGATGCGAGCTTCTTGATTTCCGGCGAGAAGGTGGCCGAGAACAGCAGCGTCTGACGCTCCTTCGGCAGCAGGTTCAGGATGCGCTGAAGGTCCGGCAGGAAGCCCATGTCGAGCATCCGGTCGGCCTCGTCGAGCACGAGCATCTGCACCTGCCCGAGGTTTGCCGTTTTCTGCTGCACGTGGTCGAGCAGGCGGCCGGGCGTCGCGATCAGGATCTCGACGCCGCGGCGCAGCTCGGCCATCTGCGGGTTCATGTCGACGCCGCCGAACACCACCGCGCTGCGCAGCGGCGTGTGCTTCCCGTACGCGTGCACGTTCGCGGCGACCTGGTCGGCGAGCTCGCGGGTCGGCGTGAGGATCAGCGCGCGCACCGGGTGGCGCGCGGGCGATGCGCTCGTGTTGGCCTGCGGCAGCAGCCGCTGGAGGATCGGCAGCGAGAAGCTCGCGGTCTTGCCGGTACCCGTTTGCGCGGCGCCCATGACGTCGCGGCCGGCGAGCACGACCGGAATGGCCTGCGCCTGGATCGGCGTCGGCGTCGTATAGCCCTGCTCCGCGATGGCTTTCAGGATATCGGCGGCAAGGCCGAATTGATCGAAGGTTGCGTCGGCTGGCTTGGCGACTGAATCGGACATGGTGGCGTTTCGCTCAAAAGGCGCGGCGGGGACATCGTGCGTCAGGCCGGCCGGGCCTGCGCTCATCACATTTCGGAAGTAGACGGAGCCGCGGCGCGCCGCGCGGCGCCGCTCTGGCGCTTGGGACCGGTTCATTTCGAACATCGGGCGCCACAGGCCGTGCGGACTCCGTTCGGCGCGAATGCCGGCGGAAAGGGGCGTATTGTAGCACTGCGCAGCAATCTGTCCGTGACAACGCCGCGAACGCCCTCGGTGGCGGTTCGCGGCGAGCGCCGGCAGGCCGGGCGCGGGCGGATGCGTCGAGCGACCGGGCTATCCCGATCGGCCAATGGGCAAAAATAGGGGTCGAATTCCGGGTGTGCACTTCGGAAAATCGGCAAGCGGTCGACGAGCCCGGGCGCTGCCTGCCCAGCGATCCGGCTGGAGGTCGAACCCGGCAGCCCGCATCGAACGCGGCAATCGGCACGCCGGCACGGCGTATCCGATCGTGCGCGGCGCTCAGCCCTTCTTCTTTTTCTTCTTCTCGATCTGCACGCAGTCGCCCAGCAGCGGTGCCGCATTCTGGTCGGCGATCTCGTCGCGCAGCGTCCCTTCCTTGCCCTTCGTCCACCAGGTATAGCGTCCGGCCTGGTAGCGCACGCCCGACGCCGAAACGGTATCGACGAACAGCAGTTGCTGCCCGTTGACCGGCACCAGCGCGAAGCTCTGGCCGTTGCCCGCGCGCCAGTACGACACGCGCACCGGCTGCTTCTGGTTCGCGCACTGATAGAGGGCCTGCTGGCGCGAATCGGCGTCGATCTCCTCGACGGTCAGTTGCGCGGCATGCGCGACGGAAACGGCGGTGCCGGCCAGCGCGAGGGCGGCGAAGGTTTGGCGAATCATGCAGGTCCTCTCACGAGACGGGTGGAAGCACGCCCTCGCGGGACGCGCGGTTATCGTTGGTTATGTATTGAGCGTTCGTCGCTCAGGGATCGATGACGTCGGCGCACGCGTCGGTCGGCGCGGCCGCGACATGGCCGACGACCGGCACGATCTTCAGCCCGGCCGATGCGACCCGGCACGGCGCGGCCGCGAGGCCGCACCCGGCGAGGCTCGCGGCCAGCGCCAGCGCGGCACCTACCTTGCCGATACGGCCGATCCGCCGCCACGTCGATGCCATCGCGCGCTCCCGATCCGGTCAGCGCGCCGACACGGGCCGCACGGCCGCCGCGGCGCGCTTTGCGCGTTCGCGGGCTTCGTCGACGGTCGCGCCGGTCGCGAGGGCGACGCCCATGCGCCGCTTCACGAAGCTTTCCGGTTTGCCGAACAGGCGCAGGTCGGCGCCCGGCACGGCCAGCGCGTCGCGCACGCCCTCGAACGCGATGCCGCGCTCGTCGAGCCCGCCGTAAATCACCGCCGACGCGGCCGGCGAGCCGAGCGTCGGATCGACCGGCAGCCCGAGAATCGCGCGCGCGTGCAGTTCGAACTCCGACTGACGCTGCGACGCGAGCGTCACGAGGCCGGTGTCGTGCGGCCGCGGGCTCACCTCGGAGAACCAGACTTCGTCCCCGCGCACAAACAGCTCGACGCCGAACAGCCCGCGCCCGCCAAGCGCCTCGGTCACCTTGTGCGCGATCTCGCGCGACTTCTCCAACGCGACGGCGCTCATCGGCTGCGGCTGCCACGATTCGACGTAATCGCCCGCCACCTGCACGTGCCCCACCGGCTCGCAGAAGTAGGTACGCGTCTCAAGCGTCGCCGGATCGATCGCGCGCACGGTCAGCTGCGTGATCTCGTAGTCGAAATCGATGAAGCCCTCGACGATCACACGGCCGTGGTTCACGCGGCCGCCCGCCATCGCGTAATCCCAGGCAGGCTTCACGTCGGCCTCGGTCCGCACGACCGACTGCCCCTTGCCCGACGACGACATCACCGGCTTCACGACGCACGGCATGCCGATCTTCGCGACGGCCGCGCTGAACGCGTCGAACGACTCGGCGAACGCATACGGCGAAGTCGCCAGCCCGAGCTCCTCGGCCGCGAGGCGGCGGATGCCTTCGCGATTCATCGTGAGCTGCGTCGCGCGCGCGGTCGGGATCACCTCGGCGAGGCCGGCCGCCTCGATCGCCGCGAGGGCATCGGTCGCGATCGCCTCGATCTCCGGCACGATCAGGTGCGGGCGCTCTGCCTCGACGACCGCGCGCAGCGCGGCGGCGTCGGTCATGTCGATCACGTGTGCGCGATGCGCGACCTGGTGGCCCGGCGCGTCCGGATAACGGTCGACCGCGACGACTTCGACGCCGAGACGCTGCAACGCGATGATGACTTCCTTGCCGAGTTCGCCCGCGCCGAGCAGCATGACGCGCGTGGCCGAGGGTGAAAGCGGCGTACCGAGCCGCTGACCGATCTGCATGTGATTTCCCGCTGGTTCTGTTGGAGGACGAAAACGGCTCCGATGTTAACACGCGCACCCGTGCCGGTCCGGGCGGTTTCGTCGCGTCGCGCGTCGCCGCGTGAAGCCCGCCGGCGGCTTGCGAACGTTTTCACGCGCGAAGTGTCGGCTCGCCTCGCGCGGGGCGGGTGCGTTACTCTTACGCCTTGATCAGAATCCGATGAGGAACGAGGCTCATGTCCCACCTGTCCGCCGCCGCACGCGCACGCACCGGCCTGCTTCGCCCGCTGCGCGCGCCGCTCTGCGCGTTGACGCTTGCCACGCTTCTCGCCGCCTGCGCGATGCCGACCCACCCCGATTCCGCCGCCCCCGCACCCGACCCGTACAACCCCGCCGCCGTCCAGCTGCTCGACGACACGAGCTGGGAGCTCACGAGCTGGGTGAACGCCGACGGCACGCCGCGCACGATTCCGCACGGCGACAACGGCGAGCCGATCAAGCTCGCGCTGTCCACCGAATCGGGCGTCCGACGCGCCAGTGGCTTTTCCGGCTGCAACCGCTACATGGGCACCTACGCGCTCAAGAACGGTCTGCTGAGCTTCGGGCCGCTGGCCGGCACGCGCATGGCATGCCCGAACGCACTCGGCGGCCAGCTCGAACACGCGTACCTCGATGCGCTCGCGCACATCGAGAAGACCGGCGTGCAGATGCGCGAGCCGCGGCAATTGCAGATCGTGACCGAAGCCGGCGCGACGCTGACCTTCACGCGCCGGAGCCCCTGATGCAGCGCGCGGGCGAAGGCCGACCGGCCGCCTTCGCCACGCGCGAATCCCGGACGCACGCGTCCCGTGGCCTGGAAGCGCGTCGACGCCTTCATGCTGCCTTAGAGTCCTGTTCGCCGGCCGGTTAAACTCGGCGGGTCGCGCACTGCGCTCCCCGCCCTCTTCCTGTTTCATCAAAGCATGCACACGGTTGTCTTCGGCTGGTTCGGCATCTCCGCCGTCTGGTTCCTCCTTCTCATCTGGCGTCTCGTTCAGGCGATGCTGCCCGGCGGCGGCGGACTCGCCGGCCGCGGCTCGATTCGCCTGTGGCTCGGCTTCGCGGCCGTGTTCGTCGCGAGCTGCGCGCTGACGAGCCCGCTGTCGGGCCCCGACACGAATGCGCTCGGCCACGCGCTCTCGAACGGCTTCGCGCATGTGCTCGGCCCGATCGGTACGCCGGTCGCGATGGTCGTGCTGTTCTTCGCCGGCCTGCCGTGGCTGACCGGCATCGGCTGGCGGCAGTTCGCCGCGTGGGTCGACACGTCGTTCGGCGTCAAGCTCGCGCGCGACGTCGCCGACGACGACGTGCGCGGCGTCGCCGACCTGCCGCGCAGCGCGCTGCATCGCGACGACGACATCGTGCAGCCGACCACCGCGCACACCGTCAACTCGATGGCGCCGCGGCAGAACGGCCGCTATTCGCGCCCAACGTTGTGGAAACCCGATCCGCAGGCCCGGCCGAAGCCGCGCGGCAACGCAGCGCCGCGTCCGCTCGCGGAGCCCGTCGCACCCTCGGGGTGGCTGAAGCCGACGTCGGCCCATCGCATGCCCCCGCCGCCTGCAGCGGGCACGGCGAGCGCCATGCCGCCGCCGACGACCGGCAGCACCGCCAGCCTCGCGCGAGCCGCAGCGAATGCACAGGTGCCGCGCCCGAATCCGGCCCCGCTTCCGGCCGGGTTCGAGCCCGTTCGGCCGCAACCGACCACCGCGCGCGCCCCCGCAGCCGCAATGAAGCAGCCGGCCGCGCCGCGCGCCGCGGTCACGCCGCGCCCGGCCGGCGTGACGCCGCCGCGCACGCCCGCGCGCCCAGCAGCGGGCGCCGGCCAGTCGCCGGACGCCGCACGGCGCCGCCCCGCGCCACCGGTCCCCGCGCGCGCGCCGCTCTACGCATGGGTGCAGCAGCCCGCGGAGCCGATCACGCCGGCGCCGAGTGTTCACGACACGCTGCGCTCGATCGAGGCCAGCACCGCGCAATGGGCGACGCTCGACGACGTGCGTGCGCCCGATGCGGCGCCGGCGACGGCCGCCGCGGTTGCGACGGCAGCGAGCGTCGCGGCATCGGCATCGGCATCGACGGCCGTACCCGCCGGGGTCGTTGCGAGCGCGCTTCAGGCCTCGCCCCGCCACGCAGACCTTCCGGACACGCACGAAGCCACGCCGGCATACGACGACGCACCGATCGTGCTGGATGCATTCATGCCGGCCGAGCCGAGCGTGCGCACGCCCCTTGTCGATGTTGGCACGAGCATTCCGGCCTTCGGCGAAACTGCACGGCATGCCATACCGGATCGCAGCGTCGAGACCGATGCACCGACGCGTCATGCGGAAGGCGAGCATCGGCATGACGCCAATGCTCCCGCCGCGCCGGCATTCGATTCACCGATCGACTTCGCACCGTGGGAAGACATCGTCAGCCCGCCGGTTTCCGGACTCGACGCATCGCATGAAAGCCCGATTGCCGCGCCGCTGTCCGATGCGGATGAGTCGGGGGCGACGAGCGAGGCTGTCAGTTCGCATGCGGCCAGCGTCACGTCGATGGCAAGCGGCTTGGGCCGCACCGCCGACGCGAAGGATGCGGCAACAGCCGCAGGGACGGTCGGTCAGGTCCAGTCGCAATCCACACTGCCGGCCGATACCACCGTATCGGTCGATACGACACCGGACACGCACGCGACTCAGGACGTCGTGAAACCTGTCCAGCAGGTCGCGCCGACCACTCCCCTCCCCGCTTCGTCGATCGCGGCAACGCCGACGCGGCCGCTTGCCGATGCCATGCCCGTCGCGGCAGCGACGCCGGCGGCCTCGGACACGTCGACCACCGCACCGGACGGCGCCGTGACGGGAACGGCCTGGCATGCGGCAGCAAAGCACGCCGGAGAAACCGCACCGTCGGCTGCCGGCACGCAATCCGCCATGCCACCCGCATCGGCGGCGTCGATCTCCGCGATGGCGGAACCTGCGTCTGCGTCGTGGTCGAAGCCGTTGTCCGCGGAACCCTCCTCCGGTGCGCAGACGACTCCGGCGACTTCCGCGTCGTCGCGCGTCGGGACCACGCCGGGCTCTGCTGCCCTGGCACCCGCACCGGCGAACACGTCGAACAGCACACCGGCCGCCGCGACGCCTTCGTTCTCCGGCATGACTGGCACGGCCTCTTGGTCGCCGTCGCAACCCACCGCATCGGCGGCGCCCGTTGTATCGGCCGAGCCGTCCGCGCCAATAGGCGCCACCGGGGCCGCACACGGTTCCAGCGGTCACGTGCCGGGTGCGGCATCGGCCGCGGTCACGCCAGCACCCGCACCGACGGCACCCGCCCACACGCCGTCGACCGGTGCCGCCGCACAGCCCGCCGCACAGCCCGCCGCACAGCCGTCCGCACCCGTGGCGACGTCTGCTCCGACGCCCGCAATGAATGCTTCCGGTCCGGCCACATCGCAGCCGGCCGCGACCGCATCCGCATCGACCGGCACGTCCTTCAGCGCAATCGGATCGCATTCGGCGCAAAGCACGCAGGTGTCGCCTGCCGTCGCGGCTGGCACCTCGTCCGGCAGCGCATTTACCGCAACGTCGACCGCATCGGCCACGCCTCCGGCAGCACCGGCGAACCGCACGCCTGACGCTTGGTCGACCGACACGCAGGCCACACCGCCCGCAGCAGCGCAGGTGGCACCCGGCATCGCGCCTGCCGCCGCCGCTGCGGTCATCCCGGCGCCGTCTTCCGGCGCACTCGCCCCGACGAGCACGATCGTTGCCGCTACACCCGCCGCGTTCGGCGGCGTGCCTGCAGCGACGGGCGGCGCGCCGGCCTCCTTCGCCACGACCGCCCCCGCGACGGCATCGGCCGCGCCCGCGACTTCCGCGACCGCGTCTGTGTCGGCAATGCCGACCTTCTCCACACCGGGCGGATCCATCGACACGGCGACACCGGCACAACCCATCGCGTCCGCACCGGCGCCGCAGGCCCAGTCGTTCACCACCCCGCCGGCCCCCGCTGCTGCATCGGCGAGCTGGTCCATCATGCCCGGCACCGGCGCAACGCCCGCGGCAACCGGCATCGCCATCCCGGCCGTCACGACCGCACCGCCGCCGGACACGACGCTGTCCGAGGCCACCGTGCCGCCGGCACCGGCGGAATCGAGCGCCCCGCCCCCGGACGCATCGGCCGAACCCGCGCGCCAGCCGCGCCCGAACGCGTTCGAATTCCACGCACCCGCGTCGTTCAACGTCGAACTGCCGACGCTCGACCTGCTCGAGCCCGCCTCCGACGATATCGAAACGATCACCGAGGAAAACCTCGCGCAGACCGCCCAGGTCATCGAGCAGCGCCTGCAGGAGTTCAAGGTGCCGGTGACCGTGGTCGGCGCATCGGCGGGTCCGGTGATCACGCGCTTCGAGATCGAACCCGCGCTCGGCGTGCGCGGCAGCCAGATCGTCGGCCTGATGAAGGACCTGTCGCGCGGCCTCGGCCTCACGTCGATCCGCGTCGTCGAGACGATTCCCGGCAAGACCTGCATGGGCCTCGAGCTGCCGAACGCGAAACGCCAGATGATCCGCCTGTCGGAAATCCTCGAATCGCGCCAGTACCAGCATTCGGCGTCGCAGCTGACGATCGCGATGGGCAAGGACATCACCGGCCACCCGGTCGTCACCGATCTCGCGAAGGCGCCGCACATGCTGGTCGCCGGCACGACGGGTTCGGGCAAGTCGGTCGCGATCAACGCGATGATCCTGTCGCTGCTGTACAAGGCGACGCCCGAGGACGTGCGGCTCATCATGATCGACCCGAAGATGCTGGAATTGTCGGTCTACGAAGGCATCCCGCACCTGCTGGCGCCGGTCGTCACCGACATGAAGCTCGCGGCGAACGCGCTGAACTGGTGCGTCGGCGAAATGGAGAAGCGCTACCGCCTGATGTCGGCCGTCGGCGTGCGCAACCTCGCGGGCTTCAACCAGAAGATCCGCGACGCTGAAGCGAAGGAAAAGAAGATCGGCAACCCGTTCTCGCTGACGCCCGACGATCCCGAGCCGCTGTCGAAGCTGCCGCTGATCGTCGTCGTGATCGACGAGCTGGCCGACCTGATGATGGTCGCCGGCAAGAAGATCGAGGAGCTGATCGCCCGTCTCGCGCAGAAGGCGCGCGCGGCCGGCATCCACCTGATCCTCGCGACGCAGCGCCCGTCGGTCGACGTGATCACCGGCCTCATCAAGGCGAACATCCCGACGCGCGTCGCGTTCCAGGTGTCGTCGAAGATCGACTCGCGCACGATCCTCGATCAGATGGGCGCCGAATCGCTGCTCGGCCAGGGCGACATGCTGTTCCTGCCGCCGGGCACCGGCTACCCGCAGCGCGTGCACGGCGCGTTCGTCGCGGACGAGGAAGTGCACAGGATCGTCGAATACCTGAAGCAGTTCGGCGAGCCGCAGTACGAGGAAGGGATTCTCGACGGCCCGGCCGCCGACGGCGCGACGCAGGACCTGTTCGGCGACGCGCCGGATGCGGAAGCCGATCCGCTGTACGACGAAGCGGTCGCGTTCGTCGTGCGCACGCGGCGCGCGTCGATCTCGTCGGTGCAGCGCCAGTTGCGCATCGGCTACAACCGCGCCGCGCGCCTCGTCGAGCAGATGGAAGCAGCCGGGCTCGTGTCGCCGATGGGCATCAACGGCAGCCGCGAGGTGCTCGTGCCGGCCGCGGCCGACTGAGCACGGCGGCCGCGCGGCCGACGACGACCGATACGGGCGCCCCGCGCAAGCGGCCGCCCGAACGAAGAAAGGGCGCTGCCGAGGCAGCGCCCTTTCTCCATTTACTGCGCCACCGGCACCAGCTTGAAATCGACCGGGCTGCCGAGCGCCACCTTCTGCGGATTCGGGCCGAGCTGCCCCGTTTCGACGTCGCGACTGAATACGTAGAACGTGTCGCTGTCCTGGTTGCCGACGATCAGCCACTTGCCGGTCGGATCGATCAGGAATTCGCGCGGCGTCTTGCCGAGGCTCGACTGGCGCCCGACGGTCTTCAGCCGGCCATCGGCCTTGTTCACCGCGTAGATCACGATTTCGTTCACGTCGCCACGGTTGCTCGCGTACAGGAAGCGGCCGTCCGGCGACAGGTGGATCGCGCCGCCGCCCACCTTGCCCTTGAAGCCCGGCACCGTCATCGGCAGCGTCTCGACCGGCGTCAGCTTGCCGTCGTGGTGGCCGAACACCTCGACCGCCGCGTTGAGCTCGCTCGTCACGTACGCGAACCGGCCGTCGGCGCCGAACACCATGTGACGCGGGCCGGAGCCGGCCTTCACCGGCGTGTAGCGCGTGTCGGTCGGGCTGATCAGCCCGCGGCTGCCGTCGATCGTGTAGCGGTAGCCGTAGATCTTGTCCGCGCCGAGGTCCTGCACGAACAGGTAACGGCCATCGGGCGAGAACACTGTCGAGTGCACGTGCGCGCCGTCCTGGCGCCCCTTCACGGGCCCCGTGCCTTCGTGATGCACCGTCAGCGCGGCCGGGCCGACCGCACCACCGTCGCGGACCGGGAACACGGCGAAGCTGCCGCCCGGATCGGTCGCGACCGAGTAGTTGGCCGTGACGAGGTACTTGCCGTCCGGCGACAGCGCGAGATAGCAAGGATCGTTCCCTTCGGACGACACGCGGTCGATGAACGTGAGCGCTCCCGTCTTCGGATCGAAGCTGAACGCGCTGACGCCGCCGCGCTGCGTCGCCGGGCCGTTGTCGCCGGGCAGTTCGTTGACCGCGTAGACGGTGCGACCGTCGCGGCTCGGCAACAGGTAGGACGGATTCACGGTCTTCGCCGACGACACGGGTGCGACACTGCCCGTTTTCGTATCGAAGCGGTAAACGTAGATCCCGTCGCTGCCGCGCCCCGTATAGGTGCCGACGAGCAGGTTGTAGACGCCGTCGGCCGGTGCCGGCGATTGTTGAGCGAAGGCATGGGTCGCGGACAAGGACAGCACGATCGCGAAACCTTTCATCCAGTGAGCGAGCCTAAGCGGGAACCCTCGTGTCGAAGCGCGTGCGTCACGCTCGCGTAAACGGCTGGGCATTGAATCCTCCTTGCATCGAGTCGCTTCAAGTGTTGAGATAGGACGAAACGCCGGCCGTTCATGCGCTCCGCCGCCCGGCCGAGTATACGGGGCGCGACGCCGGCGCGTGAAGCCAGGGCGCCTCCGCCTGCATAGTGAACTCGAATACCCAAGGACCGCTTGCCCATGCCCGCCCTGATCGAAGACTACGCCCTCGTCGGCGACGGCCACACCGCCGCGCTGATCTCGAAAGACGGCTCCGTCGACTGGCTGTGCTGGCCCCGCTTCGATTCGGGCGCCTGTTTCGCGGCGCTGGTCGGCACGCCCGAGCACGGCCGCTGGCTGCTCGCGCCGGCCGACGACGCCGCGATCACGCACACGACGCGCCGCTATCGCGGCGACACGCTGATCCTCGAGACCGACTATGAAAGCGCCGACGGCGCCGTCACCGTGATCGACTTCATGCCGCCCGGCAATGGCTGGTCCGAACTGGTGCGGATCGTCGTCGGCCGCCACGGCACGATGAAGATGCGCATGGAACTGGTGTTGCGCTTCGACTACGGTTTCTCGATCCCGTGGGTCACGCAACTGACCCGCGAGGACGGCGTGAAGGCGATCGCCGGCCCCGATACCGTCGTGCTGCGCACGCCGGTGCCGCTCACCGGCAAGAACCTCCATACGCTCGCGGAATTCACGGTGAGCGCCGACGAACGCGTACCGTTTTCGCTCAGCTACGCGGCGTCGCACCTGCGGCTGCCGCCTGCGCGCGATCCGCTGTCGATGCTCGCCCGCACCGAGAACTACTGGCTCGAATGGTCGGGCCGCTGCCAGGTGCAGGGTCGCTACGCGGCCGCCGTGCGCCGCTCGCTGATCACGCTGAAGGCGCTCGCGTACGAGCCGACCGGCGGGATCGTCGCGGCGCCCACCACGTCGCTGCCCGAAAAGATCGGCGGCAACCGCAACTGGGACTACCGCTATTGCTGGCTGCGCGACGCGACGATCACGCTGCTCGCGCTGATGCGCGGCGGCTACTACGACGAGGCGCGCGCCTGGCGCACGTGGCTCGGCCGCGTGATGGCCGGCTCGCCCGAGCAAATCCAGATCATGTACGGGATCGCGGGCGAGCGCCGGCTGCCGGAAATGGAGCTCGACTGGCTGCCCGGCTACCAGGATTCGAAACCGGTGCGCGTCGGCAACGGCGCCGCGAACCAGCTCCAGCTCGACGTGTTCGGCGAAGTGATGGCCGCGCTGCACCTCGCGCGCGTGGGCGGCCTGCAGGCCGACGACACGGTGTGGTCCGTCCAGTGTTCGCTGCTCGATCATCTCGAGAAGATCTGGCAGGAACCCGACGAGGGGATCTGGGAAACGCGCGGCGGCCGCCGCCATTTCACGTTCTCGAAGGTGATGGCGTGGGTCGCGTTCGACCGCGCGATCAAGTCGGCGGAAATGTTCCGGCTGCCCGCGTCGCTCGACCGCTGGCGCGCGCTGCGCGACCGGATCCACGCCGACGTCTGCGACAACGCATGGCATGAAGGCAAACGGGCGTTTGCGCAGAGCTACGGCAGCGACGAGCTCGACGCGAGCGTGCTGCTGATGCCGCTGCTCGGCTTCCTGCCGCCGGAAGACCCGCGCATCGTCGGCACGGTCGACGCGATCGAGCGGGAATTGCTGCACGACGGGCTCGTGATGCGCTACCGAACGACGGAGTACGACGACGGCCTGCCGCCCGGCGAAGGCACGTTTCTCGCGTGCAGTTTCTGGCTGGTCGACAACTACGCGCTGCTCGGCCGGATCGACGACGCGCACCGGCTCTTCAGCCGGCTGCTCGCGCTGTCCAACGACCTCGGGCTGCTCGCCGAGGAATACGACCCGGTCGAGGGCCGGCTCGTCGGCAACTTCCCGCAGGCGTTCTCGCACGTGGCGCTGGTGCATACTGCAATGAACCTGATGCACCACGAAGACGCCATGGCGCGCGCGGCCGGCCAGCCGGCGCCGGCCGTGGCGACAGGGCGCTGACCGGGGCCGGAGCGGCTTCTTCAGAGATCGTCAATTCGCAAAAGTTTGATGAAAAATCGGGGAAATGTTGCATTGCAACACCCATCGTTGTCCGATATGATCGATTCGATTGTCCGGCCGCACTGCACCATGGCCGGTCGCTGACCCACACGGCACGCCGCGACGCCCCACGCCGCCCTTGCGCACCGTCCCCCACGCGGGAGTAGTCTGCATGCTTTACCAACTGCACGAATTCCAGCGGGCGATGCTGAGCCCGCTCACGGCCTGGGCCCAGGCCGCATCCAAGTCGTTCGCCAACCCGTCCAGCCCGTTCTCGCTGATGCCCGGCGCGACGCGGATGGCCGCCGCGTACGAGCTGATGTACCGGCTCGGCAAGGATTACGAGAAGCCCGAATTCAACATTCATCAGATCGTCAAGGACGGCCACAACATCCCGATCGTCGAGCAGACGATCGTCGAGAAGCCGTTCTGCCGGCTGCTGCGCTTCAAACGCTATTCGGACGATGCCGATGCCGTCACGCAGTTGAAGGACGAGCCGGTCGTGCTGGTCTGCGCGCCGCTGTCGGGCCACCACTCGACGCTGCTGCGCGACACCGTGCGCACGCTGCTGCAGGATCACAAGGTGTACATCACCGACTGGATCGACGCGCGGATGGTGCCGGTCGAGGTCGGCCCGTTCCACCTGCACGACTACATCGCGTACATCCAGGAATTCATCCGCCACATCGGCGCGCGCAACCTGCACGTGATTTCCGTGTGCCAGCCGACCGTGCCGGTGCTCGCGGCGATCTCGCTGATGGCGAGCCGCGGCGAGGACACGCCGCTCACGATGACGATGATGGGCGGCCCGATCGACGCCCGCCGCAGCCCGACGTCGGTGAACTCGCTCGCGACGCAGCACTCGACCGCGTGGTTCGAGAACAACGTGATCCACACGGTGCCCGCGAACTATCCGGGCGAAGGCCGCCACGTGTATCCGGGCTTCCTGCAGCACACGGGCTTCGTCGCGATGAATCCGGAACGTCACGCGCAATCGCACTGGGACTTCTACCAGAGCCTGCTGCGCGGCGACGAGGACGACGCCGAGGCGCATCGCCGCTTCTACGACGAGTACAACGCGGTGCTCGACATGGCCGCCGAGTACTATCTCGAGACGATCCGCGTCGTGTTCCAGGAATTCCGGCTCGCGGAAGGCACGTGGGATGTCGAAGGCGAGCGCGTGCGTCCGCAGGACATCAAGCACACCGCGCTGATGACGATCGAGGGCGAACTCGACGACATCTCGGGCAGCGGCCAGACGCACGTCGCGCACGAGCTGTGCACGGGCATCCCGCAGGACGATCGCCGCAGCCTGACCGCCGAGAAATGCGGTCACTACGGGATCTTCTCGGGCCGCCGCTGGCGCACGATCATCTACCCGCAGCTGCGCGATTTCATCCGCGAGCATGCGCCGGAACCGAAGAACGGCGCGACCAAGGCGCCCGCCGAAGCACCGGCCGCGACGACGCTCGCTGCCGTGCCGGCCGTCAAGCCGCAGCCCGAAGCGACTGCGCGAGCCACTGCCGCGAAGCGCGCGCGCGCGAAGGCGCCGGCCGTGACGGTTGCGCCCGCCAAGACGGCAACCGCGAAGGCCGCACCGGCCGCGAAACGCGCGGGCGCCACGCGCGCCAAAACCGTTCGCGCGCGCAAGGCCGCCTGACGCGCCGCGTTCCGACGCAAAAACGCCGCCGTTGCTTGCGCACGGCGGCGTTTTTTTATCCGGCGGCCACGGGTGGGCCGCTCATCGGCGCAACAGATACGCGAGCAGCACCTCGGTGTTCATCCTGACCATCTCCGCGCGCTCGTCGGCTTGGCTGAAGTCGCGGCCGAGTGTCGCGGCGAGCGTGAAACGGTTCGACACGATGTAGTAGCCGAGCCCCGACAGCGTCACGTAGAAGCGCAGCGGATCGACGTCGCTGCGGAACAGCCCGGCCTTCTGGCCGCGCATCAGCACGTTGCCGAGCTTCGCGACGATCGGCGACATCATCTCGCGGATTCGCGTCGACTTGTGCAGGTAGCGCGCTTCGTGCAGGTTCTCGTTGTTGATGAGCCGCAGCAGCTCCGGATGATCGCGGTAGTAATCCCACACGAAGTGCGCGAGCCGCGTGACGGCCTCGACGGGCGCGACGCCGTCGAGATCGAGCACGCGCTCGGCCTCGGTCAGCGCGGAGAACGCGTGTTCGAGCACGGCCGTAAACAGCTGCTCCTTGCTGCCGAAATAGTAATAGAGCATGCGCTCGTTGGTTTCGGCCCGGCGCGCGATCTGGTCGACGCGCGCGCCGAACAGCCCTCCACTCGCGAACTCTTCGGCTGCCGCCATCAGGATGCGGCGGCGGGTACCTTCAGGATCTCTTTTGATTTTTGGCTGATTCATGGTGGCGTTTTGCTATGTGAGCCGCGTGATCCGGACCGGCACCCCCACCGCCTCGGCGCCGGCTGCCCTGGAACGAGCGCGCCGCGTGCGGCCGCCCTCCTGCTGAGCCCCTGCAAAAAAGCGGTTCGATTATGCGCACAGACAGCGTCCAGCGCAATGCGGGAAATCGGCGATAATCGAGGTTTGGCAAACCTTTCCGGCCGCGCCAGACGCGGCCGAGAGCCATTCGGCGCTGCTGCGCCCGTTGTCACCGTGACCGATTCCAAGACCCTCGCGGATCGCATCGAAGATCTGCTTCCCCAGACGCAATGCACGAAGTGCGGCTATGACGGCTGCCGTCCGTACGCCGACGCGATCGCCGCCGGCGACGCGAACTACAACCAGTGCCCGCCCGGCGGTGCCGAAGGCATCGCGCGCCTCGCGCGCCTGCTCGGCAAGCCGGTGATCCCGCTGAACCCCGTCAACGGCACCGAGCATCCGCGCGCCGTCGCGTTCATCGACGAAAGCCTGTGCATCGGCTGCACGCTGTGCATGCAGGCATGCCCGGTCGACGCGATCATCGGCGCGCCGAAACAGATGCACACGATCGTCGAATCGCTGTGCACGGGCTGCGACCTGTGCGTGCCGCCCTGCCCGGTCGACTGCATCGCGATGGTCCCCGTGACCGACGAGCGCACCGGCTGGGACGCGTGGTCGCAG
The DNA here is from genome assembly GCF_001524645.2 of Burkholderia sp. MSMB0856. Taxonomy (NCBI): domain Bacteria; kingdom Pseudomonadati; phylum Pseudomonadota; class Betaproteobacteria; order Burkholderiales; family Burkholderiaceae; genus Burkholderia; species Burkholderia sp. MSMB0856. The sequence continues at coordinate 1,026,213 of NZ_CP013427.1, read as the reverse complement.
GAACAGGCGGACGCCGCGCGCGAACGCCACGACCGCCGGCTCGCCCGCCAGCGCCGCGAACGCGAGGCCGCCGAAGCGCGCGCCGCCGCCCGCCGCGCGGCCAGTGCCGGTGCGGCCAAGGCGGCGCCGGCCGCGGCGCCGGCTGGCACGCCGGGCGCCGCCCCGGCCGACGACGCCGACGCGAAGAAACGCGCGATCATCGCCGCCGCGCTCGAACGCGCCCGCAAGAAGAAGGAAGAACTGTCCGAACAAGGCGCCGCGCCGAAGAACACCGAAGGCGTGAGCGCGGCCGTGCAGGCGCAGATCGACGCGGCCGAAGCCCGCCGCAAGCGGCTCGCCGAACAGCAGGCGCAGCGCGACGCCGAAGCTGCGGCTGCCCGCGACGACCGTGACGTTCCGAACAACGACGACCAAAGCGACCCGGCCGCGCCGCCCGACAAGAACCGTCCATGAACGCCACCAAACGACGCGCGATCTACGAAACGCTGCAGAGCCTCAATCCGCATCCGACCACCGAGCTCGAATACACGACGCCGTTCGAGTTGCTGATCGCGGTGATGCTGTCCGCGCAGGCAACCGACGTGTCGGTCAACAAGGCGATGCGCAAGATGTTCCCGGTCGCGAACACCCCGCGACAAATCGTCGCGCTCGGTGAAGAAGGCGTCGCCGACTACATCAAGACGATCGGCCTGTACCGCACCAAGGCGAAGAACGTGATCGCGGCGTGCAACATCCTGCTCGAGCGCTACGACGGCGAGGTGCCGGCCGATCGCGAAGCGCTCGAGAGCCTGCCGGGCGTCGGTCGCAAGACCGCGAGCGTCGTGCTGAACACCGCGTTCGGCCAGCCGACGATCGCGGTCGACACGCATATCTTCCGCGTCGCGAACCGCACGGGGCTCGCGCCGGGCAAGGACGTACGGGCCGTCGAGGCCGCGCTCGAGAAGTTCACGCCGAAGGAATTCCTGCAGGACGCGCATCACTGGCTGATCCTGCACGGTCGCTACGTGTGCAAGGCCCGCAAGCCCGAATGCTGGCACTGCGCGATCGAGCCGCTGTGCGAATTCCGGCCGAAGACACCACCGCCGAACGAGTGAGCGCCGGCCGCGGCCGACGCGCCTCACGCGGCCGGCCTGGCCGTGCGCGGCGCGCGGCGCGACCCGCAAGCGCCGGTGCGGCGCCCACGACTTTCCCAGTTTCCGCTGCTTATGCGTTGGACGTCGCCGTCGCGTCGTCGGCCGCCGCGCCGCCCGCACGCACGAGCGCCAGCACGGCCGCGAGAATCGCGACGCCGCCGGCCCACTGCAACGGCGACAGCGCCTCGCCGAACAGCAGCGCCGCGAGCGCGACCGTCACGACCGGCTCGAGCGTCGACAGCATCGACGTGCGCGCAGCCCCCAGCCGCTCGAGCCCGGCGAAGAACGCGAGCATCGCGGCGACCGTCGACACCAGCGCGATCGCGAGCATCGACGCCCAGCCGCCGGCCGTCGCCGGCCAGCGCGGCGGCGCGCCGAACGCCGCGGTCCGCACGACCGCGATCGCGACGAGCGTCGCGGTCGCCGACAGGCAGATGATCGCGGTGGTCGCGAGCGGATCGACGCCGCGCGTCGCCTTCGTGCCGCCGACGATGTACAGCGAATAGATCACCGCAGCGGCCAGCGCGAGCGCAATGCCGAGCGGCTCGCCGTGGCCGCCGCCGACCATCAGCGCGGAGCCCGCGACACAAAGCACGAGCGCGACCGCCTTCGCGCGCGTGAGGCGCTCGCCGAGCCACCACGCGGCCAACAGCGTGACGAAGGCCGGATACAGGTACAGCAGCAGCGCGACGAGACTCGCCTGCGCATGCTGGAGCGCGCTGAAATAGCAAAACGACTGCCCGACGTAGCCAAGTGCACCCATCGCCATGAGCGGCGCGAGCGCGCGGCCGCGCGGCCATGCGACGCGGCGGTGCCGGGCGATCGCGGCCAGGACCGCGCCGCCGATCGCGAAGCGCACGATCAGCAGCCCGAGCACGTCGACGCCGGCCGCATACGCATAGCGGCCGAAGATCGCCATCGCGCCGAATGCGGCGGCGGACAGCGCGACGTAGAACGCGCCCTGCAGCGCGGCGGACGATGAGCGGGCGGTGGCGGACATGATGTAAGTGGGCAAGTGCGACGACGGGAATCGTCGGAGTGTAGCGGCCCGCTGGCCGGCAGCCTAGTCCTCGCTTACCTGTTGCGCCGCGCCGCAGCCCGCGCCGGCCGACGCCAATCGACGTCGCCGCGCTACGCCACGGCGCGCCCCCCGCCCGCTGCCAGCGCCATGCGCCGACCCGGCGTACAATGCGCGACGCGGCATGACGCCGCCCGAATCACCACGCGTCCCCACCATGTTCAATCCGAGTCGCGACGAAGTCCGTCGCTTTTTCACCGAGACCTGGCGCAAGCAGCGCGCCGGCGAGATCCTCACGCCGCTGGAAGCGATGGCAGCCGACTGGATCGTCGAGCATCCCGAATACCACGACGACCTCGCGGACGCCGACAGCGCCGCCGCGCGCAACTACACGCCCGAGGAAGGCCGCACGAACCCGTTCCTGCACCTGTCGATGCACCTCGCGATCAGCGAGCAATTGTCGATCGATCAGCCGCCCGGCATCCGCGCCGCGCACGACAAGCTGGCCGCGAAGCTCGATTCGACCCACGAGGCGCAGCACATGATCATGGAATGCCTCGGCGAGACGATCTGGGAAGCACAACGCACCGGCACGCCGCCGGATACCGACGCGTACCTGCAGCGCATCCTGCGCCGCGCGTCGCGCGACTGAGCGCCGCGGACAAAAAAATACCCCGCCGCGGCGGGGTATGCTGGCTGCACGGACCGGCGAGGTCCGGCGCGCTTACTTCTTGAAGACGAGATCGGTCTCTTTCAGCGACTCGATGTAGGCCGCGATGTCCTTCATGTCGCTGACCGACAGGTTCTGCACCTGCGCCTGCATGATCGCGTTGTTGCGACCGAGCAGCGGATTCGTCAGCCCCATCTGGTACTGGCGCATCGCCCACACGAGGTAGTCGGCGTGCTGGCCGGCGAGGCGCGGATACTCCGCGTTGATCGGCTTGTTCAGCTGCGCGCCGTGGCAGGCCGCGCAGTTGTGCGACTCAACCAGCTCCTTGCCCTTCGTGGTGTCCGCCGCATGCGCGGTACCGATCGCGAGGCCGGCCGCCAGTGCAACCGCCGCCGTCTTGAATGCGTTGTTCATGAATGCTCCTGTCCCGCCGGTCAGATCGGCGGCGCGCGCTTTACTTGTAGGGATTGTCCTTCGTGTCGGCCTTCTGGGCGGCGTAGTAGGCCGCCAGATCCGCGATGTCCTGGTCCGTCAGCGAACCGGCGATCGCGTTCATCGACGGGAAGTGACGATCCTTCTTGCGGTAGGCCTTCAGCGCGTTCTCGAGGTATTGCTGGTTCTGGCCGCCGAGGACCGGCACCCGGTAGACCTCCGGGTATGCCGCGCGGTAATCCTGGATGCCGTGGCAACCGATGCACATGGCGGCCTTGCTCGCCCCGTCCTTCGGGTTGCCGACCACACCGGCCGCCTGCGCGCTGCCCGCGAGCGCCACGAGCGCTGCGACAACGACGTGTTTGCCGACGAATTTGTTCATAGCTCTTGTAACCTAGCTTGAGGGGAAACTGGCGCCGAAGCGGCAACGGCCCGCGCCGTTTTGCTTGTCGGTCGCCACGCAGGCCAAAAAAAACGGCCAGATTGTACCGCGTCGGCGGGGAATGCGTCCATACGGCGCCCCGGTCCGCCCCGCCGCAGCCCCGCAACGATACGCGGCCCCTGGCCAACCGGACAGCCCTTCTGACTTATACTGGGTTTTTTTGCGACCAGGAAAGAGCGCCGCCATGCGTTTCGAAGGATCCTCGCACTACGTCGCCACCGACGACCTGAAGCTCGCGGTCAACGCCGCGCTGACGCTGCAACGGCCGCTGCTGATCAAGGGCGAGCCCGGCACCGGCAAGACCATGCTCGCCGAGGAAGTGGCGGCCGCGCTCGACATGCCGCTGTTGCAGTGGCACATCAAGTCGACGACGAAGGCGCAGCAGGGTCTGTACGAATACGACGCGGTATCGCGGCTGCGCGACTCGCAGCTCGGCGACGAGCGCGTGAAGGACATCTCGAACTACATCGTGAAGGGTGTGCTGTGGCAGGCGTTCGACGCCGAGCACCCGGCCGTGCTGCTGATCGACGAGATCGACAAGGCCGACATCGAATTCCCGAACGACCTGCTGCGCGAGCTCGACCGGATGGAATTCCACGTGTACGAGACGCGCGAGACGGTACGCGCGAAGCACCGCCCGCTCGTGATCATCACGTCGAACAACGAGAAGGAACTGCCCGACGCGTTCCTGCGCCGCTGCTTCTTCCACTACATCCAGTTTCCCGATCCGTCGACGATGCAGCAGATCGTCGCGGTCCACTTCCCGCACATCCGCGAGGAGCTGCTGCGCGCGGCGCTCGAGAGCTTCTTCGAGTTGCGCGCCGTGTCGGGGCTGAAGAAGAAGCCGTCGACGTCCGAACTGCTCGACTGGCTGAAGCTGCTGCTCGCCGAGAACATCCCGGCCGACGCGCTGCGCGGCGCCGACGCGAAGCAGATCGTGCCGCCGCTCGCGGGCGCGCTGCTGAAGAACGAGCAGGATCTGAGCCTGCTCGAGCGGCTCGTCTACATGAACCGGCACAACCGGTAACCCACCCGCGAAGGCCCGGCCATGCTGCTCAATTTCTTCTACGCGCTGCGCGCAGCCAAGCTGCCCGTCTCGGTGAAGGAATACCTGACGCTGCTCGAATCGCTGAAGGCCGGGCTGATCTCGCCGTCGATCGACGCGTTCTACTTCCTCGCACGAATGACGCTCGTCAAGGACGAGCAGTACTTCGACAAGTTCGACCAGGCGTTCGGCGCGTACTTCCATGGCGTGTCCGCGTTGCCGTCCGAAGCGTTCGACATTCCGCTCGACTGGCTCGAGAAGCGTCTCGAGCGCGAGCTGTCGCCGGAGGAAAAGGCGCAGATCGAAGCGATGGGCGGCCTCGACAAGCTGATGGAGCGCCTGAAGCAACTGCTCGACGAGCAGAAGGAACGCCACGAAGGCGGCAACAAGTGGATCGGCACCGGCGGCACGTCGCCGTTCGGGCACGGCGGCTACAACCCCGAAGGCGTGCGCATCGGCGGCCCGTCGAACGGCAACCGCACCGCGGTCAAGGTGTGGGAGGCACGCGCCTACCGCGACTACGACGATTCGGTCGAGATCGGCACGCGCAACATCAAGGTCGCGTTGCGGCGCCTGCGCCGCTTCGCGCGCGAAGGCGCGGCCGAGGAACTCGACCTGCCCGGCACGATCCGCAGCACGGCCGCGAACGCCGGCTGGCTCGACTTGCGGATGGTGCCCGAGCGCCACAACAACGTGAAGGTGCTGATGCTGCTCGACGTCGGCGGCTCGATGGACGATCACATCAAGCGCACCGAAGAGCTGTTCTCTGCCGCGAAGGCCGAATTCAAGCACCTGGAGTTCTATTACTTCCACAACTGCGTGTACGACCACCTGTGGAAGAACAACCGCCGCCGCCACTCGGAGCGCACCGCGACGTGGGACGTGCTGCACAAGTTCACGCCCGATTACAAGCTGATCTTCGTCGGCGACGCGACGATGAGCCCGTACGAGGTGCTGCAGCCCGGCGGCTCGGTCGAATACAACAACCCGGAAGCCGGCGCCGTCTGGCTGCGCCGCCTCGCGGACCAGTTCCCCCACCATGCCTGGCTGAACCCCGAGCCCGAGCGGCTATGGGAATACCGGCAATCGGTCGCGGTGATCCGCGATCTGCTCGGTCAGCGCATGTATCCGCTCACGCTCGCGGGCCTCGAAACCGCGATGCGCGCACTCAGCAAATAACGAACCCGCCCTGCAGACACGAAGGCCGCGTCCAGGCGGCCTCCCCCGGAGATAGCATGAACCCTTCGCCCACCGCGAGCGCTGGCCGCGCCGGCGGCCGCCGCTTTTTCACCGATACGTCCGTCTCGACGCTCGTCGCCGGCTTCGTCGCGATGATGACGGGCTACACGAGCTCGCTCGTGCTGATGTTCCAGGCCGGCCGCGCCGCCCACCTCACCGATGCGCAGATCTCGTCATGGATCTGGGCGCTGTCGATCGGCATGGCGCTGACGACGATCGGCCTGTCGCTGCGCTTTCGCGCGCCCGTCGTGGTCGCCTGGTCGACGCCCGGCGCCGCGCTGCTGATCGCGTCGCTGCCCGGCGTGCCGTACGCCGAGGCGATCGGCGCGTTCGTCGTGTGCGCGCTGCTGCTGACCGCGATCGGCGTGAGCGGGCTGTTCGACACGCTGATGCGGCGCATTCCGGCCGGCATCGCGGCCGCCTTGCTCGCGGGCATCCTGTTCGAGATCGGCATTGAGATCTTCCGCGCCGCGCAGTTCCAGACCGCGCTCGTGCTCGCGATGTTCTTCACCTACCTGATCGTCAAGCGGCTCGCGCCGCGCTACGCGATCGTCACGACGCTGATCGTCGGCACCGCCGTGGCCGGCGGCCTCGGCCTGCTCGACTTCAGCCGCTTCCATATCGCGCTCGCGCAGCCCGTGTTCACGATGCCCGCGTTCTCGATCGCGTCGATCGTCAGCATCGGCATTCCGCTGTTCGTCGTCGCGATGGCGTCGCAGAACGTACCCGGCATCGCGGTGCTGCGCGCGGACGGCTATTCGACGCCGTCGTCGCCGCTGATCGCGACCACCGGCCTCGCATCGCTGCTGCTCGCGCCGTTCGGCTCGCACGGCGTGAACCTCGCGGCGATCACCGCCGCGATCTGCACGGGCCCCGAAGCGCACGAGGATCACGCGAAGCGCTACACGGCCGCCGTGTGGTGCGGCACGTTCTACCTGATCGCCGGGATCTTCGGCGCAACCATCGCCGCGCTGTTCGCGGCGCTGCCGAAGGCGCTCGTCGTGTCGGTCGCCGCGCTCGCGCTGTTCGGCTCGATCATGAGCGGGCTCGCGAACGCGATGCAGGACGTGAAGCAGCGCGAAGCCGCGCTCGTCACGTTCATGGTCACCGCGTCGGGCCTCACGCTGCTGTCGATCGGCTCGGCGTTCTGGGGGCTCGTCGCGGGAATCGTCACGCAGGTGATCCTGAACGCGCGGCGCCCCGCATAGCGCCGCATGGCGCGGGCCCGCACCGCAAACGGCACGCCGAAACGTGCGCGACGCGATTCGGGCCTAGAATAGTGGACCGGAGGCGGCGCCCGGCGCCGCCTCGCTTCGCTGCCGCGCTCGCGCGGCCCGTGAGAACCCCGGCGCCTTGCGCCCTCCTCCCGAATCGCCATGACTACCGCACTCGACCAGCTGAAGCAGTACACGACCGTCGTCGCCGACACGGGCGATTTCCAGCAGCTTGCGCAATACAAGCCGCAGGACGCGACCACGAACCCGTCGCTGATCCTGAAGGCCGTCCAGAAGGACGCATACAAGCCGATCCTCGAGAAAACCGTCCGCGATCACCGCGACGAAAGCACCGATTTCATCATCGACCGCCTGCTGATCGCATTCGGCACCGAGATCCTGAAGCTGATCCCGGGCCGCGTGTCGACCGAGGTCGACGCACGCCTGTCGTTCGACACGCAGCGCTCGATCGACAAGGGCCGCGAGCTCATCAAGCTGTACGAAGCCGCCGGCATCGGCCGCGAGCGCATCCTGATCAAGCTCGCGTCGACGTGGGAAGGCATTCGCGCGGCCGAGGTGCTGCAGAAGGAAGGGATCAAGTGCAACATGACCCTGCTTTTCTCGCTGGTCCAGGCCGCCGCATGCGCGGAAGCCGGCGCGCAACTGATTTCGCCGTTCGTCGGCCGCATCTACGACTGGTACAAGAAGCAGGCCGGCGCCGACTGGGATGAAGCGAAGAACGGCGGTGCGAACGATCCGGGCGTGCAGTCGGTGCGACGCATCTACACGTACTACAAGACGTTCGGCTACAACACCGAAGTGATGGGCGCGAGCTTCCGCACGACGAGCCAGATTACCGAACTCGCGGGCTGCGACCTGCTGACGATCAGCCCCGATTTGCTGCAGAAGCTGCAGGAAAGCAACGACACGGTGGCACGCAAGCTGTCGCCGGACGCGCTGCTGGACAAGCCGACCGAGCGCGTCGCCATCGACGAGGCATCGTTCCGCTTCCAGTTGAACGACGAAGCAATGGCAACGGAAAAACTGGCCGAAGGCATCCGCGTGTTCGCCGCCGACGCGGTGAAGCTCGAGAAGCTGATCGATGCGCTGCGCTGAACCGCGCTGCACGTGACGGCTGTCAGTTGAACTGTCAGCAAGCCTGACAACAGCCGTCAGCAAGCGTGGCGAACGGCCGCGAACTGCGTGTTCGCGGCCGTTTTTATTTTTCATTCCATCGTCAAGCGCGCGCACTACAATCCACGTCACGAGTGGGCCGGCCGCATCCCGGCGCGCTCTTCCCTGTCAATCTTGGAAGTACCCGGGCCGGCACCGACACGCCGGGCCGGCCAACAGGAGACAACGATGCAAGTCCAACCGTACCTGACGTTCTACGGCCGCGCGGAAGAGGCCCTTCAGTTCTACGAAAAGGCGCTCGGCGCGAAGACGATGTTCAAGATGCACTTCAAGGACGCGCCGCCGAATCCCGACTACCCGATGTCGCCGGAGATGAGCGACAAGGTGATGCATGCGAGCTTCACGATCGGCGACTCGATGATCATGTGCTCGGACGGCGACTGCAGCCAGCCGGGCGGCACGCATTCGGGTTATTCGCTGTCGCTGAGCCCGGCGACGGTCGAGGAAGGTCAGAAGCTGTTCAATGCGCTCGCCGACGGCGGCGAAGTCACAATGCCTTTCGGCAAGACGTTCTGGGCGCTCGGCTTCGGGATGGCGAAGGATCGTTTCGGCGTGCACTGGATGGTCAACGTCGAAGACCTCTCGCAACGCGAGGATCTCGCGAAACGCGCACAGGGCTGACGCCAGCGAAAACGCCCGCCACTTCGCCGTGGCGGGCGTCCTTGTTGTTGCTCGAGGCGCGACACGCGGCCGCGCCGCCCGTATCAGCTCTCGACGACGTCGAGGTAATCCTCCGGCCGCGTGCGGTCCTCCGCATGCGCCATGCCCATCGCGCGCACCAGCACGCTGACCACCACCGACACCACGAGGTTCACGACCAGCGACCACACGGCCGCATAGCCGGGGATCGCGAGGCCGAACAGGTGGATCGTGAAGATCGAGCTCGCAAGCTTCAGCGACACCGCCATCCACGTGCCGCACACGATGCCTGCCGCCCAGCCGGCCAGCAGGCCGCGGTGGTCGAGCAGCCGCGTGTACAGGCCGAGCACGATCGCGGGCAGCGTCTGGATGATCCAGATCCCGCCGAGCAGTTGCAGCTGGATCGCATAGGTCAGCGGCAGCCCGAGGATGAACGCCACCGCGCCGACCTTCACGATCAGCGACACGAGCTTCGCGACGTGCGTCTCCTGGTCGTGCGTCATGTTGCGGTTCACGAACTCGCGGTGGATGTTGCGCGTGTACAGGTTCGCGGCCGCGATCGACATGATCGCCGCCGGCACCAGCGCGCCGATGCCGATCGCCGCGAACGCGACGCCGACGAACCACGACGGGAAATACTCGAGGAACAGCGCGGGCACCGCGAAGTTCGGGCCGAACGCCTTGAAGTACGGTGCGTACTGCGGCATGTCCTTCACGCCCGCGGCGAGCGCCATGTAGCCGAGCAGCGCGAGCAGGCCGAGCACGAACGAGTACGCGGGCAGCATCGCCATGTTGCGGCGGATCGAGTTGCCCGACGCCGACGACAGGATCGCCGTGACCGAGTGCGGATACAGGAACAGCGCGAGCGCGGAACCGATCGCGAGTGTCGCGTAAGCGCTGTAGCCGTTCAGGCTCGCCGCGTCGGGCGCCTTCAGCAGCAGCTTCGCCGGCGGCACCGACGCGAAGATATGGCCGAAGCCGCCGAGCTTCGCCGGGATCACGATGACCGCCGCGGCAATCGTGATGTAGATCAGGATGTCCTTCACGATCGCGATCATCGCGGGCGCGCGCAGGCCCGACGTGTACGTATATGCGGCAAGAATCGCGAACGCGATGATGAGCGGCAGGTCGCCGATGAAGCCAGTCGTGTCGAAACCAAGCGCGCCGATCACGACTTCGATGCCGACGAGCTGCAGCGCGATGTACGGCATCGTCGCGAGGATGCCCGTCACCGCGATCGCGAGCGCGAGCATCCGGCTGCCGTAGCGCGCGTTGACGAAGTCGGCTGCCGTCACGTAGCCGTGTCGCTTCGCGATGCTCCACAGCTTCGGAAACACGACGAACGCGAACGGGTAGATCAGGATCGTGTACGGCAACGCGAAGAAGCCCATCGCGCCGGCGCCGAACACGAGCGCGGGCACCGCGACGAACGTATAGGCCGTGTAGAGGTCGCCGCCGAGCAGGAACCACGTGACGATCGTGCCGAAGCGGCGTCCGCCGAGGCCCCATTCGTCGAGGTGGGCGAGATCGCCGCGTCGCCAGTTCGCGGCCAGGAAGCCGATGATCGTGACGCCAATGAAGAGCAGGACGAAGACGAAGGTTGCGCCGAGGTTCATCGCGCACCTCCTTGCGGGCCGCTCGCCTTCCACGCGTTCTTGGTCTTGAAATACACGAACGCGGTGATCACCGCGCTAATGAACACCCACAGCAACTGGTACCAGTAGAAAAACGGAAAACCCAACCATTGCGGTTCGATCTTGCTGTACGACGGCACCCAGACCATCGCGATCAGCGGCAGCACCAGCAGCCAGAGCCAGCGCTTGGCGGCCCGATTGGCGTCGGCATCGTGAGCCATGACGTCTCCTCATCTTTCCCGGTTATCGATCTTGTCAAGCGGGTACGGCGGCGAGAGGAGGGGCAAAACGGGTAAGCTGCGGCTCCCCTGGCTTCGCGCCAGTATAGGAGCCGCGAGCGAGCGGTCAAGCAGGGGCGAACCCGAGGTGATCCGCCCCCAGTCAGGCTGGTTGCACCGGCATGCGACCGGTGCATGAGCGTCAGATCGCGAACGAGGATTCGCGTGCGCCGGTCGTTTCTTTCAAAGCTTTCACCCACTTGCGCGCGGGCAGCTTCAGCGTGTCCTCGATCAGCTTCGCGCGGGCCTCCAGCTGCGCGAACGACACGTCGAGCGCGGGGCCCGAGAACGCGATCGCGATCCGGTTGCCGTCGTGCACTTCCGGCAGCGCGATCACGCGATGGTCGAACGCCGCGTTCAGATGCTTCATGTTGCGCACGAAGCTCGGATGGTCGCCGAACAGGTTGATCGTCGCGATGCCCGCATCGGCGAGGCAGCCGCGCACGGCGCGGTAGAACGCGACGCTGTCGAGCACCGGGCCGCGCGCGGTCGCGTCGTACAGGTCGATCTGCAGCGCGCCCGTCGTGCCGCGGTTGGCCGGATCGTTCACGAAATCCCATGCGTCGGCTTCGTGCACGACGAGGCGTGCGTCATCGGGCGGCAGCGCGAACATCGTGCGCGCCGCGACGATCACGGCCGGGTTCAGTTCGACGGCCTCGACCTTCGCGTGCGACAGGAAGCGATGCGAGAACTTGGTCAGCGCGCCGGTGCCGAGCCCGAGCTGGACGATCCGCTCGGGCGTTTCGAGGAACAGCAGCCACGCCATCATCTGCTGCGCGTATTCGAGCTCGATGTGCAGCGGCTTCGAGATCCGCATCGCACCCTGCACCCATTCGGTACCGAAGTGCAGGAAGCGCACGCCGCGCTCTTCGGAGAACGTAACGGGCGCGAAGCGCGGCTTGCGCGGCGCCTCGAGGACGGGCACGTCGTCGTGTTCGTCGATCTCCGGACGGCGCTTCACGCGCGCCGGCTGGAGTTTTTCGGAGCCGTTGTAGGCGGCCGGCTTGCGTTGCTTGAACGCGCGCGCCTCGGCGGACGCGCGCTTGATCAGTCGGGTCATGATTGAATCTCGCTGGGTGACGCTGGATGAGCGGACGAGAGGATAGCATTGGTGGGCGACGGCGGCCGTGCCGCCTGCCCTGCCCTGCATGACTTCGAAGCCGGTTGGCGCTACGCTGCACTCGGTGATCGAAGGAGGACGCATGAACCCGAACGGCAAAAGGATCTGGTTTCCGGCGAAGCGCTACGGATGGGGATGGGGGTTGCCGATTGCCTGGCAAGGCTGGGTCGTACTGCTGCTGTTCGCGATCGGGATCATCGCGAGCGCGTGGCTCGCGCCGCCGCAGCGGTCGCCGATCGCATACGCTGCATGCATCGTGGTGTTGGTCGCGCTGTTGACCGCCGTTTGCTGGATCAAGGGCGAAAAGCCCAGGTGGAGATGGGGCAAGAACGACTGAGCGCCGCGGCGACGTCCGCGCGCGATCCTGATCGATGTCAGGCGAGAATCGCCCGCCACTGCACCAGCTTCTGCTCGAACGACAGCATCGCATTCGCCGGACTCGACGACGGCAGCACCAGCGTGTCGTACCCGGCCTGGCCGATCACGTCGGCAAACCGCCCCGCCGTCTTGCCGTTGAAACACACTTTCTTCAGCAACGGCGCATGCGCGCGCAACGACGCGAAGTCGTTCGGCTTCGCATTCCGAATCGCAGAATCGAGACTGCCTTGCCGGTGGCACGCATCGAGGACGTCCCAGATGCCGATACCGTGCGAAAGCACGCGCTCGAGCCGCGCGTCGTACACAAGCTCGTGCAGGCGCGGCTCGCCGAGCACCGCCCCGAGCAACCGCCAGAACTGGTTGCGCGGATGCGCGTAGTACTGCGCGGCATCGAGCGATGCCTCGCCCGGAAAGCTGCCGAGAATCATCGTATGCGTATGCGGCCCGACGACCGGCGGAAAGCCCTGCAGCATCACGCCGCTCCGCGCGGCCCGACGGATCGCGGCCCGTCGCCGTGCGCATCGAGATGGCGCCACAGCGCGGGCAGCATGCATTCGGTGACCATCAACGGCTTGCCGTGCCGCTGGAACACCGAGCGCCGCGCGGCGAACGCATGCGGCGCCCGCGCGCCCTGCAACGCATGGCTCGCGAGCGCATACAGCGGATGACCGGCGATCACGCGCCGGCTGACGAGCGTGGAGCGCTCGACCTGCGGATCGCTGTACAGCAGCTCCGCGAGCGGCCGCGTGCGCAACCGCCGCATCGCCTGCCAGACACCCTTGCTGGCCGCGAGCGGCGCGATGCTGTGCGCGGCGACGTACGGCATGCCGTCGACCGACAGGATCACCTCGCGCACCCACATCGGCGCGCGCGGCGCACTGTCGAGCGCGTCCGGTTCGTCGAACCACGGACAGTCGACGGCCTCGCGCGTCACGCGCACGCTCACGCTGCCGAGCCGCGCCAGATGCGCGGTCAGCGAACCGCCGCGCGTCAGCCAGTCGCGCTGATCGAGCGTGCAGCCGGGCCGGGGCGTTTCGCGCCAGCCCGCCCGTGCGCCGTCGAATCGCATCCGCGCGTTCACGCGGTGCGCGACAGCAGCAGCGCGTTGGTCCGCTTCACGAAGCTCGCCGGATCGTCGAGCATCCCGCCTTCGGCCAGCAACGCCTGGTCGAACAGCAGGTGGCACCAGTCGCCGAAATTGGCGCTGTCGGCGTTCAGCTGCTTCACGAGCGCGTGCTCCGGGTTGATCTCGAGGATCGGCTGCATCGCCGGCGCGTTCTGACCTGCCGCCTTCAGCATCCGCTGCAGGTAGCCGCTCATGTCGTTGTCGTCCGCGACGAGGCACGACGGCGAATCGGTCAGGCGGAACGTGACGCGCACTTCCTTCACCTTGTCGCCGAGCGCTTCCTTCATCTTCTCGACGACCGGCTTGATCGCCGCGCCCGCCTGCTCCTGCGCCTTCTTTTCCTCGTCGTTCAGCTCGCCGAGGTCAAGATCGCCGCGGGCCACGCTCGCGAGCGGCTTGCCGTCGAATTCATGCAGGAACGACAGCATCCATTCGTCGACGCGATCGGTCAGCAGCAGCACCTCGACGCCCTTCTTGCGGAACACTTCCAGGTGCGGGCTGTTCTTCGCGGCCTGCCACGTATCGGCGGTCACGTAGTAGATCTTGCTCTGCTCGGGCTTCATGCGCGACACGTAGTCGGCGAGCGACACGTCCTGCGCGTCGGTGTCGCCGTGCGTCGATGCGAAGCGCAGCAGCTTCGCGATCCGCTCGCGGTTCGCGTGATCCTCGCCCAGACCTTCCTTCAGCACCTGGCCGAACGCGCTCCAGAACGTCTTGTACTTCTCCTTGCCGGCGTCCTCTTCCGCGTTCGCGAGTTCCTCGAGCATCGACAGCGCGCGCTTGGTCACGCCTTCGCGGATCGCCTTCACGTCGCGGCTTTCCTGCAGGATTTCACGCGACACGTTCAGCGGCAGGTCGGCCGAATCGACGACGCCCTTCACGAAGCGCAGGTATTGCGGCAGCAGCTGCTCGGCGTCGTCCATGATGAACACGCGCTTCACGTACAGCTTCAGGCCGCCGCGGTAATCGCGGTTCCAGAGGTCGAACGGCGCGTGCGCCGGCACGAACAGCAGCTGCGTGTATTCGCTGCGGCCCTCGACGCGGTTGTGCGTCCAAGTGAGCGGATCCTGGTGGTCGTGCGCGATGTGCTGGTAGAACTGCGTGTATTGCTCGTCGCTGACGTCGCTCTTCGAACGCGTCCAGAGCGCGCTCGCCTGGTTGACGGTCTCGTCCTCGTCCTTCAGGACCATCTCGCCCTTTTCCTGATCCCACTCCTCCTTCTGCATCAGGATCGGCAGCGCGATGTGATCGGAATACTTCTGGATGATCGACTTCAGGCGGTGCGACGACAGTAGCTCGTCCTCGCCTTCGCGCAGATGCAGCGTGATCGTCGTGCCGCGCTGCGCGCGCTCGATCGCGTCGATCGTGAAATCGCCCTCGCCCGCGCTTTCCCAGCGCACGGCTTCGTTCGCCGGCAGGCCGGCGCGGCGCGTCTCGACGGTGATCCTGTCCGCGACGATGAAGCCCGAGTAGAAGCCCACGCCGAACTGACCGATCAGCGCCGCGTCCTTCTGCTGGTCGCCTGACAGCTTCGTGAAGAATTCCTTGGTGCCCGAACGCGCGATCGTGCCGAGGTTCGCGATCGCCTCGTCGCGGCTCATGCCGATGCCGTTGTCCTCGATCGTGATCGTGCGTGCGGCCTTGTCGAAGCCGATGCGGATGCGCAGATTCGGATCGTTCTCGTACAGCGCGTTGTCCGCGAGCGCTTCGAAACGCAGCTTGTCGGCCGCGTCGGACGCGTTCGACACCAGTTCGCGCAGGAAGATTTCCTTGTTGCTGTAGAGCGAATGAATCATCAGGTGGAGGAGTTGCTTGACCTCTGCCTGAAAGCTCATCGTTTCGTGTGCCATGGATGCTGTTTCCTCTTACTTGAACTTGAATGGTGTGGCGCGGGCGCCCGGCGCGCGATGCCGGCGGGCCCGTCAAGGACGACCGCCTGGCGCAAGCGGTTCGCGCGGGTATCTGGGGACGGGCGACCGGATTTCAAGAGGCGGTGCGCCGCCCGCCGTCACGACGCGCGCCGCGCCGCCGCTTCGATATAGCGCGCGAGAAACCCCGGCAGTGCCGGATCGCCGCAGTTCGCGACGTTGAAGCGCGTCCATGTCGACGACGACTGCTGCGGCGAGAACAGGCTTCCCGGCGTCAGCAGGAACCCTTCCTCGTGCGCGGCGGCCGCGAGCGCGTCCGAATCGACGCCCGTGTCGGCCCACAGGAACATCCCCGCCGCCGGCATCGTGAAGAGCCGCAGCCCGGTACGTTCGAGCATCCGCGCGGTCTTGTCGCGCACGCCGTCGAGCCGCGCGCGCAGCCGCTCGACGTGACGCCGGTAATGCCCTTCGGTCAGGATCTTGTACAACACGCGCTCGTTGAGCTCCGGCGTCGTCATCCCGACCAGCATCTTCTGGTCGGTGACCGCCTTCGCGATCTCCGGCGCGCAGGCGACATAGCCGACCCGCAAATTCGCCGCGAGCGTCTTCGAATAGCTGCCCAGGTAGATCACGCGCTTCAACTGGTCGAGACTCGCGAGTCGCGTGGCCGGATAGCTCGGTGGGCACAGGTCGCCGTACACGTCGTCCTCGACCACGAGGAAGTCGTACGCCTCGGCAAGCTTCAGGATCCGGAACGCCTGCGCAGCGGACAGCGACGTGCCGGTCGGATTCTGCAGCACCGAATTGATCACGAGCATCTTGGGCCGCCACATCTGCACGAGCGTTTCCAGCGCGTCGAGATCGGGGCCGTCGGGCGTATAGGGCATGCCGACCAGTTGCGCGCCCTGCGACGCGAAGCGGCCGAACATCTGGAACCACGCGGGATCGCCGACGATCACCGCATCGCCGGGCCGCACGTAGATCCGCGAAATCAGGTCGATCGCCTGCGTGATGCCCGACACCAGCACGAGCTGCTCGGGCTTCGCGCCGATCTCGACTTCCGCGAGCCGCGTCTGCAATTGCTGGCGCAGCGGCAGGAAGCCCTGCGCGGTGCCGAAACCGAGCATCTGCGCGCCGGACTGGCGCCCGAGCGCGCGCAGCGCGCCGGTGATCAGCTCGCCGTCGAGCCAGCGGCCCGGCAGGTAGCCGAGACCCGGCCCTTTTTCCGGGCTGACGGTATGCAGCATGTTGCGCAGCAGCCAGACGACGTCGATCGTGTTGTGCACGGGCGCGGCCTCGGCCACGCGCACCACGTTGTCGGCCGGCTGCGGGCCGGTGGCCGTGCGCTCGCGCACGTAGAAGCCCGAGCCGCGTCGCGAGTCGAGATAGCCCTGCGCGACGAGCCGTTCGTACGCTTCCACCACGGTAAAGCGCGACACGCTCTTGTCGAGCGCGAGCTTGCGGATCGACGGCATGCGCATGCCGGGCCGGAACACGCGTTCGTCGATGCGGCGCCGCGCCCACTGGACGAGCTGGTCGACGAGCGTGAGCGTGGCCGTATCGTGCGGCGCGGGAATCTGGGCGAGTGGAACGGTGGACATGAGCGGCGACTCCAACTGTACCGAAGGCTATCGCGCCGATTGTACCGTTACTGTGCCGGTGCCGACGATTACAGTTGACCGGAATGGCGATCGTGCGGCCGCCGTCGCGGCCTTGCCGCACGCGGCGCCGCAGCGCCGGGCCCGTATCGCGGCCCGGGCACCGGCCGGTTCCGCAACCGCCCGGCGCATCGCCCGTCTACCATGACACTTTCGCTTCCCGACCGACGTTCATGCCAGCCCGCTCCCTGACCCTCGACCATCTCGTGATCGCCGCGCGCACGCTCGACGAAGGCGTGCGCCATGTCGCCGCGTCGCTCGGCATCGAACCGGCCGGCGGCGGCCGCCATCCGCTGATGCGCACCCATAACGCGCTGTTCGGCGCGTGGGGCGGGCTGTACCTCGAAGTGATCGCGATCGATCCCGATGCTCCCGTCACGGGCGTCGACGCCACGCCGCCGCGCGCGCGGCTGTTCGGCCTCGACGATCCGGCGATGCATGCCAGACTCGCGCAGGGCCCGTTCCTCGCGCACTGGGTCGCACGCGTCGACCGCCCGCGCCAGCTCACGATGTGGCAACGCCAGTACCCGGCGCGCATCGCGCCGGTCGTTGCGATGCGGCGCGGCGACCTGAGCTGGGGTCTCACGGTGCCCGACGACGGCGCGTTTCCCGCTTGGCAAGGCGCCGGCGACGGCCTCGTGCCATCGCTGATCCAGTGGGACAGCCCGCGCCATCCGGCCGAATCGCTGCCGAACGACGGCGTCGCACTGAAGGCGCTCAAGGGCGTCCACCCGCGTGCGGACGTCATCCGCGAGCAGCTCGACTGGCTCGGCGCGGGCCATCTGCTCGACCTCGACAGCGGCGACGGCCCGCCGGCGCTCGTCGCCGAATTCGACACGTCGCAAGGCGCACGCACGCTGCGCTGAACGCCGCTGCCGCCCCTCGATTACACGAACCCCGCAATACGGAGACACCCATTTCATGAATTCGCGCGAAACCCGGGGCATGCTGCTCGGCCTCATCGGCGTGATGATCTTCAGCCTGACGCTGCCGATGACGCGTATCGTCGTCTCCGAACTCAACCCGCTGCTGAACGGGCTCGGCCGCGCGCTCGCCGCGTCGGTGCCGGCCGGCCTGCTGCTGTGGTGGCGCCGCGAACGGCTGCCGACCCGCGCGCAGTTGAAAAGCCTCGCGGTCGTGTCGGCCGGCGTGATCATCGCGTATCCGGTGTTCTCCGCCTGGGCGATGAAAACCGTGCCGGCCTCGCACGGCGCGGTCGTGAACGGGCTGCAGCCGCTGTTCGTCGCACTGTACGCGGCGTGGCTGTCGCACGAACGGCCGTCGAGGGCGTTCTGGGCCAGCGCGCTGGCGGGCAGCGCGCTCGTGATCGCGTTCGCGCTGCGCGACGGCGGCGGCACGGTGCAGGCCGGCGACGCGCTGATGCTCGTCGCGGTCGGCATCGGCGCGCTCGGCTATGCGGAAGGCGCGCGCCTCGCGCGCCAGATCGGCGGCTGGCAGGTGATCTGCTGGGCGCTCGTCGTGTCCGCACCGTTCCTGGTGCTGCCGGTCGGCTGGCTCGCGTGGACGCAGCACGTCGCGCACCCCGCCCCGCTCGCGTTGCGCACGTGGCTCGCATTCGGCTACGTGACCCTTTTTTCGCAATTCATCGGCTTTTTCGCGTGGTACGCCGGGCTCGCCATGGGCGGCATCGCGCGCGTCGGCCAGGTGCAGCTGCTGCAGATCTTCTTCACGATCGCCTTTTCCGCGCTGCTGTTCGGCGAGACGGTGACGCCGTCGACGTGGCTGTTCGCGGCCGCCGTGATCGCGACCGTGATGCTCGGCCGGCGCTCGGCGGTGGCCACGGCCCCGCGTCCCGCTCGCGCCGGTTGATGAGGTGCGCCATAATGTTCGTTTTGCCTGAACGGTTGTGCCCACCCGGCCGCGACGGCCCGGTCGCGCTCCCGCACGCCCACCCGGCCGCGTCGACGCGATCAGCCCGATCGACCTTTCTTGACTGACCACGATATCCGAACGAGGAGACTATGAATCCGAGCGACCTGCATCCGCCGCACTGGCAGCTTTCCGAACGCGCCCGCAAGCTGACGAGCTCTGCGATCCGCGAGATCCTGAAGGTGACGGAACGCCCCGAGGTCATCTCGTTCGCAGGCGGCCTGCCCGCTCCCGCGACGTTCCCGGCCGAACGCATGCGCGCCGCGGCCGACCGCGTGCTGCGCGATGCGCCCGCCGCCGCACTCCAGTACAGCGCGACCGAAGGCTTCCTGCCGCTGCGCGAATGGATCGCCGAGCGCTACAGCGTGCGCGTGTCGCAGGTGCTGATCACGACCGGCTCGCAGCAGGCGCTCGACCTGCTCGGCAAGGCGCTGATCGATCCGGACAGCCCGATCCTCGTCGAAACCCCGACCTACCTCGGCGCGCTGCAGTCGTTCTCGCTGTACGAGCCGCGCTACGTGCAGGTGCCGACCGACGAGTTGGGCCTGCTGCCCGAAGGCCTCACGCCCGATCTGACGCAAGGCGCGCGCCTGCTGTACGCGCAGCCGAACTTCCAGAATCCGACCGGCCGCCGCCTGCCCGTCGAGCGCCGCCGCGCGCTCGCCGCGTTCGCGCAGTCGAGCCCGTTCCCGGTGCTGGAAGACGACCCGTACGGCGCGCTGAACTACCAGGGCGAGCCGCTGCCGACGATGCTGTCGATGGCGCCGGACCATATCGTGCACCTCGGCACGTTCTCGAAGGTGCTCGCACCGGGCCTGCGGATCGGCTACATCATTGCCCCCGAGGAACTCCACTTCAAGCTCGTGCAGGCCAAGCAGGCCACCGACCTGCACACGCCGACGCTCACGCAGCGCATCGCGCACGAAGTGATCAAGGAAGGCTTCCTCGACGAGCACATCCCGACGATCCGCCAGCTGTACGGCGCGCAATGCGAGGCGATGCTCGCGTCGCTCGCGCGCCACATGCCGGAAGGCGTCACGTGGAATCGCCCGGACGGCGGCATGTTCATCTGGGTGAACCTGCCCGCGCAGATCGACAGCATGAAGCTGCTCGAGGCCGCGGTCGCCAACCACGTCGCCTTCGTGCCGGGCGCGCCGTTCTTCGCGAACGACCCGCAGCAGAACACGCTGCGCCTGTCGTTCGTGACGGTGCCGCCGGAGAAGATCGAGGAAGGCGTCGCGCGTCTCGGCAAGCTGCTGCGCGAGCGTCTCTGATCCCCTTTTTCCTGTCACGACTCTCAACGAGGAATCGAACACATGGCTAACGTCTACGACAAACTGAAGTCGCTCGGCATCGAACTCCCGACCGCCGGCGCACCGGCCGCCGCCTACGTGATGAGCGCGCAAAGCGGCAACACGGTCTACCTGTCGGGCCACATCGCGAAGAAGGACGGCAAGGTCTGGGCCGGCAAGCTCGGCGCGGATCTGCAGACGGAAGACGGCAAGGCGGCCGCCCGCTCGGTCGCGATCGACCTGCTCGCGACGCTGCACGCGCACACCGGCGACCTGAACAAGGTCACGCGCATCGTGAAGCTGATGAGCCTCGTCAACTCGACGCTCGACTTCACCGAACAGCACGTCGTGACGAACGGTGCGTCGGAACTGATCGCCGAAGTGTTCGGCGACGCAGGCAAGCACGCGCGTTCGGCGTTCGGCGTCGCGCAGATTCCGCTCGGCGCGTGCGTCGAGATCGAACTGATCGCCGAAGTCGCGTAACGGGCGCATCGAGATGACCGGTCGTCTCGTCCGCTTCAAGCAGGTCGACGTCTTCACGTCGGTGCCGTTCAAGGGCAACCCGCTCGCCGTCGTGTTCGACGCCGATTCGCTCGGCGACGACGCCATGCTCGAGATTGCCCGCTGGACGAACCTGTCGGAAACGACGTTCGTCTGCACGCCGACCGATCCGGACGCCGACTACCGCGTACGGATCTTCACGACGGCCGGTGAACTGCCGTTCGCCGGCCACCCGACGCTCGGCACCGCCCATGCGTTCCTGGAAAACGGCGCGAGGCCACGCACGCCGGGCCGGCTGATCCAGCAGTGCGGGGTCGGCCGGGTCGCGCTGCGCGAGCAGGCCGGCGGCTGGGCGTTCGCCGCGCCGCCGGCCCGCGTCACGCCGCTCGACCGTTCGGACTACGCGGCGCTGGCTGCCGCGTTGCGCAGCGACGCGATCGACCTGGAAGCCGAGCCGTGCGCGGTGGACAACGGCGCGCCGTGGCTGGTCGTGCGGCTGACGTCGGCCGACGCGTGCATCGGCCTGTCGCCCGATCCGGCCGCGCTGGAGGCGCTCACGCACCGCTACGGCATGGACGGCCTCGCGGTCTACGCGCCGCACGCCGAAGGCGGCCCCGCGACGTTCGAAATCCGCTGCCTGATGACGGGCGGCAACTTCGGCTTCGGCGAGGACCCGGTCACCGGCAGCGCAAACGCCGCGCTGGCCGGGCTGCTGACGCGGCAGGAACGCCGCCCCGGCCAGTCGTATACGGCCCGCCAGGGTACGGCGATCGGCCGCGACGGCCGCATCTCCGTCAGCTATGACGAAGATGGCACCACGTGGATCGGCGGCCACGTCGTGACGGTCGTCGACGGCACCTTCCGGTCGCCCGTGTAACATTTCGCGATGTGCGCTGGCGCCGGCCCGCCGGCGCCCCTACGATTCGCCCAACTATCGCAAATGCGTTCCAGCCAGTAATATCGGGCCTAATCCGTTGTTTCGGAGGTCTGTCCATGGTTGCGTGTCCCGCGAACGAACAGACGTCGGGACAACCCGAACCATAGCCAGCCATCCTGACGGATGACGCACGCGAGCAGGACGCCGCCCTCTCAGATGAGCTCCGCCCGGTCAAACCACACGCCGCCGACCCGACCGCTGCGCGCGCCGCGCAAGTCGCGCCGGCGCGCGCTGTTCGCGATCCCGCTGCTCGGGATGCTGGCGCTCGCGCTGCTGTGGGCGGTGATCGTCGCGCGGCTGTCGGTCGAAAAGGACAGCGCGTACAAGGAAGCGGCGGCTTCTGCGGCGATCCTGTCGTCCGCGCTCGAACAGCACACGGTCAAGGCCATCCATCAGGTCGACCAGATCACCCGCTTCGTCAAGTTCGAATTCGAGAAATCGCCCGCGCACTTCAACCTCGCGAGCGCGGTCGAAAAAGGCGTCGTGCCGAGCGACACGCTGATCCAGGTTTCGCTCGTCAACGCGAAGGGCGTCCTGTTCGCGAACACGGCCGAACTCCATCCGAAGCCGATCAACCTGGCCGACCGCGAGCACTTCAAGGTCCACCTCGCGCACAACGACGATCGCCTGTACATCAGCAAGCCCGTGCTCGGCCGCGTGTCGAGCCACTGGACGCTGCAGATGACGCGGCGCCTGAACAATCCGGACGGCAGCTTCGCGGGCATCGTCGTGGTGTCGGAAGACCCGAGCTACTTCACGAACGACTTCTACAACAACGCGGCGATCGGCAAGGAAGGCGTGATCGCCGTGGTGTCCGACACGGGTACCGTCCTCGCGCGGCGAACCGGCTCGCTCAACAACGCGCCTGGTGCGTTCTCCGCGTCGGGCGTCTATCCGATCGCCGAGCGCGTGACGGGCACGATCATCGACCCGATCGACGGCGTGACGCGCATCGTGTCGTACCGCCACCTCGACGGCTATCCGCTCGCGGTGATGGTCGGGCTGTCGCAGTCCGAGGAATTCGCGGACTACTACCACACGCGCAACGTCTATCTGCTGATGACGAGCTTCATCACGCTCGCGATGCTCGCATTCTTCGGCGTCGCGACGGGGTTGATCGGCAAACTGCTCGGCCGCGAGCGCGAGATGACCCAGCTCGCCGAATACGACCTCCTCACCGGCCTCGCGAACCGCTACGCGACGCTGCGCGGGCTGCGCAACGACGTGTCGATGCCGGCCAGCCTGTCGCGGCTCGGCCTGCTGTTCATCGACCTCGACAACTTCAAGACCGTCAACGACACGCTCGGCCACAACGCCGGCGACATCGTGCTGCAGATGACCGCGTCGCGCCTGTCGGATGCCGTCGGCGACGAAGGGTCGCTCGCACGGATCGGCGGCGACGAGTTCGTCGTCGTGATGAAGGGCGACGACGTCGAACGGCGCGCGGTGCGGCTCGCGGAAGCGATCATCCGGATGTTCGCCGAGCCGTTCGACGTGCGCGGCAGTTCGTTCGTGCTGCACGCGAGCATCGGCATCGCGCTGCACACCGTCGCGAATGAAAGCGAGATCGACCTGCTGAAGAAGGCCGACCTCGCGATGTACAGCGCGAAGGACGCGGGCAAGAACTGCTACCAGTTCTACGCGCCGCACCTGTCGCATCGCGCGGACCACCTGATGCGCTGGGAACAGCAATTGCGCGTCGCGCTCGCCGAGGGGCAGCTGTTCCTCGCCTACCAGCCGAAGATCGACCTGACGCACCGCACGATCACCGGTTTCGAGGCGCTCGCGCGCTGGGATCACCCCGAGCACGGCATCATCTCCGCGAACGAATTCATTTCGATTGCCGAGTCGACGGGCCTGATCGTGCCGATCGGCGACTTCGTGATCCGCACCGCGTGCGAACAGATCGCGCGCTGGCGCGACGACGGCCACGACACGCTGACGCTCGCGGTCAACATCTCGCCGGTGCAGTTCTGGCGCGGCGACCTGATCGAGACGATTTCGCAGGCGCTGCAGGACACCGGCATCGAGGCGAACCGGCTCGAAATCGAGATCACCGAGACCGCGATGATGGAGTATCCGGAGCTCGTGTCCGAGAAGATCGTCGCGTTGAAGAAGCTCGGCATCCGGATCGCGCTCGACGATTTCGGCACCGGCTATTCGTCGCTGTCGTACCTGCACCGCTTCTCCGTCGATACGCTGAAGGTCGACCGCTCGTTCGTGCAGGCGATTCCGAACGATCGCAGCGTGTGCGTGATGGTGTCGTCGATCGTGCATCTCGCGCGCTCGCTCGGCCTGACGGTGGTCGTCGAAGGCACCGAAACCGAGGAGCAGATCGCATGGCTGTCCGCGCTCGGCGAGATCGAGGCGCAGGGCTTCCTGTTCTCCCGCCCCGTGCCGGCCGACGCGATCCCCGCGCTGATCACGCGCTTCGGCGTGCGCGGCGACCGGCCGAGTGTCCTCGCGCACCGCGCAACCGGCAGCACGGGCGCCTGAGCCCGCAGCTCCCGGCCCGCGCGGCTATGTTGCGCAGCACACCGATTATTTCGGTTTCCGATCCGGTTGTTTAGTTCATTAACTAGCGTTTTCGCGCATGGCAGTGTCACGATGCGCGGCGGACAATCGGGAGGGCCATCGTGTCGGCGGGCCGCCGGCACGTTTCCACGCGCGAGACCAGGCCCAGCGCCAACAGCACCGTCATGACAACCATCGAAGTCGAAGCGGCCGAACGTGTCGAACAGACACAGGCATCCCTATGGGCCTTGTTCAAGGTCGTGGCCGGCATTTCCGCCGTGTCGTGGGGCGGGCTTTCGATGATGGCGCAGCTCGAACGCCACTACGTCGACCGGTTGCAGCGCATCGAGCCGCACGTGTTCGCCGATCTCGTCGCGCTCGCATGGCTCGTGCCAGGCCCCGTCGGCTGCAATGTTGCGGTGCAGGTCGGCCAGACGCTGCACGGCCGCATCGGCGCATGGATCGCCGGCATCGCGAGCGTGCTGCCGTTCTCCGTGCTGATGACGCTGTTCGCGATCTTCTACCGCACGCCGATCGTGCGCTCGCTCGCGGCGCCGATGCTGATCAATCACTTCGGGATGGTGCTCGCCGCGCTGATCGGCGTCACGTGGGTCAAGCAGCTGCGCACGCTCGCGAGCACGCGGCTCGAACGGGCGATCGCGGCGCTCTCGACGATTCTGCTCGCTTTCGCGCATAGTCCAGCCGCTTTCGTCGGGATTCTCTTCGCTGCGTTCGCAGCCGGCTGGCTGACCGGGCCGCCGCAACACGACTCGGTCGACTTCACGCTGTCCAAACGCGACCGCAACCTGCTCGTGCTGCTCGCCGTGCTCGTCGCGCTGTTCGCGCTGCCGCTGCCCGGCGACTACCAGGAGACGCTGCTGTGGCCGCGGCTCGCCGGCGCCGGCATGACACTGTTCGGCGGCGGCTTCTCCGCGCTGCCCGTGCTCAAGACGCTGTTCGTGTCGCCGGCCACCGGCATCTCCGATCACGACTTCACGCTCGCGTTCGCGTTGTCGCCGGTGTCGCCCGGCCCGCTGCTGAACGTCGTGCCGTTTCTCGGCTACCTGACCGACGGCTGGACCGGCGCGCTGCTCGCGACCGCCGCGCTGTTCATTCCGTCGGGGTGTCTCGTCGTGTTCGCGCAGAACCATCTGTTCCGGCTCAAGCGCCACTCGCGCTTCGAGCACGGAATGCGCCTGCTGCGCGCGGCGACGACGGGTTTTCTCGTCGTCGCCGTCGTGAGGATCCTGCACCGCGAACCGGCCGATCCGGTCTACTGGCTCACGGGCGCCTTTGCGACGCTGTGCTTCGCGCGCTTCAAGGTGCCCGTGTACGCCGTCTACGGTGCGGTCGCGATCGTATGCGGCGGATGGCTGTTGTGGGCCGCCATCGCGCACTGACGGCAACCCCTCCCACCACCGCCGGCCGCTCGCCGCTCAGCTCGCCTGCACCGCGACGCGGCGTGCGACCCAGCGTGCACGCAGCGCGTCGTACGCAAGGTTGAAGCAGAACGTGTACGGCAGGAAGAACAGCACGATGCCGAGGTCGAGCAGCAGCGCCTCGACGAGGCTCACGTTCAGCCACCACGCGGCCACCGGCACCACCATCGCGACCAGGCCGAGCTCGAACACGACCGCGTGCGCGATCCGCATCCCGAGCGTGCGCGTGAGGCCGGCGCGGCGCTCGAAACGGTCGAACAGCGTATTGAACGTCATGTTCCAGGCCATCGCGATCAGCGACACCATCACCGTCAGCACGCCGACGTGCGATACCGGCATGTCGAGCAGCCACGCGCCGATCGGCGCGCACAGCGCGATCGCCACCAGCTCGAACGTCAGCGCGTGAACGAGGCGTTCCGTCACCGTTTTGTTCATCTGTTTCATGGTTCCCTCCAATTAATCGGTGCAACGTATGCCGGCCATTTTGATCGGCGCAACTGCATGAATCCAGTTTGATATCATCGGTTTTACCGATACAACGATGTGAGATCCACGCATGCGCCACGCCCCCGAAGCCCTGCTCGCCTTCGCCGAAGCCGCGCTGCTCGGCTCGTTCACGGCCGCCGCGCGCAAGCTCGGCAAGCGCCAGTCGACGGTGTCCGAAGCGATCGCGAACCTCGAGATCGATCTCGGCGTGCAGCTGTTCGACCGCTCGACGCGCACACCGACGCTGACCGATGCCGGACGCGCACTGCTGCCGCAGGTGCAGCGCGCACTGGAAGCCGGCGCGGCAATCGACCGCACCGCCGCGCGGCTCGCGCAGGGGGAGGAAGCACGGCTGACGCTCGTCGTGTCCGATACGTATCAATCGAAGCGTTACGAGGAAACCTTGATGGCGCTCGAGCGGCGCTTTCCGACACTGGAACTCGAATGCCAGATTGCCGAACACGAGGACGTGCTCGACCTGATCCAGCAGGGCCGCGCACAGCTCGGGCTGATGGCCGCGCGCGCCGTCTACCCGCCCGATATCGGCGCGGCGACGGTGGCGGAGGAATCGGAGATCGGGCTGTTCGTCGGGCGTACGCACGCGCTGGCGGCCTGCGGCGACGCTGACGTGCCGCATTCGGCGCTGCGCGACGCACGCGAGTTGCGCCTCAACACGTACGTGAAACCGGAGGATCGCGGCGCCGACGACCGGATCGTCATCGGCACGCAGCGCTGGCTCGCGCCGAGCTACCTGATGCTGCTGGAGATGGCGGTGCTGGGGTTCGGCTGGGCCGAGCTGCCGCGCTGGATGGTCGAGCACTTCGCGCGCGATCGCCTCTGCGAGCTGCGCTCGCGCGGCTGGCCGCGCCGCGTGCGGGTCGATGCGGTGTGGTCGCGCAACCGGCCGCTCGGCCCGGCCGGCGCGTGGCTGCTCGACGCGATGCTGGCCGCGTAGCGGCGCGCGGCATCGCGCCGGCGGCAGGCGCCGAACGGCGCCGCAAGGTCAGGCGTTCGCGCTCAGAAGCCGCGCGACAGCACGGCCGCGCCGATCGTCACGACGCCGAGCACGAGGTTGACGACGACGAGCAGGCGCACCGTGTTCACCGCGCGCGCGCCGTCCGGCCAGTTCTGCGCCTGCACTGCGCGGCGGATGCGCGGGAACAGCGCGAAGCGGATGTGGCCGAAGATCAGCATCATCACAACACCGAGCCCCGCCATCGCGTGCAGCGTCCACGTCGCGTGCGCGCCGCCGAATGCCGTGAGCAGGAAACCGCCGGACAGCAGGATCACGATCACCGAGCCCGACACCCAGTTGAAGAAGCGGCCGAACACGCCCTCGATCAGCGGCAGTCGCAACTGCGGCGTCAGGTCGGACAGCGCCGGGCGCAGGCAGAAGTTCGCGAAGACCATCCCGCCCACCCACACGGCGACGGCCAGCAGATGAAGAAACAGCGCGACGGCAACGGCGTGGGACATGGCGGCAATCCTGGTATGAGTTGAGTGCAACGAACGGCCGCGTCACGCGCGGTCTCGAGCGACGTTCGACCGGCGCGCCGCCGCGCGGTTCAGACCCTTGGCGGAATTTCACAATATTTTGCAAGTTCCGCGTGACGGCGCCACTCGCGCTTACCTGAGTGCGTCGCGCAAAAAAGAACCGGCCGCACGCCCGCCGAAGCGGAGGTGCGGCCTTCGATGCCGGTCGAACCGGCCAACGGATGCGGCGTCAGCCGAGCAGCGGACGCAGCTCGTTGACGACCTTGAGCTTCGTTTCCGGCGCGCGGCCCTTGCGTGCACGCTTGCCGACGTGCGGCGCGAGCCCCGCGTACGACAGCGTTTCGTCCTGGGCCTTGCCGCCGCGACCGGTGCCGATCAGCACGACGCCGGCCGGGTCGATCGCGAGCGCCTGCACGAGCGTTTCCTTGTCGTCGAGCGCCATCAGGATCACGCCGCGACCGCCGCCCGACAGCGTTTTCATCTCGTCCATCCCGAACACCAGCAGACGGCCGCCGCTCGACAGACATGCGACCTGCGTCGCGTTCGGCAGCATGGGCATCGGCGCGAGCGGCACCGCGCCCGCATCGATGGTCATGAACGACTTGCCGGCCTTCACGCGGCTCACCATGTCGCCGACCTTCGCGAGGAAGCCGAAGCCGTTGCTCGACGCGAGCAGCAGTTGCTGGTCGGCCGGCGCCGCGTAGTAGTGCATCAGGTGCGAGCCCGACTCGAGCTCGATCAGCGACGTCACCGGCACGCCGTCGCCGCGCCCGCCCGGCAGCACCGACACGTCGACCGAGTACACGCGGCCGCTGCTGCCCCACGCGATCAATCGATCGGGCGTGCGGCACTGGAACGCTGCATACAGGTGATCGCCTGCCTTGAACGAGAAGCCGGCCGGGTCGAGCCCGTGGCCCTTCAGCGCACGCACCCAGCCCTTCTGCGATACGACGACCGTCACCGGCTCGTCGACGACCTTCGCCTCGAACGTCGCGCGCTTTTCCTGCTGGATCAGCGTACGGCGATCGTCGCCGTACTGCTTCGCGTCGGCCTCGATCTCCTTGATCATCAGCCGCTTCATCGCGCTTTCGTTCGCGAGCAGTTCCTCGAGCTTCGCCTTCTCGTCGCGCAGCGCCTCGAGTTCCTTCTCGATCTTGATCTTCTCGAGCCGCGCGAGCTGACGCAGGCGAATTTCGAGGATGTCTTCGGCCTGGCGGTCGCTGAGACCGAACGCGCTCATCAGCGCGGCCTTCGGCTCATCCGACTCGCGGATGATGCGGATCACCTCGTCGATGTTCAGGAAGACGATCATCCGCCCTTCGAGGATGTGGATGCGGTCGTCGACCTTCGCGAGACGATGGCGGCAGCGGCGCGTCATCGTCAGCTGGCGGAACTTCACCCATTCGTCGAGGATCGTCAGCAGCCCCTTCTGGCCCGGCCGGCCGTCGGCGCCGATCATCACGAGGTTCAGTGTCGCGTTCGACTCGAGACTCGTGTACGCGAGCAGCGTGTTCACGAATTCCGTCTGGTCGATCGTGCGCGACTTCGGCTCGAACACGAGCCGCACCGCCGCTTCCTTGCCCGACTCGTCGCGCACCGCGTCGAGCAGGTCGAGCATCGCCTTCTTGGTGTTGAGCTGCTCGGGCGTGAGCGTCTTCTTGCCGAGCTTGAGCTTCGGGTTGGTGAGTTCCTCGATTTCCTCGAGCACCTTCTGGCCCGACGTGTTCGGCGGCAGCTCGGTGACGACCAGCTGCCACTGGCCGCGCGCGAGATCCTCGATCTTCCAGCGCGCGCGCACCTTCAGGCTGCCGCGGCCGGTTTCATAGGCCGCCGCGATCTCGGTGTCGCTCGAGATGATCTGACCGCCGCCCGGGAAGTCGGGGCCGGGGATCAGGTTCATCAGCTCCGCGTGCGTGAGCTTCGGATTGCGGATCAACGCGACCGCCGCCGCCGCGACCTCGCGCAGGTTGTGCGACGGAATCTCGGTGGCGAGACCGACCGCGATGCCCGACGCGCCGTTCAGCAGCACGAACGGCATGCGGCTCGGCAGCGTCTTCGGTTCCTCGAACGAGCCGTCGTAGTTCGGCATGAAGTCGACCGTGCCCTGGTCGATCTCGTCGAGCAGCAGCTTCGAGATCGGCGTGAGGCGCGCTTCGGTGTATCGCATCGCCGCCGCGCCGTCGCCGTCGCGCGAGCCGAAGTTGCCCTGCCCGTCGATCAGCGGATAGCGCAGCGAGAAATCCTGCGCAAGACGCACGAGCGCGTCGTATGCCGACTGGTCGCCGTGCGGGTGGTATTTACCGAGCACGTCGCCGACCACGCGCGCCGACTTCACCGGCTTCGCGTCCGGGCCGAGGCCCATTTCGTTCATCGCGAACAGGATCCGGCGCTGCACCGGCTTCTGGCCGTCGCACACGTCGGGCAGCGCGCGGCTCTTCACGACGCTGACCGCGTAGCTGAGGTACGCCTGCTCCGCGTAGTTGCCGAGCGTCAGCGCATCGGCGTCCGGTGCGTCGGATCCGGCGAAGAGATCGGAAGTATTGTCGTCCATCTGAATTCCGTATTCGTAAGTGGCGTGAGGCCGGGCCGGGCGTCATGCCCGGCCGCGCGGGTTTAGATGTCCGCTTCGACGTCGTTGCCCTTTTCCTCGAGCCAGCCGCGTCGCGCGGCTGCCTCGCCCTTGCCCATCAGCATGGTCATTCGCGCGACGGTCGCCTCGTAGTCGAGTTCGCCGAGCTTCACCGGCATCAGGCGGCGCGTGTCGGGGTTCATCGTCGTGTCCCACAACTGCTCCGCGCTCATTTCGCCGAGACCCTTGAAGCGGCTGATGCTCCATTGCGTTTCGCGCACGCCGTCCTTGCGCAGCTTGTCGAGCGTCGCCTCGAGTTCGCCTTCGTCGAGCGCATAGAGCTTCTGCGCGGGCTTCTTGCCGCGCGCGGGCGCATCGACGCGGAACAGCGGCGGCCGCGCGACATGCACGTGACCGCGCTCGATCAGCTGAGGGAAATGCTTGAAGAACAGCGTGAGCAGCAGCACCTGGATGTGCGAGCCGTCGACGTCCGCGTCCGACAGGATGCAGATCTTGCCGTAGCGCAGGTTCGACAGGTCGACAGTGTCGTCGGGGCTGTGCGGATCGACGCCGATCGCGACCGAGATGTCGTGCACCTCGTTGTTCGCGAACAGGCGGTCACGCTCGGTTTCCCACGTATTCAGCACCTTGCCGCGCAGCGGCAGGATCGCCTGGTATTCCTTGTCGCGGCCCATCTTCGCGGAACCGCCCGCCGAGTCGCCCTCGACGAGGAACAGTTCGTTGCGCGCGATATCTTCCGTCTCGCAGTCGGTCAGCTTGCCCGGCAGCACCGCGACGCCCGAGCTCTTGCGCTTCTCGACCTTCTGGCCGGCGCGCGTACGCGCCTGCGCCTGCTTGATCACCAGCTCGGCGAGCTTCTTGCCGTGCTCGACGTGCTGGTTCAGCCACAATTCGAGCGCCGGACGCGAGAACGACGATACGAGCTTCACCGCGTCGCGGCTGTTCAGGCGCTCCTTGATCTGCCCCTGGAACTGCGGATCGAGCACCTTCGCGGACAGCACGAACGACACGCGTGCGAAGACGTCTTCCGCGAGCAGCTTCACGCCCTTCGGCTGCAGGTTGTGCAGTTCGACGAAGCTCTTGACCGCCTGGTAGAGACCGTCGCGCAGGCCCGACTCGTGCGTGCCGCCGGCCGGCGTCGGGATCAGGTTCACGTACGACTCGCGCACGAGCGATCCTTCCTCGCTCCATGCGACGACCCACGACGCGCCTTCCCCTTCGGCGAAGGTTTCGTCGGTCGAACGCGCATCGGCGAAGCGCTCGCCTTCGAACAGCGGAATCAGCAGCTCACTGCCGTTCATCTCGTCGAGCAGGTAGCCGCGCAGGCCGTCCTCGTACTTCCACGCCTGGCGCTCGCCGCTCTTCTCGTTGACGAGCACGACCTCGACGCCCGGCAGCAGCACGGCCTTCGAGCGCAGCAGACGCTGCAGCTCGCCGAGCGGCAGGTTCGGCGAATCGAAATACTTCGGATTCGGCCAGACCTGCACGCGCGTGCCGGACTTCTTCTCGCCGCGGCCCGCGCCTTGCGTCGCGAGCGGCTTCACGACGTCGCCTTCGGCGAAGCCGAGCTCGGCGATCTTGCCGTCGCGCCAGACCGTCACGTCGAGACGCGTCGCGAGCGCGTTCGTCACCGACACGCCGACGCCGTGCAGGCCGCCCGAGAACGTGTACGCGCCGCCGGCGGCCTTGTCGAACTTGCCGCCCGCGTGCAGGCGCGTGAACACGATCTCGACGACCGGCACGCCCTCTTCGGGGTGCATCCCGAACGGAATGCCGCGGCCGTCGTCCTCGACCGACACCGACTGGTCGGCATGCAGCGTGACCGTGATCTGCTTGCCGTAGCCGCCGAGCGCCTCGTCGGACGCGTTGTCGATGACTTCCTGAATGATGTGCAGCGGATTTTCGGTACGGGTGTACATGCCGGGCCGCTGCTTGACCGGCTCGAGACCCTTGAGCACCTTGATCGATGCTTCGCTATAGGCCGCGCTGGGCTTCTTCGTTGACATAGGCGCTGAATTTCGTCATTCATCGGGACGTTGTCCACACCTCGTGTGGATAACGTCGTGGACAAAACGTTGAGTTCCGTAAAAAAGCGAATCGAAACAACGGTGTGCTTGGACTGCTCCGAAAGCGGGCGCGCGGCGTTCGCTGCGCTGCCCGGGACGCGCGGTATTTTACTGGTTCCGCGTGGCGCGCCGTCGCAAGTTCACTCACACGGCGCACGGGGCGTCAGACCGGCTTGCGCTTTGCCTCGAGCGTCTCCCACCGTTCGAGCGCGGCGAGGAGCTCGTCGTCGATCGCCGCGAACCGCTCGGTCAGGCGCGTGCCTTCCTGCGGATCCTTCGCGAAGATCGAACCGTCCTCCAGCTGCGCGTTGATCGTCTTCTGTTCTTCCTCGAGCGCCGCGATCTTCTCCGGCAGCGCATCGAGTTCGCGCTGCTCGTTGAACGACAGCTTCACCGTGCGCTGTGCGTTGCGGCCGGCCGCGCTTTTCGCCGCGTCTTCCTTGATCGGCGCCGCTTCCTTCACCGCGCGCTTCGCCGCCTCCTGCTGCGCGAGTTGCTGCGAACGCTCGCTCTGGATCTGCCAGTCGGTGAAGCCGCCGACGTATTCGCGCCACTTGCCGTCGCCCTCGGCCGCGATCACCGACGTGACGACGTTGTCGAGGAACGCGCGATCGTGGCTGACGAGCAGCACCGTGCCGTCATAGTCGGCCAGCAGTTCTTCGAGCAGTTCGAGCGTCGGGATGTCGAGGTCGTTGGTCGGCTCGTCGAGCACCAGCACGTTGGCCGGCCGCGCGAACAGGCGCGCGAGCAGCAGCCGGTTGCGCTCGCCGCCCGACAGCGACTTCACCGGCGAGCGTGCGCGCTCCGGCGCGAACAGGAAGTCGCCGAGATAGCTCATCACGTGCTTGCGCACGCCGCCGATCTCGACCCACTCGCTACCGGGGCTGATCGTGTCGGCCAGGCTCTTTTCCTGGTCGAGCTGCGCGCGCATCTGGTCGAAATAGGCGACCTGCAGGTTCGTGCCGGTGCGCACCGTGCCCGCGTCGGGCTTCAGTTCGCCGAGGATCAGCTTGAGCAGCGTAGTCTTGCCGGCGCCGTTCGGGCCGACGAAACCGATCTTGTCGCCGCGCATGACCGTCGTCGAGAAGGTGTCGACGACCGTGCGATCGCCGTAGCGCTTCGTCACGTCCGTCAACTCCGCGACGATCTTGCCCGACTTCTCGCCCTGCGCGACGTCGAGCTTCACGTTGCCCTGCGAATTGCGGCGCTCCGCGCGCTCGTTGCGCATCTGCACGAGGCGCGCGATGCGGCCGACGCTGCGCGTGCGGCGCGCCTCGACGCCCTTGCGGATCCACACTTCTTCCTGCGCGAGCAATTTGTCGAACTTCTCGTTTTCCACGCGCTCGACTTCGAGCTGCTGCGCCTTGCGCGTCTGATACGCGGAGAAATTGCCCGGATACGACAGCAGCCGGCCGCGGTCGAGCTCGACGATGCGCGTCGCGACGCGGTCGAGGAACGCGCGATCGTGGGTGATGAACAGCAGGCCCGCGCGCTGCGAGACGAGCAGTTCTTCCAGCCAGCGGATGCCGTCGAAGTCGAGGTGGTTGGTCGGTTCGTCGAGCAGCAGCACGTCGGGCTGGAGCACGAGCGCGCGCGCCAGCGCGACACGCTTCTGCATCCCGCCCGACAGCGCGTCGACCTGCGCGTCGCCGTCCGTCAGGCCGATCTGCGCGAGCGTCATCGACACGCGCGTACGCCAGTTCCATGCATCGTGCGCATCGAGCGACGACTGCAGCGCGTTCATCCGCGCGAGCAACGCGTCGTGCTCGGCGCCTTCGGGCGTCTCCGCGAGACGGTGCGCGATCGAATCGTATTCTTCGAGCACTTCCCGCGTGTGCGTGAGCCCCGACGCGACGGCGTCGAACACGGTCGCGCCCGGTTCGAATTCGGGCTCCTGCGGCACGTAGACGGTCACGAGCTCCTGCTGGCGCGTGATCAGCCCGTCGTCGGGCTTCGCCAGGCCGGCGACGATCTTCAGCAGCGACGACTTGCCCGCGCCGTTGCGACCGATCAGGCCGACGCGCTCGCCGGCCTCCAGCGAGAAATCCGCGTGATCGAGCAACGCGACGTGACCGAACGCGAGTTGCGCGCCGGTAATGGAATAAAGCGACATGGGGAGACGGCGAAGAGAGAAATCGGAAGCGCCCATTGTACCGGTGGCGGACGCCTGCGCCGGGATGGCCGGACGGACTAGGCCGGTGCGCGGTTCATTTCGTGCCGCGGCGGCATGACGGCGCGCCCGGCGGACGGGGCCGGCATGCGACGCGGCGATGTTGCGCAGCCCCCGCGGCGGGCATCCGGCCGCAGCTTCCCGGCCGGGTGCCTGCATGCGGGCGGTGCGATTACTTCACGTTGACCGAGATCGTCGAGCTCAGTTCGGGACCGTACGAACGGTGCGCGCCGTCGCCGAGCTGCAGCGTCAGCGTGTGCTGGCCGGGCGGCAGCGTCACGTCGGTTTCGGTCTGGCCCTTGCCGAAGTGCAGCGAATGGTCCGTCGCGGGGATCACGTCGCCCTTCGGCACCGGCTTGCCGTCGATCAGCAGGTGATGGTGGCCCGTATCCGGCGTCATGTCGCCGGCCGGCTTGAGCCCCATGCCTTCGAGGCCGAACTTCACGTGCACAGGGCTCGACACCGTCGCGCCGTCCTTCGGCTCGACGAAAAACACGCGCGCCTCGGCACGCGCGAGCGTCGACACGGCCAGAGCCGCGACACATACCGCACCCGCGATCCACTTCTTGTTGAGCATCGTTTACTCCTTCAGATTGAAAGGCTCACGAAGCATACACTGCGTGCCCGGCCCGCGCGATGACGCCCGTTGTTCGCGATGCGCACGTTTAAAACGACGTTGCAGAGGCGTTCGGCGAAATTCCGGTACCATTGCGCCTTTCGTCCGCCGGCCACGCCGCGGACGGCATCACAGATTTTCATCATTCCGAGCACCACATGAGCGAAGTAACCGAATACCAGAGCTGGGTCTGCCTGATTTGCGGGTGGGTCTACAACGAAGCGGAAGGCCTGCCCGACGAGGGCATCCCCGCCGGCACCCGTTTCGCCGACATTCCCGCCGACTGGCGCTGCCCGCTGTGCGACGTGGGCAAGGAAGATTTCGTCGTCGTCGATTTCTGATTCGGGCTTCCGGACACGATCGAGCGCGCGCGGCGCGCATCGGCACGCATTCCGTCCGCCGATGCGCCGCGCGTTTGCTATACTCTGCGCGCTGTCCACATCGCCGTCCCGTTCGCGTCTTCTGTGCGTGAAACTGCGGACATGGCTCTCCCCGTAGTTCAATGGATAGAACAAGCGCCTCCTAAGCGCTAGATACAGGTTCGATTCCTGTCGGGGGGACCAGAGATCCTCCAAAGTTTCACCAGCTTCGCCACATAAACCCCGTCACACTTGGCTGTGCGGGGTTTTTTGTTGCAAACTTCCACCAGCGACCACCAGTGGAAACAACCCCCGACTTGGGGTTCTTTTGGGGGCTTCGCAAAACACCTCCTTCAGACAACCCCCGAGGCACCAGCACATGGCGCTTTCCGACCTCAAGGTCCGCACGGCCAAGCCTGCAGAGAAGCAGCAGAAGCTCTATGACGGCGGCGGACTGCTGCTGTTGATCACGCCGGCCGGCGGTAAACGATGGATTTTCAAATACCGCATCGACGGCAAAGAGAAGAGCCTCGCGCTCGGCACATATCCGGATGTATCGCTCGCCGAGGCCCGCAGTCGACGCGATAGCGCCAGAGAGAAGCTCGCCGCAGGTCTGGATCCAAGCGAAGCCAAGAAGGCGGACAAGCGGGCTGCGCAATTGGCCGCGGCCAGTTCGTTCGAGATCGTCGCGCGAGAGTGGTTTGAGACGCAGCGCGGCGGATGGTCGGAAGTCTATGCTGGCAAGGTCATCAACTGTCTCGAAGTCGACGTATTCCCTCGACTCGGCGCTCGCCCTATCGCGAGCATCGATGCACCCGAGCTGCTTGCGATCATCCGCACCGTCGAATCTCGAGGCGTTCGCGAGACGGCCAAGCGGGTGCTGCAGCGTTCGCGTGCCGTGTTTCAGTACGGCATCATGACCGGCCGCTGCACTCGAAATCCGGCGGCCGACATCGACGCCGAAACCGTGTTGAAGAAAAGCACTGGCGTCCAGCATATGGCGCGCGTGAAAGTTACTGAGATCCCACAGCTAATGCGCCACATTGACGAATACTCGGGCGACCTGGTCACCCGGCTCGCGTTGCGGTTCATGGCGTTAACGTTCGTGCGGACAAAGGAAATGATCCAGGCCGAGTGGCCAGAGATCGATTTCGACGCTGGGGAGTGGCGCGTGCCAGCGGAGCGCATGAAAATGCGCGACCCGCACATTGTCCCCCTTTCTCGGCAGGCTCTCGATGTACTCGCCCAGCTCCGCATGATCAATGGCCAGCATCGGTTTGTGTTCTACAGCGTGCAGGGTCGCAGCCATATCTCAAACAACACGATGCTGTATGCCCTGTATCGGATGGGTTATAAATCACGCATGACCGGGCATGGTTTCCGCGGCCTTGCCGCGACAGCGCTGCGCGAACTGGGATATAACCGCGACGTCGTCGAACGTCAGATGGCGCACGCAGAACGCAACCAGGTCACTGCCGCCTACGTCCACGCCGAATATCTGCCTGAGCGTCGCAAGATGATGCAGCACTGGGCCGATCGCCTCGATGAATTACGTGTGGGCGCGGCAATCCTTCCATTTCCGTCTCTCGGGTAGCGAATTCCTGTCCGACGACACACTGCCACGCCTGATGGACTGACGATATGACAGAGTTGACGTTTGCCGAACCGGGCGACGACCTTCCGCCGCACTTGTGCCCGCTTTTCATCATGGCGGCTTATCCATACATGCAAATCGAGGATCAGCAAATCTTCGCTGAAGGATTCGCGCGACTCACGAACGCACTGATTAACGCTGGTACGAAGGGCGAGATCGCTGTCTTTCACCCGCAGACATTACTGCCCTACGATGCCCACAACGCAGGATTCGAAGAAGCGCCGAGCGCCGTTAACGCGGAGTGGGTGGCACGAATCAATGATGTGCTTAGTTGGTTCGTCGAAAAGAACATCGAAGCCGCAAAACCACTCGTCGACACGATGGCGGCACATGTCGAAATCAAAAAGCCTATGCCTGTCGACCGACGCACACAAATGATGGAAGCTCTTGAGCGTAATGGCGGAAACAAGACGAAGACGGCGACCGAGTTCGGCATCAGTCGTCAGCGCCTCGCTCAAATAATCCAACAGGTATCTCCCCAGTCAGTTGAGCGCAAGGGTCTTGCGCTCGTTCCGCATGACCCTTTCGGTGTAACGTCAAAAGCCAAGTAGCACCGTCATTTCCAACTTCCCCTAGCCGCAAGGGGGCCTTGCGGCTGCCAAATGCACTCCTCAAACAACGCACAAGGAGTGCAATGTATGTCTACGAGACAAAATCACGCAGACACCCTTCCGATGGATGGGTTCTCGCGTTGGAACGATCTGCACAGGTTCGTCCCCTTGAGCCGGGAGAGTGTGCGTCAGCGCGAACTGGCGG
Organism: Burkholderia sp. MSMB0856; assembly: GCF_001524645.2. Classification (NCBI taxonomy): domain Bacteria; kingdom Pseudomonadati; phylum Pseudomonadota; class Betaproteobacteria; order Burkholderiales; family Burkholderiaceae; genus Burkholderia; species Burkholderia sp. MSMB0856. The sequence continues at coordinate 988,361 of NZ_CP013427.1, read as the reverse complement.
GAAGATTTCCGAAGAGGCAGTACCTCACGAAACGTTGTGCGGTCTGGTCGAATCGAGAGATTCACCGTTGGTTCGCTGATCCGCTGAACTATCGCTCGGAGGGCTAGGCGATGGCGACGACCCCAGAAATGCAAAAGGGCCGCAACTCCTGCCAGAGCGCGACCCAGACGACCCGAGGCAATGATACCGCGCCCTCGGCACCAGGCATGTGCTTTCTCGATATACGCAGATCCGATTCAGAGCGTCTGCGCGTGACTGTGAGCGAATACCGCGGCCGCGTGCTCGTCGACCTCCGGATCTGGTTTGCCGCTGAACACGGCGAATGGAAACCGGGCCGGTCCGGCGTCTCGCTGCGTCCCGACCAGATCGGCAACGTCATGCAGGCGCTCCGCTTGGCTGCACAAGCGGCAGATCCGGCGGGAATGCGCTGATGGCAAATCGCAAGAAATCAACCTTGACGGATAGGGCTTTTGGGCCTATCTTGTGCATCAGCGGCTGCGCTTTCGCGCGGCTCACCACAGCCGAGAGGATCCGACAAATGAAGCACCCGTTCTGGGAGGCCTTGTGCCGCCCTATCTCCCATGCGATATACCCCACCGACTCCCAGCGATCTGGAGCAGTTGAAGCAAACCCTGCAGCTCAGCAGCGCGCAGATGGCGGATCTGTTCGGCGTACAGGGTGGGCGGCAATGGCGGAAGTACACGGGCGGAGAAGCTCCGCGCGAAATCAGTCCGCACATTTTGTTCTTTGCGATGGCTCGGCTCGAGCTGGATGCGAAGACGCTCGACCGGATCTTGAATCGGATGCGCGACGTCGGCGCGACGATCGAGCTGGACGGCGAGTAACTGCCGGCGGCACGTTCGCTGCCGCAGTCCCGAATACCCTCACCCGGTCCGCTGACCCGTTCGGCCTTATTCCTAGCGCTTGGCGCACGGGTCGGCAAGCAAAACCGACGCTGACTGTCAGCCCAAATCTGTTCGCGATTGCTGGCACCCGTGCCGCTGAAAATTGGTTGGCGACTCGCCCGACGGTGCGCCCGAACCAATGGTGTCGCTCGACGTTCGACAATCTCGTCGCCGGCCTTGGCCGCATCCCCTCCTATGCGGATTGCCTCGCGGCCTTCGAGCGCTCGTTCAAGCGTCGCATCGAAGCTGCCGCCGGCACGGACCGTACAACTCCGGAGGTGCGCGCATGAACTCGTCAATTCTCGAAATTGTGCGCGCATCGCTGCGCGATTCGGCGGGCGCTGAACAGGCCTTTGTCGCCGGTCTGCAGTTTCCGCTTTTCGTTCGTGCCGGATCTCGAGCAGCTGAGCTTTGGCTGCGGCAGTCAGCGCGGAGCATGGCCGATTTCCGCGATCACCGCTTCGCGTACCTGTTGGCCGGCCTCGCACCGGCACAGTTCGATGAGGACCGCCGTACTGCTTTCAATGCCGCCTTCGCGCGCCGCATTGCTTCCGCAATCGTTCATGGAGAGGTGTCGCATGGCTAACGTGGACCGAGCACATCCGGAGGCACCGTTTGCATCGACCGCCATCCAGCAACTCGAGCAACTCGAAGCGATGTTCCATGCGATCCGCAGCGAGCTGGAATCGGATTGCTACGCCTATCAATTGGCCAACCTTGGGCAAGAGATCGCGAGCAGCTATGCAGCGACGATGGGAAAAATCGCTCAGATGGAGGTTCACGATGTCTAAGAGACAACCTGATGCAGCGGGCCTGCTGGCCTTCCTTTGGGACCGCTTCGACGCGGAAACGGCATCCGATGAAGACTTGGCCTATTTGTCTGCCGCCTCGGAAGAGGCAGCCAATATGGCCTTCAAACTAAGCGATCACGTCGCCGGCATTGGTTGTCTGATCGACTACGATCGAGGCGCCGAAACTCGGTGCGGGTCGCTTCAAGATTCGGAGCAAGCATCCCTTCTGTTCCGGCTGGCCGACGAAATTGCAGCGATCGGCCACATGGCTTCCATTGGGAGCGAGTCTGAATCCAGACTGCGTCACCGTATCTCCGCACGCCTCGACGCGGGCAAATCTCGTCGTATTCGAACCTCTGAGCAGTCCTCAACGCTCGAGGAGGTTTAATGGGCGTCTATGCAGAAGAAGAACGCATCCGCTCGGCACTAAGCCATGTGCCGGCGGATGACCGCGATACGTGGGTCCAGATGGGTATGGCGATCAAGGCCGAGCTCGGGGAAGCCGGGTTTGAATTCTGGGACGACTGGTCACGTGCGGCGTCGAGCTACAGCGAGACCGATGCGAAATCGGTCTGGAAATCGTTTCGCTCGGGCGGCATCACGATCGCCAGTCTGTTCAAGCGCGCGATTGAGCACGGCTACCGTGAAAGCGAGCCGACGACCCCGCTGTCAGCTGACGAGCGCGAACGCCGCAGGGTTGAACTCGAGCGCGAAGCGGCTGCCGCGGCCGAAATGCACCAACACACCCAGGTCGACGCAGCCATCAAGGCACGCAACCTCTGGGAGAGGGCCGGGGCCGTTCACGCGGATCACGCCTACGTACGCACCAAGCAGATCAAGCCATACGGCGCGAAGCAACTGCGCGACCAACTCGTCGTCAAGCTGCAGGACATTGACGGCGAGCACCATTCCTCACAATACATCCAGTCGGATGGTCGCAAGACATTCCAGACAGGCGGCCGAATCAGCGGGTGCTTCGTCGCGGTCAGCGCCGGAGTCAGGCCAAATGGCAAGACACCGCTGCTGATCTGCGAAGGCTATGCGACGGCCTGCTCACTTCATGAGGCAACGGGCTATCCCGTCGCTGCGGCTATGAACGCCGGCAACCTGCCGAACGTCGCCCGCGCTTGGCGCGACAAACATCCTAAGCTGCGCATCGTGCTCTGCGCGGATGACGACGCGGAGACGGCCGGTAATCCGGGCATGAAGAAGGCAACCGAGGCAGCGCGCGCGATCGGTGCTTTACTCGCCGTGCCCGACTTCGGTAAAGACCGACCTGGACACGCATCGGATTTCAATGACCTCCACTGTCTCGCCGGGCTCGAGGCAGTGCGACGCTGCGTCGACGCGACGACTGCGCTGGGAGATGCCACCGCCCCTAAGAAGCGCACCGCGCCCACCGTCAACCTGTCCTGCGCGGCCGACATCGTGCCGGAACCGATTCACTGGCTCTGGCCTGGCTGGCTGCCTGCCGGCAAGCTCTCGATCCTCGCCGGGCAACCTGGATGCGGAAAGACTACCATCGCTATTTCGCTGTCGTCTGCCATCTCGAACGGCGCAGAGTGGCCGGACGGTACACGCTGCAATGCGCCGGGGAACATTCTGATCTGGACCGGCGAAGACGGGCTCGCCGATACGCTCGTCCCTCGCCTCATGGCGGCTGGTGCGGATCTCCGGCGAGTGTTCTTCATTGAATCGATTACGGATGAGGCCGGTGAGCTCCAGCCTTTCGATCCGAGCCGCGACGTTCCCATTTTGGCCGAGCGCATCGAGCAGATCGGCGGCGCCAGCATGCTCGTCGTCGATCCGATCATCAGTGTGGTGAACGGCGACTCTCACAAGTCCGGCGACGTTCGGAAATCTCTTCAGCCGCTGATCGACCTCGGGGCTGTCCACGGGTGCGCAATCCTCGGTATCACGCACTTCTCGAAGGGCTCGAAGGGCTCATCGCCGACCGAGCGCATTCTTGGCTCGCAGGCGTTTGGCGCCGCTGCGCGGATGATTCTCGTGGCAGGCAAGGATGACGCGTCAGATCGCCGGATCTTCGCCAAGTCGAAATGCAATATCGCCGGCGATTCCGGGGGATTCGAGTATGCGATCGAAACGCTCGACGCTCAGGACGGGCTCACATCAAGCCGAATCGCATGGGGCGAGCCTCTCGACGGCTCGGCGCGCGAGATCCTCCGCGAACTGGAGGCCGATGAGCAGGACGCCGACGAGCAGAGCGAGCGCGAATCGAAGTTCGAGCGCGCGCGTTGCATGCTTTACGAATGGTTAACGCCTTTCATGAGCACCAAGGAGATGAAAGCGGCGGCTCAGGCTGAAGGCGTGAGCTGGCGCATGGTGGAAGCTGCCAAGGCTGCCGAGGTGAAGGCCGGCAATAAAATCCGAGCCGTGAAGCATGGTAAGGATTGGGGATGGATTTGGGATAATCACGACGCCAAGTACGGTGATTCAACTCCGCACACGCAGATCGTCTCAAGTCCGCAAGCAATTCAAGTCCGCAAAGACGATTGCGGAGTTGAATCCCTTATCCAGCAAGGATTAGAGGCCAAGTCCGCAAGTCCGCAGTCGGCTGACGGAGTTGCCGGCGTTGTTGCCACAAGCCCGCAATCCACTGCCAACTCCGCACACTCAGGAAATCATTGCGGAGTTGCGGACTTGACGGCAAACCCTTGCCCATCAAGGGAATCAACTCCGCAATCAAATCCACAGCCCGTCTATGGCTGCGGAGTTGACGGTGATGTCGCGGCGGCGGCCGAACTGGAGGACGACGTATGAGCATTGTTGCGATTTTGAGCAAAGCTAGATCGTTGGGCATACGTCTGAGCGTCGCGGGAGACGTTGTGAAAATGAAGGGGCCGCCCGATGCGATCGCAGCAATCAAGCCCGAGATCGCCGCGCGCAAGCCGGAGATCATGGCGTACCTGCTCGCCGCGACGGACGGTGTTCAGCAAATCCCGGCCGACTGCATTGGCGCGCTGTGCTCTTCGGATGGAGGCCTGTATTTGCCGTGGATGCCCGCCCTCGAGCCGGAACAGCTGCAATCGATGCAGCGGGAGCTATTCGACGTCGTCGACGAGCTCGCGCGGCTTGAGCGCTGGCCCGACGATGATTACGACATCGTCATCGGAGCAATCGAGCGCCAGCCTCCTTCAACGTTGCGTCCGGATCTTGCTCACTTCCGTGAGCGGCTTCGGGTTGCTCGACTCGAAGCGGAAGCCAGGCAGGCAGCGAGCCGGCGAGCGTGGAGGTTCGATCGATGATGTTTGCGAATTCACGTTGACATTACACGTGCCGGCTCTACGCCGGCCATTTTCGATTTTTCGATTCGAGGTCCCTATGTCCGTATTCAGGCTCGATACGGCTGCGCGTGCGATCGCATGTGCTGTCGCTGCCGACTTCCCCGATCGGCAACCTGCCATTGCCCAAAAATGGCATCGCGAACTGATGGCCGGTTTCCTTAACGGAACCTTGTGCGTACTTGATGCAAGCGATATGGCTCCAATCCGTCCAGAGCGACTTGGTGCCGTGGCCGGCGCGGTAATCGTTGGCGTCGTCACTCGGGACGAGCTAAACCGCTGGCTGACCGCGCGAGGGACGCCAGTCACGATAGATCAGATGCACCTTGCGCAAGCCCCTACATCAGGGTCAGCAGGCGGTACGACCGATGGGCCAAACCCCGACCTTCATTGGTGCCGTGATCCGTATTGGAAGAAGGTCGGCCGTGAGCATGCCAATCAAATCGCCCGGCGCAACATGGAGCGCGGCTATGGGGGCACAAGTGGCCGCGCTGTCGCAGCTGACGTCGCGGAAGCTCTCGGGCGTGAGCCAGGTTTCCCCGCTGCCGGAATAGGCGAGGATCGCGTACGGACGGTAATCCTGACTGGATGGAAGTGGAACGGCGTGGTTGTCGCCCGCACGGCGCGCTCCGTATAACCGGTGGCGCGCTGGATTGAATGGATCGCGGCGTGGAGCGCCACGACCTGCAATTCATAGCAAAGGTTATTCAACCCGCTAAACCCAATGGCAGCAAGGCTTTTCGGCCTTCGCTGCCATTTTCATTTTTTGCATCGCCCACTATTGCGCAAGCCAAAACGCTCCACGAATCTGTCTCCACTGGCTCGGCATCCCGCCGAGCCACTTATCCGGGGAGGATGATCGTGAAGCGCATCAAGGCAGTCGCGCTGCCGTTCGCCGAATTTCTCGGCCGGCATCGCTCCGCACCGACGGCTCCGGTCCAGTCGAAGCCGTCTGCATCGGGCCAAGCCGTTCAAGCGATTCTCCGCGCCGCAAAACTGCCGGCACGGAAGCCGCGCTCGCCGGATTCAGTTGCATTCATCCATACCGTCCAGGCGCTCGCCAAACCTAGCGCAAACGAGGCGGCGTCGGCTGCGCGTCAGCAGGACATCAACGTCGAACGCGCGCGGTGCAAGGCGATCTACGAGGCCGCCGCGAAAGTCGGATGTCCGTGGGTCGGCTTGGCATTGATGAAGACCGATCTGTCGACCGAGGCCGCCCGCGCCATCACGGCAGCTATTGCCAAGGACCAGGCTGCGGCCGTGCCCTCTCCCGATTTCCACGGCGATAACCGCATCGATCGCCTCAAGGCCATGGGAGCCATCCAGTGAAAGCAATCCAGAAAATCAAGGACAAGATCGCCGCGCAGCACAAAGCAATCGAGCGTGTGACGTCAGATCGCAACGCGGCGCAAGCGAGCATCGACGGGGCGAACGCGCACCTCGCCACGCTCGACGAGTTGAAATCGCAGCGGCGCCGTGTGCTCGCCGAGGCGATGGTCGCGAAGAAGACGGCAAACACGGCCGCCATCGACGCGCAAATCGCGAATGCCGAACAGCAACATGCGACAGCGCTCACAGCAGCCGACGCTGCACGCGACGCGCTCGAAATCTACGACGAGGGTTTGAGAATCGCCGAAGCGGAGCTCGCCAACCTCGAAGAGCAACTCCGCGACGCCATCGGTGCCGAGATCATCGCCTATCACGACGCCGGGCTCGAGAAATACCTCGCGGCCGTTGCCGCAATGGAGGAGGGTGTTGCCACGATGGTCGCTGCCGGACGGGCCTGGAAGCACGCCGGCGCGGCACTCGATCATCAACCATTCCCGGCTCGTGGCGAACGCGTCCTGACCGACATTCGCGAATCCGGTGTGCGCGTTCCGCACACTGCATCGCGGCTCGCAGACCCGAAGGTCGCGGCGGAATACACCTCCGACTATCCCGATCACTGGTTTCACCCGGCGTGGGCGGATCCGCTCACGCAAGGATTCGCCGAGCAGCGAACCGCGAGCCTCGTGGAGTTGCTCATCGACGCTGGTGTCGATTGCACTGTGCCGACACGGCCGGCGCCCGAAGAGAAGCAGGTCAAGGTGCGAATCATCAAGGGATCGATTCAGGCAGAGCCGAGGATCGTCCGTTCCGCTGCAACGGGCAAGGTCATTTCCTCGGAGCCTGTCACCTTCAGCGAAGGCGACGACGTGTGGATCGGTGAATCGCTGGCGCGCAGCCTCAAGGTCAATCGCATGGTCGCGATTCACGGGGAGGACTCGCTCCCGAGCTCCAACCCGCAATCCGCCGGGCCCGAAATCGTGGATGCCTCACCGCCCGATGACCGCCCGGCATGGCGCCCGACATGGCGGCAAGATCAACAGAGCGAATATGCCGGCAACTTCCATCGGCTCGACATGAGCAGTTACGAGTAACAGCGGAAGCTCGTCACGCCCCAGCCGGCGGTGGGCGAAAACACCGGCAGTTGCCGATGCTCCTGGAAGCGGGGCCTCTCCCGACGTCACACGTCAAACGTCGGGCTCAACCGCGGCAGGCGGCAGCACCCATCACCGAACGTATTGGAGAAATCAAATGACGGAACGAAACGATCAAAGGTTTGCGAATAGCGAGCCGGCCGAAGCCGACTGGACGCCGTGCCTCATTGCGGGAGAGGTATGCGGTGAGGCGCCCGCTAGCCCGGCGCCGAACGAAGGCGTCGATAACGAGGAGGATCGGAATGTATCGCATTGATGACGCAACCGCTGCCACTTCGCTGCCGGCGCCTGAAGCCGCTAGCACCGAGGGATACTTCACTGAAGGGAATCCGGCCACCGGCACGCCCGCGACGAAGGTTCGTGGCTCATGGATGAACATGATCCAAGAAGAACTCTGCAGCATTCTGGCCGCAGCAGGAATCGCGCGGTCGAAGACGACCTATAACCAAGTCAACAGTGCGTTGCAGAAGATGTATTCGCCGGTCGTCGGCTCGGTCCGAAATTTGGCCATGAATATTCCGGCCGCATCCGCGACCGCAACGCTGACGGCCGATCAGATCATCGTGGGGAGCGCACTCGGAGGACAAACGTTCGCTCTTTCGAACTTTAACAAAACGATCAATCTGGGTGGCACCGGCGCCGGCGGGATGGATGCCGGCTCTGCGTCTCCGAACGGAACGGTCGCAATTTATGCAATCTACAACCCGACTACAGGGGCAAGCGCGCTGCTTGCGACGAACGCGAGCGCGACGGTCGCCCCGAGCATCTACGGCGGCGGCAATATGCCGGCTGGCTATACCGCCTCTGCCCTGGTGAGTGCGTTGCTGACGAACGCCAGCGGCCAGATGTTCCCCGTTGTGCAGGTCGATCGTGAAATCCATACGGTAACGAGCTTATTCGCGCAGACGAACTCGCAGATCTCGTCTTTGACACAGGGTACGATCGGTCTCCCTCCGAACGCGAAGACGTTCAGCGGGTGGGGTTCAATCAATTCGACCAACGCGGTCAACGCACAGGTCAACATCGCTGGCACGTCCACCAACATCGGGGGGCAGCAGGTTGCGGGGTCTGCCGCGTCGTCTGGCGAGACGGCTGGTGGTCGATTTTCCAACGTCCCGCTTGTGACGCCGCAGAAATACTACTGGTCGGCACTGTTGTCCTCGGGGACGTTCAACCAGGCAACCCTATACAACACTTCATACACCATCTGAGGTGGACAGCATGGCGACGATTTACGTGAATTTTTCTGACGACTCGAAGACGGAAATTGTTGGGTATTTCAATACCCGTCAAGACACGGAGGTATGGCCACACTCGGATGAAATCGGCGCAGACGATCCGCGATGGGAAACGTACTACACCGCGCAATCTCCGGATATTCAGAGGTATTTACCAAATCCAACTGCGTAAAGCTCGATCTGGCGACCATTGGTTATGACGAGTCCCAATTTTGTACATTTTTCCTATGAAGATCTCAGTATTTCGCGTGGGAAAGATTTGGCACTATCGGTTTCAAGTCGATCGCCGGCGCGTCCAGCGCTCCACGAAGAGCGTGGTATATGCCGACGCAGTGGCCATCGCACACCGCGCATTTCGATCGGCATGTGCCGCTTGCAACCATCATTCGGCACTTGCTATTCCCACACTTTCACAGCTGGCCCAAGCGTGGATCGATGCACATGGGATGATCGTAAGTCCGTCTCATTTAGCAGGCGTTGATGCATTCCGACGGCTTCACCTCTACCAGCTGGGCAATACGCCGATCGACTGCCTGACCACAGCAGCCGTCGAGGAGGCCCGCACTCAGCATCTCCGGTCACACGCACCGAGCTCGGTCAATCATTGGTCGCGCATCGTTCGTTTGCTGGCGAACTGGGCCGTTCACCGTGGCATCGTCGATCACGTCCCCTTCAAGGTGAAAATGCTCAAGCTGCAGCGCCGTCCCCGCGCAACATTGCCCGTCGATCTCTCAGGCCAGTGGCTGGCAGCGATCGACACCGTCGCTAGCGGCCCCGTACGTATCGCGATCCGGCTCATGCTGGGAATGGGTCTTCGAGAATCGGAGGCGGCCACCGCGCGGTGGGAATGGCTGGATCTCGTCCGTCAGATATACATTCCTGGGCGCACCAAGGGACGCGAGGCTGATCCGGTTCCAGTTCCGGCGTGGCTGCTCGACTATCTTCGGCCTCTTCGGCAGCCCACCGGATTGATCGTGGCGCGTCCTGACGGCCGAGCGTTCGCTCGCGGCTTCACGCGTGCAAGCATTAAAGCCGCCAACGCGCGCATCGGCATCGGCGAGATCACTCCGCACCGACTGCGCGGTACATTCGCCACGCTGCTCAGTGAAAATGGCGCCCCGGTACAGGTGATTCAGCGTGTGATGCGACACAAGAGCCCGCTCACGACCATCGGCTATCTCGAGGCGGATCTGGCTCATGCGGCCCGGGCTCAGGCGCGCATCGCTGAGCAATACGGATTCCGATGATGGTCACGTCACGCAGTGGCGAACGAGTGGCGAAAGGCGCCCGCAAACGCCCGACCAGCAAGGCACCTGCCCTTATCGTGAGTTGTGCAGAGTCGCGCGATCGCCGACCGCGCTGCCGGGCCGTGGTGAGCGCATCGGCCAGCGGAAAAGACTGGATTTCAGGGCGGCTGTGTGCCCGCCTGGCCGTCGCGGGTCCTTACTGAGGGCCCTGCTGCATGGGCACTGCGCACGCGCGATCTCCGGCTAGCTACAGACTTTTTGAATTTGGTTGACAGGTTGACAGAACCGCCAATAGGAGAAATCTATGACGACAGTTTCGCAGTCCGCATTCGCGTCAATGTGTAGTATGCGGTCTTTTAACGACGCCCATCAGAGGTTGGGAGTGGCAGGCATGCTCCATGGCATGAGGGCGGCATAGTCGTCGGCGGTTGCGGCGAGCGGCAACCTGGTGAACAGCCAGACCAGATAGCGATACGGCTCGACGCCGTTCGCCTTGCACGTCTCGACGAGGGAGTACAGGTTGGCGCTGGCCTGCGCGCCAGCGACAGTATCGGAGAACAGCCAGCCCTTGCGGCCGACGACGAACGGCCGGATCGCGTTCTCGCACAGGTTGTTCGAGATCGGCCAGTTGCCGTTACCGACGTATCGGACCAGCTTGGGCCACTGTCCGCTCATGTACTGCAATGCCTTGCCGAGCAGACTCGACGGCACGACGCCCGGCAGATGCTCAACCAGCATGCGCTCGATGATGGCGAGCACGCGGGCGCTGTACCGAGCGCGCAGTCGTTGCCGACGTTCAGACTTCCACTTCGCGCTGCGCACCTCGGCCGCGAACAGCTTGCCGATCAGCACGACGAAGCGCGTGGCCAGCAGATCCGGCGAGCGTGCCGCCTTCGGCACCGACTCCTCGGCCTTGATGAAGCTGCGGCGCACGTGTGCCCAGCATCCGAGATGCACGAGCTGGTGATCGTGGGCGATTCCGTTGTAGAGCTCGTACCCGTCAGTCATCAGCACGGTGCCAGGCTGCACGCCAGCATAGAGCTTCTGCGCATGCTGGGCGCCGCGCCCCGGCGAGTACGAGAACATCCGTACTGGTGGCCCCGAGCCGTTGACCTGCGCCCACAGGTAACTCTTCGCCTGCGGCCTTCGTCCCGGTTCCTTCAGCACCTGGAACGTTGTCTCGTCGCCGTAGATCAGGTCCGACTCGAGCAGCGCGTCGCGCATCAGGTTGATCACCGGCTGCGTGGCCAGTCCCACCCGCACCACGCTGGCGGCCAGCGTGTTGGACGAGATGTCGCCGCCGAAGCGACGCAGCAGCGTGGCTTGGCGATACAGTGGCATACCGTACTGGTACTTGCCAGTGATGATCCACGCCAGCGCGGATTCCGTGAGCAACCCGCGCGGGATGATACGCGCTGGCGCCGGCGTGACCTTGATGCCGAGATCACAGCACGGGCACGCGTACTTGACGCGCTGGTGCTGAACGACGCGGACCTGCTCGGGAATCACGTCAAGCTGTTCGCTCGTCTCGACGCCGATCTCGACGAGAGCCTGGCCATCATGCGCGCAGAATCGTTCAGACTCGGGTAGTTCGTGCCGCACGACCTCGCGCGGCAAGTTCGGATCGAGTGGTTTGCGTCCGCGCTTGCCTCGCGTGTGGGCGGCGACAGACGTGCCGGGCGCGTCCTCGCGCGCGGGCGCATCGGTAGTGGTGGCCAATGCTTCAGCTTCGTTGAACAGGCCGAGTTGGTCGGCATGGCGCGCCTCGCTAGAGGCACCGAACAGTTCGTGCTTGTAGGCCCGCAGCTTCTCTTCGGCCAGATCGCGCTGGGCCGTCACGAGTCGAAGCTCACCGCGCAGCGCGTCGCGTTCGGCGCTCGCGGCAATCAGCGCTTCGTATTCCTCCGCGCTCAACATGACGGGGCTATTCGGCATGGCCGATTAGACCATGCCATCTGCGTAGTGTTCAGCTCATCCGCGCGTAATATCGCTGGGGATGCTTCTGGATCACGGCCAGGTCGATGCCGTCGAGCAGCCAGTGCAACTGCTCAGTGCTGAGCGTGATCGTGTCGCCGCCGTTCGGCCAGACGAAGCGGTCGGCTTCGAGTCGCTTGAGCAGCAACCAGAAGCCGTTGCCGCCCCAGCCGAGGATCTTGACTCGATCACGACGGCGGTTGCCGAAGACGAACAGCGCCGAGGTCATTGAGTTCAGGCGCATCGCCTGTTCGACCAGGATCGACAGCCCGTTGATGCCCATGCGGAAGTCGACGGGATCGCGATGCAGGTAGACCTTCAGCCCTTCGTCGAACCGGAACACGGCAGCCTCCCGAGCATCTGGATCACCGTGGCCAGCTCATCGACACTCGCCTCGCCGAGATCGAATTCGACACCATTGGACAAGCGCACATGTAACGAGAGCGCCATCAACGACGGGGCTGGTGGCAATACTGGGGAAGCGGCAGGCACAGTCGACGCAGTCGTGACGACAGGAACGAATGCTCGCGCTTCACTCATTGGAACCCGATGTGCAGTGCCCGGAATGTCGATCGATACGCCGTCGATCACCAGCGGGTCCGGCCTCGTCGGGGTTTGCAGCGTATGCTGCTGATGGCGCGAGATCCAGCGACGCAACTGGTTCGGATTAACGTCATGGTCCATGGCCGCCCGGGCGATCGATACCCCCGGCCTCAGGCAAAACTCGACCAGCTCCCGCACGGCATCTTCATCAAATTCCCGCCGGCCATCCCGTCTGCGGCCAACCACCAGTCTGCTTCGAAGGTCCTGTTTCTCTGTCATCACGGTCTGAGTGCATGTGTCCACGCGGACACTTAGCATCTGACCTTCTGCCTACCATTGGTAGGGCGTCGTTTATTGACGGCTTACAATGTGTAGCGTATCGCGGCAAATGGTATCGAAGTGGAAAAGCGCCGGATGGCTTGTACTGCAAGGATCCGCGGTCGATGTCGAAGCGACCGATGCGCGCATGAAGAAGTACTACAGCAAGGGCTCGCCAGTCCCAGCGTCGGCGCTCTCGGTGGTTGACACGGGGGCGGCATCGGTTGACAAACTCGCGGCGACCACGCGGTATTCTGTCAACCACTCGTCGGCCGCTGCAACTGCTGGCGCACGTCTGGCGATGCTCGACGGGACCCTCAGTTTCGCGTTTTCGCAAGATGCGCTGCGCTCGCGTATCGACAAGGTTGCTCGAATCCTCGGTTGGCAGGTGCGGTTCGAGGGCGAAGGTATCTTGCTTGGCAAGGGGGGCATGGATCCCGTGATGCTCAGCGACGACCCATTCGAGGTTAGTGCGTATGTCGCGCTCGAGACCCTGCGCGTTGTCGGCCTCGATCTTGACGCGCCGCTTGCGCCCGTACACGAGCCGGCGCTCCCCTTGCTGGCGAAGCCCTTCGGGACACCCGCGACGGAGCAGGCATGTAACGCTGAGTAGAACGTCTCACGGATCAAAAGAATGCCATGACCTTCGAGACCACGTTGACGGGACTGTCGCCCAGTCTCATGATAAAAAAATGGAAACCCGAATTTCAGCGCCCGAAGCACCCAAGCTTGAAACTCGCGAGCGCCTCGCGAGGATCGAAACTCGCCTGGAATCCGTGGCAACAAAGGAAGACCTGCATCGCGAAATAAACGCACAGACCTGGAAGCTCGTGACGTTCGTCTGCAGCTTCGGAACCGCCTTGGTCGCAGCGACATACTTCCTCGCCAAGAATCTCGGCTGACGCCAACCTGATCTTCATCTAAGTCCCCCGAGCTTCACTGCCGTCCCTTGCGCTTCTTTTTCGGGCCGATTCCATCGAGCTGTTGGCGAAGAAACTCCTGTAACGGGGATCTGATTCCTTCGGGGGAGCTGATTGAACCGCCCCGGGAATCATGGAGGCTGGTTGGTTTAAGTTAATGCGGGTTCAGTGGTAGCTGTTTCAAGTTGCCGATAGTAGTTTGCCTCAGCTTCGGCGGGCGGGATATAGCCGAGGGGTTCCATCAACCGATGATGATTGAACCAGGCCACCCACTGCAGCGTTGCCAGTTCAACGGATTCTCGCGTTTTCCAGGTGCGGCGATGAATCAGTTCAGCCTTGTACAGGCCGTTGATCGTTTCAGCCAGAGCGTTGTCATAGCTGTCGCCCCGGCTGCCGACCGACGGTTCGATGCCCGCTTCGGCCAGCCGTTCGCTGTAGCGAATGCTGACGTATTGGGACCCTCTATCCGAATGGTGTATCAAGGTTCCGTCGTCGCCCGGGCGCCGCGCGTAAAGCGCCTGTTCAAGTGCATCCAGGACGAAGTCCGTGGTCATCGAACTGCTGACGCGCCAGCCGACGATACGGCGAGCGAACACATCGATCACGAAAGCCACATACAGCCAGCCCTGCCACGTCGAAACGTAGGTGAAATCCGAAACCCAGAGCTGGTTCGGCCGTGCCGCCTTGAACTGGCGATTGACCCGATCCAGCGGGCGCGGGGCTATGGCATCAGGAACAGTCGTGCGAACACGCTTGCCTCGCATCACGCCGCGCAAACCCAGTTGCTTCATCAACCGTTCGACCGTGCAGCGCGCCACCGCGATACGCTCCCGGTTCATCTGCTTCCAGACTTTATCCGCACCGTAGACCTGCATGTTGGCCTGCCACACACGCTTGATCTCCGGCCGCAGACGTTCATCGCGGATTGCGCGAACAGAGCGCCGCGACGGATCACGAAGCTGCGCGGCATGGCGTCGGTAACCCGACGGGGCAATCCGCAAGACCTTGCAGATCGGCTCGACCCCGAAGGTGTCGCGATGCTGATCGATGAAGGCCTTCAGGACTTGAAACGGCGGTCGAGCTCCGCCTGGGCGAAAAACGCGCTCGCGACCTTGAGAATCTCGTTGGCACGACGTAACTCCTTGACTTCGCGCTCCAAGGCCTTGAGGCGCTCGCGCTCGTCTGTGGTCACGCCATCGCGCTCACCGTGGTCAATCTGGTCGCGCTTGACCCACTCGTGCAGTGTCTGCGGTGTGCAGCCGATCATCGGCGCAATCGATTCGATCGCCGCCCACGTCGACGGATGTTCGCTACGCTGCTCGCGCACCAGGCGCACCGCGCGCTCTCGGACTTCCGGGGAAAACTTGGTTACCTTCTTGTTCATGGCTCCATTCTCTCAAGAGTTGGAGCCTCCACAAAATCCGGGGCGGTTCATCCTGCTAAAGCTCACTGACGCGAGATACATGTTGAGTATCGCGAGCACGACACCGAGTCCGTATCCGAGTAATGTAGCGACGCCGATCCACTTTGAATGTGGCGGCTTTGAGCCCGCCAATAGGGTGGCAACGCCGGCGAAACCCGCTGCATTCAGCACGACCAGATGTTTGACTGTCTCCAGGTCCCACGTCGATGAGCGCTCCGACAAGCGTTCCCACCATTGGTCGAGCATGGAGCGCGCTGCATGTCGCTGCGCCAACTCCCTGCTTTGCGCGTCGTCAACGAGATCATTTCGGATGTCAATCACCTAGGTCTCCTTGTTCGCTCCCGATACTCGGGAGAATATCGGATCGAGAGCATCGCAAGATGCTCGTGCCCAAGCCAGCCATTGCCCGATCTGGGACGACTCGGAAACGTCGATACCTCGTTCTTGCGCGAGACGTTCGACGCGATGAAGGTAGAGACGTCGACGTTCACATGCATCGGATTGGTCAGCTTCCGCGAATAACGCGTCGATGGCAGCTTTCTCTCGTTGAGCCGCCTGCGTCGCCGTTTGCTCGTGCCACGTCGCATTCGCGATTCGGCGCATCATTTCGGTATGCTGCCGTGCCTGCTCTTTCCGAGCCTCTTCACGCACGTCAAACCCTAGCACGGCGATCCTCAATCGCGCGGCGAGCGTATTCAGTTGATCCTCCAGGGCAACACCAGCTTCATCTCGCGCCCGAATTTCCTTGCCGGCATACGAACTTTCTCGCATGGTTACCCGCAGTCTTCCAAGCGGACTCCATCTATCGTGGCCAATGCCGCTTCCAGTTTTCTCTGTCATCTCGGACAATCGAAACTGCATGGTGATGTCCTTGCAAACGATCACAGTGTGCGTCTCCGTGAGACGCACTTTGAATCCGCGTGCCTCCATCGCAACGAAGAATGCATCCGCGATCGACAGGGCTCTCTGACGAGCATCCGGGGTGACAACTACGGACGCGTAACCAGGTCCAACATCCAATACGCCGCCCGGTTTGGTAACCTTCCACTCGACCTCGTGGAATCTCGGTTCTCCAAACGGATTGCGGCTCGGCTTATTCTCCATCGCAATTTGCCGGTCGACTTCGGCCAGGCGCTTGGCAAGTGCCTTGATTAGGCGATGGCGCCACTCACCGTGATCCGTTGGTTTAATCTGGCGCGCTGGTCGCGCCTCCTCCCGTTCAATGCCTTCCCGGCTCGCCGTCCAATCTGCCGATTCCGCAACGCGGCGCGTATATGCTTCGGGTTGAGCGTAGAACACCGTCTGGCCATTATGACGAGGCAACGGTGCCCGCTTGACCTTCTGGCCGGCGCGCAGCTTCGCCCAGTAACCGAGGGGCGGCAACGGTACTCCCAACTTCTGGCAGACCTTTCTCAAGCCATTGTCAGACATCCCGTACCTCTTGGATACGGTGCTTACCGGATCAGCCCATACCTCCTCGTATAGCGCTGCCCGCTCGAATTCAATCACGTCGTCCACGGTTGTTCCGTCGCTCCATTGCAAGGTCGGTTGCCCCGCGATTCAGCACAGACATGACGCACGGACCATTCGTGCGCCAAAGGCAGCGCAAGCGGCTGATTCAGAAACCATTTTCGTGCACAACATCACGACAAACCGCACGATGAAAAATTCATGCCGCATTCATTGGAATGCTTGCTAGACAAGCCGCTACAGTACGGCGCACAATGCGCCGCCTATGCGGAAGCGCGGTAACAACGACGCTCTATTGAATCAAGTCCCGCGAGAGGGCCGACCTCACTTCATCGGGGGCTTGCCGGCAGCTTCTAACTTTGCATTGAGCGCGGCACGCCGGGCTTCCAACCGTGCCGGCTGAACGTAATAGAAGTCGAACAAATCGGACAAGACCTCGAGATTCCATTCTGCCTCTTCGGCAGCGACGGGGAGGATGGCACCAGTATTGGTGTCTTTCATTGGATGCGCCGCGAAGTTGCCGATGTTTCTGATTGCATCGAGACTTTCAGCAACCAAGGCCGGCAAGGTTCCCGAATCGAGCGCCGCCTGGATGGCTGGGGCAAGATCTCGTTGCGCGTAACCATGCTCTCGTAGCACGGTCTGCAAGCATCGTCGGCTCAATGCCGCCGAGGCTTTCGGACTATCGCTCAATACGAGGCACGCTTCGACATAGTCTTCCGCGATATGTGCGGGCACCTGCTGTGGCGGCTTCGGCCTGTTGGCCACTCGTGGATAGACCAGAAACGCAGGTGTCTTTTCATTCTCCTGCTGCGTGTCAGCGCTCCCCAGATAAATAATAGGGGCCCCGCAGGAAGGGCACTGCATCGCGGAAGCTAGCCAGACTGTGTCACCGTCCAGGACGTGAGTATCCTCGTCGTCGAATGCAATGAGGGTTTCGGTTCGCGTATCGTGGACCTCGACGCTGCAGTGTGGACATTTCATGTTCGGCGTTCCCCGCGGGCTTTACTGGGCGTTTACCGTGCCTCAAATAGGGCGGCAAGACAAGAATGGCTGCAAGCGTCCTTTTGGTGGGTTCTTTGGTGGGTTCAATCTGCAAAATTCACCAAAACCCTTGTCACAAAAGGATGCTTAGCGGACACCGCTTCCGCCAGGAAGTTCGCCAAACCCCGTCCATTCATCGAATGACGGGGTTTTTGTTTGTCCGCCGCGCGCCGCGCACGGTGTCCGCCCGGCGTGCCGACGCATCTCGCCCGATGCCGTTACAATCCGGCGCTCCGATTCGCGAAACGGGAAACCACGTCATGAAGCCCTTCATCGTCTCGTCGCTCGTCGCCCTGCTGGCTGCTGTCGGCACGCACGCCGTGGCCGCCGATTCCGCCTCCGGCACGGACGCGCAAACGCCATCGTGCGCGATCGCGTACGTGAAGGGCGTCGGCGGCTCGCCGCGCAGCCTGCGCGAATATCTCGCGAGCCCGACGCCGTACAACTACCTGAAGGAAAACGAGATCCAGTGCAAGGTTTCGGACGATGGGCGCGCATCGAACTGCACCGGCGTGACCTATATCCGCAATGAACAGGTCAGCGTGTACGACGATTCCGACCCGGCGACGCTGACGGTCGTCGCGCCTGTAGAACTCGAGCACGGCGAGAAGTATCCCGTGATCCTCGTGGTGCAGCGCAAGGACGCGCGCTGCACGCGGTAACGCGCGACACGGCACGCCCGCCGTGGCAGTCGACGACGCGCGCGAGCCTCACGAGCCGGGCCGCCATCGCCTAGAATTCGATCAGCACGGCGACACGACCGCCGCCGCGACTCGATGCCGCCCGCGCCATCCGTGCGTGCGGCCCACGGAGACCGCCATGACCGAACTGTCGACAGCGACGGATCACGTCGATTACGAAGGCTTCGAGATCCATGTGGTGCCGGGCCTCGCTCCCGGCAGCGACACGCGTTACACCTACACCGGCTATGTCTGCCATCCCGGCGTGAATCCCGCGCTGCCCGATCATGCGGTGCCCTTCCACGCCGACGGCGAGGAAAGCTTCGCGAGCGTCGACGAAGCGGTTCAGGAAGGCGTGCACATCGGCAAGAGCATCATCGACGGCACGCATCCGGACCTGTCCGTTCTGTCGCTCGTCACGCACGGCTACTGAACGGGCCGGTCGGGCCACGCCCACCGCCACGGCGCGCGATACGCGAGCACATATCGCGCCCGCGCCGTCACATGTCACGTCACATCGCGACGCATGACGGTCGGCCCGCCGATCGCCATCCTCCGTGAATCGCCACGTCGCGCTTCGCCCACTATGCGTTTCTCCCGATAACAGGTCGCGCCGGGACGCCTATCATTTTTTTATAGTCACCCTCCGGCACTCCGCCATGTCCCCTCTTCCCCTCTCATGCGCCAGCCGGCTGCGTATTGCCGCACTGGTCGCCGCCTCGTTACTTGCCGCGTGCACGATCACGCCGCCGCCGTCGGTGCACTCGGTGCTGACGATCCCGTCCGTCATCCGCAGCGCGAATCGCGACCAATATCGCGTGGAAGTCGCGCGGTGCGTGACGGAGCACAATCCGTCCGGCGTATCGCGCGGGACGCCGCAGGCGATGCTGCGCTCGCTCGTCGTCGTCGCGTACACCGTCGATGGCAGCGGCCGCCTCGTCAACGCGTCCGTCTATCGCAGCAACGGCGACAGCGAAGCGGAAGGGCTCGCGCTCGCGTCGCTGCGCCGCTCGGCACCGCTGCCGCCACCACCGTCGAAGCTGCTGGACGGCAATGGCCGGCTCGAGATGATGGAAGGGTGGCTGTTCAACGATGACGGCCATTTCCAGTTGCAAAGCACTGCATCCGCACAAGCGCAATCGCTCGACTGAGCCCGCGCCCGCACGCGATTGCCGCTATGTCGCGGCGCTGGCTATAATTTTCCGCAATCGCGCGGCCACCCTCCCGCGCGCGCGTTCGCGCGCCGCACCCGGCATGCGAGCCGACCATGCCGGCACCGGGCGGCGGCGGCCTATCCGTCTCCATCGTCGACCGGCGGGTGACGTCCGCGCCACGACGCGCGTCCACGCCGCTACCGCATCATCCGCCCGGCTGCGCTCTGCCGGCAGGCGTCCACCTGCCCGCCCGAGCGCACGCTCAGTCGAATGCCCCAACGATAAAACGGAGACATCCATGTCCGCATCTCCCCCGGCCGTTGCACACGCAACCGGTTCGGCCGGCGCCGTCAGCCACCGGCGCATCGTGTTCGCGAGCTTCATCGGCACCGCGATCGAGTTCTACGACTTCTACGTGTATGCGACCGCCGCAGCGCTCGTCATCGGCCCCGTATTCTTCCCGCACGGCTCCGCGACCGCGCAGGCGCTGTCCGCATTCGTCACGTTCGGCATCGCATTCATCGCGCGGCCGATCGGCTCGTTCCTGTTCGGCCACTTCGGCGACCGCATCGGCCGCAAGTCGACGCTCGTCGCGTCGCTGCTCGTGATGGGCGTGTCCACTACCGCAATCGGCTTCGTGCCCGGCTACGACACGATCGGCACGCTCGCGCCGGTGCTGCTGTGCGTGCTGCGCTTCGGCCAGGGCATCGGCCTCGGCGGCGAATGGGGCGGTGCGGCGCTGCTCGCGACCGAGCACGCGCCGCAAGGCAAGCGCGGCTGGTTCGGGATGTTCCCGCAACTGGGCCCGTCGGTGGGCTTCCTGATGTCGAACGGGCTGTTCTTCGCGCTCGCGCTGTCGCTGTCCGACGAACAATTCCGCAGTTGGGGCTGGCGCATCCCGTTCCTCGTCAGTGCGCTGCTCGTCGCGCTCGGCCTGTACGTGCGGCTGAAGATCACCGAGACGCCGGCGTTCCAGGCCGCACTCGACCGCAACGAACGCGTGCGCGTGCCGGTCGCGACGCTCGTCTCGCAACACTGGCAGCCCACGTTGCTCGGCGCGCTCGCGATGGTGGTCTGCTACACGCTGTTCTATATCTCGACGGTGTTTTCACTGTCGTACGGCGTGTCGACGCTGCATATTCCGCGCCAGAGCTTTCTTGGCCTGCTGTGCTTTGCTGTCGTATTCATGGGGCTCGCGACGCCGCTGTCGGCGTGGGCGTCGGATCGCTTCGGCCGCAAGCCGGTGCTGGCCGTCGGCGCGATCGCCGCACTGCTGTCCGGCTTCGCGATGGAGCCGCTGCTCGGCAGCGGCTCGATGCCGCTCGTCGCGCTGTTCCTGACGCTCGAGCTGTTCCTGATGGGCGTGACGTTCGCGCCGATGGGCGCGCTGCTGCCCGAGTTGTTCCCGACCAACGTCCGCTATACGGGCGCGGGCGTGGCGTACAACCTCGGCGGGATCCTCGGCGCGTCGATCGCGCCGTACATCGCGCAGCTGCTCGCCGCGCGAGGCGGCCTGTCGTGGGTCGGCGGCTATGTGTCGGTCGCGGCGGCGATCAGCCTGATCGGCGTGCTGTTGATGCGCGAAACCCGCGACGCATCGCTCGTTTGAGCCTCCGGGGCGCCCCGGGTTGTGCGGCGGGCGGCGCTGCCTATACTCGATCCGGGGGCGCCGTCGCGCCCCCTGGATCCCCGAAGGAGCCGCCGCGATGAACATCCACCTCAACAACGCCGACCTCGTGCTGATCCTGGCGCTCGCGCTGGGTGGCGCCCTGCTGCTCGCGGCACGCTTCCGGCCGAAAACCTGGCGTGGCCTTCTGTTCGAGGCGCTGCTCGCCAACCTGGCCGCCGTCGCCGCGGTGGTCACGGTCGAAGCGCTCCTCGCCTGAACCGGCCGGCTCCGTTTCCGCGGGGCCCATTCACGCCGAAAGCGGGCCTGTGGAGGCCCTAGGCCGTCAGCCGCTCGCGCTGCGCGTCGTAGGCCGGCCCGACCGCATCGATCGCATCGAGTGCCTGCTCCACCGACG
Source organism: Burkholderia sp. MSMB0856 (assembly GCF_001524645.2). NCBI lineage: Bacteria > Pseudomonadati > Pseudomonadota > Betaproteobacteria > Burkholderiales > Burkholderiaceae > Burkholderia > Burkholderia sp. MSMB0856. The sequence continues at coordinate 966,848 of NZ_CP013427.1, read as the reverse complement.
GCGGCACGCCGGGCTCGCCGATCGACAGTGCATTCGGTGCGCCGCCGATGCCGCAATGGTGGCGTGAGGTCGCGACGAAAATCATCACGGTCGGCCGCTGCAGCGCGTGCGCCATGTGCACAAACCCGGTATCGACCCCCACCACGAGTGCAGCCCGGCCAATGGCCGCGCCCAGTTCGCGCACCGACATCGCGGGCAGCACGATCGCGCCCGACGCGCGGGCGGCAATGTCCTGCGCATCGTCGTGTTCGGCGGCCGATCCCCACGGCAACAGCACACGCACGCCGCGCGCCATCATCCGGATGGCCAGCGCGGCCCAGTCGTCGGCCGGCCATTTCTTGTCGGGGTTGGACGTCGCGTGGAACAGCAGCATGAACGGTGCGCCGTCGGTCACGGCGGGCGGCAGGTTCGCATCCTGCGGCGGGACGATCCCGTACGTGGCGATGCCCTCGGGGACATAGCCCAGCGCCTCGCCGGCGCTCACGCGCATTCCATGCCACGCGTCGCAGTCCGGCCGCGGGCCGAAGCGATGCGAGTACGCGAAACGGGCGCCGGTCTCGCCGAGATCCTGGGTCTGATAGCCGATACGGCGTGCGGCGCGCGCGAGTGCCGAGATGATCGCGCTCTTGTAGACGCCGTGCAGGTCGATGACGGCGTCGTAGCGGTGCGCGCGCAGTGCGCCGATCGACGCGGAGATCGCCTTCAGGTCGCCGCCGTTGCGCAGCTTCTTGAACCGCCGCAGCGGCGCGCAGAGCACCTCGCTCACGCCCGGATGCCAGCGCACGACCTCCGCGCACGATTCGTCCACGGCCCAATCGACCGTCACGCCCGGGAAGGCGCGATGGAGGTCCGCGACGACAGGCAGCGTCTGGACGACGTCGCCGAGCGACGTCACTTTCACGATGAGGATGCGTTTCACGTTCGTTGTGAGGAATGGCTGGCCATTGCGCCATGCTAACGATGCTTGCGGTGCGCAGACATTACGCCGACATTACATTTGCAACAAAATGCGACGTTCTTGTGAATATTTGTCGAGCCCCGGCCGCATCGGTTCTTTTTATAATGCGTTCTTTGCTCTTCCGGCCCGCTGCCGATGCAACGCCCTCCCCTTCCCGCGCTGTTTCCTGCTCTCACCCGCCGGTCGCTTCGGATCTGGCGCCAGTATGGCGTGTTCTGGCTCGGCGCGATCGCCGTCGGCCTCGCGGCCGTGCTGTACGCGCGACTGATCGACTGGGGCTACGACACATTCCGCACGATGCGCGACCACGCCGCATGGCTGCCGCTGCTGCTGACGCCGTCGATCGCCGCGGCGTCGGCGTGGCTCACGCGCCGCTTCTTCCGCGGTGCCGAGGGCAGCGGGATCCCGCAGGTCATCGCGACACTGCACGCGAGCCCGAGCGCATTCGGTGCGCGGCTGCTGACGCTGCGCATCCTGTTCGGCAAGGTCCTGATCTCGTTCCTGGGGATCCTCGGCGGCTTCACGATCGGCCGCGAAGGCCCGACCGTGCAGGTCGGCGCGGCGCTGATGTTCAACCTGCGGCGCTTCTACCCGCGCTCGAACGCGCAGATCGAACGGCAGCTCGTGCTCGCCGGCGCGGCGGCCGGCCTGTCGGCCGCGTTCAATACGCCGCTCGCCGGGATCGTGTTCGCGATCGAGGAGCTGACCCGCAGCTTCTCCGCCCGCGCAAGCGGCGTGCTGATCACCGCGATCATCCTCGCCGGTGTCGTCGCATTGGGCTTGAACGGCAATTACACGTACTTCGGCACGATCGACGCCGGTCAGCATTTTCCGAAGATGCTGGCCGTCGCCGTACTCGTCACCGCGATCGTGACGGGCATCGCGGGCGGCCTTTTCAGCTGGCTGCTGCTCAATACGGGCCGCTGGCTGCCCGCGCGCCTGCTCGGCCTGTATCGCGAGCGCCCGATCGCGTTCGCGGCGCTGTGCGGCTTCGTGATCGCGGTCGTCGGCCTCGTGTCGGGCGGGACGACGTTCGGCAGCGGCTATGCCGAGGCGCGCGGCCTGCTCGACGGCCATGAACGGCTGTCGGTGCTTTATCCATTCCTGAAGATGGTGTCGATGGTCGCGTCGTACCTGCCGGGCATCCCGGGCGGGATCTTCGCGCCTTCGCTGTCGATCGGCGCCGGGTTCGGCAACCTGCTGCACATCGTGTTCGGCGACATGAGCCTGCCGGTGCTGATCGCGCTCGCGATGGTCGGCTACCTCGCGGCGGTCACGCAGTCGCCGATCACGTCGTTCGTGATCGTGATGGAGATGATCAACGGTCACGCGCTCGTGATTTCGTTGATGGCGACCGCGCTGGTATCGAGCCGCATGGCGCGCTTTTTCGCGCCGCCGCTCTACGAAACACTCGCCGAGCGCTATCTCGCGCCGCCCGCGGCCACCGCCGCCCCCGCCGCGGCACCGGCGGCTGCGGCCGGTGTCGTCGAGCCGCAGGATGCAGCCGCCGCGCCCGCCGATCCGCTCGACACGCTGCGTGAGCAGGACGCTGGCGAGCCGGGGGCCCCGGTGGCCGGCAACGTCGCCGCGCACACGCCGGTGACGCCGCACGAACCCGATCCGGCCGCATCCGGTGCGAGCGGCCCGGCGCGGACGGGCCCGCGTGACCCTCAGTAGATCACCACCGGCGCCGGCCGATAGTAGACGGGACGGGCCGGCACGACGATACAGCCGGCGAGCGTGATCGCGACGAGCGCGATGGCAATGGCGGTTCGTTTCATCGCATGCCTCCGTCAAGCCCAGTGGCCGCGGCTCCAGAACCAGTTCGGGCCACGCTGATCCCAGTGGCCCGGCACCCAGTGCATGCCGATGCGCTCGGCTTCCCAGTGACCGCCGATCCAGACGTAGCGGCCGTGATCCCAGCGCCAGTGCCCGCGCTCCCACACATAGCCGACGCGCGCGTCGGGCACGACCTCGTAGCGCACGGGCGGCGGCGCATTCGGCGCGACGACGACGATTTCCTCGACGGGCGCGGCCACCGGTTCGGCGACGACCATCCGGCCCGACTGCACCATCACCGGCGCACCGACAAGAATTTCGTCCGCGCGTGCGGCAAGCGGCGCGGCGATGGCTGACAGGCCCGCGGCGAACAGCGCGAGCGAAACGATACGACGTCGAACGGTAGAGACAGCCATTACAACCTCCTGATTAACAAATGACGCTAGCGTATTCGTTCAATGCGGGAGGTCGATCGGCGGCCGACAGGCGCCGTGTTACGGCGAGCCCGAAAGTGCAACAGGGCGTAAGACGCGCACGACGGCATGCGCCGCCGTGCGGGGGGACAGGCAAGCGTCAGGCCTGCGGGATCTCGATCTTCACTTCGAGGACTTCGAGATCGTCCTGGCGCTCGAGGCTCACGCGGATGTCATCGTTCGAAATATGGACATACTTCGAGATGACCGCGACTAGCTCCTTCTGCAGCGCCGGCAGGTAATCGGCCGGTGGCCGGCCGCCGACCCGCTCGTGCGCGATGATGAGCTGCAGGCGCTCCTTCGCGACCGATGCGGACTTCTTCTTCTCGCCGAGGAGAAACGAAAGGATGGACATGGGCGGCCTCCGTTACTTGCTGCCGAAGAGGCGCTGCAGCAGGCCCGGCTTCTGATAATCGGTGAAGCGCAGCGGCTTGTCCTCGCCGAGGAAGCGAGCGACGACGTCCTTGTACGCTTCCGCAACGTCGGTGCCGTCGATATGCACCGCCGGCAGACCCTGGTTCGATGCGTGCAGCACGGCTTCCGATTCCGGCACCACGCCGATCAGCTTGATGCGCAGGATCTCGCTGATGTCCTCGAGCGACAGCATTTCGCCTTCGCTCACGCGCTTCGGGCTGTAGCGCGTGATCAGCAGGTGTTCCTTGATCGGATCCTTGCCTTCGGCTGCGCGCTTCGTCTTCGACGACAGGATGCCGAGAATGCGGTCCGAGTCGCGCACCGACGACACTTCCGGGTTCGTGACGATCAGCGCTTCGTCCGCGAAGTACATCGCATGCAGCGCGCCCGCCTCGATACCGGCCGGCGAATCGCAGACGATGTATTCGAAATCCATCGCGACCAGGTCGTTCAGCACCTTCTCGACGCCGTCACGCGTGAGCGCATCCTTGTCGCGCGTCTGCGACGCCGGCAGGATGAACAGGTTCTCGCACTTCTTGTCCTTGATCAGCGCCTGGTTCAGGTTCGCTTCGCCCTGGATCACGTTGACCAGGTCATACACCACGCGACGCTCGCAGCCCATGATGAGATCGAGGTTGCGCAGGCCGACGTCGAAGTCGATCACGGCCGTCTTGTGGCCGCGCAGCGCGAGGCCGGACGCGAAGCTCGCGCTGGTCGTCGTCTTGCCCACGCCGCCCTTGCCCGAAGTCACCACGATGATTTTTGCCATTTACCCAATACCCTGTGTTCGTCAATGAGAGCCGATCGATCCGGAGCGTGCCGCGTGAATCACGTCAGGCGCAGCGGTTCGATCATCAGTTTTTCCTCTTCGAGCCGGATCTGCACCGATTTGCCCAGTATGTCAGCGGGCAACGGGTTCTCGGTCGTTCGATAGATACCCGCGATCGAAATCAGTTCCGGCTCCAGACACGTGCAGAAAATGCGCGCGTCGTGATTGCCGTGCACGCCCGCGAGTGCGCGGCCGCGCAACGGCGCGTAGATGTGGATGTTGCCTTCCGCGATGATTTCGGCGCCGTGACTGACCGGCGCAAGCACCACGAGGTCTCCTTTCGCGTAAATCTGCTGCCCCGAACGCAGCGGCCGATCGATCACCAGTGTCTGGCCGCCTGCCGGAATCGGCGTCGGCGCGGGCTCCGGCGCCGGTTCGGCCGCCACGGCAGCGGCCGCGGCAACGACAGGCGCCGGCTCCGCTTCCTCGGCCGGCTTCGCCGTCGACACGCGGCGGTCGCGCGCCTCGAGCAACGGCAGGCCGGCTTCCCCCGCCCATCCCTGCGTGGCGAGCGCGACGACGCCCACCGGGCGCATCCGCACATCGTTCAGCATCTGGCGGATGTCGGCAAGCGCGACGCGTTCGCCGTCCGCGAGGCGGCGGACGTCGATCGCGACGACATCATCGGCAAAAAACTCGGGAGTCGCTTCGAAGCGCTTGACCAGTTCGGTACGCAACGCATCGAGATCGGTCGTCTTCACGGTGAACAGCAACGTATCGACCGATCCGCTGCGCAGCTCGAAGAATGGCGATTTTTTAAGCGACATGGACACTCTGCAAAAAATTTTTGCGTATTTTACAGGCGTCCACGCGCGCGGCCATTATTTTTGGGGAACCGGGTAGCGACGGTCGCGGCGAGCGCGCAACCGGCAGGCGGGCAATCGGACGGGCGGCCGGGAATTCATCGCACCGTGCGGCCCGCGCATTCATGCGTCAGGGCGTGTTGACGTGCGACACGAACAACGACTTCATCGCGCCGGGCATCCGCGCGATCGGCGCATGCTCGCCCGTGTTGCCGAAACCCGCGCGTTCGTAGAAACGGATCGCGTTGCGGTTCGCATCGGCGATCCATGCGTAGACGTCCTGCGCACCGCGTTCGGCCAGCCACGCGGTGGCCGTTTCGAGCAACAGCACGCCGCCGCGCAGGTGGCGGACCGCGTGCGCGACCCACAGCTCGCTGACGAACGCTCGCCGCTCGGGCGTATTGTCGAAATACGCGCCGATCATGCCGGCCGGATGGCCTTCGGTATACAGCAGGAAAGTCGTCGACTCGTCGGACGCGGCACGCAGCGCGGCGACGGCCGCCGCCGCGTCGGAATCGACGTTCAGCAATTCGGCCTCCGGCGCTTCACCGGGCGCGTAGGGCTCGCGCAGCGATGCGGCGCGGAGTTCGCGATACACGCGGCCTTGGTCGGCAGCGATACGACGAACGGTCAAGGTCGAACTCATGCAGGCACAGCCCCCTTCGGACAGCAAGCTATTAGCTTCAACCGAAAGCGGGGCATGAGTCAAATCGTAATTTTCAAATGGCAGCGCCGATCGAAAGGCAATCGATGTCGCGCACACGCCGGTGTGCAGGTGCAGCATCGATGCGTCGACGTGCGGCGACGCATGCAGCCCGCACTGCGAGACCGGGGGCGTCGCCTCACTCGCCTTGTCATGCATGGCGCTCATGCGGCGAGGGTCCGGCATTTCGTCGTCGAGATTGTAATGGTTCGTTACATATGTATCCAAACGAACCGCGCTGCCGGGCGGCGTCGCGCCACGCCTGCTGCGCCGCAACATTCGTTGCGAACTTCGCCGCCGAATGCACGCGTGCGTCGCGTCGAGCATTCATCTGACAAGAACGCAGGCCGTGCAAGCGAATCGGCCCGCGCCAGCCCGTTTCAATCACCCCATGCCGGCCCTTCCCAACCGGTGTCATGCACGGTTCGCCGTTTGGAGTTGCACGCCTAACGCGAGGGTTTGGAAAGCGTGCGCGACGGTCGTATAACTGGCACAACCGGACCAACGATCCGTGCCGCGCGTCGCGCCGCGGACCCACGACGATTCCAACGACGACGAACGCGTCACCCGGCCGCCGCGCCCGCACACGCGGGAGCCGGCCAAAACAAGGAGGGAAACAATGGCAATGACCGACGCATCGGCCTCGGGCTGGTCGGATGGCAAACGTTATCTATGGCTGCTCGGCGCGGTGACGATCACGCTGCCGATCCTCTCGGCCCAGCTCGCACTGTCGACGGGCCTTCACGTGTTCTGGTGGTTCGGCCCGCTGTTCGCATTCGGCGTGATCCCGGTCCTCGATACGCTGATCGGCGACGATCGCGACAATCCGCCCGAAGCCGCCGTCCCGCACCTCGAACGCGAGCGCTACTACCGCTACATCGTCTATCTCGCGACGCTGGTCGAATACATCGCGTTCTTCATGTGCGTGTGGGTCGTCGGCACGCATGCGCTCGCGTGGTACGACTACGTCGGCTTCGCGCTGTCGCTCGGCGCCGCGACGGGCATCTCGATCAACACCGCGCACGAACTCGGGCACAAGACCAGCCGCTTCGAGCGCTGGCTCGCGAAAGTCACGCTCGCGCCGGTCGCGTACGGGCATTTCTTCGTCGAGCACAATCGCGGCCATCACGTGCGCGTCGCGACGGCCGAGGATCCGGCGAGCGCGCGCTACGGCGAATCGTTCTGGGCGTTCCTGCCGCGCACCGTGACCGGCAGCATCCGCTCGGCCTGGCGGCTCGAGACGGCGCGCCTCGAGCGCCTCGGGCATTCGCCGTGGACCTGGCGCAACGAGGTGCTGCATGCGTGGGCGATGACCGTCGTCGTGTGGGGCATCGCGATCGCGATGGCCGACAAGGTCGTGATTCCGTTCCTCGTGATCCAGGCCGTGTACGGTGCGTCGCTGCTCGAAGTCGTCAACTACGTCGAACACTACGGGCTCGGCCGCCGCAAGCTGCCGAGCGGCCGCTACGAACGCTGCACGCCGCAGCATTCGTGGAACAGCAATCACGTCGTCACCAACCTGTTCCTGTATCAGTTGCAGCGGCACGCCGACCATCACGCGAACCCGACGCGCTCGTACCAGGCGCTGCGCCACTTCGACGACTCGCCGCAACTGCCGGCCGGCTACGCGACGATGATCCTGTTCGCGTATGTGCCGCCGCTCTGGTATCGCGTGATGAATCCGCGTGTCGTCGCGCATTACGGCGGCGACATGGCGCAGTCGAACATCAAGCCGTCGATCCGCGCGCGCGTGCTCGCGCAGCATTCGGCCGCGGTGTGATGCACGACGGTGTAGTCGCGGTCTGCGATATCGTCACGCGGCCTGCGGCAGCCTGAACACGGCGACCGCGTGCCGCAGCGCGCTCGCCTGCTCGGCCAGCGCCTGCGTCGCGGCCGACGCCTGTTCGACCAGCGCCGCGTTGCGCTGTGTCGCCTCGTCCATCTGCGTGACCGCGACGTTCACCTGCTGGATCCCGCCGCTCTGCTCCTGCGATGCGGACGAAATCTCGCCGACGATCGCCGTGACCCGCTGCACCGCGCCGACGATCTCGTGGATCGATTCGCCCGCGCGCGCGATCAGCACGGCGCCCTCGTCGACCCGCCGCGTCGATTGCTCGATCAGCGCCTTGATCTCCTTCGCGGCGGCCGCACTGCGCTGCGCGAGCGTGCGCACCTCCGACGCGACGACCGCGAAGCCACGCCCCTGCTCCCCCGCGCGCGCCGCCTCGACGGCCGCGTTCAGCGCGAGGATGTTGGTCTGGAACGCGATGCCGTCGATGACCGCGATGATCTCGCCGACCTTCGCCGCGGTGGCGGCGATCCCGCCCATCGTGTCGACGGCGTCGGTCATCACGCCGCCGCCCGCGGACGCGATGTCCGACGCGTCGCGCGCCAACTGCGCCGCGTGCTGCGCGTGCTCGGCCGACTGACGCACGATACCCGTCAGTTCGGTCATGCTGGCGGCAGTTTCCTCGAGCGACGCAGCCTGCGCCTCGGTGCGCGACGACAGGTCATGATTGCCCGCCGCGATCTGCGCGCTCGCGGTCGCGACGGCTTCGGCATGCGTCCGTACCTCGAGCACGACCCCCGACAGGCTGGCCTGCATCGTCCGCAACGCTCGCAGCAGTTCGGCGATCTCGTCACGACCGGCCGCGTCGACATCGCGCGTCAGGTCGCCGCCCGCCACCGCCTGCGCACAGGCCACGGCGCGATCGAGCGGCCGCAGGATCGCGCGGCTGAACAGGAACGCACCGATCATCGCGATGCCGAGCACGATCAGCATCAGCACGACGCTCGCCGCGGTGGCGTGGCTCGCATCGCGGCTCGCTTGCGCCGACACGGCGGCGCTCTCGTCGGCAATCGCCTTCGCCGCGCGCTCGAGCAGCGCGGCGGGTGCCCGGTCGACGCCCGCGACGGCCGCATCCCCGGCCGTCGGCTCGAAGCCAGCGGCCTTGAATGCGTCGAACCCGCGCCGATAGCCGTCACCCATCGCGGCATGCGCGCGCATGAACTGCTCGACGAGCGTACGGCTCTCGCCGGGCGGCAACTGGTTCACGAGCTGCGCGGCGAGCGTATCGACCGTGCGCTCGCGCGTCTGGAACGCCTGCCAGTACTTGTCGAGCTTGTCGGGCTGCTTGCCGCGCAGCAGCGTGTCCTTCCATTCCTGGACCTGCAGCTTGAACTGCACGAGCGTCGCCGACACGAGCCGCTCGTCGGCGACCCGGGTCTGCACGTCGTTCGCGAACGTATCGATCGAGCGATTGAGGATGCGGATGCCGTACAGGGCGCCGCAGAACATCAGCAGCAGCGCGACGGCGAATGCGAGGGGAATCTTGTAGCTCAGCTTCATGGGACCTTGAATCGACGGGAAACGGCGACGACGCAAAAGGCGCGTGCCGTCGCCCATTGTTAACGGCGTGCGAAACCAAGGCTGAAGCAGGGCATCGGCAGCGGGAATCCGCCGGACCGGCCGCGAGGAGGACGGCGGTTCGGCGACGGTGAGGAACCTGGCCCGCCGGCAAGCACGGGGAAATTGCGACTCTGGCGTCGCGCGATCAGGTCGGGCTTGCCGCGTGCGGTCCGGCCGCCTCGATCGCGCGTCGACCGCCCATCCAGCGACGCACCGCGGCGATCGACAGCGCGCCGCACACGATCCCGGCGATCACGTCGGCGAGATAGTGGCCGCCCTGCGTCGGCGTCGACGCGATCATCACCGCATTCAGCACGATCGCAGCCGGAAACACGTAGCGGACATGCCGCACCGCATACGCGAACAGCAGCGCCAGCATCACGTGAAACGATGGCAACGACACGAGCCCCTGCGCGTCGGCCAGATTCAGTTGACGGAGTTGCCCGCTGCGCAACAGGCCGTAGTGCGTCACCGTCGATGCGGTGCCCGGGTCGGTGATGCCGAAATGGACGAATGCGCTGGCGGCGGGGAACGGCGTGGAGACGAGCACGACCACGATCACCGCGAACATGAACTGCGCGACGAACTCGGCGAGATCGTCGACGCGACGGACCGCCGCGAGGATGAACGGCACCGCAAGCAGTTGCGGCATGCCGCTGCGATACGCGAGGTCGAGCACACGGTGCAGGCCGGCTTGCGCCGTCACCCATCGGTACAGGTCCGGCCAATGGAAACCGAGCATCGCATCGAAGCGAACGAGATGGCTTTCGATCGACGGCGGGGCGATCGCCACGCAAAGATAATCGAGCACGGCGACGGCCGCGCCGAGCGTTGCGAGCAGCGCCACGCTCAGTAGCGCGAATGCGAATTCGCGACAGCGCAGCGTTCGCGTGATGTCGCGATAGCGGCGCACACGAGACAGCACGGCAAGGAACGCGCTTGCTGCAAACCCGAGCGCGACGTGCTGCGCGAACTCGACCACGCTGCCAGGATTCACGACCCAATCCGCATGCATGACACACATGCCGGCGGCAAGCGCCGTCAGCAATACCGCCCCGGTCAGCATCCCCCAGATTCGCGTGCTCGCTCTCATCGTTGCTTTTTTGTGGTTCGTGTGACGGGCCCCAACGCCTGCGCGCTATCGTACACCGCCATCGACGCAGCGTTCACTCACGCGCGACCCAAACGAAAAACCCCGTGATCCTTCCGGATCACGGGGCTTCGTATTTTGGCGGAGAGGGTGGGATTCGAACCCACGGTACGGGGAAACCGTACGCCTGATTTCGAGTCAGGTACATTCGACCACTCTGCCACCTCTCCTTCCTTGCTGCTTCATTTCCCGGTTGGTCGTGTCCGGGAAAGAAAAGATTATAGAACGATCTCTTTGAATCTCACAAGCCCTTTTTGCAAATTTTTTGCGGGGCCTTCAAAGACCGATCGCGGAACGATCTCACGACGCCTGCGCAGGCGCTTCGATTCGCTCCATGCCGCCCATGTACGGACGCAGTGCCTCCGGCACCGTGACCGAACCGTCGGCATTCTGGTAGTTCTCCAGCACGGCCACGAGCGTGCGGCCGACCGCGAGGCCGGAACCGTTCAGCGTATGCACGAGTTCCGGCTTGCCCTGCGCGTTGCGGAAACGTGCCTGCATGCGGCGCGCCTGGAACGCTTCGGTGTTCGAGCAGCTCGAGATCTCGCGATAGGTGTTCTGCGCGGGCAGCCACACTTCGAGGTCGAACGTCTTCGCGGCCGAAAAGCCCATGTCGCCCGTGCAAAGCGTGATCACGCGGTACGGCAGGCCGAGCTTCTGCAGGATCGCTTCCGCGTGGCCGACCATCTCGTCGAGTGCCGCATACGAAGCGTCCGGCGCGACGACCTGCACCATCTCGACCTTGTCGAACTGATGCTGGCGGATCATGCCGCGCGTGTCGCGGCCGTACGAACCGGCTTCCGAACGGAAACACGGCGAATGCGCGGTCAGCTTGATCGGCAGCGCGGCGCCTTCGACGATCGATTCGCGCACGGTGTTCGTCAGCGAAATCTCGGACGTGGAGATCAGGTACTGCGTGATCGTGTTTTCGGCGCCGCCCTTCTCGACGCGGAACATGTCGTCGGCGAACTTCGGCAGCTGGCCCGTGCCGTAGAGGATTTCGGGGTTCACGATGTACGGCGTGTACGTCTCGCTGTAGCCGTGCTGCAGCGTGTGCGTGTCGATCATGAACTGTGCGAGCGCGCGGTGCAGGCGTGCGATCGAGCCGCGCAGCATCGTGAAGCGCGCACCGGCGAGCTTCGCGCCGGTTTCGAAATCGAGGCCGAGCGGCGTGCCGACGTCGACGTGATCCTTCACCGCGAAATCGAACTCGCGCGGCGTGCCCCAGCGGCGCACCTCGACGTTGTCGGCCTCGTCCTTGCCGACCGGCACGCTTTCGTGCGCGATGTTCGGCATGCCCAGCATCAGGTCGGACAGGCGCGTCTGGATCTCGCCGAGCTTGGCCTCCGACGCCTTCATCTCGTCGCCGATCCCGCCGACTTCGGCCATGACGGCCGACGTGTCCTCGCCCTTCCCCTTCATCGCGCCGATCTGCTTCGACAGGCTGTTGCGGCGTGCCTGGAGCTCTTCGGTACGGGTCTGGATCGCACGGCGTTCCGCTTCGAGTGCGGAGAACGCGGCGACGTCGAGGGTGTAGCCGCGATCGGCGAGGCGCTTCGCGACGCCGTCGAGGTCTTTGCGCAGCAACTGGATGTCGAGCATGGGAGGACTTGGAAAATCGTTGTGTAAGACGGGAATTCTAACGCACCGCGGGGCCGCCACGGCACTGGCCGGATGGACAGTGCCGCAAACGCGCGACGGGCGTGGGAATATCGCAATCCCGGCTGCGCGTCGGCAGCCGGCGAAACGCGTCGCGCGGCGCCGCTGCTCGGCGTGCGTCAGCAGCCCCGGCCAGGGGCCTCCGCAAGCGCTGATGCGCTCCAAGCCGCGCGTGGCCGGTCAGTCCTTCTTGCCGGCCTCGCGGTCGAGTTCGCGCAGCCACGCGAGCTTGTCGGCGATCTTCGATTCGAGCCCGCGCGGCACCGGCTTGTACCAGCGCGGCTCGCGCATTCCTTCCGGCAGGTACGACTCGCCGGCCGCGTAGGCATTCGGCTCGTCGTGCGCGTAGCGATACGCGTGACCGTAGCCGAGTTCCTTCATCAGCTTGGTCGGCGCATTGCGCAGATGCACGGGGACCTCGCGCGACTTGTCCTGCTTCACGAACGCCATCGCCTGGTTGAACGCGTTGTAGCCCGCGTTGCTCTTCGCCGCGCACGCGAGATAGATCACCGCCTGCCCGAGCGCCAGCTCGCCTTCCGGCGAGCCGAGCCGCTCGTAGGTCTCGGCCGCGTCGTTCGCCACCTGCAGCGCGCGCGGGTCGGCGAGGCCGATGTCTTCCCACGCCATCCGCACGATCCGCCGCGCGAGATATTTCGGATCCGCGCCGCCGTCGATCATCCGGCAGAACCAGTACAGCGCGCCGTCGGGGCTCGAACCGCGCACCGACTTGTGCAGCGCCGAGATCTGGTCGTAGAAGTTGTCGCCGCCCTTGTCGAAGCGCCGCGCGTTCAGCGTCATCGCGCTGCTGACGAAATCGGCATCGATGGTCGTGACCCTGGCGGACGATGCGGCCGTCTGCGCCTGCTCGAGCAGGTTCAGGAAGCGCCGCGCGTCGCCGTCGGCATAACCGATCAGCGTATCGATCGCCTTGTCGTCGAACGCGAGGCCGTCGAGCGCGATTTCCTGCGCGCGCTTGAGCAGCTGGCGCATCTCCTCGTCGTTCAGCGACTGCAGCACGTACACCTGCGCCCGCGACAGCAGCGCCGAGTTGACTTCGAAGCTCGGGTTCTCGGTCGTCGCTCCGATGAAGGTCACGAGCCCCGACTCGACGAACGGCAGCAGCGCGTCCTGCTGCCCCTTGTTGAAGCGGTGGATTTCGTCGACGAACAGGATCGTGTGGCGGCCGGTGCGGTTCAACGTGTCCTTCGCCTGCTCCATCGACTCGCGGATGTCCTTCACGCCGCCGAGCACCGCGGACAGCGCGATGAACTCGCAGTCGAACGCGAGCGCGGTAAGACGCGCGAGCGTCGTCTTGCCGACGCCGGGCGGCCCCCACAGGATCATCGAATGCGGCTTGCCGGATTCGAACGCGAGCCGCAGCGGCTTGCCTTCGCCCAGCAGATGCGTCTGGCCGATCACCTCGGCGAGCGTCTTCGGCCGCAGCGCCTCGGCGAGCGGCCGGCGCGGCTCGACTTGAAACAGGTCGGACATGAACCCTCGCTCCAGATCAAACGATGGCGGCCGAACCGGCCGCCGGACCCGACATTATGACAGCCGCACGACGGCATCGCCGGGCCCAGTGCCCGCGCCCGATGCCCGCTCCGGAAAACAACACGGGCCTGCCGTCGCCGGCAGGCCCGTGTCGGGAAAATGGTGCGGTGCCGATCAGCCGTTGATCACGTCCGCGCCCTTCGGCACGACGAACTTGAACGCATCGCTCTTCAGCGGCGGGTTCGTCTGGATGTTCGTGAAGGTGAGCAGCGTGACGTTGCCGAACACGTCGTGCAGTTCCATCGCGGCGAGCGTGCCGTTGCGGAAACCGATGCCGATCCGCTGGAACTGCGTGTCCTGCGCCTTCGGCAGCATCTCCAGCCACTCGATGCCGCTCTTCTCGCCGGCGTCGCGCAGCGTGTAGTTCTTGTCGAGATCGTTGCTGCCGAACAGGATCGCGGCCGGGCTCGCGCCCAGCGCGCCGTTCAGCTTGCGCTCGGTGACCTGGTTCAGGTCGCGGTCGTACACGTAGAGCTTGTCGCCGTCGGCCTGCAGCACCTGCTGGTACGGCTTCTGGTACGTCCAGATGAACTTGCCCGGACGCGAGAACACGAACGTGCCGCTCGAGTTGTCGTTCGGCTTCGGCGCGGCCTGTGCGGCGCTCGCGCCCTTGGCCGGCGCCTTGACGATCTGCTGCGTGAAATCGCCTTTCGCCGATCGCACCTGCGACACGAAGGCCTTCAGTTGCTCGGTGCCGCCCGCGAACGCGTGCGTCGCCGCGAGCATCAGCGATGCGCCGGCGAACGCCGCGCCGAGCCAGCGCCGCGTCGAACGAAGGGAAGGGACGAACGAAAGTTGCTGCATGTTGCGGTTTTCTCCCTGGGTGGCCGGCGCTGCGGGCGCCGCGGACTCATTCCGCGTCGCGCGCCGGCACAAGAATTTCGCGGTTGCCGCTCGACGACATCGCCGACACGAGCCCCGACTGTTCCATCTGTTCGAGCAGCCGCGCCGCGCGGTTGTAGCCGATCCGCAAATGGCGCTGCACGAGCGAAATCGACGCGCGGCGGTTCTTGATGACGATCTCGACCGCCTGGTCGTACAACGGATCAGACTCGCCGCCGCCTTCGCCGGTTCCCGCGCCGGCCGAACCCTCGTCGCCGTCGACGGTGCCGCCCTCGAGCAGCCCTTCGACGTAGTTCGGCTCGCCCTGCTCCTTGAGCTTGTCGACGACGCGATGCACTTCGTCGTCGGCGACGAACGCGCCGTGCACGCGCACCGGCAGCCCGGTGCCTGGCGGCAGATACAGCATGTCGCCCATCCCGAGCAGCGATTCGGCGCCCATCTGGTCGAGAATCGTGCGCGAGTCGATCTTCGACGACACCTGGAACGCGATCCGCGTCGGCACGTTCGCCTTGATCAGGCCGGTGATCACGTCGACGGACGGACGCTGCGTCGCGAGGATCAGGTGGATGCCGGCCGCGCGCGCCTTCTGCGCGATCCGCGCGATCAGCTCCTCGACCTTCTTGCCGACGACCATCATCAGGTCGGCCAGCTCGTCGATCACGACGACGATGTTCGGCAGGCGGCCGAGCGGTTCGGGATCGTCCGGCGTCAGGCTGAACGGATTCGGGATCTTTTCCTCGCGCTTCGCCGCTTCGTCGATCTTGTTGTTGTAGCCCGCCAGGTTACGCACGCCGAGCTTGCTCATCAGCTTGTAGCGACGCTCCATCTCCGCGACGGTCCAGTTCAGCGCATGGCCGGCCTGGCGCATGTCGGTGACGACCGGGCACAGCAGGTGCGGAATGCCTTCGTAGACGCTCATTTCGAGCATCTTCGGATCGATCAGGATCAGACGCACCTGCTCCGCGGTGGCCTTGTAGAGCAGCGACAGGATCATCGCGTTGATCCCGACCGACTTGCCCGAACCGGTCGTGCCGGCGACCAGCAAGTGCGGCATCTTCGCGAGATCCGCGCATACCGGCTTGCCGCCGATGTCCTTGCCGAGGCTCAGCGTCAGCGCCGACGACGCGGCCGCATAGACTTCCGAGCCGATGATCTCGGACAGGTGGACCGTCTGGCGGCGCTGGTTCGGCAGTTCGAGCGCCATGTAGTTCTTGCCGGGGATCGTCTCGACCACGCGGATCGACACGAGCGACAGCGAACGCGCGAGATCCTTCGCGAGGTTGACGATCTGGCTGCCCTTCACGCCGGTGGCCGGCTCGATTTCGTAGCGCGTGACGACCGGGCCCGGATACGCGGCGACGACGCTCGCCTCGACACCGAAGTCCTTCAGCTTCTTCTCGATCAGGCGCGACGTGAATTCGAGCGTATCGGCGGAAATCGCTTCCTGCGTCTTCGGCGCGGGATCGAGCAGCGACACCGGCGGCAGCGTCGAATCGCCCGGCAGGTCGGTGAACAGCGGCACCTGGCGCTCGCGCTCGACGCGCTCGGACTTCGCCGGCGTGACGACCGGCGGCACGATCGTCACCGGCTCGTGATCCTCGATACGCACGCGCTCCTCTTCGACCTTCCCTTCGCGGCGCACGGCCGCAGCCTCGCCGAGCTTGCGGTCGCGTTCGGCCTCGCGGCGCAGCTTCGCGACGTTGACGGCGGACAGGATCGCGCCGCCGACGCGCTCGGCGACCGACAGCCACGAGAAGCGGAAATACAGCGACAGGCCAATCGCGAGCAGGATCAGGAGCAGCAGCGTGCCGCCGGTGAAGCCGAACGCATGCGACATCGCACCCGCGACGGCCTCGCCGATCACGCCGCCCGGCGCGCGCGGCAGCTGCACCTTCAGCGACCACATCCGCAGCGCCTCGATGCCGTCGCACGCGAGCACGACGAGCACGAACGCGAAGATCTCGGTGAGCCAGCCGATCGGCCGCTCCGGTTCGTCGGCGACCGCCTCGTGTCGCGTGATGCGCCGGTAGTTGACCGCGATGCGCCGCCCGAGCGGCACGATCAGCCAGTAGGCCGACAGGCCGAACAGCAGCAGGATGATGTCGGCCGTCCATGCGCCGACGCGACCGGCCCAGTTCGAGATGTGGTCCACCTGCGCGGCGTGCGTCCAGCTCGGATCGCGCCGGCTGTAGCTCAACAAGGCCATCACCAGAAAAGCGCAGAGCGCGACCTGGAGAATCCAGCGGATCTCCGTGAGGAGCTTCGACATCCGGTGCGGCAACGCCTGTGCCTGGGCGGAATAAGGAGCTTTTGCCATGAATCCGTATAAAGAGGACGGGCCGCGCGCCCGCCTGTCGTTCGATCGCGCTTATTGTAAACGCTGCACCGGGGCGTCAAGTGTAAATGACGGTTACATAAGAGGGCCGGGGCGCCGAAGCGACCGCCGGGCAATGCTATCGCCACGATTGAAACTCTCGTTCGGCAGCGCAGCAACGGGGCCTTTATAATGCACGTCTGATACCCATCTATGACGGCATCCCGGTCAACCCGGATCGTACGGCGGGCCTACCCCACCCGCCGCGGCCGCCTTTTACGGATTCGCACATGTCCACGCCCAAACACGCCAAAGTCCTGATTCTCGGTTCCGGCCCCGCCGGCTACACGGCTGCCGTCTACGCGGCACGCGCCAACCTGTCCCCGGTGCTGATCACCGGCATCGCGCAGGGCGGCCAGCTGATGACCACGACCGACGTCGAAAACTGGCCGGCGGACGCGAAGGGCGTGCAAGGCCCGGAACTGATGGCGCGCTTCCAGGAACACGCCGAGCGTTTCAACACCGAAATCGTATTCGATCACATCCATACCGCGAAACTGCACGAAAAGCCGATCCGGCTGATCGGCGACTCCGGTGAATACACGTGCGACTCGCTGATCATCGCGACCGGCGCGTCCGCGCAGTATCTCGGCCTGGCTTCCGAGGAAGCATTCATGGGCAAGGGCGTGTCGGCCTGCGCGACCTGTGACGGCTTCTTCTATCGCAACCAGGAAGTCGCGGTGATCGGCGGCGGCAACACGGCCGTCGAGGAAGCGCTCTACCTGACGGGCATCGCGAAGAAGGTCACGGTGATCCACCGCCGCGACAAGTTCCGCGCCGAGCCGATCCTGATCGACCGTCTGCTGGAGAAGGAAAAGGAAGGCGTCGTCGACATCAAGTGGGATCACGTGCTCGACGAGGTGACGGGCGAGGAATCGGGCGTCACGGGCCTGCGCATCAAGAACGTGAAGACCGGCGAGAAGCAGGATCTCACCGTGCAGGGCGTGTTCGTCGCGATCGGCCACAAGCCGAATACCGACCTGTTCCAGGGCCAGCTCGAGATGAAGGACGGCTACATCCTGACGAAGAGCGGCCTGCAAGGCAACGCGACGTCGACGAGCGTGCCGGGCGTGTTCGCCGCCGGCGACGTGCAGGACAACGTGTATCGCCAGGCGATCACGAGCGCCGGCACGGGCTGCATGGCCGCGCTCGACGCGCAGCGCTACCTCGAAAGCCTGCACGACAAGAAGTAAGCGTCAGGCCTTCGCGCGCCGGGCGCTACAATGGCGTCCGCTGCCGCGAAGCGGGCTCGACCGGAAAGCCGCTGCCGCCGTGCAGCGGCTTTTTTGTGCCCGCGCGTCCGAACGCGCCTGCCCGGTTACAGAATCATGGCAAAGAACCAGCCCCATCCGAGCGATCCCGCGAAGCGGCAGATCGCCGCCCGTCCGTCGAACCCCGCGCCCGCCGCGCCGCCGCCCGCGCCCGACGCAGCCGCGCTGCGCGGCCAGGGTCTGGCCGGCCTCGGCGCGTTGCGCAAGTCGCTGCAAGGCGAAGCCGACCGCCGCGAGCGCACCCGCGTCGAAACCGCGAAGGCCGCCCGCCAGGCCGAGGCCGACGCGAACCTGTTCCGCAACGAAATCGGCGCGATCCGGCCGCTGAACGCGCCGCCGCGCGCGAAGTCCGGCCGCACGCCGCCCGACCCGGTGCCGAAGCAGACTCAGCGCGACGAGGAAGACGTGCTGAATGCGACGCTGTCCGACGAGTTCGATCCCGAGACGCTGCTCGACAGCGACGAATCGCTGTACTACCACCGCCCCGGCATCAGCCGCGACGTCGTGCGCAAGCTGAGGAGCGGCGCATGGATCGTGCAGGCGCAGCTCGACCTGCACGGGATGCGGCGCGACGAAGCGCGCGACGCTCTCGCGGAATTCATCCGCGAGGCCGGCAAGAAGGGGCTGCGGTGCCTGCGCGTGATTCACGGCAAGGGGCTCGGCTCGATCGGCAAGGAACCCGTGCTGAAGGGCAAGGTGCGCGCGTGGCTCGTGCAGAAGGAGGAAGTGATCGCGTTCTGCGAGGCGCGCAGCCACGACGGCGGCGCGGGCGCGGTGCTCGTGCTGCTGCAGCCGCTCGCGGCGCCCGCCGATCGGGGGCCGCGTGCCGCATCCTAGGCTGACGCTCGCGATCGCGGTACTGGAAGCGATCGCGACGCTGGCGTTCGCGATCTCGGGTTTCATCGAGGCACGCAAGAACCGGCTCGACTCGGTCGGCACGTTCGTCGTCGCGCTCGCCACCGCGTTCGGCGGCGGCACGCTGCGCGACATCCTGCTCGAGCGCCGGCCGTTCTACTGGGTCGTGCACGACGACTACGTGATCGCGATCTTCGTGCTCGCGCTGTTCGCGCCGTTCGTGCTGCGGATGCTGTCGCGGCTGTCGGCCGAGCGGCTGCTGCTGGTAGCCGACGCGATCGGGCTCGGCATCTTCAGCATCTCCGGCACCGCGATCGCGCTCGATGCCGAGATGCCGCGCTTCATCGCGGTGATGATGGGCGTGATCACGGGCGTGGTGGGCGGGATCATCCGCGACGTGTTGTGCAACGACATCCCGCTGATCCTGCGCGATTCGCGGCCGTACGCGACCTGCGCGTTCATCGGCTGCTGGTTCTACCTGCTGCTCGCGTGGCTTCAGTTCGATTCGGTGTACAGCGTGCTGCTCGCGACCGGCTTCATCCTCGTCGCGCGGCTCGCGACGTTCAAGTTCGACGTGCGGTTGCCGCACTGACACCGCGATACCGCCGCGCATCGCCGGCACGCCAAAACAAAAAGGGGCCGTTCGACACGGCCCCTTCTCTTTCGTTCAGCGCATACGCGACCTCACGCGATCCGCTCTTCCGACGCCGGATCGAACAGCACCGCCTTCGACACGTCGAACAGCAGCGATTGCGTCTGCCCCGGCTGCGGATTCGCGGCCGGATGCACGCGGCTCACGATCCGCTTGCCGTTGACCTGCGCGAACACGTGCGTGTCCGGCCCGGTCGGCTCCGTCACGTCGACGCGCACGTCGATCGGCTGCAGCTGCGACGTCTCGCCGTGGTGCGCGTTGCGCACGTCGGTGATACGCTCCGGGCGCAGGCCGAGAATCACCTCGCGGCCCACGTGGCCGTTCATCCGCTTCGCGTCGAACGGCAGATTCAGCGCGCCACGCGCGAGGCCCGTGTCGATCTCGAGCGCGATCCCGCTGCCCTGCTCGACCAGCTTGCCGTTGATGAAGTTCATC
Source organism: Burkholderia sp. MSMB0856 (assembly GCF_001524645.2). Classification (NCBI taxonomy): domain Bacteria; kingdom Pseudomonadati; phylum Pseudomonadota; class Betaproteobacteria; order Burkholderiales; family Burkholderiaceae; genus Burkholderia; species Burkholderia sp. MSMB0856. Next base: position 946,690 of record NZ_CP013427.1, on the reverse strand, counting down.
GGCGGCGCGCCGATGAAGCCCGCGACGAACAGGTTCGACGGCGAGTCGTAGATTTCCTGCGGCGCGCCGAACTGCTGGACTACACCGTCCTTCATCACCGCGATCCGGTCGCCGAGCGTCATCGCCTCGATCTGGTCGTGCGTCACGTAGACGATCGTCGTGCCGAGGCGCTGGTGCAGCAGCTTGATTTCCGCGCGCATCTCGATGCGCAGCTTCGCGTCGAGGTTCGACAGCGGTTCGTCGAACAGGAACAGCGACGGATCGCGCGCGAGCGCACGGCCCATCGCGACACGCTGGCGCTGGCCGCCCGACAGCTGGCCCGGCTTGCGGTCGAGCAGATGCTGGATCTGCAGCATTGCCGACACGCGCTCGACGATCTGCTGCTGCTCGCTCTTCGGCACCTTGCGGATGTTCAGGCCGAACGAGATGTTCTCGCGCACCGTCATCGACGGATACAGCGCGTACGACTGGAACACCATCGCGATGTCGCGATCCTTCGGCGACAGGTCGTTCACGACCTTGCCGTCGATGCAGATCTCGCCGCTCGTCACGGTCTCGAGGCCGGCGATCATGTTGAGCAGCGTCGACTTCCCGCAGCCCGACCCGCCGACCAAGATCAGGAACTGTCCGTCCTCGATCTCGATGTCGACACCCTTCAGGACCGGCACCCCGTTCGGGTAGGTCTTGTACACGTCACGGATGGAAAGGCTTGCCATGCTGTGAATCCTCTGTCTCGTCTCGCGCGGCGCACTGCGGCGCCGCGTCGGGTTCGTTTCGATGCTCCGCGCGTCGTGCGCGGCCGGTTCGTCGTATCGGATGAATCCGCGCTTACCCCTTCACCGCGCCCGCCGTCAGCCCGCGCACGAAGTAGCGGCCGGCGACCACGTAGACGAGCAGCGTCGGCAGCGCGGCGATGATCGCGCCGGCCATGTCGACGTTGTATTCCTTCACGCCCGTCGACGTGTTGACGAGGTTGTTCAGCGCGACCGTGATCGGCATCGAGTCGACGCCGGAGAACACGATCCCGAACAGGAAGTCGTTCCAGATCTGCGTGAATTGCCAGATCAGGCACACCATGAAGATCGGCAGCGACACGGGCAGCAGGATCTTCGTGAAGATCGTGAAGAAGCCCGCGCCGTCGATGCGCGCGGCCTTCACGAGCTCGGCCGGCACGCTCACGTAGAAGTTGCGGAAGAACATCGTCGTGAACGCGATCCCGTACACGACGTGCACGAACACGAGGCCCGGAATCGTGTTGGCAAGGCCGAGCATCCCCTGCAGGCGCGCCATCGGCAGCAGGATCACCTGGAACGGAATGAAGCAGCCGACCAGCATCATCGTGAACAGCGCATCCGCGCCGCGAAAGCGCCAGTGCGTGAGCACGTAACCGTTGAACGCGCCGATCAGCGACGAGATCAGCACGGCCGGGATCACCATCTGCAGCGAATTCAGGAAGAACGGCTTCATGCCGTCGCAGCGCACGCCGGTACACGCGCCGCTCCACGCCTTCACCCACGGATCGACGGTCCAGTGCGTCGGCGGCGTCAGCAGGTTGCCGGTGCGCAACTGGTCGAGATCCTTGAAGGACGTCGACAGCATCACGTAGATCGGGAACAGGAAATACAGCGCGAACAGGATCAGCGCCGCATAGATCACTGCCCGGCTGATCGTCATCTTAGGCTGCATTGCGGGTGCTCCTCGATTCCATATACATCAGCGGCACCAGCACGGCGACCACGGTCGCGAGCATCATCACCGACGACGCCGCGCCGAGCCCGAGCTGGCCGCGGTTGAACGAAAACGTGTACATGAACATGGCCGGCAGCGACGACGACGTGCCGGGGCCGCCTGCCGTCAACGCGACCACCAGGTCGAAGGTCTTGATCGTGATGTGGCAGAGAATCAGCAGCACCGAGAAGAACACCGGGCGCATGCTCGGGATCACGATCTTGCGGTAGATGGTCGGCAGCGTCGCGCCGTCGACCTGCGCGGCCTTGAAGATCTCGGCGTCGACGCCGCGCAACCCGGCGAGGAACAGCGCCATCACGAAGCCGGTCGACTGCCACACGGCGGCGATCACGATACAGAAGATCGCCTTGTCCGGATCGTCGAGCCAGCCGAACGAGAAGCTCGTCCAGCCCCAGTCGTGCATCACCTTCTCCAGGCCGAGGCCCGGGTTCAGGATCCACTGCCATGCGGTGCCCGTGACGATGAACGACAGCGCCATCGGATACAGGAAGATCGCGCGCAGCGCGCCTTCGTTGCGGATCCGCTGGTCGAGCAGGATCGCGAGGAACAGCCCGAGCGCGACGCAGATCGCGATGAACGGAATCCCGAACCAGCCGAGGTTCGCGGCGGAAGTCCACCACACGTCGTTCTGGAACAGGTCCGTGTAACGGCCGAAGCCGTCGAATTCGTAGTTCGGCAACAGCCGCGAGTTGGTCAGCGACAGATAGCCGGTAATCAGGATGAAGCCGTAGATGAACACCACGGCGATCGCGAGGCTCGGCGCGAGCACGAGCTTCGGGATCCAGCGATCGGCGAAGGCCGACATCGGCGACGTGCGCCGTGCGGCGGCAGCGCCGGATCCGTTTCCGCTAAGAGGGGCAGCCACTTGATTCGACTCCTGGAACGAGGGTGACGCAGGCCGGGCCGGCGCCGGGTACGGCACGGGCCCGCGGGCGAGCCCGTTTGCTGCACTTGCAAAAACGCCCGGCCGTTGAAGCGTTTCCGGCCGGGCGCCTGTCGCGCTTTACTTCACCTTCGCGGCTTTCGCGAGCGCGGCGACCGCGCTCTTCGAATCCTGCTGCGAGTTCATGAACTTCGTCACGACGTCGGTGATCGCGCCGGCCGTTGCGTCGCCCTGCGCCATCCCGTGCGCGAGCGACGGCACGAAGCCGCCCGACTTGATCGCGGTCTGCTCGTCGGCGTACGACTTCTTCGCGCAGTCGTCGAACTTGTCCATCTTCACGCCGAGGCGCACCGGGACCGAGCCCTTCAGCAGGCTGAACTGCTCCTGGAAGTCCGGCGTCATGATCGTCTTCGCGAGTGCCAGCTGGCCCGGCGTCGCGTCCTTCTGGCCCTTCTGCTGGAAGAACACGAACGAGTCGACGTTGAACGTGTACGAATTCGCCGTACCCGGGACCGCCGCGCAGATGTAGTCCTTGCCCGCCTTCTTGCCGGCGTTCTCGAACTCGCCCTTCGCCCAGTCGCCCATGAACTGCATGCCGGCCTTGCCGTTGATGACCATCGCGGTCGCGAGGTTCCAGTCGCGGCCGTTACGGCCGGTATCGAAGTAGCCCTGGATCTTGCGCACCGTGTCGAACACGGACAGCATCTGCGGCGACGTCAGCGTCGCCTGGTCGAGATCGACCAGCGCCTTCTTGTAGAAGCCCGGGCCCTGCGACAGCACGACGTCTTCCCACAGCGTCAGGTCCTGCCACGGCTGGCCGCCCATCGCGACCGGCTGGATGCCCGCGGCCTTCAGCTTGTCGGCGACCGCGAAGAATTCCGGCCAAGTGGTCGGCACCTTCGCGCCGACCTTGTCGAGCGCGGCCTTGTTGATATAGAGCCAGTTCACGCGGTGCACCGAGAACGGCGCGGCGACGGTGTGGCCCTTGTACTTGATGATCTTGTCGATTTCCGGCGGCAGGTTCTGCTTCCAGTCGCCAGCGACGGAATCGATGTTGACGAGCACGCCCTGGTCGGCCCAGTCCTGGATCAGCGGGCCCTTGATCTGCGCGGCCGACGGTGCGTCGCCGCTGATCACCTTGGTCTTCAGCGCGGTCATCGCCGCGGCGCCGGCGCCGCCCGCGACCGCGAAGTCCTTCCACACGTAGCCCTGCTTCTGCACGTCGTCCTTCAGCACGCCGACGGCCTTCGACTCGCCGCCCGAGGTCCACCAGTGCAGCACGGTTACATTCTCGGCCGCCTGCGCCGCCACGGCGCCAGCCATCAGACCCGCGGCGCAGAGCGCGCCCATGATCGAGCGAACTTTCATTACTTATCTCCTCCAGACTGAATCAACTCGTGAAGTTCCCCGACGGGGAACCGGCTTCTTGATAAACGACGGGGAAATCGAGCCGCGGGACGCATGCAGCGTACGGGGCCGATGACCGGCCGGGCTCTTACAGAAAGCGTGAATCGAGATTCAACGGCGTGTCTCCTCTTTGTGTTTCTGGCCCGCCGCGATGCTGCGGCGCGAGCCCGGGGGCGACGGCGCGCGGACGATGCGCACCGTCAATGTCCGATAACATTCGGCACAAGGCGTTCCCGAAGGCGAAGCTCGCGCAGTTCATCGACCGCACTTCTTTTTTTCTTCACCCAGGTGCTACCCCTTGCGGCGGATTGTAGTTAAACTACAATTCAGTGTCAAAAATATTTTTATCGCACTACGGATCGCTTCCCAGCACCCCAACCGGCGGAGACACATGCATACCGATTCCAGCTTTACCTTCGTACTTTTCGGCGGCACCGGCGACCTGTCGATGCGCAAGATCCTGCCCGCGCTGTTCGAAGCGCACCGCGGCAACATGCTCGCGGAAAGCGGCCGGATCGTTGCCGTCGCGCGGCACGAATCGGATCGGGCCGGCTATCTCGAGTGGGTCGACACGCATGTGAAGCCGCACGCGGCGAAGGCGGCCGGCAAGGCCTTCGACGACACCGCGTGGAAATCCTTCCTCGAACGCATCGAATACGTGAAGCTCGACCTCGGTCGCGCGGAGGACTACGTCGTGCTGCGCGACGCGGTCGCGCAACTTCCCGGCATCCGCGTGTTCTATCTCGCGACGGGGCCGTCGCTGTTCGTGCCGATCTGCAAGGCGCTCGCATCGGTCGGGCTGAACGAAGGCGCGCGCATCGTGCTCGAGAAGCCGCTCGGCTACGACCTGCGCTCGTCGAACGCGATCAACGACGCGGTCGGCGAGATCTTCGCGGAAGACCAGATCTACCGGATCGACCACTACCTCGGGAAGGAGCCGGTGCAGAACCTGCTCGCGCTGCGCTTCGGCAATGCGCTGTTCGAGCCGCTGTGGCGCCGCGAATGGGTCGAGAGCATCCAGATCACGATCGCCGAGGAGCTCGGCGTCGAGGCGCGCGGCGATTTCTACGACAATACGGGCGCGCTGCGCGACATGGTGCAGAACCACCTGCTGCAACTGCTGTCGATCGTCGCCATGGAGCCGCCGCATTCGATGGACTCCGACTCGGTGCGCGACGAAAAGCTGCGCGTGCTGCGCGCGCTGAAACCCGTCGATTCGCGCGACATCGGCAAGGTCGCGGTGCGCGGCCAGTATCATGCGGGCGTGATCAAGGGCGCGCAGGTGCCGGCCTACGCGACCGAGCCGGGCGTGAAGCCGGACAGCCCGACCGAAACCTTCGTCGCACTGAAGGTCGAGATCGAGAACTGGCGCTGGGCCGGCGTGCCGTTCTTCCTGCGCACCGGCAAGCGTCTCGCCGATCGCGTCGCGGAAATCGTCGTCAACTTCCGGCCGGTGCCGCACTCGGCCCTCGGGCCGACCGCGCTGCGCGCCGGCTCGAACCGCCTCGTGATCCGGCTGCAGCCGAACGAGACGATTCGCCTGTACTGCCTCGCGAAGCAGCCCGGCGAAGGGATGAACCTCGCGAGCGTGCACCTCGACCTCGCGTTCGACCGTTTCTTCAAGGAAGGGCAGATGGAGGCGTACCAGCGCCTCCTGCTCGACGTGATCAACGGCCGCCTCGCGCTGTTCGTGCGTCGCGACGAGCAGGAAGCCGCGTGGCGCTGGGTCGAGCCGATCCTGAACGAATGGGCCCGCTCGCTGAAGCCGCCGAAGCCGTATGCGGCAGGCACGTGGGGGCCGGCCGCGGCGAGCGCGATGCTCGCGCAGCACGGCACCTGCTGGCTCGAAGAAGAAAACTGATGCAAACCGTTGTCGTGCGCGCAAGCGCGCGGCAACGTGCCCCATGATTCGCACGAATTGAACAGACAAAGCAGTCCGGAGGAGATGTGATCGAGATTCACGCTTTCGACACCCAGGAAGCGCAAAGCGAAGCGCTCGCGCGCGCCGTCGGCGATGCGCTGCGCGCCGCGCTCGGCGGCCCCGCGCGCCCGACGCTCGCGGTGTCCGGCGGCACGAGCCCGCGCCCGTTCCTGCAAACGCTGTCGCATGCGGCGCTCGACTGGGCCGGCGTCGACGTCACGCTGGTCGACGACCGCTGGGTGCCGGAGGACGATGCGGCCAGCAACGCGCACCTCGTGCGCGACACGCTGCTGCAGCACGCGGCGGCCCCTGCCCGCTTCCTGCCGCTCATCGACACGCGCGTCTCGCTCGACGCGCACGTCGCCGCGCTCAACGCGAACGCCGACTACCGCGTACCGACCGTTGCCGTGCTCGGCATGGGCGAGGACGGCCACACCGCGTCGATTTTCGCGGACGCACCCGAATGGGACCACGCGATCGCGACGCCCGAGCGCTTCGTCGCCGTGCATCCCGGCGCCGCGCCGCATGCGCGGGTGAGCTTCTCACTCGATGCGCTCAAGCGCGTTGACCGGCTGTTCCTGCTGATCGCGGGCGAACGCAAACGCGCGGTGCTCGACGCAGCGGCCGCATCGCTGCAGAAGAACGCGATTTCCCAACTGGCCAACGACAAGGGGACCAAGCTCGATGTCTACTGGTGCGCAAAGTAAGGCTGTCGTCGCGGGCCAGCATGCCGACGGCCCGCGCCTGCTCGCGGACGTCGGCGGCACGAACGCGCGTTTCGCGCTGGAAACCGGCCCCGGCGAGATCACGCAGATCCGCGTCTACCCCGGCGCCGACTATCCGACGCTCACCGACGCGATCCGCAAGTATCTGAAGGACGTGAAGATCAGCCGCGTGAACCATGCGGCGATCGCGATCGCGAACCCGGTCGACGGCGACCAGGTCACGATGACCAATCACGACTGGAGCTTCTCGATCGAGGCCACGCGCCGCGCGCTCGGCTTCGACACGCTGCTCGTCGTGAACGACTTCACCGCGCTCGCGATGGCGCTGCCGGGCCTGACCGATGCGCAGCGCGTGCAGATCGGCGGCGGCACGCGCCGCCAGAACAGCGTGATCGGGCTGCTCGGGCCTGGCACCGGGCTCGGCGTCTCCGGCCTGATTCCCGCGGACGACCGCTGGATCGCGCTCGGCAGCGAAGGCGGTCACGCATCGTTCGCGCCGCAGGACGAGCGCGAGGACCTCGTGCTGCAATACGCGCGCAAGAAGTTTCCGCACGTGTCGTTCGAACGCGTGTGCGCGGGCCCCGGCATCGAGGTCATCTACCGCGCGCTCGCCGCGCGCGACAAGAAGCGCGTGGCCGCGACCGTCGACACGGCGGAGATCGTCGAGCGCGCGCATGCGGGCGACGATCTCGCGCTCGAGGCGGTCGAATGCTTCTGCGGCATCCTCGGCTCGTTCGCCGGCAGCCTCGCGCTGACGCTCGGCGCGCTCGGCGGCGTGTACATCGGCGGCGGCGTCGCGCTGAAGCTCGGCGAACTGTTCACGCGCTCGTCGTTCCGCGCGCGCTTCGAGGCGAAGGGCCGTTTCGCGCAGTATCTCCAGAACATCCCGACCTACCTGATCACCGCCGAATATCCGGCGTTCCTCGGCGTGTCGGCGATCCTCGCGGAGCAGTTGTCGAACCGGTCGGGCGGCGCGTCGTCGGCCGTGTTCGAGCGGATCCGCCAGATGCGCGACGCGCTGACGCCGGCCGAGCGCCGCGTCGCCGATCTCGCGCTGAACCATCCGCGCTCGATCATCAACGACCCGATCGTCGACATCGCACGCAAGGCGGACGTGAGCCAGCCGACGGTGATCCGCTTCTGCCGCTCGCTCGGCTGCCAAGGGCTGTCGGACTTCAAGCTGAAGCTCGCGACCGGCCTCACCGGCACGATTCCGATGAGCCACAGCCAGGTGCATCTCGGCGACACGGCCACCGACTTCGGCGCCAAGGTGCTCGACAACACGGTGTCCGCGATCCTGCAGTTGCGCGAACACCTGAACTTCGAGCACGTCGAGAACGCGATCGAGATCCTGAACGGCGCGCGTCGCATCGAGTTTTACGGGCTCGGCAACTCGAACATCGTCGCGCAGGACGCGCATTACAAGTTCTTCCGCTTCGGGATTCCGACGATCGCGTACGGCGACCTGTACATGCAGGCCGCATCGGCCGCGCTGCTCGGCAAGGGCGACGTGATCGTCGCGGTGTCGAAGTCGGGACGCGCGCCGGAATTGCTCCGCGTGCTCGAAGTCGCGATGCAGGCCGGCGCGAAGGTGATCGCGATCACGTCGAGCAACACGCCGCTCGCGAAGCGCGCGACCGTCGCGCTCGAGACCGACCACATCGAAATGCGCGAATCGCAGCTGTCGATGATCTCGCGGATCCTGCATCTGCTGATGATCGACATCCTCGCGGTCGGCGTCGCGATCCGTCGTGCGTCCACCAACGGTGAACTGCCGGAGGCCGTCGCGCAGGCGCGTGCACGGGCGAGCGACGACGAGACGGCCGACGTGCTCGACTGGCTGAGCCACGGCGCGTCGCCGGCGGCGAAGGACGTCGCGCGGGACTGACGCCCGACACGGCACGGCGGCGGCCGCTTTCCGTCCGCCCGAAAAAAACGCCACCGACGCATCGCGCGGTGGCGTTTTTTCATGCCGCGGCGGCTCAGGCGCCTGCTTTCACCGGCCGGCCATGCCAGCGCAGCACGAGGGAGCGGCCGACGAAACACAGCACGCCGGTGACGCCGATCGTCACGCCCATCGCGAACGGCGTGCCGTCCGCGAGTGCGCCGATCGCGACGCTCGCGATCGCGCCGAGCGCGAGCTGCATCGCGCCGAACACGGCCGCCGACGCGCCCGCGTTATGCGGATAGCGATGCATCAGGTCGGTCGTGCAGTTCGCGGACAGGATCCCGACCACGCCGACCACGAAGAACAGGCACACGACGATCGACCACAACCCGCCCCACCCGGTCAGCGCGACGAGCGCGACCGCGAGCGACGCGATGCAGCTCACGAGCGACGCGGCCGCGATGATGCGCAGCGAGCCGATGCGGCCGACGAGCCGCGTATTCGCGAAATTGCCGATCATGATCCCGACGACGTTCAGGCCGAACAGCAGCCCGTAGTGCTGCGGCGACACGTGAAAATACTCGATGTACACGAACGGCGTCGCGGTGATGTACGAGAACATCGACGCGAACGCCATCCCGCCGCACAGCATGTGCCCCCACGCGACCGGATCGGAGAGGATGCGCCCGTACGATGCGAACGACGCGAGCACGGCCGCGCTCTTGCGCCGCTCCTTCGGCCAGGTTTCGGGCACGCGCAGGTACGCGGTCGTCGCGCACACCGCACCGAACACGGCCAGCACGACGAACACGCCGCGCCAGCCCGAGAAGCGCAGGATCTGCCCACCGATCAGCGGCGCGAGCAGCGGCCCGACCGCAGTGACGATCGCAACCATCGACAGCACCTTCGCCGCATCGGTCGGCTCGTGCGCGTCGCGCGCGATCGCACGCGACAGCACCGACGCCGCGCCTGCGCCGAGCGCCTGCAGGAACCGCACGAGGATCAGCATGTCGATCGAGTTCGACACGAAGCAGCCGATGCTCGCGAGCGTGAACAGCGCGATGCCGCCGAGCAGCACGGGCCGGCGGCCCCACGTGTCGGACATCGGACCGTACAGCAGCATGCCGATCGAGAAGCCGGCCATGAAGCTCGTCAGCGTGCGCTGCGCGGCGCCGGGACTGACGGAAAAGCCGTCGGCGATCGACGGCAGGCTCGGCAGGTACATGTCGGTGGCGATCGGCCCGCAAGCGGCGAGCGCGCCAAGCAACAGGATCAGCCGGGCATCGGGCCGGCGCCGGACGACGTGGGACATGGGTATCCGGAATGGAGGCCCGCGCGCATCGGGGCGCGCGTGGCGGTGAAGACGGGAGGCCGCGCCGCGGACGGCGCTCAGGCCCATGATTGTACGCGCAACTTTTTCGCGTGCCGGCGGCCGGGTGCCGCGCACGGCCGAACGGCCGGTCACTGCCGCTGTCGCACGAGGCGGCACGAGGCCGCACGCGGATTCGATTAAGCTTGCGGCTCCCCGCTCTTCCTGTCCGACCCAATCGACGCACGACCGAACCGATGACCGCTTTCCTGCTGATCTGGAGCCCCAAGAAATGGCCGTGGCCCGAGCTGCCCGACGTCGCCGCGCGCGTGAAGGCCGGCGAGGCCGTGCACGACGTGTGGGGCTGCGGCTTCGCGCGCGGCATCCTGCCGGGCGATCGCGTGTTCCTGCACCGCGTCGCGAAGGAGCCGAAGGGCGTGTTCGGCTCGGGCTACGTGACGCGCGCGCCCTACGAAGTGCCGGACCCGGCGACGAAGCGCGGCTACCGGCTGTGCATCAATTTCGTCTACGACTGGCTGGTCGACGCCCACCAGGACGTCGTGATCCCGCGCGACGCGCTGCGCGTGCATCCATACTCGGTGCAGACCTGGGACGCGCAGTCCTCCGGCACGTCGATCAAGCCGATGGTCGAAGGCCCGCTGGAGAAGCGCTGGGCCGAACTGACCGGCAAGCGCAAACCGCCGCGATAACCGGGCCGGATCGGACGCCGGCCAAGCGCGCCGGCCAATCCCCCGCGCGCCGAAAGGCCGCAGACCGCGCGGCGGGCCCGTCATGCGCGTCTCCGGTACAATCGGACGATCGTTCCGCCCAGGCGCCGCGGCCCGTGCACAGGCCCCCGCGCCCTTCTCTCGCAGGTTTCGCACATGTCCAACAATCAGATCCTCTTCGAACGCGCCCAGAAGACCATTCCGGGCGGCGTCAACTCGCCGGTGCGCGCCTTCCGTTCGGTCGGCGGCACGCCGCGTTTCGTCTCGCGCGCGCAGGGCCCGTACTTCTGGGATGCCGACGGCAAGCAGTACATCGACTACATCGGCTCGTGGGGCCCGATGATCGTCGGCCACGTTCATCCGGAAGTGCTGTCGGCCGTGCAGAACGTGCTCGCCGACGGCTTCTCGTTCGGCGCGCCGACCGAGGCGGAAATCGAGATTGCCGAGGAAATCTGCAAGCTCGTGCCGTCGATCGAGCAGGTGCGGATGGTGTCGAGCGGCACCGAGGCCACGATGAGCGCGCTGCGTCTCGCGCGCGGCTTCACGGGCCGCAGCCGCATCGTCAAGTTCGAGGGCTGCTATCACGGCCACGCGGACAGCCTGCTGGTCAAGGCCGGCTCCGGCCTGCTGACGTTCGGCAACCCGACGTCGGCCGGCGTGCCCGCCGACATCGCGAAACACACGACCGTCCTCGAATACAACAACGTCGCCGCGCTCGAAGAAGCGTTCGGCGCGTTCGGCGACGAGATCGCCGCGGTGATCGTCGAGCCCGTCGCGGGCAACATGAACCTCGTGCGCGGCACGCCCGAATTCCTGAATGCGCTGCGCGCGCTGTGCACGAAGCACGGCGCCGTGCTGATCTTCGACGAGGTGATGTGCGGCTTCCGCGTCGCGCTGGGCGGCGCGCAGGCGTACTACGGGATCGCGGCCGACCTCACCTGCCTCGGCAAGGTGATCGGCGGCGGGATGCCGGCCGCCGCGTTCGGCGGCCGTCGCGACATCATGGCCCACCTCGCGCCGCTCGGCGGCGTGTACCAGGCCGGCACGCTGTCGGGCAACCCCATCGCGGTCGCCGCGGGCCTGAAGACGCTGCAACTGATCCAGGCGCCCGGCTTCTACGACGCGCTGACCGCGCAGACGAAACGCCTCGCCGACGGCCTCGCGGCCGAAGCGCGCGCGGCCGGCGTGCCGTTCGCCGCCGACTCGATCGGCGCGATGTTCGGCCTGTACTTCGCCGAGCGCGTGCCGGTCAGCTTCGCGGAAGTGACGAAGAGCAACGTCGAGCGCTTCAACCGCTTCTTCCACCTGATGCTCGACGAAGGCGTGTACTTCGCGCCGTCCGCGTACGAGGCCGGCTTCGTGTCGAGCACGCACGACGACGCGGTGATCGACGCGACGCTCGCGGCCGCACGCCGCGCATTCGCGGCCCTCGCCGCCTGACCCGGGTCCGCACGCATGTTCTCGGATACCGATTTCGCCCACATGCAGCGCGCGCTGACGCTCGCGGCGCGCGGCATGTATACGACCGCGCCGAACCCGCGCGTCGGCTGCGTGATCGTCAAGGACGGCGACGTGATCGGCGAAGGCTTCACGCAGCCGGCCGGCCAGGACCACGCGGAAGTGCAGGCGCTGAAGGACGCGCGTGCGCGCGGCCAAGACGTCGCCGGCTCCACCGTGTACGTGACGCTCGAGCCGTGCAGCCACTTCGGCCGCACGCCGCCGTGCGCGAACGCGCTGATCGACGCGCGCGTCGCGAAGGTCGTCGCGGCGATGGAAGACCCGAATCCGCAGGTGTCGGGGCGCGGCCTCGGGATGCTGCGCGACGCGGGCATCGACGTGCGCTGCGGGCTGCTCGCGAACGAAGCGGGGGAACTGAACATCGGCTTCGTGTCACGGATGACGCGCGGCCGCCCGTGGGTGCGGATGAAGACGGCCGCGTCGCTCGACGCACGCACCGCGCTGCCGTCCGGCGAAAGCCAGTGGATCACCGGCGAGGCCGCGCGCCTCGACGGCCATGCTTGGCGCGCGCGCGCGTGCGCGATCCTCACCGGGATCGGTACCGTGCGCGAGGACAACCCGCTCTTGACCGTGCGCGGCGTCGACACGCCGCGCCAGCCGCAGCGCGTGCTGGTCGACAGCCGCCTCGACCTGCCGCTCGATGCGCGCCTGCTCGAAGGCGCGCCGCTGCTGATCTTCTGCGGCCGGCTCGATGCCGCCGGCGAAGTGCGCGCGAACGTGCTGAAGTCGCGCGGCGCGGAAATCGTGCCGCTCGCAAATGCGTACGGCAAGGTCGACCTGCCCGCGATGCTGGCGGCGCTCGGCGCGCGCGGCGTCAACGAACTGCACGTCGAGGCCGGTCACAAGCTGAACGGCTCGCTGCTGCGCGAGCAGTGCGTCGACGAGCTGCTGGTCTACCTCGCGCCGAGCCTGCTCGGCAGCGACGCGGCCGGCATGTTCGACCTCGCCGCGCCGGCGAGCCTCGACGCCCGCACGCGACTCGCGTTCCACAGCGTCGAGCGGATCGGCGACGATCTGCGGATCCTGGCGCGCGTCGCGCCGCCCGTCGTCACTCTTTGAACGGAGCCGTCACGATGTTTACCGGAATTGTCGCGGCCGTCGGCCGCATCGAAGCGATCAACCCGCTTGGCGCGTCGCCCGAGGCGGGCGTGCGGCTGACGGTGCAGGCCGGCGGGCTCGACCTGGCCGATGTCGCGCTCGGCGACAGCATCGCGATCCAGGGCGCGTGCATGACGGTGATCGAAAAGGCCGACACCGGATTCGACGTCGACGTGTCGCGCGAAAGCCTGAACCGCACGGTCGGCCTCGCGCAGCCCGGCGAAGTGAACCTCGAGAAGGCGCTGCGCGCGCACGACCGCCTCGGCGGGCACATCGTGTCGGGCCACGTCGACGGCCTCGGCACCGTGACGCGCTTCGCGCCGGTCGGCGAATCGCACGAGCTGCGGATCGTCGCGCCGCGCGAGCTCGGCCGCTATCTCGCGTACAAGGGCTCGATCACGGTCAACGGCGTGAGCCTGACCGTCAACACGGTCGACGATCGCGCCGACGGCTGCGAGTTCTCGATCAACCTGATCCCGCATACGGTCGAGGTCACGACGCTGCGTCACGTGAAGACCGGCGACAAGGTCAATCTCGAAATCGACATGATCGCGCGGTATGTGGAGCGGATGATGTCGGCATCGCAGGGCGTGCATCAGGACTGACCAGGCGGTTCCGCCCGCTGGATGGGAAATGGCGCCCGGCGGCGTGGCCCGGCACCTGGCCTGATGGCCAACGACGCGCACGGGTCATCCCGTCGCGCTAAGATGCAACGGCAGCAGTTTCGGCGCCGCGGCGCACGGTGCGCCGCGTACCGGCTGCCCCTTTTCCTCCAGGAGTCGTCCCCATGTCCATCTCGATGTACCAGGCTTCGCTGCCCGTCCTGATCCGCGGCCTCACCAACCTGCAGCACATCCTCGGCAAGGCGCAGGCGCATGCGGCCGAGAAGCAGATCGACCCGTCGGTGTTCATCGGCGCACGCCTCTATCCGGACATGCTGCCGCTCGTCCGCCAGGTGTATATCGCGACCGACACGGCCAAGGGCTGCGCCGCGCGGCTCGCCGGCGTCGACATTCCGAGCTATCCCGACGTCGAGCAGACATTCGACGAACTGCACGCGCGCATCCAGAAGACGATCGACTATCTGAAAGGCTTCGACGCCGCGCAGATCGACGGCAGCGAAGCGCGCCAGGTCGTGCTCAAGATGCGCGTCGGCCCGATCGAGTTCACCGGCCAGTCGTATCTGCTGAACTTCGTGCTGCCCAACTTCTTCTTCCACGTGACGACGGCGTACGACATCCTGCGCCACAGCGGCGTCGAACTCGGCAAGCTCGACTACCTCGGCGGCCGTAACGACCAGGCGTGACGCACGGCCGGGCCTCGGCCGGCCTGCGGCAGCCCGTCTTCGGGCGGCCCGCGCCGGCCCGGGCAGGCCGGTCCCGACTGCCGGCCGCACCGCTTTCCGGCGCGCTCGCCGGCCGCGCGCAGCCGGTGCCAGCCGAAACGCGGTCCGGCTGGCGTAAAATACGCACTTTCCTCTTTCTCGCCCCTTTATGACGCTCGCCTCCACGCTCGACATCATCGCGGAGTTGAAAGCCGGCCGGATGGTGATCCTGGTCGACGAAGAAGACCGCGAAAACGAAGGCGACCTCGTGATCGCCGCCGAATTCGTCACGCCGGAAGCGATCAACTTCATGGCCAAGTACGGCCGTGGCCTGATTTGTCTGACGTTGACGCAGGAACGCTGCAAGCAGCTGCACCTGCCGCTGATGACCTACCGCAACGGCACGCAATACGGCACCGCGTTCACGGTCAGCATCGAAGCGGCCGAAGGCGTGACGACCGGCATCTCGGCCGCCGACCGCGCGCACACGATCGCCACGGCGGTCGCGCACGACGTCCGCCCCGAGCACATCGTGCAGCCGGGCCACGTGTTCCCGATCATGGCGCAGCCGGGCGGCGTGCTCGTGCGCGCCGGTCACACCGAGGCCGGCTGCGACTTCACCGCGCTTGCCGGGCTCACGCCCGCCGCGGTGATCTGCGAGGTCATCAAGGACGACGGCACGATGGCGCGCCTGCCCGACCTGCTCGAGTTCGCGAAGGAACACGATCTGAAGATCGGCACGATCGCCGACCTGATCCAGTACCGCAGCCGCACCGAATCGATCATCGAGCGGATCGCCGAGCGCACGATGCAGACCGCGCACGGCACGTTCCGCGCGGTGCTGTACCGCGACCAGCCGAGCGGCTCGCCGCACATCGCGCTGGTGCGCGGCACGCCGTCGCCCGACGTCGATACGCCCGTGCGCGTGCACGAGCCGCTGTCGGTCCTCGATCTGCTCGAGACGGGCATCTCGACGCACTCGTGGACGCTCGACGCGGCGATGCACGAGATCGCGGAACGCGACCTCGGTGTGATCGTGCTGCTCAACTGCGGCGACACGAAGGAACATCTGATCGACGTCTTCAAGGCGTTCGACGAGGAAGAAAAGGCCGCTGCGCTGAAGCGCCGGCCGGTCGATTTCAAGACGTTCGGCATCGGCGCGCAGATCCTGCGCGACGTCGGCGTCGGCAAGATGCAGGTGCTGTCGAATCCGCGCAAGCTGGGCAGCATGTCCGGCTACGGCCTCGAAGTCACGGGCTTCATTCCGATGCCCGGCGGCGAAGCCAAGTCCTGCCCGGCGTCCCACGCGTAACCCGCCACGACGCTTTCGCCCTATAACCGTTCATCCACACCACGGACCAGATCATGGAAATCGGACAATACCAACCGAATCTCGAAGGCGACGGCCTGCGTATCGGCATCGTGCAATCCCGCTTCAACGAACCCGTCTGCAACGGCCTCGCCGATGCGTGCGTCGAGGAACTCGAGCGCCTCGGCGTCTCCGGTGAAGACGTGCTGCTCGTGTCGGTGCCCGGCGCACTGGAAATCCCGCTCGCGCTGCAAAAGCTCGCGGAAAGCGGCCAGTTCGACGCACTGATCGCACTCGGCGCGGTGATCCGCGGCGAGACGTACCACTTCGAACTCGTGTCGAACGAAAGCGGCGCGGGCATCACCCGCATCGGCCTCGACTTCAACCTGCCGATCGCCAACGCGGTCCTGACGACCGAAAACGACGAGCAAGCCGTCGCGCGCATGACCGAAAAGGGTCGTGACGCCGCACGCGTCGCGGTCGAGATGGCCAACCTGACGATGGCACTCGACCAGCTCGGCGACGACGAGGACGAGGAAGAAGAGGACGAAGACGACGAAGAGGAGCGCGCATGAAGAAGAGCGCCCGCCGACAATCGCGCGAGCTGGCGACGCAGGGCCTGTATCAGTGGCTGCTGTCGAACGCGGCCTCCGGCGAGATCGACGCGCAACTGCGCGGCGCGCTCGGTTACGACAAGGCCGACAAGGAGCTGCTCGACGCGATCCTGCACGGTGTGATTCGCGAGCATGCGACGCTCGTCGAAGCCCTCACGCCGTCGCTGGACCGTCCGGTCGATCAGTTGTCGCCGGTCGAACGCGCTGTGCTGCTGATCGCGACGTTCGAGCTCACGCATCATGTCGAAACGCCGTACCGCGTGATCATCAACGAAGCAGTCGAACTCGCGAAGACGTTCGGCGGCTCCGACGGCTACAAGTACGTCAACGGCGTGCTCGACAAGCTGGCCGCAAAGCTGCGCCCCGCCGAAACGCAGGCGCGCCGCAACGGCTGATTCCGCAGGCAGACGGGCGCGCAAGCGCCCGTTTTTCGTTCTCCCTCCCCCTCCCCGCTCCGCCCGACCGATGAATACCACCGCCGATTCGCTCGTCACGCTCGCCGCACGCGTCGACGCGATCCAGCCCTTCTACGTGATGGAACTGATGAAGGAGGCACAGCGGCTCGAGTCCTCCGGGCGCGATGTTATCCACATGGGCATCGGCGAACCGGATTTCACCGCGCCGGAGCCCGTCGTCGAGGCGGCGGCGGCCGCGCTGCGCCGCGGCGTCACGCAGTACACGAGCGCGCTCGGCATCGCGCCGCTGCGCGAAGCGATCGCCGCGCACTATGCGCGCGCCTACGGCCTCACGATCAGCCCCGAGCGGATCGTCGTGACGGCCGGCGCCTCCGCCGCGCTGCTGCTTGCGTGCCTCGCGCTCGTCGGCCGCGACGACGAGGTGCTGATGCCCGACCCGTCGTATCCGTGCAACCGGCACTTCGTCGCGGCGGCCGAAGGTCGGCCGGTGCTCGTGCCGAGCGGCCCGGAAGCGCGCTTCCAGCTCACCGCAGACGACGTCCGCACGCGCTGGGGCAGCCGCACGCGCGGCGTGCTGCTCGCGTCGCCGTCGAACCCGACCGGCACGTCGCTCGAGCCGGACGAGCTGAAGCGGATCGTCGAAGCCGTGCGCGCACGCGGCGGCTTCACGATCGTCGACGAAATCTACCAGGGGCTCAGCTACGACGCGGCGCCCGTGTCGGCGCTGTCGTTCGGCGACGATGTCGTCACCGTGAACAGCTTCTCGAAGTACTTCAGCATGACCGGCTGGCGGCTCGGCTGGCTCGTCGTGCCGCCCGCGCTCGTCGGTACCTTCGAAAAGCTGTCGCAGAACCTGTTCATTTGTCCGTCCGCGCTCGCGCAGCACGCGGCGCTCGCGTGCTTCGAGCCGGCGGCGCTCGACATCTACGAGGCGCGCCGCCTCGAATTCAAGCGTCGCCGCGACTTCATCGCGCCAGCGCTCGAGAAGCTCGGCTTCACCGTGCCCGTGATGCCGGACGGTGCGTTCTACGTGTATGCGCACTGCGGCGGCGTCGCTCATCCCGCGGCCGGCGACAGCGCGGCGCTCACGCAGGCGATGCTGCACGACGCGGGTGTCGTGCTGGTGCCGGGCATGGATTTCGGCGTGCATGCACCGCGCGACTATATCCGGCTGTCCTATGCGACCGCCTACTCGCGCCTCGAAGAGGCCGTCGAGCGGCTCGCGACACTCTTCGGCCAGCACTGACCGCGATCCGCGTTCCCGGCCGCGCAAAAGAAAAAGGCACCCGATTCGGGTGCCTTTTCGTTGGAGCCTGGCCGGAACCGCGGGACGTTACGCGCCGAGTTCCGAGTGGTCGCCGCCATGCGCCTGCTTCGCGGTATCGACGCTCGCGTCGTCCTGCTGCGGTGTGCCCTTCGGCGCGGCAGCCGCCTTAGCGGTGATCGGCTGCGCGCCGTCGAGCGTCGCATGCACGCGCTTGGCGCCGCCGGCCGATGCCGTCACGGCCGCGGTCACGATCGGCTTCGACGGCTGGGCCGGCGCCTGCGGCGCATTGACCGACACGCTGCGGCCATGCGCAACGTCGCGCAGGCGACCGCGCTCGGCCATGACCTTCGAGCCGTAGGCGGTGTCGTCCGGGTTGGTCGAGCCGTTGTACAGGCGCAGGCCGTTCGCGAGCGAGCCGCCGCGGGCGATGCAGTCCTTCAGCACGAGCGCGCCGACCTGCAGGTTCGCGAGCGGTTGCAGCGCGGTGTCGGTACCGCCGAAATACTCGAATTTGTCGGAATGAACCTTCGACATGACCTGCATCAGGCCTTGTGCGCCGACGCCGCTTTCCGCGTACGGGTTGAAGCCCGATTCGATCGCCATCACGGACAGCAGCAGCAGCGGATCGAGGCCGACGTCGCGGCCGGTCTGGAAAGCAGCCTTGACGAGTTGGCCGAGCGGCTCCTGCGCGACCCGGTAACGGCGCGACAGGTAGGTGGCGACCAGCGCCTGTTCGCGGTTCGACGCGAGCGCGCGATCGTCGCGCGCATCGGCCGGGACCCGCTGGGTCGGGATCAGTTTCGCCAGCGCGACGGGCGACGGGCCGTTACGGGCCGGATCGGACGCATCGTTCTGCGCGGCGGTTTCCGGTGCGACGTCGAGACCGACGGCGAGCGCATCCGTTTCCGGGGCGTCTTCCTGCTGCGGCTGCGCGCCAGCGGGCGCGAAGTTCGGCAGCGGATGACCGGTCAGCAGACGGGCCGGACCGGCCTGCACGGCCGCGGATACGACCGGCATCAGCTTCGCGGCGAGATTCCCGCGCACGGTCGGCAGCAGCCAAAGGGCAAGTGCGACCGCGACAGCGAGACAGCCGACAACGCTGAATAGATGGTGACTGACACGCGTCCCGCGACGCAGCATGTTGCGCACGATTTGCGCATGCTGCTCACTGGGACGCCACGATAACCAAGCGTTCATTCAGATCATCTCCCATGAACATGACTCGTGCGGCTCGCTCTGCTCGATGGCGAGACTGAAAACGCGCCGCGGAATCACGACACCGCACGCCTTGGTTGGGACGCGCAAGCATCGGGGAAACGGTATAAGTACCGTTCGAGGCCACGGTGTAAGAGGGCCGGCACCTTCGCACAATGGGCGAGGCGGGCATACGCGGTGGCACCCACGCAAAAAACCAGCGTCTGGTGGCGCTGGCTGGGACTACGACAAAGGCCGTCGAATACGCCGTGCAGGTTTCGGCGGACGGTGACGCGCTGCGTCAAAGATCGGTGATTGGCGGCTCGAAGCCTTTTACCCTGCAACCAATGTGAGCGGATTCTAGCAGGGTTTTATAGATCGTCAACACTATAAAACTTTGAAATTATAACAAAAAGTAATTTTGAATCCCCCTTCAGATCGCCGGCCCCCTGCCGTAGGGGCTCTGCGCGTCGTCGACATTTTTCTCCGCCGGGCGTGCGAGCGGCCGCCCGGGTAAAATCGTCGGTCGATTCGGGGCGCAGCCGGCCGCTGCGCCCGCCCATCGCTGCCCGCCTTGCGGGCGGCCCGGACCTTCTTCATGAAATACAAAGACTTACGCGATTTCATCCAGCGCCTCGAGGCGCTCGGCGAACTGCGGCGCGTCACGCAGCCCGTGTCGCCCGTGCTCGAAATGACCGAATTGTGCGACCGCGTGCTGCGTGCCGGCGGCCCGGCGCTGCTGTTCGCAGCGCCGCCCGGCAATGCGTTCCCGGTGCTCGGCAACCTGTTCGGCACGCCGCGCCGCGTGGCGCTCGGCATGGGTGTCGATGCGGGCGACGACGCCGCGCTCGGCTCGCTGCGCGACCTCGGGCGGCTGCTGTCCGCGCTGAAGGAGCCGGATCCGCCGAAGAGCCTGAAGGACGCCGGCAAGCTGCTGTCGCTCGCGAAGGCCGTATGGGACATGGCGCCAAAATCGGTGTCGTCGCCGCCGTGCCAGGAGATCGTCTGGGAGGGCGCCGACGTCGACCTGAACAAGCTGCCGATCCAGACCTGCTGGCCCGGCGACGCGGGGCCGCTCGTCACGTGGGGCCTCACGGTCACGCGCGGGCCGAACAAGCCGCGCCAGAACCTCGGCATCTATCGCCAACAGCTGATCGGCCGCAACAAGCTGATCATGCGCTGGCTCGCGCATCGCGGTGGTGCGCTGGACTTCCGCGAATTCGCGCTGCAGAACCCCGGCAAGCCGTATCCGGTCGCGGTCGTGCTCGGCGCCGATCCGGCCACGACGCTCGGCGCGGTGACGCCCGTGCCCGATTCGCTGTCCGAGTATCAGTTCGCCGGCCTGCTGCGCGGCAGCCGCACCGAGCTCGCGAAGTGCCTGACGCCCGGCGTCGATACGCTGCAGGTGCCCGCGCGCGCGGAGATCGTGCTTGAAGGCTTCATCCATCCGCAGGAAGGCGCGCCCGCCCCTGCCCCGGCCGGCGCACCGCCGCGGCCGGCCGGCAACGCGGCCGCCGCATACGAACACGCGCTCGAAGGCCCATACGGCGACCACACCGGCTACTACAACGAGCAGGAGTGGTTCCCGGTGTTCACCGTCGAGCGGATCACGATGCGCCGCGACGCGATCTATCACTCGACCTATACCGGCAAGCCACCCGACGAGCCGGCCGTGCTCGGCGTCGCGCTCAACGAGGTGTTCGTGCCGCTGCTGCAGAAGCAGTTCACCGAGATCACCGACTTCTACCTGCCGCCGGAAGGCTGCAGCTACCGGATGGCCATCGTCCAGATGAAGAAGAGCTACGCCGGCCATGCGAAGCGCGTGATGTTCGGCGTGTGGAGCTTCCTGCGGCAGTTCATGTATACGAAGTTCATCGTGGTCGTCGACGAAGACGTGAACATCCGCGACTGGAACGAGGTGATCTGGGCGATCACGACGCGCGTCGACCCCGTGCGCGACACCGTGATGGTCGACAGCACGCCGATCGACTATCTCGATTTCGCGTCGCCCGTCGCGGGCCTCGGCTCGAAGATGGGGCTCGACGCGACCAACAAGTGGCCCGGCGAAACGAACCGCGAATGGGGTCGCCCGATCGAGATGGATGCGGCCGTGAAGGCGCGCGTCGACCGACTCTGGCAGGAAATCGGACTGTAAGTCCACGCCTTGAACGCACCCGACAAGAACGACGATGAGCTTTCCCCCCGCCTCGATGCTGTCCGACGGGTTCTTCCTGTCGCTGTCGCTGTGTCTCGACATCGGCCTCGTCAACGTCGCGATGCTGTCGCTGACGCTGTCGCACGGCTTCCGGCCGGGCTTCTGGCTCGGCGTCGGCTCGTGCTTCGGCGATCTCGTCTACGCGGCGCTCGCGCTCGCGGGCATGGCCGTGCTGCTGCAATTCGAGGCCGTGCGCTGGATCGTCTGGATCGGCGGCGGTGCGGTGCTGCTGTTCCTCACGTGGAAGATGGCGCGTGAAGCGCTCGCGCCGGCCGGCAGCGCCGACGACGGCACGGCCGACGAAACACCGCAGCCGCGTGCCAGCGCGCGGCGCAGCTTCGTGCGCGGGATGCTGCTTGCGATGTCGTCGCCGAGCGCGATCCTGTGGTTCGCGGCGGTCGGCGGCGCGCTGATCGCGAAAGCCGGCGCGACCACGCCGGCGACGGCGTCGGTGTTCCTGTCCGGCTTCTTCCTCGGCGGCCTCGCGTGGACGCTCTTCATGTGCACGCTCGCGAGCCAGGGCCGCAAGCGCGCGGGCGCGGGGATGATACGCGCGTGTCACGTCGCGTCGGCGCTGCTGTTCGCGTATTTCTCGTACAGCGTGATCGTCGGCGGCTACCGCGACCTGATTGCCCACGCGGCGTGACCGCCGCGCCCCGAGCCGCGCCCCGAATGAAAAACGGCGCAACGCCCCGCGAGGGACGTTGCGCCGTTTTGCCGCGCGCGGTCAGGCCGCCACGCGGAATGCGTCAGCGACGCCAGCCGTGGTGACCCCAGCCGCCGTAGCCGTGACGCCAGTACGGACGACCGTAGTAGCCGCCGTAGCCGCCGACGACCACGGCGGGCGGTGCATAGTACGCCGGTGCCGGCGCGTAATAAACGGGCGGCGGCGGCGCGTAGTACACGGGCGGTGGCGGCGCATACACGGGATACGCAGGTGCGACCGGGACACCGATGCCGACCCCGATCGACACGTGAGCCTGCGCGGCGCTTGCGGCACCCAGGGCCAGCGCGGCGACGGCGATGAACGGAATGAGCTTTTTCACTTCGATTCTCCTGCTGGAGCGGTAATTTGTGCGCTCCTGTCGGCAACGGCGGGCATGCACGTCGCATGGGTGCAATGTAGCGAAAACCCGCCGCCCGCGTATCGCGCATTTGTTGCAAATTGCAATTCCACACGGCCGCAGCCACCGTGCGGCAGGGCTGCGTGGACCGGCGATCCCCCTCGCGGGTCCCGCGATTCCGTCCGACCAGCGAAATCGCGCCATGCCGGCCGGTCAGTTTTACCGGATCCGGTAAGCGCGGCGCGCATGCTTCAGTAATCAACGATTACAAATTTGCGACAGGACGCCGACATGCCGAGCGGGGCACAGCCGCCGCGTGATTTGGGGCCGGATTGAGCCGCCTTCGACGGGACGAAGCCGCCGCGCGAATTTGCCGGTTGTCCGTACCGAACGCCGACCGTTCGGGCTGTCCCCGTTCGGCAACGCCGCCTATCCACGACCGCCCCGTCATTCCTGCGATACTGGCGTCTGCTCCGTTTGCGCTTCGGGACCCGCCATGCCCCTCCCCGACACTCCCCGCCTCGGCTTCATCGGCGCCGGCCGCCTGGCGCGCTGTCTCGCGCTGCGCTTCGCGGCGGCCGGCTTTCCGGTCGTCGCGATCGCGAGCCGCACGGCGGAATCGGCCGCGGCGCTTGCCGCGCGTATCGACGGCTGCCGGGCGGTCGACACGCCGCAGCAGGTCGTCGACGCCGCCGACCTGATCTTCCTGACCGTGCCCGACGACCATCTCGCATCGACCGCCGCCGCGCTGCGGTTCGACGCGGCGCGCGCGGCAAGCCAGGCGCTCGTCCACTGCAGCGGCGCGTCGGCGGTCGAGTTGCTCGATCCGGCAAAGCGGCAAGGCGCGGCCACGGGCGGCTTCCATCCGCTCTATCTGTTCGGCGGCACGGACGCCGATCTCACCCGCATCGACGGCTGCTCGGTCACGCTCGAAGCCGACGGCGCGCTGCACGTGACGCTGCTGCGACTTGCTGCCGCACTCGGCTGCCATCCGCTGTCGATTCCGGCCGGCGGCCGAATGCTGTATCACGCGGCCGCGCATTACGCGGCGAGCTTCGCGCTGTGCGGGCTGTCGGAAGCGGTCGAGCTGTGGCGCGGCCTCGGCTTCGACGAGGAAGCCGCGTTGCGCGCGCTGCTGCCGATGCTCACAGGCACGATCGCGACCGCGCGCGACAAGGGCCTCGCGAACGCCCTGGCGGGCCCGGTGTCGCGCGGCGACACCGGCATCGTCGAGCGTCAGCTCGCGCTGCTCGAGGCGCGCGGCGGCGACCATGCGACGCTGTATGCGCTGATGACCCGCCGCGCGGTCGCGCTCGCGGCGAAGCGGGCGGCGCCGCCGCCCGCGCTGCCGGCGCTTGCGCAGGCCGTCGAAACGTCGCTCGAGCGCACGATCGGGCACCCCTCCCCGCCGCGAGACGAGGCGTGATAAGGTGTCGGCCGATGCGCCGCCATCCGGCGTTGGCGGCCGCACGCTACTCGACTGTATAAAAAGGATGCCAACGATGTTCGGCGAGATCGCCCGTTTTCTGCTCAATACCGTCTTCACGCTGTTCGGCGCCGCGCTGATTCTGCGCGTCTGGATGCAGGCCGTCCGCGTGCCGCCGTACAACCCCGTCACGCAGGCCGTGCTGCAGGCGACCAACTGGCTCGTGCTGCCGCTGCGCCGCGTGATCGCGGGCGTGCGCGGCATCGACTGGGCAAGCGTCGTCGCCGCCCTCCTCACCGCGCTCGTCTATGTGGTGCTGATGGTCGTGATGGCCGGCCTGGATCCGGCCTCGGTGATCGCGACGCTCGTCGTGGTCGCGCTGCTCACCGTCGTGAAGTGGGCGCTCAATCTCGTGATCTGGATGACGATCCTGATGGCGCTGCTGTCGTGGCTCAATCCGCGCTCGCCGGCGATGCCGATCCTCTACCAGCTCACCGCGCCGTTTCTGAACCCGCTGCGCCGCGTGATTCCGAACCTGGGCGGCATCGACCTGTCGCCGATCCTGCTGTTCGTGATCGTCCAGGTGCTGCTGATGATCGTCACGCGCGCCGCCGTGTCGCTGACGATGTTCGGCATCTGACGTATTGCGCTACGCTGCCGGCCCCTGCGCCGGCGGCGCCTCGAGCGTGTCGATCACGCCGAAGCGCGCGGGAATCATCGCGTAGCACACGCGCACCTTCTCGCGCGTCAGCCGCTCGAGCAGTTGCTGCGCCTCGTCCTCGGTGACGATGAACTCGACCTCGATCGCGAGCGAACCCTGCAGCTCGAAAAAGCGGTCCTCGTGCAGCACCCGATGCCGGCCGAAGCCGGCCATCGCACGAAACGCGGAACCGCCCGCGACACCCATCCGGTTCCCCTCCTCCAGCAACCACTCCCACAGCGGCTTCCAGTGCAGCCGGTGCTGCTCGTGCACGTAGAAGCGCAAGAAGACCCTGTCCATCGCGTCCTCCCGATGCCGACGCGCTCAGGCCGCCGCGAACCACGCGCGCGCGGTCCACATGCCGAGCGCCGTCAGCGTGAACGATCCAGTCAAGTGTAGGGCAGCCACCGCGAACGCCCATCCCAATTCGCCCTGCACCGCGTGCGTCATCACTTCGACCGAATAGGTCGAGAACGTCGTGAGGCCGCCGAGGAAGCCGGTGATCACGAAGAGCCGCCACTCGGGTGGCAGCCCGACGCGGGTGGTAAACGCGACGGCCGCGATGCCGATCACGTAGCCGCCGATCAGGTTCGCGGCGAGCGTGCCGAGCGGCACGGCGGGAAAGAACGCGTTGAGCGCAAGGCTCAGGAACCAGCGCAGCAATGCGCCGAGCCCGGCGCCGACGAAGATCGCGACGATCGAATAGAACAAGGGAACTCCTCGCTGACGAGGTCGCATGGCGGATGCGGCCTACGCCGAACTGTATGCGCAATCGCGCCGCGCCGGCAATGCCGGCCGGCACCCCGCGCGCACCGGATCGTGCCACGCCGGAATCACGCATTTCATTATTTCCGTGCGCCGCCGGGTTCGGCATTTTCCAATGCATTACGCAGGACATTACAAATCACTATAAACAAATCGATTATTCATCTGATTTTCCCGAAGTCGAAAAATCAGCCGCGCGGCCCCACGCCGCCGATGCAAGCCATGCTTTGACGGGCATTCCGCATGTTTTCCCTAATCCAGACATTCCCGAATCAGGCCGATATTCCATGCAATTCATTCGACCAGTTTCGTAAAATAATTTCGCCCACCACTCCATCGGCATGGAGACTCGAAAAATGAACAATTACCGCCTGTCATCCATGTTGATTCCGGCGCTGTGCGCGTCGCTGCTCGCATCGAGCGTCGCGCTCGCCGAGGACAACGGCCCCCCGTCCTACGTCGAAGGCAACCGCGCGCCGAAAGGCTATGCGCGCCCGCCATTCCATACGAAACAGCGCGCGAACACCGCCACGGTGGCCGGCCTCACACCCGTGCTCGTACGACATGCGTACGGGTTCGATTCGATCGCCAACCAGGGCGACGGGATGGTCGTAGCGATCGTCGACGCGTACGACGATCCGAAAATCGAAGCCGATCTCGGCGTATTCAGCAACGCGTTCTCGCTACCGGCCTGCACTTCGTCGAACGGCTGCTTCACCAAGGTCTACGCACGCGGCGCGCGACCCAAGACGGACGCGGGCTGGTCTCTCGAGATGTCGCTCGACGTCGAATGGGTGCATGCGATCGCGCCGAAGGCGAAGATCGTGCTCGTCGAAGCCGCGTCGGCCAGCTTCAGCGACCTGATGGCCGCAGTCGACGTCGCGGTCAAGCGCGGCGCATCGGTCGTGTCGATGAGCTTCGGCGGCAACGAGTTCGGCAGCGAGACCGGCTTCGACAGCCACTTCAACGTATCGGGCGTCACGTTCGTCGCATCGTCCGGCGACAGCGGCACCGGCACCGAGTACCCGGCGGCGTCGCCGTACGTGGTGGCGGTGGGCGGCACGACGTTGTCGACCGACGCGTCCGGCGCCTACGTCGGCGAGGCCGCGTGGAGCGGCAGCGGCGGCGGTGTCAGCTCGATCGAGGCCGAGCCGGCCGGGCAGACCGGCTGGCCGGTGCCGGTGGCCGGCAAGCGCGGCGTGCCCGACGTGAGCTACGACGCGAACCCGTCCAGCGGCTTCGCGGTGTATGACTCGGTGACCTATCAGGGGCAGGCCGGCTGGTTCCAGGTCGGCGGCACGAGCGCGGGCGCGCCGCAGTGGTCGGCGCTCGTCGCGATCGCGAATTCGCTGCGTACGGCGGCCGGCAAACACTCGCTGAGCGGCACCTACGACACGCTCTATACGATCGGAAAAAACGCCTACGGCAGCGACTATCACGACGTAACGACCGGATCCAACGGCACTTGCGGCAGCATCTGCAACGCAGCGGGCGGCTACGACTACGTGACGGGCCTCGGCTCGCCGATCGCGCCGGCGCTCGTCCAGGCGCTCGTCGCGCAGCCGTGATCGCGCGGCCGCGGCCGGCCGGTTCGTCCCGCGCCGCTCAGCCGCCGTGCCATGCTCGGTCGAGCGCGGCGAGCGTCGCGAGCGCGCCGCCCTTCAACCCGATCACGTCCGCGCGGCGGGCATGGGCCTCGCGTGCGTTGATGCGGATCACGTCGGCACCGAGCCGTTCGCTCGAGAGACGCACGGTGGGAATCGCGGTGCCCGCGCCGATCTCGACGACGGTCACCCATCCCGCCTGCGCAATCCAGTCCTGCAGGGCCCGCTCCTGCGCGTCGTAGCGTTCGCCGAGCCAGCCGTTGTCGCCGAACATCAGGATGTTCGGTCGCGCGAGGCCGCCGCAACGCGGGCAGCGCGGCAGCTCGCCGACCAGCCGGCACGCGGCCGTGTCGACGTCGGGCGTGAACGGCGCGGCGTCCCAGGTGTCGTCCGAGCACGGTCGCAGGCACTGCATCGAATGAATCGAACCGTGGATCTCGACGACGTGCGCCGGATCGAAGCCGGCCTTCTGGAACTGGCCGTCGACGTTGCTCGTCAGCACGAAGCCGCCGTTCGGCATCGCGTCCATCCAGCGCCGCAAAATCGCAAAGCCCGCGTGCGGCACCGTCTGCCGGTAAAGTCCGAGACGGTGGCCGTAAAAGCCCCACGCAAGCTGCGGATGCGCGCGAAACGCCTGCGGCGAGGCAATCTCGTGGAATTCGAAACGCTCGTGGCGCAGCGCCGGATACGCGCGCCAGAAACCATCCGTGCCGCGGAAATCGGGCGGCCCCGAATCGACGCCGATGCCGGCGCCGGCTGTCACGAGCAACGCATCGGCGCGCGCGAGCGCCTCGACGGCGGACGCGACCAGATGAGCCGGCAGTGATGCGGCAGCGGCGCTGGAATCGGTGAAATCGGACGAGTCGGAAATCGGCATGATGGAGCAGCGGGAGCGTCGAACGGTGCGCGAGTGGCGTCGCGCGATCATACGCCGGTTCGGGCGCCGCGCCGCGACATCACGCCGCCGCGGCGCGCCCGCTCCCGGGTTCCCGCAGCGCGACGTACTGCAGCAGCATGATCGTCTTCGCGTCGACGATCTCGCCCCGCGCGACGGCATCCAGCGCCGCGTGCAGCGGCATCTCGACGACCTCGAGATCCTCGCCCTCCTCCGCGATGCCGCCGCCGTCGCCCGTGCGCAGCGACGCATCGTATTCGCCGACGAAGAAATGCAGCTTTTCCGTCACCGAGCCCGGACTCATGAACGCCTCGAACACCTTGCGCACGCCGCGCACGCGATAGCCGGTTTCCTCTTCGGCCTCCGCGCGAATCCGGGCGTCGGGCGTCGCGTCGTCGAGCAGGCCGGCGGCGGCTTCGAGCAGCATCCCGTCGTGTCCGTTGACGAACGCCGGCATCCGGAACTGCCGCGTGAGCAGCACGTCGCCCGTCGCCGCGTTGCGCAGCAGGATCGTCGCGCCGTTGCCGCGGTCGTACGTTTCGCGGCTCAGGCGCTGCCACGTGCCGTCGCGGCGCAGAAAATCGAACGTTACCTTCTTCAGCACATACCAGTCATCGGACAGCACTGTCGTATCGACGATGCGGACACGGTCCCGCGTTGCGGCCATGGTGGTCTCCCATTCGACAAGTGACGGCACGCATGGTAACGTGCACATTCGTGCACTTTCAAGAAATTTCGTGCAATTCCGATGCTGACGACCCAACGCAAGAAAGCGATCCTCGACGCGCTCGCCCGCGACGGCCAGGTGCTGGCCGTCGAGCTGAGCGCGCAATTCAGCGTGTCCGAAGACACGATCCGGCGCGACCTGCGCGAACTGGCGGCCGAGGGCCTGCTGCAGCGCGTGCACGGCGGCGCATTGCCGGCGTCGCCGGCGATCGCGCCGTTCGCGCAGCGCGAGGCGATCGAAACCGCGGAAAAACGGCGCATCGCGCGCCGGGCCGCGCAGATGATCGCGCCCGGACAAGTCGTGATCGTCGACGGCGGCACGACGTCGGCACTGCTCGTCAGCCAGTTGCCGCCGGACCTGCGCGCGACGATCGTCACGCACAGCCCGAGCGTCGCCGTCGCGCTGGCCGCGCATCCGTCGATCGACGTGATCCTGATCGGCGGACGGCTGTACAAGCATTCCATCGTCGCGGTGGGCGCCGCGGCGATGGAAGGCATCTCGCGCATCCACGCGGACCTGTATTTCATGGGCGTGACCGGCGTTCATCCGGTCGCGGGGCTGAGTACCGGCGACTTCGAGGAAGCGGCGATCAAGCGCGCATTGGCGGGGCGCGCCGGCGAGACGGTCGTGCTGGCTTCGCAATCCAAACTGCGAGCGGCGTCGCAGTTCGTGATCGGCGAGCTCGCGCTCGCGCAAGCGATCGTGGTCGAACAGGAAACCGATGCAGCGCTGACCGAGCCGATCGAGGCCGCGGGCGTGACGGTCGTGCGCGCATAGCCGAGCGGTGGCTTCGACGTCTGGACGTCGGCGGTGCGTGGCTACTGGTCGGCGTGCACGTGATCAGGTGACGGTGGCTCGCCTACGGCGTACGGTCATGCCGCGCGTGGTTCGACCGCGCGCTCACGTGGCGTGTGCTCGACCGGTTCATCGCGGTGACGAGGCTCGGATTCGCGGCCCGCTTCACGATCGACGCGCGCCGAGACCGGCCGCGCCGTTCACAAGCCGGCTACCGCGCGAAACGCGTGGTACGCATCGGCATGAAGCTCGAAGCCGATGCCCGGCGCCTGCGGCACGGCCGCGTAGCCGGCGTCAACCGATTCGCCGTCCGCCAGCCCGTTGAACGGACGGAACGCGAACGGGCTGACTTCGGCGCCGCCGAGCCCGAGCGCCGACACGACGTGCAGCGAGAACAGATGACCGCCGTGCGGCCAGAACGCATCGCGCCGCCAGCCGTTCGACACGAAATGGTCGACGATCTGCAGATAGCCCGGCAGGCCATAGCAATGAACCGGATCGAACACGAGGACGTCGCGGTCCGGGCGCAGACCGCCGTAGCGTTCGAGCAGCTTCGCTTCCGCGAGCGAAAACAACGCCTCGCCGGCCGCGACCGGCGGCGCGTATTGCGCGATCAGGTCCGCATGAAGCGGCAGGTCGAGCGGATCGCAGAGATCCTCGAACCACCAGAGTTCGAACGGTGCCAGCATCGCGGCGGCTGCGCGTCCGCTCGTCGCGTCGTACGCGTTCATCGCATCGACCGCGAGATGCGAACTGTCGGCAAGACACGCCGCGGCGGCTTCGATGCGTCTTTTGTCGTGATCGACATCCGCGCCGCCGATCTTGATCTTCGCGTGCGTGTAGCCGAGATCAGCGATGCGATGCATCTCGTCCGACAGGCGCGCGAGATCGTCGTGCGGATAGCGGTAACCGCCGCCCGCGTAGACACGCACGCGAGGTGCCGCGTCGCGCGCGAGCCGATCGGCGACGAAGCGATGGAGCGGCAGGCCCGCGATCTTCGCTGCGGCATCCCAGATCGCCATGTCGAGCACGCCGACCGCGACGCAGCGTTCGCCGTGCCCGCCGGGCTTCTCGCCCGCCATCATCGCGCGCCATGCGCGAAATGGATCGAGGTTCGTGCCGGCATCGTCGGCGATGGCGTCCGCGGCGGCCAGCAGACGCGGCGCGAACCGTTCGCGAATCAGCCCGCCCTGTGCATGACGGCCGACCGATGCGTAGCCGTAACCCGTGACCGGCCGGCCATCGCGCACGACATCGGTGACGATCGCGACGACGCTCGTCGTCAGGCCACCCGACGGAATCGCCGGATCGGCATAACGGGAAACCGGGATCGCTTGCTCGCGGATGTCGATGATGCGCATGGTCGGGGTTCCGGGAAAACGTTCGGCGTTCGCGGGCCATGCGCGCATTGCGGGCCGGCGCGACTGGCGGATCGCTGCATCATAGGCGCTTGCGCGATGTCGTGCAGGCGTGCGACCGTCACGATGCGGTGAAGGGATCGGACTCGATCGACATCATCCGAATCGCGCCGTGCCGCGTCGAAGTGCGGACGAATGCCGCGTCATGCGCGAGGTGTGTTGCGGCCTCGACGCCGGTCATCGCACCGCACTGGCACGGCCGCGAATTAGATGGACATCCGACGCGAAGCGCGTATGATGAATTTTGTCCGAGCTCGCGTCACTCCGCTCGCCCCGCCGTCTACCCTCTCACTGCGTCGCGCCGTTACCCGCACGCATTGCCGCCCTTTTCACCCCACCCGTCACGCCGCGCCGCGGCGATACCGGTCGGATGCGTTCGTCCACGCGATTTGTCGCGACCGAACCCAGGAGTTCATCATGAGCATGCATCTCTATCGTGGCTTCGAAATCTATCCACTGATCTACCCGCACATTCCGTCGCTGAACGGTAATCCGCACAACTACGACGGCGGCTTCGACGCGGCCGTTAAGATCTGCCTGCGCGGCACCGCCGACACGCTGACCCGCAGCGAAACGTTCCGGCTGCTCGAGAACGCACCGTTCGAATCGGCGGGCGAAGCGCGCCGGGCGTCCGTACGCTACGCGGAGGAAATCATCGACGGCAATCGCGGCGAGCAGCCGCTCTTCGCCGATTCCCCTTGACGCTTCCTGTCGCGGCAGCGCGGCGGCACTCTGATTCGGATGACGAAATGATCATCGATGAACTCCTCCGCCTGATCGAACGGCGCGAGATTTCCAGGACCGACGCGGTCCCGAACGACGGCCTCGCCGGTTCTGCGTTGCGTCACCAACCCGAGTTGCAGATGTTCGCTGCCGTACGCGCATTGTCGATCAGCGCCGGATATTCGGAATTCGAATCCGACGAGATCGCGAGTGCCGTCATGACCCGACTCGGCTAGTTTTCCTCCACGCATGTCTTGAAACAGGACCTACATGACGACGATCATCCTCAAGCCCGACGAACCTGTCGATGTCGCGCTCCGGCGCTTCCGTCGAAACATCGAGAAGACGGGCCTGATCCGCGAGTTGCGCGGTCGCACGAGCTATGAAAAGCCGACCACCGAGCGCAAGCGCAAGAAAGCCAGCGCCGTCGCGAGACAGCGCCTGCGCGCGAAACGTATGCTGCCGCCTCGCAAGCTCTACTAGGAGAGCGCCGTGTACCAGCCGACCGTCGAAGATCCTCCGTTCTTCCCATTGACGAAATGCGAAGTCGATTTCGATCGACAGAACGACGCGATCACGCTTCTGCCGAGCTTCTACGCGTTCGGCTGCGAGTACACCAGTCGCGGCCTCCTGATCGGCCGAGACGATGCATTCAGATTGATTGCCGCGATCGAAAAGGCGTTGAGCATCGAGCATTGAACGCCGCCTCGACGTTGTCGAATCGCGTTGTGCTGGTCAGTGACGCGCATGCGAGCGGCCTGACCGACTCAGGACTGGTCGAGCTTCTTTCTCATCGTCGAACCTGCGGATTCGATCGACAGACTCCCATCACCACCGCTCTCGCAAGCGACAGGCAGTCGGCGCGATCGGTCGGACCGACGGGATAGCGGAACCGGCCGAGCGTGCGACCACGCTCGGCGTGTTGTTTCCGAACCGGAATGCGTTTCAACGCATCGATTCGACCGGCGCTCGTACGCAAGTCGAATTGACGGGCCCGCTCAGGCAAACACGAAGTACTTGCGTACCGTCTCCACCACTTCCCACGTCCCTTTCATGCCGGGTTCGATGACGAACACGTCGCCGGCCTTCAGATGCACCGGCTCCTCGCCTTCCGGCGTGATGATGCAATAGCCGTCGAGGAAATGGCAGTACTCCCATTTCTCGTAGTTCACCTCGAACTTGCCCGGCGTGCAGATCCACGTGCCCATGATCTTGCTGCCATCCTTCGAGAGGTAGGCGTTGAGGTTCACGGTGTGCGGATCGCCGCCGATGCGCTTCCACTTGGTCGCGTCGACGACCGGGGTCGGGCAGGTTTTGCGCAGAACGGTGATGAAATCGGACATGTCGGCTCCAGACTAACGATCGGGTAAGAGGTCTGTCACGTTAGTTCGAAAGCGTCACCGGGGCTTGTATGCGTCCGACACCGACTCGTCTATTTTCGACACGGGCCTGCGTGCGGGCGCGCGTCGTGTTCCGGTCGGCCTTGCGTTGACGGACGGATTCGGGCCGATCCTTGACACCCGCTCCCGGCGATCCGTCGGCCAACAGTGAAAACCAAATGCGTGCGGGACCATCGTCAGCGACGCCACCGCCCCACGATCCGGCCCTGCCAGTTTCGCTACCACCGCCCTAAACCGCCCGCTTGCCATCCTCACGGCAAGCTGCCCGAGATCACGTATGGGATCGACACGACCTACCCCCCATGAACAACGGACGGAGACACTCGTGGAGATGGATGGAGCACGAAATAGATCATCAGGCACTTCATGACCTAGTCGCGAAGCGCCGTTACCCTCTTGACTCAGCAGCTCTTCAATTGTCCGGTTGAGGATCTCCATAATGCCAAATGACCATCCCCCACGTTGTGCGCTGTGGCCCCGGCATAGGCGCTCCGGCCTCGACATGAACCGAATCTTTCACGGCCGGGCTTTGCCAGTAGCCGGTGCGCGGACAAGGCTCTCCGGGCAGGACCCGTAGCCTCGGTTGCGCGACAGGCTTGGGGAAGTAAGTTTCCTCCTCCGCCGGAATGCTGCCATCCCGGTAACGCTTGTCTTCCCAAAGCAGCCGCCAGCGCACCACATGTTCGTCATTCGTACCTTCCAACAGGTACTTGTGGGCAATACTGCCTTTGAGGAAGTAGCTCGGACAGCCCACCTTGCCGGAAGGAAACCATGGCTCCCAGATACCCTCGACAGGAATCTCCTGATCGCTGCAAACCTCGCCGCTTGCGGATTCGTTCTTGGACGGACAGGGAGGAAGCGATGCAGGATAGGTGCGACCGGGTGGCCAATACCGCCAAGCCGGAAGGGGCGCATTTTCGAACATGGATTCATAGGTCCAGTGCTCAAAGATGCGGGTTCCGCCATCCGCACGTGTTCCGTATGCAAGCATCCCGGTATAACCGAATCCGACCGAGCACTTGAGCGCGTAGCAAATCAATCTCTCGATCCACACGCCCTCCGCGAACCCGGTGGCATACACCGGGTCCGAAAAGTTGGTGTCCTTCAGTCCCAGTGAATGAAAAAACGGATCGTATCTACGACCGATTTCAAGCGCACTCCGACCAAACAACAGGTCGCCACCTTGCTGGCTTCCTATAACCAGCGCGTCGTATGCTGCTCGTTTGTCAAGACCTCGGCGCAATGCATCGATGCCCAGATCCATCTGCACCAGTGCCCCCAAGAAATCATGCGTGTAGGCTTCCTCAAGCTCTACCTGATTTGGGCTCGGTGTGTCCAGTTGTTTTGCATACGCGCCGAGAAAGTCCCGATATAGTCCAACGGCGTATTCCAGGAACGTGAAACTCGTCCATTTCTTGAGCAGATAAAACGCCTTTGCTCGCGCATCCTGTTCCTGCTCGGCGGTCATGGTCAAAATATTCAACATCATGGAACCTGTTCGTCCGTCGATTGTTTGCCAGCATCGGCTAGCGCTCTCCGAGCGTAACCTTCCTGTCTGATCTTGGCAGATCGCTCGCGCTCGGCCAGCATGAGCGCTCGCGCAGTTGGTTGATCGGGTAGCTTAACGTCAGTCCAATGCGTCCGAAGCGCCTTGAGCTGCCCGTTCGCAAGCTGCGCATCTATCCATTTTTTCACGGGTGCATTGAACTTGTTGTTAAAGTCCACGAAGAATTGAAGGTCGCCCCCGACCAGCAAACGCATGGTGGCAACCTCTTTTTCGTCGTCCCATTGCTCAGCAATCCGCCCCTTCCACAGGCGCATCCCGTCCCATCCAGCTGGGACTGCGATGCCGAGCTTTTCCATTGCCTCGCGCGTCGGCACCTGTATCTTCACATAGCTGCCATTCATGCTCCAAGCGTGCTTGATCGCACTTCGTATACGCCACCAAAGCCCGTTGGGAGCAAGGCTATCGGTCCAAAATTTGCCCGGGATTGTCCATGGTTTGTCCAGGTAACGAGTGTCGACCACACGAATCATCGTCTGGCCCGGCGCCTGAATAATCGCTTCAAGCGGCACCTTGGCGCTGAACGTACCTATGGCCTCCCCCTCTTCCCAGTTGCGAAGGTCGGGCCACTCTTCTTTATGCACGTATTGCTTGATGGTCATCGGCTTATGCCCCAGGCTCTTCGTCTCCTCGGCCAGATGAGCCAAGCGCGCCTCCTCGGTCATCGTCCGAGTGGTCCCGCCCCCCACCTTCACATCCGCCCAGGTGCCCTCCACCAGATGGCCTCGCACGCGCTCCAGCAAGCGCATCAGATCCTTGAAGGCCAGCGCGATTTGTGTGTCCCCCAGCTTGCGCAGTTCCTCCAGCATCGGCAGCAGCTTCCGGATATAACTCGCCACCCGCGCCGGGATAACAGACCCGAGCCGGTTCAGAATGAAATTCAGCGCCTTGCCGATGCGATCCAGCATCATGCCGAACGCGTTTCTCACGACAAACTGATACTTGTTGAAGTCCAGTTGCCTGAGCCACTCCACAGCATTGCCAAAGCCAGCCTTGCGGATCAAGGCCAGGATTTCCTGGCATAGCTTGACCAGATCTTCGGATTTGCTGACCGCTCGCATCAACAACTTGCCTATGCCCTTGAGCAAACCTCCGACCACCGGAACGACCGCGACAAGACAAAGCACAAGCGCCACCCACTCCCACCTGTCGTCCCGAACCTTCGGGTCGTCGCACATGCGAAGCGTGATGGCGATCGCGTCGCGCGCGGCCGTAATTTCTCCGGCGACAGGGAACATGCTGATGACGGCATCGATGATGATGGCGCCCGTATTGCGCTTTTGCGAGAACTCCCCTACGACGGCGCCGACGACAGTATCGCCGACTGTAGTGGCGCCGCTCCACAGATAGTCGCCGACCTCGGATGCGGCCTGGCTGACCCAACTGCTACTCATGCCCGACCTCCTTGCATCCGTTCCAGGGAGGCTTGCATGTCGAACTCGTCCCAATGAGCCTTGTAGCTGGGATTTTTCTCGGTGGCCTTGATTTCGTAGGGTCGGCTGTCCTCACCCAACTCGATGCGCCCCGGTCCTTGCGGAGCGCCTGTCAAATCAGCCATGCCTTTGCTGTCGACGGTGCCGGAAAAGGTAGCGCCGCTGTCGTAGTGGATGGTGAACTTGGCACCCTGCACGGGCGTGTCGTCGTGGTAATGGTATTGCAGCGCGGCAGCACCGCGGGACGTCGGCGCAGGCGACAGCGGATAATCGATCCGCGTCGGCCCGCTGAATGCATGCTGCGCTCCTTTCACATCGATCTTTCCAGGCGCGTGAATCTCGATTTCGCCGCCCTTAAGCCGGATATAGGCGCCACCCGAGGTAAGCAAAATCTCCTGCTGCGCCGCCACCTCGATATTCTCGGTGGCCGACAGGACCTTGACCGCTTTCTGGGCCGTTATTTCGATATTGTCCGAGTGCGCCTGAACCTCCACCTTTCCCTTGGCCGCAAACAGCTTCATCCCGGCGTTTTGCACAAACAGGCTGATCTTCTCCGCCACACTCGCTACCAACGACTTCCCGCTGGCGATGAACGTGCTCTGACCGCTCACCAGATTCGTTTGCTGATCGCTCGAAACATGCACGGATGCCTGCGTCGACAGCGCGATACCGGAAGGACTCGCCACCAGCATGACTGGCGTCTTGAACGCGTTCACACTCCCGGCACCACCTCCCGCCGTCCGTCCTCCCGACTGCGAGCCTTGCACGCTGCTTTGCGTCGCATCGGTAAACGTCTTCAGCGCGTCATGCCCCTCTCCGAGGCTTTCCGCCTGATGCGTCTCGCTTACCTGCGACATTGCCTCGATCATGCCCTCGGCATTGACGAGCTGCTGTTGCGCTTCGCGAACGTCGAGCGGCTGACTATTCGCCGACTTTGGATACGTCGAAACATACAGCCCCTGCGAAGCACGCACGGCGCCGTACGCATCCGTCCTCAGATCGAAACCTGATCCAAGATACGTACCGCGAGTATTTCCGCTCTGATCGATGAGGTAGCCCAGATGCAGCAAACTATTCGCACTGCTGCTCATCAACTGGACGCGGTTCTGGCCCGTCGCGTCGTCCATTACCATCTGGTTGTAGCCGCTGCCGCCGTACTCTTTCGAGCGATAGCCCGAAAGGATTCCGTTGCTATGCCAGTGCGGGTTGACCGCACCGTTGTAGACGCGATGCAGCACGATCGGCCGGTCGCAGTCGCCGCCGACAAAACCAACGATGACCTCCTCACCGACTCGCGGAATATGCACACCGCCGTAGCCGCCGCCGGTATCCGATTGCGCAACTCTGACCCAGCACGAGGCACCGGCATCTCCCGGGTTCTGCCGGTCCCAGACGAACATCACCTTCACACGGTTCAGTTCATCGGTATGGACCTCTTCCCCCTGCGGCCCGACGACGATCGCCGTCTCGAGATGCATCTCCGGCTTCAAGTGTTCGAACGGGCTGCGATACGGAACCGTGGTGCGTTGCGCCTCGACTTCGACCAAATAAAAACCTGCCGAACCGTCATCGTGGTGGACAGACACGCCCGCGTACCCCGCTTTCGCCCGCTTCAGGTCGGATTGCACGCTATGCGGAAAGCTGGCTTCCTGATTCGACAGCGGTAGGTTGTTCTCGATGTAGCGCCGGACCTTGATCGCAGCAAACTCTCGCTGCTCGCCGGAATCGCGATCGTGTTCCGGATGGCCAGTCAATCCGAAGCGCAGGCCAGCGTCGATACCTCGCACCCCTCCCATCCCTACGAACCGCTTGGCGCGCGACTCCCATTCTTCCAGATGAATTTTCGAGAGCTGCTCACCTCGGTCCTGACGTCCATAGGTATAGGCGCCCGTGTACTCGTAGACTTCAGCACGTTCCGGCAAATTTCCCTGGTCGGCCTTCGTCGGCAACGTCGTTCCGTTCGGACTGTCGGCGGACGACGGCGCCTTGTAGTCGAACGTGCGCGTCGTATGGACCGTGCTTTGCAACGTCCGCGAACCCGCCCACTGCGTGAACGCATCCGTTTCGCTGCCTGTGCCCGACCTGTTGAATCCGACCGGATTGGGCGACATCTCGTCCAGCGCGTAAATGTCGTCGGTCACGACCAGCGTATGCGACTTGCCGTCCTTGCCTTGGCGCCAGAAGCCGTACAGGCCCTCCTCTTCCATCAGTCGATGGACAAAATTCCAGTCGGTTTCGCTCTGACGGCAGTATGAGCGCGAGGGCAACGGCTTCGACAACGCAAACTGATACTGTCCACGAGCCTGCGGATGCGCATCGAATACGTCAGCGATGATGCCGTCGGCGCCCTTGTCCTGCCAGTACCGCATATCGCGCCGGAATTTGAGGAAATGCATCCATGAGGCGACGACAAGTTGATAGCTAGAAAGGCTACCGTCGTCGCCCAGCCTGCGCGCCGTGTGGATATAACCGTTGACTGGCAGATAGGACTTGTTCACCTGCTGAATCCACAGCGTCATCGGTTGAGCGATCAACGCCTTGAGTTCGATGTCGCCTGCCGTGGATACCATGTCGACCATGACGCTGAAGTCGCGACCGAGCTCGGAATAGGTCACGGCCCGGCACGGTATGAGCGCATTGTCCGGCAACGACGGGATGTCTGTCTTGAGCAAGCGATCTTGTTGGATCAGGCCACCACGAATTGCCTGAGCTAATTCAGTCATGTTCATGCGTTATCCATCTTCTTATTTGTTGCAAGCCCTCGGTGGCTCGCGCTCTCACGGGGACGGCTCCCCGGTTATGCCGCCGGAATTGTAGCGGAGCCGACAAGTCATGAGAATGTAGCCCGCTGAGGCCAGCAATATATCGAATCGTGAGCTTAAGCACGAATCGCCCAAGGAGCGTATGCGGCACATCCATTGGGACGCTGAAATTCGGCTCCGATGCTACAGCGCGCCGACGGGATGTGCCTTCTGCATGGACGGTAGATCCCGTGAATAGCGGGGCTCACCCGACACTGCCAGCGACGCCACAGCTCCAGCATCGAGCCATGCCAGTTTCGATGCCAGCAGCCAGAATCCGACGCTTGCCATCCCCACCCGAACCCCTGTAGAATTACGCGTTCTGCGGGCGTCGTATAATGGCCATTACCTCAGCTTCCCAAGCTGATGACGTGGGTTCGATTCCCATCGCCCGCTCCACCTTCGGCTGCTCGCAGCCTGCGCAAGAGCCGCCTCGTCGAAGGCGGCTTTTTTGTACCATCTGCCGGTTCATCCGGTAGCGCCGCTGCGCATGACGGGCCCGCGCCCGAACCGAGCCTTTCTCTGTCACCGATGATGCACGACGATCCGAACGAAGCCGGCCTGCCGCCGGACGACGCCGCCCTTCCCGACGAAGCCGCCGACGGCGCCGACGAAGTCAACCCGCTGCACCGCCGCCGCATCCGCAGCTTCGTGACGCGCGCCGGCCGCGTGTCGACCGGCCAGCGCCGCGCGCTCGACGATCTCGGCCCGCGCTTCGTCGTTCCGTACGCGGCGGAAATCCCGGACTGGGACGCCGTGTTCGGCCGCCGCGCGCCGCGTATCCTGGAGATCGGTTTCGGGATGGGCGCATCGACCGCGGAAATCGCCGCGCACCGCCCGGGCGACGACTTCCTCGGCGTCGAGGTGCACGAGCCGGGTGTCGGCGCGCTGCTGAAGCTGATCGGCGAGCAGGACCTGCCGAACATCCGCATCATCCAGCACGACGCGGTCGAGGTGCTCGAGCACATGCTCGCGCCGGAAAGCCTCGACGGCGTGCACATCTTCTTCCCGGATCCGTGGCACAAGGCGCGCCACCACAAGCGCCGGCTGATCCAGCCGCCGCTCGTCGCGCATCTCGCATCGCGCCTGAAGCCCGGTGCATACCTGCACTGCGCGACCGACTGGCAAAACTACGCGGAACAGATGCTGGAAGTGCTCGGCGCCGAACCGACGCTCGAAAACACGGCCGCCGACTACGCGCCGCGCCCCGACTACCGCCCCGTCACGAAGTTCGAACGGCGCGGGCTGCGGCTCGGCCACGGCGTGTGGGACCTGGTGTTCCGCAAACGCGCCAGCTGAACACGGCGCGCAACGCACGCGACTCGCCGCGCAATAACGAACGGCCCGACCGGCATCTGCTGCCGATCGGGCCGTTTTCTATTGGATGCGCCCTCACCCCCGCACCGGCATCACGCCCAGTTCAGCCACCCGCTGTAACCCACCAGCAGCACGAACAGGCCGAACGCGATCCGGTACCACGCGAACACGGTGAAGTCGTGCGTCGCGACGAAACGCAGCAGCCAGCGCACGCACACGAACGCGCTGACGAACGCGGCCACGAGCCCGAGCGCGAACAGGCCGAGCGAATCGACCGTGAACGCCTGCCAGTCCTTGACCGTTTCATAAAGCGTCGCGCCGAAGATGATCGGAATCGCGAGGAAGAACGAGAATTCGGTCGCAACGCGCCGGTCGAGGCCGAACAGCATCCCCCCGATGATCGTCGACCCCGAACGCGACATGCCCGGCACCAGCGCGAAACATTGCGCGATGCCGACTTTCAGCGCGTCGAGCGGCGTGAGCGCATCGACCGACTGCACGCGCGGCGGCTCGCCGCGTTCGCGCTGCCGCGCCTCGGCCCACAGGATGATCGCGCCGCCGACGACGAGCGCGAACGCGACCGGCACCGGCGAGAACAGCACGGCCTTGATCTTCTTCTCGAACAGCAGGCCGAGCGCGATCGCGGGAATCGTGGCGATCACGACGTTCAGCGTGAAGCGCCGCGCGTCGGGCCGGCTCGGCAGCCCGGTCACGATGGACACGATCCGCTGCCGGTATTCCCAGCAGACCGCGAGGATCGCGCCGAACTGGATCACGACGTCGAAGGTCTTCGCGTGCGCATCGTTGAAATTCAGGAAGCTGCCCGCGACGATCAGGTGGCCGGTGCTCGACACCGGGAGGAATTCCGTCAGCCCCTCGACGACGCCGAGGATCAATGCCTTGCAGATCAGGATCCAGTCCATCCGTGGCCCAACTCCGAAGTAGTCGAAAGAAAGGGCCGCGTCACCGCCGCGGCCCGCCCGGCCGCGCGCGGTGCGCCGTCACTTTTCGACGATCGCCACGCGTATGCCGTTTGTAAGAATCGTAATTGTACCGGGTTCGTAGTTCACGCCGGCAAATTGCAGCTGCTCGGGCTTGAACGTGTAGATCGGGTAGTTGGTCAGCACCTGCGTGGCGAGCAGGCCGGCGGCCGCGCCGACCTGTTGCGCGTACATCTGCGCGTTGCCGTCGAGCACGAGGCTGTCGACGGCTGGCGCCTTCAGCACGACCGAGCGGCTCGGCGCGTCGTAAGCGAGCTGGCCCGACACGATGAACTTGCCGCTCACCGGTTCGCGCAGGAACGGACTCGCGAAATGCGCGTCGAGCTGCACCGCGACGCGGTTCTGGTCGGGCAGCAGGTTGACGGCCGGATTGGCGAGCGACACGTCGACCACCTGCGCGACCGTCTTCTGGTACGGAAACTTGCGCGCGACGGCTTTCTGCACGTCGCCGCGCGAGAACGTGTAGTGATCGGGGATGAACGGGAACGTCGACGCGCAGGCGGCGAGCGATACCGACACGCCGATGGCGCCGGCGCAGGCGGCGAGGAAGCGGCGCCGGCCGGGCGTGCAAGATGCGGTCATGCTGAACAATCTCCTGTATCGGGCGAAGCGGCAGTCGGGTTACCGGCTCGGCCGCAAGCGGGGCCGGGGACCGAAGTTAGTGCTTCGGCGCATGTCGCCGGTTCCATGCGCATGCCGGTGGGCGGCAGCGCGGGCAATGCGTCAGCGAGCCGCGCCGGCA
This sequence comes from Burkholderia sp. MSMB0856, assembly GCF_001524645.2. Taxonomy (NCBI): domain Bacteria; kingdom Pseudomonadati; phylum Pseudomonadota; class Betaproteobacteria; order Burkholderiales; family Burkholderiaceae; genus Burkholderia; species Burkholderia sp. MSMB0856. The sequence goes on along the minus strand of NZ_CP013427.1, from coordinate 904,750 downwards.
CCGAGCGACGGCTGCGTCGCGACCTCGAGGCGCGTCAGCCACGCGAGCGCGTCGTCGCGCGACGCACCGCACATCTCGGCTGACGGCTGCAGCCCCGAACAGCACGCGGGACGCTCAGGCCGGCCGAAGATCCGGCAGCGCAGGTCGTCGCCGAGCTGCACGCAGCGCACGCCGGCCGGCTTGCCGTCGGGCATCCCCGGAATCGGCGAGGAAATCGACGGTGCGATGCAGCACGCGCCGCACCGTTCACGGCACGCATGCGGCGGCGGGGCATCGGCGGGCGCCGGACGGACAGGCATTTCGACGGACACTCGGCTCTCTCACGAACAACGAAAAACGGTGCGGCAACCGGACGCAGTGTGCGGCAGCCCACTGCGCATTGTGCCACCGCCGGCTGCGACGTTATTACACAATGCAGCCAGAATGCGCGTTTATATACTCGAAAGCATCTAAAAAGCGCGAGACCATCATGAGTTCCGGTTCTGCCGACACCCTGTTCCGTCCCGATTTGCTCGCGAAGTACGGCGCGAACGGGCCGCGCTATACGTCCTACCCCACCGCTCTGCAGTTCCGCGATGATTTCGACCCGGCCGACTACGTGCGCGCCGCGGGCGATCCCGGCGCGTCGTCGAGCGACCTGTCGCTGTACTTCCACATCCCCTTCTGCAACACGGCCTGCTTCTATTGCGGCTGCAACAAGATCGCGACCAACAACCGCGGCCGCGCGCGCCCGTATCTCGAGCAACTGAAGCGCGAGCTGGCGCTGCAGGCCGCGCTGTTCGATCCCGCGCGTCCGGTCACGCAGCTGCACTGGGGCGGCGGCACGCCGACCTTCCTGTCCGACGACGAAACGGCCGAACTGATGGTGGCCACCCGCGAACACTTCGCGCTCGCGCCGGACACCGACGCGGAGTTCTCGATCGAGATCGACCCGCGCACGGTCACGCCCGCGACGCTCGTGCACCTGCGCAACATCGGCTTCAACCGGCTGAGCCTCGGCGTGCAGGATTTCGACCCGGTCGTGCAGCAGGCGATCAACCGGATCCAGCCGCTCGCGATGACGGCCGACCTGCTGTCGACCGCACGCACGACGGGCTTCCATTCGGTCAGCGTTGACCTGATCTACGGGCTGCCGCACCAGACGGTCGCCGTGTTCGCGCGCACGCTCGAGACGATCATCGAACTCGCGCCCGACCGCCTCTCGGTGTTCGGCTACGCGCACATGCCGCACCTGTTCAAGATGCAGCGGCAGATCGACGACGCGACGCTGCCGCCGCCCGCGACGCGCGTCGCGCTGCTCGGCCTCGCGATCGACATGCTGACGCAGGCCGGCTACGTGTACATCGGCATGGATCACTTCGCGCGGCCGACCGACGAACTCGTACGCGCGCAGCAAAACGGCACGCTGCAGCGCAATTTCCAGGGCTACAGCACGCGCGCGGATACGGACCTGGTCGGCTTCGGCGTGTCGTCGATCGGCAAGGTCGGCGACGTCTACGCGCAGAACGCGAAGGACCTCCCGGCGTATGGCGCCGCGCTCGACGCGGGCCGGCTGCCGATCGCGCGCGGCGTGCGGCTCACGGCCGACGACCGGCTGCGCCGGGACGTGATCACCCAGCTGATGTGCAACCTCGAACTGCCGTTCTCGCATATCGAGGCCGCGCACGGGATCCGCTTCGCCGATCACTTCGCACGCGAGCTCGACGCGCTGCGCGCGTTCGAGCAGGACGGGTTGCTGACCATCGCCGGCGACCGCCTGACGATCCACCCCGCCGGCCGAATGGTCGTGCGCAACATCGCAATGGCGTTCGACGCCTACCTCGGCCAGACGCCGCGGCAACGCTACTCGCGCACGGTCTGACGCCGCACGGCCGCATGCGGGCGGCCGGTTTGATAAAGTAAGGGGCTCAACGCCCCTGCAAGAATCCGCACGATGCGCACCACCAAAGCAACCAACGCGGTCGAACGCCTGAAGACCCGTTCCGGCAACCCGCAATTCGCGGCCGTCGCGATGGCGGGCGGCCTGTTCTATCTGGTCGACCGCTCCGGCGGCTCTGCCGAGAAGCGCAGCGAGCCGCTGCCGCTCGACGAATTCGTCAGGTTCGTCGACGAATTCGGCCCCAAAAAGCCGCGCAAGGCGAGCAAGCTCGACCTCGCGTTCGAGGCGCAGATCAAGAAGAGCAAGGGGTAAAGGTCTGTTGCAGGCCGTCTGAAGGCTTCGCCGCTGCCCCGTTTGGTACAATCACGAAGTTTCTCTACCCCCGCTGATGGCCGACCTGGCTGCGTGACCACACCATGAATATCGAAAACGCGCGTTTCAACATGATCGAACAACAGATCCGGCCGTGGGACGTGCTGGATCTGGACGTCCTGGGCCTGCTGGCGATCGTCAAGCGTGAAAACTACGTGTTGCCCGAACACCGCGATCTCGCGTTCGCCGACCTCGAGCTGCCGCTGCCCGGCGGCAGCAGCAAGATGCTGTTTCCGCGCGTCGAAGCGCGCGTGCTGCAGGAACTGGCGGTCAAGAAGCACGAAAACGTGCTCGTGATCGGTGCGGGTTCGGGCTACCTGGCCGCGCTGTTCGCGCATCGCGCACAGCACGTGACGGCTGTCGATATCGATCCGACCATCGCAAAGTTCGCGGCGGACAACCTGCGCAACGACGGCGTGACGAACGCGGAAGTCGTGCTCGGCGACGGCTCGCTCGGCTGGCCCGACAAGGCGCCGTACGACGTGATCTGCGTCGCGGGCGGCCTGCCGGTCGTGCCGCAGCAGATGCTCGAACAGCTGAAGATCGGCGGCCGCCTGTCGGCGTTCGTCGGCGGCCGTCCGGTGATGAAGGCGCAGATCATCACGCGCATCGACGACAAGCAGTACCGTGTCGCCGACGTGTTCGAAACCTACGTCAATCACCTCGTCAACGCGATCGAACCGTCGCGCTTCAAGTTCTGAGCGGCGGAGCTTCCATGCAGATCCTGACGCCCGCGATGCTCGCGGAATGGCTTCGCGATCCGGCGCGTCCCGCGCCGATCGTGCTCGACGTGCGCGAGCCGTGGGAAATCTCGACCGCGCAGATCGCCGGCAGCATGTCGATCCCGATGCAGCAGATCCCCGCGCGCAGCGAGGAGCTCGACGACGAAGCGGAAATCGTCTGCGTGTGCCATCACGGGATGCGCAGCGCCCAGGTCGCGATGTTCCTCGAATCGCGCGGCTTCACGAAGCTGTACAACCTGCAGGGCGGGATCGACGCGTGGTCGCGCGACGTCGATCCGTCCGTGCCGCGTTACTGAGTGACTGACCTTCCGGCGGCGCATCGCGCGCCGCCACGGCGACCGGCCCGTTGCAGCCGATCGCTCCGATCCGCCGAACGGGCGCGCATGGCGCGCCCGTTTGCGTTTCTGCTTCCTCCTTCTTCGATTGCTTCACCGCGTCGCCCATCCGCGTTCGTTCGATGACGAACGGCGGCGGTCACCCGAACATGGCCCCCCGTCGAGCGGAGCGCCTCGCCCTTCCCGTCGTACTTCACGATCACCGCGGCACGACGCGGCCGGATGCATCCGCATCGATCACGTTCCGCGCGTCTCTAAACAAGTGACCTTCGCGCTCGCACCCGGGCGCGCGCCGTGCACCATTTGCGCCCGCGCGACTGCACCGCAACGGATCGCGCATGCTGCACGACGCGTCACGCGCACCACACCGACGCCCCGCGCCACCCCGCACAGGCACGCCCGGCGTGCATCGGTGCGACTGGCACATGCCTTGCGTTAGTCCGATGCCGGCGCCGGCACGGCGCACGCCTATCCAACACGTCAAGGGGAACTCGATGAAACGTCGCAGTCTGCTGAAGTTCGGTTCGATGGCCGGTGCACTCGCGCTGGCGGGCAAGAGTCCGTTCGCGCACGCGGCCGATGCGGGCACGGGTCCGATCAAGGTCGGCATCCTGCATTCGCTGTCGGGCACGATGGCGATCTCCGAAACGTCGCTGAAGGACACGGCGCTGATGACGATCGCCGACATCAACAAGAGCGGCGGCGTGATGGGCCGCAAGCTCGAGCCCGTGGTCGTCGACCCCGCATCGAACTGGCCGCTGTTCGCCGAGAAGGCGCGCCAGCTGCTCACGCAGGACAAGGTCGCGTGCGTGTTCGGCTGCTGGACGTCGGTGTCGCGCAAGTCGGTGCTGCCGGTGTTCGAGGAACTGAACGGCCTGCTCTACTACCCGGTGCAATATGAAGGCGAGGAAATGTCGCGCAACGTGTTCTACACGGGCGCCGCGCCGAACCAGCAGGCGATCCCCGCCGTCGAGTACCTGATGAGCGCGGAAGGCGGCGGCGCGAAGCGCTTCTTCCTGCTCGGCACCGACTACGTGTATCCGCGCACGACCAACAAGATCCTGCGTGCGTTCCTGAAATCGAAGGGCGTGAAAGACGCCGACATTCAGGAGGTCTACACACCGTTCGGCCACAGCGATTACCAGACGATCGTCGCGAACATCAAGAACTTCGCGCAGGGCGGTAAGACGACCGTGATCTCGACGATCAACGGCGATTCGAACGTGCCGTTCTACAAGGAGCTCGGCAACCAGGGGATCAAGGCGACCGACGTGCCGGTGGTCGCGTTCTCGGTCGGCGAGGAAGAGCTGCGCGGGATCGACACGAAGCCGCTCGTCGGCCATCTCGCCGCGTGGAACTACTTCATGTCGGTGAAGAACCCGACGAACACGAAGTTCAAGGACCAGTTCGCCGCGTGGGTGAAGGCGAACAACCTGCCGGGCGGCGCGAAGCGCGTGACCAACGATCCGATGGAAGCGACCTACGTCGGCATCCACATGTGGAAGCAGGCGGTCGAGAAGGCGAAGAGCACCGACGTCGACAAGGTGCGCGTCGCGATGATCGGACAGACGGTTGCCGCGCCGTCGGGCTTCACGCTCTCGATGGACGGCAACCATCACCTGCACAAGCCGGTGATGATCGGCGAGATTCGCGGCGACGGGCAGTTCAACGTCGTGTGGAAGACGAAGACGGCCGTGCGCGCGCAGCCGTGGAGCCCGTTCATCGCGGGCAACCAGGGCAAGCCGGACATCGTCAGCTCGATTCCGGCGTTCCTGCGCCGGCAGCGCGCGGCGCTCGCCTGATGCGATGCGGAGCGCCGCGCACCGGCCTGGCGCTCCGTTCGCAGGCCGGTGCAGGCACTCGCCGCGATTGCGGTAACGCGCCGCACGCGCTCGCGCACCGCCGCACGCATTCGCTTTCCCACGCCCGACAGGATTTCCCGATGCCTACACGCTTTCGCCGCGCCGCCGTCGCGGTCGTCGCCTGCGCCGCGCTGGCGGGCGCGCTGCCGCGTGCCGCGTTCGCCCTGACGGCGGCCGATACCGCCGCGCTCGCCGGCGACGACTTCGACGCGAAGACGACCGCGATCGACCATCTCGCCGCCGATGCCGATCCGCGCGCCGTCGCGTTGCTCAATGCGCTGTCGACCGGCGACGCGCTCGCGACGGGCGACGGACGCCTGCTGATCCAGACCGGCGACACCGCGCACGACGCGCTCACGCAGGCCGCGACGCCGGCCGGCGACGCGCAGCCCGTGCTTCTGAACAACCTGCTGCGCACGAAGATCGCCGGTGCGCTGTCGGGTCTCGCCCTCGCCTCGCCCGATGTCGCCGCGCGCCGCGATGCAATCGACGCGCTGCTGAAGTCGCCCGACCCGGCACTCAAGCCGATGATCGATCGCGCCCGCGCGAAGGAAACCGATCCGGCATTGAAGCGCCGCCTCGACGCGCTATGGGCGATCGCCGCGCTGCACGATGCCGATCCGGCAAAGCGTCTCGAAGCCGTGCAGGTGGTGGCCGCGCGCCGCGACCTCGACATGATCGAGCAGTTGCGCCCGCTCGTCGCGAAGAATACGGACGGCAGTTTCTCCGAGCCCGACGCACGCGTGCGCGAAGCCGCGCAGCAAGGGCTCGACGCATTGCACGCGCTGCAGCGCCGCGGCGAGATCGCGGGCACCGTGTTCGCGGGCCTGTCGCTCGGCAGCGTGCTGCTGCTCGCGGCGCTCGGCCTCGCGATCACATACGGGCTGATCGGCGTAATCAACATGGCGCACGGCGAATTCCTGATGATCGGTGCGTACGCAACCTATGTCGTGCAGACGCTGATCCAGCGCTATGCGCCGGCGGCATTCGACTGGTATCCGCTCGTCGCGGTGCCGGTGTCGTTCGCGGCGGCCGCACTGGTCGGCATCGCGCTGGAGCGACTCGTGCTGCGGCACCTGTACGGCCGCCCGCTCGAGACGCTGCTCGCGACCTTCGGCGTGAGCCTGATCCTGATCCAGGCGACGCGCATGCTGTTCGGCGCGCAGAACGTGCAGGTCGTGAACCCGTCGTGGATGAGCGGCGGCGTGACCGTGATGCAGAACCTGATCCTGCCGTACAACCGGCTCGCGATCCTCGCGTTCGCGCTCGCGGTCGTGTGCGTCGCCTGGGGCGTGCTGACGAAGACGCGGCTCGGCCTGTTCGTGCGCGCGGTCACGCAGAACCGCCGGATGGCCGCGTGCGTCGGCGTGAAGACCGCGCGCGTCGACGCGTATGCGTTCGCGTTCGGCGCGGGCATCGCGGGCCTCGGCGGCTGCGCGCTGTCGCAGATCGGCAATGTGGGCCCGGACCTCGGGCAAAACTACATCATCGATTCGTTCATGGCGGTCGTGCTCGGCGGCGTCGGCCAGATCGCCGGCACCGTGCTCGGCGGCTTCGGGCTCGGCCTCGTCAGCAAGGCGATCGAGCCGTTCTGGGGCGCCGTGCTCGCGAAGATCGCGGTGCTCGTGATGATCGTGCTGTTCATCCAGAAACGTCCGCAGGGCATGTTCGCCCCGAAGGGACGCAGCGCGGAGGCCTGACATGACTTCAATCACCGATTCGTTGTCGAACCCGATCGCCGACGCGCCGAAGCCCGCTGCCTCCGCGCGCGCAGACGGTTTCGCGCTCGGCCTGCCGCCCCGCCCCGCGCTGCTGTCGCGCCGCGCGTGGCTCGCGCTCGTCGCGCTGTGCATCGCGATCGGCATCGGCGTGCCGCTCGCCGCGCTGGTCGCGCCCGAGTCGAGCGCGTTCCATTTGTCCGCGTACGCGATGACGCTCACCGGCAAGCTGATGTGCTACGCGATCGCCGCGCTCGCGCTCGATCTCGTGTGGGGTTACTGCGGAATCCTGAGCCTCGGCCATGGCCTCTTCTTCGCGCTCGGCGGTTATGCGATCGGCATGTACCTGATGCGCGAGATCGGCCGCGACGGCAAGTACGGCAGCGACCTGCCCGACTTCATGGTGTTCCTCGACTGGCATCAGCTTCCCTGGTACTGGAGCGGCACTCAGCATCTCGCCTGGGCGCTCGCACTGGTCGTGCTCGTGCCGGCCGTGCTCGCATGGGTGTTCGGCTTCTTCACGTTCCGCTCGCGCGTGAAGGGCGTGTACCTGTCGATCATCACGCAGGCGCTGACGTTTGCCGCGATGCTGCTGTTCTTTCGCAACGAGACGGGTTTCGGCGGCAACAACGGCTTCACCGACTTCAAGCGCATCGCCGGGTTTCCGATCACGTCGCCCGGCACGCGCACGGTGCTGTTGCTGCTGACTTTCGCGACGCTCGTGCTCGCGTTCATCGCCGCGCGCGCGATCGTCACCAGCAAGCTCGGGCGCGTGGTCACCGCGGTGCGCGACGGCGAGACGCGGCTGATGTTCCTCGGCTACAGCCCGCTCGCGTACAAGCTGTTCGTGTGGACGCTGTCGGCCGTGCTGTGTGGAATCGCAGGCGCGTTGTACGTGCCGCAGGTCGGCATCATCAACCCCGGCGAGATGTCGCCCGGCAACTCGATCGAAATGGCGATCTGGGTCGCGGTGGGCGGGCGTGGCACGCTGATCGGGCCAATCGTCGGCGCGTTCGCGGTGAACGGTGCGAAGAGCCTCTTTACCGCTTACTTCGCCGAGTACTGGCTGTTCTTTCTCGGACTGATCTTCGTCCTCGTGCCGCTCTTGCTGCCGCGCGGCATCATGGGCCTCGTCGACACGCTGCTCGCAAAGGGGAAACGCGCATGAACGGCACGGCCCTCTACCAGTTCACGCCACCGGCCGAGGACGAGCTGCTGACCGTCAGCGGCACCGCATCGATGAGCCGCGTGGTGCCGCCCGGCATCGACACGTCGCACGGCACGATCCTCTACCTCGAGGACATCGAGGTGAGCTTCGACGGCTTCCGCGCGCTGAACAAGCTGTCGCTCGCGATCGACGCGGGCGAACTGCGCTGCGTGATCGGCCCGAACGGCGCGGGCAAGACGACGATGATGGACGTGATCACCGGCAAGACGCGCCCTGATGCGGGCAAGGTGTTTCTCGGCCAGACCATCGACCTCGCGCGGATGAACGAACCCGAGATCGCGCGTGCGGGGATCGGTCGCAAGTTCCAGAAGCCGACCGTGTTCGAACAGCATCCGGTGTGGGAAAACCTCGAACTGGCGATGCAGACCGACAAGGGCTGGCTCGCGTCGCTGCGCGCGCGGCTCGACCGCGCCGCGCAGGCGAAGATCGAGGAGACGCTCGCGCTGATCGGCCTCGAAAGCGACGCGTATCGCGCGGCCGGTGAGCTGTCGCACGGGCAGAAGCAGCGGCTCGAGATCGGCATGCTGCTGATGCAGCGCCCGGCTCTGCTGCTGCTCGACGAGCCGGCCGCCGGGATGACCGACCACGAGACGATGGAACTCGCGAAGCTGCTGAACACGCTGCGCGGCACCTGCTCGATGATGGTCGTCGAGCACGACATGGAGTTCGTCGCGGCGCTCGCGGGCGACACGGGCCGCGTGACGGTGATGGCCGAAGGCGCGGTGCTCGCGCAAGGCACGCTCGATCAGGTCAAGCGCGACGACGCGGTGATCGAGTCCTACCTCGGACGGTAATCCAATGCTGAAGATCGATGCACTGAACCAGTATTACGGCGGCAGCCATATCCTGCGCAACGTCACGCTTGCCGCCGACGACGGCAAGCTCACCGTGCTGCTCGGCCGCAACGGCGTCGGCAAGAGCACGCTGCTGCGCTGCCTGATGGGCGTCGTCGCCGCGAAGAGCGGCAGCGTGTCGTGGCGCGGCACGGCGCTCGGCGCACTGCCGCCGTATGCGCGCGTCGCGGCCGGCCTCGCGTACGTGCCGCAGGGCCGCGACATCTTTCCGCGCCTCACCGTCGAGGAGAATCTGCTCGTCGGCGCGGCGAGCCGCAAGGCGCCGTCGAAAGTGCCCGACCGCATCTACGACCTGTTCCCGGTGCTGAAGGACATGCGCGCACGGCGCGGCGGCGACCTGTCGGGCGGCCAGCAGCAGCAGCTCGCGATCGGCCGCGCGCTGATGAGCGAGCCGCAACTGCTGATCCTCGACGAGCCGACCGAGGGCATCCAGCCGTCGATCATCCAGGACATCGGCCGCACGCTGCGCCAGCTCGTCGACGAATCGAAAATGACCGTGCTGCTCGTCGAGCAGTATTACGACTTCGCGCGCTCGATCGCGGACCATTACTGGGTGATGAGCCGCGGCGAGGTCATCGCGGGTGGCGAGGCGCGCGACATGGAAACCAACGGCGTGCGCGAGCTGATCGCGGTGTAGCCGAGGAATGCGGCACGCGATGACGTTGCCGCGAGGTGCCGGCGATCGACGCATGTCGGGCGAACGTCGGCATCGCCGCCGCGCCGCCGCCCCTCCCCGTCGCCTCGTTCGGCATCCCGAACACCCAAGCGTATAGTGTTGCGGTAGCATCTCCGATCACCGCGCCCGTCTCCAGCTTCCCGCCGATGTCCGCCCTCGATTCCCACGCCCCGCTGTCCCGCCCCGCCGTCGCCAAGTCGTGGCGCGGCCGTCTCGAACTCGGTTTCGAGCGGCACGGCGCGCGCACGACGCTCGTCCACCGGCTGCACGACGGCCCGCTGCGCGTCCAGCGGCCGCTGTATCCGGAAGGCGACGCGATCTGCCACGCGGTCATCGTTCACCCGCCGGGCGGCGTCGCGGGCGGCGACCGGCTCGACATCGACATCACGCTCGGCGACGGCACGCACGCGGTGCTGACGACACCCGGCGCGACCAAGTGGTACAAGTCGAACGGCCTCGACGCGACGCAGCGCATCGGCATCACGGTCGGCGAGCACGCGAAGCTCGACTGGCTCCCGCAGAACAACCTGTTCTTCGACGCGGCCCACGCCGCGCTCGACTTCACGGTGACGCTCGGCGCCGGCGCGAGCGCGATCGGCTGGGACGCGACGCAGCTCGGCCGTCAGGCGGCCGGCGAAACGTGGTCGGCCGGCCGCATTGCGTCGGGTTCGGCACTCGTCGATGCCGACGGCCGGCCGCTATGGACCGAGCGCGCGCTGCTCGACGCGCACGATCCGCTGCGCGGCGCGCTGCAGGGCCTCGGCGGCTTTCCCGTGTACGGCACGCTGTGGGCGGCCGGCGCCGCGTGCGATGCCGCGCTCGCCGAAGCGCTCGCCGCGCGGATGCCGTTCGACGACGCACTGCGCGCGGGCGCGACCTGCGTGACGCCGGGCGTCGTGCTGGTGCGCGCGGTATCGACGTCGATGGAAGCGTTGCAGCGTCACTTCGCCGACTGCTGGCTTTACCTGCGGCCGCTGGTGCACGGCGTCGACGCACGGCCGCTGCGCCTCTGGCAGACCTGAGCACGCGGCCCGGCACGCACCGTTTCGGCGCAGCCGCGCCGTCCACCCTGCCCACGATTCATGCATCGCGCACCACGATCGCGCATCGAAGCCCGTTCCATCGACATGGCACGCACCTTGCTGCTTACATAACGGCTACACGACGCACGAAAAACGGCGCGGTGCTACGATGACCCGCGCCCCGGCCGGAACCCCGCGCACCGATAAAAATTACGTTTTCCTGAACGACTGCCTTCATGAAACTGACTCCCCGAGAAAAGGACAAGCTGCTGATCTTCACGGCGGCGCTGCTGGCCGAGCGCCGTCGCGCGCGCGGGCTGAAGCTCAACTATCCGGAAGCGGTCGCGTTCATCACCGCCGCGCTGATGGAAGCCGCGCGCGACGGCAAGACCGTCGCCGAGGTGATGCACTACGGCACGACGCTGCTCACGCGCGACGACGTGATGGAAGGCGTGCCGGAGATGATTCCCGACATCCAGGTCGAGGCGACCTTCCCCGACGGCACCAAGCTCGTCACCGTCCACCACCCGATTCCGTGACCGAGGTAGCACGCATGATCCCCGGCGAAATCCTCACCGACGACGGCGAGCACGAACTGAACGCGGGCCGCGCGACGGTCTCGCTCGTCGTCGCGAATACCGGCGACCGCCCGGTGCAGGTCGGCTCGCATTACCACTTCTTCGAAGTCAACGACGCGCTGTCCTTCGACCGCGCAGCCGCGCGCGGCTTCCGGCTCAACATCGCGGCCGGCACGGCCGTGCGCTTCGAGCCGGGCCAGACGCGCACCGTCGAGCTCGTCGAGCTGGCCGGCGAACGCGCCGTCTACGGTTTTCAGGGCAAGGTGATGGGGCCGCTGTAAGCCGCTCCCCTCTCTTCAGGAACAGCACATGACACTACGCTTGAGCCGCCGCGCATACGCGGAAATGTTCGGGCCGACGACGGGCGACCGCGTGCGGCTCGCCGATACCGAACTGCTGATCGAGATCGAACGCGACTTCACCACCTACGGCGAGGAAGTGAAATTCGGCGGCGGGAAGGTGATCCGCGACGGGATGGGCCAATCGCAGCGGGTGGCCGCCGACGTGCCCGACACGATCATCACGAATGCCGTGATCCTCGATCACTGGGGCATCGTGAAGGCCGACATCGCGATCAAGAACGGCCGCATCGCCGCGATCGGCAAGGCGGGAAACCCGGACATCCAGCCGGGCGTGACGATCGCGATCGGCGCGGCGACCGAAGTGATCGCCGGCGAAGGGCTGATCGTGACGGCCGGCGGCATCGACACGCACATCCACTTCATCAGCCCGCAGCAGATCGACGAGGCGCTCGCATCGGGCGTCACGACGATGCTCGGCGGCGGCACGGGGCCGGCCACCGGCACCAACGCGACGACCTGCACGCCGGGCCCGTGGCACATGGAGCGGATGCTGCAGGCCGCCGACGGCTGGCCGATCAATCTCGGCTTCCTCGGCAAGGGCAATGCGAGCCTGCCGCAGCCGCTCGTCGAGCAGATCGCGGCCGGCGCGATCGGCCTGAAGCTGCATGAAGACTGGGGCACGACGCCCGCCGCGATCGACAACTGCCTGTCGGTCGCCGACGACACCGACACCCAGGTCGCGATCCACACCGACACGCTGAACGAAGGCGGCTTCGTCGAATCGACGGTCGCCGCATTCAAGGGCCGCACGATCCACACGTACCACACCGAAGGCGCGGGCGGCGGCCACGCGCCCGACATCCTGAAGGTGTGCGGCGAGGCGAACGTGCTGCCGTCGTCGACCAACCCGACGCGCCCGTACACGATCAACACGCTCGACGAACATCTCGACATGCTGATGGTGTGCCACCACCTCGATCCGTCGATCGCCGAGGATCTCGCGTTCGCCGAATCGCGGATCCGCCGAGAGACGATCGCGGCCGAGGACATCCTGCACGATCTCGGCGCGCTGTCGATGCTGTCGTCCGACTCGCAGGCGATGGGTCGCGTTGGCGAAGTGATCATCCGCACCTGGCAGACCGCGCACAAGATGAAGGTGCAGCGCGGCGCGCTGCCCGAGGACGGCGCACGCAACGACAACTTCCGCGCGAAACGCTACGTCGCGAAGTACACGATCAACCCGGCGCTCACGCACGGCATCGCGCACGAAGTCGGTTCGATCGAACCCGGCAAGTGGGCCGACCTCGTGTTGTGGGAGCCCGCGTTCTTCGGGATCAAGCCGTCGATGATCCTGAAAGGCGGGATGATCGCCATGGCGCAGATGGGCGATCCGAACGCGTCGATTCCGACGCCGCAGCCCGTCCACTACCGCGAGATGTTCGCCACGCGCGGCGGTGCGCTCGCGCGCACGTCGCTGACCTTCGTGTCGCAGATGGCCGCCGATGCGGGCATCGCCGAACGCTACGGGCTCGCGAAACGCGTCGTGCCCGTGCGCAACTGCCGCAACGTGACGAAGGCCGACATGATCCACAACGCATGGCGCCCGTCGATCAGCGTCGATCCCGAAACCTACGACGTGATCGCCGACGGCCAGCTGCTCACCTGCGAGCCGGCGACGGTGCTGCCGATGGCGCAGCGCTATTTCCTGTTCTGATTTCCGGTTTTTCGTTCCATGCGCACCCTCGACAAACGCATTGCCCCGAACGTGAAGCTCGCCGCGTCGCTCGTCGCGCGCGCGCCGACGCTCACGCTCGCCTATGACGCCCGCTGCAAGAGCCGCCTCGCGGCGACGCTCGACACCGGCGAGGACGTTGCGGTCCTGCTGCCGCGCGGCACCGTGCTGCGCGACGGCGACGTGCTCGTCGCCGACGACGGCGCGCTCGTGCGCGTCGCCGCGGCGCCCGAGACCGTGCTGCTCGTGCGTGCGGCCGATCCGCTTACGCTGATGCGCGCCGCGTATCACCTCGGCAACCGTCACACGCCGGTCGAGATCGGTGACGGCTACCTGAAGCTCGAAGCCGATCCGGTGCTCGCGGACATGCTGCGCCGGCTCGGCACGCAGGTCGAAGAAACCAGCGCACCGTTCCAGCCGGAAGCCGGCGCATACGGCGGCGGCCACAAGCACGGACACGACGCGACGTTCGCCGAGGATTACGCACTCGCGCAGCAGGTATTCGGCGAACATCACGGCCACTCGCACGATCACGATCACGATCACGATCATCAGCATGGTCCGGGCTGCGCGCACGGCCACCACGGTCATGACCACCACTGAGCTCGTCGCGCTGCTGCATCTCGCGTCGCCCGCGCTTCCGATCGGCGCGTTCAGCTATTCGCAGGGGCTCGAAGCCGCGCTCGACGCAAACCTGATCCGTGACGCCGATACCGCGCGCGACTGGATCGCGAGCGGACTGACCGACGTGCTCGCGCACGGCGAGCTGCCGTTCCTCGCGCACCAGCTCGCGCGCTGGCACGCGCACGACGCCGATGCGCTCACACGCGAGAATGCGTGGTTCGTCGCGAGCCGCGAATCGTCGGAGCTGCGCCGCGAAACCGAGCAGATGGGCTGGTCGCTCGCGCAACTCTGCGCGTCGCTCGAATGGGGCGATGCCGCGCGCCGCGCGACGCTCGCGTCGATCTCGCCGATCGCGCTGCCGACGGCGTTCGCCTACGCGGCCGCCGCGCACGATGCCGGCGCCGACGCGACGCTCGCCGCCTATGCATTCGGCTGGGTCGAGAACCAGACGTCGGCCGCGCTGAAAGCCGTGCCGCTCGGCCAGCTCGCCGGCCAGCGCATCATCGTCGCGCTGCGCGGCGCGATCGACGCGGCCGTGCGCCGCGCTCTCGCGACGCCGCCCGACGCCATCAACACGTTCGCGCCGCAGCTCGGCATCCTGTCCGCGCGGCACGAAACCCAGTATTCGCGGTTGTTCCGCTCCTGAATCCCACCCACGCCATGAACGCACCCGCTCTCTCCTCCGCCCGCCGCACCAAGAAACTGCCGCCGCTGCGCGTCGGCATCGGCGGCCCGGTCGGCTCCGGCAAGACCACGCTGCTCGAAATGCTGTGCAAGGCGATGCGCGAGCGCTACGACCTCGTCGCGATCACGAACGACATCTACACGAAAGAAGACCAGCGCCTGCTGACGGTCGCGGGCGCGCTGCCCGAGGAACGCATCATGGGCGTCGAGACGGGCGGCTGCCCGCATACGGCAATCCGCGAGGATGCGTCGATCAACCTGGAGGCCGTCGACCGGATGCTGTCGCGCTTTCCCGACGCCGACATTGTGTTCATCGAATCGGGTGGCGACAATCTCGCGGCGACGTTCAGCCCCGAGCTGTCGGACTTGACGATCTACGTGATCGACGTCGCGGGCGGCGAGAAAATTCCGCGCAAGGGCGGCCCCGGCATCACGAAGTCCGACCTGCTCGTGATCAACAAGACGGACCTTGCGCCGCTCGTCGGCGCGAACCTCGACGTGATGGCGTCGGACACAAAGAAGATGCGCGGCGAGCGGCCTTACGTGATGACGAACCTGAAGGCGCTTGACGGCGTCGCGGATGTCGTCGCGTTCATCGAGAAGAAGGGGTTGTTGACGGTTTGAGCGACGCGGCGGCAGCATGCCGCCACGTCTACCCGGGGGAAACGGCCTTGCGCCGCCCGCTTAGTCGTCGGACGCGTCGGCTGCGCCGTGCATCGCACGCCCGCCGTTCTCCACCGGCGGCAGCAGCGCCGCGAGCACATCGACCGAGCGCGCCGTCGCGCCGCGATGGCGCGACGCGAACGCGGCACCGGCCGCGCCCATCGCGATGCGCCGTGCCTTGTCGGCGAACAGAGCGTCGAGCACGTGCGCGAGATCGAGCGGATCCGCGACCTGCATCGCCGCACCGGCCGCGACCGCATCGGCGGTCGCCTGCGTGAAGTTGAACACGTGCGGCCCGATCAGCACCGGCACGCCGACCGCGCAGGCCTCGATCAGGTTCTGCCCGCCGAGCGGCAGCAGGCTGCCGCCGATGAACGCGACGTCGGCGGCCGCATAGTAAGCGCCGAGCTCACCCATCGAATCGCCGAGCAGCACCGTCACGTCGGCCGGCAACGGTTCGGCCGCGGCGGGCCGACCCGCGGCGAGCGCCGCCGCGTCCGCACCCCACACCGAACGCCGCACGCACTTGAACCCGTTGCGCTCGACGAGCGCCTCGACTTCGGCGAAGCGCTGCGGATGACGCGGCACAAGAATGAGGAGCGCGCCGGGCGTCTTCATCGCGGCGAACGCCTGCAGCACCAGCGCCTCCTCGTTCTCGCGCGTGCTGGCGGCGACCCACACCGGCCGCGTGCCGATCGCGTCGCGCCATGCATGGCCACGCGCCGCCAGCTCAGGCGGCGTCGTCATGTCGAACTTCAGGTTGCCGAGCACCGTCACGTTGCGTGCGCCGAGCGACGTCAGCCGCTCCGCGTCGGCCGGGCTCTGCGCGAGCACGCGCGAGAAGCCGCCGAACACGTCGCGCGTCGCAGCGCCGAACTTCGCCGCACGTCGATGCGAGCGCGCGGACATCCGCGCGTTGGTCAGCACGAGCGGCACGTCCGCGCGGCGGCACTCGTCGATCAGCGTCGGCCACACCTCGGTTTCCATCACGAGACCCAGCGTCGGCCGCCATGCGCGCAGGAAGCGCCGCACCGCGCCCGGCATGTCGTACGGCAGATAGCAGCGCAGCACGCGATCGCCGAAGATCTGCTCGCCGGTCGCGCGGCCGCTCGGCGTCATATGCGTGAGCAGAATGCGCGCGTCGGGACGCGCATGCATCAGCGCATCGATCAGCGGCTGGGCGGCGCGCGTCTCGCCGACCGACACCGCATGCACCCAGATCAGCGGCGTGCGATCGTCCGGCGACCGGCCCGCGACGTGACCGAAGCGCTCGCCGATGTGCTCGCGATAGCCGCGCTCCTTGCGCGAACGCACATAGAGCCGGATGACCGCGATCGGCGCGACGAGCCACCACAGCGCGCGATAGATCGCCCTCAGCATGCGCGGGCTCCGAAACCGTGAAGGATGCGGTGCGCGCTCAAACCAGCGCCCTGCCCTGCAGGCGCTCGAGAATCCCGAGCGGCGCGCATTCGCGACGCACCATCGCGTCGACCGGCAGGAAGAAGGTCTGCTCGAGCATGAACTGGCCGGACATCACAGCGTGCGAAGTCTGGTCCGAGAAACATATCCACACGCTGCCCGGCGGAAACGGCATCGTCTGCTGCGGGCAGGTCTTCTGGTAGTCGAGATCGGCCTTCATGCTGTCGTGCAGGTTCAGCATCAGGTGGTCGTATGCGCTGCGCGGCGACTTCGTCACGTGCAGCAGGTTCAGCAGCCACGCCGAACCCGGGAACTGCGGCCGGATCTTCGGCAGGAAACGCTTCGCGACGTCCTCGAACGGCTCGCCGACGCGCCACACGCGCGGCTGGCCGGCCGGGTTCACGTTCGTGAACACGCGCAGGATCCGCTCGCCGTAGTTCGGCCGCGACGGGAACGCGTCGACGTGCAGCCGGCTGTCGTCCTTGCGCCAGGACGTCTGGCGCGTCTCGACCTGCATCAGCCGCAGGCTCGTCGGCGCGACGCGAAGCTTGCCGCGGTATTCGGGAAAGAGGCCGTCGACGAGCGTGCCGGCCTGCTGCTGGAAGCGCGCGACCAGCGCGCGCACGGCCGACTGCGTAACGCTGTCGCCGAGCACGCCGGCGAGCGCACCGCCGTTCGGCGCAAGGCTGATGTTCTTGCGTTTCGGATCGGCGAGCGCCGGATCGAGCAGCGCTTCCTCGCCGCCTTCGATCGCGAAGCGCAGGTGAGGGAAATACAGCACCTTGCCTTCCTCGACCGCGGCGAGCAGCTGCTCGCGTGGCACCGACAGGTTGTGTCCGCTCCAGTCGGCGGACGGGACTTCGATGATCTGGGATTCGCTCATGATCGGTTCGCGTGCGTGACGGGCAGGGCAGGCATGACGGGCATCACAGCAGACCGAAGCCCGCGAGCACCGCCTTCACCTGCGAGATCGACGGCGGCTGCCCCGCCGTGCCGAGGTTGACGACGTTCGGCGACCAGTAACCGCCGGTGCGCCAGGCCGTCGCGAAATTGTACAGTTCGACCGTCGGACGCTTCAGCGCGGCCGCGATGTGAACCAGACCTGTATCAACCCCGACCGTCGCGGCTGCGCCGTCGATCAGGCCGACGACGGCCGGCAGCGACAGTTTCGGCGGCACGATCGCCGCCGCGCCGAATTCCTTCGCGAGCCGCTCGCTGGTCGCGCGCTCCGCGTCGTTGCCCCACGGCAGCACGAGCGACGCACCGCGCCGCACGAGCGCCTGGCCGAGCTCGATCCAGGCGGCGTCCGGCCACTGCTTGTCGGCGCGCGACGTCGCATGCACGAACACCACGTACGGCACCGGCAAGTTCAGTCCGAGCGCCGCGACCGCGAGCGCCGCCGCACGCGTATCGAGGCCGAAGTCGACCGGATCGGCCGGCGTCGGCGCCGGGTCGCCCAGCGCGGCCGCGACCAGCTGGCGCGAACGCTCGACCACGTGCGTGCGCGGCGCGATCGGCACGCGCTTGCGATAGAAGAAGCGCACCGGCCATTCGTAGCCCGCGCCGTCGGTGCGGTTGCCGAGGCCCGCGAGCGGGCCGCGCGCCCAGCTCGCGACCCACGCCGTCTTGATGAGACCCTGGCAGTCGATCACGAGGTCGTACTGCTCGGCCGCGAGGCGCTTGCGGAACGCGCGGATCTCGCGCCACGTCGCACCCGAGAACGGCTTCTTGCGCCAGCGGCGCAGCGAGAACGGCAGCACGTCGCGCACGCCGTCGACGAGCCGCACGAGGTCGACGAAGCTCTCCTCGACGAGCCAGTCGATCTGCGCGTCGGGGTGGCGACGCCGGATATCGGCGATCACCGGCATGTTGTGCACGACGTCGCCCAGCGACGACACGCGCACGATCAGGATCTTTTGCACGCTGAAAAAACGCCAGCGGACGGCCGGCGACAGGCATAAAGACGCGATTTTATCGCGCCCGGGGGACCACACAGGCAAAAAGCGGCCGCACGCCGTCGGCGTGCGCCGCTTTTCGGGGATGGCGCGACGATCGTTCGACCATCGTCGCGCCGGCGGCGGCCCGCAGGCCGCCGGGGTTCAGAACGGCAGCTTGACGTCCGGCTTCGCGGCCGTCAGCACGCGGCGGAAGTCGTCCTGGATGCGCTTGAGCCCTTCCTCGGTCTCGGATTCGAACCGCATCACGACGACCGGCGTCGTGTTCGACGAACGTGCGAGGCCGAAGCCGTCCGGGTATTCGACGCGCAGGCCGTCGATCGTCACGACCTCGTCCGCACCGTCGAATTTCGCTTCCTTCTGCAGCTTCTCGATCAGGCGGAAGTTCTCGCCTTCGTCGAGCCAGAGCTGCAGTTCGGGCGTGCTCATCGCGTCCGGCAGCGCGTTCAGCAGCGCGCTCGGATCGGCCGCCTTCGCGAGAATTTCCAGCAGGCGCGCGCCCGTGTAGAGACCGTCGTCGAAACCGTACCAGCGATCCTTGAAGAACACGTGGCCGCTCATCTCGCCCGCGAGCGGTGCTCCCGTCTCGCGCAGCTTCGCCTTCACGAGCGAATGGCCCGTCTTCCACATCAGCGGCTCACCGCCCTTCGCCTTCACCCACTGCGCGAGATGGCGCGTGCACTTCACGTCGTAGATGATCTGCGCGCCCGGGTTGCGCGACAGCACTTCCTCCGCGAACAGCATCAGTTGGCGGTCCGGGAAGATGATCTGGCCGTCCTTCGTGACGACGCCCAGGCGATCGCCGTCGCCGTCGAACGCGAAGCCGAGCTCGGCATCGGTGTCCTTCAGCGCCTGGATCACGTCCTGCAGATTTTCCGGGTGTGCGGGATCGGGGTGGTGGTTCGGGAACGTGCCGTCGATGTCGGTGAAACGCTCGACGAGTTCGCAGCCGAGCGCCTTGAACAGGCGCGTCGCGAGCGGGCCCGCGACGCCGTTGCCGGCGTCGACGACGAGCTTCAGCGGGCGCGCGAGCTTCACGTCGCCGACGATGCGCTCGATGTACTGATCGGCGACGTCGAATGCCTCGTACGAGCCGCTGCCCGTCTCGTAGCGCTCGTCGACGATGCGGCGGTACAGCGCCTGGATCTGCTCGCCGTAGATCGCCGCGCCGCGCAGCACCATCTTGAAGCCGTTGTAGTCGGGCGGGTTGTGGCTGCCCGTGACGACGATGCACGAATCGACGCGACGCTCGCCGCCCTTCAGCGCGAGCGGCACGCTCGCCGCGAAATAGCCGACCGGCGTGGGCACCATGCCGACGTCGACGACGTCGACGCCCGCCGCACGCAGGCCATCGGCGAGTGCGCCGACGAGTTCGGGCCCCGACAGGCGGCCGTCGCGCGCGACGACGACCGCGTCGCCGCCCTGTGCGCGCACTTCGCTGCCGAATGCCCGGCCGATCCCGCGCGCCGTGTCGGCGTCGAGCGTCTTGCCGACCACACCGCGAATGTCATATGCCTTGAAGATGGATTGGGAGATCATCGATTCTCTCTCGGTTGCGTGCATGGAAAATAGTCTGGCCGCCTTTCGCGCATGCCCGGCATCATACCTGCGGGCCCGGCGCTGCAAGGAACGGGACGGCTGGAGCGGCCCCGATCCAACTTATAATCGCGGGTTTTGATGACGCGGATTCCGCCCATTTTAATGCCTAGCCGTTCCGCCGCCGCCACCCTGCCGCCTCCGGGCGCCCTGCCAGCCGCCTCGCGCGCGTGCGGCTGCCCCGCATGCTGAAGCGATTCGGCAACCCGGATGTCGCGAAAGCCGTCGCGAACCTCGTCTGGCTTGGGCTCGAACGGCTCACGCAGATCGGCGTCGCGATCGCGATCAGCGGTCTTCTGGCCCGTTATTTCGGGCCGGACGTGTTCGGCAAGTGGCAGTATGCGAATACGCTTCTCCTCGTACTGGCGCCGCTCACCTGGGTGTGCGGCGCCGAAATCCTGGTTCCGACCATCGTCCAGCGCCCGCCCGCGCAACTCGGCGCGGTGCTCGGCAGCGCATTCGCGCTGCGCATCGGCGTGTCCGCCGCCGCGCTCGTCGCGACCTGGGTCGCGATCGGCGCCGGCGCGTTCGACCCGCTCGTCGGCGCGATGCTCGCGGGCCTCGCGGTCACGATGGTGTTCCGCGAGCCATTCGTCGGCGTGATCAACGCGTGGCTGCAGAGCATGACCTACAGCAAGCCGCAGCTCGTGACCAGCATGGTCACCGCGCTGGCGAAGGCGCTGTGCGTCTGGCTGCTGGTCCGCGCGGCCGCCGGCCCTGCCCGCTTCGCGTGGCTGTGGGCGCTGGAGGCCGCCGCGATCGGCTTCGCGCTGCTGCTCTACTACCGCCATCGTAACGGCGGCACGCTCGGCTGGACGTTCGACAAACCGCTGTTCGGGCACTTCGCCACCGCCGGCACCGTGTTCTGGCTCGGCCTGATCTGCATGTATCTGTTCCTGAAGCTCGACCGCCTGATGCTCGAGCGTCACGTGTCGTTCGCCGACCTCGGCCGCTATTCGGCGGCCCAGCAGCTCAACGAGAACTGGATCACGCTCGCACTGATGCTCGCGCAGACCATCGCGCCCGCGTTCGTGTACCGCGTGCAGGACGTCGCGCGGCTGCGCCGCAACATCGTCCGGCTGATCGCGATGACCGCCGGCCTGATGACGGCCGGCGCGCTGGTGCTGGACGCGGCCGCGCCGCTTATCGTCGGCAAGGTGTTCGGCCGCGGCTACGAGGCGTCGGTCGACATCTTCCGCTGGGCCGTCTGGCTGTCCGTCCCGGCCGGCATCGAGGCGATAGGCAATCTTATCGTTCTCAAATATCAAGCAAAATTCGTGTTGCTGGCGAAATGGGTGCTCGCGCTCGCGATCGCCGCGCTCGTCAACGTGTTCGCCATCCCCCGGCTCGGCCTGTACGGCGCGCTCGTCGGGCTGGCGGCCGGCTATGTTGTCGCCGCCGCCGTTAACTTTTATTACATTCGTATCAAGCTGCGCCCATGACGTCTCCCGATTGCCCGCCCCCGCTCGACGACGTGGCCGTGCTGATGCCGGCCTACAACGGCCACGACGACGTCGTGCGCACCCTCGCGTCGTTTCGTGAGAACGCGCCGGTGCACGTGCTGATCGTCGACGACGGCAGCACGCCGCCGATCGCGGTGCCCGACCTGCCCGGCCTCGCGGTCGAAGTGCTGCGCATGCCGCAAAACGGCGGCATCGAGCGCGCGCTCGAGGCCGGCATCGATGCGCTCGCGGCGCGCGGCTTCCGCTATGCGGCCCGCATCGACGCCGGCGACCTCGCCGCGCCGCAGCGCCTCGCGAAAGAGCGCGCGTATCTCGACGCCCACCCGCGCGTGGCCTGCGTCGGCATGTGGACCCAGGTCGTGTCGCGCGCCGGCGAGCCGCGCTTCATGCTGACGCCGCCCGCCGATCCGCACACGCTGCGCCGCACGCGCTTCCTGCGCTCGCCGCTCGTGCATCCATCGGTCATGTTGCGCATCGACGCGGTGCGCGAAGTCGGCAACTATCGGGCGAAGTACCGCGCGGCCGAGGATCTCGATCTTTTTTTACGGTTAATGCAACGCTACGATTGCGCGAACCTGCCCGAGCTCGGCCTCTACTACGAGCTCAACGAGGGCGGGATCAGCGCGACCAAGCGCCGCCGCCAGCTGATATCGACGCTATCGCTGCTGCTGCGACACTTCAACGTGCTGAACCCGTACGACTGGGCCGGCCTCGCCAAGAACCTGCTGCATTTCGTGACGCCATACCGCACGTTGCAGCGGATCAAGCGGACGCTGTTCGCGGCGCGTCCGTCCGCGTAGTCCGCATCCGGCATTTTCGACGCTTTATTTTTTCTTTTTTTCATGTCCGCTACCTCCTCGCTGCGCATCGCGCTCGTCTGCAACACGGCCTGGGCGATCTACACGTACCGCCATGGGCTGATCCGTGCGCTCGTCGCGCGCGGCGCCGAGGTCATCGTGATCGCGCCGCACGACCGCACGGTGCCGCTGCTCGAGCAGATGGGCTGCCGCTACGTCGCGCTCGCCGTCGCGTCGAAAGGCACGAGCCCGCGCGAGGATCTCGGCACGCTTGCCGCGCTGGTGCGCCATTACCGCGCGCTCAAGCCCGATCTCGTGTTCCATTACACGATCAAGCCGAACATCTACGGGTCGATCGCGGCGTGGCTCGCGCGCGTGCCGTCGATCGCGGTCACCACCGGCCTCGGCTACGTGTTCATCCAGAAAAGTCGCGCGGCCAGCGTCGCGAAACGCCTGTACCGGTTCGCGTTCCGCTTTCCGCGTGAAGTCTGGTTCCTGAACCGCGACGATCTCGCGACCTTCACCGACGAGCAGTTGCTTGCGCACCCCGACCGCGCGCGGCTGCTGCACGGCGAAGGCGTCGACCTCGAACAGTTCGCGCCGGCGCCGCTGCCCGCCGGCCGTGGCCCGGTGTTCATCCTGATCGGCCGGCTGCTGTGGGACAAGGGCGTGCGCGAATACGTCGAGGCAGCACGCGTCGTGCGGGCCCGCTACCCGGATGCGCGCTTCCAGCTGCTCGGGCCGCTCGGCGTCGACAATCCGAGCGCGATCGGCCGCGCGGACGTCGACGCGTGGGTCGGCGAAGGCGTCGTCGAGTATCTCGGCGAGGCGCACGACGTG
The DNA here is from genome assembly GCF_001524645.2 of Burkholderia sp. MSMB0856. Taxonomy (NCBI): domain Bacteria; kingdom Pseudomonadati; phylum Pseudomonadota; class Betaproteobacteria; order Burkholderiales; family Burkholderiaceae; genus Burkholderia; species Burkholderia sp. MSMB0856. Next base: position 881,408 of record NZ_CP013427.1, on the reverse strand, counting down.
CGCCCGCACATCGCGGCGGCCGATTGCGTCGTGCTGCCGTCGTACCGCGAGGGCGTGCCGCGCACGCTGATGGAAGCGTCCGCGATGGGCCGCCCGATCGTGGCGACCGACGTGCCAGGCTGCCGCGACGTCGTGGCCGACGGCGAAACCGGCTTCCTGTGCCGCGTGCGCGACAGCGCGAGCCTCGCCGAGCAGTTGATCCGCATGATCGAACTCGGGACCGCCGGGCGCGATGCGATGGGCGCGCACGGCCGCCGCAAGGTCGCCGCTGAATTCGACGAGCAGCAGGTCGTCGAACGTTACCGGCAGACCATTCATACATTGACCGGCATCACACTCTGAAGGAGCGCATCAGCATGACCGCTAAAGGCACCATCCTCGTTACCGGCGGTGCGGGCTACATCGGCTCGCACACGGCCGTCGAGCTGCTCGACAACGGCTACGATGTTGTGATCGTCGACAACCTCGTCAACAGCAAGGCCGAGTCCGTCCGGCGCATCGAGCGAATCACGGGCAGGACGCCCGCGTTCCACCAGGTCGACGTGTGCGACGAAGCCGCGCTCGCGAAGGTGTTCGATGCACATCCGATCACGGGCACGATCCATTTCGCGGCGCTCAAGGCGGTCGGCGAATCGGTCGCGAAGCCGCTCGAGTACTACCAGAACAACCTCGGCGGACTGCTCTCCGTGCTCAAGATCATGCGCGAGCGCAACGTCAAGCAATTCGTGTTCAGCTCGTCCGCCACCGTGTACGGCGTGCCGGAGCGCTCGCCGATCGACGAATCGTTCCCGCTGTCCGCGACCAACCCGTATGGCCAGTCGAAGCTGATCGCCGAGCAGATCCTGCGCGATCTCGAGGTATCGGACCCGTCGTGGCGCATCGCGACGCTGCGCTACTTCAACCCGGTCGGCGCGCATGCGAGCGGGCTGATCGGCGAGGACCCGGCCGGCATCCCGAACAACCTGATGCCGTACGTCGCGCAGGTCGCGGTCGGCAAGCTCGAGAAGCTGCGCGTGTTCGGCTCCGACTACCCGACGCCGGACGGCACCGGCGTGCGCGACTACATCCACGTCGTCGATCTCGCGAAGGGGCACATCGCCGCGCTCGACGCGCTCGCGAAGCGCGATGCGAGCTTCGTCGTGAACCTCGGCACGGGCCAGGGCTACAGCGTGCTGGAAGTCGTGCGCGCGTTCGAGAAGGCGTCGGGCCGCCCGGTGCCGTACGAACTCGTCGCGCGCCGCCCGGGCGACATCGCCGAGTGCTACGCGAATCCGCAGGCCGCCGCCGACCTCATCGGCTGGCGCGCGACGCTCGGGATCGAGGAGATGTGCGCCGACCACTGGAAATGGCAGGAGGGGAACCCCCGCGGTTTTGTATAATCCGCTGTCCATTTTTCGAGCGATCCCATGCTCAGCTTCGCGTCCGGCTTCATCGTCTCCCTGCTCGTCACGCTGTTCATCGTGCGCTATGCGCATCTGCACGAGAAATTCTCGATCGACAGCGATCTGGCCGGCGTGCAGAAATTCCACGTGCGGCCCGTGCCGCGCGTCGGGGGCATCGGGATCCTCGCCGGCGTCGTCATTGCCGCGCTGCTCCTGACCCGGCGCTATCCAACGATCGCCGGCAGCATTCTCGGCATCGTGGCCTGCGGGCTGCCGGCGTTCCTCTCCGGGCTCGTCGAGGACCTGACCAAGCGCGTGTCGCCGCGCGCGCGGCTGCTGTGCACGATGGGCGCGGCCGCGCTGGCGTTCTGGCTGCTGAACATCGCGGTCACGCGCATCAGCGTGCCGCCGCTCGACTTCCTGCTCCACTACGTGGCCATTTCGGCGTTCATCACGGTGCTCGCGGTCGCCGCGCTGGCCAACGCGATCAACATCATCGACGGCTTCAACGGGCTCGCGTCGATGGTCAGCTTCATGATGTTCGCGTCGCTCGCCTACGTCGCATTCCACGTCAACGACCCGGTCGTGATGTCCGCGTCGATCATCATGATGGGCGCCGTGCTCGGCTTCTTCCTGTGGAATTTCCCGGCCGGCCTGATCTTCCTCGGCGACGGCGGCGCGTATTTCATCGGCTTCATGCTCGCCGAGCTCGCGATCATGCTGGTGATGCGAAATCGCGAAGTGTCGGCGTGGTACCCGGTGCTGCTGTTCATGTATCCGATCTTCGAGACGTGCTTCTCGATCTACCGGAAGAAGTTCATTCGCGGGATGTCGCCGGGGATTCCGGACGGCGTTCACCTGCACATGCTCGTGTACAAGCGGCTGATGCGATGGGCCGTCGGGACGAAGCATGCGCACGACCTCACGCGGCGCAATTCGCTCACATCACCTTATCTTTGGCTGCTGTGCCTCGTTGCCGTGATTCCGGCGACGCTGTTCTGGCGACACACGGTGCACCTGTTCGTTTTTGTGGTGCTGTTCGCACTGACCTATGTGTGGCTGTATATCAGCATCGTCAGGTTCAGGGTGCCGCGGTGGATGGTGGTGAGGAAGGAGAAGCGCGGGCATTGAGGGGGGCGGGTCAGCCGGCGCGCTGCCGGTTCGCGCGGGCTGTCCACTGCTACACACTACGCGGCCATCGCCGACGGTGACCGTGACGGCGCGGCCGCGAATCGCAGAATCCTAGCGTCCCGAGGTATAGGTGTTCCAGCGCGGCGCCTGCGCATAGATTACGAGGTTGCCGTCGTCCTGAATGTACGTGACCGCCCCCGGATTGCCGTTGGTGCCGGAATACCAGAGCGGCACGCCCGTTGGACTGTAGACGACCAGATTGCCGTCCGTCTGCATCGCCGCATAGGCGCCCGGATGACTGTAGGTCCCCGAATTCCATTTCGGGACGCCTTGGCGAAGCAGCACCAGATTCCCGTCACTCTGCATGACGAGTGTGTTTGCACCGTTGCCTGACGCCAGGCTCTGGCCACTGCCGAGGGTGACGCCGCCGTTCCAGACAGCCGGCCCGCTCGACGAGTTCGTCAATCCCGCCGCTGACGTCGCCGTGGCAAATACCGGGATGGACCACGCGTAGATCACCATGTTGCCGTCATCCTGCACGGCAAGATACTGGCCATAGGACCCGCCATTGGTCGCCGAAAACCACAGCGCCCTGCCGCCCGCGCTGTAGACCACGAAGTTGCCGTCAGTCTGGAACACTGCGTACGCCCCTGCGTTTCCGAACGTCCCGGAATTCCATATCGCGGCACCACTCACGTTATAAAGCACGAGGTTGCCGTCATTCTGCATGACCAGTCGATGGTTTTGGGACGCCGAGTACACGGTTTGTCCCGGCTTGAGCGTCGTCCCTTCACCGATGGTGCCGCCATAGATCGGTGTCGTCGGCGCGCATATCGACGATTGCAGCGTGGTGACGATCGGCGTGCCCCAGCCGGTCACGAAGTCCCAGCCCGAACCGGCACTGTATGCGCCGTTACTGCCGTAGGTGATGTCGCGGAAGATCGACGGTGTCGTGGCTTGTGCACTGTAAATCGTCGGTGCCGCGAAGCCGGGGTTCGTCGCGCAGCTGCCGGACAAGAGACGCGCCCAGGTCGCGGCAAACAACGGCGCGGACAGGCTCGTACCGCCCAGCGTCTCGAGTTGTCCGCCCACGATGATCTGCGCGCCGCTGTTGGGATCGGCGTCGAACGCGAGATCCGGCAGGCCCCGGAACGCCCGTCCCTTGAGCTGCGGTACGTTCGACTGCCAGGTCGGAATCGGCTCGAAGCCGCTGCTGCCGCCTCCGCCGGAGTCCCAGGCCATCTCGCCGCCATAGCTGCCGTTCCCGTTCGTATAGAGGCTGGTGCCGCCGACGGCCACGACGTAGGGCGAGCTCGCCGGATATTGCACCGACGTGCCGCTGCAGCCGTACGCAACGCTACCCGAGTCGCCCGTGCTGACCGAAAAGGTCTGCCCCTGTGCGACGGCCATTTCGAACAGCACGTCCATCGAGGCGGTCGGCGCCCAGTTCTCGCATCCGCCGATCGACATGTTGACGACCCGCGCGGTGTTGTCCGACACGGCGCGATTGATCGCGAGCGCCATGTCGCTCCATGCGAAGGACGGCGCAACATAGAAGTTGATTTGCTTGACGCCGCCGGACATCCCGACAATGGTCTGGCTGTCGAGTGACCATTCGACGTTCGCGCTCGTGTCGGCGCTCGGCGTGCCGGCGTTGATCACCGAAACGGGTACGGCGGGCAACCGGTTGTTGGTTTCGAACGTCGTCAGGTCGATGACGGGTTGCGTCAGGTTCCCTTCCGCGATGATGCCCACCGTGGTGTTGCCGGCCGTCGGCGCGCTGCCGACGGAATAGATGCCCGGAAATTGCGTCGGGTTGTGGCCCACCATGATTGCGTTGGTCGTCGGCGACGTGTTTGCGGTTGGCGCACGGGCGGCCACGGACGCGCGCACGAAGTGCGGATGCAGACGCGTCGCGGTATCGAGCCCCAGAACCGCTTGGACGACACCGCCGAGTGCGTCCGGCACCGTCTCGGGGGCAGTGTTGATATGCGCGCGGCTGCCGTCCGCCATCGCGACGGGCACCAGCGTCGTCTTGAACACGCCGGATATCACGCCGGCCGGCGCATCGGCTTCGACGATCATGTTGTTGCCGGCAACATTGATGTTCGTGAAGCCCTTACTTCCCAAATAGGCCTTCACCGTGGCGACCTGGTCGGCGGTGGGCGCGTAGCGCGCGGCGATCTGCGCGGAGGTCAGCACGGCGCCGAAGCTGGCGCTGCCGGGCGTTCGCGAGTCCTGCACGAAGCGATGCAGTGCGGCTTGGTCGTTCGGCTTGAGTATGAGCACAACATGGACCGGCGCCGTCGCACTCATCGGCGCTGCACTCACCACGTTGCCGGTGGCGCGCAGCGCCGACAATTTGCCAACCTGCGCAGTGGCGGTGACGGTCGACGCCGTCGGACTCTCGTCGCCGCCACACCCCGCGAGCGCGAACACCATGAGTGCCGCGCTCATTCCCCTTGCAATATGTTCCGCTTTCATCGGATTGGTATGGACCGTAGATCTCGTATTTGGCTTTTCACCTTTGTTCTTTACGGCAATCGGACGGCTACCTTGAGGAAAACATAGGAAGGAATCGACGGGTAGTCAAATGACCGAAGTGGGTCGATATGGGTGAACGCGAATGGAACGATCGGTGTGTCGATCGGGACGATGGCGCCGAGCGAATGCCGGCGCGGGCAAGCGATCAGGCGGCGCTCGACCGCCGCCCTTCATACGACATCCGGTATGACGCTCGAGGCCGGATATAACGCGAAATCAACGAGTCAGCCCGGACTTGCGCCAGCGCCACTCGATCCACGCGCCGATGACGGCGAGCAGGGCGTACCACGCAACCACGATCCCCCACTGCTCCGCGACGGACGGAAGCTGGCGCGCCGCGAGACCCGCCGCCGAACCACCCACCATCAACGCGTAATACAGCAGCGCAACCGGCACGTGCGAACCGAGTGTCCGCACCAGCCGTTGATAGAAATGCTCGCGGTGCGCCTGCCAGACCTTTTCTCCGCGCAACAGGCGACGCAACAGCGTCACGGATGCATCCGCGATGAACGGTCCGAACGCCATCGCGACGAACCACACCGGCCAGACACCGTGCTGCCAGCCCCACAGCCCGAATGCGCCGGCCAGGAAACCCAACGGAATCGATCCGACGTCGCCGAGGAAGACCTTCGCCGCTCCGAAATTGAGCACGAGGAAACCCAGGCCCGCGCCCGAGATCACGCCGCTCGCCAGCGCGAGCTCCGGCGCGACGCGCGACGCCGCGATCGCATAGGTGCCGAAACCCAGCACAGTCATGCCGGCCGCGAGACCGTTCGCGCCGTCCATGAAGTTGTAGAGATTCACGATCCAGACGAGCGCGATGACGACCAGCACCGTCGCCCATATCGGCATTCCGGTGGACGAGACCGCGACGGCGCCTGCGGCCACCAGCAGATGCACGCTGAAACGCACACGCGCCGACAGGCCTCGCCGGTCGTCGATCAACGACACGACGGCCAGCACGCACGCGGCGAGCGCCGCCCAGCCGAATCCCGGCACGCCGAGCGCGATCAGCGGCAGCGCCGAACACATCACACCCCATCCGCCGACACGCGGCACGGGACGCTCATGAAGGGAGCGCTGGTTCGGCACGTCAACGGCGAGTCGCCACGCCAGACCCGATTTCAGCAGCCATGCAAGCACCGCGAAGCTCGCGCATGCCGCGAACGCGGCAACGACGACGATGGGTAACGATGCGATCATGCTCCGCCCCCCTTCGCCAAGCCGGCCACTGTTTGGGCCAGCCCTTGGTCGACGGTAAACGGCGGCGCCCAGCCGAGCTCGCGCAGGTGCGCGCATTCGATCCGCAGCGGACTCGTCAGGCGGTCGACCGCCGCGCGGCGTCCGGTCAACGCGCCCGCAGCGCGCAACCACGCGACGGGCACCGGCACGAGGCGCGGCGACCGGCCGAGCGCGGCGGCAATCCCCGCAACGAGTTCGGCGACGGACCGGTCGTTGCCGTCGGTCACATGGAACACCCCGTCCGTTGCGTGATCGCGCGTGGCCAGGAACCGCAATGCGTCGACAAGGTTGCCGATATACACCATGCTGCGCTGCGCATGTGCGGCGCCGAGCGGTAGCGGCACGCCACGCGCGACCGCGCGCATCAGCCCGAGGAAATTCGCTCGCACGCCGGGACCGTACACGAGCGGCGGCCGCACGACCGTCAGTTCGATCCCGCAGGCCGCGCAGGCATCGCGCAACGCGACTTCCGCCTCCTGCTTCGAGATGCCGTACGGATCGCCGGGGCGCGGCACGTCGTCCTCACGCAACGGGCGGCCGTTCTCGTGCTCGCCGAGCGCCTTGACGCTGCTCACGAACACGAACCGGCGCACGCCGGCACGGCGCGCGGCCTCGAGCGCATTCAGCGCGCCCTGAACGTTCGCGGCCCGGTAGGACGCCAGCGGATCGGTTGCGTCGTCACGCATCACGTGCACGCGTGCGGCGAGATGCACGAACACGCCGCACGGTGGCAAAGCGGGTTGTCCGGCTGCGACGCTGGCGAAATCGTCGTCCGCGATGACGCACTCGGTCGCCCGCGCATCGGTATCGCCCGCGTGGCGGCGAACGAGCGCGATAACATCGTGTCCCGCGTCGCACAACGCCTGAACCAGTGCGCGCCCCACGAAACCGTTCGCCCCGCTCACGCCAATCCGCATTGCCTTTCCTCCATCGGCGGCATTCGTCGCCGCACGCGCGTCAGACCAGTGAATGATAGACCTCGCAGGTCTTGTCGACGGTAGCGTCCCAAGTCAGCTCGGCTGCGCGCCGCAACCCCTTCTCCACCAGCAGGTCGCGCAACGCGGCGTCCGTCAGCAGGCGCTCGAGCCCGGCCTCGATCGCGTCGACCGAATACGGATCGACTTCGAGCGCGGCGCCGTTCGCGACCTCCGGAATCGACGTCACGTTCGACGTCAGGACGGGCGCCCCGCTCGCCATCGCCTCCGCGACCGGAAGACCGAATCCTTCGTAAAGCGACGGATATGCGAAGACCGCGGCCGACGAAAAAAGATGCAGCAGACTCGAGCGCGACAGGTAGCCCGGCGATATGATCTGGCCCGCTCGGGCGAGCGGCTCGATGCACGCCATCAGCTGCGAGTTCTTCCAGCCGTCGGCGCCGACAAGGACCAGCGGATACATCTGCCGCAGTTCCTCCGGCAACCGTGCGAATCCTTCGACCAGCCGCTGAAGATTCTTGCGCGGCTGCAGCGTGCAGACCGACAGGACGAAACGCCGCGACTGAATCCCGAGCGCGTCGAGCACGGGACGGCACTCTTCGTCACTGTATGGCCGGAACACCGGTTCGACGCCGAGATGGATCGGCACCACCCGCTCCTCCGGCACGTCGTAGATGTCGAGCAGTTCCTGCTTCGTGTACAGGCTGTCGACGATGATCGCGCCGGCCTGTCGCAGCGAACGCGGCAGCCCGTGATCGAGGTAGTTGACGGCGACCTGAGGATGAAACTCCGGATGACGCCGGTGGGACAGGTCGTGCACGGTCACGACGTTCGGGCCGCGATAACGCGACGCGACGAAATTGGTCTCGTGATAGAGATAGCCGCGCCGCGCGAAGTCGCTGCGCAACGTGCGCGAAGCAGAACTCCGCACGACCGTGCGCAAACGGTACAGCCCCGGAATCGCCCTCGATTTCTGCAGCAGGCTCGCAGTCATCCCGTTACGGAACTGCACGGCCTTCTGCAGTGACGATTGGTCGACCATCATGGCGTCGAGACGCTCGCCCTGGAACACGGTACGCCCGACCCAACCGGCGACGTCTTCGACGTCGCTGCGCCGAAGCAGACCTTCGAGCAGATGTTGTGTGTAGTAGCCGATGCCGCTTCGGGGCGGACGCAGCGAATTGAGATCGAAAAGCAGTTTCATGCGATCGAGGGCCAAACGAACTTGACGACGCCGTTACCCGTCGAAAGACAGGTCACGGCGCCGTGTCAGGAAAATGAAGGATGGACGGTGCGGCTCAGGCCGACCGCGCCGATGCAACTGGCTGCAGTTGCGGCAAGACCGTCGGCTGGTATTCGGGCACCCAGCGGCGCAGGTCCCGTCGCACCTCGTCGTCGGGCAGCACGCGATTCTGCATCAGCCAGGGCAGAAGCTCGTCGAGCAAGTTGTCCGGCACCTCGCGCGCTCGCGCGATGCGCAGCTTCGGATGCGGCGTACGGGTCGCGGTCTCGTCGTCCGCGAGCAGTTCCTCGTACAGTTTTTCACCCGGCCGCAGGCCCGAGAATGAGATGCGGATCTGACTCTCGTCGAAGCCGTAGAGACGGATCAGGTCACGAGCCAGATCGACAATCCTGACCGGCTGCCCCATGTCGAGGACGAAGATCTCGCCACCCAGCCCCATGCTGGAGGCCTGCAACACCAGCTGCGACGCCTCGGGGATCGTCATGAAGAAGCGTGTGACTTCCGGATGGGTGACTGTCACCGGGCCGCCCTTCGCAATCTGCTGCTGGAATTTCGGAATGACGCTCCCGGCACTGCCGAGCACATTGCCGAAGCGAACCGTCTCGAACTGCGTCGAACTCGATTGCTGCAATGCCTGGCATGCCATTTCCGCCAGCCGCTTGCTCGCACCCATCACGTTCGTGGGGTTTACGGCCTTGTCAGTCGAGATCAGCACGAAGTGGCGCGTGGCATGACGCGCAGCCGCGCGCGCGACGCGGTATGTACCAAGTACGTTGTTGCGGACCGCCTGCCATGCGTTGAGCTCTTCCATCAACGGCACATGCTTGTAGGCCGCCGCATGGAAAACGATGTGCGGCGCATGGCGACGAAACACTTCGTCCAGCAACAGGGAGTCCTTCGCGTCGCCGACGATCGGCACGACGTCGACGCCTGGAAAACGCTCGTGCAGATCTTCCGTCAACCGGTAAATCGCGTACTCCGACAGATCGAACGCAACCACCTGGGCCGGCTCGAATCGCAGGATCTGACGGCACAGTTCGGAACCGATGGAGCCGCCCGCGCCCGTCACCATTACGACCCGCCCGCGCAGCAACGCATCCACGTGAGCCGTATCGATCGACACGGGCTCGCGGCCCAGCAGATCCTCGAGATCGATCTGGCGCACACGCGACAGGGAAGCCTGCCCCTGTGCGACGTCGGCGAGCGCCGGCAGCACCATGGCGCGAACGCCGGCACGCACGCAGAGCGTCGCGACCCGCCGCTGCACTTCGACCGGTGCGGAGGGAATCGCGATGATCGCGGTCTCGACGCGGAGCATGTCGGCGAAATGCGGCAACTCGTCGATCGCACCAAGCACCTTGTAGCCGTAAATCTCCCGGCCGCGCTTGGTCGGGTCGTCGTCGAGGAGTCCGATCAGGCGCCATTCGCCCGAACGCGACAGTTCACGCGCGAGAGTCGCACCCGCCGCGCCCGCACCGAGCACGACGACCGGCTTGCCTTGCGCGATCAGGCCGCCGTATCGATAGAACTCCTTTACCGTCCGGTACAGCGCACGCGCGCCGCCGGTCGACAGAAACAACAGCAGCGGCGAAACGAGCAGGACTGAGCGCGGAATGATCGGTGTCGGCTGCAGCATCACCGCGCCGATCATCACGAGCAGCGCACCGATGCCGACCGCCTTCGCAATGCGGATGAGATCCGGCAGGCTCGCGAACACCCACATGCCACGGTACAGGCCGCAGATCCGGAACAGGATCGCATAAGTCGGGACGACGCCCGCGAGCGCAACGAGACAACCGTGCCAGAACTCCGTCGGCACGGCCCCGTTGAAACGAATCACGTAAGCCGATATCCATGCGGCGGCGACGGCGAGCAAGTCGAATCCGAATACGCTCAGTGACCGCCACGACGGTTTGAATCGAAGCATGCGTGAGATCCTAGTGAAACAGAACGTTAACTACTGTGCGGCAGCCGTCGCGCGAACGGCTTGGCCGCTTGGCCGTGTCGTATAGTGTGCGGATCGGCTAGAGGGACTCCAGCGCACGACCGCCGTGAACTGGTAGGAATTATGCCGATAGACCGAACAAACAGGCAAATTCGGATACCTGCATGTTGCGGCGGATGTGATCTCGGGACGATACCCCGTCTCGAATTATTGTTGTTTTCTTGCAGTGCAACTTCCGTAACGAGATGTATGGTGCAATGGTTCCGCAGGGTGAAATCCGCTAGAATCGCAGCCTTCCGATGGTCCCGCACCATGCCGTAAACGGATCGTAACCAGATCGAGTCAATGAACATCATACCCGTCATCATCTGCGGAGGCGCGGGCACCCGGCTGTGGCCCGTGTCGCGTGAAGCGTTTCCGAAGCCGCTGTTGCGCCTTGCTGACGGGCAAAGCCTGCTCCAGAAGACCTATCTTCGGGCCCAGCAGGCGACCGCTGCACGCGAAATTGTCGTCGTCACGAACCGCGAAACCTACTTCCTGACCAAGGACGAGTGCACGAACGTGCGGGAGGCAGGCAACCGGCTCGGCTTCGTGCTCGAGCCCGAGGCCCGCAATACGGCTGCCGCCATTGGCGCCGCCGCCGAATTGATCCGCCGCGAGCACGGCCCCGAGGCCGTCATGCTCGTCCTGCCCGCCGACCACCTCGTGGCCGATCAGGCGGCGTTCGATGCTGCGGTGCAACAAGCCGCGGCCGCCGCGGTCGATGGTCAGGTAGTGACGTTCGGCATTCACCCGACCAGTCCCGAAACCGGCTACGGCTACATCGAATACGATGCGACGCCTGCCCGCGGCCCGGCGTCGCGCAAGGTGACGCGTTTCGTCGAGAAACCGCAGCTGTCAGTCGCCGAGGCGCTTGTCGCCGACGGGCGCCACCTGTGGAACGCCGGCATGTTCTGCTTTACCGCGCAGACCATCCTCACGGAACTCGAGCGTCACGCGCCCGACGTTGCCACGCCGGTCATCCATGCGATCGATACGGCGTCGCGCAGTGCGTCGTCCGACGGCGACTACGCGCTCGAACTCACGCCCGCCGCCTTCCGCGAAACGGAAAGCATCTCGATCGACTACGCGGTAATGGAGCGCTCGGCCAACGTCTACGTGGTGCCGTGCGACATCGGCTGGAGCGACATCGGCTCCTGGCTGTCGATCAGCAGTCTCACCGCCCCTGACGAGCGCGGCAACCGCATCAGCGGCCCTGCGCAACTTCACGACGCCGACAACTGCTTCGTTCAGAGCGAGGACCGGATGGTCGGCCTCGTCGGCGTGCACGACCTGATCGTCGTCGATACGCCGGACGCCCTGCTCGTCGCATCGGCGCAACGCGCGCAGGACGTCAAACACATCGTCGCCGGGCTCAAGCAGTCGAACCACAGCGCTTATCGCCTGCACCGCACCGTGCATCGTCCCTGGGGGACCTACACGGTGCTGGAGGAAGGCGAACGATTCAAGATGAAGCGGATCGTCGTCAAGCCGGGCGCCTCGCTGTCGCTCCAGATGCATCACCATCGGAGCGAGCACTGGGTGGTGGTGAGCGGTTGCGCGGATGTCGTCAACGGCGAACAGGTCATCTCGCTGCAGCCGAACGAATCGACCTACATCCCGGCCGGTCACAAGCATCGGCTGATCAACCCCGGCGTGCTCGATCTCGTGCTGATCGAGGTCCAGTGCGGCGAATATCTCGGCGAAGACGACATTGTCCGCTTCGAGGACGTCTACGGCCGCACATCGTCGAACTGACACGGCCGAACGGACCGCCCGCGCCCCCGGTCGATCCGGGGGCCGCGCGGCATGGATGTCGCGGTGCGACGGGTTTTCCGGTGCCGCGCCGCTCGTCCCGACGGCAATCGACGCGCGGAAGCCGCCGCCCCGTGTCGCGCGCACGACCTGTTCATAGGAATTCTGCATGGCAGTAGGAATTGTCAAATCCGCGTGGCGATATCGCGGATTCATCGTCAGCAGCGTCAAGCGCGAGTTTCAGTCGCGCTACCGGAATTCGCTGCTCGGCGGCGCGTGGATGGTGATCAACCCGCTGGCGATGATCTTCGTCTATACGGTGATCTTCTCCCAGCTGATGCGCGCACGACTTCCCGGTGTCGACAGCAATCTCGCATACAGCGTATACCTGTGCGCGGGCTCGCTCACGTGGGGCCTGTTCGCCGACACGCTGACGCGTGCGCAGAACGTGTTTCTCGAGCAGGCCAACCTGATCAAGAAGCTCAACTTCCCGCGCATCTGTCTGCCGATCATCGTCGCATTGAACGCGCTGCTGAACTTCGGCATCGTGTTCGCGCTCTTCACGATCTTCCTGCTGATCTCGAACAATTTCCCCGGCTGGTCGTATTTCGCGCTGATTCCGGTGCTGCTGCTCCAGGTCGCGTTCTCGATGGGCCTCGGCATCGTGCTCGGCGTGCTGAACGTTTTCTTTCGCGACGTCGGCCAGCTCTTCGGCGTGGTCATGCAATTCTGGTTCTGGTTCACGCCGATCGTCTATCCGATCGCGGTCCTGCCGGAGCGCGTGCGCCACTACATCATGTTCAACCCGATGGCGCGCGTGATTACCGCTTATCAGGACATCTGCGTGTGGCATCGCATGCCGAACTGGTACTCGCTGTGGCCCGTTCTTGCCCTTGCCGTACTGCTCTGCGCGGCCGGCGCATTTATTTTCCGCAGGCATTCGGCTGAAATGGTGGACGAACTGTAATGACGGCGATCAAGGTAGCCGGCGTCGGCAAGGCATACAAAATCTATCGGTCCCGGTGGGGACGGCTCATCGAATGGCTCGTGCCGGGCGCGAACCGCCACGAGTTGCGCTGGGTGCTGCGCAATATTTCGTTCGACATCGAACCAGGCGAAGCCGTAGGCCTGATGGGTGTCAACGGTGCGGGCAAGAGCACGCTGCTCAAGATCATCACCGGCACGGCGCGCGCGTCCGAAGGTCAGATTGCGATCAACGGTTCGGTCGCGGCGCTGCTCGAACTCGGCATGGGCTTCCATCCGGACTTCACCGGCCGGCAAAACGTCTACATGGCCGGCCAGCTGCTCGGCCTGACCAATCACGACGTCGACACGCTAATGCCGGAAATCGAGGAATTCGCCGAGATCGGCGAATACATCGACCAGCCGGTGCGCGTCTATTCGAGCGGCATGCAAATGCGTCTGGCATTCAGCATCGCGACGGCGCGCCGTCCCGACATCCTGATCGTCGACGAAGCGCTGTCGGTCGGCGACGCGTATTTTCAGCACAAGAGCTTCGACCGGATCCGTAAGTTCCGCGAACAGGGCACGACCCTGCTGCTCGTCTCGCACGACAAGACGTCGATCCAGTCGATCTGCGACAAGGCTATCCTGCTCGAGAAAGGCACCGTCTCCAAGATCGGGCCGCCCGAGGAAGTGATCGACTTCTACAACGCGTCGCTCGCGCAGCGCCAAAGTCAGACGATTCGCCAGGAAGTGACGGCAGAGGGCAACACCCGCACCATCTCCGGCACCGGCGAAGCCACGATCGAACACATCGCGCTCTGCGACGGCGACGGCAACGAGGTCGAAATGGTCGATGTGGGCTCCAGCGCCCAGCTCGAGATCACCGTGCGCGCCAATGAGGCGATTCCGAAGCTCGTGCTCGGCTACATGATCAAGAACCGCCTCGGCCAGGACATCTACGGTACCAACACGTACCACACGAAGCAGATCGCGGAAAACGTGCGTGCCGGCGAACGCCTGAAGTTCACGTTCGCGTTCGACATGAACGTCGGCCCGGGCTCGTATTCGGTTGCAACGGCACTTACCAGCGGGTCGGATCACCTGACCAACAACTATGAGTGGCGCGACTACGCACTGGTCTTCACTGTCGCGAACCTGACCCGCCCCTTCTTCCTCGGTTTCAGCTTCATCGAACCCACCATCCGGATCGAGCGGCAATGACCTTTCTCTCCTTTGCGCAGAACTTCGAAGACATCGTTCTCTGGCGCGCGCTTTCCGATGTCGAACAGGGGTTCTACATCGACGTCGGCGCCAACGAACCGATCGAGGATTCCGTCACGAAGGCGTTCTACGAACGGGGCTGGCACGGCGTCAACGTCGAGCCGGTCACCGAGCATTTCGATGCGCTCGTGCAAGATCGGCCGCGCGACATCAATCTCGCCTGTGCGCTGGGCGAAAAGCCCGGCCGCCTGACGCTCTATGAAATCGACGCACGCGGCCTGTCGACCAACGCCCCCGAGATTGCGAATCGCTACCGCGAAAGCGGTCGCCTGCACGGCGAACGCGAGGTCGAGGTTCGTACGCTCGCGGACGTCTGCGAAGCGTACGCGCCGCGCGACATCCATTTCCTGAAGATCGACGTCGAGGGCTTCGAGCGGAACGTGCTGCTCGGCGCGGACTTCAAGCGCTTCCGCCCGTGGATTCTCGTGATCGAATCGACCGAGCCGAATTCGCCGGTCGACAACAGCGCGGAGTGGGAATCGATCGTGACCGACGCCGGTTACGAATACGTGTACTTCGACGGCCTGAACCGGTTCTATGTCGCGACGGAGCATCGCGACCTGAAGCCGCGCATCGCACTCGCGCCGAACGTGTTCGACCGCGCGAAACTGCGTCGCGGCCACTGCTTCGTGCTCGATCCCGAAATTTCGCCGGACGCGCATCGCGCGTTGCAGGACACCCTTGCGGAGCGGGAGCGCACGCTGGCCGCGTTGCAGGCCGAACTGGCCGCATTGCGGGGAGAGTTGAGCGCCGTGCGCGCCGAGCTCTCCGAGGCGCACCTGACCGCCGCCCATGCCGACGCGCAGGCGATGGATCTGAAACGTCGGCTCGACACGCTGCAAGCGGAGCACGCGCGGCAGTCCGAACGGCTTGCGCAGCCGCTCGTGCGCCTTGCGCTGCGATTGCATGGCGCATCGCGATAAGTGACGACGAGGGATCGACGACATGACTCAATCCGATAACCGCCCGGACATTGCATCGGGCGACGAAGCATCGACGCGCGACGCGCGAATCCGCGATTCGCAGGCGTTCGCGAAGCATCTCGAACCAACGCGCGACGACACGCGTCAACCCGTGCTGTCCCCGTTGCGCATCGACGCCGAGCTGCTCGCGCGCATCGGCATGCTGAGGCACCTCGCCGCGCCGCGAACGTCGCTGCCGCCGCGCATCGCACGCTACCGGTTGCTGCGGTTCGGTCCCGTGCAGCGCATGGTCCTGCGCGTATGGAACTACTTTACGCGCCCGGGCCGCACCCAGTCGCAAGCAACAGCCGACTGCGTCGACCTGATTTACACGGAACTCAAGCGGATCACGCAGCATGACCACCGGTAACCTGTCCGCCAAGCGGCGCGTTCTGATCATTCGTGGCGACCTGAACAGCTACAGCGGCTATGCGTATGCGACCCGTCTCTATCTCGAATGGCTGGAGCCACACTTCGACATCGTGCTCGGCGTCGACCTTCATGGACACCCGTCCCGCCATGTCACGGTATGGCCGTACCCGCTGATCGCCGACAACTGCGTCGCGAGCGCCGCGAAGATGCCCGATAGCGAGGTCGTCGTCCTGACGATCTCGACGCCCGACAACTTCCGTCCGTTCAGCGGCGCGCGGAGTATCGGCCTGTTCTTCTGGGAAACCGATCGCCTCGGCAATCAGTCGTGGATCGCATCGATCAACGATATCGACGAAGTCTGGGTTCCGGCCCGGTTCATGCAGCCGATGCTCGAGGAAGAGGGCGTCGAGGTTCCGGTCGTCTACACGCCCTGCCCGATGCCGCACGGCTCCTCCGAACCGCGCGACGCGTCGGTTCCGGATCTTACGTTGCGCGAAATTCCGCTGCGCGAAGGCGCGGCGCCGAAACTCGCATCGCTGTCCGAAGTACGTGCGTCGTGCGACCTGCTTCTGCTCAGCACCAACACGCTGATCCCGCGCAAGGGTTTCCCGGTCCTCGCCGACGAATGGCTCGACGTGATTCGCGCGCATCCGCGCGCGGGGCTCGTGCTCAAGGTATCGACGATCGACGTCACGGAAACGGCAGATCGCCTGTTCGACCGTGTAGCGACCCTGTTCGCGCAGATCGCGCGCCGCCACGACGTCGACGCTTCGCGCGTCTATCTGTGCACCGGCGCGCTGACGCACGACACGATGCAGGCGCTCGGGCAGACCTGCGACGGCTTCCTGACCGCGTCGTTCGGCGAGGGTCTGGGGCTCGGCCTGTTCGAAAACCTGCTGGCAGGCAAGCCGGCCCTGTGTCCTCGCCATACGTCGTTCGCGGAATTCCTGCCGGCCGACTATCGCTATTTCATCGACACCGAGATCGCAAACTTCGGTCTTGCCGATCCGGTCGGCGTGAATCCGATCTCGGCGCACTGGGGCGTACTTCGCGAAGGCGCGCTGCTCGCGACGGTCGAAACCCTGCTCGGCGATCTGCGCGAGCGGCGTACGAACACCGAAATCAGTGCCGCGGTCGAACATTTCCGGACCGTCTGCAGCCCGCGGGCATGGGAGCACCACGCATGATGCGTCTCGTCATCGACATCACTCCGCTCGCGATCAATCGCACCGCGATGTACTTCATCGTGCGCGATACGGTGCGCCATCTGATCCTGTCCGGCCATCCGGTTCAACTTCAGGCGCTCGGCGAACCGGTCGATCTCGCGGAATTCGTCGCAAACGACTACACGCTGAACGCCAGCTTCGAGTCGCGCGTCGGCGCACTGCTCGGCGCGGCCCTCGCCAATCCCGACGCGTTCGCACGCCGCCAGGACGATCGGCAGCCCGAAGCACCGTGCATCAACTTCGTGTTCGACCCGCTGTACCTGCTGTTCGTCGGCCGGGCCGCACGCACGATCGCATACGTGCTCGACCTGACACCGATCACGCGGCCGCAGTGGCACAACCCGAGCGTGTCGCGCCTCTATTCGATCGCGTACGACCGTCTTTACGACCCGTCGATAGACATCCTGTCGATCAGCGAAAGCACGTCACGCGACCTGTGGGCCAACTACGGCATTCCGCGCAGCCGCATGCGCGTCGTCCCGCTCTACGATCGTTTCGATCATCCGGTCGAGGCGAAGCGGCGCCAGCCGTCGCGGCAATTCCTGTTCGTCGGCAGCCTGGAAACCCGCAAGAACATCACCGGACTCGTCCAGGGCTTCGCGCTGTCGGGTCTGGCCAAGGAAGGCTACACGCTGCGCATCGTCGGTGGCGACGGTCACGGTGCCGAGGTCATCAAGGCCGCGGTCGCCCGCGTGGAAGGCGCCGTGCTCTGCGGCCGCCTGCCCGACGACAAGCTGCGCGACGAGTACGAGCGCTGCTGCGCGCTTGCATACCCGTCGCTATGGGAAGGCTTCGGCCTGCCGGCGCTGGAAGCGCTCGCGCGCGGCATCCCGCTGCTGCTGTCGGACACTGGCGCGCTACCCGAGGTCGGCGGCCCGTTCGCGCGCTATGTCGATCCGTGCAATCCGCATTCGATCGCGCAGGGCCTCGTCGAAGCCGCCCGCCGCGCGGATGACGACCCCGACTACGGCGCGCACACCCTTGGCGCACGCCAGGAATGGGTTCGCAAGTTCTCGCGCGAAGCCTACCTGTCGGTCGTCACGGAAGCCGTTCGCCACACGGAAAGCGCGGCCGCGCGATCCAGCGCGCGCAACGATCCGTTGTCCGAACATGCGGCGGCGCCCGGCGAATCCGCGGTCGACTCGCCCGCGGCGAATCGACCGTTGCCGCTCACGCGCCGCATCCGACGCGCACTGATCCATCGATCGCGGATCGTGCCGGCCACGCTGCGCGACGTACCCGGCAACTCGTTCTCACTCGACTACCTCTACTGCCTGCAACAGGAGCGGCGCCTGCGCCTGTCGCGGATGCTGTCGCGCTTCATGTCCGGCCGGATCTGGATGTATCCGTGGTACGCAGTGCGCGTGGTCGCCGAAGCCGTTTCGCTGCAGGTCACCAATACGCTGGTTCGATCGATGATCAACGAGACGCTGATCCAGAAACTCGGGACGCGTCTGGAGCGCGATCATGACTGACGTGGCTGTCGTCAAGCCCGATCACCTCGGCGATTTCGTCCTCAGCGTACCGGCGCTGCGCGCGCTGCAGCAGAAGTTCGGCAACTTCGATCTGTACGCCGCGCCGGGCAACCGGTTTCTGCTCGAACATTTCCTGCCCGACGGGCCGGCGCTGCATCCGACGAAGCTCGCACACTTGCAGAAGGACGGGATCGGCGAAGGCATGCCGGAACTGATCGCGCAATTGAAGCCCTACTCGCTCATCGTCTTCTTGCGCGATGACGGGTTCTGCCACGAAGCGGGCAGCATCCTCGGCACGCGCGCCGTCGTACCGCGCAGCGACAACGTCACCCATGAGACGCGCATTCAGCAGCGCGTCACGGAATCGCTGACGGGCAAGTACTCGCGCTCATCGTTGATGTGGCCGACGGCCGGCTCCGCACCGCAATGGCCATCGGCCCTCCGCACCGTCGGCATCTCGCTGAGTGCTGGCTTCTTCGCGAACAAGATTCCGGCGACGACCTGGGTGCGGCTCGCACAGTCCCTGCAATCGAAGCACGGCATCGCGATCAAGCTGATCGGCGGCCCGCTCGAGGCAGACGAACTGAGCATGCTTGCGCGAATGCTGAATCTGGCCGACTCCGACGTAATCCTCGGTGGTTCGAAACTGTCCGATTTCCACGCGCGCGTCGGCGCATGCGACGTCGTGGTGGGCGCCGACAGCGGCACCCTGCACCTCGTGTCCGTCTGCCGGCCGGTGCTGGGCGTATTCACGTCGAGCCCGTGGCAACGCTTCTCGCCGTTCGGCGCGTCGAACCGCGTGCTGTACTCCGACGTTCCCTGCTCGCCGTGCATTCAGTTTTCCAAGGATGCCTACAACGGCTGCGTCATACGCGAGTGTGCCGCGCTGATCACGGCGCCGGACATCGAAGCCGCCCTGCTCGCGTCCGGCCCCGGTGCAAAACCCAAACTGGGGCGCCTGCTGCATTTCGTCTGCGGCCCCAGCCATATCTGACCCGAACCCACCCATGGCCATTATCGAGGACAACGTGAATACCCAGCCTCATATCCTGGTCGTCGGCGACGTGATGCTCGATCAATACTGGTTCGGCAACGTCAACCGAATTTCGCCGGAAGCGCCGGTGCCCGTCGTCGCGGTCCAGCGAACCGAAGACCGGCTCGGCGGCAGCGCCAACGTCGCGCACAACTGCGCGCGGCTGGGCGCGACCGCCACGCTGCTCGCCGTCGCGGGGCGCGACGCGAATGCGGACACGATCGGGCGCCTGTGCCGGGAGAACGGCATCGACGCGCGGCTCTGCGTCGACGACGATCTGCATACGACGGTGAAGCTCCGCGTGGTCGGTCATCAGCAACAGCTGCTGCGCCTCGACTTCGAGCGCACGCCGGCACCGCCCGTGCTCGCCGAGATCGCGGCCGCCTTCGACGACGCGCTGCCGCGCGCCGACGTCGTGATCTTTTCGGACTACCACAAAGGCGCGCTGGACGACGTGCAGGCGCTGATTCAGCGTGCACGGTCGCAAGGCAAGGTGGTCCTCGTCGATCCGAAAGGCGACGACTACGAACGTTATCGCGGCGCGACCCTGCTCACGCCCAATCTCTCGGAATTCAAGGCGGTCGCGGGCCGGTTCGGCTCGGAAGCCGAACTGACTGCGAAGGCCGAGGCACTGCGTCAGCAGTTGTCGCTCGACAAGCTGCTCGTCACGCGCAGCGAGGAAGGCATGACACTGTTCGACGCACGCGGCGCACACCACCAGCCGGCGAAGGCCCGCGAGGTATTCGACGTGTCAGGCGCGGGTGATACGGTCATCGCCACGCTGGCGGTACGATATGCAACACATGGCGACTGGCTGCGTGCGATGCACGAAGCCAATGTCGCGGCGGGCGTCGTGGTCGGCAAGCTCGGAACCGCTACCATCACGCTCGACGAACTCGAAAACGCGCTCGCGGCCGAGTAAATCTGCCCGCCCGTTCAACCATCGCAAGTTACAGAGGATCTGACATGCAAAAGAAAACTGCAATCATCACCGGCATCACCGGTCAGGACGGCGCGTACCTCGCGGAACTGCTGCTCGGCAAGGGCTATCGCGTGTTCGGCACGTACCGCCGCACAAGCTCCGTGAACTTCTGGCGCATCGAGGAACTCGGCATCGCCGGGCATCCGGACCTCAATCTGGTCGAGCATGACCTGACCGACCTTTCGTCGACGATCCGCCTGCTGCAGACGGCCCAACCGGCCGAGGTATACAACCTCGCGGCGCAAAGCTTCGTCGGCGTCTCGTTCGACCAGCCGGTCACGACCGCCGAGATCACCGGCATCGGCGCGCTCAACGTGCTGGAGGCCATCCGCATCGTCAACGACAAGATCCGCTTCTACCAGGCGTCGACGTCGGAGATGTTCGGCAAGGTCCAGGCCGTTCCGCAGATCGAAACCACGCCGTTCTACCCGCGCAGCCCGTATGGCGTCGCGAAGCTGTACGCGCACTGGATCACCGTCAACTATCGCGAGTCGTACGGCATCTTCGGTTCGTCCGGGATCCTGTTCAATCACGAGTCGCCGCTGCGCGGCCGCGAATTCGTCACGCGCAAGATCACCGACTCGGTCGCCAAGATCAAGCTCGGCAAGCTGGACGTGCTCGAGCTCGGCAATCTGGACGCCAAGCGCGACTGGGGCTTCGCGAAGGAATACGTCGAAGGGATGTGGCGAATGCTGCAGGCGGACGAGCCGGACACGTTCGTGCTGGCAACGAACCGCACCGAAACCGTGCGCGATTTCGTGACGATGGCGTTCAAGGCAGCAGGCTATACGCTGCGCTTCGAAGGGACGGCGGACAATGAGCGCGGGATCGACGTCGCGACCGGCAAGACCCTCGTCAGCGTCAATCCGAAGTTCTATCGCCCGGCGGAAGTCGAATTGCTGATCGGCGATCCGGCGAAGGCCAAGGAAAAGCTCGGCTGGGCGCCCGAGACGAACCTCGAAACGCTCTGCGCGATGATGGTCGAAGCCGACCTTCGCCGCAACGAAGCCGGTTTCTCGTTCTGACGGTTTCGCGCCCATGGAACGTCATGCGCTGATTACCGGAGCGAGCGGATTCACGGCGGCCTACGTCACGGATGCGCTCGTGCGCGCGGGGCATCGCGTCACGGGCGCGGGAAATCATGCCCATGACGGCCTGATCGCGCTCGACATCTGTTCGCTGGACGCCTGTCGCGCGACGATCGATGCGGTCCGTCCGACCAGCATCGTCCATCTCGCGGCGATCAGCTTCGTCGGTCACGACGACGCCAGCATGTTCTACAACGTCAACGTGATCGGCACGCTCAACCTGCTGCAGGCATGCGCGGACGTCGGCCACGTGCCGGACAAGATCCTGATCGCCAGTAGCGCGAACATCTACGGGAACGCGAGCGGCGCCGTGAGCGAAACGCAGCCGTTCGCACCGGTGAACCACTACGCGGCCAGCAAGGTCGCGATGGAACACCTCGTGCGGACATGGTTCGACCGGCTGCCGATCGTAATCACGCGCCCGTTCAACTACACCGGACGCGGGCAGTCGCCGCGCTTCCTGGTGCCGAAGATCGTGTCCCATTTCTCGGAGCGCAAGCCGCGGATCGAGCTCGGCAATCTCGACGTGTCGCGCGACTTCTCCGACGTCCGCTACGTCGCCGAGGTCTATCGCCGGCTTGTCGAAAACGACACCGCGGGCGAGACCGTGAACGTGTGCAGCGGCACCGCCCATTCGCTGACCGACATCGTCGACATGTGCCGCGAGCTCTCGGGACACGACCTCGACGTCGATGTCAACCCGGCGTTCGTCCGTGCCAACGAGGTCAAGATGCTGATGGGCGTGCCGGACAAGCTGCGGGCCGCGGTGCCGGACGTCGCGCCGATCGATCTGCGTTCGACGCTGCGCTGGATGCTTGCAGCAGACTAACCGAGCCTACCGATCCGCAATGCGCGTCCTGCATTTCTACAAAACGTACAAACCCGACTCGATGGGCGGCGTCGAGCAGATGATCTGGCACATCTGCGACGGCGCCGCGGCACGCGGCATCCGCAGCGACGTGCTGACCGTCAGCCGCAACACGTCGACGGTCGACCTCGGCAGCCACCTGCACCATCGCGCCAAGGTCACGATCGATATCGCGTCGTCGCCGTTCTCCGTGTCCGCGTTTCGCCGCTACCGGGAACTCGTGCGCGACGCCGATATCGTGCACTACCATTTTCCATGGCCGTTCGCGGACATGGTTCACCTGACCGCGCGCACCGGCAAGCCGTCGGTCGTCACCTACCACTCGGACATCATCCGGCAGAAGAACCTGCTGAAGGTATATCGGCCGCTGATGTTTCGCTTTCTCGATTCGGTCACGCGAATCGTCGCGACGTCGCCGAATTACGTCGACACGAGCCCGGTGCTTCAACGTTACCGCGACAAGGTCGACGTCGTGCCGATCGGCATCGACGAAGCCGCGTATCCGCGTGCGACCGATGCGACGCTCGCACGCTGGCGGCGCGAGATCGGCGGCAAGTTCTTCCTGTTCGTCGGCAACCTGCGCTACTACAAGGGGCTGCATCTGCTGCTCGATGCGCTGCATGGCACCGACCACCGCGTCGTCATCGTCGGCGCCGGTCCGATGGAACAGGAACTGAAGGCGCAAGCGCGCAGGCTCGGTGTGGAAGGCCAGCTGCTGTTTACCGGCGCATCGCCCGACGAAGACAAGATCGCGTTGCTGGAACTCTGCGAGGCGCTCGTCTTTCCGTCCCATCTGCGCTCCGAGGCATTCGGAATCTCGCTGCTCGAGGCGTCGATGTTCGGCAAGCCGATGGTGTCGATGGAGATCGGGACCGGCACGTCGTTCGTCAACGTGAACGGCGAGACCGGGTTAGTCGTCCCGCTCGGCGACACGCCAGCCCTGCGCAACGCGCTCGACACGCTGTCGAACGACCCGGCACTCGCGGCCAGGTTCGGCGCGGCGGCACGGCAACGCTACGAAGCCCGCTTCACCGCCGACAAGATGGTCGACGGCTACGTTGAAATCTACGAGCGCGTGTTGCGGGAACGGCGGCCGGCCTGAGACGGTCGTCAACCGGTCATGCCATCCATGCAAAGTCGGAGTGCATCACGCCACTGCGGCGCCGCGAGACCGAACGCGCGTACGAACCGGTCGTTTGCCAGTCGCGAATTGACCGGTCTCGACGCGGGCGTAGGATAAGCCGAGGCCGAGATCGGCAAGACCGTCAGCACGCGATCCATGCTCGCCTGTTCGAAAATCGCGGTCGCGAACTCGTGCCACGACGCAGCACCCGCCGCCGTCATGTGATAGAGCCCGCCATGCCGGCGCCACCACGCGTCGGCATCATCCGACACAAGCGCCTGTGCGGCGACGTGCGCAGTCAGCGCCGCGATCGTTTCCGACCACGTGGGCGCGCCAAACTGGTCCGCAACGATCTTCAGTTCGTCCCGTTCTTTCGCCAGGCGCAACATCGTCGTCAGGAAGTTGCGGCCTCTCGCGCCGTAGACCCAGCTCGTGCGCAGGATCAGGTGACGGCCGCCAACCGCCGCGATGGCCTGCTCACCGGCCAGCTTCGACTGGCCGTAGACGTTCAGCGGGTTCGGCACGTCGGTCTCGACATAGGGATCGGCCTTCGTCCCGTCAAACACATAGTCCGTCGAATAATGAATCAGCGATGCGCCGACTTGCGCCGCCTCTTCAGCCAGCACGCGCGGCGCAGCCGCGTTGATCGCCATCGCGAGATCACGCTCGCGCTCCGCAACGTCGACAGCTGTGTACGCTGCGGGATTGACGATCAGCGTCGGGCGGATCGTGCGCACGACTTCCCGGATCATGTCCGGGCGGGCGAGATCGAGCGCCGTCCGGTCGAGCCCGACAACCTCGCCGAGCCCCTGCAGATGGCGCAGCAGCGCGAAGCCGACTTGGCCGCCGATACCCGTGACGAGAATGGTTTGTTTGCGTTGCATCGTATCGCTCCGGCTCGCGCTTACGCGTACACGTCGGCATCGGCCAGACGCTTGCCTGCCGCATCCTTCGCCGCCAGTTGAGGTTCGCCGTCGAACGGCCAGTCGATGCCGAGCACGGGATCGTTCCACAACAGGCACCGCTCGTGTTCCGGGTACCAGTAATCGGTCGTCTTGTAGAGGAACTGCGCAGTGTCGGACAGCACGACGAAGCCGTGCGCGAACCCCGGCGGAACCCACAGTTGACGATGATTGTCAGCGGTCAGCACCACGCCGGCCCACTTGCCGAAGTTCGGCGAACTGCGCCGGATGTCGACTGCGACGTCGAACACCTCGCCTTCGACCACGCGCACGAGTTTCCCCTGTGCATGCTCGATCTGATAGTGCAGTCCGCGGAGCACGCCCTTCGCCGAGCGTGAATGGTTGTCCTGGACGAATTCGACACCGGCCTCGACACGCTCGGCGAACTCCCGCGCGTTGAAGCTCTCGTAAAAGAATCCTCGCGCATCGCCGAACACTTTCGGCTCGATGAGCTTCACTTCGGGCAACGCCGTTGCAATTACTTGGATAGCCATGCGACCTGGTCCGTCAGGATGTTCTTGAGATACTGCCCGTATGCGTTTTTCGCCAGCGGCTGCGCGAGCTTCAGCACCTGCTCCGCATCGATCCAGCGGCGGCGATACGCGATTTCCTCGGGACACGCGACGACTAGCCCCTGACGCTTCTGCAGTGTCGCGATGAAGCTGGCTGCCTCGATCAACGAATCGTGCGTGCCGGTGTCGAGCCATGCATAGCCGCGCCCCATGATCTCGACGTTGAGCGAACCGTCCGCGAGATAGCGCGAGTTGACGTCGGTGATTTCCAGCTCGCCGCGCGGCGACGGCTTGATCTCGGCGGCGATATCGCAGACGCGGTTGTCGTAGAAATACAGGCCCGTGACCGCGTAATTCGAACGCGGGTGGGCCGGCTTTTCCTCGATCGACAGCGCGCGGAAGGACTGGTCGAATTCGACCACGCCATAGCGTTCGGGATCGTGCACGTGATAGGCGAATACCGTCGCTCCCGTGTCGCGTGCGTCTGCCCGCTCGAGCTGCTTTGCAAGATCGTGGCCGTAGAAGATGTTGTCGCCAAGGATGAGCGCCGACGGATCGTTGCCGACGAAGTCCCGGCCGATCAGGAATGCCTGCGCGAGGCCGTCCGGAGACGGCTGTACCGCGTACTGGATATTCATGCCCCACTGACTGCCATCGCCGAGCATCGCCTCGAAGCGCGGCGTGTCCTGCGGCGTCGAAATGATCAGCACGTCACGGATGCCCGCGACCATCAGCGTCGACAGCGGATAGTAGATCATCGGCTTGTCGTATACGGGTAGCAACTGCTTCGATACGACATGGGTGACCGGATACAGGCGTGTGCCGGAACCGCCGGCGAGAATGATGCCTTTGCGTGCCATGGGGTGAGCTCTCAGTTCCGTTCCGCGTAATTGGTTTCGACCCACTTTCGATATTCGCCCGACGCGACTTCGTCGACCCATTGCTGATTATCGAGGTACCACCGCACCGTCCGCGCGAGCCCGGTCTCGAATGTTTCGGCGGGACGCCAGCCAAGTTCACGCTCGAGCTTGCGCGCGTCGATCGCATAGCGGCGGTCATGGCCGGGCCGATCCTTCACGTGGGCAATCTGCTCGCGATACGAGCCAGCCGCCTTCGGGCGGGCACGATCGAGCAGATCGCACAGCGTGTGCACGACTTCAAGATTCGTCTTTTCGTTCCAGCCGCCGATATTGTAGGTTTCCCCGGGCACGCCGCGTGCGAGTACTTCCCGGATGGCACTGCAATGGTCGCCGACATACAGCCAGTCGCGCACGTTCATGCCGTCGCCGTACACGGGCAACGGCTTGCCGGCGAGCGCGTTCGCGATCATCAACGGGATCAGCTTCTCAGGAAACTGGTATGGACCGTAGTTGTTCGAGCAGTTTGTGGTGAGTGTCGGGAGACCGTACGTATGATGATAGGCACGCACGAGATGATCCGAACCGGCCTTCGTCGCCGAGTACGGGCTGTTCGGCGCGTAGGGCGTCGTTTCGGAGAATTGCGGGTCGGTTGCAGACAGCGAGCCGAATACCTCGTCCGTCGATACGTGAAGGAACCGGAATGCCGCCTTGTCGGCATCGCCGAGACCGCTCCAATACGTGCGGGCCGCTTCGAGCAGAGTGAACGTGCCGACGACGTTGGTTTGCACGAAGTCGGCCGGCCCGTGAATCGAACGGTCGACGTGGCTTTCCGCCGCGAAATGCAGGACCGCACGCGGCTTGTATTCGGCGAACAGCGCATCGAGTGCCACGCGATCGCAGATATCGACCCGCGCGAACACATGCGCAGGATTCTTCTCGACGGATTGCAGCGTGCGGAGGTTGCCCGCGTAGGTGAGCTTGTCGACGTTGAGTACGCCTTCGTCGGATTGATTCAGCCAGTCGAGTACAAAGTTGGCACCAATAAATCCCGCACCGCCCGTAATCAGGATCATGAGATTCTCTCTAATAGTACGCGGCTGGCACCGGCTGGTACCGCCCGCCTTCGACTTGCCAATGCAAATGGTCGTCACGTCAGGGCCGAAATTTTACCGGATCATCTTGAGCCGCCCGCGAAGACCGTAAAAATCGCGCGAGCGGCTAGCCGCCCCCGCACCAACCTTGCCGAGGCTACATTGCACGCATTCGACTGTCGATTATCATGGGACGGCAATCGAGGCATCGCCCTGGCCTCACTGCCCGCCTCCATCACGACTTCAACCTCCTCGACAACGCACCTACCCTCATGAGCCGGCCCCCCATCGCCATCGGCGACATCCAAGGCTGTCATTCAGCTTTCCAGTCGCTCTCCGAAAAGCTTTCGGCCCCCGCCGACACCCCGCTCTGGATCGCCGGCGACGTCGTCAACCGCGGCCCGAGCTCCCTCGCCGCATTGCGCGCGGTCGTCGACCTCGGCCCGCGCGCGACCGCCGTGCTCGGCAACCACGACCTCCATCTGCTCGCGGTGTCAGCCGGCATCCGCACCGAACGCCCGGGCGACACGATAGGCGAAATCCTCGACGCGCCCGACGCCGACGCACTGCTCGACTGGGTGCGCCACCGCCCGTTCGCTCATTTCGAAAACGACATGCTGCTCGTCCACGCAGGCGTGTTGCCGCAATGGGACGCCACGCTCGCACTGGAACTCGCGGACGAGCTGCAACGCGCGCTGCGCGCACCCGACTGGCGCGACACCCTGCAGGGCCTGTACGGCAACGAGCCGAACCAATGGAGTCCGAACCTCAAAAAACGCGACCGGATGCGCGTCGCATTCAACGCGTTCACGCGCCTGCGGTTCTGCACGCCCGACGGCACGATGGAGTTCAAGGCGAACGGCGGCCCCGACACCGCACCGCCCGGCTACCTGCCGTGGTTCGACGTACCGGCGCGCCGCACCGAAAACGTGACGGTCGTGTTCGGCCACTGGGCCGCACTCGGCCTGATGCTGCGCGACAACGTCGTCGCGCTCGATTCGGGTTGCGTATGGGGAAATCAATTGTCGGCCGTACGACTGACGGCCGACCCGGCGCAGCGCACGGTCACGCAGGTGCAGTGCGAAGCGTGCCGCACGCCGGGCGGCGAGTAGTCCGCACGCGAGACGCGCGGGCGGAATGAAGCATCAACCCTCGCGCCCCGGCACCGGCTCCTCGGCAGCCGCATCGCCCGCCGCACCGCCGCCGACTTCGATCGCCGGATACGCGTGCCGCTCGAGCTCCGCCAGCGACTCGGGCGACGGCTTGCCGACCTTCGCCTGCATCGCTTCGAGCGCAGCCGCGATCGCGTCGCGCGCCGCCGCGGAAGTCGTGCGGCGGTCACCGCCCGGCGCGATCGGCTCGCACACGTACAGGTGCGCAACCAGCGGACCACCGCGCAGCACCATGTCGAGCGACATCCCGAGCGACAGCTCGCCCGTATACGCCGGCGCGACCGACTGCCGCCGCTGCGCGTCCTCGTACATCAGGCAGATCGGCTGCACCGAGCAGCCGGCCGATACCGACGCCTGGAACAGGTTCGCATGGAACGGCAGCAGCGACTGCCCGTCCGACGTCGTGCCTTCCGGAAACACGCACATCAGTCCGCCGTTGCGCAGGCGCTCGGCCATCTCGTGCATGATCCGCATCGCCTCGGTACGCTTCTCGCGCTGCAGGAACACGGTGTCGAGCTTCTCGGCGAGCCAGCCGACGACCGGCCACTGCCGCACCTCGGCCTTCGACACGAACGGCGTCGGCCGCCACGCGTTGATCGCGTAGATGTCGAGCCACGACACGTGATTGCCGACCACGAGCGCGCTCGCGTCGAGCCGCGCGCCGTCGTTGTGGACGACGAGGCGCATCCCGCAGATCCGCAGCATCTTGAGCGACCAGCGGCGCGTCATCTCGGCGCGGCGCGCGGGCGTGACATGCGAAAAGCGCAGCGCGACGATCGCCATGCCGCGCAACAGGTGAAAGACGAGACGCAGCTTGCGAAGAGCGGTCATGGCGAGGATCCGGCGTGGTTCAGTGGCGCTCGAACGCGACCTGCCCCGCCACGAGCGTCGTGCGCACGCAGGCCGGCAGTTCGTAGCCGAGGAACGGCGAGTTGTGACCCTGGCTCTTCAGCGCGCGCGGCTCGACGCGCCAGTGCGCGCGCGGGTCGAACACGCACAGGTCGGCCGCACTGCCTTCGGCCAGACGGCCCGCCGGCAATTGCAGCACGTCGGCCGGCGCCGCCGTGATGCGACGCAGCGCCTGCGCGAGCGGCGTGTTCGTTTCATCGGCCCACTTCACCGTGAGCGACAGCAGCAGTTCGAGCCCCGTCGCGCCCGGCGTCGCTTCGGCGAACGGCAGCAGCTTCTCGTCGTCGTCGACCGGCGTGTGATCGGAACAGATCGCGTCGATCGTACCGTCGGCGAGCGCCGCGCGGATCGCTTCGCGATCGCGCTCGCCGCGCAGCGGCGGGTCGAGCCGGAATTGCGAATCGAAGTAGCCGATGTCGACGTCGATCAGGTGCAGGTGGTTCACACCGACGTCGCACGTCACGGGCAGCCCCTCGGCCTTCGCCGCACGCACGAGCGCGAGGCCGGCCGCCGACGACAGGCGCGCGAGGTGCACGCGCGCGCCCGTCACGCGCATCAGTTCGAAGATCGTGTGCAGCGCGATCGTCTCGGCCGCGACCGGCACGCCGGACAGCCCGAGCCGCGACGCGAGCGCGCCGCTCGCGGCGACACCGCCACGGCCGATGAACGCGTCGAGCGGACGCAGCCACGTCGTGTAGCCGTAGGTGCTCGCGTACTGCAGCGCACGCAGCAGCACCTGCGTGTCGCGCACCGGCACGTTCGCGTGCGTGAAGCCGACGCAGCCCGACTCGGTCAGCGCGACCATCTCGGTGATCACTTCGCCCTTGAGGCCGACGGTGAGCGCGCCGAGCGGATGGACGTTCGCCTGGTGGAGGTTGCGGGCGCGGAACTTGAGCATCTCGACGAGACCCGGCTCGTCGAGCACGGGGTCGGTGTCCGGCGGGCATACGAGGGTCGTGACGCCGCCGGCGACGGCCGCGGCCATCTCGGACGCGAGCGTCGCCTTGTGCTCGTAGCCCGGCTCGCGCAGCCGCGCGCACAGGTCGACGAGACCGGGGGCAACGATCAGGCCCGTCGCGTCGATCGTCTTCTCCGCGTTGAAACCGGCCGGCGCCGTGCCGAGCGCGGCGATCTTGCCGTCCGCGACGAATACGTCGGCCTGCCGTTCGGTGCCGGCGACCGGGTCGATCAGCGTGCCGCCTTGGATATGAATCTTCATGCGCTGTCTGTGAATGCGTTGATTGCGTGAATAAGGATGCGCGAAGGCAGGCTCAATCGCTGTTGCCGGCGACGATGCCCATCACCGCCATCCGCACGGCGATACCGAACGTGACCTGGTTGAGGATCACCGACTGCGGGCCGTCGGCGACCTGCGAGTCGATCTCGACGCCGCGGTTCATCGGACCCGGGTGCATCACGATCGCGTCGGGCGCGGCGAGCGCGAGGCGCTCGGGCGTCAGGCCCCAGGTCTTGAAGTATTCCTGCGCGGACGGCAGCAGCGCGCCGCTCATCCGCTCGTTCTGCAGGCGCAGCATGATGATCACGTCGACGCCCTTCAGCCCTTCGTCGAGGTTGTGGAACACCTTCACGCCCATCTGCTCGAGACCGCCCGGCAGCAGCGTGCGCGGGCCGATCGCGCGCACTTCCGGCACGCCGAGCGTGGTGAGCGCGTGGATGTCCGAGCGCGCGACGCGCGAATGCAGGATGTCACCGACGATCGCCACGCGCAGCTTCGTGAAGTCGCGCTTGTAGTGACGGATCGTGTACATGTCGAGCAGGCCCTGCGTCGGGTGCGCATGACGGCCGTCGCCGGCGTTGATCACGTGCACGTGCGGCGCGCAGTGCTCGGCGATCAGGTACGGCGCGCCGCTCGATGCGTGGCGCACGACGAACAGGTCGGCATGCATCGCCGACAGGTTGTTGATCGTGTCGAGCAGCGACTCGCCCTTGCTCGTCGACGACGCGTTGATGTTCAGGTTCAGCACGTCGGCCGACAGGCGCGTCGCGGCGATTTCGAAGGTCGTGCGCGTGCGCGTCGAGTTCTCGAAGAACAGGTTGAACACCGACTTGCCGCGCAGGAGCGGCACCTTCTTCACCTCGCGGTCCGTCACGCTGACGAACTGCTCGGCCGTATCGAGAATGTGATTGACGATCGAGCGCGGCAGCCCCTCGATCGACAGCAGGTGTTTCAGCTCGCCGTTTTTCGTGAGCTGCGGGTTGCCCTTCAGGAAACCGTAGCGGAACCGCTCGGGGCTCGCGGCCGCAGCGGGATTGCCGGTGCGGCCAGTGGTGTCGGTGGTCATGGTGTGCGTGATTCCAACTATGCAAACGGGCCGCGGCACGAACCGGCGGCCCGGGATACGGTTTCGCGGTTCGGTCAGGCGCCGTGCGCCTCGATGCGCAGCGTCAGCTGCGCGGCCTCGTCGCGCGCGAGCACGAGCGTCGCATCGGCCGGCACGTCGAGCGTGCCGCCCGCGAAGCGCGCTGCAACCGGCAGCTCGCGGCCGCCGCGATCGGCGAGCACCGCGAGCTCGACCGCGGCCGGACGGCCGTAGTCGAACAGTTCGTTGAGCGCGGCGCGCACGGTGCGGCCGGTGTACAGCACGTCGTCGACGAGCACGATGCGCGCGCCGTCGACCTCGAACGGCAGCGACGTCGGGCTCGCCTGGCTGTGCAGCCCCTTTTTCGCGTAGTCGTCGCGATGCAGCGCGACGTTCACGACGCCGAACCCCGGCGCGCCGAGATCGCGCGCGAGGCGCTCGGCGAGCCAGGCGCCGCCGCTGTGAATGCCGGCGAGCCGCGGGCCGCCCGGCTCGGCGAAGGCCGTGCCGTATGCGTCGCGGATCTGGTCGAGCAGGACGCGGTAGAGCGCGTCGGCGTCAATGGTGCTCATGGTCGGACAATTGATCGAGATACTGTTGAAGGATCACGCGCGCGGCCTCGGCGTCGAGCATCTCGGCACGTGCGCGCCCGCGCACGTTGCGCTCGCGCAGCCCGGCCTCGGCCTCGACCGACGAATAGCGTTCGTCGACCCACGTGACGGGCAGCCCGAAGCGGCCGTTCAGCTGGTTGCCGAAGCGCTTCGCCTGCTGCGTCATGTCGTGCGGCGTGCCGTCCGGATGCATCGGCAGGCCGACGACGAGCGCGTCCGGCCGCCATTCGGCCAGCAGTTCGCCGACCGCCTTGAAGCGGTGCTCGCGGTTCAGGTTGGGGATCACGACGAGGGCGCGGGCCGAGCGCGTCAGCGCATTGCCGATCGCGACGCCGATCCGCTTCTCGCCATAGTCGAACGCCAGGAGCGTCGCATCGCGCGCGCTCGCGCCACTCATGCGTGCCCTGCTTCGCCGGACAGCATCGACGAGCTGACGCCGAGCAGGCCAAGCGCGGCTTCGAAGCGCTCCTCGGCCGGCGTGTCGAACACGATGCGGGGATCGGCGGCCACGGTCAGCCAGCCGTTGCGAGAAATTTCTTCTTCGAGCTGCCCGGCGCCCCAGCCTGCATGGCCGAGCGTCAGCAGGAAGCGTTTCGGGCCGGTGCCCGTCGCGACCGCCTCGAGCACATCCTTCGACGTCGTCATCTCGAGCCCGCCCTCGACCGACATGGACGAGTTGTAGTTCGCGCCCTCGACCGGCTCGTGCAGCACGAAGCCGCGTTCGGTCTGGACCGGGCCGCCGAAGTACACGGGGATGTGCAGCAGCGGCTCGATGTCGAGCTTCAGGTCGATGCGGTTGAACAGCGATTCGAGGTCGATGTCGGTGGGACGATTGATGACGAGGCCGAGCGCGCCGCGCTCGCTGTGATCGCAAAGATAGACCACCGTTCCCGAAAACGTCGGATCCGCCATGTTCGGCATGGCGATCAGGAACTGGTTGGTGAGATTGATGCGATCGGAAGGCTTTGACATGGTTTGAATTTTAGCAAAGACGCCGCGACCTGACCGGGCCGCGATCAACAAGCAACGCCGCACGACGCTGGCAACGACGCGCGCGGATCACACGGCACTCTAACACGCGCGCGGGTGCTGTCGGCAGCGTGTTGCCGGCCCGTGCGACAAGGGCTGCCGCCGCGGTCGCGCCCCGTTGCGCATCAGGTCCGGCCGAGCGCCGCGCCGAGCGCCCCGGACGCCGCGGTCAGGTCCGGCGGTGCCACCCCCGCGGCGATCTTCAGCAGCGCGGCGCGCAGCATGTCGGACGCGCGGGCGTGCGCGTCGAGCCCGCCTTCGGCGAGCGGCATGCCGTGCGCGGTACGGCGCCATGCCAGCCCGAGCGTGTCGGCCAGCAGCGCCGCATGACCGAGCCCGAGCGCGCATGCGGCCGTACCGACCCGGTAGGCGGCCGCGGATGCGCGCCATGCCGCCCCCGCATCGGCGGCGGCAGGATCGACGGCCAGATCGGCCATCGATGCGTCGGCCGTCTGCAGGAAATCCTCATACGCATGAGCGTTGACGGTCACGACGCCGAGCATGCGGGTGGGCGCCGCCGCGACCGCATCACGCTCGGCGCGCGCAGCGTCGGCCTCCCACAGCGCCTCGGACGCGGGCGTGCCGGCGACGTGCCAGTCCACGGTCAGCCCATAGTCGTGCAGCACGTCGACGAGCGCGACGTCTTCCGCGGCTGCGCCGAACAGCGCGAAATCGCGCCACAGCAGCGCAACCGTCTCGCGCACGAGCGCCGGCGGCGCACTGCACCTGCCCTGCGCGTGCTCGCCGAGCAGCAGGTTGGTGCGTGCGAGGAAACGCTTCAGTTCGGGCGCGGCGCTGGCGCGCAGCGCGCGCAGGCACGCGGCGGCGAGCCGCCAGAAATCGTACGGCGCGCCGTCGGCCAGCGCGGTCAGGATCGTGTCGAGTTCGTCGAGCGCCGCGTCCGGCGTGCCGTGCGGCGCGCGCAGCACGCCGAGCAGCGCCTGCTCGTATCGGGCCCGCGCCCGGCTGGCGAATGCGTCGGGCAGCGCGCGCAGCGTCGCCGGCGGTATCGCGCGCCCGACGAGCGCCAGCACGTCGAGCGGCACGCTCGCGTGCAGGTCGGCCGCGCTTTGCGCACGCAGCGCCCGGAAATGTTCGAACAGGATGGGCGAGCAGGCCAGCTCGCGCAGATTGTGGCGCTCGACCGCCGCGCGGAAATCGCGCAGCGCGAGGCGCCAGGCGGCGGAAGCCGGTTCGTCGGCGACCAGCGGCACCGCGGCGGCCAGTTGCCCGGCGAAACGGGCGGCTGGCAGCCAGCCGGCCTCCGCCAGCACGGCCGCGGCGGCCGACAGCGGCGCGGCCGCGTCGTCCCGCTGCTCGAATGCATCGGCGGCCGCCACGAGCCACGCGTCGGCCGCGCGCACGGCCCCGCCACGCGGGTTGGGCAGTGCGTCAGGGTGGGAAACGTTCGCCGGATCGGACGTCATGGACACGCGCGCCTATCATCGTCAAGTCGCTCGCGCCGGCCGCGGCGCGCGAGCGCCGGGCAACCGCGAGGCCGAAGCGGTGTGTCCGTGGGCCAAGGGTCCGGTCAGATCTGGACCATCTCGAAGTCTTCCTTGCGAGCGCCGCATTCGGGGCACGTCCAGTTGATCGGGACGTCTTCCCAGCGCGTGCCCGGGGCGATGCCCTCTTCGGGCAGCCCGGCTTCTTCGTCATAAATCCAGCCACAAATCAGGCACATCCAGCTCTTGTATTCCATCTTAAGCCGCGTCGGGGAAAAGTCGGTAAATTCGGGAGCCATGATGGTACCGTGTCGGGGCCGGACTGCCTAGCAATCGCACTGGAGTCCGACGACTACGTTGCGCTGCGCTAAAAATTCCGTCGTGCGGGCCGGATTCCGCCGCATAATGGCTGAAAAGTGCGGCCTGCCGGGCAACACGGGGCCCAAACGCCCGATTCGCCTCGCCGTCCGCAGCTCTGTCGCTTCCCCGTTTTTTTCTTGCCCCATTTTTACATGTCCAGCAACGCCCCTCCGATCGTCCTCACCTTCGGCCTGTCCGATCCCACCGGCGGCTCCGGCCTCCAAGCCGATCTGATGACCCTGGCGAGCATGGGCTGTCACGGCGTGTCCGTCCTGACGGGCTACACCGTGCGCGACTCCGCCGCCTGCGACGAAGTGACCGGTCTCGATCCCGATGTCGTCGCCGCCCAGGCGCGCATGCTGCTCGAGGACATGCCGGTCGCCGCGTTCAAGATCGGCGCCGCGACGCGCGCGGAAGTCGTGAGCGCGATCGCGGAAGTGGTCGCCGACTACGACGGCGTGCCGCTCGTGCTCGCACCGGACTTCACGCTCGACGACGAGCACGTGCTCGCCGCCGACGACCTGCGCGAATCGATCGCCGACCTGCTCGCGCCGCAGACGACGCTGCTGGTCGCCGACCACGCGACGCTGATCGCGCTCGCGCAGCCGGACGGCGATGCCGAGGCGCCGAATCTCGACGCGGCCGTGTCGCACCTGCTGTCGCAGGGCTGCGAGTACATCCTGTCGTCGGAAACGGGCTCGCACCGGCTCGTCAACACGCTGTACGGCGAGGAAGGCCAGCTTCGCGAAGACATGTGGGATCGCTCGCCGCACCGGCTGATGGGCATCACCGACACGCTCGGCGCGGCGATCGCGGCACTGCTCGCGAACGGCCAGGAGCCGCCCGAAGCGGTGCGCGAGGCGCAGGAATACCTGTATCAGGCCGTCCGCGACGCGTTCCGGCCCGGCATGGGCGCGTACCTGCCCGACCGGTTCTTCTGGGCGCGCAGCAATGACGAGGAAGGTGGGCGTCCGGTGACGGAAAGCAGCAAAAGCTCGCCGCGAATCGCCCGGCATTGACGCCCGCGCGGCGGCCCTGCGCCGCCGTTGCGCGGCCTGCGCTCGCTTCGGGGCGGCATGTCCGCCCCTTTTCGCGCGCGCATAAAAAAAGACCCGCATCGCTGCGGGTCTTTTTCTTTGGCTGGAACGCGCATCGCTGCGCGTTCCGGACACCATCGACCGAAGTCGATTACATGTCCATGCCCATGCCGCCCATGCCGCCCGGCATGCCGCCCGGCATCGGTGCGTCTTCCTTCGGCAGTTCTGCGACAGCTGCGTCCGTCGTCAGCAGCAGGCCTGCAACCGACGCTGCGTTCTGCAGTGCGGTGCGCGTGACCTTGGTCGGGTCAACGACGCCGGCTTCAACCATGTCGACGTACTCGCCCGTTGCTGCGTTGTAGCCGTAGTTGCCCGTGCCTGCAGCAACTGCCGCCACCACGACGCTCGCTTCTTCGCCACCGTTCGTGACGATCTGGCGCAGCGGCTCTTCCATTGCGCGCAGCACGATCTTGATGCCGGCGTTCTGGTCGGCGTTCGCGCCGGTCAGGCCTGCGATCGCGGTGCGAGCGCGGATCAGCGCAACGCCGCCGCCTGCCACGATGCCTTCTTCCACAGCTGCGCGCGTTGCGTGCAGTGCGTCTTCGACACGTGCCTTCTTTTCCTTCATTTCGACTTCGGTCGCAGCACCGACCTTGATCACTGCCACGCCGCCGGCCAGCTTGGCCACGCGCTCTTGCAGCTTTTCACGGTCGTAGTCCGACGTCGCTTCTTCGATTTGCGTGCGAACTTGCTTGACGCGCGCTTCGATGTTCACGGCTTCGCCTGCGCCGTCGATGATCGTCGTGTTTTCCTTGCCCACTTCGATGCGCTTCGCCTGGCCCAGTTCTGCCAGCGTTGCCTTCTCGAGCGTCAGGCCGGTTTCTTCCGCGACGACTTGACCGCCGGTCAGGATCGCGATGTCTTCCAGCATGGCCTTGCGGCGATCGCCGAAGCCCGGCGCCTTGACCGCAACGGTCTTCAGGATGCCGCGGATGTTGTTGACGACCAGCGTTGCGAGCGCTTCGCCTTCGACGTCTTCAGCGATGATCAGCAGCGGACGGCCAGCCTTCGCGACTTGCTCGAGCACCGGCAGCAGATCACGGATGTTCGACACCTTCTTGTCGTGCAGCAGCACGAACGGGTTGTCGAGGACGGCGACTTGCTTGTCCGGGTTGTTGATGAAGTACGGCGACAGGTAGCCGCGGTCGAACTGCATGCCTTCGACGACGTCGAGTTCGTCGGCGAGCGACTTGCCGTCTTCGACGGTGATCACGCCTTCCTTGCCGACCTTGTCCATCGCTTCAGCGATGCGATCGCCGATCGACGTGTCGCTGTTCGCCGAGATCGAGCCGACCTGTGCGATTTCCTTGTTCGTCGTGCACGGCTTGCTGATCTTCTTCAGCTCTTCGACAGCCGCTGCGACTGCCTTGTCGATGCCGCGCTTCAGGTCCATCGGGTTCATGCCCGATGCGACGTACTTCATGCCTTCGCGAACGATCGATTGCGCGAGGACGGTTGCCGTCGTCGTGCCGTCGCCTGCGTTGTCGCTGGTCTTGGAAGCGACTTCCTTGACCATTTGCGCGCCCATGTTCTGGAGCTTGTCCTTCAACTCGATTTCCTTCGCGACCGACACACCGTCCTTGGTGACCGTCGGGCCGCCGAAGCTGCGCTCGAGCACGACGTTGCGGCCCTTCGGACCCAGCGTGACCTTGACTGCGTTGGCGAGAATGTTCACGCCTTCGACCATCTTCGAACGGGCGGAATCGCCGAATACGACGTCTTTAGCTGCCATCTTCTAACTCCTTGAATTCTTGGGAATATGTACCGTCGGTGGACGCTTACTGCGCGTTGACCACGGCCATGATGTCTTCTTCGCGCATGACCAGCAGTTCCTGGCCGTCGACCTTGACGGTCTGACCAGCGTACTTGCCGAACAGCACGCGATCGCCGACCTTCACGTCGAGCGCGATCGCCGCGCCCTTGTCGTCGCGCTTGCCCGGGCCAACCGCGAGGATCTCGCCTTGATCCGGCTTCTCAGCAGCAGCTTCGGGGATCACGATGCCCGAGGCGGTCTTGGTTTCCTGATCCAGGCGCTTGACGATCACGCGATCGTGCAAAGGACGAAGGTTCATATTCACTCCTCTCTTGACTGAGATTGAAGAACGCTTAGGGAATCTGCCCGGCGGGTCGCCCGGCAGAGAATTGTTAGCACTCTCGTGCAGCGAGTGCTAATTATATGGACGGGTTTTGACAAATTCAAGAAGGGGAGCCAGAGGTTTTTTCGTGCGGGGCGGAACGATGGAAAAACGGGGATTGATTGAAAAATTTCATTAAAAACAATCACATAAACATCGATTCCGCACACCGGGAGCGGACGAGATACGGGATATCCCGACCCACGCCCCAATTGGACACAGGGCGAGCACCGAGTTCCCGCGGTCGTCCGGCATCGCTTGAATAGGGCTGCGCGGACGTGCCAAGGGCGCAAACTTCGGCCACGGGATCGTCACATGTCCGGACAGCCCACGACCGGCTGAAACGTCCGGCCGTCGGTCTCGACCGTCGCGCCGAGCAGCCGCGCGAGGCCTTTCGCGCCTTCGCGCATCACGACGTCGTGATTCCACGCGAACAGCGGGCGCGCGATCGGCTCCAGCCAGTTCATCCAGCGCTCGCGCGTGCGGATGTGCCAGTCGTAGCGCACGACGGTGCGCGCGCCGTCGCCGGCAAACGACCAGCGGCCGTCGCCTTCGATCGCGCCGCTCGCGCGGCCTTCGAGCACATGCGGCCGCTCGACGCGCAGCACGCGCATGTCGAAGGTCAGCCGGTACGGCAACGCGCCTTTCCATGTATATCGCTGCAGCGCGCCGACGCCGCGCGCGTCGCCGCGCTCGATCTCGACGGTCCGCACGGCACTCTTCCACCAGTCCGGCCAGCGATCGACCTGGTAGATCGCGTCCCAGACAGCCGCGAGCGGCGCGTCCACGCGCCACGTCGTCGAAAACCGGTATTCCGCCATGCTGCCTCCGGCGCGAATCAGAATCGGGGTCAAAAGCGCGATCAGGGCGAGAAAAATCGGGCGGGAAACGCGACGTCGATCTCGACGTCGTCGAGCGTCACCGTTTCGAGCGGCGCGCCGTCGTCGTCCGCGAAGCTGACGACCTTCAGCGGAAAGCCGTCCTCGGTGTCCAGCCACAGACGATAGCGATGCACGCCGTCGACCACGTGCGCGGGCGCGCCCGTCACCGATACGCGCAGCGTGGCGCGGCCGCCGAGGGTTTCCTTGCCTTCCGTCACGGTCGCACCGCCCTGCTGCAGCGCATGCACGTTGTGCAGCAGCACGCCGACGTCCGAACGGTCGACGCGATGGCCGCTGCGGTCGCGCAGCAGCGGATTGGACGGAGAGAGCGTCAGCGCCGGCAGCGCATGCTCGCCGAACGGACGCAGCCGCACCTTGCCGTTGCCGGGGTCGTACGCGAGCACCGCGCCGTGATGCGGCGACACGAAGTCCATCCGGACGAAACCGGGTTTCAAGTAGGCATAGTGGAATTCGGCATGCTCGCCGCTTCGCGCCGACGACCGGATCGTCGCGCGGTACGAATGGACCTGGTCGAAATGCGTCTGCGCGATGGTCACGGGATCGGCGGTCATGCTCGCTCCTATCAGGCTCGCGGCCAGCAACGCGGCGATCACGGCGCCGCCTCGACGTCGAGCACGCCTTCCATTCCGCGCTCGCGATGGCTGCGCAGGAACAGCAGCCGATGCGTGCAATAGTAGGCGAAGCGGCCGGGCGCCGTCGGCGTGAAGCGCAACGTGCGCGGCGTCGTGCCCAGCTCGGTATGCACCGCAATGCCGGCCTGCGGCGCGTCGATCTTGAAACTGTGCGGCACGACGCCCGGTTCGGCCGAGACGGTGAGTTCGACCGGCACGTGCGCGCGGACGATCACGTGACTCGGCCGAAAGAAATAGCTGCCGCCGACGATCGCCACCCGCTGCACGCCGTCGGCGTCGACCGGCACGCGCACCGGCGCATCGCCGTCCGCCCGCGCGAGCCCGGCGCCCGCCACGAGCGCCACCGCCACCATCACCGCCTTCGTGTTCATCGCTGGCTCCCTGCCGATGTCGCGCGCGTCAGCCCTTCCACGCGTCGGTCGGTCCGCCGAGCGCGCCGCATGCTTCGATCGCGAGCTCGCGCAGCCGTCGTTCGTCGGCGTGTCCGGAGAGCGCATAACCCATGCCGCGATCGGACCAGAAGTACGTATCGCGACCGCCGGCGGACATCGCCCGCGGCGCGAAGCGCCGCGCATCATAGGCCGTCATGTAGAGCGTCACGCGCTTGCCGTCCGCGCGCTGGTACATCAGTTGCGCGGCCGGCCCGGCGTCGCCCGGCAGCAGCCGGCCGCCCAGCAATGCATAGCCGTATTCGTCGAGCGACGGCGCACGCACGGGCCGCCCGAGACGCGCGGACAGCCACGCGGCAAGGCGCGCCGGATCGCGTGCGTCGACCTCGACCGGATGTTCGCGATCGGCCGCGTACACGGCATACGCGACGTCCGCGTGCGCGGCGAAGGCCGGCTCGGCGCCGAAGGTCGTCCAGCCCGCGTGCAGCGCGACGCCGATCACCAGCCCGGCCGCCAGCCCCGCGAATGCATACGCGACGCCGCGCCAACGCGGCACGCGCCGCTGCACGAACAGCGCGGGTGCGGCGGCCGGCAGCGGGAACAGCGCTTGCAGCGCGTCGCGCTGCGCGCGGTAATGCGCGAACCGGTCGGCTTCGCGCGGATCGGACGCCAGCCGTTCGAGCACCTCGCGGCGCTCCTGCCCGGACAGCTCGCCGTCGAGCAGCGCCGACAGCAGTTGCGCCGACGCGTCGGCTCCGCCGTCCCGATCGTTCGAAGGTTTGCGCGGATCGTCGTCCATCATGTCTTCCCGATCACCCGTAACGCGGCCGCGCCGCGCGCCGGCGGCTCGTCGGACAGCAGCGCACGCATCTGTTCACGCGCCCGCGACAGCCGCGACATCACCGTCCCCACCGGCACGCCGAGCACCTGCGCGGCGTCGCGGTAACTCAATTCCTCGAGCGCGACCAGCAGCAGCACCTCGCGCTGCTCGACGGGCAGCCGGTACAGCGCGCGCTGCACGTCGCGCAACAGCAGGCCGCCGATCTCGTCGGTCGGCGCGGCCATCGTCTGCCATGGCGCGGTCGCATCGTCGACCGCGATCTCGTGCCGCGCGCGCAGCTGGTCGATGAAGCGGTGACGCAGCAACGTCAGCAGCCACGCACGCAGGTTGCCGCCGTCGCGCGGCGGCCGGTTCAACGCGCGCTCGAGCGTGTCCTGCACGAGATCGTCCGCCCAGGCCCGGTCGCCCGTCAGCGCGCGCGCATATCGCGTGAGATGCGGCAACCACACCAGCAGGTCCGATTCGTAGCTCATCCGGATGCCTCGCGCGTCGCCGCGCCGTCAGTCCGTCGGTCGGTGTTCAGGGACGCGCGACGTGCCACATGCCGCCGATTCCGTCGCCGCCCGCGTCGCCGGCCTTTCGGTCCATCTTCCAGCGATACAGCGGACGGCCGTGGTACGCCCATTGCTTCTTCCCATCGTCGCGCGTGACGAGGCTCAGTGCACCCGACGCCTTGTCGTATCCGTCGGCAAGCGCCGGCGGCCAGTTGGCCGCGCAGGTGCCGGTGCAGGTGCTCTTGCCCGGCGCGTCGTGATCGAACACGTACAGCGTCATGTGATCTTCGTCGACCAGTTTCCCGTCACCGGCCTGCGGCGGCTCGGCGGCCGCGGGCCGCGCGATCGCGACCGTCAGTGCGACGGCGAACATCATCGTCTTCATTCCCGTTCTCCTTGGCATGGCGTCGCGGCACGATGCCGCCGGACGGGAGATCGACTTCTTCATGACCATTATCCCGCTGTCCGGCCGCGCCGAGACTCGGTATGTAAACGGACGAATCCGGCCAGTTATTCCATGCCGCCCCACGAAGCGGCGCCATTCCTCGCACGAAACACCTCGGGATCCCCAAGAAAAACGCGGCATGACATTGCTGTCATGCCGCGTCGTACGGCCCGTTGCACGCGGCAGGCGATGGATCGCCGCCGCGCGCTCCGGCCGGTTACTTCGGCAATGCGCCAGTCACCGCCTGCAGCAGCGTCGACACCGGTGCGAGCGGGTTGTTCGCGGAGCCGTTGCCCGAGTGCGGCGTGACCGACAGGCTCGGCGTGGAACCCAGCGCCGCGCCCAGCGTCGTGCCGACGGCATTGACGACCGTTGCCGTCGCGTTGCCGGTCGTCGACACCAGTGAACCAGTCGCGCCCGCCGTGCTGCCGGCCGCGCTCGCGCCGGAGCCGAGCAGGCTGCCGCCCGCCGCAGCCGTCGAACCGGCCGCGCCCGACAGCGCGCCGGCCGCCTGCCCGAGGGCTGCCGGACCGTTCGCGAGGGCGCCCGTCACCGAACCGAGTGCACCGGTCAGTGCGCCGGCCGGGTTGCTGCCGCCTGTCAGACCGCCGACGAGGTTCGTGATCGGCGCGATCGGGTTGCCGCCTGCGCCCGACAGCGTGCCGACGACCTGGTTCACGACACCTTGCACCGGCG
Source organism: Burkholderia sp. MSMB0856 (assembly GCF_001524645.2). NCBI lineage: Bacteria > Pseudomonadati > Pseudomonadota > Betaproteobacteria > Burkholderiales > Burkholderiaceae > Burkholderia > Burkholderia sp. MSMB0856. The sequence continues at coordinate 838,913 of NZ_CP013427.1, read as the reverse complement.
CCAGCGGATTCGTACCGCCGAGGTTGCCGAGTGCGCCCGTTACCGAACTGACTGCGTTGCTCAGTGCGGCTGCCGGGTTGCCGCTGCCGAGCGTGCCGACCACCTGGTTCACGACGCCTTGCACCGGGGCCAGCGGGTTCGTGCCACCGAGATTGCCGAGTGCACCCGTCACCGAATTCACCGCGTTGCTCAGTGCGGCTGCCGGGTTGCTGCCACCGAGCGTGCCGACCACCTGGTTCACGACGCCTTGAACCGGGGCCAGCGGGTTCGTGCCGCCGAGATTGCCGAGCGCGCTCGTGACCGAACCGAGCGCACCGGTCAGCGCGCCGGCCGCATTGCCACCCGTCGGCAGTGCGTTCTGCAGGCCGCTGACGAGGTTCGTGATCGGCGCGATCGGGCTGCCGCCGCCGGCGCCCGACAACGTGCCGACGACCTGGTTCACGACGCCCTGCACCGGCGCCAACGGGTTCGTGCCGCCGAGGTTGCCGAGCGCGCCCGTCATCGAGTTCACGGCGTCCGTCAGTGCACTGGCCGGGTTGCCGTTGCCAAGCGTGCCGGCGAGTTGCGTGACGGCGCCTTGCACCGGTGCCAGCGGGCTCGACGCGCCACCGATGTTGCCGAGCGTCCCCGTGATCGTATTGACCGCATTGCTCAGCGCACCGGCAGGATTGCCGTTGCCCACCGTGCCCGTGACCTGGTCGACGACGTTCTGGATCGGTGTCAGCGGGTTCGTGCCGCCGACGTTACCCAGTGCGCCCGTGACCGTGCCGAGAGCACCGGTCAACGCACCTGCCGGGTTACCGCCGCCGAGCGCGCCCGTCACTTGATTCACCACGCCTTGAACCGGCGCCAGCGGGTTTGCACCGCCGCCCACGTTACCCAGTGCACCCGTGACCGTGCCCAGCGCACCGGTCAAGGCGCCTGCCGGGTTGCCACCGCCGAGCGCGCCCGTCACTTGGTTGACGGCGCCTTGAACCGGCGCCAGCGGGTTCGTGCCGCCGCCAACGCTACCCAGTGCACCCGTGACCGTGCCCAGCGCACCCGTCAACGCACCGGCGGGGTTGCCGCCACCGAGCGCGCCCGTCACTTGATTCACCACGCCCTGCACCGGCGCCAGCGGATTCGCGCCGCCGCCAACGCTACCCAGTGCGCCCGTGACCGTGCCCAACGCGCCGGTCAAGGCACCTGCCGGATTGCCGCCGCCGAGCGCCCCCGTCACTTGATTGACGACGCCTTGAACCGGTGCCAGCGGGTTTGCACCGCCGCCGACGTTGCCCAGTGCACCCGTGACCGTGCCCAACGCGCCGGTCAACGCACCCGCCGGATTGCCGCCGCCCAGCGCGCCTGTCACTTGATTGACGACGCCTTGAACCGGCGCCAGCGGGTTTGCACCGCCACCGACGTTACCCAGCGCACCCGTCACCGTGCCCAGCGCGCCGGTCAACGCACCTGCCGGGTTGCCGCCACCGAGCGCGCCCGTCACTTGATTCACCGCGCCTTGAACCGGCGCCAGCGGATTCACCCCACCGCCGACGCTACCCAGCGCGCCCGTCACCGTACCAACCGCATTGCTCAACGTCCCCGTCGCCGTGCCCAACGCGCCAGTCAACGCACCTGCCGGATTGCCGCCACCAAGCGCCCCCGTCACCTGGTTCACCACGCCTTGCACCGGCGCGAGCGGCGTCACCGTGCCGCCAGCGCCGCCGAGCGCGCCTTGCAGCGCGTTCACCGCGCCCGACAAGGCTTGCGCCGGATTGCCGAGCGACGTCTGGATCGCGCCCGATCCGCCCGCCGCCACGGTGACCGAACCCAGCGGCGACGTGCCGGTCGCGGCCAGCCCGATCGAGACGCTGTTCGTCGGCGGATTCACGATTACCTGCGGAAGCGGCAGCGCATCGAGCGTCCCCGCGATAGCCGAACCGGAAGCCAGTACCCCGAACACCGTCGCGACCGACAGCGCCACACCCGTCAATTTAAGCTTTTGTCCCATCTTTACCCCATCTCGGTTGGCACTACGTTGATAAAGCATGGGGACGGATTGCACGAAGTGTGCCACCCGGTTAAAGCGGATTGATTCGTCGGCCCATTGCAAGCCAATAACGGTTTTATATGGATTTCAGGGCAAATAAACGGTTCGCACAGCGATAATCATCTGATGAATAAGGTGTCTGGTGCGCGGATGTAACGTAACGTTTGCGAGGCCCGAAGTAACGTGTTCCGGTACATTCCGTGCCACATCGGAACGTCCGGCACGAAAGCGCCGCCGGATTGCCCGGCCAAATCGCCTGTTTCGCATTTCATTTTCATGAAAATGCATTAATAAATCGCTTGTTTACCGATTTTCTTATTTAGCGATTTCTTTCCGATCAATTACGCAGACAATTTCCATTCGCGCGACCGCGGATAATGCGGATTACCAAATGAAAAAATGTGACGGCCGCACCGGGGCGGCCGTCATATCGAAACGCGCTCAGCCGAAGCGCGCGGGTCGGTATGGATGTGGATCGATGTAGGTCGGCTCGCCCGTCATCATCTCGGCAAGCAGACGCCCGGTCGCGGGTCCGAGCGTGAGCCCGTGGTGACAATGGCCGAACGCGAACCACAGATGACGATGGCGCGGCGCAGGCCCGATCACCGGACGCATGTCGGGTGTGCACGGCCGCATCCCGAGCCACGGCGCCGGATCGAGCCGCTCGCCGATGCCGAACGCGTCGCGCGCCAGCGGCTCGGCGCGCGCGAGCTGCACGCCGGTCGGCGGCGCGCCGCGCAACGCGATCTCGACGCCGGTGGTGAGCCGCAGGCGGCCGCCCTCCATCGGCGCAACGACGAAACCCGCCTCGGTATCGCACACGGGCACGTTCAGCGACGCACGGGTCGGCCGGTAATGCATGTGATAGCCGCGCTTCGCGCGCAGCGGAATCCGGTAGCCGAGCGGCGCGAACACGTGATCGGACCACGGCCCGAGCGCGACCACGGCCGAGCGGGCCGCGATCGGCCCATGCTCGGTTTTGACCTGCCAGCCGTCGCTCACCTGCGCGAGCGTCGTCGCGTCGCCGTGCACGAACGTGCCGCCGTCGCGCTCGAACAGCCGCGCGTACGCCTTCGTGAGGCCCCCGGGGCTCGACACGGTCTTCGGGTCCTGCCAGTGGAATGCGCCGCAGAATGCGTCGCCGATGCCGGGCTCGCGTTCGCGCAACGCGCGCGCGTCGAGGACGCGCATCCGCAACCCATGCGCGTCGGCCACCCGCTGCTGCGCGCGCGTTTCCGCGTCGAACAGCGCCGGCGAACGGAACGCCTCGATCCACCCGCCGTCATGCACGAGCGGCTGCGCGTCGGTACGCGCGAGCAGCGCGTCGTGCTCGACGACGCTCGCCGCGACGAGCGGCAGCATGTCGCGCGCGGCGGCCGCGAGCCGCTGCCGCGACGATTCGCGCCAGAAGCGCGCGAGCCAGCCCGCATACGCGGGCAATGCCTTGTAATCCCAGTAGAGATCGACCGAGCGGTTGCGTGCGTAGCGCAGCAGCGTGCCGAGACGGCGCGGGAACGCGTACGGCACGACCGACGAGCGCTCGATCAGCCCGGCATTGCCGTGGCTCGTCTCCTCGCCGGGCGCGCGCCGGTCGACGAGCGCGACGCGCAGCCCGCGATCCTGCAGATGCAGCGCCGACGACACGCCGACGATGCCGGCCCCCAGAACGATGACGTCGAAATCCATGCTTCCCCGTACTGCGTCGAGATTCGGTGCGACGCGCGCCGACACCGCGGCCGGCGCGCGGCCAGGCTTACTTCGCGACGATGTCGCGCTTGAAGTACTTCTGCGACAGCGCGCTCAGCGTGCCGTCCTTCTTCAGCGCGTCCAGCGCGCCGACGATCTTCGCCTGCAGCGCCTTGTCGCCCTTGCGCATCCCGAAGCCGGTGCCTTCGCCGAGCGTCGCGGGATCCTTCAGCGCGTCGCCGACGATTTGATAGTCGCGGCCGGCCGGCTTGTCGAGGAAACCGTCCTGCGCGGTCTGCGCCTCCTGCACGGCCGCGTCGAGACGCCCGGCGACGAGATCGGCATAAATCTGGTCCTGATCCTGGTACGACACGACGGCCACACCCGCATTCGCCCAGTGCGCCTTCAGGAAATCCTCCTGCGACGAGCCCTGCAGCACGCCGACGTGCTTGCCGCGCAGGCTCGCGGCATCGGGCCGCAGCGGCGAGCCGCGGTGCGCGACCATCACGATTGGCACCACGTAGATCGCCGGCGTGAAGTCGATGCTCTGCTTGCGTTTCGCGGTGATGTTCATCGCCGAATTGATCGCGTCGAACTTGCGCGCCTGCAGCGCCGGGATCAGCCCGTCGAACGCATTCTCGACCCACACGCACTTCATGTTCAGCTTCGCGCACACCGCATTGCCGATGTCGACGTCGAAACCCTGCAGCTGGCCGGCCGGCGTCTTGCTCTCGAACGGCGGATACGCGGCTTCGATCCCGAAGCGCAGCGTGGTCTGTTCCGCGTGGGCCGTGACGGCCGCGCACGCAAGCGCCGCGACGGCGCAGAGGGAAAGCTTCCAGTTCATGACGGATGTCCTTCGATTCCGGATTGAGGCGATGAAGACCGGTCATCGTGCGACGGCACGCCGGTCTGCACGCGAAAATATAGACTCTTAGTCTACTATAGACTATAGGGGATACGATAATCTGGCGCTCACGCAGTCCCGTGAGATGCCGTCGGCCATGCTCCGCGTCGTTGATTTATCGATGTTTTTTCCGAGGAAATCGACTCCTCCCGCTCCTGAAAAGAAAAATTCACCCAACTTATTTTGTCTATATTAGACTTTTAGTCCATCACGAACACCGCCGGACGCGCTATTTGGAGACTGTCCTGTCCGGCCCCGACCGGAGAAGTCCCATGACGCAACCCGCCCCGACCCTGCCGCTGACCGTCGACGAAGCCGCGGTGCGCGCGGCGCTGCCGTCGCTCGACGTGCTCGGCACGCTGCGCCGCATGTTCGCGTCGCTCGCGTCGGCCCGCGCGGTGCAGCCGCCGCAGACGCTCACGCTGTTCCCCGAGCAGGCCGGCGATTTCATCACGTATCTCGGCGCGCTCGCCGACGAGCAGGTGTTCGGCGCGAAGCTGTCGCCGTACGTCGTGACCGGCGGCAAACCGATCGTCACCGCATGGACCGCGCTGATGTCGATGCGCACCGGCCAGCCGCTGATGTGGTGCGACGCGGGGCTGCTGACGGTCGAGCGCACGGCCGGCACGACGGCGCTCGCGGTCGACTGCCTCGCGCCGCGCGACGCCCGCCGGCTCGCCGTGATCGGCACGGGCGCGGTCGGCCTCGCGCATCTGCGCCACACCGCGGCGTTGCGCGACTGGGCATCGATCAGCGTTCATTCGCCCGCGCTCGCCGGCGACCCGGCGCTGCAGGCGGCGCTCGCGCGGATCGATCCGCGGGCCCGTGCGGCCGCCAGCGTCGAGGCGTGCGTGCGCGACGCGGACGTCGTGATGCTGTGCACGTCGTCAGGCACGCCGGTGCTCGCCGACGGCATGCTCACGCGCCCCACGCTCGTCACGTCGATCAGCACCAACGTCGCGCGCGCGCACGAAATCCCGCCCGCGTGGCTGCCCGACATGGACGTGTATTGCGACTACCGGCACACGACGCCCGCGAGCGCGGGCGAGATGCAGATCGCGGCGGCCGGGCACGGCTGGACGCCCGAGCGGATCGTCGGCGACCTGCCCGCGCTCGTCGCCGGCACCTGCGCGGCGCCGTCGCGCACGCGTCATGCATTCTTCCGCTCGATCGGCCTCGGGCTCGAGGACATCGCGATCGCACATGCGCTGTACACGCATCTGACGCGCGCATGAGCGGTGCGCGCACGCGGGGCCGATACAATGGCGCAACCGCCGCGGCGGCAGCGCGCGGGCGCACGGAGCAGCCGGTCGACGGCACGCCGGCGCGCCGCGCCGACGCACCGCCCGGCCCCCGCTCACCCGAGATGGCGATTCCGATGCGCAAGAAGCAATCCCCCGTCAAAGACCTGCTGCTCACCCGCTATGCACCGATCGCCGACGGCATCGCGGCGCTGTTCTTCCCGTATGCGGAAGTCGTGATCCACGACCTGCACGACCAGACCGTGCTGTATCTCGCGAACAACCTGTCGAAGCGCGAGGTCGGCGACGACTCCGCACTCGAGGAAATCGATCATTCGGCGCGCGAGCGCGTGATCGGTCCGTACGAAAAGCTGAACTGGGACGGCCGGCGGATGCGTTGCGTGAGCAACGTGCTGTTCGACGACGAAGGCCGCCCGGCCGGGATGATGTGCATCAACTTCAACATCGCGGTGTTCGACGACGTCCGCGCGACACTCGACGTCTTCATCAAGGGCGCGGGCATCGTCGCGCAACCGGACGAGCTGTTCCGCGACGACTGGCAGGAACGCATCAACACGTTCCTGCACGGCTGGCTGCGCGAGCGGCAGGTCGGCTTGAACGGGCTCACGCGCGAGCACCGGCGCGAGCTCGTCGAGGCGCTGTACGCGGAAGGCGCGTTCCGCGGCAAGAGCGCCGCGAACTACGTCGCGAACGTGCTCGGGATGGGGCGCGCGACCGTCTACAAGCACCTGAAGCATCTGAAGGAAACGCAGGGCGACGTGTAAGCGGCGCACGCAGCGGGCGGCGCCACAACTGGCATCGACAATCGCTACCGGGACACCCGGTCCGTGACTATGCTTCGTGAAGCATCCGGGCCGCCCCGCTCCGCCCGGGCGAGCCGACGAAGCATCGAAGCATAAAGTGATATAGTCCCGGTTACATTTATTTGCCGCCCCGGACCGCTCATGACGACCACCCCTGCCCCGACTGCCCGCCCGATCCTGACCGTCGAAATCTGGTCCGACCTGATCTGCCCATGGTGCTGGATCGGCAAGCGCCGCTTCGACGAGGCGCTCGCCGCGTTCGCGCACGCCGAGCACGTCGACGTCGCGCTGCGCGCGTACCGGCTGATGCCGGGCCAGCCGGTCGAACCGGTCGAGGCGATGCTCGCGGGCAAGTACCGGATGTCGCCCGCGCAGGTCGACCAGATGCTGCGTCAGGTGACGGATGCGGCCGCGAGCGTCGGGCTGAGCTACGACCTGCCCGGCACGTTCGTCGGCGACACGCTCGACGGTCACCGGCTCGTGAAACTCGCGGAGGCCACCGGCCGTGCGCATGCGCTGACCGAGCGGCTGTACCGCGCCTATTTCTGCGAGCACGGCTCGCTGTTCGACCACGCGTCGCTGATCGACTTCGCGGTCGAAGCGGGGCTCGAGCGCTCGGCCGTCGAAGCCGTGCTGCGCAGCGACGCGTACCGCGACGAAGTCGAGGCCGACATCGCGCGCGCGGCGCAGATCGGCGGACGCGGCGTGCCGCTGTTCGTGTTCGGCGGCCGCTACGCGGTATCGGGCGCCCAGCCGGCCGACGTGTTCGCGCAGGCGCTCGAGCAGGCGTGGCGCGACGGCGCCATCGTCGAATTCGCCGGCGACGACGCCGCCGCGTGCGGCCCCGACGGCTGCGAACTGCCGCCGCGCGGATAATCTCCGGCGCCGCGCGACGCGCGCCGCCGCTACGCGTCGCTCCTGCCATAAACCGGCAGGAAGCGCGCGCGAATGACGCCTACAATGCAGCCTTTCAAATAACTATCAGAGAGAAGGCGGCCAACCCATGACCCACGGGATCCACGGCGAGAAGCGCTGGTACGCGCTGATCGTCCTCTGCCTCGGCGTGCTGATGATCGTGCTCGACAGCACGATCGTGAACGTTGCGCTGCCGTCGATCAGCACCGACCTCCATTTCACCGAGACGGCCCTCGTGTGGGTCGTCAACGCGTACCTGTTGACGTTCGGCGGCTGCCTGCTGCTCGGCGGCCGCCTCGGCGACCTGTACGGCCAGCGGCGCATGTTCCTCGCCGGCCTCGTCGTGTTCACGCTCGCATCGCTCGCCTGCGGCCTCGCGCAATCGCAGGCGATGCTGATCGCCGCGCGCGCGGTGCAGGGTTTCGGCGGCGCGATCGTGTCGGCCGTGTCGCTGTCGCTGATCATGAATCTCTTCACCGAACCGGGCGAACGGGCGCGCGCGATGGGCGTCTACGGCTTCGTCTGCGCGGGCGGCGGCAGCATCGGCGTGCTGCTCGGCGGGCTCTTGACGAGCACGCTGTCGTGGCACTGGATCTTCCTCGTCAACCTGCCGATCGGCATCGCGGTCTATGCGATGTGCGTCGCGCTGCTGCCGCGCATGCGCGCGCCGGCCGGCGCCGCGCGGCTCGACGTCGCGGGTGCGATCACCGTGACCGCGTCGCTGATGCTCGCCGTCTACGGGATCGTCGGCGGCAACGAGGCCGGCTGGCTGTCGATGCAGACCGTCGTGCTGATCGGCGCGGCCGTCGTGCTGCTCGCGCTGTTCATCGCGATCGAGGCGCGCGTCGCGCATCCGCTGATGCCGCTCACGCTGTTCGCCGCGCGCAACGTCGCGCTCGCGAACGTGATCGGCGTGCTATGGGCGGCGGCCATGTTCGCGTGGTTCTTCCTGTCCGCGCTCTACATGCAGCGCGTGCTCGGCTACGGGCCGCTGCAGGTCGGGCTCGCGTTCCTGCCGGCGAACCTGATCATGGCCGCGTTCTCGCTCGGGCTGTCGGCGCGGATCGTGATGCGCTTCGGCATCCGCGGCCCGATCGCGGCCGGCCTGCTGATCGCGGCGTGCGGCCTTGCGCTGTTCTCCCGCGCGCCGGCGGACGGCAGCTTCATCTGGCACGTGCTGCCGGGCATGACGCTGCTCGGCATCGGCGCCGGCGTCGCGTTCAATCCGGTGCTGCTCGCCGCGATGAGCGATGTCGACCCGGCCGATTCGGGGCTCGCGTCGGGCATCGTCAACACCGCGTTCATGATGGGCGGCGCACTCGGCCTCGCCGTGCTCGCGAGCCTCGCGGCCGCGCGCACCGATGCGCTCGCGGCGGCGCACGCCACGCCGCTCGACGCACTGAACGGCGGCTACCACGCCGCGTTCGCGGTCGGCGCGGCTTTTGCGGCCGCGGCCGGGCTGCTCGGCCTCGCGCTGCGCATCCGCCGCCAGGATGCCGTTGCCGGCGTCGGTCCCGCGATGCATTGACGGCCGTCCGTGCCTGAACCGGGCGCGCGCCGCCCCCGTCATGCCCGATAGCAAACCATCGGCGAAACACCCGCCGGCGCACGGCCACGTCAGGCCCGGCCTCATTCAAACGACCGTTTCACCCGCCACCAACTGCCCGTCCAGCAAGCCTTCCCGGCCGATTTTTAACGTAGTCGTACACCGACGCGCCACTTTTGCGACAATGGCGGACTTTGATGCGCGCGCCGCGGCCGCGCGCCGCCGCCGAACGCCGCATAACCGCCTGCTTCCGATGTCGCTTCCCCATATCGATCTGCTGTACTCCCTGTCCGGCCTGTTCGTCGGCATTCTCGTCGGCCTGACGGGCGTCGGCGGCGGTTCGCTGATGACGCCGATTCTCGTGCTGCTGTTCGGCGTCCACCCCGCGACGGCGGTCGGCACCGACCTGCTGTACGCGGCCGCGACCAAGGCCACCGGCACGCTCGTCCACGGGCTGAAGGGGTCGATCGACTGGCGCATCACCGGCCGGCTCGCGGCCGGCAGTGTCCCGGCCGCGGCCGTCACGCTGTGGGTGCTGCACACGCACGGGATGAATTCGCCCGGCACCGCGCGGCTGATCCAGCTGGTGCTCGGCGTCGCGCTGCTGCTCACGTCGCTCGCGCTGATCTTCCGTCCGCAATTGACCGCGCTCGCCGCGCGCAACCCGCTCGCGCCGAGCCCCGCGCGCACGCTCTGGTCGACCGTGCTGACGGGCGCCGTGCTCGGCGCGCTCGTGTCGATGACCTCGGTCGGCGCCGGCGCGATCGGCGTCACCGTGCTGTTGCTGCTGTACCCGATGCTCGCGACCACGCGCATCGTCGGCTCCGACATCGCGCACGCGGTGCCGCTCACGCTCGTCGCGGGCATGGGCCACTGGCTGCTCGGCTCGGTCGACTGGTCGATGCTGCTGTCGCTGCTGCTCGGCTCGCTGCCCGGCATCGTGCTCGGCAGCTTGCTGTCGGCGCGCGCGCCCGAACGGCTGCTGCGCAACCTGCTCGCCGCGACGCTCGTCGCGGTCGGCGTGCGGCTCGTGCTCGCGTAAGCGGCGCCGCCAGCCGCCCCGCTCCGCCGCCGCCGTCTTCTGAAAAAAACAGCCCGACCGGCCTGCGCCGATCGGGCTGTCGTCCATCCGGGGCCTCGCGAACCCGCACCGCCCGGCGCGAGGCCGGACCGTGCGGGCCGCAACGCGATGCTTACTGCCCCTGCTGCTTCAACTGTTGCTGCTTGAGCTGCTGCGTGCGCGCCTGCAGCTTCAGCACGCGCTGCAGCGCGGTACGGTTCGCGAGGATCCCGTCGTAGAAGTTGGCGAGGTCGCCCTTCAACGCGGTCCGCGACGCGTCGTTCAGGTAGATCATGTGGCCCGACGGGTAATTCTTGATCGTCAGGTTCTGCGCCTTGAGCGTCGGATCGAGCGCCATCTGCGCGAGCGTCAGCTCGGTCTGGTGGAACGGCGTGACCGCATCGAAATACCCGTTCGCCGACAGCACCTTCAGGTCCGGGTTCACGCTCATCGTCGCCGCCAGGTCGCCGGCCGTGTACAGCGTATTGCCGCCGCCCTTGTTCGCGCCGGTTGGGTCCGTGTGGCTGAAGTCCCAGTTGTTGAAGACCTGGTCGTTCAGGTCCACGAACGACGACGTCGACGTGTACTTGAGGTCGGTGTTGATGTAGCTGTTCCACAGCACCGTGTACGCGCCGCCGACGTTCGTGATCGACGGATCGTTGCTGCCCGAGTTCGGCAGGATGTACGGCGCGATGCCCTTGCCCGTGAAGTTCGCGCGACCGTCGTACTGGCCGATCTGCGTGCCCGGCACGAGCGTCAGGAAGAACGTGTACGGCGGGTTGTCGTCCGACGACGGCACGTTGCCGAGCGCGGCCGGGTTGCCGAACGTCTGGATCAGCGACGTCGGATCCGTGCCGATGTACGAGCCCATCTGCTGCGCGGTCTGCAGGTTCAGGTTCAGCCGCACGTTCACGAAGCCGCCGTCCTGCGGATTCGGCTTCTGCGCGAGCGGCGCGAGCGTGTTGTCCGCGTAGTTGCGGGCCTGCACCATGTACGCGTCGAGATCGGTCGGCGTCGGGTTGAGCGTCGTCTTCTTCCAGTAGAACGCGTCGGCCGCGAGCGTCGGGAAAGTGCCCGGCGCGGACAGCGCGTTCGCGTAGTCGAGGATCGACGATTGCAGCGTGATCCCGTTCAGGTCGATGCCGTCCTCATGCAGCACCCACGACACGACCGCGCTACGCGCCGTGCCGTACGACTCGCCATACAGGAACTTCGGCGAGTTCCAGCGCGAGTACTTGGTCAGGTAGCGCTGGATGAAGCGATCGATCGAGTGCGCGTCCTGGTCGGTGCCCCAGAAGTCCTTGTTCTTCGCCGGGGCGATCGCCGCCGAGTAGCCGGTGCCGACCGGATTGATGAACACGAGGTCGGTGCGGTCGAGCAGGCTGTCCGGGTTGTCGAGCAGCTTGTACGGGGCCGGCGGCGTGAAGTTCGGGAACGACGACTGCAGGCGCTTCGGCCCGTACGAGCCGAGCAGCAGGTAGACCGACGACGAGCCGGGGCCGCCGTTGTAGAAGAACGTGACCGGGCGCGGCTTTGACGGGTCCGGGTTGTCCTGCGTGTACGCGACGTAGAACATCTTCGCGTTCGGCGCCGACGTGATCGGATCGATGGTGGTCAGGTGGCCCGTGGTGGCCGTGTACTGGACGGTCTTGCCGCCGATCGTGACCTGGCGGTGCACGACCGCGGCCCCTTCGGTCGAATCCGTGACCGCGTCGTTCGGCCCGGTGCCGTACACGTCGTTGTCGACGTACGGCTGGTCGGCCGGGACGGCGGCCGTGGCATTGCTGGTGGCCGCCGTGCTGCCGTTCGACGTCGTCGCGGCCGCCGCGGTGGCGGCGGTCGGGCCGGACCCGTCGTCGCCGCCGCACCCGGTGACGAGCAGCGCCGCGGCCGCGGCTGCGGCGAGCGGCAGGCTCAGTGTCGTTCCAAATAGCGCGAAACCGTCTTTCAAGGACTTCAGTGTCGTCATTATTGCCTCTCGAACAGAACGATAAATACCGCCGGTCGCAAAGGATCATTTGCGCCGGCGCTCCGCACCGGGAGCGCATTCGTTTTGCGATGCACTCCGAGTTTTTTACCGGATCGGCGAATACCGATCGGCACGATTTACCCCACCCATATTCTGCGACCGCGCAATGGAATCAATTCCATTGCAAACGACGATTCAATAATGCGCGGCAATGCGAATTCAGCCCCATCATCCGCATGCGCGAGAAACAGCAAGCAAAAGCATTCCCCGCAAAGCCCGCCAGACAAGGCGCCTTCGCTTCCAACAGACGAACAATCCCCCTCGGCGAAATGCCGATCAATCGCCAAACGGCGACCAATCGCAGTTCGAGCCGATTTAATAAAATCGAAAGGATCGATTAACTATACGGAAAGGAATATTGTCTTTACGGGAATTTATTAAATTAAGTGAAAATATCGGCGCATAATAGATTCCGGGTTTTCCGCCGTAAAGTAATAATTTGTTACAGCGCGCGCCATTCCGATAAAGGCCAATGCGGGGACGGATTCCAGGCGCTGAAAAGAAAAAAGCCGGACGACTGTCCGGCTTCCGTATCGCGGCGCGGCGGGCGCCGTCAGAGCGGCACGTCGATCGCGCCAGCGCCGGTCGTGATCGCGTTCGCACCAGGAGACGCCGAGATCGGCGGCAGGTTCGCGCTCGTCAACGCCGGCGCGGCGCCCGGCGTGCCGCCGCGCGGCACCGTGCGGATCACCTGCGACGGCGGCAGCGCGGCACCGCTTTTCAGGTGCCGCCACATCAGGTTCAGCGCCTGAAGGTTGTAGTAGTGGACCGGCACGAAGCGCGTGTCGAAGCCCGCGACGGGCAGGAACGCATCGAAGTGCTGTCCGTTCGTCACCTCGTAGAACACGAGCTGGCTGCGACCGCCTTCGCTGATGCCGTTCTGCGCGACGTATGCGCGCGACGCGTGATTGACGGGCACGAGCGCGTCGCTGCGGCCCTGCACGATGATCGCGGGCTTGCCCTGCAGGTTCGCGTTCACGCGCACCGCGTCGACGTTCGCCGGCATGTCGAGCATTCCGTTGGTCCACAGCTGCCGCAGGCACAGCGCGCCCGCGAAACTCGCATCGGGCGTCGCGAGCCGGTGGTCGACACCCGCGCCGGTGTTGAACACGAGACTGACGCCGGCGGTCGGCGGGACGCCGTTGCCGAGACCGAACACGGCCGGCATCGGCGACGTGGCGGGCGGCGCGACCGTGCCCGTCGCCGCGCTGGTGGTCGCGAAGCTGAAATTGCACAGATTGTCGGTCACGCGCGAGCGCGTATACGCGTTCGCATAGGTGACCGCGATCGCCGGGATCGCCTGCGAATCCCACATCGGCGCCTGCAGCAGGTCGGAATCGGCGAGATAGCCGGCCGCGTGGAGCTGCGCGAGCGCGTCGGCGGCCTGGCTTTGCGTATCGGCGCCCGACACGAGCCCCGCCGCGGCGAGCGTCGCGCAGCGCTGCGCGCGGATCGACTGCGTGGTGGCGGCCGGCAGCGCGCTCAGATACGGCGCGCCCGCGAGCGACGCCGATGCGGCCGCGCACGGCTCCAGCAGGTTCGCGAGCGTCGCATAGTCGGCCAGCGGCCGGCCGAACGACGGCACCGGCTGGCCGCCCTCGCGCACGACCGCGTTCGGCGCCATCCGCACGTTGACCTGCGGCTCGCCGACCACGACCGCGGTAATCCAGCGGCGCGTGTCCTGCTCGGCCGCCGCGAGCGCCGCGCCGCCGCCGTTGCTGACGGACGCGGCGATCGTCGTGATGTCGCCCGGGCGGTACCGCACGCCGTGATGCGAGCCGTCGAGCAGCGGCCCGAACTGCTCGTTGAGCGCCCAGTATGCGAATTCGACCGACTGCAGCGTCACATGCCCCCAGTCCTGCTCGGGGTTCTGCTGCGAATGCGCGTGCTTGAACGCGTAGCGGTTCGGGAAGCGGCTGTTGAACGCGGCCAGGTCGCCGCTCGTCACGTTGGCGGTAAAGAGACTGGCGTTGCCGGCAAGCACGGCGTCGGCGAGTGTGCCGTCGATCAGCGTGATCGTGTCGGTGCCGAGTTCGTGCGCGCCGTTGCCGCCGCCCTTGTCGTTGTATGCGACCGCGCAGCCGCGTTTGAGGCCCCACTCGCCGGCCGCCGAAATCGCGCCGTACACGCCGCGCGAACCGGACGACGTCGCGGTGACGATGCATGGCTGAGCGGGATCGAAGCTCGCGGGCACCTGCACGAGCAGCGTCACGTTCTTGCGGCCGCTGCCGTCATCGGAATACGCGAGATATTCGGTGCCGGGGATCTTGCCCTCGCCGAGCGTGTCGTTGCCGTCGAGGTCGACGTTCGGCCCCCAGAAACGGCCGTAACCGCCATTGGTGCTCATGTCGACGAGCGCGCGGTAGTTCGACCAGATCGCGACCCGACGCAGCTCGGCGCTCGTCGGCCGGGACGGATTCGCGAACGCGGGCGCGGTGGCCGTGGCGAGCCCGGTCTTGCCGAGGCCGGCCGTCAGCAGATCGTCGCTCGAGCCGTCGTAAGCGGTCGTGCGCACGCTGCCGGACACGAAACCGGGCAGCCGGTTGCGCTCGCCCGAATCGTCGCCGTTGCAGGCGCCGAGCATCGCGACCGCGACCAGCGCCGCGCCCAAGAGAATCCGACTGCCCCACCCGTGCGTCGTCATTGCCGACCTCTCGATATCGTTATCGGTCCGCCGCTGCGTCGTGCGCGGCTCACGGCCTCGGAAGAAACGCCGGGCCGTCCAGCACTTTCCGTCCCGAAGGAAAACCCTTGGGGATACCCGTTCGGGGGGGCCTGGCGCAAAGCGGCAGGCCCGAGGCATTCTAAAGCGCAAACGGTCCCCGGTACACCGGGGACCGCCGCAAGCGGGCGCGCGGCGCTGGCGCGCCGCCGCCCGGCATCATTGCTGCTGGACCGTCAGCTTGTTCGAGACCGACGTCACGCCCTTCACGCTCTTCGCTGCCTCTTCCGCCTTGTCGATCTGTGCCTGGTCGGGCACCGTGCCCTCCAGCGAGATCGCGCCGCCCTTCGAGCGCACGACGAGGTTCGCCACGTCGATGCCGCCAGCCTTCGTAATTGCCTTGCGCACCGCGTAGCCGAGCTGGCGGTTCGCCTTCTTCGCGGTCTTGGCCGCGGCCTTCGGCGAGCTCGCTGCCGCAGCCGGCGCCTCGGTTGCCGCCGCGTCGCTCGACTGCGCATATACGCTGCCCGACAGACAGGCCGCCACGGCCGCAACACCCAACGCTCTCAACACGATCGACTTCATGCTATCTCCTTATGACTTCGGAACGGCCGTGCACAGTACGGCCGGATACCCCCAAAGGCGGCCGGCCCGCGCGCGAACGGGCGGGATGGCCGATGATTTCCACGGCGATGCGAGAGAGGCGACACGGGCCGGCGACCGGCGCACGCGAATGCGGGCCGGCCGGGCCGGACAGCCGCCGGCCGGACGCGCCCGGTCTATTGCGTGCCGGGTCGCGCGCGAATCGGTCGCGGCTGCGACGCACAATGTAATCCAGCGCCCGCCGAAGCGCAAAGCTTTTGACGCGCGAGCGCCCGGCGGCGGCCGGCTCGCGCGCCCGCGTCCCGCGCCGCGCCACCGCGCCGAACTCGCGCATGCCGGGTGAAACCGGGTACCATCGCCGCCAGAACCTGCATCGCGAACATCGTCCGTGACGCCCGTCATCGACGCGTCACGCCCGTGTCATCCGCCACGTCATGAAGCCAGCCCGCCCTCGCCCGCCCCGCCGCATCCTCGCCCGCTTCGTCGCGGTGTCGTGGCGCGACCTCGCGCTGTCGATCGGCCCCACCGTGCTGCTCGCGGCCGCGGCGGTCTGGCTCGCGGTCAAGCTGATCCAGCCGGCGCCGCCGTCCACGCTCGTGATTTCGTCCGGCCCGCCGGGCAGCACCTACTGGAACGCCGCGCAGAAATACAAGACGATCCTCGCGAAGAACGGCGTCACGCTCGACGTCCAGTCATCCGAAGGATCCGCGCAGAACCTCGCGCGACTGTCGAACCCGAACGCGCCGGTCGACGTCGGCTTCGTGCAGAGCGGCATCGGCCCGAAGGAGCGCGACGAGCACCTGGTATCGCTCGGCAGCATCGGCTATGTGCCGCTCGCGATCATGTACCGCGGCCCGGTGGTCGCGCGCCTGTCCGACTTCAAGGGCAAGCGGCTCGCGCTCGGCGCGGAAGGCAGCGGCGCGCGCGAATTGAGCCTGGCGCTGCTGAAGATGAACGGCATCGTGCCGGGCGGCTCGACCGAGCTGCTGCCGACGGCCGGCGAGGACGCCGCGACCGCGCTGCTCGACGGCACGATCGACGCCGCCTTCCTGTCCGGCGACTCGACGCAGATCCCGGTGATGGCGAAGCTGTTCCGCGCGCCCGGCGTGCACGTGTACTCGTTCACGCAGGCCGAGGCGTACGCGCGGCGCTTTCCGTACCTGACCGCGATCACGCTGCCGATGGGCGTCTACGATCTCGGCCGCAACCTGCCGCCCGCCGACATCCACACGGTCGCGCCGACGATCGAGCTGGTCGCGCGCGATTCGCTGCACCCCGCGTTGTCCGACCTGCTGATCGAGGCCGCGCGCGAAGTGCACGGCCACGCGACGATCCTGCAGCACGCGGGCGAATTCCCGTCGGCCGTCACGCGCGGCTTCCCGCTGTCGGATGACGCGGCGCGCTATTACAAGTCGGGCAAGACCTTCCTGTACCGGCGGCTGCCGTTCTGGGTCGCGAGTCTCGTCGACCGGCTGCTGGTCGTCGTGGTGCCGCTGATCGTCGTGCTGATCCCCGGGCTGCGGCTGGTGCCGTCGCTGTACGGCTGGCGCGTGCGTTCGCGTATCTACCGCTGGTACGGCGCGCTGATCGCGCTCGAGCGCCGCGCGCTCGGCGAGCATACGGCCGAGGAGCGCGTCCATCTGCTCGACGAACTCGACGACATCGAGGAAGCCGTGAATCGAATGAAGATGCCGCTCGCGTATGCCGGGCAGTTCTACGTGCTGCGCGAGCACATCGGCTTCGTGCGCGAGCGGCTCACCGCGCAGGACCACGACGCCGCATCGGGCACGTCGGGCACGTCGGGCACGTCGGGCACACCCGGCGCCGGCGGCCTCGCCGCGACGCGCGGCGGCGCGGCGCCGCCGCCGGCCGGCGAGCCCCCTCGGGCGACTCCCGGTTCCGCATGAGCGGCCGATCCGCGATCATTGCTGCATCCGCGCGGCTGCGTCCGCGCGCCGCCCCGTAACATGAAGGCCGCCGCGAGGCGCACACGCCCCACTCTCTGGAGATCGCCATGACAACCGGCCTCGACACCACCCAGCCTGCCTGGTTCTTCGACTTCGTGTCGCCGTTCTCCTACCTGCTGCTCGAACAGCACGACAAGTGGCCGGACGTGCCGTTCGACCCCGTCGCCGTGTCGCTGCCCGACCTGCAGCGCCACTGGGGACAGCGCCCGAGCGCCGACGTGCCGGCCAAGCGCATGTTCACGTACCGCCATGCGCTGTTTCGCGCCGAACAGCTCGGCATCCGCTTCAAGATGCCGCCCGCGCATCCGTTCGACTCCGACAAGGTGCTGCGCCTCGCGATCGCGCTGCGCGCCGACATCGCGACCGTGCTGGAAATGTTCCGCTTCATCTGGCACGACGGCAACGATCCGTCGACGCCGAGCGGGTTCGCCGCGCTGTGCGAGCGCGTCGGCGTCGGGCACGGCGACGAGCTGATCGAATTCGAGGAAACGAGCGCGCAGTTGCGCCGCAACACCGACGACGCGATCGCGCTCGGCGTGTTCGGCGTACCGACGTTCTGGATGAACCAGCAGCTGTTCTGGGGCGAGGACGCGCTGCCGATGGTGCTGTACTGCGCGCGCACGCCGAACTGGCTCGAGTCGCGCGAGGTCAAGCGGATCAGCACGCTTCCGAAGGGGCGCGTGTGATGGCCGGTATCACGCACCGCGACGCGTGGCTGCGGTAAGGTTACGCTTCTGCCGAATCACCGCGCACCGATGGAAGACGACGACCGTACCGCCTCGCTCGATATCTGGCTCGTGCGCGTATTGCGCACGCTGCTGCTCGAGCGCAGCGTCACGCAGGCCGCGCTGCGGCTGAACCAGACCCAACCCGCGATCAGCACCGCGCTGCGCAAGCTGCGCGAGACGCTGAACGACCCGATTCTCGTGCGCGGCAAGTCCGGGATGGTGCCGACCGAGTATGGCGCGTCGCTGCTCGGGGCGGCGTCGCGTGCGCTGCGCGAGGTCGACTTCATCGCGACGCCGCACGGCGACTTCGACCCGTCGTCGGCGCGGCGCACGTTCCGCGTCGCCGCGCCCGACTACCTGAACGATTTCTTCATGCCGACGCTGATCGAGCGCTTTCGCGACGCGGCGCCGCATGCACATCTGGAAATCGACTCGCTGAACCCCGCGCTCGATCACGCGGAGGCGCTCGAATCAGGCGCGCTCGATCTCGTGATCGGCAACTGGCCGAAGCCCGACCCGCAGTTCGCGCGCCAGGACCTGTTCTCCGACACGATCGTGTGCCTGATGCGCGACGCGCATCCGCTCGCGCGCGAACCGCTCACGCGCGAAGCCTACGCGGCGGCCGCGCACGTCGCGCCGACGCCGTACACCGGCGACAAGCGCAACGCGATCGAGATCGGCCTCGCGCGCGCGCGCCTCACGCGGCGGATCGTGACGACGCTGCCGTATTTCGGGATCGTGCCGCAGGTGCTGCTGCAGTCGGACCTGATCTTCACGACGACGCGCCGCTTCGCGACACACTATGCGCAGCTGCTGCCGCTCGTGGTCGTCACGCCGCCCGTGCCGTTTCCGCGCATCAAGAGCTACCTGCTCACGCACCCGCACCCCGACCGCCCGACCGACATCGCGTGGCTGTGCGCGCTGATGCAGAGCGTGTCCGACGAGCTGACCGCCGCACGCGGCCGCAAGCGCTGACGCCGCGCGGCATTGCCAGCGCGCGACGACGCAGCGCCGGCGCTCAGGCCGTGCAGAAAGTTTCCTGCAGATGGGTCCAGCGCACGATGCCGGCCGCGTCGCGCGCGAACACGGCGGTCGCGCGACGCGCGGGCAGTTCGCCCGACGCCGCATGCTGCGCTTCGACATAGGTGAGCACCGCATGCGATGCGTCGGCCGCGAGCACGCGGATGTCCGACAGCGCGATGCGCAGCCCCGGCTTCGCGCCGCCGAGCGTCGCGAACAGCGCGCGCGTGCCGTCGTGGTCGAGCGCGCGACCGTCGGTCATGATCATCGTGAAATCGGCGGAAAAGGCTGCGATCAGCGCATCGAGCGCCGCGGGTGAAGTATCGGTGCCGGACAGCCAGCGCTCGATGTCGACGACGCTTGCATCGAGTGCGTCGAGATAGACCTGGGGATCGGACATGGTGCCTGCACGAAATGACGCGCGGCCCGATGCCGCGCGATCCGTGCAGTGTAGGCAAAAACGGGCGGACGTGCGTCGGGCGTGCCGACCCGCGTCGTTACCCGTCGTTACCGCGCGCAGCTCACGTCGTCGCGCACGCGTCCCGCCGCGGCCGCCTTCGTGTCGGCCACCGGCATGCCCGAGCGGGCCTGCAGCAGTTCCGCGCAGACGGCCACCGCGATCGCGCCGGGCGCCTTGTCGACGATGCCCGCGATGCCGATCGGGCACACCATCTCCGCGAGCCGCGCCGGATCGACGCCGCGCGCCGCGAGCCGGCGTTCGAACTTCACGCGCTTGGTGCGCGAACCGATCATCCCGAAGTACGCGAAGTCGCGCCGCCGCATGATCTGCGCGGCGAGCGAGAAATCGAGCGCGTGGTTGTGCGTCATCACGAGGAAGTACGCACCGGGCGGCGCCGCGTCGACGACGGCCTCCGGCGTGTCGGTCGGCTCCGGCTGCACGTTCGGCGGACATTCGTCCGGGAACAGTTCGTCGCGCGTGTCGACCCACTGCACGACGCACGGCAGTGCGCCGAGCAGCGTCACGAGCGCATGACCGACGTGCCCCGCACCGAACAGCACGATGTGCATCGGCGGCGGCGCGGCATTCGCGCGGGGGCGCCGGCCGGTGCCCGGCGCGAACGTCTGTATCGGCGACGGCGTGTTGCCGCACGCGCCGTCGCAACCGGCGGCTGGCGCATCCGGCGCGGCATGCAGCGAGCGCAGTGAGCCGGGGAGCTGTTTCATGTCAGCCTGCCCGCGCGGCGCTCGCCGCACGCACCGCATTCACCGCACGCAGGATCGACTCGCCGGTGGCCGGCGCGTCGAGCGGCGGATTCACCCGGTAGTCGCCGACCGCGGCAATCGCGTCGCGCACCGCGAAGAACACCGAGAACGGCAGCAACAACGGCGGCTCGCCGACGGCCTTCGACCGGTGGATGCTGTCCTCGACGTTGCGGTTCTGGAACAGCCGCACGTTGAACTCGGGCGGCGTGTCGTTGACGGTCGGAATCTTGTACGTGGACGGCGCGTGCGTCATCAGCTTGCCGCCCGCGTTCCACCACAGCTCCTCGGTCGTGAGCCAGCCCATCCCCTGGATGAACGCGCCTTCGACCTGGCCGATGTCGAGCGCCGGGTTCAGCGAAGCGCCCACGTCGTGCAGCGCGTCGACGCGCAGCGTGCGCATCTCGCCCGTCAGCGTGTCGATCACGACTTCCGACACGGCCGCGCCGTACGAGTAGTAGTAGAACGGCCGTCCCTGCAGCTTCGACTGATCCCAGTGCAGCTTCGGCGTCGCGTAGAACCCGTCGGACCACAGCTGCACGCGCGCGAGATACGCCTTCGCGATCACCTCGCCGAACGGCACGCTCGCGCCGCCGATCCAGACGAAGTCGTTGCCGAACTTCACGTCGGCCGCGTCGACCTTGCCGTCGCCGAACTGCTTCGCCGCGAACGCCGCGAGGCGCTCGCGCAGCTGGCGCGCCGCATCCTGCGCGGCCTTGCCGTTCAGGTCGGAGCCCGTCGACGCGGCTGTCGCGGACGTGTTCGCGACCTTGCTCGTGTCGGTCGCCGTCACGCGGATCCGGCCGAAGCGGATGCCGAGCTCGTGCGCGACCACCTGCGCGACCTTCGTGTTGAGCCCCTGCCCCATCTCCGTGCCGCCGTGGTTCACGAGCACCGAGCCGTCGGTATAGATGTGCACCAGCGCGCCGGCCTGGTTGAAGTGCGTGACGTTGAACGCGATGCCGAACTTCACCGGCGTGAGCGCGATGCCCTTCTTCAGCACCGCGTTGCGTGCGTTGAATTCGCGCACGCCCGCGCGCCGTGCGCGGTAATCGCTCGTCGTCTCGAGTTCACCGAGCAGTTCGTGCAGCACGTTGTCCTCGACCGTCTGCCCGTAAGGCGTCACGTTGCGTTCGGTCTTGCCGTACAGGTTCGCGTAGCGCACGTCGACCGGATCGCGGCCGAGCGAGCGCGCGATGTCGTCGAGGATGTACTCGATCGCGAACGCGCCCTGCGGGCCGCCGAAACCGCGGAACGCGGTGTTCGACTGCGTGTTGGTCTTGCCGCAGTAGCCGGCGATGTCGACGTCGCCGAGCCAGTACGCGTTGTCGAAATGGCACACCGCACGCGTCATCACCGGGCCCGACAGGTCGGCCGAGAAGCCGCAGCGCGACGTCATGTCGAGGGCGACGCCGTCGAGGCGGCCGTCGTCGTCGTAGCCGACATCGAAGCGGTAGTGGAAGTCGTGCCGCTTGCCGGTGATCATCATGTCGTCGTCGCGGTCGGGGCGCAGCTTCACCGGGCACAGCAGCTTCCACGCGGCGAGCGCCGCGCAGCACGCGAACAGGCCCGACTGCGATTCCTTGCCGCCGAACCCGCCGCCCATCCGGCGGCATTCGACCAGCACGTTGTGCGACGCGACGCCGAGCACGTGCGCGACGAGGTGCTGCATCTCGCTCGGGTGCTGCGTCGAGCAGTACACGTGCATCCCGTCGTCGTCCTTCGGCACCGCGTAGGCGATCTGCCCTTCCAGGTAGAACTGCTCCTGGCCGCCGAGCAGCATCTCGCCCGACTCGCGATGCGGCGCGGCGGCCAGGCGCGCGGCCGCGTCGCCGCGCGCGAGCTTCAGCGGCGGGATCACGTAGGTTTCGGCCTTGCGCGCATCCTGCGCGGTCAGGATCGCAGGCAGCTCCTCGTAGTCGACCTGCGCGCGGCGCGCGGCGAGCCGCGCGATTTCGTGCGACGTGGCGACGACGATGAACATCGGCTGGCCGACGAACTGCACGATGCCCTTCGCGAGCACCGGGTCGTCGTGGATGATCGGGCCGCAGTCGTTCACGCCGGGGATGTCGTCGGCCGTGAACACGGCGACCACGCCGGGCGTCGCGCGCACCGCGTCGAAGTTCATCGACAGGATCTTCGCGTGCGGCTTCGCGGACAACCCGAGCGCCGCGTGCAGCGTGCCCGCGACGAGCGGGATGTCGTCGGTGTAGGTCGCGCGCCCGCTCACGTGCAGGTGCGCGGATTCGTGCGCGCGCGAGACGTGCACCTGCGCGGCGTCGGCTTGCGGGTCGAGGGTGTTCAGGAACGGTTCTGCTTGCTGGTTCATGTTCGGTGTTCTCCCTCGTCAGACGCGCGCCGCGTCGTTGGCAACTTCGGCGGCCACTTCACGCACGTTCAGCGCCTGCGGCGGCAGCGGATCGTGCGGGCGCGTCTCCAGCCAGAATCGGTACATCAGGTTCTTCGCGGTATCAAGGCGATACGCGCTCGTCGCACGCATGTCGGTGAGCGGCTGATAGTCGCGCTCGAGCGCCTGCATCGCGGCCTGCGCGGTGGCTTCGTGCCATGGCGCGCCGTCGAGCAGGCTTTCCGTGTGCGTCGCGCGCTTCGGCGTCGCGGCCATCCCGCCGAACGCAATGCGCGGCTCGCGGATCAGCTCGCCGTCCGCGATGAACGCGAACGCCGCGCACACCGCCGAAATGTCGGAGTCGAACCGCTTCGACAGCTTGTACGTCCGGAACTGCAGCTTCGCGCGCGCGCCGGTGCGGGTCGGCACCTTCAGGCCGACGACGAATTCGTGCGGCGCCATGTCCTTTTGCTGATAGCCGGTGTAGAGCGCCTCGAGCGGCAACTCGCGCACCGTGTCGCCGCCGCGCAGCACGACCCGCGCGCCGAGCGCGATCAGGCCCGGCATCGAGTCGCCGATCGGCGAACCGTTCGCGACATTGCCGCCGATCGTCCCCGCGTTGCGGATCGGCAGCGACGCGAAGCGCTTCCACATTTCGGTCAGTTCCGGATACGTGCCGGCGAGCGCCGCATACCCGTTCTCGACCGTCACGCCCGCGCCGATCTCGATCCAGTCGTCGCCGTGCACGACGTTCTGCAGTTCGGCGATCTGGCCGACGTAGATCAGGTCGTCCAGACGGCGCATCTGCTTGGTGACCCACAGGCCGATGTCGGTGCTGCCGGCGAGGATCCGCGCGGCGGGACGCTCGGCCTTGAGCGCGGCCAGCGCGTCGAGCGTGCGCGGCGCCGCGAAGCGCGCGCCGTCGGGCGTCGTGTAGTCGAACGTGTCGTCGCGCTTGAGCGACGCGAGCGTACGGGCGAGCGTGGCCGTGTCGACCGGCGCGGTAGACGCCGGCGCACCTTCGCCGGTCGCGTCGAACATCTGCACGGCCGCGTCGACGATCGGACGGTAGCCGGTGCAGCGGCACAGGTTGCCGGTCAGCGCATCGGCGATCTCGGTGCGCGTCGGCACGTCCTTCGCCTTTGCGCACGCGCTGCCGCAGCCTTCGTGGCCGTGCTTCTCGTACAGCGCCCACATCGACATCACGAAACCGGGCGTGCAGAACCCGCATTGCGACCCGTGGCAGTCGACCATCGCCTGCTGCACCGGATGCAGCGAACCGTCCGGCTGGCGCAGGTCTTCCACCGTCAGCAGCGCCTTGCCGTCGAGCGTCGGCAGGAACTGGATGCAGGCGTTGACGGCGTTGAATGCGACGGTGCCCGCGTCGGTCAGCTCGCCGACGACGACCGTGCACGCACCGCAGTCGCCTTCCGCGCAGCCTTCCTTGGTGCCGGTGCAGTGCGCATCCTCGCGCAGATACTGCAGCACGGTGCGGGTGACGTCCGCGCCGCTGACTTCGCGGACCGCGTGACGATGGTAGAAGCGGATCGGCTCACTCATGTCTCGTTCGTTCTTCAAGTGGGGGCAAGGCGGCCTGCGCGGGGCGCTCGACCGACGTTTCTCTGACAGTTTGCACGCTATCACCATCAAATTCCGCAACCCATAGCCCATCACGCATGGGGCCCATATAACTGTCGCGATATGGGCGCCGAGGCCGCCCGACGGGCGGCGCGCGCCTTGCTCCATCTGGATTCCGGGCTTGCCGGCGCCGCGCCGTCAGCGATTCTTCGGCAACGGAAACGGGGCGCGATTAACTAAATGGTCCCTGCGGGAAAACCGGTTCCATGGGAAAATCCCGATTCCGTTTTTCGCCGTCTTCCGCTCCGTTTCGCCCATTCGATCCGACCCCATGTCCACCGATTCCGCCACATCGCCGCGCAGCGGGTTTGCCGTCACGCTGCAAATCGTGTCCGTCGTCTGCTTCACGTTCATCTGCTACCTGACCATCGGCCTGCCGCTCGCCGTGCTGCCGGGCTTCGTCCACGACGACCTCGGCTTTTCCGCGATCGTCGCGGGCGGCGCGATCAGCGTCCAGTATTTCGCGACGCTCGCGTCGCGCCCGCTCGCCGGGCGCTTCGCCGACACGCTCGGGCCGAAGCAGACGGTGCTGCGCGGGCTGATCGGCTGCGGCGTGTCGGGCGTGCTGCTGCTCGTCGCGCTGCTGCTGGCCCACTGGCCGGTCGCGAGCCTCGTGCTGCTGGTCGCGAGCCGGCTCGTGCTCGGCGTCGGTGAGAGCCTGTGCGGCACCGGCGCGATCCTATGGGGCATCGGGCGGGTCGGCGTCGCACACAACGCCAAAGTGATCTCGTGGAACGGCATCGCGACCTACGGCGCGCTCGCGCTCGGCGCGCCGGTCGGCGTCGCGATCGCGCATACGCTGAATCCGGCGCTGATCGGCGTGATCGTGATCGCGCTCGCCGCGACCGGCTTTTATCTCGCACGCCTGATCGATTCCGTGCCGCTCGTGCACGGCGAACGGATGTCGTATGCGAGCGTGTTCACGCGCGTGCTGCCGCACGGCCTCGGTCTCGCGCTCGGCTCCGCCGGCTTCGGCTCGATCGCGACCTTCGTCACGCTGTACTACGCGGCGCGCCACTGGCCGAACGCCGCGCTGTCGCTGACCGTGTTCGGCACGCTGTTCATCGGCGCGCGCCTGCTGTTCGCGAACACGATCAAGACTTACGGCGGCTTCCGCGTCGCGATCGTGTCGTTCGCGTTCGAATGCTCGGGCCTCGTGCTGCTGTGGCTCGCGCCCGTGCCGCACGTCGCGCTCGTCGGCGCCGCGCTGACCGGCTTCGGCTTCGCGCTGATCTTCCCGGCGCTCGGCGTCGAGGCGGTCGCGCTGGTGCCACCGGCAAGCCGCGGCGCGGCGCTGTCCGCGTATTCGGTGTTCCTCGACCTGTCGCTCGGCATCACGGGCCCGCTCGCGGGCTATGTGGCCGGTGAGTTCGGTTATCCGCAGGTGTTCCTGTTCGCGGCGGTGGCCGCGGCGGCGGGCGTCGCGCTGTCGATGATGCTGTACCAGCGGCAGGCGCGGGTCGCGGGGAGCGGCGCGGCGGCTTGAGCGAGCCGCTCGCCGGCCGGCCAGGCGGCCGCTGCCCTGGCGGCCCAAAGGAAAACGCCCGCATCGCGCGGGCGTTTTTTGTTTCCGGCGGCGATCGCGGCGGCCGCCCCGGTCAGGCCGTGCGCAGGAACAACCGGCGCGTCAGGTCGAACGCGACGAGATTGCCGGCCAGCACGAGCAGCAGCCCGAGCACCGCGAGCGGCGACCACTGGTAGCCCTCGAAGACCGTCGACACGGCCAGCGCGACGATCGGGAACAGCACCGTGCAGTACGCGGCGCGCTCGGGCCCGATCCGGCCGACGAGGGTCAGGTATGCCGTGAAGCCGATCACCGAGCCCGGCACGGCCAGATAGAGAAGCGCGCCGATATAGCGGGGGCTCGGATCGATCATGAACGGCAGTCCGGCCACCGCACTGCCGACCGTCAGGATCGCCGCGCCGATCAGCATCGCCCAGCCGTTGGTCGCGAGCGGGTGCAGGCCCATCGACTGCATCCGGCTCGACAGCAGGTTGCCGGCCGAGAAGCACATCGTGCCCGCGAACGCGATCGCGAGGCCCGTCCAGGTCGCGTGATCGTCGAGGTGACCGGCCATCTGCTGCCAGAACAGGCATGCGATGCCGGTCAGCCCGAGCAGCGCGCCGGCGATCGCGGACGGCCGCAGCGGGCGGCCCATGAACAGCCGGCCGTTGATCGAGTTCAGCAGCGGCGCGGTCGAGAAGATCACGGCGACGAGGCCGCTCGGCACGACCTGCTCCGAATAGTAGAAGCACAGGAAATTCAGGCAGAACAGCGCGAAGCCCTGGGCGACGAGGTAGCGCCACGCCTCGCGCGGCGGGCGCACGGGCCGGCGCATCACGCGCAGCAGCGCGAACAGCACGGCGGCCGCGAGCCAGAAGCGCCACGCAATCGACACGGGCGGCGGCACGGCGCCGAGCTGCCATTTGATCGCGATCCAGGTGGTGCCCCAGATCAGCACGGTGACGAAATAAAGCGACAGGTTCATGGCGGCAACGAAGCGGAACGAGTGAAACGGACTCCGACTGTGCCGCCACCCTGCCGGCGCGGATTGTCCGGAATTGCGGTCTTTTTCGGGCGGCCGCACGGCGCGCTTCGCGCGCGCTTATACTCGCCCCATCATGAGTTCGCCCCTGTACGCCCCGCCCGCCGACCACGCGGCCGCCCTTGCCGGCGGTGCGATGCCGTTCGGCCTGCAGTCGGTGTGCCGCACGCTCGCCGAGGCGAACGCGACGCTCGAACGCTTCGCGTGGCTCGGCGACCATCTCGCGATCGCCGAATGGACGCGCATCACCGACGAAAGCGAGACGATCTACGAACAGCCCGGCCACCACACGCTGTCGTGCTATCTCGACGGCGGCTACCGGACGGAGCGCGAACGCGTGCCGCGCTACGGCGCGCCGAGCCTGCTGTGCGCGCTGCCGGGCGACCATGAATCGCGCTGGTGGGTGCGCGGCGAGATGCACTTCATCCACCTGTACTTCCTGCCCGAGCACTTCACGCAGCGCGCGATCCGCGAGCTCGATCGCGAGCCGCGCGAGCTGAAGCTCGCCGACCGCACCTATTTCGAGGATGCGCGCGTCGCGGCGCAGTTCCGTTCGCTCGCGCTCGAACGCTGGGACGATGCCGACGGACGGCTGCGCGTGAACGAAGCCGCGCACGACGTGCTGAGCCTGCTGCTGCGCGGCCAGAGCACGACGCGCACCAATGTGCCGTTCCGCGGCGGGCTCGCGCCGGCCGTGCGCCGCCGCGTGCGCGACTATATCGACAGCTACCTGTCGCAGCCGCTGACGCTCGGCGAACTGGCGAACGTCGCCGCGCTGTCCGAATACCATTTCTCGCGGATGTTCAGGCTGTCGTTCGGCCGCGCGCCGCACGCGTGGGTGGCCGAGCAGCGGCTCGCGCGGGCGCGGCTGCTGCTGCGCACGACGACGCTACCGCTCGCGCAGGTCGCGGCCGAATGCGGCTACGCGAACGCCGGCCACTTCAGCCATCGCTTTCGCGACGCGCACGGCACGACGCCGAACGCGTACCGGCGCGCGATGCAGGGCGGCTGAACGCCACGCGCCCCGGCCGTCGACGAGGCGGTTTCGTGCAGCGCACCCGCCTCGCCACTCTCGGCTCTCCGCTTACGTACCGCGCCGCGACAGTTCCTGCTCGAGCGCGGCCACGCCGGCCGGCAGGTCGACCGGCACCTTCAGGTCGTCCATCGTGCGGCCGAACGCGTGCAGCGTGCGGAACAGGTTGTGTTCGCGGCACTGTTCGCCCATCTGCCCGATCCGCACGATCGGCAGCCCGAACGAGCCCGAAATCTCGACCTGGTACTGCTTCGAGATATGGCCGCACACCATCCCCGGCGTGAGCCCTTCGGGCGTCTCGATCCCGACCACCGAGTTGAGCCGGCAGTCCTTCGGCGCATAGAGCGTGAGCCCCATCGCCTCGACGCCCGCCTGCAGCGCGAGCGAGCAGCGCAGATGGCGCGCGAAGCGGCTTTCGAGCGTCTCCGCGCAGACGAGCCGCAGCGCCTCGTGCAGCGCGAGCACGCCCGACACCGGCGCCGTGTAGTGATAGCCCGCGTTGTGCCAGAAGTTCTCCGCGAGCGCCATGTCGAGGCACCAGTGCGCATTCGGTTCCGGACGCTGCTTCATGCGCTCCCACGCGGCGTCGGAGAATGCGATCAGCGACACACCGGGGATCGACGACAGCCCCTTCTGGCCGCCCGTGATCACCGCGTCGATGCCCCATGCGTCCATCTCGAGCGGCATCGTCGACAGCGTGCACACCGCGTCGACCACGACCAGCGCGCCGGCCGCCTTCGCGAGCGCGGCGATGTCGCGCAGATCGCGGTTCCACACGGTGTTCGACGTCTCGCCCTGCACGATCGTGACGATTTCGGGCCGCTCGCGCGCGATCGCGTCCGCGATCTCGTCGAGGCTCGCGACCGAGCGGTCGGCCACCTCAAGCGTGGCGACGTCGGCGCCGACGCGCGTGGCCATCTCGGCCATCCGCGCGCTGAAGAAGCCGTTGCGGATCGACAGCACGCGCGTGCCGCGCCACGCGAGGTTCGAAATCGCCATCTCCATCGCGGCGGAGCCGGGGCCGGCCACGCCGAGCACCCACTTCGAGCGGGTCTGGAATACGTAGCGCGCCATCTCCTTCACCTGCTCGATGATCTTCGCCATCGTCGCGCCGAGGTGGTTGATCACGATCGTGTTCGCCTTCGCGACGGCGGCCGGGATCGGGACCGGGCCGGCCCCCATCATCAGCAGCGGTTCTTCGGGCAGGATCGCGTCGAGCGGCACGACGACGGGACAGGGAATCGGCGAGTAATCGATGGACATGGCAGGTCAAGAAGGAAGGAAGAAAACGCTCGGACGTCGTTCGCCGCACGGCATGGCGAACTGATCGATCATTCCCCGTTCCGCGCCCGCGCGCAAGAGGCACGCGCCGCCGGACAGCGCGACGCTGGCCCGGTCGACGGACCGGGCCAGCCGGCCGCGCCTGCGCCGCATGAGCGGATTTCGCCATGCCGCGGCATTGCCGTGCGGATGCGTAACGGTTCCATCCGCAGTTCGATGTCCGCGATTTTCTCGCGCAGTATGCGCGACGCGCTCCGGATGCCCGCGTTCTGCACGATACATGCATCGGCCGGAATACCGGCCATCACGATAAAAATCGCGCGAATGGAATCGGTCCACGAAAACCGGGCCCGGTAAAAAACATCCATTATCGCGGCATCAATTGGTGAGCGATTTCACCCATTACCGCACCAGGCCACACACGATCACGCACAATGCATTGATTTAAATGGTAAACATTCAAACCACCGGCAGTTTCACTCAATTCACTTCCGGCTATCCCCCGCATACACACACGACACTGCCCCGCTAAATCGATACCCGCGATTTCGATTTTACGCAACCCGCCCTTTTTCTCAGGTTGACGGATATCGGTTCTGTAATGAACAATCGTCTGCAGAATCGAAAACCGATTTTTCGATACGGGCCAGAACCCCGGTGTCACGCGACGGTTTTCCAGGTCGCGCAACGAAAAATCACAACCAAAATCAATCAACCGGGCCAGAAATCCGCGAGCCATGAACCAGATTCAGACCATGCGTGTGTTTGTCTGCGTCGCCGAGCAGCAGAGCTTCCGGCGCGCGGCGCACCATCTAGGCGTGTCCAATGCGCTCGTCACGCGCTCGATCGCGATGCTCGAGTCTCACCTGAACACGCGGTTGATCCACCGCACCACGCGCAACCTGTCGCTGACCGAGGCCGGCCTGCGCTACCTCGACGGCTGCCGTGCGCTGCTCGAGGAATTCGACCACCTCGAGGCGTCCGTCGCGCACGCCGTGCGCGAGCCCGCCGGCACGCTGCGCGTCGTCGCGTCGGGCCTGCTGTCGCCGCTGGCGCTCACGCCGCTCGTCAGCAGTTTCCGGCACCGCTACCCCGAACTGCGCGTGCAGCTCACCGTCGCCGAAGGGCCGCTCGACGTGCTCGATTCCGGCTACGACGTCGGCATCGCGACGGGCAACCGGCTCGACGGCAACCCGACCCTGATCGGCCACGCACTCGCGCCGAGCCCGTTCGTCGCCTGCGCGGCGCCCGCGTATCTCGAACGGCGCGGCGAGCCGCGCGCACCCGACGACCTGCCGGGTCACGACTGGGTC
Organism: Burkholderia sp. MSMB0856; assembly: GCF_001524645.2. Taxonomy (NCBI): domain Bacteria; kingdom Pseudomonadati; phylum Pseudomonadota; class Betaproteobacteria; order Burkholderiales; family Burkholderiaceae; genus Burkholderia; species Burkholderia sp. MSMB0856. Next base: position 808,317 of record NZ_CP013427.1, on the reverse strand, counting down.
GCGCTCGCGCCGCACCAGCATGCGCCCGCGTGGCGGCTGGTCGGCCACGACGGCGTCACGCATTCGATCACGGTGCGCCCGACCTGCACGGTCAACCAGCTGGCGCTCGTGCAGGCGGCGGCCGTCGCCGGGTCCGGCATCGCGGTGCTGCCCGAGCCGAGCATCGCCGACGCGCTCGCCGCCGGCACGCTCGTGCGGCTGCTGCCCGCCTACCGGATCGACGACCCGGACGCGCAACTGTCGCTCGTCTACCCGAACCGCCAGTACGTGCCGGCCCGCACGCGCAGCTTCGTCGAGCATGCGCTCGAGCACTTCGGCGCGCAGGCGGCCCGCGAGCGGTCCGGCTACGGCTTCCTGCGCTCGCCCGATCGCGCCGACATCGTCACCGGCCGGCAGACGGGCCTGCAGTAAACTGCACGCGACAGCCATCGGAGGTGCAGCGTGCGTGTGATCCTGTTCAGCAGCCGGCAGTACGACGACGAATCGTTTACCGCCGCCAATCGGCAATTCGGCTATCGGCTGCACTTCCAGCCGTCGCACCTCGACGCGGAAACCGCGATCCTCGCGCACGGCTACGAGGTCGTGTGTCCGTTCGTCAACGACACCGTCGACGCGGCCGTGCTCGAACGGCTCGCCGACGGCGGCACGCGCCTGATCGCGCTGCGCTCGGCGGGTTTCAACCACGTCGACCTGGCGGCCGCCGAGCGGCTCGGCATCGCCGTCGTGCGCGTGCCGGCGTACTCGCCGCATGCCGTTGCCGAACACGCGGTCGCGCTGATCCTCGCACTCAACCGCCGGCTGCCGCGCGCGGTCGCACGCACGCGCGAAGGCGACTTCTCGCTGAACGGCCTGCTTGGCTTCGACCTGCACGGCAAGACCGTCGGCGTGATCGGCACCGGCCTGATCGGCAGCGTGTTCGCGAAGATCATGATGGGCTTCGGGATGCACGTGCTCGCGCACTCGATGCCGCCGTACGACGACGAATTGATCGCGTTCGGCGCGCGCTACGTCGAACTCGACGAGCTGCTGCACCAATCGGACATCGTCAGCCTGCACTGCCCGCTGCTGCCGTCGACGCACCATCTGATCAACGCGCAGACGCTCGCGCGGATGAAGCACGGCGCGATGCTGATCAACACCGGCCGCGGCGGCCTCGTCGACGCGCAGGCGCTGGTCGACGCGCTCAAGAGCGGGCAGCTCGGCCATCTCGGGCTCGACGTGTACGAAGAGGAAAGCGGCCTGTTCTTCGAGGATCACTCCGACCTGCCGCTGCAGGACGACGTCCTCGCGCGCCTGCTGACATTCCCGAACGTGATCGTCACGTCGCACCAGGCGTTCTTCACGCGCGAGGCGCTCGCCGAGATCGCGCATACGACGCTGCTGAACATCGAGGCGTGGCACGCCGGCACGCCGACCAACGTCGTCACGACGGGGCGCTGATCCACGGCGCGCGGCGCACGCGATCCGTCAACGATTCATCATTTTGTTTTGACTGATGTAACGCCGCGCGGCCGGCGTCTGCTATCGTTGCGCCGACTTCCCCCTTGCTTCTGCCGCTCATGCGTTTCGACGACTCCGCCATTGCCGCGGTCTACCGCGCCATCTTCGAACGGCGCGACATGCGCCACTTCACGCCGGCGCCCGTCGATCCGGCCACGCTCGCGCGGCTCCTGCGCGCCGCGCACCACGCGCCGAGCGTCGGTTTCATGCAGCCGTGGCGCTTCATCCGCATCACCGATCCCGCGCTGCGCACCGCGATCCACGCGCTGGTCGAGGCCGAGCGCCGCGCGACCGCCGACGCGCTCGGCGAGCGGCAGGACGAATTCATGCGGCTGAAGGTCGAAGGCGTGCGCGAATGCGGCGAGTTGCTGGTCGTCGCGCTGACCGACGATCGGGAGCGCCACGTGTTCGGCCGCCGCACGCTGCCGGAGATGGACCTCGCGTCCGCCGCCTGCGCAATCCAGAACATGTGGCTCGCCGCGCGCGCCGAAGGGCTCGGGATGGGCTGGGTGTCGCTGTTCGATGTCGACGCGCTGCGCACGCTGCTCGGCATGCCGGCCGGCGCGAAACCGATCGCCGTGCTGTGCGTCGGGCATGTCGATGCGTTCTATGCGAAGCCGATGCTCGAGGAGGAGCGCTGGGCCGCGCGGATGCCGATCGAGGCATGCCTGTTCGAAAACGGGTGGGACGCACCGGCGACGCAAACCGCCGATTGCACGGCAAATGCCGGCACGTCAGGCGGATCGTCGCCGTCGTCATCGCCGTCGCCCGAGGTGGCAGCACCGGCCGACCGCTCCGACTCGACATCAGCCGGCGCCCTGCCCGAGCGTTAATCGAGCCCGGCGCGCGAAAAGCGCCGCTCCACCGGCGTCGCTCCGACCCGAATTTTTGCCGCGTTGCCGACGTCGGACATCGTTCAATCCCACACTGTGACACCCTGCGGCCGCTACCGCGTCGCACGCCGGCAACATCCGTTTTGGCCCCGAGCATAGGGGTTTTCACTGAAGTAGAATCGCGGCTGATGTCCCCCCGCCCCGCCCGCCGCGCGCATCCCGCGCCGGCCTCGGGCCGCGGCCTTTCCGTAGCCCACCGCGATGCCATTACCTCTTTTCGCCCTTGCCGTCGCCGCATTTGGAATCGGTACCACCGAGTTCGTGATCATGGGGCTGCTGCCCAACGTCGCCCGCGACCTCGGCGTGTCGATCCCGGCCGCCGGGATGCTCGTGTCGGGCTACGCGCTCGGCGTGACGATCGGCGCGCCGATCCTCGCGATCGTCACCGCGAGAATGCCGCGCAAGCGCGCGCTGATGGGCCTGATCGGGCTGTTCATCGCGGGCAACCTGTTCTGCGCGATCGCGCCCGGCTACGCGGTGCTGATGGCCGCGCGCGTCGTCACCGCGTTCTGCCACGGTGCGTTCTTCGGGATCGGCTCGGTGGTCGCGAGCAACCTCGTCGCGCCGAACCGGCGCGCGCAGGCGATCGCGCTGATGTTCACCGGCCTCACGCTCGCGAACGTGCTCGGCGTGCCGCTCGGCACCGCGCTTGGCCAGGCGTGGGGCTGGCGCGCGACGTTCTGGGCCGTCACCGGCATCGGCATCGCCGCGGCCGCCGCGCTCGCGGTGTGCCTGCCAAGGAACCTCGCGATGCCCGACACCAGCATCACGCGGGAATTCAGCGTGCTGAAGCATCCGCAGGTGCTGATGGTGCTCGGCATCAGCGTGCTGGCGTCCGCGAGCCTGTTCAGCGTGTTCACGTACATCACGCCGATCCTCGAGGACGTGACGGGCTTCTCGCCGCGCCAGGTCACCTATGTGCTGCTGTTATTCGGTCTCGGCCTGACCGTCGGCGGCACGCTCGGCGGCAAGCTCGCCGACTGGCGCCGGATGCCGTCGCTGATCGCGACGCTCGCGCTGATCGGCATCGTCCTCGCGCTGTTCGCGGGCACGATGCACCTGCCGTTCGCGGCGCTCGCGACGATCTTCGTGTGGGGCATCCTCGCGTTCGCGATCGTGCCGCCGCTGCAGATCCTGATCGTCGATCGCGCGAGCGACGCGCCGAACCTCGCGTCGACGCTGAACCAGGGCGCGTTCAACCTCGGCAACGCGACGGGCGCCTGGCTCGGCGGGATGGCGATCGGCTCCGGCGTGTCGCTCGTGAACCTGCCGTGGGTCGGTGCCGCGATGGCGGTAGCCGCGCTCGCGCTCACGCTGTGGTCGGCGTCGCTCGAGCGCCGTCCGGTGAGCGGGCCGACCGGATACGTGTAACGCGCGCGCAGCGGCGAAGCGTGGCGGTGCAGCGGCCGGGCCGCATGCCTCGTCGTTCGTTGCGCGCGCAACGCCATGCGAACCTGATGGCCTTCATGGACCTTTCAGGGTCCGCGGTGTAGCATCGCGGCCGATGAAAGCCATTCTCAATCGTGATTTCCTCGCGCTGATCCTGAGCGTCGCGGTCGTCGGTCTCGGCACCGGCGCGACGATGCCGCTCACCGCGCTCGCCCTGACCGAAGCCGGACACGGCACCAACGTCGTCGGCATGCTGACGGCCGCGCAGGCCCTGGGTGGCCTCGCGATCGTCCCGTTCGTCACCGCACTCGCGCGGCGCATCGGCTCGCGCCGCGCGATCGTCGTGTCGGTCGTGCTGCTCGCGGCGGCCACGGCGCTGATGCAGTTCACGTCGAACCTGATCATATGGGGCGTGCTGCGCGTGCTGTGCGGCGCGGCGCTGATGCTGCTGTTCACGATCGGCGAGGCATGGGTCAACCAGCTCGCCGACGATTCGACGCGCGGCCGCGTGGTCGCGATCTACGCGACCAACTTCACGCTGTTCCAGATGGCAGGCCCCGTGCTCGTCAGCCAGATCGCCGGCGCGACGAGCATCCGCTTCGCGCTGTGCGGCGCATTGTTCCTGCTCGCGCTGCCGACGCTCGCGACGATCCGCCGCGCGCCGCTCGCCGGCGACGACGCGCATCACGCAGCGCACGACAGCTGGCTCGCCGTGCTGCCGCGCATGCCCGCGCTGATCATCGGCACCGGCTTCTTCGCGCTGTTCGATACGCTCGCGCTGTCGCTGCTGCCGCTCTATGCGATGGATCACGGCGTCGCGAGCGCGACCGCCGTGCTGCTCGCGTCGATCATGCTGTTCGGCGATACCGCGATGCAATTTCCGATCGGCTGGCTCGCGGACAAGCTCGGCCGCGAACGCGTGCACCTCGGCGCCGGCTGGATCGTGCTCGCGGGCCTGCCGCTGCTGCCGTTCGTGATCGCGAACCCGTGGCTGTGCTGGCCGTTGCTATTCGTGCTCGGCGCGGCGGCCGGCAGCATCTACACGCTGTCGCTCGTCGCATGCGGCGAACGCTTCCGCGGCGCGGCGCTCGTCACCGCGAGCTCGCTCGTGTCGGCATCGTGGAGCGCCGCGAGCTTCGGCGGCCCACTGGTCGCCGGCGCGTTGATGGAGCAACTGGGCAGCAACGCGCTGATCGGCGTGCTGGTCGTCTGCGTCGCCGCGTTCGTCGCGGCCGCGCTGTGGGAACGACGCGTCGCGTTGCAGCGCGCGGTCTGACGCCGACGCAGATGTTGGCGCCGACGCTCGTGCGCAGCGTCACGCACCAGCGCTTGCGTACCGCCGCCCGCCACCCGCCGCCGAAATGAAAACGGCCCGCACAATGCGGGCCGCCCTCTGCATCCGGACTACGCGTAACGAGTCGCGGTGCAGTCCGTCATACGCTGCGCGCCGGCAGGATCTTGCCGGCACATGCGCCGAAACCGACGCGATAGCCGTCGCCCTGGCACCAGCCCGCGAGCGTGAGCTCGTCGCCGTCCTCGATGAACGCGCGGCTGCCGCCACCGTTCAGCGCGAGCGGCTCCGTGCCGTTCCACGTCAATTCGAGCAGGCTGCCGAACGAGTCCTTCGTCGGCCCGCTGATCGTGCCCGATCCCATCAGGTCGCCGACGCGCGTGTTGCAGCCCGCGACCGTGTGATGCGCGAGCTGCTGCGCCATCGTCCAGTACATGTGCTTGAAGTTGGTGCGGCAGATCGACGTCGCTTCGGCGGCGCCCTCCGCGCGCAGCGTCACTTCGAGCGCGATGTCGAACGCATGCTTGCCCGCGTGCCGCAGATACGCGAGCGGCTGCGGCGACTGTTCGGGCTGCTCGACGCGAAACGGTTCGAGCGCGTCGAGCGTGACGATCCACGGCGAGATCGTCGTCGCGAAGGTCTTCGCATTGAACGGGCCGAGCGGCACGTATTCCCACTGCTGGATGTCGCGCGCGCTCCAGTCGTTCAGCAGCACCATCCCGAAGATGTGCGCTTCGGCATCCTCGCAGGCGATCGGCTCGCCGAGCGCGTTGCCGCGGCCGACGATGAAGCCCGTCTCCAGCTCGATGTCGAGCTTGCGGCATGCGCCGAACACCGGACGTTCCTGGTCGGGCAGCTTCAATTGGCCGTTCGGGCGCCGCACCGGCGTGCCGCTCACGACCACCGACGACGCGCGGCCGTTATAACCGATCGGCATCTCCGACCAGTTCGGCAGCAGTGCATTCTTCGGATCGCGAAACATCGATCCGACGTTGGTCGCATGCTCCTTCGACGAATAGAAATCGGTATAGCCAGGAATGTCGACCGGCAGGTGCAGCGTCGCGTCGCGCTGCGCGACGAGCACGTGCGCGCGCAGCGCGGCGTCATCGCGCAGCCGCGCGTCCTCGCGCGAGAACAGGCCCGACAGCTGCACGCGCACGCTGCGCCATGCGTCGCGGCCGAGCGCGATGAACGGGTTGAGCGTCGGCGCGGCGAACACGTCGGCGCCGGCTGGCAGCATCACGAGGCCCGCACGCGCGAGCGCGGCGAGGTCGACGATCTGGTCGCCGAGCGCGACGCCCGCGCGGCGCGCCGGTTGCTTCGCATCGCTGAAGATCCCGAACGGCAGGTTCTGGATCGGAAAATCGCAAGCGGGATCGTTCGCCGTCTCGACCCAGCTCTTGCGGGCCGGGTCGAGCGTCGCGCGCCAGTCTTGGGTATCGCTCATCGTTGCTCCGGATTGAAGTGTTTCTTGATGCCTTGCCAGCATTCGAAGTAATCGGCCTGCAGCTGCGCGGTGTCGAGCGCATAGCGCGTCGGCCGGATCAGCGTGCGGGTCTCGAACATGAACGCCATTGTCGCGTCGACCTTGTGCGGCTTCGTCGTGTCGCTCGCCGACGCCTTCTCGAACGTGTCCGCATCCGGTCCGTGGCCCGACATGCAGTTGTGCAGGCTCGCGCCGCCCGGCACGAAGCCTTCGGCCTTCGCGTCGTACGCGCCGTGCACGAGCCCCATGAACTCGCTCGCGACGTTGCGGTGGAACCACGGCGGACGGAACGTATCCTCGGCCGCGAGCCAGCGCGGCGGGAAGATCACGAAGTCGATCGAGTCGACGCCCGGCGTGTCGCTTGGCGACTGCAGCACGAGGAAGATCGACGGATCGGGATGGTCGAAGCTGATCGAGCCGATCGTGTTGAACAGACGCAGGTCGTATTTGTACGGCGCGTAGTTGCCGTGCCACGCGACGACGTCGAACGGCGAATGGCCGATGTCCGCGCGCCACAGGCGCCCGTTCAGCTTCGCGACCAGTTCGAACGCGCCTTCGCGATCCTCGTACGCGGCCTGCGGCGTGAGGAAATCGCGCGGGTTCGCGAGCCCGTTCGAGCCGATGGGGCCGAGGTCCGGCAGGCGCAGCAGCGCGCCGAAGTTCTCGCAGATGTAACCGCGCGCATCGCCGTCCGGCAGCGCGACGGAAAAACGCACGCCGCGCGGGATCACCGCGATCTCGAACGGCTCGACGTCGAGCTGCCCGAATTCGGTCGCGATGAAGAGCCGCCCCTGCTGCGGCACGATCAGCAGTTCGCCGTCGGCGCTGTAGAAGAAGCGGTCCTGCATCGAGCGGTTCGCCGCGTACAGATGGATCGCGCAGCCGTTCATCGCGGCCGCCGAGCCGTTGCCGGCCATCGTCACGAGCCCTTCGACGAAATCGGTCGGCTCGACCGGCATCGGCAGCGGATCCCAGCGCAACTGGTTCGGCGGCGTCGGCGGCACGTCGGCCGAATCGCCGAATTCCGACACGAGCCGCTGCGTGCCCGCGAACGGCTCGAACGGCCGGTGCACGGCCGCCGGCCGGATCCGGTACAGCCACGAGCGGCGGTTGTGGCTGCGCGGCGAGGTAAACGCGGTGCCCGACAACTGCTCCGCATACAAGCCGTACGGCGCGCGCTGCGGCGAGTTGCGGCCGTGCGGCAGCGCGCCGGGCAGCGCCTCGGTCGCGAATTCGTTCGCGAAACCGCTCAGGTAGCCGGCTCGCGCCGGTTTCGACAGGTCAAGCGTCATCGTTTCCTTTCTCCATCAATTCATGGCGGCGTTCGGCGCCTGCGCGCCGCTGCGCCGCGTTACGCCGGCCAGTCCCAGCACGAACAGCGCCGAGCACAGCACGGGCACCGCGGCCGCGTGGAACAGCGCGCCGTTGGTCCAGTTCAGCGCAATCAGTTGTCCGCCGACGAGCGGCCCGAGCACCGAGCCGATCCGGCCGATGCCGAGGCTCCAGCCGATGCCGGTCGAGCGCAGCGACGTCGGGTAATACTGGCCCGCAAGCGCATTCACGGCCGGCTGTCCGCCGACCACGCAGAATCCGCCCGCGAACACGACGATCAGCAGCCACGGCAGCGCATGCGCGACCGATCCGATCAGCCCGACCGAGACGGCCGCGCACGCGAAACACGCGAACAGCACGCGCACGAAGCCGTAGCGTTCGATGAACCAGCCGAGCGACAGCGTGCCGATCACGCCGCCCGTCTGCAGCACCGTGCCGACGATCACCGCCGTGCCCGGCGAATAGCCCGCGTCGCGCATCACGGTCGGCAGCCAGTTCGACAGGAAGTACAGATCGATCAGGTTCATGAAGCTGATGGCCCACAGCAGCAGCGTGACCGGCAGGCGGCCATGGCGGAACAGCTCCGCGACCGGCGCGCCGCTCGCCGCTCGCTCGCGCACGACGAGGCGCGTGCTCGCGTCGATGCCGGCCTGCGGCGCGAAGCGCGCGAGCCAGGCGCGTGCCTGCGCGTCGCGCCCTCTCAACACCAGGAACTGCAGCGACTCGGGCAGCCGCGCGAACATCGCGAGCGTCAGCACGAGCGGCACCGCGCCGCCGACGAAGAACACCGAGCGCCAGCCGAGCGCCGGAATCAGCGCGGCGCTGATGAAGCCGCCGATCGCGGCGCCGAGCGTGAAGCCGCACGACACGATCATCATCCGCTTCACGCGATGCGCGGCCGGGCTGAATTCGCCGACCAGCGCCATCGCGTTCGGCATGATGCAGCCGAGGCCGAGGCCCGTGACGAAGCGCAGCGCCATCAGCACCGGGATCGAACCCGCGAACGGCGTCGCGAGCATCGTCACCGCGAAGAACAGCGTCGAGCCGATCAGCACCGGGCGCCGCCCGATCCGGTCGGCCAGCACCGACAGCCCAAGCGCGCCGAGCAGCATCCCGAACAGGCTCGCGCTGAACACCGGCCCGAGCGCCTGCTTCGGCACGCCCCATTCGGCGATCACGCTGGGCGCGACATACCCCATCGCCTGCGCATCGAAGCCGTCGATCACGAGACACAGCCCGCACAACGCGAGCAGCATCCAGTGAAAGCCCGGGCGATGGGTCTCGTCGATCACGCGCTCGACTTCGAGCACGCGCGCGTCGGCCGGCGCCGCGCTCATTGCGCCACCTCGGCGGCCGGATGCACGGGCGGCGTCACGCCCTGACGCGCGAGCGCCATCGCTTCGCGCAGCACGTCGGCATCGCCGATCTGGTTCGCGAGCAGCAGGATCAGCTTCGCGTTGACGAGCTGGCTGTCGGCGTCGGACAGATCGCGATGCATGTCGATCAGCGCTTCGTAGAACGCGTCCGGATCGGCCAGGCGCGGGCGGGTGTCGAGTCGGGGCATGACGGGTGTCTCCGGTATCGTTGTCGTGTTCAATGCGATGTTCCGCGCGCGCAGGTCGCGCGCGCCAGCGCGTCGGCGATCGTCTGGCGCTCGAGCGTGCGCATCCGCGCGCAGACGTGCTGGTCGGGGCGCAACAGATAGAACGTGCCGGGCCTCGCGTCGTAGCGTTGCGCGGCGAGACCGTCGACGTCCTCCACGACGTCGACGCCGGCCACCGATTGCGCGTGCCCGGCCGGCACGACCAGCACCGGCCGCACCGGCAGCGCCAGGCCGTCGAGCGCCTGCGCGAGCGCGGCGGCGTCGCCCGGCAGCCCGAACAGCACGCCCGCGAAACCGTCGCTCAGATGCCGAAGCAGCCAGCCCGACGTGCCGTGCGCGCGCACCGGCGCATCGGCCGCCGCCGCGCCCGGCCGCATCGCGCACGCGAACGTGTCGCCGGTGCGGTCCGGCGCGTTCAGCGGCGAATCGGCCAGCACGGCCGGCACCGACAGGCGGCCGCTGTTCACGAGCTTGCGCGCGAACTCGCAGTCGCGCGCGAGCTTCAGCGTCGCGTCGCGGAACACGCGTGATACCGCGCTCTTCGGCGTGATGAAGTCGGTCGAGCGCGTCGAGTTGCGAATGTTCTCGTCGGCGGCGAACTCGCGTTCGCTCGCGTAGGTGTCGAGCAGGCGGTCGTCCGCGCGGCCGTCGAGCACGAGCTTCAGCTTCCACGCGAGGTTGTCCGCGTCCTGCACGCCGCTGTTCGCGCCGCGCGCGCCGAACGGCGACACGCCATGCGCGGAATCGCCCGCGAACAGCACGCGGCCATGACGGAACGTATCCATCCGCTGGCAGCGGAACGTATAGACGCTCACCCATTCAAGCTCGAACTCGACGTCCGGCCCGAGCAGCGCGCGCACGCGCGGGATCACGCGCTCCGGCTGCTTCTCGGCGACCGGATCGGCGTCCCAGCCGAGCTGGAAGTCGATGCGCCACACGTTGTCGGGCTGGCGATGCAGCAGCACCGACTGGTTGCGGTGAAACGGCGGATCGAACCAGAACCAGCGTTCGGTCGGGAATTCCGCCTTCATCTTCACGTCGGCGATCAGGAAGCGGTCCTTGAACGTGCGGCCGCGGCTCTCGAGGCCCATTGCCGCGCGCATCGGGCTGCGCGAGCCGTCGGCCGCGATCACGTACTGCGCGCGCAGCGTCTCGATGCCTTCCGGTGTCTCGATGGTGAGCGTGGCGTGTTCCGCCGATTGCGCGACACCCGTCACCTTGTGCTTCCAGCGGATGTCGATGTTCGGCAGCGCGAACGCGCGCTCGGCCAGATAGCCTTCGACGTAGTACTGCTGCAGGTTGATGAATGCGGGACGCGCATGACCTTCCTCCGGCAGCAGGTCGAACGCATACAGCTGCTCGTCCTGCAGGAACACCTTGCCGACGTGCCAGCTCACGCCCTTGTCGACGAAACGCTCGCCGCAGCCGAGCCGGTCGAAGATCTCAAGCGTGCGCTTCGCGAAGCAGATCGCGCGCGAGCCCGTCGACAGCGTGTCGTCGTCGTCGAGCAGCACGACCGGCACGCCCTGCTGCGCGAGGTCGATCGCGGCCGACAGGCCCACCGGACCCGCACCGACCACCACCACCGGGTGGATGGCGGCGTCATCGCCGGCGGCCCGCGTCGCGCGCGGCCGGTAGTCGAACTTCAGCGTCTGGTAATCGATGCTCATGGTCGCCATCCGCTCCTCAACCCTGCCGTCCGCGCGCCGACGCGCGCTGCGTCGTCCCGCTCATGCCCGTTGCCCGCCACTGCCGCGGCCCGCCCTGCCTCGCCCACTTGCTGTCAACCGCCACGTCTCGCTCCTTGCTTCCTGTTGATCCGATTCGGGAATCGGCGCCGCTCCGGGCGCCCGAACGCCGCTTTTCTTGATCGGCGACAAATCTTTGGATTTACGAATAGTAAAACCAATTACGAATAGTGAAATCAACGTAAACCCTAGCCATCCGCGCGAGAACGGGATAACCATATGAGCGAAACGCCAAGCCGAGCCGGACGGGCGCTGCTAATATCAAGGCATGAGGCGGCCGTTTCGGCCGCCATTTTTCCTTCCTACGCCGATGATTCCGCCCAACATTCCCGAGCTGGTCGTCCGTGCCGGGCAATTGCCGTATCTGCGGGAACACCTCGCGCTTGCAGCGGGCGGCACCGCGTGCGCAAACCTGCCGGAGCGCACGCTCGCGAGCGCCTATGAACCGATCTACGACGTGACGATGCCCGGCGCGCCGCAGTCGACGTCGTTCGCCGACGCGATCGAGCGCTACGGCGACGAACTCGGCTTCCAGGCCGTCACGCTGGTCACCGGCGCGCCGCACGATCCGGTCGATTCGGCCGTCGACGACCAGACGCTCGTCGCGATCGACCGGCTGTCTCGCGCGCTGCACGCGATCAACTTCTTCGGCGCGCAACGCCACGGGCTGCTGTTCCTGCGCGTGCACGAACGGCTGCTGAAAAGCGTGAAGTACGACCACGGCAAGCATTTCTCGTCGGTGCTGCAGCGCTTCGGGCTGCCGACCGAGCGGATCGTGATCGAGCTGCCGGCGGTCGCGGTCGCGCACAAGACCTTCCTCGGCTACCTGACGCGCAGCTACCAGCATCACGGTTTCAAGGTCGCTGACAAGCTGCCCGACCCGGGCCGGATCCTCGCGGTCGAATCGGAGATGGCGCGGCCCGACTACATCAAGATGGATGCGGGCATCGCGCTGCGCGACGGGATGGTGAAGGCGCTGGTCGCATATGCGCAGCGCGTGCGGATTCCGCTGATTTTCGACGGCGTCGTCGACGAGACGCAGTGCGAGTTGCTGCGCCAGCACGACGTGCGGTTCATGCAGGGACCGGTGTTCTCGAAGGTCGTCCCGGCCTGAGCGGGCGGATGGCCGGCCCGCGCGGGGCGCGGCACGGCGGATGGCGGAATCCGCCGTCGGTATTGCGTCGGGAATCGGGGGCAGCGTGCATCGTCGCCCGATAATGGTCGGTTCCTCTTCGGTTCATGCGTGAAAGGTCGAACGCGCGTGTGTGCGGATTCGACGCCGGCAAGTCGCTAGGCCCTTCCGCCATCGTCGAATTTCGGCAGATCGTCGTCGATCTCGATGCCCGGGAAGCGATCCCCGTACCAGACGTGCCACGCGGGACGCAGCCGCGCCGGCTCGTCGAGCGTTGCATAGTTGATTTCCACGGTCGTCGGCGCATCGGCCAGCCGATACTCCAACTGCGCGCCGCAGCGGCCGCAGAAGCGCCGCTCGCCCCACGCGCTCGACGCATAGACCGTCGGCTCGCCCTGCAGGTATTCGAATGCGTCGAGCGGCACCGATGCCGACGCGACGACCGCCGCCCCCGTCGTGCGCTGACAGAGCCGGCAATGGCAGAAGCCTGCGTCGGCCGGAATGCCGGCGATCCGGTAGCGGATCGCCCCGCATGCGCAACCGCCTTCCATGGTTTCCGGGTGGGACATCGCGAACCTCGTCATCGTCGGGGAACCGGTGGATGATGATGAGCGCGCCTCGCGCGCGGCGCAACCGGCAGCGGCCGCCACGCTGGCGCCCGGTCGGCCCGGCGACGCGCCGCTCGCGGCGCCCGTTTCAGACCGTCTGCCCGAGCCGCTGCGCGAGCGCCTTCAGCTTCGGCCCGACCTGCGTGCGGAACACGTCCTCGTCCATCGACGACGCAGGCCCGCTGCAGCTCAGGATCAGCCAGCGCCCCTCGCGCGGTTCGCGAAACGGCACGGCCGCCGCGTTCACGTCCATGTGCCACGCGCGGAACGAATAGCAGCATCCGCCCGCGGAGAACTCGGCCACCGCGTCCTGCGCGGCCGCGACGAGCGCATCCGCGTCGGCCGCGCCGCCGGCCGCCCGGTGCAGATCCGCATAGAGCGCGCGGCGCACGTCCTCCGGCTGCACGGCCAGGTACGCGCGCCCCATCGAGCTCGTCAGCATCGACAGCCGCGAGCCGGGCGCAAGCCCGAGCGTCAGCGCGGTTTCGCTGCGGATCGTCTCCAGATAGATCATGTCGAGCCCGTCGCGGCAGCCGAGCGACACGGCAGCGCCGATCTCGCGCGCGAGCGCCTGCATGTGCGGCCGGGCGAGATCGAGCGTCCCCGAGCCGGACAGCAGCGCGTAGCCAAGCGACAGCACGCCGGCGTCGAGCGCATACTTTCCGAGCGTCTCGTCATAGCGCAGATAGCCGAGCACGGTCAGCGTATAGGCGAGCCGGTTCACCGTCGCCTTGGGCAGCCCGGTGCGCTCCGCGAAGTCGCGATTGCCGAGCATCGTCTCGCCGGGCCGGAATGCGCGCAGCAGGTCGAGCCCGCGCGCGAGCGCAACGACGAACTTGCGTTCGTCGATCGTGGTTTCGTCGATGGTTGAAAGCGTCATGTGATGCTACACTGGGTTCGTTTTGCAAAACATTGTTCCGCACAGCGGAACTTGAGTCAAGCGAACTTTAGACATCGGGGCAGGCCGCGAAGCGCCAGCCCGGGACCGACCGCCAAGCATGGGATCAGGGCAAGCGCCGAAGCGCCCACCCTGGCCAACAGGAGATGACACGATGAGCGCTGCAACTTTTCATTGGGACGATCCGCTGTTGCTCGACCAGCAACTGACCGAAGAAGAGCGGATGGTGCGCGATGCCGCGCACGCGTATGCGCGGGACAAGCTCGCGCCGCGCGTCACCGAGGCGTTCCGCCACGAACGCACCGACGCCGAGATCTTCCGCGAGATGGGCGAGATCGGTCTGCTCGGCCCGACGATTCCGGAAGAATACGGCGGCCCCGGCCTCAATTACGTGAGTTACGGGCTGATCGCGCGCGAAGTCGAGCGCGTCGACTCCGGCTACCGCTCGATGATGTCCGTGCAGTCGTCGCTCGTGATGGTGCCGATCCACGAATTCGGCTCGGACGCGCAGAGGCAGAAATACCTGCCGAAGCTCGCGAGCGGCGAATGGATCGGCTGCTTCGGCCTGACCGAGCCGAACCACGGCTCCGATCCGGGCAGCATGGTCACGCGCGCGAAGAAGGTGCCCGGCGGTTATTCGCTGTCCGGCGCGAAGATGTGGATCACCAACTCGCCGATCGCCGACGTGTTCGTCGTGTGGGCGAAACTGGAAGAAAACGGCAAGGACGCGATCCGCGGCTTCATCCTCGAGAAGGGCTGGAAGGGCCTGTCGGCGCCCGCGATCCACGGCAAGGTCGGGCTGCGCGCGTCGATCACCGGCGAGATCGTCCTCGACGAAGTGTTCGTGCCCGAGGAGAACCTGATGCCGAACGTGAGCGGCCTGCGCGGCCCGTTCACGTGCCTGAACTCGGCGCGCTACGGGATCGCCTGGGGCGCGCTCGGCGCGGCCGAGTCGTGCTGGCACACCGCGCGCCAGTATGTGCTCGACCGCAAGCAGTTCGGCCGGCCGCTCGCCGCGAACCAGCTGATCCAGAAGAAGCTCGCCGACATGCAGACCGAAATCACGCTCGGCCTGCAGGGCGTGCTGCGTCTCGGCCGGATGAAGGACGAAGGCACGGCGGCCGTCGAGATCACGTCGATCATGAAACGCAACTCGTGCGGCAAGGCGCTCGACATCGCGCGACTCGCGCGCGACATGCTCGGCGGCAACGGCATCTCGGACGAATTCGGCGTCGCGCGCCACCTCGTGAACCTCGAAGTGGTGAACACGTACGAAGGCACGCACGACATCCACGCGCTGATCCTCGGCCGCGCGCAGACGGGCATCCAGGCTTTCTTCTGACCATTCGCGTGCGGTACGCGGCGCCCGTCGCGTCGCGTAGTCGCCGCTGAAACGACACGGCCCGCCCGGCATCGCTGCCGGGCGGGCCGTTTTCATCGGCGCACGCGTTCGTCACGCGCCGCCGATGTGGCAGCCGCTGCTTACTTGTTCGGCTGCGGCGTGAGGCGCAGGTACGGACGCACGGCGTTGAAGCCCTTCGGGAAGCGCTTCTTCAGTTCTTCCGGATCCTGCAGCGACGGCACGATCACGACGTCGTCGCCGTCCTTCCAGTTGCCGGGCGTCGCGACCTTGTAGTTGTCGGTCAGCTGCAGCGAGTCGATCACGCGCAGCACTTCGTCGAAGTTGCGGCCGGTGCTGGCCGGATAGGTGATGGTGAGCCGCACCTTCTTGTTCGGGTCAATCACGAACAGCGAACGCACCGTCAGCGTTTCGTTCGCGTTCGGGTGGATCATGTCGTACAGCTGCGACACCTTGCGGTCCGCGTCGGCGATGATCGGGAAACCGACGACCGTCGACTGCGTTTCGTTGATATCGTTGATCCAGCCCTTGTGCGATTCGACGCCGTCGACCGACAGCGCGATCACCTTCACGTTGCGTTTCTCGAATTCGCCCTTCAGCTTCGACGTCAGCCCGAGTTCAGTCGTGCAGACCGGCGTGTAGTCGGCCGGGTGCGAGAACAGGACGCCCCAGCTGTCGCCCAGCCACTCGTGAAACTTGATGGGGCCCAGGCTCGATTCCTGCTCGAAATCCGGTGCAATGTCACCAAGACGCAGACTCATGATGTTCCCTCCTCGAACGATGCTGGTTGAAACCGCGCGCTGGACGGCGCGGGACAGTCCATCAGCTTACGGGAAGCAATGGGCGGTGCGAACGATTATTCTGTTTGATATTCATACTTTTTTGTCATTTTTACCCGGTATCGGGGCAGGACGGACGGCCACAAGGGAAACTTTTCGCAGCATTTGCGGCTCCGTCAATACTTACGGGTCGTTTACCATGTGGTCTTGCACCGCCGCCGCGTGTCTTCCCGGCTCGCCAGCCGGCAGGGGTTTCGCTACGATGTGAACCTGCAGCATGACAGCATGAAGGGAGTTGCAATGTCGGAAATCAACAAGGAGAAACTGATGTCGGATATCAAAACCGTTCTCGCGGACGCCGAGGATCTGCTCAAGCAGGCAGCGAGCAGCACGGGCGACCGGGCGGCCGAGTTGCGCGAAAAAGCCATGTCGCGCCTGAAGCAGGCCAAGGAAAAGGCAACCGACGTCCAGGTCGTGGTGGTCGAGAAAGGCAAGAAGGCCGCGCGCGCGACCGACGACTACGTGCACGAGCATCCGTGGACGTCGATCGGCGTCGCCGCCGGCGTCGGCGTGCTGATCGGCCTGCTGATCAACCGCAAGTAACGCGCTCAGCGCCGTTCCGCCCCATGTGCCGCCTGGTGCGGTGCATGGGTGCCGAAGCCAGCCGGCGGTTCGCTGCCGGCTGGCTTTGCCCTAGCCGCTTATTGCGCGCACAAGCGCCTCATCCATGACGACAGACACCCACCCGCAGCCGTCCGGCCAGGGACCGCTGCGCCGCCTCGTCGGCTCCGCGATCGGCCTCCTGCAAACGCGCCTCGAACTGGTTGGCATCGAACTCGCCGAGGAGAAGGAACGCCTGATGGGCGTACTGTTCCTCGGGCTCGCGGCCATGATGCTCGCGACGATGGCGCTCATCAGCCTGACCGTGCTCGTCACGATCGCGTTCTGGGATACCTATCGCTGGCAGTCACTCGCGGCCATCACCGCGTTGTACGCGATCGCGGGCATCGTATGTGCGCTGAAAGCGCGTTCGGGCCTGCGAGACGCGCCGACCGTGTTCGAGGCGACGCTCGCCGAGCTCGAGAAAGACCGCGAAATTTTCCGCGGCAAGCCGTGAACGCAGTCGCGTTCCCCTCTCTCACCTACTTCGCCGACGCGCCATGAGCCAGAACGTCACGGGCCATTCGACCCGCCCCCATTCGTCGCGATCGAACTGGAACGCGTCGCAGCATCGCGCGCTCCGGAAGGAATTGCTGATCCTGCGATCCGAGGTCGAGCGGCTCGAGCTTGCCGAAGCCGCCGCCGAAATGCGCCACGCCGTCACGCGCTTCAGCTGGCTCAAGGTATTCGTCCCGGGACTGTCGGGCACGAAGTTCAGCCAGTCCGCCAAGAACCTGAACGCGAGCCTCGGCCAGCTCGTCAACCAGTACCCGATGTTGAGTTCGCTCGCGTCGCTCGTGCTGGCGAAACCCATACGCTCGCTGCTGCGCGCGAGCGCGGGCCCCGCGCTGAAGTGGGGCTCCGTCGGCTTCGCTGCATGGGAGATCTACCGGATCTGGAAACAGTCGCGCGACGAGCGCGAACCTGCCGCGAACGACGACTGACACCCAGGCGCGCACGCGCCCGGCTCCGCTGTGTGTTTCCCGTGCGTGATCGCGTGATCAACGCACGCCCCAGCATGTCCGCTCCCGCGAGTCCGCCTCTGCGTCGTTCGATCCCGCGTTGCCTTTGGTCCCGTCCGCGCGCAGCGTGAACGCACCGCATGCGTCGTCGCGCATCGGGCCTGCATCGAGCGGGCGCGCAACGAGTTCGTAGGCCACCGGCGCATCGTCGCCCGCTGTTCGCCGCAGCGCCACGTCATAGACCGCCTGCCCGTCCGGAGGCGCCTGCGAATATGCGTCAGGCAGCGTCCGTGGCGGCGCGCCGTCGAGTGTTTCGAGATACTGAGCTGCGCGATAAAGCGCAGCGACCGCGGATGCGCGATGCACGCGCGCGACATGCTCGCGATATGACGGAATACCCCACCCGGCCAGCGCGGCAACGATCGCGAGCACGATCATCAGTTCGAGCAACGTGAACGCCACCGATCGGTGCAGCAATCGAGGCTGTTTCATCGATGAACCGCCGCGACGCGCCGCCAGCGCTGTGTAACGATGCGCCCGTCTCGCAACGCGACCTGGCTCTGCAGCCAGACCACGCTCGACGCATGGCCGCCGACACCACGCGCGGTGACGATGTAAGCGCGACTCCCTTGCGGACCGATACCTCGCCAGGCTTCGATCAGGCAACGCGGCGGCTGTGCCGCCATCGGCCAGGAGGCGAACGGGGCAAACGCTTCGGCGACGCCCAGCGCGGGCGCACGCCGCCATGCGTCCGGCTCGACAGGTGACGCCGGTTCGTCGATGTATGGCGCCCCGCCTCGGAGCAATCGCGCTGTGCAGGCTGCCAGCGCTGCATCGGCTGCGTGAAATGCGATCAGACGGTCCGACAATGCACGCGTGCGGCGCGATTCCGTCAACGCGGATTCGAACCATGTGCCGGTCAGCGCGGCGACCGCCGCGCCGACCGCGATCACGGCCGGCAGTGCAAGGCCCGCGTCGCGACGCCAGCCGCGACTGGTGGACGGAAAGCGTGCGCGTGATGTTGTTCCGCTCAGCATGGGGCCCTCACCGCGCGCTGCCTTGCGCGACCTGCTGCGATTCGCATCGCGAGCTCGTCGACGAATCGGTTTGCGTAGATCATCGCAACACCCCATGATCCTGCGCCGCATCACCCACGGGATCCGTGGATGCGACCGCGGCATTGCGCAACGCGACGATTCGATGCAGCACCAGATGCGCGCGACCATCCGGCGAAACGGCCGTGCGGCCGTCGCAATCGACATGACGCGCGGGCCCGTGCCTCGGTTCGCCACGCGCACGCACGCACACATGCACGGCAACGACATCGCGCCAGTCGCCGCTACCCATCGCCCCTGCATCAACGAACTGCGCGGCTTCGCGCAGAAGGTAACGCACGCGCAGTTGGTCGATGCCGGACACGACGGGTTGCGGCGTACCCGGGCGCCCGCTTCCCTCGCAGTACAACTCGGGCTCGCCCGTCGACGGACTGACATGCGCGTCGAAACGGTTTTCCACGAGCGGCCGCGCACCAGGAGCGCCAACGCCCTGCCCGAGACAATCCGACACCTGTGCTCCAATCGTCGGCCACGTCGACACGGCATCGCCGACATACCGAACCAGCAATGCGTCCGACGCTGCGCGCACGGTTTCGCAGCGCACCTGCGCTCCATTGCCTCGCACGCGCCCCGCGGAACAGCCGAACACCGGCGGTAACGATGGCGCACCTTCGACATCGAGCGGGCGAAACCCGGCCATCTGGATCTGCTCGCCGATCAGCATCAGTGCGGTCGCGGCCGCATCGCGCATCCGGAAGCCGTCTTCCGCTCGCCGCTGCGCGACGCGCTGGGCGTGGTACAGCGCACCGGCAGCGGCAAGCACCAGCAGACCGACCGTCATCGCGATCAGCACTTCGAGCAGCGTATGCGCGCGGCTGCGGCGCTCACCGTTCATCGGCATCGTCCTCGGCCTCCCGAAACGGCATCCGCACGCACGACGGCGGCCCGACTGCTGCCCGCGCACTTTCGCAGCGCGGCGATGTCGGCGCGGAGGCCTGAGCGTCACGCCAGCCGACCGTCACGTAGCGGACACTCGCCGGCCCATCGTCGAGCGCCGTCGTGCCACCGGGCAACGACGCAGACGCGAGCGCCGCGATGCCGTCGTCGGCGCCCGCCACTGCGCGCCGGCTCTCAATGCGGGCATCGGCCAGCCATAGCGCGCGCTCACGCCAGATCGTCGCCCGCTGCGCGCGCGTCATCGCAAGCTGGCTGCCGGCCACCGCCAGCATCACCGTTGCAAGTAGCGCGACGGCCAGCACCGCTTCGAGCAGCGACGTGCCGTGCATGGACTTGCGCGTGCGCTTCATGCCGCTTCGCAATGACCGGCAACGACGCGCGCCCGGCCGCCTGCCGCGATCCGAATGCAGCGCGACACGCGTGTGTCGTCACCGGACAGCGTGCGCCGCGGACGCAACTCGAAACGCCTGATCCCCCCAAGCACCTGGCCCGCCGGCGGAGCAAATGCCAGATCGTGCGCCGCCCCCGCGACGGCAATGTCGGCATCGCGCGGATAGCGCCGCAGCACGCGCGACCGTCCGTCGAACTGCCCGCTGACGATCCAGCCGCATGACCATCCCGCCAGGTCACACCGCTCGCCGGAATGCACGCAATCGCCGTTGCGCCCGGCCCTGCACAGCGTGACGCGCACGCCGAGACGTGTCGCCTCGGTGCGCGCGAACGACAGCGCGCCGAGCAACGCACGCGAGCGTGCATCCACACGTTCACGCATGTGCCACTGATCGAATGCAGGTGCTGCGTATAGTCCGATCGCGGCTGCCAGCGCGATCGCGACCATCAGCTCGACGAGCGTAAAGCCGCCGCCGCGTCGCATGCGTTGTGCAACGCCGTGTCGGTGCAGTCCCATCGCCATCGCCCTCCGTCAACGTGATGCGACGACTGTAGCGACGCAAGCACACACGCGCCATTAGCCGAACGGCCGACTGGCGACATGCGATCGCGGTCGACACAATCGGCGCGAACTGAACCCACGGAGAAGACGATGAACGGACGCAGCGCGTCAGCGCTTACGCGGAGGCTTGGAGGGGGACGCGCGACGGAACTCTTCGATCACGTCGGCAAATTCGGAAACATCCTCGAACCGGCGGTATACCGATGCGAAACGGACATAGGCGATCGTATCGAGGCCGCGCAACTCGTTCATCACGAGTTCGCCAAGCTTCTCGCTACGCACTTCGCGCTCGCCGGTTGCGAGCAGTTGATACTCGATGCGGGCGACCGCCGCGTCGATCGCTTCAGCCGCAACCGGCCGCTTGCGCAGCGCGAGTTGCATGCTGGCGACGATCTTGCGACGGTCGAATTCCGTGCGGCTGCCGTCCTTCTTCACGACGGCCGGCAAGTTCAGCTCGACCCGCTCGTACGTCGTGAAGCGCTTGTCGCAAGCCGAACAACGACGGCGCCGACGAATCGCGGCGCCATCTTCGGACACACGCGAGTCGACGACCTGCGTGTCCTCATGCCGGCAGAACGGGCAGCGCATGCTGGATCAGCGATAAACCGGGAAACGCTTGGTCAGCTCGGCTACTTGCGCGCGCACACGCTCGATCGTCGCTGCGTCTTCCGGGTTCTCGAGCACATCGGCGATCAGGTTGCCGACCGTCTCGGCTTCCGCCGGGCCGAAGCCGCGCGTCGTCATCGCCGGCGAGCCCAGACGGATCCCGCTCGTCACGAACGGCTTTTCCGGATCGTTCGGGATCGCGTTCTTGTTCACCGTGATGTGTGCCGCGCCCAGCGCCGCTTCCGCCGCCTTGCCCGTGATGTTCTTCGCGCGCAGGTCCACCAGCATCACGTGGCTTTCCGTACGGCCCGACACGATCCGCAGCCCGCGCTTGACCAGCGTTTCAGCCAGCACGCGCGCGTTCTCGACCACCTTTTGCTGATATTCCTTGAACTCCGGCGACAGCGCTTCCTTGAACGCCACCGCCTTCGCCGCGATCACGTGCATCAGCGGGCCGCCCTGGATGCCAGGGAAGATCGCCGAGTTGATCTGCTTCTCGTACTCGGCCTTCATCAGGATCACGCCGCCGCGCGGGCCGCGCAGGCTCTTGTGCGTCGTCGTCGTCACGAAATCCGCGTGCGGCACCGGGTTCGGATACACGCCCGCCGCGATCAGGCCCGCGTAGTGCGCCATGTCGACCATCAGGTACGCGCCGACCGACTTCGCGATCTTCGCCAGACGCTCGAAGTCGATCTTCAGCGCGAATGCCGACGCCCCCGCGACGATCAGCTTCGGCTTGTGTTCGTTCGCCAGTTTCTCGGCGGCGTCGTAGTCGATGTCTTCGTTTTCGTTCAGGCCGTAGCTCACGACGTTGAACCACTTGCCCGACATGTTCACCGGCGAGCCGTGCGTCAGGTGACCGCCGTGAGCGAGGCTCATGCCCATGATCGTGTCGCCCGGCTTGAGCATCGCGAAGAACACGCCCTGGTTCGCCTGCGAACCCGAGTTCGGCTGCACGTTCGCGGCTTCCGCGCCGAACAGCTGCTTCACGCGGTCGATCGCCAGTTGCTCGACCACGTCGACGTATTCACAGCCGCCGTAGTAACGCTTGCCCGGATACCCTTCCGCGTACTTGTTCGTGAGCTGCGAGCCCTGTGCGGCCATCACGGCCGGGCTCGTGTAGTTTTCCGACGCGATCAGCTCGATGTGCTCTTCCTGGCGGCGGTTTTCCTGCTCGATCGCTGCAAAGATTTCGGGATCGACGTTCGCGATGGTGCTTTGGGCTCTGTCAAACATACGGTTTCCGTTAAGTGTGTACAGGTTGACCGGAGTGGCCGAGTACATTGCGCTGCTGGCGGAACCAGCCCGACGTGGCGGAAGAATCCGTATGACGCGAGGCAGGACAGCCACCGGCGATGCACGCGACGGCGCACAACGGCTGCCCAGGCGAACGGCAAAAACGGCGCCCCGCGCTTCACGGTGGGATGCTCCACCTTGAACCCGAAGGGTTCTATCGCCAGTCACGCAGGGGTGATGAGCGCGTTAGTGTATTGGATGCGTCATGAATAGGCAACCGCGCGGCAGTCGCCCGGAAATAATGGGGGCCAGACTTTACGTGCCCGTGCCGACGCGCTTTGGCGCCTTGCCGCGGTGCCGCAATCTCAGTAGGCTTGCGGGATACCATCCGCTACTTTGTTACCGACCAGGAGCAGCAATGATCGTGTTCGTCACAGGCGCGTCCGCCGGCTTCGGCGCCGCCATCGCCCGTGCCTTCGTCAAGGGCGGCCACCGTGTCGTCGCAACCGCGCGCCGCAAGGATCGTCTCGATGCGCTCGCGGCCGAACTCGGCGACGCACTGCTGCCGTTCGAGCTCGACGTGCGCGACCGCGCCGCCGTCGAAGCCGTGCCGGCCGCCCTTCCCGCCGAATTCGCGGCGCTCGACGTGCTCGTCAACAACGCCGGTCTCGCGCTCGGCGTCGAGCCTGCGCACAAAGCCAGCCTCGACGAGTGGCAAACCATGATCGACACGAATTGCTCGGGCCTCGTGACCGTCACCCATGCGTTGCTGCCCGGCATGATCGAGCGCGGGCGCGGTCACATCTTCAACCTGGGTTCGGTGGCCGGCACCTATCCGTATCCGGGCGGGAACGTATACGGCGCGACCAAGGCTTTCGTCCGACAATTCAGCCTGAACCTGCGCGCCGACCTGATCGGCACGCCGTTGCGCGTCACCGATATCGAGCCGGGCCTGTGCGGCGGCACGGAATTCTCGAACGTCCGCTTCCGCGGCGACGATGCGAAGGCGGCGAACGTCTACCAGAACGTCCAGCCGCTCACGGCCGAGGACATCGCCGACACGATCTACTGGATCGCGACGCGCCCCGCGCACGTCAACATCAACACGATCGAAATGATGCCGGTCGCACAAGCCCCGGCCGGCCTCGCGATCCATCGCGGCTGACACGGCGAGCGCAGCCGCGGGCCCGGTTCCGGCCGGCCCGCGGCGTGCTACGACGTACTACATTCCGTTACGAATCGGTTACGAATCGGGCCTCGGCCTTCCGGTAAAATGCGCGCCATGACTCAGCCTACCCGCTCCCCGGACGCGCACTCCGGCTTCACCTGGCCGGTACGCGTGTACTACGAGGACACCGACGCAGGCGGCATCGTCTTCTATGCCAACTACCTGAAATTCTTCGAGCGCGCCCGCACCGAATGGCTACGCGCGTGCGGCATCGACCAGCGTCGGCTCGCCGACGACACGGGCGCGATCTTCATCGTCCGCAGTACCTCGCTCGACTACCGCGCACCGGCGCGACTCGACGACACGCTGACGATCACGAGCCGGCCCGGACGCATCGGCCGCGCATCCGTGGAATTCACGCAGGAAGCCTGGCGTGGCGACACGCTGCTCGTCGCCGGACACATTCGCCTCGGCTGCGTCGACCGAACCGGCATCCGGCCCGCGGCAATCCCGCCGGTCGTGCTCGACGCGCTGCAACGCGGGCCCGTCATCGACGCCGGGCAGACTGTATTGTCAACGAAGCTCGGATGAGCACCGTTTAGACAAAACCTATGAACTTGCCTTCCTGAATCGATACTAAGCAAGGTTCGGCGCCAGGCCAGGCCGGCGCGCCGCGCCACACGCATACCGTGCCCCCTCGCCGGACATCCCCGAAGGGACATTACTCAAACCTCTATGAACACTTCTCAAGACCTGTCGATCATTTCCCTCGTCCTCAATGCGAGCGTGCTGGCCCAGGCCGTGATGGGGCTGCTGCTGCTTCTGTCGCTGATGTCGTGGACCTTCATCTTCCGCAAGTGGTTCGCGATCCGCCGCGCACGCGCGCAGACCGAACGCTTCGAAAGGGATTTCTGGTCGGGCGGTGACCTGCAGGCGCTGTATCAGAGCGCGGCCAACAATCGCCACACGATCGGCGCGCTCGAGCGAATTTTCGAATCGGGGATGCGTGAGTTTCTGAAGGCGAAAGAAAAGCGCATCAGCGACCCGGGCCTCGTGCTCGACGGCGCGCGCCGCGCGATGCGCGCGTCGTTCCAGCGCGAAATGGACGTGCTCGAAGCGAACCTCGCGTTCCTCGCGTCGGTCGGCTCGGTCAGTCCGTACATCGGTCTGTTCGGCACCGTCTGGGGGATCATGAACTCGTTCCGCGGCTTGGCGAACGTGCAGCAGGCGACGCTCGCGAACGTCGCACCGGGCATTGCCGAGGCGCTTGTCGCCACCGCGATCGGCCTGTTCGCCGCGATTCCGGCGGTGGTTGCGTACAACCGCTACGCGCACGACATCGACCGCCTCGCGATCCGCTTCGAGACCTTCATCGAAGAGTTCTCGAACATCCTGCAGCGTCAGGCCCAGTAAGGAGCGCGCCATGGCAGGAAGTCCCATTCGATCCAGCATGCGCGGCGGCCGCTCGCGCCGCGCGATGGCCGACATCAACGTCGTGCCGTACATCGACGTGATGCTGGTGCTGCTCGTGATCTTCATGGTCACGGCACCGCTCGTCGCCCCGTCGATCATCAATCTGCCGACCGTCGGCAATGCCGCACCCCAGGAACAGACGCCACCGGTCGTCGTCAACATCAAGGCCGACCGCACGATGAGCGTCAAGTACAAGAGCGACTCCGGCGCGACGCAGGAAGACACGATGACCAAGGCCGAGCTCGACAGCTTCATCCTGGCCCGGCAGGCTGACCATCCCGACCAGCCCGTCGTGATCGCGGCCGACAAGACCGTGCAGTACGATGCCGTCATGACCGTGATGTCGGACCTGAAGGCGCGTGGCGTCAAGCGCGTCGGCCTCCTCGTCAAATCGCAATGAACCGGCAGCAATCCACACGCGGCAACGCCTATCCGTCTCAGCCCCCACGCGAACGCGGCACCTGGCGCGCGTTCGCGCTCGCTGCGCTGATGCACGTGCTGCTCGCGTTGTTCCTGTATCACGGCGTGCAGTGGCAGAACAGCACGCCGGCCGGCGCCGAAGCCGAACTGTGGACCGAGGTGCCCGACGTGCCCGCGCCGCGGCCCGTCGTCACGCCGACGCCGCCCGCAAAGCTCGCTCCTCCCCCTCCCCCGGTGCGGGACGAGCAGGCGGACATCGCGCTGCAGCAGAAGAAACGGCAACAGGAAGCGGCCGCGCGCGAAGCGCTGCTCGAGCAGCAGCGCCGCGCGCAGCAACTGAAGGCCCAGCAAGAAGAAACGCGGCGCGAGCAGTTGGCGGCCCAGCAGGCTGCTGCCCTCGCCGCGCAGAAGGCCGCCGAGCGCGAAAAACAGAAGCAGGCGGACAAGCTCAAGCAACAACAGCTCGTGGAGCAGCAGAAGCTCGAACAGCAGAAACTCCAGCAGCAGAAACTGCAGCAACAGAAGCAGGCGCAACTTGAAGCGCAGCAAGCGGCGAAGGCCAAGGCCGACGCGGCCGCGAAGGCGAAGGCGGAAGCCCAGGCCAAGGCGAAGGCCGAAGCGACGGCGCGCGCGAAGGCCGACGCGGCGGCGAAGGCGAAGCTCGACCGCGAGCGCAGCGCGCGTCTCGCACAGATGCAAGGCATGTCCGGGGCCGGCGAAGGCGGCGGTGAAGGCCTCGCGAAAAGCGGTACCGGGACGGGCTCCGGCGGCAATGCCGCGTCGCCCGGCTATCCCGACAAGGTGCGTCGCCGTGTGAAGCCGAACATCGTCTGGGGCGGCGAGCGCGCGGGCCTGACGACGGTCGTCGCGATCCGCTGCACGCCGTCGGGCGACGTGTTGAGCGTTTCGATCCGCCGTTCGAGCGGAAATTCGGGGTGGGATCAAGCCGTGGTCAATGCGATTCAGGCGTCGGTCCCATTGCCGCCCGATTCTAACGGTCGTACCCCGTCCGACATTACGATTACCTTCAAGGCGGCGGAGTGATCGCAAATGCGCTTACACTCCGTGCGTCGCTGCCGGACGGGAACGAATCGGGTATTTTTACTGTCTCTGCGGTTGCGCAGCGATCCAAGTCACATGGGAAGCAAGAAGCATGAGTTTGATGACGAAACTAGGTTTCAGGGCACTCGTGGCCTCGTGTCTGATTGCGGCCGGCGGCGCCGCTAACGCGCAGGTCAACGTGCTGATCACCGGCGTCGGTTCGACCCAGTTCCCCATCGCCACCGCGAACTTCGCGAACGAGGCGGGCCTGCCGCAGCAGGTCACGTCGATCGTCCGCGCCGACCTCGCCCGCAGCGGCAAATTCACCAATATCGACGCGGGCAGCACGCCCGTGCCCGAGACCGCATCGGTCGATCTCGGCGCTTGGAAGGCCAAGGGCGCGAACGCGTTCGTCGCCGGCAGCGTGAACCGCGAAGCCAACGGCCAGTACAAGGTGAACTTCATCCTGTACGACACCGTGAAGCAGCAAAGCCTCGGCGGCCTGTCGCTGACGGCGACGGACACCTCGCTGCGCACGGCCGGCCACAAGATTGCCGACTACATCTACCAGAAGTTGCTCGGCGTGCGCGGCGTGTTCGCCACGCGTCTGTCGTACGTGATCAAGACGGGCAACCGGTATCAGTTGCAGATCTCGGACTCGGACGGCCAGAACGCACGCATCGCGCTGTCGAGCACCGAGCCGATCATCTCGCCGGCGTGGTCGCCGAGCGGGACGAAGGTCGCGTACGTATCGTTCGAGCGCAAGAAGCCGATCGTCTACATCCACGACCTGCCGACCGGCCGCCGCTACATGGTCTCCGACCAGAAGGGCAACAACAGTGCGCCGGCGTGGTCGCCGGACAGCAACACGCTGGCCGTTGCGCTGTCGCTGACGGGGAATACGCAAATCTATACGGTCAATGCGAACGGCGGCGGTCTGCGCCGGCTCACGCAGAGCAGCTCGATCGATACCGAGCCGTTCTACTCGCCGGACGGCCGCTGGATCTATTTCACGAGCGATCGCGGCGGCGCGCCGCAGATCTACCGGATGCCCGCGCAAGGCGAAAGCGCCGGCTCCGCGCAACGCGTGACCTTCACCGGCAGCTACAACACCAGCCCGCGCATCAGCCCGGACGGCAAGCTGCTCGCCTACATCTCCCGCACGGGTGGGGGGTTCAAGCTGTACGTTCAGGATCTGCAAACCGGCGCGGCGAACGCCATCACGAATACCAATCGCGACGAATCGCCGAGCTTCGCGGCAAACGGCCAGTACCTTCTTTACGCTACCCAGTCGGGTGGTCGCAACGTGCTGGCAGCAGTGCCCTCCGACGGCAGCGCGCCGCCGCAGATCCTGTCCGTCCAGGGCGGCTCCGTTCGTGAGCCGTCGTGGGGGCCCTTCATGCAATGACCACAAGGAGAGTAACCATGATGTCGAACAAAGCTCGTCTGGCCCTGGCCGTGATGATGATCAGCGCGCTCGCAGCGTGTAAGTCGGGCGTGAAGCTCGACGACAAGGCCAACGCGGGCGCGATGAGCACGCAACCGAGCGCCGACAACGTCGCACAAGTGAACGTCGATCCGCTGAACGACCCGAACAGCCCGCTCGCGAAGCGCAGCATCTACTTCGACTTCGACAGCTATTCGGTGAAAGACGAATACCAGCCGCTGCTGCAGCAACACACGCAGTACCTGAAGAGCCACCCGCAGCGCCACGTGCTGATCCAGGGCAACACCGACGAACGCGGCACGAGCGAGTACAACCTCGCGCTGGGCCAGAAGCGTGCGGAGGCTGTCCGCCGCGCGATGGCGCTGCTCGGCGTGAACGACTCGCAGATGGAAGCCGTGAGCCTCGGCAAGGAAAAGCCGCAAGCATCGGGTCACGACGAAGCATCGTGGGCGCAGAACCGTCGCGCCGACCTCGTCTACCAACAGTAAGTAACGGAAGAGTTGCCGTATGACGCACCGTGTATCCTGGCTGCGGATCACCGCAGCAATCTGCGTCGTCGGCGCGGCGTGGTCGGCCGCGCCGGCGCACGCCGGCATGTTCGACGACAACGAGGCGCGCCGCGCCGTGCTCGATCTGCGCAGCAAGAGCGACAACCTGTCCAGCCAGTTGTCGGCCGCCCAGCGTACGATCCTCGATCAATCCGGCCGTATCGACCAGCTGAACCAGCAGGTCGCGACGCTGCGCGGCGAGAACGAAGATCTGACGAACCGGCTGACGACGCTCGAGCGGCAACAGAAGGAGTACTACCAGGATCTCGACACGCGGCTCAAGAAGTTCGAGCCGCAACAGGCGACGATCGATGGTGTCGAAGGCACCGTGCAGCCGGGTGAAACGGATGCGCTTAGCGCGGCGCAGCAGCAATTCCGCAACGGCAACTTCAAGGCTGCCGCCGCGTCGTTTCGCAGTTTCATCGCGAAGTATCCGCAGAGCCCATACCAGCCGACCGCGCAGTACTGGCTTGGCAACGCGCAATACGCGCTACGCGACTACCGCGGCTCGACCGCGACGTGGCAAGCGATCGTGAGCAAGTATCCGCAGCATCCGCGCGCGGCCGACGCGCTCGTCGCGATCGGTACGAACCAGCTCGAGCAAGGCCAGAAGGCGGCCGCGAAGAAGACGTTCGAGCAGGTCGTGTCGCAATACGCCGGATCGAACGCTGCGCAGACGGCACAGGGCAAGATCGAAAGCATCAAATAAATCATGGTGACGGGTTGTTGACAGACCAGCGATCCGCCGCTATAATTTTTTGCTCTTTGGGTCGTTAGCTCAGTTGGTAGAGCAGCGGACTTTTAATCCGTTGGTCGCGTGTTCGAGTCACGCACGGCCTACCAAGATGTCAAGAAGGGGCTTCCGGGAAACCGGAAGCCCCTTTTTCATTGTCGCTGCCTCGCGAGCAAGTGTGCGCCGCGGCAGGCAGACACTTCTCCCCTCCCCGATTTTCGCCAACGGTTCATCGTCGGGCACGACGATCCCGTGGGCAATCTCACGTGCCGCGCTGCGCGCGCCGCCAGCGCCCAGGCGTCGTGCCGAGCACCGCGCGAAACGCCTTGCCGAACGCCGCCTCCGACTGATAACCGACCGCCTGCCCGATTTCCGCCTGGCCGCGCTGCGTATCCTGAAGCAGCGCGCACGCATGCATCATCCGGATCCGCGCGACGAATGCGCCGACACTCATCCCCGCCTTCGCTCGGAAATGCCGCGCATAGGTCGCACGCGACATCGCGGATGCCGCGCCGAGCGACTCGACCGTCCACGATTGCGCCGGCGCCTGCAGCACGGCCTGGACCGACGGGCCGAGCCGCGCGTCAGCGGCCAGCGCGAGCCAGCCGGCCGGCACGCGCGCATCGCGGCCGTACGCGCGCAACGCGTAGGCGAGCAGCGCCTGTCCGAGCGCATTCACGATCGCACGCGCACCCGGCTGCGCGTTCGATGCCTCCGCCCGCAGCACGCTCGTCAGCAGTTGCAGCGACGCAGGCCCCGACGCCTCGCGCAACCCGACATGCAGCACGCGCGGCAGCGTGCGCATCAACAAATCACCGGCACCGCGCGCGTAGACGAAGCGGCCGCAGAGCAGGTCGACACTTGCATCGGCCGGGGCCGCGAGATCGCGATTCGACTTGACCGGCAGCACCGCACCGCCGGCCGCGCCTGGTTCGCGCAGCGACGCGACCGACCGCACACCGCCGCCCTCGACATCGGACAAGTCGTGCGCGTCCCCCGCCGGCAACAGCACGAAATCGCCGTCGGACAGCCGCAGCGTACGCCCGTCAGCCGTGCGCAGCTGGCACGTACCGGACAGCAGCAGGTGAAACGCCGCCTCGCCGGGCGGCAACGGATCGTGCGGCATCGCGAACGGGCCATCGAGCAGGCAGCGCACGTCGAGTTCGACATGACTGCGACCCAGCGACAACAGTTGACTCAACGCGTCCATGAGACGTTTGCGCTAAAAATTGACACTCTAACGTATCGAAACCCTCAGCATAGGCGATCAGAATAAGTGCTGCATCGCCCGAGATCGCGGCATCCGCCGCCCGATCCACTTCTTCTCGAAAGGACGCATCATGCTGAACTGGAACGAATACCGGAAGGAACTCACGACGCGCATCGGCGAAATCGCGAAGCTCTCGCCCGACACGCTGGCCGGCTACAAGGCGCTGTCCGGCGCCGGTGCCAAGACGGGCCACCTCGACGCGAAGACGCGCGAACTGATCGCGCTCGCGGTGGCCGTCACGACGCGCTGCGACGGCTGTATCGCCGTGCACACGGCGGAAGCCGCGAAGCATGGCGCGACCAAAGAGGAAGTGGCCGAAGCGCTCGGCGTCGCGATCGCACTGAATGCGGGCGCGGCGCTCGTCTACTCCGCCCGCGTGATGGACGCGCTCGGCGACTGACGCGTACACGAAGGATGCGGCACCCGCCGCATCCTTCATCGACGATCGCCCGGTGCAGTCCGCCGACCGGCGAGCGCGCGGCAGCCGCGTATAGCGGCGCCGCGAAGTCGGCTACCATGCGCGAGAGGGTTCATCGCGAAGGAGCGCTCCATGTGCCGCTGGCTCGCCTATACGGGTAATCCGATCCATCTCGAGACCGTACTGTTTCGCGCGAAGCATTCGCTGATCGACCAGAGCCTGCATTCGGAACTGGGCGCCACGACCACCAACGGCGACGGGTTCGGCATCGGCTGGTACGGCCGCCCCGATGAACTGCCGTTCCGCTACCGCTCAGTGCATCCCGCATGGAACGACCGCAACCTGCGCGAAGCCGCGCGCGCGATCCGCTCGCGGATGTTCATCGCGCACATCCGTGCGGCAACCGATACGCCCGTCCAGGAAACCAACTGTCACCCGTTCCGCCATGGCCGCTGGCTGTTCGCGCACAACGGACTGATCCGCGATTTCCACAAGCTGCGCCGCGACCTGACGATGAAGGTCGACCCGGCGCTGTTCGCGACGCTCGAAGGATCGACCGACTCCGAGGTGATGTTCCGTCTCGCGTTGACCTACGGCCTCGAGCAGATGCCGCTGCCGGCGCTCGAACGCATGGTCGGCGTGATCGAGGACACCGCCGCGCGCTACCGCGTCGCCGAGCCGCTCAACATGACGATCTGCGCGACGGACGGCGACCGGATCATCGCGGTGCGCTACTCAAGCGAACGGCAATCGCGCTCGCTATTCCACAGCACGTCGTTCAAACATCTGCACGAACTTTACCCACACAATCCGCGCATCGTCGAAGCGGGCGACGACGCGTTCATGGTCGTGTCGGAACCGCTCGTCGACCTGCGCGGCGCATGGGAGGAAGTGCCCGAAAGCACGGCGATCGTCGCGCATGGAGCGGATGTGCAGCAGCGGCCGTTCAATCCGCGGCACAAGTAGGTTGAAGCGGCGTCTAAATTCCCCGCACCGGGGAAATGAGTCCGAATCGAACCGTATTTAACGAGTCATACGACAGGGACGTCAATGGCCGCGGCACCCACCATGACAGTAAAGTAAAAATATTGCGACTCCAAATCCCGATATAAAACGACCGATTCGCACGGATCGAATCGCGCATGATATAGTTGCTATCGATTTTTAGTATCCAAAAAACCATCACTGCATTCGTCACCGACTTCTGCGCGTACTCGCCTTGCGGTTTTCCGCAAATGTTGGCGCGCGATAGACGTCTGATGAATCCCGTGCAAACGCACGGGAAACCGAGATACACCGCCCACGACCCTCACCATCCGAGTCCTGCGGTATAGAGAATTAATAGTCTTTCAAGCAGACTGTCCGGTTGATACATGCGTCTCCTCGAAGGAATACCCTAGAATATGCGTGCAACTCAGCCCCCAGATCGGTTGGAGCCACATGATTTCTTGGTATTCCTCGTCCTGCGTCAATCGAGGGCTACGCGCACGAATGAGAGCAAGGCAGGATTCACTGCCATTAACATAAAAAAAGAGGCTACATGATATTGATTACAGGTGGCGCCGGCTTTATCGGGGCCAATTTTGTGCTGGATTGGCTGCGTCAATCTGACGAATCGGTTCTGAACGTCGACAAATTGACCTATGCGGGCAATCTCGGAACATTAAAGGCGCTGCACGGAAACCCGAAGCACGTGTTCGCGCAGGCCGATATTTGCGACCGAGCGGCGCTCGATGCATTGTTCGCCGAATACAAGCCTCGCGCAGTCCTGCATTTTGCTGCGGAAAGCCATGTCGATCGCTCGATTCACGGGCCGGCGGATTTTGTTCAGACCAATGTCGTCGGAACATTTACGCTGCTCGAAGCAGCACGCCAATGCTGGAATATGCTGCCAGAGACGGACAAGGCCGCATTTCGCTTTCTGCACGTTTCCACGGACGAAGTATTCGGTTCGCTGTCGCCTGCCGATCCGCAATTCTCCGAAACGACTCCGTACGCACCGAACAGCCCCTATTCGGCGACCAAGGCCGGTTCCGACCATCTCGTGCGCGCGTATCAGCATACTTACGGCCTGCCCACACTGACCACGAACTGCTCGAACAACTACGGCCCGTACCAGTTCCCCGAGAAACTCATTCCGCTGATGATCGCCAACGCGCTCGCCGGCAAGCCGTTGCCCGTGTACGGCGACGGCCAGAATGTACGAGACTGGCTGTATGTGGGCGACCACTGCAGTGCGATCCGCGAGGTACTCGCGCGCGGCCAGACCGGCGACACGTACAACGTCGGCGGCTGGAACGAGAAAACGAATCTCGAGGTCGTGCACACGCTGTGCGACCTGCTTGACGAACTGCGACCGAAATCGGCGGGTTCGTATCGCGACCAGATCACTTACGTGACCGACCGGCCGGGCCACGATCGCCGCTATGCGATCGACGCACGCAAGCTCGAGCGCGAACTCGGCTGGAAGCCCGCCGAAACGTTCGAAACCGGTCTCGCGAAAACGGTGCGCTGGTATCTGGACCATCAGGAATGGGTCGACGAAGTCGCTTCGGGCGACTACCGGAAGTGGGTCGCAACGAACTACGCGCACCGCGCGTAAGAGGAACGGACATGGCGCGCAAGGGCATCATTCTCGCCGGCGGTTCCGGCACACGGCTCTATCCGATCACGCATGCGGTCTCGAAGCAACTGCTTCCGGTCTACGACAAGCCGATGATCTATTACCCGCTCTCGACGCTGATGGTCGCGGGCATTCGCGACGTCCTGATCATCTCTACGCCGCA
The DNA here is from genome assembly GCF_001524645.2 of Burkholderia sp. MSMB0856. Taxonomy (NCBI): domain Bacteria; kingdom Pseudomonadati; phylum Pseudomonadota; class Betaproteobacteria; order Burkholderiales; family Burkholderiaceae; genus Burkholderia; species Burkholderia sp. MSMB0856. Next base: position 774,566 of record NZ_CP013427.1, on the reverse strand, counting down.
GGACACCCCACGCTTCGAAGCCATGCTCGGCGACGGCAGCCAGTGGGGGATGAACATCCGGTATGCGGTGCAGCCGTCGCCCGACGGCCTTGCACAGGCCTTCATCATCGGTCGCGAATTCGTGGGCAACGATCCGTCGGCGCTCATCCTTGGCGACAACATCTTCTATGGTCATGACCTCGCCAAACAGCTCGAGCACGCAGACGCGCAAGACGCGGGCGCGACGGTGTTCGCCTATCACGTGCATGATCCGGAACGTTACGGCGTCGTGGAATTCGATCAGGACTTCCGTGCCGTATCGATCGAAGAGAAGCCGGCCAAGCCGCGTTCGAACTACGCCGTAACCGGTCTCTACTTCTACGACAACCGCGTGTGCGACATCGCCGCCGACATCGAGCCGTCGCCGCGCGGCGAGCTCGAAATCACCGACGTCAATTCCCGCTATCTCGCGGACGGTGCGTTGAACGTCGAGATCATGGGGCGTGGTTATGCATGGCTCGACACCGGAACCCACGATTCGCTGATCGAGGCCGCGAGCTTCATCGCGACGCTGCAGAAGCGGCAAGGCCTGGTCGTCGCCTGCCCCGAGGAGATCGCGTACCGCCGGCACTGGATCGATGCCGAGCAGGTGCAGAAGCTCGCGCAGCCGCTGTCGAAAAACGGCTACGGCAAATATTTGCTGAACATTCTTACGGATCAGGTTGCATGGCCATCACGGTAACTGCTACGGCGCTCCCCGAAGTCAAGCTCGTCGAGCCGAAGGTATTCGGCGACGCACGCGGCTATTTCTACGAGAGCTTCAACGCGCGGGAATTCGCTGCGCTCGTCGAGGCTGACGTCGAGTTCGTCCAGGACAACCACTCCCGTTCCGTAAAAGGCGTGCTGCGCGGGCTCCACTACCAGATCGAGCACGCGCAAGGCAAACTCGTGCGCGTGGTCGAAGGCGAGGTGTTCGACGTCGCGGTCGACATCCGGCGCAGTTCGCCGAATTTCGGCAAATGGGCCGGCGTGACACTATCGGCCGACAACCATCGCCAGCTCTGGGTGCCCCCCGGCTTCGCGCACGGCTTCGTGGTGCTGTCGGAGACGGCGCAATTCCTCTACAAGACCACCGACTACTGGTTCCCGGAGCACGAGCGCAGCTTGCTGTGGAACGATCCGGAGATCGGCATCGATTGGCCGCTCGACGGCGAACCAGTGCTTGCGGCCAAGGATGCGGCTGGCAAGCGGCTCGCCGAAGCCGAGTACTACGAGTGAGCGGCACCGTGCGACAGAAAAAATCGCCCGAGCAACGCACCATCCTGCTCACCGGCATCAATGGCCAGGTGGGATTCGAACTGGCGCGCAGCCTGCAGGGTCTCGGCAGGGTGGTCGCGCTCGATCGCGGGAAGCTCGACTTGTCGCGCCTTGATCAGGTGCGAGACGTCGTGCGCGACGTCGGGCCGGACATCATCGTCAACCCGGCCGCCTATACGGCCGTGGACCAGGCGCAGAACGACATCGCGTTGGCCACGCGCCTGAATGCGGAGGCACCGGCCGTGCTCGCCGAAGAAGCGAAGCGCATCGGTGCGGCGCTGATTCATTACTCGACGGACTACGTGTTTGCCGGGACGAAGAACGGCCCGTACATCGAGGACGATCCGGTCGATCCGCAAAACGTGTACGGCGCGACCAAACTCGCGGGCGAGCAGGCGATCGCGGCATCGGGATGCGCGCACCTGATTTTCCGTACGAGTTGGGTGTACGGCACGCGCGGCAAGAACTTTCTGTTGACCATGCTGCGCCTCGGCGCCGAGCGTGACGAACTGAAGATCGTCGCGGACCAGATCGGTGCGCCAACCTGGTCGAAGACGATCGCCGCGCTGAGCGCGAACGTCGCCGCGCAAGCTATCGGCGCCTCCATGAACGAACGGGACGGACAGCACGAATGGTGGAACACGCATTCGGGCGTCTATCACCTGTGTGCGGCCGGCTCAACTTCATGGCATGGATTCGCCGAGGCGATCTTCCGTCTTTCGAATCTGTCGAAAAGGCCGTCGTTGTCACCCATTCCGGCCAGCGCTTATCCGACACCCGAGTCGCGCCCGGCCAATTCCCGCATGTCGAATGCAAAACTGGCGGAGCACTTCGGCTTGTGCGCGCCGCATTGGGAAGCCGCGCTCGAACTGTGCATGAAAGAGATGTGAAGCGCGCCGTCAGCCGCGACGCGTGAACCGCATGCGTACCGAATCGAGCTCGGCCGGCAACTTTCGCGAGCGCTGACGCGACCGCGTCAGTGCGACGAAGCCGAGCCGCTCGTACAGCGCGCGGGCGCGCTCGTTGCGGGTCAGCACGTCGAGCACGATGTCACGGCTGTCGTCGTCCGGCAACGCACCGCTCTCGAACGCGTCGCGCAGCAGTACGGTGAAGACGCCCGCACCGCGCCGCTGCTCGGCCGTCGCGCAATGCGCAATGAGGATCTGCGCGCGCTTGGGCGCCGGAATCTCCGTTTCGAGCACCAGCCCGCGCAGCAGCTGGCCGATCGTGCGGCGCACGCCGAAAAAACGCGCCAGGGCCCACACGACGTGAACGTCGTCGAACATCGTCCTGCGCCCGTCATGGATGGCCATCACGGCATGCACGGTGCCGTCGGCGCCGACCGCGACCCGATGCCTGCGCCACGAGAACCGGCCGTGACGCGACCGGAACGCCTGTTGCAGGAACGCAATGCAGCGCGCGTCGCTTTCACCGAGGAAGAAACCGAATTCGCCGACGCCGGATGCAAACACGAGCGGCGCACATGCCGCCGCATCGTCCGCGCATGCGGCGCGAAACGGCGTCGACGCACCGGCTTGCGGCACGTCGAAGGACGGCGCGAGCACCGCGGCGGACATCATGCCGCCCGCCCCGCCAGGCGGGCCAGCACATCGACCGTCCGGCTGATCTGCCCGGGCTCGTGCGTCGAGCAGATGAAGAACCGCAGGCGCGCGGCCTTCTCCTCGACGGCCGGATAGAAGATCGGCTGCACGTTGATCCCTTCGTCGAACATCGCGTTGGCCCACTGCGCGGCTTTCAGCGAACTTCCGGTGATGACCGGCACGACCGCATACCCCGCGCTCGTGCCGGTGTTCAGCCCCGCCGCGCGTGCCTCGGTCAGAAACTGCCGCCCGCGCGCCTGCAGTTGCGCAACCCGCTCCGGTTCGGCCCGCAGGCGTTCGAGCGCGGCCAGCGACGCTTCGGCGAGCGTCGGCGCGAGTCCGACGCTATAGAGAAAGCCCGGCGCCAGATGGCGCAGCATGTCCACGAGCGGCTGACAGCCGGCGATGAAGCCGCCGCAACCGGCCAGCGTCTTGCTCATCGTGCCCATCCACATGTCGACCTGGTCGGGCGCGACCGCGCAATGTTCACGGATGCCCTTGCCCGTCGCGCCGAGCACGCCGAGTGAATGCGCTTCGTCGACCAGCAGGAACGCGCCGTGGCGCGTCTTCACGTCGACGAAACGCTGGAGGTCCGGGAAATCGCCATCCATGCTGTACAGCCCCTCGATCGCGATCAGCACGTGCCGGTATTCGCGACGCACGCGCGACAGCAGTTCGTCGAGCGCCTGCCAGTCGTTGTGCGCGAAGCTCAGCCGTTTCGCGCCGCTCAGCTGCGCACCCTGCACGATGCTGTTGTGCGCGAGCGCGTCGTGGACGATTAGGTCACCGGGGCCGAACAGCGCGCCGATCACGGTCACGTTGGTCGCGTGGCCGCTCACGAACGCGACGCAATCGTCGGTCTCGTAGAACGCGGCCAGCGCCCGCTCGAGGTCGCGCTGCACCGGACGCTCACCCGCGACCATCCGGCTCGCGGACGCCGACGTACCGTAGCGGTCGATCGCGGCCTTCGCACGTTCGGATACGGTCGGATCGCCGGCGAGGCCGAGGTAGTTGTAGTTCGCGAAGTTCACGTATTCGCGACCGCCGATCTGCGTGGTCGCGCCGGCAACGCCATCGTGCACGCGGAAGAACGGCGAGTCGACGCGCAGCTTCTCGCCCATCTCGCGCATGATCCTGACCTGCTGATATTGCGGCATCGATTCGAAACGGCTGCGCGCCGACGCGGCCTGCGCCGCCGGCGTACCGGGCACGCCGGGCGCCGCGGCGGCTTCCGTCGCGCGCTCGAGTTGCCGTTTCAGGGCTTTCGCCGCCAGTTGCTGGCGAAGGTGTTCTCCGAGTGCCATGTCTTGGGTTCCGGGCAATCCGTCCGTTACGTCATTGCGTCCGCGTTACGCGGATACGTCGATCCATTCGTACGCGTCGGGCGTACCGAGCAACGCACTGAGGAGTCGGTAATTCATTTCGTGAGTGGGGCGATGCGCGGTGACGCGCCCGAGCAGCGGCGAGCCCGAGAGCGCCAGATCGCCGACGAGATCGAGCACGCGGTGACGCACGAATTCGTCGGGCGCGCGCAGTCCGCCGATCACGTGATTGCCGATGATCGACGCCGTGCACGACGGCCTCGCGCCGCGCAGGATCGGCGTGCCCGTCAGGTAGCCGACGGCGATCGCCGGCACGGCCCACTTGATCCGCCCGTACGAACGCGACGACGAAATCTCGCTGGCGAACGTCCCCGGCGTGAGCTCGCCGTCCCACTGCATGTCGCCGAACCCCTTGAGATCGTCGCGCACGCTGAATTCGTATCGCTCGGCGGGCTCGACGCGCAATTCGCGCCGTGACGCGCCCTCGCCGTCGGCCACGCTCACCGGCTTCAGCACCCGGAGAAAGCGCTTCGAACGCCGCAATTCGGCACGGCCGCCGGCCGCGATCGCGTCGATCCACGGCCGCGCGCTGCCGTCGAGAATCGGCACTTCTTCCGCATCGAGTTCGACGATCGCGTGATCGATCTCGCAGGTCAGCAGCGATGCAAGCAGGTGCTCGACCGTACGCACGCCCATGCCGTCGTCGGCACGCAGCATCGTGCAGAGCGGCTGCGCGCGACGCACCGCCGGGCCGGCGGCAAGCATCCCCAGTTGATGATCGCCGCGCATGCGGCGAAACACGATCCCGTGCCGTTCGTCCGACGGCGTCGCGGGCAGGATCCGCACCTGGACCCGGCGGCCGGTGTGCAGACCATGTCCGGTCATCGTCACCGGCCGGGCGACCGTGCCTTCGCTCGCCTGCCACCCCTGCGGTGCTTTCACCCGGCATGCACCGGCGTCGACTTGCATGTTGCTGCCCCCTGGTTTTTTTCGTGATCCTGATGACGTGCGAGCGTCGCCCGCGCCTCATCGCCCAATGCATGCCGCGCGACCAGCGCTTGCGCCAGCTCGTCCGCTGCCGCGGCCTTTCCGTCGCCGTGCCGATCATCGAGCAATTCGACGATGCGCTCGGCCAGCGTATGCACCGTCGCGCCTTCCGCGATCGCCATGATCGACAGCTTGACGCCGAAGGTCTCCTCGACGGCCATGCCGAGCTCCATGCCCATCAGCGAGTCCATCCCGAGATCGAGGACCGACCGGCCGGCATCGACGCGCTCCGGCGACATGTGCAGAATCCGCGCGATCTGGCCGCGCAGCGCCGTCTCGACGAGGGCGACCGCCTCGGCAGGCGGCAGCGCACGCAACTGTTCCGGCAACACGCGATCCTCGCTCGACGTCTCGGCCGCCCCACCCGTCTGCAACGCCGTGTAACGGCGAGCGTGCGCGGCCGGCATGCCGCGCGAGATGGCACCCCAATCGAGGCGCACGACGGCTTCGCCGGCAGCGCCTTGGGCAAGCGCGCGCTCGAGCGCGGCCATCGCTTCGTCCGACGTGATCGACGCACCGCCAATCCGCGACTGCAACGCCTCGCGCGTGCCGGCGTTGCGCGCGAGGAAGCCGACGTCCTCGATCGGCCCCCACGCCATGAACAGGCCCGGCTCGCCGGCCGCGCGACGATACGCGACCAGCGCTTCGAGAAAGCCGTTGGCGGCGACGTACGCGCCCTGCCCCGGGTTGCCGAGACAGGTCGTCGCCGACGAATACACGACGAAGAAATCGAGCGTGCAACGCTGCGTCGCGCGATGCAGGTTCCATGCGCCCGCCACCTTCGGTTCGAGCACAGCCGCGAAGCGTGCGTCGTCGACGTTGCGCAGCAGCCCGTCGTCGATCTGCATCGCCGAATGCAGCACGCCCTTGAGCGGCGTTCCGCGACGCTCGATCTCGTCGACGATGCGGTCGAGCGCCGTGGCGTCGGTCACGTCGCATCGCGCGACCGACACGTCGGCGCCGAGCGTGTCTCGCCAGCGGTCGGCTTCGGCCTGCATTGCCGCGCCCAGTGCGCCGCCGCGACTCGCGAGCGTCAGGTGCCGCGCGCCGCGCTCGATCATCCAGCGCGCGGTCGCGAAGCCCAGCCCGCCGGTGCCACCGACGATCAGGTATGCCGCCTGCGGGTCGAGCCGCAGCGTCGGCACCGCGACGCCACGCGTCGGCGCCGGCGTGCCCGACGGATAGGTGACCAGCACCTTGCCGATCTGGCGCGCCTGCTGCATGTAGCGGAACGCTTCCTCCGCACGTGCGGCCGGGAACGCGCGGTATGGCAACGGATGCAGCACGCCGGCGGAGAACAGGCGCATCACTTCCTCGAACAGTCGCGTCGTCAGCGACGGCAGCGCGCCCATCAGCTGGTCCGCGTCGATGCCGAAATAGCTGATGTTGTTGCGGAACGGCCGCAGGCCGATCTGGCTGTTCTCGTAGAAGTCGCGCTTGCCGAGTTCGAGGAAGCGGCCGAACGGACGCAGCGTATCGATGCTGCGCACCATCGCTTCGCCCGCGAGCGAATTGAGCACGACGTCGACGCCTTCGCCGTGCGTGCGCGCACGAATCTCGTCGGCGAACGCGAGGCTGCGCGAATCGAACACGCGGTCGACGCCGAGCAGGCGAATGAACTCGCGCTTCTCGTCGCTACCCGCAGTGGCGAAGACTTCCGCGCCGAGATACCGCGCGATCTGGATCGCCGCGATGCCGACCCCGCCCGCGCCGCCGTGCACGAGCACGCGCTCTCCGCGTCGCAGTCGCGCCAGTTCGCACAACGCGTAGTACGCGGTGAAGAACGTCGTCGGAACCGTGGCGGCCTCCTCGAACGACATCGTGTCGGGCTTGCGTGCGATCGCGGTCGCGCGCGTGACCACGCGCGTCGCGAACGATGCCGGTGCGAAACCCAGCACCGCGTCGCCCGGTGCAAACCCTTCGACGTCCGCGCCGACCCGCGCGACGCGTCCCGACACTTCCATGCCGATCGTCGCGCCCGCGAAGCCCGTCTCGACGGCTTCGTCTGACAGCAGCCCCATCGCGTACATCACGTCGCGGAAATTGAGCCCCGTCGCCATCGGCTCGATCTCGACCTCGCCGGCGGCGAGATCGCGTGCCGGCATCGCGAACCATGCGAGGTTGCGCAACGAACCCGGCATGTCGAATGCGAGCCGCGCCCCCGCCCGGTCCGATGCGCTCGACGGCGCGTCGTCGCGCTCGGCCGCCTGCGCGGCCGGCAACATGCGCGGCACGTAGCGGCCCTGCGGCGCAAGCAGCACTTCTTCCTCGCCATCGTCGCCGAGCAGCGCCATCGCAAGCTGCGACGCCGGTTGTTCGACGGCGCGATCGACGTCGATCAACCGGAGCGGCAGCGTCGGATACTCGTTCGCGATCACGCGGCCGAGACCCCACAACGTTCCATGCTCGGGGTCTGACGACGTGCCTGCGGCGAACGGCGCGCCGCCACGCGTCACGACACACAGTCGCCCGCGCTCCGTCGCGCCGGCGGCATCGAGATCGCGCACGATCGATGCCAGCGCGAGCGCGCCACCGTGCTGCGCGCGCATCATGGCCGCACCGTCGGCGGTGTCAAGCGATGCAAGCGGCGCCACGAACACGACATGCGCCGGCTGCCCGGCCGGCTGACGCGCCGCCCATGCCGCGGCGTCACGCACCGCTGCCGACTCGACGCGGCAGCCCAGCCGCTCGAGTTCGCCCGCCAGTGCGATGCCGAACGCATCGTCATCGTCCTGCACGATCAGCCAGTGCGCGCCGTCACGCTGCACCATGCGCGCTCGATCCTCGTCCCGCGATGCGCCGGCCGCCTGCTCGCGGGCAGCCGGCTTGCGCGCGACGACGAACGTCGGCGTGCCCTCGAGATCGAGGCCTTGTTCGGTATCACGCACCACGTCGACCAGTCCGGCGCGTTCGCACATCGACTCGATCGCGCCAGGCGCCAGCGTGCCGTACGCTCCGGCAGCGCCCGCGCCACCGGCCGTGCCGAACACGATGTCGGAGAAGCGGCTGCGGCGCGCATCGGCGATGACGACGAGCCCGCCCGGCGCGAGCCGTTCGGCGATCGCCGTCAGCGCGGCGAGTGGATCCGGATGATCGCCCAGCATCCGGTTGACGATCACCACGTCGAACGGCGTCGTATCGCGGCATTGCGAGAACAGCGGCGCGTCGGTCGCGAACGCCAGCGTCTGTACGTGCGCATGCGCTTCCGCATCGAACCCGGCGAGCTGCTGCGCCGTACCCGCCAGCAGGTATTCGCAGCGACCGGCCGGCACGTCCACGTCGAGCGGCTGCAACACGTCGCCGCTCGCGGCACCGAACTCCAGGACACGCAAGCGGCGTGCGTCCGGCCACGCCGCGACGGCCTGCGTCACGCAGGCGGCGAGCAGTGCGCGCGCATGCGCCCAGGTCGGCGATGCATCGAAGAACTGCTCGACCAGACTGCGCCCGGTCGACGACAGCAGCGCGCCCTCGGGCGACGTGTCGCGCAGCATGCGCGGCAGCGCCGCGCCGACGTGCGCCAGCAGCGTCAACTCGGCGACATGGGCCGGCGATGCGGCCAGCACGTCGCGCCACAGCGCGTCACGCGCGGGCATCGCCTCGCAGGCTTCGTCGTCGCGAACCAGGCGATCGCCTTCGAAGCGCGCCAGCCCGTCCTCGACGACGATTTCCGCCAGTCGCGCGACCTGTTGCGGATGCGTGTTCGTCAGCAGCGCCGGCTGGGCGAACACGCCGAGCGCATCCAGCGCGTCGAGCGCATGCAGACCGGCAAGCACGTCGAGCAGCGGCAACGTTTCGGTCAGATGCTGCGTGCGGCGCGCGAGGTCCTCACGCGCCATGACATGCGCGTTCGCACGCTCGACGAGCACGCCCGGCGGCGGCAACGCGTCGGCCGTGTAACCGGCCGGCAGCGGCCTCGCTTCGAGCACGTAGGCAAAGCGCGCGGGCGCGCCTTGACGGCGCCCGGCGAGATCGACGCGACGGAAGCGGCACGCGGAAAGGCGCGCGACGATCTTGCCGTTTGCATCGATGAATTCGAACGACGCGACGATCGAATGCGGGCTGCGGCGATGAATGCGCGCCAGCACGCAACGAATCGCTTCGCCGCTCAGGAAATCGACACGACCGATCTGCACGGGGACAAACGCCGAATGCGCATCGTCCGGCGTGGCACCGGCCTGCGCCAGCACCGCGAACAGCGGATGGAAGCCGCTGTCCATCAGCGCGGGATGCAGCAGATAGTCCGATCGCGCATGCTCATCGGCAAGAACCGACGGCACATCGAGCTCGGCAAGCGCGTCGTCGCCCGACACGCGCAGCGACCGCACCCAACGGAACGCGGGCCCGTAGCTGAGGCCGATCGCCGTCGTGCCCGCATACAGCGCGTCGCCGGAAAGCGCCGGGCGCGACTGCAGACAGGTGACGACGGACGCATCCGGCATGCTGCACGCATCGAGCGTATTGCCGCTTTCGAGCAGGCGCCCCGTCACGTTCAGGTTCCACGGGCCGTCCGACATCCGGTCGCGTGTCTCGATCGTAAACGACGCGGTGCGCACGTCGATCGTGAACCGGAACAACTTCGCGTGCTGCGGCTGGAACACGACCGGCATGCGGATCTCGACGTTCTCGATGGCCACATCCGGTGTGCCGAAGAACCTGCGCGCCGCCGCGAGTGCCATTTCGACATAACCGGCGCCCGGGAACGCGACGCCGCCGTCGACCACGTGATCGGCGAGCATCGGCACGCGCTGCGGATCGAGCTGGTTCTCCCATGCGAACGCATGCTCGTGCAGGCGATAGCCGAGCAGCGGATGATCGACGCGACGATTCACGAGCCCGTAGCCCTCGACGCTCGGCACGAGCCAGTAACGCTCGCGCTGCCACGGATAAGTCGGCAGCGCGGCGTGCGGGACATCGGGAACGAGGCGGTCGAGATCGACGCGCGCCCCCTGCGCGACCGCCGACAGGATCGCATGAGCGAGCATTTCCGCGCTGTCGTGCTGACGCTTGAGCGTCGGCACGACGATGCCCGGCGCGACGCGGGCGGCAAGCGTCTGCTTCACGTAAGTGCGCAGGATCGAATGCGGGGCGATCTCGACGAACACGCGCACGCGATCGTCGGCCAGGCGAGCAATGGCATCGCCGAAACGGACCGGCTCGCGAATGTTGCGCCACCAGTAACCCGCGTCGAGCGCGGTCCCCGGCAACGTGTCGCCGGTCACCGTCGACACGAATCGCGTGTGCGTATCGCGCGGCGCGAGATCGGCCAGCCCGTCGCGTACGACCGGCTCGATCGCATCCATGCGACTGCTGTGGAACGCGTAATCGAGGCCGAGCATCTGATAGAAATGGCCGGCGTCCGCGAGCGCCGCGCCGATTGTTTCGAGCGCGGCTTGCGAACCTGCGAGCGTCACCGAGTCGGGGCTGTTGGTGCCCGCGATTTCAATGGCAGCGGCGAGATCGAGACGCGCGATCCAGTCGCGCGCCGCGGCTTCGCCGATGCCGGCCGCCGCCATCCTGCCCGCGCCGCGCGTCAGGCCCTGGGCACCGCTGCGAATCCGGATCACGCGCACGGCCTCGGCGAGCGTGAGCGCGCCCGACACCCAGGCCGCCGCGATCTCGCCGACACTGTGACCGACCGCCGCATCGAAGCGGATGCCGCGCGCGGTCAGCACACGCGTGATGCCGACCTGCATCGCGAACAGCAGCGGCTGCGCGTTCTCGGTCGCGGCGAGCCATTCAGCGTCGACACCTTCGCACATGACTTCGACGAGCGATGCGTTGCCGTCCGCGCGCCACAGCGCATCGACTTCGTCGAGCGCCGCGCGAAACACCGCGTCCTCGGCATAGAGCCGCTTGCCCATCCCGGCCCATTGACAGCCGTTGCCCGCGTAGACGAACGCGACGGGCGCGTCGCCTTCGATGGCCTGCCCCTGCACGGCGCAGGCCGGCAGCCCCTGCTCCGACGGCTCCGCAAGCGCGGCGAGCGCCGCCAGGCCTTCAGCCTGATCCGCCGGCGCGACGACCGCGCGATGCTCGAGCCACTGGCGACGCCGTGCGGCGGCGGCCGCGAGTGCGGCCCAGTCGGCCCCCGACTGCAGGCGCGCGAGATGGCGTGCGGCGACGGCTGCCAGCGCGGCCGGCGACCGCGCGGTGAGGACGAGCGGCGGCAACGGAGCATCGATCCTTGCCGCCGACTGCGCGACTGGCGCCGGCGCCGGCGCTTCGGTGACGACGACGTGCGCATTCGTGCCGCCAAAGCCGAACGAATTGATGCCGATGGTCAGCGGTGCATCGCCGCGCGCGAGCGGTGTGAACCGATCGACCACGCGCAAGCGGCCGCCTTCGAAATCGATGCCGGGGTTGGGCGTGTCGAAGTGCAGCGAACGCGGCACCGCGCGATGCTTCAGGCACAGCACGGCCTTCAGCAGACCGGCCATGCCCGATGCCGTTTCGAGGTGTCCGATATTGGTCTTGACCGAACCGATCAGCAGCGGATCGGATTCCGGCCGGCCGCCCGACACCGCGTCGATCAACGCGCGCGCCTCGATCGGATCGCCGACCGCGGTGCCCGTGCCGTGCGCCTCGAGATACGCGAGCGTGCGCGGATCGATGCCCGCGCGCCGATACACGGCGCGCAGCAGGTCCGCCTGCGTCGCGGCTGCCGGCACGTTGATGCCGCCGTGCGAATGGCCATCCGAATTCACGCCCGATCCGGCGATCACCGCGTGGATCGTATCGCCGTCGGCCACCGCCTGGTCGAGCGGCTTGAGCAGCACGAACGCCCCGCCCTCGGCGCGCACGTAGCCGTCGCCGGTCGCGTCGAACGCGCGGCAACGACCGCGCGGCGACAGCATCGACGCCTTCGAAAAACTGACGAATCCGAACGGATGCAGCAGCAGGTTGACCCCGCCGGCAAGCGCCATCGCCGTCTCGCCGGACTGCAACGCGCGGACCGCCTGATGCAGCGCGACGAGCGAGGACGAGCAAGCGGTGTCGACCGACATGCTCGGGCCGCGCAGGTCGAACAGGTAAGACACGCGGTTCGACGCAATGCTGAGCGTGTTGCCGGTTGCCGAATACGGATCGATCGTGTTCATGTCGTCCATATTGCGGTTGCCGTAATCCATGCCCGCCACGCCGACGAACACGCCGCAGTCGCGTCCGCGCATCACGGCCGGACGCACGCCGGCGTCTTCGAACGCCTCCCACGCGAGTTCGAGCAGCAGCCGCTGCTGCGGATCCATTTGCGCCGCCTCGCGCGGCGAGATGCCGAAGAATTCGGCGTCGAAACCCGCGACGTCGTCGACGACGCCCGCCGCGAACGTGTAGCTCTTTCCCGGCTCCCGTTTCGATGGGTGCTGATAGAACGCCGTGCCGAATCGGTCCGGCGGAATGGCGGTCACGGCATCGCGCTCGTCACGCAGCAGTTGCCAGAAGTCGTCGGGTCCCTCAACCCCACCGGGAAAGCGGCACGCTATCCCAATAATCGCAATTTTTTTTTTCATCATCACGCCGGCGTCTGAAGCATCCCGGTCGGCGAAGCGGCGCGAGTGCAGTCGACGTGCACCATCGCGCGCTGTATCGCAGCGCCGAGACTCTCGACGCGAAGGTTTCGGTGCTCACCGAAATCGTTCGCGAAGTTGCGCCAAATAAAGTAATCGCTATTGGTCGGTTCGGTTTCGAGCGCGTCGAACACCGAAGTCAGAGCGGGAACGTGATCGCCGTAAAAGCACAGCACGGTCGGACGCTCCCGCTTGCGGAGATAATCAGTCAGCTTGCCGATCATGCCGTCGGCATTCTCGACGTGTCGAAGATAGGCGGTCAGATCGCGCCAGCGCGCGTCGTCGCCGAGCGTATGCCGCGCTTCGGATTCGCCCGGCCCGACCGGTTCCAGATGCAGCGGGCCGTGGTTCTCCATCGTGATCGCAAACGCGAACACCGGCCCGTCGCCGTGCTCCTGGAGGGCCGCGATGATTGCATCGGCGACCGGGCCGTCTCCGATATAAGGCCCGACTCGCGCGGCACCGCCGAAATCCCGAATATCCAGAAAACGGTCGAAATGCATGAACCGGAATGCCCGGTTGCGCCCGAAGAAATCGGCGTGATACGGATGAATCGCGAGCGTGCGATATCCGCCTCGCTTGAACCAGCCCGCCAGCGACGCACATGCGCGGCGCACATACATGTACGGGTAAAAGCGCGAATAGTCGAGCGCCGCCGACGGCAATCCCGTCAGCATCGCGAATTCGCTGCGCATCGTATTGGCGCCCCAGGCGGGAACGTCCAGGCTGCCCCGCGTGAATGCCTCGCGGCGGGCGCGATCGAAATTCGCGTACGGCTCCGACGACACGCATGCGCCGAGGCGTCGCGCGTCGAAATAGGATTCGCTCTGGATGACGATCACGTCCGGCGTGCTGTGCGGACGGCCGCCGGCGAACGGCCCGGCGTCGACCGCGCGAAAGAACGCGTTACGCTCCGCACGCCGCAGCCCGTTGACGAGGTAAGCGACGAATGCCGCGAAGAAACCCGTCCGGCGCTGGTCCGCCATCGGGTCGAGCGTCAGCGGCACGCAACGCGACAGCGCGACACAGACCGGCGCGCAAGCGACCGCGATCAGTGCGGCGGCGCCACGCGCCAGCATGCCGGCCGGTTGTTCGAGCAGAAACCCGACCGTCGCGACCGCCACGGCGGCAACGACGCCGAACACCTTGCCCGCACTCAGAAACGGCAGATAAAGACGCGGATGAGCGAAAACCTGGCTGAACAAGCTCAGGTCCGTAAAGACGAAGGGTTCGCGCAGGGATTCGTATTTTGCGTTGCTGATGACGGCTAGCAACGCGATCAGCACGAGGGCGACGGATGCCGAGACAAGCGGCCGTGCCGTCACGGCGAAAGTCGCGCCCGCCACGATCGCGAACGCGCAGACATGCAGAGCGATCGCCGCCGGCGAACGGACGAACGACGCGCGCGGATACGCGATGGCCTCTACGAGAAACGAGAGTGCGGCTGCCGCAGCCGCGAACGCGAATCCGGGCAGCACGTCACGCCTTCCCGCGCGGGAGATAGGACAGACGACCGAGAATGGCATCCGCCAGCGTGGCCGGCAGCAGGCGCAGCAACTTGATGCCGAAGGCAAGACTGAACGGAAAGGCAATTTCCACGCGGCGTCGCGCGAGGCGCTTCTTGATGTAACCGGCAGCCTTGTCCGCACTCCACATGAACGGCTTGCTGCCCGGGAAGACGTCGCTCATCGCTGTGCGGACAAAGCCCGGCATCACGACCGACAGGCCGATGCCCTCGCGTGCGAGGATCGGGCGCACGGAATCGCAGTAAGCGACCAGCGCCGCCTTGCTCGCGCAGTAGGCAGGCGAGATGGCCATACCCCGCAACGCGGCGAGCGAACTGACGACCGCGATCTGCCCACACCGGCGCATGCGCATCCGGTCGATGGCCGGCAGCACCGCATGCAACGCGCCGTACAGGTTGGTATCGACGACATCGGCGGTGCGCGCCATGTGCTCCCAGTCGTCCGCGGACTGCAGCGTGCTGGCCACGCCGGCATTCGCAATCATCAATTCGATTGGATACCGCGTATCGAAATCGATCATCCAGTCTTGGACGGTGGCCGAGTCGCGCACGTCCATGCAGCCGATCACGACGCGGGCGCCGCGCGCACGGCACTCCGCGGCGACGGATTCCAGCCGCGCCGAATTTCTGCCGATCAACCCCAACGTGGTATCGGGCGCGGCATAACTCAATGCCAGCGCACGTCCAAGCCCGGCACTGCTGCCGGTTATCACGATTGCTCGTGGCCCGCTTGCGCTCACCTGCCCTCCCCGGTTGCGAATATTGCTGCTATCCATCGTTTTAAACAGACTTTGTTTTTCAGCGGTGTCTGGTTATCGATCTTCAAGCGCGAAGCGCTGCCTGATATTTCGATCAAGCAGCAGACAACATTATCGATTTATTGCGTTCGATTATTTCGTATGATTTGACTACGTCCGCGACACATCACGCATTGGCACGGAACATCGATGTAACGATGTGCGACCGCCCGAATCAGGGTTGCGAAAAAATGTGCGGGCCATGCAGCGAAACGACACCGCATGGAAATTTGCGCGACGCGAAAGGTTGTTGGCCACAAGCTTACAACGCGCCGACGCGATCATACATCAATATTAATATTCGAGTAATACCTTGCATGTTACGACCGCTTACGCCGCACTTGCTCTCGCCGATCGGGACCATGCAAAACACGAAACTCGCATTGCTTGCAATCGTCTGGCACCGGTCGCACACCGATCCGCGAAGTGCAAACATCGGAAAAAACTGCCGAATCATTTCACTTGACCGTCCGGTAGCGGTCCATTCGCACGACGTTTTAGTCGCGTCGAATGCCGATGATCGCGTCACCGTTCGGTCGGCTGCATGCGGCAATCCTGCAAGCCGTTGTTAAAGTTGCCTGGCCATTTGTCAGACATGAATCTCCGACTTGGCGGGTTCGATGAGAGACTGTCTGGTGGCATTCTGCCCCGTCCAATTGGGACGGACAGAATTCCTCGAATCTTCTTTGCAAATCTTGATGATCCTTCGACTCGCTTGATTCGCCGAGCCACGTATGCAAATCGTCAGGCGGCACCGCCAGATCGGCGCCGGACCGGAGACGGGAGCGAAGCCAGGCGGCCGCGCCATCGGTAAAACTGAACGCACGCCCCGATTCGATCGGGCGAGCACCGCCGGTCAACGCATCGGCGGCCTGCGGCATTCGTCGTACAACATCGCTCGTGATCTTGCGCTCCCTCGTCGTGCAAACACCTGCGTTTCTTTCGATGCTGACAATCAGCTTTATGCGAACCATATGCGAGAAAGGAAGGCACCCTTAACAAATCGGCAATCCGTGCCCGCCATTCGGGTCGATTGGACTGCGCTCACGCGGAAAATCACGATTGCACGCGGGTACGATGCTCTTGCCATGACCAAAAGAGAACCATACCGAAGCCGACGCAAACCGTTACGTTGAGCGGAATCAAAACATAGTTCTTCTTCTGAATCGCCAGCAAAACCGTCATGAGTGAATAGGCGAACGTGGCGATTTCGCCGGCCAGCAGAACTGCGTTGATGCGAGGCATCGTCGAGCGATAGGCTTCCTTGCCTTTTGGCGTGCGATGAAAGCCGCTATACACACCGAAAACCGCGCGCACGCCCCCCGCGAAGTAATACCAGGCCATCGGCAAAAACATCGCAATATAAAGGTAGGTATCCCATACCGTTTTCAGAACACTCGGCTTGTCGTCGAATCTCGCGCCCTTGCGCGAACCGAACGCATTCGCAAGCGCCCAGATTGCCACCAGAACGAAAAAGACGAATGCGCCGAGATGAATCCCCTCGCCGTCGAAATGCACCAGGCAAGTCAACGGCATGCTGAGCAGTATCAGCACATAGATCGAAGCCAGCAGCACGGACGAGAACATCACCGAGATCGCGTGCATCCGCTTCATCAGCGGCATGCTTTGCGACAGCATCTGTCCGACATGCTTGAACCCGCTGTGGATCAGGCCGCGCCCCCAGCGTTCGCGCTGAATGCGAAACGCGCTGATGGTTTCTGGCAGCACCGACATGGAAACGACTTCTCGCAGATACGCGTACTTCCATTCGCCGAACTGCGCGCGATAGCCCAGGTCCACGTCTTCGGTGACCGTCGACGCATTCCAGCCGCCCAGCGCATCGACGCACTCCTTGCGCCACACACACGAGCTGCCGCTCAGCGACGCCATGTCGCCGTCCTCGCTCAGCCCCACCGTCACGTATTGCTGGTGGCCCATTTCCATGGCCTGGAAGCGTGTCAGGAACGACGCGTCGCGATTCTCGTAGCCGATGCCGGTCTGAAGGAAGCCGAGCTTCGGATCGGTGAAACACGGAATGGTCTTCAGCAGGAAATCCGCAGGCGGCAAGAAGTCCGCATCGAAGATCGCAAAGAAGTCGCCGGACGACTGCTGGATGCCGTTGACCAGGTTGCCGGCCTTGTAGCCCGTTCGCGACTGACGCTTGATGAGCCGGATGTCGATTCCGTCGGCGGCGTAGCGATCGACCTTCGCCCGCGCGAGCTTCGTCGTCGCATCCGACGAGTCGTCGAGCACCAGGATCTCGATCTCGTTGGACGGATAGGTCAGGCGGCAGGCCGCATCGATCAGCCGCTCGACCATCTCGGACTCGTTGCAGATCGGCAGCAGCACGCTGACCCGAGGATGAAACCCGTCTTCGGATATCCGGACGGGCTGCGCCAGATCGGTCAGCTTGCGCCGTTCGACCTTGCGGGAAATCAGCAGCACGCGCAATTCGAGCAGCACGTACAGCGCAAAGTAGAGCACCACCAGCAGGAAGACCAGTTGGGCAGCGTAGGAAAGCAGCGCGAGCATCGTGACCACTTCCCCTCAGATCTTCACGACGGCGCAGATTTCTTCCAGCCGGTGCGCCCACGTATGGTTCTGCCGTACGTAGCGTGCGCCTGCCTCGGCCCGGTCCAGATCATCCTGCGACGGGCCGTGCCGAAGCCGCGAAAACAACTCCCGCGCCTCGTCATGCGTATCGATCACGTGGCAGAACTCACGGAAATACCGGTCGACCGCGCAGCTCGCGTTGGTCACCGCGATGCCGCCGCACGCGAGAATCTCGAGCAGGCGTCGCGAGAACATCGTCTCGGAGCCCGTCACCGAATTCACGTTGATCGAGATCGCATGGGACTTGTACACCTGCGCGGTTTCCCGATGCGGCACCTTGCCGTGCACGCGCAGCCCGTTCCGCTTCGGATAGCGGAACTCGAAAAAGCGCGACAGGCGATCGTGATTGCGATCGAATACGTTGAGCTGCAGATTGCTCTGCTCGCAGGTGTCGAACACCATGTCGAGAAAACGGCGGCGCTCGTTCAGGATGCGCCGGTAGTAGCTGCCCGTGAAGCACGCTTCGTTGCGAACGAAATTGAAGCCCGAGAAATTATGCGACGCCGGCTGATACGGCATCACCAGCGTGTTGACCGGCACGTGCGCGGGCACCTGCTGCCGATATCGGTCGAGACATGCCTCGTCGGTCGTGAACACGTAGTCGAACACCTTCGCCACGTCGATGAACGTGTCGAAGAACGCGCCGTCGTCCTTGTTCCAGAATACGGTCGGAACGCCCGCGCGCCTGGCGAAGTCGACCAGGCGAAAGATCGCCGTCGGCTTGCTCAGCCGCATCGGCGGCGACTGTCGCGCCAGCTCGTAGCGCCAGCTCCCGTCCACGCCGTGAAACGCCGATTCCACGAGCACGAGATCCGGTTTCCAGTTGCCGATCACGTCCGCGTAGTTGGCAGGCGTCATGGTGCGCACGCGACATTCCGCCGACAAGCAGTCCGCCGTGAAGTAATCGGTGACGAGCGCAATCTTCAGGCACCCGAAGCGTCCGACTTGCTCCACATCCTCCGCAACCGTCGGATAGTCGTAGACCAACGAACCCAGTTTTCTAATGACCCTGCCGACCATTTAACCCCTCACCCTGCGACATTGGCAGTGCGTTCATGACAAATTCGCGCCAGCGGCGCTGTGTGGCCGCGTATTCTCTCGCCTGGCCACGGAGCGCCGCGAGCGTACCGCGATCGGACAGCGCCGCATCGATCACCCGTGCCAGGTCGAACGCATCGCCGGCCTTGAAAAACCAGCCAGCCGGACTCGGACCCATTTCGTCGCGAAACACCGGCAGATCCGGCACGATCACCGGCTTGCCCATCGCGAGCGCTTCCACGAGCTTGATCGGCGGCACGATCTCGCAAACCTTGAACGGCTTGCGCGGGATGCACACCAGTGCACAACGACCGAGCGTCCTGCGCGCCTGCTCGGGCGAGGTCCGGCCCAGAAAGCGAATCTGCTCCGACAATCCGAGGCGCCGCACCTGCGCCTCAAGCGCCGGCCGTGCCTCGCCTTCTCCGACGATCTCGACCCGCACCGCGCGCCCTTGCCCGCTCAACCGGCCGACCGCATCGATCAACGTGTCGAGTCCTTCATAGCCGATCAGCGAGCCTGCATATCCAATCGTGTCGGCGTCGATCTCCTCGGGCGCCGAAGGTGTAAACCGTTCGGGATCCACACAATTCGGCAGCAAATACATCCGCTCGCCGGCAATCCCCCAGCGATCGCGCGCGAACCGGCCCAGTTGCGCCGAGATCACGAACAGCTTGTCCGCGTGCCGGGCCACCAGACCCTCCAGCTGCAGCCCCTGCGCGAACCCCTGCCGCCTTTCGTATTCCGGCATGCGCGAGATGCGCGTCAACTCCCACAACCCGCGCATCTCGTACTGGAACGGAATGCCCAGTTGCCGCGCCGCCAGCAGCGCCGGCAGCGCGTTCACGTGATTCGACGCCGCGTGGATCACCGACGCGCGATGCTGCATGGCCACGCGCGCGATGACGGGCGCCGCCTGCAACGCATACATCAGCACCGGCCGGTTGTTGAACGGCGCGCTCGCATGCAGATACCGGACCTCGCTCACCTGCGTCTCGCTTTCGGCGGCGTCGGTCAGGCGATCCGCGCGATCGCCGGGATAGCCGGGCCGCGTCAGCGGATGCACGCGACCGCCCGCAGCCGCCAATGCGCGGACGACTTCGTGCGTGCGCGTCGTATAGCCGCTCGTGTGATACGGCAATGCACTCGCCGCCACGTACAGCATGCTGTCCGGATCGCCGACGAACGGCGCGCCGTGCGAACGCTGCTTCAACTTGCGCTCGAGCACATGCGCCGTCAGTCGACGGCTCATCGCGAGCAGCGGCTCGGTCAACGCAGTCTGCAACGAATTGAGCATCGTGCTCATGCTTTCGCCGCCCCGGCCGTCTTCAGTTCGGCACAGGCGAGATCGGTCGTATGCGTGGTCCGGATCCTGCCGCGGGCCTGCAAGTCGAGGAATTCCGACGTCGTGATCACGTCGTAGTCCTTCGTCAGGCGCGACAGGAGTTTCCGGTAGCCTTCGACACGCTGGTCGTCCCGATAGGTCGCATGCCCGTTCTCGTCCCAATACAGCAGCGACCACGAATGAAGCAGGAAAATCGAGAACGTCGGACTGCCGCTGAACGCGTCGAGCAACAGCTTGCCCCACCACGGACGAAACCGGAAATACGGCGATTCAGGGTAAGTCAGGCGTGCCCACCATTCTTCCTTGCCGACCTTCGGCAGGATCTTCTTTTCCGTCATCGGCACTTCGATCACGCCGTTCGACCACTGGAACGGCAGATTCGTGGGCTCGCTGTAGTTGCACTGCCCGGCATGGACCGCGCACAGGGAATTGTTGAACGACAGTTGTACGCCGGTGGACTTCAGCGCCCGGATCGTCGACGCGTTCCAGCGAAACGAACCGGCACGGTGCGCCAGCACCGGCTTGCCCGTTTCCGCCGAAATCAGCCCGCCGAAGTGACGAATCACGAACTCCGCGCGCGCATCGTCCGTGTATTGATTCATGTATTGCGGCCGCCGCGCAAGGCCGTGCTCGGCCCAGAACGAGTCCGGCAGGTATTCCGGATGCGTATGCAGTTGAACGTCCTGCCCCGCGGCATCCAGCCGGCGCACGACCTCCTTCGTTTCGTCGAGGTATGCATACGCGCCGCACTGATCCACGAAGAACACGTGCTTGACGCCGAACTCGTCGCCGATGGAAGCCATTTCGGCAACCCCTGCCCGCCCCTTCTCGTGCACACCCCACATCAACCGTTTGACGTGATCCTCCGTGGCGCGCTTGGGCAGCGCCTCGGTATCCACCGTCAACATGGCATAGCGATTTCTATCCATCATGTTCAGCTCACTTCCACCAATGCCTTCCAGTCGGCGTCGCTGGCCTGCGCCGCGGCCGGCGGCACGATCCGCGCATCGCGATAGCGCCACGCGAGATACGCGCGCTTTCTTTCGCGATACGAACGATCGTCGCCGCTCAATTCCGGCAGGTATTCCACCAGCCAGCCCAGCCGCGAATAGAAGGCGAAATCGGCCACGTCGGTCACCAGTACCGGCGCCAGCGCATCGTTGCCTTTCAGTCGCGCGGAAAAGCCTTCGCACGCACGGCGCAGTGCATCGCGCTCCGTACCCGGCGCCCAGATCAGCAGCGTGTTCGCTTCGGCCGAAACCGGCGCGTGCTTCAGGGTCGGCAGCCACGGATAGTTCGTCACGTGAGGCGTAATCACACCTAACGTGGCCAGCACGCGCCTGATGCCGCGCCACGCGCGCTCCTTCAGCGTGGCAGGCGGCTTCCCGGCGAGCAGGTCATGGCGCGTCAGCAACGTCCAGTCGGGCTTCGCCGCCAGCGTGCGCAATTCGTGCCTCAAGGCCCGGGTTTGGTCGATGATGCTCAATGCGTTCGCCTCTTGTCAGCAATCCTGGCGATGATCTCGTCCGCCGCGAGCGACGCGCCGTTCATCGGCATCGCGCACCGCGCGGGCGCCGCCTCGGGCAACATGCCCAGCAGCGCGTCGACGGCCGCCTTGCGTTCCTGCTCGGTCTCGCAAGCCGACACGACGGCCGGCATCGCGTCGGCGACCATCCGCGCGCGGCGAACCTGATCGTCCACCAGTTGCGCGTTGGGCACCAGCAGCGCGGGAATGCCCGACTGCACGAGTTCGCAGCAGGTGTTGTAGCCCGCGGCGCCGACAAAGGCATCGAACGCACGCAGATAGCGCGCCAACGGGTAGACCGAGATCGGCAGCACACCGGCCGGCAATTCGACGTCGCGCACCGAAATGGGCGCCCGCGCCCAGACCACCTGGAACCCGGCCGCCTCGAACGCGGCGATCAGTCCGTGCCCGATGCCGGCAACATCCTTCAGGTTGCC
Source organism: Burkholderia sp. MSMB0856 (assembly GCF_001524645.2). NCBI lineage: Bacteria > Pseudomonadati > Pseudomonadota > Betaproteobacteria > Burkholderiales > Burkholderiaceae > Burkholderia > Burkholderia sp. MSMB0856. The sequence goes on along the minus strand of NZ_CP013427.1, from coordinate 752,461 downwards.
CGGGCCAAGAGAAAAGAGGACGAAGCGACCGGCCTGCGGCAGGCCCAGCGCGTTTCTCGCCGCTGCGCGGTCGAGCAACTCGTCGTCCTCCAGCAGGCAGACCGGTGGCACCGACAGCCGCGTGCCGCCGTTCGTCAGCGACGCGCGTGCTTCGGTCGCACCCAGTTCACCCGGCTGGATCACGAGATCGAACAGCGCTTCGTCCACCGGCACCGTCTTGGTATCTGCCTTGAGCAGCCCGCGATTGGACCACACGAGGACGGGCGATCCATACGTTTCGCATGCCGTCAGCAAACCCTTGAAGGGCCACGTTCCGTCGAATACGACCGCATCCGGGCGAACCCGCTCCAGCATCAGGCCCAGCCGCACGGCCAGTTCGCTGTTCCAGCCGAACGTCGAGCTGGACGACCAGTAATGGGAAACGAAATAGTCCGCCTCGAATCCCATCTCCTCGATGATCTCGATCGCCGACGCCAGCGAAAAGAAGAACGGGCGCGCGCGGCCCCGCATGCGACGCGCGTACGCGAGGCAACGGTTCAGATGGCCCATGCCCGAGCCGTTCACGTTGAAGAACAGGATGCGCGGCAACGCGCTCGCCGCGCGCGCCGGGTGACCAGGCTTCTGGCCGATCATGCGTCCCCGCCGAACAGGTCGCGCGTGTAGACCTTGCCTGCGACGTCGGTCAGGTCGTCGGTCAGGCGGTTGGCAACGATCACGTCGGCGGAGCGCTTGAATTCAGCCAGGTCGTGGACGACCGACGAGTTGAAGAACGTCGATTCGTGCAATGCCGGCTCGTAGACGATGACCTCGACGCCCTTGGCCTTGATGCGCTTCATGACGCCCTGGATGCTGGACGCGCGGAAATTGTCGGACCCGGCCTTCATCACGAGGCGATAAATGCCGACAACCTTCGGCTTGCGCTTGAGAATGCTCTCGGCAATGAAGTCCTTGCGCGTGCTGTTCGACTCGACGATCGCACGAATCAGGTTCTGCGGGACGTCGCGATAGTTGGCCAGCAACTGCTTCGTATCCTTTGGCAGACAGTAGCCGCCGTAGCCGAAGCTCGGGTTGTTGTAGTGCGCACCGATGCGTGGATCGAGACATACGCCGTCGACGATCTGGTGCGTGTCGAGACCGTGCTGCGCGGCGTAGGTGTCCAGTTCGTTGAAATAGGCCACGCGCATCGCCAGGTACGTATTCGCGAAGAGCTTGATCGCCTCGGCTTCCGTGCTGCCCGTGAACAGCGTCGGAATATCCTGCTTGATCGCCCCCTGCTTCAGCAGACCGGCAAACGCTTCGGCTCGCTCGGAACGTTCGCCGATCACGATCCGCGAAGGGTGCAGGTTGTCGTACAGCGCCCGGCCTTCGCGAAGGAATTCGGGAGAGAAGATCAGGTTGTCGGTGCCGAGTGCCGCGCGCGTACGCTCGGTGTAGCCGACCGGAATGGTCGACTTGATCACCATCACCGCGCGCGGGTTGATCGCCATCACGTCGCGGATGACGACCTCGATCGAGCGGGTGTTGAAGTAGTTCGTGTCCGGATCGTAGTCGGTCGGCGTGGCGATCACCACGTAGTCGGCGCCGGCGTACGCGTCTTCCTTGTCCAGCGTCGCGCGGAAGTTCAGGCTCTTGTGGCGCAGGTAGTCCTCGATCTCGGCATCCTCGATCGGCGACTCCTTGCGGTTGAGCATCGCCACCTTCTCGGGGACGATGTCGAGAGCCACGACTTCATTGCGCTGCGACAGCAGGACGGCGTTGGACAGGCCGACGTAGCCTGTGCCGGCGATAGCGATTTTCATGCGTGTTTCTCACAGGCAAACACAGGAACTTTCATCTCTTATATCTACCCTTAATTTCATTGGCTGCTTGATATGAGCAGCCGAAAATATCGAATCCCGAGCTCCGGATCGAGCGAGTATCGTTCCGATCCGACGCTCACGACAGGCCAAAACCCCATCAAGGCGACCTCCGGTCCGTATGCAAGATCAGATCTGAAGTGAAATCGCACGGGACGGCGGCGTTATCACAATTTCGCGGCTTGTCCCTGTTATCGGCCGGCAAGCTGAACCACGTCACGACATGACTCTCCTTCGATTCATGTGCCGCCATATTCTCGAATCTCACCACCTGAACGTTGGGCACTGCGCCATTAGGTGCCTTCACCTTCCGGACAGCCGGAGACGGACTCCACACATTGGGAGAAAGCGCCTCCGCCACCTTCATCGATTTATCGTCGTAGACAAGTGTCTTGGCGCCGATTTCCGGCTGGCTGACCTGTTCGATCAGGTGGCCATCACTCACCTTCACGCCCGAGAAGTTGATTTCACCCTTGATGGTGCCTCCACCCCTCGGATCCCAACGGTAGGTCCATTGCGTTGCCGGCACCGTTTTCCAGATTCCGTTTTCAAGGCGGGCATGGAACAGTTGCGTCGCCCCCTTTGAATCGAACTTCAAGTATGAGATGACGGGCCGCCCGGCCTCATCGAACCCCAGCCGGATATTATTCAACAGGCCGCTTCTTTCAGGGATCTCGTCCACGACTTCCGCCGACCTGGGTGTAATCGGCAAAGGAATGACGTCGCCCGCACTGTTTTGCCACGTCTTGAGGTCACGACTCTTCGCGTAATTCACGTTGAAGTTCGTTTCGACGAAGTAATTTTCCCGCCAGACCCACGCAACGTGGAAGAAGCCATCCGGACCGCGAACGTAATTCGTATGGTACGCATTCACGGGCTTCTTTTCCGAAGTGGGGGCAAAAATCGGGCGATTTGTCCAACGCACCCAACCGGAGTTATCGAGCCGGTTAATAAATTCCTCGCCGTCTCCGCTGTGCCCGGAGCGGTACGAAAATCCCAATGCACCATCCATGAACCGGAAAAAATAGGGATACGTCGCCTGCACCTCGTCTGATCCGATCATCGGCCGAACCGCTTCAAGGCCGGCCAACTTGTCCGGAGCGTCCATTCGTGCATATACAAGCGGTGAGGCGTGCATATTCCCGGAAACATGAAGGCGATTCGACTTGTCGAGCGCAAGGACGATCGAGTTGTGGGCATCCCACCCGCCAAAGCGCGATGCAACCCTCGTCTTCGCAACCTCCCCGGTGCATTTATTGACCTGTGCAACCGACAACCATCGATCCGCGTCGTAGTACGAAACATAAATAAATTTCTGGTCTTCCAGTGCATCGAATTTGACACGCGAAGCGCCCCACACCCGATCTATCGTCAGATCCAGTGACATCCCCGCACACTTCGCATCAGTGGCCTCGGCCGCCCACGATGCCGAAGATGCCGAGACACTCAGCAAGACCAGCAATCGAACAGCAAACTGCTTCGTTTCCAAGGCCACCTCCTCTCCGAATTACTCAAAGCCGCACCGTACAAAGAACCCACCTGAAGCGGCGCTCACCCCTAGCCGCACGTTTCGTCAGCGGCCACCGCAGCTCACTCAGCGCCTCATCACAGCCCCGGCCGCTTCGCGCACGCGTCCCATTTCAACTCCGGCAAAGGCCGCCTTTACGAGCCCCGCGTATTCCGGATATCGTCGGGTGACCACATCCACGCCCGCTTTGACCAATGCCGTTTTTTCGCCCTTGAAGCTGGCCGTTCGAATGTGATAGACAAACGACCAGGGAGAAATCAGGTTGCGCCAGCCAGCCTTATAAGCACGCATGCAGAAGTCGTTCTCCTCGCCGTAGCCTCGCGGGAAGCCCTCCTCGTCAAACGCCCCGCATTCGTCAATGAGCGCTCGGCGAATATACATACAGAATCCCGACCCGGTCGGCACTTCCGGCGGAACACATGCCTGTGTTGCTTGTGTCACGAGGAGTGCGTATTCGTCGTGGCTCAGATGCGGCGGACGCGGACAATATTCGTTGAACTTCGGGAATGAAAACGCTCCTGCGTTATCACTCATCGCGGTAACGGTCGCCACCTTCTCTCGACTATAGGCGGCGGCCCGCAACCCCTCGAGCCAGCGCGGCGTTACGACCGTATCCGAGTTCAGCAGTACGACGTCGTTGTCGCCCGCCTCGCGAATCCCGCGATTTATCGTCTTGGTATAGCCGATATTCACGTTGTTCTTGAGAATAAGAACACCCGGCACGTCCTCGAACTCTTCCAGCATCGGCGTGATGCCCGGATCCGGACTCCCGTCGTCGATCACGATCAATCGGTCCCGAGTCAGATCGGTATGCTGGAGCACCGATCGCAGGCAGTCGCGAACGGCAGTGACCGCGTTATAGACCGGCACAATCACGGTCGTCGGCTTTGCATAGCCGATCGCGCGCGCCGCGACAGCGGCTGGTGCGTTACCCGTCGCGATCAAACCCTCACGCTCGAAGATCTTTGCATAGCCATCGGAAAGCGCGGCCTTCAAATTGTCTTGAGTGAAATGCTGCTCGACAAACATGCGTCCGGCCTGTCCCATTTCGGAGACGAGCTTGTCGTTTTCGCAGAAGCGCACCACCGCGTCCACGACTCCGTCGATATCGCGGTAAGGCACAAGAAAGCCCGTCTTCCCGTGCTGCACCAGCTCGCCCAGCGCACCCCAGTCATAGGCAATGACCGGGCGGCGGGCGGCCATTCCCTCGGCAACCGTACGGCCGAAACTCTCGGCAAAGTGCGAGAGATTGAGAAGCACGTTCAATTCCGACATCGCCTTGCGCGGATGTTCGGCATAGCCGGCAATGATCAGATTGTCGGGACGCGCACCGGACGCGACCTCTTCCTGCCACTTTTTGACCTGGGCATTCACCGGACCAACCACCACGAAGCGGGCTCGCGGTGTTCGTTCCGCGGCTCGCCGCGCCACCTCGACGAAATCTTCAACACCCTTCTTCGGAATATTCGAACTGACAATGCCGAACTTGATGGTGTTACCGAACTTGTTTCCCAGTTCGAAATCGCTCGGCGTCACCGCATTGGGTACGTAAAGCGTCTTTTCCGGACGCGAAAACAATTGACTCGTGGCGCGACTGTTCCCAATCACCCAATCCGAACGTTCGAATACACGCCCGATGATTTCGCTGATCGTCAAACCAAGTTGTTCACGCAAAGGGTCATCCAGCGAAATCAGTTCGCGCGAGTGAACGACCCGGGTCCTGCCCATGCGCGTCGCGGCCTCCAACGGCTCAAGCAGCACGATTGTGTTCGCATGCACGACATCGACCGCGTGACGCGCGATGATGTCTGCAAAGGTCACCGTCAACCAGGCCTTGCTGGCGCGGTTGTTCTTCCATTGCGGATAGGGAAAGCAATACACACCGAGGCTGCGCTCACATATTTCGCGAATGTAGGCCTTGTTTCCGCCGGACGGCAGGGTCATCACGACGTTGACGGATTGTTCGGCGAACGCGCTCAGCACATCCAGGAGACTCCGCTCTCCGCCAAACAGATGATGGCCGGAGATGTGCGCACAGAGCATCACTGTCGGCCAGTCAGGGTTCGGCTGCCTCTGTCCTTCATGCCAGGCAACCGAAGGCAGCGGCTTTCCGTCCGTGATGGCGTCTTTCGTATCCGCAAGCGAATTTTCCGGCAGCTTGAGTACGTCCGCTTCTTTCGAACTAGCCGCGATCCCCGCAGGCAATACTTGCGGCGTAACTCCAGCGACCGATTCAGCGGCCGAAGCGAAGGCCTTCAGATACGAACGACCCCACCGCTGATCTGGCTCAAGATAGGTGCCCTCCGCCCACTCGTTCCAGGCGTTGATGAAGACGAGCGACTCGTTGCCTTGGTTGAAACGCTGCTCTTGCTCGAGGATGCGCTGCATCCAGCGACGGAAGCCATATGGCGTCGCTCCGTGGAACACTCGCGCATCCGTCAGGCGGCGAGCGGTATTGTCCCAACCCAGCATGGTTCCTCGGTGAACCGGCCACGAATAACCATCCTCAAACTTCGCGATATCACCCTCGACCACTGCCGAGTAATCGAAGATCTGGCCGCCAAAATTCTTGTGCAGGTCGTGCACCTTGTCACGCAGATCCACGCGCTCCGCTTCGTGAGGCGGAAACAGGACATAACTATCGAGCCGGTAATCCTCCGGGGAACCTTGCAGCGTTTCCAGCCCGAACCGAACAGCGCACAGGTGAATCTCACCCAGCCCCGCCTTCCGGCACTCCTCTCGCCACGCAGCAGCGGTTTCCAGCCAGTTCGGAATGATCGAGATTCGATATACCATCATCACCGGCTTGCCGTCGTACCGAATCCAGCGCGGGTCCTTCATCATCGGGATCAGTTCCCGAATCAACGCGACATTGCTCTCGAGCGTATAGGTCTGCTCCATCAGCACATGCCGGTTCTGCCCATCCCAGTTCCGTGACCAGTTTTCGTTGGCCCAGCAAACGCAGAAGCCCGTGTCGACGCTCTTGGATCGAGCCATCTGCTCGATTGGATGATTCAGCAGTTTCTTGCCGTCGAACCAGTAGTAGTAATAGCAGAACCCGTGAATCCCGAACTCGCTGGCCAGTTTGGCTTGCGCGACCTGTGTTTCCTCGAGACGCAGATCGTAGTATCCGAGCTCGGTCGGCACTCGCGGCTGATAATGGCCTCTGAACAACTGTCGAGCCCGCGTGACGTTGGTCCACTCCGTGAAACCTTTCCCCCACCACAAATCGTTTTCCGGAATCGGATGAAACTGCGGGAGATAGAACGCGATCGTCTTCAACGTCCGAGGACGAGCGGGCTGAATCGCTTGAGCGCCTTTTCTCGCTTCTGACTGAACAAACAGATTCCCGAGTTTTGCCAGTACGGACAACACGCCCAGAACAGTGGGTCGTCCCGGAAACCCGTTGGCAGCATTCTTGTCGCCGACAAGCTCGCTCGCCCAGAGCGCCGAAGCCAGCCCTCTCAACAGCAAAGGTTTGAGCCACACTTCGGCGCCGACCGGCACCGTGACCGTCTCGTCTGAAAGGCTCAGTCCCATGCGGGACAGTGCAATCTTCACGCCGTCGATCACACGATGATTGCCGCCCTCCTTGGAAAGCGAGACGAACCGCTTCGCACGTATTCCCCAGTCAGAATCCGCCGTAAATTCGACTGCCCGGCTCGCGACGTCCGACAATTCGTCGTCACCCTCGCCGGGCGCAAGCCACAGTACGGCCTGATAGTCGTCGAATACATTCGATCCGGCCAGTCGCAGAAAATTCTGGGCGTTCCCTTCGCCATCGCCGTCACCAACGATCGTCACGGATGCGGTCAAGTTGCCGAAATTGACGTGCTCGACATCGGAGAACCCAAGTACAAACAAATCGTGTCGGTGGCCCAGAATGGGAAGCGTCCTTCTCACACGCTCCCACGCTTCGTCGTTCATCACGTTTGCCACGATCGCGATCGAGGCCATCGGACGTAGTCCGCGCAACATGAACGCGTCCTTTCCCAACCTGAACATCGGTTGATCGGTCCGATGGCTGACGTTCGACTTCGCCACCGCGTCGTTGGCCGCTCGGTCCGCCCGAATCGTATCGACGGTTGCTTCGCGCTCGCGCCCGCGATTGATCAAATGACCAAAGAGTCGAACGATTTCCGAATCGTTCGAACAACGAAGGTCCGCCACCCAGTTTCGCAATTCCTCGGCATTAGCCCCCACGGACAGGATGTCTTGAAACAGCGTGCTGCGCCTGTTGCCCTGCTGCGAGTTTCCGTCGACGGCACCCAACACGGCTCCGAGCGCAGGTGCAAGCTTGTCGATAGAAACCATCGAGACTTCGTCATACTTGAACAGATCCGCCATTGCCGGCGAGTCGCAAGCCAGTACCGGGACCCCCATCCCGACAGCATCGGTAAGCTTTGCCGGAACCTGAAACTGCGCAGCCAGCCCACCGTCGTGCAGGAAAACGCAGACATCAGCCATCGAGACGACGGCCGGAATTTCGGCGAATGGTTTGTTGGCGATGAATGCCGTTTGGCAACCGCGAACTTGCTTGAGCGTCTCCTTCAGCGACTGATCCGGGAAGTCTCCCACGATTGCGAACAGGACGTCGTCCCGCCCGAGCTCGGCGATTGCCTCGGCGGTCTCAACCAGCCCCTTGTGCGGCCGGGGGGTACCAAAAAACAGCACGATTTTCTTGTCCGCGGGCAGGCCGTATTTTTTCCTGCTCCTGCTCTTCAACCCCGGCGACGGAACAAAGGCATTTTCGTCGCGAGCGTGACGAATAATCAGACCACCATATCGATTCTGCAATGCAGGGTTCGAAACGGTGACACCATCGAACAAATTCACCAGGCCAACGGCAATGCGCGTCCAGTCCTGGCCGGCCAAGTTCAACCTGGGGAACTGCAGATGCTTGTCCAGATACTCCCCGATGCCGATAGGGGACTCTGCCTGGACAAACGCCAACTCCTCGTCGTCGATGTCCATCAATACCTTCGCATCCCAGATCAGCTTGTACAGCGCGCCGAACAAGACATTGGGCCCGCGCGGCTTCGAGAGATGCACGATATCGTAGGGATGCGCGACAACCAGTTCGATAGCCTGCTCGACAAATCGCGACTCGTCCTCTACCAGGATTGCGTGCTTCGCAATTTCGGTTTCCTGTATCGGCCCCCAGATCTCCCGCCCGAACTGTGGAAAGAGGCTGCCGATGATCTCCACGTCGGCAAATCGCTCATACACCATCGCCAGCGTGTAGGCTCGCCCCGCCGAATTATGTGCGAGTTCCCAACTGCAGACACCCACTCGCGGCCTGCCAGCCTCTTCGCGACTCTTTCGATATCTTTGCTTCGCGAGAGCGAGGTTCGTCGACGCGATCCGGGCGAGCCCGGGCGTGGTGATCAACACCTCGGCATATTTCCGAATGGCGTCTTCGTACTTCCCCGAACGCATGTATTCGTTGCCAAGTGCGAGCGGCGTTTTCATATTCTTGTTCATCACATTTAGTTATTTGTGAATTTGATGTCCAACAACGTGACTGCAGAGCTCATAACCTGGCAGTCAAGGTCATGCGCCGGCTGCTCGTTACGCTGCAACAACAGGCTGAGAACACTCTCATTTTCCCAACGAGTTCGATCGATGATTGGTTCGGCAAAGCCGAGATCCTCATCCAGAATGAATCGCGTGTTTTTCTCCGACCACATGTAATCGGGCGCCGCAAGCAAAGTCGCGGCCATTCGACCGCGGCTATGATCTCCGCGAGCGATGACATACACATTGTCGAATCGATCGATGACCACTTCCGGGCGACTTATCGGAATTTGCAGCGTCCCCTTCCCTCTCAATGCAAAAGGCTGAGTGCGCGCAGAAATGGTCTGATGCCGCCACTTCGCGCCATCGAAGTACAAATGCTGATACTGCGGAACCCCATCCGAATCGTCCGCATAGAAAACAATATGCGGACGGTTTCGGCTGTCCAATGCCATGCTGCACTGATTGATCAAATTACTTCCGGGCGAGATCGGGCAAATTATTTCAGCATTAACCTGGGTGATCGGAAGTTGATAGTCTCGACCCTTTGACGTCTGCCAACTGGCGCCATTATCGAATGAACATGCATATCCGATATTCACATTGTTGATGAGATCGTCGTCACCGAGCGTATGCGTGCGCCATACGAAGCTGAGATGCAAGCTTCCGTCGTTGCCGATGGCCGGATGGTTCCAGTAAGCGTTGCTCGTCCAGGGCTTCGACTCACTGCCGCTGAGAATCGGCAAGGGGCGATCCGTCCAGCGCTTGGTCTGTTCGTCGTACGCCTTGAGGCGAGCGTTTCCGCTATCGTGCACGCCGTCACGATAAAGCAGGACGAGCGGAAATCCATGACGCGGCTGAATGAAGGTCGGATAGGTCACCCGTTCCTCGGACGTGCCCGTCATCGGAAGCTCATCCGTCCACTCGTTAATGTCGTTGGCCGTGATACTTCGGCGATAACGCAATCGCGTAGCGTGATGCCCGTAGCACAGGTGGATATGGCCATTCCGGTCAACGCCGAGGCTAATACTATTGTGCGCGTCATTCAGATCGTACGAACCTTCTACATCATGGCTCTCGATCGCGTCCGTCTTCAGATTGCGCCGAACAATGCGCAGCGTCCGGGAATCGACATAGAACGCAGTAACCTGCCAGTTCAGATGGGTCAGTATCCCGTGATGCCTGAAAATAACGGTATTGATGGTGTTACCTGCCCACGCATCACCGAGATGGAGCTTTGACAGCGTGACAACGTCGAAAGCGGAACTCGAATGAGCCAGTCCGCGCAATGCCGCGCTTGCGTCACTTTCGAGATGGGTCGACGTCATGCCAAGCTCCTGACATTGTTGACTGATTCGCGCTTTGGTCAACAACACCTTGTCCGACCCGGGTGCGCCGACCCTGATCGACGATTCGAAATGTTTCAATGCACGGGGGAAACTCCCTGCTACGACAGCGGCACGTCCCAAGCTGTTATGCACGCCGGCGACGAGGATCTGACAAAGATGACGCTCGCTGACGCCCCAGTCCCGAGCGAGCCGCACATAGAGTTTGGCTTCGGCGAATCGTCCGAGTTGCAGACGCCCCGATGCCGCGAGCAAGGCCAGCTTTGCACGCTCGGGATGGTGTTGCAGGGTGGCGCGCTCCAGTCGGGCGAGGCTTTGCCAATCACCAAACTGCCACTGGGTACGTGCTCGTTCGAGCAGATTTTCGTCGTAAGGCACGACGGTCTGCTCGGACCGAATCTCGACGATTTCGTTCGGCCGCACGCGTTGACTTGCCAGTGCCCTGTAGCGCAAGTTCACCGACTTCTTTCTCATAGCCCTGGCTCTCGAAGCAGGATGTCCTTGATCAGCTCAAGCTGTGCTTCCGCGCGAATCATCTCTTCCTGCACCATCCTCTGACGCGCCTTCAACTCCGCATCGCTCTCCTGCTGATTTTCGAGCTGCTGTTGCAACGCGTTGATGTGCTCGATGTGCTCCGTCACCAGTCGGGAGGACTCGCCATGCTGACTCATCAAGGTCGACTTTTCACCTTCCAACTGCTTTTTGGCTGCAACCAGAAGTTCGATCTCTCGTCTGCGTTCGCCCTCCTGTTTGACGGCATCCTCATACCGCACCGCCAACGTCTGCCGCTCACGCTCGGATACGGCATTGGCTTGCTTCAGCGCATCGAGCTCACGCGAGCGCTCGGCCGCATGCTCGCTGGCACCTTCGAGTTGGGTGGTCAATGCCGAGTTTTGTTGTTCCAGTTCTGCTTTGGCTTGCATGAGCAGTTCGATTTCACGATCGCGATCGATCGCATGCCTGACGACGTCGTCGTATTGCGCGACCAGCGCCAGATTTTCGCGCTCGAGACGTGCCCGATCCTCCGCAAGAACATCGACCTCGCGCGCGCGTTCGGCCACCTGCGTCGCAATCTCCGCTTGATGCCGCATGGTCAGATCCCTTACTTCCTGCTCCAGCCGCGCGACCATCCGCTCGAGATCCACGACGCGCCGCGCCTGCTCGGTCGACTGCCTGAGCGTCGCCTCATGCCGCCTCTCCAGTGCCACCTTTTCCTGTTTGAGGTGCATCACGACCCGCTCGAGCGCTTCGACCTGCCTTGTTCGCTCGACCACCTGAGCGCTGATCTGGTCGTGTTGCGCCAGCGCCGACAGCTTTTCCTGTTCCAGTTGAGCCCACGCCTGCTTCATCGACTCGACTTCCAGGCTACAAGCGATCAACTGCTCGATCACCTCCTCGTGCATTGCGATCGAGGCAAGAAGTTCTTCTTCCAGTTGAGTTTTTGCCTCCGTCAGGTCGGTGACGTCCTGACAGAGTTCGCCGACATGCTCGACGTTTCTCTCGTGCTGCTCGACGAGCTCGGAGCGCTCTTGCCCCAGTCGCATTTCGGCCTGCTTCAGGGTTTCAACTTCCCGCGTACGCTCGGCGACCTGTCTGACAGCATTTTCGTGACGAGCCACAAGTTCGGATTTTTCTCGCTCAAGGTCAGACTTCGTTCGTTCGAGATCAGATTTTTCCCGCTCGAGGCGCGCGTTGGCCTGTTTAAGCGCATCGACTTCCCGATCTCGGGTGCCAGAATGCTTCAGCGCCGTTTCCTGGTGCTTTACCAACGCGGACTTTTCCTGCGTCAGTTGCGTATTGACCCGCGTCAGCGCCTCGACCTCGCGCGTGCGTTCGGCAAGCAACTGCGCGCTCTCGTCACGCGCTCGAGCCAGATTGACCAGTTGCTTCTCGATCTCGTCCCGACGCTCGAAAAATCCGGCACCCTGCTTCGCTTCGCGTTGGCGAGCTTGCTTGGCTTCATGGCGCAACTGGCTGGCTTGGCGAGCCTCCGAATCGCTGAATTTGGTATCCGATGGCAGGATGTCCAGCAAGGCCTCCGCTTCGACGAGACTGCCCACCTCATGAAGCCTGAAGGCGAGCCATTTCAGTCGAAAGGACTTCGGCTCCAACGCGTACGCTCGTCGCGCCGCCTCTGCCGCGCCGGCGCGATCGCTATTCATCAGATGACGCCCAAGCGTCGTATAGCCGTTCGCCCGAGTGACCGGAGAAATCGAGTCGCGAGCCATCAGCTTTTCCACCGCCTCGAAGCCTCCGGCACCATACGCGGCAATGACCTTCGTAAAGTCCTTCCCGCCGAGCACTTCGGGGGGCGACTGGCGACGATAGTTGCGCCAGATCTTCCCAAGCGCACCAGGTACGGAGAACAGCGTCTTCGGCGAATCGACGCCTTGAATCAAAAGATTCCCGAGCTTGATATTCAGGGCGTTTTCCCTCTCAAGCCGATGGACCTTTCTCTGCGCGTTCACCAACGCACGCAAGCGCTGATTTTCGGCCAAGGCATTGTGCAACTCGTCATCGACCTTGCCCGCGCTCGATCCGCGATTTCCCAATGCCCCACTCGACCACTCGTCTTCTGCAGCTCTCTCCTGCCGATAACGGTGTTCGAGTTCTTCCTGCACCTGGTGAAGCTGCAATAGCAGAATCTCGTTCTCCTCTTTCATTGCCTCGAGACGAGATTCAACATTGACCCGGATGGTCGAATTTTCTTGTTCGATCATTGTTTTATGCCCTTCCAAATGCCACGTGTATCGATGAGTACCTTTCCATCGATCCGGTCAGGTTTCACACTTTTGAATTCAGTGTGATCAACCAGCAAAACCAATATGTCGGCTCGCGAAAGTGCCTCATCAAGCGTCACCAGATTCATTCCCGAAGTCGCCAAGTGTTCCGGCATCTCTTCGAGATTCGGCTCAACTATCATGATCTTGCCGGGATGGCTTTCGGCAAGAATCCCGGCGATTTGTAGCGCCGGACTTTCGCGCAAATCGTCGATATCCGCCTTGTATGTAACGCCCAGGCACGCGATGCGGATATCGCCACGCGTGGCGCCGGACGTCGTCATCTCGACAATGGCCTCGTTCACCCTGCGAATGACCCACTGCGGCTTGGCGTCGTTGACGTGACGAGCGGCCTGGATCAACGTCGATTCATCCGGCGCGCTATCCACGATGAACCACGGATCGACGGCGATGCAGTGCCCGCCCACCCCACAACTGGGTTGCAGGATATTCACGCGAGGATGCCGATTTGCCAGCTTGATGAGTTCCCAGACATCGATTCCCTGCTTGTCGCAGATCATCGAAAGCTCGTTGGCAAAAGCAATGTTGACGTCACGAAAGCTGTTCTCGGTCAGCTTGCACATTTCCGCGGTGCGCACGTCCGTGACAATGCAATCACCCTGTACAAATGACTTGTAGAGTGCGACGGCTGCGTCGGAACATCCGCGCGTCATACCACCGATCACACGATCGTTGACGACCAGCTCATGGACGATGCGCCCGGGGAGAACCCGTTCAGGACAGTAGGCAATTCGAATATCGGATTCGTCACCCACCTGCTGTGGAAAACTGAGGTCGGGGCGCATCTCTGCCAGCCAGTTGGCCAACATTTCCGTCGTGCCAACAGGCGACGTCGATTCGAGAATGACGAGGTTGCCTTTGGAAAGCACGGGAGCGATCGACTTCGCCGCCGACTCGATGCAGTTCAAATCGGGCCGGTGATCCGGCGTCAACGGCGTCGGTACGGCAATGACGAATGCATCCGCTGGCTCGGCGTGCGCAGCCGCTCTCAGATAGCCGGCGCCCACCGCTGCCTGAACCAGGATGTCCAGTTCAGGCTCGACGATGTGGATATCGCCACGGTTGATCGTATCGACGACATACGGCGATACATCGACGCCAATGACCCTCAGTTTGCGGGAAGCGAATAGCGTTGCGGTCGGCAAGCCGATATAGCCGAGACCGATGATTGAAATGGTGTTCAACGTGTACTCACTAGAATATCGCGGATGCGTTGCGCAGCCTTGCCGTCCCCGTACGGATTTGCCGCTCGCGCCATCGCGGCATAGCTCGCCGGGTCGTCGAGCAATCTGGTTGCTTCCGCAACTATCGTGGCTGAATCCGTCCCCACAATCTTTGCCGTACCGGCCGCAACGGCTTCCGGGCGTTCCGTCGTCTCGCGTGTCACAAGTACCGGCTTGCCCAAGGCCGGTGCTTCTTCCTGAATGCCACCGGAATCCGTAATGACCAGTGCTGCCCGGTTCATCAAGTAAACGAACGGCAGGTAATCCTGCGGTTCGATCAGGAACACGCCAGGAGCATTTGCAAGAAGTCGATGTACCGGCTGCTTGACCTTGGGATTGAGGTGCACCGGGAAAACGATTTCGACGTCGCCCCGCTGCGCGATTTTCAGCAGCGCGAGACAAACGGCCTCGTGCCCTTCGCCCAGATTTTCCCGGCGATGGCCAGTCACAAGAATCAAGCGCTTTTCCGGATTGAGGAAGGCGAATCGGGTATCCAGCGCTTTGCGCTGAGCGACATCCTCGCGCATGCCGGCCACGGTTTCCAACAGGGCATCGACAACCGTATTGCCCGTGATGTGGATGCGATCCTCCGAAACACCCTCTCGCAAAAGATTGTCACGCGCAGACGATGTCGGAGCGAAGTGATACTTCGCCAGAACGCTCGTAAGACGTCGATTCGCCTCCTCCGGCCACGGAGCTGACAAATTCCCGGTGCGCAGTCCTGCCTCCACGTGACCCACGCAGATTTGCCGATAATGTGCCGATAGCGCCGCGGCGAGCGTCGTCGACGTGTCGCCCTGTACCAGCACCAGGTCCGGACGAGCATCGCTCAACACGGAATCAAGGCCTGCCAATGCCTTGCTCGTCATCCCCAGAAGGGATTGATCGGGTGCCATGACGTCCAGATCGTAGTCGGGACGAACACGAAAGAACCCGAGCATCGAGTCGAGCATCTGCCGATGCTGCGCAGTCACGCAGACTTTCGTTTCGATCTCCGGATCCTTCTTCAGCACGTTGACCAACGGCGCCATCTTTATCGCTTCCGGTCGCGTTCCGAGCACGATCAAGGTTCTCATCGCCGTCCCCGATCTCAATCCACGTGATCCATGATGATGCTTTCCAGCAGCTTCACCACCCCGGCCAGCGCGGCCGCAACCAGCAACGTGACAAAGGCGTTGTAGAGCCGCCCCGGCTCCGTCGGATAACCCGGCTTGGTCGGCGTCTGAATGATCGAAACCATTTTCAAGGTCCGCGCGGCATCCATTCGCCCCTTCTCCAATGCGGACAGGGCCGTCTTGTACAGATCCTGAGCGAATCCAACCTGCATTTGGAGGCGCTGGAACTCCTCGACGGTGTAGTTGAGCGTTTTCCTCGACGGAGAAGCAAGTTCGGCGCGCTTCTGGGCGATCTGCTGCTCAAGCGCATTGAGCGTATTCCTGAGCATCACGACCGTAGGCTGATTTGGACTCAGGGATGCCGGCAGTGCCGACAGTTGAGTCTGAACATCGGTCTTTTGCGCTTCGAGCTTGTCGATGATCGCGTTCAGACTCTCCACCGTTGCCTGCGGAGCGACCAGGCCTTTGCGGTTCTGAAAGTCGATTACGGTATGCGTTGCATCCAGAAGCCGGTCGTGCGCCGCGGTCACTTGCCTCGACAGAAAGTCGACTTGCGATTGCGCCAGTTGATGACCGATCTGATTCATGTGGGCCTCGCCCTCGTGAACCATCAGTTTGACGATCGCCTGCGACATATCGGGATCGTATGCCTGCGCTCGAATATGCAATACCCCGCTATAGTCATCGTACTGAACGTCGACGCGCGACAACCAATACTGATAGAACCATTCGGTCGGCGCATTCTTGAACCACATCCGTGAAATGGGATCCCGGCGCCAGTTGCTGAAATGCGAGCGCAAATCCAGAGAAGCATCAAGCTTCTTGAGCATATCGAGCGACAAGAGATACTCCCGCAGCAGCAACTGATCGGCACGATTCGGGCCGCCGGCACCCGGGACGATTGCAGATACGTCCACGCCCGGATTACTGATTTGATCGGTTGTCTGAATGATGACGTTAGCCTCGGACACGTAACGATCAGACGCAATCAACAACCAGTACGGAATGGACAGCACCGCGTAAATAAAAATCAGCTTGATAACCAGCCTAAAAATCCTGACAGAGCACACGACATCCTTGGCCCTTCGGAAAATGGCCACTAGCCGAGCGACGCCGCCCTCTTCCCCAATGGATAGCTGCTTTTTCATGCAAAAATACTTTCCTTGTACGCTCGCAATGCCTCGTCGAGATCATCGAACCAGGAAGCGCGACCTTCGTTTATCCAAATTCCGGACTGACAGAACTGCCGAAGCGTGCTTTCATCATGAGAAACCATGATCACGCTCGCCTGACTTGTTTTTCCCTTGAATGCGTCCGCAGCTTTTTTTCGGAACTTCGCGTCACCCGCAGCCGTAACCTCATCTGATATATATACGTCGAAGTCGAATGCGAGCGACAATGCAAATTGCAAACGCGATCTCATCCCCGACGAATAGGTTTGAACCGGTCTGTCGAAAGCCTCGCCCAGCTCGGCGAAATCCTGAATAAAGGCGAGCCGATCCCGAAGTTCGTCCTGTCGACCGTGAATCCGGCAGACAAATTTTGCGTTCTGCCGTCCGGTCAGCGTTCCCTCAAGCCCGCCCGCTCCCATCGGCCAGGACACACGGCACAGCCGCTCGACGCGCCCCTTGGTGGGATGGTCGACGCCACCGATGATGCGCAATAACGTCGACTTCCCTGCTCCGTTCACGCCAATCAGTGCAACGCTTTGTTTTGGCGGGATCGTCATGTCAATCCCGCGCAGCACCCATTTCCCGACGCCGTGCTCGGTCATGTAACGCTTATGAACGTCCTCGATACAGATCATCGCGTCACCAACTTATTAGAAAAGCGACGGTAAAGCGCCAGTCCCAATAACATGGCGCCAAGAGCCCACCCATAGAGATAAGTCAGACTGATTCCGGGTGCCGTGTGATACGACGGCAAAAAACCGGTCCGCACCAGTTCCAGACCATGCACGACCGGGTTGATCAGCAGAATGTCCCGATATGGATTAGGTATCGACATAATCGGAAACAAAGCCCCGGAAATGTAATAAAGCGGCAAATAAAACAGCTTGAAAATGTGATCCACTTCGGGGACGAAATTCATCGCCACCGACGTTACCAGGCCGAGCCCCAAGCCAAACAACCACAACCCCAGAAGACTGGCGATAGCCAATAACGGATCCGCCGGAAGCAAAATCGGATTGCGCAGGTCAGGTGTTATCACGCGCCCCGTAGCAAGCGCCGCCGCGATTATGATGATCGAAATCGGGACCATCAAAAAAAGCTCCAGCACCGCTCTCACGATCGCCGCGTCAAACGGCTTTACCTGCCGGTAAACAAAGAATGCGTAGTTGCAATCGATCCCGTGCAACACCTGAATCCACGTGCGCCGCCAGAGCAGGAAGCCAACGAATCCCGCGATGATCCACATCGTTATCGCAATTCCTCCGACTTCGTGAATCCGGAAAGTCGTATATCCGAAAGCGTGTATCGCGATATAGATCACGGGCTCCATCAGCAACCACAACCACGCCGCACGCGCCTCGAACAACCGATCCAGCGCCTCGCGCAGGAACATGGCTCTCCAGACGGAGACCGTGACCTCGAACGGAGTACGCACCTTTGCCGACATCGCGCCTTACTCCAGTTCCCGGTTAATGGTCGCCGTCGGGCTGGCCACCATCACGACGAGCGTCAGGAACTTCTTGAACTCGACCTCGGGCGAGTTCGAGACGTAAATCACGTCATGATTCTGAATCGGGAAGTTCTGCGTCACGAAGAACGCGGCGGGATCCCGCAGGTTGATCTCGTAGACCACCGGCACCGTGCCATTGATGGCCCTCACCGTCTTGTCCTGCGCATCGACCAGCTTCGCGTCTTCGAACCGGAACACGAACACGCCGCGCGCGTCGGCACGGTTGTCGTTGAGGCCGCCCGAACGCGCAAGCGCCTGGGCCAGCGAAATGCCTTGTGCCTCGAACGGAATCTCGTCGTTCTTGCCCGTTGCGCCCAACACCGAGAAGCTTTGCGACTGGAAGAGCGCCGTCACGACATCGCCCGGCTTGAGCACGATGTTCTGGCGCGGATCGCGAATGACCGAATCGAGCGGCATCGTCGCAGTGACACTGCCTCGCGATAGCTGTACGGCCATGCGGTTGACCGACTGCTTCACGCCGCCGGCGAATGCCAGCGCATCGAGCAGACGCTCGCCCTTCGGGGTCAACGGCATCAGTGCGCTCGTGTTGACCTCACCCACGACCGTGATGTTCGACGCATTGTTCTTGGTGACGCTGACGAGCACCTGCGGCAGATTCGCCTTGCCCTTGAGATGGCTGACGATGCTCGCCTCGATCTGCTCGGTCGTCCGCCCCTTGACGGCGATCCGCCCCGCGAACGGGATGGTGATCGTGCCGTCCGAGGCCACCATCTGGTTGGGCAACGTGACGCTATTGGCCGTGGTCGTCGTCATCGGCTGCGCGGGCGCCAGCGTGCTGAACAGCATCGCCGGCGGCGCCTCCCAGATCGTCACCTCGATGACGTCGCCCGGGCCAATCAAGTAGTTATTGGTAACCGCGCTCGGAAAGATGGTCGCGAACTGGCCCAGTTTCTTGCTATCGGCAAGCTTCCTCGCCAACGTGTCGTTGACGTCCACCAGTTGAATGCCTTCGATCCGCCCGCCGGTCTCGGGTGCTTGCTGCACCTTCTGGCGAGACGCACCGGAAGCAGGTATCCAATCCGGATAGGTCCCACACCCCGAAAGCGCCAAAGCGGCAAGCACGGAAATTGCCAATAAACTCTTTTTCATGG
Source organism: Burkholderia sp. MSMB0856 (assembly GCF_001524645.2). NCBI lineage: Bacteria > Pseudomonadati > Pseudomonadota > Betaproteobacteria > Burkholderiales > Burkholderiaceae > Burkholderia > Burkholderia sp. MSMB0856. The sequence continues at coordinate 733,281 of NZ_CP013427.1, read as the reverse complement.
ATCTTGAGGTCAAGACTTTTTACTATTGATTTGCCAGCGTCATTTCCCGGGCGTTCAATCAACGCATCCCCCGAACACCCGGCCGCTTTTTCATCAGTCGATTGGCTCGATCAGGCCATCGACCTCTCAAAAATTCTTCACTTAAATTTGCATTCTTTCGGCCATTGGCGACCGAAAAAGCAACAAACCCACCCTCTGTGACAGCAGAAGAAATGGTTACTGCATGTCAATTTCCGCCACGGATTCAGGCTCGATGGCGAACGAACTTCAGAAATTCATGGGAAATAACCGAAACGACGGCACGTCTTAAAACCGCGCCCGGCCTTGCCAGCCGGCCGTCTGCGCCTGTTATCGGGGTGGTCGATCCCTCTCCGGCAATCGCACTGTCCGCTCAGGTTCTCGCAACTTACAGCGCAGGTCTCCCAAACGCCGGCATTATCGCATGGAAATAGGACATGTCCGAATTCAGTCCGAAAACCATAGGATCAGTCCGCACCCGCGATCTCACGGTAATAAGTGGTAATTAACTCGGATTGCACTCCGGAATTAACAATGTCCGTGTCTCGGCAAACGACGTACGTCGCGCTGATTGAAACGTTTTCGATACCGGCGCCCAGGCAGTCGCGGCGGTTGTCTCGGTCTCACAGGTCGGTTATAACCGTGCGATGAATATCGGCCGCAGGCCGTTCTTTAAACCCGTCTTGGAGCCCTCATGCCGAACCTGGAATCCGCCCAGCAATTCCTGATGACCCGCGGCCTCGACTTTGGCCTCAATCTCCTCGCCGCGATCGTGTTGTGGTTCGTCGGCCGCTGGGCGATCCGCATCGCCACGCGCCTGCTCGGCAAGGTCGTGCGCCGCAGCGGCAAGGTCGACCCGACGCTCACCGACTATCTGACCTCCGTCGTCAGCGTGCTGCTGACGATCCTGCTGATCCTCGCGATCCTGCAGATCTTCGGCGTGCAGACCACGTCGTTCGCCGCGCTGCTCGCCGGCCTCGGCCTCGCGATCGGCACCGCCTGGGGCGGCCTGCTCGCCCACTTCGCCGCCGGCGTGTTCATGCAGGTGCTGCGGCCGTTCAAGATCGGCGACGTGGTCAGCGCGGGCGGCGTCACCGGCACGGTGAAGGAGCTCGGTCTGTTCGGCACGACGATCATCACCGCCGACAACATCGTGACGATCGTCGGCAACAACAAGATCTTCTCGGACAACATCTCGAACTACAGCGCGACGCCGCATCGCCGCGTCGACCTGACCGCCAAGATCGCGAACGGCGTGGACGCGGTCGATGCGATCAACCGCCTGAAGTCGCGGATCGAGCAGATTCCGAACGTGCTGACCCAGCCGGCGCCGGACGTCGGCGTGCTGCAGTTCACGCCGGAAGGCCCGCTGCTGTTCGTGCGTCCGTCGACGCAGCCGGAGAACTACTGGCAGGTGTACTGCGATACCAATCGCGTGATTCTCGAGACGTTCCGCGACGCGCAATACCCGACGCCCGAAACGCCGATCTTTCGTCGCACGACCTGACGGAACGATGGCGCCCGACGGCCCGCCGGATTCTGGCTGAAGCAGCCTGCGTCGAGCAGCCGGAACGGCCGACACCGCCACTCGGCAATCGGCCGGACCGCACGGACGAAAAAAAAGCGTGGCAGCCGCCACGCTTTTTTATTGCGCCGAAGCGAAAACGTTCGGCTCAGTGGCCGCCCGCGTTCGGCGTACCGCCCGATCGCCGCCCGCGCACCAGCTTCCACAGCGCGCCCAGCGCAACCGGCACGATCGCCGCGCCGATCCCGGCCAGCACGATCACGTTCAGATACTGGCGGATGAACGGAATATTGCCGAAGAAGTAGCCGAGCAGCACCAGCAGCAACACCCAGACCAGCGCGCCGATCACGTTGAACAGCTGGAAGCGCGCGACGCTCATAGACGACGCGCCGGCGACGAACGGCGCGAACGTGCGCACGACCGGGATGAAGCGCGCGAGCACGATCGTCTTGCCGCCGTGCTTGTCGTAGAACGTGTGGGTCTTCTGCAGCGCCGCGCGATCGAGGAAGCGCTCGAGCACCGGGATATGCGTATTGAACACCTTCGGCCCGATCCAGCGGCCGATCAGGTAGTTCACGGTATTGCCGGCAATTGCCGCGACCAGCAGCAGCACGATCAGCGCGCCGACGTTCATGTCGCCCGTCGCCGCGAACGCGCCGCCGATGAACAGCAGCGAATCGCCCGGCAGGAACGGCAGCACGACGAGCCCCGTCTCGCAGAACACGATCAGGAACAGCACCAGATACACCCACGCACCGTACTGCCGGATGAAGTCGCCGAGGAACGCATCGATATGCAGGACCAGGTTGACGAAATGAAGCAGCGTATCCAAATGCGATTCCTCGAAGGCGAAAGGGCCGGAACGGCCGAAAAAGCGGAAGTGCCCGCCCGACAAGGCGGGGCGCGGAACGGAGCCATCATACCGAAACTACCTTAAGGCTCCGTGAAAAAACGTAACCAGCCGCGGCCCGGCACGCCCCCGCCGCCTCGCTATAATTCGGCCATGTCCGAAATCACCGAAACGGCCGCGGGCGCCGCGCCCGCCCCTGCTCCGCGCCCGCTGCGCGCGATCCAGCCCCTGCCCGACCAGCTGATCAGCCAGATCGCGGCCGGCGAGGTCGTCGAACGCCCGGCGTCGGTCGTCAAGGAGCTGCTCGAAAACGCGATGGACGCCGGCGCGACGACGCTGCGCATCGTGCTCGAGGAAGGCGGCGTCAAGCGCATCTCGATCACCGACGACGGCTGCGGAATCCCGCCCGCCGAACTGCCGCTCGCGCTGATGCGTCACGCGACGAGCAAGATTCGCTCGCTCGAGGAGCTCGAGGCGGTCGCGACGCTGGGTTTTCGCGGCGAAGCCCTCGCGTCGATCGCGTCGGTCGCCGAAATGTCGATCACGAGCCGCACGGCCGACGTCGCGCACGCGACGAAGATCGACGCGACCACGGGCGCGCTGTCGCCGGCCGCCGGCGCGGTCGGCACGACGATCGAGGTGCGCGAGCTGTACTTCAACACGCCCGCGCGCCGCAAGTTCCTGAAAAGCGAGCAGACCGAGTTCGGCCACTGCCTCGAAATGATCCGCCGCGCGGCGCTTGCGCGGCCGGACGTCGCGATCTCGGTGCTGCACAACGGCAAGGCCGTCGAGCACTGGAACGCGACCGAGCCCGCACTGCGGGTCGCGAAGATTCTCGGCGACGGCTTCGCGACCGCGCACCTGCCGCTCGACGAGCAGGCCGGGCCGCTTGCCGTCTACGGCTGCGCGGGCCTGCCGACCGCGAGCCGCGGCCGCGCCGACCAGCAATACTTCTTCGTCAACGGCCGCTTCGTGCGCGACAAGCTGCTCACGCACGCGGTGCGCGCGGCGTACGAGGACGTCCTCCACGGCGATCGCTACCCGTCGTACGTGCTGTTCCTCGACCTGCCGCCGGAAGCCGTCGACGTGAACGTGCATCCGTCGAAGATCGAGGTGCGGTTCCGCGATTCGCGCTCGATCCACCAGTACGTGTTCCACGCGGTGCAGCGCGCACTCGCGCGCCACGCGGGCGCGTCGCCGGAAACCACCGCGGGCGGCCATGCCGCGCAACTCTCGCCGGCGCCGAGCGGCCCCGCGTCGTTCCTGAATACACCGCTCGGCCAGGGTGCGGCCACCGGCACGGGCGGTAGCGGCTTCTCGTCGCCGCCGTCATCGTCGTCGTCGGGCAACACGTGGATGCGCCAGGCACGCATGACGCAGGGCACGCTGCCGGTCGCGCAACCGCTCGCGCTCTACGATGCGCTGTTCGGCCGCAAGGACACGGGTGCGGGCACACCGGACGGCACGACGATCGTCGCGCGCGATTCGGCGGATGCGGCCAATGCGCCAGTCGCGCCGCTGCCGGGCTTCGCCGCGTCGCCGCTTGGCGCCGCCGTACACGACGAGCAGCCGCTCGGCTTCGCGCTCGGCCAGATCCACGGGATTTACGTGCTCGCGCAGAACGCGCACGGCCTCGTGATCGTCGACATGCACGCCGCGCACGAACGGATCCTCTACGAACAGTTCAAGAACGCGCTCGCCGACCGCACAGTCGCGGTGCAATCGCTGCTGCTGCCGATATCGATGACGGCGACGCCGGTCGAGATCGGCACGGTCGAGGAAGAACGCGACACGCTCGAATCGCTCGGCTTCGACCTCGCGGTGCTGTCGCCGACGACGCTCGCGATCCGCGCGGTGCCCGCGCTGCTGAAGGACGCCGACCTGCAGTCGCTCGCGCGCGCGGTGCTCGCCGACCTGCACGCATTCGGCGGCTCGCGCGTGCTCACCGAGCGCCAGCACGAGCTGCTCGGCACGCTCGCGTGTCACCACGCGGTGCGCGCGAACCGGCGCCTGACGCTCGACGAGATGAACGCGCTGCTGCGCCAGATGGAAGCGACCGAACGCGCGGACCAGTGCAATCACGGCCGGCCGACGTGGTATCAGCTCACGCTGAACGATCTCGACCGTCTCTTCATGCGCGGCCAATGAACGCTTCACCGCAGTCCCGCCCAACGACGATCGCCTGCCTGCTCGGCCCCACCGCATCGGGCAAGACGGCCGCGGCGCTGGCGCTTGCCGCGCGCCGTCCGATCGAGATCGTCAGCGTCGATTCGGCGCTCGTCTACCGCGACATGGATATCGGCACCGCGAAACCGACGCGCGACGAGCGCGCGAGCGTGCCGCACCACCTGATCGACATCATCGACCCGGCCGACGCCTATTCGGCGGCCGAATTCCGCGCGGACGCGCTGCGCGTGATCGGCGAGATCACCGCGCGCGGCCGCACACCGCTGCTCGCGGGCGGCACGATGCTGTACTACAAGGCGCTGACGCAGGGCCTCAACGATCTGCCGACCGCCGATCCGGCCGTGCGCGCCGAGCTCGATGCCGACGCCGCGCGCGACGGCTGGCCGGCACTCCATGCGCGGCTCGCGCAAGTCGACCCGGCGACGGCTGCACGGCTCGCGCCGAACGATTCGCAGCGGATCCAGCGCGCGCTCGAAGTGTTCCTGCTGAGCGGGCAACCAATGTCGGCGCTGCTCGCCGCGCCGCGTCGCGCGGACGATGCAGCCGCCGCGTACCGCTTCGTCCCGGTGGCGCTCGAGCCGTCGGACCGCGCGGTGCTGCACGCGCGCATCGCACAACGTTTCGACGCGATGCTCGACGCCGGCTTCATCGACGAAGTCGAACGGCTGCGCCGCCGCGAGGATCTGCATCTCGGCCTGCCGTCGATGCGCTGCGTCGGCTACCGGCAGGCATGGGAATTCCTCGACGGCGACACCGATTACCGGACCATGCGCGACAAAGGCATCTTCGCGACGCGCCAGCTGTGCAAACGGCAGATCACGTGGCTGCGCGCAATGCCCGAGCGGATCGTCGTCGACTGCGTCGCGCCGGATTCGACCGACCGCGCGGTTGACGCGCTCGAGCGCGTGCTGGACGGCCGTATCGAGGATCGCTAACGGGGCCCCATCGGCCCGCATCGGCCCTGCCCCAGAAAGAAGTTCTTCGTGGAATTTCGTGAACCGATGACGATGCGTGTGCCTCTGGCCGCGAAGATCCCGACTCTGTCGCCGCGATGACCGCGGTCATCCGTTGTGCGCGAATGCCAGCACGATCGCGTTGCCCAGTTCATCAACAACCCTGTCCGACGCACCCGGGGCCGCGAACATCGTGAACTCGACATCGGGCAGCGCCGGCAGGCCGGCATCCGGGGGGATCGCACGCAAGCCGTGCGCCAGTTGTGTGTGCACGATTGGCGTCACCGCAAAGCCCGCGTGCGCGGCAGCGCACAGGCCGGCGCCGCTCGGGCACACGAGCACGATCCGGTAATCCACGCCCGCGCGGGCCAGTGCTGCCAGCGAGGCCTCGCGATACGGGCACGGTTCCGGCAGAAGCGCAATCGGAACCGGTACACCCGGCGTGAGCGGCGCCCAATCCGCACCGGCCCACACAAGCGGCTCGCGCCACAGCACGCGTCCGGTGGGCCCGCCGTGACAGCGTCCACCCATCACCACATCCAGCTCACCGTGATCCAGCGCCTGGAGCAGTTCGCCCGGAATACCGACCCGGATGCTGAACGCGATGCGCGGGTACCGCGCGGCAAACGCCTGCATCACATGCATCAGCCTGACATTGGCGAGGTCTTCCGACAGACCCACGCGGATCGTGCCCGCACTCGGTTCGCGCAGCAGTTGCGCCCGCGCGTCCTGATTGAGCGCGAGGATGGCGCGCGCGTAACCCAGCAGCAGTTCGCCGTCCACCGTGAGCGTGACCGAGCGCGTGGTGCGCACGAGCAGGTCACGGCCGATCTGTTTTTCCAGGCGCCGAAGATGCGCGCTGACGGCGGACTGCGTCAGATTCAGACGGGCCGCGGCATGCGTGAATCCGCCTTCCTGGACGACGGCCACGAAAGAGCGCAGCAAAACGGTATCGAACATGAGATGCCCCGCAATACAGTGCGAATGCTACTGAATATCGCGATGATACTTCGTTTATATTTCGAATCGAACTATGTTCTGATGAGGGCCGTCAACCCGTCAGGAGCCGTTTCATGTCGACCTTGCTGCATATCGAATCTTCTCCGCGCAAGTCGCGGTCCGCATCACGCGACGTTGCGCACGCGTATCTGGAAGCCTGGCGCGACGCGCATCCGGAGCATCGGGTCGACGTGCTCGACCTCTGGGCGACGCCATTGCCGGAACTCGACGGCGATGCGCTCGATGCCAAATACGCGGACTTGAGCGGCACGCCGCTCAGTGAAGGCCAGCAACAAGCGTGGGCAGGTTTCCGGCAGCTCGCGCAGCGGCTGCACGACGCGGATACGCTGCTGTTCTCCGTGCCGCTGTGGAATTTCTCCATCCCATACAAGCTCAAGCATTTCATCGACGCCGTGTCCCACCGCGGCCTGCTCTTCTCATTCGACGAGCGTGGGTTAGCGGGATTGCTGAACGGCAAGAAAGCAGTCGTGATCTACGCGAGAGGCCTCGACTATTCGAGGCAATCGAGCACGCCCGCCGAGTCGTTCGACTTTCAGCGGCCGTTTCTTGAAGCGTGGCTGCGCTTCATCGGTATCACCGACATCGAATCGATCATCGTCGAGAAAACGCTGTTTGGACCTGAAGTCGATCATGCGGGCAGAGAGGTTGCGCGCGAACAGGCCGTGACGCTGGCACACGCAGCTTCATCATCCGCTTCGGCTTCGGTTGATGGCTGAACTGGCCATGGCTGGAAGCATCAACAACGCCATCAAGGTCGTCGAGCGTCGGGCTTAAGGATATCCGGACGGGGAGTCCTTCTCCCCGGAGATTCGCGTCGCGTCCTCCGGTAATCCTCGAAGAACCGAAAAAAAAGCCGCCCGGATCGACTCCGGGCGGCTTTCCTTGCTGCATCTTGCGTGCGGTGCGTCAGACCACGACCGTCTGCGCCTCGCCTTCACGGCTTGCACGCACGGTGCCGATCTTCCATACCTGCTCGCCGGCGGCCGTCAGGTCGGCGATCGCTGCGTCGGCATCGGCCGCCGCGACGATCACGGCCATCCCGATCCCGCAGTTGAACACGCGGTGCATTTCGGCGTCGGCGACGCCGCCGTGCTCCTGCAGCCACTTGAACAGCGGCGGCAGCGGCCACGCGTTCTGGTCGAGCTCGGCCGTGAGGCCTTCGCGCAGCACGCGCGGAATGTTCTCGACGAGGCCGCCACCGGTGATGTGGGCCATGCCCTTCACCGACAGCTTCTGCATCAGCGCGAGCAGCGGCTTCACGTAGATGCGCGTGGGCGCCATCAGCGTGTCGGCCAGCGAACGGCCGTGGAAATCGGCGGACAGGTCGGGGTTCGCGCGCTCGATGATCTTGCGCACGAGCGAGAAGCCGTTCGAGTGGATGCCGCTCGAGGCAAGGCCGAGCACCACGTCGCCTTCGGCGATCGTGCTGCCGTCGATGATCTTGCTCTTCTCGACCGCACCGACCGCGAAACCGGCCAGATCGTATTCGCCGTCCGGGTACATGCCCGGCATTTCGGCCGTCTCGCCGCCGATCAGCGCGCAGCCCGACAGTTCGCAGCCGTGCGCGATGCCCTTGACGACCGTTGCGGCCGTGTCGACATCGAGCTTGCCGCACGCGAAGTAGTCGAGGAAGAACAGCGGCTCGGCACCCTGCACGAGGATGTCGTTCACGCTCATCGCCACCAGGTCCTGGCCGACGGTGTCGTGTTTGTTCAGATGAAAGGCCAGCTTGAGCTTGGTGCCCACGCCGTCGGTGCCCGACACGAGCACGGGCTCCTTGTACTTCTTCGGCACTTCGAACAGCGCGCCGAACCCGCCGATGCCGCCGAGCACGCCGTCGCGCAGGGTTTTCTTCGCAAAAGGCTTGATCTTGTCGATGAGCGCGTCGCCTGCGTCGATGTCGACGCCTGCGTCGCGGTAGGACAGACCCTGAGCGTCGGGAGCGGATTTCGGAGGATTCATGGGGGAATGCGAGAAGGTCGGTAAAATGCGATTTTACCCGAAGCCGGCCCGTTGGCCGGAATTCCCAGCACCGAATCGTCAGGGATTGCATCTTGGTCGACACGTCCCCGTTTTCATCGCCACGCGAGCCGCGCCGAAACCCGCGCGCCGCCGTGCGTGCGGCCGCGTGTGCAGGCACCGGAGCAGCCCCCCGCGCGTGCCCGGCGTACGGCGCGCGTTTCATCAACCGACCCGCATTGTGACTGTTGTGTCCCGTCAACTGACGCTCGATCTCGGCACGCCGCCGCCCGCCACGTTCGACAACTTCATCATGAATGAGGAGAACGACGAGCTCATCTCGCGGCTCCAAAAGCTCGACCTCGCGCTCGCGGCGGGGCCCGTTCCGGACCGGTCGTTCTATATCTGGGGCGAGCCCGGCAGCGGCCGCACCCACCTGCTGCAGGCGCTCGTGAGCGACGCGTCGTACGGCTACGCGCGCTACCTGACGCCGCAAAGCCCGCTCGGCGCATTCACGTTCGACCCGCGCATCGGCATCTACGCGATCGACGACTGCGACCGGATGAGCGACACGCAGCAGGTCGCGCTGTTCAACCTGTTCAACGAGGTCCGCGCGCACCCGTCGAGCGCGTTCGTCGCGGCGGGCCCCGCGGCGCCGCTCGCGCTAGACGTGCGCGAAGATCTGCGCACGCGCCTCGGCTGGGGGCTCGTGTTTCACCTGTCGCCGCCGTCCGACGCCGGCAAGATCGCCGTGCTGAAGCTCGCGGCGAAGGAGCGCGGGATCGCGCTCACCGACGACATCGCCGCCTACCTGCTGACCCATTTCCGCCGCGACATGCCGAGCCTGATGGCGCTGCTCGACGCGCTCGACCGCTTCTCGCTCGAGCAGAAGCGCGCCGTCACGCTGCCGCTGCTGCGCCGGATGCTGGCCCGCCCCGGCGACGACATCGCACCACCGGGCACAGGCCCGAACCGCTTCGAGTAAAATGCGCATCCATGACTAATCTGGCACTCTTTGACCTCGATCACACGCTGATCCCGACCGATAGCGACCACGAATGGGGCCGCTTCATGGTGAAGCTCGGCATCGTCGACGCGGAAAGCTTCTCGCGTCAGAACGATCAGTTCTTCGCCGACTACAAGGCCGGCAAGCTCGACATCCATGCGTACCTGTGCGCGATGCTCACGCCACTCGCGAAGTACTCGCGCGCGCAGCTCGCCGAATGGCACGAGCAGTACATGCACGAGGTGATCCGCCCCGCGATGACGCCCGCCGCGCTCGAACTCGTCCGCAAGCACATCGATGCCGGCGACCTGTGCTGCGTCGTGACCGCGACCAACGAGTTCATCACGCGTCCGATCGCGACCGCGTTCGGCGTCGACACGCTGATCGCGTGCGAGGTCGAAACGACCGACGGGCACCCCGACTCGCCGTACACGGGCCGGCCGACCGGCACGCCGAGCTATCGCGAAGGCAAGATCGTGCGCACCGAAGCGTGGCTCGCGTCGCTCGGCAAGCACTGGGACGACTTCGAACACAGCTACTTCTACAGCGACTCGCACAACGACATCCCGTTGCTCGAGAAAGTCACCGACCCGATCGCGACCAACCCCGACGACACGCTGCGTGCGCATGCAAGCGACCGCGGCTGGCGCATCCTCGATCTCTTCTGAACGTCGTGATCAAAAAATTCATTCGCAAGCTGCTCGGCCACGACGGCGCCGAACAAACGTCGCCCGTCGAGGCGCCCGCCGCCGATACGGCCCCTGCCCAGCGCCCCGCGAAGGGTAGCCGCGGCGGCGCCGCCAGGAAGCCGCGCAGCAATCACGAACCGACCGTCGTGCCGGCCAGCGTGCATCAGATCGATCCGTCGCTGATCTCGCGCAATGCCGTACGCGTGACCGACACGCTGCAGCAGGCGGGCTTTCGCGCGTTCATCGTCGGCGGCGCGGTGCGCGACCTGCTGCTCGGCATCGCACCGAAGGACTTCGACGTCGCGACCGACGCGACGCCGACCGAGGTGCAGCGCCTGTTCCGCCGCGCGCGCCTGATCGGCCGCCGCTTCCAGATCGTCCACGTGCAGTTCGGCCAGGAACTGATCGAGGTGTCGACGTTCCGCGCCCTGGTCGACGCCCCGCCCGAAGCCGCCGCGGCCGAGCCGCCGAAGCGCCTGAAGCGCGACGAACTCGATCGCCGCACGCATGCGGTGGACGCCAGCGGCCGCGTGCTGCGCGACAACGTGTGGGGCGAACAGCACGAAGACGCCGCGCGCCGCGACTTCACGATCAACGCGATGTATTACGACCCGTCGACGCAGACGGTGCTCGACTACCACGACGGGATGGCCGACATGCGCGCCCGTCTGCTGCGGATGATCGGCGACCCGACCACGCGCTATCGCGAGGATCCGGTGCGGATGCTGCGCGTCGTGCGTTTCGCGGCGAAGCTCGGCTTCGAGATCGAGCCGCACACGCGCGAGCCGATCAACGCGCTCGCCGACCTGATCAACAACGTGCCGGCCGCGCGCCTGTTCGACGAAATGCTGAAGCTGCTGCTGTCGGGCCACGCGCTCGCATGCCTGAAGCAGCTGCGCAAGGAAGGCCTGCACCACGGGTTGCTGCCGCTCCTCGACGTCGTGCTCGAACAACCGCAGGGCGAGAAGTTCATCACGCTCGCGCTGAACAACACCGACGCGCGCGTGCGCGCCGGCAAGACGGTGTCGCCGGGCTTCCTGTTCGCGACGCTGCTGTGGCACGACATGCGCCAGCGCTTCGAGCAATACTCGGCGGAAGGCGAATTCCCGGTGCCGGCGCTCCATCGCGCGATGGACGACGTGATCGACATGCAGACCGAGAAACTCGCGATCCACAAGCGCTACTCGGCCGACATGCGCGAGATCTGGGGCCTGCAGCTGCGCCTCGAAAAGCGCTCGGGCCGCAGCGCGATGCGGCTGCTGGAACACCAAAGGTTTAGAGCGGGGTATGATTTCCTCCTGTTACGCTGCGAATCCGGCGAGCTCGATGCGGAAGTCGGACAGTGGTGGACGGATTTCATCGAAGGCGACGCGGCCGCGCGCGAGGCACTCCTCACGCAGGGCGGCTCGAAGGAAAAATCGCCCCGCAAGCGGCGCCGCCGCGGCGGTGCGCGAAACCGCAAGCCGGGCGAAGGCGCCGCCGAGCAGGCGCCGGACACCGCGGGCGGTTCCGACGACTGACGCGCTCGCCGGCGAACGACGTAGGAAGTGATGCCATGACGGTTGCATATATCGGACTGGGGGCGAATCTCGGCGATGCGCGCCAGACCCTGAAGGACGCGGTGGTGTGCCTCGCGCAGCAGCGCACCATCTCGATCCTCGGCAAATCGAGCCTGTATCGCACGGCGCCCTTCGAAGCGGGCGGCGACGATTACTACAATTGCGTCGTCAAGCTCGATACGACGCTGTCGGCCCGTGAGTTGCTCGCGCTCTGCCAGAAGATCGAACATCACTTCGGGCGCGAGCGCCCGTATCGCAACGCGCCGCGCACGCTCGACCTCGACATCCTGCTGTTCGGTACGGATTCGATCGACGAACCCGACCTGATCGTCCCGCATCCGCGCCTCACCGATCGCGCATTCGCGCTCGTGCCGCTCGTCGAGATCGAGCCCGCGCTCGACATCCCCGCGCGCGGCCGCGCCGATGCGTACCTCGCCTCCGTCGCGGATCAGCGCGTCGAGAAGGTGCAGACCTGTCAGTGCCTGATGCAGAAGGCCCTTGCCGCCGGCGCTGACGCCGACAAGAACCGCTGCCGATGAACATCACTCCGCTGACCGTCACCGCGCCCGACCTGCGCGCCCCGCATCGCTATCTGGTGATCGAAGGGCCGATCGGCGTCGGCAAGACGACGCTCGCGCGCCTGTTCGCCGAGCGCTGGTCGATGCAGACACTGCTCGAGCGCCCGCAGGACAACCCGTTCCTCGAACGCTTCTATCGCGACACCGCGCGCTACGCGCTGCCCGCGCAGCTGTCGTTCGCGCTGCAGCGCGCGCAGCAGGCGCGCGAACTGGTCGGCGCGCTCGATACGGGCCGGCCCGTCGTCGCCGATTTCATGCCGCAGAAGAACGACATCTTCGCGCGGCTGAACCTGCCGGAAGACGAATGGCAGTTGTACCGGTCGATCGCGACGCACCTCGACGTTCCGCAGGCCCCCGCGCCCGATCTCGTCGTCTACCTGCAGGCGAGCCCCGAAGTGCTGTTCTCGCGCATCCAGAAGCGCGGGCTGCCGATGGAGTTGCAGATCAGCGACGCGTACCTGCGCTCGCTCGTCGATGCGTACAACGAATTCTTCTATCACTACGACCGCACGCCGGTGCTCACGGTCGCAGCCGAACACCTGAACCCGCAAGATTCCCCCGAAGACCTCGCGCTGCTGATCGAGCGCATCGACACGATGCGCGGCCGCAAGGAATTCTTCGTCAAGGGCGAAACGACGCGCTGACGCGTCCTCGCCCGTCGTTCCCCCTCCATCGAACCGGATTTCCCATGACCTATCTCCAGGAATCGAGCCGGCCTGCCGTCACTGTGCCCAAGCTGCAGGCAATGCGCGAAGCCGGCGAGAAGATCGCGATGCTCACCTGCTACGACGCGAGCTTTTCCGCGCTGCTCGATCGCGCCGGCACCGACGTGCTGCTGATCGGCGACTCGCTCGGCAACGTGCTGCAGGGCCACACCACCACGCTCCCCGTGTCGATCGACGACATCGCGTACCACACAGCATGCGTCGCGCGTGCGCAGCCGCGCGCGCTCGTCGTTGCCGATTTGCCGTTCGGCACGTACGGCACGCCGGCAGAAGCGTTCGCAAACGCGGTCACGCTGATGCGCGCCGGCGCGCAGATGGTCAAGCTCGAAGGCGGCGAATGGCTCGCCGACACGATCCGCTTCCTCGTCGAACGCTCGGTGCCGGTATGCGCGCACCTCGGCCTCACGCCGCAGTCGGTTCACGCGTTCGGCGGCTTCAAGGTGCAGGGCCGCACGGAAGCCGGCGCCGCGCAGCTGCTGCGCGATGCGCGCGCGGTCGAGGATGCGGGCGCGCAGCTCGTGGTGCTCGAAGCGGTGCCGACGCTCGTCGCGTCCGAAGTCACGCACATGCTGAAGATCCCGACGATCGGCATCGGCGCGGGCCTCGAGTGCTCGGGCCAGGTGCTGGTGCTGCACGACATGCTCGGCATTTTCCCCGGCAAGCGCCCGCGTTTCGTGAAGGATTTCATGCAGGGCCAGCCGAACATCCAGGCGGCCGTCGAGGCGTACGTGAGCGCGGTGAAGGACGGCTCGTTCCCGGGCCCGGAACACTCGTTCTGACGCGCGGCCGGCGCCCGTTCGATACGAAAAAAGCGCGGCACCCTTTGCGGGGCGCCGCGCTTTTTCTTTGGATGCCGTGTTGCCGAAGGTCAGCGGTGCCAGTTCTTCCGGCACGCGGCCCCGTCGTTCATCGCGTCATTTCAATACCGCATCGAGCGCGCCGCGCAGTGCATTGGTCAGCAGCAGCGCCTCGGCGCGCGCCAGATCGTCGAGCTTGACGACGCGCTCCTCGGCGCCGAATGTGCGGTCGTCGAGCAGCACGCCGCGCATCACGCCCGGCAGCACGCCGCTCGACAGCGGCGGGGTCACCCACCGGCCGCCGAGCTTCACGAACAGGTTCGAACGGCCGCCTTCCGTCACCTCGCCGCGCTCGTTGACGAACAGCATGTCGAAGCCGCCAAGCGCCTCCGCCGCCTGCCATGCGCGGTCGTATTCGGCACGGCGCGTCGTCTTGTGCAGCAGCAGCGTGTCGTCCGTGCGGGTCGGTGCGAAGCCGTGCGCGGACGCAAGCATCACGCCGACCGGCCCGGCGGGCAGCGGTTTCAGCGTCGCGGTCGTGATGTCGACCGTGCCATCCTTCGCGAGCGCGAGCTTCATCCGGTACGGACCGTCGCCGTCGAGCGCCGCGCAGCGCGCGTCGATCTCGCCGCGCAACGCATCGGTGTCGAGGCGGAAGCCGAATGCGTCCGCGCTGCGCCGCAGCCGCGCGAGATGGCGCTCGAGATGCCGGATGCCGTCCGCACGCGTCGCGGCGGTGGTTTCGAACAACTGGAAGCCGGGATCGGCGTCGGTCAGGAATCGCGCTTTCAATTCGCACTCCGCATATTCGTCGGCGGCGACGCTGTCGAGCACGATGCCCGCGCCGACACCCATCGTGCCGCGCCGCCGGCCGGCGGCGGCCGTTGCCGCGTCACGCGTGTCGATCGTTGCGGCGGCATCGACATCGACCGTCTCGAGCGTCAGCGTCCGGATCGCGACCGACAGGCAGAAATCGCCGCAGCCGGCCGCATCGTCGGGCGACGCATCGCCTGCCGATGCGCGTTCCGTCGGTGCGTCGAGCCAGCCGATCGCGCCCGTATAGAGCCCGCGCGGCGTCGACTCGATCGCGTCGATCAGTTCCATCGTCTTGTGCTTCGGCGCACCGGTGATCGATCCGCACGGAAACAGCGCGCGCAGCATCTGCGCGAACGTGGTGCCGTCGCGCCAGCCGGCCTCGACCGTCGACGTCATCTGCCATACCGATGCGTACGGCTCGACCGAGAACAGCGCCGGCACCCTGACCGTGCCCGTGCGCGCGATCCGCGACACGTCGTTGCGCAGCAGGTCGACGATCATCACGTTTTCCGCGCGGTTCTTCGGATCGTTCGCGAGGAACGCGGCGGCCGCCGCGTCGTCGCGCGGATCGGCCGAGCGCGGCGCCGTGCCTTTCATCGGCCGCGCGCGCAGCACGTCGCCGTGCTTCTCGACGAACAGCTCCGGCGAGCACGACACGACCCACGCACCGTCGGGCAGCGCGATCAGCGCGCCATAACGCACCGGCTGACGCGCGCGCAGCCGCCGGTACAGCGCGAGCGGCGTGCCGAACATGTCGAAATTCAGCCGGTACGTGTAGTTGATCTGGTACGAATCGCCCGCGCGCAGCGCGTCGTGCACCGCGGCGATCGCCGCGTCGAACGCGTCGCGCGACACGCTCTTCGCAACATGCGCGACGCCCGCGATCGACGGCGGGCCGCCGCCGTCCTGCTGCGCGAGCCACGCGTCGACTTCGTCGCGCGACAGGCGCTCGCAGCGCGCATACAGCAAAAAGCGCAGCGGGGCATGGCCCGGCTGCGCTCTTTCAAGATTGCGTCCGAATTCGTAATCGCCGACGACGACCGCATGCAGCCCGTCGCGCAGATCCTGCGCCACCGCCGCATCGAGCTCGTCGAGCCGTGCCGGATCCGTGCACACGCGTTCGCGCACGAAACCGGAATACAAACGACTCGACCGCGCGGACGCGGTCGAGTCGCAATCGTCCAAGAGCGCGAACGACGCGCTCTCGTTGCCTTCAGTCATGCCGTTACTCGAAGAAGCTTTTCACCCGGTCGAACCAGCTCTTGCTCTGCGGGCTGTGACGCGCACCGCCCTCGGCCAGCGACTTCTCGAACTGCTTGAGCAGGTCGCGCTGCTGGTCGGTCAGCTTCACGGGCGTCTCGACCTGCACGTGTACGTACAGATCGCCCGCGATGCTCGAACGCAAACCCTTGATCCCCTTGCCGCGCAGGCGGAACGTCTTGCCCGACTGCGTGCCTTCCGGCACCGGGAACGTCGCACGGCCGGCCAGCGTCGGCACCTCGATCTCGCCGCCGAGCGCGGCGGTCGTGAACGGAATCGGCATCTGGCAGTGGAGATCGTCGCCGTCGCGCTCGAACACCGAGTGCGGCTTGATGTGGATCTCGACGTACAGGTCGCCCGGCGGCCCGCCGTTGATGCCCGGCTCGCCGTTGCCGGCCGAGCGGATCCGCATCCCGTCGTCGATGCCGGCCGGGATCTTCACTTCGAGCGTCTTGGTTTCCTTCACCTTGCCCGACCCGTGGCAGTGCGCGCACGGCTCGGGAATGTAGGTGCCGGTGCCGTGACACTTCGGGCAGGTCTGCTGGATGCTGAAGAAGCCCTGCGACATGCGCACCGTGCCCTGGCCGTGGCAAGTCGGGCAGGTTTCCGGCTTCGTGCCGGGCTTCGCGCCCGACCCGTGACAGACTTCGCACGACACCCAGCTCGGCACGCGGATCTGCGTGTCGTAGCCGTGCGCGGCCTGCTCGAGCGTGATTTCCATGCTGTAGCGCAGGTCGGCACCGCGATACACCTGCGGACCGCCGCGGCCACCACGCGCGGCACCGCCCGCGGCCTGACCGAAGATGTCGCCGAAGATGTCGCCGAACGCATCCGCGAAGCCGCCGAAACCCTGTCCGCCCGCACCACCCATGTTCGGATCGACGCCCGCATGGCCGTACTGGTCGTACGCCGCGCGCTTCTGGTCGTCCGACAGCATTTCATAGGCTTCCTTCACTTCCTTGAAATGCTCTTCCGCATCCTTGCTGTCCGGATTGCGGTCAGGGTGATACTTCATCGCAAGCTTGCGATACGCCTTCTTGATTTCGTCGTCGCTCGCATTCTTCGCGACGCCCAGAACCTCGTAGTAATCCCGTTTCGCCATATCGATTCGCTGTGCCGTCGCGCGTCACGCACGCGGCGGCTCCTTTCGCCCGCAGTAAAGTCTCTCGACTCGTCTGGCGCTGCGCCGTCCGCGGACGGCTCGCGCAGCACCCGCCAAAAAACAAATGTGCCCGGAGGGCCGCGAAGCCCGCCAGGCGTGGAGTCGATCCGGCCATCCGGAAGGAAAGACAGACCGCTGTTCAGCCGCGCCGCGCGCGTGTCGCGCGCGGCGTGCGGTGCCATGGCAACCCGGCTTAGTCCTTCTTCACTTCCTTGAACTCGGCGTCGACGACGTCGTCCGCAGCCTGCTGCGCACCGCCCGCATGGGCCGCGCCTTCCGCTGCACCCGCCGCGCCGGCCGCACCGGCCTGCTGCGCCTGCATGTCGGCGTACATCTTTTCGCCGAGCTTCTGCGAAGCCTGACCGAGTTCCTCGACCTTCGCGTCGATCGCCGCCTTGTCGGCCGACGTATCCTTCAGCACGTCCTCGAGCGACTTCAGCGCCGCTTCGATCTTTTCCTTCTCGCCCGCGTCCAGCTTGTCGCCGTACTCGGTGAGCGCCTTCTTCGTGCTGTGGACCAGCGCGTCGCCCTGGTTGCGCGAATCGGCCAGCTCGCGCAGCTTGTGGTCTTCCGCTGCGTTCGCTTCCGCGTCCTTGATCATCTGGTCGATTTCAGCGTCGGACAGGCCCGAGTTCGCCTTGATCGTGATCTTGTTTTCCTTGCCGGTCGCCTTGTCCTTCGCGCCAACGTGCAGGATGCCGTTCGCGTCGATGTCGAAGGTCACTTCGATCTGCGGCACGCCGCGCGGCGACGGCGGGATGCCTTCGAGGTTGAACTCGCCGAGCAGCTTGTTGCCTGCCGCCATCTCGCGTTCGCCCTGGAACACCTTGATCGTCACGGCCGACTGGTTGTCGTCTGCCGTCGAATACACCTGTGCGTGTTTCGTCGGGATCGTCGTGTTCTTGTTGATCATCTTCGTCATCACGCCGCCGAGCGTCTCGATGCCGAGCGACAGCGGGGTCACGTCGAGCAGCAGCACGTCCTTGCGGTCGCCCGACAGCACCTGGCCCTGGATCGCCGCGCCGACTGCGACGGCTTCGTCCGGGTTCACGTCACGGCGCGGATCCTTGCCGAAGAACTCCTTCACCTTCTCCTGCACCTTCGGCATGCGGGTCTGGCCGCCGACCAGGATCACGTCGTCGATGTCCGACACCTTGACACCGGCGTCCTTGATCGCGATGCGGCACGGTTCGATCGTGCGCTCGACCAGATCCTCGACCAGCGCTTCCAGCTTCGCGCGGGTGATCTTCAGGTTCAGGTGCTTCGGACCCGATGCGTCGGCCGTGATGTACGGCAGGTTGATTTCGGTCTGCTGGCTCGACGACAGCTCGATCTTCGCCTTTTCAGCGGCTTCCTTCAGGCGCTGCAGCGCGAGCACGTCCTTCGACAGGTCGACGCCCTGCTCCTTCTTGAACTCGCCGATGATGTAATCGATGATGCGCTGGTCGAAGTCTTCGCCGCCGAGGAACGTGTCGCCGTTGGTCGACAGCACTTCGAACTGCATTTCGCCGTCGACGTCCGCGATCTCGATGATCGACACGTCGAACGTGCCGCCGCCGAGGTCATACACGGCGATCTTGCGGTCGCCCTTCTCGGCCTTGTCGAGGCCGAACGCGAGCGCGGCCGCGGTCGGCTCGTTGATGATCCGCTTGACTTCGAGGCCCGCGATGCGGCCGGCGTCCTTGGTCGCCTGACGCTGGCTGTCGTTGAAGTACGCCGGCACCGTGATCACGGCTTCCGTGACCGGCTCGCCGAGGTAGTCTTCGGCCGTCTTCTTCATCTTGCGCAGCACTTCCGCCGAAACCTGCGGCGGCGCCAGCTTCTCGCCGTGCGCTTCGACCCATGCGTCGCCGTTGTCGGCCTTGATGATCGCGTACGGCATAAGGCCGATGTCCTTCTGGACTTCCTTCTCTTCGAAACGGCGGCCGATCAGGCGCTTCACCGCGAACAGCGTGTTCTTCGGGTTGGTCACGGACTGACGCTTGGCCGGTGCGCCGACGAGCACTTCGTTATCGTCCATGTAGGCGATGATCGACGGCGTCGTGCGCGTGCCTTCCGAGTTCTCGATGACCTTGACCTGGTTGCCTTCCATGATGGCGACGCACGAGTTCGTGGTGCCGAGGTCAATACCGATGATCTTTCCCATTTTTCCTAATCTCCAGAAATGCCTGTTTGCTGCGCGAAACTCCGCGTTTTTGGGCAGTTTCGCGCGCCAGAATTCAACTCTGTTCCCGAAATGCGTCCGGCCGATCCGTTTTCAAGACCCGCCAGGCGATGCGGATATTAAATTTTTTCAATCGACGCCGGTAGCCGGATCGTGCGGACCATCGTCGCGGTCCGACGGCGTGCCGGCCGCCGCGGCGATCTTCGCGCGCGCCGCCGACACCGCCGCCTGGAACTGCGCGAGGCCATGCCAGCCGGTCGCGCGGCCGAGCCGCTTGCCGCGGTGGAAAAAGACCCACGTCGGCACGCCGTGCAGGCCGAAGCGGCGCCCCAGCTCATGATGTTCGTACACGTTGCAATGGAACCACTTCAGGTCCAGCGCGCGGATCGCGTCCGGCTGGGCGAGCATCGCCTTCTTCGCGATCTCGCAGTTGAAGCAGTCGACGCCCCAGAAGAACATCACCGCGAGCGCGTCGCCGGCGCCGGCGATCCCGGCGTCGAACGTGTCGGCCGCCAGCGCCTGCATGTCGAACGCTTCGAACGCGGCCGGATCGACGCCGGCGGGAACCATCGCGGCAGCCTTACTTCGGCTGGGCGACCGTGACGAGCGCCGGGCGCAGCACGCGGTCCGCGATCGTGTAGCCCTTTTGGAGGACGGTCACGACGGTATTCGGCTCCTGATCGGCCGGCACCATCGAAATCGCCTGGTGCTGGTGCGGATCGAACTTCTCGCCGACCGGGTTGATCGCGACGACGCGGCCCTTCTCGAGCGCGCTCGTCAGCTGGCGCAGCGTCAGCTCGACGCCTTCGCGCACCTTCGTGATGTCGCCGGACGTGTCGCTGACGGCGGCCTCGAGGCTGTCCAGCACGGGCAGCAGGTGCTCCGCGAAGCCTTCGATCGCAAACTTGTGCGCCTTCGAGACATCTTCCTGCGCACGGCGGCGGACGTTCTCGGTCTCGGCCTTCGCCCGGAGGAAGCTCTCCTGCAGCTCGGCGACCTTGGCTTGAGCCTCCGCGAGCGCCGCGTCGGCTGCTTCGGCGGCGGGAGCAGCGCCTTGCGCCGCCTGCTTCTCGCTGCCGATGTCTTCGGCCGATTGGGTAGCCGGGTTCTCTTGCGTGTTTTCCATGTCGCTGAAAGTCGATTAGAGGTTGAAGCCAAATCGGCAACCGCCGGACCGTATGCCGGCGGCACCGCACATTGTTGGTGCAAATAAGGGCGAAAATTGCGATTTCAAGAGGGTTATTCGCCGGCATTCGCCAATACCGCGAAACAACCGCGCTGCGCGTCGCCCGATTGCGCGCATTTGTCGCCAGATTGGACGAAACGGCCTGTAACAACGCTTACCAGGCAAGTACTAGCCCGGCACAGGGGGCTGCACTACACTCCACTCAAGCGTCGAGAAAGCGCGTTTACCCTAGCTTACCGCCGCCTGACATCCACCTGGCGCTGCATTCACCGTCCCATCGAGGCGAGTACCGTGAAACTGACCTTTGCCATATCGGTGGTCGCGCTGGTACTGATTGCCGGCACCACCACCATCTGCCTGTCCGGAGCCGTGACCGACCGCACGACCGAATACGGAAGCGCGCGGGCGACGTTCGACCAGATGTTCAGCTCCCACCAGAAAATCTGTCGATGATGCGCCGGTCGCGCTTGGTCG
Organism: Burkholderia sp. MSMB0856; assembly: GCF_001524645.2. NCBI lineage: Bacteria > Pseudomonadati > Pseudomonadota > Betaproteobacteria > Burkholderiales > Burkholderiaceae > Burkholderia > Burkholderia sp. MSMB0856. Next base: position 712,353 of record NZ_CP013427.1, on the reverse strand, counting down.
GCCGGCCGTGCAGTTCCGCCGCCGGCTCGCGATACGTGCGGCGCCGCTCCAGTTCGGCGAGCCGCGCGACGCGCCCCGCTTCCGTTTCCTCGTAAAGCGTCTGCGCGATGCTCGCGGGCCCCCGCACGTCGCAAATGCCCAGCACGGCAATGTGCCAGACGACACCGTCGATCGCAATCTCGACCTCGTCGCCGACGCGCACGTCCTTCGCCGGCTTGACCGCCGCACCGCCGATCTTCACGTGGCCCTTGTCGACCGCGTCGGACGCGAGCGAGCGCGTCTTGAAGAAGCGCGCTGCCCATAGCCATTTGTCGATGCGCAGCTTCGCGCCGGGTTCCGTCGAAATCTTGTAGTTCATCGCGCTCAACTCACCGTTTCGGGCTGTGCGGCCTTCACCGGCCAGCCCAGCAGATTCTCGGCGACAATCTCGCCCACCGCGCCGATCCACGCGGGCGCGCCGTTCAGGCACGGAATCCGGTGGAAGGCCTGGCCGCCGCCGGCGATGAATTCGTCGCGCACCTCCATCCCGATCTCCTCGATCGTCTCCAGACAATCAGCCGTAAAACCGGGACAGAACACGTCCGCTCGCCGCACGCCGGCCTCACCGAGTTCGCGCAGCGTCGGCGCCGTATACGGCTGCAGCCACTCGGCCTTGCCGAAGCGCGACTGGAACGTCACGCGGCACTCGAGCGTCGACAACCCGAGCGCGGCCATCAGCAGCGCGCCCGTCTGCTGGCACTGTTCATGATAGGGGTCGCCCAGGTCGAGCGTGCGTTTCGGCACCCCGTGAAAGCTCAGCACGAGCTTGTCGCCGGCCGCAAAGTCGGGCCGGCCGTGCTGCGCCCAGTACTGGCGCACCTGCTCGGCGAGCGCATGGATGTAGGCGGGATGGTCGGCATATTGCCGCACCGTGCGCACTTCCGGCTGGTTGCGCATCCGCGCGAGCGCGGCGAATGCGGCATCGAATGCGGTCGCGGTGGTGGACGCCGAGTATTGCGGATACATGGGCATCAGCAGCACGCGCTCGACGCCCGCGCGCTTGAACTGCGCGAGTGCCTGCGCAATGCCCGGGCTGCCGTAGCGCATCGCGTAGTCGACCGTCACCTGGTAGTCGTTCGATGCGAGCAGGTGGCGCACGCCTTCGGTCTGGCGCTCGGTGTACACGCGCAGCGGCGAGCCCTCGGGCATCCAGACGGCCGCGTATTTCTTCGCGGACGCGCGGCCGCGCAGCGGCAGGATCAGCGTGCGCAGCAGCACCTGCCAGACGACCTGCGGGATTTCGACGACGCGGGGATCCGACAGAAATTCGGCCAGATAGCGCCGCACCGCGCGCGGCGTCGGGGCGTCGGGCGTGCCGAGATTGATCAGCAGCACGCCGATGCGATGGGCGGCCGCAACGCTCGAAGGCGGCTCAAGATCGAAACGCATGGGCAGGAACGTGCTCGGGGCACGCAGTCGGACGGCCCTCAATTATAGCGGGCCGCTCGCTCGGGTCGGCTGGCCGTTCGGCCGACTGGCGGCGCACGCGGCGTCGCGGCACGATGGCGGAACGGTGTCGGTTCGGGTTATTGCTGACTCAGCGTGAGCGACAGCAGCCGAGCGGTGATGTCGACGATCGGAATCACGCGGTTGTACGCCATGCGGGTCGGGCCGATCACGCCGAGCGTGCCGACGATCTGGCCGTTCACCTCGTAGGGCGCGGTCACGACGCTCATTTCCTCGATCGGCACCAGCGTCGATTCGCCGCCGATGAAGATCTGCACGCCCTGGGCGTGGCTCGACACGTCGAGCAATTGCAGGAGGCCCGTTTTTTGGTCAAACACGTCGAACAGCTTGCGCAGCCGCGCCATGTCGGACGACAGATCCGCCACTTCGAGCAGGTTGCGCTCGCCGGAAATGAGCACGGTGTCCTCGGTGTCGGGCACCTCGGTGCTGGCCGTCACGGCCGCGTGCATCAGCGTGGTCATGTCGCCGCGCAGCTGGTCGATCTCGTCGCGCAGGCGGCGGCGCACCTCGTCGAACGACAGCCCGGCGAAATGCGCGTTGATGTAGTTGGACGCCTCGGTGAGCTGCGACGGCGAATAGTCGCGCGGCGTCGCGAGCATCCGGTTCTGCACGTCGCCCTCGGGCGTGACGATGATCAGCAGGATGCGCTTGTCCGACAGCCGCATGAACTCGATCTGCTTGAACACGTGGCTGCGGCGCGGCGTCAGCACGACACCCGCGAACTGCGACAGGTTGGACAGCACGCTCGCCGCTGCGGCCACCACCCGCTGCTGCGGTTCGCCGGCCTGCAGCGTGTTCTGCACCTGGCGCGCAACGGCCTCGGCATCGATCGGCGCCTCGACCGTCAGCATCGTGTCGACGAACAGGCGATAGCCGCGCGGCGTCGGCACGCGGCCGGCCGACGTGTGTGGGCTCGACACGAGGCCGAGCTCCTCCAGGTCGGACATCACGTTGCGGATCGTTGCCGGGCTCAGCTCGAGCCCCGAGTAACGGGACAACGTGCGCGAGCCGACCGGCTGACCGTCGGCGATATACCGTTCGATCAGGGTTTTCAGGAGGGTTCGTGCGCGAGGATCTAGCATGGTGGAAAATTTTAGCGCAACCGCGCGAGCACGGCGAGTGGCCGCGGCCACTGTCGCGCGGGCTGACCGATCCGGCCCCGTCTTCACACAGCCGGTTCTTTTCGTCAACGAGCTATGGTGTAATGCCGGCATGAAAACCGGTAATCAGTTCAATACTGTCGCGCTCGTGGGCCGGAGCAACACGCCCGGCATCGCCGAGCCGCTCGCCACGCTGGCTGGCTGCATCGCGAAGCTCGGCTTCGAGGTCGTGTTCGAAGCCGAAACCGCGCGCGAGATCGGCATCTCCGGCTATCCGGCGCTCACTCCGGCTGAAATCGGCGCGCGCGCGGACGTGGCGGTCGTGCTCGGCGGCGACGGCACGATGCTCGGCATCGGCCGCCAGCTCGCGCCGTACAAGACACCGCTGATCGGGATCAACCACGGGCGGCTCGGCTTCATCACGGACATCGCGGCGGCCGACATGCAGGCGCGCGTCCCGGTGATCCTGTCGGGCAAGTTCGAGCGCGAGGAGCGCTCGCTGCTCGAGGCCCGGATCGTGCGCGACGGCGAACCGATCTACCACGCACTCGCGTTCAACGACGTCGTCGTGAACCGCAGCGGCTTTTCCGGGATGGTCGAATTGCGTGCGTCGGTCGACGGCCGGTATATGTACAACCAGCGTTCGGACGGCCTGATCGTCGCCACGCCGACCGGCTCGACCGCGTACGCGCTGTCGTCGGCCGGGCCGATCCTGCACCCGCAACTCCAGGGCATCGTGCTCGTGCCGATCGCGCCGCATGCGCTGTCGAACCGGCCGATCGTGCTGCCCGACGATTCGAAGATTGCGATCCAGATCGTCGGCGGCCGCGACGTCAACGTGAACTTCGACATGCAGTCGTTTACCGCGCTGGAGCTGAACGACACGATCGAGGTGCGCCGCTCGAAGCATACGGTGCCGTTCCTGCATCCGGTCGGCTACAGCTATTACGCGACGCTGCGCAAGAAGCTGCACTGGAACGAACACGCATCGAACGAAGACGACAAGGCGTCCTGACGCACCTGAGCCCGACACCATGCTTCGCCACCTCTCGATTCGCGACTTCGTCATCGTCGCCGCGCTCGATCTCGAATTCGATAGCGGCTTCACCGTCTTTTCCGGCGAAACCGGCGCCGGCAAATCGATCCTGATCGACGCCCTCGCCCTCGCGCTCGGCGAACGCGCCGACGCGAGCGTCGTGCGCGCCGGCTGCGGCCGCGCCGACATCACCGCCGAATTCACGCCGCACGACCGCGTCGCGCGCTGGCTCGATGAACACGCGTTCGACGCCGAGGACACCGTGATGCTGCGCCGCGTGATCGACGCGAACGGCCGCTCGCGCGCATTCATCAACGGCACCAGCGCGACGCTCGCGCAGCTGCGCGAGCTCGGCGAGATGCTGGTCGACATCCACGGCCAGCACGCGCACCAGTTGCTGATGCGTCCCGATGCGCAGCGCGAGCTGTTCGACACGCACGCGGGGCTCGTCGCCGATGCCGCGAACGTCGCACGCGCGTGGCGCGTCTGGCGCGACGCGACGCAGGCGATCGACGCCGCGAAGGCGCACGAGCGCGAACTGCAGCTCGAACGCGAGAAGCTCGCATGGCAGCTCGCCGAGCTCGACAAGCTCGCACCGCAACCGGGCGAATGGGACGAAGTCGGCAGCGAGCACAAGCGCCTGTCGCATTCGGCGAACCTGATCGCCGGCGTGCAGGGTGCGCTCAACGCGCTGTCCGAGGCCGACGACGCGATGCTCCCGCAGCTCGGCGCAATCGTGTCGAAACTGCGCAGCCTGGCCGACTACGACACGGGGCTCGGCGACGCGCTCGCATCGCTCGAACCGGCCGAGATCCAGCTGCAGGAAGCCGTCTATTCGCTGTCGCACTACGCGCAGCGCCTCGATCTCGACCCGGCCCGGCTCGCGCAGGTCGAGACGCGCCTCGACGCGCTGCACTCGACCGCCCGCAAGTTCCGGCTGCCGCCCGACACGCTGCACGAGGAACATGCGGCACGCCGCGCGCAGCTCGCCGCGCTCGACGCAGCCGCCGATCTCGGCGCGCTCGAAGCCGCGCAGGCCAAGGCATGGGAAGCCTATCTCACCGACGCGAAACACCTGTCGAAGGCGCGCGCGCAGGCCGCGAAGGCGCTCGGCACGGCCGTCACGGCGGGCATGCAGGAACTGTCGATGGCAGGAGGCAGCTTCGAAGTCGCGCTCGTGCCGCTCGCCGATGGCGGCCCGCACGGGCTCGAGCAGGTCGAATTCCGAGTCGCCGGGCACCCTGGCGTACCGCTGCGGCCGCTCGCGAAAGTCGCGTCGGGCGGCGAACTCGCCCGGATCAGCCTTGCGCTCGCGGTGATCGCGAGCGCCGCCAGCCCGACACCGACGCTGATTTTCGACGAGGTCGACACGGGCATCGGCGGCGGCGTCGCCGAGGTGGTCGGCCGCCTGCTGCATCAGCTCGGACGTGACCGCCAGGTACTGTGCGTGACGCACCTGCCGCAGGTCGCCGCACGCGGCGACCATCACTTCCAGGTCGCGAAGGGTGCCGACGACCGCGGCAGCACCGTCTCGTCGGTCGTCCCGCTCGACAAGGCGAGCCGGGTCGAGGAAGTCGCCCGGATGCTCGGCGGGCTCGAGATCACCGCGACGACGCGCAAACACGCGAAGGAAATGCTGGCGGCCTGACGCGGGTCCCCCGAAAGCGAAAAGACCGGCGCATGCGCCGGTCTTTTTTCATCGGCAGCAGCGGCCACCCGATCGCGCCCGCCCTGCCCCGGTGATTCGAACGCTCGATTCGAACGCCCGACTCAAACCCCCGTTTCGACCGCGCCGAACACCCGCTCCCACAACGCCGTCACAGCCGCCCGCTCGTCGGCCACCAGCGCCGGATCGACCCGCGCCTTTTCCATCCCGTCGAGCCGCAGCTTGTGCTGCAGCTTCCGGTACTTGCGGTACGCGGCGCCGACGCGCTCGGCTTCGTCCTCGCCCATCAGCCCGAACCGGGCGACCTCGCGCAGCAGTGCGATGTTGCCGGTGTTGCGGATCAGCTCGGCATCGCTCGACGCATGCAGCAGCACCCAGTACTGGACGATGAATTCGATGTCGACCATCCCGCCGCGATCGTGCTTCAGGTCGAACAGGTCCGTCTGGTTCGGGTGGCCGGCGAACACCTTGCCACGCATGTCGACGATCTCCTTCGCGAGCACCGCCCCGTCGCGCGGCGTCGTCAGCACCTGCTGACGGATCGCCTCGAAGTCCGCGCCAATCTGCGTGTCGCCCGCGCTGTAGCGGGCACGCGTCAGCGCCTGGTGCTCCCACACCCACGCGGTGTTCGCGGCGTCGCCCTCGCGCAGTTGGTAGCGGCGGAACGCGTCGAGATCGGTCACGAGCAGTCCGGCCTCGCCGTTCGGCCGCAGCCGCAGGTCGATGTCGAACAGCGCGCCCGCGCCGGTCGCGGTCGTGAGCCACGTGATCAGCCGTCGCGTGAAGGTCGTGTAGACGTCCGCCGAGCGCTCGTCGGGGTCGTCGTACAGAAAGATCAGGTCGAGATCCGACGCGTAGCCGAGCTCCTTGCCGCCGAGCTTGCCGTACGCGATCACCGCGAACTTCGGCACGTCGCGGTGGCGCTTCGCGAGCTGCGACCAGACCACCTCGATCGTCACGTCGAGCACCGCGTCGGCGAGCTCCGACAGACGATCGCTCACGTGCTCGACCGACAGTTGGCCCGCCAGATCGATCAGCAGGATGCGAAACACCTCCGCGTGCTGCGCATGCCGCAGCAGGTCCATCTGCTGCTCGGGGCCGTCGGCGGCCGCCAGGCGCGCCCGCAATGCGTCCTTGAACGCGGGCCAGTCGAACGGGCTGGCGATCGCTTCGTCGTCGAGCAGTTCGTCGAGCAATTGTGGATGGCGGATCAGGTAGCCGCCGCCCCAGCGCGTCGCGCCGAGCACCGACAGCACGCGATCGAGCGCGGCCGGATACTCGGTCAGCAGCGCGAGATAGACGCCGCGCCGGCTGACCGTCTCGAGCAGGTCGAACAGCCGCACAATGGTGTCGTCGCGGCGCGCGGCATCGATCCGCGGCGCGGCCTCGAGCGCGCGTTGCGCGACGCTGTCGAAGCGTTGCCGGCTCTTTTCCGGCAGGCCCGCGTAGCGCGACGACTGCGAGATCGCGCGCAGCCGCGCGAGCACGGTCGCCGGATCGCTGAAGCCGAGGCCGTCGAGGCGCGCGCGCAGCGTGTCGTCTTCGCCGTCGTCGGCGAGCGCCCCGCTCCAGATCCACGACGCGGTGGTGTCCTCCCCCGCCGCGCAGGGGCCGCCGTTCGCCTTATCGGCAAAGATCTGGTCGAACTGCGCCTCGACGAAGGTGCGGTAGCCGTCGAGCACCGTCATCAGCGCCGCGTAGTCGGCGAAGCCGAGCGACGCGGCCAGCGCCGCGCGCTCGTTCGGGTCGACCGGCATCGCGTGCGTCTGCGCGTCGTCGCGGTACTGCAGCCGATGCTCGAGCGTGCGCAGGAAGTTGTAGGCGTCGGTCAGGCGCTCGCGCACGTCCTCGCCGATCAGCCCGCGCGCCTGCGCATGGCGCAGCACCGCGAGCGTCGGCCGCACGCGGAATTCCGCATCCTGGCCGCCGCGGATCAGCTGGAACACCTGCGCGCTGAATTCGATCTCGCGGATCCCGCCGCGCCCGAGCTTGATGTCGTCGGCCTTGTCGGGCCGCATCGACGCGCGGCGCGCGGCTTCCTGGCGAATCTGCTGGTGCAGCGAACGGATCGCACCGATCACGCCGAAGTCGAGATAGCGGCGGTACACGAACGGCTTGACGATCGATTCGAGCTGCGACTCGAGCCGCCGCGCCGCGTCGCTGTCGCCTTCCGACACGAGCCGCCCCTTGATCCACGCGTAGCGCTCCCATTCGCGCCCCTGCACGTAGAAATATTCCTCGAGCATCCCGAGGCTGCATACGAGCGGCCCCGAATCGCCGTTCGGGCGCAACCGCATGTCGACGCGAAACACGTAGCCGTCGGCCGTGACTTCGGACAGCACGCCGATCAGGCGCCGGCCGAGCCGCGTGAAGTATTCCTGGGTGGACAGCGGCGAGCGCGTGCCGCCGGCCGTCTCGCCGTCGTCCTCGTAGACGAAGATCAGGTCGATGTCGGACGACACGTTCAGCTCGCGGCCGCCGAGCTTGCCCATCCCGACCACGCCCAGCACGACGCGCTGGCCGTCGGCGCCGCGCGGCTCGCCGTACATCGCCTCGAGTTCGGCCGACAGCAGCGCGAGCGAGCGCTGCACGGCCACCTCGGCGAGATCGGTCATCGCGGACGTCACCTCGGCGACATTCGCGACGCCGCGCAGGTCGCGCTCCGCGACCGCGCCGAACACTTCGACACGCAACTGCCGCAGCGCGCGCTTCAGTTGCTCGTCGCCCGGCGCGGCCGCGCCGGCCGGCGATGCGAGCAGTTCGGTCAGGCGCGCGTCGAGCTGCGCGCGGGCGAGCGGCGCGGCGGCCCACGCGGCGATCTGGTCGGACAGCGCGGGACGCGCGGCCACCGCACGGGCGATATATCGGGAGTAGGACGGGCTGATCAGGGCGGAAGCGTCGGTCATCGAAAAGCGGGCCTGGCGGTAAGGCCCGCCGCCGCGGGAGAACGCTTGCGCGCCCCGCCGCCGACAGGCCCCGTGGACTCGGCGCGGTGTCGCGACGCGGATGCGCCGCCGCGAAAACCGCGCGCCGGAAAGCCCGTGCCGCGCCGCCGCAACGGCCGCCGGCACGAACCCCTGTGATACATTTCAACGTCAGTCTGCAAAACTACCATATCGCCGCCCTTCCGCCGCATGTCCGACCGTCAGGAATCCGCCTTAGCTGAGCCCGAAGCGGGACCTCCGAAGCACGATCATCCAGTCCTGCGTCGCGTGTTCAGGGTGACGCTGGCGGTCGGGATCGGCACGTACTTCGTCGCGGCCGGCGCGTTCCTCGGGCTGCGCTACGTGGTGCTGCCGCGCATCGACGAATTTCGCCCGCGCATCGAGCGCGCGGTGTCCGACAAGCTCCACGCGCAGCTTTCGATCGGCAAACTGTCCCCCCACTGGTCCGGCATGCAGCCGGGCGTCGAAGTCGCCAACCTCACCATTCGCGGCCGTGACGGCCAGATCGCGTTGTCGGTCCCGCACGCGACGGCCGCGTTGTCGTGGATGTCGCTGCTGCGGCTGTCGCCCGCGCTGTCGAGTCTGATCGTCGACCATCCGGATCTCGTCGTCGCGCGCGCGGCCGACGGCTCGCTGAGCATCGCGGGCGTCGGCGTCGCGACCACCCATGGCGGCAACGACACGTTCAGCACCTGGCTGCTGAAGCAGGAAGCGATCGTACTGCGCAACGGCACGCTGCGCTGGCGCGACGCGCAGCACGACGCACCGGAGCTCGCGCTGTCCGGCATCCGCCTCGCGGTGCTCAACCACGGCCGCGAGCACAAGGCCGCGCTGCAGGCGCCCGCGAACGGCACCCTGCTGCTCGGTCCGCTCGATTTCCGCGCGCGTTTCCGGCACAAGCCGCTCGCGCCGATCGGCAAGCCGACGAACTGGACCGGCGACGCGTATCTGTCGACCGGCCCCGTCGACCTGCAGACGCTCGGCCGCTATCTCGACATCCCGCTCACGATCCACGCGGGCCGGATCGACAACGCGATCTGGGCGACCTTCGAGAACGGCCACCTGCGCTCCGCCGGCGGCGACCTGCAGGGCGCCGACGTCGTGCTGCGCGTGCGGCCGACCCAGCCGCGCCTCGACGTGCCGACGGTCGGCTTCGGCTGGGACATGGCGCTGGACACCGGCCGCGACTACACGCTGCACCTGACGCGCTTCAACGCGGAGCTCGGCCAGCCGCCGCTGCCGGACGGCACGCCGCTCGCCCGCTCGCTCGCGCTGTCGACGCTGACCGCCCGCTACCGCGTGCCGGCCGCCGACCAGGGGCAGTTGCTGAGCGTCGTCGGCGACCGCGTCGATCTCGGCATCCTCAGCGAGTTCATCCGCGGGCTACCGCTGCCGGCGCGGCTGCGCAACGAACTGATCAAGCTCGACCCGCGCGGGATGGTGTCGAATTATCACATCGAGGTCGAACGCGCGAAGCCGGCTCGGGCCGAGCTCGCCGACGAAGAGCGTCGCACCGGCGCCGCACCGATCGTCCGCTACCGCTTCCTCGGCGACCTGCAGGGCATCAGCTTCGCCGCGCAGGAGCCGCCTCCCGGCCTCTCGCCGCGCGGCCATCCGCGCGCCGGCTGGCCGGGCGTCGAAAACCTGTGGGGCCGCGTCGACGCGAACGAGACGGGCGGCGCCGCGCACTTCGATACCGTCAACGCAGCGGTCACGGTGCCGGGCGAATTCGACGAGCCGCGCCTCACCTTCGACCGGCTGCGCGGCAACGCGAAATGGGTGATCACGCCGGCGCCGGGCGAGAAGCACGCGCGCGTCGACGTGACGCTGCCCGACCTGTTCGTCGCGAACCCGGATGCGGAAATCGCGGTGTCTGGCTCGTACACGAACCCCGGCCACGGCCGCGGCTCGCTCGACCTGCGCGCGGATTTCGCGCGCGCGTCGGTGGCGCGCATTCCGCGCTACCTGCCGACCGGGATGTCCGAGCACCTGCGCGACTATCTCGGCCATGCGCTGCAGGACGGCCAGGTGACCAAGGGCGCGTCGATCGTCGCCCGCGGCCCGCTCGAGAAATTCCCGTTCGAACACGAGCCGGACGCCGGCGTGTTCCATATCGTCGCGCCGTTCACCGGCGGGCGCTTCGAGCCGACGCCGTACCCGCCGCGCAAGCTCGCGAACGGCACGCCGAGCGTCTGGCCCGCACTCGACGGGATCGACGGCGTGTTCGAGCTCGCGCAGAACAAGCTGTGTTTCGACATCGCGCGCGCGCACTACAAACGCGTCGCGCTGACGAAGGTTGCCGGCCGGATCGACGATCTCGGCAACCCGTCGAAGTCGCCGCTCATCATCGACGGCCATGCGCAAGGCCCGCTCGCGGACCTGATCGACTACGCGGACAACAGCTCGCTCGGCGCGATGAGTGGGCACATCGGCCGGCGGATCGATGCGCAGGGGCCGGCGGCGCTCGCGCTCAAGATCACGATTCCGCAACACGTACCGCATCCGCATACCCACGTCGAAGGCGCACTCGCGTTCGGCGGCAACACGCTGTCGACCGACGGCGTACCGCCGCTGTCCGCGCTGCGCGGCAGCGTGCGTTTTTCGGAGACTGGCGCGTCGCTGCAGGGCCTGTCGGGGCGCTTCCTCGGTGGCCCGGTCCGCGCGAACGGCAACTTCCAGTCGCACGGCCCGTACGCGGTGGACGTCGACGGCAAGCTCGCGCTCGACGCCGCGCGCGGCCTGAACCTGCGCGGCACGGCCGCGGCGCTGCTCGAGCACGTGGTCGGCGACGCACCGTACCAGCTCGCCGTGCGCGGCGCGCCGGGCCGTCTGCCGGAGGTCACCGCGCGTTCCGACCTGACGGGCGTCGCGCTCAACTTCCCGGCGCCGTTCGCGAAACCGGCCGGCACGCCGATGCCGTTCCGCTTCACGCTGCAGCCGGCCGCCCAGGCGGGCGGCAAGCGCCTCGAGCATGCCGACCTGACGCTCGGCCCCGTGGCCGCGACCTACCTGCTCGACGCGACGCCCGGCCAGCCGCTGCGCGCGGTGCGCGGCGCGATGGGTATCCACCGGATGCCCGACCTGCCGCAGGACGGCGTGAGCGCCGCCGTCGACGTCGACGAACTCGATGCCGACGCCTGGCTCGCGCTGGCCCGCACGCTGCAGCACGACGCGCCGCGCGCGCCGGAACCGCAAACCGCGCCGCGCATCGACGTCGCGAGCTTCACGCCGAAGCGCTTCGCGCTCCACTTCGGCACGCTGAAGCTGCTCAAGCGCAACTGGGAAAACGTGATCATCGGCGCGTCGCACATCGACGAGCTGTGGCAGGCGAACATCGCGTCGAACCAGGTCTCCGGCTACCTGTCGTGGGCGCCGGGCGGCGGCCACAACGGCGCGGGCGTGCTGAATGCGCGGCTTGCGAAGCTCGTGATTCCGCAGAGCGCGCAGCACGACCTCGTCGGCCGCGCGATGAACCTGCCGACGCCGACCGACCGGCCGATGCCGTCGGTCGACCTGATCGTCGACCAGGTCGTTGCGCGCGATCACGACATCGGCCGGCTCGTCGTCAATGCGCGCAACATCGAGGAAGACGGCGCGCCGGTGTGGCAGCTCGACAAGCTCGAGCTGGCGAACCCGGCCGCGAAGCTGACGGCGACCGGCAACTGGCGCACGTCGCGCCGCGCGCTGGCCCGCGGCGTCGACGAGAACGATGCACCGCGCCGCAGCGTGTTCGACTTCAAGCTCGACGTCGGCAACGCGGGCGCGCTGCTCGACCTCGTCGGCCTGCCGCGCACGCTGGCGAACGGCCACGGCACGGTGACCGGCAAGGTCGGCTGGCGCGGCGGCCCGACCGCGGTCGATCTGCCGTCGCTCGGCGGCCAGATCGCGCTCGACCTGGAGCACGGTCAGATCCTGAAGGTCGATCCGGGCGCCGCGAAACTGCTCGGCGTGCTGAGCCTGCAGAGTCTCGCGCGCTTCCTGACGCTGAATTTCCGCGACGTGATCGGCAAGGGACTGCCGTTCGACAAGATCACGGGCACCAGCCGGATCTCGAACGGGATCGCACGCACCGACGACTTCTCGATGACGACTGCGCCGGCCAACGTGACCGTGCGCGGCGCGGTCGACCTCGGCACCGAGACGCAGGACCTGCACGCGCACGTCGCGCCGAAGATCGGCGCCGGCACGGCCGCGATCGCGGCCGCGATCATCAATCCGCTGCTCGGCGTCGGCGTGCTGGCGGCGAACTACGCGCTGTCGGAGACGCTGTCGCGCGCGTTCGCGCTCGACTACGCGATCACCGGCTCGTGGGCGCATCCGCACATCGAGCGGGTGCGGGGCGATCAGGGTAAGATGAATCACGGTCCGGCCGATGCGGCGAGCCACTGACGCGCGCAAGGTGCCGGGCCGCACCCCATTTATGATGCAACCGATCCAGCGATGACCGATCACACCCGTTCCGCCACGCCCTTTCGGGTCGCCGCGCTGCAGATGGTGAGCACGCCGGACGTCGCACGCAATCTCGCCGAAGCCGGCCGCCTGATCGCGGAAGCGGCCGGCGACGGCGCGCAGCTCGTGCTGCTGCCCGAGTATTTCTGCTTCATGGGCCATCGCGACACCGACAAGCTCGCGCTCGCCGAACCCTACCGCGACGGTCCGATTCAGCGCTTCCTTTCGGAGGCGGCGCACCGTCACGGCGTCTGGGTGATCGGCGGCACGCTGCCGCTGAAGGCGCCCGAACCCGATCGCGTGCTGAACACGACGCTCGTGTTCGACTCGAGCGGTCACGAAGCGGCCCGCTACGACAAGATCCACCTGTTCAACTTCGAGAAAGGCGACGAATCGTTCGACGAGGCGCGCACGATCCGCGCGGGCGACACGGTCGTCGCGTTCGACGCGCCGTTCGGGCGGGTCGGCCTGTCGGTCTGTTACGATCTGCGCTTTCCGGAGCTGTATCGCAGGATGGGCGACTGCGCGCTGATCGTCGTGCCGTCGGCGTTTACTTATACGACGGGCCGCGCGCACTGGGAAATGCTGCTGCGCGCGCGGGCCGTCGAGAATCAGTGTTACGTGCTCGCGGCCGCGCAAGGCGGCAAGCACGAGAACGGCCGGCGCACCTGGGGCCACAGCATGCTGATCGACCCGTGGGGCGAAATCGTCGCGGTCCGCGACGAAGGCGCGAGCGTCGTGACCGGCGCGCTCGATCCGCAGCGCATCGCCGACGTGCGCCAGAGCCTGCCCGCGTGGCGGCATCGCGTGCTGGCCTGAACATCCGATCCGCCCTGGCGCTTGAAACGCCGCCCGGCCAACCCATCTGCCCAGCACGCACCCGACAACTTTTTGAGAACCCTCGATACCCGCATGAACATCATCGAACCCGGCATCCGCAATCTTGCGCTGGCGAAGGACATCCTCCTCACGCCGTACGGCCTCGACGAGAGCCTGCTCACGCGCACGATCGCCGACATCTTCACGCATCGCGTCGACTACGCGGACCTGTACTTCCAGGCGACCCGCAGCGAAGCGTGGAGCCTCGAGGAAGGCATCGTGAAGTCGGGCAGCTTCAGCATCGACCAGGGCGTCGGCGTGCGCGCGGTCGCGGGCGACCGCACCGCGTTCGCCTACTCGGACGACCTGTCGCCGGAAGCCATCGCCCAGGCGGCCGCGGCCACCAAGGCGATCGCGGCGGCCGGCGGCGGCCGCCAGAAGATCAAGGCGGCGACGTCGCTGAAGGGCATCTCGGGCCGCGACCTGTACCTGCCGTCCGATCCGCTCGCGTCGCTCGACGCGACGGCCAAGGTCAAGCTGCTCGAGCGCATCGAGCAGATGGCGCGCGGTCGCGACCCGCGCGTCACGCAGGTGATGGCGGGGCTCGCCGGCGAATACGACGTCGTGCTGGTCGCGCGCAGCGACGGCGCGCTCGCCGCCGACATCCGCCCGCTCGTGCGCGTGTCGGTCACGGTGATCGCCGAACAGAACGGCCGCCGCGAAATCGGCTCCGGCGGCGGCGGCGGCCGCTTCGACTACGGCTACTTCACCGACGAAGTGCTGTCGCGCTACGTCGACGACGCCGTGCACGCGGCGCTCGTGAACCTCGACGCGCGCCCCGCCCCGGCCGGCGCGATGACGGTCGTGCTCGGGCCGGGCTGGCCGGGCGTGCTGCTGCACGAGGCGATCGGCCACGGCCTCGAGGGCGACTTCAACCGCAAGGGTTCGTCGGCGTTCGCCGGCCGTATCGGCGAGCAGGTCGCCGCGAAGGGCGTGACGGTGGTCGACGACGGCACGCTGCCGAATCGCCGCGGCTCGCTGAACATCGACGACGAAGGCAACCCGACGCAGTGCACGACGCTGATCGAGGACGGCATCCTGAAGGGCTACATCCAGGACACGCTGAACGCGCGCCTGATGAAGATGCCCGTCACCGGCAACGCGCGGCGCGAGTCGTATGCGGCGCTGCCGATGCCGCGCATGACCAACACGTACATGCTGAACGGCGACAAGGATCCGCAGGAAATCATCGCGTCGGTCAAGAACGGCCTGTACGCGGTGAACTTCGGCGGCGGCCAGGTCGACATTACGAACGGCAAGTTCGTGTTTTCGGCGTCCGAGGCGTACATGATCGAGAATGGCAAGATCACCTACCCGGTGAAGGGCGCGACGCTGATCGGCAGCGGCCCGGAATCGCTGAAGTACGTGAGCATGATCGGCAACGACATGTCGCTCGACTCGGGCGTCGGCGTGTGCGGCAAGGAAGGCCAGAGCGTGCCGGTCGGCGTCGGCCAGCCGACCCTGCGGATCGACAAGATGACGGTCGGCGGTACGGCATAACCGCATCGCGGCGCAGACAATCCGCGCATTTCGACGAAAGCGCGCGGATTGTCCGCATTTTCGAGCGTCCCCGGTTGCCAGCGGCCCGACGACCGGGTATAAATTCCGAATCAACTTTTTTGACGAACCGAATCTCCGTCATGTCCGCCAAGTTTTATTTTTACTTTTTTTGGCATCTCAGACCGCTGGCGGATCGAGAGGGTTGATGGCGCGTAAAGCGCAACCGAAATTCCCGAAAAAACCGCCGGCGAACCCGGCGGTTTTTTTTCGCCCTTCGCCAACCGGTCGCTGCCGCAGCACATCCCGCGGCCCCGACCGAAATCACTGAATCGCTTGAATTGATGAATCTGCCGCACGCGCACTGACCGAACGGCGCCCGCAAAATTAGGAGAAACAGCATGCCCCCGCACAACACCGACGACGTCCGCATTCGCGAACTCAAGGAACTGACGCCGCCCGCCCACCTGATCCGCGAATTCGCGTGCTCCGAGGCCGCGTCCGAGCTGATCTACAACTCGCGCCAGTCGATGCACCGCATCCTGCACGGGATGGACGACCGGCTGATCGTCGTGATCGGGCCGTGTTCGATCCACGATACGAAGGCGGCGATCGAGTACGCGGGGCGGCTCGTGAAGGAACGCGAGCGCTTCAAGGGCGAGCTGGAAATCGTGATGCGGGTGTACTTCGAGAAGCCGCGCACGACGGTCGGCTGGAAGGGGCTCATCAACGATCCGCACCTCGACAACAGCTTCAAGATCAACGAAGGGCTGCGCACCGCGCGCGAACTGCTACTGCAGATCAACGAGATGGGGCTGCCGGCCGCGACCGAATACCTCGACATGATCAGCCCGCAGTACATCGCCGACCTGATCTCGTGGGGCGCGATCGGCGCGCGCACGACCGAGTCGCAGGTGCACCGCGAGCTCGCGTCGGGGCTGTCGTGCCCGGTCGGTTTCAAGAACGGCACCGACGGCAACGTGAAGATCGCGGTCGACGCGATCAAGGCCGCATCGCAGCCGCACCATTTCCTGTCGGTGACCAAGGGCGGCCACTCGGCGATCGTGTCGACGGCCGGCAACGAGGACTGCCACGTGATCCTGCGCGGCGGCAAGACGCCGAACTACGACGCGGACAGCGTGAACGCCGCGTGCGCGGACATCGGCAAGGCCGGCCTCGCCGCACGCCTGATGATCGACGCGAGCCACGCGAACAGCTCGAAGAAGCACGAGAACCAGATCCCCGTGTGCGCGGACATCGGCCGCCAGGTGGCGGCCGGCGACGAGCGCATCGTCGGCGTGATGATCGAGTCGCACCTCGTCGAGGGGCGCCAGGACCTGAAGGAAGGCTGCCCGCTGACCTACGGCCAGAGCATCACCGACGCGTGCATCGCGTGGGACGACAGCGTGAAGGTGCTCGAAGGTCTCGCGGAATCGGTGAAGGCACGGCGCGTCGCGCGCGGCAGCGGTAACTGATCGCCGGCAGGCTCGAGGCGGCGCGTGCCGCCCGCGGCCTGCCGCCTGCGCAGCAAGAAAAAGCCCGGCTCGCGCCGGGCTTTTTTCGTTGACGGGCAGCCGCCGTCAGGATTTCACTCGAGCGCGCCCGAGCCGAAGATCTCGGTATTGATGCGCGCCGGCGCGACGCCGAGCGCGACCAGCGCGTCGCGCTGCGCCTTCATGAACGCGATCGGGCCGCAGACGTAGTAGTCGGCATCCGGCACCAGCGCGTATTGCTTCACGCGTTCCGGCGTCAGGCGCCCTTCGAGGTCGTGATCGACGCCGCCCCGGTCGTTCGGGCCGACCAGCTCGTACAGCACCGTGCGCTTCACGTTCGCGTGTTCGCGCACCGTATCGTTCAGCCAATCGCGGAACGCATGCACCGCGCCAGACCGGCATGCGTGGACGAACCGCACCTCGCGCGTACTGCCTTCGCCGGCCAGCGTCGATGCCATCGACACCATCGGCGTCAGGCCGACGCCGCCGGAGATCAGCACGACCGGCGTATCGACGCCGCGCTTCAGCGAGAATTCGCCCATCGGCGCGGTCACTTCGACGATCGCGCCCTCCTCCACGCCGTCATGCATCAGCGTCGACACCTTGCCGGCCGGGATTGCTTCCGGCTGGCCGGCCTCGCGCTTCACCGAGATGCGCAGCCACTTGCCGTGCGGCGCGTCGGACAGGCTGTACTGGCGCGGCTGGTCGACGCCGAGGTCGCCGACGAAACGCTTCACCGTGACGTACTGGCCCGGCGCGAAGGTCGGCGCCTCGCCGCCGTCGGCGGGCGTCAGGTAGAACGACGTGATCTCGTCGCTTTCACGCACCTTGCGGGCGACCTTGAACGGACGGAAGCCGCTCCACGCGGCGCCCGCGTACAGATCGGCCTCGGCGCCGATCAGGATCTGCGCGAGCTGGCCGTACGCGACACGCCATGCCTCGAGCGTCTGAGCATCGACCGCGTCGCCGAGCACTTCGACGATCGACGCAAGCAGGTTCTCGCCGACGATCGGGTAATGCTCGGGACGGATGTTCAAGCTCGCGTGCTTGTGCGCGATATGCGACACCGCCCCGCCGAGCGCGCCGAGGTTGTCGATGTTCGCCGCATATGCATAGACCGCCTTCGCGAGCGTTTCCGGCTGGCTGCCGGTCTTCTGATGCGTCTGGTTGAACAGATTCTTCAGTTCCGGATGGCGCGCGAACATGCGCTGGTAGAAGTGCTTCGTGATCGTCGCGCCGTGCACGGCGAGGACAGGGGCAGTGGCCTTCACACGAGCCATCTGGTCAGCAGTGATGTGGGTCATGTTCGTATTCTCCGTTAAACATGCTCATACGATACATCTTTAAAAATCGACGGCCCCCCGGGCAAATTGTCGCAGTGCGCAAGAACGCGGCCGCGCGTCAGCGGACGCGCCCGCGCTCCCACAGCACGTCCGAACCGCCACCCGCGCGGTTCAGCACGCGCGCCAGCACGAACAGCAAGTCCGACAGCCGGTTCACGTAACGTCGCGGCGCATCATTGAGCGCGTCGTTCCGTCCGAGCGCGACGATCGAGCGCTCCGCGCGGCGGCACACCGTCCGGCATACGTGCGCGAGCGACGCCGCGCGCGAGCCGGCCGGCAGGATGAATTCCTTCAGCGGCGGCAGCGTCGCGTTGTAGTCGGCGAGCCACCGGTCGAGGCGCGCGAGGTGCGTGTCGTCGAGCACCGCATGGCCGGGAATGCACAGCTCGCCGCCGAGATCGAACAGGTCATGCTGGATCGTGACGAGCGCGGTGCGCACGTCGTCCGGCAGCGGCTCGGCGAGCAGCACGCCGAGGTTCGAGTTCAGTTCGTCGACGTCGCCGATCGCGGCGATCCGCGCGTCGTCCTTGCCGATGCGCCGTCCGTCGCCGAGGCCCGTGGTGCCGTCGTCGCCCGTGCGCGTCGCGATCTTGCTCAAGCGGTTACCCATGCGAATGTCCTCTCGTGCGCGGCCGCGATGCGGCCCGGTTGCCCAGGAACGCGATTATCGCAGCCCGCGGCGGCTGGTGCAGCGGGCGTTACAGCGTAGAATGGGCCGAAAGTTTGACAAGCAGTCGTCAGGAGACATTCGTGAATCACCCTGCCCCGCCGGCCACCGCGCGCCGCCCGCTGCCCTCCGCCATGCTCGATGCGCTGCGCGCCGCCTTCGGCGAGCGCGTGTCGACCGCCGACGCCGTCCGCGCCCATCACGGCCGCGACGAATCGCCGTTCGATCCGCAACTGCCCGACGCCGTCGTATTCGCCCACAACGCCGATGAAGTTTGCGAAGTCGTGTTGCTGTGCGCGCTCTACGGCGTGCCGCTGATCCCGTACGGCGCCGGCTCGTCGCTCGAAGGCCACCTGCTCGCCGTGCGCGGCGGCGTCTCGCTCGACTTGTCGGAAATGAACCGCGTGCTGTCGATCAACGCGGAAGACCTGACCGTCACGGTCGAGCCGGGCATCACGCGCAAGGCGCTCAACGAAGCGCTGCGCGACACCGGCCTGTTCTTCCCGATCGATCCGGGCGCCGACGCCAGCATCGGCGGCATGACCGCGACCCGCGCATCGGGCACCAACGCCGTGCGCTACGGAACCATGCGCGAGAACGTGCTCGGCCTCACCGCCGTGCTCGCCGACGGCCGTGTCGTGAAGACGGGCTCGCGCGCGCGCAAGTCGTCGGCCGGCTACGACCTCACGCGGCTGTTCGTCGGCTCCGAAGGCACGCTCGGCGTGATCACCGAGATCACGCTGCGCCTGCATCCGCTGCCCGAAGCCGTGTCGGCCGCGATCTGCACGTTCCCGTCGATGGGCGACGCGGTGCGCACCGTGATCGAGACGATCCAGATCGGCGTGCCGATCGCGCGCGTCGAGTTCGTCGACTCGCTCGCGGTGCGCTCGATCAACCGCCACTCGAACCTGACGCTCGCCGAAGCGCCGACGCTGTTCTTCGAATTCCACGGCACCGAAGCCGGCGTGAAGGAACAGGCCGAGCTCGTGCAGACGCTCGCGGGCCAGAACAACGGCCAGGGCTTCGAATGGGCGACCCGCCCCGAGGATCGCACGCGGCTCTGGGCCGCGCGCCACAACGCGTACTTCGCGATGCTGCAGCTGAAACCCGGCTGCCGCGCGGTGACGACCGACGTGTGCGTGCCGATCTCGCAACTCGCCGCGTGCGTCGAGGAAACCGAAGTCGACCTGCGCGCGTCGTCGCTGCCCTGCCCGATCGTCGGCCACGTCGGCGACGGCAATTTCCACGTCGCGATCCTGATCGATCCCGACAAGCCCGAGGAAATCGACGAAGCCGAACGCATCAACGACCGGATCGTCGAACGCGCGCTGCGCCTCGGCGGGACCTGCACCGGCGAGCATGGCGTCGGCCTGCACAAGATGCGCTTCCTGCCGAAAGAGCACGGCGACAATGCGATCGACGCGATGCGCGCGATCAAGCTCGCGCTCGATCCGCGCAATCTGATGAATCCCGGCAAGATCTTCACGTGCTGACATGGCGGCGCGCCGCCGCGCCGCCCGCAGGAGACCCGATGAACGCTTCCGTCGAACTGTCGAGCGCGACCCGCGCGCAGCGCCAGCGCGAAGTCGTGCAGGCGCTGATGGCCGTGCTGCCGACGCATTGCCTGCTGTTCCGCGACGAAGACACCGCGCCGTACGAATGCGACGGCCTGTCGGCGTACCGCCGGCTGCCGCTCGCGGTCGCGCTGCCCGAAACCGAATCGCAGGTGCAGCGTATCGTGCAGATCTGCCGCCGCATGGAGGTGCCGATCGTGCCGCGCGGCGCGGGCACGAGTCTGTCCGGCGGCGCGCTGCCGATCGCGAACGGCGTCGTGCTGTCGCTCGCGCGCTTCACGCGCATCGTCGAGGTCGATCCGTACGCGCGCACCGCCACCGTGCAGCCCGGCGTGCGCAACCTCGCGATTTCGGAAGCCGCCGCGCCGTACGGGCTGTACTACGCGCCCGATCCTTCGTCGCAGATCGCCTGCACGATCGGCGGCAACGTGGCGGAGAATTCCGGCGGCGTCCACTGCCTGAAATACGGGCTGACGGTACACAACGTGATGCGCGTGCGCGCGGTCACGATCGACGGCGAGATCGTCGAATTCGGCTCGCTCGGCCTCGACACGCCGGGCCTCGATCTGCTCGCGGTGATGATCGGCAGCGAAGGGATGTTCGCGATCGTCACCGAGATCACGGTGAAGCTGATCCCGAAACCGCAGACCGCGCAGCTCGTGATGGCGAGCTTCGACGATGTCGTGAAGGGCGGCGAGGCGGTTGCCGCGATCATCGCGTCGGGCATCATCCCGGCCGGGCTGGAGATGATGGACAAGCCGGCCACCCAGGCCGTCGAGGCGTTCACGCATGCGGGCTACGACCTCGACGCGAAGGCGATCCTGCTGTGCGAATCGGACGGCACGCCCGAGGAAGTCGCGGAGGAAATCGTCCGCATGACGGCCGTGCTGCGCGAACATGGCGCAACGCGGATCCAGGTATCGCGCAACGAAAGCGAGCGGCTGCGCTTCTGGTCCGGCCGCAAGAACGCGTTTCCGGCCGCCGGGCGCATTTCCGCCGACTATTACTGCATGGACGGCACCGTGCCGCGCCGCGCGATCGGCCCCTTGCTCGCGCGCATCGAGCAACTCGAGACGCGCTACGGGCTGCGCTGCATCAACGTGTTCCACGCCGGCGACGGCAACATGCATCCGCTGATCCTCTACAACGCGAACGATCCGGACGAGCTGCACCGCGCCGAACAGTTCGGCGCGGAAATCCTCGAATGCTGCGTGGAATTCGGCGGCAGCGTGACGGGCGAGCACGGCGTCGGCATCGAAAAGCTCAATTCGATGTGCGTACAGTTCTCGCCGCAGGAGCGCGATGCGTTCTTCGCGGTCAAGCGCGCGTTCGATCCGGCCGGGCTGCTCAATCCCGACAAGGGCATCCCGACCCGCGCGCGTTGCGCCGAGTACGGCCGCCAGCACGTGCGCGGGGGGCTGCTGCCGCACCCCGACCTGCCGCGCTTCTGAGCGCCGCGCAGTCGCGCGGCCCGTGCCGGCCGCGCGCGTGGCGGCCGCACGCCTTCGTCAGACGGGGCTTAGGGATAGTCGCGATGTGGATTCGCGCCACCCCGGTACAATCGACCGGACAACAACGAGGCAGCAACAGAACATGGAAGAGGACGACATCGTCGCCGGATGGGCCGAGCGCATCCGTGCCGCCAGTGCCGACGGCCGGCCGCTGCGGATTCGCGGCGGCGGCACCAAGGACTGGTACGGCCAGGCGCTGGACGGCGAAATACTCGACACGCGCTCGTTTCAGGGCATCGTGTCGTACGACCCGGCCGAGCTCGTCGTCACGGTCCGCGCGGGCACGCCGCTCGCGCAGCTTGAAACCGTCCTCGCCGAGCGCGGCCAGATGCTGGCGTTCGAGCCGCCGCATTTCGGCCGCGCGGCCACCGTCGGCGGCTGCATCGCGGCGGGCCTCGCCGGCCCGCGCCGCGCGACCTGCGGCGCGCCGCGCGACTTCGTGCTCGGCGTCACGCTGATGAACGGGCGCGGCGAAGTGCTCCGCTTCGGCGGGCAGGTCGTGAAGAACGTCGCCGGCTACGACGTGTCGCGGCTGATGGCCGGCGCGCTCGGCACGCTCGGGCTGATGCTCGACCTGTCGATCAAGGTGCTGCCGGTGCCGGTCGCCGAAGTCACGCTGAAGTTCGAGATGACCGCGACCGACGCGGTGCGCAAGCTCAACGAATGGGGCGGCCATCCGCTGCCGGTCAGCGCGAGCGCCTGGCGCAACGGCACGCTGGTGCTGCGGCTGTCGGGCGCCGAGGCCGCCGTGAAATCGGCGAAGACGCTGCTCGGCGGCGAAGTCGTCGACGCGGTCGAGGCCGAGCGCTTCTGGGCCGGCCTGCGCGAGCACACCGATCCGTTCTTCAACGGCATTCCGCCCGGCTATGCGCTGTGGCGCCTCGCGCTGCCGTCGATCACCGAACCGATGCACCTGCCCGGCACCCAGCTGATGGAATGGGGCGGTGCGCAGCGCTGGTGGATCACCGACGCCGACGCGCAGACGGTGCGCATGAGCGCGAAGCAGGCCGGCGGCCATGCGACGCTGTTCCGCGCGGGCGAATCCTACGACCGCAGCGCGGGCGTGTTCACGCCGCTGCCCGCGCCGCTGATGAAGATTCACCGCGGGCTGAAGACGGCGTTCGATCCCGCGCGCATCTTCAACCGCGGCCGGCTCTACCCCGATCTCTGAGGGCTCGATGCAAACGAACCTCGCCGATTTCATCCGCAATACGCCCGACGGCGACGAGGCCGACGCAATCCTGCGCAAATGCGTGCATTGCGGCTTCTGCACCGCGACGTGCCCGACCTACCAGCTGCTCGGCGACGAACTCGACGGCCCGCGCGGCCGCATCTACCTGATCAAGCAGATGGTCGAAGGCGCGCCCGTCACGCGCAGCACGCAGCAGCACCTCGACCGCTGCCTCACCTGCCGCAGCTGCGAAACGACCTGCCCGTCGGGTGTCCAGTACGGCCGGCTCGTCGAGATCGGCCGCAAGCACGTCGAGGCGCAAGTGCAGCGCCCCGTGCAGCAGCGGCTCGTGCGCCGCGTGCTCGCCAGCCTCGTGCCGAACGAGGCGCTGTTCTCGCCGATCATGCGGCTCGGCCAGCACGTGCGGCCGCTCTTGCCGAAACGGCTGCGCGACAAGGTGCCGCCGCGCACGCGGCTGCTCGAATGGCCGCAGCGCACGCATCCGCGCAAGATGCTGATGCTCGCCGGCTGCGTGCAGCCGTCGATGCTGCCGAACATCAACATCGCGACCGCGCGCGTGCTCGATGCGCTCGGCGTCGAGACGATCGTCGCGCCCGACGCGGGGTGCTGCGGCGCGATCCGCCTGCACCTGAACTATCACGACGAAGCGCTCGACGACGCGCGCCGCAACATCGACGCGTGGTGGCCGTACGTCGAGCAAGGCGCCGAGGCGATCGTGATGAACGCATCGGGCTGCGGCGCGACGGTGCTCGAATACGCGCACCTGCTGCGCGACGATCCGGCGTATGCGGAGAAGGCGCAGCGCATCGTCGCGCTGACGCGCGACATCTCCGACGTGCTGCTCGCGTTCGAGGCCGAGCTCTCGACGCTCGCGCGGCGCCGCGCGATCCATACCGTCGCGTATCACCCGCCGTGCACGCTGCAGCACGGCCAGCAGTCGCGCGGCAAGGTCGAGCGCCTGCTCGAGACGCTCGGCATCGACGTGCGGCTGCCGGCCGACAGTCATCTGTGCTGCGGGTCGGCCGGCACCTATTCGCTGACGCAGCCGTCGCTGTCGTACCGGCTGCGCAAGCAGAAGCTGCTGAAGCTGCAGGCGCTCGAGCCGCAGATGATCGTGTCCGGCAACGTCGGCTGCATCGCGCACCTGCAAAGCGGCACGCAGATTCCGGTCACTCACTGGATTCAGCTCGTCGAGCATCTGCTGTACGGCTAGCGCGGCACCCGCGGCGGCGTCCGTATAATGGGCGAATCGAAGCGGCGCGTGCCGTGCCGCATTCGTCACCGTACTCGCCGCCGTAATCGCTTCCCCGTGCCTGCTTCCGTGCCCGTCATGTCCGACTTCGCCGCCCGTCTCGATTCCGTTCACCGCCGCATCGCCGACGCCGCCCGCGCGGCCGGCCGCGATCCCGCCACCGTCTCGCTGCTCGCCGTGTCGAAGACGTTTCCCGCCGACGACGTGCGCGCCGCGCATGCGGCCGGACAACGCGCGTTCGGCGAGAACTACGTGCAGGAATCGATCGACAAGATCGACGCGCTCGCCGACCTGCGCGCGGACCTCGAATGGCATTTCATCGGGCCGCTGCAATCGAACAAGACGCGCCCGGTCGCCGAACGGTTCGACTGGGTCCATTCGGTCGACCGGCTGAAGATCGCGCAGCGCCTCGCCGAACAGCGCCCCGCGCACCTGCCGCCGCTCAACGTGTGCGTGCAGGTGAACATCAGCGGCGAGGCGTCGAAAAGCGGCGTCGCGCCGGCCGACGTGGCCGATGTCGCGCGCGCGGTCGCCGCGCTGCCGGCGCTGCGGCTGCGCGGCCTGATGGCGATTCCCGAACCGGCCGGCGATACCGACGCGCAACGCGTGCCGCATCGCGCGCTGCGCGCGCTGTTCGATGCATTGCGCGCCGAGGGCCTGCCGCTCGACACGTTGTCGATGGGCATGTCCGCCGATCTCGAAGCCGCGGTGCTCGAAGGCGCGACGATCGTGCGCGTCGGCACCGCGATCTTCGGCGCGCGCGACTATTCGCACTGAGCGCTGCCCTTTTCCGCCTTTCCGTTCACTCATCTGCTCAATCGGACATCATGAAAATCGCATTCATCGGCGGCGGCAACATGGCCGCGGCCCTCATCGGCGGCCTGATCAAGCGCGGCGTCGCCGCTGACGGCCTGTATGCCATCGACGTCAACGAGGACGCCCGCGCGCGCACGGCGCAGCAGTTCGGCATCCGCACCGGCGCGGCCATCGACGCGACGCTCGCGGCCTACGACGCGATCGTGCTCGCGGTGAAACCGCAGGTGCTGAAGGACGTCGCGCAAGCGCTCGCGCCGCATTTGAAATCGCAGCTCGTGATCAGCATCGCGGCGGGCATCCGCGGCACCGACCTCGCCCGCTGGCTCGGCGACTACGCGCGCGTCGTACGCACGATGCCGAACACGCCCGCGCTGGTCGGCATGGGCGTGACGGGTCTCGCCGCGCTGCCGGGCGTCGACGCGGCCGGTCGCGAGCTCGCGTCGAACGTGCTCGGCGCGGTCGGCGAGATCGTGTGGTTCGACGACGAAGCGCAGCTCGATGCGGTCACGGCGATCTCGGGCAGCGGCCCGGCCTACGTGTTCTATTTCATCGAAGCGCTGCAGGAAGCCGCGCGCCGCCTCGGCATGAACGACGAACAGGGCCGCGCGCTTGCGGTCGCGACGTTCGCGGGCGCCGCGCAACTCGCCGCGCAATCGGGCGAGCCGGCAAGCGTGCTGCGCGAGCGCGTGACGTCGAAGGGCGGCACGACGGCCGCCGCGCTCGCGTCGTTTGACGCGCAGGGCGTGAAGGAAGCGATCGTGCGCGGCGCGCTCGCAGCCGAGGCACGCGCGAAGGAAATGGGCGACGAGCTCGGCCGCGCATAAGCGCCGCGACCGCCGCCGGGTTTCCGGCACCGGCAACAAAAAAGCGGCCGAGGCCGCTTTTTTGCTGGCATCGCGCATCGGCGCGCGGTCGCGTCAGTTGCCGGCCGCACCCGCCAGCAGGTAATGCGCGGCGATCCCCGCGAACAGCACGCCGCCGAGCCAGTTGTTGTGCCGGAACGCCGCGAAGCACGGCATCCGCTCGCGCCCCTTGATCAGCGTGTAGTGATACAGCGCGCAGCCGACCGCCGCCGCCCAGCCGGCCCAGTACGCGAGACCGAAGCCAAGCGTCACGCCGATCCATACGTAGATGCCGAGCGTCACCGCATAGCACGCCATCACGGCCGCGACGTCGAAGCGGCCGAACGTCAGCGCGGACGTGCGAATGCCGATCTTGATGTCGTCGTCGCGGTCGACCATCGCGTATTCGGTGTCGTACGCGACCGACCAGAAGATGTTCGCGATCAGCATCACCCATGCGAGCATCGGCACCGTGTCCTGGACGGCCGCGAACGCCATCGGGATGCCGAAGCCGAACGCGATGCCGAGATATGCCTGCGGAATCGCGAAGAATCGCTTCATGAACGGATACGAACCCGCGACGAACAAGGCGACGACCGACAACTCCTTCGTCAGCGTGTTGAGCGGCAGGATCAGCAGGAACGCGATGAACGACAGCACCACCGCAATCGCGACGGCTTCCCATGCGCGGATCTTGCCCGACGTCAGCGGCCGGTCGGCCGTGCGCTTCACGTGACGGTCGAAATCGCGATCGGCATAGTCGTTCATCGCGCAGCCGGCCGAGCGCATCAGCAGCGTGCCGAGCGCGAAGATCACGAGCAGCGGCCAGCGCGGATGGCCGTCCGATGCGATCCACAGTGCGTTGAGCGTCGGCCAGAGCAGCAGCAGGCTGCCGATCGGCTTGTCCATCCGGACGAGCCGCAGATACAGGGGAAAGCGGGCAAGCATGGCGAAGCACCGGGAAGATAATCCCGGCATTTTAGAGCCGAGGCGCGGTTCGCGTC
Organism: Burkholderia sp. MSMB0856; assembly: GCF_001524645.2. Taxonomy (NCBI): domain Bacteria; kingdom Pseudomonadati; phylum Pseudomonadota; class Betaproteobacteria; order Burkholderiales; family Burkholderiaceae; genus Burkholderia; species Burkholderia sp. MSMB0856. The sequence goes on along the minus strand of NZ_CP013427.1, from coordinate 685,581 downwards.
ATGTCGGGATGGCCCGCGCCCGCGTGCCGCGGTACGCGCGTCGGCCACTCAGGCCCGCTGCAAGCGGCCGAAGCAGTCCCGCCCGCCGATCAAGGGACAGATACGCGGCGAACATGCACGGGCGGCCAAGGCAGGATTCGATCCGATGCAGGCAACCCGGCCCCGATTTGAGGTCGGACTGCCCGCCGATGCCGGCCGCGCGGCGGGCGACCGGCCGCGTCGAACTTACGCGAGCAGCGACCGCAGCATCCACGCGGTCTTTTCATGCGTCTGCAGGCGCTGCGTCAGCAGGTCGGCGGTCGGCTCGTCGCTCGCCGCGTCGGCGATCGGGAAGATTTCGCGCGCCGTGCGCACGACCGTCTCGTGCCCTTCCACGAGCTGACGGATCATCTCTTCGGCCGCCGGCACGCCGTTCGCTTCCGGCACCGACGACAGCTTCGCGAAATCCGCGAAGGTGCCCGGCGCGACGACGCCGAGCGTGCGAATGCGCTCGGCGACCGAGTCGACCGCGAGCCACAGTTCGTTGTACTGCTCTTCGAACATCAGGTGTAGCGTGTTGAACATCGGACCCGTGACGTTCCAGTGGAAATTGTGGGTCTTCAGGTAAAGCGAGAACGTATCGGCAAGCAGGCGCGACAGGCCGTCCGCGATTTTCCTGCGGTCCTTGTCGCTGATGCCGATGTTGATCTGCGTGGCGTTGCCTTTCCTGGCCATCTTCGGAACTCCTCACTCGAAATGTTGAAGCGGAGAAAATGCGTCGAGCAATTCGCATACCGCGTCGCACGGCATCCGTTCACGCCTCGCCGGTCCGGTCCGGCGAGCGATTCGCGCGCTCAGCCGCCGGCGCCCGACACGAGCGGCGCGAGCGCGTGCAGCGCCTGCGCGACCAGCTCGGCCGCACCGCCGACGACGATCGCGAAACCGACGATACGCCGCGCCCACTCGGCCGGCGTGAACGCGGTGCGCATGTTCAGCATCATTTGCGTCATGATCGTCACTCCTTCGACACGATCCTTGAAGAAAAAACGGCCGGTCGTGCGACCGGCCGTTTCACGTTACAGCGAAACTGCGTTACCGCATCGCGACATTCACGCGAGGTCGAAGCGGTCGAGGTTCATCACCTTGTTCCAGGCCGCGACGAAATCCCGCACGAACTTCTCGTTCGCGTCCGCGCTGCCGTACACCTCGGCCAGCGCACGCAACTGTGAGTGCGAACCGAAGATCAGGTCGACGCGCGTACCCGTCCACTTGACCTGGCCCGACGCACGATCGCGCCCTTCGAACACGTCGTTCGCGGCCGACACCGGCTTCCACTCCGTGCCCATGTCGAGCAGGTTCACGAAGAAGTCGTTGGTCAGCGAGCCCGGACGATCGGTGAACACGCCGTGCGTTGAGTCACCGACGTTCGCGCCGAGTACACGCAGGCCGCCGACGAGCACCGTCAGCTCCGGCCCGCTCAGCGTCAGCAGCTGGGCCTTGTCGACCAGCAGCGCCTCGGCCGGCGTCTTGTACGCGCTCTTCAGGTAGTTGCGGAAACCGTCCGCAACCGGCTCGAGCACGGCCATCGCTTCGATATCGGTCTGCTCCTGCGACGCGTCCATCCGGCCCGGTGCAAACGGCACCGTCACCGCGACACCCGCGTTCTTCGCGGCCTGTTCGACGCCGGCCGCACCGGCCAGCACGATCAGGTCGGCGAGCGACACCTTCTTGCCGCCCGTCTGCGCATCGTTGAACGCCTTCTGCACACCTTCCAGCGTCTCAAGCACCGTCGCAAGCGCGGCCGGCTGGTTCACTTCCCAGTCCTTCTGCGGCGCCAGGCGGATGCGCGCACCGTTCGCGCCGCCGCGCTTGTCCGAACCGCGGAACGTCGAGGCCGACGCCCATGCGGTCGACACGAGCTGCGCGACCGACAGGCCCGATGCAAGCACCTTCGCCTTCAGCGCCGCGACGTCGGCGTCATCGATCAGCTTGTGATCGACAGCCGGGATCGGGTCCTGCCACAGCAGTTGCTCGGCCGGCACTTCCGGGCCGAGATAGCGGGCGCGCGGGCCCATGTCGCGGTGCGTGAGCTTGAACCAGGCGCGCGCGAACGCGTCGGCGAACTCGGCCGGGTTCTCGTAGAAGCGGCGCGAGATCTTCTCGTAGGCCGGGTCGAAACGCAGCGACAGGTCGGTCGTCAGCATCGTCGGGCGATGCTTCTTCGCCGGATCGAACGCATCCGGAATCACCGCGTCGGCACCCTTCGCGACCCACTGATGCGCGCCGGCCGGGCTCTTCGTCAGTTCCCATTCGTAGCTGAACAGGTGCTTGAAGAAGTCGTTGCTCCACTTGGTCGGGGTCGACGTCCACGTGACTTCGAGGCCGCTCGTGATCGCGTCGCGGCCCTTGCCCGATGCGTACGTGCTCTTCCAGCCGAGACCCTGCTGCTCGATGCCGGCCGCTTCCGGTTCCGGACCGACGTTCGATGCGGGGCCCGCGCCGTGCGTCTTGCCGAACGTGTGGCCGCCGGCGATCAGCGCGACCGTCTCTTCGTCGTTCATCGCCATCCGCGCGAACGTCTCGCGGATGTCGCGCGCCGCCGCGACCGGGTCGGGGTTGCCGTCCGGGCCTTCCGGGTTCACGTAGATGAGACCCATCTGCACGGCCGCGAGCGGATTCTCGAGGTCACGGTCGCCCGAGTAACGGCTGTTCGGGCCGCCGCTCAGTTCCAGCCAGATCTTTTCCGAACCCCAGTAGACGTCGTCCGGTTCCCACGTGTCGACGCGGCCGCCGGCGAAGCCGAAAGTCTTGAAGCCCATCGACTCGAGCGCGACGTTGCCGGTCAGGATCATCAGGTCGGCCCACGAGATGTTGCGGCCGTATTTCTGCTTGATCGGCCACAGCAGCCGGCGCGCCTTGTCGAGGTTGCCGTTGTCCGGCCAGCTGTTCAGCGGGGCGAAGCGCTGTTGCCCGCCGCCCGCGCCGCCACGGCCGTCGGCGGTCCGGTACGTGCCGGCGCTGTGCCAGGCCATCCGGATGAACAGGCCGCCGTAGTGGCCGAAGTCGGCCGGCCACCAGTCCTGCGACGTCGTCATCAGCGCCTGCAGGTCGCGCTTCACCGCCGCGAGGTCGAGCTTCTTGAACGCTTCCGCGTAGTCGAAATCCTTGTCCATCGGATCGGACAGCGCCGAATGCCGATGCAGGATGTTGAGATTGAGCTGGTTCGGCCACCAGTCCTTGTTCGACGTGCCGCCGGCCGCCGTATGGTTGAACGGACATTTCGATTCGGTCGACATGCTTTTTTCTCCTTTACTTGCTCGTAAGCCCCCACTTGCCTGGCGCGGTTCGTGGAGCATTGCGGGGGGATGAAACGGAACAGGTTGGTCCTGTCGTGCTACGGGGTGGCAGGCGGCGTGGCCTTCGATGCGGGCTGCGGGACTTCGGACATGCAATGCTCCCTCATGGCTGAACTGCGGTGAGTCGGGGAACACGGAACCGGCATGCCGCGGCACTCATCCGCCATACACACGGTCCGCCAGATACGCGAACGCAATCGGGCGCAGGCTCCGGGCCGCGGCCCTCGCGCGATTTACGACCTCGTCGCGCGACGGGATGTTCCGCTGCGCGTGCTGCAATACCGACCGCATCATGACATCCTCCTTTGACACCTGCACTCAACGTGCAAATCGGACCGCCGATCCGGTGCAATCCATGGAAAGGATTCTAGGCATTTCTATCGTTTATTTGAATTTGATAAATTTCATCTATTCGATAGGCAAAAATAAACGGGGTCGCGAGACCCCGTTGACTGCCTGCCTCAGATGCACCGCACCCTGCTCAATTCATCGTCGCGGGCATGTCGAGCTTCGCGACGCCCGGCAGATCACACGCGGCGATCGCCTCGCTGATCGCGTCGATCGCCGGCATCCGCGTGAAGCTCTTGCGCCACACCAGCACGACGCGGCGATCCGGCACCGGCTCGTTGAACGGCACGTACGACAGCAACTCGGCGTCGGGACCGTTCGCGCGCGGGCCGATCTCGGCGACCGACATCCGCGGCAGCACCGTGATGCCGACACCGCTCGCGACCATATGGCGAATCGTTTCGAGCGACGAGCCTTCGAAGGTCTTCTGGATACCGTCGGCCGTCTGCGAGAAGCGCATCAGTTCCGGGCACACGCCGAGCACGTGGTCGCGGAAGCAGTGACCGTTGCCGAGCAGCAGCATGGTTTCCTGCTTCAGATCCTCGGCATCGATCTCGTTGCGCTTCTCCCACGGATGGCCGGCCGGCAGCGCGACGACGAACGGCTCGTCGTACAGCGGCCGCACCATCAGGCCGGTTTCGGGGAACGGCAGCGCCATGATCGCGGCGTCGATTTCGCCCTGCTTCAGCAGTTCGAGCAGCTTCAGCGTGTAATTCTCCTGCAGCATCAGCGGCATCTGCGGCACGCGCTGGATCATCTGCTTGACGAGCGTCGGCAGCAGGTACGGCCCGATCGTGTAGATCACGCCGAGCCGGAACGGACCGACGAGCGGGTCCTTGCCCTGCTTCGCGATCTCCTTGATCGCGAAGGTCTGCTCGAGCACGCGCTGCGCTTGCGTGACGATCTGGTCGCCAATCGGGGTCACGCTTACTTCGCTCGCGCCGCGCTCGAAAATCTGCACGTTGAGCTCGTCTTCCAGCTTCTTGATCGCCACCGATAGCGTCGGCTGGCTCACGAAGCATGCTTCGGCCGCGCGACCGAAATGCCGCTCGCGCGCGACCGCGACGATGTACTTCAATTCAGTCAGGGTCATTGTGGGTCAATCAGGGATATACAGGCGATAGGTTTAATTTATACACCCGTTGGCACCGATTCGCCAAGTTTCTCTGCATCGCGATGCGCCGAATCGCCGCCGACTGGCGGTTTTAAATCCGTCCCCGAATGCGCGAATCAGGCCTTCAGGTACTGCTCCCGCGCGCCGAGCCAGCGCGCGAGATGCTGCGTGACCACGTCGGGATACGCGGCGATCAGTCGCGCTGCCGCATCGCGGGCCGGGTCGATCAGCCAGCCGTCGGTCTCGAGGTTCGCGAAGCGCAGCATCGCGGCACCGGACTGGCGCGCGCCGAGGAATTCGCCGGGGCCGCGGATTTCGAGGTCGCGCCGCGCGATCTCGAAGCCGTCGGTCGTCTCACGCATCGTCTTCAGCCGCTCGCGGCCGGTCAGCGACAGCGGGCCCGTATAAAGCAGCACGCAGACCGACGCCGCGGTGCCGCGCCCGACGCGGCCGCGCAACTGATGCAGCTGCGCGAGACCGAAGCGCTCCGCGTGCTCGATCACCATCAGCGACGCGTTCGGCACGTCGACGCCGACCTCGATCACGGTCGTCGCGACGAGCAACTGCACCTCGTTGCGCGTGAAGGCTTCCATCACGGCCGCCTTGTCGGCCGGCGACAGCCGCCCGTGCACGAGCCCGACCTTCAGCTCGGGCAACGCCTCGGCCAGCGTCTCGTAAGTCTCGACGGCCGTCTGCAACTGCAGCGTCTCGCTCTCCTCGATCAGCGGACACACCCAGTACACCTGGCGGCCGGTCAGCGCGGCCTCGCGCACGCGGGCAATCACCTCTTCGCGCCGCGCATCGCCGACGAGGCGCGTCAACACCGGCGTGCGGCCCGGCGGCAGCTCGTCGATCGTCGACACCTCGAGATCCGCGTAATACGTCATCGCGAGCGTGCGCGGAATCGGCGTGGCCGACATCATCAGCTGGTGCGGCTGGAAATCGCGCGCGCCGTTGGCCGCGTTCGCGGCCTTCGCGCGCAGCGCGAGACGCTGCTCGACGCCGAAGCGGTGCTGCTCGTCGACGATCACGAGGCCGAGCCGCGCGAATTCGACCGTGTCCTGGATGATCGCGTGCGTGCCGATCACGAGCTGCGCGGTGCCGAGCGCCGCGGCTTCGATCGCCGCGCGCTTCTCCTTCGCCTTCAGGCTGCCCGCGAGCCATGCGACCGAGACGCCGAGCGGTTCGAGCCACGCGCGCAGCTTGCGTGCATGCTGCTCCGCGAGGATTTCGGTCGGCGCCATCAGTGCGGCCTGGTAGCCGGCGTCGATTGCCTGCGTGGCCGCCAGCGCCGCGACGACCGTCTTGCCGCTGCCGACGTCGCCCTGCAGCAGCCGCTGCATCGGATGCGCGAGCGTGAGGTCGTGCGCGATCTCGTCGACGACGCGCGACTGCGCGCCCGTCAGCGTGAACGGCAGCGCCGCGTAGAGACGCGTCGTCAGCGCGTCGGCATCGGCCGCGGTGCGGCGCGGCATCGCGGGCGCCGCGCGCGTGCGGCGCTCCTCGTGCGCACGCTTGAGCGACAGCTGCTGCGCGAGCAGCTCCTCGAACTTGATACGCGTCCACGCCGGATGCGAGCCGTCCATCAGCGCAGCTTCATCGGAATCGACAGCCGGGTGGTGCAGGATCCGCACGGCCTGCGCGAGCGTCGGCACGCCGAGCGGCTTCAGGTAGTCGCGTTCGATCTCCGGCGGCAGCAGCTCGGGCAGCGGCGTGCGCTCGACCGCGTTCTCGATCGCCTTGCGCAGATACGCCTGCGACACGCCGGCCGTGCTCGGATAGACGGGCGTGAGCACCTGCGGCAGCGGCGCGTCGGCTTCGACGACGCGCACGGCCGGATGCACCATCTCCATTCCGAAGAAGCCGCCGCGCACGTCGCCGCGCACGCGCAGCCGCTGGCCGACGGCCATCTGCTTGACCTGTGAGCCGTAGAAATTGAGGAAGCGCAGCACGAGCTGCTCGCCGTCGTCGTCCTGGATCTTCACGACGAGCTGGCGCCGCGGCCGGTATGCGACTTCGTTGTCGAACACCACGCCCTCGGTCTGCGCGATGCCGCCCGGCAGCAGTTCGCCGATCGGCGTGAGCGTGGTTTCGTCCTCGTAGCGCATCGGCAGATGCAGCACGAGATCGATCGAGCGCGTGAGGCCGAGCTTCGCGAGCTTGTCGGCGGTCTTCACGGCGGCGGTCTTCACGGGTTTGTCGGCGGCCGGCTTCTTCTTGCGCTTCGCGCCGGACGTGCCGGCTGCCCCCGCCTCGTCGCCGTCCGCGCCCGGATCGACGTCGGGCGCGGCGGCGGCCGGCTGCGCGAGCCGCCCGTCGGCGCCGCGCTTCGGGCCCGCGCGGCGCGGCGCGCCGCCGCGCGGCTCCGCGCTTTGCGCGGGTAACGCGGCATCGTCCGCGTCGAACGGATCGGCGGAATCGGCAACGGCGGCGGAGGAACGGCGTGGTGACACTGGCATCGGATCGTCTGGGTGCTTCGCAAGGCAAGTACAATAGCGGCTTTCACGTCGTCCGAACGAACGACGCCGGCCAGGCCGCGCATCCCGCCATCATAGCGGCTCGCGCGCCCCATTCATGCGTTTCCGCCCTGTCGGCGGCGCCCGCCGGCCGTTTCGAACCAGCCCGCATGTTCACGCTTTCCGATTTCGATTTCAATCTGCCCCCTGAGCTGATTGCGCAGACCGCACTGCCCGACCGCACCGCGAGCCGCCTGCTCGAGGTCGATGGCACCGCCGGGCCCGCGCGCCTCGTCGACCGCCGCTTCGCCGAGCTGCCGTCGTGCATCGCGCCCGGCGACCTGCTCGTGTTCAACGATACCAAGGTGCTGAAGGCGCGTTTCTTCGGCCAGAAGGCCAGCGGCGGCAAGATCGAGGTGCTGATCGAGCGCGTGACCGGCACGCACACCGCGCTCGCGCAGATCCGCGCGAGCAAGTCGCCGGGCGCCGGCACGACGCTGCGTCTCGCCGACGCGTTCGACGTGACGGTCGGCGAGCGCGTCGAGCCGTTCTTCACGCTGCATTTCCCGGAGCCGTGCCTCACGCTGATCGAGCAGCACGGCCGCCTGCCGCTGCCGCCGTACATCGAGCACGACGCCGACGCGAATGACGAGACGCGCTACCAGACCGTCTATGCGAGCAACCCGGGCGCGGTCGCGGCGCCCACGGCAGGGCTCCATTTCGACCAGCCGCTGCTCGAGAAGCTCGACGCGATGGGCGTCGAGCGCGCGACGCTGACGCTGCACGTGGGCGCCGGCACGTTCCAGCCGGTGCGCGTCGAGAACATCGCCGAGCACCGGATGCACAGCGAGTGGTACGACCTGCCGCAATCGCTCGTCGACAAGATCGCCGCGACCCGCGCACGCGGCGGCAACGTGATCGCGGTCGGCACGACGTCGATGCGCGCGCTCGAAGCCGCGGCGCGCAGCGCCGACGAAGCGGGCCGCCCGCTCGCGGCGACGCAGGCCGAGACCGACATCTTCATCACGCCGGGCTACCGTTTCCGCGTCGTCGACCGGCTCGTGACGAACTTCCACCTGCCGAAGTCGACGCTGCTGATGCTGGTGTCGGCGTTCGCGGGTGTCGAGACGATCCGCGCCGCGTACCGGCACGCGATCGACGAACGCTACCGCTTCTTCAGCTACGGCGATGCGATGCTGCTCACGCGGCGCGACACGCCGGAGACGCCGCGCGCGTGAGCGCGGCAGGTGCGAAGACGCACCGGCCGCGACCGCGCAGCCGCCGTTGCACCGTTGTCCCGCAGCGCGCGCTCCGATGGCGCGCGCCCCGCTTTTCCCAGCCGCCGGCTTGCCGGCGGCGTTTCCAACATGCGCCGGACTTGCGATCCGGAGTCAGCGCTTCAGCGCATACTCCGGTCCCATGCAAGGCTTCTTCGGTGGCAAGGAGAATGACGCGATGACCGAAGGTTCATCCCACGATACGCACGCTCCCGTGCAGGACCGCCCGGCCAACGGGCTCGAATTCGAACTGCTGACGACCGACGGCCATGCGCGCCGCGGCCGCGTGAAGCTCAACCACGGCGTGGTCGAGACGCCGATCTTCATGCCGGTCGGCACGTACGGCACCGTGAAGGCGATCCAGCCACGCGAGCTGCACGAGATCAAGGCGCAGATCATCCTCGGCAACACGTTCCACCTGTGGCTGCGCCCCGGCCTCGAGACGATCGACGCGCACGGCGGCCTGCACGGCTTCATGGGCTGGAACAAGCCGATCCTGACCGACTCGGGCGGCTTCCAGGTGTTCTCGCTCGGCGACCTGCGCAAGATCACCGAGGACGGCGTGACGTTCGCATCGCCGATCAACGGCGACAAGCTGTTCCTGTCGCCGGAAGTGTCGATGCAGATCCAGAAGGTGCTGAACTCCGACATCGTGATGCAGTTCGACGAATGCACGCCGTACGCAACCAACGGCGTGCCGACCACGCACAAGGAAGCGGCCGACTCGATGCGCATGTCCCTGCGCTGGGCGAAACGCTCGCTCGACGAGTTCGACCGGCTCGGCAACCCGAACGCGCTGTTCGGGATCGTCCAGGGCGGGATGTTCGAGGACCTGCGCGACGAGTCGCTCGCGGGCCTGTCGGAGCTCGGCTTCCACGGCCTCGCGATCGGCGGGCTGTCGGTCGGCGAGCCGAAGGAAGACATGATGCGCGTGCTGCGGCACGTCGGCCCGAAGCTGCCGGCCAACAAGCCGCACTACCTGATGGGCGTCGGCACGCCGGAGGATCTGGTCGAGGGCGTCGCGAACGGCGTCGACATGTTCGACTGCGTGATGCCGACCCGCAACGCACGCAACGGCTGGCTCTTCACGCGCTTCGGCGACGTGAAGATCCGCAACGCAACGCACAAGAATTCGCTGAAGCCGCTCGACGCGAGCTGCACGTGCTACACGTGCCAGAACTTTTCGCGCGGCTACCTGCACCACCTGCACCGCGTCGGCGAAATCCTCGGCGCGCAGCTCAACACGATCCACAACCTGCACTACTACCTGCAGCTGATGAGCGAGATCCGCGACGCGATCGAGACCCATACGTTCGACGCGTTCCGCCAGCGCTTCGCGGAGGATCGCGCGAGAGGGGTCGACTGACCGGGCGGCGGCCCGCACCGCTGCCCGCACCGCGCCACGTCACATAAGACATGTACTAAATATCGCGTCCCGACCGCCGGTCGCGGCCGCCGAATATTACAATTACCTTTCCAAACGAGCCGCAACGGTGCCGTTTCATGCTTTAACAGCTTGATCCGAAAGCGCATTTGCTGCGCCGTTTGCACATGGGGCCGGTGGTAGAATAACCGGCTTAATTTTCGATCTTCCCCTACGGAGAGACCAACGTGCCGTTCATTTCCAATGCCTTCGCGCAAGGTGCCGGTGGCGCCGAATCGAGCCTGATGAGCTTCCTGCCGCTCATCCTGATGTTCGCGGTGCTGTACTTCATCATGATCCGTCCGCAGATGAAGCGCCAGAAGGAACACCGCAACATGCTCGCGGCCATGGCGAAGGGCGACGAAGTCGTCACGAGCGGCGGCCTCGTCGGCAAGGTGACGAAGGTCACCGAAGGCTACATCGGCGTCGAAATCGCCGAAGGCACCGAAATCACCGTGCAGAAGGCTGCCGTCACGACCATTCTGCCGAAGGGCACGATCAAGTCGCTGTAAGGCTTTTACCGAGCGTCCGGCTCCCCGCGTCGTGCCCGCCTGAGAGAGCGGGCCGCCGCGGCGCCGGACGCGACGCTTTCACGCCAACCACCCGTTCGGCCCCCTCATGAATCGTTATCCACTCTGGAAATATGTCGTGATGGTCGTGGCGCTCGCCATCGGCCTTCTGTACACATTGCCCAACTTCTTCGGCGAAGCGCCGGCGGTGCAGGTGTCGAGCGGCAAGGCCACGGTCAAGCTCGACTCGACCACGCTGACCCAGGTCGAATCCGCGCTCGCCTCCGCGCAGATCACGCCGGACGACGTCACCTTCGAGAACACGGCGTCCAACGCGAACATCCGCGTGCGCCTGAAGGACACCGATACGCAGCTGCGCGTCAAGGACCTGCTGCAGAAGTCGCTGAACGCCAATCCGAACGATCCGCAGTACGTCGTCGCACTGAACCTGCAAAGCGCGTCGCCGCGCTGGCTGACCGCGCTGCACGCACTGCCGATGTATCTCGGCCTCGACCTGCGCGGCGGTGTCCACTTCCTGCTCCAGGTCGACATGACGGGCGCGCTCACGAAGAAGCTCGACTCCGACGCGTCCGACGCGCGCACGCTGCTGCGCGACAAGAACATCCGCGACGGCGGCGTGAGTCGCGTCGACCAGTCCGTCGTCGTCAACTTCAGCGACGCGCAGACGGCGGAAGACGCCCGCAAGGTGCTCGCCGCGTCGGTCACCGAACTGCAATGGGCGACCCAGCCCGGCGGCGGCGGCACGCAAGTCGTCGGCACGTTCACGCCGGCCGTGCAGAAGGCCGTCGAGGACGCCGCGCTCAAGCAGAACCTGACGACCCTCCACAACCGCGTGAACGAACTCGGCGTGTCCGAACCGATCCTGCAGCAGCAAGGCAGCGACCGCATCGTCGTCGAACTGCCGGGCGTGCAGGACACCGCGAAGGCGAAGGACATCATCGGCCGCACCGCGACGCTCGAGGCGCGCCTCGCCGATCCGATCAACACGCACCCGAACCCGAACGACCCCGTGCCGCCGGGCGAGGAGCTGTTCACGCAGGGCAACCAGGCGCCCGTGCTGCTGAAGAAGGACGTGATCTTCACCGGCGACCGCATCATCGATGCGTCGGCCGGCTTCGACGAACACCAGCGTCCGTCGGTCAACATCCGCCTCGACTCGGCGGGCGGCCGCTCGGTGCGCGCGGTGTCGCGCGAGAACATCGGCAAGCCGATGGCGATGGTGCTGTTCGAGAAGGGCAAGGGCGAGGTGCTGACGGTCGCGACGATCCAGTCCGAACTCGGCGACCGCTTCCAGATCACGGGCCAGCCGACGCCGCAGGCCGCGGCCGACCTCGCGCTGCTGCTGCGCGCCGGTTCGCTCGCCGCACCGATGGACATCATCGAGGAACGCACGATCGGCCCGAGCCTCGGCGCGGACAACATCAAGATGGGCGTCCACTCGGTGATCTGGGGCTTCTGCGCGATCGCCGTGTTCATGATCGCGTACTACATGCTGTTCGGCGTGATCTCGGTGATCGGCCTGTCGGTGAACCTGCTGCTGCTCGTCGCGGTGCTGTCGCTGATGCAGGCGACGCTGACGCTGCCGGGTATCGCGGCAATCGCGCTCGCGCTCGGCATGGCGATCGACTCGAACGTGCTGATCAACGAGCGCGTGCGTGAAGAACTGCGCGCCGGCCAGCCGCCGCAGACCGCGATCCAGGCCGGCTACGCGCACGCATGGGCGACGATTCTCGACTCGAACGTCACGACGCTGATCGCCGGCCTCGCGCTGCTCGCCTTCGGCTCGGGCCCGGTTCGCGCGTTCGCGATCGTGCACTGCCTCGGCATCCTGACGTCGATGTTCTCCGCGGTGTTCTTCTCGCGCGGGATCGTCAACCTCTGGTACGGCGGCCGCAAGAAGCTGAAGTCGCTCGCGATCGGCCAGGTGTGGAAGCCGGAAGGCGCCACGGCCGGCGCCTCGTTCGCCGCGGCCGACGAATCGACCGACACCGCGCGCGCCGCGAAGCTCGCCGCACCCGCGAAGGGCAACGCACCGCGTGCCGGCAAGCCGCAGTTGCGCAACCGCGCGCAGCAAGGCGTGTCGCCGAAGAAACCGGGCTCGACCCAATAAGGCCCCGGAGACGAAGCCATGGAATTTTTCCGCATCCGTAAAGACATTCCGTTCATGCGGCACGCGCTGGTGTTCAACGTGATCTCGCTGGTCACGTTCCTCGCCGCCGTGTTCTTCCTGTTCCACCGCGGGCTGCACCTGTCCGTCGAATTCACCGGCGGCACGGTGATCGAGGTGCAGTACCAGCAGGCCGCACAGCTCGAACCCGTGCGCGACACGCTCGGCAAGCTCGGCTACGCCGACGCGCAGGTGCAGAACTTCGGCACGTCGCGCAACGTGCTGATCCGCCTGCAGTTGAAGGAAGGCCTCACGTCCGCGCAGCAGAGCGACCAGGTGATGACTGCGCTGAAGGCGCAGAGCCCCGACGTGACGCTGCAGCGCGTCGAGTTCGTCGGTCCGCAGGTCGGCCGCGAGCTCGCGACCGACGGTCTCCTCGCGCTCGCGTGCGTGGTGATCGGCATCGTGATCTACCTGTCGATCCGCTTCGAATGGAAGTACGCGGTCGCCGGCATCATCGCGAACCTGCACGACGTCGTGATCATTCTCGGCTTCTTCGCGTTCTTCCAGTGGGAGTTCTCGCTGGCGGTGCTCGCGGCGATCCTCGCGGTGCTCGGCTACTCCGTCAACGAGTCGGTCGTCATCTTCGACCGGATCCGCGAAACGTTCCGCCGCGAACGCAAGATGAGCGTGTCGGAAGTGATCAACCACGCGATCACGACCACGATGTCGCGGACGATCATCACGCACACGTCGACGGAAATGATGGTGTTGTCGATGTTCTTCTTCGGCGGCCCGACGCTGCACTACTTCGCGCTCGCGCTGACGGTCGGCATCATGTTCGGCATCTACTCGTCGGTGTTCGTCGCGGGCTCGCTCGCGATGTGGCTCGGCATCAAGCGCGAAGACCTGATCAAGGAAAAGAAGACGGCGCACGATCCGGACGATCCGAACGCGGGCGCGCAGGTTTAAGCGCCGCGCAGTTTCGGCGGATACCAGAAGGCCGGTCCTGTTGGACCGGCCTTTTTTCATGCGCGAGCCGCGCCCGCTTCCTCCGGCGCGGCCGCACGAACCGTCGGCTACAATCGCTTCACCATCCCGTCCCGCCACCCGTCGAAGCCGCGGTTCTCATGATGCCTGCCTCGCGTGTCCTTCATCGCATCGTCGCCTGGAGCACCGGTGCCGCCGCCGCGGCTGCGTTCGTTGCATGCGCATCGGCCGCCCGCGCGCAATCCGCGTCCGCCCCGCACGCCGTTGCTGCGACGGCGACGTCACAACCGTCACCCTGCCCGCCCGACTGGGAACCGCAGCTCTGCGAACTGAAGGCTGCGGTCGAAGTGCTGAAGAAGCAGCACCTGACCGACGTCGACATCGGCGCGTTGCTCGACGCCACCGTGCACGACGGAATCAAGACGCTGCCGTATGCGCGCTTCTTCAACGCAAAGGAAGAGCAGGAACGGCGCGACGACGAGCGCCGCGCACGCGACGGCACGCCGGGCATCGGCATCGTGTTCGAGACGCGGCCCGACGGGCTGCACATCATCGACGTGATCCCGGACGCGCCCGCCGAACAGGCAGGCGTGCGGCCCGACGATCTCGTCGTCGCGATGAACGACCGGAGCGTCGTCGGCATCGACAGCGGCGAGGTCGTGAAACTCGCGAAGGGCGACGCGGGCGTGCCGCTGAAGCTCACGGTCCGGCGTGGTCCGAACCCTGCAACGCTGACCTTCGCGCCGGTCCGCGCGATCGTCCGGCCACACCCGGCGACCGCGAAGCGGCTCGCCGGCGACATCCTGTACACGCGGCTGTCGAGCTTCCCGGAGCCGGCGGTCGGCAACTATATCGACGCGGTGCAGGCCGCGCGCCGCGCGGGGCCGCCGGTGAAAGGCGTGATCCTCGACCTGCGCATCAACGGCGGCGGCGCGCTGAATGCGGCGATCGGCATCACCGCGCTGTTCGCCGGGCGCGACCGCACCGCGATGATGACGCTCGAGCGCGACGGCACGAAGCGCCGCCGCTTCACGACCAACTGGCCCGACTACGAACTGCCGGTCATGCACGGCCAGGATCCGCTCGCGCCGCTGCAGGCGGACGACTGGTGGCGCACCGTGCCGCTCGTCGTGCTCGTCGACGGACAGAGCGCGTCAGCCGCCGAAGCGACCGCGGCGGCACTGAAGGATCTCGGCCGCGCGCGGCTGCTCGGGATGCCGACCTACGGAAAGGGGCTCGCGCAGACCGGCGTCGACCTGATCGACGGCACGCGCGTCAATTTCACGTTCGCGCGCAACCTGCGGCCGAACGGCTGCCCGATGGACGGCTACGGCGTCGTGCCGGACTGGCTCGTGCCGCCGCGCCGCGACTCGGACGTCGACGGCGTGCTGCTCTGGTACCGCGAAGTCGATCTCGCCCGCGCGCCGTATGCGGACCGGCTGGCGCCCGATCCGTTCGCGCAGGTCCGCAAGGCACGGCAAACGCTGCGCGAAGCGCGCGTGCGCGAAAAAATCGATACGTCGAAGAGCGCGGCGCTGCCGCAGCGGGAATTCGGCACGGATGCCGACTGGCAGCTCCGGCAGGCGCTTGACGCGCTCGCCGGCCGGTCGGTGCGGACCGTCGCCGCGCCCGCGCAACTGATGCCGGCACAGCCGGTATGCGAGCGCGTCAGCGACTGACGCGCCGCCGCGCGCCCCGCGTCACCGGAACCCGAACCGCCGGCGCAGCACGACCAGCGCCACAAGGCTCAGCACGGCCGCGAACATCAGGTAGAAGCTCGGCGCGGTCTTCATCCCGGTCGCGCGGATCAGCCACGCGATGATGAACGGCCCGAAGCCGCCGAAGATCGTCACCGCGACGTTATACGCAAGCGACATCCCGGTCGTGCGCGTCTGCACCGGAAACACTTCGGACAGCAGGCCCGGCAGCGCCGCGAAATAACCGGTCATCAGGAACGCGAGCAGCACCTGCAGCGCGATCAGCGTGCCGAAGCCCGGATGCGAGACGAGGTACGCGAACGCCGGATAGATCAGCACGAGGATGCCGACGGCCGGCGCAAGCATCACGCGCACGCGTCCGTACCGATCCGACCAGTGGCCGACGAGCGGCGCGAACGCCATCTGGATCACGCCGACGACGAGAATCGCGGCGAACGCGGCCGACGGCGCAAGGCCGAGCTGCTTCACGCCGTAGGTCGGCATGAACAGCACGAGATAGGTCGCGACGGTGCCGAGCACCACCACGCCCATCGCGGCAACGAGCCGTGCCTTGTGCGACGCGAACGTGTCGCGCAGCGGGCTCGCGGTGCTTTCGGCAGCGAGGAATTCGGGCGTCTCGTCGACCTTCGAGCGGATGTAGTACGCGACGGGCCCGAGCAGCAGCCCGAAGAAGAACGGGATGCGCCAGCCCCACGCGGCCATCTGGTCGGCCGTGAGCTGTGCGTTCAGCACGGTGCCGAAGCCGGCGGCGAGCAGCGTCGTGAGCCCCTGGCTCGCGACCTGCCAACTTGCGAAGAAGCCGCGCCGGCCCGGCACGTGCTCGGCCAGGAACGCAGTCGCGCTGCCGAATTCGCCGCCGGCCGAGAAACCCTGCATCAGCCGCGCGGCGACGAGGATCAGCGGCGCGGCAACGCCGATCGTCTGGTAGGTCGGCAGCACCGCGATCACCAGCGTGCCGGCCATCATCAACAGGATCGACAGCGTGAGCGCGGCCTTGCGGCCCGCGCGGTCGGCATACGCGCCGAGCACGATCGCGCCGAGCGGGCGCATGAAGAACGACACGCCGAACGTGCCGAGCGTGAGCAGCAGCGACACGGTGTCGTTGCCGGCCGGGAAGAACAGCTTCGAGATCGTCACCGCGAAGAAGCCGTAGACGACGAGGTCGAACCACTCGAGCGCGTTGCCGATCGACGCGGCGACCACCGCGCGCCACACGCGCGGCGACGAGGCAATGGAGCTGGACTGCGTGACGGCGTGCATCGGCGATCTCCTTGTCGTTGTACGTTGTATCCGGCGCGCCGGTTCTCGCGCCGCGAGCTGCGCCGACGATTATAGGCGCGCAAAAAAAACCGCCGCGCCCCCTGAAAACGGGAGTGCGGCGGCTGGCTCGCGACGGGCCGGCGGCGTGACGCGGCGGCCGGCCCGGTCGGGCGCGTTACTGCTGCTTGACGGCTTCGGCCGTGATCAGCAGCTTCGTCTTCATCTTGAAGCCGTACTGCTTGCCGTAGTCGAGGCCGAAATCGTCGCGGCTGAATTCGCCGACCGCGTCGACGCCGCACACTTCGCGCTTGAGCATCGGATGCGGCATGCACTTGAACGAATCGATCTTCAGCGTGACCGGCTTCGTGACGCCGTGCAGCGTCAGGTTACCGACCACCGACACCGGCTTGTCGCCGTCGAACTTGATGGCGCCCTTGTAGTTCGCCTGCGGGAACTTGGAGACGTCGAAGAACTCGGCCGTCTGCAGGTGCTCGTCGAGCTTCGCGCTGCCCGTGTGGATCGACGCGATGTCGGTCGTCACGTCGACCGTACCGGTCTTCGCCGCGCGGTCGAGCGTCACGGTGCCGCTCGACTTGTCGAACTTGCCGCGCCAGACCGACAGGCCGCCGAAGTGGTCGGCCTCGAAGCTCGGGTACGTATGGCTCGAGTCGAACTGGTAGGTCGCGCTGTCGGCGAATGCCGAGAACGACAGCGAAGCGGCCAGCGCGCCCGCGGCGATGATCAGATGCTTTTTCAAACGCTTTCTCCTTGGAACAGCGCCGCGCCCTCGCGCGGCATTCGGGGTGATGCGACAGCCCGCCGCTTACTTCGTGGCGACGAGATGGAACTTGATCTGCACTTCATCGGCGACGATCGACGTGTCCTTCCACTCGCCGGTGCCGACGTTGAACGCCGAACGCTTGATCGGCAGCACGCCGTCGAAGGTCTGCGTCGCGCCGCTCTGCGTGACCGTGACGGGCACCGTGATGGTCTCGGACTTGCCCTTGATCGTCAGCTTGCCGGTCACGTTGTACTTGTTGCCGCCCGCCGGCGCGATCGCCGACGACGCGAAGGTCGCCTGCGGATACGCCTTCGCGTCGAACCAGTCCTTGCCCGCGACCTGGTCGTTGTACATCTTGTCGCCGAGGTCGAAGCTCGCGATGTCGATCGTCATTTGCGCGCTGCCCTGCGCGGCCTTGGCCGGGTCGAACTTCACCTGCGCGGAGAACTTCTTGAATGCGCCTTCGGTCGGCACGTTCATCTGCTTCGACACGGCGGACACCTTGCTCTTCGCGAGATCGACGTCGGCGTGCGCCGCGGCCGACGCGACAAGTGACACCGCGGCGAACGCGGTCAGCATGGAGCGGGAGAAAGACACTTTCATGGGATCCTTCATTTGGCGGAGGGAAGCATCCGCGACAGCAGGCCGTCGCGGTCCAACAACTGGTGCTTGAACGCCGCGAGCACGTGCATGGCGACGAGCGCAAGCAGAATGTAATTCAAAGACACGTGCAGCGTCTTGAAGGTTTCCTTCAGCGCAGGATCGGGATCGATCAGGCGCGGCAGCGGCACGATGCCGAGATAGACGACCGGGATGTTCGACGCGGAGCTGTACAGGTAGCCCGTCACCGGAATCACGATCATCAGCACGTACAGCAGCATGTGCACGCCGTGCGACACCGCACGCTGCCACGCCGGCGTGCCGCCCGGCAGCGGCGGCGGCACGTGGGTCGCGCGCCACAGCACGCGCACGACGGCCAGCGCGAACACCGTCACGCCGATCCACTTGTGCCACGAGAAGTACTTGAGCTTCGTCGGCGTGAAGCCGGGGATGTCGGTCATCACCCAGCCGAGCGCGAAGCCGCAGACGATCAGCAGCGCGATCAGCCAGTGCAGCGCGATCGCGGTGTGCGCGTAGCGTGCCGGCGCGGCCGGCGGCGATTTCGATGCCATCATGGATTCCTCAGTTGAGCGAACGGCTGCGCCGGTAAATTCGTCCGACGCTTGTCAAGGCCGCCATGCTACCGCAACCTTTTGTCATGCGCGGACTCTGAGGACAGGCACGCCAGCCCGCTGTCAGGTTTGCGCCATGTTACCGCCCGGTCACCCGGCAACCGGGCGTTGACACGCCGAAAAAGCCGTTTTGGTAAGATTGGCGCGGGTTCCGGCCCCGTCGACGCGTTCCCCCACCCGTCGCACCACCGCCTTTTCCATGCAACGACACGACCTGATTGCCTGCCACGAATGCGACGCACTGTTGCATAAACCGCGCCTGAGCGGTCGCGAAATCGCGCGCTGCCCGCGCTGCGACGCGCTGCTCTATCGCAACAGCACCACGCAGATCGAGCGCATCAGCGCGCTTGCGGTCGCGGCGCTCGTCACGTTCGTCATCGCGCAGGCGTTCCCGATCCTCGAAATGGACCTCAACGGCACCCGCGTGCAGACGACGCTGATCGGCGCGATCGACGCGCTGTGGCATCAGGGCATGGAGGCCGTCGGCGTGATGGTGTTCTGCTCGACCGTGCTGTTCCCGCTCGTCGAGATGGCCGCGCTGCTTTACGTGCTGCTGCCGATCCGGCGTGGCGTCGTGCCGCCGGGCCTCAACTTCGTGCTGCGCACGATCCAGCTCGTGCGGCCGTGGGGGATGATCGAGGTGTTCATGCTCGGGATCGTCGTGACGATCGTGAAGATGGTGAGCCTCGCGCGCGTCGTGCCCGACGCCGCGCTGTTCGCGTTCGGCGCGCTCACGCTGATGACCGCCGTCGTGCTGATGTTCGATCCACGCACGCTGTGGGACATCGCCGACGACCTGCGCGCCGGGCGCTCGCCCGCCTCGCCCGACGGCACCGCTCCGCCGCCGCAAGCGCCCCGCCAATGACGATGCCGACCGCCGCCCGCGAGGGCTACGCCAGCTGCCACGCATGCGGGCTCGTGCAGACGATCGACCATCCGCACGCGCATTGCGCGCGCTGCGGCAGCACGCTTCACTTCCGCACGCCGAACAGCATCATGCGCACGTGGGCGCTGCTGATCGCGGCCGCGATCCTCTATATTCCGGCAAACCTGCTGCCGATCATGCGCACGTCGTCGATCGTCGGCTCGCAGGAGGACACGATCATGAGCGGCGTCATTTATTTCTGGACGTCCGGCGACTGGCCGCTCGCGGTCGTCGTGTTCGTCGCCAGCATCCTCGTGCCGATGCTCAAGCTCGGCGTGCTGACGCTCCTCGTCGGCACCGCGCAGCGGCGCACCGTGTGGCGGCCGCTGCAGCGCACGCGCCTGTACCGGATCGTCGAGCGGATCGGCCGCTGGTCGATGCTCGACATCTTCGTCGTGACGCTCACCGTCGCGCTCGTCCATTTCCGTTCGCTCGCCGTCATCACGGCCGGACCCGGCGCGCTCGCGTTCGGCTCGGTCGTGATCCTGACGATGCTCGCGTCGATGCAGTTCGATCCCCGCCTGATCTGGGATCCAGTCGAAACCTCAGGGAAACACCATGAATAGTCCGCAAGGCCCGCAGCAAGACGCGTCCCGGCCGCCCGATCCGGCGATCTCGACGAAAAGCGGCTGGCTGCCGTCGCTCGTCTGGCTCGTGCCGCTGATCGCCGCGCTGATCGGTATCGGCCTCGTGATCAAGTCCGTGCGCGAGCGCGGCCCGGAAGTCTCGATCAGCTTCCACAGCGCGGAAGGGCTCGAGCCGGGCAAGACGCAGGTCAAGTACAAGGACGTCGAGATCGGCATGGTCAAGACGATCAAGCTGTCGAAGGACCTGTCGCGCGTGCTCGTCCAGGTGCAGCTGAAGAAGGAAGCCGAGGACTTCGCGGTCAAGGGCTCGCGCTTCTGGATCGTGCGTCCGCGGGTCGGCGCGACCGGCGTGTCGGGGCTCGGCACGCTGCTGTCGGGCGCGTACATCGGCGTCGATGCCGGCCACGGGCAGGACACGCAAACCGACTTCACCGGCCTCGAGACGCCGCCGGCCGTGACCGGCGACCAGAAGGGCACGCAGTACGTGCTGCGCGGCGATTCGCTCGGCTCGGTCGACATCGGCTCGCCCGTCTACTACCGCCGCGTGCCGGTCGGCCAGGTGGTCGGCTTCTCGCTCGACAAGGACGGCACGGGCGTCACGTTCAACGTGTTCGTCAACGCGCCGTACGACCAGTACGTCGGCGTGAACTCGCGCTGGTGGCAGGCGAGCGGCGTCGACCTGCGGCTCGATTCGAGCGGCCTGAAGCTGAACACGCAGTCGCTCGCGACGGTGATCCTCGGCGGCATCGCGTTCCAGACGCCGCCGAACCAGGACAGCGGCGCGACGGCGCCGAACAACACGACCTTCCGCCTCGGCTCCGACGAGACGGACGCGATGCGCGATCCGGACGGCCAGCCGCTGCAGGTCGTGATGAACTTCAACCAGTCGCTGCGCGGGCTCGCGGTAGGCGCGCCGGTCGACTTCCGCGGCATCGTGCTCGGCGAAGTGACGAACATCGGCATCGACTTCGATCCGAAGACCAAGAACTTCCTGATGCCGGTGACGATGAACGTGTATCCGGAGCGGCTCGGCCCGCGCTTCCGCGAAACGATCGAGAGCAAGGGCGAAGCGGGCCGCCGCGAGATCGTCGAGCGCCTCGTCAGGCACGGGCTGCGCGGCCAGCTGCGCACCGGCAACCTGCTGACGAGCCAGTTGTACGTCGCGCTCGACTTCTTCCCGAAGGCGCCGGTCGTGAAGATCGACGCGGCACGCCAGCCGCTCGAGTTGCCGACCGTGCCGAACACGCTCGACGAACTGCAGCTGCAGGTCGCCGACATCGCGAAGAAGCTCGACAAGGTGCCGTTCGACCAGATCGGCGCGAACCTGAACAGCGCGCTGTCGAACGCCGACAAGCTGTTCAAGCAGCTCGACACGCAAGTCGCGCCGGAAGCGCGCGACACGCTGTCGGCCGCGAAGCAGACCTTCTCGACCGCCGAGGCGACGCTGCAGCAGGATTCGCCGTTGCAGTCCGACGTGCGCGGCGCGCTGAAGGAACTCACGCGCACGCTGCAATCGCTGAACGCGCTCGCGGACTATCTGGAGCGCCATCCCGAATCGCTGCTCAAGGGCAAGCCAGGAGATCAATAATGACGACGACACGCGTGAATATCCTCGCGAGCGGCGCGGCGGCAGTCTTCGCCGCGCTCGCGCTCGCCGCGTGCAGTTCGCCGCCCGCGCGGTTCTATACGCTGAGCCCGGCCGACGCCGCCGCGCCCGTGCGCACCGCGCCCGCCAATCCGTCGTTCCTGATCGAGGTGCCGTCCGTCGGCGTGCCCGAGCAGGTCGCGAAGAACCAGCTCGTCGTGCAGAAGAACGCCGCGCAGGTCGACGTGCTCGAGCAGGAGCGCTGGGCCGCGCCGCCCGCCGACGAAATCCGCCGCGCGTTGTCCGACGACCTCGCCGCGCAGCTCGGCACGATCGACGTCGCGAATTCCGCGTATCCGGCCGGCGTGCCCGTCTATCGGATCAGCGTGAACGTGCAGCGCTTCGAGTCGTGGCCCGGCAAACGCGCGGCGATCGATGCGGTGTGGAGCGTGCGCGCGCTCGGCACGCAGGCCGTGATGACGTGTCGCACGAGCGTCGCGGAACCGGTCGCCGACGGCTACGACGCGCTCGTCGCGGGCCATCGGCGCGCGCTCGACGTGATCGCATCGCAGGCCGCGTCCGGCGTGCGCGCGATGGCCGCGCGGCGCGGCGCCGCGGCTGCGTCGACCACCTCGACGACCGCATCCGGCAAGACAACGGCCGCTGCACCCGCGGTGCCCTGCCCGGCCGCTCCGACACCCGGCGACGACGCGGGCGCGACCGGCAAGTCCGGCGCGTAAGCGCGACGCGCGGGCCGGCGTCCGACGCATGCGCGCGGTGCGGCCGCACTCGGCACGCGCCGCCCGATAGACGTCATCGGCATCGATCCGCGTGCGCGCGCGACCGCGCACGCGAACCTGCCGCTCTCGCCGCCCTCGCCGCTTCGGCCGACACTGCTCGGCATCCATCGGCCGGACGGCGGGTTTGCATTGTTTGTCAAAATCCGCCGGAACCGGCACCACGCAACACGGTCGGCTTGCGTTTTCGCGCCCGATTGACGATCCTACGCACTTTCCGGCTCGCGCCGCTCGTCGTGCGCGCCCGCCGGCGGCGATCCGCCCGTCGCGTCCGGTCCGATCGCCGCGTCTCCCGGGGCGCGCATGCGTGTCCGCGTGCACCGCACCGGGGCAGCCGCATCGCGGGTCGCCGCGCGTCGTCCGGCCACCCGGCCAGCCTCACCGTTCTCCCCGGCGCCGCGCCGTGTTCCGGCCGGCATCCCGAACCCGCCCGTCCAGGGCTTTCGCTATTCCGTTTATGTTTCGTTCCCTGACGACCCTGATCAAGAAGTGGCGCGCGTCGCGCAATGCGGGCCACCAGCTCGATGCGCTGCTCGCGCATGCCGACGCGGACGCGCCGTACGCCGAGCGCAGCGAATGGCTGATCGAGCTCGCGCACTGGCTGCGCCGCAACGGCGCGATGCAGGTCGCGCACGACGCGCCGGCCGAACGCGACGCCGACGCGCGCGCATATCCGGCGCACGCGCGGCTGCGCTACCTGTTCCACGTGCTCGACCGCAATCCGGCATGGAAATCACACGCCGCACGCATCCTGCGCGGGATCCTGCGCGAATGCGACGGCATCTCGCTGCTGTGCGACGCGGGCATGCCCGTGCATTCCGGCTTCTTCGGCGCGCTGTTCGAGCGCATCGACACGTCGCTGATCCCGCCCGCGCCGAATCGCCGCGAACTGACGGCGCTGTTCACGCTGATGTTTCCGACGCCCGAAGACGTGCAATGGATCGACGCGCTGCCCGACGACCTGCTCGCCCGCCTCGCCGAGCTGATCTCATTCGACGTCACCGACGAAGAGCGCCACGAGCCCGGCTCGTTCTCGCGCGACCTGCTCGCCGCCCTGCACAACCTGACCTGCCAGATCAGCTCGACCGGCCTGTCGCAGACGGTGCGCAGCCGCCTGTCCGACGACGACGCACGCAAGCCGCTCGAAACGCAGCCGTTCTATCGGCTCACGCGCGCGATGCTCGCGGTCGAGACCGCGCACGCGGCCGTCGAGGACGGCGGCGACCCGAGCAAGCTGCTGCACGAAGTGAACTACCTGCGCGTGCTGCTCGACGAATGCCGGATCGCCGTCGACGACGTGTTCGCGCACCTGTACCGCAACGGCGTGTCGGTCGACATCGTGTTCCAGGTCGAACGGATGCGCATGCGCATCCTGCGCGCGGAAATGCTGCTCAACGCCTGGATGGCACGCGACGATCTGCGCGGGATGGCGCGCCTGACGGCCGAGCTCGTCGACGCGAACCAGAACAGCCAGAGCGTGTCGCACCTCGTGCGCAGCAACTTCTCGCTGTTCGCGCGCAAGCTCGTCGAGACCAACGCGGACACCGGCGAGCACTACATCTCGCGCGGCCGCGCCGAGTATCTGAAGATGCTGCGGATGGCCGCGGGCGGCGGGCTCGTCACCGTCGTGACGGTGTGCGTGAAGTTCGCGATCACCGGCGCGCACCTGCAGTCGATGCTCGAAGGGCTGCTCGCGGGCGTCAATTACGCGGCGAGCTTCATGCTGATGCACTTCCTGCACTTCACGCTCGCGACCAAGCAACCCGCGATGACCGCGCCGACGCTCGCGCGCGAGCTCGACGACACCGGTCACGAGGCAGGCGTGAAGGCGTTCGTGGCATCGGTGATCGCGCTCATCCGCACGCAGGCCGCGGCGATTTCCGGCAACGTGCTCGTCGTGCTGCCCGTGTGCCTGCTCGTGCAGCTGTTCGCGGGCAACCTGATGCACGCGAACCTGATCTCGCCGGAGAAGGCACACGCGACGCTGCACTCGTTCTCGCTGCTCGGCCCGACGCCGCTCTACGCGGCGCTGACCGGCGTGCTGCTGTGGGCGTCGAGCCTGCTCGCGGGCTGGGCCGACAACTGGTTCGTGCTGCATCGGGTCGGCGACGCGCTGACGTACAACCGACGGCTGCGGCTCACGCTCGGTGCGTCGGGTGCCGCGAAACTCGCGCACTTCTGTCGCTCGAACGTCGCGGGCGTGGTCGCCAACGTGGGTCTCGGCCTGATGCTCGGCTTGGTTCCGGCGATCGTCACCGTGTTCCTGTTCCCGTTCGAGGTGCGCCACGTGACGCTGTCGGCCGGGTCGATCGGGATCGCGCTCGGCGTGCTCGGCAAGGGCGCGCTCGGCACGCCTGAGCTGTGGTGGGCCTGCGCCGGCGTCCTGAGCATGGCGATCCTCAACGTGCTCGTGAGCTTCGCGCTCGCGTTCACGATGGCCGTGCGCTCGCGCAGCCTGCGCCGCACCAAGGTGCGCGCGCTGGTCGGCGCGATCGTCCGCACGGTGCTGTCGAAGCCGTCCGCGCTGTTCTGGCCGGCCGGCACCCCGGCCGCGCGGGCCAGCCAGCCGGGCTCGCACTGATTCTTCGACGACGGCGTGCCATCCGGGTGGGCGCCGCCGCACGGGCCCGCCGGCTCGCCGTCGCGGCCGGCGCACCGGCGCCGGCGTCCCGAATCGGATGCAACGCCGGCTCCGGCCGCTCGCGCCGCGTACAATAGTGGACTTTTGCACGTCCTCACCCGCCTTATGTCCTCGCCCACCCTGTACGAATTCTTCGCTCCCTGCCCGCGCGGCCTCGAAGCGGCGCTTGCCGCCGAGCTGGCCGAAATCGCCGGCCGACATCTGGACGGCTCGCCGTTCACCGCGGGCGCGCAGGTGCCGGGCGGCGTTCATTTCCGCGGCGGCTGGGCCGCCGGCATGGCCGCGAACCTCCATTCGCGAATCGCGAGCCGGATCCTGCTGAAGATCGCGCACCGCCCGTACCGCACCGAGCAGGACGTCTACGCGCTCGCGCTCGAGCAGCCATGGGAACGCTGGTTCGCATCGACGCAGACGCTGCGCGTCGACATCACCGCGATCAAGTCGCCGCTGAAGAGCCTCGAATTCGCGACGCTGCGCGTGAAGGATGCGATCTGCGACCGGATGCGCGACAAGACCGGCGCACGCCCGAGCATCGACACCGGCGCGCCGGACGTGCGCGTGTTCGCGTTCCTGACGGCCACCGAGTGCACGCTGTACCTCGATACGTCGGGCGAGCCGCTGTTCAAGCGCGGCTGGCGCCTCGACAAGGGCGCGGCGCCGCTGCGCGAGAACCTCGCGGCCGGCATCCTGCGCCTGACGGGCTGGACGCCCGGCACGCCGCTGTACGACCCGATGTGCGGCAGCGGCACCTTCCTCGCGGAAGCCGCGCAGATCGCGCTCGGCGTCGCACCGGGCGTCGAGCGCCGGTTCGGCTTCGAAAAGCTCAAGCAATACGACATCACCGCATGGCAGGGCCTGAAGGTCGCGGCGCTCGACGCGAAGCGCGCGGCGCGCGGCAAGCGCGATTCGCTCGGCGTGTACGGCAGCGACATCTCGGGCGACATGCTCGAGAAGGCGCGCGCGAACCTCGAGCGTGCGGGCGTGCCGTCGGTGTGGCTCAAGCAGGTCGACGCGCGCGGGATGACGCCGCCGTGCGACGGCCCGGGCATCATCCTCGCGAACCCGCCGTACGGCGAGCGGATCGAGGTCCGCGGCCGCAGCGCGCGCGGCGAGGTGCGCGAGACCGGCCGCAACCGCGGCAACGACGACGCTTTCCGCCGCACGCACACCGACGCACCGGACAGCGAATTCTTCAACGCGCTGGGCGATGCGCTCAAGCAGCGCTTCACGGGCTGGCAGGCGTTCCTGCTGACGTCGGACCGGTCGCTGCCGGGCCAGTTGCGCCTGCGCGAATCGGCGAAGACGCCGCTGTTCAACGGCGCGCTCGAATGCCGGCTGTTCCGCTTCGACCTGATTGCCGGCAGCGTGAAGGCACGCCCGGCCGCGCCGGAAGGCGACGCCTGACACGCGAGACGGCCGTCGCGGCCGCCTGCTGACACCCCACGACGCCCGGCCTGTGCCGGGCGTTTTTCTTTCCACCGCCCCCACGCGGGCGGCGCCCCGCGTGCCGCCCCGCCACCCCGCGCGCCGATGCGGTTCCCGCACCGCCCTTACCCGCCCAGGCCGTCAGGTTCGCCCTTTTGTCAGCACCGCCACGACTACTGACAGCACGCTGTCAGCAGCCCCCGATCACACTGCAATCCCGGCGCAATGCAAGGCTGGTTTCCATCAAGAACCCGAACAACAAGGAGCTCGTCATGACGTCCGCAACTGCAACTGCAACCGAAACCGCAACCCTGGAACGCGCGATCGCGTGGTTCGACATCCCGTCCCTCGATTTCGACCGGGCGATCCGTTTCTACGAAACCGTGCTGCAGACGACGCTGCAGCGCGAAGTCATCGGCGGCGTGCCGATGGCCGTATTCGATCACGAAGCGTCGAGCACGGGCGGCAGCATCGTGTTCGATCCGCAGCAGATGAAGCCGAGCGCGAACGGCGTGCTCGTGTACCTGAACGCCGGGGAATCGGTCGTCGCGGCGCTCGAACGCGCGAAGCGCGCGGGCGGTGTCGTGCAGGGCTCGGTCGTCGAGCTGCCGAACAACTACGGCTACATCGGCTACCTGATCGATACCGAAGGCAACCGCGTCGGCCTGCACGCACCGAAATGCCACTGAGCGCATCCACGATCCGGCCGGCACGGCGCTATCATCGCGAAGTCCCCGTAGCCGTTGGAGTCGAGGTTCAGCCATGACGCGCCGTGCCGACCGCCTGTTCCAGATCGCCGAGCTGCTGCGCGGGCGTCGTCTCACGACCGCGCAGCAGCTCGCCGACTGGCTGTCGGTGTCGCCGCGCACGGTCTATCGCGACGTGCGCGACCTGCAACTGTCAGGGGTGCCGATCGAAGGCGAAGCCGGCATCGGCTACCGGCTGAACCGCAACGCGAGCCTGCCGCCGCTCACGTTCACGGCCGAGGAGCTCGCGGCGCTCGCGGCCGGCGCGCGGATGCTCGAGACCTGGGGCGGCGCGCGCTTCGCGGGCGGCGCGCGTTCGGCGCTCGCGAAGATCGCGTCGGCGATGCCGGCCGACAAGCGCACCGCGCTCGATCGCCTGCCGGTGTTCGCGCCGTCGTTCCACATCGACGAGACGTTCTGCGCGAAGGTCGACGCGATCCACCAGGCAGTCGACACGCACCACATCGTCAGCTTCGACTATCGCGACCGGCTCGGCGCGCACACGAAGCGCCGTGTGTGGCCGCTCGGGCTCGTCTACTGGGGCGGACGCTGGACGATCGGCGCGTGGTGCGAGCTGCGCGACGACTTCCGCACCTTCGACATCGCGCGGATGGGCGACATCACCGTGCACGAGCAGTTTCCGGACATGGAAGGCCGGCGCATCGCCGACTACATGCGAATCGCGGAAGCGCCGATGCGCTGACGCGCGCCGCCGCCATTCGCAAGCCGGGGCGTCCGCGCCCCGGCAACGCCCGTCATTCCCCGAACACGACCGACCGCTTCGGCCGCTCGTCGACGTGCAGCGAAAACACGTCGGGGCGCGCATAGTGCCCGACCACGTCGAAGTCGTAACGCGCACGCACGAGCTCGTCCGTATCGATGCGCGCGGTCACGAGCCCGGCCTCGCCGATCAGCGGCTCCGTCAGCAGGTCGCCGAGCGGCCCGACGATCACGCTGCCGCCGCGGATCAGCGGCCGCTCGGGATCCCAGCCCGGCACGTCGATGCCGAGCGCGCGCGGCGACGGCTGCACCTGGCACGCGCTCACGACGAAGCAGCGCCCTTCGTGCGCGATGTGCCGCATCGAGCTTTGCCACAGGTCGCGCTCGTCCACGGTCGGCGCGCACCAGATCTGCACGCCTTTCGCATACATCGCGCAGCGCAGCAGCGGCATGTGGTTCTCCCAGCAGATCGCGGCGCCCGCACGGCCCGCGGCCGTGTCGATCACCGGCAGTGTCGAGCCATCGCCCTGCCCCCAGATCAGCCGCTCGGTGCCGGTCGGCATCAGCTTGCGGTGCTTCGCGACGAGCCCGGCGCGCGGATCGAAGAACAGCGCCGTGCAGTAAAGCGTGCTGCCGCCACGCTCGATCACGCCGATCACGAGGCTCGCGCCCGTGCGCTGCGACAGCGCGGCCAGTTCGTCGGTTTCGGGCCCCGGCACGTCGATCGCCTGCGCGGCGTAGCGCGCGTACGCGTCGCGGCCCTCGGGCAGCCGGTAGCCGAGCCGCGTGCCGAAGATCTCGCCCTTCGGATAGCCGCCGAGCACGGCCTCGGGCAGCACGACGAGCGACGCGCCGCTGTCGCGGATCGCGGCTTCGTAGCCGAGGATCGTGTCGAGCGTGGCGCGCGTGCCGGCGGGCGATGCGCCGATCTGCAGCGCGGCGATGACTGAGGTGGACATGAAGGCGTCTCCGGTGAGTGGGTGACGCCATCTTTATCGATATCATTTCATCGATCAAATCGATAAAACGATAACTGACATGAATACGGATGATATCGCCGCGCTCGACCTGAATCTGCTGAAAGTGTTCGAGGCGCTGTACGAGGAAGGCGGCGCGAGCCGCGCGGCGCTGCGGCTCGGCCTCACGCAATCGGCGGCGAGCGCGGCGCTCGCGCGGCTGCGCGTGATCTACGCCGATCCGCTGTTCGTGCGCACCGGCCGCGGGCTCGCGCCGACGCCGCGCGCGGACGAACTGAAGCCGATCCTCTCCGATGCGCTCGACCGCTGCCGCGCAAGCCTCGCGATCGCAGCCGACGGCGGCGAGCGGGTCGGCCGTACGATCTCGGTCGGGCTGTCGGACGACTTCGAGATCGCGCTCGGCCGCGCGCTGATCGACGCGGTCGCCCGCGAAGCCGCGGGCATCCGGCTGATCTTCCGGCAGACGCACAGCGGCATCGCGGGCGACGCGCTGCTGCGGCACGGCGTCGATCTCGCGATCGCGTCGGGCGGATTCTCGGCGAACGGACTGAGCCGGCGCGCGGTCGCGACGGGCGGCTACGCGTGCCTGATCGATCCGGCCGGCCGCGCGCACGCGCCGCGCACGCTCGCGCTCGCCGATTTCGTGCAGCGCGATCACCTGCTCGTGTCGTCGGGCGGCGTGATCGGGATCGTCGACGAAGCGCTGGCCGCGCTCGGACACAAACGGCGCGTCGCGGCGTCGACCACGCATTTCGCGGCGCTGCCGTACCTGCTCGCCGGCTCCGACGCGGTGGCGACGATTCCGGCGCACGCGGCTCGCGCGATCGCGCAGGCGACGTCGCTGCGCGCGCTCGCGTGCCCGGTCGAGCTGCCGCGCTACCCGGTGGAAATCGGCTGGCGCACGAGCACGCAGCGTGACCCGGCGATCGTGCGCGTGCGGGATACGATCGCCGCCTGCGTCGCGACGATCGTCGCACCGTGAAAAACGGGGCGCGATTCGGCGCGTGACTGTCGGACCGCCCCGCCTCGGCTGGCCGCCAGCCGAGGCAGGCGGCGGCGCCGGGACGCGTCGCGGCAATCGGCAAGGCCTGCGGCGCCACAAGAACGACCGGGGTCGGATTCGTCTAACCTGACGGCCGGCAGCGTCCGGGCGCAACCGGTAAAATGCCGAACCATGAAACCCGAAATCTGGACCCCGCATGTGACCGTCGCGGCGCTTGTCGAGCGCGCCGGTCGCTTTCTCGTGATCGAGGAAGAAACCTCCACGGGCCTGCGCATCAACCAGCCGGCCGGCCATCTCGAAGCCGGCGAAACGCTCGCCGACGCCGTGATCCGCGAGACGCTCGAGGAAACCGCGCATCCGTTCGTGCCCGACGCGCTCGTCGGCGTCTATCTCGCGCACTACGACCGCCCCGACAGCGCCGGCGCGACCTACCTGCGCTTCACGTTCTGCGGCACGGCCGGCGAACCGCTGCCGGGCCACATGCTCGACGACGGCATCGTCCGCACGCTATGGATGAGCGCCGACGAACTGCGCGCGTGCAGCGAGCGCCACCGCTCGCCGGCGGTGATGCGCTGCGTCGACGACTATCTCGCCGGGCGGCGCATTCCGCTCGATTTCGTGCACACGCATTCGGTCGCGCCGCGCCCGGAAGCATTCGACCGTCAGGCGGTAAACAAATGAGCAAGCGCCGTGTAGTAGTGGGCATGTCGGGCGGCGTCGATTCGTCGGTGACCGCGTGGCTGCTGAAGGAACAGGGGTACGACGTGGTCGGCCTGTTCATGAAGAACTGGGAAGACGACGACGACGGCGAATACTGCTCGACGCGCCAGGACTGGATCGACGTGGTGTCGGTGGCCGACCTGATCGGCATCGACGTGGAAGCCGTGAACTTCGCGGCCGAATACAAGGACCGCGTGTTCGCCGAATTCCTGCGCGAATATTCGGCCGGCCGCACGCCGAACCCGGACGTGCTGTGCAACGCCGAGATCAAGTTCAAGGCGTTCCTCGACCACGCGATGTCGCTCGATGCGGAAATGATCGCAACCGGCCACTACGCGCGCGTGCGCGAGCGCGACGGTCGCTTCGAACTGCTGAAGGCATTCGATCACACGAAGGACCAGTCGTACTTCCTGCACCGGCTGAACCAGGCGCAGCTGTCGAAGACGATGTTCCCGCTCGGCGAGATCCCGAAGACGAAGGTGCGCGAGATCGCCGCGCAGATCGGCCTGCCGAACGCGAAGAAGAAGGACTCGACCGGCATCTGCTTCATCGGCGAACGGCCGTTCCGCGACTTCCTGAACCGCTATCTTCCGACGAAACCCGGCCCGATGAAGACGCCCGACGGCAAGGTGGTCGGCGAGCACATCGGCCTCGCGTTCTACACGTTCGGCCAGCGCAAGGGCATCGGCCTCGGCGGCAGCAAGGACGGCAGCGGCGAACCGTGGTTCGTCGCGGCGAAGGACATCGCGTCGAACACGCTGTACGTCGTGCAGGGCCACGACCACCCGTGGCTGCTGTCGCGCGAGCTCGTCGCCGGCAACGTGAGCTGGGTCGCGGGCGAGCCGCCGGCCGACGGCTTCTCGTGCGGTGCGAAGACGCGCTACCGGCAGGCCGATGCGGCCTGCACGTTCGGCCGGGCCGCGCTCGGCCGGGCCGCGTTCGGCCGGGCCGACGGCGAGCGCTTCTCGCTCGCGTTCGACGACGCGCAATGGGCGGTCACGCCGGGCCAGTCGGCCGTGCTGTACGACGGCGAGATCTGCCTCGGCGGCGGCATCATCGAGTTCGCGGCCACCGGCCAGCCCGGCCAGACGGCGCCGGCGGCAACGCACGCGGGCGCGCTCGCGGAAGCACGCTGACATCCATTCGGTTTAGACTTGCGGCACGCCGCGCCCGGCGGAACACGATTCCGCCGCGGCCGGTGCGCCGCCGCGCAGCGTACGCATGGCGGCATTTCAAGATGCTTACGGAGCCCCCATGCTTTCACGACGCTACCTCGCGATGTGGTGTGCCGTCCTGCTGCTCGTTGCCGCGGCCGCACTCGCGTCGATCCACGTGCTTTCCTGGCTGTGGATCATCATCCCCGTCGCCCTCGTCGCTCTCGGCCTGTACGACCTGAACCAGGACCGCCACGCGATCCTGCGCAATTACCCGCTCTGGGGCCATCTCCGCTTCCTGTTCGAGTTCATCCGCCCCGAGATCCGCCAGTATTTCGTCGAGGACGACACCGACGAGAAGCCGTTCTCGCGCGCGCAGCGCAGCCTCGTCTACCAGCGCGCGAAGAACGTCGCCGACAATCGCCCGTACGGTACCGAGCTGAACGTGAAGGCCGTCGCGCACGAATGGATCAGCCACTCGCTCGCGCCGACGAAGCTGCCGAACCATGACTTCCGCATCCGGGTCGGTGCGAATCGCGCGCAGCCGTACGACATCTCGATCTTCAACATCTCGGCGATGAGCTTCGGCTCGCTGTCCGCGAACGCGATCCGCTCGCTGAACCTCGGCGCGAAGAAAGGCGGATTTGCGCACGACACCGGCGAAGGCTCGCTGTCGAAGTACCACCGCGAGAACGGCGGCGACATCATCTGGGAAATCGCATCCGGCTACTTCGGCTGCCGCAACGACGACGGCACGTTCAATCCGGACAAGTTCGCGAAGCAGGCCGCCGATCCGCAGGTCAAGATGATCGAGATCAAGCTGTCGCAAGGCGCGAAGCCGGGCCACGGCGGCGTGCTGCCGGCCGCGAAGATCACGCCCGAGATCGCCGAGACACGCGGCGTGCCGATGGGCAAGGACTGCATCTCGCCCGCGACGCACTCGGAATTCTCGACGCCGCGCGGGCTGCTCGAATTCGTCGAGCGGTTGCGCACGCTGTCCGGCGGCAAGCCGACCGGCTTCAAGCTGTGCATCGGCCATCCGTGGGAATTCTTCGGGATCGCGAAGGCGATGGTCGAGACGGGCATCGTGCCGGACTTCATCGTCGTCGACGGCGCGGAAGGCGGCACCGGCGCGGCGCCGCTCGAATTCACCGATCACGTCGGCGTGCCGCTGCAGGAAGGGCTGCTGCTGGTGCACAACACGCTCGTCGGCATCGGCGTGCGCGACCGCGTGAAGATCGGCGCGAGCGGCAAGATCATCACCGCGTTCGACATCGCGCGCACGCTCGCGATCGGCGCGGACTGGGTGAATTCGGCGCGCGGCTTCATGTTCGCGGTCGGCTGCATCCAGGCTCAGCACTGCCACACCGACCGCTGCCCGACCGGCGTCGCCACGCAGGACCCGGTGCGCCAGCGCGCCATCGTCGTGCCCGACAAGGCCGAGCGCGTGTACAACTTCCACCGCAATACGCTGCATGCGCTGCAGGAACTCGTGCAGGCGGCCGGCCTCGGCCATCCGTCCGAGCTGCGCGCGCATCACATCGTGCAGCGGGTCGCGCCGCACGAGGTGCGGCTGATGTCGCAGCTGCTGAAGTACCTGAAGCCCGGCGCGCTGCTCGACGGCCAGACCTGCGGCTATACGCTGTACGACAAGTGGTGGCCGATCGCGCGCAGCGATTCGTTCGTGCTCGGCGAAACCGTTTACACGTCGATCGAGTAACGCGATCGCCAGCCGACGGGCGGCTCGCCATAAGAAAAGCGCCCCGCGGGGCGCTTTTCTTTTGTCTGCCCGATCCGCCGCCGGCGGTCGGTCAGCCCTGCGGCAGCGTGTCGACGAACGTCTGCCGCTGCGACAGCTTCACGAAATGCTTGTCGAGGTTCGGATGGCGGTCGCGCCAGTTGAGTTCGGGCATCCGGAAGTCGAGGTAGCCGAGCGCGCAGCCGAGTGCGATGTCGGCGAGCGTGTAATGATTGCCGACGCACCACGTCTTGCCGCCGATGCCCTGCGACATCGCGACGAGCGCGTCGTCGATCTTGCGCTGCTGACGCGAGACCCAGCTCGCGCTGCGCTGCGCTTCGTCGCGCAACGTGTGTTCGAGACGAATCGCCACGGCCGCGTCGAGCACGCCGTCACCCAGCGCTTCCCAGCACCGCACTTCGACACGTTCGCGCCCCGACGGCGGAATCAGCTTGCCGACCGGCGACAGCGTATCGACGTATTCGCAGATCACGCGGGAATCGAACACCGCGGCACCATCCTCCATCACGAGACACGGGACCTTGCCGAGCGGATTCGATGCATGAATGTTCGTATCCGGCGCCCACACGTTCTCGAGCTCCAGCTTGTAGTCGATCTTCTTTTCAGCAAGCACGATCCGCGCCTTTCGGACGTACGGGCTGCTGAGCGAACCGATTAATTTCATCATCTGCCTTTTTAAGGGAACCGCCGAGAGTATACGTTGTCGCCGATCATAACCGGCCGGCGTGGCCGGGCAGAAAATCTGCCCGTCCGGCCTGTGGATGGTTTGCAACAGCCGTCGCCGAGCCCCGTCCGGCGCGGCTTGCAGCCGCGCCTTTCACACACCGCGTCCGGCGGCGCTACAATCGCACGATGAATGCGCCCCTCGATACCGCCATCGCCGTCGACGTCTACCGCCAGCGCCGTGAACGCGTGCTTGCCGCACTGCGCGCCGCGGGCGGCGGCGTCGCCATCGTTCCCACCGCGCCGGAAATGCTGCGCAACCGCGATACGGCCTTCCCGTACCGGCATGACAGCTACTTCCACTACCTGACGGGCTTCACCGAGCCGGATGCCGTGCTCGTGCTGAACGCCGCCGGGTCGCAAGGCACGCCGGAATCGATCCTGTTCTGCCGCGCGAAGAATGCCGATCGCGAGATCTGGGAAGGTTTCCATTACGGACCCGAGGCCGCGCGCGATGCATTCGGCTTCGACGCGGCCTACGCGGTCGACGTGATCGACACCGAAATGCCGCGCCTGCTCGCCGATGCGGGCACCGTGCACTATCGGTTCGGCGCCTCGGCCGAGTTCGACCGCCAGCTCGCCGGCTGGATCGATGCGGTGCGTGCGCAGGCGCGCACAGGTGTCGCCGCGCCGGACGCGCTGCTCGACCTCACGCCGCTCGTCGACGACATGCGGCTCGTGAAGGACGAACACGAACTCGCGATCATGATGCGCGCCGCGCACATCTCCGCGCTCGCGCACCGTCGCGCGATGCAGGTGTGCCGCCCGGGGATCCGCGAATACGAACTCGAGGCCGAGCTGCTGTACACGTTCCGCAAGCATGGCGCGCAGGCGCCCGCGTATGGCTCGATCGTCGCGGCCGGCGCGAACGCGTGCGTGCTGCACTACCCGGCCGGCAACGCGGCCGCGCAGGACGGCGACCTGATCCTGATCGATGCCGCGTGCGAACTCGACGGCTACGCGTCGGACATCACGCGCACGTTCCCGGCCAACGGGCGCTTCTCGCCCGCGCAGCGCACGCTGTACGACATCGTGCTCGCCGCGCAGCAGGCCGCAATCGACGCGACGCGCGCGGGCGTATCGTTCGAGGCACCGCACGACGCGGCCGTGCGTGTGCTGGCGCAAGGGCTGCTCGATACGGGCATCATCCCGAAGACGCGCTTCTCGAACGTCGACGACGTGATCGCCGAGCGCGCATACGCACGCTTCTACATGCACCGCACGGGCCACTGGATCGGCATGGACGTGCACGATTGCGGCGACTACCGCGAGCGGCTTGCCGCGCGCGACGCCGACGGCGCGTTGCCGTGGCGCACGCTGAAACCCGGCATGACGCTTACCGTCGAGCCGGGCCTGTACGTGCGGGCAGCCGACGACGTGCCGTCCGAATACTGGAACATCGGCATCCGCATCGAGGACGACGCGATCGTGCGCGAGCACGGTTGCGAGCTGATCACGCGCGACGTGCCGGTGGCGGCTGCCGAGATCGAGGCGTTGATGCGCGCTGGCGCGGCGCACGGCGCGTGAGCGTGCCGCAGGTTGCCCTCGCTCCGCTGTCGAGCCACCGTCGACTCGCTGTTGACCGCCGTTGACCGTTACCCCGTTTCACGAACATTGATGACGACCGCTTCCTCCCCGGCCACGCCGGACTACGATCTCGCCATCGTCGGCGCCGGCCCCGTCGGGCTCGCGCTCGCCGGCTGGCTCGCCCGCCGCAGCGCGACGCAGCACGCGTCGATCGCGCTGATCGATGCGCGCGAGCCGGCCGCGAGCGCGAACGACCCGCGCGCGATCGCCGTATCGCACGGCAGCCGCGTGCTGCTCGACACGCTCGGATGGCCGGGCGACGCGACGCCGATCGAACACATCCACGTGTCGCAGCGCGGCCATTTCGGCCGCACGCTGATCGACCGCGACGAGCACGACCTCGCCGCGCTCGGCTATGTCGTGCGCTACGGTTCGATCGTGCAGGCGCTCGCGCAGGCCGTGCGCGGCACGCGCGTCGACTGGCTCACGTCGACCACCGCGCGCACGCCGCAACAGGACGCCGACGGCGTCACGCTGACGCTCGAGGGTCCGCAAGGCGAGCGCACGCTGCGCGCGCGCATCGTCATCAACGCCGAAGGCGGGCTGTTCCACGAACAGCAGGCCGATACCGGCAAGCATCGCCGCGACTACGGTCAGACCGCGATCGTCGGCACGGTCACGGTCTCGGCGCCGCGCCCGAACGTCGCATGGGAACGCTTCACGCACGAAGGCCCGCTCGCGCTGCTGCCGCTCGGTGGCCCGCGCCAGGCCGAGTATTCGCTCGTATGGTGCTGCACGCCCGACGAAGCGGTCCGCCGCGCCGCCCTTCCCGACGACGCGTTCCTGCGCGAACTCGGCGCTGCCTTTGGCGAGCGGATGGGGCAGTTCGTCGCGATCGCGGGGCGCGCCTCGTTCCCGCTCGGGCTGAACGCGGCACAAACGCTCGTCAGCGGGCGCATCGCGATCGTCGGCAACGCCGCGCAAACGCTGCATCCGGTCGCCGGCCAGGGGCTCAATCTCGGGCTGCGCGATGCGCATACGCTCGTCGACGCGCTGTCCACCCAAGGCTTCGAACCGACCGCGCTCGCAACCTTCAACGCGCGGCGTGCACTCGACCGGCGCTTCACGATCGGTGCGACCGACACGCTCGCGCGGTTGTTCACGGTCGACACCGGCCCCCTTCCGCTGTTGCGCGGCGCGGCGCTCACCGCACTCGAATTCGTACCGCCGCTGAAGAAGGCGATCGCGCGCCAGATGATGTTCGGCCAGCGCAACTGACGCGCGGCGCGGCGCGCGTTGCGTGTCGTCGGCGCCGTGCAAACCGGGTCAAATCGGCGGGGCATGGGAATACGGTAAAATGCGCGTTTTCCCTCCGCCCTTTTTTGCCCGCGACTCCCGGCGCTCGCGGGCGGTGCCATTGCGATGCCCGTTATCGGCCCTCACGTATTGCGTAACAACCTGTTCGTCGCCCCGATGGCCGGGGTGACGGATCGCCCGTTCCGCCAGCTGTGCAAGCGGCTGGGGGCCGGATACGCCGTGTCCGAGATGGTCGCGTCCAATGCGCAGCTGTGGAAGAGCGCGAAGACGATGCGGCGAGCGAACCACGAAGGCGAAGTCGAGCCGATCGCGGTGCAGATCGCCGGAGCCGATCCGGCGATGATGGCCGAAGCCGCCCGCTACAACGTCGACAACGGCGCGCAGATCATCGACATCAACATGGGCTGCCCGGCGAAGAAGGTCTGCAACGTCGCGGCCGGCTCCGCGCTGCTGCAGAACGAGCCGCTCGTGCAGCGGATCGTCGAGGCCGTCGTCGCGGCGGTCGGCACGGGGCCGGATGCGGTGCCCGTCACGCTGAAGATCCGCACCGGCTGGGATCGCGAGCACAAGAACGCGATCACGGTCGCGCGCCTCGCCGAGGCGGCCGGCATCTCGATGCTGACCGTGCACGGCCGCACGCGCGCCGACCTCTACCGCGGCGACGCGGAATACGACACCATCGCGGCCGTGAAGGCGGCCGTGCACATCCCGGTCGTCGCGAACGGCGACATCACGTCGCCGGCGAAAGCGAAGGCCGTGCTCGACGCAACCGGCGCCGACGCACTGATGATCGGTCGTGCCGCGCAAGGTCGGCCCTGGCTGTTCCGTGAAATCGATCATTTCCTGCAAACCGGCGAGCTGCTGCCCCCGCCGCGGATCGACGAGATCCAGCACGTGATGAACGAACACCTGGAAGACCACTACGCGTTCTATGGTGAATTCACCGGCGTCCGTACTGCGCGCAAGCACATCGGCTGGTACACTCGCGGCCTTTCCGGTGCCAACGGGTTCCGGCACAGGATGAACACGCTCGATTCCACCCGCGAGCAGCTCGCCGCCGTCAATGCATTCTTCGAGGCGCAAAAAGCGCTGTCGGACCACCTCGTCTACGTCGATGACGAAGAGGAAAACGGCCAGGGCGAGTCGGACGACCATAACCAGTTAGCAGCATGAGCAAGCACAACATCGAACAATGTGTCCGCGAGAGCCTGGACGTGTATTTCCGGGATCTAGACGGCTCCAATCCGCACGACGTCTATGAAATGGTGATGTCCTGCGTCGAAAAGCCGATGCTCGAGGTCGTGCTCGTACAGGCCGGCGGCAACCAGTCGCTCGCCGCCGAGTACCTCGGCATCAATCGCAATACGCTGCGCAAGAAGCTGCAGCAGCACGGCCTGCTGTAGGCAGCCGTCCCGTCCCCGTTTCCCTGGCTATTGGTGGTTCCATCATGATCAAGCAAGCGCTCATTTCCGTTTCCGACAAGACCGGCATCGTCGACTTCGCGAAGTCGCTGTCCGACCTCGGCGTCAAGCTGCTGTCGACCGGCGGCACCGCGAAACTCCTCGCCGACGCGGGCCTGCCCGTTACCGAAGTGGCCGACTACACGGGCTTTCCGGAAATGCTCGATGGGCGCGTGAAGACGCTCCACCCGAAGGTGCACGGCGGCATCCTCGCCCGCCGCGACCTGCCCGAGCACATGCAGGCGCTGGAGCAGCACGGCATCCCGACGATCGACCTGCTGGTCGTGAACCTGTATCCGTTCGTCGCGACGATCGCGAAGGACGACTGCACGCTCGCCGACGCGATCGAGAACATCGACATCGGCGGCCCGACGATGCTGCGCTCGGCCGCGAAGAATCACCGCGACGTGACGGTCGTCGTCGATCCGGCCGACTACGCGGTCGTGCTCGACGAAATGAAGGCGAACGGCAACGCGATCGGCTACGCGACCAACTTCCGTCTCGCGACCAAGGTGTTCGCGCACACGGCGCAATACGACGGCGCGATCACGAACTACCTGACGAGCCTGACCGACGAGCTGCAGCACGCATCGCGCAGCGCGTACCCGGCCACGCTGAACATGGCGTTCGACAAGGTGCAGGACCTGCGCTACGGCGAGAACCCGCACCAGAGCGCAGCGTTCTACCGCGACCTCGCGGCACCGGCCGGCGCGCTGGCGAACTACCGCCAGCTGCAGGGCAAGGAGCTGTCGTACAACAACATCGCGGATTCGGACGCGGCGTGGGAATGCGTGAAGACGTTCGACGCGCCGGCCTGCGTGATCATCAAGCATGCGAACCCGTGCGGCGTCGCGGTCGGCAACGACTCGGCCGATGCGTACGCGAAGGCATTCCAGACCGACCCGACGTCGGCATTCGGCGGCATCATCGCGTTCAACCGCGAAGTCGACGAGACGGCCGCGCAGGCGGTGGCGAAGCAGTTCGTCGAAGTGCTGATCGCGCCGTCGTTCTCGGACGCCGCGAAGCAGGTGTTCGCCGCTAAGCAGAACGTGCGCCTGCTCGAAATCGCGCTGGGCGACGGTCATAACGCGTTCGACCTGAAGCGCGTGGGCGGCGGCCTGCTCGTGCAGTCGCTCGATTCGAAGAACGTGCAGCCGAGCGAGCTGCGCGTCGTCACGAAGCGTCAACCGACCGCGAAGGAAATGGACGACCTGCTGTTCGCATGGCGCGTCGCGAAGTATGTGAAGTCGAACGCGATCGTGTTCTGCGCCAACGGCATGACGCTCGGCGTCGGCGCCGGCCAGATGAGCCGCGTCGATTCCGCGCGCATCGCGAGCATCAAGGCACAGAACGCGGGCCTTACGCTGGCCGGCTCTGCCGTCGCGTCGGATGCGTTCTTCCCGTTCCGCGACGGCCTCGACGTCGTCGTGGCGGCTGGCGCGACCTGCGTGATCCAGCCGGGCGGCTCGATGCGCGACGACGAAGTGATCGCGGCGGCCGACGAGCACGGCATCGCGATGGTCCTGACGGGCGTGCGTCACTTCCGTCACTGATCGCACGCGGCCCGCGCGGCCGCTGCATGCAAACCCGGCGGCATCACACCCGCCGGGTTTTTTATTGCGCGGCGCCGGCGCACACGACCATGCGGCCGGCACCGCACACCATTCGTTGTAGTATCGCTGCATCAGGTTTTTCTCCTCACTCATGCGAATTCTCGGCATCGACCCCGGCCTGCGCGTCACCGGCTTCGGCATCATCGACGTCAGCGGCCATCGGCTCGCCTATGTCGCGAGCGGTGTGATCCGCACGCCAACAGCCGACCTGGCCACCCGACTCGGCACGATCTTCCAGGGCGTATCGACGCTCGTGCGCGAACACGCGCCCGATCAAGCCGCGATCGAGCAGGTGTTCGTCAACGTGAACCCGCAGTCGACACTGCTGCTCGGTCAGGCGCGCGGCGCCGCGATCTGCGGGCTCGTCGCCGGCGGCTTGCCGGTGGCCGAATACACCGCGCTGCAACTGAAGCAGGCCGTCGTCGGTTACGGCCGCGCGACCAAGTCGCAGATGCAGGAGATGGTCACGCGGCTGCTCAATCTCACGGGCCAGCCCGGCAGCGACGCGGCCGATGCGCTCGGGATGGCGATCTGCCATGCGCACAGCGGTAATACGCTCGGCACGATCAGCGGCCTCGCGCCGGCGCTCGCGAAAAAGGGGCTGCGGGTGCGGCGCGGACGGCTCGTCGGCTGACGCAAACGGCACGCATGTCTACGGCGCGTCGCGCATTGCGGCTGCGACCGCCCTGCCCACCCGATCGCCTCATCGCCCTGCATCACGCACGCGTGTCGCATCGCCCCGACCTGAAGGCCAACCCATCGGCATCGCGCCGCACCTGCGCTACACTCGCGCTTTCTTCCTCGCTTCCCGCCATCCATGATCGGTCGCATCGCCGGCATCCTGCTCGAAAAGAACCCGCCCCACCTGCTCGTCGACTGCAACGGCGTCGGCTACGAGATCGACGTGCCGATGAGCACCTTCTACAACCTGCCGCAGACCGGCGAGCGCGTCGTGCTCCTCACGCAGCAGATCGTGCGCGAGGACGCGCACCTGCTGTACGGCTTCCTGACGCCGCAGGAGCGCACGACCTTCCGCGAACTGCTGAAGATCACCGGTATCGGCGCGCGCATGGCGCTGGCCGTGCTGTCCGGCATGAGCGTGCAGGAGCTCGCGCAGGCGGTGACGATGCAGGACGCCGCACGTCTCACGCGCCTGCCCGGCATCGGCAAGAAGACCGCCGAGCGCCTGCTGCTCGAGC
This sequence comes from Burkholderia sp. MSMB0856, assembly GCF_001524645.2. Lineage (NCBI taxonomy): Bacteria > Pseudomonadati > Pseudomonadota > Betaproteobacteria > Burkholderiales > Burkholderiaceae > Burkholderia > Burkholderia sp. MSMB0856. The sequence continues at coordinate 644,132 of NZ_CP013427.1, read as the reverse complement.
TGAAGGGCAAGCTCGGCGCGGACCTCGGTGCGCTCGCCGGCGCCGCATCCCAGTCCGATCACGCGACCGACATCCTCAACGCGCTGCTCGCGCTCGGCTACTCGGAAAAGGAAGGCCTCGCCGCGATCAAGAACGTGCCGGCCGGCACCGGCGTGTCCGAGGGCATCAAGCTCGCGCTCAAGGCACTGTCGAAGGCGTAACACCCGCCCGAACCGGCTTTCGGAGCCAGTGTCGCGCCGCCGTGCGGCGCGCACCAGTCGGCCGTTCGGCCAGTTCGACCGCGTGACCGCGCGCGGTACAATGGCCGCATGATTGAAACCGACAAACTCGCCGCCGAGCGGATCATCGCCGCCACGCCCGCCTCGTCGCACGAGGAGGTGTTCGAACGCGCGCTGCGGCCGCGCCAGCTCGACGACTACGTCGGCCAGGAAAAGGTGCGCGGCCAGCTCGAGATCTTCATCGAGGCCGCGAAGCGCCGCTCCGAGCCGCTCGACCACGTGCTGCTGTTCGGACCGCCGGGCCTCGGCAAGACCACTCTCGCGCACATCATCGCGCGCGAGATGGGCGTGAATCTGCGCCAGACCTCGGGCCCCGTGCTCGAGCGCGCGGGCGATCTCGCCGCGCTGCTGACCAACCTCGAAGCGAACGACGTGCTGTTCATCGACGAAATCCACCGGCTGTCGCCGGTCGTCGAGGAAATCCTGTATCCGGCGCTCGAGGATTACCAGATCGACATCATGATCGGCGAAGGGCCGGCCGCGCGCAGCGTGAAGCTCGACCTGCAGCCGTTCACGCTGGTCGGCGCGACCACGCGTGCGGGGATGCTGACCAACCCGCTGCGCGATCGCTTCGGGATCGTCGCGCGCCTCGAGTTCTACGATGCCGACCAGCTGTCGCGCATCGTGCGGCGCTCGGCGTCGCTGCTGAACGCACAGATCGATCCGAACGGCGCACTGGAAATCGCGAAGCGCTCGCGCGGCACGCCGCGGATCGCGAACCGGCTGCTGCGTCGCGTGCGCGACTATGCGGAAGTGAAGGCCGACGGCCAGATCACCGCGGCCGTGGCCGACGCCGCGCTCGCGATGCTCGACGTCGATCCGGTCGGCTTCGACCTGATGGACCGCAAGCTGCTCGAGGCGATCCTGCACAAGTTCGACGGCGGCCCGGTCGGTATCGACAACCTCGCGGCGGCGATCGGCGAGGAGCGCGACACGATCGAGGACGTGCTCGAACCATACCTGATCCAGCAGGGCTTCCTGCAGCGCACGCCGCGCGGGCGCGTCGCGACACTGCTCACGTACCGCCACTTCGGGCTCTCCGCGCCCGATGCCGGCAATACCGAACGCGGAATGTGGGATACCGCCGACGGGAAGTAACCCGCCGCCCACGCCACACCTGCCATGACCACGCCGCCCAGCCCGCACCCCGCCACGCCCACGCCGGGTCCGCGCTGGGTCGAACCGATCCGCAAGCGGCTCGTGGCCGGCATCACGCACCTGACGACGGGCGGCGGCGGCCCGTCGATCGACCTGTCGTCGCCACCCGGAGACCCGGGGCTGTTCGGCCCCGACGCCATCTGCTGGCGCGTGCATGCCGATTTCACGTCGATGATGACGGGCGGCATTGCTGCGCTGCTGCTGCAGGCGCTCCATCCGCTCGCGCTCGCGGGCGTCTGGGATCACTCGTCGTTTCGCACCGACATCCTCGGCCGCTTGCGGCGCACCGCAACGTTCATCACGGGCACGACGTTCGGCAGCCGCGCGGACGCACTCGCGCTGATCGAGCGCGTAAAAACGATCCACGCGCGCGTATCGGGTACCGCGCCCGACGGCAGGCCGTACCGAGCCGACGATCCGGCGTTGCTGACCTGGGTGCATGTCGCGGAAGTATCGAGCTTCCTCGCCGCACATTTGCGCTATGTGAATCCGTCGCTGTCGGGCGAGCAGCAGGACGGCTACTACGCCGAGACGGCATTGATCGCCGAGCTGCTCGGCGCCAGGGATGTTCCCCGTTCGCGTGCGGAAGTGGCGGCCTACTTCACGCGCATGCAATCCGAACTCGAAGCAGGGCCACGCACCTTCGACGTCATGGACATCCTGCTGAATGTGCCGATCTCCACGCCCGTGCTGCGGCCGGCCGCGTCACTGATCATGCATGCGGGCATAGACCTGCTGCCGAACTGGGCGCAGCGCATGCTCAGCGTATCGACGTTCGCGCCGTTGCGACGCGCGGTGGTCCGGCCCGGTGTCAGGGCGGTCGCGCCCGTGCTGCGCTGGGCGCTCGTCAACGGCGCCTCGAAACGCGCACGCCGACGCGCAACGGCGACGACGCCCGACGGTACCCCGCCCGCCTGACGATCCGTTTCTTCGGATCATTTCAATTGCCGTGACCGTGATATTCCCGTGACCGCCGCGTCGATGCGATCGATGGCGGCAAGAAGTACCCGAAAGGAGAATTCGACAAGCTGCGCCAGCCGATTACGGCCGACAAGCCCGGCAGGATCGCGTACGCGCTCGGCTACAGGACGCGCCAGGCACTGCCGCACCAAACCTGAAATGGAGGGGGCCACCCCCGCCCGATCACGCCGGCGGCACCGGCATGACCGCATCAAAATCAAAGTACCTTGCGATACCCGTCGTCGTCGCTCGCGGTATCCAGATGCGACACGTCGGCCCATTGCACGACTTGCGCACGGCCATCGACGTAATCGACGACGTTGATGCTGGTGTTGAGCAACTGATAGCTGCGCGGTGCCGAGAGGTCGAGACCGTTTGCGAAGCGATACACGCAATCGAGCACGCCGCCGTGCGCGACGCATGCGATGCGCCCGCCCGGATGCGCGGCGACGATCGGCTCGAGCGCATGCAGCACGCGATGATAGAACTCGCGCTGCGACTCGCCACCGTCCGGCGCGAAACCCGGGTCGCGCGTCTGCCAAGCAGCGTAGGCGTCCGGAAACAGCGTCTCGATCTCGGTGCTGTCATGCCCCTGGAACACGCCGTACGCACGTTCGCGCAGCCCTTCGCGCAACCGCAGCGGCAGCCCGAGCGCATCGGCAAAGGGTTGCGCGGTCTGCTGCGCGCGCATCAGGTCGCTCGAATAGATCGCGTCGATGCGCTGCCCTTCATGCGCGTCCCGCGCGAGCCGGACGGCCAGCCGCTGCGCCTGCGCGAGCCCCGTGTCGGCCAGCGGAATGTCGATATGGCCCTGGATGCGCTTGATGCGGTTCCAGGCCGTCTCGCCATGACGAATGAAGAGAATCTGCGTGGTGGCCATCGCGGCGCGTCTCCGGGAAAGAATCAGGGCCGCACTTGCAGCCAGAACGTCACGGGGCCGTCGTTGACGAGCGACACCTGCATGTCGGCGCCGAATTCGCCCGTCTCGACGACCGGATGACGCTCGCGCGCGGCCGCGACGAAATAGTCGAACAGGCGCGCGCCTTCGTCGGGCGGCGCGGCCGGCGTGAAGCTCGGCCGCAGCCCGCTGTTGGTATCGGCCGCGAGCGTGAACTGCGACACGAGCAGCAGGCCGCCGGCGCCGCCCGCGCCGTCGATGTTCGACACCGGCAGGTTCATCTTGCCGGCCGCGTCGCTGAACACGCGATAGCCGAGCAGCTTCGCGAGCAGTTTGTCGGCGGCGGCCTCGGTGTCGCCGCGCTCCGCGCAGACGAGCGCGAGCAGTCCTGCGCCGATCTCGCCCGTCGTGCGGTCGCCGACGCGCACGTCGGCGCGCTTCACGCGCTGGATCAGCGCGATCATGCGGTCAGCGTGACGCGCGCGAAGCGGCGCTTGCCGACCTGAACGACGAACTCGCCGGCCTCGACCTTCAGGCCCTTGTCGGACACCGTCGCACCGTCGATCTTCACGCCGCCCTGCTCGATGTTGCGCAGCGCTTCGCTCGTCGACGGCACGAGGCCCGCCTGCTTCAACAGCTGGCCGATCGCGAGCGGCGCGCCCGCGAGCGTGACCGACGGGATGTCGTCCGGCACGCCGCCCTTCGCGCGATGATTGAAATCTTCGAGCGCACGCTCGGCGTCGGCCTGCGAATGGAAGCGCGCGACGATTTCCTGCGCGAGCAGCACCTTGAAGTCGCGCGGATTGCGGCCGCCTTCGGCGTCGCGCTTGAAGCCGGCGATTTCGTCGAGGCCCCGGAACGACAGCAGCTCGAAGTAACGCCACATCAGCGTGTCCGAGATGCTCATCAGCTTGCCGAACATGTCGGTCGGCTTCTCGCTGATGCCGACATAGTTGCCCTTCGACTTCGACATCTTCTCGACGCCGTCGAGGCCTTCGAGCAGCGGCATCGTCAGAATGCACTGCTGTTCCTGGCCGTATTGCTTCTGCAGTTCGCGGCCGACGAGCAGATTGAACTTCTGGTCGGTGCCGCCGAGTTCGAGGTCGGCGTTCAGCGCGACCGAGTCGTAACCCTGCATCAGCGGGTACAGGAATTCGTGGATCGAGATCGGCACGCCGCTCTGGAAGCGCTTCGTGAAATCCTCGCGCTCGAGGATTCGCGCGACCGTGTAGCGCGACGCGAGCTTGATCATCCCGTCCGCGCCGAGCGGCATCGACCATTCGCTGTTGTAGCGAATTTCGGTCTTCGCGCGGTCGAGCACGAGCGCGGCCTGTTCGAAGTAGGTCTTCGCATTCGACTCGATCTGTTCGCGCGTGAGCGGCGGACGCGTCGCATTGCGGCCCGACGGGTCGCCGATCAGCGACGTGAAATCGCCGATCAGGAAGATCACGGTGTGGCCGAGATCCTGCAGCTGACGCATCTTGTTCAAGACGACCGTATGGCCGATGTGGATGTCGGGCGCGGTCGGATCGAGGCCGAGCTTGATGCGCAGCGGCGTGCCGGTGGCCGCGCTGCGCGCGAGCTTCTGCGCGAACTCTTCCTCGATCAGCAGTTCGTCGACGCCGCGCTTCGTGACGGCGAGCGCATGGCGGACTTCGTCGGTGATCGGGAAAACAGGCTTGGAACTGGGTTCGGTGCTCATCGGTGCCAGGAAGAATGTCGCAAAGACAGGGATTTTCCCATAACTTGCGCGTGCATCGCTTAACGATGCGTCAGGTTGCGCGGATAATCGGGCGCAAGGCGCGCGGCACCGGCCCGCGCCGCTCGATCCAGGAGAACCCAACGTGCCGCAACGACATCCGCAACTCGCCCATCCGGCCGACGGCATCTACTTCGGGCTGATGTCGGGAACCAGCATGGACGGCGTCGACGGCGTCGCCGTGCGTTTCGAGACCGGCCGCGCGCCGGTCGTGCTCGCGGAAGCCTTCGTCGGCTTCGCGCAATCGCTGCGCGACGCGCTGTTCGCGCTGCAGCAGCCCGGCGACAACGAGATCGACCGCGAATCGCTCGCGGCGAACGCGCTCGTCGCGCGCTACGCGGTGTGCTGTCACGAGTTGCAGCGCACCGCCGGCCTGTCGCGCGACGAGATCCGCGCGATCGGCGTGCATGGCCAGACGGTCCGGCACCGTCCCGAGCGCGGCTACACGCGCCAGCTCAACAATCCGGCACTGCTTGCGGAGCTGGCCCACATCGACGTGATCGCCGATTTCCGCAGCCGCGACGTCGCGGCCGGCGGCCACGGTGCGCCGCTCGCGCCTGCGTTCCACGCGACGATGTTCGGCGCGCCGGGCGAGACGCGGGTCGTCTGCAACCTCGGCGGCATCAGCAACATCACGATCCTGCCCGGTGATGGCGGCGACGTGCGCGGCTTCGACTGCGGGCCCGCGAACGCGCTGCTCGACGCATGGGCGACGCGCCACCTCGGCAAGCCGTACGACGACGGCGGCAAGTTCGCCGCGCGCGGCACGGTGCACGTGCCGCTGCTCGACGCGCTGCTCGACGAGCCCTACTTCGCCGCGCTGCCGCCGAAAAGCACCGGCCGCGACCTGTTCAATCCCGCGTGGCTCGACGCGAAGCTCGCCACGTTCGCGCAGGTCGCGCCGGAACACGTGCAGGCAACGCTGACGGCGCTCACCGCCGTCTCGGTCGCCCGCGAAGTCGCGCAGCACGCGACGGATTGCAAAGCCGTATTCGTCTGCGGCGGCGGCGCCCGCAATCCGGTGCTACTCGCCGCGCTCGCGGAAGCGCTGCGCGAGGCCGGCGTGCCGGCGACGGTGGAGACGACGGCCGCGCTCGGCGTGCCGCCGCAACAGGTCGAAGCGCTCGCGTTCGCGTGGCTCGCGTATCGCTTCACCGCGCGTCAGCCCGGCAACCTCGCGAGCGTGACGGGTGCAGCGGATGCGCGCGTGCTAGGCGCGCTTTATCCGCGCTGACGAAAGGCCGAAGGAAGCGGTTCGCGCCGCGCATGGGCACAAAAAAAACGGGGCATGAAGCCCCGTTTTTCATTCCGGCGAACCCGACAGGATCCGTCGTGCGTTCAGACCGAGAACGACGAGCCGCACCCGCAGGTGGTCGTTGCGTTCGGGTTCTTGATCACGAACTGGGCGCCGTTGAGGTCGTCCTTGTAGTCGATCTCGGCGCCGACCAGGTACTGGTAGCTCATCGAGTCGATCAGGAGCTGGACGCCGTTCTTGTTCATCACGGTGTCGTCCTCGTTGACTTCCTCGTCGAACGTGAAGCCATACTGGAAGCCCGAGCAACCGCCGCCCTGCACGAATACGCGCAGCTTCAGGTCGGGATTGCCCTCTTCGTCGATCAGTTGCTTGACCTTGTCGGCCGCGGCGTCGGTGAAGACGAACGGTACCGGCATTTCGGTGGTCGTTGCTGCGGATTCGGTAACAGCGTTCATGCGAACTCTCCAAAAAGCTTTAGCCGCTATTGTAGGGCCGATCAGAAGATCGTGCTGATGTCCATGAAATCAATAGGTTCTTGTTGATTTCCGTAAAGGAAACGGCCCGCGGAGCCCCGCCGCGCGGGCATAAAAAAACCGCCAGCGTGAAAGCTGGCGGTTTTTCCGGCGGACGCCGCCCGGAAGCGGCGCGGCCATGAAGCGGAATTAACGCTTCGAGAACTGCTTTGCGCGACGTGCCTTGCGCAGACCAACCTTCTTACGCTCGACTTCACGTGCATCGCGCGTGACGAAGCCTGCGTTCGACAGCGACGGCTTCAGCGTCGCATCGTAGTCGATCAGCGCGCGGGTGATGCCGTGGCGCACCGCGCCTGCCTGACCCGTTTCGCCGCCGCCGTTCACGTTCACCTTGATGTCGAACGTCTGGCCGTGGTTCGTGAGTTCCAGCGGTTGACGCACGATCATCAGCGACGTTTCGCGCGAGAAGTAGTCAGCGATGGGCTTGCCGTTGACGATGATGTCGCCCTTGCCAGCCTTGATGAAGACACGTGCGACTGCGCTCTTGCGGCGGCCCGTACCGTAGTTCCAGTTACCGATCATGTGGGCTCCCCTTAGATCTCGAGCGCTTTCGGCTGTTGAGCCGAGTGCGGATGCGTCGCTTCAGCGTAGACCTTCAGCTTCTTGATCATCGCGTAGCCGAGCGGGCCCTTCGGCAGCATGCCCTTGACCGCCTTCTCGAGCGCGCGGCCCGGGAAGCGTTCTTGCATCTTGCCGAACGTCGTTTCATAGATACCGCCCGGGTAGCCCGAGTGACGGTAGTACTTCTTGTCCAGAGTCTTGTTGCCCGTGACCTTCAACTTGCTTGCGTTGATGATGATGATGAAATCACCAGTGTCGACGTGCGGGGTGAACTCAGGCTTGTGCTTGCCGCGCAGACGGCGTGCCACTTCGCTGGCAACACGGCCGAGAACCTTATCCGTCGCGTCAATCACGTACCATTCGCGCGTCACCTCATGGGCTTTTGCGGAAAACGTCTTCATGATCGATCCAAAAAAAATGCTTTGCCCGATGTGTTCTTCCTGCTTGTCTGTGTGCGCTTCGAGGCGCGGTGCAGGCTCTCCCTGTTCTTTTTCCGTGGGCATGAATGCGGAAAAGCCCTGAATTATAAAGGAAATACGGGAGCGCGGTCAAAAAGAATCCACGTCCCGTGCCGGCGGCGCCCGAAATGCGCCAAAATCCGGTCGTGCCCCGATATGCCAGGCGAACCGAGCGCCCTCGGAGGCACCCATCGACGCGCGGCACCTGACCTTGCCGCGCCAGACTGGCCGACAACGGAAAAACAACAAACAAGCATGATGAAACAACGACTTACGCCTCTTCTCGCGGCCGCGCTGCTGGCCGCCGCGGCGCCCGCCGTCGCCGCCCGGGCCGGCTGCGACGCCAAGCTCGACGCACTCGACGCCCGTATCGCCGACGCCCGCGGCACCCATGCCGAAGATCGCATCGCCCGCCTGCGCGCGGTACGCGAACGCGTGCGCCACTTCTGCGCGCGCGGTCATGGCCACGCGTCGGCCGCACAGGTCTCATCCCCTGCGGCCGGCTCGACCGACACGCCAACCGGCGCGGCATCGCAGGCAGCCGGACGACAGCCCACGTAAACGGAGTCAAAGACAGAGAGTCAACGACCGACATCGAAGCGCGCAAACTGCGCGTCGATGCTTGCATGGGACGAAAAAAAGCCCGAACGGCTGGTTCGGGCTTAATCCACCTTAGGAGGAGGGTGGAGGAGACATGCGGAGGTTGCCGCAGCGCGACAACCAATGAGGCTCATTATACGAATGCGCCGGCGACTTCACAAGAAAATTTGCATTGCGAAATTCACAACCATAATGTGGAATATGGGTGATTTCGTCGCCAGGTCACGTTTTCTCTTTTAAAATCAATCGATTGGAAAACAAGGATGCAACCGGAAGTCCGCCACATCTAGAGCAAAACCCCTAAAGCAGGCAGGGAAATCGGCGTTCGGCGCGCCGCCAGGCGCCGCGTGCGGCGGCGCGACGTTGCACGTCGTGCAGCGCATCAGCCGACCGTTGCACTGCGGGCTACAATGCACGATCGAATTCGAATCAGGCAACGCTGGAGTGCAAGCATGGAATGCAAAGTAAGCTGGATGGGTCAGGACGGCATGGCGTTTTCCGCTCAGACCGGAAGCGGACACCTCGTCGCGATGGACGGCGCACCGGAAGGCGGTGGCCATAATCTCGCACCGCGCCCGATGGAAATGGTGCTGGTCGGCACCGGCGGCTGCACCGCGTACGACGTCGTGCTGATCCTGAAGAAGAGCCGTCAGGAAGTCACCGGCTGCTCGGTCACGCTGAAGGCCGAACGCGCGAGCGAAGATCCGAAGGTGTTCACGAAGGTCCACTTCCACTTCACCGTCACGGGCCGCAACCTGAACCCGGCCACGGTCGAACGCGCGATCAACCTGTCGCACGACAAGTACTGCTCCGCGTCGATCATGATCGCGAAGACGGCCGAGCTCACGCATTCGTTCGACATCGTCGCGGCCTGAACGCCTAGCAGCCACGGATGAAAAAAAGGGCCGGCGCTCCTGACGGAGCGCCGGCCCTTTCGCATTCGAACGGCAAAGCAGGCCGATAAGCCGGATTCTGTGCACGCTGCACGCCGAAGCGCACGGCGCGTGGCAGCCATTCCTCTAGGCGCGCCATTGCTGACGCGCTCAAGCTTCCTACCCGCAGACGAGACGGGGGCACCGTCCTGCATCCGAAAATGCGCGCCTGCCTACTTGGAATTGCTCCGGGTGGAGGTTACCGTGCCGGCGGACGTCGCCGTCGCCGCGGTGCGCTCTTACCGCACCGTTTCACCCTTACCTGATCCCGGCTTGCGCCGGGCCATCGGCGGTTTGCTTTCTGTTGCCCTGTTCCGCGTGTCGCCACGGATGGCCGTTAGCCATCACCCTGCCCTGTGGAGTCCGGACTTTCCTCGCCCTCGCCTGCCCGAAGGCGACGAGGCCGCGACTGCCTGGCCTGCTTTGCGACGCGCATTCTAGCACTGCGCGCCGCCGCCGGCAGCGCGCGAACGGCGGCCGCTGCGGAAAACCGCCGGATCGTCGTAGAACGCGGGCACGGCATTCGCGTCACACCAGCCCGGCACGCCGAGCACCGGGAGCGGCGCGAAATCGCGGCTCGTCAGGTCACGGGTCGCAAGTTCGCCGGCGATCCGCTCATCGACGTGCGCGGCACGCTGCGCGTCGGGCCACGAGAAATAGTCGTCACTCACTTCGACGATCCACGTGTGCGCGGTGCAGGACTTGTACGGCACGACGAGCTTCTCGAGCAGCGCATGGCCGACGAGCCGCGCCTCGCAGCGCGTGCCCCACGCGTCGCGCGCCGCCACTAGCAGTTGCTGCCAGTTGAAGCCGCGCAGCGCGTCGGCGAGCGCGCGGTCGGCCGTCACGAACAGCGCGGCGTTCTCGTCGAACAGAGTGAGCGCATCGCGCAGCGTGCCGCGCACAGGACCGACGCCGCCCGCGGCGTCGATCGCCGCGGCCTGGCGTGCGTTCAGCGCGGCCTTGGTGCGCGGATACGCGAACCAGACGAGCGCATTGAAGAAGTCGTGAAGATTGTGGCGGGTCGGGACGCCGCCCGTGTCGGCGATATGCGTTTCGTATGCGATGCCTGGCGGCAGCTCCGCCTGCGGCACGAAGCGCAGCGACCGGCCTCGGCCGCTCGCCCGCGTACCGCCGCGCAGCGCGCCGTTCAACGCATCGAGCAACACGGTCTCGCCCGTGAGCGCCGCCGCCTGCAGCGTACGACCGGGCGCCGCGTAAGGCGCGAGCCACGGCGCCGACCAGTCGATCTGCGCGAATACCGCCGCCCCGCCGCCGGCCGTCAGGCCGGCCCCGCGCGGCGGCGTACCGGTCACGCGAATTTCCAGCCGATCGTTTCGCCGGCGCGCAGCGGGACGACCGGCGTATCGCCCGCGAAGACCTCGCGCGGCAGTTCCCAGGTCTCGCGGCGCAGCGTGATCGTCTCGGTGCTGCGCGGCAGCCCGTAGAAATCGGCGCCGAAGCGGCTCGCGAAATTCTCCAGCTTGTCGAGCGCGCCGGCCTGGTCGAACGCTTCCGCATACAGCTCGAGCGCGTGCAGCGCCGTGTAGCAGCCCGCGCACCCGCACGCGGTTTCCTTCGCGCCGCGCGCGTGCGGCGCGCTGTCGGTACCGAGGAAGAAGCGCGGGTTGCCCGACGTCGCCGCTTCGACGAGCGCGACGCGGTGCGTTTCGCGCTTCAGCACCGGCAGGCAGTAGTAATGCGGGCGAATCCCGCCGACGAACAGCGCGTTGCGGCTGTACAGCATGTGCTGCGGCGTGATCGTCGCGCCGAGCAGGCCCGGCGCCGCGTCGGCGTCGCGCACGTAGTCGGCCGCGTCCTTCGTCGTGATGTGCTCGAACACGACCTTCAGGCCCGGGAAATCGCGGCGCAGCGGCGTCATCACGCGGTCGATGAACACCTTCTCGCGATCGAACATGTCGATCGCCGGATCGGTCACCTCGCCGTGCACGAGCAGCGGCATGCCGGTTTCCTGCATGACCTCGAGCGTCTTCGCGCACTTCGCGAGATCGCTGACGCCGTGATCGGAGTTCGTCGTCGCGCCGGCCGGATACAGCTTCACGCCGTGCACGAAGCCGCTGTCGCGCGCGCGGCGGATTTCGTCGGGCGCCGTGTTGTCGGTCAGGTACAGCGTCATCAGCGGCTCGAACGCCATGCCCGCCGGCAGCGCGGCCAGGATTCGCTCGCGATAGGCCTGCGCCTGCGCGGTGGTCGTGACGGGCGGCTTCAGGTTCGGCATGACGATCGCGCGGGCGAACTGGCGCGCCGTGTGCGGCAGCACCGCGGCCAGCATGTCGCCGTCGCGCAGGTGCAGGTGCAGGTCGTCGGGACGGGCGAGCGTGAGCGTCGCCGGAGAGGAAGCGTTCGAGGCAGTCATAGGAGGCGTCGTGAGGAACGGGCTGGCCATCTGCGGGGCCGGAACGCACGTGCGCGGGCCGACTGACGGCAAACCGCAACACGAGGCCTTCGGCCGGCGGAATCCGCTTTTTACCGCTCAAGGCTCGGTGATATGCTAGAAGCCACATTGTACCGGGGTTCACCCGGTTGGTTACCCCGCTTCCGCCCCCGCCCCAAGTAAAATGTGCCAACTCCTAGGAATGAACTGCGCCGCGCCGACGGACGTAACATTCTCCTTCACAGGTTTCGCGGCCCGGGGCGGCCTCACCGATCACCATGCCGACGGCTGGGGGATCGCGTTCTTCGAAGATAAAGCCTGTCGGCTCTTCGTCGACCATCAGGCGTCGGCCACGTCGCCGATCGCCGAAATGGTGAAGCGCTACCCGATCAAGTCCAAGAACACGATCGCGCACATCCGCAAGGCCACGCAGGGCCACATCCTGCTCGAGAACAGCCACCCGTTCATGCGCGAGCTGTGGGGGCGGCACTGGATCTTCGCGCATAACGGCGATCTGCAGGACTACGAACCCGACCTCGACGGCAGCGTCTACCATCCGGTCGGCACGACCGACAGCGAGAAGGCGTTCTGCGTGCTGATGCAGGGGCTGCGCGAAGCGTTCCCCGGCGCGCAGCCGCCGTTGCCGGAGCTGTTCGAGCGCGTCGGCGAGCTGACGCGCGGCATCACCGATCACGGCGTGTTCAACTTCCTGATGTCGAACGGCCAGGCGCTCTTCGCGCACTGCTCGACGCGGCTGCACTACCTCGTGCGGCGCTGGCCGTTCTCGACCGCGCATCTGGTCGACGAAGACCTGTCGATCGACTTCGCGAAATATACGACGCCCGAGGATCGCGTCGCGGTGATCGCCACGCAGCCGTTGACCGACAACGAAATCTGGACCTCGTTCGAACCGGGCGAGCTGATCATGTTCCAGTGCGGCGACGTCGCCGCGCGGATGCAGATTCCGGTGCCCGAACGCGTACTCGAGAAGCTGCGCAACCCGGCGCTCGACGCATCGGCGTCCGCGCCGTGCGGCGGTGTGCGGCGCGAGGCACTGGCGGCCGGCACCGCGGACGACGCCGACGACCCGATCGACTTCTGAGCGCGCCGCGCCGTCGGGCGCCCGCTTTCCCGCCTTCCGCGTGTATACGAACGTCACGACCCGGCGATCACCGGCAGTGAAGGTCTGCGCCCGATGACGTTACACGTTTCATTCAGATCGCCATTAGATGCATGCGATCATCGACATGCAACATTCGCTTTTATTTTATTAATTTTCGAGTAAAAATAGTTCATCGGCGAAAAACAAGACAAGAGCGATCTAAAGCGGATAATCCGGAAACCATAGAATAAAGCACAAACCAAATACCGACCGTGCGCTATCCCACCGACCGAACGATTCCGGCCGGTCTATAGAAAAACCTGCCAAACCCTTCCCCACCAAGGCTTTCAGTTCGATTAACCACACAATTCAGAAATACCACCCCATACCGTTAGCATCCTCACATATCTTAATTTTTCGAAAATCGGCAACCTCCTCGATTAGTAGACTCGCTCCATCTTCGGTGTAACGCATCCTGATTGGCACTCGACGCAGCCCCGGCTGCCGCACGCCCATTCGAAATACACGTCACCGTGGAATGCGCATTCGCCGCATACGGCGAATACCAGTTCAAATAAAGAGAGAGGGGCTTGTCGTGAATCACTCATTTCGATCGATATGGAGCGAAACCGCCGGCTGCTGGGTCGCGGTTGCGGAAACGGCCCGGGCGCGCGGCAAGCGTTCGGGCAGCCAATCGGCCGCAAGCCGCCGTGCGGGCCGCACGGCCATCCGCCGCTCGCCGTTGCGCGTCGCCGCGCTCGGTGCCGCGCTGGCCGCGCTGTCGGCCGGCTCCGCGTACGCATCGACCTGCGGTAACGGTTCGGCGGTCGCAAGCGGCGGCAGTTGCGCGCTCGGCAGCGTCAGCCCGACCGTCAACGACAACCGGGCCGGCGCCACGACCGTGTCGGGCGGCGACACGGTCGGCGTGACGGGTGCATGGACGGGCGCCGCCGGCGACCCCGGCTATACGCTCACGCCGATCGGCAATACGTCTATCGTGTCGGGCAACCCGAACCAGCCGCTGCTGTCGCTCGGCGGCAAGACGCAGAGCGTCAGCACGCCCGACACGATCACGGGCACCCATACGTCGATCGCCACGTACAACTCGTCCGCGTTCGCCGCGTCGACGGCCGGCTCGACCAACGTGCCCGTCTACCATGACGTAAACGGCAACCAGTACGTGAACCTGCGGATCGGCACCGTCGACAACACCGGCGGCACGCTGAACGTGTCGATCGGCAACGCCGCGAACGCGCCCGACTCGGCCGGCAACGCGATCTCGATCGCGCCGAAGCAGACCGACCTGACCTTCGCGGACGGCACCGGTTCGGCAAAGAGCATCGTCAACTGGAATTCGCGCAACCAGGTCTGGCTCGGCACCGGCGACTATCTCGCGAGCGGCGGTGCCGTCGGCAATCTCCAGCTCGACGTCCCGGCCTACGCGGGTACCTTCACCGCATTCGACGGCAGCACATGGACCGTCACCGACGCCGCGTCGCTCGCCGCGTACAACGACTTCCTGGTGCGCTCGGTCCAGAGCGGCGCGCTCGGCTCGCAGGCCGCCTACGACACGGCGTTCGGCCAGGCCGTCACGTTCTCGAAGGAAATCTTCCAGTACGCGAACAACGTGTCCGCCGGCGACAAGAACACGCTCCCGATCGATCACCTGTCGGCAATGCACGGCACCGGCGCGAACGCGACGCTGCAGATCGGCAAGGACGGCCAGATCGACTTCCGCGGCACCAACACGATCGCGTCGAGTTCGGCCGTCCTCGCGGAAAACGGCGCGCACTTCGTCAACGACGGGCGCCTGTCGGGCGACTTCACGCTGGTGCGCCTGCTGAGCGGCGCAAGCGGCGTCAACAACGGCACGATCTCGTCCGGCTACGCGTCCGGCGACAATTTCGACACGAGCGGCAGCGCGCCGCCCGACAACTTCGGCTTCCACGCGTACACCGAGGGCAACGGCGTGTACGCGAGCGGCACGGGCACCTCGTTCGTCAACAACGGCGTGATGAACGTCGGCGCGTGGACGCTCGACGGCAACCGCCCCGACCTGCAGAACTACGCGGTGGCCGTGACGAGCGGTGCGAACGCGTCGAACGCCGGCACGATCAACGTCGGCGTCAACGCGACGACGCTCGACAGCCAGGTGATCGGCGGCCTCGCGGCCGGCGGCACCTTCACGAACGCCGCCGGCGGCACAATCTATCTCGGCCGCGCGGCCCAGTACGGACCGGGGGCAGCGGCGAACGACGTCGCGCTGTCCGCGCATTCATACGGGATCCTGCTCGGCGCATCGGGCACCGCCAGCAACCTCGGCTCGATCGTGATCGGCTCGCAGACGCAAAACGGCGCCGGGATGGCGAGCATCGAGTCGACGTCCGGCACGCTGCGCAACGCGGGCACGATCGCCGTGAATGGCGCGGCACCCGGCACGCCGTTCGCCAACGTCGGCATGCTCGCGGCCAATACGGCCGCGACCGTGACCAACACGGGCACGATCACGCTGAATGGCGTGAACGGCATTGGCATCATGGTGGTCGGCACCGGTGCGACCGCGACGGCCGCGACGTCGACCGGCACGATCAACGTGGCCGGCGGGCTCGATCCGGCGTCGGACACGCGCAACTACGGCGTGTGGGCCGAAGGGCCGCGCGCGAAGGCCACGGTCGACGGCGCGCTCAACCCGACCGGCAACGGTGCGATCGGCGTCCATGCACGCTCGGGCGCGACGATCAACGTCGACGCCAACGCCGTGCCGGCCTTCATGTCGGGCACGAACCAGACCGGCTTCTACGCATACGGCGCCGGCTCGAAGATCAATGTCGCCGCGCAGCATCTGAGCGTCGATACCGACGATTCGACGCTGTTCCGCATCGCGGGCGGCGCGGCCTACACGGGCGCGTCGGCGGCCGGCACGCTGACGACCGACGTGAACGGCCAGCGCGCGCGCGGCGTGCTCGCGACGGGCGCCGGCACGACGCTGTCCACCGGCCACGCCACCTACAACGTCAACGGCGCGAACGGCATCGCGGTCGCGGTCGAAGGCGGTGCGAATGGCACGATCGACTCGGGCGCGACCATCGACCTGAATGCGGCCGGCGCGATCGCGGGCACCGTCGACGGCCAGGCACACGCGCTCAGCGGCGCGAACGCCGGTACGCCGGTGGCGACGACGCTGACCAACAACGCGGCGGTCGCGTCGTCGACGGCCGGCGTGACCGGCTTCGTCGCGCAAAACCTCGGCACGCTCGAGAACCGCAATACGGTGCTGCTGACCGGCGCCGGCTCGACGGGGGTCGTGGCCGGCACGCTGGGCACGGTGAACAACGCATCGGCGATCCGCGTATCGAACGGCACCGGCGCGCTCGTGCAGGGCGCGTCGGCCACGCTCGCCAACGCGGGCACGATCGAGGCGGACGACGGCATCGCCGGCGTGCACCTGACGGGGTCCGGTGCGTCGGTCGCGCTGTCGGGCGCGGGCACCGTCGTCGCGAACGGCAGCGCCGACGGCGTGCTGATCGACTCGACCGTGTCGGGCGGCGGGATCGCGGCCGGCGCGACGTCGATCGCGGTGGGCGGCGCCGGCAAGGGCATCGACAACCTCGGCGCGAACACGACGATCGTGCTGTCGGGCACGCAGATCGGCACGACCGGCAACGGCGCCGACGGACTGTCGTCGACGGGCGCCGGCGCGCACATCGCGACCGACGCGGCGACCGTCGTGCGCACCGCCGGCGACGACGCGCGCGGCCTCTTCGTGACGGGCACGGATTCGACGCTCGCCGCCGACGGTACGACCGTCGCGACGACGGGTGCCGGCGCGCACGCGATCGTCGCGGGCAGCGGCGCGACCGCCCTGCTGTCGGGCGCGAAGGTGTCCACGGCGGGTACGGCGGCCGACGGCCTCGTCGCACGGAACGGCGGCCGCATCGGCGACACGGGTTCGTCGATCGCGAGCGCGGCCGGCAACGGCGCGACGGTCGATGGTGGCGGCGTGCTCGCGCTGACCGGCACGACGCTCAAGGGCGCGACGGCCGGCGTGCTGAGCACCGACACGCTCGCGACCGGCGCGACCAGCGCCGTGCTCGTCGACGGCGGCAGCGTCGCGTCCATCGCCGGGCCGGCGTTCGCCGCGCGCGGCGGCACGGTCGATATCGCGGTGCGCAACGGCACCGTCGTGACGGCCGGCAACGGCACGCTGCTGGACCTCGCGAACGGCAGCACCGCGACCTTCAACGCATCGGCCGTGAATCTCGCCGGCGACATCGTGTCGGACGCGTCGAGCACCGGCAACGTGTTCCTGACGAACGGCACGACCCTCACCGGCAAGATCGACCCGGTCGCGCTGACCGTCGACGGCACGAGCACGTGGCACATGACCGGTAGCTCCGTGCTGAGCAGCCTGAACAACGCAGGTCTGGTCGCGTTCGCCGCGCCGTCCGGCGCACCGACGGCGGCAGGCAGCTACCGGACGCTGACGACGGGCAGTTATGTCGGCAACGGCGGCACGATCGCGCTGAACACCTATCTCGGCGCCGATGCGTCGCCGACCGACCGGCTGATCGTGAACGGCGGCGCCGCGACGGGCACGACGGGGCTGAAGGTCGCGAACACGGCCGGCACCGGCGCGCAGACGACGGGCGACGGTATTCCGGTGGTCGTCACGACCAACGGCGGCACGACCTCCGCATCGGCGTTCCATCTCGCGGGCCCGGTGCAGGCGGGCGCATACGAATACCGGCTCTACCGCGGCGGCCAGAGCGATGCGAACGGCTGGTATCTGCGCTCGCAACTCGACCCGACGGACCCGGGCGATCCGGTCGGTCCGAACGTCATCAACGGCGGCGGCGGCAATCTCGCGTACCGTCCGGGCGTTGCAGGCTATGCGATGACGCCGCTGCTGAACGCCGACTACGGCTTCTCGACGCTCGGCAAGCTGCACGAGCGCGTCGGCGACATCTACAACCTCGAGAAGCAGGCGCCGGGCAACCGCGACGGCGTCTGGGGCCGCGTGGGCGGACAGAGCCTCGATGCGAACGCGGGCCGCTTCGCGGCCGACGAGCGCACGTTCTTCGCGCAGTTCGGCAAGGACTGGACGCTCGACCAGGCGCCGGCCGGCGGCAGCACGCATGCGGGCGTGACGGCGAGCATCGGCGTCGCGAACGCGAGCTTCAGCGACATGGCACGCGCCGGCACGGCAGGCCTGTCGACATCGACGGGCTCGGTCGAGATGCACGCGCAGAGCGTCGGCGGCTACTGGACGCGTTACCTGTCCGACGGCACTTACTTCGACAGCGTCGGCCAGGTCACGCACTACGGCAACCGCTATCGCGACAGCTACGGCAACGAGGCATCGCAGAACGGCTTCGGCATCGCACTGTCGCAGGAGGTCGGCAAGCCGTTCGGGATCGGCGGCACGCCGATCGCGGTCGAGCCGCAGGCGCAGCTGATGTACCAGTACCTGAAGCTGAACGGGTTCAACGACAACGTGTCGGCCGTGTCGGGCACGACGACCAGTGCGTTGCGCGGACGCGTCGGCGTGCGCATTTTCCGGCCGAACCTCGATGCGAACGCGGGCGGCGGCGCCGCGACGCCGTACTTCACGGCCGACGTGCTGCACGACTTCCTGTCGCCTGGCCAGACCGTCGTCGGCGGCACGCCGTTCGCGACGCACCTGGGCCGCACATGGTACGAGCTCGGCCTTGGCGTGACCGCGGGCTTCGGCAAGTCGGGCGAGTTGTACGCGAACGTGAAATATGCGCGCAACATCGGCGGCGATTACCGGCGCGGCGTCACCGGGCAGGTCGGTTACCGCTACAGCTGGTGACGCCCGGTGCCGGAATCGGTCCGTCGCCGCCGGCGGCCGACGGGCGACCGGCGAAAAAAAACCGCCCGGCGTTCGGCCGGGCGGTTTGCGCATGCCGCGCGCATGAAGCGCGCGACGCACGAGCGCTCAGTGCAGGATTTTCGCGAGGAAGTCCTTCGCGCGATCCGACTTCGGATTCGAGAAGAAATCGTCCTTGCGGTCGTCCTCGACGATCGCGCCCTTGTCCATGAAGATCACGCGATGGGCGACCTTCTTCGCGAAGCCCATTTCGTGCGTGACGACCATCATCGTCATCCCTTCCTGCGCGAGCTCGACCATCACGTCGAGCACTTCGTTGATCATTTCCGGATCGAGCGCGGACGTCGGTTCGTCGAACAGCATCGCGATCGGGTCCATCGACAGCGCGCGCGCGATCGCGACCCGCTGCTGCTGGCCGCCCGACAACTGGCCCGGAAACTTGTGCGCATGCGCCTTCAGGCCGACGCGATCGAGCAGCTTCATGCCCTTCTCGGTCGCTTCGTCCTTGCCGCGGCCGAGCACCTTGATCTGTGCGAGCGTCAGGTTCTCGGTGATCGACAGATGCGGAAACAGCTCGAAATGCTGGAACACCATCCCGACCTTCGAGCGCAGCTTCGACAGGTTCGTCTTCTTGTCGCCGACCGACTGGCCGTTCACGAGGATCTCGCCCTGCTGGAACGGCTCGAGGCCGTTCACGGTCTTGATCAGCGTCGACTTGCCCGAGCCCGACGGGCCGCACACCACGACCACTTCGCCTTTCTTCACCTCGGTCGTGCAATCGGCGAGGACCTGAAACTGGCCGTACCACTTCGAAACGTTCTTGATGGAAATCATCTTGTGACCTTTTTCTGGAGACCTTTGACGAGGGCAGACGCCACCGAGCAAATCACGAAATAGCATGCACCCGCGAACAGGACCATCTCGACGGTCGTGCCGTCGCGATCGCCGATGTTGGCGGCCGTGCGGAAGAAGTCCGCGAGGCTGATCACGTACACGAGCGACGTGTCCTGAAACAGGACGATCGCCTGCGTGAGCAACAGCGGCACCATCGCGCGGAACGCCTGCGGCAGGATCACGAGGCGCATGGCCTGCGCGTAGTTCATGCCGAGCGCGAACGCGGCGTTCACCTGCCCGCGCGGCACCGCCTGGATACCGGCGCGGATGATCTCGGAATAATACGCGGCTTCGAACAGCGAGAACGCGACCATCGCCGACGCAAGCCGGATGTCGATCGTCGGCGACAGCCCGAGCACACCCTGCAGCACCTGCGGCACGATCAGGAAGAACCACAGCAGCACCATCACGAGCGGGATGGAGCGGAACACCGTCACGTATGCCTTCGCGAACCACTCGAGCGGCTTCACGCCGGACAGCCGCAGCAGCGCCAGCAGCGTGCCCCAGACGATGCCGATGACGATCGCGATCAGCGTGATCTTGAACGTGACGATCGCCCCCGTCCACAGCGTCGGGATCGCGCCGGGAATACTACTCCAGTCGAACTGATGCATCACTTGCCTCCGATGTAGCCGGGCAGCCGCGTGCGGCCTTCGATCCAGCGCATGAACGCCATCACGACGAGGTTGATGAGCACGTACGCGAGCGTCACCGCGATGAACGACTCGTAGGTCTGCGCGGTGTAGTCGACAAGCTGTCGGGCCTGCGCGGACAGGTCGAGCAGGCCGATCGTCGACGCGACCGCCGAGTTCTTGAAGATGTTCAGGAACTCGGACGTGAGCGGCGGCACGATGATCCGGTATGCAACCGGCAGCAGCACGTAGCGGTACGTCTGCCATTGCGTGAAGCCCATCGCGAGGCCGGCTGCGCGCTGGCCCTTCGGCAGCGCGTTGATCCCCGAGCGTACCTGTTCGCACACGCGCGCGCCCGTGAACAAGCCGAGACAGATGATCGACGCGGTGAAGAACTGCGTGCCGGGCGGCAACTGCTTGATCCAGGTGCCGATCGACGCGGGCAGCAGTTCGGGCACGACGAGGTACCAGACGAAGAACTGCACGATCAGCGGGATGTTCCGGAAGATCGACACGTAGACGGTGCCGATCGCGGACAGCCATTTGTTCGGCACCGTGCGCAGCACGCCGAACAGCGAACCGACGATCAGCGCGACGACCCAGGCGACGAGCGACACCTCGATCGTCACCCAGAATCCGGACATCAGCCATCCGAAGTAAGTCGTCGGCTCGCCGGTCGAGACGGGGCTCAGGAAGATGCCCCAGTTCCAGTGGTAAGACATGGGCAAGACTCCAGCAAAAAGAAACGGAAGAAGCGAGGCCTCTTCCGTTTCAGTAGCGTCATTTCTGCGTCAACGGCAGCGTGGTCAGTCGAGCGCCTTGTCGTTCGGGTTCGCGTACAGCTTCTTCATCGAATCGGACAGCGGGAAGTTCAGGTTCAGCCCCTTCGGCGGGATCGGGTTCTCGAACCACTTCGCGTAGATCTTCGCGGCTTCGCCCGATTTCTCGACTTGCGAGATCGCGTCGTCGACGACCTTCTTGAAGTCAGCATCGCCCTTGCGCATCATGCAGCCGTACGCCTCTTCCGACTGCGGCGTGCCGACGATCACCCACTCGCCCGGCTGCTTCGCCTTCGCGCGTTCGCCCGCGAGCAGCGCGTCGTCCATCATGAACGCGACCGCGCGGCCCGACTCGAGCGTGTTGAACGAGTCGCCGTGGTCCTTCGCGCTGATGATGTTCATGCCCAGCTGCTTGTCGTTGTTCATCTTGCGCAGCAGGCGCTCGGACGTCGTGCCGGCGGTGGTCACGACCGTCTTGCCCTTCAGGTCCGCGAAGTCCTTCACGCCCGAATCCTTCTTCGTCATCAGGCGCGTGCCGATCACGAAGATCGTGTCGGAGAATGCGGCCTGCTGCTGACGCTCCGTGTTGTTGGTCGTCGAGCCGCACTCGATGTCCACCGTGCCGTTCTGCACGAGCGGGATGCGGTTCTGCGACGTCACCGGGATATTCTTGACCTGCAGGTTCGGCAGGTTCAGCTTCTTCTTCACCGCGTCCACGACCTTCATCTGGAATTCGCGCGAATAACCGACGACCTGCTGGTTCTGGTCATAGTAGGAGAACGGAATCGACGATTCGCGGTGGCCCAGCGCGATCACGCCCGTGTCCTTGATCTTCTTCAGCGTGCCGGTCTCCTGTGCATGCGCGCCGCTCGCGAACGCGCAGAGCGCCGCGACCATCAGGACTGCCTTCTGGTATTTCATTTTGGTCATCTCCTTGGCTAAAACCCGCGCCAGTGTATCAAAGTAATATTTTTGAAAGTACTGGTTGTTTACCGTACTACGAATCGTCCTGTACGAAGCCGTCCTCCCGGCTTCGCGCGCCTCCTGCAGCGCCTGAATGCACACGCGGGCGGTGCCGGATTCGGCACCGCCCGCGAGGGTTCATGCACACAATCGGGTGGATTGCGTCATGCTTTTGTCATAGTCATCCGATCGACTCGGAAATGACCGATCAGGGATACAGGCCGCGCATTTCGCGCGCCATCAGGATGCGCTTGCACGCAACGATGAACGCCGCCGTACGCACCGACACCTTGTGCTCTTCCGCGACCGCCCACACGCCGGCGAACGCTTCGCGCATCACGCGCTCGAGACGGTGGTTGATCTCGTCTTCCGTCCAGAAGAAGCTCGAGAAGTCCTGCACCCACTCGAAGTACGACACGGTCACGCCGCCCGCGTTCGCGATCACGTCGGGGATCACGAGCACGCCGTTCGCGCTCAGGATGTCGTCGGCCGCCGTCGTCGTCGGGCCGTTCGCGCCTTCGACGATGATCTTCGTGCGGATCTTCGATGCGTTCTTCTCGGTGATCTGGTTTTCCAGTGCCGCCGGGATCAGGATGTCGGTCTCGACCGTCCAGAACTCGTCGTTCGGCATCGGTTCGGCGCCTTCGAAGCCCGCGACGCCGCCCGTGCGTGCGACGTGGTCGAGCAGCTTGTTCGAATCGAGGCCGGCCGGCTGGTAGATCGTGCCCGTGTGATCCTGCACCGCGATCACCTTCGAACCCGCTTCCTGGAACAGCTTCGCCGCGATGCCGCCGACGTTGCCGAAGCCCTGCACCGCGATGCGCGCGCCTTCGATCTCGAGGCCCTTCTTCTTCGCCGCCTCGCAACCGACGACGAACACGCCGCGGCCCGTCGCTTCCTTGCGGCCGAGCGAACCGCCGAGCGAGATCGGCTTGCCGGTCACGACGCCGGTCGACGTCTGGCCCTGGTTCATCGAGAACGTGTCCATCATCCACGCCATCACCTGTTCGTTGGTGTTGACGTCCGGTGCCGGAATGTCGGTGTTCGGGCCGATGATGATGCCGATTTCGCTGGTGTAGCGACGCGTCACGCGTTCGAGCTCACCGCGCGACAGCTTGCGCGGGTCGACGCGGATGCCGCCCTTCGCACCGCCGTACGGCACGTTCACGGCCGCGTTCTTCACCGACATCCATGCCGACAGCGCCATCACTTCCGACAGCGTCACGTCCTGGTGGTAGCGCACGCCGCCCTTGCCCGGACCGCGCGACACGTTGTGCTGCACGCGATAGCCCTCGAAGTGCGCGACGGTACCGTTGTCGAGCTCGATGGGCACGTCGACGATCAGGATGCGCTTCGGACGCTTCAGCGTTTCCAGCCAGCGCGACAGCGAACCGAGGTACGGTGCGACGCGATCGACCTGCTGAAGGTAGTTGCCCCACGGGCCGAGATCGTCGGCATGAAGGTAGGACGGGATGGACTGCAGTTGCGAAGACATGGACGCTCCAACGTTCAACGGATTGCGCACATTGTCGAAAAACCCGTTTTTTTTATCCAATGCCGTTTGCTTATTCGATTATGCGTTTCTTGCATGATCGCGATTTTTCGCAAATCCACGGTCGATTTGCGCAAGAACGCCCGCGATCGGTCGTGCATCGCGTCGGCGAAAAATCGGCGGGGAAATACGCGGAACGCCCGCCGGACAAGCGTCCGACGGGCGCGGCAAGCGCGGCGGCGGCGGCGCGCGCTCGGCTGGCGCGGTTAACCGCCCACGGTTAACCGGCGGTTTCGCGCAGCTCGTCGCGCACGACTTCCCACAGCGCGCGCACGAGCTTCTGATGCGGGTCGTCGCCCTGCAGCGCGAGCTTGTCGCAGTACAGGCGGATCTCCATCGTCAGCGTGAACGGGTGCGTGCCGCCGCGCGCGGACCGGTCGAGCCGGATCAAGCGGCCGCTGGCCACCGCATCCTCGACGGCGCTGTGCGGCAGGAACGCGACGCCGTGGCCCGCGAGCGCCATCGCCTTCAGTCCTTCGGCCATGTCGGTTTCGTACACGCGATCGAGGAACAGCGACGTCGGTGCGTTCGCAACGATGACTTCGGTCATCCGGCCGAGATACGCGTTCGGCGTATACGACAAGTACGGCACGCGCGCCTCGGCCGTGCCCGGCAGCGTGTAGCGCGGCCGGCCCGCGCGGCCCGGCGCCGAAAATGCGCTGATCGGCTCGCTGCCGAGGACCAGCATGTCGTAGCGGGCCGGATCGAGCGCGACGGGGTGGCTCGGGTGGTGGTAGCCCATCACGAGATCGCAGCCGCCCTCGACCAGCGACAGCACGGCGTCGTGCACGTTCAGCGCGCGCAGCCGCGTGTGGACCTGCCCCATCTTCGCTTCGATCCGCTGCAGCCAGCGCGGAAAATACGTGAGCGACAGCGTATGCGGCACCGCGAACTCGATGGTCGGCACCGGCGCGCCGACGTGGCCGCGCAGCAGCGTGCGCGCCTCGTGCGCCTGCGACAGCATCGTCAGCGCCTGCTCGTAGAAGATCTGGCCGGCCTGCGTGAGCCGCGTCGGATAAACCGAACGATCGATCAGTTCGGTCGCGAGCCACGCCTCGAGCGCCTGGATGCGCCGCGAGAACGCGGGCTGCGACACGTGCCGCAGTTCGGCGGACCGGCTAAAGCTGCGCGTTTCCGCGAGCGAGACGAAGTCTTCGAGCCATTTCAGTTCCATGCAGGCGGGCGCGACGGGCGGCGGTCGGGAGGAAGCCTGCATTCTACCGGCGGGCGGGCCGGCCCGGCGGTGCGGCGGCCAGCCCGGCGAGCCGGCCCGGGCGCCGGCCGGCGGACGGCTTGCGCGCCGCCCGGGCGCCCGCACGCGTGCCGATCGCCCACGGCGGCGGCGGCCGGACCGGTTCGGCCGGAATCGCCCCGCGCCAATGGTAAAATGCCGGATTCTCCTCCCCTCGTTCGCACCGGCCCCAAAGGCCACGCCCGATCATGTCCGACACTCGTCCCGATACGCTTTTCGCCCTCACCGCGCTCTCGCCCATCGACGGCCGCTACGCCAGCAAGACCGAAGCGCTGCGCGACTGGCTCTCCGAAGCCGCCTTCATGCGCCACCGCGTCACCGTCGAGGTGCACTGGTTGATCGCGCTGTCGCGCGCCGGCTTCGCGGAAGTCCCGCGCTTCTCGGACGCCTCCGAACAATTCCTGCTGCAGCTCGCCGAGCGCTTCACCGCGCACGACGCCGCGCGCATCAAGGAAATCGAGCGCGTGACGAACCACGACGTGAAGGCCGTCGAATACTGGCTGAAGGAATCGGTCAAGGGCCAGGCCGAACTCGAGAAGGCCAGCGAATTCATCCACTTCGCGTGCACGTCCGAGGACATCAACAACACGTCGCACGGGATGATGCTCGCCGGCGCGCGCGAGCACGTGATCGTGCCGGCGCTGCGCACGGTCCACCAGCGCCTCGTCGCGCTGTCGCACGCGCATGCCGAGCAGCCGATGCTGTCGCGCACGCACGGCCAGCCGGCCAGCCCGACGACGCTCGGCAAGGAGCTCGCGAACGTCGCCGCCCGCCTCGCGCGCGCGATCACGCGCATCGAGAAGGTCGAGATCCTCGGCAAGATGAACGGCGCGGTCGGCAACTTCAACGCGCATCTTTCCGCGTATCCGGAATTCGACTGGGAAGCGTTCTCGCGCGACGTGATCGAGAACCGCCTCAAGCTCACCTTCAACCCGTACACGATCCAGATCGAGCCGCACGACTACATGGCCGAGCTGTTCGATGCGGTCGCGCGCGCGAACACGATCCTGCTCGACCTCGACCGCGACGTGTGGGGCTACATCTCGGTCGGCTACTTCAAGCAGAAGACGAAGGCGGGTGAAATCGGCTCGTCGACGATGCCGCACAAGGTCAACCCGATCGACTTCGAGAACTCGGAAGGCAACCTCGGCCTCGCGAACGCGACGCTGCGCCACCTCGCCGACAAGCTGCCGGTGTCGCGCTGGCAGCGCGACCTGACCGACTCGACGGTGCTGCGCAACATGGGCGTCGCACTCGGCTACTCGCTGCTCGCGTACGACTCGCTGATCCGCGGCCTCGACAAGCTCGAAGTGAACCCGCAGCGCCTGAACGAAGACCTCGACAACTGCTGGGAAGTGCTCGCGGAGCCGGTGCAGACGGTGATGCGCCGCTACGGCATCGAGAACCCGTACGAGCAGCTGAAGGAACTGACGCGCGGCAAGGGCATCACGCGCGAAGCGCTGCAGGAATTCGTCGGCACGCTGGCGATCCCGCAGGACGCGAAGGACCGCCTGCTCGCGATGACGCCTGCGTCGTACATCGGCAAGGCCGTCGAACTCGCGAAGCGCATCGCGTAAGCGCCGCCGTCGCCGGACGGAAAAAAGCCCGATGCGAGCAATCGCATCGGGCTTTTTCATTGGCGGCTCGCGCGCGGTCGGAACGCCGGAACGCCGGCGATCAGAACGAAATCATCCGCCCCGGATTGAGCGCGCTCATCACACTCATCGCCGCCTTCGCGGCAGGAATTGCGATCGGCGACAGTTGCCGGCCGAGCGGAATCTCGCGGTGGTCGATGCCGGTCAGCATCGAGAAATCGTCGTTGCGTCCGACGAAGTCGTCGCAGATCGCCTTGCCGATCCGCACCGTCTGCGCGACGCCATGCCCGCTCCAGCCCTGCACCATGTACATCGGCACACGGCCGTCGGTCTTGCGGCTGTCGGTCGCGCCGTTCAGCGTGAAATCGCTGACGCCGCTCCAGCAGTAGTCGAGCGCGAAGCGGCCGTCGTGCTGCGGAAATACCGTGTTCAGCCGCGTCAGCAGATACGCGTTGACGTCGGGCTGCGCCCAGCACGTACCGGTGCCCTGCCCGCCGAACAGCAGGCGGTTACCGCGCACGGGCCGGTAATAGTCGATCTGGAACTGCGTGTCGTACACCGGCATGCCGGCCGGCATCAGCGTCGCGACGTCGACGTCGAGCGGCGCCGTCACGCTCACGTACGTGAAGAACGGCACGGTGGTGGCGCCGCCGTCGTCCAGCAGCCGGAACGTCGTGTTGTGCAGCGCGAGCACGACGCCACGGCGCGCCGTAATCGTGCCGCCCGGCGTCGTCGCGACGACGCCCGCCGGCGTCTCGTCGAGCTCCAGCACCTCGGTGCCTTCGTACAGCGCGCCGCCGTTCAGCCGGAAGCCGTGCACGAGGCCCCGCACCAGCGCGAGCGGATGAAGCTGGCCGCCGGTCGCGTCGATCGCCGCGCCGTGATACAGCCCCGAACGCACGTATTCGTCGTGCAGCTGATGGCGGCCGACGAGCGTCACGCCGGCGTCGCCGAGATGGCGGCGTGCGTCCGCGCCGTCGAGCAGCGCGCTCATGTGACCCGGGTGCACCGCCGCCGTGATGTGGCCGCGCTTGCGGTCGAGGTCGAGTGCGTAACGCGCGCCGATCGCGTCGATCAAGTCCATCGATTCGGCCGACGCGAAGCGCCACAGCCGCTTCGCGTCGTCGTGCGACAGATGGTCGATCATGTCGGCCGCTTCCCAGCGCGCGAGGCCCGGCGTGAGCTGGCCGCCGTTGCGGCCCGACGCTGCGGAGCCGACGTGATGCTTGTCGACGAGAATCGTGTCGACGCCCGCTTCCGCGAGGTGCAGCGCGGCCGATGCGCCGAGCAGCCCCGCGCCGATCACCAGCACGTCGCACACCGTGTCGTGCGCGAGCGGCGCGCCGTTTTCATGGCGCGACAACGACGCCTCGTACCAGTTGGCCGGCCGCTCGCCGTCGTAGCGCGACGGATCGCACCAGTTCCAGTTGTCCTTTTCGATGTTCAGTTGCGTCTGGTCGAAACGCGATTCACCCTGGATCAGGGGTTTGTGATTGGAAGTCATGATTGCACTTGCATGGTCTTGGGCCGCCTGTCGAAGAGCCGTTCTGGCTTCGCGGGTGGGGCAGCCGGTTCCACTTGGGTGTCAACGAGATAAAGGGCGCGATGGCCCGTGTTGACGGCAGACACGCTCGTGCCTGCCAGGATCCCGGACCGTGCGAAAGCACGCATTGAAAGGTGCCGGGACACCCAATTTCTACACCGCAGAAATAATTCTACAGCGTAGAATACGCTTTCGTCAAGATTACAGTCGTTGTCATCCTGCTTCCATGAAAGACAAACCCGCCCAAGGCCCGCGCGGCCTCGACAAGGATGCGATTGTCGCGGCCGCGCTCGCGCTGCTCGAAGAGGTCGGCGAAGCCGCGTTCAGCGTGCGCAAGCTCGCGCAGTCGGTCGGCTGCGACCCGATGAGCGTGCTCTATCACTTCAAGTCGAAAGAGGGCCTGAGCCGTGCGATCGCGAACGCGCTCTCGCGCTCGCTCGTGCCGGTCGATCCTTCGCTGCCGTGGCGCGAGCGGCTGCGCGATCTCGCACGCCAGTATCGCGCGCTCGCGCTGCGCCACCCCGCCGCGTTCGCGCTGCTGCAGCGTCATATGAGCACAGGGCCGGCCGATCTCGCGCACATCGAGACCGTGCATCGTGCGCTGGCCGACGCCGGCATCCCGCGCACCGCGCTGCCGTCCGTGTGCGTGGGCTGGTATGCGAGCGTGATCGGACTCGCCGCCGCCGAGGCCGGCGGCCTCACGCGGCCCGCGAACGACGTCGAGCTCGCGGAAATGCATGCGCTGTCCGATACCGCGCACCCGCTCGTCAAATCGGCCGCCCCGCTCTATGCGCAGCTCGATCCGGCCGCCGTGCACGACACGATGCTGGACGTGCTGCTCGACGGCATCGCAAAACAGGCGCACGACACCGCTTTAGGCACGCAGTGAACTTGGCCCCAACTCCAAGAAACCAATTCCACAATTTGCATAGGATTGATCCCAAGAATATTGCAGGGAGTCAAGAATAGGATTATCAAGCAAAAGAAAAGACGCATCTCTCGATAGGACGACTCTTGGACAAGCTTAATTTAATATTTTGCTTTTTGAGAAAAATCCTCCTTGCCTCAACGACACGCCCTTCAAGACCTCATATCGTTCAATGCGCTCAGCAATCGTGCTTAACCCCTCGTTTTCCGCCTCCGGCTTCCCCGCTATAAGACATCCATAGCCAAACATCCGCTTCCCAAGGAAGCAAACCCGAATCAGAAAAATCGCCTCTCAACAGCGCTGCCGCATTCACATTCGTTAACCATTTCTCAGCCTCCGACAGGCATCTCAATAAACCACATGGCAAACTCCATCCAATAACCGACAGGAGATTCCATGAAACGATACTTCATTCGAATCGGCGACAAAACAACAGCCGGAGGAACCGTGACGCAAGGAGCGAATTTCTTCAGGCACAACGGGAAGGCCGTTGCGTATGAAGGTGCAGAAGTCTGTTGCGATACGTGCGCATCGGCTGGTCGAATTGCAAATATTCCGCCATTTCGCCCCATGCTGCTGAGAGGCAAACAGGTCGCTCTCGAGAACGACGTCTGTATCTGCAAATGCGATCCCCCACCTCGCTTAATTGCCTCACAGAGTACCGGATCCATGTCGTTCAAACTTCACGAGCTTGCGCAATACGGCCTTCATGCAGACGGGGATCCATTCGTTACTTTGATCGAACCTTCGAGCTTCGACGATCGCTTCAAGCTCTTCGACGAAGCTACTGGCACGCCGCTGGCAAACATGGAATATGTGATTCTGCGGGCGAATGGCGATATTGAACACGGAGTAACAGATCGAAGCGGCCACACGCACTTGCTCTCGTCAACAGCCAATTCCGAGATCGTACACATCTACGTTTAAAAAGAATGGACGCCATCAAATCGAAATCCGGAAAGCCGCTGTTGAGAGTGGCCTCAAAAACGACTACCCCAACGACCGACTCCAATGCAAAGGGGATATCCGTAGACACCAGCCACGAAACCATCGAGGTAATTATCAGCGATTCACGAATGGTTTCCAGAGGGTCGCAGTTCGGTCACACTGCTATCGTCATTAACAATCAAGAATATGGACGTGCTCCGACAGGCTGGGACACCGACACAAAAGAACATTATTTGCATCGTCAGCAGGTTGACATGCATCGAGACTCGTGGGGCTACGTGCTGAGAGTAACCGCCTCGGAAAAGCAGAAGATTCTTACCGAAATTCACGGGCGGATAGCAGCCAACAAACCCTACTCCCTATTCACAAATAGCTGCTCTTCCAATATTGCCGAGATATTGGAAGCAGCAGGGATACAGGCGCATGATCCGCGCTGGTCATTTATGGATACAATTTCCCCTGCCGACCTCATGATAGGATTAAAGCATTCTCGACGACTCGTTACCGAGCATGTTTATCCGAAAAAGTAGCGTCATTTCGCTGCTATCAACCTTGATGATCAGTTGCTCCGCACACCCAGATGAAACATGGGTTGCTGAAGATCGCATTCCTGTCTACGACGGTGTCGACGGAAAGATCATTTTCTTCCTTCAACCGTCGGATAGTTGCGAGCCCGGAATGGACATGGCGGGCAAAGTCGACATGTACACCAAGGTCCAGTGCCAGTCCGGCGACGGTTGGGTAACTGGCGGCAAATTCAAAAAACTTCCCCGCGACAAGAAGTGACTCCGGGCCGAGCGCAAGTCACGCGAGGCAAGGCGGTGCAAGAATCGCCGCGAACAACGATACGGTGCGTCGTACCGGGATTTCCGCGAACACCACACGCTCATACGGAAAGGGCTGAGGCCTGCGCAATACAGGACTCAGCCCTTGGGGGGTTTTTCGTATCTGTCATTGCCGGATCAATTCATCTGCACACCCCGTCAGATGGAATACCGCGAACCGCGCTCAGTGCTGCTGCGCGATACCGATCTTCAGCATGACCTGATCGACGATCTGTTCGGGCGTCAGCTCGATGCTGACCACGATCGCTTCATCCGGGCCCGGTTCCTCGAGCGTGTCGAGCTGGCTCTTCAGCAGCGACGGATCGAAGAAATGGCCGGTGCGGGTCTTCAGGCGCTCGTGCAACACCTCGAACGAACCCTTCAGATACACGAACCGCACGTCGGTGTCGGAGCCGCGCAGCACGTCGCGGTACGACCGCTTCAGCGACGAGCAGGTGAACACGGCGGTCTCGCCGGCACGCTGCTTCTCCTCGATGGCCGCGCGGATCGTGCGCAGCCACGGCCAGCGGTCGTCGTCGGTCAGCGGAATGCCGTTGTGCATCTTTTCCTTGTTCGCCGCGCTGTGAAACGCGTCGCCGTCGGTATAGCTGCACGACAGGCGTTCTGCCAGCATTTCGCCGATTCGCGATTTGCCCGCGCCCGACACGCCCATTGCGATCAGAATCATTGACTACCCCTTGTTACAAAACCACGCTCAGCAACAGCGTAAAGCTCAGACCGAGCACCGAGATGATGGTTTCAAGCAGCGACCAGGTCTTGAACGTCTGGCCGACCGTCATCCCGAAATATTCCTTGATCAGCCAGAAGCCGCCGTCGTTCACGTGCGAGAAGATCAGCGAGCCCGAGCCCGTCGCGAGCACGAGCAGCTCCGGACGAACCGCCGCGCCCGACGCCGCGGCGATCGGCGCGACGATGCCGCAGGCCGTCGTCATCGCGACCGTCGCCGAACCCGTCGCCAGACGCATCAGCGCCGCGACGAACCAGCCGAGCAGCAACGGCGACAGGTGCGCGTGCTTCGCGGTCTCGACGATCTGCTGCGAGATCCCGCTGTCGCGCAGGACGCCGCCGAAGCCGCCGCCCGCACCGACGATCAGCGTGATGCCGGCGATCGGCGCCAGGCACTCGCCGCAGAACTTCTGGATCTGGTCGCGGTTGAAGCCCTGCAGCTTGCCGAACGTGAAGAAGCTCACGAGCACGGCGATCAGCAGCGCGACGTCGGAGTTGCCGGCAAAGCGCAGCAGGTTGTTCGGCAGCGACTTCGGTGCGAACACCAGGTCGGCCCAGCTGCCGACGAGCATCAGCACGACGGGCAGCAGGATCGTGAACAGCGTGATGCCGAAACTCGGCAGTTCGCGCTTGCGACCGTCCGTATGCGTATCGACGAACTGCGCCGCGAGCGGGTTGTTTTCCGGCAGCTTCACGAACTTCGAGATCATCAGCGCGAACAGCGGACCGGCGATGATCGCGGTCGGCACGCCGACGATCAGGCCGAACGCGATCGTCTTGCCGATATCGGCGCCGTATTGCTGAACGGCCAGCAGCGCGGCCGGGTGCGGCGGGATCAGCCCGTGCACGACGGACAGGCCGGCCACCATCGGCAGACCGACGACGAGCAGCGACTTGCCGGTGCGCTTCGCGACGTTGAACGCGATCGGGATCAGCAGCACGAAGCCGACTTCGAAGAACACCGGCAAGCCGACGATGATCGCGACGAACATCATCGCCCAGTGGATGTTCTTTTCACCGAACCAGTCGATCAGCGTGGTCGCGATCCGTTCGGCGCCGCCCGATTCGGCCATCATCTTGCCGAGCATCGTGCCGAGGCCGACGACGATCGCGATGTGGCCGAGCGTGCCGCCCGTGCCCGTTTCGAACGACTTGACGATCTTGTCCATCGGCATGCCGACGACGAGACCCAGGCCCAGCGAAACGATGATCAGCACCAGGAACGGGTAGATCTTGTAGCGCGCGATCATCAGGATCAGCGCGGCAATCGCGATCAGCGTGAATACGAGCAGCATGCTGCCTTGGACAGCCCCCATGTGGCACTCCTCCTTGAATTGTTCGAAACCGGGCGAGCTGTTGCGAGTATGCCCGGCTATGCAGGTCTCCGAAACACGGGGGGTACCCACCCCGTGAGGACGCTGAATTTTACTTATCTTTACGGCCCGCGGATAGAACCGGTTCCATCAGCAAAAACCCTCGGTAAAACAAGCACTAAGCGCTTGCTTGCCGAGGGTCAAACCTTCATTTCGTACAAGTATTAACGGTGAAGCTGGCTTGCGGCTTGCGCAAGACGCGTGACCTCGGCCCAGTCCTGCGCGGCGAGCGCGGCCTTCGGCGTGAGCCACGAACCGCCGACGCACACGACGTTCGGCAGCTTCAGGAAATTCGGCGCGGTGTCGACCGTGATGCCGCCCGTCGGACAGAACTTCAGCGCCGGGAACGGGCCGTGGAACGCCTGCAGCATCGGCACGCCGCCGGCCTGCTGCGCGGGGAAGAACTTGACGATTTCGTAGCCGAATTCGAGCGCCTGAATGATGTCGCTCGGCGTCATCACGCCCGGCAGCAGCGGCAGGCCGGCGTCGAGCGACGCGAGGTGCAGATCCTTCGTCAGGCCCGGCGACACGCCGAACTTCGCCCCCGCGCGCTTCGCCTGCTCGCAGTGCTCGGGCTTCGTGATCGTGCCGACGCCGACGACGATGTCGTCCGCGAGCTGGCTCGCGCGCTGGATCGCCTCCAGGCCCGCCGGCGTACGCAGCGTGATCTCGAGCACCTTGACGCCACCCGCGTGCAACGCGCGCGACACGTGTTCGCCCTGCTCGACCGAGTCGAATGCGAGCACCGGAATCACCGGGCCCAGCTTCACGATTTCAGCAATCGTCTTCATCAAATTCGCTCCTTGAAATTCATGCAGAGACGCGGACGGCCGCTTCGCCGACCAGCGCCCCGAAAACCGATGCGCCCTGCTCGGCCGGCGCGGCCGCCGCGCGGAACACGCCGAACAGTTCGCGACCGAAACCGACTTCGTTCTCGGCCTGATGCAGCGGCTGCGCGACCGGGCGCGCCTGCCACTCGGCGTCGTCGACCTCGATGTCGAGGATGCCGGCTTCCGCGTCGATCACGAGCGTGTCGCCCGTCTTCACCTTCCCGAGCGGGCCCGCCAGCAGCGCTTCCGGCGACACGTGGATCACGGCCGGCACCTTGCCCGACGCACCGGACATGCGGCCGTCGGTCACGAGCCCGACGTGGAAGCCCTGATCCTGCAGCACGCCGAGCAGCGGCGTCAAACGGTGCAGCTCGGGCATCCCGTTGGCGCGCGCGCCCTGGAAGCGCACGACCGCGACGAAATCGCGCTTCAGCTCGCCGCGATCGAAGGCCGCCTGCACGGCTTCCTGCGAATCGAACACGATCGCGGGCGCGGTCACCTTGCGGTGCTCGGGCGCGACCGCCGAAATCTTGATCACGCCGCGGCCGAGCCGGCCCTGCATCAGGCGCAGGCCGCCGTCCGGCTGGAACGGGTCGCGAATGCCGCGCAGCACCTTCGTGTCGTGGCTCTCGGCCGTGCCGTCGACCCACGTCAGCTTGTCGTCGATCAGCTTCGGCTCCTTCGTGTAGTGCGACAGTCCCTTGCCCGCGACGGTCGTCACGTCCTCGTGCAGCAGCCCGCCTTCGAGCAGGTTGCGCACCAGGAACGCGACGCCGCCGGCCGCGTGGAAATGGTTCACGTCGGCCTTGCCGTTCGGGTAGATCTTCGCGAGCAGCGGCACGACCGCCGACAGCTCGTCGAAATCGTTCCAGTCGATCAGGATGCCGG
This sequence comes from Burkholderia sp. MSMB0856, assembly GCF_001524645.2. Taxonomy (NCBI): domain Bacteria; kingdom Pseudomonadati; phylum Pseudomonadota; class Betaproteobacteria; order Burkholderiales; family Burkholderiaceae; genus Burkholderia; species Burkholderia sp. MSMB0856. The sequence continues at coordinate 609,644 of NZ_CP013427.1, read as the reverse complement.
CCGCGCGCGCGATCGCGACGAGGTGCAGCGTGTGGTTGGTCGAGCCGCCCGTCGCGAGCAGCGCGACGATCCCGTTGACGATCGCCTTCTCGTCGATCACATGGCCGATCGGCGTGTACTGGCCGCGCTCGACCGTCAGGTCGAGCACGCGGCGTGCGGCTTCGGCCGTCAGTGCGGTACGCAGCGGCGTGTGCGGATGAACGAACGCCGAACCCGGCAGGTGCAGGCCCATCAGTTCCATCAGCATCTGGTTGCTATTCGCGGTGCCGTAGAACGTGCAGGTGCCATGGCCGTGATACGCGGCCGATTCGGCTTCGAGCAGTGCGTCGCGGCCGACCTGGCCGGTCGCGAACTGCTGGCGGATCTTCGCCTTGTCGTCGTTCGACAGGCCGCTCGTCATCGGGCCGGCCGGCACGAAGATGGTCGGCAGGTGGCCGAACTGGAGCGCGCCGATCAGCAGGCCCGGCACGATCTTGTCGCAGATGCCGAGGCAGAGCGCCGCGTCGAACATGTTGTGCGTGAGCGCGATCGCCGTGCCCATCGCGATCGCCTCGCGCGAGAACAGCGACAGCTCCATCCCTGGATTGCCCTGCGTGACGCCGTCGCACATCGCGGGCACGCCGCCCGCGAACTGCGCGACGCCGCCGTTCTCGCGTGCGGCGGCCTTGATGATGTCGGGGAAATCCTTGTACGGCGCGTGCGCGGACAGCATCTCGTTGTACGAGGACACGATGCCGATGTTCGGCTCGCGGATCGCCTTGATCTGGAATTTGTCGCTGCCTTCGAGACCCGCGAAGCCGTGCGCGAGGTTCGCGCACGACAGCGCACCACGCGCCGGGAACTTGCCCTGCGCGCCGTCGATGCGCTGCAGATAGGCGGAACGGGTCGATTGGCTGCGGGCGATCACGCGTTCGGTGACTTTCGCCAGGGTGGGGTGCAGCGACGTCATGCTGGGCGCTCCTGTATGCCGGACGACACCGGCGGTTGGAATCGTGGGGACGGTCGAGTGCGTCGAACGAACGAAGCCAGTCTAGTAGAAAAACTACACGCATGCAATGCGGATTCACATGCGCGCAACCCTTATTCCCGCCACCAGCAAGGCTTTACCTAGTGAAAACCCTAATCTTCGGCACTCATCGCCCAGGGAATCTCTGTCGATTGAGCTAGAATTTTCATGTAGATTTTCTACAATTCGATTGAGATACACTCGCTCATCCGAACCCGATTTTCATTCGCCGTCCCATGCTGCCTCGCATTGAAGCGATCCGCGCCGACCTGCGCCCGTCCGAGCGCAAGCTCGCCGACTACATTCTCGCCGCGCCGCGCGAGGTGCTCGACCTCGCGATGACCGAGCTGTCGACCCGCGCGGGCGTCAGCCAGCCGACCATCGCGCGCTTTTGCCAGGCGCTCGGCTGCAGCGGCTTTCGCGAATTCAAGATCCGGCTCGCGCAGAGCGTCGCGCCTGGCGTGTCGTCCGTCTATCGCGACGTCGAGCCCGACGAGCCCGCGCCCGGCATCATCGGCAAGGTGTTCGACCGCACGATCGGCGCGCTGATCGAAGTGCGCAACAGCTTGTCGGCCGGCAGCGTCGCCGACGCGATCGCGCTGCTGTCGAACGCGTCGCGCATCGAGTTCTACGGCGCCGGCGGCTCGGGCATCGCCGCGCAGGACATCCAGCACAAGTTCTTCCGGCTCGGCGTACCGAGCGTCGCGTATTCGGACCCGCACACGTTCTCGATGTCGTCCGCGCTGCTCGGGCCGCACGACGTCGTCGTCGCGATCTCGAACACCGGCCGCACGCGCGATATCGTCGATGCCGCGCGCTCGGCGCTCGCGTGCGGCGCGAAAGTCGTCGCGATCACGCAGAGCCACTCGCCGCTCGCGAAGCTCGCGACGGTGAGCCTCGCGTCGAACGTGGCCGAGGAAACCGACGTGTTCTCGCCGATGACGTCGCGGATGTCCCATCTCGCGATCGGCGACATCCTCGCGGTCGGCGTTGCGCTGTCGCGCGGACCCGCGCTGATGGAGCGCGTCGGCCGCGCGAAGGAAGCGATCACGCGCCGCCGGATCGACGACCAGACGAAGGAATGACGCGTACGACGCGCACATGAAAACGGCGCCCCGAGGGACGCCGTTGCGCATCGATCGACTGCCGGCATGCCGCCGGAAAGTTCAGAACGGCTTGATCACGACCAGCGCGACCGCCGCGAGCATGCCGAGCACCGGCAGTTCGTTGAACACGCGATACCACTTGTCGGTGCGCTTGTTCTCTCCGCGCTCGAACACCTTCAGCAGGTGCCCGCAGTACGCGTGATAGATCACGAGCAGCAGCACGACCGTCACCTTCGCGTGGATCCAGCCCTGCCCCTGGCCGATTCCGATCACAAGCCAGAGCCACAGCCCGCATGCGAGCGCCGGCACGGCGATCATCGTCATGAAGCGAAACAGCTTGCGCGCCATCAGCAACAGGCGCCGCACCGCGGCCGGATCGGTTTCCATGGCCAGGTTCACGTAGATGCGCGGCAGGTAGAACAGGCCCGCGAACCACGCGGCGATCAGAACGATATGGAACGTCTTGACCCAGAGCATTGCCATCGGTTGTGCGCCTCGCTTTACTGACGGCCTTCGCCGTGCCCGAGCACGACGTACTTCAGCGACGTGAGCCCTTCCAGGCCGACGGGGCCGCGTGCGTGCAGCTTGTCGTTCGAGATGCCGATTTCCGCGCCGAGGCCGAATTCGAAGCCATCCGCGAAGCGCGTCGACGCATTGACCATCACGCTCGCCGAGTCGACTTCGCGCAGGAAGCGCATCGCACGGTCGTGATCCTCGGTGACGATCGCATCGGTGTGGTGCGATCCGTAGTGGTTGATGTGCTCGATCGCGGCGTCGAGGCCGTCGACGACCTTGATCGCGAGCACCGGCGCGAGATATTCGGTGTGCCAGTCTTCGTCGGTGGCGTCGACGAGCGGCCCGATACCGGCCTCGGCGAGCACCGCGCGCGCGGCAGCATCGACGCGCAGCTCGACCTGCTTGTCGCGATACAGCTTGCCGAGCGGCGGCAACAGCGTCGCCGCGATGCCGCTCGCAACGAGCAGCGTTTCCATCGTGTTGCAGGTGCCGTAGCGGTGCGTCTTCGCGTTGTCGCACACCGTCAGCGCCTTGGCGAGATCGGCACGATCGTCGACATACACGTGGCAGATGCCGTCGAGGTGCTTGATCATCGGCACGCGTGCCTCGTTGATCAGGCGCTCGATCAGGCTCTTGCCGCCGCGCGGCACGATCACGTCGACGTATTCGGTCATCGTGATCAGCTTGCCGACCGCCGCGCGATCGGCTGTCGCGACGACCTGCACGGCATCCTGCGGCAGGCCGGCCGCCTCGAGCCCTTCGCCGATCAGCTTCGCGAGCGCCGCGTTCGATTCGAGCGCCTCGGAGCCGCCGCGCAGGATCGTCGCGTTGCCCGACTTCAGGCACAGCGCGGCCGCGTCGATCGTCACGTTCGGGCGCGACTCGTAAATGATGCCGATCACGCCGAGCGGCACGCGCATCTGGCCGACCTGGATCCCGCTCGGGCGGTACTTGAGATTGCCGATCTCGCCGATCGGATCGGCCAGCGACGCAACCTGACGCAGGCCTTCGACCATCGTCTTCAGCGCCTTGTCTGACAGCGTCAGGCGGTCGATGAACGCCGCATCGAGCCCCTTTTCACGGGCACGGGCGACGTCGCGTGCATTCGCATCCTTCAGCGCCTGCGCGTCGCGCTCGATCGCGCGGGCCACGGCGTCGAGCGCGGCGTTCTTCGCGGCCGTGCTGGCGCGCGCCATCGCGCGGGAAGCGTGCCGGGCACGGCGGCCCAGGTCCGTCATGTACTGGTCGATATCCATCGTGTGACTCGAAAAGCGAGCCGCTTGGCGCGGCGTGAATTCGTGGGAAGCGTGGAGCGCGGCGGCAAGCGGGCCGCGCCAGCTATCGAAACATTGTAAGCGGGTTGCGATGCGTGCGCTGAAGGCCCGGACAGGGCTTAACGACGCACGCGACCCGCGGTCGGCGGTCGCTCGCCGCGGGCGCCTGCCACCGTCATCGCGAGCTGGAACAGGCCATCCCACGGATCGGGCGGCGGATCGTCCTGCGTGCGGCGGCCCGGCGTGACGGCCGACAGCCCCTTCACCTGCCGGTCGAGCTTCGCGGCGAACGCGAGCGCCTTCTCGAGAACCGCTTCCGACACGCGGTTCAGCGCGGGGCCGATCAGCCGTTCGCGCGGGCCCCACACGCGGTTCTCGCGCAGCAGCGTGGCGAGCGGCTTGCCGGCCGTCGCGCCGCGCTTGATCCGCAGCAGCGTGCGCAATTCCTCGACGACGGCCCACATCACGAGCACGATCGCCTCGCCCTCGCCCTTCAACCCGTCGATCATCCGCGCGAGCCGCGCTGCGTCGCCCGCGAGCATCGCCTCGTTCAGCTTGAAGACGTCGTAGCGCGCGACGTTCAACACCGCGTCGTGCACCTGCTCGAACGACAGCACGCCCTGCGGATAGAGCAGCCCGAGCTTCTGAATTTCCTGGTGCGCGGCGAGCAGGTTGCCCTCGACGCGCTCCGCGATGAACTGCAGCGCGCGCCGGCCATCGTCGCCCGGCGCGGCGCGCTGGCCCTGCATCGACAGACGCTGGCCGATCCAGTTCGGCAGCTGCGCACGGTCGACCGGGTCGATCTTCAGCGCGACGCCGCCGTTCTGCAGCGCGGTAAACCACGCGGATTTCTGCGTTGCCGCGTCGAGGCGCGGCAACGTGACGAGCAGCAGCGCGTCGGGATTGGGTGTCGCCGCGAGCGTCTTGAGCGCGTCGGCGCCTTCCTTGCCGGGCTTGCCCGACGGAATGCGCAGCTCGATCAGCTGACGCTCGCCGAACAGCGACATCGCCTGGGTCGCGCCGAGCAGCACGCTCCAGTCGAAGCCGCGCTCGACCGTATGCACCGAACGTTCGGTGAAGCCGGCCGCGCGCGCGGCCGCACGAATGCGGTCGCACGCTTCCTGCGCGAGCAGCGGCTCGTCGCCGTAGACGATGTAGAGCCCGGCCATCCCCTTCGCGAGGTGCGGCTCCAGCGCATCAAGTCGCAATTGCATCGGTGCGTGCGCGGGCGATCAGAGCGGCGGCGGCGGCAGCGGCGCGCGCGGCGCAACGCCCGGCACCACGTCCTCCGGCGCCGGCGTCAGCGAGTGGACGATCGCAAGACGCCGCATCAGCTGGTCGACCGCATCGTTCTGCATGTCGCCGTACAGGATGTCGGCTTCCTGTGCCTTCGCGTTCGTGTACTGATCGCTGTACGTCATCGCGCGGTTCAGCGCGATCGCGCTCGGCGGGATCAGCACGGTGCCGTCCTTGCTCGTCAGCGTGTAGTTCAGCGTATAGAACAACGCGTATTCCTGCGCCGAGCCGAACTTGTTGAGCGTCAGCGTGTTCTGGCCACGCGACTCCCACATGCTCAGCACGGCGTCGGCGTCGTCCGCCGACTTGACGATCTTCGTGTCGCTGCCGGCCTCGACGAGGCGCGTGAGACGCGCCTCGACGGGCGCCGGCGCACCGGCCACCAGCAGGTGCTTGAACGCGTAGTCCTGCTGGCCGCGCAGCTGGAAGCCGCATGCCGACAGCGCGACCGCGCTGCCGACGGCGAGCATCAAAAACGATCTGCGGATCACCTTCGCTCCTTCTGTGTACGCCCGACGGCCTGCGGCCGTCAGACGACGATGTTCACGAGGCGGCCCGGCACGACGACGATCTTCTTCGCCGGCTTGCCGTCGCTGAACTTCGCGAATGCTTCGTCGGCCACCGCCGCGGCTTCGATCGCCTCGCGGCTCGCGTCCTTCGCCACCTTCAGCGCGCCGCGCACCTTGCCGTTCACCTGCAGCACGAGTTCGATCTCGGCCTGCTCGAGCGCGGCCTCGTCGACCTTCGGCCACGGGGCGTCCAGCAGCGGGCCGAATTCGTCCGCGTAGCCGAGCGCCTTCCACAGCTCGAACGTCACGTGCGGCACGACAGGGTACAGCACGCGCAGCAGCACGCCGTACGTCTCGCGCAGCACGCCGGGCGTCGCGCCCTTCGCGCCGTCGATCGCGTTCAGCATCTTCATTGCGGCCGACACGACCGTGTTGTACTGCAAACGCTGGTAGTCGAAATCAGCCTGCTTCAGCACGCTGTAGATCTCGCGGCGCAGTGCCTTGTCGGCGTCGCCGAGCGCGGCCGCGTCGAAGCCCGCGCGCGCGGCGAGCGCTTCGCGGTTCGTCGCGCCGAAGCTCCACACGCGACGCAGGAAGCGGCTCGCGCCTTCGACGCCCGCGCCCGACCACTCGAGCTGCTGCTCGGGCGGTGCGGCGAACATCGTGAACAGGCGCGCGGTATCGGCGCCGTACTGGTCGATCAGCACCTGCGGATCGACGCCGTTGTTCTTCGACTTCGACATCTTCTCGATGCCGCCGAGCACCACCGGCTGGCCGTCGGTGTTCAGCGTCGCGCCGACCGGGCGACCCTTGTCGTCGTGCGTGACCGTCACGTCGGCCGGGTTGTACCAGGTCTTCTTGCCCGATGCATCCTCGCGGTAGAACGTCTCGTTCAGCACCATGCCCTGCGTCAGCAGGTTCTTCGCCGGCTCGCCGAACTTCACGAGGCCGAGGTCACGCATCACCTTGGTCCAGAAGCGCGAATACAGCAGGTGCAGGATCGCGTGCTCGATGCCGCCGATGTACTGATCCATCGGCATCCAGTAATCGGTGCGCGCGTCGACCATCGTCTCGGCGTCCGGCGCCGTGTAGCGCGAGAAGTACCACGACGAATCGACGAACGTGTCCATCGTGTCGGTCTCGCGCTTCGCGGCCGCGCCGCACTTCGGGCACGTGCAGTTCAGGAACGCTTCCGACTTCGCGAGCGGGTTGCCCGAGCCGTCCGGCACGAGGTCTTCCGGCAGCACGACCGGCAGGTCCTGCTCCGGCACCGGCACGTCGCCGCACGACGGGCAGTGGATGATCGGGATAGGCGTGCCCCAGTAGCGCTGGCGCGACACGCCCCAGTCACGCAGGCGCCACGTGACCTGCTTGTCGCCGAAGCCGCCGGCCTTCAGGTCGGCCGCGATCGCATCGACCGCCGCGCCGTATGCCATGCCGTCGTACTTGCCGCTGTTGACGCAGACCGCGACTTCCTTGTCGCCGTACCACTCCTGCCATGCGTCCAGCGAGTACGTCTGGCCTTCGGCCGCGATCACCTGCTTGATCGGCAGGTCGTATTTCTTCGCGAACGCGAAGTCGCGCTCGTCGTGCGCCGGCACGCCCATCACCGCGCCTTCGCCATAGCTCATCAGCACGTAGTTGCCGATCCACACCTCGACCGGCTCGCCCGTCAGCGGATGCGATACCGTGAAGCCCGTCGCGACGCCCTTCTTCTCCATCGTCGCGACATCGGCCTCGGCGACGCCGCCGCGCTTGCATTCGTCGATGAACGCCTGCAGTTCCGGCTTGCCCTGCGCAAGGCGCGTGGCGAGCGGGTGCTCGGCCGCGATCGCGCAGAACGTGACGCCCATGATCGTGTCGGCACGCGTCGTGAACACGCGCAGGAGCGCCTTCTCGCCGTCGAGTTCGTACGGGAAGCCGAAGTTCACGCCGAAGCTCTTGCCGATCCAGTTCTGCTGCATGATCTTCACGCGCTCGGGCCAGCCGAGGCCGTCGAGGTCGTTCAGCAGCTCGTCCGCGTACTGCGTGATGCGCAGGTAGTACATCGGGATCTCGCGCTTCTCGACGAGCGCGCCCGAGCGCCAGCCGCGGCCGTCGATCACCTGCTCGTTCGCGAGCACGGTCTGGTCGACCGGGTCCCAGTTCACGGTGCCCGTCTTCTTGTACGCGATGCCCTTCTCGAGCATCTTCAGGAACAGCCACTGGTTCCACTTGTAGTAGTCGGGCTTGCACGTCGCGATCTCGCGCGACCAGTCGATCGCGAGGCCCATCGACTGCATCTGGCCCTTCATGTAGTCGATGTTGTCGTAGGTCCACTTCGCGGGCGGCACGCCGTTCGCCATCGCGGCGTTCTCGGCCGGCATCCCGAACGCGTCCCAGCCCATCGGCATCAGCGTGTTGTAGCCGTTCATCCGCAGATAGCGGTACATCACGTCGTTGATCGTGTAGTTGCGCACGTGACCCATGTGCAGCTTGCCGGACGGGTACGGCAGCATCGACACGCAGTAGAACTTCGGCTTCTGCGAATCTTCCTTCGTCTTGTAGGCATCGGCTGCGCGCCAGTCGCCCTGAGCGGCGGCTTCGACGTCGGCGGGTACGTATCTCTCGTGCATGGTGTGGTTCGGACTAGGCTTTAAGCGGCGCGCCACGGGGCGGGCACGCGGAAGTGGACGAAATCGGGCAGCCCGGCGGCGGGAGCAGGCTCACGGTTCTCGGGCCTGCCTCATGGTTCCGGATATTCGCCGGGTAACCCGGAGGGTCTCCAGGTTACCCGGCGAAACCCTGCCAACCGGGCGGAAACGACGATTATACCGTCCGTGGCGGGCGGGACGGCCGGTCTCGCGGGCCGGCCATGCATTCTTGCCCGCCCGGCCGCGCGGGCGGCCTGCGCGTCAGCGTGCCGCGCCCGCGGCAGCCGGCGCGGCGGTGCCCGCCGGCGGCATGTCGGTGACGAAGCCGATCCGCGTGAGGCCCGCGGCCTGCGCGGCGCCCATCACCTGCGCGATCACGTCGTAGCGGGTCGCGCGCGATGCGCGCAGCCGCAGCTCGGGCGGCGCAGCGCCCGTGGCGGCGGCCCGGAAGCGCGCCGGCAGCGCGTCGAGTGCGACGGGCGCGTCGTCCCAGTAAAGTTTGCCGGCGTCGTCGATCGACAGCGTGACCGACTGCGGCGTGTCGCGCGCAACGCTGGCCGCGACCTTCGGCAGGTCGAGCCGGATCGCGTGCGTCATCAGCGGCGCGGTGATGATGAAGATAACGAGCAGCACGAGCATCACGTCGATCAGCGGCGTCATGTTGATCTCCGCCATCGGCGCGGACGTCTTGTGATGCTCCAGTCCGCCGAATGCCATGATCGTTCCTCCCGGCCGCGCGTCAGGCGCCCTGCGCGCACACGAATACGTGCAGGTCGCGCGCGAAGCCGTCGAGTTCCTCTGCGAGCTGGCGCACGAGCCGCCCGAGGATGTTGTAGGCGAGCACTGCGGGGATCGCGACGACGAGCCCGAACGCGGTCATGATCAGCGCCTCGCCGACCGGCCCCGCGACGTTCTCGATCTGCGCCTGTCCGCTCGCGGCGATGCTGCCGAGCGCGTGGTAGATGCCCCAGACGGTGCCGAGCAGCCCGACGAACGGCGCGGTGCTGCCGATCGATGCGAGCAGCACCTGACCGAACTCGAGACGCCGCTGCGAGCGCAGCATCGCGTGACGCAGCGCGCGCAGTACGCGTTCGCTGCGCTCGACACGCGCGGCGAGCGCGGCCGGATCGTGTTCGTCGGCCGCATCGCGCGCGGCTTCGGCGAGCGGTACGAACACGCGCTCGCGATCGGCATCGGCGAGCGCGGCGATGCCGGCGTCGAGCGACGCCGCCCGCCAGAACGAGGCGAGCGCCCGTGGCCCCTGCCGCTTCGCGCGGACCAGCAGCCAGGCTTTCATGAGGAGGAAGCACCAGCTGGCGACGGACATCGCCAGCAGCACATAGGCGACGGCGTGCGTGATCGCATCGCCGCTTTCGAGGTAGTGGACAACGCCGGTGGGAATCGCCATCGGAGTTTCCCCGTGAGGGTCAGCGCAGGCCGAGCACGTCCTGCATGTCGAACAGGCCGGCGCCGCGCGCCGACAGGAAGCGGACCGCACGCAGCGCGCCCTGCGCGTACGACACGCGGCTCGACGACTTGTGCGTGATCTCGATCCGTTCGCCGATCCCGGCGAACAGCACGGTGTGATCGCCGACGATGTCGCCGCCGCGCACGGCCGCAAAGCCGATCGTCGACGGATCGCGTTCGCCCGTCACGCCGTGGCGGCCGTACACCGCGCATTCGTCGAGCGAGCGCCCGAGCGCGCCGGCAACGGCCTCGCCCATCATCAGCGCGGTGCCCGACGGCGCGTCGACCTTGTGACGATGATGCGCCTCGATGATCTCGATGTCGTAGCCGTGCGAGAAATGCTTCGCCGCGAATTCGAGCAGCTTCAGCGTGACGTTCACGCCGACGCTCATGTTCGCCGCGAACACGATGCCGATCTTGCCTGCCGCGGCCTGCAGCTCCGCCTTCTGCTCGGCGGTGAAGCCGGTCGTGCCGATCACGAGCTTCACGTCGTGGCGCAGCGCGGCCGCGACGTGCGCGATCGTGCCTTCCGGCCGCGTGAAGTCGATCAGGTAGTCGGCCTGTGCGAACACGGCGTCGAGGTCGTCGGTCAGCTTGATCCCGGTTTCCTTGCCGAGGAACGCGCCCGCGTCCTGGCCGAGGAACGGCGAATCGGCGCGGTCGAGCGCGCCGACGAGCTGCGCGTCGGAATCGTTGAGAACGGCTTCGATCAGCATCCGGCCCATACGGCCCGATGCACCGGCAATCGCAATCTTCATGGCTTTCTACACGACAGGTCTAAAGGCGGGCGGCGCATGCCGCCCTGTTTCCGCTCGCCGGCCGCTTACTGCGACTGGGCCGGCGCGGTGAGCGGCTGATTCTGCAGGTTGTCCGAACCCCGCGGGCCGACCGGCGGCGACGCCTCGTTCGACACGTTCGGCTGAGGCGGGCGATGGAACTGGAATTGCGGCTGGATCGCCGGCGCGGCGCCCGGCGGCTGGCCGCCCGGCACCGGCGCGCCACCCGAGGCCTGCGCGGACGGCGTGAAGCGGCGAGCGGTCGTGCCCTGCCCCGACACCTGGTTGGTCGCGCGGTTCGCCGCGCGCGCCGCCTGGGCGTTGGCATCCTGATCGACGACCGCGCCGGAAACCGGCTCGGCGGACGGGCTCGCGGCAGCGGCCGCCTGCGCGGCGCTCGCGGCAGCAGCGGCTTCGGACGCCTTCTTCGCCGCGGCTGCGGCCTTCGCCTTCTTGCCACCGCGATCGCCGTCGATATCGGCCAGCAGGTCGAGTTCGGAAGGCAGGTTCTCGGCGCCCGTCCAGCTCGCGAGGCGATCACCCGCGAACGTCAGCACGAGGTCGCGCTGCTGGACGACGGACGTCGAGCCGCGCTTGAAGTAAAAGAGGTAATCCCAGCGGTCGGCATGGAACATGTCCGACAGCAGCGGCGTGCCGAGCAGCGCGCGGACCTGCTCGCGCGTCATTCCGGCCTGCAGCTGCGCGGCCTTCTCCTGCGACACGAAGTTGCCCTGCACGACAGTGATCCGATAGGGCGTGATGCTTTGCGCGATGCGCTGCGTCACGCTGTCGTACGACGAACAACCAGCCAGCGCGGCAACGGCGGCGGCAGCGATGATGGCACTCCGCATGCGACTCCTCTGAAGGTGCGAAAGAGATTCCGGGAACATTTCCGTCACCGTGCAGGCCCGCGTCGCAGGCCGCGCGTGTTTCTGGAACGGCGAAAAGCCGGTAACATTGAAGCCCTGCATTGTACTCTAGGGATGCCTAGCCATGACCAATCCGACGGATCTCAAGAATATCGGGCTAAAGGCCACCCTACCGCGCCTCAAGATTCTCGAGATCTTCCAGCAAAGCCCGGTGCGTCACCTGACGGCCGAAGACGTCTACCGCAACCTGCTCAACGAGCAGCTCGACATCGGGCTCGCCACCGTTTACCGCGTGCTGACGCAGTTCGAGCAGGCCGGCCTGCTCACGCGCAGCAACTTCGAATCCGGCAAGGCCGTGTTCGAACTGAACGAAGGCTCGCACCACGATCACCTCGTCTGCCTCGATTGCGGCCGCGTCGAGGAATTCTTCGATGCCGAGATCGAAAGCCGCCAGCAGGCGATCGCGAAGGAACGCGGCTTCCGGCTCCAGGAACACTCGCTCGCGATGTACGGCTCCTGCACGACCGAGAACTGCCCGCACCGCAAGCACTGATCCGCACGCTTCACGCCTGCGCCACGGCCCGGCCGGCATCTCGCCGTCCGGGCCGTGTTGTTTTCGGGATCGGAATGGAAAAGGCCCGCACATTGCGTGCGGGCCGGTTCGGGAATGTTTCCGATCGTGAGCGGCGAGCCGTGCCGCCGCCGTGTGGCGCGCGATGCTCGACGCCCGACGCCTTCGTCGTGCGTCAGGCCGCGCTCGCGCACGCCGGCGCGAACTCGAGCGCCCACGCGTCGTCGAGCGGAATCTCGTCGCAGTTCGGCTGCGGGCCGCCACGATCGACGATCACGAAGTCGCTGACCGCGTCGAGCGCGAGCAGCGGATGGTGCCAGACGCCCTTCGCGTAGTTCACGCCCTGCCAGCCTTCGGCGAGAAACGCGCGCATCGCGTCGGGCCGGAACTCGCCGGCCGGCGCGACGACGATCGCGTAGCGCGACACGGCCGCGAGCGGAATGAACGCCTGGCTGCCGTGCGGATGGCGCTCCATCAGCGTGATCGCGACCGGCAGCGCGCGCGGCTGCGCGCGAAACACGCTGACGAGCGGCCGGCCGCCGTCCGCGCAGACGTCGATCGTCGCGAGATCGTGGAAGCGCTCGGTCGTGCCGCCGTTGATCGGGAAGTGCCGCGCGCCTTCGAGCGCGATCACGTCGCCGAACGGCGCGAACGCCTCGCGGGTCAGGCGCTCGACGCGCAGGATGTGTGGTCCGCTCATGCCGATTCCTCCCTCAAGCCGGCTCGCCCCACAGACGCAGGCGCGACACGCCGCCGTCCGGGAAGATGTTGAAGCGCACGTGCGTGACGGGGCCGAGCGCCGCGAGCTGGTCGAACGTATGCACGTGGTCCATCTGCAGCTTCTGCTCGCCGAGCAGTTCGGCCCAGAACATCGCCTGCGTGACGAGCGAATCGTCGGTGCCGCCCGCGACCCGCGCGGCCTGCAGCGAACAGCGGTCGGGGAAGTTGCCCTTGAAGAACGCCGTGTCGACCTCGACGCGCCGGATGATGCCCGGCCGCGCCAGCGCGACGATCGCCCAGTCGTTGCCGGGCTCGCGGCGGCGCCGCGTTTCCCAGCCGTCGCCCATGTTCGCGCCGCGCCCCGGCATCAGCATCTGCGAGGCCGGACCGAAGTGCTGGTTGTTCGCGGCCACCAGGTAGCCGCCGTTCTCGATCGCCGCGAGATCGACGAGCTCGCCGGCCGGCACGTGGCGCCAGTCGCGCTGCGGCTGGCCGTATACGCGCAGCCGCGCGAGCCCGCCGTCCGGATACAGGTTCACGCGCAGGTGCGTGACCGGCTGCGCATCGTCGACGCTCACGTAGTGGTGCGAATTGCCCTGCAGCGTCGTCGCGGGCACGATCGTGCGCCATTCGGCGTCGTCCGGCGGCGTGTCGCCGTCCACCGCGCATGCCTCGATCGACGCGGCCGGCGGGAAGTTGCCGGTGAAGTGGCTCGTATCGAGATCGACGCCGTGAATCACGCCCGGCCGCGCGAGCCGGACCACGCAGAAGTCGTGGCCGGTGGTGCGCTTGCGGCGCGTTTCCCAGCCGTCCATCCACTTGCCGTGGTCGTCGTACTTGCCGGGAATGAAGACGGCCGGCTCGGGATTCAGCATGCGCTCCTTCGGCGCGAAGAATTCGTCGCTGGCGAAGAGCGCCTGCGCGCCCAGGCGCGGGTCGGCGAGGTTCATGTAGCGCCGCGTGAAGGCCGGCGCGTTCGGATCGAGGATGGGGGCTGCCATGTCGTCTCCATTATCTTGATGAGGGCCGGCGCATCGTGGCGCCGGCCGCAGGAAATTCGTTCGCGCGAAGCGGTCGGGGAAGCCGCTTCGCGCGAGGACGCTCAGAGCGCGTGGGCCTGGTCGCCGGCGACCGGTGCGGCGCTGCCCTGCTCGTCGGCCACATAGCGCAGTTCGCGGTTCAGCACGCGCGTCGCGCGGGCCCGGTCGATGTCGTTCTCCCACACGGCGACGACCACCGTCGCGACGCAGTTGCCGATCAGGTTGGTCAGCGCGCGGGCGATGCCGACGAACCAGTCGACCGGCAGGATCAGCACGAGGCCGAGCACCGGAATCGCGGGAATCGCCGACAGCGTCGCCGCAAGGATCACGATCGCCGACCCCGGAATCCCGTGCGCGCCCTTCGACGTGACGAGCGATACCAGCAGCACGACGATCAGGTCATGCGTGGACAGCGGTGTGTTGGTGGCCTGCGCGATGAACAGCACGGCGAGCGTCAGGTAGATCGAAAAGCCGTCGAGGTTGAACGAATAGCCGGTCGGGATCACCAGGCCGACCGTCGAATCCTTGATGCCCATGTATTCGAGCTTGCTCATCACCTGCGGCAGCACCGCGTCCGACGACGCCGTGCCGAGCACGATCGACAGCTCCTCGCGCAGGTAGCGGATCAGCTTGAACACCGAGAAGCCCGCGATGCGCATCACGATGCCGAGCACGACCGTGACGAACACGATGCAGCTCAGGTAGAACACGGCGACGAGGTAGCCGAGCTGCTTGAGCGACGCGACGCCGTACTTGCCGGTCGTGAACGCAATCGCGCCGAGCACGCCGAGCGGCGCGAGCTTGATGATGAAGCCGATGATGCGGAAGAACACGTGCGACAGTTCCTCGATCAGGCTGTTCACGCGCTGCGCCTTGTCACCGAGCAGCGACAGCGCGGAGCCGAACAGCACCGCGAACACGAGGATCTGCAGGATGTCGCCCTTCGCGAACGCGTCGATCGCGGTCTCGGGGATGATCTTCATCAGGTAGCCGGCCGTATCCTTCAGGCTTTCGGCGTTCTTCGCATACGACGAGAGCGAGGCCGCGTCGAGCGAGCGCAGGTCGATGTTCATTCCGACGCCCGGGCGCGTCAGCCACGCGAGGACGAGCCCGATGCCGAGCGCGATCGTCGTCATCACCTCGAAGTAGACGACCGCCTTCAGGCCGACCCGGCCGACCTTCTTCAGGTCGCCCGCATTGGCCATCCCGCTGACCACGACGCAGAACACGATCGGGCCGATGACCATCTTGATGAGCTTCAGGAAGCCGTCGCCGAGCGGTCGCAGCGACTCGGCGAAATGCGGGAAGAACGCGCCGAGCGCGACCCCCAGGATTAATGCGACGACTACCCGGCCAAACAGCGAATTGAGGAATTTCGACACGGCGCTCTCCCGATCCAACGGTTGCAGTTTCGTCTGTTCATACTGGTAAGACCAGTGATGTTATGGTGGATAGTAGGAAGCCGATATAGTCGCGTCAAGGGCGAACAAAATAGGGATTTCCCGCGCATGCGGGGGCGGATCGTGGCTTTCCCGTAGGCCGGTCATGCATCGTGCGCGGGCGGATTACAATGCCGGTCAGACCGGCCATCGTTCACATCATGAAAAACGTTCCGCACACCGTGACCGACGCCGCCATCGCGACGATCCGCGACCGGATCGAGGCAGGCGTGTATCCGGTCGGCAGCCTGCTGCCGGCCCAGCGCCAGCTCTCCGAGGAGCTGGAAATCAGCCGCGCGTCGCTGCGTGAGGCGCTCTCCACGCTCGAGGCGCTCGGGATGCTGCGCATCCGCGCCGGCAAGGGCGTCTATGTCGAAAGCGCCCAGGCGACGGCCGCCCATCCGTGGCAGTTCGCCGAGCAATCGTCGCCGCCCGACACGTACCAGATGCGCTACGCGCTCGAAGGGTTCGCCGCGCGGATGGCCGCGCACGTCGTCACCGACGACGACATCGCATGGTTCGAGGACAACCTCGCCGACCTGCACGTCGCGCTGACCGAAAGCGCACTCGACGAAGCGTCGCGGCTCGACTTCGACTTCCACATGCGGATCATCCATCTCGCGGGCAACGCGGCGATCGAGTCAGTGCTGCGCAGCAGCGCGGACATCATGAAGGAAAGCCAGCGCATGCCGTTCTATCGGCGCGAGCTGCTGCTGTCGACGTGGCACGAGCACCGTGCGATCGTCGACGCGTTGATCGCCCGCGATGCGGCCGCGGCCGGCACGGCGATCGAGACGCACATCGCGAATGCCGCGCAACGCGCGGGCATCTTCTTCCCGACGCCGGGCGCCTGACGCCGCCGTCGGCCGGCGGTCCCGGCCGCCGCGGCAGCCATTCTCCGGTCGTACCGGTCATCCCCCCGAAGGATCGCGATACGCGAGCGCACGCGCGATGAACGCGCGCGCCGCGACACTGCGGTACGCGCCCTTGCGCGTGAGCAGCGCCGCCGTGCGCGACGGCAGCGGCGGATCGAGCGCCAGCGCGCACAGGTCGCCGCTCTCGCGCGCGACCGCGTCCGGCAGCACCGTCGCGAGCCGCCCGCGGCGTACGAGCTCCAGCACTGCGCTGACCGTGTTCGTCTCGATCGCGATCGTCGGCCGCGCGCCCTGTTCGATGAAGTACCGGTCGATGCTTTCCCGCGTCGCGAACGCGCGGCTCAGCAGCACCAGCGGCTCGCCGACGAGCTCGGCCGGGCTCAGCGCGCGCCGGCGGCGGGCAAGGCGGTGCGTGCGGCCCGTCACGAGCGCGAGTGGTTCGTCCCACAGCGGCAGCGCGTCGATGTCCGGCGCGCGCGGCGGCACGAACGCGAAACCCGCATCGAGCCGGTCGTCGGCGAGCAGCGCCTCGATGCGCTCCTGCGGCATCGCGTCGATCGTCAGCGCGACGTTCGGGAAATCCGCATGGAACGCGTCGATCAGCGAGCCGCTCAGGTAGGCCGCGAAGGTCGGCATCATCGCGAGCCGCAGCGAACCGCTGCCGAGATCGGCGACGTCGTGCAGCGCGCGCTGCCCGGCATCGAGCTCGTGCAGCGCCGCGCGCGCGTGACGCGCGTAGACCTCGCCGAATTCGGTGAGCTGCACCGCGCGGCCCGAGCGGTCGAACAGCTGCACGCCGAGCATGTCCTCGAGCTGGCGGACCTGTTGCGACAGCGTCGGCTGCGACACGTGCAGCACATCGGCCGCGCGCGTGAAGCTGCGCTGCTCGGCGACGGCCAGGAAATAGCGAATGTGGCGGAGTAGCATCGTGGGCGATGTATTGGCAACACCAATGGATACCATAAGAATCCAGTCTTGGACGCTATGGTTCGATTTCCGCATCATACGCACATCCGCTCCCGCCCACGGCGCCTGGCCGCCGCACCGGAGCGGCCCACCCGGGCCCGTCCTCCCTTCGCCCGCCGCACGACGCGCCGCCCGGCGCGCATCGGCACATCGTCGATCCGTTGACGTCGGCCCCGATTTCCGCAACCCGCTTCGCCGACGACCCATGCCGCCGGCCGGCGCCGCTGTTTTTTTCGCGACCATGGAACCGCATCACGACAACCATTCTCCCCTGACCCGCGCGATGACGCTGCTGTTCGCCTGCGCGTGCGGCATCGTCATCGGCAACATCTATTACGCGCAGCCGCTGCTCGCAGCGATCGCGCACAGCTTCGGCCGCCCGCCCGCCGAACTCGGCTATCTCGTCACGCTGACCCAGCTCGGCTACGCGGCGAGCCTGCTGCTGATCGTCCCGCTCGGCGACGCGGTCAATCGCCATACGCTGATCGTGCGGCTGCTCGTGCTCAACGTGATCGCGCTGGTCGGCGTCGCGTTCAGCACGAACTTCACGATGTTCGTCGTCGCGAACGTCGCGCTCGGCTTCGTCACGTGCTCGACGCAGTTGCTCGTGCCGTTCGCCGCCTCGCTCGCCGATGCGCGCACGCGCGGCCGCGCGGTCGGCACCGTGATGAGCGGGCTGCTGCTCGGCATCCTGCTCGCGCGCGTCGCGGCCGGCGCAATCGCCGACGAGTTCGGCTGGCGCGCGGTGTACGGAATCGCCGCGGCGATGATCCTCGCGCTGACCGGCGTGCTCGCTGCGAAGCTGCCGAAGGATCGCCGCCACGCGCGGCTCGACTACGCGGCGCTGATGAAGTCGCTCGTCGCACTGGTGCGCGCGCAGCCGCTGATCGCGCTGCGCTCGACCTACGGCGCGCTCGTGTTCGCATGCTTCAGCCTGCTGTGGACCGGCCTCACGTTCCTGTTGAGCCAGCCGCCGTACAGCTATTCCGAAGGGCAGATCGGCCTGTTCGGGATCGTCGGCGCGGTAGGCGCGCTCGCGGCGACGTCGGCCGGCCGCCTCGTTGATCGCGGCCACGGCAACGCGGCGACCGGCCTGTTCGCGGCGGCCGTGCTCGCCTCGTTCGCGCTGATCGCGGCCGGCGCGCATTCGCTCGTCGCGCTGATCGCGGGCATCCTGCTGCTCGACGTGGGCGTGCAGGGCATGCACATCTCGAACCAGAGCGTGATCTACGCGCTCGCCGGCCATGCGCGCAGCCGCGTGACGACGATCTACCTGACGAGCTACTTCGTCGGCGGCGCATTCGGGTCGTTCGCGGCGAGCGTCGCGTACGGCGTCGACGGCTGGCGTGGCGTGTGCATCGCGGGCGCGGCGCTCTCCGGCGTGCTGATCGCCCTGTGGCTCGCGTCGCAGCGCGTCGGCGCGCGGCAAGTCACGCAATAGCCCGCTTTCGCCCCGGCCAATGAAAAAGGCACGCTCCGCAAATCGCGGGCGTGCCTTTTCTGCATGCGCGCCGTCGCGCCATCAGCAGACGATCATGCCCCCTCGTGCGCGAAATCGATCAGCACCTTCATCGCACGCTGCCGGTCACCGGCCAGCTCGAACGCGCGGTTCGCGTCGCGCATCGGGAATACGCCCGTCACGGCCGGGCTCAGGTCGACGCGCCGCGCATTGATCAACTGCACCGCGAGCGCGAATTCCGCATGGAAGCGGAACGAACCGCAGATCGACAGCTCCTTGGCGACCACGACGTTCTGCGGCAGGCTGACGTCGCCACCGAGCCCGAGTTGCACGACGACGCCGCGCGGCCGCATCACGTCGAGGCCGTCGCGCAATGCGCGCGCATTGCCCGAACACTCGATCATCACGTCGAACGTCCCCTTGTCGGCGCCGTAGCGCGCGACCCAGCCGGTGTCCGTCGACGCGTTGATCACGTGATCCGCGCCGAGCGCGCGGGCAACCTCGAGCGGCGCATCGACCACGTCGGTCGCGACGATCTCCGCCGCGCCGTGCACGCGCGCCGCCGCGACCGCCAGCACGCCGATGGGCCCGCACCCCGACACGAGCACGCGGCGGCCGATCAGCGGGCCGGCGCGCGACACAGCATGCAGCCCGACCGCGAACGGCTCGGCGAGCGCCGCGAGCGACAGCGGCACATGGTCCGCCACCTTCACGCACTGCGCGGCATCGCACACGAGCGCGTTGCGAAATGCGCCCTGCACGTGCGGCATGCGCATCGCGCTGCCGTAGAAGCGCATGTCGAGACACTGGTTCGGGAGCCCTTCCAGGCAGTAGCGGCACGCGCCGCATGGGCGGCTCGGATTCACCGCGACGCGATCGCCGACCTTCACCGACGTCACGTCCGGCGCGACCGCCGCCACCGTGCCGGCCACTTCATGGCCCAGCACCATCGGCTGCTGCAGCCGGATCGCGCCGAAGCCGCCATGCCGGAAATAATGGAGATCGGAGCCGCAGATGCCGCCCGTCGCGACATCGACGCGCACCTGGCCCGGGCCGATCTCGCCCGCGTCCTGCTCTTCGAGCCGCAGGTCGTTCGGCCCGTGGATCACGAGACACGTGCAACGCATACGCATGACGTTCTCCTATACCGCGCTGGTCAGGCCGCCGTCGACGAACAGCGTCTGGCCGTTCACGAAATCCGATGCGGCCGACGCCAGGAAGATCGCTGCGCCGCACAGCTCGTCGACGCGCCCCCAGCGGCCGGCCGGCGTGCGCTTGCACAGCCAGTCGGAGAACGCCGCGTCGTCGACCAGCGCACGGTTCAGCTCCGTCTCGAAATAGCCAGGCGCGAGGGCGTTCGCCTGGATGCCGTGACGCGCCCAGTCGGCGCACATCCCTTTCGTCAGCATCCGCACCGCGCCCTTGGTCGCCGCATACGGCGCGATCGTCGGCCGCGCAAGCTCGCTCTGCACCGAGCAGATGTTGATGATCTTGCCGCGGCCGCGCGCGATCATGTGGCGCGCCACCGCCTGCGCGACGTTGAACACGCCGTCGAGATTCACGCGCATCAGCGCATGCCAGTCGTCCGGATCGAATGCATCGAGCGGCGCGCGGCGCTGGATGCCCGCGTTGTTCACGAGGATGTCGATCGCGCCGACGCGTGCCTCGAAATCGTCGATCGCCGCACGCACCTGCGCGTGCTCGGCGACGTCGAATACCGCGTGATCGGCCGCGAAACCTTCATCGCGGAAATGGTGCGCGAGCGTCGCGGCCTTCTCCTCATTGCGATCGTTGATCACGATCGCAGCACCGGCCTCCGCGAGCCCGCGGGCGAGCGTCAACCCGATCCCACGTCCGGAACCGGTGATCAGTGCGCGGCGGCCGTCCAGGCGGAACCGGTCAAGCGCGTTGCTCATGCGTGTCTCCTCGTGCCATCGAGCCGACCGCCGGTCGCGGCCGGTCTCGCGATGAGCGTATCTTCGGCGCTCCGCCGGAGTCGCGCCAATGGTCTTTTTTGATCCGGTTATCATGAAATCCGATCACCGTCCGCCGCCCGCCCACCATGGAACTCAAGCAATTGCGCGCCTTCGTCACGCTCGCGGAAGAGCTGCATTTCGGGCGCGCCGCGCAGCGCCTGTTCATCGTGCAATCCGCGCTGAGCATGCAGATCAAGGCGCTCGAGGAAGATCTGGGCGCACGCCTGTTCGAGCGCGACCGCCACAAGGTCGAGCTCAGCGATACCGGACGCGTGTTCCTGCCCGAGGCGCGGGCGACGCTGCAGCAGGCCACGCGTGCGGAGCAGATGGCGCGGCTGTCGAGCCGCGGCGAGATCGGCACCCTGCGCATCGCGTTCGTGTCGTCGGTGCTGCCGGCGTTGCTGCCGGCCGTGCTGCGCACGATGCGCGAGCGCTATCCGCTGATCGCGCTCGAACTGAAGGATCTGCCGACACCCGACCAGATTGCCGCGCTGCGCGACCGGCGCATCGATTTCGGAATGATCCGGCTGCCGGCCGCGTATGCGGGCATCGACACGCGCGTGGTGCTCGAGGAGGGCTTCGTCGTCGCGCTGCCGATCGACCATCCGCTCGCCGCGCACGAGACGATCGCACCGGCCGCGTTGCGCGGCCAGCCCGCGTTCGTGCTCGCGCGCCGCTACGCGCCCGGCTTTCACGACGACATGCTGCTCGCGCTGAGCCGCGCGGGCACGACGCTCGAGATCGCGCAGGAATTCGGCGAATTCACGACGATGCTCGCGCTCGTCGCGGCCGGGATGGGGATCGGGCTGATCCCGGCAGAAGCCGCGAGCGCGCTGCCGCCGAACGTGCTCGCGCGGCCGCTCGACCTGGCCGGGCACCGGACCGGCATCGGCCTCGCGTGGACCGACCTCGACAGCCCGCTCAAGCGCGCGTTCGTCGACGCGCTCGAACACGTGACGGCGAACGCCGGGCAATAAAAAAGGTTCATCGAGGATTACCGGGGAACGCGGCGCGGATTTTGAGGAAGAAGTATTCCTCGTCGCGGTACCCGTAGGCCCGACGCTTGATGACCTTGATGGTGTTGTTGATGCCTTCGACGACGCTGGTATTGAGCGGATGGCGGCAGCGGGCGAGGATTCCGTGCCAGTAACCCTGCAGGCGTTGCGCGAACAGTTGTAGCGCGGCAATCCCGCTTTGCCGGGCTTGCTCGATCCAGTGTTCCCAGGCCTTTTCCGCCCAGGCAGGCTTTCGGTAGAACCAGAGCTGTTTGAGTTCGTCGCGTAGCACGTAGACGCACAGCAGCGGCTGATTGGCAGCCAGCAATTCCTTCAGATGCACGGACTGCTCGGGCTTCAGGTTGTGGCGGTTGCGCAGCAGTAGCCAGCGACTGGATTTCAATGCCTTGCGGGCCGGCCGGTCATGGCGTAACTGATTGGCCTGATCCACTCGCACCCGATCGATCACCTCGCGCCCGTACTTGGCCACGACGTGGAACAGGTCGTAGACCACCTCGGCCTGCGGACACTGCGCCTTGATTTCCAGCTCGTAGGCCGTGGTCATGTCGATCGCGACTGCTTCGATGCGCTCGGCGACACCCTCAGGAAGCTGCTCGAAGAAGGCGCGGGCCGTCTCGCGTGAGCGTCCCGATCCAATCCAGAGCACCTGCCGGCCGATCGGATCGACCACCACCGTGGCATATCGATGGCCTTTATGGAGTGCAAACTCGTCCATCGCAAGATAACGGATCGTCGACCAGTCCGGCTCAGCCACACGCGCTTGCAAGCGCATCTTGTCAATCGATTTGACCGTGTGCCAGCCCAGATCGTAGAAGGCCGCCACTGCCTGCACGCTGGCTGCTTGCAGCAGTTTCTCGCAGGCCTTGGCAAATCGCTCCGTCACTCGCTGGTAACGGCCCAGCCACGCCAGTTTCTCCAGTCGTGGACCGCCGCAGCGTTCGCACCAGACCCGGCGGCGGGGGACGTGCAGCACTACTCGGTATTCGAACAGCGGCAGATCGCGCACGCGGCGAACTATCGTCTCGTGGATTTGATTGCACCGTGCACCGCATTGCTCGCAGTACATCACCTTGCTGACCGGCTTCAAATGCAGCGATAGCGTGCGCTCTTCTCCTTGCGGCCATTCCACACGCTCCAACCGATAGCCGGTCCAGCAGCCCAATGCCTGAAGTGCCTTTCTATCGAGCAATTGCCCCCTCCGACATCCTTAGAATCAGGTGTCAGATTATGCAATCGCTCGAAAACCCTCCACGGTTTTCTGCGATGAACCATAAAAAAGCCCGGCCGGAAAAACCGGGCCGGGCTCGTTCGCGACGCAGACCGCCTTGCGGCGGCCGCGCGACGTGCGGGATTACTTCGCGTTCGCGAATGCGATTGCCGTATCCAGCATGCGGTTCGAGAAACCCCACTCGTTGTCGTACCAGCTCGACACCTTGACGAGGCGGCCCGACACCTTGGTCAGCGTCGCGTCGAACGTCGACGAAGCCGGGTTGTGGTTGAAGTCGATCGACACCAGCGGTGCGTCGTTGTAGCCGAGGATGCCCTTCAGCGCGCCTTCCGATGCTTCCTTCATGATCGCGTTGACTTCCTCGACCGTCGTGTCGCGCTTCGCGATGAACGACAGGTCGACGATCGACACGTTGATCGTCGGGACGCGGATCGCGTAACCGTCGAGCTTGCCGTTCAGTTCCGGCAGCACGAGGCCGACGGCCGATGCAGCACCCGTCTTCGTCGGGATCTGGCTGTGGGTGGCCGAAC
The DNA here is from genome assembly GCF_001524645.2 of Burkholderia sp. MSMB0856. Taxonomy (NCBI): domain Bacteria; kingdom Pseudomonadati; phylum Pseudomonadota; class Betaproteobacteria; order Burkholderiales; family Burkholderiaceae; genus Burkholderia; species Burkholderia sp. MSMB0856. Next base: position 586,372 of record NZ_CP013427.1, on the reverse strand, counting down.
GCGCGCGGCGCAGGTCTTCGTGGTAGACGTCCGTCAGCACCTGGTCGTTCGTGTACGCGTGGATCGTCGTCATCAGGCCGGTTTCCAGGCCGATCTTGTCGTTCAGCGGCTTGACGAGCGGCGCGAGGCAGTTCGTCGTGCACGATGCGTTCGAAATGACGGTGTGCTCGGCCTTCAGCACGTCGTGGTTCACGCCGTAGACGATCGTCGCGTCGACGTCCTTGCCGCCCGGCGCCGAGATGATCACCTTCTTCGCGCCGCCCTTCAGGTGCGCGCTCGCCTTTTCCTTCGTCGTGAAGAAGCCCGTGCATTCCATCACGACGTCGACGCCCAGCTCGCCCCACGGCAGTTCCGCCGGGTTGCGGTTGGCCAGCACGCGGATCTTGTCGCCGTTCACGACGAGGTAGTCGCCGTCGACCGACACTTCGCCCGGGAACTTGCCGTGCGCGGTGTCGTACTGGGTCAGGTGCGCGTTGGTCTTCGCATCGCCCAGGTCGTTGATCGCGACGATCTCGAGATCGTGCTTCTTGCCGTTTTCATAAAACGCGCGCAGCGTATTGCGGCCGATACGGCCGTAGCCGTTGATTGCGACGCGAATCGTCATGGTCTATCTCCTGATGGCTGAAAAAATTCGTTTCGTGCAGCTTCACGGTGCGACGCGCGCGGGGGTGACGCGCGTCGCGAATGCTTTTAGGCCAGCACGGCCTTCGCGGTCTCGACGACGTGCTCGACGGTGAAGCCGAAGTACTTGAACAGCACGCCGGCCGGGGCCGATTCGCCGAACGTGTCGATCCCGACGACGCCGCCTTCGAGGCCGACGTACTTGTGCCAGAACGCGGTCACGCCCGCTTCGATCGCGACGCGGCGCACGCCGTGCGGCAGCACGCGTTCACGGTATTCGGCGTCCTGGCGGTCGAACACGTTGGTCGACGGCATCGACACGACGCGGGCCGCGATGCCCTGCTGCGCGAGCGGCTCGACGGCCTTCATCGCGAGTTCGACTTCCGAGCCCGTCGCGATCAGGATGATCTTGCGCGCGACGATCTCTTCGTCCCAGTCCTTCAGCACGTAGCCGCCCTTCTCGATGTTCGCGATCTGCGCGTCGGTGCGCGGGTTGAACGCGAGGTTCTGGCGGCTGAAGATCAGGCTCGACGGACGGTCTGCGGCAACCGCGTGGGTCCATGCGACGGCCGTCTCGACCGTGTCGGCCGGACGCCATACGTCGTGGTTCGGGATCAGGCGCAGGCTCGACACGTGCTCGATCGACTGGTGCGTCGGGCCGTCTTCGCCGAGGCCGATCGAATCGTGCGTGAACACGAAGATCGACGGGACCTTCATCAGCGACGCGACGCGCAGCGCGTTGCGGCTGTAGTCGGAGAACGTCAGGAAGGTGCCGCCGAACGGCTTGTGGCCGCCGTGCAGCGCGAGGCCGTTGATCGCGGCGCTCATGCCGAATTCGCGCACGCCGTAGTTGATGTGGTTGCCGAGCAGCACGCCCGCGCCTTCCGGATTCGCGCGGACCGCCTTCGATGCCTTCCAGTTGGTCAGGTTCGAGCCGGTCAGGTCGGCCGAGCCGCCGAGCAGTTCCGGCAGTGCGGCAGCCAGCCCTTCGATCGCCTGCTGCGATGCCTTGCGGGTCGCGACCGTCTCGGCGCGCTCGTTCGCGCCGGCGATGATCGCCGCGGCCTTCTCGGCCCAGTCGGCCGGCAGCTTGTTGGCCATCCGGCGCTCGAATTCAGCGGCTTCCGCCGGGAACTTCGCGCGATATTGCGCGAACGATGCGTCCCACTCGGATTCGGCACGCTTGCCGGCTTCCTTCGCGTCCCACGCCGCATAGACTTCCTGCGGGATCACGAACGGTTCCCACTTCCAGCCGAGCGCTGCGCGCGTCTTCGCGATTTCTTCCGCGCCGAGCGCCGCGCCGTGCACGTCGTGGCCGCCGGCCTTGGTCGCCGCGCCCTTGCCGATCACCGTCTTGCAGCAGATCAGCGTCGGCTTGTCCGACAGCTTCGCCTTCGCGATCGCCGCGTCGACCGCGTCGACGTCATGGCCGTTCACGTTCGGAATCACGTTCCAGCCGTAGGCTTCGAAGCGCTTCGGGGTGTCGTCGTGGAACCAGTTGACGACGTCGCCGTCGATCGAGATGCCGTTGTCGTCGTACAGCGCGATCAGCTTGTTCAGCTTCAGCGTGCCCGCGAGCGAGCAGGCTTCGTGCGAGATGCCTTCCATCAGGCAGCCGTCGCCGAGGAACACGTACGTGTGGTGATCGACGATCTTCGCGCCGTCACGGTTGAACTCGTCGGCCATCAACGCTTCGCCGAGTGCCATGCCGACTGCGTTCGCGAGACCCTGGCCGAGCGGGCCGGTGGTCGTCTCGACGCCCGGCGTGATGCCGTATTCGGGGTGGCCCGGCGTCTTCGAGTGCAGTTGGCGGAAGTTCTTCAGCTCTTCCATCGGCAGGTCGTAGCCGGTCAGGTGCAGCAGCGAGTACAGCAGCATCGAGCCATGGCCGTTCGACAGCACGAAGCGGTCGCGGTCTGCCCAGTGCGGGTTCGTCGGGTTGTGCTTCAGGTGGCGCGACCAGAGCGCAACGCCGATTTCGGCCATGCCCATCGGCATGCCGGGGTGGCCGGAGTTCGCTTGCTGGACGGCGTCCATCGCGAGCGCACGGATCGCGTTGGCCATCAGGGTAGTGGAGGCGGGAGACGAAGTCGTCATGTCGAGTCCGGAGAACGAGTCGAGGAAACGGGGGCACGGCGGCATCCGGAAGCTCGAGCGTCAATCGTTCCCAGCGCGCGGTGCGGCGCCTGACGGACGCGAAGCGGACGGAGCCTACGGACGGGGTTGCAAAGCTCGACATTTTAACAGATGGGCTGACATTTCCCTTGTCGGCGCGCGGTGTTCCGGCACGCTTTTCCGCGGAACCGCATGCCTCCTATAATTCAGGCGTCGGAACTGCCCGCCCCGAGCGGCCCGCCCGTGAACACGACCCTTCTCTTCCATCCCACGCCCGACGCCGCGTACGGCTTCCCGAACGCACGCCGGCTCGCGCACGTCGCGTCGCCGCACCAGCACATCGAAGTCTGGGAAACCCCGCAGCTCGGCCGCCTGTTCACGCTGGACGGACGGCCGATGACGTCGGTCGGCGACGAATACGTGTACCACGAGTGCATGACGCACCCGGCCGCGCTCACGCATCCGTGCCCGCGCAAGGCGCTCGTGCTCGGCGGCGGCGACGGCGGCGCGGCGCGCCAGCTGCTCAAGCACGCGTGCATCGAGCGGATCGTCGTCGCCGAACTCGACGATGAAGTGGTCGGCATGGCGCGCCGCTATCTCGACGACGTGCACCAGGGCGCGCTCGACGACCCGCGCGTCGAGGTCGTGATCGGCGACGCCGCGCAGTTCGTCACGTCGACCGTCGAGCATTTCGATCTCGTCGTGTTCGACCTCACGCCGCCGGATTCGCCGGCGGCCGGCCTCTATACGCGCGAGTTCTACGCGCGACTCAAGCGGATCCTCACGCCGTGCGGCGCGATCTCGCTGCATCTCGGCTCGCCGGTGTTCCACGCGGCGCGCATCGCCGCGCTGCTCGCCGACCTGCGCGCGAGCTTCGCGTTCGTCGATCCGTTGTCCGCGCACGTGCCGCTGTACGGATCCCAATGGCTGATGGCGATCGCGAGCGACACGCTCGATGCCGCCGCGCTGTTCGCGCACGACATCGACGAGCGTCTCTCCGCGCGCCGCGTGCAGGGCTTGCGCCACTACGATGCGCGGCTCCATGCGGCCCTCTTTGCCCTGCCGCGCGCGCTGCGCGATACACTGGGCGTTCGTCGCTGAGCGTCCCGGGCGGACGCATCGTTCTGCGGGTTGGCCGCGCGTTCTGCCGCGCTCGACCCGCGACGCCCGCGCCCGGAACGATGCACGCGGCCCGCCGGCATGTCCGCGGAACCGCACCGGGCGCCCGCGCGCCAATATCCGTTGGACTGCCAAGCATGGGACCGGAGTAACCGCTCAAGCGCCAACACCGTTCGACAGGAGATTTTCATGACCGATCCACGTCCGGCCAACGTGCCTTGGTTGACGCCTTACCTGGCCGTGCGCAATGCGCATGCGGCCATCGAGTTCTTCCAGGCCGCGTTCGGCTTCGAGTTGCGTGACGTCCTCGACGAGGACGGCGCGATCATGCACGTCGAGATGACCTACCGCGGGCAACTGATCGTGATGTTCGCGCCAGAAGGCGCGTTCGGCTCCACCGCGCTCACACCGAAGAGTGCGGGCGCAACCGCCCCGCAATCGTTCTATTTGTATGTCGACGACGTCGACGCGACCTGGCAGCGCGCGCTCGACGCGGGCGCAAAATCGCTGACCGCGCCGCAAGACCAGTTCTGGGGCGACCGCTTCGCGCAGATCGAGGATCTCGATGGCTACCGCTGGGCGCTCGCGCGCCGTCTGAGCGCATGAACGGAGCCGCGATACGCATGAGTGAAGCCACCACCACCGCGGCCGTGCCGCGCTTTTTCATCGAGGCGGCGCTGCGCACCGACGCGACGCTCGCATTGCCGGCCGACGTCGCGCGTCACGCGCAAGTGCTGCGGCTGCAGCCCGGCGACGCGCTGGCGCTGTTCGACGGCAGTGGCGGCCAGTACCGCGCGCGGCTCGTCGAGATCGACAAGCGCAGCGCGCTCGCGCAGATCGAGGCGTTCGACCCGGCCGAGGCCGAGCCCCCTTATCGCGTGACGCTCGCGCAAGGCATCGCCGGCGGCGACAAGATGGATTGGGTGATCGAGAAGGCCGTCGAGCTCGGCGTCGCGGCGGTCGTGCCGCTGTCGACCGCGCGCGGCGTCGTGAAACTGTCCGGCGAGCGCGCGGACAAGCGCGTCGCGCACTGGCGCGGCGTCGTGCGCGCGTCGTGCGAACAATGCGGGCGCAACCGCGTGCCCGACGTCGCGCCGGTACGCGGCTTCGGCGCCTGGCTCGATGGGCTGCCGGCCGCGCCGGCTGACGGCGAGCTGCGGCTGCTGCTGTCGCCGCGCGCGAGCATCCCGTTCGCGTCGCTGCCCGACGCGCCGCCCGCGGCGGCCGTCACGCTGCTGATCGGCCCCGAAGGCGGGCTGTCGCCGGACGAGGAAAACGCGGCTCGCGCACGCGGGTTCACCGCGTTGTCGCTCGGCCCGCGCGTGCTGCGCACGGAGACGGCCGGCGCGGCTGTGCTCGCGGCGCTGGCCGCGCGCTGGGGCGGCTGGTGACGAGCCCGACGTGTCGCGACACGCGGCGCGCCGGCTCGCGGGGTCGCCGCGCGAATGCGACGCGCGGACGCAAAAAAGCCCGCGAGAGGCGGGCCTTTTGCCGGATCGGCCGCGTTCGGGCGGCCGACGGGTTCGCGCTTTACGCGAACGAATAGAACACGCGGAACGCGACCTTGCGCTCGGCCCAGAATTCGGCGGCTTCGCGGAACACGTCGAGCAGCGTTTCGCGCCCTTCCTTGTCGAATTTCTGCGCGATCGGCAGCCCTTCGAGGACGATCACGAAACCGGGCTGCGCGCCGGCCTTCGCGACCAGGTCGGTCAGGCAGTCGTACAGCGCATCGTAGTTCTTCCCGAAATGTTTCGGAAACAGGAACGACGTCGCGATCGTCTCCATCACTTCCTGCTTCGACTGCGCGGCGCCGCAATACGCGTACAGGAAATGCTGGCCGAGCCGGTTGGCTTCGTCGGCGAGATCCTGCACGCGGAACGCGCGGATCGACTGCACGAGATTGGGTCGCACGGTCGTGAAAAGGCTCATAGGCTCCTCGTTCGATGAAAGCCCGGGCTCGGCTTCCTGTTGCTCCGGCGCGCCGCCGGCCTGTGCCGCCGCGTGGAGTTGCATCACGCGCTGAAACAGATTGCCGTCGCCGGCCGCGAACAGTTCCGCCGCCGCCGTATCGTGCGCGTAGATGGAGTCGCTCATTCCGTTCATCCCGAAGTCATTCAACAATACGTTTAAAACTGTTGTAGTGGTCGTCTGTGTAATAACAGTTGTCGATCCGGCGCAATGGCCCGCCGCAGACGATCCGGCGCGCGCCGCGATTGCGTGCGCGCGGCGTCGGCACCGTGTACTCGTGGTAGTAGCCGCGCTTCGCCTTCGGCAGGATCCGCTCGCGGTTGCCGAAGACGACGCCGTCTTTCTCGTACGGATAGGGGCCACCGGCGCCGATCAGGCCAAGCGTGGTCACGGCCTCGCGCGGCAGACAGGCGGTCGGGATCGTATCGACCCCGCCGACGGCCAAGTCGGCCGACGCGGCCTGCCGTGCGTAAGCGGCGGAAACCAGACTGCCCGTCGGTGTACCGACGATACCCATCGCGAACATCGCGAAGACGGACGCGAGCGCGCCGTTGCGGAGCCACTTGCGTGCCATGAACCAGGGTTCCCGCTGTTAAATCAAGTAGTTGACGACCAACCAAAGGCGTTAGCGTAGCGCTATTGTCCGCGCGAATCAATGTTCGTTTGGGAATCGAAAGGCTGGCCCCGCCCGGAATCGCGCATTTTTTACCGAAACAAGACTACATTTATCTTACATGAGATAGAATATTGGCGGCATCTCTCGTATGGCAAGACTTTGCCTCCTTGCCACGCTCGCTGCCTGGAGTGGAGAGATGTTGCTGCTGCTTATGGGAAGCGCGTTTGCGCCCTGCCCGACGGCGTGCCCATTGCGGGCGCGCCTCTTTTTGCTTTTGTTTACAATTTCGCCCGACGCGCGGCACCGGTTCGACCGTTGCCGCGCGGTTCTTTCCGACTCAGCGGGCGGCGTTCACGTCGGCGACCAGCAGCGCCGCCATGTTGACGATGCGGCGAACGGTCGCCGATTCGGTCAGCACGTGCACCGGCTGGGCCGCGCCGAGCAGGATCGGCCCGATCGCGATGTTGTTGCCGGCCGCCGTCTTCAGCAGGTTGTACGCGATGTTCGCGGCATCGATGTTCGGCAGGATCAGCAGGTTCGCGTCGCCTTCCAGCGTCGATTCCGGCAGGATTTCCTTGCGCAGCGCGGCGTCGAGCGCGACGTCGCCGTGCATTTCGCCGTCGACCTTCAATTCCGGCGCACGTTCCTGCAGGATCGCGAGCGTATCGCGCATCTTCTGCGCCGAAGGCGCGTTGCTCGTGCCGAAATTCGAGTGCGACAGCAGCGCGACCTTCGGCTCGATACCGAACCGGCGCACTTCTTCCGCGGCCATGATCGTGATCTCGGCAAGTTGCTCGGGGGTCGGATCGACGTTCACATGCGTATCGACCAGGAAGATCTGGCGGCCCGGCAGCACGAGGCCGTTCATCGCCGCGTACACGCTGCAGCCCGGGCGCTTGCCGATCACCTGGTCGATGAAGTGCAGGTGGCGGTGCGTGGTGCTGATCGTGCCGCAGATCATCCCGTCCGCTTCGCCCTTCTTCACCAGCATCGAGCCGATCAGCGTCGTGCGACGGCGCATCTCCACACGGGCCAGCTGCTCGCTGATGCCCTTGCGCGCCATCATCTTGTAGTACGTCTGCCAGAAATCGCGGTAGCGCTCGTCGTGCTCGGTGTTGACGACCGTGAAGTCGGTGCCCGGCGTGAGACGCAGGCCGTAGCGCTGGATACGGTGCTCGATCACCGACGGACGGCCGATCAGGATCGGCTTGGCAAGCTTCTCGTCGACGATGATCTGCACGGCGCGCAGCACGCGCTCTTCCTCGCCTTCCGCGAACACGACGCGCTTCTTCTCCGCCGGCGCGCTGCGCGCGAGCTGGAAGATCGGCTTCATCGTCGTGCCGCTGTGGTACACGAACTGCTGGAGGTGAACGCGGTACGCCTCCATGTCCTCGATCGGGCGTGTCGCGACGCCGCCGTCCATCGCGGCCTGCGCGACGGCCGGCGCGATCTTGACGATCAGGCGCGGATCGAACGGCTTCGGAATCAGGTATTCGGGCCCGAACGACAGGTCCTGGATCCCGTATGCGGTCGCGACGATGTCGCTCTGCTCGTGCTGAGCCAGTTCGGCGATCGCGTTGACGGCCGCGATCTCCATTTCACGCGTGATCGTCGTCGCGCCGACGTCGAGCGCGCCGCGGAAGATGAACGGGAAGCACAGGACGTTGTTGACCTGGTTCGGATAGTCGGTGCGGCCGGTTGCGAGAATCGCGTCGGGGCGCACTTCGAGCGCCGCTTCCGGCAGGATTTCCGGCGTCGGGTTCGCGAGCGCGAGGATCAGCGGACGCTCGGCCATGCCCTTCACCATCTCCGGCTTCAGCACGCCGGCGGCCGACAGGCCGAGGAAGATGTCCGCGCCGTCGATCACCTCGGCCAGCGTGCGGGCTTCGGTTTCGCGGGCGAAACGCTCCTTGTCCGGATCCATCAGCTCGGTGCGGCCCTTGTAGACCACGCCGGCCAGGTCGGTCACCGTGATGTTCTCGAGCGGCAGGCCGATGTCGACCAGCAGGTCCAGGCACGCGAGCGCGGCCGCACCCGCGCCGGACGCGACGAGCTTCACCTTCTTGATGTCCTTGCCGACGACCTTCAGGCCGTTCGTGACGGCCGCGGCCACGACGATCGCGGTGCCGTGCTGGTCGTCGTGGAACACCGGGATCTTCATCCGCTTGCGCGCTTCGCGCTCGACGATGAAGCAGTCCGGCGCTTTGATGTCTTCCAGGTTGATCCCGCCGAAGGTCGGCTCCAGCGCGGCGATCACGTCGACCAGCTTGTGCGGGTCCGACTCGTTCAGCTCGATGTCGAACACGTCGATGCCGGCAAACTTCTTGAACAGTACGGCCTTGCCTTCCATCACCGGCTTCGACGCGAGCGGGCCGATGTTGCCGAGCCCGAGCACCGCCGTGCCGTTCGTGACGACGCCGACCAGGTTGCTGCGCGCCGTGAAGCGCGCGGCGTTCAGCGGGTTCTCGACGATCTCCTCGCACGCATACGCGACGCCCGGCGAATACGCGAGCGCGAGGTCGCGCTGGTTGATCATCTGCTTGGTCGGGGCGATCGCGATTTTCCCCGGGGTCGGGAATTCGTGATAGTCGAGAGCGGCTTCGCGGAGCTTGGCTTTGGAGGAGGCTTGGGTCGACATGTGTCTCTTGACGTGCGGATTAGAATAACTGTTCGACGGCATTGTAGCGCCAATCGAAGGCCGCCAGACCGGCGATTCGAGTGCAACAGCCGCGACAAAAATGTACTGAACGGTGCAGGAACGGCGCCGTTCGCTGCGTACAATGCCGTTCCCTTCACCGCTTCCGGGTTCGTCCGCCGTGCCAGCCGCCTTGTCCGAGTTTTCGCTGATCGATCGCTTCTTCGCGCGCCGCGCGGCCCGGGGGGCGCGTGCGTCGACGCTCGGCATCGGCGACGATTGCGCGCTGATCGCACCGCGATCCGGAAAATTGCTGGCCATTTCGACGGACATGCTGGTCGAAGGCCGCCATTTCTTCCCCGATGTCGCGCCCGACGCGCTCGGCCACAAGACCCTCGCGGTCAACCTGTCGGATCTCGCGGCGATGGGCGCCGAGCCGCGCGCGTTCACGCTCGCGTGCGCGCTGCCGCGCGCCGACGCGGCGTGGCTCGAGGCGTTCAGCAACGGGCTGTTCGCACTCGCCGAGCGGTTCGGCTGCGAACTGATCGGCGGCGACACGACGAGCGGGCCGCTGAACCTGTGCGTGACCGTGTTCGGCGAAGTCTCGCCGGACGCGGCGCTGCGGCGCGACGCCGCGCGTGACGGGGACGACGTCTGGGTGTCCGGCACGCTCGGCGACGCCCGCGCGGGGCTCGGGCTCGCGCGCGGCGAATGGACCGCCGGCGCGGACGAAGCCGCCGCGTTCCGGCAGGCGCTCGAGCGTCCCGAGCCGCGCATCGCGCTCGGGCTTGCGCTCGCTGGCGTCGCGCATGCGGCGCTGGACATCTCGGACGGCCTCGCCGGCGACTTGCAGCACATCCTGACCCGCTCGAACGTGCGCGCCGAGATCGACGCGGACGCGGTGCCGCGCTCGGCCGCACTCGCGACGCTGCCGCCCGACGTGCAGCGACGCTGCACGCTCGCCGGCGGCGACGATTACGAACTGTGCTTCACCGCGCCGGCCGCGGCCCGCGCGGCGATCGAGGCAGCGGGCGCCGCAGCCGGCGTTCGGGTGACGCGAGTCGGTACAATACACGCGTTGTCCTCGCCGTCGGAGCAGCCCGCGATCGCGTGGCGCGACGCCGCCGGCGCCCCCCTGACTCTCACGTTGCACGGTTTCGACCACTTCCATGCAGACTGACCCGACCGCGCAATCCGCGGCCGCGCCCGGCGCCGCCCGACACGTGCCGCAGCGCGCCACCGCGCGCTTCATGCTGTCGCACCCGGCGCACATCGTGTCGCTCGGCTTCGGCAGCGGGCTCGCGCCGTTCATGCCCGGCACGTTCGGCTCGCTGTTCGGCTGGCTCACGTTCGTGGTGTTCAACCGCTACCTGACGGTGCCCGAATGGTGGGCGCTGATCGCGGTCGGTTTCGCGGCGGGCACGTGGATCACCGGTTTCACTGCGCGGAAGATGGGCACGTCCGATCCGGGCGCCGTCGTCTGGGACGAAATCGTCGCGATCTGGCTCGTGATGCTGTTCGTCACGCCCGCGACCTTCATCGGCCAGTTGTGGGCGTTCGTCGTGTTCCGCTTCTTCGACATGCTCAAGCCGCCGCCGATCCGCTATTTCGACCGTCGCGTGAAAGGCGGGCTCGGCATCATGGTCGACGACCTGATCGCCGCGTTCATGACGCTGCTCGTGATCGCGTTCTGGCGCTCCGTCGTCGGCTGACCGATTTCCCGACTCCCGTTTCCCGACGCGCATGCCAACCGATTCCGTCGTCCATCAGCTTGCGATCCGCGCAGGCAACAAGCTGCGTGACGAGCACCTGTCGCTCGCCACCGCCGAATCCTGCACGGGCGGCATGATCGCCGCCGCGATCACCGACATCTCCGGCAGCAGCCAGTGGTTCGAGCGCGGCTTCGTCACCTACTCGAACCAGGCGAAGATCGACATGATCGGCGTGCCGCCCGACCTGATCGAGAAACACGGCGCCGTCAGCGAGCCGGTCGCGCGCGCGATGGCCGAAGGCGCGCTGCGCAACAGCCGCGCGCAGGTCGCGCTGTCCGTCACCGGCATCGCCGGCCCGGCGGGCGGCAGCGAGAAGAAGCCGGTCGGCACCGTGTCGTTCGCATGGAGCAACCGGCTGCATACCGACGTCGAGACCCTCGTATTCAAGGGCGACCGCGAGCAGATCCGCACGCAGGCGGCCGCGCATGCGCTGCGCGGGCTGCTGAAGCTGCTCGACGAACGCGAACGCTGATTCGCCGGCGCAGCGGCAGGGGCGGCCTCCGCCCGTGCACGCCTGCTGGATCGCGTCGGGCTTCACGACGCTCCCGCTCTTGTCCGCCGTGACCGGCAGGCCGGGCGCGTTCTGCCGCGCGGCCCGCGGATGCGGGCTCGGCGGTGAAAGGCCGCCCGTGCAGGCGGCCCGTGTTTCGGCGATATTTCAGCGATACGCGTTGATCGTATCGCGCGTCTTCTGCGCGGCGAGCGCGGCGGCTTCGGCGAAATCCTCGCCCTTGCTCGCGTACAGGATCGCGCGCGACGAGTTGATCATCATCCCGGTGCCGTCGGCGGTGCGGCCCGCGTTGACGGTCGCCTGCACGTCGCCGCCCTGCGCGCCGATGCCGGGGATCAGGAGCGGCATGTCGCCGACGATCCCGCGCACGATCTCGATTTCCTTCGGGAATGTCGCGCCGACCACCAGGCCGAGCTGGCCGTTCTTCGCATTCCACTTGTTCGCCGCGAGGTCGGCCACGACCTGGTACAGCGGCCGGCCGTTGGTGTCGAGGAACTGCAGGTCCGACCCGCCCGGGTTCGACGTGCGGCACAGCACGATCACGCCCTTGCCTTCATGCTCGAAGTACGGCTCCACCGAGTCGTAGCCCATGTACGGGTTCACGGTGACCGCGTCCGCGCGATAGCGCTCGAACGCCTCGCGCGCGTACTGCTCGGCCGTGCTGCCGATGTCGCCGCGCTTCGCGTCGAGGATCACGGGCAGGCCCGGATGCTGGAGGTGGATGTGCGCGATCAGGCGCTCGAGCTGATCTTCCGCGCGATGCGCGGCGAAGTACGCGATCTGCGGCTTGAACGCGCTCGCATACTGCGCGGTCGCGTCGACGATCTGCCGGCAGAATTCGAAGATCGCGTCGGGCTGGCCGTCGAACTGCACGGGAAAGCGCGACGGCTCGGGATCGAGGCCGACGCACAGCAGCGAATTCGTGCGCTGCCACGCGGCGCGCAGCGATTCGATGAAAGTAAGCGGGGAAGACATGGCGGATACTCGCGGCAAACCGTTGGTAGACCGCGTATTTTACCCGCGTCGCCGGCGTCCTTCGCGCGCGGCGGCGTCGATGCGCGCATCGGACCGTTCGACGGTGAACGCGAAACGCCGCGTGAGCCGCTCGCCCGGCGCGAGCAGCGTCATCCCGTGCGCGGCCGCGCCGCCCGGCAGGTTCACCGCATTGATCGGATGATCGACCGGCTCGAAGCAGAAGAAATGCTCGCCGGGCGGCGTATAGAGCACGTACGAATCGGCGTCGGCCGCGATCGTCAGCAACAGCCCGCGGCGCGGCCAGCTTACCGTCGCGTGGCCGCCCCAGCCGGTGAACGCATGATTGACGAGCGTCGTCGGCAACGGATACGCGACGCCGAACTGCCAGGCCGGCGGCACGCTCACGTGCCGCACCGGCAGAAAATCCGTGCCCGACAGCCACAGGCCGCCCGCGGCCGCGGCCAGCTCGGTCGCGTCGTCGCGCACGAGGAACGGATGCAGGCCGAGCCCGAACGGCAGCCGTGCACGCCCCGCGTTTTCGATCGTCAGCGCGATCGACAGCGTCGTGTCGTCGAGCGCGAACGACTGGATCGCGCGAAACGCGTACGGCGCGCCGCTCGCGCGATCGAGCGACAGCTGCAGCGTCGTGTCGGTCGCGTCGTCCACCTGCCACGGCGCGAGCCAGCCGTCGCCGTGAATCGGCAGCGGCTCGTCGCGGCGGTTGCGCGGCACCGCGACGCTGCGTCCGTCGCATTCGAAGCGGCCGTTGCCGATCCGGTTCGAGTACGGCAGCAGCGGATAGCACGCGAGCGCGTTCGGGTCCGTCGCCGTTTCCGGGTGCTCGCACCGCCGGAACACCGGCACCAGCGCGCCGTGGTCGCCACGCCAGTCGAAGCGCGCGATGCCGCCGCCGAGGTGCGGCAGCACATCGAGCCGCAGCGCCGCGTTCGACAGCGTGACGGCCGCCGCATGCGCGGCGCCGACGCCCTGCGCGAACGCGGCGGTCTGCGGGCCGGCGCTGACCGGCTGCGCGGCGGCAGCCAGGCGCGCGCGGCGCGACTGGCTCGTGGACGACGACGATGCGCGCGAGGACGTGGCGGTCATGGTGAGCTCCTTTCCTTCGTCGATGAAGCGATATGGGTCGTCGCGCGGTGCCGCGCGAACACGAACGTCGGCAATCAGGCCCAGCCGCCGTCGACCACCACGTCCTGCGCGGTGATCATCCGGCTGTCGTCGGCCGCGAGAAACAGCGCCATGCGCGCGAGATCGTCCGGCAGCAGCTCGGCGTCGATGCACTGGCCGGCCTTGATCGCCGCGCGGCCCGCGTCGTCGAGCCACAGCCTGCGCTGCTTGTCGGTCATCACCCAGCCGGGCACCAGCGAATTCACGCGGATCCCGAACGGGCCGAGATCGCGCGCGAGCCCGCGCGTGAGGCCCTGCACGGCCGCCTTCGCCATCACGTAGACGGGGTAGCCGCCGTTCTTCAGCATCCAGCTGATCGAACCGAGATTGATGATCGCGCCGCCGCCGCGCTGCTTCATGTCGTCGATCACCGCCTGCGCGGCGAAGAACTGATGACGCAGGTTCACCGCGATGCCCGCGTCGAACGATTCGGGCGTCACGTCGCCGATCGCGTGGCGCGCGTCGTTCGCCGCGTTGTTCACGAGCACCGCGATCGCGCCGATGCGCGCGCGGATCGCGTCGATCGCATGGCGCAGCGCGTCGATGTCGGTCAGGTCGCACGGGATGAACAGCGGCGCGTGGCGCACGTCCGGCGCCTGCGCGAGGCTTTCAGCGAGCGCCTGGCCCGCGTGCTCGTCGAGATCGACGAACGCCACGCGCGCGCCCTGCCGCGCGAAGTGCTCGACGAACGCCGCGCCGATTCCGGTCGCGCCGCCCGTGATCAGCACCGCGCGATCCTCCAGGCTCGGGTAGCGCGCATAGCGCGCGTCGCTCGTGGCGCGCGGGTTCTGCGCGGAAGTTTCGTTGGTCATGCGAATCGTCTCCGTGGAATCGGTCAGTCGCGTACGCCGCGGTTCTTCAGCTGGTCGAGCAGCACGGCCGCGAGCAGGATCGCGCCGCGCACCAGGTACTGGTAGAACGCGTCGATGTTCAGCAGGTTCATCACGTTCTCGACGGTGCCCATGATCAGCACGCCGATCACGACGCCCGAGATCGTCGCTCGGCCGCCCATCAGCGACACGCCGCCGAGCACGCATGCGGAGATCACGTTCAGCTCGAAGCCCTGCGCCGCGTTCGGCTGGCCCGACGTGATGCGCGATGCGAGGATCACGCCGGCGAGCGCCGTCACCGCGCCCTGGATCAGGAAGATGTACACGCGCGTGCGTTCGACGTTGATCCCCGCGAGGCGCGACGCCTCGGGATTGCCGCCGATCGCGAGCGTGTTGCGGCCGTACACGGTCTGGTTCAGCAGCACGCCGAACACGATGAAGCACATGAGCGTGACCCAGATCGGCAGCGAGACGCCGAAGAGCGACAGCCCGCCGAGCGCGATGAACGTATCCGACGACACGCCGACCGCCTGCCCTTTCGACACGATGAAGCCGAGCCCGCGCACGATTTCCATCGTCGCGAGCGTCGTGATCAGCGCGTTGATGCGCAGGTACGCGATCACCGCGCCGTTCACGAAGCCGATCGCCGCGCCGGCCGCGACCGCCGCGACGATCGCGACGAACGTGTTGTCGGTCGCATTCAGCACCATCGCGCACAGCACACCCGAGAACGCGACGGTCGAGCCGATCGACAGGTCGAAGTCGCGCGAGGCCAGACAGAACATCATCGTGCACGCGACCATCCCGATCTGCGAGATCGACAGCGCGAGGCCGAGCATGTTGTCGATCGAGAAGAAGTGATCGACCGTCAGCGACATCGTCACGAACATCACCGCGAAGATCGCGATCAGGCTGTATTCGGTGAGGTGCTGCCACCACTTCTGGCGGTCGCTCTGCTGGGGGACCAGCGCGTCGGCCGACGGCTTCACGGCTGCGCTGGCGAGGTTTTCCCTGACTTGCATGGTTGTATCTCCTGCTCCTGCATCGCGCGACCCGCGCCGCGCTTGATCGATTCGAATGTCGTGCGCCGCCCGTGGCGACCTCACGCTGCGTCAGCCGCTTCGACGACGCTCGTCTGCGGCAGCGCGAGGCTCAGCACCGCATGCTCGTTCGCCTGCTCGCGCGGCAGCTCGCCCGCGATGCGGCCTTCGCGCATCACGACGATGCGGTCGGACACGCCGAGCACTTCCGGCAGTTCCGACGACACCATCACGATCGCGCAGCCGCGCTCCGCGAGCCGGTAGATCACGTCGTAGATCTCGTGCTTCGCGCCGACGTCGATGCCGCGCGTCGGCTCGTCGAGGATCACGACCTTCAGGTCGGGCTCCGCGAGCCAGCGCGACAGGATCGCTTTCTGCTGGTTGCCGCCCGACAGGAAGCGGATCTTCTGCCGCCGGTTCGGCGTCTTGATCTTCAGCCGCTGGATGAAGCGGTCGGCCGTTTCGCTTTCGGTCTTGCGGTCGATGAACAGGCCCGCGCGCAGCGAATGACGGCGGCAACTGATGTTGATGTTCTCCGCGACCGACGCCATCGCGATGATCCCTTCCTCCTTGCGGTCTTCCGGGCACAGCACGATGCCGTGACGAATCGCGTCGCCGGTGCGCTTCACATCGATGCGCTTGCCGTCGAGCGTCAGCGCGCCGGCGCGCCGGCGGTCCGCGCCGTACACGAGCCGCATCAGTTCGCTGCGCCCCGCGCCGACCAGCCCGAAGAAGCCGACGATCTCGCCCGCGCGCACCGAGAAGCTCGCGGGTTCGCGCAACGCGGCGCCGTCGACGCCTTCGGCCGCAAACCGCACGTCGCCGAGCGCACGCGGCGCGTAGTGATAAATGTCCGCGATCTCGCGCCCGACCATCTCGGCGACCAGCCGCTCGCGCGGCACGTCGGCGAGCGATTCGTGCGACGCGATCTTGCGTCCGTCGCGAAAGATCGTGCACGCATCGCACAGCCGGTAGATCTCGTCCATCCGGTGCGAGATGTAGATCAGCGCGCGGCCCTGCGCGCGCAGATCGTCGACGAGCTTGAACAGCACCTCGGTCTCGCGATGCGACAGCGAGCTCGTCGGTTCGTCGAGCGCGATCACGCGCGCGTTGCGCATCAGCGCCTTGCAGATCTCGACCATCTGCCGCTGCGCGATCGACAGCCGCCCGAGTTTCGCGTCGGGATCGAGATCGACGCCCATCGCGGCGAGCCGCTCGCGCACATGGCGCTTCGCCTCGCCCTTCCTCACCCAGCCGAGCGCATTCGGCAAACGGCCGAGCAGCAGGTTCTCCGCGACCGTCAGGTCGGGCACGTACTGCAACTCCTGGTGAATCACCGCAATGCCGGCCGCGATCGACGCGGCCGCACTCGAAAAATGCACGGGCTGGCCGTCGACCAGCACGCTGCCCGCATCGGGCTGGTATTCGCCGCCGAGAATCTTCAGCAGCGTCGACTTGCCCGCGCCGTTCTCGCCCATCAGGCCATGCACCTCGCCCGCGTGCACGTCGAACGAGATGCCGTCGAGTGCGCGCACGCCGGGAAATACCTTGCCGATATTGTCAAAACGCAGTGCCGCTGACACGTCGTCTCCCTACTTCCAGTTCCATCGATCGCCGGCCGCCGCATCGCCGCGGCAGCCGGCGGGCCGCTTACTTCGACGCGAGCCCCATCTCCTCGCGCACCTTCGACACGTTGTCGCGCGTCGCGAGCATGCCCGTCGTCAGCGTCAGCGCCGGCGGTGCCTTGCCCTGCGTGATCCACGCGTACATCAAGTCCGAGGTTTCCTCGCCGTGGCGCTTCGGGCTGATGATCACGGTGCCGTAGAAGCCCGTCGGCTGCGGCTTCTTGAACTCGTTCAGCGCCGAATCGGAACCGCCGATGCCGATGCCGATCATGTTGTCCGCCTTGAAGCCGCGTCCTTCCGCCGCGCGCACCGCGCCGAGCACGGCCTCGTCGTTCAGGCCGTACGCGACCCAGTGCTTGAACTGCGGATTCTTGGTGAGCGCGATGTTCGCCGCGTTGAACGCGTTCTCGGTGTCGGTCTTCGCCTGCGGTGCCGCGATCACGTTCGCCTTCGGGAAGCCGGCCGCCACCAGCGCGTCGGTCGCGCCGCTCGTGCGGTCGTGCGCGGTCGGCAGCTGCTCGTAGGTGATGTCGATCGCGCCGACGTCCTTCATGTCCCAGCCGCGCTTCTTGATCTCGGCCGCGATGCCGTCGCCGACCTGCTTGCCGATGTTGTACGCGGAGATCCCCATGTGCGGCACCGCATCGATCGGCTTGCCCGCGCCGTCGACGAGGCGGTCGTCGACCGTCATCATCTTCAGGTTGTGCGACTTCGCCTTCGCGACGATGCCCGGCCCGAGCTTCACGTCGGGCGTGCAGATGATGAAGCCCTGCGCCTTCTGCGCGGACAGGTTGTCGATCGCGCTCATCACCTTCTCGCCCGACGGCGCGCCGATCTTCACGAGCGTGAAGCCCTTGTTCTTCGCCGCGATCTCGGCGAACTTCCACTCGTCCTGGAACCACGGCTCTTCCGGCTGCTTCACCAGGAAGCCGATCTTGACCGGGTCGGCCGCATGCGCGACCGGGCTGCCGATCACCACTGCCGCCGCGGCGGCCAGCGTTACGAAGGTTCTGCGTTTCATCTCCAGTGTCTCCTTGTCTTCATCGAACGGAATGCAGCCGCTTGTTGGTTTCGACGCAGCGTGCGCGCGGCCGTCGCACGTGCGGTCTGTCGAATCGTTGTGTCAGTCGTGGTACAGCGCCGCGCGCCCGCCGTCGACGGTGATGCACGCGGCATTGATGAACGGCGCCTCGTCGGACGCGAGGAACACGGCCGTCATCGCAACTTCCTCCGGTTTGCCGATCCGCTTCATCGGCTGCAGCGCGAGCGTCTCGGCGCGCGCCGCGGCCGGGTCGGCCTGCGCGTCCCACCAGTCGCGCGTGAGCTGCGTCTCGATGTAGCCGGGCGCGATGGCGTTCACGCGCACGTTGCGAGCCGCGTATTCGATCCCGAGCGCACGCGTGAGGCCCAGCACGCCGTGTTTCGCGACCGGGTACGGAAAGCAGCCCGGGATGATCCGGAACGCATGCGTCGACGCGATGTTCACGATGCTGCCGCGACCGCGTTCGACCATTCCCGGCAGCGCCGCGCGGCAGCCGTGCCACACGCCGTCGAGGTCGACCGCGAAGCAGCGGCGCCAGTCTTCGTCCGTCATCGTCAACGGATCGGCGAACACGTTGATGCCCGCGTTGTTCACCAGCACGTCGAGCGGGCCGAATGCGGCCTCGGTCTGCGCGAGCGCGTCGCGCACCGAATCCTGCCGCGTGACGTCCGCAAGCAGCGGCAGCACACGCGCGCCGTCGATGTCGTCGGCGATCGCCGCGGCCGTGCGCTGCGCTTGCGGGAAGTCGAGGTCGACGAGCGCGACGGCCGCGCCCTCGCGCGCGAACGCCCGCGCGATCGCGGCGCCGATTCCGCGGCCCGCGCCCGTCACCATCGCGACCTTGCCCGCGAGACGTCCCATCATGCGGCTCCGCCGCGCGCCGCGCGCAGGCCGGCCTGGAACGCGCGCGCGTTCGCCGCGGTCTCGTTCGCCGACTGGCCGGGCCGGTACAGCGCCGAACCGAGCCCGAAGCCGTTGGCGCCGGCCGCGAGGAACGGCTGCATGTTGTCCGGCGAAATTCCGCCGACCGGAACCAGCGGCACCGCGCGGGCGATCACCGCGCGCCACGCCTTCACGACGGGCACGCCGAGCTGCTCGGCCGGGAACATCTTCAGCACGTCGGCGCCGTTCGCGAGCGCGGCGAACGCCTCGGTCGGCGTCGCGACGCCCGGCGCGCTCGCGAGCCCGCGCTCGCGTGCACGGCGGATCACGGCCGCGTCGCTGTGCGGCATCACGATCAGCGTGCCGCCCGCGTCCTGCACGCGGTCGACATGCTCGGCGCGCAGCACGGTGCCGGCGCCGACGATCATGTCGTCGGGCAGCGCGCGGCGCAGCGCGGCGATGCTGCCGAACGGATCCGGCGAGTTGAGCGGCACCTCGACGATCCGGAAGCCCGCTTCGTGCAGCGCCAGGCCGTGGTCGGCCGCTTCGGCGGGCGTGATGCCGCGCATGATCGCGATCAGCGGGCACGCGTCGAACGCGCGCATCAGCGCGGCGTGCGGCGTGTACGGTGCGGGCAGCGTAAGGTCGGACGACATCAACGGTTCCTCTTCAATCGGTTCACTGGTCGGCGCAGACGGGCTCGCCATCCGCGCGCACGAGCCCGGCGCGCGACGCGATCCACCACAAGCCGCGCTCCGTCGCCTGCGCGACGACGCGCGCGTGCGTGCAGCCGAACACGCTCAATGCGTCGACATAGCGCGCGCACAATCCGTCGTCGCCGATCAGCAGCAGCGGCTGGTTCGCGAGCGCGACACCGCGTTCCGCGAGCATCGCGTCGAGCGCGTTCATCTCATGGCCGATCAGCAGGCCGGACAGGTAATCGCCCTGCGCATCGGGCGCGAGCCGGTCGGTCAGGCCGAGCGTGCGCGTGCTGAAGATCGTCGCGAGCAGCCCCGCGCGCTGCGCGCCGCGTGCCACCGCGACACCGCGCGCAAATGCCGCGCGGTCGGGCGATTCGCTCGCGCGCATCGTGCGGCCGAGGATCGTGTGATCGCGCAGCGCCGCGAACAACTCGCCGGTCATGAAAGTCTGGAAGCGCTCGATGAGCCCGTCCTTCACCCATGCCCATTTCGCATGCGTGCCCGGCAATCCGATCAGTACGCCTGAACGATCTGCATCAAGCATGGGATCGTTCGCGAGTGCGCCGAATATCTGCGTTTCTTCGCCGCGCATCACGTCGGGCAAGTCGCCCGTCGCGATCACGCCCGGCACGATCGACACCGTCGTGCCGCGCGACGTCGTCACCGTGACGAGCCCCGCGACGAGCGCGTCGGCGCCGGCCGGCACCTGGACGTACGGCGCCTCGCGCCAGCCCTGCGCGCTGCCGACCATCCCCGCTGCCAGCACCGGCACGCCCGGCGCGCGGTCGAGCCAGTCGCCGCACGCTTCCTCGAACACGACGTCGAACGCACGCGCGCCGCCGGCCGGCACGTGCATCACGCCCGCGGCACGGCTGCGCGTGTCGAGCAGCGCCCCGTGCGCGTCGAACAGATACGCGCGCAGCGACGTCGTGCCCCAGTCGAGCGCGATCAACGACGGTGCGGCGCAGGAGGCGTCCGGAGCGGTCCGGGTCGAATTGGTCATCGTTTGATCCTGCGGGTACCCTGCGGCGGGCTCCAGCCCAGTTCCGCGGAAATGGCTCGCGCTTCGCGCTGCACGAGCGGAATCAGTTCGTCCATCCGGTCGTGCGGCATGTACGGAATCGTGCTCGCGACCGATACGGCCGCGACGATCGCGCCCGACGCGTCACGGATCGGCGCGGCCACACAGCGGATCGACGCCTCGTTTTCCTCGAGGTCGAACGTGTAGCCGCCGGCCGCGTAATGCGCCATGCGCTGCAGGAACGCGCTCGTCTCGGGCCGGTTGTCCGGCTTGAAGTTGACGCCGGCCAGCGCGCGCCGCGCGGCTTCGAACAGCGAGCGCCACAGGTCCGGATCGAGGTCGAGCATCATCGCCTTGCCGATGCCGGTCGACGCGAGCGGCATCCGGTGGCCGACACGCGAGCGCATCTCGAGGCCGCGCGTGCCGGGGATCTTGTCGATGTACAGCACGTCGTCGCCGTCGCGCACGCCGAGGTGGATCGTGTCGAGCGTCGCTTCGGCGAGCGCCTCGAGGTGCGGCCGCGCGACCGCCGTGAGCGGCATCTGCTCGAGCGCGATCGTGCCGAGCTCGATCAGCTTGGGGCCGAGCAGGTAGCCGCCCTGCACCTGGCGCAGGTAGCGCGCCTGCACGAGGCTGCTGACGAGACGGTGCGTCGTGCTGCGCGTCGTGCCGAGCGCGGCGCCGATCGCACGCATGTCGCGCGCGCCGTTCGCGATCGCTTCGAGGATCGCGAGACCGCGCAACAGCGTCTGCGTGCCGGCCTGCTGCGCGGCGAGGTCGAGCGGCGTGCTGGTCGCGCCGATGGTGTCGGTGAGCGGCGCAGCGTCCGGCGTCGCGCGCCGGGTGTCGAGAGCAAGGGAATCGGGCATCTTGGTCATGGAACGTGCTTCTTCAACGGAATCGGTGAAGCCGCCGTCGCGACGCCGGAACGAGGTCGGGCGTCGCGGCAACGCGGCGGTCGATGCACCGAGGAAAGCGCCCGGCGAACTTCATGGAATGTGTCTCCGTGTGCGTCGGGCGCCGCGCGATGCGTGGGTCCGAAGCTGTCGATGTGCTTCGGATTGTAGGAGCGCACGCACTCGTCTCCAATATTTGAATGCGTTGTCCAGATAATGAGATAACCCAGCGAAGGGCTGCGGCGGCCGTCGCGAAACGGCCCGCGCCATGCGCACGGGGGCGGAACCCGACACGTCGCGGGTTCCGCCCCCGTATTGGTCATGCGCGCCGCGCTTACTGCTGGTTCGTGCTGCGCGCCTGCATGTAGCGCTGCACGTCGGAGAACGACACGCGACCGCTACCGCTCGCGTCGATCTGCCGGAAGTGATTCGCGACATAGCCGAGGCCGGCCGCGCGCGCCTGCGCTTCGGTGATCGAGCCGGTGTTCTGCGTATCGGCCGCGCCGAACTGCCGCGCGAGCTTGCGCACCACCTGCGCGTGCAGCGCGGCGCCCGTCGTCTGCGTGCCGGCGGTCGGCTTGCGCGCGGCCGGCGGCACGTACGGATCGCCGAGCTGCGCCTGGCGCGCGCGCGCCGGGGTGGCGTCGTCGCTCGCCTGCGCGAACGCGGACACCGATGCGGATGCTGCAACGCCGGCGCACGCGAGCGCGGCGGCAACGACGATGAAACGTTTCTTCATGTCAGGCTCCAGTCTGGAATGAGGTCGTCGACGGCCGGCGAACGGCGCCGCCACGGGCGCGCGTCGCCAGGCCCGCACATCGCATCAGTGCGCGGCCGCGTTGTAGAAAGTCACGAGGTCGGCTTTCTCCTGCGGACGCGACGTATCGTCGAGATAGACCATGTGTCCACCCTGATAGTCCTTGATCGTCAGGTTCGGTTGCGCGCCGAGCCGCGCGAGGTCGAGCTCGGTCTGGTAGAACGGCGTCGCGATGTCGTGATACCCGTTCAGCGACAGCACCTTCAGCGACGGATTCAGCGTCAGCGCAGCCGCAAGATCGGGAATCGTGTCGGGCATCGCGAGGCCGTCGTGCGTCCAGTCCCAGGTCTGGATCGCATTGCTGCTGAGCGAATACGCCGACTGCGCGCTGTACTTCAGCACGTTCGGCAGGTAGCTGCCGATCGTGTCGGTGAACGGCTTCGTGATGAACGTGCTCGACGGGTCGCCGTCCGCCGCGAGCGGGCTCGACGACGGCACGTTCACGCGTGCGTCGTAGCGGCCGATCAGCGTGCCCGGGATCAGCGACACCTGGAAGCTGTTGTCGAAGAAGGTCGGGACGACGTTGAAGTCCGCGTTCCACAGCGACTGCTTCACGCCGGTCGAATTCACCATCGTCGTGACGAGCGTCGGCGGGGGCGGCGTGTGGCTCGCGAGATACGCGTTCACGGCGGGCACGTAACTGCCGGCCGTCAGCTGGCGCATCTGGTCCGCGTATTGCGGCAGGCTCGACGGGTTCGGGTTGTCGAGCTGGTAGTACGCGCCGACGGTGCCGTATGACGGCACGAAGCCCGCGCAACTCACGGGGCTCGCCCCGTTGTTCGAGTTGCCGACATAGTCGCTCGCCATGTCGCAGTTCGCGTTGTAGTTCAGGATCGACGACTGCAGCACGATGCCGTCGAGCTTGACGCCGGCCGTCTCGAGCAGGTTCGCGAGCACGTCGGTGCGCGGCGTGCCGTACGACTCGCCGAACAGGTATTTCGGCGAAGTGTCGCGCTGGTTCACGGCGATGTAGCGCGTCACGAAGTCGCGGAACGCGCCGCCGTCCTGGTCGACGCCCCAGAACGTCTGGTTCGTGTTCGGTGCGATCGCCTCCGAGAAGCCGGTGCCGATCGCATCGACGAACACGAGGTCGGTCGTATCGAGCAGGCTTTCCGCGTTGTCGACGAACGGGAACGTCGACGCGTTCGCGTTCGGGTCGCCCGTCTGGATCCGCTTCGGACCGAACGAGCCGAGATGGAGCCACACCGATGCGGAGCCGGGGCCGCCGTTGTACAGGAACGTGACGGGCCGCTTCGCCGCGGGCTGGTTGTCGGCGGTGTACGCGACGTAGAAGAACGATGCTTCGGGCGCGCCCGTCTGCGGATTGCGCGCGACGAGGTGGCCGGCGGTGGCCGTGTAGCGAATCGTCTTGCCGTTCAGCGTGATCTGGTGATGGGTGACGGCGGCCTTTTCGACCGCGGCGGACGCGTCGAGCGACGCGGTCGCGCTCGACGAATAACTGTTGGGATCGTTGTACGGCTTGTCCACCTGAGCGGCGGGATCGGCTGAATTGTCGGTACCTGCTGCGGAGGACGACGACACGTCGTCGTTGCAGGCCGTCAGAATCAGCGAAGAGAACACAACTCCCAACAACAGCTTCGCTTTGCTCGCTGGCATCGTTGCTTTCCTTCTCTCGAATGTTTTTTGTGTCGAGCAGCCGGGTAAGCCGCCCCCCGCCTCGATTGCGGCCGATAAGCCGAGGCGCTGGCCAATATACGTGAGCGGGTCGGCTTTGAAAAATTTGGAAATATTCGAGCACCGCTCGGTGCGGTGCACACCTTTCAGGAATGCTTCGATTAACGAACCATTGTTTTTCGGCAGCCTTTCAACTGCTTTCGCGTTTACCCGGAAACACTAAAACCGCGTGGATTTCGTGCCATATCGGCAAACAAAATCCCGCGCGGGCTGGCATTGCTCAGTAAAGCGAAATAGACGAATTCGTCTAATGGATATGTCCCGAAATGCGGGCGACATGAATGCGCTGCAGCGCACCAATGGCGCGCCGGCGACGGAACGGACAATGTGACGGCGCGGGCGCGCCGCTCACTGCGATTGCGGAAGTTCGGCCGCGCCCATCCGGCGGGCGATTACGGCCGCGCGCTGCGCCTGGTACGCCGAGCCGCGGTGCGCGTCGAACCAGCGCGGCTTCGGCAGCATCACCGCGAGGCGCGCCGACTGCCACGCGCCGAGCCGGCTCGCGGGAACCCTGTAGTAATAGCGGGCGGCGGCCTCGGCACCGTACACGCCGCGGCCCCATTCGACGGAGTTCAGGTAGATCTCGAAGATTCGCTCCTTGTCGAGCACCGTCTCGAGCATCCACGTGATGATCAGCTCCTGCCCCTTGCGGATGTAGCTCTTCTCGCGCGACAGGAACAGATTGCGCGCGAGTTGCTGCGTGATCGTCGAACCGCCCGCGACGATCCGGCCGCGCGCCTTGTTCTTCTCCCACGCCTGCAGGATCGCGTCGACGTCGTAGCCGTTGTTGGTCGCGAACGTCGAATCCTCCGACGCGATCAGCGCGCGCTTCAGGTTGCGCGAGATCTGGTCGTACGGCACCCACTGGTGCTGGATCCGCGCGGGCGGATTGTCGCGCGACAGCCACCACGCGTCGGTCCGCATGAACGCGGTGGAACCCGGATTGATGAACGACCAAAGCGCGATCTGCACGAGATAGAACAGCTGCGTCGCGAGCCACGCGCCCGCGAACACCGAACCCGCATAGACGATCCAGCGGGTCGGGCTGATCGTCCGCGTGCGCTGCGTGCCGCTTACCGCCACCACCTGCCGCGCTCCGGTCAGGCCGCCGCGAGCGCCTGGCGCAGCGCGGCCAGCACCGGTGCGCCGTCCGGCCGCACGCCGCGCCAGATGAAGAACGATTCGGCCGCCTGCTCGACCAGCATCCCGAGCCCGTCGGCCGTGCGTGCGCCGAGCGACGCCGCATGCTGCATGAACACGGTCGGCTGCGCGCCGTACATCATGTCGTACGCGAGCGTGCCCGCGCCGAACGCCGCCGCGTCGCACTCCGGCAGCGCCGCGTCGAGGCTGCCGGCCGTCGCGTTGACGATCACGTCGTACGGTTCCGCACGCACGGTGTCCGGGCCGCCGCCCGACAGCACGCAGCCCGCATCGTGCGCGGCCTGCGTGAACTGACCGACGAGCGCCTCGGCCTTGCTCGCGGTGCGATTCACGATCGTGATCGACAGCGGCGCGCGCTCGAGCATCGGCAACACAACGCCACGCGCCGCACCGCCCGCGCCGAGCAGCAGGATGCGCGCGCCCGCGAGCGACACGCCGAGATTCGATTCGATGTCGCGCACGAGGCCGACGCCGTCCGTGTTGTCGCCGTAGATGCGGCCGTCGGCTTCGATGCGCAGCGTGTTCACCGCGCCCGCCGCCGCCGCGCGCGGCGACAGCGTATCGGCGAGCGCATGCGCGTCGAGCTTGAACGGCACCGTCACGTTCGCGCCGCGGCCACCTTCGGCGATGAACGCGCGCACGGCGGCCTCGAAGCCGTCGACCGGCGCGAGCCGGTGCTCGTAGACGATCGCCTCGCCCGTCTGCGCGGCGAACTGCGCGTGGATGAACGGCGACTTGCTGTGCGCCACCGGATTGCCGAACACCACGTAGCGGTCGGCGCCGCTCGTCGACGCGACTGCGTTCATGATGCGCGTCCCTCTTCGCTCTCTTCGCTTTCCTGGCCGTTGCCGCTCGCGGCCTCGCCGCCTTCGACCGCCGCGCCGTCCGCTTCGGCCAGTGCCTCGGCCTCGGCTTCCGCCGACGCGTCTTCCGCATCGACCAGCGTGTCGTCGCCGCCTTCGGTCTCGTCTTCGTCGTCGGCCGCGTCACCACTCGTCACGGTCGGCGCGTCGAGCACGTTCAGAAGCCGCACCGACGCCTCGATCGTCAGCTCGTCGAGCGACATCACGTCGAGCAGCACGCGCGTGCCGCGCGCATGCACGCCGAGCCCCGGCACGTGCAGCAGCAGCGGGATTTCCTCGAGGCGCACCAGGTCGCCCTTCACGACGCTCGCGACGACCTGCTTCTTCTGCTCCTGCGCGAGCCAGCGCAGGCACCAGAAGTACTCCATCCGGCGCTGGTAGTCGGCATAGGCGGTATATGTGTCGTCGAAGCCCTGCACGACCGCGTACAGGTCGGCGTCCTTCGGCTTGAACGGTGCGGCGAGCTTCGCGGTGACGCCGTGCTGCACGCACGCGAGCAGTTGCCACTGGTTCACGAGGTCGACGTAGCGGCGCAGCGGCGACGTGCTCCACGCGTACTGCGCGACGCCGAGGCCTTCGTGCGGCGCGGCCGTCGTCTGCATCCGCGTGCGCTTCGGGCCCGGCGCGCCGAAACCGCGCTGCGAGCGATAGATGCCGGGCACCGTGTGATCGTGCAGGAACGCGCCCCACGTCGAGTTCGCGAGGATCGCGAGCTCCGACACGATCAGGTCGAGCGGCGACCCGCGGCGACGCGGCGTGATCGTCACGTGCTCGCCTTCGACGTAGAAGTTGTAGTCGGTGTTGCGCTGCACTTCGCGCTTCAGGCCGTAGCCCGCGCGCGCGACCTGGCGCTTCTCGAACAGCGCCTGCGCGAGCGGCCACAGCACGGCGATGTCGTCCTTGTGCGGGTAGTCGCCGGTGCCGGCCGCGAGCGTCTCTTCGTTGACGAGCTCGTCGAGCGTGTTGTGGCGCAGGTTGTTCTTCACGAACACGAGTTCGGCACGCGTCTCGTTCGCGACGATTTCCTGCGTCTCGCGGTTGACGATGATGTACAGCGACAGCGCCGGGCGGTAATCGCCTTCCTTCAGCGTGAACACGTCGACGACGTCGTCCGGCAGCATCGTGATCTTGTCGCCCGGCATGTAGACGGTCGACAGGCGCGCGCGCGCGATCGCGTCGACCGCGTCGCCGCGCACGATGCCGAGCGCCGGCGCCGCGATGTGCACGCCGATCCGCACGCGACCGTCGGACAGGTGTTCGACCGAGAACGCGTCGTCGATTTCGGTCGTCGTGATGTCGTCGATCGAGAACGCCTCGACGTCCGCACGCGGCAGGTCGTCCGGCAGCGGGCCGACCGTGACGGCGGGAAAGCCCGTGCCGTGCGGGAAGAATTCCGCGAGGAAGCGCGCCTCGTGCAGCGCGCGCGGCGACGCGATGCCGCCGCAGTCGAGCATCAGTCGCGCCGGCGATACGCCGCGCGCCCCGGCCGCCGCTTCCATCGCCTTGTATTCGATCGCGTTCTTGTCCGGCCGCGTCAGCAGCCCGAGCACCTTGCCCGCGAACGCTTCCGGCAGCTTGCCGGCCTTCAGTTCCTCTTCATACTGCGCCTGGACGAGCGCCTGCTGGCGCTTGCGCTCGAGCGACGCGAGCGCCATCTTGAGCTGCTCTTCCGGCGCCCGCTGATACTGGCCGCGCCCCTTGCGTCGGAAGTAGACGGGCGAGCCGTGCAGCCGCAGCACCAGCGCCGCGCGCTCGACCGGGCCGTAGGTCGCGCCGAAATATTCCGAGGCGAGCGCCGTATATGCGAATTCCTCGGCCGGCGCGCATTCCCACAGGAAGTCCAGGTCGATCTGTTGCGCGGCCGTATCGGCTTCCTGCATCAGCTCGCTCGCGGCCGGCTTCTCGAATTCGATCAGCACGTCCTTTGCACGGACCTTCGCACGCCGCCCGCCGGGCAACTCGACCTGAAATGCGTCGCCCTGGCGCGACAGCACGCTGCCCGCCTTGAAACTGCCCGATTCCTCGAAGAAAACGTTCACTCAGTACTCTCGTTCAGACTGCCGGGCGCCGCATCGGCGGCGCCGCATGATGATGGGAATTCGATCGGCATGACGCCGGGTTCATGACGTTCTTTCGTCGCAAAAGGCGAGAACGTCGTCGACATAGTCGGCAAATTCGCTGATTCCATGATCGCTGCCTTCGATCACGCGCGTTTTCGCGCCCGGGTAATGGGCGAGCATCTCGCGGTAGTCCAGCACTTCGTCGCCCGTCGCCGCGAACAGATAGTAGCGTTCGGGCCGCGAAATCGCCGGCACGCGCAACGCATCGAGCTCGTGCAGGTGATGGCGTTCGACGACGATCGACCCGCCGCCGTGCCACAGCGGCTGTTCGCCCATATACTGCTCGAGATCGCGTTGCGGCACGATCGCCGGATTCAGCACCACCGCCTTCCAGCCGTGCTTTTCGGCGAGCCAGGTTGCGTAGTAGCCGCCGAGCGAGCTGCCGATCACCGTCACGTCGCACGCACCGGCCACCTCGGCTTCCGCAACGGCGATCGCCTCGAGCGGCGACACCGACAGCGACGGGCAGCGCCACTCGTGCGTGCGGCCGAGCTCGGCCATGCGCGCGGCGAGGAGCCGCGACTTCTGCGACTCCGGCGACGACCGGAATCCGTGCAGATACAGGATCACGCGCGGCTCCCGAGCGCGTCGAGCAGCTTCTGGTGCACGCCGCCGAAGCCGCCATTGCTCATCACGAGCACGTGGTCGCCCGGGCGCGCGGCCTCGACGACCGACTTCACCAGCAGGTGGAGATCGTCGAACGCGCGGGCCTTGTCGCCGAGCGGCGCGAGCGCGTCGCCGAGGTTCCAGCCGAGCGCATCGCGCCCGGTCGGGGCACCGTAGCCGAACACCAGGTCGGCGTCGGCGAGGCTTGCCGGCAGTTGCGCCTTCATCACGCCGAGCTTCATCGTGTTCGAACGCGGCTCGAGCACGGCGAGAATGCGGGAATTTTGACGGCCGATGCGCGCACGAAGACCGGCGATCGTCGTTTCGATCGCGGTCGGATGGTGCGCGAAGTCGTCGTAGACAGTCACGCCGTCCACGCTGCCACGCACTTCCATGCGCCGCTTCACGTTGCGGAACGATGCGAGCGATTCGGCAGCCTGCGCGGGCGGCACGCCGACGTGGCGCGCGGCGGCGATCGCCGCGAGCGCGTTCATCCGGTTGTGGTCGCCCTGTACCTGCCACGCAACTTCACCGACGCGCTCGGCCTGCGAATACACCGCGAAACGCTCGTCGACCGGCACGCCGTCCTCGGCAGGCAGCGCCTGCCAGCCGCCGTCGACGCCGAAACGCTCGACCTCGCTCCAGCAGCCGCGCGCGAGCACGCGCTCCAGCGCGTCCGAGCGGCCGTTGGTCACGATCCGGCCGACGCCCGGCACGGTGCGCACAAGGTGATGGAATTGCGTTTCGATCGCGGCGAGATCCGGGAAGATGTCGGCGTGATCGAATTCGAGATTGTTGAGCACCGCGGTGCGCGGCCGGTAGTGGACGAACTTCGAGCGCTTGTCGAAGAACGCCGTGTCGTATTCGTCGGCCTCGATCACGAAGAAACTCGAATCGGTCAGCCGCGCCGACACACCGAAGTTCAGCGGCACGCCGCCGATCAGGAAGCCCGGGTTCAGGCCGGCATCTTCCAGCAGCCACGCGAGCATCGACGACGTGGTCGTCTTGCCGTGCGTGCCCGCGACCGCCAGCACCCATTTGCCGGCCAGCACGTGCTCGCCGAGCCATTGCGGGCCCGATACATACGGCAGGCCGCGATCGAGGATCGCCTCCATCAGCGGGTTGCCGCGCGTGACGACGTTGCCGATCACGAACAGGTCGGGCTTCAGGTCGATCTGCTCGGCGCCGTAGCCCTCGATCAGCGTGATGCCCTGCGCCTCGAGCTGCGTGCTCATCGGCGGATAGACGCCCGCGTCGCAACCCGTCACCGTGTGGCCCGCCTCGCGCGCGAGCACGGCGAGACCGCCCATGAAGGTGCCGCAGATGCCAAGAATGTGGATGTGCATAGATGAATGCTTTCGCGCCGCCGGGCGCCGTCGATTCGGAAAGGAAGGTCTGCGGCACGCCGGACAGGCCGCCCGGCCAACGACTTTCGCCGCGACACAAAGACCGTCATTGTAACTGACGGCCCGCCCTGCCCGGCGGCCCGAACGATGGATCCGAACGCCGCGCGGCGCGGCGGACGGCACCCGGCCGCACCGCGTTCGACCGTGGCGGCGATCGAGTATGATTGCCGGATCATGTCTCGCAAACCTCTTGTCGACCCGCGGCGTGCCCGCGAGGAAATTGCCCAGTCCGCCGCCCGCCTGATCGCGGAAGACGGCCTCGATTACGCCGGCGCGAAACGCAAGGCCGCGCGCCAGCTGTTCGGCGATACGCGCGTTGCCGGCGAATGGCTGCCGGATAACGACCTGATCGAGGAAGAACTGCGCGAGTACCTCGCGCTGTTCCAGAGCGACACGCAGCCGGACGAACTGCGCCGCCTGCGCGAGATCGCGCTCGACTGGATGCGCCGGCTCGCCGAGTTCAATCCGTACGTGACGGGCGCGGTGCTGAATGGCACCGCGAACGCGCATTCGGACATCCATTTGCAGATATTCACCGACAACCCGAAGGACGTCGCGATCTACCTGCTGAACCAGAACGTCCAGTACGACGTGTCCGAAACGCGGCATTTCGCCGGTCGCGCCGACGTCGAGACGCTCAGCTTCCTGTGGCGCCCGCGGCGCGACGTGGACGCGATCGGCATTCACGTCGCGCTCTACGCGAGCGACGACCTGCGCGGCGCGGTCAAGGCCGACGCCCGCGGCCGGGTCGCCCGCGCCGACGCCACCGTGTTGCGCGCGCTGCTCGAGGCCAGCAACGCCCCTTCCGAACCGGAATGATTCAACGATGATGATGAAACGCATGTTGGCGCTCGCGGTGGTCGCGGCCGCCGCCGTTGCCGGCGGGCTCGCCGCCGGCCATTGGTTCCGCGGCGGCAGCGCCGATGACGGCGTGGCCGTCGCCGCATCCACCGCGAAAGGCAGCCCGGTCGAGCAGCTGTGGGCCGCGTCGCTGACCGGCGTCGACGGCAAGCCGGCGTCGCTCGCTTCCTTCAAGGGCCAGAAGGTCGTGGTCAATTTCTGGGCGTCGTGGTGCGGCCCGTGCGTCGAAGAGATGCCGGAGCTCGTCGCGCTGTCGCACCAATACAAGCAGAAGGGCATCCGTTTCATCGGGATCGGCGTCGATTCCGACCAGAACGTGAAGAACTTTCTGCAGAAGGTGAAGGTCGACTATCCGGTTTTCGTCAGCGGTTATGCGGGCGCCGATCTGGCCCGTAATTTTGGAAATACCGCCGGCGCGCTGCCGTTTACGGTCGTCATCGACGAAACCGGCAAGATTCGCGAGACAAAATTGGGACAAATCCAACCGGCCGAGCTGAAAAAGACCCTCGACGCGTTGTGATCGCCCTGAACGGCTGCCTGCGCGTTGGCGGCGATTTGTGCGTCGATCGGCGCAATTTCACGGGAATTCGCTGATACTTTGCGGTCGCACCGGTAATTCTTGCAGGTCCGGCGCGCGCGGCCGTTCGGCAAAACTAGACAAATTTCTCTAAATAGCGCTAAAGTTCGCGCAATTCCGCAGAAATAGAAGCGACCATGACACGATTGCTGGTGCTGCACGGCCCCAACCTGAACCTTCTCGGCACCCGGGAACCGGAGGTGTACGGCCGCGTCACGCTCGCGCAGATCGATCAGGCGCTTGCCGCGCGGGCGCAGGAAGCCGGCGCCGAACTGTCGTCGTTCCAGAGCAACCATGAAGGCGCGCTCGTCGACCGCATCCAGGCCGCGCGGGAGGAACAGACCGATTTCATCCTGATCAATCCCGCCGCGTATACGCACACGAGCGTCGCGATCCGGGACGCGATCGCCGGCGTTGGCATCCCGTTCGTCGAGGTTCATCTGTCGAACGTGCACCGCCGCGAAGCGTTCAGGCACCACTCCTACTTTTCCGACCAGGCCGAAGGCGTGATCTGCGGGCTCGGCTGGAAAGGTTATCTGTACGCGCTCGAGTACGCGCTCGACAAGCTCCAAGGCGCGTCGCGCGGCTGATTTCGCGATCTAGATTCAGCGCCGGTCCCACCGGCGCTTTCACGTATTGAAAGGGGAATTCCCGATGGATCTTCGTAAGCTGAAAACTCTGATCGACCTCGTCTCCGAATCCGGCATCTCCGAGCTGGAAGTGACGGAAGGCGAAGGCAAGGTGCGTATCGTCAAGAACGCGCCGCCGGTCTATGTCCAGCCGACGGGCGGATTTGCCCCGCAGGTCAGCGCACCGGCCCCGGCGGTCGCGCTGCCGACCGAAGGTGCGGCTGCCGCGCCGGCCGCAGGCGCCGCTGCCGCGCCCGCCGTGCCGCAAGGCCACGTCGTGACGTCGCCGATGGTCGGCACGTTCTATCGCGCGCCGTCGCCGGGCGCGGACCCGTTCACCCAGGTCGGTGACACGGTCAAGGAAGGCCAGACCATCTGCATCATCGAAGCGATGAAGCTGCTCAACGAGATCGAGTCGGACAAGGCCGGCGTGATCAAGGAAATCCTCGTCGAGAACGGCCAGGCCGTCGAATACGGCCAGCCGCTTTTCGTGATCGGCTAAGCCCGCCGCGCGGCCTGTCCGGCCGCGCACCGCCGATGCTCGCCAGGCGCCGTTCGCGCGCCCCTCGAAGAGACGAATACTCGCTATGTTTGAAAAAATCCTCATTGCCAACCGCGGTGAAATCGCGCTGCGCATCCAGCGCGCGTGCCGCGAGCTCGGCGTCAAGACGGTGGTTGTCTACTCGGAAGCCGACAAAGAAGCCAAGTATGTCCGCCTCGCGGACGAAGCCGTCTGTATCGGCCCGGCCCCGTCGAACCTGAGCTACCTGAACATGCCGGCGCTGATCAGCGCCGCGGAAGTCACCGATGCCGAGGCGATCCACCCCGGCTACGGCTTCCTGTCGGAGAACGCCGACTTCGCGGAACGCGTCGAGCAGTCGGGCTTCACGTTCATCGGCCCGCGTCCGGAAACGATCCGCCTGATGGGCGACAAGGTCACCGCGAAGCAGACCATGATCAAGACCGGCGTGCCGTGCGTGCCGGGTTCGGAAGGCGCGTTGCCGGACGATCCGAAGGAGATCGTGAAGATTGCCCGCGCGATCGGCTATCCGGTCATCATCAAGGCAGCGGGCGGCGGCGGCGGGCGCGGGATGCGCGTCGTGCACACCGAGGCCGCGCTGGTCAATGCGGTCAACATGACCCGCGAGGAAGCCGGCCGTGCGTTCGGCAACCCGCAGGTGTACATGGAGAAGTTCCTCGAGAACCCGCGCCACATCGAAATCCAGGTGCTGTCGGACGCGCACAAGAACGCGATCTGGCTCGGCGAGCGGGACTGCTCGATGCAGCGCCGTCACCAGAAGGTGATCGAGGAAGCGCCGGCGCCCGGCATTCCGCGCCGCCTGATCGAGCGCATCGGCGACCGCTGCGCGGACGCGTGCAAGAAGATGGGCTATCTCGGCGCGGGCACGTTCGAATTCCTGTACGAGAACAACGAGTTCTACTTCATCGAGATGAACACGCGCGTGCAGGTCGAGCACCCGGTGTCGGAGATGATCACGGGCGTCGACATCGTCCAGGAACAGATCCGCATCGCGGCCGGCGAGAAGATCGCGCTGCGCCAGCGCGACATCCAGTTCCGCGGACATGCGATCGAATGCCGGATCAACGCGGAAGATCCGTTCAAGTTCACGCCGTCGCCGGGCCGGATCACGTCGTGGCATACGCCGGGCGGCCCCGGCGTGCGCGTCGACTCGCATGCATACAATGGCTATTTCGTGCCGCCGAACTATGATTCGATGATCGGCAAGCTGATCACCTACGGCGCGACGCGCGACCAGGCGATCCGCCGGATGCGCATCGCGCTGTCGGAGATGGTCGTCGAAGGCATCCAGACCAACATCCCGCTGCACCGCGAGCTGATGATCGACTCGAAGTTCGTCGAAGGCGGCACCAGCATCCACTATCTCGAACACCGGCTCGCCCAGAAGCAGCAGGTCGCACCGGAAGAAGCGTAAGCATGAGCTATCGCGAACTCGTCGTCGAACTGGCCCGTGAGCATGCGGAGGCGCTGTCCGACGCGCTGCTCGGCCTGGGCGCGCTGTCGGTGTCCGTCGAGGACGCCGACGCCGACACGCCCGACGAACAGCCGCTCTTCGGCGAGCCGGGCCTCGTTCCCGAACGCACCGCGTGGCAGCACTCGCGCGTGATCGCGCTGCTGTCGCCCGATCACGATCCGGCCGTGCTGCTCGCGGCGGCCGCGAACGAGATCGGCGTCGCCGAGACGCCGAAGTTCGACGTACGCGAAGTCGAGGAACAGGACTGGGTGCGGCTCACGCAATCGCAGTTCGAGCCGATTCCGATCGGCGAGCGGATCTGGGTCGTTCCGTCGTGGCACGACGCACCCGACCCCGACGCGCTGATCCTCGAACTCGACCCCGGCCTCGCATTCGGCACGGGCAGCCACCCGACCACGCGCCTGTGCATGGAATGGCTCGAACAGTCGGTGAAGCCCGGCCAGTCCGTGCTCGACTACGGTTGCGGCTCGGGCATTCTCGCGATCCTCGCGAAGAAATGCGGGGCGAACCCCGTGGTCGGCATCGACATCGATCCTCAAGCGGTCGAATCGGCGCGGCAGAACAGCGAACGCAACCACGCGGAAGTCACGTACGGGCTGCCCGACGCATGCCCGGCCGGCGAATTCGACATCGTCGTCGCCAACATCCTGTCGAACCCGCTGAAGCTGATGGCGTCGATGCTCGCATCGAAGGTAAAACCGGGCGGGCGCATCGCGCTGTCGGGTGTGCTCGCGCGCCAGGCGGACGAAGTCGCGGCCGTCTATGCGCGCTACGTCGACATCTCGGTCTGGCGCGAACACGAAGGTTGGGTATGCCTCGCCGGAACGCGGCGGGAAAGCCATTAGAATAGCGCTGTCCTTCACTCTGGCCAGCAGGCCGCCCGGCTCGACATGCTTCTTGCGACGCGCTGCCCTCATTGCGAAACCGTCTTCCGGCTGCAGCAGGAACAGCTCTCGCTGCATGACGGGCTCGTGCGCTGCGGACACTGCCATCAGGTCTTCAACGCGGCGCAGTCGCTCGTTCCCGAGCCGGCGCTGACCGAAGCGGAACCGGCCGGGCCGGCCGCCGCCGTACCGCAACACGAAGCCGCGCCCGCACGGCTCTTCGCCACCGACGCACCGGTCGAGCCGACGTCCGGCTCCGACTACCAGCCCGAAGGCTGGGACATGTGGGCGCCGTGGCTCGATGCCGGCGTCGACCCGTCCCTGCAGCACACCGTGCAGACCGTGCGCACCGAGCCGCTGGTGCCGCTCGCGCCGCCGGCCATGGACGCTGGCGTCGTCCACCTGTCCGGCACGCCTGCCCCGATCGCGTCGGCTCCGGCCGAACTGCACGCTGTCGCGTCGGCCGAGCCGGATTGGGCGCGCCACGAAACCGACTCATCCAGCGCAACGCGGGCCACGCCACCCGCCGAACCCGACCTGCGCGAACCGCGCTTCGTCGCGCACACGCCGTCGGCGGCCGACGCGGACGAACCTGTCGGCAACGCGCACTTCTCCGTACCCGACGACGAACGCGCACCGCGCGAACCGCGCTTCGCATTCACGCCGGCGCAAGCCGTCCCTGAACCCGGCGCCGACGAGCGCGCCCCCGCACCGGCCAGCGAAGCGGCCGTCCAACCGGCCGCGCCCTTCCCCGCCGCACTGGCCGACGACGATCGCCCGCACTTCGCCGTGACCCGCGAGACGCGCGCGCCGCAGCGACGCGGGATGCTCGGCGGCTTTTTCGGCGGACTCGTCGCCGCCGCGCTCGCGGTGCTGCTCGTCGCTCAACTCGCGTGGTGGCAGCGCGAAACCGTGATGATCTACTGGCCGGTCACGCAAGGCTGGTTCCGGCAGGCGTGCGCGCCGCTCGGCTGCACGGTCACGCCGCCGCGCGCGATCGACGGCCTGCGGCTCGACGCGGCCGACCTGCGCCAGCTCGACGGCCCGCGCGTGCTGGAGTTGAAGGTGCCGCTGACGAACCGCTACCGCGTCGCGCTCGCCTACCCGTCGCTCGAGCTGACGCTGCTCGACGACACGAATCACGTGACCGTGCGCCGCGTGCTCGCGCCGCGCGACTACGTCCGCCCGGGCACGCCGATCGACGCCGGGTTGCCGCCCGGCACGACGCGGACGATGATCGTCCGTCTCGACACGAACGGCGCACCCGCCTCGAATTTCCGCGTCCAGATCTTCTATCCGTGACGCCCCGCGGCGCGCGCATGCGCGCCGTCTCAACCCGCGCGCCGCAGCGGCGCGCTATTTCGGAGCACGAACATGAGCAAAGTTACGCTGGGTGGCAACCCGATCGATCTCGCCGGCACGTTCCCGGCCGTCGGCTCGCAAGCCCCCGACTTCAAGCTGGTCGGCAAGGACCTCGCCGATCTGTCGCTCGCCAGCTTCGCCGGCAAGCGCAAGGTGCTGAACATCGTCCCGAGCCTCGACACGCCGACCTGCGCAACGTCGACCCGCAAGTTCAACGAAGCCGCGTCGTCGCTCGACAACACGGTCGTGATCGTCGTATCCGGCGACCTGCCGTTCGCCGCCACGCGCTTCTGCACGACGGAAGGCCTCGCGAACGTCGTGACGGCTTCGACGTTCCGCGGCGCCCGCGCGTTCGCGAACGCGTACGGCGTCGACGTGACGAGCGGCCCGCTGAACGGCCTGACGGCCCGCGCGGTCGTCGTGCTCGACGCGCAGGACAAGGTGATCCACGCGGAACTCGTCGGCGAGATCAAGGACGAGCCGAACTACGACGCAGCGCTCGCCGCACTGAAGTAACCCGCTGCCGCCCGGCGCTGCCGCGCGAGGCCCGACGGCCTCGGCGCACCGGCCGGGCGGCCGCTTCCTTTTGCTCTCTACAGGAACGCACGCCTTGACTACGCTGATTTGCGGCTCGCTCGCCTACGACAACATCATGACCTTCGAAGGCCGGTTTCGCGAGCACATCCTGCCCGACCAGGTTCACCTTCTGAACGTGAGCTTCCTCGTGCCGACGATGCGTCGCGAATTCGGCGGTTGCGCGGGGAACATCGCTTACGCGCTGCACATGCTCGGCGGCGACGCGCGCATCATGGCGACGGTCGGCGCGAACGACGCCGATCGCTATCTCGAGCGTCTCGACAGCCTCGGCCTGTCCAAGGCCAGCGTGCGCGTGGTGCCCGAAACGCACACCGCACAGGCGATGATCACGACCGATCTCGAGAACAACCAGATCACCGCATTCCACCCGGGCGCGATGATGCAGTCGCACCTGAACCGCGCGGACGAAGTGTCGGGCGTGAAGCTCGGCATCGTCGCGCCGGACGGCTTCGACGGGATGGTCCAGCACGCCGAGCAATTCGCGAAGGCCGGCATCCCGTTCATCTTCGATCCGGGCCAGGGCCTGCCGCTGTTCGATGGTGCGACGCTGCGCCGCATCATTGAACTCGCGACCTTCGTCGCGGTCAACGACTACGAGGGCAAACTCGTCAGCGACAAGACGGGCTGGTCCGAACAGGAAATCGCCAGCCGGGTTCAGGCGTTGATCATCACGCGCGGCGAGCACGGCTCCACTATTCTTCACAAAAACGGCGAAGAACAGATTCCGGTCGTGCAAGCCGAGCGTGTCGTCGATCCGACCGGCTGCGGCGACGCCTTCCGTGGCGGCCTGCTGTACGGCATCGAGAATGGCCTCGACTGGGCAACCACGGGCCGCCTCGCGAGCCTGATGGGCTCGATCAAGATCGCCCACCAGGGGCCTCAAACTTACGCACTGACGCGCGCCGAAATCGACGCGCGTTTCGAGGCTGCCTTCGGGTACAGTCTCAAATGAATATTGTGGGAGAGCAAAAATGACGACCAAGAAAACCCTCACGCTCGCCGCCATGCTGACGGCCACGCTGACGCTCGCGGGCTGCTTCACGGCGCCGGGCTCGGCAGATGTCTATAGCGTCGGTCAGGCGCAGCGCGAACAGACCGTCCGCATGGGCACGGTCGAAAGCGTCCGTGCCGTGCGCATCCAGTCCGACGGCGGCGGCAGCGCGATCGGTACGCTCGGTGGCGGTGCGCTCGGCGCGGTCGCAGGCAGCGCGATCGGTGGCGGCAAGGGGTCGATCCTGACGGCCATCGCGGGCGGTCTCGTCGGCGCGGTCGCGGGCAACGCGGTCGGCGAAAACCTCAGCACGGCGAACGGTGTCGAGATCACCGTGCGCCTCGACAACGGCGACCTGCGTTCGATCACGCAGGCGGCGAGCGGCGAAGTGTTCCGCGCCGGCGAGCGTGTGCGACTGCTGTCGAGCGGCGGCGTCACGCGCGTCACGCACTAACGAGCATCCTCAGCACGCGGCGCAAGCCGCGGTCGAACGCATGTGCGAAGCTGCACATGCGTTTTTTTTCGTCCGTGCCCGGCAGCCGGTCGACGCATCGACGAATACGGACGAAAAAAATCCCGCCACCTGAGCCAGATGGCGGGACCGATTGAGTAGCGCTACTCAACCCGCGGACACCACGTGAGTGTCCGGGTGGTACTGGTCAGCCGCGATTACGGACGGCTGCCGGTCGGGAACGGCCATGCCGCTGCCGGGTTGAGCGCGGTCTTCACGCCCGATGCCGGCGCGACCGATGCGGTCGACGCGGTGGTTGCCGGTGCAGCCTTCTTCACGACGGCCTTCTTCGGAGCAGCAGCCTTCTTCGCCGGGGCAGCGGCCTTCGGTGCGGCAGCCTTCGGTGCAGCGGCAGCCTTCTTCGCAGGCGCAGCCTTCTTGGCAGGGGCAGCCTTCTTCGCAGCGGCCTTCTTCGCAGGCGCAGCCTTCTTCGCGGCAGCCTTCTTCGCGGCAGCCTTCTTCGCCGGCGCGGCCTTCTTCGCAGCAGCCTTCTTCGCCGGCGCTGCCTTCTTCGCAGCAACCTTCTTCACTGCGACTTTCTTGGCTGCAACCTTCTTCGCAGCGGCCTTCTTCGCCGGTGCTGCCTTCTTCGCGGCAACCTTCTTCACCGCGACTTTCTTCGCAGCAACCTTCTTCGTTGCGACCTTCTTTGCCGCGACCTTCTTCGCCGGTGCTGCCTTCTTCGCGGCGACCTTCTTCACCGCGACCTTCTTCGCGGCAACCTTCTTCACCGCAGCGGCCTTCTTCGCCGGAGCAGCAGCCTTCTTCGCAACGGTCTTCTTGGCAGCGACCTTCTTAGCAGCCGGTTTTTTCTTGGCAGTAGCCATGTTGTTCTCCTTCAGGTTCAGATGAGAGTCAGTTCAAACTACACCCTTCGTCAAAACCCGCTTCCCGCGGACGCTGTTCAGGACGTGCGCTTCGAAGCGGGCTATTCATCGGCGTACGCGGATACCACGCGCTTACGCTAATGAATACGGTATGGCGCGCGTGACCCCATGGCCTCGCGCGCCAAATCAAGTCGGTAGCCGGCGCACCTCGCGCCGCTACCCCTAATCGCTTGATCAAGCGGACCGCCACACGGCCGTCCGCTTTTTCCGGAGGGAAGTTTGCCCATCCCACTGAAGGTTCGCAAAGTGCCGATCATGTCGTTGGGCCGATAAGGCACCGGGCATGCTTTGCATCAGGCGTTCTTGCTCCTAAACCTTGGGCCGGGGCCGAGAGGCCGCCGGCTGCTCCATCATGTGACGGGTTCGCTGCTGCGGGTTATTCCCAGGACAGCGCACCGCCCGTCTGATACTCGATCACACGCGTCTCGAAGAAGTTGCGTTCCTTCTTCAGGTCGATCATCTCGCTCATCCACGGGAACGGGTTTTCCTCGTTCGGGAACAGCGGATCGAGGCCGATCTGCTGGCAACGACGGTTGCTGATGAAGCGCAGATAGCTCTTGAACATCGACGCGTTCAGACCCAGCACGCCGCGCGGCATCGTGTCCTCGGCGTAGCGGTATTCGAGTTCGACAGCCTGCTTGAACAGCTCGCGGATCTCGGCGCGGAATTCCGCGGTCCAGAGATGCGGGTTCTCGAGCTTGATCTGGTTGATCAGGTCGATACCGAAATTGCAGTGCATCGACTCGTCACGCAGGATGTACTGATATTGCTCTGCAGCACCCGTCATCTTGTTCTGGCGGCCGAGTGCGAGGATCTGCGTGAAGCCGACATAGAAGAACAGGCCTTCCATGATGCAGGCGAACACGATCAGCGACTTCAGCAGCTTCTGATCCGCTTCGAGCGTGCCGGTCTTGAAGGCCGGGTCCGTCAGCGTGTGGATGAACGGGATCAGGAATTCGTCCTTCGCGCGGATCGACGTGACCTCGTGGTACGCGTTGAAGATCTCGCCTTCGTCGAGACCGAGCGATTCGACAATGTATTGATACGCGTGCGTGTGGATCGCTTCCTCGAACGCCTGGCGCAGCAGGAACTGCCGGCATTCGGGCGCCGTGATGTGGCGGTACGTGCCGAGCACGATGTTGTTCGCGGCGAGCGAATCGGCCGTCACGAAGAAGCCGAGGTTGCGCTTGACGATGCGGCGCTCGTCCTCGGTCAGACCGTTCGGGTCCTTCCACAGTGCGATGTCGCGGGACATGTTGATTTCCTGCGGCATCCAGTGGTTCGCGCAACCCGCCAGATACTTTTCCCACGCCCACTTGTACTTGAACGGCACCAGCTGATTGACGTCAGTCTGGCCGTTGATGATGCGTTTGTCGGCGACATTGACCCGCGCTTCCGAACCGCCAGCGGGAACAGCCGATGCTTGCGGCGGCACCGCAAGATCGCCTTCGAAAATGTCGCGGACCTGATGGGCGGCAGGCGTTGCAGCCTGCAGTCCGACAGCCATCCCTGCGGAGGTGCGCATCGCGTTTTGCTGCGCTCCGCTCGCGGGGGTTACGGCAGTCTTCTCGTCATCCCAGTTGAGCATAAATTCTCACCATCAATTTAGAACGGTTTGTACCATCTTTTCCTGAGCGATAAAAGGGTTCGCTCACGAAAAATCCTTTTTTCGATTCGCGTTGCGACCTCGATACAACACTTTGAGCAACGCATCGTCGTTCATGCAGAGCGCGACGCGTGTCACGCATGTATCGCGAGGTGCGCTCGACGCATCGAACGCTGATCGAAACGCGACGTCGTCGGGGATGTTTCGATCGCTTGTCACTGCCTGCAACGCAAGTGCCGCGTTACAGATTCCTTATCATTTTTTTAGTAGAGAGCGGCGCACACTTCAACCTCGATCGGTTGCCGTGCGCGCCGCCCGAACCTTCTTCAGGTCATGCGCGCCGCGTTACTGGCAGGCTTCGCACTCGTCGAAGCCCGGGTCGCCCGGACGCATCGTGCACACCGGACCGTCTGCTTCGACCGGCGCCAGCGCCGGTGCAGCATTGATCGCGCCCGACGATGCATCGCCGCCCGCTGCACCGAAGCCGCCTGCCGCGCCTTGCGCGCCGCCGCTGCTCGAGCCGCCGCTCGTCGGCACTGCGTTCAGCGCGCCGTGTGCGACCGTCGACTTCTCGACGTGCGTCGCCGCCATCGTGCGGAGGTAGTAGGTCGTCTTCAGACCGCGCAGCCATGCGAGCTTGTAGACCTCGTCGAGCTTCTTGCCCGACGCGCCGCCCATGTAGATGTTCAGCGACTGCGCCTGGTCGATCCACTTCTGACGACGCGACGCCGCTTCGACCAGCCACGTCGGGTCGACTTCGAACGCGGTCGCGTAGATCGCGCGCAGG
Source organism: Burkholderia sp. MSMB0856 (assembly GCF_001524645.2). NCBI lineage: Bacteria > Pseudomonadati > Pseudomonadota > Betaproteobacteria > Burkholderiales > Burkholderiaceae > Burkholderia > Burkholderia sp. MSMB0856. The sequence continues at coordinate 544,446 of NZ_CP013427.1, read as the reverse complement.
TCGGCCGGGATGCGGTCGATGCGCGACAGCATGCCGTCGAAGTACTTCAGGTCGGCAACCATCACTTCGTCCCACAGGCCGCGTTCCTTCAGGTCGCGAACGAGGTACTCGTTGACCACCGTGAATTCGCCCGACAGGTTCGACTTCACGTACAGGTTCTGGAAGGTCGGCTCGATGCATGCCGACACGCCGATGATGTTCGAGATCGTCGCCGTCGGCGCGATCGCGACGCAGTTCGAGTTGCGCATGCCGTGTGCGGCGATCCGCGAACGCAGCGTCGTCCAGTCGAGCGACTCGGACGTGTCGACCTCGACGTAGCCGCCGCGCGCTTCCGTCAGCAGCTTCAGCGTGTCCTGCGGGAGGATGCCGCGATCCCACAGCGAGCCGCGGTAGCTCGAGTAACGGCCGCGTTCCTCGGCCAGCTCGGTCGACGCGTAGTACGCGTAGTAGCAGACCGCTTCCATCGAACGATCGGCGAACTCGACGGCCGCTTCCGACGCGTACGGCGTGCGCAGCAGGTGCAGGCAGTCCTGGAAGCCCATGATGCCCATGCCGACCGGACGGTGCTTCAGGTTCGAGTTACGCGCCTTCGGCACCGCGTAGTAGTTGATGTCGATCACGTTGTCGAGCATGCGCATCGCGACGCTGATCGTACGCTTCAGCTTGTCGTGGTCGAGCGCGTAGCTGCCGTCGGCCTGCTTCACCAGGTGGGCGACGAGGTTCACCGAGCCCAGGTTGCACACCGCGATTTCGGTGTCGCTCGTGTTCAGCGTGATTTCCGTGCACAGGTTCGACGAATGGACGACACCGACGTGCTGTTGCGGCGAGCGCACGTTGCACGGATCCTTGAACGTGATCCACGGGTGGCCGGTTTCGAACAGCATGCCGAGCATCTTGCGCCAGAGTTGCTGCGCCGGGATCTTCTTGAACAGCTTGATTTCGCCGCGCGCGACCTTGTCTTCGTAAGCCGTGTAAGCCTTCTCGAACTCCGCGCCGAACTTGTCGTGCAGATCCGGGCAGGTCGACGGCGAGAACAGCGTCCAGTCGGCGCCTTCCATCACGCGCTTCATGAACAGGTCGGGAATCCAGTTCGCCGTGTTCATGTCGTGCGTACGGCGGCGGTCGTCGCCGGTGTTCTTGCGCAGCTCGAGGAATTCCTCGATGTCGAGGTGCCACGATTCCAGGTACGCGCACACCGCGCCCTTGCGCTTGCCGCCCTGGTTGACCGCGACGGCCGTGTCGTTGACGACCTTCAGGAACGGGACCACGCCTTGCGACTTGCCGTTCGTGCCCTTGATATGCGAGCCGAGTGCGCGCACGCGGGTCCAGTCGTTGCCGAGACCGCCGGCGAACTTCGACAGCAGCGCGTTTTCCTTCAGCGCTTCATAGATGCCGTCGAGGTCGTCCGCGACCGTCGTCAGGTAGCACGACGACAGCTGCGAGCGGTGGGTGCCCGAGTTGAACAGCGTCGGCGTCGAGCTCATGAAGTCGAAGCTCGACAGCACGTTGTAGAACTCGATCGCGCGCGTTTCGCGGTCGATCTCGTTCAGCGACAGGCCCATCGCGACGCGCATGAAGAATGCCTGCGGCATTTCGATGCGGGTGCCGTCGACGTGCAGGAAGTAGCGGTCGTACAGCGTCTGCAGGCCGAGGTAGCCGAATTGCAGATCGCGGTTCGCGTCGAGCGCTTCGCCCAGACGCTTCAGGTCGAACTGCAGCAGCTTGTCGTCGAGCAGGCCGGCGTCGACGCCGCGCTTCAGGAACTGCGGGAAGTATTCGGCGTAGCGGGCCGACATGTCGGCCTGCACCACTTCCTCGCCGAGGATCTCGCGACGGATCGTGTGCAGCAGGATGCGGGCCGTGACCTGGCTGTATGCCGGATCCTTTTCGATCATCGTGCGCGCAGCGAGGATCGCCGAGTCGTAGACCTGGCTCATCGGCACGCCGTCGTACAGGTTCTTCACCGTTTCCGCGACGATCGGGTCAGGGTTAACCGCAGCGCCGAGGCCGTCGCACGCCGACACGATCAGCGCACGCAGCGCGTTCATGTCGAGCGGACGCGTGACGCCGTTGTCGACGACGTTGATGCCGGTGCTCGACTCACCGCCCACGGCCGCTGCTTCCTCGCCCGCATGCTGACGCTCGAGGTGACGCTTCTCGCGATACAGCACGTACGCACGCGCGACGTTGTGCTCGCCGCCGCGCATCAGCGCGAGTTCGACCTGGTCCTGGATGTCTTCGATATGGAACGTACCGCCGTTCGGACGGCTGCGCACGAGCGCGCGCACGACGTTGTGCGTCAGCTGCTCGACGAGTTCGCGTACGCGCGCCGATGCCGCGCCCTGCCCGCCGTTGACGGCCAGGAAAGCCTTGGTCACCGCAATCGCGATCTTCGAAGGCTCGAACGACACCACGCTGCCGTTGCGGCGGATCACCTTGTAGTCGGCGAACGTGGCCTGCGGCGCGAGCGCCTGTGCGCCCTGTTCGGTCCCGCCGAGCGGACGGCTCGAGGCGCTCTCGTACTGGGACGTCGCGTTGTCGGTGGTTTGCATGTGCAAAGCTCCTGGTGTTGGATGGTGCGGAGAGAACCGCGGATTAAAACGAACGCTGCGCAATGGCGTGCGCGAGCGGTAAGAGGCGAGCGATGCGTCGGGGAAGCCGGTTCGGTCGATGCGCGACAACCGTTCCGGTCGTGTGCTTCGTCATGTGTACCCTGCCCCGTCGAAGTTCGCTGCGCTTGATCGCGACGCCCGGACCGCCCGGCCTGGCGCGCCGCCCTGAGAACCCTGTCCGCCGGCGTTGCCCGCCGGCCGGTGCCGCTCGGGTTTCCCCTGCGACACACACTATATCTAGTACAGAACTGCTCAACTGGCACCAAGTATAGTGGACATTCGGACGAGGTCAAAACGGATAATTTGCGATGGAGGTCTTGACATCGCTCGCGCGCAGACACGACAAGGCATTGGTCGGAGAAAAAACTTTCCCCGGTCAAAAAACCCTGCGCTCAGTGCTGACGGAAAGGAAAGTATTCGGCGGAAAAGCCGGCATCGCCTGCGAAGCGTTGCCAATCGAAGTGCGGTCCCGGGTCGGTCTTGCGGCCCGGCGCGACGTCGGAATGCCCGGCCACCGCATCGATCGGATAGCGCGCGGCAAGCGTGCGCGCGAGCACGCCGAGCGTCGCGTACTGCGCCGCGTCGAACGGTACGTCGTCCGCGCCTTCGAGCTCGATGCCGATCGAGAAGTCGTTGCAGCGCGGTCGGCCGAAGAACTCCGACGCGCCCGCATGCCATGCACGCTCGTCGCACGACACGAACTGCACGAGCTCACCGTCGCGACGGATCAGGAAATGCGCGGACACGCGCACGCCGCGCAGGTGGCTCTGGTAATAAGGGTGCGCATCGCAATCGAGGCGATTCAGGAACAACGCCTCGATCGCGTCGCCGCCGAACTCGCCGGGCGGCAGGCTGATGTTGTGGACGACGACGAGCGTCGGCACCGCGCCCGCGGGCCGCGCCTCGAAATTCGGCGACGGCGCGTGGCGCGCTTCGCGCACCCAGCCGTGCGCGTCGACCGACAGCAGCGCTGCGTCGCTCATCGGGCGTCGCGGCCGCTCGCGTGTGCGCCGTGGCGCTGCGCGTGCTCGGTGCTGCAGAAGTATTCGCCACCCGCGGCGACGGCGTCGCCCTTCGGCGTATGCACGCCGCATTCGGCGCAGCGCACCATCGGTTCGGGCAGCGAGCGCGCATCGCCGTTCGGGCGTGCCGTCCCGGCACTGCCGGAACCGGGCGCGCCGTCGAAGCCGCCACCGCGGCCGTTGCGCGCCTGCGCGTGCTCCTGGGCCTGGCGCAGCTTGCGCGTGAGCCACGAACCCGCGAAGAAGAGAAGGATCAGGAGAAGAATCTGTCGCATCGGAAACCTGCGTTCAAACCACGGAGCGGTGCAGCAGCACCTCGAAAACGAACCGGCTGCCGACATACGCGAGCAGCAGCGCGGCAAACGACACGAGCACCCAGCGCGCGGCGCCGCGCCCACGCCAGCCGGACGTCTTGTGGGCGACCAGCAGGCCGCCGAACATCAACCACGACAGCACCGCGAACACGGTCTTGTGATCGAGCCGCAACGCGCGCGCATCGACCTGCTCGCTGAACAGGATCCCCGACGCGAGCGTCAGCGTCAGCAGCACGAAGCCGGCGCCGATCAGGCGGAACAGCAGCTTCTCGAGCGTGAGCAGCGGCGGCAGCGTTTCGAGCCAGCTCGCGATCCAGCCGGTCGAGCCGTCGCGCCCGCCGCTCCTCAACGACTGCAGACGCCGCTCGACCATCAGCATCAGGACCGCGTGCAGCGCGGCGATCGCGAAAAGGCCGTACGCGATGTTCGCAATCAGGAAGTGCATCTTGAACAGCGGCGCTGCGGCATAAGGCAGCACCCGCACGCCGCCGAACACGAGCGGCAGCAGCGACGCGCCGCACGCGAGCGGCAGCACCAGCAGGCGCAGGCTGTCGAGCGGGAAGAAGAAGCTCTCGATCCAGTAGATGCCGGCGCCGAGCCAGAACATCGCGGACAGCGCGAACGCGAAGCCGAAGACCATCGCGTCGTGCGGAAAAATCGTCATGTGCAGCAGCACGCCGTGCGCGACGAGCGCCGCGAACAGCAGCGCGCGGCCGGCCCCGCTCATCCCCGACGCGGCGGACGCCGGAACCGGCACGGCCGGCACGCTCGCGACGAGCGAGGTCGCGCCCTGGCGGTGCGTGCGCCAGCCTGCGACGGCGAGGCCGCCGTACAGGAATGCGGTGAGGGCATACAGTACAATATCCATGTTCGAAGTTTACACTAGGCCCCCTTCCCGCGACGGCTCCCTTTGTTCGGTTCCGTTGCGCCTTCGGGCCCCACTGTCCATCGCTCCCCATGCTCGACAATCTCACTCAACGGATGGCGCGCGTCGTCAAGACGCTGCGCGGCGAGGCCCGGCTCACCGAGGCGAACACCCAGGAGATGCTCCGCGAGGTGCGTCTCGCGCTGCTGGAAGCCGACGTCGCGCTGCCCGTCGTCCGCGAATTCATCGCTAAGGTCAAGGAAAAGGCGCTCGGCGAGGAAGTGATCAGCAGCCTGTCGCCGGGTCAGGCGCTCGTCGGCGTGGTCCAGAAGGAACTGACCGCCGTGATCGGCGGCGACTACGAAGGCAAGGCCGCCGAGCTGAACCTCGCCGTCACGCCGCCCGCCGTGATCCTGATGGCCGGCCTGCAGGGCGCCGGCAAGACGACGACCGCCGGCAAGCTCGCGAAGCTGCTGCGCGAGAAGTACAAGAAGAAGGTGCTGACGGTGTCGTGCGACGTGTATCGCCCGGCCGCCATCATGCAGCTGAAAACGGTGAGCGAACAGGTCGGCGCCGATTTCTTCCCGTCGACGCCGGACCAGAAGCCCGTCGACATCGCACTCGCGGCCGTCGACTGGGCGAAGCGCCACTACCATGACGTGCTGATCGTCGACACGGCCGGCCGCCTCGGTATCGACGAGGCGATGATGCAGGAAATCGCCGCGCTGCACGGCACGCTGAAGCCGGCCGAAACGCTGTTCGTCGTCGACGCGATGCTCGGTCAGGACGCGGTCAACACCGCGAAGGCGTTCAACGACACGCTGCCGCTCACCGGCGTCGTGCTGACCAAGCTCGACGGCGATTCGCGCGGCGGTGCCGCGCTGTCGGTGCGCCACATCACGGGCAAGCCGATCAAGTTCGTCGGCGTCGCCGAGAAGCTCGACGGCCTCGAGGTGTTCCACCCGGACCGGATGGCGAACCGGATCCTCGGCATGGGCGACATCCTCGCGCTCGTCGAGGAGGCCCAGCGCGGCGTCGACGTGCAGGCCGCGCAGAAGCTCGCCGACAAGGTGAAGAAAGGCGGCGACTTCGACCTGAACGATTTCCGCGCGCAGATCTCGCAGATGAAGAACATGGGCGGCCTGTCGTCGCTGATGGACAAGCTGCCCGCGCAGTTCCAGCAGGCGGCGGCCGGCGCCGACATGGGCCAGGCCGAGAAGCAGATCCGCCGCATGGAAGGGATCATCAGCTCGATGACGCCCGCCGAGCGCGCGAAACCCGAAATCATCAAGGCGACGCGCAAGCGCCGCATTGCAGCCGGCGCGGGCGTGCCGGTGCAGGAAGTCAACCGAATGCTGAACCAGTACGACCAGATGCGTACGATGATGAAGAAGCTGAAGGGCGGCAACATGCAGAAGATGATGCGCGGCCTGAAGGGCATGATGCCCGGCATGCGCTGATTTCGCCCGTCGGTCGGCGCGCGGGTTTTTGCCGTAGCGCGCGCCGGCCGTTCTGCTTCATCCTTATTTGTATACCGACTGCCCGCCAGAACACATGAACCGCGAAGAAGCCCTCCACATTTTCGACCACTCCGAAGAGATCGTCTCGGCCGATGCCGTCAACGCATCGATCGCCCGGATGGCCGACGCGATCCGCGCCGACATCGGCGACGCGTTCCCGCTCGTGCTCTCGGTGATGGGTGGCGCCGCGGTGTTTACCGGGATGCTGCTGCCGCATCTCGATTTCCCGCTGGAATTCGACTACATCCACCTGACCCGCTACCGCAACACGACGCAGGGCAGCCCGGAGATGCACTGGCGCGTCGCGCCGCGCGAATCGGTGAAGGACCGGATCGTGCTCGTGCTCGACGACATCCTCGACGAAGGCGAGACGATGGCGGCGATCCGCGACCGCATCCTCGACATGGGTGCGAAGCGCTTCATGTCCGCCGTGCTGTGCGAGAAGACGCTCGCGAAGGCGAAACCGCTGCACCCGGACTTCTGCGGCTTCTCGGTGCCGGACCGCTACGTGTTCGGCTGCGGGATGGACGCAAAGGGCTACTGGCGCAATCTGCCGACGATCCGCGCGCTGACCGCGAACGTCTGACCGCCCTGCCCGCCACAAAGAAAAGCGGCGCTCCGGTTTTCCGGAGCGCCGCTTTTTTGCGTCGGCACGCGCCGCGCCCCGCCCGCGCTACAGCTGGTGCACGAACGCCCGGATGCCGGCCAGCAGCATCTCGACCGAGATCGCGACGAGCACCAAACCCATCAGCCGCTCGAACGCGGCGACGGTTCGCTCGCCGAGCCACTGCTGGATCCGTTCGGCCAGCACCAGCGTGATCGCGCAGACGATCATCGTGACCGTCAGCGCGCCGACCCACTCGAACATCTTGCCCGGCGCCTGCGACGTCAGCAGCATCACCGTCGCGAGCGCGGACGGCCCGGCAAGCGCCGGAATCGCGAGCGGCACGATGAACGGCTCGCCGCCAGCGCGCGGATCGCTGCCGAGCGCGCCGTCCGGATGCGGGAAGATCATCCGCAGCGCGATCAGGAACAGCACGATCCCGCCGCCGAGCCGCAGCGACAGGTCGGTGAGGCTCATCATCCGCAGGAAGCGGTCGCCGACCACCATGAAGAACAGCAGGATCACGAACGCGATCCCCACTTCACGCAGAATCAGCTTCACGCGCCGCTCGCGCGGCACGTCCCGCATCGCCGTGATGAACAGCGGAATGTTGCCGAGCGGATCCGTGATCAGCACGAGGAGCACGGTGGCCGACAGGAAGGTGTATTCCACCGTGTCCCCCGGTTGCAGCGCTTAGCGCGCGAGCGCGGCGCGGATCTTCTCCGTCACCGTCGCCGCGGCCGCGTCGGCCGGCAGCAGCGTCGCTTCGGCGTCGCGGCGGCCCTGATACTCGATCTTGCCCTCCTTCAGGCCACGCTCGCCGATCACCAGGCGATGCGGCACGCCGATCAGTTCCCAGTCGGCGAACATCACGCCCGGGCGCTCGCCGCGATCGTCGAGGATCACGTCGATGCCGGCAGCGGCCAGTTCCGCGTACAGCTTGTCGGCCGCCTCGCGAACCATGTCGCTGCGATCGTAGCCCATCGGGCACAGCACGACCTCGAACGGGGCGATCGACTCCGGCCAGATGATGCCGCGGTCGTCGAAGTTCTGTTCGATCGCCGCGCCGAGAATGCGCGTGACGCCGACGCCGTAGCAGCCCATCAGCATCGGCTGCGGCTTGCCCGATTCGTCGAGGAACGTCGCGCCCATCGCTTCCGAGTACTTGGTGCCGAGCTGGAACACGTGGCCGACTTCGATGCCGCGGCAGATGTCGATCTCGCCCTTGCCGTCCGGCGACGGATCGCCTTTCTTGACGTTGCGCACGTCGGCGACGTCCGGCTCCGGCAGGTCGCGGCCCCAGTTCACGCCCGCGATGTGATAGTCGACCTCGTTCGCGCCGACGACGAAATCGCTCATGTTCGCGACCGTGCGATCGGCGATCACCTTCACCGGCTTCTTCGTGCCGACCGGGCCGAGATAGCCCGGCGGCGTGCCGAACCACTCGACGATTTCCTGCTCGGTCGCGAAGCGGTGGTTCTTCAGCCCCGGCAGCTTCGACACCTTGATCTCGTTCAGATCGTGGTCGCCGCGCAGCATCACGAGCCAGATGGTCGGCTCGGCGCCTTCGTTGTCGGTGGCAAGCACGATCGACTTGATCGTGCGCTCGAGCGGGATCGCCAGCAGTTCGGCGACGGCCTCGCACTTCGCCTTGCCGGGCGTCGCGACCTTCTCCATCGCTTCGGCCGGTGCGGCGCGCGCGGGCGTCAGCGGCAGCGCTTCGGCCGCTTCGACGTTCGCCGCGAAGTCGGACGTCGGGCAGTAGGCGATCGCGTCCTCGCCGGTATCGGCGATCACGTGGAACTCGTGCGAGAAGTTGCCGCCGATCGAGCCGCTGTCGGCCGCGACCGCGCGGAACTCGAGGCCGAGGCGCGTGAAGATGCGCACGTATGCGTCATACATCTTGCGATATGACTCGTTCAGGCCGGCCGCGTCCTTGTCGAACGAATACGCGTCCTTCATGATGAATTCGCGGCCGCGCATCACGCCGAAGCGCGGACGAATCTCGTCGCGGAACTTCGTCTGGATCTGATAGAAGTTCACCGGCATCTGCCGGTAGCTCTTGATCTGGTTGCGCGCGATGTCGGTGACGACTTCCTCGTGCGTCGGCCCGATCACGAAGTCGTTGTCCTTGCGATCCTTGAAGCGCAGCAGTTCAGGGCCGTACTGTTCCCAGCGCCCCGATTCCTGCCACAGCTCGGCCGGTTGCACGGCCGGCATCAGTAGCTCGATGGCGCCTGCCCGGTTCATTTCCTCGCGCACGATCGCCTCGACCTTGCGAATCGAACGCAGGCCGACCGGCAGGTAGTTGTAGATGCCGCCGGCGACGCGACGGATCATGCCGGCGCGCACCATCAGCTTGTGGCTGACGATCTCTGCGTCGGCCGGTGCTTCTTTGAGGGTGCCGATAAAGAAACGGGAAGCTTTCATGCGGACGGTTCCAAATACGGCGCCCCCAGGCGGGGCGCCCGAAAAAGTTTCAAGGTGAAAAAGCTGCGCGCGACGAACGACGATGGCGCAGATGACGTAGCAGACTAATCAGGGACAATTCAGCCGGTGCACCCCGCGCGGATTCGCTCCGTCACGGTGCGCAGCGCCCGTTATCTGTTTATAATCAAAGCAATTTTAAAGGATTCGAAGGTGGTTGTATGCTGGATCGTGAAGGCTTTCGCCCGAACGTCGGCATCATCCTCTTGAACGCGCGCAACGAGGTGTTTTGGGGCAAGCGGCTCCGCGAGCATTCCTGGCAGTTTCCTCAAGGTGGGATCAAGTACGGCGAGACCCCCATGCAGGCGATGTACCGGGAACTGCACGAGGAGACCGGCCTGCACCCGGAACACGTCAAGATAATCGGCCGCACCCGCGACTGGTTGCGTTACGAGGTGCCTGACAAGTTCATCAAACGCGAAGTACGCGGCCATTACCGCGGCCAGAAGCAGATCTGGTTCCTGCTGCGGATGGTCGGACGCGATTGCGACATTTGCTTGCGCGCGACCGATCACCCGGAGTTCGATGCGTGGCGCTGGAACGAGTATTGGGTGCCGCTCGATGCGGTGATCGAGTTCAAGCGGGATGTCTATCAGTTGGCGCTGACGGAACTGTCGCGCTTCCTGCGCCGCCCGGCGCAGCGAGCCGAAAAGCCGCGTGGGCCGCGTCCGTCGCGCTATCCGCGCGTCATCGGTGCGCAGGTCCAGCAGACGCTGACGATTGTCGACACATCGGTGGTCTGTTCGGAGATCGAAGTGGAGGCGAGCACGCTCGAGGAGATGCCGCCCCGCGAGATCATCGGCAAATGACGAGTCGGACTGCATGACCGGGCGCGACCTTGTGTCGCGCCCTTTTTTTACGAGGAATGCATATTGAAAGCGATTGCTCTCGCGCTCGCATCGATTGTCGCGGCGGCCACGCTGGCCGGTTGCGCGAATTCGAAGACGCCGACCAACAAGGATGACAGCGAGTTCGTGTACCTGCTGGACCGCCAGGGCAACTGGAAGGAAAACCCGGTCGACACGCTGCCGCCGCTTCCGCAAGCGGGCGACCTGCTGCCGTTCAACGTATCGCAGAACACGCCGCTCAAGTTCTCCGTCGATGCGAAGTCGCTCGCGGTCGGCACCGACGGCGTCGTGCGCTATGCGGTCGTCATCACGAGCCCGGCCGGCGCACGCAACGTGAACTACGAAGGCATCCGCTGCGACACCTACGAATGGCGTCAGTATGCAGGCCTGAATTCGGATCACGACGGCTGGGACCGCACGGTCGAGAACGACTGGCGTCGCATCGAGAACGGTGAGCTTAACGCGTACCATTCGGCGCTATATCAGGACTACTTCTGCTCGAACAAGATGCCACAGGGCACGACCCAGCAGATTCTCGAGAACATCCGGTTCCACCGCACCGCGATGAGCCAGCTGCGCTGACCGCGCGACGCAGGGCGCCGGCCCGGCCCCTGCCTCTCGCCAGTCGCAACAAAAAGCCCGCATAACGCGGGCTTTTTTAGTGTCTCGCGACGCCTTGGCCGGATGATTACACGAGCACGAGGTTGTCGCGGTGAATCAGCTCCGGTTCCAGCATGTAGCCAAGCACCGTCTCGATCTCGCCGCTCGGCTTGCGGTGAATCAGCTTCGTTTCCGCGCTGCTGTAGTTCGTGAGACCGCGCGCCACTTCGCGCCCGTCGGGGCCGACACATGCGATCACCTCGCCGCGCGCGAATGCGCCCTGCACGCCGATCACGCCGATCGGCAGCAGGCTCTTGCCGCCAGCCGTCAGCTTCTCGACCGCGCCGGCGTCGATCACGACGTGCCCGCGTACCTGCAGATGATCGGCCATCCATTGCTTGCGCGCGGCCATCCGCGCGGTGCGCGCGATCAACTGCGTGCCGATCGCCTCGCCCGCCGCCAGTCGCACCAGCACGTCGGCTTCGCGGCCGCTCGCGATCACGGTGTTCGCGCCGCTGTGCGCTGCGCGCTTCGCCGCGAGGATCTTCGTCAGCATTCCGCCGCGGCCGAGGCTCGAGCCGGCTCCGCCCGCCATCGCCTCGAGTTCCGGTGCGCCCGCACTGGCTTCCGCGACCAGCGTCGCGTTCGGATCCTTGCGCGGATCGGCGGTGAACAGCCCGGACTGATCGGTCAGAATGATCAGCGCATCGCCTTCGATCAGGTTCGCGACCAGCGCGCCGAGCGTGTCGTTGTCGCCGAACTTGATTTCGTCGGTGACGACCGTGTCATTCTCGTTGATGATCGGCACGACGCCGAGCCGCAGCAGCGTGAGCAGCGTCGAGCGCGCATTCAGGTAGCGTTCGCGATCGGCAAGGTCGGCATGCGTCAGCAGGATCTGCGCGGTGCGGATATCGTGCTCGGTAAAGCGGCTTTCGTAGACTTGCGCGAGTCCCATCTGGCCAACCGCGGCGGCGGCCTGCAGTTCGTCGATCTCGCGCGGACGCTTGCTCCAGCCGAGCCGCTGCATCCCTTCAGCGATTGCGCCCGAACTAACGAGCACCACTTCCTTGCCCTGCGCGCGCAGCGCGGCGATCTGGGCCGCCCAGCGGCCGATCGCAGCATGATCGAGCCCCTTGCCGTCGTTGGTTACGAGGCTCGAGCCCACCTTCACCACCAATCGCTTCGAATCCGCGATGATCGAACGCATCGTGCGCTGTCTCCTGTATCTGATGCCGGCCCGACCGGGCGCGATTAAATTCCGGCACCAGGCGCGACGCCCGGTGCGCTCCGGCCCCGCTCAGGCGTCGTCGCCGGGCGTCGCGCCGCCATCGGTGGGCGGTGCATCGCGGAACCGCACGTCCGCGGCCAGATCTTCCTCTTCCGCCGCGCGATGCGCATCCGAATGCTCGGCGAGGTAGTCGTAGATCGCGTAGCACAGCGCTTCGCAGCCCTGACCCGTGAGCGCCGAAATCTCGAACACCGGGCCGTCCCAGCCGAAACGGTCGAGGAAATCGGCGACGCGCGCCTCGCGCTCGTCTTCCGGCACCATGTCGAGCTTGTTGAGGACGAGCCAACGCGGCTTCTCGTAGAGCGCCTCGTCGTACTTGCGCAGTTCGCCGACGATCGCGGTTGCTTCCGCGACCGGATCGACGCTTTCGTCGAACGGAGCCAAATCGACGAGATGCAGCAGCACACCGGTGCGCTGCAGGTGTCGCAGGAACTGGTGGCCGAGGCCCGCACCTTCGGCTGCGCCCTCGATCAGCCCAGGGATGTCGGCGATCACGAAGCTCTTGCTCGGGCCGACACGCACGACGCCGAGGTTCGGCGCGAGTGTCGTGAACGGATAGTCGGCGATCTTCGGCTTCGCATTCGACACCGACGAGATGAAGGTCGACTTGCCGGCGTTCGGCATGCCGAGCAGACCGACGTCGGCGAGCACCTTCAGTTCGAGCCTCAGCATGCGCCGTTCGCCCGGCTTGCCGTCGGTTTTCTGGCGCGGCGCACGGTTCGTGCTCGATTTGAAATGCAGGTTGCCGAGGCCGCCTGCGCCGCCCTTCGCGAGCATCACCTGCTGATCGTGCTCGGTCAGGTCGGCGATCAATTCGCCCGTGTCCATGTCCGTCACGACCGTGCCGACCGGCATGCGCAGCGTGACGTCGTCACCGCCCTTGCCGTAGCAATCGGATCCGCGACCGTTTTCGCCATTGCGCGCCAGGTGCTTCTTCGCGTAACGGTAGTCGATCAGCGTGTTGATGTTGCGGTCGGCGATCGCGTAGACGTTGCCACCCCGGCCGCCGTCGCCGCCATCCGGCCCGCCGAACGGGACGAATTTCTCGCGGCGCATCGACGCGCTGCCATCGCCTCCGTCGCCGGCGATGACTTCGATTCGTGCTTCGTCAATGAACTTCATTCGTCACTCCGACCAGTATTTCCGCTATTGTGCCGCGCGCCGGCGCGCTTGAACAATCTGCCGTTCGGCCGATTGCCCGCCGTTTCGCGACAGCCGCCGGTGCGCACATGCGCCCGGCGGCCAAATAAAAAAAGGCCCCGCGAAGACTGCGGGGCCTTTCGGCTACGAAGCCCGTGGGTGCCTGAACTTAGGCAGCCGCCGGGACGACGATGACCAGATGCTTCTTGTCCGCGCCCTTGGTCGCGAACTTGACGTGACCGTCGACCAGCGCGAACAGGGTGTGATCCTTGCCCATGCCGACGTTCTCGCCAGCGTGCATGCGCGTACCACGCTGACGCACGATGATGCCGCCAGCGTTGATCGCCTGGCCGCCGTACACTTTCACGCCGAGACGTTTCGACTCGGAGTCGCGGCCGTTCCGGGAAGAGCCGCCTGCCTTTTTGTGTGCCATCTGATTGCTCCTTTACCGAGGCGCTTACGCGTTGATCGCGTCGATGCGCAGCTCAGTGTAGTTCTGGCGGTGGCCGCCGTGCTTTTGGTAGTGCTTCCGGCGACGCATCTTGAAGATGGTGACCTTGGCATGACGACCGTGCGACACAACGGTGGCCTTGACGGAAGCCCCACTGACCAGCGGCGTACCGAACTTAATCGATTCGCCTTCGCCCACTGCGAGAACCTGGTCGAGCGTGATTTCAGCGTCAATGTCAGCCGGTATCTGTTCTACTTTGAGTTTTTCGCCAACGGCAACCTTGTACTGCTTGCCGCCGGTTTTTATGACCGCGTACATTGAGAACCTCACTCTGGATCCAATTTTTCCGCACACCACGCGCGGAAAACACGTGATTATACATGGGGTTAGCACCCGAGTCAAAGCCGATCCACGATTGCCGCGCGCAAGCCCTGGCCGGACGGCCAAAATCACGGTGCAGGCACGTCCGACAGACCGGGATATCGCGGATTCGACTTATAATCCGCGGCATCACCCATTTCGATCATCATGTCGTCGTCCACCGCCTCCCCCACCCTCAGCGCCGCCCACCTGCTCGCCCCGATCGCCAGCGACATGGAGCAGGTGAATCGCGTTATCCGGCAAAGCCTCGCGTCCGACGTGCTGCTGATCAACCAGATCGCCGAGTACATCATCGGCGCGGGCGGCAAGCGGCTGCGTCCGGCCCTGTTGTTGCTCGTCGCCGGTGCGCTCGGCGAGACGTCACACCAGCGGCACGTGCTGGCCGCCGTCGTCGAGTTCATCCATACGGCCACGCTGCTGCATGACGACGTCGTCGACGAATCCGAACTGCGGCGCGGCCGCCAGACGGCGAACGCGCTGTTCGGCAATGCGGCGAGCGTGCTGGTCGGCGACTACCTCTATTCGCGCTCGTTCGAGATGATGGTCGGCGTCGGCAAGATGCGCGTGATGGAGATCCTGTCGGAAGCGACGACGATCATCTCCGAAGGCGAAGTGCTGCAGCTTCTGAACATGCACGACGCGGACGTCGACGAGTCGCGCTACATGCAGGTGATCCGCTACAAGACGGCGAAGCTGTTCGAGGCATCGGCCCGCCTGGGCGCGGTGCTCGCCGGCGCCGATGCGCCGACCGAAGCCGCCGCGGCCGAATACGGCCGCCGGATCGGCACCGCATTCCAGATCATGGACGACTGGCTCGACTACGCGGGCACGGCCGAAGCGATGGGCAAGAATGCCGGCGACGATCTGCGCGAAGGCAAACCGACGCTCCCGCTCATCTATCTGATCGAACGCGGCACGCCCGAACAGTCGGCGCTCGCGCGCGAGGCGATCGAACAAGGCGGCACCGATCGCTTCGATACGATTTTCGACGCGATCACGCGTTCGGGCGCGCTCGACCATACGCTCGAATGCGCGCGCCAGGAAGCACAGGCCGCTGCGGCCGCGATCGCCGCGTTCCCGGATTCGATCTACAAGGAAAGCCTGCTCGCGCTGTGCTCGTACTCGACGTCGCGGCAGTCGTAAACGCGCCGCGAAGGGAACGCGATACCTTGCCTCGAAAAATTTCTTCAACAAGGTATTCCCTTTTAGAAAAAACATCGTTATAGTTACGTTCTTGCTTGAGACGACGCAGCGATCTTCACGAAGGCGCCAGAGTCGGAAGAGCAAAAAATCGGGGTGTAGCTTAGCCTGGTAGAGCGCTACGTTCGGGACGTAGAGGCCGGAGGTTCGAATCCTCTCACCCCGACCAGATTTGAAAAAACCGTGCACCATGTGCACGGTTTTTTTTTGCCTTCGTTTTGCCCGGTCGCACGGGCCCGATGCCGCGTGCGACACATCCCGGCCGCCGGCCTCTGCTATATTCCCTCCATCCCTGTCCTTCACTGCCCTTCTGACGCGTGGACCAAATTCCCTTATGGGCGCAAATCGGCGCCGTCTTCCTGCTTCTCCTCTGCTCCAGCTTCTTTTCCATTTCCGAGACCGCGATGATGGCGCTCAACCGCCATCGGCTGAAGCACCTTGCCGGTCAGGGCGTGCTCGGCGCGAAAACCACGCAGGGTCTTCTCACGCGCACCGACCTGCTGCTCAGCGTGATCCTGATCGGCAACAATCTGTTCAACACGATCATCCCGGTTCTGACGACCTCGCTCGCGCTGCATACGTTCGGCCGTAACAACCTCGCGCTGTCGATCGCGACCGGCATCGTCGCGTTCCTGATCATCGTGTTCGCGGAAATCGCGCCGAAGATCGTCGGCGCAACCTTTCCCGAGCGCATCGCGCTGCCCGCCAGTCTCGTGATCGCGCCGCTGATGCGCGTGTTCAAGCCGGTCGTCTGGTTCGTCAACGCGCTCGCGAACGGCGTGCTCTGGGTGCTGCGCATCAACACGAAGAAGGGCCGCGATCAGCGGATGTCTGCCGACGAGCTGCGCGCGATCGTGCTCGAATCGAGCAGCTTCATGCCGACCAAGCACCGCAGCATCCTGCTCAACCTGTTCGACCTCGAGAACATCACGGTCGACGACGTGATGGTGCCGCGCCGGCAAATCGAATCGCTCAACTTCTACGCGCCGCTCGACGACATCCTGCATCAGCTCGAGACCTGCTATCACAACCGCCTGGTCGTCTACGAAGGCGACATCGACAAGGTGCTCGGCGTGCTGCACGTCCGGAAGACACTCACCGCACTGCACAACCAGGATTTCGACCGCGAAACGTTGCGCACGCTGCTCGCCGAGCCGTACTACGTGCCGTCGGGCACGCCGGTCGTCCAGCAACTCCAGTATTTCCAGGAAAGCCGGCAGCGAACTGCGCTCGTCGTCAACGAGTATGGCGAACTCGAGGGGCTCGTCACGCCCGAGGACATCATCGAGGAACTGATCGGCGAATTCACGACGTCGATGCCGCGCGGCGAACGCGCGGGCGGCTGGGACCAGAACGGCGAATGCATCGTCGCCGCCAGCATGCCGCTGCGCGAACTGAACCGCTGGCTGCACCTGCAATTGCCAACCGACGGACCGAAGACGCTGAACGGCCTGATCCTCGAAATCCTCGAAGAAATTCCCGAAGGCGACGTGTGCCTGAAAATCCGTGACGTAATGCTCGAGGTCATGCGCAGCGACGATCAGGCCGTGCGCACCGTCAAGCTCTTCAAGCCGCGCAGCACGCGCGCACGCGCCGCGCGCTAGCCGAACGGCCGACTGTCGGCGCCGCTGGCGATACGCGACCATTTGCTGGTCACGATCAACAGGCGGCCGAGCGCCGGCTCACATGCACTTCCCACCTCCCGGGGCGCCGCCGCGCACGCAGCGGCCGCCCGCCACCCTCGACGCATCGCCCGCTGAAACGCCCCGGTCGCTCGATGCGGCGCAACTCGACGACTCGCCCGCCGTACGGCTGCTGACCGACACGTTGCACGCCGCCCGCGTGCGCGACGCGTCCGACATCCACGTCGAGCCGTTCGAAGGAGGCTGGCGCATCCGCCTGCGCATCGACGGCGTCCTGCATGAACACGCGCGGCCGCCAGCTCATCTGCGCGATGCACTCGTAACACGCATCAAGGTGCTCGCCCGCATGGACATCGCCGAGCGCCGGCTTCCGCAAGACGGCCGGCTGCGCATCGCGGTCGACGGCGGCATACGAGGAGACTACCGGGTCAGCTCGCTGCCCACACTGTTCGGCGAGAAGCTCGTGTTGCGTCGCCTGGAAATGTTGCCGCCCGACCTCACGCTCGCGCGCCTCGGCTTCGACGCGCGTCAGGCCGCGGCGATGGAGGCCGCGATTCGCGCGCCGCACGGTCTCGTGCTCGTCACCGGGCCGACCGGAAGCGGCAAGACGCTGTCGCTCTATTGCGCGCTGCAGATGCTCGACCGCGATGCGCACAACGTGTGCACGGTCGAGGATCCGGCCGAGATTCAGCTCGATGGCATCAACCAGGTCGGCGTGGCCGAAAAAGCCGGGCTCACTTTCGCCACTGCGCTGCGCGCGCTGCTGCGGCAGGACCCGGACGTCATCATGGTCGGCGAGATTCGCGATGCGGAGACGGCCGACGTCGCGATCAAGGCCGCGCAGACCGGGCACCTCGTGCTGTCGACGCTGCACACGAACGACGCGCCGACAGCCGTCGCGCGACTGCTCGACATCGGCGTCGCACCATACAACCTGGCGGCCGCATTGCGCCTCGTCACCGCACAACGCCTCGTTCGGCGCCTCTGCACCGTCTGCCGCGTGCGCTCGGACGCATCGGCACGCGCGCTGCGCGAAGCAGGCTGCGATTCGGCAGCGCTGGAATCCGGATGGCGCCCGTTCGTCGCGCACGGCTGCGCCACCTGTCACGGCATCGGTTATCGCGGCCGGATCGGCCTGCATCAGACGATGCCGGTTTCACCGGCAATGGCGGAGCACATCGTCGCACGCGCAAGCGTCGGCACGCTCGCGCAATGCGCGGCGTCCGAGGGCGTATGCAGTCTGCGCGACGCGGCACTCGCGCACGTCCGCGACGGCACGACGAGCATCGCGGAAGCGCTGGCCGCGACGCCCGACGCATGATCGCCATGCATGCACCGCCAAAGGAAACCTGCTTCGCGTGGCGCGGCCGTCGTCGCGACGGCACGCCATGCCGCGGGAACGTCATCGCCTTCGATGCAGCCGCCGCACGAGCAGCACTCGCGCGCGACGGCGTCGCGGTGCTGTCGCTCGACGTCCGCAGCGCGGCCCGACCACCCGCGGCTGGCGCACGAGAGGTCACGCGCTTCACGCGTCAGCTCGCGAGCCTGCTGCAAGCCGGACTACCGCTCGCACCGTCGCTCGAGATGCTCGCCCGCACCCGTACACGCGACGGGTTGCCGCGCATCGCCGCCGGTCTCGCGCGCGAGATCATCGGCGGGCAACGCTTCGCCGCCGCGCTCGCACGCTATCCGTCCCAGTTCGGCACGCTGTATCGCCAGTTGATCGAGGTGGGCGAGGCATCGGGTGCGCTCGGTACCGTACTGACCCGCGTCGCGGAGCACCGGGAACGCGCCGACGCGCAATGGCGCAAGCTGCGTGCCGCGCTCGCATACCCGGTCGCCGTCATCGTGTTCGCGCTCGCGATCTCGGCCGCGCTGATGGTGTGGGTCGTGCCGACGTTCCGACAGATTTTCGACGGTTTCGGCGCGGCGCTGCCGGCACCAACCCGCGCCCTGCTCGCCCTCTCGTCCGCGACATCGGCTTGGGGCGGCACGTTGGTTGCGGGCGCAGCCGGCGTCGGACTCGTCGCGCGCCACGCGCTGCGGCGCTCGCCTTCGCTGCGCTATACGGTCGCGCGGCATCTGTTGAATCTGCCGCTCGTCGGCACCGCGCTCACACGCTTCGCGACCGCGCGCTGGTGCCGCTCGCTTGCAACGCTGCTCGGCGCGGGCGTCCCGCTCGCCGATGCGTTCGCCACGCTCGAGCGCACCGCCGGCCATCCGGTGTTCGAACAGGCCACCGCACAGATCGCGACGCGCGTGCTGCGCGGCGCGCGTCTGGCCGATGCGATGCACGCGGCAGGATGCTTCCCGGACGACGTCGTGCAGCCGATCGCCGTCGCCGAGGAAACCGGCGCGCTCGACACGATGCTCGCCGATATCGCCGCGCTATGCGAGCGTCAGCTCGACGCGCGCCTCGATGCGCTCGCCGCGCTCGGCGAGCCGCTGATCGTGATCGTGCTGGGCGCACTCGTCGGCGGCCTTGTGATCGCGATGTATCTGCCCATCCTTCAGCTGGGCAACGTGGTGTAGCATCGCAACCGATTCTGTCGCCTTTCATGCCCGAACCCGAGCCCCATGACGTCCGCGCCCCTGATCACCGTTTTCGACTCGCCCGACAGTACGTTGCTCGCGCTGGCGATGTTGCCGCCCGCAGTGCAGTATGCGTTCGCCGTCATGCTCGGCCTGTGCGTCGGCAGCTTCGTGAACGTCGTCGTGCACCGGATCCCGGTGATGATGCAGCGCGCCTGGCAGGCCGAGATCGCCGAAGCGACCGGCAGCACAAGCACGCCGCCGGATGACGGCTATCCGCCGCACTACGATCTGTGGCGCCCGCGCAGCGCCTGCCCGCATTGCGGCCACGTGCTGCGTGCGTGGGAGAACATCCCGCTCGTCAGCTACTTGCTGTTGCGCGGGCGCTGCCGTCAGTGCGGCCACCCGATCGGCGTGCGCTATCCGCTCGTCGAGCTCGCCGGTGCGCTGCTCGCCGCCGGTTCGCTCGCCGCGTTCGGCCCCACCGTCGCCGCACTCGCCGCGTTCGGATTGTGCGCGGCACTGCTGGCAATGAGCGCGATCGATATCCGGACCGGGTACCTGCCCGATTCGATGACGCTGCCGTTGCTGTGGGCCGGGCTCGCACTGAACCTCGGCGGCACGTTCACGTCGCTTCGTTCGGCCGTGGTCGGCGCGATGGCCGGTTACCTGTTCCTGTGGTCGATCTACTGGCTGTTCAAATGGTTGCGCGGCATCGAGGGCATCGGCTTCGGCGACCTGAAGCTGCTCGCCGCGCTCGGCGCATGGATGGGCTGGGCCGCACTGCCGCAGGTCGTGCTGTTCGCCGCGGTGACGGGCGCACTCGTCGGGCTCGTCGCGACCTGGCGCGGACGCATGCGCTTCGAGGAGCCGATTCCGTTCGGCCCGTTCCTCGCGGCAGGCGGCGTCGCGACGCTGTTTTTCGGCACCCCTTTCTATTCGGCACTCGGCGGCTGACATGACGCACCGCCGGCGGCCGCCATGTTCGCTGCGTCGCGGGGAGGCGCTTCGCTGCCTCGTGACGGCACGGCGGAGGCTCACATGTTTGCAATAGGACTCACCGGCGGCATCGGCAGCGGCAAGACGACCGTCGCCGACATGTTCGCCGCACGCGGTGCATCGCTCGTCGATACCGACCTGATCGCGCACCGCATCACCGCACCGGCCGGCCTCGCGATGCCGGCGATCGAACATGCATTCGGACCGGACTTCGTCGCGGCCGACGGCTCGCTCGACCGTGCAAAGATGCGCGCACTCATTTTCAGCGACGACGACGCACGCCGGCGCCTCGAAGCGATCACGCATCCGCTGATCCGCGCCGAGACCGAGCGCGAGGCCCGCGAAGCGCAGGGCCCTTACGTGATCTTCGTCGTGCCGCTGCTCGTCGAGTCAGGTAACTGGAAGGCGCGCAGCGATCGCGTGCTGGTCGTCGACTGCCCGGTCGAGACGCAGATCGCACGTGTGATGCGGCGCAATGATTTCACGCGCGAACAGGTCGAAGCGATCATCGCAAGACAGGCGACGCGCGAAGCGCGTCTCGCTGCGGCCGACGACGTGATCGTCAACGACGCGACGACACCCGCGGCTCTCGCCGCACAGGTCGATGCACTGCACCAACGCTATCTCGCATTCGCGGCCGCCGCGCACTGATCGCCGCGCGCGATCGTGATGGTGTACGAAATTGGTGCGTTGCTAGGGTAGACAGTGAGCATTAGAATGTCCTGCATTGTTTCAATCCCTACCCTAGAGGCGAGCGCGCTTGATTCTTTACGAGTATCCGTTCAACGAGCGAATTCGCACGCTGCTGCGCCTCGAAGACCTGTTCGAGCGCTTCGCGTTCTTTTTGGCTCAGGAGGACCCGCGTGAACATCACGTCGCGCTGACGACGCTGTTCGAAATCGCCGAGGTCACAGGCCGCGCGGACCTGAAATCGGATCTGATGAAGGAGCTCGAACGTCAACGCCAGACGCTCGCCCCCTTTCGCGGCAATCCGGGCATCGAACAGAATGCGCTCGAGGCCGTTCTCGGTGAAATCGAGCAGACGCTCGCCAATCTTGCGCAGATGCAGGGCAAGACCGGGCAGCATCTGATCGACAACGAGTGGCTCGCCAGCATCCGCAGCCGCGCGGTGATTCCCGGCGGCACATGCAAGTTCGACCTGCCGTCGTACTATGCGTGGCAGCAATGGCCCGCGGAACAGCGGCGCCAGGACATCGCGAAATGGATCCTGCCGCTGCTGCCGTTGCGCGACGCCGCTGCGATCGTGCTGCGGCTCGCGCGTGAATCGGGCCAGGCTTCGAAAGTGATGGCAATGCAGGGCAGCTACCAGCAGATGCTGTCGGGGCGCACCTACCAGCTGATGCAGGTGCGCGTGCCCCCGGAGCTGCGCGTGATTCCCGAAGCGAGCGCCAACAAATACATGCTGTGGGTACGGTTCACCATGCAGGACGGCGACGTGCGGCCGCGTGCGGTGGACATCGACGTGCCATTCCACCTGACACTGTGCAATCTGTAACGGCCGCGTGCCGGTTCGACGCTCTCGTATGACTACCGTTGTGAAATGTCCTTCGTGCGGCGCAGAAGTGCGCTGGACGCCTGAAAACAAGTTCCGTCCCTTCTGTTCGGCCCGCTGCAAGCAGCTCGACCTCGGCGCATGGGCCGCAGAAAAGTACCGGATCGGCGGGTCCTCCGACGAGGGTCCGTCGTCGGAGGAAGACGGCACCGACGGCCGCCGCGACAGCTGAGCGGCCCGCGACGCCGCCCGTCCTGCGATGTGGCCCGCCTTTCCGACGAGCCGCCACGGCGTCATTGCGACGCCGCCTCCTTCTCGAGCAGTTCCAGCACCGGCAGCGCCGCCGGCAACAGCGGCGCGACCTCGACCGGCAGTTGCTGCCACACGAACGCCTGCCCTTCCTTGCTGTGCGGCTCGCCCGTCCAGCCCGTCACCTTGCAGAAATAGAGCCGCACGTACGCGTGCGGATAGTCGTGCTCGAGCGTATGCCAGCGGTGGCTGGCCGTGACTTCGATGCCGAGTTCCTCGTGCAATTCGCGCGCCAGCGCGTCCTCCACGCTCTCCCCGGCCTCCAGCTTGCCGCCAGGAAACTCCCAGTAGCCCTCGTACGGCTTGCCCTGCAGCCGCTGCGCGAGCAGGTAACGACCGTCTGCCTGCACCATCACGCCGACCGCGACCTCCGTCACCTTGCGTCCATCAGGCGCGCGCACGCTGCCTGCTGCAAAATCCGCACTCATACCTGCTCCTTGCGACCCGACCAGTCGCGCGCGAACTGCCATGCGACGCGCCCCGAACGCGAACCGCGCTCGAGCGCCCAGACGAGCGCGTCGCCGCGCGCCGTCTCGATCTCGGCGTCCGCGCAGCCGAAATGGCGCAGCCAGTGCGCGACAATGTCGAGGTAGTCGTCCTGCTTGAACGGGTAGAAGCTGACCCACAGCCCGAAGCGCTCCGACAGCGAGATCTTTTCCTCGACGACTTCACCGGGGTGGATCTCGCCGTCCGGCAGATGCTTGTACGACTCGTTGTCGCTCATGTACTCGGGCAGCAGATGGCGGCGGTTCGACGTCGCGTAGATCAGCACGTTGTCGGACTGCGCAGCGATCGAGCCGTCGAGCGCGACCTTCAGCGCCTTGTAGCCCGACTCGCCCTCCTCGAACGACAGGTCGTCGCAGAACACGATGAACCGCTCCGGACGCTGCGCGATCAGGTCGACGATGTCGCCGAGATCGTGCAGGTCGTCCTTGTCGACTTCGATCACGCGCAGGCCGTCCTTCGCATACGCGTTCAGGCAGGCCTTGATCAAGGACGACTTGCCGGTGCCGCGCGCACCGGTCAGCAGCACGTTGTTCGCCGGCTTGCACTGGACGAACTGTCGCGTGTTCTGCTCGATCAGCCCTTTCTGTCGATCGATGTTGTGCAGATCGTCGAGCGTAATCGACGATGCTGCCGGCACCGGCTGCAGATAGCCGCGCCCCTGGCGCTTGCGCCAGCGGAACGCGGTGGCGGCGTTCCAGTCGATGGCCGCCGGCGCAGGCGGCAGCATCCCCTCGAGGCGGCCGAGCAGCGCTTCCGCGCGCGTCAGAAACTGTTCGAGCTTGTCCATGTCGTTCGAGCGCTCCCGATCAGGAGCGGTAATCCGCGTTGATGCTCACGTAATCGTGCGAAAGATCGCACGTCCAGACGGTTGCCTGCGCGTCGCCGCGGCCGAGCAGCACGCGGATCGTGATTTCGCTCTGCTTCATCACGCGCTGGCCGTCCTCCTCCTGGTAAGCCGGATTGCGGCCGCCGGCCTTGGCGACGAGCACGTCGTCGAGATAGAGATCGATCTTGCCCACGTCGAGATCCGTGACGCCCGCGTAGCCGATCGCCGCGAGAATCCGGCCAAGATTGGGGTCGGATGCATAGAAAGCCGTCTTCACAAGCGGCGAGTGCCCGATCGCATACGCGATCTGGCGGCACTCGGCGACGCTCTTGCCGCCTTCGACCTGCACCGTCATGAATTTCGTCGCGCCTTCGCCATCGCGCACGATCAGCTGCGACAGCACCTGGGCGACCTGCGTAACCGCGTCGCGCAGCGCCGCATAGGCCGGCGAGTCGGTCGACGTGATCGCGGGCAGCGTGCTCTTGCCCGACGCGATCAGGATGAACGAGTCGTTCGTCGACGTGTCGCCGTCGATCGTGATGCAGTTGAACGAGCGGTCGGCCACTTCCTTCACGAGCGTGTCGAGCACCGGCTGCGCCACGTTCGCATCGAACGCGAGGAAGCCCAGCATCGTCGCCATGTTCGGCTTGATCATGCCCGCACCCTTGCTGATGCCCGTCAGCGTGACCGTGTGGCCATCAATCGTCACCTGGCGCGACGTGGCCTTCGGCAGCGTGTCGGTCGTCATGATCGCATGCGCGGCGTCGTACCAGTTCGCGGCCTTGCGGTTTGCGAGCGCTGCCGGCAGCCCGGCCTTCAGGCGGTCGATCGGCAGCGGCTCGAGAATCACGCCGGTCGAGAACGGCAGCACCTGTGCAGCGTCGATGCCCGCGAGGCGCGCGAGTTCCGAGCAGGTCTCGCGCGTGTTCGCGAGGCCCGGCTCGCCGGTGCCCGCATTCGCATTGCCCGTGTTCACGACGAGCGCGCGGATGCCCGCACCGCCGGCACGCACCTTTGCCAGATGCTCGCGGCACACCGTCACCGGCGCGGCGCAGAAGCGATTCTCGGTGAACACGCCGGCGACCGTCGCCCCTTCGTCGACGGAGATGACCAGCACGTCCTTGCGATTCGGCTTGCGGATGTTCGCTTCCGCCCAGCCGAGCGTGACGCCGGCGACGGGATGGAGTTGGGCGGGATCGATCGACGGAAAATTGACAGCCATGGGGCACACCTGCCGGATGGAAAATGCCGGCATGCGCCGGCATCGATTGGAAGAACCGGCGGCCGCACGCGCGGGCCGCCGCAACTCACGTCACTGACTCGAAGCTGCGAACGAAGCGGCACGCGAATGCGCGCCGCCGCCGATCATGACAGCTTCCCGTGACATTGCTTGTACTTCTTGCCGCTGCCGCACGGGCACGGGTCGTTGCGGCCGACCTTCGGCATCTCGCCGCCGGGGCCGCTGTGGGTCATCGCGCTGCCAACCATGTCGGCCGTCGCCGTGGCCGCGGTGGCGGCCGCGACGTTCGCGACCGGCGCGCCGGATTCCGCGTAGTCGGCATGCTGATACTCGACGTTCTCGAGATGACCGCCGCGCTCCTCGATCTGCTCGGCGGCTTCCTCGAGCTGCTCCGGCGACTGGATCTGCACGTTCATCACGATGCGCGTGACTTCCTGCTTGATCGCCTCGAGCATCGCGGCGAACAGCTCGAACGCTTCGCGCTTGTATTCCTGCTTCGGGTTCTTCTGCGCATAGCCGCGCAGGTGGATGCCCTGGCGCAGGTGGTCGAGCGCCGCGAGGTGCTCGCGCCACAGGCGGTCGACCGTCTGCAGCATCACCGAGCGCTCGAACGCGCTGAACGATTCGCGGCCGACCATCGCGACCTTCGTCTCGTACTGCTCGTCGGCGGCGGTCGTCACCGCTTCGAGAATCTCCTCGGCCGTGATCGACGACGACTCGTTCACCATTTCCTGGATCGCGAGGTCGAGCTGCCAGTCGTTGCGCAGCGCTTCCTCGAGCTCGGGCACGTCCCACTGTTCCTCGATGCTGCCTTGCGGCACGAACTGGTGGACGACTTCGGCGATCACGCCATGACGCATCGCCGAGATCGTCTCGGTGATGTCGTGAGCTTCGAGCAGTTCATTGCGCTGCTGATAGATCACCTTGCGCTGGTCGTTCGACACGTCGTCGTATTCGAGCAGCTGCTTGCGGATGTCGAAGTTGCGCGCTTCGACCTTGCGCTGCGCGGACTCGATCGAACGCGTGACGATACCGGCCTCGATCGCCTCGCCTTCCGGCATCTTCAGGCGATCCATGATCGAGCGCACGCGGTCGCCCGCGAAAATACGCAGCAGCGGATCGTCGAGCGACAGGTAGAAGCGCGACGATCCCGGGTCGCCCTGGCGGCCCGCACGGCCGCGCAGCTGGTTGTCGATCCGGCGCGATTCGTGGCGCTCGGTGCCGATGATGTGCAGGCCGCCCGCAGCCTTCACCTGCTCGTGCAGCGTTTCCCACTCGTCGTGCAGTTGCTTGATGCGGCGCGCTTTTTCGTCGGCGGGGATCGCGTCGTCGGCGTCGATGAACGCAGCCTGCTTCTCGGCGTTGCCGCCGAGCACGATGTCGGTACCGCGACCGGCCATGTTGGTCGCGATCGTGATGCGGTTCGGCCGGCCAGCTTCCGCGACGATCGCGGCTTCACGCTCGTGCTGCTTCGCGTTCAGCACCTCGTGCGGCAGGCCTGCCTGCTTCAGCAGGTGCGACAGCAGTTCCGAGTTCTCGATCGACGTCGTGCCGACCAGCACCGGCTGGCCGCGCTCGTAGCAGTCGCGAATGTCGCGGATCACCGCGTCGTAGCGCTCCTTGGCCGTCTTGTAGATCTGGTCCTGCTTGTCGATCCGCTTCGGCGGGCGGTTGGTCGGGATCACGACCGTCTCGAGGCCGTAGATCTCGTTGAATTCGTACGCTTCGGTGTCGGCCGTACCGGTCATGCCCGCGAGCTTCGCGTACATGCGGAAGTAGTTCTGGAACGTAATCGAGGCGAGCGTCTGGTTCTCGCTCTGGATCTTCACGTGTTCCTTCGCCTCGACCGCCTGGTGCAGGCCGTCGGACCAACGGCGGCCCGCCATCAGGCGGCCCGTGAATTCGTCGACGATCACCACTTCGCCGTTCTGCACGACGTAGTGCTGGTCCTTGTGGAACAGCGTGTGTGCGCGCAGTGCCGCGTACACGTGGTGCATCAGCGTGATGTTCTGCGGCGCGTACAGGCTCTCGCCCTCGCCGATCAGGCCCCACTCGGCGAGCAGCCGCTCGGCCTTCTCGTGGCCCGACTCCGTCAGGAACACCTGGCGCGCCTTCTCGTCGAGCGTGTAGTCGCCCGGTTTCTCGACGCCCGTGCCGTCGGCCTTCTCCTCGCCGATCTGGCGCTCGAGCAGCGGCGGCAGCGCATTCATCCGCACGTACAGTTCGGTGTGATCTTCCGCCTGGCCGGAGATGATCAGCGGCGTACGCGCCTCGTCGATCAGGATCGAGTCCACTTCGTCGACGACCGCGAAGTTCAGTGCCCGCTGCACGCGCGCGTCGGTCTCGTAGACCATGTTGTCGCGCAGGTAGTCGAAGCCGAACTCGTTGTTCGTGCCGTAGGTGATGTCCGACGCGTAGGCTTGCTGCTTCTGGTCGTGCTCCATGCCGGACAGGTTGATGCCGACCGACAGACCGAGGAAGTTGTAGAGGCGCGCCATCCATTCGGCGTCGCGCTGCGCGAGGTAGTCGTTGACCGTCACGACGTGCACGCCACGGCCGGCCAGCGCATTCAGGTAGACGGGCAGCGTCGCGACGAGCGTCTTGCCTTCGCCGGTGCGCATTTCCGCGATCTTGCCGTAGTGGAGCACCATGCCGCCGATCATCTGCACGTCGAAGTGGCGCATCTTCAGCACGCGGCGGCTCGCCTCCCGGCAGACCGCGAACGCCTCGGGTAGCAGCTTGTCGAGCGACTCGCCGCCCGCGATCCGCTGGCGGAACTCATCCGTCTTGCCGCGCAACTGGTCGTCCGTCAGCTTCTCGATCTGCGTTTCGAGCGCATTGATCGTCGCGACGGTCTTTTGGTATTGCTTGACGAGCCGCTGGTTGCGGCTGCCAAAAATTTTCTGGAGAAAACCGGTTGTCATCGGATCGGATCCTGCGTCGCAGCACCGGCGCCCGGCGCGCGTTGCGCGCCCCGACGCCCGAGCCTCGGCGGCTTAGCGAATTAGTGGAATCAAACGAGGAATTTTAGCACGCGAGGAAGCATGCGCCGGTGTCCCGGCCGGACTCGCGCCGCACGCCAAACCCGTGCGAGCAATCGGGCGCATGGCCCGAAAGCCGCCCGTGCGCGAGCCGGCGCGGGTACAATCGGCGTCAACGTCCGCGCCCGTGCGCGCCCGAAGAATGCCTCGATGAACCGATTTTCCAAGCGTTTCGGCCCGCTCCCCGCTTATCGCCCGCAACCCGTGTCCGAAGTGCTCAACCGCACCGACGCGTTCGCGGCGCTGCGCGCCGGCGTCGAACAGGTCGCGTCGCTGCAGCGCGACCTGGCCGCGCTGCTGCCCGACTATCTCGCGAATCACGTCGAACCGGGCTCCATCAAGGACGGCACCCTGACCCTCTTTGCCGCGCACAATGCGCTCGCCGCCCGGCTGCGGCAGGTCGAGCCGCGCCTGCTCGCCGATCTCCAGAAGCGCGGCTGGCCGGTCTCGGCGCTGCGCGTGCGCGTGCGTCCGAAGGACGCGCCGGAACCCCCGCACGTGAAGCAGGCGCGCATGACGACCGTCGGCGCCACCGCGTTGCGCGACCTCGCCGATCACCTCGAGCCGTCGCCACTGCAGGCTGCACTCGCGCGAATGGCCGCGCGGCACGGTGCGAAGTCGTCGCGCTGAGTGCGCGCCGCCCCCGCGGGCCTGACGCCCAACAAAAAAGCGACCCGAAGGTCGCTTTTTTATCGCGGGTGCCGAACGCCGATCAGGCGAAGGCCGTCTGCGTGTCGAATGCGAAGCCGCTCGGCGCGGCTTGCGGATCGTCAAACGTGACGATCTCGTACGCGTCCTCGCGCGCGAGCAGTTCGCGCAGCAGCGCGTTGTTCAGCCCGTGACCCGACTTGTATGCGGTGTACGACGCCAGCAGCGGATGGCCGACCACGTACAGGTCGCCGATCGCGTCGAGCATCTTGTGCTTCACGAACTCGTCGTCGTAGCGCAGCCCGTCGTTGTTCAGGATTCGGTATTCGTCGAGCACGATCGCGTTGTCCATGCTGCCGCCGCGTGCGAGACCCAGCTCGCGCATCATTTCGACTTCATGGGCAAAACCGAACGTGCGCGCACGCGCGATCTCGCGCACGTACGACGTGTTCGCGAAGTCGACCTCGAGTTCCTGGCCGGTCTTGTCGACGGCCGGGTGACGGAAGTCGATCGTGAACTTCAGCTTGAAGCCGAAATACGGATCGAGACGCGCGAACTTGTCGCCGTCGCGGATTTCGACCGGCTTCTTCACCTGGATGAAGCGCTTCGGCGCGTTCTGCTCCTCGATGCCCGCGGACTGGATCAGGAACACGAAGGACGCGGCGCTGCCGTCCATGATCGGGATTTCCTCGGCCGTCACGTCGACGTAGAGGTTGTCGATGCCGAGGCCGGCACACGCCGACATCAGGTGTTCGACGGTCGACACGCGCGCACCATCCTTCTGCAGCACCGACGCGAGCCGCGTGTCGCCGATCGACATCGCGGATGCCGGGATGTCGACAGGCGTGGGCAGGTCGACGCGCGAGAAAACGATCCCCGTGCCCGGCGCGGCCGGGCGGAGCGTCAGTTCGACCTTGCGGCCCGAGTGGAGACCGATGCCCACGGTCTTCACGATCGATTTGATGGTGCGCTGCTTCAGCATGATGTTCTTCATCTTGATTGAGAATATCAATCAGGAGTTATATTCGATAGGTGGGATTATAGCGTAATTCCCTATTCAACGCTGTTTGAAACTGCGTATCAATCTGTTTCGACTGTTTACCCGCACCGATACGGGACGGGCCGATGCCCGGAACGGAGGCGTTTCCGGTCATCGGCCCGTGTTACAACTGCCCTGAGGCCGGTGAGCAGCGTTGCCGGCAGGCAACGGCGCACCGCACGATCAGGACGTCAACGTCGCGAGCACACTCGCCGCATCGCTCACTTCGAACTTGCCCGGCGCTTCGACGGCCAGCGTCTTGACCACACCGTCGTCGACCACCATCGCGTAGCGCAGGGAACGGATTCCCATGCCACGCGCGGACAAATCCTGCGTCAGCCCCAGCGCATGAGTGAAAGCAGCGCTGCCGTCCGCCATCATGCGCACCTTGCCCGCGGTGTGCAGATCACGTCCCCATGCGCCCATCACGAATGCGTCGTTGACGGACACGCACCAGAGCTCGTCGATGCCCGCCGAGCGCAGTTGCTCGGCGTGCTCGACATAGCCCGGCACATGCTGCGCCGAACAGGTCGGCGTGAAAGCGCCCGGCAATCCGAAGATCACCACCCGCTTTCCCGCAACCTGATCGCGCACGCTGCAGGCATTCGGCCCCAGCGTGCAGCCTTCGCGCGCGTCGTCGATGAACTCGAACAGTTGCGCGTCGGGCAGCGCGTCGCCCACTTGAATCATGGCTGGTCCCTCATAGCGATACGGTTTTTCGGCGTATTGCGGACAGCACGTCCCATCCCGCTCCGCTCATGCGAAGAGGGCACGTTTCCCGGCCCGGCGTCGCATTCGACGCGGCCTGTCGTGGTCCGTGGCATCCGTCACGCCGGCGTTACCGCGGCAATCTCGTCGATCGCGCCGCGGCTTCGCCTGTGTGTGCGTCGTCAGTCAGCCTGCTTGCGCAGGAAAGCCGGAATGTCGTACGTGTCGACACCCTTCTCCTGCAGCGCCTGCACGTGCGATGCCGCGGTTTCGCGCGAGTTGCGCCACACCGCCGGCGTATCGAGCGCGCCGTAGTCGGCCGTGCTGACGTGCTGCGGCTGCGCATAGCCGTGCGAGACCGCGCTGACCGGCTGGTTGTCGGTACCCGTGCGCAGCAGCGTCATCGGAGCCGATTGCTGCTTCTTCGCCGCACGGCCCAGACCCGTCGCCACGACCGTCACGCGCAGTGCATCGCCCATTGCGTCGTCGTACACCGCACCGAAGATCACCGTGGCGTCTTCCGCCGCGTAGCTCTTGATCGTGTTCATCACTTCGCGCGTTTCAGACAGGCGCAGCGAACGGCTCGACGTGATGTTGACCAGCACACCGCGCGCGCCCGACAGATCGACGCCTTCGAGCAGCGGGCTCGCCACGGCCTGTTCCGCCGCGAGGCGTGCGCGATCGACGCCGGCGACCGTCGCCGTGCCCATCATCGCCTTGCCCTGCTCGCCCATCACCGTCTTCACGTCTTCGAAGTCGACGTTCACGAGGCCATCGACATTGATGATTTCGGCAATGCCTGCAACCGCGTTGTTCAACACGTCGTCCGCGCACTGGAAGCACTTGTCCATCTCGGCGTCATCGCCCATCACGTCGAACAGCTTGTCGTTCAGGACGACGATCAGCGAGTCGACGTGATCCTCCAGTTGCTGCGAGCCTGCTTCCGCGACGCGCATGCGCTTGCCGCCTTCGAATTCGAACGGCTTGCTGACGACACCGACCGTCAGGATGCCCATCTCCTTCGCGATCTGCGCGACCACCGGCGCCGCGCCCGTGCCCGTGCCACCACCCATGCCGGCCGTGATGAACACCATGTGCGCGCCACGCAGCGCGTCGGCGATGCGCTCACGCGCCTCTTCCGCCGCCGCCTTGCCCATTTCCGGCTTCGCGCCGGCGCCGAGGCCGGTGTTGCCGAGCTGGATCACGGACGGTGCGCGCGCGCGCGACAATGCCTGTGCGTCGGTGTTCATCACGATGAAGTCGACGCCCTGCACGCCACGGTTGATCATGTGCTGAACGGCATTGCCGCCAGCGCCGCCAACGCCGACCACCTTGATGATGGTGCCGTTGGTTTCGGTTTCCAGCATTTCGAATTCCATTGTTGCCTCCGTCAAGAAAATAAAACTACTCGGCCGTTATTCGGCAGGAGATCGGGCAACCCCCTGTCGCGCGCCAGCCGCCGGCACCGGCGCGAATTTCGATTCGGTTCGTCAGAAGTTGCTCAGGAACCATTCCTTCATCCGCGAGAAGATCTGCCCCGCGTTGCCGGACTGCACGGCGACCTTGCGGCCGCGCATGCGCTGAGCACTGCCTTCGACGAGCAGGCCCATCGCCGTCGAGTAGCGCGGATTGCGCACCACGTCGGCGAGGCCGCCTGCGTATTCCGGCGCGCCGATGCGCACCGGTTTCAGGAAAATGTCTTCGCCGAGCTCGACCATGCCCGGCATCATCGAAGCCCCGCCGGTAATGACCACGCCGGAGCTCAGCAGTTCTTCGTAACCCGACTCGCGCACGACCTGCTGCACGAGCGAGAACAGTTCCTCGACGCGCGGCTCGATCACGGCCGCGAGCGCCTGGCGCGACAGCGTGCGCGGGCCGCGTTCGCCGAGGCCCGGCACTTCGACCATCTCGTCCGGATCGGCGAGCGCCTGCTTCGCGATCCCGTAGCCGACCTTGATGTCTTCCGCGTCCGGCGTCGGCGTGCGCAGCGCCATCGCGATGTCGCTCGTGATCTGGTCGCCGGCGATCGGAATCACCGCGGTATGGCGGATCGCGCCTTCGGCGAAGATCGCGATGTCGGTCGTGCCGCCGCCGATGTCGACCAGCACCACGCCGAGATCCTTCTCGTCTTCCGTCAGCACGGCCAGCGACGACGCGAGCGGCTGCAGGATCAGGTCGTTCACTTCCAGCCCGCAGCGGCGCACGCACTTGACGATGTTCTGCGCGGCACTGACCGCGCCCGTCACGATGTGCACCTTCACCTCGAGGCGGATACCGCTCATCCCGATCGGCTCGCGCACGTCTTCCTGGCCGTCGATGATGAATTCCTGCGTGAGGATGTGCAGCACCTGCTGGTCGGTCGGGATGTTGATCGCCTTCGCGGTCTCGATCACGCGCGCGACGTCCGTCTGCGTGACTTCCTTGTCCTTGATCGCGACCATCCCGCTCGAGTTGAAGCTGCGGATATGGCTGCCGGCAATCCCCGTGAACACGTTGGTGATCTTGCAGTCGGCCATCAGCTCGGCTTCCTCGAGCGCGCGCTGGATCGACTGCACGGTGGCCTCGATATTGACCACCACGCCCTTCTTCAGACCCTTCGATTCGCTCTGGCCGAGGCCGATCACCTCGTAATGGCCTTCGCCCTTCAGCTCGGCGACGATGGCCACCACCTTCGACGTGCCGATGTCGAGGGAAACCAGCAGATCCTTGTAGTCTTTGCTCATAAAGTGCTCTTGCGTGTGATCTCTCGTTACTTCTTGCGCTTGTCGGTATCGGTCAGGAACCGCATGCCTGCCGCACGAATCGCGAATCCGTTCGGATAACGCAGGTCCGCGTACTCGATGTCGTTGCCCCAACGCTCCGTGACGGCCGGCCACGCGGCGACGAGGCGCTGGCTCCGGTCATGCAGGGTCTCGCTGGTGCGCTCCTTGCCCAGCTCGACCTGCATGCCGTTCGACAGCTTCACCGTCCACGCGTAGCGCGCCGACAGCGTCACTTCTTCCGGCGCCGCCTTCAGCGGCGCAAACCAGTTCGTGAAGTCGCGATACCGCGTGACGACTTCCTTCGCACTGCCCTCCGGGCCGTCGAACGCCGGCAGTTCCTGATCCAGTTCGCCCTGGTTCGCGGTGAACAGCTCACCGTCTACGCTCACGAGCTGCGCGCTGCCCCAGGTCCCGAGCGGTTTGTACTCCTCGAGCGTGACAGCCAGCGCATTCGGCCACACCCGGCGCACGCTCGCGTGGCGCACCCACGGCATCTGCTCGAACGCGGCACGCGCCGTATCGAGATCGACCGTGAAGAAATTGCCCTTCAGCCGGCCGACCACGCCCGCACGCACCGTCGGCGTGTTGATGTGCTCGGTGTCGCCGTCGATCCGGATTTCGCGCAGCGCGAACGTCGGACGCTGGATCAGCCAGTAGCAGCCGGCCGCCGCCAACACGAGCAGCAACAGCGCGTACAGCGCGCTGGCGGCAAGGTTGAGTTGGCGAACGTTGTTCCACATACGTCGTTCCGTTCCTGCGTCAGTCGTTGAGCGTAAGCGACAGCACCTTCACGACCAGCTCCGAATAGCTGATGCCGATCGACCGCGCGGCCTTCGGCGGCAGCGAGTGGTCGGTCATCCCGGGGGCCGTGTTCACTTCCAGGAAATACGCGTTGCCGGCGGCATCGAGCATGAAGTCCGCCCGACCCCAGTCGGTGCAGCCGAGCACGTCGAACGCGCGGCGCGCGATGCGCTTCAGTTCCGTTTCCTGTTCCGCGGGCAGCCCGCACGGAATCAGGTACTGCGTATCGTCGGCGACATACTTCGCGTGGTAGTCGTAGAACTCGCCGGCCGGCACGATCTTGATCAGCGGCAGGTCGAGATCGCCGGCGATGCACGCGGTGTATTCGCCGCCGCCTTCGATGCTCTTCTCGACGATCACGATCTTGTCGTGCGTCGCCGCTTCCGACAGTGCGGCGGGCAACGCGTCGGCCGTCTTCACCTTCAGCACCGCGACGCTCGAGCCCTCGCTCGCCGGCTTCACGAACAGCGGCAGGCCGAGCTTCGCGACGATGTCCGCCGCGCGCGCCGCGTAGTCGTCGCCGCGCATCACCGTCTCGAACGGCGGCGTCGGCACGCCCGTCTGCTGCCACACGAGCTTCGTGCGGAACTTGTCGAGGCCGAGCGCCGAGCCGAGCACGCCGCTGCCCGTGTAGCGGATTCCGTAGAAATCGAGCGCGCCCTGGATCTGGCCGTTCTCGCCGTAGCCGCCGTGCAGCGCGTTGAACGCGCGCACGAAGCCTTCGTCCTTCAGCGCCGACAACGGCCGCTCGGCCGGGTCGAACGGATGCGCGTCGACGCCCGCGTCACGCAGGCCCTGCAGCACGAGACGGCCCGAGGTGAGCGACACCTCGCGCTCGGCGGATTCGCCGCCGAACAACACCGCCACCTTGCCGAAACGTTTCGGATCGATCCCGCTCATGTCATGCCTTCTGTTGTGTGTGTTGCACGAGCTTCGCCGGCACGCCGCCGATCGAACCCGCGCCCATCGTGATCACCACGTCGCCTTTCTGCGCGACCTTGGCCAGTGCGTCCGGCACGTCGTCGACCGTCGCGACGAACACCGGGTCAACCTTGCCCACCGCCCGCAGCGCACGCGACAGCGCGTCACCATTGGCCGTCGCGATCGCCGCTTCGCCCGCGGCATAGACTTCCGTCAGCACCAGCGCGTCGACCGTCGACAGCACATTGACGAAGTCGTCGAAACAATCGCGCGTGCGCGTGTAGCGGTGCGGCTGGAACGCCAGCACGAGGCGGCGGCCCGGGAACGCGCCGCGCGCGGCCGCGATCGTCGCGGCCATCTCGACGGGGTGGTGGCCGTAGTCGTCGATCAGCGTGTACTGGCCGCCGTCCGCGCTCGGCACCTCGCCGTAGCGCTGGAAGCGTCGGCCGACGCCGTTGAATTCCGCCAGCGCCAGCTGGATCGCGTCGTCCGCCACGCCGAGATCGGTCGCGATCGCGATCGCCGCGAGCGCGTTCTGCACGTTGTGCAGGCCCGGCAGGTTCAGCACCACCGCGAGCGGCGCACGGCCTTCGCGGATCACCGTGAAGTGCATGCGGCCGTCGCGCGCGTCGATGTCTTCCGCGCGCACCTGCGCGTCCGGCGACAACCCGTAGCGCACGACCGGCTTCGAGATGAACGGGATGATCTGCCGCACGTTCGGATCGTCGACGCACACCACCGCGCTGCCGTAGAACGGCAGGCGCTGCGTGAATTCGATGAACGCCTGCTTGAGCCGCGCGAAATCGTGGCCGTAGGTGTCCATGTGATCGGCGTCGATGTTCGTGATGACTTCGATCACCGGATACAGGTTCAGGAACGACGCGTCCGACTCGTCGGCCTCGGCGACGATGAAGTCACCCGTGCCGAGCCGCGCGTTCGCACCGGCGCTGATCAGCCGGCCGCCGATCACGAAGGTCGGGTCCAGCCCGCCCGCCGCGAGCACGCTCGCGACGAGGCTCGTCGTCGTGGTCTTGCCGTGCGTGCCGGCGATCGCGATCCCCTGCTTCAGGCGCATCAGCTCCGCGAGCATCACCGCGCGCTGCACGATCGGCACGCGCTGGTGGCGCGCGGCGAGCACTTCGGGGTTGTCCGAGCGCACGGCCGTCGACACGACGACCGCGTTCGCGCCCTCGATGTTCGCCGCGTCGTGCCCGATCGCGATCCGCGCGCCGAGCGCCGCGAGACGATCGGTCACCGCGTTGCGCGACAGGTCGGAGCCGCTGACCTCGTAGCCGAGGTTGACGAGCACTTCGGCGATGCCGCTCATGCCCGCGCCGCCGATCCCGACGAAATGAATGTGTTTGACGATGTGTTTCATTGCAGTTGTTCCAGGTTCGCGCCAGCCACCTTCGCGCAGACGCGCGCGACTTCGTCGGTGGCCTCGGGCTTCGCCAGCGAGCGCGAACGCTCCGCCATGTCCGCGAGCGACGCCCGCGACTGGCCGCGCAGCCAGTCGGCAAGCAGTTCCGCCGACAGGTCGCGTTGTTGCACCAGCACCGCCGCGCCCGCATCGGCGAGGAACGCGGCGTTGGTCGTCTGGTGGTCGTCGACCGCGTACGGGAACGGCACGAACAGCGCCGCCACGCCCACCGCCGCGATTTCCGACACCGTCATCGCGCCGGAGCGGCAGATCACGAGATCCGCCGCCGCGTAAGCGGTGGCCATGTCGTCGATGAACGGCACGAGCCGCACGTCGTCGCCGCCGGTGAATCCGGCCGCTTCGTAATTCGCCTTCAGCGCGTCGATGTGCTTCGCGCCGGCCTGGTGCACGATGCGCGGGCGCTCGCCCGGCGCCAGCAGCGCCAGCGCGCGCGGCACGACTTCGTTCAGCGCGGCGGCGCCGAGACTGCCGCCGACGACCAGCACGTTCAGCGGGCCGCTGCGCGACGCATAGCGTGCCTTGGGCGTTTCCGTGCGCGCAAGTTCCGCGCGAATCGGGTTGCCGGTCCATTCCGCGTGCGGCAGTGCGCCCGGGAACGCAACGAGCACGCGCTTCGCGAATTTCGCGAGCACCTTGTTCGCGAGACCGGCGATCGAATTCTGTTCGTGCAGCACGAGCGGGCGGCCCGACAGCGCGGCCATCACGCCCGCCGGGAACGTGATGTAGCCGCCCATCCCGAGCACGACGTCCGGCCGAACGCGGCGCAGCGCGCCGAGACTCTGCCAGCACGCGCGCAGCAGGTTGATCGGCAGCGTCAGCTTGGTCTTCAGGCCCTTGCCGCGCAGTCCGCCGAAGCGCACGTATTCCATCGGAATGCCGTGCTTCGGCACGAGCGTCGCTTCCATCCCGGCCGGATTGCCGAGCCACACGACGCGCCAACCCGCCGCTTCCATCCGGTGCGCGACGGCGAGCCCCGGGAACACGTGGCCCCCGGTGCCGCCTGCCATCACCATCAGCGTGCGTCGCGACGCGGTCATACCTTCCCTCCCCGCATCAATACGCGATTTTCATAGTCGACCCGCAACAGCACCGCAAGCGCGACACAGTTCAGCAGGATGCCCGAGCCGCCGTAGCTCACGAGCGGCAGCGTCAGGCCCTTGGTCGGCAGCAGGCCGAGGTTCACGCCCATGTTGATGAACGTCTGCGCGCCGAACCAGATGCCGATGCCCTTCGCCATCAAGCCCGCGAACGTGCGGTCGAGCGCGAGCGCCTGACGACCGATCTCGAACGCGCGGCGCACGATCCAGTAAAACAGCAGGATCACGACCAGCACGCCGACGAAGCCGAGTTCCTCGCCGATCACCGCGAGGATGAAGTCGGTATGCGCTTCGGGCAGGTAGTTCAGCTTCTCGACGCTGCCGCCGAGGCCGACGCCGAACCACTCGCCGCGGCCGAACGCGATCAGCGAGTGCGTGAGCTGGTACGCCTTGCCCTGCGCATAGCGTTCGTCCCACGGATCGAGGTACGCGAAGATCCGCTCGCGACGCCACGGTGACAGCCATACGAGCATCGTGAAGGTGCCAACCGCCGTCGCGACCAGGCCGCCGAACAGCTTGCCGTTGACGCCGCCGAGGAACAGCACGCCCATCGCGATCGCGGCAACCACCATGAACGCGCCCATGTCCGGTTCGAGCAGCAGCAGCGCGCCGACGAGACCGACCGCGAACGCCATCGGCAGGAAGCCCTTCGCGAAGCTCTGCATGTATTCCTGCTTGCGCACCGTGTAGTTCGCCGCGTAGATCGTCACCGCGAGCTTCATGATTTCCGACGGCTGCATGTTCGTGATGCCGAGCGGAATCCAGCGGCGCGCACCGTTCACACCCTTGCCGACGTGCGGGATCAGCACGATCACGAGGCCGACCAGTGCGATCAGGAAGAGATGCGGCGCGTATTTGTCCCAGGTCGACACGGGCACGCGGAACGCGATCACCGCCGCGATGAACGCGACGCCAAGCGACACGCAGTGGCGCATCAGGAACGCATAGTCGTGATACGACGCATATTTCGGCGAATCGGGCATCGCGATCGACGCCGAATACACCATCACCACGCCGAGCCCGAGCAGCGCGATCGCGACCCACAGCAGCGAGTAGTCGAAATCGAGCATTCGCGAGCGGCTCGGCCGCACGCCGTTGACGACGCTCGCGAGGCCGCCGGTCGCGGCGCGCGTGGCCGACGCGACGCGGCCGCCGGCGGCATTGCCGCCGGTGTCGCGCCGGTCGTTGAAACGGGAGACGAGGCGATCGGACCAACTCATGGCGTCGCTCCTTTGTCGATGGCGATTTCATCCACCGCCGCGCGGAACACATCCGCGCGATGGGCGTAGTTCCTGAACATGTCGAGGCTCGCGCACGCGGGCGACAGCAGCACCGCATCGCCCGGCTCGGCGAGGTCGGCGGCGGCACGCACCGCGCCTTCGAGCGTCGCGTGGTCGGCGAGCGGCACGCCGGTTTCGGCGAGCGTGTCGCGAATCGCCGGCGCATCGCGGCCGATCAGCATCACCGCACGGCACCAGCGCGCGACCGGCGCGACCAGCGGCGCGAAATCCTGACCCTTGCCGTCGCCGCCGGCGATCAGCACGATCTTCTGCGCGAGCCCGTCGAGCGCGGCCACCGTCGCGCCGACGTTCGTTCCCTTGCTGTCGTCGACGTAGTCCACGTCGTCGATCGTCGCGATCACTTCGACGCGATGCGCCTCGCCGCGGTATTCGCGCAGCGCGTGCAGCAGCGGCGCGGCCGGCAGATCGATCGCGCGTGCAAGCGCGAACGCGGCCAGCGCGTTCGCCGCATTGTGCAGCCCGCGGATGCGCAGCGCGTCGGCCGGCATCAGGCGCTTCTGCGCGATGTCGGGCGTATGCGCGCCGTCGCGCTTGCGGCGACGGCTCGTCGTCTCGTCGGGCGCGTCGCGGTCGACCGCTTCGACCAGCCACGCAATGCCGTTGTCGCGCGACAGGCCGTAGTCGCCGTCCTGCGTCGGTTCGTTCAGGCCGAACGTGACCGTGCGCGCCGCATCGGCCGCGCCGGCGGCCGGCGCGAACTTCATCACGGCCGCATCGTCGCGGTTGAGCACGCGCGTGGTTGTCGCGCCGAAGATCCGGCCCTTCGCGGCCGCATAGGCG
The DNA here is from genome assembly GCF_001524645.2 of Burkholderia sp. MSMB0856. Lineage (NCBI taxonomy): Bacteria > Pseudomonadati > Pseudomonadota > Betaproteobacteria > Burkholderiales > Burkholderiaceae > Burkholderia > Burkholderia sp. MSMB0856. Next base: position 505,006 of record NZ_CP013427.1, on the reverse strand, counting down.
TCGAAGCTGCCGTGCCAGTCGAGGTGATCCTGCGTGATGTTGAGGATCGCGGCCGCGTCCGGCGCGAACGTGCGTGCCGTCTCGAGCTGGAAGCTCGACAGTTCGAGCACCCAGACGTCGGGCAACGCCGTATCGTCGATCGCGCCCGCGAGCCGGTCGAGCATCGCCGGGCTGATGTTGCCGGCAACGGCGACCTTCTTGCCCGAACGCTGGCACAGCAGGCCCGTGAGGCTCGTCGTCGTGGTCTTGCCGTTGGTGCCGGTGATCGCGAGCACCTTCGGCTGATAGCCGCTCGTGCCGAGCGCGCGCAGCGCCTGCGCGAAGAATTCCAGTTCGCCCCACACGGCGATCGCGCGCTCGTTCGCGGCCGCGATCAGCGCCGCCAGTGCCGGTTCGAGCGGCGACAGGCCGGGGCTCAGCCCGACGATCTCGACGCCGCCGTCGAGCAGTGCAGGCGTGAACGGCCCGCCGACGAACTCCGCATCGATGCCTTCGGCCTGCAGCGCGGCAAGGTTCGGCGGCGCCTCGCGGGTATCGGCAATACGCAGCCGGCACCCGTGCCTCGCGCACCATCGCGCGATCGCGAGACCCGATTCCCCGAGCCCCAGTACGAGCACCATCGGCCGCTGCCGATCTCCAAACATCTCGCCAGACATCCTTGTTACCTTTCCTTTACCGCAACTTGAGGGTGGACAGACCGAACAGGCACAGCATCAGCGTGATGATCCAGAAACGCACCACCACCTGCGTTTCCTTCCAGCCGGACAATTCGAAATGGTGATGCAGCGGTGCCATCTTCAGCAGGCGCCGCCCTTCGCCGTAACGCTTCTTCGTGTACTTGAACCACGACACCTGCAGCATCACCGACAGCGTTTCCGCGACGAAGATGCCGCCCATGATGAACAGCACGATTTCCTGGCGCACGATCACCGCGACCGTGCCGAGCGCGCCGCCAAGCGCCAGCGCGCCGACGTCGCCCATGAACACCTGCGCGGGGTGCGTGTTGTACCAGAGGAACGCGAGCCCTGCCCCGCCCATCGCGGAGCAGAAGATCAGCAATTCACCGGCGCCCGGGATGTGCGGGAACAGCAGGTATTTCGAATAGACCGAGCTGCCCATCACGTACGCGAACACACCCAGCGACGCACCGACCAGCACGACCGGCATGATCACTAGACCGTCGAGGCCGTCGGTCAGGTTCACCGCGTTGCTCGCGCCGACGATCACGAAGTAGGTCAGCACGATGAAGCCCCAGACGCCCAGCGGGTAGCTGATCGACTTCAGGAACGGCAACATCAGGTCGGCCCGCGCGGGCAGCCCCATCGACAGGCCGCTGCGCACCCACGCCATGAACAGGTCGAACACACGCACGTTGTTCGCCTCGGACACGCTGAATGCGAGGTAGACCGCCGCGAACAGCCCGATCACCGACTGCCAGAAATACTTTTCGCGCGACGACATCCCGCGCGGGTCCTTGTAGACGACCTTGCGGTAGTCGTCGACCCAGCCAATCACGCCGAAGCCGAACGTGACGAGCATCACGATCCAGATGAAACGGTTCGTCAGGTCGCCCCACAGCAGCGTCGCGACCGCGATGCCGATCAGGATCAGCACGCCGCCCATCGTCGGCGTGCCGGACTTGACGAGATGGCTCTGCGGGCCGTCCTTGCGCACGGCCTGCCCGACCTTCATTTGCGTCAGCTTGCGGATCACCCACGGTCCGCACACGAGCCCGATCCCGAGCGCGGTGATGGTAGCCATCACCGCACGGAACGTCAGGTACGTGAACAAGCGCAAAAAGCTTGCGTCTCCTTGCAGCCATTGCGCCAGCGCCAGCAGCATGCTTCCTTCCTTCTACTCAGTGTGCAGCGGGCACCGTGCCCGCCGCGGGTTGTTTCGTCAGCGCGTCGACCACGCGCTCCATCTTCATGTACCGCGAGCCCTTCACGAGCACCGTCGCCTGCGCGCCGTAGCCCGCCGCGAGCAGCGCCGTCACCAGCGCGCCGACGTCGCCGAAATGGCGGGCCGTGTCGCCGTACGCGGTACATGCATCGCGCGACGCATCGCCGAGCGCGAACAGCGCATCGATGCCGCGCTCGCGCGCATATGCGCCGATCTCCCGGTGAAATGCCGGGCCTTCGTCGCCCACCTCGCCCATGTCGCCGATCACCAGCACGCGCGGCGCCGGTTGTGCGGCCAGCACGTCGATCGCCGCGCGCATCGAATCGGGGTTCGCGTTGTAGGTGTCGTCGACGACCGTCGCGCCCGCGAGGCTGCCGACGTCCGCTCGCCGGACCTGCAAACGGCCCTTGACCGGCTCGAACGATTCGAGGCCCTGCTTGATCGCGGCCAGCTCGATACCGGCCGCGAGCGTCGCGGCCGTGGCCGCCAATGCGTTGCGTGCGTTGTGCTCGCCGAGCGCGCGCAGCCGCACCGTCACCGAGCCGGACGGCGTGTCGATCGCAAGCTCGCCGCCGTGCAGACGGCCCGTGACCTGCGCTTCGATCTGCCGTTCGGCGTCGTGCAGCGCGAAATCGAGAATCCGGTTGCCGGTCGCCGCGACACGCCAGATACCGGCGTACGCATCGTCGGCCGGAAACACCGCGACGCCGTCCGGCGTCAGCGCGTGGATCACGGCCGCGTGTTCGAGCGCGACCGCCTCGACCGTCGCCATGAATTCCTGGTGTTCGCGCTGCGCATTGTTGACGAGCGCGACGGTCGGCGCCGCGAGGCGCGCGAGAACTTCGGTCTCGCCCGGGTGATTCATCCCGAGCTCGATCACCGCGACGCGATGCGCGCCCGACAGGCGCAGCAGCGTCAGCGGCACGCCGATGTCGTTGTTCAGGTTGCCGGCCGTCGCCAGCCGCGCGTCTGTGCCGACTGCCGCCGTAAAGATCGACGCGATCATTTCCTTGACGGTCGTCTTGCCGTTGCTGCCCGTCACCGCGACGAGCGGCACCGCGAAGCGCTTGCGCCAGCCATGCGCGAGCGCGCCGAGCGCGGCACGCGTTTCACCGCCCTCGACGACCGGCATCGCAAGGCCCGCCGGCGCGTGCGCGACGAGCGCCGCGGCCGCGCCGCGCGCGGCCACGTCGCCGAGGAAGTCGTGCGCGTCGAAGCGTTCGCCCTTCAGCGCGACGAACAGGTCGCCCGGGCCGACCGTGCGGCTGTCCGTCGACACGCGCTTGAAGGTGGTGTCCGGATCGCCGTGGACGGTCGCACCGGGAATCAGGCGCGCGGCTTCGCCGAGACTGAGCATCGTCATTCGCCGCCTCCCTTGCCGTGCGTCGCGCGTGCCGCGAGCGCGAGCCGCGCGTGATCCTGATCGGAGAACGCGCGCTTCTTGCCCATGATTTCCTGCGTCGCCTCGTGCCCCTTGCCGGCCAGCACGACGACGTCCTCGCGGGCGGCGCCGCGCACGGCCTGCAGGATCGCGCTCGCGCGATCCTCGATGCGGCGTGCGCGATCGGGCGCGGTCATCCCCGCGATGACCTGGTCGATGATGCGCTGCGGATCCTCGCTGCGCGGATTGTCGCTCGTCACGACGACTTCGTCGGCGAGCCGCTCGGCGATCGCGCCCATCAGCGGGCGCTTCGTCGCGTCGCGATCGCCGCCGCAACCGAACATGCAGACGAGTCGCCCGCCGCGCGCCGCCGCGATCGGGCGCAATGCATCGAGCGTCTTGTCGAGTGCATCGGGCGTGTGCGCGTAGTCGATCACGACCAGCGGTTCGTCGTTCTGCAGCCGGCCGCCAAGGCGCTGCATGCGCCCGTTGACGGACTCGAGCCGCGTAATCTCCGCGACGGCCGCATCGAACGGCACGTCGGCCGCGAGCAGCGAGCCGAGCACCGCGAGCAGGTTGCTGACGTTGAACGCGCCGAGCGTGCCGACCTCGACGTCCGCGTCGCCCCACGACGAGCGCAGGCGGAAAGCCGTGCCCGTGGCGGTCGCGCGCACGTCGAGCGCGACCAGCTCGCGATCGGCGTCGGCCGCCTGTGCGTCGCCTATCCCGTATGCGATCGTGCGCACGCGGCCGGCCAGCTTCTCGAGCAGGCGACGGCCGGCCTCGTCGTCGCGATTGACGACCGCCGCGCGCAGACCGCGCCACGCGAACAGCTTCGACTTCGCGGCTTCGTACGCGTCGAACGTGCCGTGATAGTCGAGGTGATCCTGCGTGAGGTTCGTGAAAACGGCGATGTCGAATGCCGTGCCGTTCACGCGGCCCTGATGCAGCGCGTGCGAAGACACTTCCATCGCGACGGCTTTCGCGCCCGCGTCATGCAGTTGCGCGAGGCTGCGCTGCAGCTGCGGCGCGTCAGGTGTCGTGAAGCCGGTCGGCACCAGCTGCCCCGGCATGCCGCTGCCGAGCGTGCCGATCAGCGCGCACGGCTGGTGCAGCGCCGTCAGCGCGGCCGCGATCCATTGCGTGCAGGACGTCTTGCCGTTGGTGCCGGTCACGCCGATGGCGAGCAGGCTGTCGCTCGGGTCGCCGTACCAGCCGCTGGCGATCTCGCCTGCCAGCTGGTCGAGCGCCGGCACCGCGAGTGCGACGGGCACGGCCGGTGCGGCTTCGAGGCCTTCCGGCTGATACAGCACGGCGGCCGCGCCGCGCGCGGCGGCATCGGAAATGAAGGCGCGATTGTCTGCCCCGTCGACCGCATAGCCGAGGAACACGTCGCCGGCCTTCAGGCTGCGCGTGTCGGCATGCAGTTGCGCTGCGGGGGCCACATGCTGGCGCAGCCACGCAAGCGCGGCCGCGATCTGCTGATGCGCCGGATGGGAACTGCGAGCGGCGCTCATCGAACAACTCCTGGTGAATTACGTGTCGTGCTGGATACGATCATATGCTTCGCGCCGCCGCCCGCGGCGAGCTTTTGCGGGCCCGTCCCGGCGGGCGCGCCAGGCGCGTCGTCGGACACGACGAGCTGCTTGATCGGCATGTTCGGCGGCACGTTCAGCGCGCGCATCGTATCGCCCGCGATCGCCGAGAATACGGGGCCCGACACCTGGCCGCCGAAGTGGCTGCCGGCGGTCGGCTCGTCGACCGACACCGCGATCACGACGCGCGGATTCGGCATCGGCGCCATGCCGACGAACGACGCGCGGTACTTGCGCGTGTAGCCGTGACCTTCATGCTTGTACGCGGTACCGCTCTTGCCGCCGACGCGATAACCCGGCACGGCCGCATCGGGCGACGTACCGCCCGGCGCCACCACCGTTTCGAGCATCGCACGCACTTCGCGCGCGGTAGTCGGGTTGAACACCTGCGTGCCCACGATCGGCTGATTGGGGTCGGTCTTGAAAATGGTCACGGGCATCAGCTCGCCGTCGTGCGCGATCGCCGTGTAGGCGCGCGCGAGCTGGAACAGCGACACCGACAGGCCGTAGCCGTACGACATCGTCGCCTGCTCGATGCGACGCCAGCTCTTCCACGGACGCAGGCGACCGGCCACCGCGCCCGGGAACCCGACCTTCGGCGCCTGGCCGAGGCCGATGCTCGTATACATATTCCACATTTCCTCGGGCCGCATCGTCATCGCGATCTTCGTCGCACCGATGTTGCTCGACTTCTGGATCACGCCGCCGACCGTCAGCGTGCCGAAACCTGCGTCGTCGGTGATCGGTGCGCCGTCGAGCACGAAATGCCCGTTGCCCGTCTCGACGAGCGTGTTCGGCGTCACGCGGTGCAGGTCGAGCGCGAGCGACACCGTAAACGGCTTCATGATCGAACCCGGTTCGAACACGTCGGTCATGATCCGGTTGCGCAACTGCTCGCCCGTCATGCGAGAGCGGTCGTTCGGGTTGTACGTCGGGTAATTGACGAGCGCCAGCACCTCGCCGGTGCGCACGTCGACGACCATCGCCGCGCCGGCCTTCGCCTTGAACTTCTCGACGGCGGCCTTCAGGTTTGCATACGCGATGTACTGGATCTTGCTGTCGATCGACAGGTCGACGTCCGTCCCGTTGTGCGGCGGAATCTGTTCGGCGACATCCTCGACGATGTGCCCCATCCGGTCCTTGATCACGCGGCGCACGCCGGATGTGCCGGACAGCATCTTCTGGTCGCCGAGTTCGACGCCCTCCTGCCCTTCGTCCTCGACGTTCGTGAAGCCGATCAGGTGAGCCGTGATCTCGCCTTCCGGATAGAAGCGCTTGTATTCGTTGCGCTGATAGATACCGGGAATGTCGAGCGCGGCGACCTTGTCCGCGACGTCGATCGGAACCTGGCGCTTTACGTAGACGAAACCCTTGTCTTGCGACAGCTTCACGCGCAGTTCCTTCGGCGTCATGCCGAGGAGCTTGCCGAGCTGGTTGACCTTGCCGGCATCGAGATCGTCAGGCACGGCGTCGGGAATCGCCCAGATCGCCCGCACGGGCAGACTCGTCGCGAGCACGAGCCCGTTACGGTCGAGGATCTTGCCGCGCGTGGCCGGCAGCTCGATCGTGCGCTGGTAGCGGCTCTCGCCCTGCTTCTGGTAGAACGCGTTGCCGGGGCCCTGGATCCAGAACGCCCGCGCGGCGAGCGCGACGAACGCCATGAACAGCAGGAACACGACGAGTTTCGAGCGCCACATCGGCAGGTGCACGCCGAGCACGGGGCTCGACGAGAACTTCACGTCCTGGCGCTTTTGCGACGGCTTCATCGCGCGCCTCCATTGCCCTTGGTGGCCGTATCGGCCGACGCGGGAATCGGCGCGTCGATCGCCTTCGCGGCGCCCGACGGCAGCGTCAGGTACTGGGTGCGGCCCGTCGTGATCGGCTGCATCTTCAGCGAATCGTTCGCGAGCTGCTCGATGCGGGACGTCTTGGACAGCGCGCTCTGCTGATATTGAAGCTGCGCGTAGTCCTGCTGGAGCTGACGCTCCTGCGACTGCGCGCGCTGCAGCTGAATGAAGATCTGGCGCTGCTGGTTCGTCGAGTTGACGACCGACAGCGCGCAGCCCATCACGATGATCAGCAGGAAGATGTTGAAGCGGCTCATGGCGTGACGCGCTCCGCGATGCGCATCACTGCCGACCGGGCGCGCGGATTCGCGGCGACTTCCGCCTCGCTCGGGAACTGACGGCTGATGATCTTGAGCGGCGGGCTCGGGAGGTCGACGGCGCGGATCGGCAGGCGACGATCGACCGCGGGCGCACTCGCGTGCGCCTGCATGAATCGCTTGACGATCCGGTCCTCGAGTGAATGAAAGCTGATGACCACCAGCCGCCCCCCTTGCTCCAGCAACGACAATGCCGCGTCTAGTACGACTTGCAGGTCCGCAAGCTCTTGATTGACGTGAATCCGTATAGCCTGAAAGGTGCGGGTTGCCGGATCCTTGCCCTTCTCACGGGTTTTGACGACGTTACCCACGATTTGGGCAAGCTCGCCCGTGGTGTCGAGAGGCCCAAGACGGTCGGACTCTGCCCGGCGAGCAACAAGCGCCTTTGCAATCTGAAAAGCAAACCGTTCTTCCCCATAATCTCGTATCACCTCCGTCAATTCCTGCACCGAAGCCCGCGCGAGCCACTCGGCCGCCGACTCGCCGCGCGTCGGATCCATTCGCATGTCCAGCGGGCCATCCGCGCGAAAGCTGAAGCCGCGCGCCGGATCGTCCACCTGCGGCGAGGACACGCCCAGGTCCAGCAACACACCCGACACCTTCTCGACACCGCGCGCCGCAAGCGCGTCGCGCATCGATGCAAAGCTGTCATGCACGATCGAGAAGCGCGCATCCTCGATGCGCTGCGCCGTCTCGATCGCCCTCGGATCCTTGTCGAACGCGATCAGCCGGCCGCCCGGCGCCAGCCGCGCGAGCACCGCGCGGCTATGACCGCCGCGCCCGAACGTGCCGTCGACATAAATGCCGTCCGGCCGCGTCACGAGCGAATCGACCGCTTCGTCCAACAGTACGGTCCGATGCTGCAATTCGTTTCCCATCGCGGGCGTCTCCGTCACCGCAATCAGAACGTGAAGTTCTTCAGCGCGTCGGGCATGCCCTGCGCCATCGCTGCCTGCTCCTTCGCGATGTAGGTCTGCGAATCCCACAGCTCGAAGTGACTACCCATTCCCAACAACATGACTTCCTTTTCCAGTCCGGCCGCCATCCGCAGCTCGGGCGATACGAGAATCCGGCCTGCGCTGTCGAGATCGACATCCATCGCATTGCCGAGAAAAATTCGCCGCCACCAATGCGCGTCCATCGGCAGCGCGGCGATCTTGGCGCGAAATACCTCCCATTCGGGGCGCGGAAACAGCAACAGGCAGCCGTCCGGGTGCTTGGTCACAGTCACCCGTCCTTCTGCCTGTCCTTGCAGCGCTTCGCGATAGCGAGCCGGCACCGACATCCGCCCTTTCGCATCGAGCGTCAGCGCCGACGCCCCTTGGAACACTTTCCGCTCTCCCGTTCAGGGCACCGAAGCACCCGCTCAATGCTCAAGAATTTAGCCGGAATAGCCCGCTAAATCACACAAAAATACACTTTCTCACACTGTCTCCCACTTTAGTGGAAGGGTTTGGCACGGTCAAGGGAGCGGCCCGGTTTTTTGACGAATTTTGTTAGTTAGAACAAGGACTTACGCGCGCATGCTCATGCGGCCCCTCATACCAAAAACCGTTATAAATGAATGAGCTAGTGCAACTTGTGAAGGTGATACGTGAGAAAGGCGGGCCAGACTGGCGTGCGGACGGGGCTTTCGGGGGCGGGAAAACGCGGAAAAAACGGGCGGTATCGGGGACGGCGAACCAGGACGGCGTCGCGCGCCGCCCCGGCCCGAATGTCAGAGATAGTATGCAGTGCTCGTCATGACTTTCGATGCGGCGCGCATCAACATCCGGGCAGGCAACGGCAGCTCGATCCCGCCGGCATCGGTCGCGGCCTTGCCGTGCTTCACTTCGTCGAGCCGCATCTGCTCGACGATCGCACGCGACGCCGTGTCGGTCGGCGGCAGCTCGGACAGGTGCCCGTCGAGATGGCTCTCGACCTGACGCTCCGTCTCCGCCATGAAGCCGAGGCTGACCTTGTCGCCCAGCGTGCCGGCGACGACGCCGATCGCGAGCGCGCCAGCGTACCACAGCGGGTTGAGCAGGCTCGGACGCGAATCGAGTTCCTTCAGCCGATGCGCGGTCCACGCGAGATGATCCTCCTCCTCGCGCGCGGCTTCCTCGAACATCGCCTTCGACGACGACGAGCGCGCGGTCAGCTTCTGCGCCTGATAAAGCGCCTGCGCGCAGACCTCGCCGACATGGTTCACGCGCATCAGCCCGGCGGCGTGCGAGCGCTCCGCGGGCGTCAGTTCGCCGGCCGGCGGCTCCGCCGGCGCGGGCACCGGGCGGCTCATCCGGCTAATGCCGGTCAGCGATCGCAGGCCGCGATCGAATTCGCTGATCAGTTCATCCAACACCATCCTGTTCTCCTGGCTGCGTGTGCCGCCGCGGGCGGCAAAGGCACGTGCTCCGCTGCGTAACCGACTTGATTATTCAGCGGAAATTGCGGTTAACCCGTGATTTTAACCATTGTTGCATAAAGGAAACATGGCAGCCTTGCGCCACGGCATTTCGCTTTGTCGGAAAAATCGGCTTTGCTACATTACGTGCAACTTCTTGCGAAGTTGACGGGGCCCGTCAACACAACATAACTATCCGCCCCGCCAAAAAAATTCAGTGTTTCTTGGAGATCCGTTAATGAAAAAGTCGCTTCTCGCGCTCGTCGCGCTGGGCGCGTTTGCTGGCGCAGCCCATGCGCAAAGCAGCGTGACGCTCTACGGCATCATCGATGAAGGCTTCATCTTCAACAACAACGCCAAAGGCGGCCACCTGTACGGTCTGGCAAGCGGCGTGATGCAAGGCAGCCGCTTCGGCCTGCGCGGCACCGAAGATCTGGGCAGCGGCCTGAAGGCGATCTTCGTCCTCGAAAACGGTTTCGACGTCAACTCCGGCAAGCTGGGCCAAGGCGGCCTGATGTTCGGCCGCCAGGCTTACGTCGGCCTGTCGAGCCAGTACGGTACGGTCACGCTGGGTCGCCAGTACGACTCCGTCGTCGACTTCGTCGGCCCGCTCGAGGCAGGCGACCAGTGGGGCGGCTACATCGCTGCTCACCCGGGCGACCTCGACAACTTCAACAACGCATATCGCGTGAACAACGCGGTCAAGTACACGAGCCCGACCTACGGCGGCTTCTCGTTCGGCGGCCTGTACAGCTTCGGCGGTCAAGCCGGCCAGTTCTCGAAGAACCAGGTCTGGTCGCTCGGCGCCGGTTACAACAACGGCCCGCTGGTGTTGGGTGTCGGCTACTTGAATGCACGCACGCCGGCGAACTTCGGCGGCATGTTCAACACCGGCGCGTCGGCTGCAGCGACGGCCGTGTCGTCGCCGGTCTACGGCGCATATGCGAACAGCGCGAACACGTACCAGGTGATCGGTGCGGGCGGTGCGTACACGTTCGGCGCAGCAACGATCGGCGCGACGTACTCGAACACGAAGTTCAAGGGCTTCTCGGTCGGTCCGTTCGTGAACCAGACCGCGACGTTCAACAACGGCGAAATCAACTTCAAGTATCAGCTGACCCCGGCGCTGATCGTCGGCGCGGCGTACGACTACACGCAAGGCAGCAAGATCGACGGCAACTCGGCAGCCAAGTACCACCAAGGCTCGCTGGGCGTCGACTACTTCCTGTCCAAGCGCACGGACGTCTACGTGATCGGCGTGTACCAGCATGCGTCGGGCAACGCGCTCGACTCGGCAGGCAACGTCGTTCAGGCACATGCGTCGATCAACGGTCTCGATCCGTCGAGCACCAGCAACCAGGTTGCAGCGCGCGTCGGCATCCGTCACAAGTTCTAATCAGCTTGACTGACAAGCCGCAGCATATTGAAGGCGCCTTCGGGCGCCTTTTTCTTTTGCGGCTGCGAAGCGGCGAGTGGCGAACAGGACGATCACCGGGCGGCCCGTTCACGGCGACGACGCGTTCGCGACGCCTCATCCACGTGAAGGCCGCCGCTGCCGGCCGGTGGCACGCACCGAGGTACCGCGCCATACGGATCGTGGCCGGCGGCGGCCCGCTCGAGCCGCTCGGTCGGCCACGGCGCCCCCAGGTAGAACGCGCGCCGTTACTGCGACCGTCGAACCACGACGCGGCATCCTCGATGCCGTCACCACGAATAAAAAAGCCCGGCACTGGCCGGGCTGGTTGATTCGACTTCGGTGTTACGCGCGTCCGTCGCGCAGTTCGCGCCGCAGGATCTTGCCGACATTCGTCTTCGGCAGCTCCGTGCGGAACTCGACGAGTTTCGGCCGCTTGTAGCCGGTTAGCCGCTCCTTGCAGTATGCGAGGATGTCCTTGTCGGTAAGCGCCGGATCCTTCTTCACGACGAACAGCTTCACGGCTTCGCCCGAGTGCTCGTCCGGCACGCCGACCGCCGCCACCTCGAACACGCCCGGGTGCGACGCCACCACGTCCTCGACCTCGTTCGGATACACGTTGAAACCGGATACCAGGATCATGTCCTTCTTCCGGTCGACGATCTTCACGTAACCGCGCGCGTCCATCACGCCGACGTCGCCGGTCTTGAAGAAACCGTCCGGGAACATGACCTTCGCGGTTTCATCCGGACGGTTCCAGTAGCCGGCCATGACCTGCGGCCCGCGGATGCAGATCTCGCCCGGCTCGCCGAGCGCGACGTCGTTGCCGGCGTCATCGCGGATGGCCACTTCCGTCGACGGCAGCGGCAGGCCGATCGTCCCGCTGTATTCCGTCGCGGTCACCGGGTTGCAGGTCGCGACCGGCGAAGTCTCCGACAGGCCGTAGCCCTCGACGATCGCCGTATGGGTCTTCTCATACCAGCGCTTCGCGACGCCTTCCTGGATCGCCATGCCGCCACCATTGGCGATCACGAGCTTCGACAGGTCGAGCTGATTGAATTCGGGATGGTTCAGCAGTGCGTTGTACAGCGTGTTGACGGCCGGAATCGTCGAGATCTGGTACCCCTTCAACTCCTTGATCATGCCGCCGATGTCGCGCGGATTCGGGATCAGGACGCCCATGCCGCCCGTGCGCATCGTCAGGAAGCCGCAGACCGTCAGCGCGAACACGTGATAGAGCGGCAGCGCGACAACCGTCACGAACTGTTTCACCTCGGGGTACTTCTCGTGCGCGGGATGATGCCATGCGCCCGCCTGCAGCACGTTCGACACGATGTTCCGGTGCAGCAGCGTCGCGCCCTTCGCGACACCCGTCGTACCGCCCGTGTACTGGAGGAACGCGACGTCGTCGGGGCCGAGCTTCTCTGCCTTGAAGGTCTGCCGCGCACCTTCCGACAGCGCGGCCTTGAAGCGCGTGAACGACGGAAGCTGCCAGGCCGGCACCATCTTCTTTACGTTGCGCACGACGTAATTGACGAGCCAGCCCTTGATGCCCAACAGATCGCCCATCGAAGCGACCACGACATGCTTGACCGCGGTATTGGCGATGACGGCCTGCAGCGTCGACGCGAAATTCTCGAGAATGACGATCGCCTCCGCTCCGCTGTCCTTCAGCTGATGTTCGAGCTCGCGCGGCGTATAGAGCGGGTTGACGTTGACGACGGTGAAACCCGCGCGGAGCACCGCGACGATCGCCACCGGGTACTGCAGCACGTTCGGCATCATGAGCGCGACGCGCGCACCGCGCTTCAGGCCGCGCGACTGCAACCACGCGCCGAACTGGCGCGACAGCGCATCGAGTTCGCCGTACGTGATGCTCTTGCCCATGCAGACGAACGCCTTGCGGTCACGATACTGCTTGAAGCTTTCGTCGAGGAGATCCGGGATGGAAGGATACGGGGACGCGTCAATTTCGGCTGGAACGCCGGGTGGGTACGATTTCAGCCAAATTTTGTTCATACTGCGCGTCTCCTCACAGATTTTCGAATGATCGTGCTAAAACGCATCGTAGCGGCTCGTCCATGCTGAGACAACAGGGTTAGATGCCCACTTCGAACTTTCGGATGCATTCGTCTGATGATATCAAGAAGTTCGGTCAAATCCGCTCAACTTCCACCAGACAATCGTAAAACGTCGCCGAGTTGCCGAGATCGGTCAGCGCCTGGCTCGTCACCTCGTTCGCGTTCCGTCCATCCGACGACAATTTCTTCCACCAGATCGACAGTCCGACGACGAGCCCCGCGCGCGCACGATCGGTCACTCTCGCGACCGCCTGCATCGATCCGCGGTCGTTGAAGATGCGCACGATGTCGCCCTCCCCGATGCCGCGCGCGTCGGCGTCGGCCGGGTGTATATCGAGGTGCGGCTGGCCTTCCGTACTGCGCAGGCTGTCCACGTTCACGAACGTGCTGTTCAGGAAGTGGCGGGCCGGCGGGGAAATCATCGCCAGTGGATAGCGAGCGGCGAGTTCAGGCGCGGCCTCCGCCGATTCGAACGGCGGCAGATAATCAGGCACCGGGTCCATGCCCATCTGCTCGAGGCGCGCACTGTAGAACTCGCATTTGCCGGACGGTGTGCGAAAGCCGCCATTCGCGAAAGGCGCGTCCGCGACCTTGAGCTTCAGCCAGCCGGCACGCTTCAACGTCTCCCAATCGCTGTTGAGTGCCGGATCGTCCCAACGGAGCGCCGTCTGCGCAACCTCTTCGTCGCTGTGATAAAGCGCGGGCTCGTCGAGCCCCATGCTGCGTGCGATGCCCCGAAAGATTTCCGTGTTCGGCCGTGCGTCGCCAACTGGCGGAATTGCCGGTAGATTCGCCATCACATAGGTGTGGCCGTACGACTTATGGACGTCGAGATGCTCGAGTTGCGTCGTGGCAGGTAACACAATGTCGGCGAAATCGACCGTATCTGTCTTGAAGTGCTCCAGAACGACCGTGAACAGATCTTCGCGCGCGAACCCGGCGGCAACTTTCGACGAGTCGGGTGCGACCGCGACGGGATTCGAGTTGTAGACGATCACCGCTTCGACCTTCGGCCCGAAGGTGGCGTCGCCCGGATGCAGCAGCGCATCGCCGATTGCATTCATGTTGATGATGCGCGGCAGTTTGTGAGGCCAGCCGGGCATCAGATCCGGACGCAGCAGCCCCGCCTGATTGACCGGTGCGGATTCCGACGACGACAGCAGAAGCCCGCCGGCCCGGTCGCGCCACGCGCCTGTCAGCGCGGGCAGGCTCGCAATCGCGCGCACGGCGTTGCCGCCGCCGCGCACGCGCTGCATGCCGTAATTGAGGCGAATCGACGCCTTGCGGGTCGCGCCGTAACGACGTGCGAGTTCGATCAGTTCCGACGCTTCGATGCCGCAGATTTGCGCGACACGCTCCGGCGGATAGGACAGGGCTCGCGCCTTGAGCGCGTCGAAGCCGAGCGTATGACGCGCGATGTAGTCGTGATCGAGCAGATCTTCGGTAATCAGCACATGCATCATGCCGAGCGCGAACGCGCCGTCGGTGCCCGGTTTCAACGCGATGTGCTGATGGCATTTCTCGGCCGTCAGCGAGCGGTAGGGATCGATCGCGACCAGACGGGCGCCTCGACGCTTGGCTTCCTGCGCTCGGGTCCAGAAATGCAGACTGGATGCGATCGGGTTGGCGCCCCAGATCAGAATCAGTTCGCTTTCCTCGAAATGCTCGAGATGCATGCCGACGCTTCCACCATACGTGTAGCGCAGCCCCGCTGCACCGGCTGCGGCGCAGATGGTCCGCTCAAGCCGGGACGCACCGAGCTTATGGAAGAACCGCTGCGCAATGCCTTCGCCCTGCACGAGTCCCATCGTTCCCGCGTAGCTGTACGGCACGATCGCCTCCGGCGCGCGCGCGGCGATTTCCCCGAGACGACGACCGATCTCGTCAAGTGCTTCGCTCCAGCTGATCGGCACGAAGCGCCCTTCCCCCTTCGCGCCGATGCGCTTGAGGGGAACGGTGAGCCGGTCGGGGTGATGAACGCGGTCGGCATATCGGCTGACTTTCGTACACAGCACGCCCTGCGTGGGCGGATGGTCGGGATCGCCCGTCACCTTGATGGCCCGGCCGTTTTCGACGGTCACGCGTATTGCGCACGTGTCCGGACAATCGTGAGGGCAAACGGCCCGAGCTATCTGAGTGGCGGCGTTCATCATTCTGGATGCGACTGGGGTGGAGATTCGTAAATTTTACGTGGATGGGCCGAATAAGGCCTCATTTCGCGCGAATTTCCCGCCTATGCAGCGAGAAAATGGAGATGACGGATGAAAAATATCGACGCTGGACCGGCTCCGAATTGCCGATGTAACGGTACGGATGTGGAGCGGGTGTTAGAAGTGCCTTGCCGAACCGGCAAGAGTCGTCTCCCTGGCTGGAGATTGCAGCAAATCGACGGGGGATTGGTCCGGGATGATGGAAAGCGGCGGATTCCGGCGACGCGCTTGGTCAGCCAACGGAGAGGTTCGATTGCCTGCACTCGCATTTCCGTCGCGCCAATGCAAAAACCCCCGCCTTGTCGGGCGGGGGTTCTTGGCTTAGGGAGCCTGACGATTACCTACTTTCACACGGGAATCCGCACTATCATCGGCGTAGAGTCGTTTCACGGTCCTGTTCGGGATGGGAAGGGGTGGGACCGACTCGCTATGGTCATCAGGCAAAGGGGGTTGTCCTGCTGGCGTGGCCAACAGAACCAATCTGGGAAGAAGCAGTAATTTTGAGTTGTGTGTATCACACACGAGAATCAACCAGTCCGACGCGCTGTAGTCAGCGCGAGACAGACTTGTTATAGGATCAAGCCTTACGGGCAATTAGTATCAGTTAGCTGAACGCATTACTGCGCTTACACACCTGACCTATCAACGTCCTGGTCTCGAACGACCCTTCAAGGGGATCTAGTCCCCAGGGATATCTCATCTTAAGGCGAGTTTCCCGCTTAGATGCTTTCAGCGGTTATCTCTTCCGAACATAGCTACCCGGCGATGCCACTGGCGTGACAACCGGTACACCAGAGGTTCGTCCACTCCGGTCCTCTCGTACTAGGAGCAGCCCCCTTCAAATATCCAACGCCCACGGCAGATAGGGACCAAACTGTCTCACGACGTTTTAAACCCAGCTCACGTACCTCTTTAAATGGCGAACAGCCATACCCTTGGGACCGGCTACAGCCCCAGGATGAGATGAGCCGACATCGAGGTGCCAAACACCGCCGTCGATATGAACTCTTGGGCGGTATCAGCCTGTTATCCCCAGAGTACCTTTTATCCGTTGAGCGATGGCCCTTCCATACAGAACCACCGGATCACTATGACCTGCTTTCGCACCTGCTCGACTTGTCGGTCTCGCAGTTAAGCACGCTTATGCCATTGCACTATCAGCACGATTTCCGACCGTACCTAGCGTACCTTCGTACTCCTCCGTTACGCTTTGGGAGGAGACCGCCCCAGTCAAACTGCCTACCATGCACTGTCCCCGACCCGGATCACGGGCCAAGGTTAGAACCTCAAACAAACCAGGGTGGTATTTCAAGGACGGCTCCACCGAAACTAGCGTTCCGGTTTCATAGCCTCCCACCTATCCTACACAGATCGGTTCAAAGTCCAATGCAAAGCTACAGTAAAGGTTCATGGGGTCTTTCCGTCTAGCCGCGGGTAGATTGCATCATCACAAACACTTCAACTTCGCTGAGTCTCGGGAGGAGACAGTGTGGCCATCGTTACGCCATTCGTGCAGGTCGGAACTTACCCGACAAGGAATTTCGCTACCTTAGGACCGTTATAGTTACGGCCGCCGTTTACCGGGACTTCAATCAAGAGCTTGCACCCCATCATTTAATCTTCCGGCACCGGGCAGGCGTCACACCCTATACGTCCACTTTCGTGTTTGCAGAGTGCTGTGTTTTTATTAAACAGTCGCAGCCACCAGTTTATTGCAACCCCTTCACCCTCCTGGCGCAGGCCAGTCAAGCTACAAGGGCGTACCTTATCCCGAAGTTACGGTACCAATTTGCCGAGTTCCTTCTCCCGAGTTCTCTCAAGCGCCTTAGAATACTCATCTCGCCCACCTGTGTCGGTTTGCGGTACGGTCATCGTTAGACTGAAGCTTAGAGGCTTTTCTTGGAACCACTTCCAATTGCTTCGCTCCCTAAGGAGCTCGCGCCACACCCTTGAATCCTGCGCCCGGATTTGCCTAAGCGCCTTCTCCAATGCAGCGACCGGGACTTCCAACACCCGGACAACCTTCCGCGATCCGTCCCCCCATCGCATCTAACAATGGTGCAGGAATATTGACCTGCTTCCCATCAGCTACGCATTTCTGCCTCGCCTTAGGGGCCGACTCACCCTACGCCGATGAACGTTGCGTAGGAAACCTTGGGCTTACGGCGAGGGGGCCTTTCACCCCCTTTATCGCTACTCATGTCAGCATTCGCACTTCCGATACCTCCAGCACCCTTTACAAGGCACCTTCGCAGGCTTACGGAACGCTCTCCTACCATGCGTGCAAAGCACGCATCCGCAGCTTCGGTATATAGCTTAGCCCCGTTACATCTTCCGCGCAGGACGACTCGATCAGTGAGCTATTACGCTTTCTTTAAAGGGTGGCTGCTTCTAAGCCAACCTCCTGACTGTTTTAGCCTTCCCACTTCGTTTCCCACTTAGCTATATTTGGGGACCTTAGCTGGCGGTCTGGGTTGTTTCCCTCTTGACACCGGACGTTAGCACCCGATGTCTGTCTCCCGTGATTGCACTCTTCGGTATTCGGAGTTTGCTATGGCGGGGTAATCTGCAATAGACCCCCCAACCATGACAGTGCTCTACCCCCGAAGGTGAGACACGAGGCACTACCTAAATAGTTTTCGGAGAGAACCAGCTATTTCCAGGTTTGTTTAGCCTTTCACCCCTATCCACAGCTCATCCCCTAACTTTTCAACGTTAGTGGGTTCGGACCTCCAGTACGTGTTACCGCACCTTCATCCTGGCCATGGATAGATCACCTGGTTTCGGGTCTACGCCCAGCAACTGAACGCCCTATTCGGACTCGCTTTCGCTACGCCTGCCCTATACGGTTAAGCTTGCTACTGAACGTAAGTCGCTGACCCATTATACAAAAGGTACGCCGTCACCCCTTACGAGGCTCCGACTGTTTGTATGCATGCGGTTTCAGGATCTATTTCACTCCCCTCCCGGGGTTCTTTTCGCCTTTCCCTCACGGTACTGGTTCACTATCGGTCGATCACGAGTATTTAGCCTTGGAGGATGGTCCCCCCATCTTCAGACAGGATTTCACGTGTCCCGCCCTACTTGTCGCACACCTAGTTCTTTCATACTGTTTTCGCCTACAGGGCTATCACCTGCTATGGCCGCACTTTCCAGAGCGTTCGGCTAACAATACAAATAAAGAGTGCAAGGCTCATCCCATTTCGCTCGCCACTACTTTGGGAATCTCGGTTGATTTCTTTTCCTGCGGTTACTTAGATGTTTCAGTTCACCGCGTTCGCTTCGCATGGCCTATGTATTCAGCCATGGATACTCCAAAAGGAGTGGGTTTCCCCATTCGGACATCTACGGATCAAAGCTCGTTTGCCAGCTCCCCGTAGCTTTTCGCAGGCTACCGCGTCCTTCATCGCCTGTGATCGCCAAGGCATCCACCACATGCACTTGTTCGCTTGACCCTATAACGAGTCTGTCTCGTTACAGGTTGAGTTCTCGCGTTGTGCCGCATTCCAATTGAGTCAAACATAGAGTTCGAATCATCTTGAGATACATCGATACAATCACAACCCGGATAGTTTCCACGTCCATCTCAAGACGCTTCCGCTATCCAAATTACTTACTTCTTCCAGATTGTTAAAGAACGACAGCCGATACATACTCCGTACCGCTCTGACTGGCTCAATCGCCAATGACAAACACTCGAGCACCTCGAACGCTTGTCATTGAAGATTGGTGGAGGCAGACGGGATCGAACCGACGACCCCCTGCTTGCAAAGCAGGTGCTCTCCCAGCTGAGCTATGCCCCCATGAGTACAGATTTGCCTCAGGTACCTACCGCCAGACAATGGTGGGTCTGGTTGGATTCGAACCAACGACCCCCGCCTTATCAAGACGGTGCTCTAACCGACTGAGCTACAGACCCCTGAGTCTGTCTTTAAATTTACAGCCGATAAGCGTGAGCGCTCAATTTTGCGAGATAGCTCTGGAAAGGAGGTGATCCAGCCGCACCTTCCGATACGGCTACCTTGTTACGACTTCACCCCAGTCATGAATCCTACCGTGGTGACCGTCCTCCTTGCGGTTAGACTAGCCACTTCTGGTAAAACCCACTCCCATGGTGTGACGGGCGGTGTGTACAAGACCCGGGAACGTATTCACCGCGGCATGCTGATCCGCGATTACTAGCGATTCCAGCTTCATGCACTCGAGTTGCAGAGTGCAATCCGGACTACGATCGGTTTTCTGGGATTAGCTCCCCCTCGCGGGTTGGCAACCCTCTGTTCCGACCATTGTATGACGTGTGAAGCCCTACCCATAAGGGCCATGAGGACTTGACGTCATCCCCACCTTCCTCCGGTTTGTCACCGGCAGTCTCCTTAGAGTGCTCTTGCGTAGCAACTAAGGACAAGGGTTGCGCTCGTTGCGGGACTTAACCCAACATCTCACGACACGAGCTGACGACAGCCATGCAGCACCTGTGCGCCGGTTCTCTTTCGAGCACTCCCGCCTCTCAGCAGGATTCCGACCATGTCAAGGGTAGGTAAGGTTTTTCGCGTTGCATCGAATTAATCCACATCATCCACCGCTTGTGCGGGTCCCCGTCAATTCCTTTGAGTTTTAATCTTGCGACCGTACTCCCCAGGCGGTCAACTTCACGCGTTAGCTACGTTACTAAGGAAATGAATCCCCAACAACTAGTTGACATCGTTTAGGGCGTGGACTACCAGGGTATCTAATCCTGTTTGCTCCCCACGCTTTCGTGCATGAGCGTCAGTATTGGCCCAGGGGGCTGCCTTCGCCATCGGTATTCCTCCACATCTCTACGCATTTCACTGCTACACGTGGAATTCTACCCCCCTCTGCCATACTCTAGCCTGCCAGTCACCAATGCAGTTCCCAGGTTGAGCCCGGGGATTTCACATCGGTCTTAGCAAACCGCCTGCGCACGCTTTACGCCCAGTAATTCCGATTAACGCTTGCACCCTACGTATTACCGCGGCTGCTGGCACGTAGTTAGCCGGTGCTTATTCTTCCGGTACCGTCATCCCCCGGCCATATTAGGACCAAGGATTTCTTTCCGGACAAAAGTGCTTTACAACCCGAAGGCCTTCTTCACACACGCGGCATTGCTGGATCAGGCTTTCGCCCATTGTCCAAAATTCCCCACTGCTGCCTCCCGTAGGAGTCTGGGCCGTGTCTCAGTCCCAGTGTGGCTGGTCGTCCTCTCAGACCAGCTACTGATCGTCGCCTTGGTAGGCCTTTACCCCACCAACTAGCTAATCAGCCATCGGCCAACCCTATAGCGCGAGGCCCGAAGGTCCCCCGCTTTCATCCGTAGATCGTATGCGGTATTAATCCGGCTTTCGCCGGGCTATCCCCCACTACAGGACATGTTCCGATGTATTACTCACCCGTTCGCCACTCGCCACCAGGTGCAAGCACCCGTGCTGCCGTTCGACTTGCATGTGTAAGGCATGCCGCCAGCGTTCAATCTGAGCCAGGATCAAACTCTTCAGTTTAAACCTGTTACTGTTTTCGGTTCCGTTAAGAACCGGTCGCTCACTCAAAGCTGACAGGTATATGAATCACTTCATAAACCTGACTTACTTTAGTGTGAGACTCTTGATACTTTCGCTTTCTGATCCGAAGATCAGCTCGCGGCCATCAAGCGCCCACACTTATCGGCTGTTAATTTTTAAAGAGCATTTCTGCGAGAAACCTGAAGTTTCCCAGCAGCGCTGCGTTTTCAGCAGCAGAGAAGCGAGATTATGAACCGTCTTTTTCAGCTCGTCAACAACTTTCTGAACTGCTTCGTTGCGACGGCGGGGGTTCAACTTCGTGTGCGCCGGGGCTCTACAACCTGCCCTCGACCGCACCGCTTCCCTTCTCCTCCCGCGCTGCGTTGCCGTTAGCGCGAAAGAGGCGTGATTCTAAGCACCCGCCCCGGTCTCCGCAACCCCTTTGTGAAAATATTTTGAAAAAGCCCCCGTGCGCTGCCGCGCACGGGGGCTTCGGGTTCACCGCACCGGACGATCACGCTGGCGACCGACACCCGTCGCTCACCAGCACCACCTAGCCACCGCCAAATCAGCGGTTCTTGAATACCGGCTTCCGCTTCTCGACGAATGCCGCCATCCCTTCCTTCTGATCTTCGGTCGCGAACAGCGAATGGAACAGTCGACGCTCGAAGTGGACACCTTCGGCCAGCGTCGTCTCGTACGCGCGATTCACCGACTCCTTGACCATCATGACAGCCGGCAATGAAAACTCGGCAATCGTCGTCGCTGCGGCAATCGCTTCATCGAGCAGTTTGTCGGCCGGCAGCACGCGCGATACGAGCCCTGCCCGTTCCGCCTCGGCCGCGTCCATGAAGCGCGCCGTCAGGCACATGTCCATCGCCTTCGCCTTGGACACCGCGCGCGGCAGACGCTGCGTGCCGCCTGCGCCCGGCATCACGCCCAGCTTGATCTCGGGCTGGCCGAACTTGGCCGTATCCGCTGCGAAGACGATGTCGCACATCATCGCGAGCTCGCAACCGCCGCCAAGCGCAAAGCCCGCCACGGCAGCAATGATCGGCTTGCGGATCTCGCGGACGGTTTCCCAGTTACGGGTGATGTAGTCGCCGCGATAAACATCCATATAGGAATAGGTCGCCATCATGCCGATGTCGGCCCCGGCCGCGAACGCCTTTTCACTCCCCGTCACGACGATCGCGCCGATCGCGTCGTCTGCGTCGAACGCTTTCAGCGCAGCGCCCAATTCATCCATCAGCGCATCGTTCAGCGCATTCAGCGCCTTCGGACGGTTCAGCGTGATCAGCCCGACTCGCCCCCGGGTCTCCACCAGGATGTTCTCGTAAGACATCTATTTCTCCTCGATCAATGAAATGAGAAACGCCTCGCACATGCGAATAGTTTGATGCTACCATTCTCCGACCAACCGGTCGGTTAATTAATCGATCCAACCCTTCCCTACGTCCATCAGGCCGCCGTCATGACCCATGCACTGTTCACGAAGCACGAAGACACGCTGAAACACGCCCTCGCCGCCATCGAGAGCCGCGGGTACTGGAGCCCGTTCGCGGAAATGCCGAGTCCCAAAGTGTACGGGGAAAGCGCCAACGCCGATGGCGAAGCGGCGTTCAAGGCACACCTCGGCAACACGTTCGTGCTCGACCAGCCGGCGTCCGCTGGAACCATCGGCGCGGAGCAGTCGCCGTACGGGATCGCGCTGGGCATCCGCTATCCGAAATCAACACCCGACGAGCTGATTGCCGCGGCCGCTAATGCCCAGCGTGCATGGCGCGAAGCCGGCCCGAGCGCCTGGATCGGCGTCAGTCTCGAAATCCTCGCACGGCTGAATCGCGCAAGCTTCGAGATTGCCTACAGCGTGATGCACACGACGGGCCAGGCGTTCATGATGGCGTTCCAGGCCGGTGGCCCGCACGCGCAGGATCGTGCGCTCGAAGCGGTCGCCTACGCTTGGGACGAGTTGCGCCGCATCCCCGCAGATGCACACTGGGAGAAGCCGCAAGGCAAGAACCCGCCGCTCGCGATGCACAAGCGCTATACGATCGTCCCGCGCGGCACCGGCCTCGTGCTCGGCTGCTGCACGTTCCCGACCTGGAACGGCTACCCCGGTCTGTTCGCCGACCTGGCGAACGGCAACACGGTGATCGTCAAACCTCATCCGGGCGCGATCCTGCCGCTCGCGATCACGGTCCGCGTCGCCCGCGACGTGCTGCGCGAAGCCGGCTTCGATCCGAACGTCGTTACGCTCCTCGCGACCGAGCCGAACGACGGCGCCCTCGTGCAAGACCTCGCATTGCGTCCTGAAATCAAGCTGATCGACTTCACGGGCAGCACGCAAAACGGCACGTGGCTCGAACGCCATGCCCATCAGGCACAGGTGTATACCGAGAAGGCCGGTGTCAACCAGATCGTGATCGACTCGACCGACGACCTGAAAGCCGCGGCCAAAAACATCGCGTTCTCGCTGGCGCTGTACTCCGGCCAGATGTGCACGGCACCGCAGAACATCTATGTGCCGCGCGACGGCATCCGGACGGCGGACGGCCATGCAAGCTTCGATGAAGTCGCCCAGGCGATCGCCGTCTCCGTGCAGAAACTGACAGGCGACCCGGCTCGCTCGGTCGAACTGATCGGCGCGATCCAGAACGACGGCGTGGCCGCGCGCATCGACGACGCCCGCAAGCTCGGCCGTGTGCTCGCCGACAGCCAGGCGCTCCAGCATCCGACGTTCGCCGATGCTCGCGTGCGTACGCCGCTCGTGCTGCAGCTCGACGTGGCCGACCGCGCAAAATTCACGCAGGAGTGGTTCGGCCCGATCTCGTTCGTGATCGCGACCGACTCGACCGCGCAGTCGCTCGATCTCGCCGGCGAAATCGCCGCGGAACATGGTGCGCTGACGCTCTCCGTCTACAGCACCGACGACAAGGTCCTCGACGCTGCGCACGATGCAGCGGTGCGTGGCGGTGTCGCGCTGTCGATCAACCTGACGGGCGGCGTGTTCGTCAACCAGTCGGCCGCATTCTCCGACTTCCACGGCACCGGCGCGAACCCGGCCGCCAACGCGGCGCTCGCCGATCCGGCGTTCGTCGCCAACCGGTTCCGTGTGGTGCAAAGCCGCGTCCATGTTGCGCCGAAGGCAGTACCTGCGGAAGCCGGCCAGACGGCATAACCCGAATGGCCGACGTGCAAACGCCGTCACGTTCTCTACTATGAACGAATCCGCCAACCGGCGGGTTCGTTGCACACCGACATCCCCATGACCGACGCCTACATCTGCGACGCGATTCGCACCCCCATCGGCCGCTACGGCGGCGCCCTGAAAGACGTTCGTGCCGACGATCTTGGCGCGGTGCCGCTCAAGGCGCTGATCGAACGCAACCGCAACGTCGACTGGTCGGCAATCGACGACGTCATCTACGGCTGCGCAAACCAGGCCGGCGAGGACAACCGCAACGTCGCGCGCATGTCCGCGCTGCTCGCGGGCCTGCCGACCGCCGTGCCGGGTACGACGCTGAACCGGCTGTGCGGCTCGGGCATGGACGCCGTCGGCACCGCCGCGCGCGCGATCAAGGCGGGCGAGGCACGCTTGATGATCGCGGGCGGTGTCGAAAGCATGACGCGCGCGCCCTTCGTGATGGGCAAGGCCGCTAGCGCATTCGCGCGCCAGGCCGACATCTACGACACGACGATCGGCTGGCGTTTCGTCAATCCGCTGATGAAACAGCAACACGGCGTCGATTCGATGCCGGAGACGGCCGAGAACGTCGCGATCGACTACGACATCAGCCGTGCTGACCAGGACCTGTTCGCGCTGCGCAGCCAGCAAAAGGCCGCACGTGCGCAGCAAGACGGCACGCTCGCCGATGAAATCGTCCCGGTGACGATTCCGCAGAAGAAAGGCGACGCGCTCGTCGTATCGCGCGACGAACATCCGCGCGAAACGTCTCTCGAAGCGCTCGCGAAGCTGAAGGGCGTCGTGCGGCCGGACGGCTCGGTGACGGCCGGCAACGCGTCGGGTGTCAACGACGGCGCATGCGCACTGCTGCTCGCCAACGCGGAAGCTGCCGATCAATATGGGCTGCGCCGCCGCGCACGCGTCGTCGGCATGGCAACCGCCGGCGTCGAACCGCGCGTGATGGGGATCGGCCCGGCGCCGGCCACGCAGAAACTGTTGCGCCAGCTCGGCATGACGATCGACCAGTTCGACGTGATCGAGCTGAACGAAGCGTTCGCCTCGCAAGGTCTCGCGGTGTTGCGCATGCTCGGCGTCGCCGACGACGATCCGCGCGTGAACCCGAACGGCGGTGCGATCGCGCTCGGCCACCCGCTCGGCGCATCGGGCGCTCGGCTCGTGACCACGGCGCTTCACCAACTCGAGCGTACGGGCGGCCGGTTTGCGCTCTGTACGATGTGCATCGGCGTCGGCCAGGGCATCGCGATCGCCATCGAGCGCGTGTAACCGACGCGCCGCGCGCCTATAACGAAGTCATGAAGGAGACACTGCATGTCATATGAGGCGATCCAGCTCGATATCGATCAGACTGCCCGCGTGGCCACGATCACCCTCAACCGCCCGGACAAGCTGAACAGCTTCACGCGTGCGATGCACCGCGAACTGCAGTCTGCGCTCGATGAAGTCGAAACGGCCGGCGCACGAGCGCTGATCCTGACGGGTGCGGGGCGCGGCTTTTGCGCAGGCCAGGACCTGGCCGACCTCGATTTCACGCCTGGCGCGTCCACCGACCTCGGCACGCTGATCGACGAGCATTTCAATCCGCTCATTCGTCGCCTGCAACGCATGCCGATTCCGGTGATCGCCGCCGTCAACGGCACGGCGGCCGGCGCTGGCGCAAACCTCGCGCTCGCCTGCGACATCGTGTTCGCCGCACGCTCGAGCAGTTTCATCCAGGCCTTCGTCAAGATCGGACTCGTGCCCGATTCGGGTGGAACATGGTTCTTGCCGCAGCGCGTCGGCATGGCACGCGCCCTGGGGCTCGCCCTCACCGGCGACAAGCTCGGCGCCGAACAGGCCGAACAATGGGGCTTGATCTGGCGTGCGGTCGACGACGATGCGCTCGTCGCGTCGGTCCATCAGCTCGCCAATCAGCTCGCGCAGCAACCGACGCTCGCGATCGCGTCGATCAAGCAATCGATGCGCGACAGCGTCACGAATACGCTCGACCAGCAGCTCGACCGCGAACGCGACCTGCAGCGCAAGCTCGGCCAGTCATACGACTACGCAGAAGGCGTGAAGGCGTTCATCGAGAAGCGTGCCCCACGCTTCGAGGGGCGTTGACATGACCACCGCCAACGACACGCTCGACCCCGACGCGCTCGCCCGCGCGACGGCACGGGCCATGTACGACGCGGACGCCTGCAGCCGCGCGTTCGGCATGGAAATCGCCGAAGTGCGCGCCGGCTACGCTCGTCTGCAGATGCGCGTACGGCCGGAATTCCTGAACGGACATCAGACCTGCCACGGCGGCATCATCTTCACGCTCGCCGATTCGACGTTCGCGTTCGCGTGCAATTCGTACAACCTGAATACCGTTGCGGCTGGCTGCTCGATCGAATACCTGCGTCCCGTATACGGTCACGACCTGCTGACGGCCGAAGCGATCGAGCAGACGCGCAGCGGCCGGTACGGCATCTACGACATCCGCGTCATGAACCAGACAGGCGAAACGGTCGCGATGTTTCGGGGCAAATCGGCCCAGATCAAGGGCACGGTGCTGCCGGAAGAGCATTGACGTCCACGGCTCGCTCATAACAATCACTGGAGACAGGTATGACTACCCCGCTACCGCTCGAGCCGATCGAGGCGGCCTCACGCGACGAGCTGACCGCACTGCAGCTCGAACGCCTGAAATGGTCGCTCCGGCATGCGTATGACCACTCTCCCGTCTATCGTCGCAAATTCGACGAAGCGGGCGTGCATCCCGACGACCTGAAGACGCTCGCGGATCTGTCGCGCTTCCCGTTCACGACCAAGAGCGACCTGCGCGACAGCTACCCGTTCGGCATGTTCGCGGTGCCGCAGGACCAGATCTCGCGCATTCACGCGTCGTCGGGCACGACCGGCAAGCCGACCGTCGTCGGCTATACGGCGCGCGACATCGACACGTGGGCCAATCTCGTCGCGCGCTCGATCCGCGCGGCCGGTGCGCGGCGTGGCGACAAGGTTCACGTCAGTTATGGATACGGCCTGTTCACCGGCGGGCTCGGCGCACACTACGGCGCCGAACGCGCAGGGCTGACCGTGATCCCGTTCGGCGGCGGCCAGACCGAAAAGCAGGTGCAGCTGATCCAGGATTTCCGGCCCGACATCATCATGGTGACGCCGAGCTACATGCTGTCGATCGCCGACGAGATCGAGCGCCAGGGCCTCGATCCCGCACAAAGCTCGCTGCGCATCGGCATCTTCGGCGCTGAGCCGTGGACCAACGACATGCGCGTGGCCATCGAGCAGCGGATGGGCATCGACGCGGTCGACATCTATGGGCTGTCCGAAGTGATGGGCCCCGGCGTCGCATCGGAATGCGTCGAGACCAAGGATGGCCCGACCATCTGGGAAGACTACTTCTATCCGGAAATCATCGACCCCGACACCGGCGAAGTGTTGCCGGACGGCGAACTCGGCGAGCTGGTCTTCACGTCGCTGACGAAGGAAGCGCTGCCGATCATCCGCTACCGGACGCGCGACCTCACGCGTCTGCTGCCCGGCACCGCACGCACGATGCGCCGGATGGAAAAGATCACCGGGCGCTCGGACGACATGATGATCGTGCGGGGCGTCAACGTCTTCCCGACGCAAATCGAAGAGCAGCTGCTGAAACAGCGTGCGCTCGCGCCGCACTATCAGATTGTGCTGACGAAGGAAGGTCCGCTCGACGTGCTAACGCTCAACGTCGAGCCGTGCCCGGACACTGCCCCCGATACGGCGGCAATCCATGCGGCGAGACAAGCGCTCGCGCACGACATCAAGTCGCTGATCGGCGTGACCGCCGTGATCAACGTGCTGCCCGTGAACGGGATCGAGCGTTCGGTCGGCAAGGCACGCCGCGTGATCGACAAGCGCAAGGGCTGATACGCGCCCATCCCCCCGCTACCCGACCGCCGCCCGCAACAGCAATCGCGAAGCAAAAAAACAGCCCGACCGGCCAACGCCGATCGGGCTGTTTCACTTCGATGCCCGGCTACACGCATACGCCGGCGCCACCGCGCATCACGAATTCGGGAACAGCAGCCACATCCGGCCGATCTGCTTCATCCGTCCGGCCTGGTCGCCGGCGTCGTCGCCCAGCCCCCAGAAATAGTCGGCCCGCACGCCGCCCTTGATCGCGGAACCCGTGTCCTGTGCGAACACGAGCCGGTTCATCGGCGTATTGGTCAGCGGACGCGTGGTCTGCAGGAATACCGGCGTGCCGAGCGGGATCGAGGACGGATCGACCGCGATCGAACGCTCCGCCGTGAGCGGCACGCCGAGTGCGCCGATCGGGCCGTCCGCGCCGCCGTGCGGTGCATCTTCCTTGGTCGGCATGTCGCGGAAGAACACGAATCGCGGATTCGTGTCGAGCAACGCGTCCACGCGAGTCGGGTTCGCCTTCGCCCACGCCTTGATGCCCTGCATCGTCGCCTGTGCGGGCGTCAGCTCGCCGCGATCGAGCAGCCACTTGCCGATCGAGCGATACGGCTGGTTATTGGTGCCGCCGAAGCCGACCCGCATCACCGAACCATCGTCGAGCAGCACGCGCCCTGAACCCTGCACCTGCAGGAAGAACGCCTCGATCGGATCGTCGACCCACACGAGTTCGTTGCCGTTCAGGATGCCGGCCCGCTCGAGCTGCGCGCGAGCGGGCAGCGCAGCACCGGCGCGATAGCCGGCCGGCCAGCGGTAGAGCGCGTACTGGTAAGGGCCGCGACGCACGCGGGAGCCGTGCAGCAGCGGCTCGTAATAGCCGGTCACGAGCCCGTCGAGCGTGCCGTCGGTGTTCGCCAGCTGAAACGGCGTGAAATACGTTTCGAAGAATGCACGCGCGCTGCCGACGTCGAGCTCGTCGAGGCGGTCGGCAGCCGCGCAGGCGCGCTGCCATGCCGGTTGGCGCGCGAGCCGCGCGCAGTTCTGCCGCAGCGCGGCCGTCGCGCCGATCAGCGAATCGTCCTGCCACCCCGGCACCTGCTGCCACGCCACCGGCGTGAGCCGCTTCGCGGCAACCTGCCCCAGCACGATCGCCGCGCCGGTCGGCGGCTTGAGCGCCGACGTCCGCGTCGGCGCGCCGCCGCACGCGGCAAGCAGCGCTGCCGTCGCGACCGCCGCAACCCAGCCGGCCGCCCGGGGCCCAAACCACATACAATGTTCGTTCTTGATGGAAACCGCCATGTCAGATTTTCTCGACCAATATCCGATGCTCATCTTCGCGCTCGAGGCTTTCGTAGCGCTTGCCCTGCTGATCTTCATCGTCGTGTGGACGTCGTCGGGCAGGAAGAAGCACGCCCGCGGCAACGACCGCCAGCCGCGCTGATCGGCCCCGCACGCTCAATGCAGCGTGCGCGGCATGTGCAGCGCGAACTCGTCGACCGGCGCGTCGAACCGCTCGCCGTCCTCCGCCACGCAGAAGTACGCGCCACGCATCGTGCCGACCGGCGTCGCGATCACGGCCCAGCTCGTGTATTCGAACTGTTCGCCCGGCTGCAGCAGCGGCTGATGCCCGACGACGCCGAGCCCCTTCACTTCCTGCACGTGGTTTTCGCTGTCCGTAATGATCCAGTGACGCGCGATCAGCTGCGCCGCGACCTGCCCGGTATTGCGGATGGTCAGCGTGTACGCGAATGCGTATTGACGTCGATCGGGGTCGGATTGTTCCAGCAAGTAGCTGGTTTTCACCGAAACGGTGAACTGATACTGACTCATGGTGTTTCCGCTGTAGGTAACCGCCCGCGCCAACTCGAGCGGCGGGGCCGCGGGCGCGCCGCACTGGTTCGGCATTCTATGCGGAATCGGGCCGCAACCGCACGGCCCGTCGCCGCGCACCGTGTCGCCGGACGGTAGAATGGCGGTTTTGCGCCGCAGCGTCCCCGCTCCCCTGTCATGACTCAATTCCGCATCGCTCCCAGCATCCTGTCGGCCGACTTTGCACGGCTCGGCGAAGAAGTCCGCAACGTCGTCGCCGCCGGCGCCGACTGGATTCACTTCGACGTGATGGACAACCATTATGTGCCGAACCTCACGATCGGCCCGCTCGTCTGCGAGGCGATCCGCCCGCACGTGCAGGTGCCGATCGACGTGCATCTGATGGTGCGCCCAGTCGACCGGATCGTGCCCGATTTCGCGAAAGCCGGCGCGAACCTGATCAGTTTCCACCCGGAAGGCTCCGACCACATCGACCGCACGCTGTCGCTGATCCGCGATCACGGCTGCAAGGCCGGCCTCGTGTTCAACCCGGCGACGCCGCTGAACTATCTCGATCACGTGATGGATCGCCTCGACTTCGTGTTGCTGATGTCGGTGAACCCGGGCTTCGGCGGCCAATCGTTCATTCCGGAAACGCTGAACAAGCTGCGCGAAGCGCGCGCCCGCATCGACGCATACACCGAACGCACCGGCCGCGAGATCCTGCTCGAGGTGGACGGCGGCGTGAAGGCCGACAACATCGCGGAAATCGCGGCGGCCGGCGCGGACACCTTCGTCGCGGGTTCCGCGATCTTCGGCACGCCCGACTACCGCAAGGTGATCGACGAGATGCGCGCCGCGCTCGCCACCGTCGAGCGGAGCTGACGCCGTGGCCGATTCCTCGCTGGCCGGCCAGGCACCGGCCGCAGCCGACGGCACGATCCGTTTCGCGAGGCCGCGCATCGACGCGGCGCTGATCGACCTCGACGGCACGATGGTCGACACGGCCGACGATTTCACTGCCGGGCTGAACGGGATGCTCGCGCAACTCGGTGCGCCGGCCACGTCGCGCGACGAGGTGATCGGCTACGTCGGCAAGGGCTCCGAGCACCTGATCCAGAGCGTGCTGAAGCCGCGCTTCGCGCCCGACGAGGCGCACGCGCGCTTCGACGACGCGCTCGCGATCTACCAGACCGAATACGCGAAAATCAACGGCCGCCACACGCGCCTCTATCCGGACGTCGCAACTGGCCTCGACGCGCTGCGCGCAGCCGGTATCCGGCTCGCGTGCGTGACGAACAAGCCGCACCGCTTCGCGGTCGAGCTGCTCGAGCAATACGGGCTGATCGATCGCTTCGGCGTCGTGCTCGGCGGTGACAGTGTCGCGCGCAAGAAGCCCGATCCGCTGCCGATGCTGACGGCATGCGACGCGCTCGGCGTCGCGCCGGACGCGGCCGTCGCGATCGGCGACTCGGAAAACGACGCGCTGGCGGGCCGCGCGGCGGGGATGGCGACGCTGACGGTGCCGTACGGCTACAACCACGGCAAAGCTATACAAACGATAAATTCGGATGGTATAGTCGATTCGTTGCTGGTCGCGGCCCGCGCGATTAACGCGCACAACGCCGGCCGGCCAACCATCTGATTATTTCTTCCATCCGCATGTTTCTGAATAAAAAACGGAGTCTGAGCAGCATCGACCGGGGAGCCTGGCCCTGGCGTCGCTGGTCGCGCTAACCTCTTCGATGAGGTACGCTGAGGCACGTCTTCAGCGCCGTTTTTTATCTCGCTGCGCATCCGCGCGCCGATCGTCGCACCACCTCGAGTTCTACCGCGTCCGAACGCTTGCGTTCAGGATCGGCCGCAGGCTCGCGACGTTCACGCCCGGAGTGCCGGCCGGCAACAGGCACTTCTCGATCGACCGCCCTTTCGCCGACGGCAGCCCGCGCAGCGTCAAGTGATCCCTGGCGCACTCCGCCGCTCGTCCCGAACAGGACCGGAACATGACCGAACTCGAATTCCAATCGCTGGCGAACGAAGGCTACAACCGCATCCCGCTGATCGCGGAAGCGCTCGCCGACCTCGAAACGCCGCTGTCCCTCTACCTGAAGCTGGCCCAGCCTGAACGCGCGGGCGCCAACTCGTTCCTGCTCGAGTCGGTGGTCGGCGGCGAACGCTTCGGCCGCTATTCGTTCATCGGCCTGCCCGCTCGCACGCTGGTGCGCACCCGCAACGGCGTGTCCGAAGTGGTGCGCGACGGCCAGGTCGTCGAGACGCACGACGGCGACCCGTTCGAATTCATCGAGTCGTTCCAGGCGCGTTTCAAGGTCGCGCAGCGCCCGGGCCTGCCGCGCTTCTGCGGCGGCCTCGCCGGCTATTTCGGCTACGACGCGGTGCGCTACATCGAGAAGAAGCTCGCGAACACCGCGCCGCGCGACGATCTCGGCCTGCCCGACATCCAGCTGCTGCTCACAGAGGAAGTCGCGGTGATCGACAACCTCGCCGGCAAGCTCTACCTGATCATCTACGCGGATCCGGCCCAGCCCGAGGCTTATACGAAAGCAAAGCAGCGTCTGCGCGAACTGAAGCAGCGCCTGCGCACGACCGTGCAGCCGCCGGTGACGTCGGCGAGCGTGCGCACCGAGACGTTCCGCGAGTTCAAGAAGGAAGACTATCTGGCCGCCGTGCGCCAGGCGAAGGAATACATCGCGGCCGGCGAACTGATGCAGATCCAGGTCGGCCAGCGGCTGACGAAGCCGTACCGCGACAATCCGCTGTCGCTGTATCGCGCGCTGCGTTCGCTGAATCCGTCGCCGTACATGTATTACTACAACTTCGGCGATTTCCACGTGGTCGGCGCGTCGCCGGAAATCCTGGTGCGCCAGGAAAAGCGCGGCGACGACCAGATCGTCACGATCCGTCCGCTGGCCGGCACGCGTCCGCGCGGCAACACGCCCGAGCGCGACGCGGAACTCGCGACCGAACTGCTGAACGATCCGAAGGAAATCGCGGAGCACGTGATGCTGATCGACCTCGCGCGCAACGACGTCGGCCGCATCGCGGAGATCGGCTCGGTGCAGGTGACCGACAAGATGGTGATCGAGAAGTACTCGCACGTGCAGCACATCGTCAGCTCGGTCGAAGGCAAGCTGAAGCCCGGCATGACGAACTACGACGTGCTGCGCGCGACGTTCCCGGCCGGCACGCTGTCCGGCGCGCCGAAGGTGCGCGCGATGGAACTGATCGACGAGCTCGAGCCGATCAAGCGCGGGCTGTACGGCGGCGCCGTCGGCTACCTGTCGTTCTCGGGCGAGATGGATCTCGCGATCGCGATCCGCACGGGCCTGATCCACAACGGCAACCTGTACGTGCAAGCGGCGGCCGGCGTCGTCGCGGACTCGGTGCCCGAATCCGAATGGCAAGAGACCGAAAACAAGGCGCGCGCGGTGCTGCGTGCGGCCGAACAGGTCCAGGACGGCCTCGATAGCGACTTCTGACCGGAGACTGACCATGCTGCTCATGATCGACAACTACGACTCGTTCACCTACAACCTGGTCCAGTACTTCGGCGAACTGGGCGAGGACGTGCGCACGTATCGCAACGACGAAATCACGCTCGACGAGATCGCGCGCCTGAACCCCGACACCATCTGCCTGTCGCCCGGCCCGAGCAACCCGCAGCACGCGGGCATCACGCTCGACGTGCTGCGCGAATTCGCGGGCAAGAAACCGATCCTCGGCGTCTGCCTCGGCCATCAGGCGATCGGCGAAGCCTTCGGCGGCCGCGTCGTGCGCGCGAAGACCATCATGCACGGCAAGGTGAGCCGGATCGAAACCGACTGCCGCGGCGTGTTCGCCGATCTGCCGAAGCATTTCGACGTCACCCGCTACCATTCGCTCGCGATCGAACGCGAATCGCTGCCCGACTGCCTCGAGGTGTCCGCGTGGACCGACGACGGCGAGATCATGGGCGTGCGTCACAAGACGCTGCCGATCGAAGGCGTGCAGTTCCACCCGGAATCGATCCTCTCCGAGCACGGCCACGCGCTGCTCGAGAATTTCCTGAAGCAGAATCGCGCAACGGCCCGCGCGACCGCGCCGGCAGCCTGACGGGAGACGCACGATGACGATTACCCCGCAGGAAGCGCTGCAACGCACGATCGAACACCGCGAGATCTTCCACGACGAGATGCTGCACCTGATGCGGCTCATCATGCGCGGCGACATGTCGCCCGTGATGGCGGCCGCGATCATCACCGGGCTGCGCGTGAAGAAGGAGACGATCGGCGAGATCGCCGCCGCCGCCACCGTGATGCGCGAATTCGCGAACCACGTCGAAGTGCAGGACAACTCGAACTTCGTCGACATCGTCGGCACGGGCGGCGACGGCGCTCACACGTTCAACATCTCGACCGCGTCGATGTTCATCACGGCCGCGGCCGGCGCGAAGGTTGCGAAGCACGGTAACCGCGGCGTGTCGAGCAAGTCCGGCAGCGCCGACGTGCTCGAGGCGCTCGGCGTGAACATCGACCTGCAGCCCGACCAGGTTGCCGCGTCGATCGCCGAAACCGGCATGGGCTTCATGTTCGCGCCGAACCATCATCCGGCGATGAAGAACATCGCGGCCGTGCGCCGCGAGCTCGGCGTGCGGACGATCTTCAACATTCTCGGCCCGCTGACCAACCCGGCCGGCGCGCCGAACCAGCTGATGGGCGTGTTCCACCCCGACCTGGTCGGCATCCAGGTGCGCGTGATGCAGCGCCTCGGTGCGCAGCACGTGCTGGTCGTATACGGCAAGGACGGGATGGATGAAGTGTCGCTCGGCGCCGCGACGCTCGTCGGCGAATTGCGCGACGGCGAGGTGCACGAATACGAGATCCATCCGGAAGACTTCGGTCTGCAGATGGTGTCGAACCGCACGCTGAAGGTGGAAAATGCCGAGGAATCGCGCACGATGCTGCTCGGCGCACTGGACAACCAGCCGGGCGTCGCACGCGAGATCGTCACGCTGAACGCGGGCACCGCGCTCTATGCGGCCAATATCGCCGAATCGATCGCGGACGGCATCCAGCTCGCCCGCGAAGCGATCGCGAGCGGCAAGGCGCGCGCGAAAGTCGACGAACTCGTGCGTTTCACGCAGCAGTTCAAGCGCTGACTCCCTTTACGAATCAAGCAGGAACCCACATGAGCGACATTCTCGACCGAATCATCGCCGTCAAGCGCGACGAAGTCGCGGCGGCCATGCGCAGCACGCCGCTCGAGGCACTGAAACTGGACGCATCGACGCGCGACCTGCGCGACTTCGTCGGCGCGCTGCGCGCGAAGCAGGCGGCCGGCAACGCGGCAGTGATCGCCGAAGTGAAGAAGGCGAGCCCGTCGAAGGGCGTGCTGCGCGAGCATTTCGTGCCGGCCGACATCGCGCGCTCGTATGCGGCTCACGGCGCCGCGTGCCTGTCGGTGCTGACCGACGAGCAATTCTTCCAGGGCAGCGTCCGCTATCTCGAGGAAGCGCGCGCGGCCTGCACGCTGCCGGTGCTGCGCAAGGACTTCATCGTCGATGCGTACCAGATCCTCGAAGCGCGCGCGATGGGCGCCGACGCGATCCTGCTGATTGCCGCCGCACTCGACACGCCGCTGATGCAGGACCTCGAGGCGTATGCGCACTCGCTCGGCCTCGCGGTGCTGGTCGAAGTTCACGACCGCGACGAGATGGAACAGGCGCTGACGCTGAAGACACCGCTGCTCGGCATCAACAACCGTAACCTGCGCACGTTCGAGACGACGATCCAGACCACGCTCGACATGCTCGACATGATTCCGGCGGACCGCATGGTCGTGACCGAGTCGGGCATCCTGTCGCGCACCGACGTCGACACGATGCGCGCGGCGAACGTGAATGCGTTCCTCGTCGGCGAGGCGTTCATGCGCGCCGATCAGCCGGGCGAGGAACTCGCGCGGATGTTCTTCTGATGGCGATCGAAAAGGAAATCAAGCTCGCGCTGCCGGCCGGCGAGGCCGATGCGGCGCGGCGCTTTTTCGAGACGCTGACCGGCGAAGCCGGCGATGTCATCGCGCTCGCGAACGTCTACTACGACACGCCCGATCTCGCGCTGGCCCGTTCGAAGAGCGCGGTGCGCGTGCGCCGCACGCCGCATGGCTGGCTGCAGACGTTCAAGACGGTCGGCAGCGCGGAAGCCGGCCTGCATCGCCGCCATGAATGGGAGTTGCCCGTCGCCGGCGATGCGCTCGAAATCGACGCGCTCGTCGCCGCGTGCGACGTGCCGAACGCTGCCACCGCGCTGCGCGACGCTGCGCCGGCGCTGCACGCGCTGTTCCGGACGGATTTTTCGCGTACGCTGTGGCGCATCGCAATCGGCGGCGCAACCGTCGAAGCCGCGGTGGACGTCGGCGAGATCGTCGTCCAGGCGGAAAACGATACGCGCCGCGAACCGATCAGCGAAATCGAACTCGAACTGATCGACGGCCCGGAAGCGGCGCTCGCGACACTCGCCGCCGAACTGCAGCAAGCGCTGCCGGGCCTCGCCCCCGAAAACATCAGCAAGGCGCAGCGCGGCTACCGGCTGCGCGCGCAATAAACCCGCATCACGCATGGCAACCCGCAAGACTCTCCGCACGCCGCAACAGGCGTCGCTGTTCGACGATCCCGTGCCGGAAACGGCGCAGGACGATGTTTCCGCCCCGGCACCCGCGCCGGCTGCGGCCGGGCGCAAGCCCGCAAGGAAGGCCGCGGCAACCGCCCCGGCTGCCGCGGCGCCGCAGCCCGCTGCCGCGCACGTCCCACACCTCGCCGCGCAGTTCGACGCGCTGCCGGCCGTCTGGCGCGACGTGCTGAAACCCTTCACCGACAGCGACGCGTATGCACCGCTGTGCCGCTTCGTCGACGACGAACGCGCGGCCGGCAAGACCGTCTACCCGACCGACGTGTTCCGCGCGCTTCGCCTGACGAGCCCGGACGACGTGAAGATCGTGATCCTCGGCCAGGATCCGTACCACGGCGACGACCGCGGCACGCCGCAGGCGCATGGCCTGGCGTTCTCGGTGCCGCCGGCCGTGCGCACGCCGCCGTCGCTGCGCAACATCTTCAAGGAAATCGCCGCGAATTTCGGCCACGACACACCGCGTCACGGCTGCCTCGATACCTGGGCGCGCCAGGGTGTGCTGCTGCTCAACACCGTGCTGACGGTCGAGCGTGGCGCGGCCGCGAGCCACGCGAGGCGCGGCTGGGAGCAATGCACGGACACGCTGATCCGCGAACTCGCCAGCCGCCATCGCGGCCTCGTGTTCATGCTGTGGGGCGCGCATGCGCAGGCGAAGCGCGCGCTATTCGATGCGAGCGCGCATTGCGTGCTCGAGGCGCCGCATCCGTCGCCGCTGTCCGCACACCGCGGCTTCCTCGGTTGCCGCCACTTCGCGCTCGCGAACGACTATCTGGTCGAAGCGGGTCGCGAGCCGATCGACTGGCGCCTGCCGGAGGTGGCCGAAACGCTCGCGTAGCCGTTCCGCATTCGGCTTCCCGCTTTCATCTGCATCATGTGAAAACGCCGCGCCCCCTTTCGGGACGCGGCGTTTTTTTTCATCTGGCGACGCAGCGGGTGCAACGCACCCGCATCGGCCTTACGCGGCAGCGATCGCTTCACGGGCGCCGGCAAGCGCGGCACTTTGCGCATCCGGCCCGAGGTTCAGGCCTTCCGCGTGGATGAAGCTCACGTCGGTCAAGCCGATGAAGCCGAGGAACGTGCGCAGGAACGGCGTCTGGCTGTCGTTCGGCGTACCCAGATACTTGCCGCCGCGCGCCGTCACCACGTGAACCTTCTTGCCCTTGATCAGGCCTTCCGGGCCGTTCTCGGTGTAGCGGAACGTGACGCCTGCGCGGGCGATCCAGTCGAAATACGTCTTCAGCTGCGACGAGACACCGAAGTTGTACATCGGTGCGCCGATCACGATGATGTCGGCAGCCTGCAGTTCGGCGATCAGTGCATCGCTCTTCGCGACGATCGCATTCTGTTCCGCGCTGCGCTGGTCGGCCGGCGTGAAGAATGCGCCGAGCACCGATTCGTCGAGGTGCGGCAGCGCGTCGGCCAGCAGGTCGCGAACCACGACGTTCGCGCCGGGGTTCGATTGTTGCAGCTTTGCCGTCAGTTCGTTGGCCAGCAGCGTGGATTGCGCACCTTGCGAGCGCGCCGCGGAATTGATTTGCAGAATGGTCGTCATGTCAGGCTCCGGTTTGGTTGCGCTTCGGTAGCGCGAGTGACGCCATTGTGCGTGGCCGCATGGTCGCGAAAAAGCGGGCTCAAGGCGACGGATTGTTGCAACAGCAGAACAATCACTGATCGCACCCCGAAACCCGCTCGCGCATGCTCAGCCCTTCAGCCAGGCTTCCCGGGCCTTGTGCGCGGCAGCCGGCTTGGCGGCCGGCGTCAGCCGGTAGCGCGTGACTTCCGGGCCGTCGAGCTTCAGTTTCGCGGTCCGCAGCTCGTCGCGGCGGAATGCGTGCACCTCGACCTTGTCGCCCGGGCGGTAGCGTGCGAGCAGCGTGTCGAGGTTCGTGCCGGTGACGCGCAGTCCATCGAGCGCGATCAGCGTGTCGCCGGCTGACAGCCCCGCGCGATGCGCACCGCCACCTTCGTAAACCGCCGCCAGCGTGCAGTCCGCGCCGCCGCGCAGGCGCGCGCCGATCGTCGGCTTCGCAGCCGCGCCAGGCGCGACCTCGGGCGCGAGCGTCACGCCGAACGGCGCGAGCAGGTCGGCGAGCGGCAGGTCGCGCGTGCCGTGCACGGCGTCGGCGAACAGCCGGCCGAGCGCGACGCCCGTCGCTTCCTCGATCAGCGTCTCGACCTCGTTTTCCTCGACGCCCGCCTGCTTGCCGCGATAGAACTCGCGTCCGTAGCGTTGCCACAGCAAGCGCATCAGGTCGTCGAGCGACTTGCGGTTGCGCGTCTGCGCGCGGATCGCGAGATCGAACGCGAGCGCGACGAGCGAACCCTTCGTGTAGTAGCTGACGATCGCGTTGGTCGCGTTCTCGTCCTGGCGGTAGTACTTGATCCACGCGTCGAACGAGCTTTCCGCGACGCTATGCTTCAGCCGCCCCGTGCCGCGCAGCACGCCGCCGACGGTACGGCCGAGCGCCGCGAAATATTCGTCCTGCGACATCAGCCCGCTGCGCACGAGCATCAGATCGTCGTAATACGACGTGAAGCCCTCGAACAGCCACAACAGCGACGTGTAGTTTTCGCGCGCGAGGTCGTACGGCACGAACGCGGCCGGCTTGATGCGCTTCACGTTCCACGTATGGAAATACTCGTGGCTGCACAGGCCGAGGTACGTGCGATAGCCTTCCGTCGTTTCCGGCCGGCCCTTCACCGGCAGATCGGTGCGGTTGCAGATCAGCGCGGTCGACGCACGGTGCTCGAGGCCGCCGTAGCCGTCGCTGACCGCGAGCGTCATGAACACGTAGCGGTCCATCGGCGCCTTCTTCGATTTCGGCTCGAACAGCGCGATCTGCGCCTCGCACACGCGCTTCAGGTCGGCGCGCAGCCGCTCCATGTCGAGCTGCGTCACGCGCCCGGCGATCACGATGTCGTGCGGCACGCCGTGCGCGTCGAACGTCGCCAGCGCGAATTCGCCGATCGTCACCGGATGGTCGGCGAGTTCGTCGTAGTTCGACGCGCGATACGCGCCGAACCCGTAACGCCGGGTGCCGCGCGCCTCGGGCAGCGACGTACCGACGCGCCACGCGCGGAACGCCGGGCCCGCCGGTTTCGCGATGTCGACCTCGCACGGCGCATCCTCGCGGCCGGCAACGCTCAGGAACACTGCCGTGGCATTGAAGAAGCCGCCCGAGTCGTCGAGATACGCGGAGCGGACCGACAGGTCCCACGCGTACACGTCGTAGCGCAGCGTCAGCGCGCCGTTCACCGGCGCGGCCTGCCACGTGTTCTTGTCGGTTTTCGCGATTCGCACCTTGCGGCCCGCGTCGTTGAACGCGGCGAGCGTCACGATGTTGCGCGCGAATTCGCGCACGAGGTAGCTGCCCGGAATCCACACCGGCAGTGAGAAGCGCTGGCCTTCGGGATCGGGATCGGCGACCGTCACCGACACTTCGAACAGGTGCGCGGCAAGATCTTTCGGGGCAATCGAATAACGGATCGGCTGGTTCATCGTGGGAATCGGACGAAAATCGGACGGAATACGGCGGCGGAAACGAAGAGAGGCGCCGGCTGATGTCGCGGGCGCCCCTCGCTGGCCGGGCCATGCGGCCCGGCGTGTCGGTCGGTTACTTGCTCGACGCGAGCGCCTGGTTCAGCTGATCGGCCGACACCGCGCCCGGCAGGCGGCGGCCGTCGGGCAGGAAGATCGTCGGCGTGCCGGTGACGTTCATCCCGCGGCCGAGCGCGA
The DNA here is from genome assembly GCF_001524645.2 of Burkholderia sp. MSMB0856. NCBI lineage: Bacteria > Pseudomonadati > Pseudomonadota > Betaproteobacteria > Burkholderiales > Burkholderiaceae > Burkholderia > Burkholderia sp. MSMB0856. The sequence continues at coordinate 465,042 of NZ_CP013427.1, read as the reverse complement.
GGTTCTTGTCGAGCGCGGTCGTATCGCAGGTGCCGGCGCCGGTCGGCACGCGATGGTCGAGCATCCAGCCTTCCCAGGATTTCGCGCGGTCGGTCGCGCACCAGATCGCCTTCGACTTCGCGGTCGAATCGGGCGACAGAACCGGGTACAGGAACGTGTAGACGGTCACGTTGTCGATCGACTGCAGCGTCGTCTCGAGGCGCTTGCAGTACGGGCAGTTCGGATCGGAGAACACCGCGATCTTGCGTGCGCCGTTGCCCTTGACGACCTTGATCGCGTTCGCGAACGGCAGGCTCGCGAAGTCGATCTTGTTGAGGTCGGACAGGCGCGCGTCGGTCAGGTTCTTGTGCGTCTTGGTGTCGACGAGATCGCCGAGCAGCACGTAGTCGCCGGCGGCATCGCTATAGATGATCTGCGTGCCGAGGTTCACTTCGTACAGGCCCGCGACCGGCGATTTCGACACGCTCTTGATCGGTGCGTCGTTGCCGAGTCGCGCTTGCAGCGTGGCTTTCAGCTTGTCGGTGGTCTGGTCGGCCTGCGCGGTGCAGCCGAGCGTCGCCATCGTGACGGCCAGCGCCAGCGATGCGATGCGGATCGTTTTTTTCATCCTGTAGTTCCTTCAGCTCAATCGGAGTGCACGTCACAGTGTACGCCGTAACGGAACCCTGTCCGACAGGCCGAAGGCGCGAAGGTTCGATCAGCCGAGCGCGGCCGACACGAGCCAGCGCTTCACGAGCGGTTGCGCGCCGACGAACGCCATGCCGGCATTGCGCACCGCCTTCGCAAGGGAGCCGGGCACAGCGAACAGCCGCTGCAGCCCGTCGGTCGCGACCATCAGCGCGCGGATGTCCTCGCGGCGCGAACGCTCGTAGCGGCGCAGCAGCACCGTGTCCCCGAGGTTGCGGAAGCTCTCCTTGTTCGCGATCGCATCGGCGAGCGCCGCGACGTCGCGCAGCCCGAGGTTCATCCCCTGCCCCGCGAGCGGGTGGATCAGGTGCGCGGCATCGCCGACGAGCGCGACACGCGGGGCGATCAGCTTGTCGACGGTCTGCAGCGCGAGCGGGAAGCCGGCCGCCGGCGTCACGCATTCGAGCGCGCCGAGCTGGCCGTGCGACACGCGCTCGACTTCGGCCGCGAGTTGCGCGGGATCGAGCGTGAGCAGTTCGTCCGCGTGCGCGGTGTGCGCGGACCACACGAGCGATACGTGACCGTCCGGCAGCGGCAGCAACGCGATGATCTCGCCTTCGTGAAACCACTGGCAGGCCGTCTCGCGGTGCGGCAGCGACGCCTTGAAGTTCGCGACGACGCCCGTCTGCCGGTAATCGCGCCGCTCGACCTTGGCCCCCATTTGCGAGCGCACCCACGAATGCGCGCCGTCCGCGCCGACCACGAGGTCCGCTTCGAGCACCTGGCCCGACGACAGCGTGAGCACCGCTGCGTCGTCGCGCACGTCGAAGCCCTGCGCGCGCGCATCGAACCACGTGAGGTTCGGCTGGAACCGCAGCGCGGCGTCGAGCGACGTCTCGATCAGCGACGATTCGGCGATCCAGGCCAGTTGCGGCACGGAAGCCTGGTACGCGGAAAAATGCAGTTCCGCGTGCGCATCGCCGTATACGCGCATGTCGTAGACCGGCGCGAGCCGGCCATGGTCGAGCGCCTGCCAGACCCGCAGCCGCTCCAGCAATGCCTGCGAGCTGGACGACAACGCGTAGATGCGCGTGTCGAACGCGAGATCGGCGGGGCGCGGCGTGGCCGGCTGGGCGAGCAAGGCGGTCTTGTAGCCGGACTGGGTCAGCGCGAGCGCGGCCGTCTTGCCGACGAGCCCGCCGCCGACCACGGCGACGTCGAAGGTGTGGTGGGCAGTCATGGCGGGCATTATAGCTGCGGGGCCAATCCCTTACGCGGCCGGACTTTGCGGGAAATCAGCATAATCGCGGGCCGGCCCGGCAGCGCGGCGGCCCGTCGCATCGGGCATTCGGGGGAAGGCCGGAAACCGGGGCGTCGGCACGGTACAATAGCGCCTTTGAACGTCGGCCCACCGCGCCCCACGCGCCGGCCGTCCCTATTTTCCCGCGCCGCCGTGCCCTGTCCGGCCGCGCCGCCTTACCCGTCCGAAGGATTCCATGAGTCTCAAATGCGGCATCGTCGGCTTGCCCAACGTCGGCAAGTCCACCCTGTTCAATGCGCTGACCAAGGCCGGCATCGCCGCCGAGAACTACCCGTTCTGCACGATCGAACCGAACGTTGGCATCGTCGAGGTGCCGGACGCGCGCCTGAAGGCGCTCGCCGAAATCATCAACCCCGAGCGCATCGTGCCGGCCGTCGTCGAATTCGTCGACATCGCGGGCCTCGTCGCGGGCGCCAGCAAGGGTGAAGGCCTCGGCAACCAGTTTCTCGCGAACATCCGCGAAACCGATGCGATCACGCACGTCGTGCGTTGCTTCGAGGACGACAACGTCATCCACGTCGCCGGCAAGGTCAGCCCGATCGACGACATCGAAGTGATCAACACCGAACTCGCGCTCGCCGACCTCGGCACCGTCGAGAAGGCGCTCACGCGCTACTCGAAGGCCGCGAAGTCGGGCAACGACAAGGAAGCCGTGAAGCTCGCCGCGGTGCTCGAAAAGGTTCGCGCGCATCTCGACCAGGGCAAGGCCGTGCGCGGCCTCGATCTGTCGGACGACGAGCAGGCGCTGCTCAAGCCGTTCTGCCTGATCACCGCGAAGCCGGCCATGTACGTCGCGAACGTGAAGGACGACGGCTTTGAGAACAACCCGCACCTCGAAGCGGTGCGCAAGTACGCGGAAAGCGAGAATTCGCCGGTCGTCGCGGTGTGCGCGGCGATCGAAGCGGAAATCGCCGATCTCGACGATGCGGACAAGGAAGCGTTCCTCGCCGACATGGGCATGGAAGAGCCGGGCCTCGACCGCGTGATCCGCGCGGGCTTCAAGCTGCTCGGCCTGCAGACCTACTTCACCGCGGGCGTGAAGGAAGTGCGCGCGTGGACGATCCACATCGGCGATACCGCGCCGCAAGCGGCCGGCGTGATCCACACCGATTTCGAGCGCGGCTTCATTCGCGCGCAGACGATCGCATTCGACGATTTCGTCGCGTACAAGGGCGAACAGGGTGCGAAGGAAGCCGGCAAGATGCGCGCGGAAGGGAAGGAATACGTCGTGCACGACGGCGATGTGATGAACTTCCTGTTCAACGTCTGATACGTGCAATGCGGATGCCGTGCGATACGCGCGGCATCGCGCGATGCGCATCCGGCACGAAAAGCAAATGGGCCGATTGGCAAATGCCAATCGGCCCATTTTTCATTCACGGACTTGCCCGTCGACCCAAGGCGAGCACCCTGCCCACCTTCGGATCGTCATCACGTCGCCGACACCCGCCGCCCCGCACCTGCGCGCGCATCGCGACCGCGCTTGTTCAACCACGAAGCAAACAGCACGAGCAGCGCGAGCACGGCCGTCGCACCGACTTCCATCCGGTGTTCCTCGCTGACGAACATCACGGTCAGCGTGCCGCAGATGAACAGGATCACCGCCCACGTGAGCCACGGGAACAGCCACATCCGCAGCGTCAGGTCGGCGCCGCCCGATTCGAGCGTCTTGCGCATCCGCAGCTGCGAGATCGCGATCACGAGATACACGAGCAGCGCGATCGCGCCCGACGTCGCCAGCAGGAAGCCGAACACTTGCTCCGGCATCAAATAGTTCGCGATCACGGTCACGAAACCGAATGCGGTCGACGCGAGCACGGCCGCGCGCGGCGTGCCGGTCGAATCGGTGCTGTGCAGGAACGCGGGCGCGTCCTTGCGCTTCGACAGCGAGAACAGCATCCGCGACGCGGTGTACAGCGCGGAATTCAGGCAGCTCGCGACCGACACGAGCACGATCACGTCGATGATCGCCTTCGCGTTCGGAACGCCGATCAGCTCCATCGCGCGCTGATACGAGCCGTGCTTCGGCAGCAGCGGATCGTTCCACGGCACGATGGCCGCGACGACGAGGATCGAGCCGAGATAGAACAGCGTGATACGCCAGATGACGGAGTTCGTCGCACGCACGATCTGGCGTTGCGGGTTGTCCGACTCGGCGGCCGCAATCGTCACGATCTCGGTGCCGAGGAACGAGAACATCGTCGTCAGCATCGCCGCGAGCACCGCGCCGGCGCCGTTCGGCATGAAGCCCTGGTGCGCGAAGAGGTTCGACACGCCCGATACGGCCGGCGCGGGCACGATACCGACGATCGCCGCGCCGCCGATGCACAGGAACACGACGATCGCGACGACCTTGATCAGCGCGAACCAGAATTCGAATTCGCCGTAGTTCTTGACCGAGAAGAGGTTCGTGATCGTCAGCAGCAACGTGATGCCGAGCGCGAAGATCCAGGTCGCGACGCCGGGGAACCACGCATTGAGAATGGTCGCGGCGGCCGTCGCCTCGATCGGGATCACGAGCACCCAGAACCACCAGTACAGCCAGCCGATGGTGAACCCGGCCCAGTGACCGATCGCGCGATCGGCATAGGTCGAGAACGAACCGCTGTCCGGATGCGCGACGGCCATCTCGCCGAGCATGCGCATCACCAGCACGACCAGGACGCCTGCGATCGCATACGCGAGGATCGAAGCCGGGCCGGCTTCCGCGATCGCGTGGCCGGATCCGACGAACAAACCGGCGCCGATGACGCCGGCAATCGACATCATCGTCACGTGACGCTGCTTCAGACCGGTGCCGAGGCCTGTGTTGCTTCCACTCATGTGTCTCTCTCCAAAAAACGGTTCCGATATGACCGGGTGTCGCGTGAAGGCGGCGCGGGATTTGTCGTTGTTGAATCCGGCAGCCCGCCGCGCATGCGCGGCACGCGGGCAGGGAGCTGGATCGAGCCTGTTCCGGTCGGTGCGCGACGCAGTCTGCGAAGCTGCGGGTGCGATGCGGCACACGGGGCGCCGGCGCATCGCGTGCGCCCTTTCCGTCGGCTGTCGGTCAGCCGCCTTCGAAGCGAAGGAGTGTAAGCATCAAACGGTTCTTGACTAAGAACCAATTGAAGAATTTCGATGGAACCACTTGTTGCATCGACGCGAACCGATGCAACGCTTGGTCCGGTTCGGCGTTCGCTTGTGCGGCGCCGGATCGGGAAATGTGCGGTGAGACACGCCCGCGCGACACCGCAACGAACGCATTCCGTCGACGAGGCTTGCGTGCCGCGCAGGCGCTGCGCCGGATGCTCAGGTCGCGCCGCCCGGCCCTGCGTCCCGCCATTTGGCCGGCACGATCGCGTGCCATTCTCGCAGGAGCAGGTTTTTCACGGCGTCAGGATGCGCGGCCGACAGGCGCACCAGCACGATCGGCCAGCCCGCATAGTGGTCGGTTACGTAATACACGTCGGGCTCCGAGTCGATCAGCCACGCGCGCTCGTCGGGGCCGACGCCCTTCACGACGAGCGTGTCGCCGTCCTCGCGCAGGCGCGCGAGCATCTTGCCCTTCACCCTGAGTGCGGGCGTGCCGTACGACGTGCCTTCCTCGACACCCCGCCATGCCAGCGCGATCCGCCGAACTTCATCGAATGTCACGATGCGCCTCCGCCCGTTGGTAATCGACGTCCCGGACAACGTAGCGGAAATTGTGGCAGACGCCTAGCCAAGCGGCGTCCCGCCGAGCGCCCGGCGACGCGCGTCTAGCGGCCGGCCGCGTGCGCCGCCAGCGGCGCGCGACCGGTGGCCGCAACGATCGCGAACGCGATCGCATTCGCGGCCGCGCTGGCCAGGATCGGCACGAGATAGCCGCCGCCCGCGTCGTAGATGAAACCGGCGGCAGCAGGCCCGATCAGCGTGCCGAACGCGACGCTCGTGTACAGCATGCCGATGATCGCGCTCACGTTGCGGCCGCCGAAGTAGTCCATCACGACGGCCGGCAGCACGGCGACCCAGCCACCGTAGAACACGCCGAACACGAGTGCGAACGCGGCCAGCGTCGCGACGCTCCCGGCGCCGGCCCACGCGACGAGCGCGACGGCCATGCCTGCGAACATCGCGAGCAGCGACGCGCGGCGGCCGAAGCGGTCGGCGACGCCGCCGAGGAAGAAGCGCCCTGCCGTGCTGCCGACACCGATCGCGCCGAGCAGCAGCACGGCCGTCGACGGCGCGACGCCATGATCGAGCGCGTGCGGCACGAGATGCACGAACGGCACGAACACACCGAACGAGCAGACGAGGCATGCGGCATACAGGCTCGCGAACGGCCGCGACGTGACGGCTTCGCGCACGGTCGCGCCGGCGGGCGCGGATGAAGCGGCACCAGCCAGCCCGTCGCCCGATTGCGCACGCGCCGCATCGCCGTCGGGCAGCAATCCGCGCCCGCGTGGATCGTTCTCGATCAGCAGCGACATGCCCGCGCCCACCACCACCGCGATCGCCGCGAGGGTGACGTACGCGCCGCGCCAGCCGACGTGCGCGATCAGCGCGGATGCGAGCGGCGGCATCACGAGCGTGCCGACGCCAATCCCCGCGACCGCGAGCCCCGACGCGAAGCCGCGCCGCCGCACGAACCACCGTTGCACGGCGCCGACGGCCGGCACGTACGCGCAGCCGACGCCGAGGCCGACACCGAGCCCGTACGCGACATAGACCTGCAGCAGCGTATGCGCGGCACCGGCCGCCGCGAGACCGGCGGCCGTCAGCAACATGCCGACGACGGCGAGCCGCCGGGAGCCGAAGCGATCGGCAAGCGGGCCGCTGACGATGCCGAAGCCGAAATACAGGAAGCCGGCCAGCGAGAACACGAGCGAGATCTGCCCGCGCGATGCCGCAAAATCACGCTGCAGCGATTCGACGAACGCGCTGAACGTGTATGCACTGCCGAAGCCGACGAACGTGACGGCGAACGCCGCCGCCACCACATACCAGCCGTAGAAGACGCGCGATGCGCGCAGGCCGCTCATGACGATCCTCCTCTCAGGTTCCGCCGGACGCGGCACGACGCCCGGATTGCCTCATGGATATAGTTGAACTATGTTGATCGCATCGACAGCGCAAAACCCGCTCACGACGATACGATCCAATGCAACAACGGTACTCGTGCATGCTCGTCGCCTCAAACGATATTTCGTCGGTCTTTCGATTTAGAAAAACTCAATGATCCGTTCCCGCCTGCCACCGCTCAACGCGTTGCGTGCGTTCGAGGCGGCCGCCCGCCACCTGTCGGTGAAATCGGCGGCCGAGGAGTTGTCGGTCACGCCAGGTGCGGTGAGCCAGATGATCCGCACGCTCGAGGCGCACCTCGGCGTACAGCTGTTCGAGCGCGTGAATCGCGGCATCCTGCTGACCGCAGCGGGCCGCGACTACTTGCCGCCCGTGCGCAACGCGTTCCGGCAGATCGCCGACGCGTCGCAGCGCGTGTCGGGTGCCGCCGACAGCAGCGTGCTGACGGTGAGCGTCACACCCTTTTTTGCGTCCGCGTGGCTCGTGCCGCGCCTCGCGCAGTTCCGCGACGCGTGCCCGGGCGTCGACCTGCAGATCGTCACGAGCCACGCGCTCGCCGATTTCTCGCGCGACGGCGTCGACGTCGCGATCCGTCACGGTCTCGGCCGCTACATCGGCCTCTGCAGCGAACGGCTGCTGACCGTGGAGATCGTCGCGCTCGCGGCGCCGACACTCGTCGCGCGGCTGGGCGTGCCGGCCACTCCCGCCGACCTGGCCGGATGGCCGCATCTGCACGATGCCGAGCGCAAGGGCTGGCACATCTGGTTCGACGCGCAGCGAATCGCCGATTTCGGCCCGCCGCGCGGCCCCGCATTCGACGATTCCGGCCTGTTGCTGCAGGCGATCCTCGCCGGCCAGGGCGCCGGCCTGCTGCCGGCGGCGATGGTGCGCAACGAGCTCGCGAGCGGCCGGCTCGTGCAGCTTGCCGACGCCGCGTGGCTCGACGATTTCGCGTACTACCTCGTCTATCCGCCGCATCATGCGGAACGCGCAAAAGTCGCCGCGTTCCGCCGATGGATACTCGAAGCCGCACTGGCCGACGGAGCGGCGTCGATGACCGGCGCGGCGTAGCGTCGCTGCCCCGCAGGGCGGCGACGACGATCTTCGGCCGATCGGCTAACATGCGGCCCGCAACCGACAACGACATCCGGAGAGCGACCATGCCTGCCCTGCTTCGCCGCATGACGCGCATCGCGACCCTGTCGGCCGCGCTGTTCGTCGCGTGCGCCGCCCTGCCGCCCGCGGCGCATGCGTATCGCGCGTCGCCCGGCTACGCCAACGAGGCCGACCTCGACCGGCACGACACGTACCGCAATCGCGACGGCGACACCGTCCATGCGCCGGCCCACTCGAAATCGGGCCGCGTGCCCGAGGGCGCGAGCGCGCGCTGCCGCGACGGCACGTACAGCTTCAGCCGCCATCGGCGCGGCACCTGCTCGGGGCACGGCGGCGTCGCCGCGTGGCTGTGAACGCGGGTCGGCCGGATGGCCTGCACGGTGCCAGCGGCAGCCGGCGGCGAAGTACAATACGCGCTCGCGCCGCCAACCCGCGGCGACACCGCCGCGCCCCGCGCGGCACGCTCCGTACCGAATCACCCGACGCCACGCACGCCCGCGCGCTGCGCGGCAGTCTCAACCCTTTCTGACTTTCACACCCAAATGGCCCAATACGTTTTCACGATGAACCGGGTCGGCAAGATCGTGCCGCCCAAGCGCCAGATCCTGAAGGACATCTCGCTGTCGTTCTTTCCCGGCGCGAAGATCGGCGTGCTCGGCCTGAACGGCTCGGGCAAGTCGACGCTGATCCGCATCATGGCGGGCGTCGACAACGAAATCGAAGGCGAAGCGACGCCGATGCCGAACCTGAACATCGGCTACCTGCCGCAGGAACCGCAGCTCGACCCGACGAAAACCGTGCGTGAAGCCGTCGAGGAAGGCCTCGGCGACCTGTTCCAGGCGAACAAGAAGCTCGAGGAAATCTACGCCGCATATGCGGAACCGGACGCCGACTTCGACGCACTCGCGGCCGAGCAGGCGAAGTACGAAGCGATCCTCGCGTCGAGCGACGGCGGCAGCCCCGAGCAGCAGCTCGAAGTGGCCGCCGACGCGCTGCGCCTGCCGCCGTGGGACGCGAAGATCGAGCACCTGTCGGGCGGCGAAAAGCGCCGCGTCGCGCTGTGCAAGCTGCTGCTCGAGAAGCCCGACATGTTGCTGCTCGACGAACCGACCAACCACCTCGACGCCGAATCGGTCGACTGGCTCGAGCAGTTCCTGGTGCGTTTCCCGGGCACGGTCGTCGCCGTCACCCACGATCGCTACTTCCTCGACAACGCGGCCGAGTGGATTCTCGAACTCGATCGCGGCCACGGCATTCCGTGGAAGGGCAACTACAGCAGCTGGCTCGACCAGAAGGAAGAGCGCCTGAAGCAGGAAGAAGCGTCTGAATCGGCGCGCCAGAAGGCGATCAAGAAGGAGCTGGAGTGGGTGCGCCAGAACCCGAAGGGCCGCCAGGCGAAGTCGAAGGCGCGTATCGCGCGCTTCGAGGAGCTGAACAGCCAGGAATACCAGAAGCGCAACGAAACGCAGGAAATCTTCATTCCGGTCGGCGACCGCCTCGGCAATGAAGTGATCGAGTTCAAGAACGTCAGCAAGTCGTTCGGCGACCGCCTGTTGATCGACAACCTGAACTTCAAGATTCCGGCCGGCGCGATCGTCGGCATCATCGGCCCGAACGGCGCCGGCAAGTCGACGCTGTTCAAGATGCTGACCGGCAAGGAACAACCGGATTCGGGCGAAGTCGTGATGGGTCCGACCGTGAAGCTCGCGTACGTCGACCAGAGCCGCGACGCGCTCGACGGCTCGAAGACGGTGTTCGAGGAAATCTCGGGCGGCGCCGACGTGCTGACGGTCGGCAAGTACGAAACGCCGTCGCGGGCATACATCGGCCGCTTCAACTTCAAGGGCGGCGACCAGCAGAAGATCGTCGGCAACCTGTCCGGCGGCGAACGCGGCCGCCTGCACCTCGCGAAGACGCTGATCTCCGGCGGCAACGTGCTGCTGCTCGACGAACCGTCCAACGACCTCGACGTCGAAACGCTGCGCGCGCTGGAAGATGCGCTGCTCGAATTCGCGGGCTCGGTGATGGTGATCTCGCACGATCGCTGGTTCCTCGACCGGATCGCGACGCACATCCTCGCGTTCGAAGGCGATTCGCAGGTCACGTTCTTCGACGGCAACTACCAGGAATACGAAGCCGACAAGCGTGCGCGCCTCGGCGAAGAAGCCGCGAAGCCGAAGCGTCTGCGCTACAAGCCGATCAGCCGCTGAACGGCGCGGCCCGTGCACCCGGCAACGCGGAGCCGGATGCGGAAAGCGGCCGCTGCCGGTTCGGCAAAACAAGAAAGCGGGCTCATGGCCCGCTTTTTTTTCATCCGTCTGACGTAGGCTGCCGGGAGACTACGCGAGCGCGCCCAGCTCGCGCAAACGCGCCTCGGTCGCGGCCGCGCTCGTGTGATGAATGCCGTGCCAGCCGAGCGCCGTCGCGGCCGCCGCATTCTTAGCGTTGTCGTCGATGAACACGAGTTCGTGCGGCGCGATGCCCGGCAGGAACGGATCGATCCGCGCATGCATTTCGCGGTAGATCGCCGGATCGGGTTTCACGAGCTTCACGCGGCCGGACACGACGATGTCCTTGAAGCGCCGCAGCACCGGGAAGTTGTCCCACGCATACGGAAACGTCTGCGCGGACCAGTTGGTCAGCCCGAAGAGCGGCATTCCCTGCGCATCGAGCCGGTCGACGAGCGCGGCGCCTTCGTCGAGCACGCCGCCGATCATCTCGTGCCAGCGCGCGTAGAACGCGCGGATCAGCGCCTCGTGCGCCGGAAACTTCGCGACGAGCTCGCTCGTCCCTTCGTCAATCGTCTGCCCGCCGTCCTGACGGATCACCCAGTCCATCGCGCACACGTGCGTGAGGAACCAGCGGCGCTCGGCTTCGTCCGGAATCAGTTGCCGGTACAGATACTCGGGGCTCCAGTCGATCAGCACGCCGCCGAAATCGAACACCACCGCCTTGATCGTCATGCGAACTCCGTGGCGAGCACGTCGGCAAGCGGACGCGGCGTCACCGAATTGCCCGACAGCGTATTGTTTTCCCACACGAAGTGGTGATGCGCGACGATCTGCGCGGCCGACAGGTGCGTGCGCTCGTTCGTCGTGTGCAGGTCGGACACGACGGTCGTCCGGTAGCCGAGCAGTGCCGCGCGGCGCGCGGCCGAATCGACGCAGAACTCGGTCGCATAACCGCAGATCAGCACCGAACGGATGCCGTGGCCGTCGAGCTGCGCGGCGAGCGGCGTGTCGTGGAACGAATCGCTCATCCGCTTGCGGATGCGCCAGTCGGCACGCCCGACGATCAGTTCCTCATGCAGCGCCCAGCCTGGCGTGCCGGGCACGATATCGTCGTCCGCGTCGCCGTCGTGCTGCACGAAGCACACGGGCGCGTTCGCCGCGCGCGCCGCCGCCGTCAGCCGGTTGATGCCCGACACGACGTCGTCGAGCCGGTACGCGGGCCGCGCCCGCTGCACCAGTCCGCGCTGCATGTCGATCACGATCACTGCGGTGTCTGCCATCGTTTGCCCTCTCGATCATGGTCCGGCCGTCGCGCGGCCGTTGTCGCTCGTTGCGCGTCGCGTCAGATCGGCTGCGTGCGCACGTCGAGCCACGCCTTCGCGTCGCCGCTCACGTGCCGGCCGACGCGCTCGCGCACAGTCGCGTGATACGTGTTCAGCCACGCGCGCTCTTCTTCATGCAGCATCTCGACCAGCACGCAGCGCGTGTCGATCGGACACAGCGTCAACGTCTCGAAGGCGAGGAAGTCGCCGAACTCGGTCTGCCCGCCCGCGCGGTTCACGACCAGGTTCTCGATCCGGATGCCCCATTTGCCGGGCCGGTACACGCCCGGCTCGATCGACGTGATCATCCCCTCTTCCATCGCGGTGTACGGCTCGGCCGGCGCGTAGTGCGAGATGACCTGCGGGCCCTCGTGCACGTTCAGGAAGTAGCCGACGCCGTGGCCGGTGCCGTGGCCGTAGTCGAGCCCGGCCGCCCACATCGGCGCGCGCGCGATCGCGTCGAGCATCGGCGAGCGAATGCCGCGCGGGAAACGAGCACGCGACAGCGCCATCATCGACTTCAGCACGATCGTGAAATCGCGGCGCTGCAGGTCGCTGACCGTGCCGACCGGCACGACGCGCGTGATGTCGGTCGTGCCGGTCGTGTACTGGCCGCCCGAATCGACGAGCAGCAGGCCGTCGCCGGCGATCGTCGCATGCGACTCGGGCGTCGCGCGATAGTGCGGCATCGCACCGTTCGCGTTGAAGCCGGCGATCGTCGCGAAGCTCGGCGACACGTAGCCGGGGCGCCGTGCGCGCGCAGCCGTGAGCTGCTCGTCGATCGTCAGCTCGGTGATCTTCTCGCGGTTCACCGCCTGCTCGAACCACGCGAAGAATTCGGCGAGCGCGGCGCCGTCGTGCTCCATCGTCACGCGCACGTGCTCGATCTCGGCGGACGTCTTGCGCGACTTCGCGAACGTCGACGGGTTCACGGCCTCGACCAGCTTCACGCCGGCCGGCACGGCCTCGAGCGTGCCGAACGTCACGCGGCGCGGGTCGATCAGCAGCGTCGCGCCGTCGGGCAGCGCCGCGAGCGCCGCGCGCGCGGCGTCATACGCGCGGATCTCGACGCCGTCCCGCGCGAGCGACGCGGCCAGCGCCGGCGACACCTTGCCGTCGGCGACGAACAGCGTCGCGCGGTCGGCGCCGATCATCGCGTGCGCGACGAACACGGGGTTGAAGTTGACGTCGGCGCCACGCAGGTTGAACAGCCACGCGAGATCGTCGAGCGTCGACACGAAATGCCATTGCGCGCCCTGCGCGTGCATCGCGCGGCGCACTTCGGCGAGCTTGCTTGCGCGCGTCGTGTCGGCCTGCGGCGCCACGTGCTCGAACACCGCGTCGCCCGGCAGCCCCGGGCGCTCCGGCCAGATCGCGTCGAGCAGGTCGAGATCGGTGCGCAGCGCGATGCCGCGCGCGCTCAGCGCGGCCGTCAGCGCGCGTGCCGCCGCGACGCCGAGCACGGCACCGTCGACGCCGACCGTCGCACCGGCCGGCACGTTCTGCGCGAGCCAGTCGACATGCGGCGCGCTTTGCTGCCCGCCCGTCATCTTCATCAGCTGGACGCCCGTGCCGGCGAGTTCCGCCTCGGCCTGCACCCAGTAACGGCTGTCGACCCACAAGCCCGCGAAATCCGCGGTCACGACCAGCGTGCCGACCGAGCCCGTGAAACCGGACAGCCAGCGGCGCGCCTGCCAGCGTTCGGGCAGGTACTCGGACAGGTGAGGATCGGCGGACGGCACGAGATAGGCGGCCAGGTCCTCGCGGACCATCGCGCCGCGCAACAGCGCGAGGCGAGCCGGCACCGACGAGACTTCGGGGAGACGGGCATTCATGATTTCACCTGAGAGCTTTCAGCGACGGGCAGACACCGCGACCGTCACGGCTACGGCGAGGAACGCGACACCGGTGCAGACCGGCCATTCGAGCGTTTCGCCATCGTAAAACAGTCCAGAGAGATTGCCGGCCATGCGCGCGGCAGCGGCGCCTGCGATGCCGACGAGCACCGCGATCCACCATGCCGGCCGGCCCGTGCGCCGCATCGGATGCAGCCACCGGCCGAACAGCCCGACGGCCGCTCCCAGGACAAGGATTCCAAACCAGTTCATTCGACGCCTTCTATAAATTCAGATTCGTCCCATAGGCGTGAACGTTGCCAGCGACTAGCATCGATTCATCCATCGAACCCGAGACCAGCCGGGCGCCGCGAACATTCGAGTGTAGGGGCCGACCCGACGTTATGGCAAGCGCGCACCGGCAGCCGTATTGAAGAAATCCTCATGCGAATCGCCCTGATCGATCCGGAGGCACGTCATGCTGCGCTCCTGAACCGCCTGCTCTTCGCCGGCGGTCACGTGTGCCACGCGTTTCCGTCCAGCACCGCGTTCTTCGAGTGGCTCGCCACCGATACCTGCGACATGCTGATCACCGGCAACTGGGCCGGCGATCAGCCGGCCGAGGAAGTCATTCCGCGTGCGCAAGCGATCCTGCCCGGCCTGCCGGCCATCGCCGTGATGCAACTGCCACGCGAAAGCGAAGTCGTGTCATGCCTGCACGCGGGCGCCGACGACTGCCTCGTGCGCCCGGTGAGCGGGCCCGAGCTGCTCGCACGGGTGAATGCACTGAGCCGGCGCGCCGGCGTCCGGCGACCGCCGAATCGGTCGCGCGAAATGTATGGCGAATACGCCTTCGATGCGACCCACGGCCTCGTGCGCTTCGGCGACGTGGTCGTCGCGCTCACGCCGAAGGAGTTCCGCTTCGCGCAACTGCTGTTCGCGAACCTGTCCCGGCCCGTGTCGCGCGCTCATATCCTCGAAACCGTGTGGGCCCGCCGCCGCGACATGAAGTCGCGCACGCTCGATACGCACGCGTCCCGGCTGCGCAGCAAGCTGCAGCTACTTCCCGAGCATGGCTACCGGCTTCTGCCGCTCTACGGCTTCGGTTATCAGCTCGACCGCGTGCCGATCGAGCCCCCAAATTCGAGGCCACGCCATGCTGATGCCCGGTATGCCGCGAGTGAGGAAATCACCGAAACGCTATAATATGCCGCTAAACGATAGCCCTCGATATGCAACTCCTCACGATCGGAATCAACCACCACACTGCGCCTGTCGCCCTGCGCGAACGCGTGGCGTTTCCGCTCGAGCAAATCAAGCCGGCTCTCGTCACGTTCAAGAACGTGTTCCTCGGCCCCCAGGCGCCCAATGCGCCCGAAGCGGCGATCCTCTCCACCTGCAACCGCACCGAACTCTACTGCGCCACCGATGATCGTGCCGCACGCGAGGGGGCGATTCGCTGGCTGTCGGAGTACCACCGGATTCCGGTCGACGAGCTCGCGCCGCACGTCTACGCGCTGCCGCAGTCGGAAGCGGTCCGGCACGCATTCCGCGTCGCGTCTGGCCTCGACTCGATGGTGCTCGGTGAAACGCAGATTCTGGGCCAGATGAAGGACGCGGTGCGCACCGCGACGGAAGCCGGCGCGCTCGGCACCTACCTGAACCAGCTGTTCCAGCGCACGTTCGCTGTCGCGAAGGAAGTGCGCGGCACGACCGAGATCGGCGCGCAGTCGGTGTCGATGGCCGCCGCCGCCGTCCGCCTCGCACAGCGCATCTTCGAAAAGGTTTCGGATCAGCGCGTGCTGTTCATCGGCGCCGGCGAGATGATCGAGCTGTGCGCGACGCACTTCGCCGCGCAGAGCCCGCGCGAGCTCGTCGTCGCGAACCGCACGGCCGAACGCGGCCAGCGGCTCGCCGAACGCTTCAACGGGCGCGCGATGCCGCTGTCGGATCTGCCCGCCCGCATGCACGAATTCGACATCATCGTGTCGTGCACCGCGTCGACGCTGCCGATCATCGGCCTCGGCGCGGTCGAACGCGCGGTGAAGGCACGCCGCCATAGGCCGATCTTCATGGTCGACCTCGCGGTACCGCGCGACATCGAGCCGGAAGTCGGCAAGCTGAAGGACGTGTTCCTCTACACCGTCGACGATCTCGGCGCGATCGTGCGCGAAGGCAACGCATCGCGCCAGGCCGCGGTTGCGCAAGCCGAGACGATCATCGAGACGCGTGTGCAGAATTTCATGCAGTGGCTCGACACGCGTAGCGTCGTGCCGGTGATTCGTCACATGCATACGCAGGCCGACGCGCTGCGCCGCGCGGAAGTCGAGAAGGCGCAAAAGCTGCTCGCGCGCGGCGACGATCCGGCGGCAGTCCTCGAAGCGCTGTCGCAGGCGCTCACCAACAAGCTGATCCACGGCCCGACGAGCGCGCTCAACCGCGTGAACGGCGCCGACCGCGATTCGCTGATCGACCTGATGCGCGGCTTCTACCAGCACGCGCCTCGCTCGAACGACCAGTCCGGCCACTAGCGCCGGCCGGTTGCCCTGCCGCCGGCCGCGAGCCGGCCTATCCTTTCCGAATACCCTTGCCCGGGAGCGCCGCTCCACACCATGAAGACGAGCATGCAACGCAAGCTCGACCAGCTGTCTATCCGGCTGGCCGAACTGAACGACCTGCTGAGCCGCGAAAACGTCACGGCCGACCTCGACCAGTACCGCAAGCTGACGCGCGAACACGCGGAACTCGGCCCGGTCGTCGAGCAATACGCGCTGTGGCGCCAGTCGCGCAGCGACGAGACGGCCGCGCAGGAACTGCTCGCCGATGCGTCGATGCGCGATTTCGCCGAAGAGGAAATTCGCAGCGCGCGCGAACGCATGGTTCGCCTCGAAGGCGAATTGCAGAAGATGCTGCTGCCCAAGGACCCGAACGACGACCGCAACATCTTCCTCGAAATCCGCGCCGGCACCGGCGGCGACGAATCGGCGCTGTTCGCGGGCGACCTGCTGCGCATGTACCTGCGCTTCGCGGAACGCCAGCGCTGGCAGGTCGAGATGATGTCGGAGAGCCCGTCGGACCTCGGCGGCTACAAGGAAGTGATCGTGCGGATCGCGGGCCAGGGCGCCTACTCGCGCCTGAAGTTCGAATCGGGCGGCCATCGTGTGCAACGCGTGCCGGCGACCGAGACGCAGGGGCGCATCCACACGTCCGCCTGCACGGTCGCGGTGATGCCGGAAGCCGACGAGATCGGCGAGGTCGAGATCAATCCGGCCGACCTGCGGATCGACACGTTCCGCGCGTCGGGCGCGGGCGGCCAGCACATCAACAAGACCGATTCGGCCGTGCGCGTCACGCACATCCCGACCGGGATCGTCGTCGAGTGCCAGGACGACCGTTCCCAGCACAAGAACAAGGATCGCGCGCTGAAAGTGCTCGCCGCGCGCATCAAGGACAAGCAGTATCACGAGCAGCACGCGAAGGAAGCGGCGACGCGCAAGAGCCTGATCGGCTCCGGCGACCGCTCGGAACGGATCCGCACGTACAACTTCCCGCAGGGCCGGATGACCGACCACCGGATCAACCTGACGCTGTACCGGCTCGAGGCGCTGATGGACGGCGATCTCGACGAACTGATCGGCGCGCTCGTCACCGAACACCAGGCCGAACTGCTCGCGTCGCTCGGCGACACCGACTGAGGTCGCGATGCCCGACACCACCGCCGACGAACTGCTGCGCGCGTCGTCGCTCGACCCGGTCGATGCGCGCGTACTGCTCGCGCACGCGCTGGGCTGGACCCGCACGCAGTTGATCACGCGCGGCGACGCCCCGCTCGAACCGGCCGCGATCGCGCGCTACCGCGCGCTCGAAGCGCGCCGCGCGGCCGGCGAGCCGGTAGCGCAGCTCGTCGGGATGCGCGAATTCTTCGGCCGTCCGTTCGACGTGACGCCCGACGTGCTGATCCCGCGCCCGGAAACCGAACTGCTCGTCGAAGCCGCGCTCGACGCCATCGACGGACGGCCGCATCCGGCGGTGCTCGATCTGGGCACCGGCAGCGGCGCGATCGCCGTGTCGATCGCCGCCGAACGGCCCGATGCGCGCGTGTGGGCGCTCGACCGTTCGCCGGCCGCGCTCGAAGTCGCGCAACGCAACGCGAACAAGCTGCTCGACGCGCGCCGCCCCGGCGGCCCGCTGCACTGGCTGCAGAGCGACTGGTACGCCGCGCTCGATCCGCTGCTCGCGTTCGACGCGATCGTCAGCAACCCGCCGTACATCGCGCAGCACGATCCGCACCTCGCGCAGGGCGACCTGCGGTTCGAGCCGCGCGGCGCGCTCACCGACGATGCCGACGGTCTCAGCGCGATCCGCACGATCGTCGCCGGCGCCGGCGCGTATATGAAACCCGGCGGCACGCTATGGATCGAGCACGGCTACGACCAGGCCGAAGCCGTGCGCGCATTGCTCCTGTCACGCGGCTTCATCGCGGTCGAATCGCTCGCCGATCTGGCCGCGATCGAACGCACGACGGGCGGTCGCCGGCCCGGCTGATGGCCGGCCCGCCCGGTTGAAATCCGCTATCATTTCGTTCTAACGCCCCGCAAACGCAAGGTCAGACATGGACACCCAACAACGTATCAAGCAAATCGTCGACGAAAACCAGGTCGTGCTCTTCATGAAGGGCAACGCGCAATTCCCGATGTGCGGCTTCTCGGGCCGCGCCGTGCAGGTGCTGAAGGCCTGCGGCGTCGACCAGTTCAAGACGGTCAACGTGCTGGAAGACGACGAAATCCGCCAGGGCATCAAGGAATTCTCGAACTGGCCGACCATTCCCCAGCTGTACGTGAAGGGCGAATTCATCGGCGGCTCGGACATCATGATGGAGATGTACCAGTCCGGCGAACTGCAGCAACTGTTCGCCGCCGCGTAACGTCCCCTTCCCGATGGCATCTCCCAGCGCGCCGCCACGCCGGCTGATCGTCGCGATCACCGGCGCCACCGGCGCGGTCTATGGCGTGCGGCTGCTCGAACTGCTGCGCGCCGCCGGCGGCGTCGAAACGCATCTGCTGGTTTCGAACGCCGGCTGGCTCAATATCCAGCATGAACTGAAGCTGTCGAAGGCCGAGGTCGGAAGCCGGGCAGATGTCGTGCATTCGGTGCGCGATGTCGGCGCGACGATCGCATCCGGTTCGTTCGCGACCGACGGGATGGTGATCGCGCCCTGCTCGATGAAGACGCTCGCGAGCGTCGCGCACGGCCTGTCGGACAACCTGATCACGCGCGCGGCCGACGTCACGCTGAAGGAACGCCGCCGCCTCGTGCTGATGGTGCGCGAAACGCCGTTCAACCTCGCGCATTTGCGCAACATGACCGCCGTGACCGAAATGGGCGGCATCGTGTTTCCCCCGCTGCCCGCGTTCTACGCGATGCCGAAGACGATCGAGGAACTCGTCGACCAGACCGTCACCCGCGTCCTGGATCTGTTCGCACTCAATGCACCGATGACGACGCCGTGGGCTGGCATCCGGCCGGCGGAGTAAGCCGCTCGACACGGCGCTTCGGCGCCGTTCTTCATGCATCTTCGCCGATTCAGCCGCCTTCCCGCTCGATCCGGCAATCTCAAGCCTCGACCTGCCATCGAAGGCCCGAAGCCGCCCAATTATCAACAAACAAGATTCAATCAAATTCCATTTAGCCGGTTTATCAATGTTTGGTGTGCGCCTATAGTCACAGGCAAATCCCTTTTGCAGGCTCCCCACCATGAACCGCTTGCCCTCGCTTTACCTGTCCCACGGCGCCCCGACGCTGCCGATCGACCCGACACTCCCCTCCGGAGCGTTCACGCACCTCGGCGCCGAATTGCCGCGTCCGCGCGCGGTGCTGATGCTGTCCGCGCACTGGGGCACGCAACAGCCGGTCGCGAGCGTGGCCGCGCATCCTGAAACGATCCATGACTTCTACGGCTTCCCGCGCGCGCTGTACGAAATCCAGTACCCGGCGCCAGGCGCGCCCGAGGTCGCCGAACGGGCGGCCGCGCTGCTGAATGCAGCCGGCATCCCGACCGCGACGACCGAGCACGGCCTCGACCACGGCGCGTGGGTGCCGATGCTGCTGATGTTCCCGAAAGCCGACGTGCCCGTCGCGCAATTGTCGATCCAGCCGCGCGCGGACGCCGCCCATCACTTCGCGCTCGGCCGCGCACTGCGGCCGCTGCGCGACGAAGGCGTGATGGTGATCGGCTCGGGCCAGATCACGCACAACCTGCGCGCGGCCGATTTCAGCGCGGCGCCCGAGGATGCGGACCCGCGCGTCGCGGAATTCACCGACTGGTTCGAGGCGAAGCTCGCCGCGCGCGATGTCGACGCGCTGCTCGACTATCGCCGGCAGGCGCCGCATGCCGCGCTGATGCATCCGACCGACGAACACCTGCTGCCGGTGTTCACCGCGCTCGGCGCGGCCGACGACGACTACCAGCTCGGCATCCAGTCGCTCGGCACGTATCAACGCGTGCTCGCGATGACGAACTACGTGTTCGGGAGCGCGGCCGCCTGAATCCGGCGACACGGCCGGCGGCAGCAAACAAAAAGCCCGCCCGAGCGGCGCTCGGACGGGCTTTTTCAACGCTTTCCGCCACCGCCGATTCCGGTGGCGGGTCAGGCGTCAGGCACCGACCCCTTCGAGGATCTCGTCGTGCGACTCACGCTCGTCGAGATACTGGGTCCGGTAGCCCGTGTTCACGCCCCAGAAGTAGAACACCAGCGAGAGGGCCGCGACGATCAGCATGTCCCAGCCGTACGGCAGCACACCGTAACCGCCGAACTCCTTGCTGCCGATCAGCGACAGCACGGCCATCGTCGGCAGGTACGCGACCAGCCACCACGCGGCCTTCAGGTCGGCGCCCCAGCCGGTCCAGCCCGACTTCGCCTGGAAGTAGAAATACACCGGCAGCGCGACGATCATCAGCAGGATGATTTCGCCCGTCAGCGGCCATTTCGCCCAGTACAGGATCAGCGACGCGCAGACGAACGCGAACGGTGCGATCAGCTTCATCAGCGGGATCGACAGCGGACGCTCGATGTCGGTCGCCGCGCGGCGCAGCGCCATCAGGCTGATCGGGCCGGTCAGGTACGAGATCACCGTCGCAACCGAAATCACCGCCGCGAGCGAGCTCCAGCCGCGGAAGAAGAACAGGAAGATGAACGACACGAGCAGGTTGAACCACATCGCCTGGCGCGGCACGCCGTAGATCGGGTGCACGTTGCCGAACATCTTCGGCATCGTGTTGTTACGCTCCATCGCGTAGATCATGCGGGTGGTCGTCGCCATGTAGGTCGTGCCAGTGCCGCTCGGGCTGATGAACGCATCGACATACAGCAGGATCGCGAGCCAGTTCAGGTTCAGCGCGATCGCGAGTTCCGCGAACGGCGACGAGAAGTTGAAGTGCGACCAGCCCTTCGCGACGTCGGCCGGATTCACCGAGCCGATGTACGCCATCTGCAGCAGCACGTAGATCACGAGTGCGATCAGGATCGACGTGATCACGGCGAACGGCACGCTGCGCGACGGATTGCGCGCTTCACCGGCCAGGTTCACCGGGCTCTGGAAGCCGTTGAACGCGAACACGATGCCGCTCGTCGCGACCGCGGTCAGCACGGCCGACCAGCCGTACGGCGCGAAGCTTGCATTCGACGCGGTGCCGAGGTTTTCCGAATGGAAGCTCGACATCATCAGGCCGAGGATCGTGAGGCCGGGGATCAGGAACTTGAAGATCGTGATCGCGGTGTTCGCACGCGCGAAGGCCTTGACGCCCCAGTAGTTCAGCATGAAATAGATGACGACCAGCACGGCCGACAGCAGCAGGCCGGGTGTCGTCAGCTCGCCGTTCACGAACAACGCGTGCGCCCACGGATACTGCCACGTGCTCATGTACTGGATCGATGCTTCCGCCTCGATCGGAATCACCGATACGATCGCGATCCAGTTCGCCCACGCGCTGATGAAGCCCACCAGCGACCCATGCGAGTAGCGCGCGTAGCGCACCATGCCGCCCGACTCGGGGAACATCGCGCCCAGTTCGGCATACGTCAGTGCAATCGCGAGAATCACGACCGCGCCGATGATCCATGCGCAAATCGCCGCCGGACCGGCAATCTTCGCAGCCTTCCAGGCGCCGAACAGCCAGCCCGAGCCGATAATCGAACCCAGTCCCGTCAGCATGAGTGCAAACGGGCCGATGTTCCGTTGAATAGAACTCTTCACATCCTCTCCTATGTCTCAAAAAGCATGGTCGGCCCGCTGTCCGGGATCGGCTCGGATAGCACCGCGCATGCAATTTTGGGGGGAAGGATCACCCGATCGGGGCAACCCTTCCACGCGGCGCGTAGTTTAACGGTTGCACCTGCAAGTTGGCGCCAAAATCGTTCGGCCCCTACAAAAAATTCGCGTCGTTTGCAAGGTTTGTAAACCTTAACTCCGCAATAACCCTGAGTGCATGGAAATACGGTTGACCGCGCGCCCGAATAGCCGTATAAACGACGTTGCAGGATTTCAAGCGGCGAGTGAATTGGTTCTTTCGTAGTTCGCCCATCAACGGTACTCCGGTTGGTCCCATTACCCCCTTCCTTGATTTTCCGCACCCATGGGCCTCGGCCCCGTTTTATCTTTTTAGGAACAAGTAACATGGCAACCGGTACCGTCAAGTGGTTCAATGACGCAAAGGGCTTCGGCTTCATCACCCCGGAAGGCGGCGGCGACGATCTGTTCGCGCACTTCTCGGAAATCCGCGTCGAAGGCTTCAAGACGCTGCAAGAAAACCAGAAGGTTGAATTCGAAGTGAAGACGGGCCCGAAGGGTCTGCAAGCTGCGAACATCCGTCCGGTCTAAGTTCGGCGCGATATTTCGTGTAAAAAAGCCCCGCTTCGGCGGGGCTTTTTGTTTTCCGGCGCGGGCAGCCTTGCGGCCGCCGCCGATCCGAATGGCGTTCGGTCAGCCGAACAGCCGCTGCGCGTGAATGCCGAGCCCGGTCGCGACGCTCGCGAGGCGATCGCCGAACACCGGCTGCGCATCCGGGAACGCACCCGCGAGCGCACCCGACAGGAACGCGAGCCCGGTCGAGCCGCCAGTGAAATACAGCGCGCCGACGTCGCGCGGCGCGATACCCGCAAGCCGCACCGTTTCGCGCGCGGCATCGACGATGCGCGCGGTGTCGTCCACGCTCGCATCGACGAGGCGTTCGGCGTCGAACGCGATCTGCAGATCCTCTTCCACGTCGTTCAGGTCGATCATCGTCTCCCCGCCCGCCGCCACGCCAATCTTCGCTTCTTCCGCGCGCGCCATCAGCGCATGCCCGAGCCGTTGCTCGACCACGCGCGTGAGCCGGTCGTACTGCCGTACGTCCTGGTACAGATGCTTCATCAGCTTCAGCTCGCCCAGCCGCTTCGGCGTATAGACCGTGTTGATCAGATGCCAGGTCGCGAGGTCGAAATAGATCCGGTTCGGCAGCTCGCGCCCCTCGGGATCGAGCGAGCGGTAGCCGAACGCCGGCAGGATCGCCGCCAGCTCGACGCGACGGTCGTAATCGGTACCCGCGACGTGCACGCCATGGTGCGCGAGCACGTCGTCCTTGCGCTCGAGGCGCGCCATGCGCTCCGGCCCGACGCGCACCAGCGAGAAGTCCGACGTGCCGCCGCCGATGTCGGCGACCAGCACGAGCCGCTCGGCCTGCTGGCGTGACTCGTAGTCGAAAGCGGCCGCGATCGGTTCGTACTGGAAATGTACGTCCGTGAAACCGACCGACTGCGCAGCCGCTTCGAGCTGGTCCTGCGCGAGGCGGTCGGCGCGCGGATCGTCGTCGACGAAGAACACCGGCCGGCCGAGCACCGCGCGCCCGATCGGCGCGCCGGCGCGCGCTTCGGCCTTGCGCTTCAGGTGCGTCAGGAAGCGCGCGATGATCTCCGTGTACGCCATCGCGCTGCCGTCGCCGAGATCCGTCGTGGTTTCCGCGAGCGGCGAGCCGAGGATGCTCTTCATCGAGCGCATCAGGCGGCCGTCGAAACCGTCGATATAGGATGCGAGCGCCGCACGGCCATATTCGACCGTCTGCTCGTCGTTGTTGAAGAAGATCGCGGTGGGCAGCGTCAGGTGGTCGCCCTCGACGGGCGCGAGGCGCATGCCGTCGCCGTCGGGCAGTGCCACGGCGGAATTGGACGTGCCGAAATCGATCGCGCAGTAAGTCATGGGAAGGTGCCGCTGCATGGCCGGCGCGAAAACGGAAAGGACGGGCTTTTTAACATGAAGCCCGCCGGATCACAACCGGATCGCCCACCGATGCCGGTGCAACCGGCCCGGCGCCGCGATCGGGCGCACCCGCGGCGCGCCGGCGACGGGTG
Organism: Burkholderia sp. MSMB0856; assembly: GCF_001524645.2. NCBI lineage: Bacteria > Pseudomonadati > Pseudomonadota > Betaproteobacteria > Burkholderiales > Burkholderiaceae > Burkholderia > Burkholderia sp. MSMB0856. The sequence continues at coordinate 441,165 of NZ_CP013427.1, read as the reverse complement.
CGGACGGGGGATCCTGCGCCACGCCTCCACGCCGCCCGCTTGCGGCGCGCCGGCAACTGACGCGGACCGTGTGCTCGACGAACGCCTGCCCGCTTGCGGATCAGGCTGCGGCGTCGAAACCCTTCTTCCATGCGCCCGCATAGACGACTTCGCCGATCGCGTGACGCGTACGCGGCGCCCCTTTTCGCGATCGCGCAGCACCGGATCGAGCTTGTCGACGTTGCCGTAGTGGCCGAGCGAGATGATCGCCGGAATCGCGACGTCGGCCGGAATCTCGAATGCGTCGCGGAACGCCTTCGCGTCGAAGCCGCTCATCTGGTGTGCGGCGAGACCCAGCGCATGCGCCTGTAGCACCAGCGACATCGCGGCCGCGCCCGCGTCGTACAGCGCGGTCGGCGCCGGCTCGCCCTTCGGCGTGAGCGTGTGCGCGGTCACGGCGATCAGCACCGGCGCCGGCGCGTTCCAGCCCTGGTTGAACGGCACCAGCGTCGCGAATGCGCGCTTGAACGCCGCTTCGTCCTGCGTGCGGTCGAACACGATGAAGCGCCACGGTTGCGCGTTGTACGCGGACGGCGCCCAGCGCGCGGCTTCGAGCACCGCATGCAGATCGGCGCTGCTGATCGGCTCGTCCGAATACGCGCGCGGGCTCCAGCGACCCGCGATCAGGTCGTGAATCGAAACAGTGGTGGGTGCAGGTTTGACGGACATGCGGTTCCTCGCTGACATCGATGAAGGGGCGCGAACGCCCGGCGAACCGCAAGCATAACCGCTTGAGGCGTCACGCGCCCGGTCATCCCGCGCAATGCAAATCACCGATTCCGCATTGACCGGCCGCGCCCGCGCACGGGCCGGCCGGAACGCCGCGCTCAGGCGGCCTGCGCGGCCGCGCGGGACGGGCCGCGGTTGATCCGCAGCACGATCAGCGCGCCGACGATGCAGAGCCCGCCCGAGATCATCGACGCGATCGTATAGGTGCCGAGGCTGGCACGCAGCAGCCCCGCGCCGAGCGCCGCGAATGCCGCACCGAGCTGGTGGCCCGCGACGATCCAGCCGAACACGACCGGCGCCGCGGCCTTGCCGAACACGTCGGTGGCGAGCCGTACCGTCGGCGGCACGGTTGCGATCCAGTCGAGCCCGTAGAACATCGCGAACAGCGGCAGCCCGAAGAAATCGATGCCGAACGCATGCGGCAGGTAGATCAGCGACAACCCGCGCAGCCCGTAGTACCAGAACAGCAGCACGCGGTTGTCGTAGCGGTCGGACAGCCAGCCCGACAGCGTCGTGCCGAACAGATCGAACACGCCCATCGCGGCGAGCAGCGATGCGCCCTGCACTTCGGTCATCCCGTAATCGCTGCACATCGCGATCAGGTGCGTGCCGACATAGCCGTTAGTGCTCGCACCGCAAATGAAGAAGCTGAAGAACAGGAGCCAGAAGTCGCGCGAGCGGCTCGCCGTCAGCAGCGTGCGGAACGCGACCGCGAGCGGGTTCTCCTTCGTCGCGTCGGGCGCGGCCGGCGTATCGGCCGGCTCGCCGTACGGGCGCAGCTTCACGTCGGCCGGCCGCTCGGGCAGCAGGAACGCGACCAGCGGAATCACGATCGCGGCCGCCACGGCGACGACCAGCACGACCGGCCGCCAGCCATGACGCTGCGCGATCGCCGCGAGCATCGGCAGGAACACGAGCTGGCCAGTGGCCGTGCTCGCCGTCAGGATGCCCATCACCAGGCCGCGCCGCGCATGGAACCAGCGCGTGACGAAGGTCGCCGACAGCGTCAGCGCGACGACACCCGTCGAGCAGCCGACCATCAGCCCCCAGATCACGACCATCTGCCAGCTCTGCGTCATCATCGACGACAGCGCGACGCCCGCGCTCATGGTCACCAGCGCGGTCAGGATCGTGGGCCGCAGCCCGAAGCGCTGCATCGCCGCCGCCGCGAACGGGCCCGTCAGGCCGTACAGCGCGATGTTCACCGAAATCGCCAGCGAAATCGCCGCGCGGCTCCAGCCGAGTTCGCGCTCGAGCGGCACCATCAGCACGCTCGGTGTCGCGCGCGTGCCGGCCGCGGCCAGCAGGATCAGGAAAACCACCGCCGCCGCGAGCCATCCGTAATGGAAACGCCCGCCGATTCGTGTCACTGCCCAGTTCATGTCATCGCTCTCCAGTTGGCGGCCCGGCGCCCGCGCGCCTGCCCCGCCTCACCACCGGGCCACCTCCGCCGCACACTGCATCGGCTGACCCGGGCCGATACCTGGCATTCGTCTGTCGATCCGGTCGGCATTGTTACCGCTCGGTCACAAGTGTGTTGCGATCGTAGTTACCAGTCGGTAACATGTCAAGCAATTCACCACGCAGTCGAGGGTCATCATGTCGGGCATCGAGGCCGCCAACAAGCCGCCGGCACGCCGCACGCGCCAGCCGATCGCCGCGGCCGCCGCGCAGGAACACCTGCTGCGCGCCGCCGAGGAGCTGTTTTACAAGGAAGGGGTGCGCGCGGTCGGCGTCGAGGCGGTCGTGGAACGCGCGGGCGTCAACAAGATGAGCCTGTACCGCCAGTTCTCGTCGAAGGACGAGCTGATCCTCGCGTATCTCGAACGGATGGATGCGTGCTTCTTCGAGCGCCTCGATTCGAGCGTCGCGAAGCATCCGGGCCAGCCGAAAGCGCAGTTGATCCAGTATTTCGTCGATCTCGCGGAGCGCGCGACGCAGAAGGACTATCGCGGCTGCCCGTTCGTCAACGTCGCGGCCGAATTTCCCGATGCGTCGCATCCGGCGCGCGAGCGCGTCGCGCGGAACAAGGAGCAGTTGATGAAGCGGCTCGTCGAACTATGCGAAGGCGCAGGCGCCCGGCAGCCGAAAGCGCTCGCCGACGCGCTCGCGCTCGTGGTCGAGGGCATCTACGCGGCCAGCCAGACCTACCGGCACGGCGAAACGCCAATCGGCACCGCGCCCGCGCTGGTCACGCAACTGATCGAAGCCGCCTGCGCATGACGGGCGGCGCACGCGCGAACCTTGCGTGCCCGCCCCCGCTACAATGCGGCCCTCGCTGCCGCCTGACCCGACTGCCCTCGCCATGACCGATACCCGCCCCGACTCGCACGACGACATCCTCGCAGCCACGCGGCACTGGCTCGCGCGCGCGGTGATCGGGCTCAATCTGTGCCCGTTCGCGAAGAGCGTCTACGTGAAGGAGCAGGTGCGCTATGCGATCAGCGAAGCGACGACGCTCGAGGACGCGCTCGCCGACCTCGAAACCGAGTTGCGCGCGCTCGAAGCGGCGGATCCGCAGCAGGTCGATACGACGCTCGTGATCTATCCGCGCGCATTCGCGGATTTCGTCGACTACAACGATGCGCTGTTCTTCGCCGACCGGCTCGTGCGGCAACTGCGGCTCGACGGTGTGCTGCAGATCGCGAGCTTCCATCCCGAGTACCGGTTCGAAGGCAGCGAAGCCGACGACATCGAGAACTACACGAACCGCGCGCCGTATCCGATCCTGCACCTGCTGCGCGAGGACAGCATCGCGCGCGCGGTCGACGCGTTCCCGGACGCGTCCGCGATCTACGAGAAAAACCAGGAAACGCTGCGCCGCCTCGGCCACGACGGCTGGCGCGAATGGATGCGCCGGCCGGGCGACGACGTCTGACGCGTCGCGCGTCGGCCGGCTGCCGCGCGGCAAACCGGCCGCGCGGCCGCCTGCGTCAGTCCGAGGCCGGCTCGACGGCCTCGCCCGCCGCCGCCGCGGGCGCCGGCGCGAAGAAACGCTCGTTCAGTTCGGCGAGCCCGAACATGCCGAGGATCTCGTTCAGCCGCTCGGCGGGCTTGCGGCGCGGCAGGTTCTTGTACTGCGCGATGATCAGCTCGTTCTTCATCGAATGTTCCCAGCCGACCAGCTCGGTCACGCTGACCTGGTAGCCGTGCGCCTCGAGCTGCAGGCAGCGCAGCACGTTGGTGATCTGGCTGCCGAATTCGCGCGTATGCAGCGGATGCCGCCACACTTCCGTCAGCGCGTTCGCGAGCGACTTGCCCTTGTTCTTGCGCAGCACGCCCGCGACTTCCGCCTGGCAGCACGGCACCAGCACAATGTGCTGCGCGCGTTTGGCGAGCGCGAAACGGATCGCGTCGTCGGTCGCCGTGTCGCATGCATGCAGCGCGGTGACGACATCGACCGTTTCCGGCAGCTTCGGCGACGTGATCGAATCGGCGACCGACAGGTTCAGGAACGACATGCCGCCGAACCCGAGTCGCGCGGCGAGTTCGGTGGAGCGCGTGACGAGCTCCTCGCGCGTCTCGATCCCGTACACGTGCGACGCGAACGCCGGCGTGCCGTGCCCCGGCTGCTGCTTGAAGAACAGGTCGTACAGGATGAAGCCGAGATACGACTTGCCGGCGCCGTGATCGACGAGCGTCACGCGGCCCTTGTCGGCCTGCACGCTCGCGAGCAGCGGCTCGATGAACTGGAACAGGTGATAGACCTGCTTCAGCTTGCGGCGGCTGTCCTGGTTCAGCTTGCCGTCGCGGGTGAGGATGTGCAGTTCCTTCAGCAGCTCGACGGACTGCTCCGGACGGATTTCGTAGGTCTTGTTCGACATCGTGAAGCGGCGCCGGGCCACGGTCGGTCGACCACGGCCCGGCGGCGGGAATTCGTGAGGAATGGCGACAGTTTACCGAAAATACGCGATCAGGCCCGCGCGCCGAGCCGCCAGAGCGACGTAACCTCGGCGCGGCGTGCCGCGTGCAGCGGGTCGTCCGCGTCGGTGGACTTGGGGTGCGCGGGGCGGATGTCTTCGCGGCCGAGCACGACGAGACCGGCTTCGTCGATCCATTGCAGCAGCGTGTCGCGCGGCCGCAGGCCGAGATGCTCGGCAAAATCGGACAGGATCAGCCAGCCTTCGCCGCCCGGTTCGAGATGGTCGGCGAGCCCCGCGAGGAAACCGCGCAGCATGCGGCTATCGGGATCGTAGACCGCATATTCGATCGGCGCGCTCGGACGGGCCGGCACCCACGGCGGATTGCAGACGACGAGCGGCGCGCGGCCGGCCGGAAACAGGTCGGCTTCGACGACCTCGACGCGCTCGGCATGACCGAGCCGCGCGACGTTCTCGCGGGCGCACGCGAGCGCGCGCGGATCCTGATCCGTCGCGACGATGCGCTCGACGCCACGCGACGCGAGCACGGCCGCGAGCACGCCGGTGCCCGTGCCGATGTCGAACGCGAGCGACGTCGCGGGCAGCGGCGTGCGCGCGACGAGTTCGACGTATTCGCCGCGCACCGGCGAAAACACACCGTAATGCGGATGGATCGGCGCGCCGCCGAGCGCCGGAATCGGCACGCCCTTCTTGCGCCATTCGTGCGCGCCGACGAGGCCGAGCAGCTCGCGCAGCGACACGACCGACGGCGCGCCGCCGGGGCCGTATGCTTCCTCGCACGCGGCACGCACGTCGGGCGCGCGGCGCAGCGGGATCGTGTAGTCGGCGTCGAGCGGGATCAGCAGCATCCCGAGCGTGCGGGCGCGCTGCGATTGCGCGAGGCGGTGCAGGTTGAATGCTTCGACGCCCACCGCGGCCTTCGCCTTCTTCGGCTTGCGTTCGACGCGGCGCGCCATCGCCTGCACGAGCTGGCGCGCGTTCTGGAAGTCGCCCTGCCAGACGAGCGCCGTGCCCTCGCACGCGAGGCGGTACGCGGCGTCGGCGGTGAGGCGGTCGTCGGCGGGTACGGCGCGCCTGGGCGGCTGAACGCCGGCTTCGGAGCGCCAGCGCACGGCATGTTCGGCGCCGTCGGCGTCGGTCCAGTGGAAAACGGGGAAATCGGTCACGCGAGCTCGGCTACGGTTGGCTTCAGACAGGCGGCGCTACAGGAGCGCGCCGCGCGGACCACACCATACCGCGCTTTGCCCGCGCGGCAAAGCACGGGTGACCGCCCTGGCATCGCGCCGGCAGCCTACCCGCCCCACCCCGGCATCGCCGGCATGCGCAACGTGCCCGCATCGCTGAAGCGCACGGTGCCGAGCACGCCGCCCGCGAGCCGGCCGCGCAGCGCGTACGGCAACTCGCCGTTGGCCGCCGCGCCGGGCAGGTTCCACGCCTGGCGCGCGGCGGCGAACGCCGACACCGAAACCGGCACATCGATCACGGCCTCGCCGAAGCGCGGCACGACGCCCGAGCGATCGCTGACGCCGCTCGCGAACGGCGTGCCGTTCACTTCGAGCGCGACCGAAATGCCGTCGTATTCGATCGGCGTGTCATTCGGGTTCTGCACGCGCAATTTCAGGCTGAAGCGCATCTCGAGGCCCTGTCCGACCAGCGGATCGAGCCCGGCGACGGTCACGCTCACCGGCTCGCGCGTCAAACCCGCGCAACCGCCGAGCACGAAGACGGCGGCGAACAGCAGCAGCATGGCGCGCAGCGGCGCGATACGGAACACGGCTCGTGGCATGGGCAGGCCTCCTTGCGGCAATCGATTGACGGATCGTCGCTGCATTGTACCGAGCGCGCCACGCTCCACCCGGATTCGTAGTTTCCGCGCACCGCCGAGATCGTTAATAGATTAAAACTACGGAAACAAGCAGTCGAACGGAGAGCGAATTAATGCCTCCCAGCATTCAATGGCGCGCAAAAAATTCAATCGAAGCACTTTCTAATTTTTTCGTTTCCTTTACCCAAAACCATCAAGTATATTTACGCATCCTTCGAGCAGGCCGACAAACCTTCAAGCCGCATGACGGCGATTTTACGGAACGGCGACACGCCGTCCTTCCGTCCTGCGACCTGGCACGGCCAGCCCCGTGGGCTGTCGGTTCAAAGGGAATGCACGCCCCGCGCAGGGCGGGCGGCCCCGTGTCGTGCGCGCGAAATCAATTCAGTACAACACGCGCCCGGCCATTTTGAACCGGCAAGTTAACCGACATCCGGAAACACAGAGGGGGCAGTAAACCATGATTACCTTCACGTAGTCGGCCGCCGTCTTTTCGAATAATCCGTCATTGGAATTTCTCGTCGCCGTTGATTAACGGCGAGGGATTTCTTTTGCCGGCGTTTTCGCAGCACTGAACGATTCTTTCAACAATCGAGGTTTCAGTCATGTCGATCAACATTCACAAGATGCGTTACCTGCCGCTGGTCGCCGCGCTCGCGCTCGCCGGGTGCGGCGGCGACGACAGCGGCGTCGGCTCGGCTTCCGCGCTCAGCTCCGCCGGCGCGCCGCACTCGAGCTCGTCGCCCGCGGCCAACACGCCGCCGAGCGCGTCCAACGTCGACAAGAGCGTGTCGCCTGTCGAGCTGCCGGACACCGTGGTACCCGTCAACTACCGGCTGTGGTTCCGCCCGAACGAAGCGCTGAACGCGTTCGACGGGCGCGCCGATGTCGAGATCAAGGTGCTGAAGCCGGTCAACAACATCGTGATCGCCGGTCACCGGATCAAGTTCACGAACGGCCGCATCACGCTGCAGCCGGGCAACATCCAGCTGATCGCGACGCCGCAGGACAAGGGCGACTTCTACCAGCTGCGCCCCGTCGCGGGCACGATCTCGCCGGGCAACTATTCGCTGCACATGGAGTGGTCGGGCATCATCAACTTCAAGTCGTACGACGATCCGGCCACGCAGACGGGCGGCAGCTGCGGCGACGATCCGTATCCGGGCTGCTCGGCCGCGGAAGGCGTGTTCCGTGTCGACCTGAAGAGCACCGACGGCACGACGAGCGGCGCGATCCTCACGCAGGGCGAAACCAACCTGTCGCGCCAGTGGTTCCCGGGCTGGGACGAGCCGGCATTCCGGCCGACTTATGAAGTGACGGCCGAAGTGCCGCAAAACTGGCGCGTCGTGTCGAACGCGGCCGAGAAGCCGTCGACCAACGTCGGCGGTGGCTACAAGCTCGTGCAATTCGAGAAGACGCCGCCGATGCCGTCGTACCTGCTGTTCTTCGGCGGCGGCATGTTCGACACCTACGAGGACGATTTCTCGAGCCCGCTGCCGGGCGGCAAGGGCGGCCTGCACCTGCGCGTGTTCACGCCGCCGGGCATGAGCGACTGGGCGAAGCCGGCGATGGACCGCACCAAGCAGGCGCTCGACTTCTACTACCGCTACACGGGCATCCCGCTGCCGCTGACGAAGTTCGACACGGTCGCCGCGAACGACGCGTTCAAGGAGCAGAAGGACCTGAACTTCGGCGGGATGGAGAACTGGGGGTCGATCCTCGAGTTCGCCGACGACATCCTGCCGCAACCGGGCCAGCCGATGTCGCACTACGGTAACGAGGTGCTGACGCACGAAGTCGCGCACCAGTGGTTCGGCGACCTCGTCACGACCGACTGGTGGGACAACGTCTGGCTCAACGAATCGTTCGCGACGTTCTTCGAGACGAAGACGACGATCCAGTTCTTCCCCGACGAGTTCAGCTGGCTCGACCAGGTGAAGAACAAGTATCGCGTGATCAATCGCGACATCGGCCCGAACGCGTTCCCGGTCGCGCCGAACTTCAACGGCTGGGCGTCGAACGACTTCGTGCTGAGCGCGAGCGCGTTCACGTACGACAAGGGCGGCCACGTGCTGAAGACGCTCGAGAACTATCTCGGCGAACAGACGCTGCGCAAGGGTCTGCAACAGTACCTGGTCGACTACTCGTTCGGCAACGGCACGCCGAAGCGCCTGTGGGATGCACTCTCGAAAGAGAGCGGCCAGTCGGTCGGCCCGATCGGCGACAGCTACGTGCGCCAGACGGGCGTGCCGCTGATCTCGCTCGATACGCAGTGCGACATGACGAAGAACCAGACGATCGTCACGCTGAAACAGCAGCCGTTCCCGAACAAGAACGCGTATCCGGGCCTGCAATGGACGGTACCGATCACGCTCGCGTACGGCCAGGGTCTCGCGAAACACACGACGCTCGCGCTGAAGGATACGCAGACGCAAACGCGGATCGACGGCTGCACGGGCGTGGTCGCGGATCCGAGCGGTCTCGACTACTACGTCGTGAACTACAGCGACGCCGCATGGAGCGGCCTGCTCACGCAGGTCAACGGCTCGACCGATCCGGTGCTGCTCGCGAACCTGAAGAGCGAGGCCGCGCTGCTGGTCGCGAACAACCTCGCGCCGGCTTCGCGTTCGACGTCGATCGGCTCGGTCGCTTCGCCGGCCGCGATGAAGCTGCGCCAGACGCCGAGCTTCGACGGCATCGCGCCGACGGTGAAGGAACGTCCGTCGCTGCGCTACCAGGGCATGTTCAAGCCGCGCAAGACGCTGGTTCAGTAACGTCGTGGTCCGGCCGGCCGGTGCCGCGCAGCCTGCGGCGCCGGCCGGCGTTCAATCTTTCACGTCCTTCGGCAGGCCCCGGATGCGGGGCCTGTTTTTTTAACCGCCGCTAGCGATCGTTGCGCCGGCGAAACGCCCACCACGCGGCCAGCGCGGTAAAGCCCGCGACCAGCAGCACCATCAGCCAGAACCCGTGCTTGTTCTCGGAGAACGGCACGCCGCCGACGTTCATCCCGAAAAAGCCCGCGACGATGTTGATCGGCAGCGCGATCACCGTCACCAGCGTCAGCGTGAACAGCGTCCGGTTGTTCTGCTCGTCGAGCCGCGAACCGATCTCTTCCTGCAACAGCTTGATCCGCTCGTTGAGCCCCGACAGATCGGCGAGCACCAGCGAGAACTCCTCGGTCGACTCGCGCAGCTCCTGCACGTCTTCGGCATGCAGCCACGCGGGCGGCTTCGCGAGCAGCCGGAAGATCGACCCCGGCTCGGGCGCGAGCATGCGCTGCAGCCGCGTGAGCGTCCGACGCATCGCGCCGAGTTCGACGCGATTCGACGTGAGCCGTTGCGACAGGAAGCGATCCTCGATGCGGTCGACGTCGATGCTCGTGCGCCGCATGATCTGGATCAGCAGGTCGGCCTGGTCGCGCAGCAGGTGCATGAGCAGTTCGGCCGGCGAGCGGAACCGCTCGCCGTCGCGCACGCAGGCGCGCAGCGTGTCGACCGAGCGCAGCGGCTTGAGCCGCGCGGTGACCATGATGCGCCGCTCGACGTGGACGAACAGCGTCGCGATTTCCGACGGCGTCAGCTCGAGGTTGAACATCACGTCGTTGACGATCGCGCGCAGCGCGCCGTCCTCCTGCTCGATGCGCGTCGAGCGCGATCCTTCGTGAAGGAATTCGAAGAAGCTGTCGGGCAATCCGAGGTGCGTGCGCATCCAGCGCTCGCTCGCGCCGTGCGCGAGATTGAAGTGCAGCCAGACGAAATCGTCCGAGGCGGCCGCATCGCGCTCGCGGCACGTGCGCAGCCATCCAGCGGCCGCGTCGGCGTCGAGCATCGCACCCGACCCGCCCGGGACGAAGCGGAATCCGCACACCATGCCGGACGTATCGGCGCCGTAAGTCTGTACGATCAGGTCCATCGTGTCGAAGGTGGTGCGGCGCGCACCGCGCCGCGCATCGCGCATTGCGGCGCCACGCCGGGAAATTGAAAGGAAACGTATGCCCGACGCATGCGACATTTTCGTGACGGTGCCACATACGGACGTCCGGTGTCGGGTTTCCGGCGGCCCCAAAAACAACGCGCCGCCCATTGGGCGGCGCATGTGCGACGAGCAGGCCGGCGTGACGCGTGGTTACTGCCGCGTCTCCGACTGCGCGGCGGTCGGGCAGGCCGAATCCTTGCCCCAGTGGCCGTCGCAGACGCGCCAGCGGCACAGCTGATCCTCGAAGAAGCCCCGCTCCGAGCACTCCTTCACGCGCGCCGCGAGCGAACCGCCCGTCGTGGCGGCCGTCTTGGTCGGCACGACCTGCCCCTTCTGCGCGGCGACCTTCTTGTCGGCCGGCTTCGTGCGTGCGACGAGCGCGGCGAGCAGGTCCGCATCCGGGTCGTCCTTCCCGGCTGCCTTCGCGCTCGCGGTACGGGGCGTCGCGTCATGACGCTTCTTCGCCTGCGCGAGCTCCGCCTGCTGTTCCTTGTGGTGCTTGCGGGCCTCCGCCTTCGCGTCTGCCTTCGCATCGGCCTTGCCGCGTGCGGCGACCTTGCCGCTCTGCGCGGCGTCGGCCTTCGCCGATTTCGTCGTCGCAGCCGCGGCGGCGGCCGTCGCGGCGACGGCGCCTGCCGTGGCCGCGCCCGAGGCATCGTCGGCGCCGTTCGCGAGCGCGCGCGACAAGCGGCTGTTGTCCGCGCCCGATGCGCCCGATGCGGACGCAACGGTCTGGGACGCCGCATCGTCATTGACGATCGTGGCCGGTTGCGCGGCGGGAGCGGCCGACGCGGCATTCTGCGCGACCTGCACGGCGCCGCCGCTGGCTGCCTCGGCCTTCGCCGCTGCCTGTGCGGGCGCGGCGGCCACGACGGCCTGCTCGCCGGATTGCTGCTGCCAGCGCCATGCCCCCCAGCCGCCGACGGCGACCACAAGCGCGACGACGGCCGCGATCGGCCCTTTCAGCGAACGGCGCGGCGCTTCGGCCGGCGGCGTGACACGTCCTTCCAGATTCGCGAGAATGCGCGACTGCTGCGGTCCGCCCTCGCCTGCCGGTTTGGTATCGGACAGCAGGCTCGGCGGGGTTTTCGAATTTGAATTTTCCGGCGCACTCATTCAGCGTCTCATTGAATCCTGGTTTAATTCACCGCGATAATATAGCCCGGCCTCTCAAAGCAGCCTGATTCTAAGAGCAAGCATTGCAAAACACAATCAATTCCAATTTCCGGGGATTTCGTTGATTGCCGTCGCACTCGTCGCCTATTTCGCCCTTGCCGTCGCGGTCGCGGCACTGTTGCTTTTACCGGGTATCCGCACGGCGGTTTTCGAATCCGTCGCCCAGTTTCACGGCCGCCTGACACGGCGTGCGAACGCTCGCGCCGCACGCACGCGAAGTCAAATTGTTAAATCGGCAACCGTTACGCGCGGCGCATTAAGCGATGTGCAAAATTTACTGATTCGGCGGCGCTTGATGATTATGGTGTCGGCAGGTATTCTTGCGACGCCGCCATTGGTGGCCATTGCGTTACGCGGTCGGCAATTGTTTCAGTACGACGACACGGCGCGCGTGCCCGACGAAAAGATCGCCGCGCTGCTGCAGGGCGAACAACTCGTGCCGCCCCCGCCGTTGCCGCCGGAAGTCTTTGCCACGAAGGAAGTCGAACAGGTGCGGCCGGCACTGAAGGATGCGAGCCGCGACTGGAACCTGCTGGATCCCGATTTCCGTACGCGTTTGTTGCTGGTCTACAAGATCATGCACGAACAATATGGTTACGAGATGGCGCTGCTGGAAGGTTATCGGAGCCCGGAACGACAGAATCGGCTCGCGCAGATGGGCACCAACGTGACCAATGCGGCGGCCTTCCAGAGTTATCACCAATTCGGGCTCGCGGCCGACAACGCGTTTCTGCGCGACGGCAAGCTGGTCATTTCCGAGAAAGATCCCTGGGCGATGCGCGGCTACCAGTTGTACGGACAGGTTGCCGAGCAGGTCGGCCTGACCTGGGGGGGCCGATGGAAAATGATGGATCTCGGGCACGTGGAATACCATAAACCCGGTTTTAAACTGGGACGCGGCAGCTAGTCAGGGCTGCCGGACAAGAAATAATGAGGGCGGCATGGGGCTTTTTAATCATCCGGCAGGAAACGATTTGAGCGGCGCAATCGATCGGGCATTCCGTTGCACGATTTTTTCCGATCGCCGCTTCCGTTTTAATTCTCACAGCGTCCTTTCATTATTGCGCGCGCCTTCTCCGATGCCGCGGGCGCATTGATGCCAGCCCCCTTCATCCCGTTTGACAGCATGGCGACACACCGCGGCGCCACGCTTGCCGCTCGGCGCGCCTGCGTCGCCTCACCGAATCGCACCGGAACCTGAACGTCCTATGCAACGCATCCTCAACGTGCTGACTCATCCGCGTACGCTCTCGATTGTCGGGATCATCGCGCTAGCGGCGATTCTCTTCATCGTCGCCGACATGCTGCAGCTGCCGCTCCTGTGGGCGGCGATCGCCTTCGCGGCGATCCTCGTGCTGTGGCTCGGCGTCGCGCTGGTGCGCCGCTGGCGCGTGAAGCGCGCGAACCAGCAGCTCGGCCAGGTGCTGGAAGAGCAGGCGGAAAGCGGCAAGATCGCCGCGCCGGCCGCGGCCGCGCTCGCACCCGACACGAAGACGGCCGACCTCGACGTGCTGCGCACGCGCCTCTCCGACGCGGTCAAGACGATCAAGACGTCGAAGATCGGCCAGGTGTCGGGCGGCTCCGCGCTGTACGAGCTGCCGTGGTACATCGTCATCGGCAACCCGGCCGCCGGCAAGAGCAGCGCGGTGCTGAACTCCGGCCTGCAGTTTCCGTTCGCGGACAAGAACAGCGCCGTGATCCACGGCATCGGCGGCACGCGTAACTGCGACTGGTTCTTCACGACCGAAGGGATCCTGCTCGACACGGCCGGCCGCTACTCGGTGCACGAGGAAGACCGCAGCGAGTGGCTCGGCTTCCTTGGCCTGCTGAAGCGCTATCGCCCAAAGGCGCCGATCAACGGCATCATCGTTACCGCGAGCATCGCCGAACTGACCGGCAACCGCCCCGAATTCGCGATCAACCTCGCGAAAAACCTCCGCCAGCGCGTTCAGGAGCTGACGGAAAAGCTCGAGGTGTTCGCGCCGGTCTATGTGATGTTCACGAAGGCCGACCTGATCACCGGCTTCACCGAATTCTTCAGCAGCAGCGACAAGCACGAATACGACCGCGTGTGGGGCGCCACCCTGCCCTACGAGCCTGACGACAAGCGCGACGTCGTCGCGCAGTTCGATACGCACTTCGAGGAACTCTACGAAGGGCTGAAGGAAATCAGCGTCGCGCAGCTGTCGCTGTCGCGCGGCAACCAGCTGTCGCCGGGCCAGTTGAGCTTCCCGCTCGAATTCTCGACGATCAAGCCGGCGCTGCGCGCGTTCCTCGCGACGCTGTTCGAGAACAACCCGTTCCAGTACAAGCCGATCTTCCGCGGCTTCTACTTCACCAGCGCGCTGCAGGAAGGCGAAACCAACAGCGCCGCCGCGCAGCGCATCGCGCACCGCTTCGGCCTCGACGCGAGCGCGCTGCCGAAGCCGCACAGCGCGTTTTCGAAGAACGGCTTCTTCCTGCGCGACCTGTTCTCGAAGGTGATCTTCGCGGACCGCCAGACCGTGCGCCAGTTCGCGAGCCCGACCAAGACCCGCCTGCGCTACGCGACCTTCTTCGGCTTCGTCGCGGCGCTCGCGCTCGCGCTCGGCGGGTGGACCTGGTCGACGATCGGCAACCAGCAGCTCGTCGCGAACGTGCAGGCCGACCTCGACAACGTCACGCGCCTGCAACAGGGCCGCAACGACCTGCAGTCGCGTCTGCAGGCGATGGACATCCTGGAAGACCGGATCGAACAGCTCGAACAGTTCCGCCGCGACAAGCCGGTGTCGGTGTCGCTCGGCCTGTACCAGGGCGACCGTCTCGAACAGCACCTGCTGACCGAGTACTACAACGGTGTGCGCCAGATCCTGCTGGCGCCGGTCTCGCAGAACCTCGCGTCGTTCATGAAGGACGTGAACGCGCACCCCGAACAGCTCGTGCCGATGACGCGCCCGCCCGAATCGGGCGCCGTGCAGGGCGGCGCGATTCCCGTGTCGACGAACCCGCCGGGCGCCACGCCGCTCGCCGGCGCCGCGCAGGGCGCATCCGCCGCGACGGCCGCCGCGCCGCAACAGGCGGCGGCACCGCAGGGCGGGCTGTACAGCGACGCGTCGCCGACCAACGTGCAGGACGCGTACAACGCGCTGAAGACCTACCTGATGCTGTCCGACAAGCGTCACGTCGAACAGGCGCACCTGACCGACCAGCTCGCCCGCTTCTGGCGCGGCTGGCTCGAGACGAATCGCGGCAACATGCCGCGCGACGAGATGATCAAGAGCGCCGAGCGCATGATCTCGTTCTACCTCGCGCGCGTGAACGACGACGACTGGCCGATGATCGACGCGAACCTCGCGCTCGTCGACCAGACCCGCGAGAACCTGCGCCGCGTCGTGCGCGGCATGCCGGCCCGCCAGCGCGTCTATGAGGAAATCAAGGCGCGCGCGTCGACCCGCTTCGCGCCGATGACCATCGCGCGCATCGTCGGCGACGGCAACCAGGGGCTGGTCGCCGGCAGCTATGCGATTCCGGGCACGTTCACGCGCGAGGCGTGGTTCGACTACGTGCAGCCGGCGATCCGCGACGCGGCGACCAAGGAACTGCAGGCGAAGGACTGGGTGCTGAACACGTCGACGCAGGACGACCTGACGCTGGAAGGCAGCCCCGAGCAGATCCAGAAGACGCTCGTCGGGATGTACAAGACCGAATACGCGCAGCACTGGCAGAAGTTCATGCAGGGCATCGCGGTGCAGGGCTTCAGCAGCTTCGGCCAGGCCGTCGACGGGATGAACCGCCTCGGCGACCCGCAGGATTCGCCGATCCGCAAGATCCTCGAGACCGCGTACGACCAGACGTCGTGGGACAACCCGTCGCTGGCGAACGTCGCGATCAAGAAGGCGCAGACCGGCGTCGTGAACTGGGTCAAGCAACTGTTCACGCGCTCGCAGGCCGGCCAGATGGCGGCCGCGAACATCGACATCAACGGCAACCCGGCCGAGGTGCCGATGGGTCCGATCGGCCAGGAGTTCATCGGGCTCGCGCGGATCGTCGCGACGCACGACGGCACGTCGATGCTCAAGGGCTACATGGACTCGCTGTCGAAGGTCCGCACGCGCTTCAACGTGATCAAGAACCAGGGTGACCCCGGCCCCGGCGCGCGTCAGCTGATGCAGCAGACGCTCGACGGCAACGGTTCGGAACTGGCCGATTCGCTGAAGTTCGTCGACGAGCAGATGCTGACCGGCCTGACCGACTCGCAACGCAAGTCGCTGCGTCCGCTGCTGGTGCGCCCGCTGATGCAGGCGTTCTCGGTGGTGATCCAGCCGGCGAGCGCCGAAGTCAACAAGGTGTGGAACGCGCAGGTCTACCAGCCGTTCCAGAGCTCGCTCGCGACGAAGTACCCGTTCGCGGCGAACGCGAAGGTCGAGGCCGGCGCCGGTGAGATCGCGCAGGTGTTCGGTCCGGACGGTGCGATCGCGAAGTTCGTCGGCACGACGCTGGGCCCGCTCGCGGTGCGCCGCGGCGACACGCTCGCCGCCCGCACGTGGGGCGACATGGGCATCGGCCTCACGCCCGACTTCACGAACGGCTTCGCGCGCTGGGTCGCCCCGCTCGCCGGCGGCGCCGCAGGCGGCACGGCCGCAGCGGCCGAACCGCAGACCGTGTTCCAGATCCTGCCGCAGCCGAGCACGGGCACGACGGAATACACGATCGCGATCGACGGCCAGCAACTGCGCTATCGCAACACGCCGCCGCAGTGGACCAACTTCGTGTGGCCGAACCCGCAGGGCTCGCCGGGCGCGACGCTGTCCGCGACGACCTTCGACGGCCGCACCGTGCAGCTCGTCAACGAACCGGGCCGCTACGGTCTCGAGAAGCTGATCAACTCGGCGCAGCGCAAGCGCCGTCCGGACGGCACCTTCGACCTCACGTGGGTCCAGGGCAGCGTGAACGTGTCGGTGACGATGCGCATCATCAGCACGTCGCAGCCGACGAGCGGCGGCGGCGACCAGCCGCAGCAGCAGAGCCTGCGCGGCCTGCAGCTGCCGTCGTCGGTCGCCGACGCGAGCGCGGGCGCCGCGCAGAACGCAACGCAGGCCGGCACGGGCGCGCCGGCCGCGGCACCGGCACCGGCACCGGCGCCGGCCGTCGCGGCCGCCGCCGCAACGAATGCACAGGGGGCGCAATGACGCAAACCGTTCAGGCGCAGATCGCCTACTTCGGCAAGATTCCGTCGCGCGGCGACTTCGTGAAGAGCCCGCACAATCCGCAGCTGCTGCAGACGCTCGATCGCTGGATCGCGCAGGCGCTCGAACTGCTCGCGGAAGATCCGCGCTGGAAGATCGTCTACGAGGATGCGAAGCCGATGCATTTCGCGTTCCTCGGCTCGCGCAGCAAGCTCGCGATCGCGGGGCACATGGTCGCGAGCCACGACGTGTCGATGCGCCGCTTCCCGTTTCTCGGCGCGACCGCGCTCGAGGTCGACCGGCCGCTCGCGTTCCTCGCGCGCAGCCCGCTCGCATTCGCCCGGCTGTGGTCGCGCGTCGCCGCGCAGATGCCGCCGCTGCTCGCGAAGGAGGAGCCGCCCGGCGCGCTGCAGGCGCTCGGCGACACGCAGGTGCCGATCGACGTCGGCGGCCCCGGCACGTCGCATGACGGCACCTTCAACGACTTCATCGAACACCAGTCGCTGTATGGCCTGCAGCAGATGCTGCTCGAAAGCGGCCATCCGGTCCGGCTGCGCGGCGCCATGCTCGCGCTCGGCTCGCTGCTGCGGCCCGTGATGCAGAGCGGCTCGTCGCACATCGAGCGCGGCCTGACGCTGCCGCTGCCGGTCGACCCGTTCTATCGCAGCCTCGTCGCCGCGTTCTGGCTCGAACTGATCGCACCGTTCGTCGCGCAGGCCGACTTCGAGCTTGCGATCTTCATCGGCACGATCGCCGAGCGCGAACGGCTGATCATCGGCTTCAACGGCGCGTCGTCGAAGACGCTGCTGAGCGTCGTCGACCCGCAGACCTACGCCGCCCACAACATCGACATCGACGATCCCGAATGGATCGACGCCCATGCGCAAAACGATCAGCAGATCAGCAAGCTCGTCAGCTACCTCGACCAACCGCAACTCTCGCTGCGCGTCGCCATCGACGCGTTCCGCGAAGCGTTCATCGGAGGCTGACGGGATGCAACGCACGATTCACGTCCGCCGCACGCACCTCTCGGCATTCGTTGCCGCCCTCGCCGCCGCCGGCCTCGTCGCCAGCGGCGCGGCCCACGCGCAGAACACCGGCGGCGCGACCGTCACGCCGGTCGGCAACGGCACGGTCGCGACCGCGGCCCTGCCCGCGAACGCCAACCCCGGCGCCGCGCCGGCCACGGCGTCCGGCACGGTGGTGCACGGCACGGCCGGCACGATCTCGCCGCCGCCCGCGAACGCGACGCCCGGCCAGGTGGTGGTCGGCGGCAAGGTGCCCGACGAGGCGACCAAGGCCGCCGTGCTGCAGAAACTGCGCGACACCTACGGCGCGACGAACGTGGTCGACCAGATCGAGGTCGGCGACGTCGCGACGCCGCCGAACTGGAGCGCGAACGTGCAGAAGCTGCTCGGCGCGCAGTTGAAGCAGATCAGCAAGGGCCAGTTGAAGATCAACGGCACGCAGATCGAGATGAAGGGCGAGGTGCACAACGAGGCGCAGCGCCAGCAGCTCGCAAGCGACATGGCGAACACGCTGAATCCGACGTACACGATCAAGAACGGGCTGCGCGTGTCGGCGTCCGAGCAGGGGCTGCTCGACCAGACGCTCGCGAACCGCACGATCGAGTTCGAGACGGGTAGCGCGACGCTGACACCGCAAGGCAGGCAGATTCTCGACCAGATGGCGGCCGCGCTGTCGAAGCTGCAGAACCGCACGGTCGACATCATCGGCCACACCGACAACTCGGGGAACCGGACGTCGAACATCGCGCTGAGCCAGGCGCGCGCGGATGCGGTGAAGGGTTATCTGATCACGAAGAGCATCCCGCCGCAGCAGATGACGACGACGGGCGTCGGGCCGGATCAGCCGATTGCGCCGAACGATACGGCGGAGGGGCGGGCGAGGAATCGGCGGATCGAGTTTAGGGTGGGGCAGTGACCGAAATGGCGACCCGTGTACACGGGTCGCCGGCCGATTCCGGCACGAGCAAGAAGCGATCTGATTTTCTAGCGGCAAGGGCTGACAGATTGTGGCCTACCTCGCTCGTCGCAGATGATGCGTTCGACATCACGCGACATTCGTCCGCAGGAAAATGCGGCCTATCCGGCCACCAGCACACGCTTGCCACGCTGGTTCTCGATCCGCTTGGGCAAGGCGATCATCAATACGTAGTTGCGCACGAGCAAGCTGACGAACAGCAATGCCAGCGGCATGCTCATTGCGGCCAAAAATAGCAGCACGCCGTTTGCCCCGAAACGCGACGAAAGCAGGCGACTTAGTATCAGGTAAAACGGCGCCAGCCCGAACACGATATGTCGGCCGAATTTCGGGATGGCGGAAGGTTCCTTGTGATGCCGCTCGAACTCCGTCACTCCACGCTGGACGTCATAAACGACGAACTCGCCTCGATCGTCGAACACGTTGCCGACAAAGGACGTTGCCTCGATCGTATGACACACGCTTCGGTACGCAATTGCCGCCCAAAAAATGTTCAGCACGATGCCGCCGATCAATCGTATGCGGTCTTTTAACGACGCCCATCAGAGGTTGGGAGTGGCAGGCATGCTCCATGGCATGAGGGCGGCATAGTCGTCGGCGGTTGCGGCGAGCGGCAACCTGGTGAACAGCCAGACCAGATAGCGATACGGCTCGACGCCGTTCGCCTTGCACGTCTCGACGAGGGAGTACAGGTTGGCGCTGGCCTGCGCGCCAGCGACAGTATCGGAGAACAGCCAGCCCTTGCGGCCGACGACGAACGGCCGGATCGCGTTCTCGCACAGGTTGTTCGAGATCGGCCAGTTGCCGTTACCGACGTATCGGACCAGCTTGGGCCACTGTCCGCTCATGTACTGCAATGCCTTGCCGAGCAGACTCGACGGCACGACGCCCGGCAGATGCTCAACCAGCATGCGCTCGATGATGGCGAGCACGCGGGCGCTGTACCGAGCGCGCAGTCGTTGCCGACGTTCAGACTTCCACTTCGCGCTGCGCACCTCGGCCGCGAACAGCTTGCCGATCAGCACGACGAAGCGCGTGGCCAGCAGATCCGGCGAGCGTGCCGCCTTCGGCACCGACTCCTCGGCCTTGATGAAGCTGCGGCGCACGTGTGCCCAGCATCCGAGATGCACGAGCTGGTGATCGTGGGCGATTCCGTTGTAGAGCTCGTACCCGTCAGTCATCAGCACGGTGCCAGGCTGCACGCCAGCATAGAGCTTCTGCGCATGCTGGGCGCCGCGCCCCGGCGAGTACGAGAACATCCGTACTGGTGGCCCCGAGCCGTTGACCTGCGCCCACAGGTAACTCTTCGCCTGCGGCCTTCGTCCCGGTTCCTTCAGCACCTGGAACGTTGTCTCGTCGCCGTAGATCAGGTCCGACTCGAGCAGCGCGTCGCGCATCAGGTTGATCACCGGCTGCGTGGCCAGTCCCACCCGCACCACGCTGGCGGCCAGCGTGTTGGACGAGATGTCGCCGCCGAAGCGACGCAGCAGCGTGGCTTGGCGATACAGTGGCATACCGTACTGGTACTTGCCAGTGATGATCCACGCCAGCGCGGATTCCGTGAGCAACCCGCGCGGGATGATACGCGCTGGCGCCGGCGTGACCTTGATGCCGAGATCACAGCACGGGCACGCGTACTTGACGCGCTGGTGCTGAACGACGCGGACCTGCTCGGGAATCACGTCAAGCTGTTCGCTCGTCTCGACGCCGATCTCGACGAGAGCCTGGCCATCATGCGCGCAGAATCGTTCAGACTCGGGTAGTTCGTGCCGCACGACCTCGCGCGGCAAGTTCGGATCGAGTGGTTTGCGTCCGCGCTTGCCTCGCGTGTGGGCGGCGACAGACGTGCCGGGCGCGTCCTCGCGCGCGGGCGCATCGGTAGTGGTGGCCAATGCTTCAGCTTCGTTGAACAGGCCGAGTTGGTCGGCATGGCGCGCCTCGCTAGAGGCACCGAACAGTTCGTGCTTGTAGGCCCGCAGCTTCTCTTCGGCCAGATCGCGCTGGGCCGTCACGAGTCGAAGCTCACCGCGCAGCGCGTCGCGTTCGGCGCTCGCGGCAATCAGCGCTTCGTATTCCTCCGCGCTCAACATGACGGGGCTATTCGGCATGGCCGATTAGACCATGCCATCTGCGTAGTGTTCAGCTCATCCGCGCGTAATATCGCTGGGGATGCTTCTGGATCACGGCCAGGTCGATGCCGTCGAGCAGCCAGTGCAACTGCTCAGTGCTGAGCGTGATCGTGTCGCCGCCGTTCGGCCAGACGAAGCGGTCGGCTTCGAGTCGCTTGAGCAGCAACCAGAAGCCGTTGCCGCCCCAGCCGAGGATCTTGACTCGATCACGACGGCGGTTGCCGAAGACGAACAGCGCCGAGGTCATTGAGTTCAGGCGCATCGCCTGTTCGACCAGGATCGACAGCCCGTTGATGCCCATGCGGAAGTCGACGGGATCGCGATGCAGGTAGACCTTCAGCCCTTCGTCGAACCGGAACACGGCAGCCTCCCGAGCATCTGGATCACCGTGGCCAGCTCATCGACACTCGCCTCGCCGAGATCGAATTCGACACCATTGGACAAGCGCACATGTAACGAGAGCGCCATCAACGACGGGGCTGGTGGCAATACTGGGGAAGCGGCAGGCACAGTCGACGCAGTCGTGACGACAGGAACGAATGCTCGCGCTTCACTCATTGGAACCCGATGTGCAGTGCCCGGAATGTCGATCGATACGCCGTCGATCACCAGCGGGTCCGGCCTCGTCGGGGTTTGCAGCGTATGCTGCTGATGGCGCGAGATCCAGCGACGCAACTGGTTCGGATTAACGTCATGGTCCATGGCCGCCCGGGCGATCGATACCCCCGGCCTCAGGCAAAACTCGACCAGCTCCCGCACGGCATCTTCATCAAATTCCCGCCGGCCATCCCGTCTGCGGCCAACCACCAGTCTGCTTCGAAGGTCCTGTTTCTCTGTCATCACGGTCTGAGTGCATGTGTCCACGCGGACACTTAGCATCTGACCTTCTGCCTACCATTGGTAGGGCGTCGTTTATTGACGGCTTACGATCAATCCCGGCCAACGCGCCAAGGCGGGCATGGGCGCAAATATGAAGAAGCAGAAGTATCCGAATATGCCGAAAAAGTAGTACGTCGCGAACGTGCCCAGCGACATGACAAGCCCATAAGCGAACAACTCGTTCGTACCGCGATACCTCACATAGACGAGCAGGAGTCCCGTACAGCAACCCAATGCAACCAGAACG
The DNA here is from genome assembly GCF_001524645.2 of Burkholderia sp. MSMB0856. Taxonomy (NCBI): domain Bacteria; kingdom Pseudomonadati; phylum Pseudomonadota; class Betaproteobacteria; order Burkholderiales; family Burkholderiaceae; genus Burkholderia; species Burkholderia sp. MSMB0856. Next base: position 419,116 of record NZ_CP013427.1, on the reverse strand, counting down.
CCAATCTTCCACGGCCAGGTCGATATCGACAATTCGTCCGTATAGGCAGCGTAAGATATCCCTGCGCCAAGCAAGGGCAACGCCGTACACAGCGGCACGGCTTTCCGCACCATCGCCAGCACGTGATCAGGCCGGAGCCGATCAACACCGCTCATACATAAGCCCCCGACATCGCTGACTGTCACCCGCGTTCGTATCACATGGTTTGATTTGCTGTTGCGGCGTCGGTGAACGGCCCGGGTTTGTTCCGTCGCGCCGACGGAAGCCACCGGCCCGATCCCCACTAGAACGATGCGTCACGCGCCATCAACACCGGCTTCCGGTATTTTCGTTCCATCGTAATCGGCAACTGGATCATCGTCACCCCGACCCTGATCATGACGCCGATCAACCAGAGCGATGCAGGGAATGTGATGGCCGCGACAAAGAACAGCACGCCCCCTGTCCCAAAGTACATCGACAGCAGTCGGCTGAGTACCAGAAAGAATGGCGCAAGCGCCATGACGATCCAGGAATGCCAATTGACGAACGGGCTGCGTTCGGCGTAGGTGGCGTCAAGAATCTCGAAGAAGTCCTTCCGGCAGACGATCGCACCGTCAAGGACGTCGAAAGCCCTGCCCTCGAAATCCGATTGCTCGATATGGCGCGTCAGCGCGACGTAGGAAAACACCAGCCAGTAGACGCTGAGCCCGCCACCGATCACCAACCCGGCGATCCGGGCAAGAACCGGCATCGGGGCGAAAATGAAGTAGTAAAAGTAAAAGGCGATCCCGATCAACGCATAGGCCGACAGCAAGCTGATCAGCCTGAGCCATCCATAAACGATGAATTTGTTCGTGCGCCGGCACGCAAGCCAGAAAATCACCGGCATCGCCACGCACGCCACGGCAATTGCCACGCTGATTTGGCCAGGAAGGCTGGAAACGCCGTAATCGAATTTGTAAGCGGTAAACGCGAGTGCAACCGCCAACGCGTTCAGTAGAACCCCGATCCAGACAGCCTGGGCGACGGCCGGTGACAGCGATTTCTCCGCGCCGTTAGCGACGGCCTCATTCCTCATGGCAGGGCTCCAAACATCGGCGAGTAGGGGTTGTAATCCTTGGGCATGTACTTTTCGTAGCTTTCCCCGATCTCACGCAATTTGATTGCCACCCACTTGGTAAATTCCACTTTCTTGTCTACGTAATTGACGATATATCCGACCGCAACAGCAACGCCAATCGCGACAGCGACCGTAAGCGCCACCGGAACCGCAGCGATTGCCGCCGCCGACGCAATCGCACCTACCACCAACGACGTCAAAGCGGCCGTGAGGCCTGCGACAACGAGATCAATCCCAATCTTTGCGAAGAGATCGCACAAGTCCTTTCGAGGTTTTCCCGACGCATCGACCTGCTTGTAATCGTGATACCACTCTGCAAAGTCCAGCACGATCGTCAATACAAGCGTAATTACGCCAGCCTTGGTCGTCATCGCGCCCTTGGCACTGCGCCACGCCGCCTGCGCCATCGATTTCGCCGTCCCGGCGCCTCCGGTGATCGCCAGAATCTTCGTATTCTTCACGCTATACTTGGCGGCGGATATTTCCGTTCGTGATCCTATAGTTCCCTTGAATACGACGTACCACTTTGGTCCGGCATTTCGGTGAACAATCTTGATCAACTTGAATTTGCTCTTCATTAGCTCCCGGATCCACGGCAAATTATCGCCGACGTATCCAAAAAAGCCGGCGACTTGACCGATGATCCAGTTACGAGTCGCGACGTGAGCCGTATCGATCGCGGTCTCGTCGGCGCCACCCGTTTCCAGCGCCGTGATCAGATTCTGCGGTATCGTCTTCACGTCGACTTCGAATATATGCATCACTTGCGACGTTTCCGCTTGAGCCGTGGGTGCGGCCAGCGGTAACAACATTCTGCAGCTGTACTCATCGTCGATCGTGCCCATACCTGACGAAAGTCCGGAAAGACCGAGTTGCCAATTGGGACGATAGGTTGCGTGGCCGGTCGTGGCACTCGACGAGCCGGAAGGGTATTGCCAGAAATTCGCGATTTTCGGCGTGCCGCTCGCTCCCGATTGTCCGCCGTAGACAAGCGTAATTGGCTCCGGTTTCGTTTTGGGATCGGAGCCATGGTTGTCGGTGTTCAAGAGGAGCATCGAATATCGCTGAAGCTCCATTCCGTCCTTCTTGAGCACGAGAAACCCCTTGAAATCACGACCGACCCAGATGTGATAGCGTTCTCCATCCTGAAATTTGCCGGTCTTTACTCGTCGCTTCGCCTTCGTGTCGTAAAACCAATCATCAGTGGCCTCGACCGTGTAGTTGTTGCCTTTGTGCAAATGCACTTCGAAGACCACATCCCGATGCTTGCGCAGCAGCACCGTGATATCCGACTCGGCCCAGCAACTCACCGGCTCCCCCGGCAGATCAATACAAACGTTATGTTGAACAAGCGCCTTGCCGCCCATTTTCACTCTCCCGTCCGCTTGACCTGACTGGCCACGAACTCGTCAAAATCGATGTTCTTCAATTCCGCCTTGCCTTCCGCGTCGAGCGCGACGCTATGCTCGGTCCCGTCTTCCGTCGTGAACTTGATCGGCTCCCCGTGCGGCACGTTGCCGTCGGCATCCACATAGCGAATCCGCATGTCTGCCTTCTTGCCTTCCGCCTTGAACGTCTTGTGCATGCTCGTCGGTCCGCTGAACGCATGCTGTCCGCCCTTCACGTCGATCTTGCCCGGCGCATGAATCTCGATGTTGCCGCCCTTGATCCGGACATACGCGCCACCGGAAGTCAGCAGAATCTCCTCCTTCGCGACGCCTTCGATCGTTGAGGTCGCCGACAGCACCTTGATCGTCTTCTGCGCGACCATCTCGACGTTGTCGTTCTGCGCCTGTATCTCGACGGCACCTTTCCCGGCGAACAGCTTCATCCCCGCGTTCTGCGCGAACAGGCTCAGCTTTTCCTTGACGCTCGCCACCAGCGATTTCCCGCTGGTGATGAACGTACTTTGACCACTGACGATATTGGTCTGCCGGTCGCTTGCCAAATGCACCGACTGCTGCGACGCCACCCCGATCCCCGCCGGGCTCGCGAACAGCATCACCGGCTCCTTGAACGCATTCGCATTCCCCGTCCCGCCGCCGCCGGTCCTGCCGCCGCCCGTCGTCGCACCGGCCACGCTGTTCTGCGTTGCATCGGTGAACTGCTTCAGCGCATCGTGACCGGCGCCGAGACTCTCCGCCTGATGCATCTCGCTGACCTGCGACATCGACTCGACCAGCCCCTGCGCATTGGCCAGCTGCTGCTTCGCTTCGCTCACGTCGAGCGGCTGGCTGTTCGCCTGCTTCGGATGCGTCGTCACATACAAACCCTGCCCGGCGCGCATCGCGCCGTACGCATCCGTGCGCAGGTCGAAGCCGGAACCGAGATACGCACCGCGCGTATTGCCGTTCTGCTCGATCAGATAGCCGAGGTGAAGCAGCGAATTCGCGCTGCTGCTGAACAGGCGAGCGCGGTTCTGCCCGGTCGCGTCGTCGAGCACCATCTCGTTGTGGCCCGACCCCGCATACTCCTTCGACCGGAAGCCCGACAGGATCCCGTCGCTATGCCACTGCGGCTTGACGGCGCCGTTGTACACGCGATGCATGACGATCGGCCGGTCGCAGTCGCCGCCGATGTAGCCGATCAGCACTTCCTCGCCGACCCGCGGAATATGCACGCCGCCGTAGCCGCCGCCGGTATCCGACTGCACGACGCGCATCCAGCACGATGCCGTCTCGCGGCCTTCGCTTTGCCGGTCCCAGACGAACATGACCTTGATCCGGTTCAGCTCGTCGGTGTACACCTCTTCGCCCTTCGGCCCGACGACGACGGCCGTCTCGAGCTGCATCGCGGGCTTGCGGTGCTCGAACGGGCTGCGATACGGCACGCTCGCGCGCTGCGCCTCGACCTCGACGAGATAGAACCCGGCGGAACCGTCGTCATGCCCGACCTGAAACGCAGCCGCCTCACCATGACCGGCCTTCGCCTGCGCCAACTGGTCCTGCAGGCTATGCGGGAAGTTCGCTTCGTGGTCCGAGATCGGCAGATTGTTCTCGATGTAACGCGTGACGCCGATGGCCGCGAATTCGCGATCGCTCGCCGAATCGCGATCGTGCTCGGGATGACCGGTCAGCGTGAAGCGCCGGCCGGCATCGATCGCGCGCACGCCGCCCACGCCGAAGAAGCGCTTCGCGCGCGACTCCCACTCCTCGAGGCGAATCTTCGACAGATGTTCGCCGCGGTCCTGGCCCGGATACGTGTACGCGCCGGTGTATTCGTAGATTTCCGCCTGGCCCGGCAGGTCGCCCTGGCCGGCCTTCGTAGGCAGCGACGTGCCGTTCGGATTGCCCGCCGACGACGGCGATTTGTAGTCGAACGTGCGCGTCGTGTGCAGCGTGCTTTGCAACGTCCGCGACGCGGCCCATTGCGTGAAACCGGCCGTTTCGGTGCCCGTGCCCGAGCGGTCGAACGTGACGGCATTCGGCGATAGCGCATCGACTGCATGCACATCGTCGGTGATGACGAGCGTGTGCGACTTCCCGTCTTCGCCGCGCCGCCAGAAACCGAACAGCCCTTCGTCCTCCATCAGCCGATGCACGAAGTTCCAGTCCGTTTCACTCTGCCGGCAGTACGACCGCGACGGCAACGGGTTCGACAACGCGAACTGGTATCGGCCTCTGGCCTGCGGGTGCATGTCGAACACGTCGGCGAGAATCGCGTCGACGGGCTTGTCCTGCCAGTACCGCATGTCGCTGCGGAACTTGAGGAAATGCATCCACGACGCGAAGCGCAGCTGATAGCTCGACAGGCTGCCGTCGGCGCCGAGCCGCCGCGCCGTGTGCACATAGCCGTTGATCGGCAGATACGACTTGTCCGCCTGCTGGATCCACAGCGTGATCGGTTGCGCGATCAGCGTCTTGAGCTCGACGTCGCTCGCCGTGGACACCAGATCGAGCGTCACGCTGAAATCGCGACCCAGCTCGGAACGGGTCACGGCGCGGCGCGGCACGAGCGCATTGTTCGGCAGCGACGGGATGTCCGTCTTCAGCAAGCGGTCCTGCTGAATCAGGCCGCCGCGGATCGCCTGTGCCAGTTCGGTCACGTTCATGCGTCTTCCTGTTCTTGTTGCCGCGAGCCAGCCGGGCCCGCGCTCTCAGGTCAAGGTTCCGTCGTTCAGGACTGCTCGTCGGGCCTTACCCCGAGCAGTTCGCGGATGTGCGACAGCGACCCGTCGTCCTTCACGACACTCTCCAGCCACTTGTGCAGCGGCATGTCGGCCCATTCGGCGGCCTTGTCCGCCAGATACGCGACCGGGCTGTGCGGCTCGGTCTGGCGGAAGTAACGCGCGACGGCACGCAGCTGGTCGACGGCCTGTGCACGGTTCTGGATGCCGGCGATCATCTGCGTCACCGGCGGACGCGGAGCGGTCTGCGACTGCACGTGGGTCTCCTCGCTGTGGAACGTGTCGCCGAAGCTCGGCTCGATACGCTCGGGCTGCGCCTGCGGCGCCGACGGCGCATGCGGCGCGCTCCCCGTATAACCCTGCTCGCGCGCGAAGCGCTCGACGAGCCGATACACGGTCTCGAACGCGTCGCGCGCCTGCCGGAAGCTCGGCGCCGAATCGCCCGCGCGTTCGACGAGCCGCTCCTCGAACGCATCGAGCGCGAATTCGAACGCCTTCAGGTTTGCGAGCAGCGTCGTGTAGAACGCGATCGACGTCACGCGCCGCGACGCATCGACCTGCTCGACCGACGGTTTGCCGCGCGCGATGTCGTCGGCGTGTTCGGGGTCGCGCTTCACGGCCTGCGCCACGTGCAGCGCGACTTCCCAGTCGAGCGTGGTGAACGCGTTCGACGCGCCGTCCGTCACCGGAATGCCGCGCAGCAGCTCGGCCGTGCGGCCGGACAGCCACGCGACGTTGCCGAGCCGGTATTCGACGTCGTCGCCTTCGGGCAGCGGATGCACGGTGTCCCAGTAGTCTCGGCACAGGCCTTCCAACAGCGCATAACCTTCGGTGAGGCCGGTGATGCCGTCCTCCAGCGCGAGCGCCTCGGTCAGCCACACGGCGAGCCGCAGGTCCTTGGTGCGCGTGCGCAGCAGCTCGCCCGCGTGATCGACGACGAAGCCCCAGTCGGCCTCCTTGATCTCGGTCACCCACTCGCCCTGGTCGAGCGTCGGATCGTCATAGCGCCGCGCGTCCTGGATCGCGTCGAATTCGTTCGAGAACAGCAGGTCGTCGCCGCTGGGCGACGTGTCGCTGATCGGCGTCAGCAGCTCGGGGAGATTGATCGGCATGGTTCAGTGAATCCGTTGATGCATGAGATGTCGCGCGCGCGGGCTCATTCGACCGTGTACGCGAATTCGCCGGCCTCGTCCGCGCGCACCGCGATGCGCGCGATGGCCGCGCCGTCGGCGATCCGGCCGAGCACGTGGCCCGCGATCTCCGGCAGCAGCGTGCCGTTCAGGATGTGGTCGACGTTGCGGGCGCCCGAATCGACCTCGGTGCAGCGCGCGAGCACCGCGTCGACGAGCGATTCGTCCCACTCGAACGCGGCCTTGTGGTTCGCTTCGATGCGGCGGCGGATCCGTTCGAGCTTCAGCGCGATGATCTCGGCCAGCACGTCGTCGGAAATCGGGTAGTACGGCACGACCTTCATCCGGCCGAGGAACGCCGGCTTGAACGTCTTGTACAGCTGCGGCCGCAGCGCCTCGGCGAGCGCGTCCGGATCGGGCAGCTCCTCGGCCGGCTTGTTCAGGCACGCCTGCATCACGGCCGCCGACCCGACGTTCGACGTCAGGATGATCAGCGTGTTGCGGAAATCGATCTCGCGCCCTTCGGCGTCGTCCATCGTGCCCTTGTCGAATACCTGGAAGAACATCTCGAGCACGTCCGGGTGCGCCTTCTCGACCTCGTCGAGCAGCACGACGGAATACGGATTGCGGCGCACGGCCTCGGTCAGCACGCCGCCCTCGCCGTAGCCGACGTAGCCCGGCGGCGAACCCTTCAGGCCCGACACGCTGTGCGCTTCCTGGTACTCGCTCATGTTGATCGTGACCATCTTGCGCTCGCCGCCGTACAGGATGTCGGCCAGCGCGAGCGCGGTCTCGGTCTTGCCGACGCCCGACGGGCCGACGAACATGAACACGCCGCGCGGCTTGTTCGGATCCTCGAGGTTCGCGGTCGCCGTGCGCACGCGCTGCGCGATCGCGTCGAGCGCATGGTCCTGGCCGATCACGCGCGCGGTCAGCAGCGGCTGCAGGTTCAGCACGGTGTCGATCTCGTCCTTCACCATCCGGCCGAGCGGAATGCCCGTCCACGCGGCGACGATCTCGGCGACGACGTGGCCGTCGACCTGCAGCGGCACCATCGGCTCGCCGCCCTGCAGCGCATGCAGCGCCGCGACGCGTTCGGCCAGCTTCTCGCGCGTGGCCGGCACGTCGACCGGCTCGCCGTCTTCGGACGGGCCGCGCGCCTTGTCGAGCGTCTCGCGCAGCACGGTGATCTCGGCGACGATCGCACGCTCGGCTTCATAGCGCGCCTCGTCCTCGGTCAATTGCGCGAGCGCCGTGTCGCGTGCGCCGCGCAGCTCGCCGAGCCGCTCGTCGTGCGCCGCGCCGCCCGCCGCCTCGCGCTCCAGGGACGCGATTTCCGCGTCGATGCGCTCGATGCGCTTCTTCGTGTCGTCGATCGCCGCCGGCGTCGCGCTGTGTGCGAGCGCGACCTTCGCGCACGCGGTGTCGAGCACGCTGATCGCCTTGTCCGGCAGCTGGCGACCGCTGATGTAGCGATGCGACAGGCGCACGGCCTCGGTGATCGCGTCGTCGAGAATCCGCACGTTGAAGTGCTTCTCCATCAGCCCCGACATCCCGCGCAGCATCGCGGCCGCGAGCGGCTCGCTCGGCTCCTCGACCTTCACGACCTGGAAGCGCCGCGCGAGCGCCGCATCCTTCTCGAAGTACTTCTTGTATTCGCTCCACGTCGTCGCGGCGATCGTGCGCAGTTCGCCGCGCGCGAGCGCCGGCTTCAGCAGGTTCGCCGCGTCGTTCTGGCCGGCCTGGCCGCCCGCGCCGATGATCGTGTGCGCCTCGTCGATGAACAGGATGATCGGGTGCGCGCTCTTCTTCACCTCGTCGATCACGCTCTTCAGTCGGTTCTCGAACTCGCCCTTCACGCTCGCGCCAGCCTGCAGCAGGCCCATGTCGAGCACGTGCAGCGCGACGCCGGAAAGCGGCGGCGGCACGTCGTCGGCCGCGATCCGCAGCGCGAGGCCCTCGACGACCGCCGTTTTGCCGACACCGGCCTCGCCGGTCATGATCGGGTTGTTCTGGCGGCGGCGCATCAGGATGTCGATCGCCTGGCGAATCTCGGCTTCGCGGCCGATCACCGGGTCGATCTTGCCGTCGCGCGCGCGCTGCGTGAGGTTGGTCGTGTACGTGTCGAGCGCGGGCGTCTTCGACGGGCCGGCCGCGGGCGCGGCGCCGTCGCCAACCGGCGCGACGTCGCCGTCTTCCGCATCCGCCTGGCGCGGCTCGGCCTCGCTCGACCCGGCCATGATTTCGTCGAACTTGTGCTTCAGGTCCGTCACGTTCATTTCCGCGAACTGCGACGACATGCGCTGCGCGAACTGCGCGAGATCGGGCGCGGTCAGCAGCGCGAGCAGCAGGTGCCCCGAGCGGATGCGGCCGAGCTGCGAATCGAGCGACGCGATCAGCCAGGCCTGCTCGAACAGCGCGATCAGGTGCACGGAGAACACCGGCGTGCGCGTGTTGCCCGTCTTCAGGCGCGTGAGTTCACGCTCGAGATCGGCGCGCAGCGCATGCGGATCGACGCGGCTCGCGCGCAGCGCGAGCGGCAGGTCGCCCGTCGCTTCCTCGAGCAGCGCGAGGAACAGATGCTCCAGATCGACTTCGTAGTGGCCGCGCGCCAGGCACGCGCTCGCCGCGCGCTCGGTCGCGTGCCGGCACAGCGGATTCAGTTTCGTGATCAGGGTCTTCAGAGGCGTGCTCATGGCGTCGATCTCAGGTTCGATTGCGTGTTTGTTGTCGTTCGGAATCAGTGAATCACGTGCAGTTCGTAGCGGGCATCCGAGCGGTCGTCGACCGCGTCGCGCGTGCAGAGGAACGCGTCCCAGCCGAGCCGCGAGCCCGCGCCGAGCACGCTCGCGCCGACCTCGGTGCGCTTCAGCACGAGCTTCACCTCGTATTCGAGCGTGACGCCGGCGAGCAGCGTCAGCATCCGCTCGAGCGCGACGGCTTGCGCGCCGCCCGGCAGAAATGCCTCGTAATCGCGCTTGGACAGCGGCCCGACGACGATCCGCGCGCGCATGTCGCGCTGCCACACGCGTTCGCCGACGAGCGCCGTCGCGCCGAGCACCGCGTTGACTTCGCCGAGCACGCTCAGCTGGTCGGGCGGCACGTCGTACCACTTGCCGACGAACTGGTCGATCTTCACGGGCACGCGGAAATAATCGGACAGCGTGCGCTGCAGGTAGGCGGCGGACATCGGCCGGTGCCGCGCGGCGAGCGCGTAGCCGGCAACGGCCTCGTCGAGCACGCCGCCCGCGCCGGCCGCGAGGCTGTCGCGCACCTCGTCGCTCGGCACGCCGGCGATCGCGAGCAGAAGCGGCAGGTAGCGCTCGTCGCGGTCGAGTTCGTAGTGGAACGGCAGCCGGTACTTCTTCCACGCCGCGTAGAACAGCGCGGTCGCGCGGTTCGAGAACACGTCGAAGAAGGCGCGCGCCGCGTGGTCGCGCTTCAGGTGCTCGCGCGCGACGATCTGCTCGGTGTAGTGCAGCGGCAGCGCGCCCTGCCCGCCCAGTAGCCCGAAGAATGCGGGCGTCAGCTCGACGTGACCGAGCTCGCCGGCTGCGAGCGCGGCGCCGCGTTGCTCGCCCGAATCGAGCAGCGTGCCGCCGTCGTCGAACGAACGGGCGCCTTCGATCTCGCTCGGCGGGAAGCCGAGCGACAGCGTGTTGCGGAATTCGATGCGCTGCGCGAGGACGTCGCCCTGCCGCCATGCGCCGGGCGCATCGGACGCCTGCCGCGCGAACAGCCCCTCGAGCACGCGCACCGCCTGGAAGAACTCGAAGCGGTGCGGCTCGTCGAGCAGCGCGTCGACTACGCCAGGATCGATTCGCCGGTCCGGGGCTTGCATCGGATGATCTCCTCGCCGGTGCGCTTCGACACCACGACTAGTTGAACGAAACTGTTGAGGTGGACGTACAGCCCGAAGAAGCTGTCGAGCACGCGCACGAACGACGCGAGGCTCGCGCCGACGAAGTGCTCCTCGTCGATCGTCAGGCGGATCTCGATGCCGCGCACGAACGTCGCGAACGGCTTGCCGGGCAGCCACTGCACGGCGCCGCGCTGCTCGACGCCGGCGAGGCCGTCGATCTGGCGCATCGACACGGCGGTGCGCCGCAGGTCGTACAACGTCAGCATTTCCTTGAGCGGCGCGAGCCCGTGCGCGACCAGCGACACGTGGTTCAGCGCGAGATGCGACACGAGCCGCCAGTGCGCGGCGCGACCGCGCTCGAAGCGCACGCTCTGCGTCGGGCGCCGCAGCAGCGAGATGCCGCTCGTCTGCGCGCCGCCTTCCTGGAACAGGTCGCCGCCTTCGAGACCGAACGCGAGCATCGACGGCAGGTCGCGGTTCGTGCAGGTGAGGTCGAGGCTCAGCGTGTCGGTTTGCGGCGACGTCGGCTCGAAGTCGATGTCGACGATCGAGATCTCGGTTTCGTAGCCGGGGCTTTTCTGCGCGACCCAGTCGTTGCGGCGCGCGAACCAGTAATGACCGATCCGCGCCGACTCGCCGTGATGCAGCGAATAGAACGGCCGGAACTCGATCACCGATTCTTCATGCGCCTGCTGCCGGACGAGCTTCACCGAATCGATCGAATACACCTCGTACGCGAACGCGCGGCGCGCTTCGGCGATCACCGGGTACGACACCGCGCGGTGCGTGATGCGGATCGGCTCGCCGTGTTGGCGGAACAGGTTGACGATCGGCGTGCAGAACAGCCGGAAATGGCTGGCCGTGAGCAGCTCGAGCAGCCGCGCGACGTGCGAATCGCTGCGCACGTCCTGCAGCACCAGATGCAACGTCGCGCGCTGGCAGCGGCCCGACGCGCGCGCGATCGCCGCGAGGTCGAAATCGACGAAATCGAACTTGTCGGGGAACGCGAAGTATTCGGTGAGCAGGCGATACGCGGGGTGTGACTTCGCCGGGTAGTCGATCAACGCATCGTCCTCGTCGAAGCCGGCGTGCGCGATCGGCAGCTTGCGCAGCGCGGTCCAGCGGCCGTTGCGCTCGGGCTCGACATACGCGCCGAGCACGTTCACGAACAGGCAATCGGTCAGCGCGGCGACGAACGACTGCTCGCCATGCAGGTGCGCGCGCAGCGTCGGCAGCTTCAGCGCGCCGAGATCGAGCTGCGCGGCGAGCGATTCGAACGTGATCGAGATCACGCCCGTCGCGTTGGACGGCAGCACCGTCGCGCTCGGCGCGAGCGCGACCGGTGTGAAGCGCGCCTCCGAGATGCGGATCGGCGCGAGCGTCACGTCGTATGCGGTGCGGAACCGGCACTGCACGCCGCGGATCGGACGGCTCTTCAGCTCGGTGCCGCGGTCGATCACGACCGGTTCGGTCTGCTGACCCGGCGAGGCCGGCGTGAACTGCGCGATCGAGCACGACGGGAACGGCCGCAGGTAGTGCGGATACAGCACTTCCAGCAGCGCTTCGGTGAATTCCGGGTAGTCGTCGTCGAGCTTCTTGTTGATGCGCGCGCCGAGCAGCGCGAACGACTCGATCATCCGCTCGACGTGCGGATCCTCGCAGTGCTCGCCGGACAACGCGAGCCGCGCCGCGATCTTCGGATAACGTTCGGCGAAATCTCGCGAATAGCGCCGCAAAAACGATAATTCGCGCTCGTAGTACGGCAGCAATTCTTCCATCGACGACCCCGAGAACCTCAATATTTCCTGCCGGACCCTGAACCATCACCGGGCGGTCCGGCCCGCTCGGCGGCTTGATTTACAGCATTCTGGCCGCGCGCGTGCGCGTGACCGAATACTGCAGCGTCGACGGCTGCAGCATCGCGTCGAAACTCACCGGCTCCTCGGCCGGATGCACGACGAGCAGCGCCTGGATCGCGAAGTACAGCGCGTTGGTCGACTGCTCGTTCAGCTCGAACGTCACCTGCACCTGCTGCAGCCGCGGCTCGTGGCGCGCGATGGCCTGCTGGATCGACTTGCAGATGAACGCGCGGTCGTAGTGACTCGCGAGGCTCAGCCCCGCGAAATCGTTCAGCCCGTAGGTCAGCACCGATTTCTGGCATTCCGGCAGCGCGGCCAGCTCGATTTCGGTGTGCGCGATACGGGTGTTGAGGATCGCCTCGACGTCGCGGGCGACCGTGTTCTTTAGCTCGTCCAGCGACAATTGCCGCATCGCGGCCGAGGCCGGCAGGTGCGGTTCGTCGTCGAACAGCTTGTCGAGAAAACTGGGTTCGAATCGTTTCATAAGGGCCTGTTTCCGCCAATAACGCACGTTCCCCTGTTTTGAAAAATCCGTTCGTGGGGCTGGCCCCCAAAAGGGCCGATCGCGGCGTCACGCTCCTCGCGAATACGTCGAGTATTCGCTTCGTCGCAATCCTTGCGCTCGGCCCTTCTGGGGGCCAGCGCAAGCCCGTTATTAGCGGAAACAGGCCCTTGTACACAGCGAAAACGGCAACGGGACGCCGAGCGCCCCGTTGCCGCAACCGACGTTAGACCGCGTAGGTCTTGTCGTTCTTCGTCAGGCTCCAGGCGCCTTGCGTGTTGCCGCCCTGGTTGCCGCCGATCTTCTGCTGGGTCTGCTTCCACTGCACGGCCGCGTACTTCAGCGAGAACGTCTCGAGCGGCAGACCTTCTTCGCGAACGCTCGGAGCGATGCTCGAGATGATCACGTACTTGAGCTTCACTTCCAGATACTGCACGCGCTTGCCTTCACCGTCCGCGCGCGAGAAATGGACCGTCACTTCATCGAACGTCGTGCCGCCCGATGCGTGCTGATACAGCAGCGGGCTCGACGAATCGATTTCCTTCGTGAAAATCATGTCGCCGTGCTCGCAACGCGTCATCGTGTGACCGCCCGCGGTCGATGCCGTTGCCGAACGCGGCTGAACGATCGAGTGATCCCACGATTTCAGTTCGATCCAGCCCTGATGGTCTTTGTCCGCGGATTCGCCCTTCACCGCCGGACTACCAAACTGCAAGTGCATATGTAACATGGCCCTTCGACTCCCCAAAGAGGTGGTTTTAACGTCCTACCCAGGCGGCCCGCCCGGGCGATTTACTCGCTTATGAATTTGCCGGTTTGGGCAGATCAGCGACAAGTCGCAGAGAAATCGAGAGTTCGTCGAGCTGAAAGTGCGGACGCAGGAACGCGACCGAACGATACGAGCCCGGCTTGCCCGGAATCTCCGACACTTGTATGGATGCCTCGCGCAGCGGGAATTGCGCCTTCTGTTCCTGCGACGCGTTGTCGTCGAGCAGGACGTACTGCGAAATCCACCGGTTGAGGAAAGTCTCCACGTTCTGCGCCGATGCGAAGCTGCCGATCTTGTCCCGCATCATCGCCTTCAGGTAGTGCGCGACGCGCGATACCGAGAAGATGTACTGAAGCTGGGCGGACAGGACGGCGTTCGCATTCGCGCTGTCGGTGCTGTATTTTTTCGGTTTCTGCACCGATTGCGCGGCGAAAAACGCAGCGTAATCCGAGTTCTTGCAATGCACGAGCGGGATGAAGCCGAGGTCGCTCAGCTCCTTCTCGCGGCGATCGGTGATCGCGATTTCGGTCGGGCACTTCAGCGCGACTTCACCGTCGTCGGTCTTGAACGTGTGGGTCGGCAGGTCCTCGACGAGGCCGCCGCCTTCGACGCCGCGGATCGCCGCGCACCAGCCGAAGTCGTCGAATGCGGCCGTCAGGCGTGCCGCGAAGGCCCACGCCGCGTTGCACCAGAGGTACTTGTCGTGCTCGGTGCCGTCGACGTCCTCGACGAAGTTGAAGTTCTCCGCGGTCTGACCGTCCTTCGGATTGAACGGCAGGCGACCGAGGAAGCGCGGCAGCGTCAGGCCGACGTAGCGCGAATCTTCCGCGTCGCGGAACGACTTCCACTTCGCGTATTCGACCGTGTCGAACACCTTGCCGAGGTCGCGCGGCTTGCCGAGGTCGGAGAACGACTCGAGGCCGAGCAGCTCCGGCGACGCCGATGCGATGAACGGCGCGTGCGCGGCCGCCGCGACGTGCGACATCTGCTCGATGAAGTACATGTCTTCCGGCTGGCGCGAGATCTCGTAATCGCCGATCAGCGCGCCGAACGGCGAGCCGCCGAACGTGCCGAACTCTTCTTCGTAGACCTTCTTGAACAGCGCACTCTGGTCGAACTCGCTCGCGCCCTTGAAGTCGCGCACGAGGTCGCGCTTCGGGGCGTGCAGCGCCTTGATCTTGATCGTCTGGCCGGTGTTGCTTTCCTTGACCAGGTAGTCCATCCCGCGCCACGTGCTTTCGAGGCGCTGGAATTCCGGTGCGTGCATCACCGCGGACAGCTGCGTGGAGATCAGGCGGTCGAGTTCCGCGACGCGGGCGTCGATCGTCGCCGACAGGTTGTCCGACACGATCACCGTGCCGTCGAGCACCTGGTGCACGAGTTCGCCGATCAGGTCCTTCGCACGGGCATGCTCGGAATCGGATTTCGCGACCTTGCTCTTCTCGACGATATCGTCGAGCAGCGAAGTCCCGGCGGCGTATTCCGCGCCGCTCGCTTGGGCCGCAGCCGTTTGCTGGTTCATCTCAACACTCCGTCGTCATTCGCCGTCTTTGTCGCCGCCGGTGCCCTTCGCGAGCTCCTGCAGCTGCTGCGTGTTCTTCAGCACCTCGGACAGCAGATCCTCGAGCTTGTCGTTGCCGGCGAGCTTGTTGCGCAGGTCGGCGAGCTTCGAGCGTGCCTCGAGCAGGCGGCGCAGCGGCTCGACCTGTTCGACGACTTCGTCCGGGCTGAAATCCGACAGCGAACGGAACTTCAGGTCGACTGCGAACTTGCCGCCTTCCGGGCTCAGGCGGTTTTCCACCTGGAACGCGGCGCGCGGCTCGATCGCCTTCATCACGTCGTCGAAGTTGTCACGGTCGATGTTGACGAACTTGCGGTCGCGCAGCTTCGGCTGCTCGACTTCCGACTGGCCCGCCAGATCGCCGACGACCCCGACGACGAACGGCAGTTCCTTCACCTCGATCGCGTCGCCCTTCTCGACCTCGTAGGTCAGCTGGACGCGCGGCGGCCGTATTTTCTGCAAGCTTTTCTGAATGCTTTCTTTCTTGGCCATCTCGACGGCTCCCAGGTTAGTTGTGGTTATCGCGTCTGTTGCGGTCAGTTGCGCAGCGCGCTGAACGGATCGGCACCGCCCTTTTGCGGCGCGGCGGCCGGCGTCGGCGCGGTGGTTGCGGCTGCGGCCGCCTCGGTGGCCGGCGCCGCGCCGGCCTTCGGACGATGAATCACGCGACGCGCCGTACGCGCCTTCGTGGTCCGCTGCTCCGGCGGGAACAGCGCCGATTCGCCGAGCGTGTCGCGCAGTTGCTTCGCGAGCGCCTGCGCGTCCGACTTCGCATCGCCCGCGAGCGATGCATCCTGGCGCAGCTCGCCGAGCGACTGCGTCGCGATCCGCAGCCCCGCGACGGCGAGCACGCTCTTCGCCTGACGATCGGTCGCGTCGCGCTGCAGTGCCTCCTGCGCGGCGACGATCGCTTGGCCATAGTGGTTCTGGGCAAACTGGATCTGCGCGATGCGCGACCACGGTTCCTCGCGCGTCGGATCCGACTTCGCGAGTTGCTGGTACAGGCCGAGCGCCTTGTCCTGGTCACCCGACTTCGCAACGGCGTCCGCATCGGCCAGCGACTTGTTGAACACCTCGGCAGTCGGCGCCGGCGGCTGGCTCGCACAACCGGCGATCACGCCGCAAGCCAGCACTACCCCAGACAATTTTGCGAAGAGACGGTCTTTCATCGTTATATCCACCGGCGCGTGAGTATTAAAATCGTTGAGAATCTGGTTCTTTTGCTTTGCAAGAAGCGCGCGGGTATAGTACCGATCAATTTTTCATAATTCAATCGCTGCGTGCAGAGTAATTCCTTTTAAATCCGTGCGCTACCCCCTCGAAACGTCTCCGGCAACGGCCCGGCGACGGTTTTTCGAGCGACCGGAATGCGCAAGTTTTACTTGCTCGACAACGCTTCGTGCGGGTGACGGAAAAAATTTCCGGAAGCGCGATGCGCCGCACGTGTGCTTAATAGTTGAACGGCAGATAAGCCGGCATTCGCGATGAACGCGGAAATGCCCGGTAGTTTTGACAGGGGAGTTAAAGGCGGCACGCCGGAAACACGATGAGATCGTCCATGATTCGCTATGCGCTGCCGCTGATCGCCTGCGCGCTCCTGGCCGGATGCGCGGCCGCCCCGCTGCTCGGCTCCGCCGCGAGCGCCGTGATGCAGGCCGCCGGCATCGGCAAGCCCGAACTGCCGGATGCCCAGAAGCCGCCGCGCAACATCGGGCTCACGCTCGCCGCCGCGCCGAACCTCAACGCCGCGAACGATCGCAAGCCGCTCGCTTTAGTGGTGCGGCTCTACGCGCTGAAGGATCCGACTTCGTTCCAGCAGGCGCCGTTCGATGCATTCACCGATCCGGCCAAGGAAAAGGCCGCGCTGGGCACCGATCTGCTGAACGTGCGTGAAATCACGCTGATTCCGGGCCAGCGCTATACGGCAACCGAAAAAGTGTCGCGCGAAGCGCAGGCATTCGGCATCGTCGCACTGTTCCGCGATCCCGCCATCCAGCGCTGGAAACTGACGTTCGACCCAGCGAAGTCGGAGAAATCCGGCATAATCATCGGCCTGCATAATTGCGCGATGACGGTCGCCGACGGCTCGGTCATCGCACCGCAACAGGGCGCGCCTTCGCAACCGCTGAATTTGCTTTCGTCGGTCACCTGCGGTTAAGCATGACGCACGAATGTCAATTAACAAGAGTTAACAAATTGGCGATTTAATTCGGGCATGAACAAATCGATTACATCGCAACGCCACATTAACCGGATTTGACATGAGTTATTCGGCCAAGGTGCTTTGGGGGGAAGGGCTGTTCCTCCGGCCCCAACACTTTCAGCGGCAGGACGCCTATCACGAGGCGCGCCTGTTCGAATCCATCCAGGCGATCCAGCCGTACAACTGGGGCGTGCGCTCGGTGCGCATCGACCGCGATGCGCTCGGCAGCAACGTGCTGCGCGTGGCCGAGCTTGCGCTCGTGTTCCCGGACGGCGCGCTGTATGCCGCACCGCAGGCCGACGACCTGCCGCCGCCGATCGCACTGGACACGCTGCCCGACGGCATCAACGAATTCGTCTTCTACCTCGCGCTGCATCCGCTGCGCGAGAACGGCACCAACTACAGCGACGATCCGGCCGCCGGCTTCATGACGCGTTTCGTCAGCGAGCAGACGAGCGTCGCCGACAACTTCACCGACGCCGCCGAAGCCGACATCACGTTCCTCAAGACGCAGGTCAAGCTGATCGCGCACAGCGAGCCGCGCGACCAGCTGCTGTCGGTGCCGCTCGTGCGCGTGCGCCGCACCGCGACGTCCGGCTTCGAGATCGACGACAGCTTCGTGCCGCCGTGCCTCGCGATCGAAGCTTCGCCGATCCTGCACCAGCGGCTGCGCCAGCTCGTCGACGCGCTGCAGGCGAAGGTGAACGCGCTGTACGGCTTTCACCGCGAGCCGTCGAAGAACATCATCGAATTCCGCTCGGGCGACATCGCGTCGTTCTGGCTGCTGCACACCGCAAACGCCGCATTCGCGACGCTCGCGCACCTGCACCAGCATGCGGCGCTGCATCCGGAGCGGTTGTTCCAGGAACTGCTGCGCCTCGCGGGCCAGCTGATGACGTTTTCGAAGGGCTACACGCTCGCCGACCTGCCCGTGTATCGCCATGACGATCCGGGCCCGAGCTTCGCGCGCCTCGACCTGATGCTGCGCGAGTTGCTCGATACCGTGATCTCGACGCGCTACTTCGCGATCACGCTCGACGAAGTGCGTCCGTCGTTCCATCTCGGCCGCCTCGATTCGGGCAAGATCGACGACAAGACCGAGTTCTACCTGGCCGTGTCCGCGGACATGCCGAGTGTCGAGCTCGTCGATGCGGTGCCGGCACGCTTCAAGGTCGGCGCGCCCGACGACGTCGACAAGTTGGTGCTGTCGGCAATGCCCGGCGTGCGGCTGTCGTACATGCCGCAGGTACCGCCCGCGATTCCGGTGCGACCCGGCGCGTGCTATTTCCAGCTTGATTCGCGCGGTGCGCTCTACGAGCGCATGCTGCAGGCCCAGTCCGCGATGATCTACGCGCCGACTGGCATCAATGACCTGAAATTCGAACTGATCGCGGTCACATCATGAGCTACGCGCCTTCTCTGTTCGGCGACAACGCGCCGGCCCCGCTGCATACCCCGGCGTCGACCGACGCCTCGTTCCAGGCCCGTTCGCTGCTCGACCTGCTGTACGACGGGTTCTTCATGCTGTTTCTGCTCAAGAACGGCCGCGAGCCGGACAGCGCGAGCGAGTTCAGCACGAAGATCCAGGAGTTTCTGTCGGATTTCGAGCGCGGCGCGAAGAAGCTCAACATTCCGGCCGAGGACGTGTATGGCGCGAAGTTCGCGTATTGCGCGGCCGTCGACGAGATGGTGCTGTCGTCGCAGTTCAAGATCCGGACCGACTGGGAACGCCGGCCGCTACAGCTCGTGCTGTTCGGCGAGCAGCTCGCGGGGGAGAAGTTCTTCCAGTATCTCGAGGAATGTCGGGCGCAGGGCGCGGCGCGGTTGCAGTCGCTCGAGGTGTTTCATATGTGCCTGCTGCTTGGGTTTCAGGGCAAGTATCTGCTCGAGGGGCCGGAGAAGCTCGCTTACCTCACCGCGCGGCTGGGGGACGAGATCGCGCACATGAAGGGCAAGCGCGCCGCGTTCGCTCCGCATTGGCCGCTGCCGGACCAGATCGCGCATCGGTTGAAGCGCGAGGTGCCGGTCTGGGCGATCGGCGCCGTGTTTGCGCTGGTGGCCCTGCTCGGGTATCTCGGGCTCAATACTTACCTGAAGGACAAGACGCTGCAGGCGTTGGCGCCTTATGCGCAGGTGATCAAGGTGGGGCCGGAGTCGGCTAATTTGACGATTTCGTTGCCTTGAGGCGTGCTTCGTTCGGGTGTTGATGCTTCATGAAAAAAGGACCGCTCGGCGGTCCTTTTTTGCTGTGGCGCGTGGTGCGCGTCGTCAAAGCAGAATGAATTCCTCGTTGTCGACGTAGAACACGAACGCATCGAACAGTTGCGTCACGCTCGGTTCATCGACCTGGTCATGCGCGTTGATCACGATGTCCTCGATCGTCGCGCTGGAGAGCGTTATGCGCCAGCCGGGTTGCGGTGCAGTGGCGGGAGGTGTGTCGGTCTCGGGGTCGTTGGCGTCGTTGGCGTCTTCGGTGAATACGCCGTCCGTATCGAGCGTCCATGGCATCGGCGGCAAGCAGAGCCAACCGGAGAAATCGCCCGGGTGTTCGAGAATGTGTTTCAACGACGCGGTGGTCGTGGTGAGGGTCGACATGGGTAGTGCGGTGGTAACTGGACTGGTGTCAATGCGCTCGGAGCGAGATGCGGCAGTTGCACGAGTGCGCCTGCGCCGCGGCGTTCGTGCCGGCAAGGCGTGATTATGCCAATGTCTTATACGCGAGGTTGGCGGCGGCAGTGTGCTGGTCAGTTGGCGGACGCGGTACCCACATTCGAGATCGCGTCCAATTTCCCGCGTCGGACTGCCCTTCAGGGTTGGTAGCGAACTGTCTCGTAGATCTTCGCCATTCCCTGCTTCGCGGGATTTTCGTTGGCGGCAAGACCTGACGAGAAAATGATGCAGGTCCAGCCGTCGCCGCAAGGCTTGCTCGCAATCAGGTCGAGCCGATGTGCATATACCCGGTCGTCCTTGAAAATCTTATGCGAGTAGCGCGATGCGAGCGCGGGATATTTGCCATTCAGCATGATCGGCTCGTAATTCGCTTTCGTGTACTGAGCAGGCTTGTCGTCGACTTGCAGGTTGTAGAGATACGCTGCCGTTCCCTTTAGCGTCGGCGCAACCTTGGTGGGCACAACCTGAACCGTGACACCCAACGTCAGAACCTCGAATGCCGCCTTGTCGGCTTCGATATCGACCCCCTGCCCATTCGTATCCTCCAGCCGGCCACTCCACGTAACCGTCCAGTTCGAAGGAAGCTGGAAGCTGACGCCGTTCGCGGCATAAGGTTTGAGATGCACCAGATCAGGCGCGTCCGCGGCCCTTGAATCAGTGTTATCGGCAGACGCTGCCGTTACGGTCGCAAGCAAGATAAGCGCAAGAAGTGAACGCCGCATGGAGAATCCTTATTTTATTGAGTGTAGATGCTTCCTTCATCGCTATCCCGGTCGACCGGGCGTAGTTAGGAAGGCTGCAAAGCTATCTGCAATCGCTGACGCATGCCTTGTCTCGTGCGACCAAAGAACTACAACAGGTTCTCCAGCGTCGCCAAGGCATCAAACGTTCAAGAGACATCCATCCCCTACATTTCGATCCAGGACGGCTCATCCTCGTAACAGTAAAGAATCGAGTAGACACTTGAAAATTGATTACCGAAATTAAACTTTTTATTCAATACTTCAACAGGAGTAAAAATCATACCAGCCTCCTCCATGTTATTTATCAGTGGGTACACTGAATTGGTTGATGGCAGATCAATACTCGGTGAGCCTTGACTTCCGTCCGCCGACAACGACGATAAATAGCAGTACGGACCAACAAACGATATTCGCAATATGAAATCCGCACCATCACCCCTCACGAAATATCCGTGACTTACGTCGGTGTTGGGCTCGGTATCCTCATGGAAATCAAAATTCTTTTCAATAAATTGAATCACACCAGGGTACTTTGTCGCAGCAAGATTCTCTTTAACGAACGAGTAGTCCGGGGATTCAAAACTCCCGTACGAATCAATAACGGAACGCGAGAATCTTTCCCAATCAAAATTCGAATCATGAGGTCTCTGGGCCTTTGGGATGTCCATGTATTTTTCCTCCATTGTCTTGGTGAACGCGCACTGAAGTTTGCGTGCCTCCGTTGGGGCCAAAACCAATGGGCGTCTTGAAATCGTGGTCCCGTACATTCGGGCGCCCAGGGACGGGGCTACCCTTGCTCCAAGCCTCATCTGTGTACTGCACTGCATCGTCCCAATCACAGAAGCACGAGGTGGGCTTACCTTGTTTAACTCGATCGTCATACTGGGGCTCGCCCAGTACACGGCCCGCTTGCTTCTGCCACGATATATGCGGTGGAACCGATGGTTTCTTTTGCAAACCTGGCGGATCGGTCCACGGTGTCGGGTTCGGCGCGTACTGGTAGACGTTGATCCCACCGGCCAGCCCAATCCGGTCCTTCGATATGAATCGTCCCGACGTGGGATCGCAGTACCTGTGCCAGTTGTAATGTAGCCCCGTCTCGCGATCGAAGTACTGGCCCGCAAACCACAGCGGGTTCGCGATCCCCGCTTTCCTAGCCGCCTCACTGATGACTTCGCGCGCTTCGCCCCACGCCTTGTAACGTGCCGGCCACGCGACCTCACCCGACTCGTTTAATCAAGCGCGACTTTGGTACTCGTACCGGAGAATATAGCCGACAGCCATGCCTTCAAACCCTCGCGGTCCTTGGCTGCTTGCACATCGATCTGCATCGACGACAGATCTTCCCTCCACTTGGCATCATCTTCAAGTTCAATGTTCAACGTGCCGGCATGAAGTGAAACCGACTTGACCCCGCCATATCCCGCAACCCCATCAGCGCAGACTTCCACGTAATAGGTGTCCTGACCCAACTTCCGATCTTGCTCATCGAACTCAGTCCCACGCTGCAGGATGACGTAGTCCTGTGGCTCATTTGCGCTATCAACTAGCCCAAGAACATGAACTCCATCCTCGAACGTATAGGTCACGTCGTTTGCGACAAATTCAAATTTCATTCTATTTAAACCCCTTGGAAGGACTAGCCGTCCACGTCTTTTGCTACCAGTCCTCCTGCCAGTTATATTGAATCCTCGCACCTGACTGTATAGCACGTGCGTTCATCTTGCCTTTGCAAGATGTACACGGCGGATACTGGCCGTCGATGAGCATGTACCCCCTGGCTCTAATGCCACTTGCGAGACCACACGCGCCTCAGTATGGATGGCCAGAGTATTCTGCGGAAATCCTAACGCCTTTTCCTCCGGCGTCATGTTACCGCTCTGAAAAACGCCACAGTGCCTTTTGGAACCGCCCGCGCTGCGCACAGTAACTTGGGTCGTATGCGTTCCTTTCCCTGACCCGAAGCGAGCCAAACCTATCGGATCAATCCAATCAACTGGATTTGGCGCGTACTGAAAGACGTTGACCCCGCCAGCCAACCCAATCGGATCTTTCGACACGAAGCGCCCACTACTCGGATCGTAGTACCGATGCCGGTTACAGTGCAGCCCCGGCTACATTTTCCATGTCACCACATCCAGCTACACGGCGGCAATCGCGTGCACCAGTAGAGATGTCCTCGAAGTCGGCTGGTGGATGAACGTTGACACTTCGTTGGAGCCAGAATGTGTTGTGAATCTCAGGCATTGGGCGGGATCAACTATATCAAACACAACAAGTGGCTGATTGACCCAGTTGATTGTCAATTTTTCGATAATGTTTATTGTGTTGAAATCGATGTACTCGATTGCAATACGCACATCCGCCTCATTATCGGCCCACTTCCAGCGAACGATCAGTTGCCTGCTGTCAGACGTAGCGATCGCTGTTTGCAATGGCTCGTCGCCCAAGACAAGCACATCTGATCCGTGCAATGTCAGCTTGCTGGCGTAGTCAACAGATTGGCATGCCAAATCGAAATCAGACGGACTTCCACCCACGCCATTCCATAGCGACGCCTTTGCTTCCTCCATTACCACCAATGGTCCGCCTGAACTGTTGATCCAGTTTGAAAAGACGTACTTGCTCATTAGCCTTTCCTCCTCTTTGCCTGCGTGACTTGGCCAGCCTGTTTGAGACTGCAACGCTTACAGTGAGGATACAGCCGCTGGGCCTTCCCCTGCTCGTTCAGCGCGTTCGGAGTTTGGTGGTCGGGAACGAAATCTCCGGCACATAGCGAGCTGCATCGCCACGCGACGGTGTCTCGCATCCACTTACCGGTGCACCGACGTATTGCACCATCGGCACGAACGGCTCTGCTTCGTACAAGTAGTGTGTGCCGCCGTGCTCACCGCTCTCATACGCCAGCGTATCTCCGTCCAACCGAACACCGTACGCTCGCCGCCACTTGAACGCCAAGCTTCAACGCATCACACAAACAACAAGGGCCGCTAACGCGGCCCTTGGTCTAGCTTTACAAACAGTCAGATTCGGCTCGCAAAGTGCCTAAGAACTTCTGCTATTTCCAACGCCTCCGACTCAGACAGCTCGACCGGGTCATTCTCTTTTGTAACCGCCTTGATATGGACGGACGAACCTTGTTCGATCCATATTCGAACAGTCCCATCACTCGTTTCAAAATAGTCTTGGCTCGATATACCTTGCATTTCTATTCACCTTTAGTAGGGAAGTGCGAGTTTCCGTCATCTGGCGACACGACCTTGACTTTACCGGTTGGATCGTAAGCATGAACATGGTCAACTGCCGCCTTCGACGACGACGCTCGCCGCGAAGTTGCAAAGCGGCTCTTTTAGCCGACGGCAGACTGACGGCAGCCGCTGCATTTCTCCCCGATCGGGGGAGAAATGCGTAAGTGCACGTTGGCCAATCTCCGGGCCGCGTTCGAGCCTCTAGCCCAGAAACCGCAAGGGCCGCTCATGCGGCCCTCGCTTCAGTCCGGCTTCGGCCGGTAACCGGGGTCCTTGTTGCCCTCTTTGCGAACGCCTGTTCCAATGAACTGATGCCAATTCTTATGGCTAGCCAGTGCCGCGTCTGTCCAGTAGTAGTTATCGGAAATCCGTCCGCTATTGCCTTCGACGTCAATCACGCCTTTATGAGCGTATTGGCGCAACAGCTTGTTGAGTTCACGATTGATCAATTTCTCAGTGTTAGAACCGTCCGCGCCATAATGCGTTGCACCAATCGCATATTCGTCGTCTCCCCCGTACCGCACGCTAACAAAGCCTACGCGAGCAGGGCGTTTAACGTCGAACTGACGCGGCCCAAGAATATTGTGAGCATCCCCAGGATCGCCGATCAATAGAGCCAGCGCACGCAATCCACTGTCCCGCCACACATCAGCGTCGACACGCTCGACATGCACAAACGGATGGTCATAGCTTTCCGAACGGTACAGTGCCAGCCCCGTCCTTTCGAGCAACTCCGTATTGATCTTCACGAAGTCGTCGAACGTCATAAACACATTGCGATCCATGCCTATTTCCCCTTACACGGACAGCAATTGTAGGCTCGGAACTGGACGTCGTCTGGAACGTTCTTCCCCGTCGTTTTTGTGCGCAAGTCTTCCATTGCCTGCTCTTCCCGCTTCACTGGCGTCACGCCATCAGCGCGCACCTTGCCAACATTGCCGAAGATTGTCTTGCCGTCGGAATCAGTGTAGATAATGTCTGGACGTCGGCCCCCTTTGAATCCACCGGGGGTCCCGACCAGTACTTCTTTTTCGACTCCGCCACCGGCAATGACTATTCCTCCAGCATCTGCCACCTCTTGCCCCCAAGCGGCAATCATTTCGTTATGTGGGCCGCACCCGCCGGTTTTCGGGCCGCGCTTCGCGAGGCCAAGCGGGTCAATCCAGCTTATCGGGTTCGGCGCGTACTGGTAGACGTTGACCCCGCCAGCCAACCCAATCGGATCTTTCGACACGAAGCGCCCACTACTCGGATCGTAGTACCGATACCGGTTGTAATGAAGCCCCGTTTCATCATCAAATTGCTGCCCCTGGAACCGCAGCGAATTCCTCGGAGCGATCCCTACCGCTCTCGACGCCCGCGCGATCACCTCGCGAGCTTCACCCCACGCCTTGTACGACGCCTCCCACACCACATCGCCATCGTCATCCGTCAGTACCTGCGGAGTGCCGATCTGATCACAGTGGTAATAGAAGGCATGCACCTGCCCTGCCCGCTCCGGTACCCGTTGCAGCGGATCATCTTCCGGCTCGTAGCGATCTGTATCGCCACGCGACGGTGTCTCGCATCCACTGACCGGTGCACCGACGTATTGCACCATCGGCACGAACGATTCTGCTTCGTACAAGTAATGCGTGCTACCGTGCTCGCCGCTCTCATACGCCAGCGTATCTCCGTCCCAACCGAACACCGTACGCTCGCCGTTCACCTCTTTCGCAATCCGGCGGCCCAACGCATCGTAGTAATACCGTGACTCACTGTTGCGCGCAGTCTCCTGCACGCTCGCAGCCGTCATCCGATTAAACGCATTCCACTCGTAACGTTGCTCGCCCGCCGGCGATGTGCGATGAACGAGGTTGCCACGCGCGTCGTACTCGAAATGCCGCCCGGCATATTGCTTCAGCAAATTGCCCAATACCTTGGGCACTTCGGGAGGCAACGAACTTTCCGCACGCACCGGGCTCGGCCTGCTCTCTTTGCGAGCCGTCTCAACGCGTGCCGGATCGATGATGTTGCTTGCCGGATCGAATGCGAACCGCTCCTTGCCGGCCGGTCCGATCGACTCGAGCAACCGTCCGACCGGATCGTAGCGATAGTCCGTCAGCCCCTTGAGATTGTCTTCGATCTGCACGAGCTGGCCAGCCGCGTCGTAACGGTAGCGGCGCTCGGCCAGCGGTGCGGGTGCATTCGCACGCTGCACGGTCCGCTGCGCCAACCTCCCTGCCGAATCGTATGCCGTGCGTTGATCGATCTTGCTCGGCAACGTGCGCAGCGTCTCACGATGCAGATCGTCACGCTCGATCTGAACGAGCTCCTTGCCATCCAGCATCATCCCGTGGACGTGTCCCGAGCCGTATATGAGCCAATCGACCACGCAACCATCGGGCCGGATCGTTTTGATCCGGTTACCGATTTCGTCGTACTGGTGATGCCACACGAAACTCCGGCTCGCGCCGAACAGGTCGTAAGCATGATGCTCACGCACCAGATTGCCGACCGGATCGAAGAAGCGCTGCACGCGGCTGTATCGGTTGCTCGCTTCGATCAATCGTCCCAACGGGTCGTAAGTGAAACGCTCCGCCTCATCGTCGACCGCGCGGCCTTGAAGACGGCCACCGCGATCGTGAGACATCGTCATGATCTGGCCAGCCTCGTCGATCGACTCCAGACGGCTGCTCGCCTCGTCGTACGAGTAGCGCGTCGCCTTCCCGTCGAAATCGATCTCCTCGATCAGCCTGCCCGTCGCGTCATAGCGAAACGCGTAAGTCGCGTGATTCGGATCGGTCAACGCAACCAGACGCCCGAGCCGATCATAGCGATATGACAACGACTGCCCCGACGCATCGGTGCGGATATTGATACGTCCGCTCGCGTCGTAGCCGTAGCGTGTATTGCGATTCAGCGGATCGGTGTGCGTCAGCAGACGCCCTTCCGCATCGTAGCTCAGTTGCTCGCGACCTGCGGGCGACACCACCTCGATCAACTGGCCGTTCACACCATAGCGGTATACCGTCACCCCGCCTGCTGCGTCTTTCGCCTCCGAGAGGCGGCCTTGAGC
The DNA here is from genome assembly GCF_001524645.2 of Burkholderia sp. MSMB0856. Lineage (NCBI taxonomy): Bacteria > Pseudomonadati > Pseudomonadota > Betaproteobacteria > Burkholderiales > Burkholderiaceae > Burkholderia > Burkholderia sp. MSMB0856. The sequence continues at coordinate 392,283 of NZ_CP013427.1, read as the reverse complement.
GTCGTACACCCATTGAGTCGTCTTGCCCGAGCAGTCGGTGTAGCTGATCAACCGACCGGCAACGTCATACTTCAGCGACTTCGCGCCGCCCTTCGCATCCTTGATCTCGGTAACCAGACCTTGTCCGTCGTACGCGTATTCGGTCTTGTGCCCGAGAGGATCGACCTGTACGACCATGTTGCCCGCATCGTCATATTCACGCAGCCACGGATGCCCAAGCGGATCCGTCACGCGAACGAGCTGATCCTTCTGGTCATACGTCATCTCGATCACGCTGCCATCGGTACGCTGATGACGCACGAAGTTGCCACGTGCGTCGTACTCCATACGTTCGACGGTACCGTCACGATGGATGTACTGAACCAGCCTGTCGTTCTCGTCCCGATACATCCACTCTTCGCTGCCGTCCGGATGAATCACACGGAAGGAATAGCCCTTGCTGTCGTAGTAGTGGTGGGTGACGTGACCAAGCGCATCGGTCACGCTGACCATCCGGAAGTCCGGATGCCACGCCAGCGTGACCTCGTCGCTGCCGTCATCTCCATACTCGCGGAAGCACTTCGCCTTTGGCCCGTTGCCGTTCCATTCGAGATTCACGCCGCGACCGGTACGATCGGTGTACCGCGTCACAAGATGGTGACTGTAACGGTATTCGCGACGGTTGCCGTAGCGGTCGGTCGCGCCGATCAGATCGTTTTCTTCGTTGAACTCATAACGGGCAAGCGTGCCGATGTATTCGCCCTGCGCGTCATGATGCGTCGCTTCGACGATACGACCGCGCACGTCGTGACGGAATGCGACCTGTGCATGCGGCGCAATCAACCGATGCAACCGCCCTTGCGCATCGTATTCGAGCGTCACCTGATTGCCGGCGCGATCCTTGACGAACGCGAGACGAAACACATTGCCGTGTCGCTCAAACGCTTCGAGCAGCACGTGCCCACGCGTCAGCGTCAGCCACCGATCGTCAAGGCGCAATAACGTGTGGCCCTCGGACAGGTCGTCGTGAGCACTCCCGGCGTCGAGCAACGGATATTCGAGACTGCGTCCCGTTGCGTCGTGATAGACGAACTTGCTCTCGTCAATATCAAAGCGCGTCGTGTACGGCGTAATCCAGCGCGCGCCCAATTCGCCGTGCTCGTCGTTCGCGTCGAAGAACGACCGATAGGTGCGCTGCCAGGCAATGGGCAACGGCCCCTCGATCGTGAAGTCCTCGTGGTTGATCTGCTCATCGCCGAGCGCGAATCCGATTGAATGCTCGGTGGCCGCAGGTGGCGTCTTCACCGGGGAATGCGTAAGGCAACAATTCGGTCCCGGATGCTTTGCCTCCGTGGTCGTTCGCACCTCATCCACCCGATGCTCTGCTCGCTGCTCGGCAACCTTCGTCGTCCCGTGCTCCTGAATCCCCGTCGCATGCGGCTTCGGGTTGCGCTTGCGCCAGCTCCGCATCCCGTCTTCGCCGATCATGATCAACCAGCCGATCTTGCCCGCATCGTTCCCGTCCAACTCCCGAATGCACTTCTGGACCGTCGGAATTCGCTTGTAGATATCGTCGGCGAAAAGCTGCAGCTTCTTCGGCGCTTCGTCGTCCACCATATTGGCGACGGTGGTGACCGTATTGATGGCAGCCTTCGCTTCAATTTTCACGAAATCCGTAAGAAACCCAAGCCCGCTGCTGAGAACTTTCCTGCCGTCGTACGCAACGAGCGCCTGCCCGACATCCTTCAAATGCGACCCGGCCGACGTCACGTTGTGCCCAACTTCGTACTTCTTCCCCGCCGCATGCGCGAACAGATCGGCAATCGCCTTCATCAGATCGCCGATGAATTTGGCGCATTGATCGAGCACCTCCTTCAGTCCATCGCGCATCACTTTCAGGAATTGCTCGATTTCGCCCGCGTAGCGTTCCTGCACATTCGCGACGATTGCCGCGATGACCGAGTCGCGCAGCACCTGCAACGCCGCCTCGCCCACCGCCTTTCCGCTCTTGACGATCTCTTGTCGAATAAGCTTCAACACCGGGCGGGCACCCAGACGAAGCTCGGCAGTGCCCAGCGGCAACGGCACGACCCCGATGAGGTCGAGACCGAGATTGACCCAATCGAACATGCCGATCGCGTTGCTGCCGCGCTCGATCATCTCCTTGATATCGAGCACCGCGTCGACTGCAGCAAAGATATTGGCCAGAACCGGCACGTTCTCCGCGACCATCTTCAGCCGGCTGACGTTGACGGCGCCACCGCTGACCTTGATCAGCCACTTGTCGAAAACATCGATGCCGGCTTGTACATCGGCCTCCGTGATCTTCATGATCGGAGACACGAACACATCGGTAGGTTTGGGTTGAATGACGCCCGCAGCGGTCATGATCTTTTATTCCGGGAAAATTGAAAGGGCGACGCTCAACTCATCTTCAGCGCGGCAGCGGTACTACGTGCCGTTTGCGCGAGACCGCTGACCTGCTGCGCTGCGGCGCTCAACTGTCCTGCTTGCGACAGGGCCGCCTGCGCGCCTGCCGGCAGCACACTGCCCGCCGCCTGCTGCGCGATGCCGAGGCCTTGACCGGCCACTGCCTTCGCGAGGGCAGCGCCGCCCTGCGACGCTGAACCAGCCAAGTCTGCGAGCGTATTCGCCGCGCCAAGCGCATTCGACGCGCCCGCGGGCAACATCCCGCCCAGTGCCTGCCGGGCCATGCCCATGCCTTGACCGGCAGCAGCCTTCGCCAGCGCGGCGCCGCCTTGCGACGCCGCGCCCGCCAATCCCGTCAATGCACCTGCCGCCCCACCCGCCGCCGGCAAGAACGAACCCAGCTGCGCCTGTGCCGTCTCAGCAGCACCTGTCGCCGGCGCCGGATTGGCCGGCCACGGCGCCACATCGAACCTGCTCGATTGCTGATCCTGCGAACGCGGATCCTCTCCGAACTTCACCTGCACCGCTCCAGGTGGCAGGCCGCTCACGATCATGTGCCCGTTGCCGTCGAGCGCCCCTTTCCTCAACAACCCACCATTTGCATCGAATACCGAGAACAAGCCGCCCTTCACCGGCTGGCCATTCCCGTACGTATGCAGCAACTCCAACTGCCCCGGCTGATCTGGCCTTGGACTCGGCAACGGATACCCCATGCTTGCCGGCCCGGCGAACGTATGCGACGCACCCTTCACATCCACCGCGCCAGGCGTATGGATCTCGATGTTGCCGTCCTTGATGCGGATATACCCGCCGCCGCTCGTCAGCAGAATCCCCTGATCGGCCGCGATTTCGATCCGATCGGTTGCGGACACAACCTTCACCGCCTTCTGCGCGGTGACTTCGACGTTGTCCGACTGCGCCTGGATCTCGACCTTGCCCTTGCCCGCGAACAGCTTCATCCCCGCGTTCTGCGCGAACAGGCTCAGCTTCTGCCCGATGCTGCCGATCAGCGACTTGCCCGTCGCGACGTGCACGCTCTGTCCGCTCGCGACGTTCACGTGATCGTTCGCGACCAGGTGCAGCGACTGCTGCGTCGACATCCCGATCCCCGACGGGCTGCCGAACAGCATCACCGGTTCCTTGAACGCGTTCGCGCTGCCCGTGCCGCCACCCGCCGTGCGGCCGCCGGACGCGCTGCCCGACGCGCTGTCCTGCGTCGCGTCGGTGAATGCGCGCATCGTCTCGTGCGCATCCTTCAGGCTTTCCGCCTGATGCTGCTCGCTCACGCCCGACATCGCCTCGACGAGGCTCTCGCCCGTCACGAGCTGCTGCTGCGCCTCCTTCACGTCCAGCGGCTGACTGTTCGGCGCTTTCGGATGAGTCGTGACGTACAGCCCCTGGCTCGCCCGCACCGCGCCATACGCATCCGAGCGCAGGTCGAAGCCGCTGCCCAGATACGATCCGCGCGAATTGCCGTTCTGATCGATGAGGTAGCCCAGATGCAGCAGGCTGTTCGCGCTGCTGCTCATCAGCTGCACGCGGTTCTGCCCGGTCGCGTCGTCCATCACGAGATGGTTGTAGCCGCTGCCTGAATACTCCTTCGACCGATAGCCGGAGAGAATCCCGTCGCTATGCCACTGCGGCTGGTTCGCGCCGTTGTACACACGCCCGACCGCCAGCGGCCGATCGCAATCGCCGCCGACATAATCGATCAGCACTTCCTCGCCGATCCGCGGCACGTGCACACCGCCGTAGCCGCCGCCGGTATCCGACTGCACGACGCGCACCCAGCACGACGCGTTCTCGTTGCCCGGATTGAGGCGATCCCACACGAACTGCACGCGGATCCGGTTCAGCTCGTCGGTATAGACTTCCTCGCCCTGCGGCCCGACGACGAGCGCCGTCTCGAGATGCATCTTCGGCTTCTCATGTTCGAACGGGCTGCGATACGGCACGCTCACGCGCTGCGCCTCGACTTCGACGAGATAGAAGCCGACCGAGCCATCGTCGTGCGGCACGCGAAACGCCGGATCGGCACCGTAGCCCTCCTGCGCTTGCATCAACGCGTCGCGCAGGCTGTACGGAAAGTCCGCGCTGCTGCTCGCCACGGGCAGGTTGTTCTCGATCCACCATTCGACGCCGATCGTCGCGAATTCGCGCTGGTCGGCCGGATCGCGATCATGTTCGGGATGGTCCGACAGCGTGAAGCGCCGGCCCGCGTCGATCGCGCGCACGCCGCCCGCGCCATGGAAGCGCTTCGCGTGCGACTCCCATTCCTCCATCCGCACCTTCGTCAGATGGTCGCCGCGCGTCTGGTCCAGATACGTGTACGCACCCGTGTACTCGTACACTTCGAGCTGGTCGGGCAATTCGCCCTGGCCACTCATCGTCGGCAGCGTCGTGCCCTTCGGGTTCGACGGTTGCGACGGATTCTTGTAGTCGAAGGTGCGCGTCGTTCGGGTCACGCTCTGCAGCGTGCGCGAGCCCGACCATTGTGTGAACGCATCGGCTTCGCTCGCCGCGCCGCCGCGATAGAAGCGCACGGTTTCCGGCGACAGCGGCGCGAACGCCTGCAGGTTGTCGGTGATCACGAGCGTATGCGACTTGCCGTCGTCGGCCTGCTGCCACGTGCTGTAAAGGCCTTCGCTCTCCATCAGCCGATGCACGAAATGCCAGTCGGTGTCGTGCTGGCGCGTGTACGAACGGCTCGGCAGCGGTTGCGACAGCGCGAAGCGGAAATGCCCTCGCGCCTGCGGATGCTGGTTCAGCACATCGCTGATGATCTGGTCGACGGTCGTATCGTTCCAGAGCCGCTGGTCGCGACGAAACTTCAGGAAATGCGTGAAATCGGCGAACGTGAGCTGATAGGTCGTGAGCCCGCCGTCGGCGCCCAGGCGGCGCGCGGTATGGACGTATCCGTGGATCGGCCGGTAGCTGCGATCGCCCTGCTGGATCCACAACGTGACGGGTTGCGCGATCAGCTTTTTAAGCTCCAGATCGCTATCGGTCGACAGTACGTCGAGCGTGAATTCGTACGCACGCCCGATACGCGAACGGCCGACGGCCCGCTGCACGGTCAGCACGTTGGCGCCCAAGGGCGTATCGAGCTTCAGCAGCCGGTCCTGCTGAAGCAACCCGCCGCGCAATGCGGCAACAGTGTTCTGCATGTTCATGGCAACGGCCTTTTCTTCTTTTGACGCGCCCTCGGATGGCGCGCTATGCGATTTCGCTCGCGCGATTTTACAGACAAATTACTTCGAGTCTCCAAAAATAGAACTGATTTAAAAGAGTTTTTCAAGCATCTTCCGAACGGCCCGGGCGAACCGTTCGAACGCTTGTTCGACGCTGAACGGCTCGCCCACGGCCCGCTGAAATCGATTGCAATCAGGGCCAATTCGACTTCCGGCGCGGCCCGGTTGCGAGTAGTGTCTACGTGCCCGTATTCCGGCCCAGTCCGGGCACGACCGATGCCCGGCGCTCGATTACCACACTGAACACTGGAGATCTGCGATGAAACGTTCGAAGTTCCTGCTGTCGGGCCTGCTGCTCGTGTCGGCCCTCGGTTTCACGGCCGTCGCCGCGCACGCGGAAGACCTGCTCGACTCGGTGAAGAAAGCCGGCGTGCTGCGCGTCGGCCTCGAAGGCACGTATCCGCCGTTCAACTCGCGCGGCACGTCGGGACAGCTCGAGGGCTTCGACGTCGATGTCGCCAATGCCGTCGCCGGCAAGCTCGGCGTGAAGACGCAATTTGTCCCGACCGAATGGAGCGGGATCATCGCGGGGCTGCAAGCCGGCAAGTTCGACGTGATCGTCAATCAGGTCACGATCACGCCGCAGCGCAAGGAAGCGCTCGACTTCAGCGAGCCGTACACGTATTCGGCCGCGCAGCTGATTCAGCGCAAGGACGACACGCGCAACTTCAAGTCGCTCGAGGATTTCAAGGGCAAGAAGCTCGGCGTAACGCTCGGCACCAACTACGACCAGATGGCGCGCAGCGTGCCGGGCATCGAGGTGCAGACGTATCCCGGCGCGCCGGAAAAGCTGCGTGACCTCGCCGCGGGCCGGATCGAGGCGACGCTCGACGACCGCCTGATGCTGCCGTACATGATCAAGACGTCGAACCTGCCGCTGCGCTCGGGCGCGGTGCTGAACGGCGGCAAGCAGGAGATGGCGATCCCGTTCCGCAAGGGCAATCCGAAGTTCGAGAAGGCGATCAACGATGCGCTGGAGTCGCTGCGCAAGGACGGCTCGTTGAAGAAGATCTCGATGCACTGGTTCGGCAGCGACGTGACGGTGCCGGTCGCGCAGTAAGCGGTTCGCCGCGCTTGCGTTGCGTCACGTCCTTCGCTGCGGCGAAGGCGTGACGCCCGTCTGCATGATGCTTCCCTTCTCTCAAGCCGCTTCGTCGAAGCGCGCAAGCAGGATCTGGCCGATCGGCGTGAGCGCCGGACGCGCCGCCACCGCATTCACACGCACCTGCGTATCGTCGACCAGCCGCTTTTCGACGAGCACGGCGAACGCCGGGTTGGACGGGTCGACACTGTCCGGTGCGCGGGCAATGCGCAGCAGCATCGAGAATTCGTGCGGACTCAGCATGGTCCTTGTCTCCTGATCGTCCGCGATCCGGTTTGAACCGGCGTCGATCCTGTCTTTTGATGAAATGGCCCGAAGGCATAGGGATGCGGAAATGCGCGGCCGTTTGCGACGAGGGCACGTCGTCGCGAGAAGCCAGGCGCTCCCTGAGCAGGGGCGATGTCATCGGATTCGCTGGATGCGTACGCCACGGCTGGGACGTGCAACGTTATTGGGGCATCGTGACGCGGCCGTGACAGCAAAAGAGGGGGGCATCTGGCCGACCAATACCGACGACCGCACTCATCGTCGACGGCAGGTTGCTCGTTTGCAGGCAGTGCCTGAAAGATTGGCTGCGGCGCAACGGCATCGCTTGGAGCGGCATTGCAACCGAGGGAATGCGCCGCTCCTGACACGAGGCGTCGCGGGCCGGCCGGGAAATGTACGGCACCGAATCGAGAAGGAAATCCCGCGTGCTCGCGTCCGCACATGCAATACGCTGAAGCGCCTTTGCCGCGCGCCCCGCGTCGGGTTTGTCGGTTCGCGGTGCTGAAACGACGAAGGGCCGGGAGAAAAAATCTCCCGGCCCTTCGTTCAATTTGGTGCCGGCTGCAGGACTCGAACCCGCCACCTGATGATTACAAATCAACTGCTCTACCAGATGAGCTAAGCCGGCGTAAGCGCGAGATTCTACCTCATTTCACGATCTTGAGGCGAGGTCTGCTGCCGCCTTTCGAACCATCGCCGTCGGTTTTCGGCGGTTCATCGGCACCTTCGGACGGCTCTTCGTTCGCGCCGTGATCGGCAACCGGCGTCAGCACCGCAGGCGACTCGTCGCGTCGCGCGTCGTCGGCCTGCTCGGCATCGTCTTCGAACGCGCCCGAATCCTCGCCTTCGCCCGCCACCGCATCGACCTGGAACGCCATCCCCTGCCCGTTCTCCCGCGCGTAAATCGCGAGCACGTTGGCCACCGGAATCTCGATCTTGTGCGCCTTCCCGGAGAACCGGGCGGTGAACTCGATCCACTCGTTACCCATCTGCAGCTGGCTCGTGGCCTCGAAGCTGATGTTGAGCACGATCTCGCCGTCACGCACGAACTGACGCGGCACGCGCGTCGAGTTGTCGACCCTCACCGCAATATGCGGCGTGTAACCGTTATCGGTGCACCACTCGTACAGCGCGCGCAGCAGATAAGGTTTCGTTGAAATCTCTTGCATCACAATCCTCGAACCCGGAGCAGGCACGCGGCACGCCGCGCGCCCGCTCCGTCATGCACTCATTGCACCATCAACGACGCATGACCTTTTCGGACGGCGTCAGTGCTTCGATATAGGCCGGACGGCTGAAGATCCGCTCGGCGTACTTCATCAGCGGCGCGGCATTCTTCGACAGCTCGATGCCGTAGTGATCCAGACGCCACAAGAGCGGCGCGATCGCGACGTCGAGCATCGAGAACTCCTCGCCGAGCATGTACTTGTTCTTCACGAAGATCGGCGCGAGCTGCGTCAGGCGATCGCGGATCGCGAGGCGTGCCTTCTCGTGGTTCTTCTCCGCTGCCTTGCCCTTTTCGTTCTCGAGCGTGCTGACGTGAACGAACAGTTCCTTCTCGAAGTTGAGCAGGAACAGGCGTGCGCGTGCGCGCTGCACCGGGTCGGCCGGCATCAGTTGCGGGTGCGGGAAGCGCTCGTCGATGTATTCGTTGATGATGTTCGATTCGTACAGAATCAGGTCGCGCTCGACCAGAATCGGCACCTGACCGTACGGGTTCATCACCGAGATGTCTTCCGGCTTGTTGAACAGGTCGACGTCACGGATCTCGAAATCCATGCCCTTCTCGAACAGCACCAGCCGGCAACGCTGGGAGAACGGGCAAGTTGTGCCGGAATACAGAACCATCATATTTGCGTTTCCTCAAAAAAGCCGAGGGCCGGCACGCGGCGCAACCCCTTTCACGGGTTCCGCCTTGCGCCGGCCCCACGCCGGTCAGGCGTGTTTACTTGATATCTTTCCAGTACACGGCATTGAGCCGCCAGGCCAGGAAAGTCAGGACACCGAGAAAGACCAGCACCCACACGCCGAGGCGCTTGCGGGTCTGCTGGGCCGGCTCGGACATCCATGTCATATAGGCCACCAGGTCGGCCACCGCAGCATCATAGTCCGGCGACGACAACGTCCCCGGCGTGACCTGCTGGAAGCCGACGAGCGTGTGGACCTTCTCGCCCGTCTCCTCGTCCGTCTTGTCTTCGAATTTGGCAGTGCGCTGCCCCTGCAGTTGCCACAATACATGGGGCATGCCGACGTTCTCGAACACCGCGTTGTTCCAGCCGCTCGGCCGCGTATCGTCGCGGTAGAAACTCCGCAGGTACGTGTAGAGCCAGTCGCGGCCGCGCGCCCGCTCCTCGACCGACAGGTCGGGCGGCGAGGTGCCGAGCCAGTTCTTCGCGTCTTCGGGCCGCATCGCGACGGACATCGTGTTCCCGACCTTGTCGGTCGTGAACAGGAGATTCGTTTCGATCTCCTTCTGGGATATGCCCAGATCCGTCAGACGGTTGTAGCGCATCAGGTTCGCGCTGTGGCAGTTCAGGCAATAGTTTACAAACAATTGCGCGCCGTGCTGAAGCGAAACGAGATTTTCCGTGTTATCGGGCGCCCGGTCGAGCGGAAAATTACCTTCCGCGCGCACGGCCGGCGCCGCCAGCAGCGCCACGGCCGTCGCCCCGATCAGCGCGAGCGTCGAAAGCAGTTTCTTCATGTCGTTCTCTCCTCGCTCACGTTAATGGGGCTTGAAGCGCACCCGTTCCGGCGGCTGCTTGAACGTGCCAAGCGGCGTCCAGACGGGCATGCCGAGGAAGAACGCGAAGTAGATCAGCGCGCAACCCTGCGCAATCAGCGTCGCGACCGGCGATGGCGGTCGTGTGCCGAGGAACGCGAGGATCAGGAACGCCGCGACGAAGATCCCGAGGAACACCTTGTGGAACAGCGGCCGGTAGCGGATCGACTTCACCGGGCTGCGGTCGAGCCATGGCAGGAAGAACAGCGTGATCACCGCGGAACCCATCACGACGACGCCCCAGAACTTCGACTCCGTCAGGAACATGAACACGACGATCGCGGCGGCCAGCACCGGCAGGCCGACCTTCCACTTGCCGCGCGCGCGGATCAGCGCGAGCACGCCGAGCAGCGCAATCACGATCATCAGCACGATCTTGAACGGGTCGGTGGTCGCGCGCAGCATCGCGTAGAACGCGGTGAAGTACCAGACCGGCGCGATCTCCGGCGGCGTCTGCAGCGGGTTCGCCGGGACGAAGTTGTTCGACTCGAGGAAGTACCCGCCCATCTCCGGCGAGAAGAACACGATCAGCGCGAACACCATCAGGAACACGCAGACACCGAAGAAATCGTGCACCGAGTAGTACGGATGGAACGGGATGCCGTCGAGCGGAATGCCGTTCGCGTCCTTCTTCGCCTTGATCTCGATGCCGTCCGGGTTATTCGACCCGACTTCGTGCAGCGCGACGAGGTGCGCGATCACGAGGCCGACCAGCACAAGCGGAATCGCGATCACGTGGAACGCGAAGAATCGGTTCAGCGTGACGTCGGACACGACGTAGTCGCCGCGGATCCACAACGACAGGTCCGGGCCGACGAACGGGATCGCCGAGAACAGGTTCACGATCACCTGCGCGCCCCAGAACGACATCTGGCCCCACGGCAGCAGGTAGCCGAAGAACGCCTCGGCCATCAGGCACAGGAAGATCGCACAACCGAAGATCCACACCAGCTCGCGCGGCTTGCGGTACGACCCGTACATCAGCCCGCGGAACATGTGCAGGTACACGACGACGAAGAACATCGATGCACCGGTCGAGTGCATGTAGCGGATCAGCCAGCCCCACGGCACCTCGCGCATGATGTACTCGACCGACGCGAACGCGAGCATCGAGTCGGGCTTGTAGTTCATCGTCAGGAAGATGCCCGTGACGATCTGGTTGACGAGCACGAGCAGCGCGAGGGAGCCGAAGAAGTACCAGAAGTTGAAGTTCTTCGGCGCGTAGTACTCGGAAACGTGCTTCTTCCAGGTGGACGTGAGCGGGAAGCGCTGGTCGATCCAGCCGGTGACACCTGTCGTGGAGACTTCTTTGTTGTCGGCAGCCATCACGCTTCTCCTTTCTCGTCCTTGCCGATCACGAGGGTCGTCGCCGACGTGAACATGTAGGGCGGGATGTCGAGATTCTGAGGCGCCGGCTTGTTCTTGAACACGCGGCCGGCGAGGTCGTAGGTCGAACCGTGGCACGGGCACAGGAAGCCGCCCGGCCAGTCGTCCGGCAGGTTCGGCTGCGGACCCGGCGTGAAGCGTTGGCTAGGCGTGCAGCCGAGGTGCGTACACACGGCCATCACGACGAGAATGTTCTTGCGATCGGCCCGCGAGCGATATTCGTTCGCGCAATACGCGGGCAGGGGCATCGTATAGGGTTTTTCGGAGGTCGGATCGGCCACTTCCTTGTCGGCCTTGACGACGTCGGCCAGCATGGCGTCGGTACGGTTCAGGATCCAGACTGGCTTGCCGCGCCACGGCACGGTGACCATCTCGCCGGGCTTCAGGCCGCTGATGTCGACCTCGACCGGAGCGCCGGCCGCTTTCGCTTTCGCGGACGGCGCAAGCGACGCCGCGAAAGGTATGACGGTGGCTACGCCTCCCACGCCACCTGCTACGGATGTCGCAATCAGCCAGGTACGGCGGCCGCTGTCGACGCGTTTTTCTTCCTTGTCTCGCATCACACGCCCCACTTCTGAGTTGGATTTTCCGTCACGACTTTTCATTCCGCCGCTAGTTTGCGCGAATGGAGTCGCCATTTACAAGGCCCGGAGATGAAAATCCCTTCGAAGTAGTTGATAGTTAAGGGTTTTCCCCCACTATCGGAGCGATTAAATCATTTCACTTTTAAGCGTCCGCTACATTGCGAAATTTCGATGCGCCGCCGCAAATCCGTCGTTCAGACCGGATTATGAATATCGATAAAAAGGTGTTCGATATCGAATTCTTCGGACAAGTGGGCGCCAAGCGCCTGGATTCCGTAGCGCTCCGTCGCATGGTGCCCTGCCGCAACGAACGCGACGCCGCTCTCGGCCGATGCATGCGTGACGGATTCCGACACTTCGCCGGTCAGGAACACGTCGGCGCCGGCGTCGATCGCGGCATCGAAATAGCTCTGCGCGGCGCCCGTGCACCACGCGATGCGGCGCAGCTGCATCTCCGGATCGCCGAGCACGAGCGGCGTGCGGCCGAGCGTGCGCTCGACCTTGGCGACGAAGTGCTCGAGCGTGACGGGCATCGGCAGCGTGGCCATCCAGCCAAGATCGCCGTCGCCGAAACGTTGCTCGCCGATCAACCCGAGCTTCTCGCCGAGCTGCGCGTTGTTGCCGAACTCGGGATGCGCGTCGAGCGGCAGGTGGAACGCGAACAGGTTCAGGTCGTTCGCGAGCAGCAGCTTCAGGCGCCGGTACTTGCGGCCCGTGATCTGCGGCGCCTCGTTGCGCCAGAAATAGCCGTGATGGACGAGCACCGCATCCGCCCCCCATTCGAGCGCGGCCTCGAGGAACGCGACCGACGCCGTCACGCCGGTGGCGATCTTCTCGATCTTGCGACGCCCCTCGACCTGAAGGCCATTCGGGCAATAGTCCTTGAAGCGCGCGGTTTCAAGGGTATTGTTCAAGTACAATTCAAGTTCGATCCGATCCATATAAACCTCTAATCCATTCAGATGCTTAGACGCTTCTGGCTGTTCTTCGCGCAGGCGGTGACCGTACTGCTCGCGCTGATGTTCATCGTCGTGACGCTCAAGCCGCAATGGCTGCAACGGCAAGGACAGCTCGGCAAGCAGCTCGCCACGCCGATCGTCGCGCTGCGGGAAGTCGCGCCGGGCATCGGCGGTGCACCGGCGACCACGTCGTACGCGGAGGCCGCGCAAAAGGCGATGCCCGCCGTCGTCAACGTCTTCTCCAGCAAGGATGGCTCGCTGCCGCCCGATCCGCGCGCGAAGGATCCGCTGTTCCGCTACTTCTTCGGCGACCGCAACGCCCGCAAGCAGCAGGACGAACCTGCCGCCAACCTCGGCTCCGGCGTTATCGTGAGCCCTGAAGGTTACATTCTAACGAACCAGCACGTCGTGGACGGCGCCGACCAGATCGAAGTCGCGCTCGCCGACGGCCGCACGGCCACCGCGAAGGTGATCGGCAGCGACCCCGAAACCGATCTCGCCGTGCTGAAGATCAACATGACGAACCTGCCGACGATCACGCTCGGCCGTTCCGACCAGTCGCGGGTCGGCGACGTCGTGCTCGCGATCGGCAACCCGTTCGGCGTCGGCCAGACGGTCACGATGGGGATCATCAGCGCGCTCGGTCGCAATCACCTCGGCATCAACACGTTCGAGAACTTCATCCAGACCGACGCGCCGATCAACCCCGGCAACTCGGGCGGCGCGCTGGTCGACGTGAACGGCAACCTGCTCGGCATCAACACGGCGATCTATTCGCGCTCGGGCGGCTCGCTCGGCATCGGCTTCGCGATCCCCGTGTCGACCGCGCGCACCGTGCTCGAAAGCATCATCACGACGGGTTCGGTCACGCGCGGCTGGATCGGCGTCGAGCCGCAGGACGTCACACCGGAAATCGCCGAGTCGTTCGGGCTCCAGCAGAAGTCGGGCGCGATCGTCGCGGGCGTGCTGCAGGGCGGTCCGGCCGACAAGGCCGGCATCAAGCCGGGCGACATCCTCGTGAGCGTGAACGGCGACGACATCACCGACACGACGAAGTTGCTCAACACCGTCGCGCAGATCAAGCCGGGCACGCCGACCAAGGTGCACGTCGTGCGCAAGGGCAAGGAGTTCGACGTGAGCGTGGTGATCGGCAAGCGCCCGCCGCCGCCGAAGCAGACGCTCGACGAACAGGACAGCGACAGCGAGTGACATCCGGCGGGCGGCGTATCGGCGCCACTTGCCAGTCAACGATGGAAATGCAAAAGGGCAGCCTGATCGGCTGCCCTTTTGCTTTGCTTCGACGACCCTTCGTCGCGGTGACGGAGCTGCGTTCGCCCCCGTCACCTGCACCGCCCGATCACTCGTCCAGCTTCAACGTCGTCAAGAGGTCGCATCGAGGGCGCCCCTCATGCCGGCCGCCGCGTGCCGCGTCTCTTCAACTTGCGGCGCCGTTCTCCGCCTCCGGTTCTTCCGTCGGCTTCGGCACGAAGAAGCGCGCGGCCAGCAGCCCGATCTCGAACAGCACGACGAGCGGCAGCGCGAGCATCAGCTGCGAGAACACGTCCGGCGGCGTGACGACCGCCGCGACGACGAACGCGCCGACGATCACGTACGGCCGCATCTCCTTCAGCTTCTTCAGCGTCAGCACGCCCATCCGGACGAGCAGCACGACGACGATCGGCACCTCGAACGTGACCCCGAAGGCGATGAACATCCCGAGCACGAAGCTCAGGTAGTTGTCGATGTCGGTCGACATCTCCGCGCCGAGCGGCGCGTTGTAGTGCGCCATCACGCGGAAGATCGTCGGGAACACGAGGAAGTATGCGAACGCCATCCCGCACAGGAACAGGACGTAGCTGCTGCCGACGAGCGGCGCGACGAGCTTCTTCTCGTGCTGGTACAGCCCCGGCGCGACGAACGCCCAGATCTGGTACAGCACGATCGGCAGCGCGATCACGAGCGCGACGAGCATCGTGACCTTCATCGGCACGAAGAACGAGCCGGTGACGTCGGTCACGATCATCCTGCCGCCCTTCGGCAGGTTTTCCATCAGCGGCCGCGCGAGCAGCCGGAAGATGTCGGGCGCCCAATACACGAGCCCGAGGAACACGACGATCACGGCCAGCCCCGCGCGAATGATGCGATCGCGAAGCTCGACGAGATGGGAAATGAAGGTTTCTTCCGGGGCGTCGCCCGGATTCTGCTGCGGGTCGCTCACACCGGCCCTCGGTAGGATTGACGAGCGAGCATGCGCTCGACTCAGAAGAAGCGCGTCGGCCGGCGCAGGCTGGCCGGCTGATGGCGCGCGACACGCGCGGCGCCCGACTGCACGTGCGTGCGGCGGGTCGTCGCGCGCTTGTACCAGACAGGCGTCGCCGCCTGTTTCACACGCCAGTTGCGACGCTTCGGCGCGAGCGCGGCCGTGCTGCCGCGCCACGACGGCGCCGCGGGCGTGTCGGAGCCGTACGTGCCGGCATCGACCGAGCCTTCGTTAAGGCCGCCGACCGCGGAATTCCACGTGTCGTTCAGTTCCTTCTCGTGCTCGCGCAGGTTGTCGTGAATCGTCGTCTCGACATTGCGCGCGGCCGACTCGAAATCGGTCTTCATCGTCCGCAGCGCGTCGAGTTCGATTTCGCGCGAGACCTCGGCCTTCACGTCGTTGATGTACCGCTGCGCGCGGCCGAACAATGCGCCGGCCGTACGCGCGACGCGCGGCAGGCGCTCGGGGCCGAGCACCACGAGCGCGACGACGCCGATCAGCGCCATCTTCGAAAGACCGAGATCCAGCATCGCGAATGCCTGTCAGCGTGCCGGCGTTACGCCTTGTTCGAGTCGGAACGCGTCGTTTCCTTCGCGTTGACGTCGACCGAACCCGAGCGCGGCAGTTGCTGCGCATCTGCCGGTGTCTCGCCTTCCTTCATGCCGTCCTTGAAACCCTTCACGGCGCTGCCGAGGTCGTTGCCGATGTTGCGCAGCTTCTTCGTACCGAAAACCAGCGCGACGATCAGCAGCACGATCAGCCAGTGCCAAATGCTCAATCCACCCATGATGAAACCTCTCCTCAACCACGCCGCGTCGCGGCGCAAATCGCCGGCGGCACGCCGGCTTCGACTATCGATGCGGGGAAACGCCCCGCCACGTCAACCCATCCGCAACCACGGGCGCGGGCCGGCCAGGATATGCGCGTGCAGGTGGTAGACCTCCTGCCCGCCGCCGGGGCCCGTGTTGATCACTGTGCGAAACCCGGTTTCGCCCCCCGTGTACGCAACGCCGAGCTGGTCGGCCAGGCGGGCGACCAACAGCATCAGCCGGCCGAGCATCGGCGCATCGGCCTCGCTCGCCGCCGACAGCGTCGGCAGATGCCGGCGCGGAATCACGAGCACGTGCGTCTCGGCCGCCGGGCGGATGTCGCGGAACGCGACGAATTCGTCGTCCTCGTGCACCTTCGTGCTCGGAATCTCGCCCGCCGCGATCTTGCAGAACAGGCAATTCGGATCGTGACTCATGTTGCTCCTGCGAAACGCCCGCGCGCCGGTCAGAACCAAGCCTGCGGATCGAGCGTCTTGTTGTCGTTCAGGTACAGCCAACCTTTGATGATACGGTACAGCGTCCAAATCCATGTGACAAACATGACGACGAATCCCACCACCACGAACATCAGCGCGAAGCCGATCACGTAGGCGATCAGCGCGCGCCAGAACGTGCGGATCTGCCACTCGAAATGGTCGGCGTACGGCGTGCCGGCCACGTCGTCGCGCTTCACGTAGTTGATGATGATCGCGATGATCCCGGTGACGCCGCCCGTCAGCCAATGAATTGCGTAGAGGCCGTACAGCACGTGCGTCAGCGTGCGCAGACCTTTCAGTCGCTCGGCGTCCGCTGCGCCCGGCACCGACGGCGTCGGAAACTGGCTCGGCGTATCGGTCATGATGCTACCCCCGTTAGATGACAATTCTTACAGCTTACCGCACTGGCGTCGGCGCGGCAGGCCGCGCGTCGTCACCCGCCGTTTTCCTCGCGCTCGCGACGCTTGCGCAGCGCCTTTTCCTCGATGCCCGACAGCCCTTCGCGGCGCTCGAGTTCGGCGATCACGTCGGCCGGGCTCAGGTCGAAATGCGACAGCATCACGAGGCAGTGGAACCACAGGTCGGCCACCTCGCCGACCAGCGCCGTCGGCGCGCCGCCCTGGCGCACGTCCTTCGCGGCCAGCACGACTTCGGTCGCCTCTTCGCCGATCTTCTTCAGCACCGCGTCGTCGCCCTTGTGGAACAGGCGCGATACGTACGATTGTTCGGGGTCGCCGCCCTTGCGGCTATCAATCACGGCCGCGAGGCGCAGCAGCGTGTCTTCGGTCGATTGCGTCATTTGTAGATGTGTTCGGGGTCTTTCAGCACCGGATCGACCGCGACCCAGTCGCCGCTGTCCACCGTACCTTCGAATTTCTGGAAGAAGCACGAATGCCGGCCGGTGTGGCATGCGATGCCCGACACCTGCTCGACCTTCAGCAGCACGACGTCCTCGTCGCAGTCGAGCCGCACCTCGTGCACGTGCTGCACGTGGCCCGACTCCTCGCCCTTGAACCACAGGCGCTTGCGCGAACGCGAATAGTAGACCGCGCGCTGCGTCTCGATCGTCTTCGCCAGCGCCTCGCGGTTCATCCACGCGAACATCAGCACGTCGTTCGTCGACGCTTCCTGCGCGATCACCGGCACGAGGCCGTTGTCGTCCCAGCGGACCTTGTCGAGCCACGCGGGCAGGGATTTCGTTTCCGTATTCATCACAGCCTCACCGGAATGCCCTGGTCGGCCATGAAGCGCTTCGCCTCGCCGACCGTGTGCTCGCCGTAGTGGAAGATGCTCGCGGCCAGCACGGCGTCGGCGCGGCCGTCCTTGATGCCGTCCGCGAGGTCCTGCAGCGAACCCACGCCGCCCGACGCGATCACCGGCACCGGCACCGCGTCCGACACGCCGCGCGTGAGCGCGAGGTCGAAGCCCGACTTCGTGCCGTCGCGGTCCATGCTCGTGAGCAGGATTTCGCCCGCGCCGAGCTCGGCCATCTTGCGCGCCCATTCGATCGCGTCGATGCCCGTGCCCTTGCGGCCGCCGTGCGTGAAGACTTCCCAGCGCGGCGCCTCGCCGTCGGCCGACACGCGCTTCGCGTCGATCGCGACGACGATGCACTGCGAGCCGTACTTGTCGGCCGCGTCGCGCACGAGCTGCGGGTTCGCGACCGCCGACGAATTCATGCTGACCTTGTCCGCGCCGGCGTTCAACAGGCGCCGAACGTCCTCGACGGCGCGCACGCCACCGCCGACGGTCAGCGGAATGAAGACCTGCGACGCGACGGCCTCGATGATCGGCAGGATCAGGTCGCGCTGGTCGGAGGTCGCGGTGATGTCGAGGAACGTCAGTTCGTCGGCGCCCTGGTCGTCGTAGCGGCGGGCGATTTCGACGGGGTCGCCGGCATCGCGCAGTTCGACGAAGTTGACGCCCTTGACGACACGCCCGGCAGTCACGTCCAGGCAGGGGATGATGCGTTTAGCTAGAGCCATGATGTTGCGCCAAATGCCGCGATGGGACGGCCGGTTACGGACGCCTCGCGCGAGGCGTCCGGTCGGGGCCGCCTGCTGGCGACCCCGGCGAACGGAACGACCGCGCTCAGGCGTCGTCGAGTTCGCCGTTCAGTTCGTCCGCGCGTTTTTGCGCGGCCGCGAAATCGAGATCGCCGGAGTAGATCGCACGTCCGCAGATCACGCCTTCGACGCCGTGTTCCTCCACTTCGCAGAGGTTCTCGATGTCGGTGAGGTTCGACAGGCCGCCGCTTGCGATCACCGGAATGCCGACCGCCTGGGCGAGCTTCACGGTTGCTTCGATGTTGATGCCCTGCAGCATCCCGTCGCGGCCGATGTCCGTGTAGACGATCGATTCGACGCCGTAGTCCTCGAACTTGCGCGCGAGATCGATCACCTCGTGGCCCGTCAGCTTGCTCCAGCCGTCGGTCGCGACCTTGCCGTCCTTCGCGTCCAGCCCGACGATGATGTTGCCCGCGAACGCGGTGCACGCGTCCTGCAGGAACCCCGGGTCCTTCACGGCCGCGGTGCCGATGATCACGTAGGAGAGGCCGGCGTCGAGATACTTCTCGATCGTCTCGAGGCTGCGGATGCCGCCGCCGAGCTGCACGGGAATTTCGTCGCCGACTTCGTCGAGGATCGCTTCGATCGCTTCGAGATTCTTCGGCTTGCCGGCGAACGCGCCGTTCAGGTCGACCAGATGCAGCCGCCGGGCGCCGAGATCGACCCACTTGCGGGCCATCGCCGCCGGGTCCTCGGAGAAAATCGTGGCCTGGTCCATATCGCCCTGTTTGAGGCGCACACACTGACCGTCTTTGAGATCGATGGCCGGAATCAGCAACATAGCAATCGGGTGTCGTCGTGGAAAATGAAAAGAATCCGGCGCGTACCGGCCAAACCGGTGCCGCGCCGTCTCGCTAGTTTAGTACAACTCTTTCGGCGCATAGGGCCTGTTCCCGCCAATAGCGGGCTTGCGAACGGGCCTTTCCCGCCCGCCGACTGTGGCACGCACACGACGTTCACGGTTTCCAGTGTACGAAGTTGCGATACAGACGCAACCCGACCTCCGCGCTTTTCTCGGGGTGGAATTGGGTCGCGAAGAGGTTGTCCCGCGCGACCGCGGACGTAAACGGCGCGCCGTATGCCGTTTCGCCTACCGTGTGCGCCGGGTTGTCCGGGCGCACGTAATAGCTGTGCACGAAGTAGAAATACGCGTCGTCGGGCACCCCGTCCCACAGCGGGTGCGGCTGCGACTGGTGCACGCGGTTCCAGCCCATTTGCGGCACCTTGAAGCGCGAGCCGTCGTCCTGCAGCCGGCCGTCGAGCTCGAAGCGCACGACCTTGCCGGGCAACAGGCCCAGACCCTTCGTGTCGCCTTCCGCGCTCCAGTCGAACAGCATCTGCTCGCCGACGCACACGCCCAGCAGCGGCTTCGTGCGCGACGCCTCGATCACCGCTTCCTGCAGCCCCGATTCGCCGAGGCAGCGCATGCAGTCGGGCATCGCGCCCTGGCCGGGCAGCACGACGCGGTCGGCCGCGCGAATCGCGGCCGGCGTATCGACGATCGCCACGTCGGCGGCCGGTTCGGCCTTCTTGAGCGCCTGCGCGACCGAGCGCAGGTTGCCCATCCCATAATCCACAATCGCAATCGAAGTTTTCATCTCAGTGCAGGCAGTAGCGCCCTCAGTCCATTGACGATGAATTCCACCGCCAGCGCCGACAGCATCAAACCCATCAGCCGCGTGGCGATGTTGATGCCGGTGCGGCCGATCCAGTTCGCGATCGGCTCGGCAAGCCGCATCGCGAAGAAACACAGCAGAGCCAGGACCGCGCCGATCGCGACGAGCCCGGCTCGCTCATACCAGTGATGCGAGTTCGCCGCATAGATGATCACCGTGCTGATCGAGCCGGGGCCCGTGAGCAGCGGAATCGCCAGCGGCACGACCGCGATGTTGTCCTTCAGCTCGGCCTCGTGGCGCTCCTCCGGCGTCGATCGCGTGTTGCCGATCTGCGCGTTCAGCATGTTGATCGCCATCAGCAACATGATGATGCCGCCGCCCACTTCAAGGGAGCCGACCGAAATGCCGAAGAAGTCGATGATCTGCTGCCCGAGCAGCGTCGTCACCGTCATCACGCAGAACACCGACACCGACGCGATCCGGATCGTGCGGCGCCGCTCGATGTCCGACTGCTGCGCCGTCAGGCTCAGGAAGAACGGCACCGCGCCGATCGGGTTGATCAGCGCCAGCAGCGAAATGAACGATTTGAGCAGATCCATCGCAAGCCGGCGCGCCGCGCCGAAGCCGTGAGGTTGTCGTTGGCGTCCTGTCCGTTCGGAAGTTAGAGGCTGCCCTTCGTCGACGGAATCTGTCCCGCCGCGCGCTCGTCGAGCTCCACCGCCGCACGCAGCGCCCGGCCGAAGGCCTTGAACACCGTTTCGAGCTGGTGATGCGCGTTGATGCCGCGCAGGTTGTCGATGTGCAGCGTGACGCCCGCGTGGTTCACGAACCCGCGGAAGAATTCGATGGAAAGGTCGACGTCGAACGTGCCGATCCGCGCACGCGTGAACGGCACGTGGAATTCAAGACCGGGCCGGCCCGAGAAGTCGATCACGACACGCGACAGCGCCTCGTCGAGCGGCACGTACGAATGGCCGTAGCGGCGGATGCCCTTCTTGTCGCCGATCGCCTTCGCGACGGCCTGACCGAGCGTGATGCCGACATCCTCGACCGTGTGGTGGTCGTCGATATGGGTATCGCCATGCGCTTCGACCTCGAGATCGATCAGACCATGTCGCGCGATCTGGTCGAGCATATGGTCGAGAAACGGCACGCCGGTGGCCAGCTTCTGCCGGCCCGTCCCGTCGAGATCGAGCTTCACACGGATCTGCGTTTCGCTGGTATTGCGAACGACTTCCGCCACACGCATGGCAATTCCTTGATTGAGTCTGATGTAAATGGGGATTGATCGTCGCGCGCCGCCGCGCCCTGGGCTCAACCGGGCAGTGCGAGTTTCAAAGCAGCCAGCAGGCGCGCGTTTTCGTCGGGAGAACCGACGGTCAGCCGCACGCATTCGGACAGCAACGGATGCATTTTACTCACGTTTTTGACCAGCACCCGCTCCGTGAGCAGCGCATCGAACACGGCGGCTGCGTCCGGCACGCGCACCAGCAGGAAATTGCCGGCGCTCGGGAACACCGTCGTGCCCGGCAGCGCGGCCACGGCCTGCGCGAGGCGCGTGCGTTCCGCACGCAGTTCGGCCGCCTGCGCGTCGAGCACGTCGAGGTGGTCGAGCAGGAAATCGGCGGTTGCCTGGGTCAGCACGTTGATGTTGTACGGCGGGCGCACCTTGTCGAACTCGGTCAGCCACGCCGGCAGCCCGGCGAGATAACCAAGGCGGATCCCCGCGAGGCCGAGCTTCGACACCGTGCGCATCACGACGACATTGTCGAACTCCGCGGCACGCGGCAGCCACGAGCGCTCCGCGAACGGCTGGTACGCCTCGTCGATCACGATCAGGCTGTGCTGCGCGGCCACGATGATCCGCTCGACGTCGGCTTCGTCGTACAGCGTGCCGGTCGGGTTGTTCGGGTAAGCGAGGTAGACGAGCGCGGGCCGGTGCTCGGCGATCGCCGCGATCATCGCGTCGGCGTCGAGCGTCAGGTCGGCCTTGAGCGGCACGCCGACGAATTCGAGCTGCGCGAACTTCGCCGACAACTCGTACATCACGAAACCCGGCACCGGTGCGAGCACCTTCGCGCCCGGTTTCGCACACGCCACCGACATCATGCTGATGATTTCGTCCGAGCCGTTGCCGAGCAACACGTCGCATGCGGCCGGCACGCCCATCGCACGGCGCAGCTTGTCGAGCAGCGCGCCCGGGCGCGGCGCCGGGTAGCGGTTCAGCGCGACCTGCGCGAGGCGTTCGCCGAGCGCCGCCGCGAGCGGTGCCGGCAGCGAATACGGGTTCTCCATCGCGTCGAGCTTCACGAAGCCGCTCGCGTCGGGCACCGGGTAGCTCGTCATCGCGAGCACGTCGCGGCGGATGATGTCTTGTGGCGTCGTCATGGTCTCAAGCCGGCGTGCGTCGCGCCGGCGTCAAATGGTCGGCAAGGCGGCGGCTGCCGCCCTGCGCCGGGCCTCCTCATCGACCGGAACCGCTGCGTCGGCAGCGGCTCCGGCGCGCGTCACCCCTTCATCCGGAGCTCGGCGCTGCGCGCGTGCGCCTGCAGCCCTTCGCCGTATGCAAGCTCCGAGGCGATCTCGCCCAGCGTCTGCGCACCTTCGGCGCTGACTTCGATCAGGCTCGAACGCTTGATGAAGTCGTATACGCCGAGCGGCGACGAGAAGCGCGCGGTGCGCGAAGTCGGCAGCACGTGATTCGGGCCCGCGCAGTAGTCGCCGAGGCTTTCGCTCGTGTAGCGGCCGAGGAAGATCGCGCCGGCGTGGCGGATTTGCTGGCCCCATTGCTGCGGCTCCAGCGCGGAAATCTCGAGGTGCTCCGGCGCGATATCGTTCGCGATCCGGCACGCTTCGGCCATGTCGCGCACCTTGATCAGCGCGCCGCGGCCTTCCAGCGACGCGCGGATCACGTCCTGGCGCGGCATCGTCGGCAGCAGCTCGTCGATCGCCTTCTCGACGCGCTCGAGGAACGCGGCGTCCGGGCACAGCAGGATCGACTGCGCGAGCTCGTCGTGTTCGGCCTGCGAGAACAGGTCCATCGCGACCCAGCTCGGATCGGTCGTGCCGTCGCACAGCACGAGGATTTCCGACGGGCCGGCGATCATGTCGATGCCGACCGTGCCGAACACGCGGCGCTTCGCCGACGCGACGTACGCATTGCCCGGCCCGCAGATCTTGTCGACCGGCGGCACCGTGGCCGTGCCGTATGCGAGCGCGCCAACCGCCTGCGCGCCGCCAATCGTGAACACACGATCGACGCCGCCGAGCAGCGCCGCGGCGAGCACGAGGTCGTTCTTCACGCCGTCCGGGGTCGGCACGACCATCACGATCTCGCCGACGCCCGCGACGCGCGCGGGAATCGCGTTCATCAGCACCGACGACGGATACGCGGCCTTGCCGCCCGGCACGTACAGGCCGACGCGGTCGAGCGGCGTGATCTTCTGGCCGAGCACCGTGCCGTCGCTTTCCGTGTACTGCCAGCTATGGGTGCCGCATTCGATCTTCTGTTTCTCGTGGTACGCACGCACGCGCGCGGCAGCAGCTTCCAGCGCCGCACGCGCCTTCGGCGCAAGGCCGTCGAGCGCCGTCTGCAGCGCGTCCTGCGGCAGCTCGAGCGCGGCGACGCTGCTCGCGTCCAGCCGGTCGAAGCGGTTCGTGTACTCGAGCACCGCGGCGTCGCCGCGCGACTTCACGTCGGCGAGAATTTTCGCGACCGACTGCTCGATCGCTTCGTCCTCGCTCGCCTCGAACGCGAGCACCGCACGCAGCGCGGCGTCGAAGCCGTCGCTCGTCGAATCGAGTTTGCGGATGGTGATGGCCATGGGAATTCCGTTACGGTGATGCGCTCAATTGCCATTCTGCGACGCGCGTTCGAACGCGTCGAGAATCGGCTTGAGCGCCGCGCGCTTCAACTTCAGCGCAGCCTGGTTCACGACGAGGCGCGACGAGATCGCCATGATCTCCTCGACCTCGACCAGATTGTTCGCCTTCAGCGTGCCGCCCGAGCTGACGAGGTCGACGATCGCGTCGGCCAGCCCGACCAGCGGCGCCAGCTCCATCGAGCCGTACAGCTTGATCAGGTCGACGTGCACGCCTTTCGCGGCGAAGTGCTCGCGTGCCGTTTCGACGTATTTGGTCGCGACCCGCAGGCGTGCGCCCTGGCGCACCGCGTTCGCATAGTCGAAACCGGCCGGCACCGCCACCGACATCCGGCAGCGCGCAATGTTCAGGTCGATCGGCTGGTACAGGCCCGAGCCGCCGTGCTCGACCAGCACATCCTTGCCGGCCACGCCGAAATCGGCCGCGCCGTATTCGACGTAGGTCGGCACGTCGCTCGCGCGCACGATGATCACGCGCAGGTTCGGATCGGTCGTCGGCAGGATCAGCTTGCGCGACGTTTCCGGATCCTCGGCCACCTGCACGCCGGCGGCCGCCAGCAGCGGCAGGGTTTCCTCGAAAATCCGGCCCTTCGACAGGGCGAGGGTCAGCGGCGCGGTCATGCTTGGCTCCCGGAGAGGCGGCGCACGTTCGCGCCGACGGCGGTCAGTTTGGTTTCCATGCGGTCGTAGCCGCGGTCCAGGTGATAGATGCGGTCGACGAGCGTTTCGCCTTCGGCGCGCAGCCCGGCGATCACGAGGCTCGCCGACGCGCGCAGGTCGGTCGCCATCACGTTCGCGCCGGACAGCTTGTCGACGCCGGTCACGAGCGCCGTGTTGCCGTCGATCGTGATGTTCGCGCCGAGCCGGTTCAGCTCCTGCACGTGCATGAAGCGGTTCTCGAAAATGGTCTCGACGACCTGCGCGGTGCCCGTCGCGACCGAATTGAGGGCCATGAACTGCGCCTGCATGTCGGTCGGAAACGCCGGGTATTCCGACGTGCGGATCGTCACCGCCGACGGGCGGCGGTCCATCTTCACGCGCAGCCAGCTGTCGCCTTCCTCGATCGACACGCCGGCCTCGCGCAGCTTGTCGATCACCGCGTCGAGGATGTGCGGGCGCACGCCCGTCAGCATCACGTCGCCGCCCGCCGCCGCGACCGCGCACAGGAACGTGCCGGCCTCGATGCGGTCGGGAATCACCGAATGGCGTGCGCCATGCAGCCGCTCGACGCCCTGGATCACGAGGCGGTCGGTGCCGATGCCGTCGATTTTCGCGCCCATCGCGACCAGCAGGTGCGCGAGATCGCTCACTTCCGGCTCGCGCGCCGCGTTCTCGATCACCGTCTCGCCATCGGCCAGCGTCGCGGCCATCAGCAGGTTTTCCGTGCCCGTCACCGTGATCATGTCGGTCACGATGCGCGCGCCCTTCAGGCGCTTCGCGCGTGCCTCGATGAAGCCGTGCTCGATGCTGATCTCGGCGCCCATCGCCTGCAGGCCCTTGATGTGCTGGTCGACCGGCCGCGCGCCGATCGCGCAGCCGCCCGGCAGCGACACCTTCGCCTCGCCGAAGCGCGCGAGCAGCGGCCCGAGCACGAGGATCGACGCGCGCATCGTCTTGACGAGCTCGTACGGCGCGACGAGGTTGTCGACGCGCGACGCGTCGAGCTGCACGCGGCAGCCGTCCGTTTCGCTCTTCACGCCCATCTGGTTCAGCACCTTCAGCGTGGTGCGCACGTCCTTCAGGTTCGGCACGTTGTCGAGTTCGACCGGCTCGGCGCTGAGCAGCCCCGCGCACAGGATCGGCAGCGCGGCGTTCTTCGCGCCCGACACGACGATCTCGCCCGACAACCGGCGACCGCCTTCGATCACCAGCTTGTCCATCCCATGTCCCTGCGATTCCCCGTTGGCGGCCGGGTGTGCCGTGGCGACGCTCTGGACGGCGTCGCGCTCGTTGACGGTGACTTGCACTCAGTGGTTCCGGTTATGCGTTCTGCCATTCGGCGGGCGTCAGCGTCTTCATGCTGAGCGCGTGAATTTCCTGCTTCATGCGATCGCCGAGCGCCGCATAAACGAGCTGGTGCCGCTGGATCGGCCGCTTGCCTTCGAAGGCCGCCGACACGATCGTCGCGAAGAAATGCTGGCCGTCGCCTTCGACTTCCAGATGAGTGCAGGCGAGACCGCCGGCGATGTATTGCTTGACCTGTTCGGGAGTCGGCAACATGAGGGGCTCCTGTCGGCGCGCGCCGCCCGTGGCGGCCGCCGCCGTCGATATCAATGACGCAGTTTGTAGCCGGTCGCGAGCAGCCGCATCGCGAACATCGCGAGCAGCACGAAGAAACCGGTGACGATCGCGAGGCTCGTGAGCGGGTTGATGTCGGACGCGCCGAAGAACCCGTAACGGAAGCCGTCGATCATGTAGAAAAACGGGTTGAGACGCGAGATCTCGCGCCACACGGGCGGCAGCGAGTGCGTCGAATAGAACACGCCGGACAGGAACGTCAGCGGCATGATCAGGAAGTTCTGAAACGCGGCGAGCTGGTCGAACTTCTCGGCCCAGATGCCGGCGATCAGCCCGAGCGTGCCGAGGATCGCCGAGCCGAGCAGCGCGAACGAGATGATGAACAACGGCGCCGCGAAATGCATCGGGATAAACCAGATCGTCACGACGAACACGCCCGTGCCGACCGCGAGCCCGCGCACGACGGACGCAAGGACGTATGCGCCGAAGATGTCCCTGTAGGACAACGGCGGCAGCAGCACGAACACGAGGTTGCCGGTGATCTTCGACTGGATCAGCGACGACGAGCTGTTCGCGAACGCGTTCTGCAGCACGCTCATCATCACGAGGCCCGGCACGAGAAAACTCACGTACTCGACGCCCGGATACACCTCGACGCGGCCCGACAGCGCATGGCCGAAGATCGTCAGGTACAGCAGCGCCGTCACGATCGGCGCGCACACCGTCTGGAACGACACTTTCCAGAAGCGCAGGAGTTCCTTGTAGAACAGCGTTTGAAAACCGCTCATGCCAGACCCTCGATGACCTCGGCCCCGTTCATCACCTGGACGAACACATCCTCGAGGTCGGCCTTGCGGACCTCGATCTCGTCGAACGTGCAGCCGGCCGCGCGACACTGCGCGAGGATGCGCTCGACATCGTCGTAGCTCGTGAGACGCAGCAGATGCTCGCCCGGCGCGCGCGCGGCCGGATCGGTCTCCAGCCCGCGCAGCTCGGCGGGCAGCGCGCCGGTCGAGAACCGCAGGTACAGCTGCAGGCCCGCGAAGCGGCGCAGCAGCGCGTCGGTGCGATCGAGCGCGACGACTTCGCCGCGACGCAGCATCGCGATGCGGTCGCACAGCGACTCGGCTTCTTCCAGGTAATGGGTGGTCAGGACGATCGTGTGGCCCTCGCGGTTCAGCCGCGAGATGAATTGCCACAGCGTCTGGCGCAGTTCGACGTCGACGCCGGCAGTCGGCTCGTCGAGCACGATCACGGGCGGCCGGTGCACGAGCGCCTGCGCGACCAGCACGCGGCGCTTCATCCCGCCCGACAGCGCGCGCATGTTCGCGTCGGCCTTCTCGGTGAGGTCGAGATTGGCCATCACTTCGTCGATCCAGTCGTCGTTGTGGCGCAGCCCGAAATAGCCGGACTGGATCCGCAGCGTCTCGCGGACGGTGAAGAACGGGTCGAACACGAGTTCCTGCGGCACGACGCCGAGCGCGCGGCGCGCATCGCGGAAGTCCTTGACGACGTCGTGGCCGCGCACCGAGATACTGCCTTCATCGGCCCGGGCAAGCCCGGCGAGGATACTGATGAGCGTGGTCTTGCCTGCGCCGTTCGGGCCGAGCAGACCGAAAAACTCGCCTTCCTCGACCGACAGGCTGACGCCCTTGAGCGCCTGAAGCGATTTGTAGCGCTTCTTGACGTGACGGATTTCTATGGCTGACATGACTGTGCGCGGCGCAAGGGCCGCGACGCCTATTCTGTGCTTGCTGCGAAAGAAAATGGGGGCCGGACGCCGATTGGCTGCCCCGCAAAACGCTTGATTATAGGGCAAACCGGCTGGTGGGGCCGACGCAGGAGGCGCGCGGCCTGAAGCGTGCGCGCGCCGGCTGGCGCGGCAGGCTTCGGTCGGACAGGGTCAATGTCGCCCGGTGCCGTCGATGAGCGCGTCGACGCCGTAGGCGCGCGCGAGGCTGGCGAGCTTCTGCGGGAGATTGAGGAGGTCGAGGGTCGCGCCGCGCGCTTTGGCGGCACGTTGCCATGCGAGCAGCACGGCGAGCGCGGACGAGTCGAACTGCGTCAGCGCCGAGCAATCGACGGCGGTCGCGCCGGCGCCGATGCGCGCAAGACCGTCCGCGAGCGCGGACTTCGCGCTCGCGACGGTCAGCGAAGAGCCTGCTTCGAAGCTGCTCACGACGCCTGCTTGCCGGCGGCAAGTTGCTGGTTGCGCTGCGTCAGGAACTGGATCAGGCCGTCCACGCCGCTTTGCTGGATCTTCTCGTTGAACTGCTGTTGGTACGTCTGGATCAGCCACGCGCCGAGCACGTTCAGGTCATACACCTTCCAGCCATTCGCCGACTTGTACAGGCGATAGTCGATCTGGACCGGCTGGCCGTTGTTCATCGCGACCGTCTTCACGACCACGTCGGTGTCGGCCGGATCAGCGCGGAACGGCGGGTACTGGATCTGCTGGTCCGGCTTCAGCTGCGCAAGCGCGCCCGAATACGTGCGGATCAGCAGCAGCTTGAACTGCTCCTGAACCTGTTGCTGCTGCTCGGCCGATGCCGTACGCCAGTTGCGACCCATCGCGAGCTGCGTGGTGCGGCGGAAATCGGTGTACGGCAGGATGTCCTTGTTGACGATCGTAATGATGCGGTTGGTGTCGCCCTGCTTGATCGTCTGCTGCTTGACCTCGTCGAGGACCTGCTGCGTCGCCGTCTTGATCAGCGCCTGCGGGTTCGACTGGTCGACTTGCGCGTGAGCTGCGCTGCCGAACGAGAACAGCGCCGCGAAAACGGGGATCAGGAACAGTTTTTTCATCATAGTGACCTGCATGAAGAGTCGATGCGTAGGTTGGAGCCGGTAGCTTACGCGCAAGTTCGCGTGCGCCACCGACTCAATCGTTTCCGGCTGTAACGAATGTAAATGGGTCAGTGCAGCTTGATGCTCGGGAAACGAATCCCGCCCGGAGCGGGCGGCGTCATCTGCATTGCCGGCACGTTCGTCGCGCTGGCCGGGTTCGGTGCTTCGGCACTGCCCGACGCCGGTGCGGCAACGGCCGCACCCGATGCGCCGGCCGGCGCCGTCGCGCCGCCGATCGCGGCCGCACCCGCCGTTCCCGCCGCGCCGGCTGCCGCCGGTGCCGCGCCGTCGTCCGGCAGGTCGTACTTCGGCAGCGCGTCGTTGCTCGACGCCGTCGAGGCCTCGCCGCGCGCGTTGTCGATCAGCATCTGGCGGCGCTGCAGGTACGCGTTGCGCACGAACGAATACTTGTCGAGCGCCGCGGCATCCAGCACGTCGCCCGCGCCGAGCAGGTTCGCACGCGTGTTGACGAGGTTCACGCCGAACAGGCCCCAGCTCAGGCTGTCCGGCTTCACGTAGGTGAGCGGATTGCCCACGTAGTCGACGCCGAGGCCTGCCGTGTCGCGCAGCGTGCTCGGTCCGAGCAGCGGCAGCACGAGATACGGGCCCGACGGCATGCCGTAGCGGCCCATCGTGATCCCGAAGTCGGCCGTGTGCTTCGGCAGTTTCGCGATCGTCGCGACGTCGAACAGGCCGCCGACGCCGAACACCGTGTTGATCACGACGCGCATGATGTCGCCGACGCCGTCCGCGATTCGCAACTGCACGATGTTGTTCGCGGCGATGTAGACGTCGCCGATGTTCGAGAAGAAGTTCGTCACGCTGTCGCGCACCGGCTGCGGCACCACGTACTGGTAGCCCTTCGCGACCGGTTTCAGCGCGTACGTGTCGACCGTGTCGTTGAACTTGTACATCGACCGGTTGAAGCCTTCGAGCGGATCGCCCTTGGTCGGCGTCTGCACGGTCGCGCAACCGCTCAACGCGGCGACTGCCGCCACCGCGAGCGCGGCGTGCCTGATGCGGATCGTCTGCATGGTCATTACCCTCTTGTCTTTCTCTCGTGTGGTTATTGGGCGGTCGAACCGGACACCGCAGAGGCCGGCACCGCGACCGGCGCGGGCGCGGCCGGCGCGGCCGAGGCCCCCGATGCCGGCTTCGCGCCACCCGCGTCGGCTGCCTTGCTGTACAGGAACTGGCCGATCAGGTTCTCGAGCACGATCGCCGACTGCGTCATCGTGATCGTATCGCCCGCCTTCAGCATTTCGGTGTCGCCGCCCGGATCGAGGCCGATGTACTGCTCGCCGAGCAGGCCCGACGTCAGGATCTTCGCCGACGAATCCTTCGGGAACGGATACTGGCCGTCGATATCGATCGTCACCAGCGCCTGGTAGGTGTTGGTGTCGAAGGCGATCGACTTCACGCGGCCGACCACGACGCCGGAGCTCTTCACGGCGGCGCGCGGCTTCAGCCCGCCGATGTTGTCGAATTTCATCCTCACCGAGTAGGTCGGCTGAAACGACAGCGAGCTCATGTTGCCGACCTTGAGCGCCAGGAACAGCACCGCAAGGAAGCCCACCACCACGAACAGGCCGACCCAGAAGTCGAGAGCAGTCTTTTTCATCGTCATCCCAAAATTTGGCTTGGCTGAGGCTTAGCTGAACATCAGCGCGGTCAGCAGGAAATCGAGGCCGAGTACGGCGAGCGACGCGAACACGACCGTCTTGGTCGTCGCGCGCGACACGCCCTCGGGCGTGGGCTTCGCTTCATACCCCTGAAACAGTGCAATGAAGGTCACGGCGAACCCGAACACGATGCTCTTGATCACGCCGTTGCCGACGTCGGCCCACACTTCGACCCCGCCCTGCATCTGTGACCAGAACGCGCCCGGGTCGACGCCGATCAGCACGACCCCGACGAAATAACCGCCGAGCACGCCGACCGCGTTGAAGATCGCGGTGAGCAGCGGCATCGCGATGATGCCGGCCCACAGGCGCGGCGCGATCACCGTCTTGAGCGGATCGACGGCCATCATCTCGAGCGCGGTGAGCTGCTCGCCGGCCTTCATCAGGCCGATCTCGGCCGTGAGCGACGTGCCCGCGCGGCCCGCGAACAGCAGCGCGGTCACGACCGGGCCGAGCTCGCGCACCAGCGACAGCGCGACCAGCAGGCCGAGCGCCTGCTCGGACCCGTAGCGATTCAGCGTGTAATAGCCCTGCAGGCCGAGCACGAAGCCGACGAACAGGCCCGACACGGCAATGATCACGAACGAATAGTTGCCGAGGAAGTGGATCTGCTTCGTGACCAGCCGCGGCCGGCGCAGCAGCGGAAAGAATTCCAGCACGAGGCGCACGAACAGCCGCGTGCCGTAGCCCGCGCGCTCGAGGCCGCCGATGACGTAACGTCCGATCGCGCTGATCATGCGCGCCCTCCGCCGAGCCCGAAATCCGCAGCCAGCGGCGGGCTCGTGTAATGAAATTTGAACGGGCCGTCCGGCGCGCCGTCGATGAACTGGCGCACGCTCGGGTCGGTCGACGCGCGCAGCTCGTCGGGCGTGCCCTGCGCGAGCACGCCGCCATTGGCCAGAAAATACACGTAGTCGGCGATCGCGAACGATTCCGGCACGTCGTGCGTGACGAGGATCGACGTTGCGCCGAGCGCCTCGTTCAGCGTGCGGATCAGGTTCGCCGTGATGCCGAGCGAGATCGGATCGAGGCCCGCGAACGGTTCGTCGTACATGATGAGCTGCGGGTCGAGCGCGATCGCGCGCGCGAGCGCGATGCGGCGCGCCATCCCGCCGGAAACCTCGGACGGCATCAGGTCGCGCGCGCCGCGCAGGCCGACCGCGTTGAGCTTCATCAGCACCAGGTCGCGGATCAGGTCTTCGGGCAGGTCGGTGTGTTCGCGCAGCGCGAACGCGACGTTCTCGAACACCGACATGTCGGTGAACAGTGCGCCGAACTGGAACAGCATGCCCATCTTGCGGCGCAGCGCGTACAGGCCGTCGCGCGTCTGCGCGCCGACGTCGGCGCCGTCGAACAGCACCTGGCCGCGGCGTGCGCGCACCAGGCCGCCGATCAGGCGCAGCACGGTCGTCTTGCCGCAACCCGACCCGCCCATGACGGCGACGACCTGGCCGCGCCCGAAGCGCATGTTCAGGTTCGACAGGACGAGGCGGTCGCCGTAGCCAAAGTCGACGTCGCGAAGTTCCAGCAGTGTCTCGGTAGGAGTGGGGCTCACGGAGCTGACAGTCCTTTTACGCAGAACGCCGAATTATAGGGCCTGCATTGGAATGATGTCGTGACGCCGTTCCGGGCCCTGCGGTCAATGATTGTCAAATTGTCGGGCAAAACATTGCTGCAACGCAACAATCGCCGCCCGATAATCGTCTGCGCCCGTGACCGCGCTGACCACCGCGACGCTGCCGACGCCCGTCGCCAGCACGTCCGGCAACGCGTCGAGCCCCACGCCGCCGATCGCGACGAGCGGCGCCCGCGCGCCCGCGAAGCGCGCATAGCGGGCAATCCGCGCGAGGCCTTGCGGCGGCGCCGCGACCGCCTTGGTCGCGGTCGCGTGCACGGGGCCGAGCGCCAGATAGCTCGGGCGCTCGTGCAACGCGCGCAACATCTCGTAATAACCGTGACTCGACAGCCCGAGCCGCAGGCCGGCGCGCGCGATCGCGGCCAGATCGGCCGTTTCCAGGTCCTCCTGACCCAGATGTACGCCGTACGCGCCCTCTTCTATCGCGATCTGCCAGTGATCGTTGATGAACACGCGCGCATCGGGATAACGGCGCCCCGCCGCGACCGCCCGCGCGACTTCCCGGCGCAGCGCGTCCGGATCCGCGCCTTTCACGCGCAGCTGCACGGTTCGCACGCCGCACTCGAGCACGCGTTCGACCCATTCGGCGTCGGGGACGACCGGATAAAGGCCAAGTTGCATCGGGCACGGCGGGAATGCGGGCTCGGGTGCCGAGGCCAGGCCGGCGACGCGCGGGAACCGCGCGGCATCGACCGGCCACGCATCGGCCCCGCGCGCTTCGTCGCCGTCGCGCCACGCGAGCGCGAGCACCAGCGCGTCGATCGGCGCGAAGCCGCAATCGAGGAACGCCGCGAGCGCCGCGATCCAGTCGTCGGCGAGCGGATGCGCGGCTTCCAGCGCGTGGCGCACGCCCGCGGCGTGCAGCACCGCGCCGTGTTCGTCGAACCCGATCGCGACCGCGTCCGGCGACGCGGGGCGCGACGCAGCCGACGCGCGCGCCTGCGCGGCACGATCGCCGGCCGACACGATCAGCACGTCGCCGTCGGCCGGCACGTCGGGCGCCGCGACGCACAGCCGCCACGGCGTCGTGCCGGTCGGCCAGTCGCCCAGGCGGGCGCGAATCCGCTCGGCCGCTTCGGCCAGCTCGTCGGCCGGCGGCCAGAATGCATCGGCGAAGCGCACGCTCATGCGCCGCCCCCGTCCTGGTGCCAGAACGGCATCCCGACGACCGGCGTGCTCGCGTGCGCAGTCTCGCGCGCATCCATCGGCCCGGCGAGATAGGCCGCACGGCCGGCCTCGACGCCTTGCGCGAACGCACGCGCCATGATTTCCGGATGCGTGGCCTGCGACACGGCCGTGTTCAGCAGCACGCCGTCGAAGCCCCACTCCATCACCTGGCATGCGTGCGACGGCACACCGAGCCCGGCGTCGACGATCAGCGGCACGTCCGGCAGCCGCTCGCGCAGCACGCGCAGCCCATACGGATTCACGACGCCCTTGCCCGTGCCGATCGGCGCGCCCCACGGCATCAGCGCCTCGCAACCGACGTCGAGCAGACGCCTGCCGATCACGAGATCCTCGGTGCAGTACGGCAGCACCTTGAAGCCGTCCTTGACCAGTTGCGCGGCCGCCTCGATCAGCCCGACCGGGTCGGGCTGCAGCGTGTAGTCGTCGCCGATCAGCTCGAGCTTGATCCAGTCGGTATCGAAGACCTCGCGCGCCATGTGCGCGGTCGTCACCGCTTCGGCGACGGTCTGGCAGCCGGCCGTGTTCGGCAACAGCGGCACCGCGTGACGCTTGAGCAGATCGAAGAAGCCGGCCTCGGCGGTGCCGCCGGTCATCTGGCGGCGCAGCGCGACCGTCACCATCCCGGGGCGCGACGCGGCAATCGAATCGGACAGCGACTGCAGCGACGGGTAGCGCGACGTGCCGAGCAGCACGCGGCTTGCGAAGGTTTCGCCGTACAGCGTCAGCGCGTCGGCGGAAGTGAGGGACGTCATGTCGTTTTCCTGGAAGAGCGGAGGGCGAACCGGCGGCGCTCAGCCGCCCGCGACGGGGTGCACGACGTCGAGCTTGTCGCCCGTCGCGAGCGCGCGCGCCGCATGCTGCGTGCGCGCGACGAAATTGCCGTTCAGCGCGACCGCGTACGGCGGACGCGCGCCGTACGCGGCGAGCGCGTCGGCCACCGTCGCGCCGTCGGGCAGCGTCAGCGTCTGTTGGTTGATCTGGATATCCATGAGGCTTGATCGAATTCGGTCGGCGGCGCGCGTCAGGCCGGCTGGCGCGCGTCGTCGCGGTGATGAAGGAGCGTCGGCCAGCGCGCGGCGTCGCGCCACGCGGCGAACGCGTCGGCATCGGCGAATGCACCGCCGAGCGCGGCTTGCGCGAACGCAACCGCCGCGTGCGCGACTTCCGGCGCGATCATGAAGCCGTGCCGGTACAGGCCGTTGACGGCCAGCGTCGTCGCGCCGTCCCAGATCACCGCCGGGCGGTGATCGGGTAACGTCGGGCGGCATTGCGCGTTCAGTTCGAGGATGCGCGCCTCGCCGAACGCCGGGTGCACGGAAAACGCCGCGCTCAGCAGTTCGAGCGCCGAGCGCACGCTGACGGGCGACATGTCCTCGCCCTCCACTTCGGTCGCGCCGATCACGTACAGGTCGTCCTGTTTCGGCGCGATGTAAAGGGGATAGCGCGGATGCAGCAGCCGCACGGGCCGCGTGAGCCCGATGCCCGGCGCGTGCACGCGCGCGACTTCGCCGCGGATGCCGCGCAGCGCGGGCAGCGCGGATTTCGCGCCGAGCCCGCGGCAATCGATCGTGAAATGCGCGTCGGGCCGGTTCGCGTCGTCGATCGTCGCGTGCCAGTGCAGCTCGACGCCGCGTTGCGCGAGGCCCGCCGCGAGTGCGCGCAGCGCCTGCCGATTGTCGAGCTGCCCCTCGCGCGGCAGCATCAGGCCGCGCGCGAAGCGCCCCGCGAGCGCGGGCTCGGCCGCGTCGACCTGCGCGCCGGCCAGCGCGACGAAGCCACCGTCGAACAGCTCGGCCGGCGCGTTCGCGCGCACGCGCCGCTCGAACAGCGGCGCCTCGGCGCGATCCGCGTGATGCCAGACGACGAGCGTGCCGTGCTGCTGGAAGAACACCGGTTCGGGCAGTTCCGGGAGCCATTGCGGCCAGCGCGCGAGCGATGCCGCGCCGAGCTCGGTGATCAGCAGCTCGGCGCTCGCCGCCTCGGCGAGCGGCGCGAGCATCGCGGCCGCGACCCACGCGGCCGACTGCTCGCCGTCCGGGCCGCCGCGCTCGTACAGCGCGACGCGATGCCCGTCGCCCGCAAGCCGCCATGCGATCAGACGGCCGACGAGGCCGCCGCCGAGTACCGCGAAATCGGGCCGGGAAGCGTGGAGGTTCATCGCGCGCCCTCCTCGCGAACCGCGCGAGCGCGTGCGACGAACGTCGACGCGCGCGCACCGTCCCGTGCGGACGCACGCGACAGCGGATCGGGAACAGCGCAAAAGACTGAAGATTGAGCGGTCATCATTCCTTCCGTAACGCGCAACGCGCGTACCCAAAAGGACGAAACCGGCAGCAAAGGCCGGCCGGGCGGGACTCGGGCGCTGACCATGTGGGATGGCAGCCAGCGCGGCCCGGCGGGATCAGAAACTTCCCTCGCCGGTATTACCCGGATCGGGTGCGAAGGGTCTTTCTCAGCCTCGCCGCGTCGCCCGGAACTGTCCGTCGGCCGCGCTCGAAGCACCCCTGTTTCGTCGTCGGCCATTAGACCATAAAAGCGGAAAGCGCCGCAAACTGTCCCCCTTGCGGCAAATTCGCCGTCGCGTCGCGCCGCTCTGGCACAATGCCCGCAGGCTGGCCGCGCGAGCGGCCGGTTGCCGCGTCACCGCCGGCCTTAAGTGCCGTTTAAGACGCGCGGGCCACCATCCGGACGCCCGCCGTCAGTCGGCACCCCGTCCCGGCATACCGTATCGCGGTGCGCGTCCGGCTCCGCCCGGTCCGCGCGCCGGCTACTCATCAGGAAGCACATGACCCAATCGATCGATCCCGTCCGCTCCGCCTCCGACGCGCCGCAGGACGAGCGCCCGGTATCCGCGTGGAGCCTCATCAAGCCCTACTGGGTGTCGTCCGAATGGAAAATCGCGTGGGGGCTGCTGGTCACGATCATCGCGATCAATCTCTGCGTGGTCTGGATCAACGTCAAGCTGAACAAGTGGAACGTGGGGTTCTACAACGCGCTGCAGTCGAAGAACGTTCAAGACTTCCCCGGTCTGCTGATGCAGTTCTCGGCATTCGCGTTCGCATTCATCATCCTTGCCGTCTACGGCCGCTATCTGCGCCAGATGCTCGGGTTCCGCTGGCGCCAGTGGCTCACCGATCGCTTCCTCGGCCAATGGCTCGGCGATCGCGCGTTCTATCGGATCGAGCGCGACCGCCTCGCCGACAACCCCGACCAGCGGATCACCGACGACCTCCAGTCGTTCGCGACGGCCACGCTCACGTTGTCGCTCGACCTGCTGTCGACGGTCGTCACGCTCGTGTCGTTCATCACGATCCTGTGGTCGCTCGCGGGCGCGCTGACGATCACGCTCGGCGCGACGCCTGTCGCGATTCCCGGGTACATGGTTTGGGCGGCCGCGCTGTATGCGGTGGTCGGCTCGCTGATCATCCAGAAGGTCGGCCACCCGCTCGTGTCGATCAACTACCAGCAACAGCGCGTCGAGGCCGACTTCCGCTTCGGCTTGATCCGCGTGCGCGAGAACGCCGAGCAGATCGCGTTCTACGACGGCGAGAAAACCGAGATCGGCACCGCGCAGACGCTGTTCACGCGCATTCGCGACAACTGGTGGCGCGTGATGAAGTACACGAAGCGCCTCACGTTCGTCACGGCCTTCTACAGTCAGATCGCGATCATCTTTCCGCTCGTCGTCGCGGCGCCGCGCTATTTCGCGGGCGCGTTCTCGTTCGGCGTGCTGATGCAGATTGCGTCCGCGTTCGGCACCGTCAGCGATTCGTTCTCGTGGTTCATCAACAGTTACTCGACCCTCGTCGAATGGCGCGCGACCGTCAACCGTCTGCGTGAATTCAAGCGTGTGATGGGCACGTCGCACCTGAAGGAAAGCCTGTCGCCCGCGACCGAGCACGGCGGCATCAACCTGCACTACGTCGATGCCGCGAAGCTGTCGACGTCGTCGCTGAAGCTCGCGCTGCCGAACGGCAACGCGCTCGCGAACATCGGCAACGTGACGATCGAGCCCGGCTCGCGCTGGCTCGTGGTCGGCAAGTCGGGTTCCGGCAAGAGCACGTTCATGCGCGCGCTCGCGGGCCTGTGGCCGTTCGGCGACGGGGCGATCGACGCGCCGGTCGGCGCACGGATGATGTTCGTGCCGCAAACCAGCTACTTGCCGATCGGCACGCTGAAGGCCGCGCTCACCTATCCGGCCGCGCCCGACGCATTCACCGACGACGCGTGCCGCGACGCGCTGCGCGCGTGCCGCCTGGAAGACTATGTCGGCCGCCTCGACGAGACCGGCCACTGGACGCGCGTGCTGTCGCCGGGCGAACAGCAGCGTCTGGCCGGCGCGCGCGTGCTGCTGCACAAGCCCGACTTCCTGTTCCTCGACGAAGCGACGAGCGCGCTCGACGCCGACAACGAAGCGCGGCTCTATCACCTGCTCGCCGAACGGCTGCCGAAAGCCGCGATCGTCAGCATCGCGCATCGCGAATCGCTGGCCGCGTTCCACGTCGGCACGATCAACGTCGAACGCGTGAACGACAGCGACAAAGTCGCCGCGTAACCGAAACAAAAAGGCCGGCGCATACCGCGCCGGCCTTGTTCTCTTCCTCGTCCCGCCCGCCTTCCCGCTACGCCCGCCTGACGGGCACCGACACGATCGGCACATGCGACACGCCGTCGTGCGACAGCCGGCTTTCAAATAACGTCAGCGCGAC
Organism: Burkholderia sp. MSMB0856; assembly: GCF_001524645.2. Lineage (NCBI taxonomy): Bacteria > Pseudomonadati > Pseudomonadota > Betaproteobacteria > Burkholderiales > Burkholderiaceae > Burkholderia > Burkholderia sp. MSMB0856. The sequence continues at coordinate 354,114 of NZ_CP013427.1, read as the reverse complement.
GAAACGCAGCGCGACCGGCCGCCCGGTCGCACCGCCGTGCGCGGGCTGCCCGTCCGCGTCGCGCGGCAGCCGCGCGAGCGTGACGTGCGGCCTGAACGGCCGTCGGTCGGCCGGCACGCCCAGTTCGAGCAGCAGCGCGGACAAGTCGGCATTCAGCGCCGCACAGGCGGGATCGGGCGCGAGTTCCGCGACGATCAGTCTCGCGCGCGGCAGGCTCGGCCACCAAGCAATCCGCTCGACCGGCTGCAACGGCAGCGCATGCGCGGCCGCGAGCGCCGGCAGGCGTGCGGCCAGCGCGTCGCAACGCGCGCGTTCGATCGCGCCGATGAACGCGAGCGTCACGTGCAGTTGCGCGGGCAGCGTGCGCCGCGCGCCTCGGGTGACCGGCAGCGCGTGCAGCGCGTCGCGCGATGCCGCATCGGGCATCAGCGCGACGAACGCACGGAGCCGGTCGCCGTTCATGACTCGCGCACCGCCACGCGCGCCTCGGCCACCGCATCGGCCGACACCGGACGCTGCAGCAGCGGGCCGTGCTCGCCCCACACGTCGGCCGGCAGCACGCGCGCGAGCTCGGGAATCGTGTTGCGCGTGAACACCGGATCGGCAATGCCCTCCGCGCGCTGGCGGCGATAGTCGCGCCACGCGGCATGCGCATACTTGCCGAGCGCGAGGATCGCGACCAGGTTGATGATCGCCATCAGCCCCATGCTCGTATCGGCCATCGCCCATACGAGTGGCAGTTGCCCGACGCTGCCGAACATCACCATGCCGAGCACCGCGATGCGGAACAGCGGCAGCACGCCGCGCCGCTTCGTGATGAAGTCGACGTTGCCTTCCGCGTAGGCGTAATTGCCGATCACCGACGAGTACGCGAAGAAGAAGATCGCAACGGCCATGTAGATGCCGCCCCAGTCGCCGACGTGGCTCGCGATCGCGCGCTGCGTGAGCGCCGCGCCCTCCATGCCGGTGCCGAGTTCGTACTGGCCCGACAGCAGGATCACGAACGCGGTCGCGCTGCAGATGACGATCGTGTCGACGAACACGCCGAGCATCTGGATCAGCCCCTGCACGACCGGATGCCGCACGCTCGCGGTCGCGGCCGCGTTCGGCGCGCTACCCATGCCGGCCTCGTTCGAGAACAATCCGCGCTTCACGCCCATCGCGACCGCCTGGCTGACCGCATAGCCGGTCAGGCCGCCTGCCGCCTGCTCGAGCCCGAACGCGCTCTTTACGATCAGCGCGATCACGCCCGGCACCAGCGCGACGTGCGTCGCGACCGCGTAGACGGCCAGCGCGAGGTAGCCGATCGCCATCACCGGCACGATCACCTGCGCGACCGACGCGATGCGGCGAATCCCGCCGAAGATGAGCGGCGCGGTGAGCAGCACGAGGCCGAGGCCGACCGTCTCGCGGCTCCAGCCGAACGACGTATGGAACGCATCGGCGATCGCATTGGCCTGCACCGCGTTGAACACGAAGCCGAACGCGAGGATCAGCGACAGCGAGAACAGCACGCCGAAGCCGCGCGAGCGCAGGCCCGTCTGGATGTAGTACGCGGGGCCGCCGCGATAGCTGCCGTCCGGATGCGACACCTTGAAGATCTGCGCGAGCGTCGCCTCGACGAACGCCGACGACATCCCGACGAGCGCCGTCATCCACATCCAGAAGATCGCGCCCGGCCCGCCGACCGTCAGCGCGACCGCGACACCGGCGATGTTGCCGGTGCCCACGCGGCTCGCGAGGCCGGTCGCGAACGCCTGGAACGACGAGATGCTGCCCGGCTCGCCCTTGCTGCCGACCAGCTTGATGCTGAGGAGCAGCGCCTTCAGCTGGATCATCCGGAACCGCAACGTGAACCACGCGCCGGCGCCGAGCAGCAGCGCGATCAGCACGTAATTCCACAGCACGCCGTTGACGGCGTCGATCAGCCCATGCACGAATGCTTCCATTCAGAGTCCTTGTAAATGGGGTCAGTCAAATGCGGCGGCCGCGCGAACGCGGCCGGTCGGGCGACATGATATGACAATTTCCAAGAATTATTACAAAACGAAAGGTTTCCGGATCGCGGAACATCGGTACCTGATGTGATCAGGTTAGGCGACGCTTCGGAAAGATGCGGGGGCGCGCGGCGGGCGACAGCGGACGACGGATACCTGCCTGAGGACAATTGAATATCGGCGGAACGCCGCACCACAAAAAAAACCGGGCGCCCTTTCGGACGCCCGGTTTTCCTCGAAACCCGCTCGCGCGCTTCAGCTTAGCGCGGCAGTTCCGAATGCCCCATCAGGTACGCATCGACCGAACGCGCGCACTGGCGGCCTTCGCGGATCGCCCAGACGACGAGCGACTGGCCGCGGCGCATGTCGCCTGCCGCGAACACCTTGTCGACCGACGTGTAGTACGAGCGATCGCCTTCGGTCGCCGCGCGCGCGTTGCCGCGTGCGTCCTTCGCGACGCCGAACGCCTCGAGCACGGTGGCTGCCGGCTGCGTGAAGCCCATCGCGAGCAGCACCAGGTCGGCCTTCATCTCGAACTCGGAGCCCGGCACTTCCTGCATCTTGCCGTCCTTCCACTCGACGCGCACCGCGATCAGCTTCTCGACCTTGCCGTTCTTGCCTTCGAGACGCTTCGTCGCGACCGCCCAGTCACGCTCGCAGCCTTCCTCGTGCGACGACGACGTGCGCAGCTTGATCGGCCAGTACGGCCACACGAGCGGCTTGTTTTCCTCTTCCGGCGGCTGCGGCAGCAGTTCGAACTGCGTAACCTGCTTCGCGCCGTGACGGTTCGACGTGCCGACGCAGTCCGAACCCGTATCGCCGCCGCCGATCACGATCACGTGCTTGCCCTTCGCGAGCAGCTGATCGACGAGCTTGTCGCCCGCGTTCACGCGGTTCTGCTGCGGCAGGAAGTCCATCGCGAAATGCACGCCGGCGAGCTCGCGGCCCGGCACCGGCAAATCGCGCGGCGTTTCCGAACCGCCCGCGATCACGACCGCGTCGAATTCTTCCTTCAGCTTCTCCGGCGAAATGGTTTCCTTCGCCATGTTGCCGATCGAGTCCGGCAGCGCGTCCTTGCCGATGAACACGCTGGTGCGGAACGTCACGCCTTCCGCTTCCATCTGGCGCATGCGGCGATCGATCAGCCACTTCTCGAGCTTGAAGTCGGGGATCCCGTAACGCAGCAGGCCGCCGATGCGGTCGTTCTTCTCGAACACCGTCACGTCGTGGCCGGCGCGCGCGAGCTGCTGCGCGGCCGCGAGACCCGCGGGGCCGGAACCGACGACCGCGACCTTCTTGCCCGTCTTGTGCTCGGCCGGCAGCGGCTTCACCCAGCCTTCCGCCCAGGCCTTGTCGATGATCGCGTGCTCGATCGACTTGATGCCGACCGGATCCTCGTTGATCCCGAGCGTGCAGGCTGCCTCGCACGGCGCCGGGCAGATACGGCCCGTGAACTCGGGGAAGTTGTTGGTCGAATGCAGGACTTCGATCGCCTGCTGCCAGTCCTGGCGGTAAACGAGATCGTTGAAGTCCGGGATGATGTTGTTGACCGGGCAGCCGTTGTTGCAGAACGGGATGCCGCAATCCATGCAGCGCGCGCCCTGGACCTTCGCGTCCGCGTCGGTCAGCGCCGCGACGAATTCCTTGTAGTGCTTCACGCGCGTGAGCGGTGCTTCGTACGCCTCGTGGCGGCGTTCGAACTCCAGAAAACCGGTTGCCTTGCCCATAAGGTGCTCTTCTGTTCGGTGTATCGGGTGGGGGAGCCGCGCGCGGCAATCATGCGCGCGCGGCATTCGCTATGTCGTTCGTCGCTCAGGCGGCCAGCACTTCCTTCGCCGCCTTCTTCGCACCGATCTCGCCCAGCGCGCGCTTGTATTCGTGCGGGAACACCTTCACGAACTGGCGGCGCGCCGCGTCCCAGTTTTCCAGCAGCGACTTCGCGCGCGGCGAACCCGTGAACTGGAAATGACGCTCGACGAGCCCCTTGAGCAACGCTTCGTCCGTCGTGCCCTCATGCCAGAGCGCGCGGTCGACCGTGCGCTCCTGCTCGGCCTGCTGCAGCACCGGCTCGAGCGCGACCATCGACTTGTTGCACTTCGCCGCGAACGTGCCTTCCGGATCGTAGATGTACGCGAGACCGCCCGACATGCCGGCCGCGAAGTTGCGCCCGGTTTCGCCGAGCACGACGACCGTGCCGCCCGTCATGTATTCGCAACCGTGGTCGCCCGTGCCTTCGACGACCGCCGTCGCGCCCGAGTTACGCACGCAGAAGCGCTCGCCCGCGACGCCGCGGAAGAACGATTCGCCTTCGATCGCGCCGTACATCACCGTGTTGCCGCAGATGATGTTTTCCTCGGACTTGCCGCGGAAGTCGTTGGTCGGACGGATGATGATCCGGCCGCCCGACAGGCCCTTGCCGACGTAGTCGTTGCCGTCGCCGACGAGGTCGAGCGTCACGCCCTTCGCGAGGAACGCGCCGAAACTCTGGCCGGCCGTGCCCTTCAGCTGGATGTGCACCGCGTCGTCGGCCAGGCCGTCGTGGCCGTGCTTCTTCGCGATCACGCCCGACAGCATCGCGCCGACCGTGCGGTTCACGTTGCGCACCGGCTGGATGAACGACACATGCTCGCCGTTCTCGATCGCGGCCTTCGCCTTCTCGATCAGCACGTGGTCGAGCGCACGCTCGAGGCCGTGATCCTGCACGTCGACGTGACGCGGCGCGACGTCCTCGCATTCTTCCGGCTGGTAGAACACGCGCGAGAAGTCGAGGCCCTTCGCCTTCCAGTGCTCGATGCCCTTGCGGGTGTCGAGCAGGTCGGCGCGGCCGATCAGGTCGTCGAACTTCGCGATGCCGAGCTGCGCCATGATCTCGCGCACTTCCTCGGCGACGAAGAAGAAGTAGTTCACGACGTGCTCGGGCTGGCCCTTGAACTTCGCACGCAGCACCGGATCCTGCGTCGCGACGCCGACCGGGCACGTGTTCAGGTGGCACTTGCGCATCATGATGCAGCCCTCGACGACGAGCGGCGCCGTCGCGAAGCCGAATTCGTCCGCGCCGAGCAGCGCGCCGATCACGACGTCGCGACCCGTCTTCATCTGGCCGTCGGCCTGCACGCGGATGCGGCCGCGCAGGCGGTTCAGCACCAGCGTCTGCTGCGTTTCGGCGAGGCCCAGTTCCCACGGCGTGCCCGCATGCTTGACCGACGACAGCGGCGATGCGCCCGTGCCGCCGTCATGGCCGGCGATCACGACGTGATCGGCCTTCGCCTTCGCGACACCAGCCGCGACCGTGCCGACGCCGACTTCCGACACCAGCTTCACCGAGATGCTCGAGCTCGGGTTCACGTTCTTCAGGTCGTGGATCAGCTGCGCCAGATCCTCGATCGAGTAGATGTCGTGGTGCGGCGGCGGCGAGATCAGGCCGACGCCCGGCACCGAGTAACGCAGCTTGCCGATGTATTCCGACACCTTGTGGCCCGGCAGCTGGCCGCCTTCGCCCGGCTTCGCGCCCTGCGCCATCTTGATCTGGATCTGGTCGGCCGATGCCAGGTACTCGGCGGTGACGCCGAAGCGGCCCGACGCGACCTGCTTGATCTTCGAGCGCAGCGAATCGCCGTCCTTCAGCGGAATGTCGCTGACGATCTCGTCGCCGATCACCGACTTCAGCGTCTCGCCCGACTTGATCGGAATGCCGCGCAGTTCGTTGCGGTAGCGCTTCTCGTCCTCGCCGCCTTCGCCGGTGTTCGACTTGCCGCCGATCCGGTTCATCGCGATCGCGAGCGTCGCGTGCGCTTCGGTGCTGATCGAACCGAGCGACATCGCGCCCGTCGCAAAGCGCTTGACGATGTCCTTCGCCGGCTCGACGTCGTCGATCGGGATGGCCTTGGTCGGCTCGACCTTGAACTCGAACAGGCCGCGGAACGTCATGTGACGCTTGGTCTGGTCGTTGATCAGGTGCGCGTATTCCTTGTACGTCTGGTACGAGTTGCTGCGCGTCGCGTGCTGGAGCTTCGCGATCGAGTCCGGCGTCCACATGTGGTCTTCGCCGCGCACGCGATAGGCGTACTCGCCACCCGCGTCGAGCATGTCGCGCAGGACCGGGTTGTCGCCGAACGCATCGCGGTGCAGGCGGATCGCTTCTTCCGCGACTTCGAACAGGCCGATGCCGCCGACCTTCGATGCCGTGCCCTTGAAGTACTTCTCGACGAGGTCGCTCGACAGGCCGAGTGCTTCGAAGATCTGCGCGCCCGTGTACGACATGTACGTCGAGATGCCCATCTTCGACATCACCTTCTGCAGGCCCTTGCCGACCGCCTTCGTGAAGTTGTAGACGGCCTTCTCCGGCGACAGGTCGCCCGGCAGGCCTTCCGCCATCTTCGCGAGCGTTTCCATCGCGAGGTACGGGTGCACTGCTTCCGCGCCGTAGCCCGCGAGCAGCGCGAAGTGGTGCGTCTCACGCGCCGAGCCCGTCTCGACGACGAGGCCCGTGCTCGTACGCAGCCCTTGCTGGACGAGGTGCGTGTGGATCGCGGACGTGGCGAGCAGCGCCGGAATCGCGACGTGCTCGGCGTCCGTCTTGCGGTCCGACACGATCAGCATGTTGTAGCCCGACTTGACCGCGTCGACGGCTTCCGCGCACAGCGACGCGAGGCGTGCCTCGATGCCTTCCTTGCCCCATGCGACCGGATAGCAGATGTTCAGTTCGTATGCGCTGAACTTGCCGCCCGTGTACTGGTCGATCGCGCGGATCTTCGCGATGTCCTTGAAGTCGAGCACCGGCTGCGACACTTCGAGACGCATCGGCGGGTTGATGTTGTTCGTGTCGAGCAGGTTCGGCTTCGGGCCGATGAACGACACGAGCGACATGACCATGTTCTCTCGGATCGGGTCGATCGGCGGGTTCGTGACCTGCGCGAACAGCTGCTTGAAGTAGTGGTAGAGCGTCTTGTTCTTGTTCGACATCACCGCGAGCGGCGAGTCGTTGCCCATCGAGCCGACGGCTTCCTCGCCCTGCTGCGCCATCGGCGCCATCAGGAACTTGAGGTCTTCCTGCGTGTAGCCGAACGCCTGCTGGCGATCGAGCAGCGCCGCGCCCTGCGTGCGGCCGGCCGCGACGTCCTCGGCCTTCGGCTCGATCTCGTCGAGCTTGATGCGCACGGCGTCGATCCAGCTCTTGTACGGCTTCGCGTTCGCGAGGTTGTCCTTGAGTTCCTTGTCGTCGATGATGCGGCCGTGTTCCATGTCGATCAGGAACATCTTGCCCGGCTGCAGGCGCCACTTCTTGACGATCTTCGATTCGGGGATCGGCAGCGTGCCGGCTTCCGACGCCATGATGACGAGGTCGTCGTCGGTCACGATGTAGCGCGCCGGGCGCAGGCCGTTACGGTCGAGCGTCGCGCCGATCTGGCGGCCGTCCGTGAACGCGATCGCGGCGGGGCCATCCCACGGCTCCATCATCGCGGCGTGGTATTCGTAGAACGCGCGGCGGTTCTCGTCCATCAGCGTGTGCTGTTCCCAGGCTTCCGGGATCATCATCATCACCGCGTGCACGAGCGGGTAGCCGGCCATCACCAGCAGTTCGAGACAGTTGTCGAACGACGCGGTGTCCGACTGGCCCGGGTAGATCAGCGGCCACAGCTTCGGAAGATCGTCGGCGAGCACGTGCGACGCGATCGCGCCGGTACGCGCGTTCAGCCAGTTCACGTTGCCCTTCACGGTGTTGATCTCGCCGTTGTGCGCGATCATCCGGTACGGGTGAGCCAGTTCCCATGCCGGGAACGTGTTGGTCGAGAAGCGCTGGTGCACGAGCGCGAGCGCCGACACGACGCGCTCGTCCTGCAGGTCGCGGTAGTACACGCCGACCTGGCCCGCCAGCAGCAGCCCCTTGTAGACGATCGTGCGCGCCGACATCGACGGCACGAAGTATTCCTTGCCGTGCTTGAGCTTCAGCGCCTGGATGCGGTGGCTCGCGGTCTTGCGGATCACGTACAGCTTCCGCTCGAGCGCGTCCGTCACCATGATGTCCTTGCCGCGGCCGATGAAGATCTGACGGATCAGCGGCTCGCTCGCCTTGACGGTCGGCGAGATCGGCATCGCATGGTCGACCGGCACGTCGCGCCAGCCGAGCACGACCTGACCCTCTGCCCGCACCGTCCGCTCGAGCTCCTGCTCGCACGCGAGACGCGACGCGTTTTCCTTCGGCAGGAAGATCATCCCGACCCCATATTCGCCGGCCGGCGGCAGCGTCACGCCCTGCTTCGACATTTCCTCGCGATAGAACGCGTCCGGAATCTGGATCAGGATGCCGGCGCCGTCGCCCATCAGCGGATCGGCACCGACCGCGCCGCGGTGATCGAGGTTCTCCAGGATCTTCAGACCCTGCTGAATGATCTCGTGGCTCTTCTTGCCCTTGATGTGAGCGACGAAGCCGACGCCGCAGGCGTCGTGTTCGTTTTGCGGGTCGTACAGACCTTGTGCGGCGGGCACCGCGGCGAGCGGCTGCTGGTGGTCGTTCATGGGGACACCGTCGTAAAGGGGCCGCGAGGGCCGTTGAACCATTTTTTGTTGCCGTCGATCCCGCTCCCGACGGGAGACGGCACGGCCGACAGTGGTTGGGCGAGCTTCACCCGGGCCACCGGAATTCGGAATATACGCGACGAATCAAAGGAATAGCAACAAAAACCGCATGATCGAACCCCAATTAAACACATGCTCTGATCTGGTGCTGTTTTATTGGGGCCGTATCATTTTGGTGCAAAAAGAAGCGGCGCCCGCAGCGCCGCCTCGTGATCCGCCTTTCCCGCGTTACTGCTGGATCGGCGGGGTATTTTCACGCACCTTTCTGGGGCGTCCGCGCGGCAGCGGCGACACGCGGCGGTTCGCGGTGCGCGCCGCCCACTCGCGGTAGTTCTCGCCGCCGAGCACCCAGCCCTTCAGCGTCGCTTGCTGGAGCTGGTCGGCCTGCCGCTCGTCGAGCGGCTGCTCGCAGAGCTCCTTGTACGCACGCTGACGATCGAATGGCGTGTTGCCGAGTGCCCAGTAGAGCGGATGGTCGGTGATCAGGCTGTCGACGGTGAGCCCGACGTGGTGCCGATAGCTCGACCAGCGATAGGCGTCGGCCGTCGCGACCAGCTGCGAGCGCACCGGGCTCATCTCGACCACGCGGCTCGCGAGCAGGAAATAGCGCTCGCCTTCGATCACGGTCGCGCGATAGCGGCCTTCCCACAAAGTGCCGCGACGCGAATAACGTCGGTTGAAATGCGCGACGTAGCGGCGACCGACCGCCTGCATCGCCTTCGGCAGGCTTGCCTCGTCGCTCGGCGTCACGAGGAGCTGCACCTGACGCGGAAGCAGCACGTAGGCATGCACCGAAAGATGATGATCGCGTGCCGCGGCCTTCAGGCAATCGATGAAGAGTTCGTAGTCCTGGTCGTCGACGAACGCGGGTTGCTGATCCAGGCCGCGCAGTATCACGTGCTGCGGCTGGTCGGGAACGTAGAGTCGTGCTAACCGTGCCATGCTGAATGTCCGTTTGAACGCGTTAGGAAATACCCGAAGGTCCGAAATTGCGCACCTGCGTAGAATGCCAATCCCGGCGGGGCGCGGAAGCGTACGGTCGTACTAATCCTAGGGTGAAAACTCTAACTTACGAGCTTGTTTGGTTTTAAACGCAGTCGTCATAATGAGCACGCCTTAGATCGGAGGAGACACAATGAAACGAAAACTGGCCATTACGGGGGCTGCAGCGCTCGCATTCACGTTTGCGAGCGGTGCGGCACAAGCACAATCCGCAGGTGATTTCTACGTCAGCACCGGCTGGTTCCACCTGTCGCCGCAGGACAGCAGCGATCCGCTGTTCCTGTACCGCGTCGGCGGCACGCCCATCAACCAATCGATTCCCAACACCGGCGCCGGCATCAACGACGCCGATACGCTTGGGCTCGCCGCTGGCTACTTCGTCACCGACCACATCTCCACCGAGCTCGTCATGGGGATACCGCCGAAGTTCGACATTACCGGCAAGGGTCAGTTCGAAAAGTTCGGCGTACTCGGCCGTGCGTACCAGTGGAGCCCCGCCGTCCTGCTTCGCTATCACTTCAACGACGCCAACGCGAAGTTCCGTCCGTATCTCGGCGTCGGCGCGACGTATGTCTGGTTCACCGGCGCAAAGATCACGAACAGCAGCTTCGAGAACGGTGTGCTCGGCGGCCCGACCAGCGCCACGACCAGCAACCAGTGGGCGCCCGTGCTCAACGCCGGCTTCACGTACAACTTCACGAAGCACTGGTTCGGGGGCCTGTCGATCTCGTACATCCCGGTCAGCGTGACCGCGACCTTCACGACCGCCCGCCGGACGCCGGTCGGCACCCTGACCGAAACGTCGAAAGCGAAGATCTCGCTCAACCCGATCGTCACGTACCTGAACGTCGGCTACCGCTTCTAAGCGTAGTCGAATATTTGGGGAATGGTTAATCCTGCTGCAATTTGTAGCGGATTTTTCGTGACGTAACGTCTCCTCGACGCAAAACGCCCCGGCGGAAATCCCGCCGGGGCGTCGTTTTTTTGTCTCAGGGTTTTCCCGCATTCATCATCGCGCGGGACCGCTCGCTACGTGATGTCGTCCAGTGCATCGGGGCCGATCAGGTCGATGCGGTCCGTGCAGACCGCTTCGACGCCCCAGCGCACGAGTTCGCGCGCCCGGGCGAGGTCGTTGACCGTGTAGACCAGGATGCGCAGCCCGGCCGCCTTGATCGCGCGCACGAGCGGTTCGTCGAGCGTCTTGTGGTTCGCGTGCAACGATACGCAGCCGAGCGCGCCGACGACCTGCGCGTGCCAGTCGTCCGGCACCGCCTCGTACAGCATCCCGCGCGGCAGCGCCGGTGCGCTTGCGCGCGCCTGTTGCAGCGCGTCGAACGAGAACGACGACAGCAGCGGCGGCACGGCGGCGCCGTGCCAGTACGCGGCCGCATCGGCCGCCACCCGCTGCCCGGTGTCGCGCTCGCGGCCCGGGCACGGCTTGATCTCGACGTTCGCCGCCAGCCCGTGCGCGATGCAGCGCGCCGCCGCCGCCTCGAGCGTCGGCATCCGCTCGCCCGCGAAACGCGCGTCGAACCAGGCGCCGGCGTCGAGCGCGGCCAGCGCCGCGTAGCGCATGCCCGCTGCCGGCCCGCTGCCGTTCGACGTGCGGTCGACCGTGTCGTCGTGCAGCAGGAAGCTCACGTCGTCGGCGGACAGCTTCGCGTCGAACTCGACCATCCGGTGACCGCGCCGCGCACCTTCGTCGAACGCGGCGAGCGTGTTCTCCGGCGCGAGCGTGCCGCCGCCGCGATGGGCGACGACGCGCGGATATGGCCAGTCGGAACGGAAAGTCATCGTGCGCCTCCCAGCGGGTGCGTCAGGGTCAGCCGGCACGCTTGCCGGTCTCGGGATCGAAGAAGTGCAGCCGATGCGCGGGCAGCGCGGCGGCCAGCGCCGTGCCGCGCGCGGGACGATCCGCGTGCGGCAGGCGCACCGCGACGTCGTGGTTGCCCCAGCGTCCGTGCGCGAGGTTGTCCGCGCCGAGCAGCTCGCACGAGTCGACCGGCAGCGTCGCCTGCGCGACACCCGGCTGCGGCGTCATGTGCTCCGGCCGCACGCCGAGCACCCAGTCGCGCCCCGGGGCGATCGCGGTGCCGATGCCGGGCGCGCCGGCAACCGGCAGCGCCGGGCCGCCGCCCGCGACCGTGAACGTCGCGCCATCCTCGGACAGCCGGCCGTGCATCAGGTTCATCGCCGGCGAGCCGATGAAGCCCGCGACGAACACCGTCGCCGGCTTCTCGTACACGTCGACCGGCGCGCCGATCTGCTCCGCATAACCGCGGTTCATCACGATCACGCGCTGCGCGAGCGTCATCGCCTCGATCTGGTCGTGCGTCACGTACACGCTCGTCGTCGCGAGCCGCGCATGCAGCCGCTGGATCTCCAGCCGCATCTGCACGCGCAGCTTCGCGTCGAGGTTCGACAACGGCTCGTCGAACAGGAACACCGACGGCTCGCGCACGATCGCGCGCCCCATCGCCACGCGCTGCCGCTGGCCGCCCGACAGCTCGCGCGGCCGCCGCGCGAGCAGCGGCTCGAGTTCGAGGATCTTCGCGGCCGCGGCCACCCGCGCGTCGATCGTCGCGCGCTCGATGCCGCGGATCTTCAGCCCGTAGCCCATGTTCTGCGCGACCGTCATGTGCGGATACAGCGCGTAATTCTGGAACACCATCGCGATGTCGCGATCCTTCGGCTCCAGCGCGTTGACCACGCGCTCGCCGATCGCGATCTCGCCGTCCGTCACCGTCTCGAGCCCCGCGATCATCCGCAGCAGCGTCGACTTGCCGCAGCCCGACGGGCCAACCAGCACGATGAATTCGCCGTCGGCGATCTCCACGTCGATGCCATGCAGCACATGCTGCTTGCCGTCGTAGGATTTCCTGACGCCCTTCAAGCTCAGCGCAGCCATACCTGGTCCTTCTCCCGGTTACCGTCCGTGGTTCATTTCTCGGAATCGACGAGGCCGCGCACGAACCAGCGCTGCATCGCCAGCACGACGACGAGCGGCGGAATCATCGCCAGCAGCGTCGCCGCCATTACGTATTGCCACTCGGTCGCGGCGTCGCCGCTCGCGATCATCGTCTTGATGCCCACCACCGCCGTCGACAGCGACGCCTCCGTCGTGATCAGGATCGGCCACAGATACTGGTTCCAGCCGTAGATGAACGTGATCACGAACAGCGCCGCGATGCTCGTCTTCGACAGCGGCAGCACCACGTCCCAGAAAAAGCGCAGCGGCCCCGCGCCGTCGATGCGCGCGGCGTCCATCAGCTCGTCGGGCAGCGTCATGAAGAACTGGCGGAACAGGAACGTCGCGGTCGCCGACGCGATCAGTGGCAGCGAAAGCCCCGCGTATGTGTTCGTCAGGTGCAGCGTCGACACGACCTGCACGGTCGGGAAGATCCGCACCTCGACCGGCAGCATCAGCGTGATGAAGATCAGCCAGAACGCGGTGTTGCGGAACGGAAAGCGGAAATAGACGATCGCGTACGCGGACAGGATCGACACCGCGATCTTGCCGACCGCGATCCCGAGCGCCATCACGAGGCTGTTGACGAGCAGCCGGCCGAACGGCGCCGTCGTGCCGCCGCTGCCGTGCCCCCAGATGTAAGCGATGTTCTCCAGCAGGTGCGTGCTCGGCACCAGCGACAGCGGGATCGTGAACACTTCCTGCGCGTTCATCGTCGCCGCGCAGAACGCGACGTACACCGGAAACACGATCAGCACGACGCCCGCGATCAAGACCGCGTGGCAGAACAGGTCGAAGCCCTTGCGATTTTCGATCATGCGTATTGCACCCTGCGTTCGACGAAGCGGAACTGGATCACCGTCAGGCCGACGACGATGATCATCAGCACGACCGACTGCGCGCCCGAACTGCCGATGTCGAGGCCCTGGAAGCCCTCCGTGAAGATCTTGTAGATCAGCGTTTTCGTGCTTTGCGCGGGGCCGCCGGCGGTGGCCGCGTCGATCACCGGGAACGTGTCGAAGAACGCGTAGACGAGGTTCACGACCAGCAGGAAGAAGCTCGTCGGCGACAGCAGCGGAAGCACGATGTTGAAGAAGCGCCGCACCGGCCCGGCACCGTCGATCGCCGCCGCCTCGATCAGCGAGCGCGGGATCGCCTGCAGCCCCGCGTAGAAGAACAGGAAGTTGTAGCTCACCTGCTTCCACACCGACGCGAGCACGACGAGGAACATCGCCTGGCCGCCGTTCAGCGCGTGATTCCACACGATGCCGCCCTTCGCGAGCGCATAGGTGACGAGCCCGATGCTCGGGTTGAACAGGAACGCCCACAGCACGGCCGCGATCGTCGGCGCGACCGCGTACGGCCAGATCAGCAGCGTGCGGTACACGCGCGCGCCGCGGATCACGCGGTCGGCGCACGCGGCGAGCAACAGCGACACGACGAGCCCGCTCACAGTGACGAGCGAGCTGAACACCAGCGTCGTGCGGAACGAGTCGAGGTACAGCGGATCGGCGAACAGGTGCGTGAAGTTCGCGAAGCCGACGAATTCACTCGACGTGCCGAATGCATCCTGCATCTGCGTCGACTGCCACAGCGCGACGCCGGCCGGCCACAGGAAGAATACGGCGGTGATCGCGAGCTGCGGCGCGATGAGCAGGTACGGCAGCAGGCTCGCGCCGAAACGGGAACGGGATTGCATCGCGGGCATCCGGTCAGGCGAAACGGGAAAGGAACCGCGCCGCCGGCCGCCCGCTCGCATATGCGACGCGGAGGCCGGCGGCACGAACGCGACGCGGGATCAGCCGCCCGACTTCTCGAAGCGGCGCAGCAGCTCGTCGCCGCGCGAGGCCGCCGAATCGAGCGCGTCCTTCGGCGACTTCTTCTGCGCCCAGACCTGCTCCAGTTCCTCGTCGACGACCGTGCGGATCTGCGGCATGTTGCCGAGACGCAGCCCCTTCGTGTAAGGCAGCGGCGGCTTGTTCATCATCTGCTTGATCGCGGTTTCCGCGCTCGGGTTCTTCGCATAGAAGCCCTGCTGGCGCGTGAGGTCGTACGCGGCCGTCGTGACCGGCAGGTAGCCCGTTTCCTGGTGCCACTTCGCGGCGATCGGCGGCGAGGCCAGGAACGCGAGGAATTTCGCGACGCCCTTGTAGGTCGCCGGATCCTTGCCGCCCAGCACCCACAGGCTCGCGCCGCCGATGATCGCGTTCTGCGGCGCGCCCTTCACGTTCGCGTCGTACGGCATCATGCCGGTGCCGTAGCTGAACTTCGCGAACTTCTGCACGTTCGCGAGCGCGCCCGACGACGTCGTCAGGATCCCGCAGTCGCCGCTGTAGAACTTCGCGGACGCTTCGTCCTTGCGGCCCGCATACGTGAACGTGCCGTCCTTCTGCATCTGCTGCAGGAACGCGATGTGCGCGATCTGCTGCGGCTTGTTGAATTCGAGCGCCGCATCGGTGCCGTCGAAGCCGTTGTTGCGGCTCGCGAACGGCAGCGCATGCCACGCGCTGTAGTTCTCGAGCTGGATCCAGCCTTGCCAGCCGGTCGTGAAGCCGCACGTCATCCCGGACTTGCGCAGCTTCTCCGCGGCGGCCTGCACGTCGGCCCACGTCTTCGGCGGCTGGTTCGGATCGAGCCCGGCCTTCTTGAACGCATCCTTGTTGTAGTACAGCACCGGCGTCGAGCTGTTGAACGGCATCGACACGAGATGGCCCGTCTTCGCATCGCTGTAGTAGCTCGCGATGGTCGGCACGAACGCCTTTTCGTCGAGCGGCACGCCGGCCTGCTTGAACACGTCGTACACCGGCACGACGGCCTTCTTCGCCTGCATCATCGTCGCGGTGCCGACTTCGTAGACCTGAAGGATCGCCGGCGCGTTGCCGCTGCGATAGGCGGCGATGCCCGCCGCGAGTGCCTGATCGTAAGTGCCCTTGAAGACCGGCACGATCTTGTAGTCGCTCTGCGATGCGTTGAACTGCGTGGCGAGTTCATTCACGCGCTCGCCCAGCGCCGACTCCATCGCATGCCAGAACTGGATCTCCGTCACGGCGAACGCCGCATGCTGCACACCGAACATCAACGCGCCGCCCAGCGCGATCGAGCGAATCATGGTCCCCGCGGGCTTCTTCTTCATCGACCTCTCTCCTATGAAAACGTTACCAACAGCGTGTGCAACATTCCCGTCGCCATTGAACCGGCGAAGTCTAGTGATCGTTTGTGACAGTCAGTTGTCGTTGACGACGAACAGGCGCTGATATTCCTTCAGCGCGAAGCGGTCGGTCATGCCGGCGATGTAGTGCGCGACGAGGCGCGGCTGGTGCGCGTCGTCGTCCGACTGGTAAGGCGGCGGCAGCAGGCGCGGATCGTCGATGAACGCGTCGAACAGCCCGGTGACGACGCGCTGCGCCTTGTTCGCCATGCGCATCACCTTGTAGTGGCGATACAGGTTCTTGAACAGGAAACGCTTGAGGGCGGCCGCCTGCGCAGCGATCGCCTCGCTGTGCGCGACGAGCTGCGGCGCGGCGCGCACGTCGTCGAGCGACGCGGGCGCGACGCGCGCGAGATTGCGCGTGGTCTCGTTGATCAGGTCGACGATCAGCGTGTTGATGATGCGGCGCACCGTCTCGTGGACGAGGCGGCGGCCTTCCAGATGCGGGAATTCGGCGAGCGCGGCGTCGTAGTGGCGCTGCCACAGCTCGACTTCGGCGAGCTGCTCGATCGTGATCAGGCCGGAGCGCAGGCCGTCGTCGACGTCGTGGTTGTTGTACGCGATTTCGTCCGCGATGTTCGCGAGCTGCGCTTCCAGCGACGGCTGGCGCCCTTGCAGAAAGCGCTCGCCGAGCGCGCCGAGCTTGCGCGCGTTCTCGCGCGAGCAGTGCTTGAGGATGCCTTCGCGCGTCTCGAAGCACAGGTTCAGGCCGTTGAACGCGCCGTAATGCTCCTCGAGTTCATCGACCACGGCCAGGCTCTGCAGGTTGTGCTCGAAGCCGCCGTGCTCGCGCATGCACGCGTTCAGCGCATCCTGCCCGGCATGGCCGAACGGCGTATGGCCGAGATCGTGCGCGAGCGAGATCGCTTCGACGAGATCCTCGTTGAGCCGCAGGTTGCGCGCGACCGAACGCGCGATCTGCGCGACTTCGAGGCTGTGCGTGAGGCGGGTACGGAACAGGTCGCCTTCGTGATTGACGAAGACCTGCGTCTTGTATTCGAGCCGGCGGAACGCGGTGGAATGAACGATGCGGTCGCGGTCGCGCTGGAATTCGGTGCGCGCCGCCGGCGGGGTTTCGTGATGGCGGCGGCCGCGCGACTGCGACGCGTGGGCGGCATACGGAGCGAGATGGGCTTCCAGCGCCGCCAGCGTCGGCGGCTCGGCCGGCGCCGCGACGGATGCGCGGCCGGCTTTGGACGGTTTGCTGCTGGATGTCTCGCTCACGTCTCCTCCATGTCAGGGGCGCCGGGGCATCCGGGGCGCCGTTACCGGGTCGTCTGCGCCAGCGTGGCGAACACGGCTTCGTCGGGTGCCTGGGTGATCAGCGTATCGCCGAATCGCTTCAGCAGGATGAACTTGATCGCACCGGCTTCGGCCTTCTTGTCGACGCGCATCAGATCCATGTAGCGCGCATTGCCGAGCGCCGGCCCGCGGACCGGCAGGTGCGCGGCGGCGATCACCGCATCGAGCCGCTGCCGCGACGCTTCGTCGAGGAGGCCGAGCCGCACCGACAGGTCGCCCGCCATCACCATCCCGCAGCCGACCGCTTCACCGTGCAGCCACTCGCCGTAGCCGAGCCCGGCCTCGATCGCATGGCCGAACGTATGGCCGAAATTCAGGATCGCGCGCAGCCCGCCTTCGCGTTCGTCGGCCGCGACCACGCTCGCCTTGATCTCGCACGAGCGCTTCACCGCATGCGCGAGCGCGGCGGGCTCGCGGCGGTTCAGCGCATCGACGTTCGCCTCGATCCAGTCGAAGAATGCCGCATCGGCGATCGCGCCCGTCTTGATGACCTCGGCTACACCGGCCGCCAGCTCGCGATCGGGCAGCGTGGTCAGCGCGCCGATATCGGCGATCACGGCCTGCGGCTGGTAGAACGCGCCGATCATGTTCTTGCCGAGCGGGTGGTTGATGCCCGTCTTGCCGCCGACCGACGAATCGACCTGCGACAGCAGCGTCGTCGGCACCTGGATGAACGGCACGCCGCGCATGTAGCACGCGGCGGCGAAGCCGGTCATGTCGCCGATCACGCCGCCGCCGAGTGCGACGAGCGTCGTCTTGCGGTCGGCGCGCTCGGTCAGCAGGCCGTCGAAGATCAGGTTCAGCGTTTCCCAGTTCTTGTAGGCTTCGCCGTCCGGCAGCACGACCGTCGAGACGCGCTTGCCGAGCGGCGCGAGCGCCGCGCGCAGCGCGTCGCCGTAGAGCGGATCGACCGTCGTGTTCGTGACGATCGTGACCGACGAACCGGTGATGTGAGGAGCGAACAGCTCGGTGCGGCCGATCAGGCCGGCACCAATGTGAATCGGGTAGGCGCGGTCGCCCAGATCGACGTTGACGGTAATCATGCTTGTAGCGGCTTGGCGACGACGCCTGCCAGTTCGAGTTGCATCAGCACCATGTTGACGAGGCCGTTGACCGACGGACGGCCGGTCTCGATGATGAAGTCCGCGCATTCGCGGTACAGCGGGTCGCGGACTTCGTAGAGCGCTTCGAGACGCGCCTTCGGATCGTCGGTCTGCAACAGCGGGCGGTTCTTGTCCTTGCGCGTGCGCAGCCACAGATCGTGCGGATTGGCGCGCAGATAGATGACGATGCCGTTGCCTTTCAGGCAATCGCGATTTTCGGGGCGCAGCACCGCGCCGCCGCCCGTCGCGAGCACGATGTTCTCGCGCTGCGTCAAATCGGCGATCACCTGCGATTCGCGATCGCGAAACCCGGCCTCGCCCTCCATCTCGAAGATCACCGGAATGCGCGCACCCGTGCGGGCCTCGATTTCGTGGTCGGAGTCGAAGAACGTCCTGTCGAGCCGGCGCGCGACCGCACGGCCCACGGTGGTCTTACCCGCTCCCATAAGGCCGACGAAAAATACGTTTGCGTGTGGGTCCCGCGCTTGCAACGGCTTCCTCTGCTTGAATCTTGCTGGTGTGTGGCGCAGCTTACTGGCAAAGCGGCTGCCTTGTCGAGCCTGCGCCACCGGCTTCCGGCCCCGTTTTTCCCGCATCCGCGTCGCCCGCGCCGGCCGTTTCGCAACGCGCGCCGACGACCGTCGGCGTGATGAAGACGACCAGTTCGTTGCGCTGGTCGCGCCGCGCGCGGTGCCGGAAAAGCGCGCCCAGAACCGGTATTTTGCCCAAGAGCGGCACCCGCGTCACATCGTCCCGGTTCAACTGCTCGTAAATCCCGCCGATGGCGACCGTTCCGCCGTCCTCGACCTCGACGCGCGTCTGGACGTGCTTCGTATGAATCGCCGGGCCGGCCGCCGTCGGCTCGCCGATGCTGTCCTTCGTCACGTCCAGATCGAGCACGACGCGCCCGTCGGGCGTGATCTGCGGCTCGACCTCGAGCTTCAGCGTCGCGCGGCGGAACTGCACGCCGCTCACGCCGTTGCCGACTTTCGCCTGGTACGGCAGCTCCGAGCCCTGCTCCACGATCGCCTTCACGCGGTCGGCCGTCACCACGCGCGGGCTCGAAACGATCTGGCCCCGGCCCTGCGCCTCGAGCGCGCTCAATTCGACGTCGAGCACGCGGCTGAGCGGCGCGGCGAACAACGTGAAGCCGGCCGTCGCCGCCTCGAAGCCGCCGAGCGGTCGCGCGGCCAGATCGAGCGCGTTGCGTGTGTCCGTCACGGTCGCCGCCCCGTCTGCAGCGGGAGCCCGCCCCTGGGCGCGCAGCGCGACGCGTGCGCCGAGGTTGCGCGAGAACCCCTGCTCGCCCTCGACGATGCGCGCCTCGATCCGGACCTGCCGCGACGGCCGGTCGATCGCGTCGATCAGGCCCGCGATCTGCTCGATGCGCGGCGCCAGATCGGTGACGAACAACAAGTTCATGCGCGGATCGGCCGCCGCGGCGCCGCGCTTCGACAGCAGGCGCTGGCCGGTCGCCCCGGCCAGCAACCGCTGCACGTCCTGCGCACGCGGGTAATGCAGCACGAAGGTTCGGCTCGCGAGCGGCTCCAGCTCGGCCGCGCGTGCGTGCGTTTCGAAGCGCTCGCGCTCCCGCGCGGCGACTTCGGCCGCCGGCGTGACCCAGATCACGTTGCCGCGCCGGGACATCGCCAGCCCGTGCGTGTCGAGCAACGTATCGAACGCATCGCGCCAGCGGACATTGTTCAGACGTAATGTCACGGTGCCGCGCACCTGCTCGCCGACGACGATGTTCAGCCCGGTGAATCGCGCGAGCGCGTCGAATGCGGCCGCGAGGCCGGCGCCCTGTAGATTCAGCGAGATTCGCCGTGCGTCGTCCGCATCGCCGGGGTGCCGCGCCGCGGCGTCGCTCATGCGCGTCGGCGGAGGCAACGGAATCGGCGGCCCTTCCAGCAGTGGTACCGGTGCCGGAGTGTTCGCCTGAAGCGCTGCGCGCGCCGCCTGGTCGAACGGCAGTGGACCATCGTGCGCGGGCGCGCCACCGCTCACGCCGTCCAGGCCGTCGGGCACGCCCTGCGGCAGCGGCGTGTCCTCGGCATACACCCGTATCGCCCCGATCGGCCAGCCGGCCGGCGGCAAAGGCGGTAGCGCCGCGTCCACGGCGGCCACGCTCGACCCGGCCCAGAATGCGATCACCCACCATCCATACTTCGTCATGAGTGGCCTCCGTCGTCCACGGCGAGCCGGCGTGCGCCATCGGCCGTCGCTACCGTCACGGCACCGGTTTCGACGCTCACCACACGCGATACCCCGAACGCCTCACCCGGCGCAACGGTCGCGAATGCGCCATCGCCGGCGTCGAACAGCGCAAGCCCGGTGCGTCCGTCGCGAATGGTGCCGGCCAGGCGCGGCGTCATATCGTCAGCCACCGTCGGCAAACCGGCTCCGCCGAAGGGATCGTCACTCTGCGCGCCGGCAAGCACCGCCTCCGCGCCATCCGGAACCCGGCCCCCCGACAGCGCCGGAAACACGTCGATCATCATGTCCACCCGCGACGCGGGCGGTTTCCTCTCGATATGCAGCCCGGACGGCACCACCAGCACCGGGAAACTCGCCAGCCCGCCCATCAGGCGCAGCAGCGCCGGAAAACCGCCTTCCGCGACGATCCGCACCGTGCGCCGGCCATCCGGCGCCGCATCGTCAGTGCGCCGCGGTTCGATCGACACAACCCGCAGTCCGCTTCCTCGGACCACGTCAGCCAGCTCCAGCATCAGCGCGGGCCACCCCGGCGCAGGCGGTGAGCTGGCGTCGTGCCCGGCAGCCGGGCCCATATCGCGCCGCGGCGCGGCGGCCGCGAGCAGCCGTTGTGCGTCGGCGGCCCGTATCTGCGCCGTTGTCAGCAATGCATGACTGCGTGCGAGTCCGCTTCCATCGACGGCATTCATCAGATAAACGCCCACGCCCATCACGAACGCGAATGCGAGCGCGCAACCAACGGTGTGCATGGCGGCCGGCGACATCCGCGTCACGCGGCCGAGCCACTCGACGCCGTCAGGCATGGACTGATGCACGATCGCCGTCATGAGCCGCCTCCCGTTGCCGTCTGTCGCGGCGGCGCGTCGTGCCAGCGCACCTGCACGGAAAAGCGAAACGGCACGACCGAACCCGCGACCGGCGTGGCCGAAGCCGGTGTCAGCGCACCGATGTCGAAGTGCCAGTCGCGCTGCTCGGCCGCGATGCGTGCGAGCCACCGCGCGGCCGTCCGGTAACCCGTCGCGCGCGCGTCGAGTTCGGCACCGGACGATGTCGTACGCAATGCGTCGAGGTGAACGGTGTCGTCACGCACCTGCGCCAGCGTCGCCAGCAGTCCGGCAACGCGCCGATACGGCGCGGCAAGCACGGCCGCTCGTGCATCGCGTTGCGCGAGATCGGCTGCCGCGCCGGCGGTGCGCCGTGCGGCATCGACCTGCGGCTGCAATTGCCGCAACCGCGCCTCCACTCGCGTGCGCTCGGCATCCACGCGCCATCGCCACGCTGTCGCCACCCCTGTCCAGATTCCGGCCCCGAGTGCGCCGAGCACGATCGCCGCCCCGCATTGCGCGGCACGGCGCCGCCGCAGCGCCTGCGCCAGCCGCTCACGGTATGGCAGCAAATTGAAGCCCCCGAGCGCGGCATGGCCGGCGGCAGCCCGCCCGAACCCCATATCGGCCATCACTCCCACACCCCGCGCAGCGCCAGCCCGATCGCGAGGGCAAACGCCGGACCGCCCGGCGCGCCGGCGGGCACGCCCGGCAGACCGTCCCATCCGGTGCAGTCGAACGGCACCACGGCCACCCCGAGCGCATCGCCGATATCGGCGGCCGACGTGCCACAGCGGGCGATGCAGCGCTCGTCGCCGGCCACGAGCACGCAGCGCACCGGCTCGAACACGCACTGGCGCAATGCGTCCGGCAACGCCGCCCGCACGTCGCCGGACAGCGCGAGCACCGGTGCGGCGATCGCGCCGTCGATCCGCCACCCGCGCAAGCCCGTGTCGTTGAACCAGAATGCGGCATACGGGCCGTGCGCGTCGGGCTCGAACTGCGCGGCGTAGCGCAACGCGCGCAGCGCGGCAGCCGACTCGCCGTCGACGGCCGTCAGATCGATGCCGGCCTGCGCGGCCACGTCGATCCGCCGCTCGAGCAATGCCTGCGGCGCCACGGCGACCGCAATCTCGCCCCGGCACGCGTCGTCGTCCTGCCGCCAGTCGAACGCAAGGTCGTCAGGTGCCAGCCCCGAGATCCGTTCGGCCGCCTGCCGGGCGGCGTCCGCAACGTCGTCGCGCCCGGCCAGATCGAGCGTCGCGGTCTGCATCTCGTCATCGCGCAGCGCCATCACGCCGCGCGCGTCGCAACGCACGCCCGCCGCCGACAGCCGCGACACCGCCGCCGCCAACGCACGTGCGACCGCGGCCCAGCGCGCGTCCTCCGGCCCGCCCGCCAGTCCGACCGGCTCCCGCTCGAGTCCTTCGACCAGCACATCCGCAGTCCGGCCGCGCCGGCTCAGCACGGCCACCCTCACTTCGTCCGCCCCGACGTCGATGCCCGTCGAACGGTGCCTGCCCGGCGCGAACCGCGCCGCCCATCGTCCTGCCATCCCTGCCTCCCGCGATCGTCGCGGCCCACGCCGCGTTTCCGAGGCCTGATTCTGCAAAGCGGCGCGCGCGCCAGACAGTCGGCCGAACGGCCAGTCGTGGCACGGAGCGGCCGCGCAGAGGCCATACTGGCGGCACCGCGATCCGCCACGTGTCGGCGGACGTCCCCCGCGTCAGGGGCCGTCTTACCGGGCAGCTATAATCGCGGGACTGTTTTCCGGTATGCCTATGCAATCCACGTCTCCTACGTCCCCGCCTCCCGCGCCCGAGCCGAAGAAGCGGTCCTGGTGGCTGAAAGTCCTGATCGGCCTCGCCGCGATGTGCGTAGCCCTCGTCGTGGCCGGCGGCCTCGTGCTCGGCTACGCGCTCGTCGTCGCGTGGCCGAACATGCCGTCGCTCGACGCGCTGACCGACTATCGTCCGAAGGTACCGCTGCGGATCTACACGTCGGATCACGTGCTGATCGGCGAATTCGGCGAGGAACGCCGCGACATCGTCCATTTCAAGGACGTGCCCGACTCGCTCAAGAAGGCGATCCTCGCGATCGAGGACGCGCGCTTCTACGATCACGGCGGCGTCGACCTCACCGGCATCGCCCGCGCCGGCTTCGTCGCGCTGACGAACGGCCATGCGTCGCAGGGCGCGAGCACGATCACGATGCAGGTCGCGCGCAACTTCTTCCTGTCGAGCGAAAAGACCTACACGCGCAAGATCTACGAGATGCTGCTCGCGTACCGGATCGAGCGCGCGCTGACGAAGGATCAGATTCTCGAGGTCTACATGAATCAGATCTATCTCGGCCAGCGTGCGTATGGCTTCGCGAGCGCCGCGCGGGTCTATTTCGGCAAGGACCTCAAGGACATCACGCTCGCGGAAGCGGCAATGCTCGCGGGGCTGCCGAAGGCGCCGTCCGCGTATAACCCGGTCGTCAATCCGAAGCGCGCGAAGGTGCGCCAGGAATACATCCTGCAACGGATGCTCGAGCTGAACTTCATCACGCGCGAGCAGTACGACGAAGCCGTCGCGCAGCCGCTCGTCGTCAAGGGCGCGGGCCGCGAGTTCAGCGTGCACGCCGAGTACGTCGCGGAAATGGTCCGTCAGATGATGTACGCGCAGTACCGCGAGGAAACCTACACGCGCGGCTTCAACGTCGTCACGACGATCGACTCCGCCGACCAGCAGGTCGCGTACACCGCGCTGCGCAAGGGCATCATGGATTACGAGCGCCGCCACGGCTATCGCGGGCCGGAAGGCTTCATCGAGCTGCCGGCCGGCGCCGACGACCGCGAACAGGCGATCGACGACGCGCTGCTCGAGCACCCCGACAACGGCGAACTGGTCGCGGCGGTCGTCACCGCCGCAACCTCGCGCCAGATCACCGTCGCCTTCATCGACGGCAGCAGCACGACGATCGAAGGCGACAACCTGCGATTCGCGTCGGGCGCGCTGTCGGCCAGCGCGCAGCCGAACCGCCGCATCCGGCCGGGCGCGATCGTCCGGGTCGTGAAGAACGACGCAGGCAAGTGGGCGATCACGCAGTTGCCGCAGGTCGAAGGCGCGTTCATCTCGATCGTCCCGCAGGACGGTGCGATCCGCTCGCTCGTCGGCGGCTTCGACTACAACAAGAACAAGTTCAACCACGTCACGCAGGCGTGGCGGCAACCGGGTTCGTCGTTCAAGCCGTTCATCTACTCGGCGTCGCTCGACAAGGGCCTCGGGCCGGCCACGGTGATCAACGACGGCCCACTGTATTTCAGCGCCGCGGAAACCGGCGGCCAGCCGTGGGAGCCGAAGAACTACGGTGGCGGCTTCGAAGGCCCGATGTCGATGCGCACCGCGCTGCAGCGCTCGCGCAACCTCGTGTCGATCCGGATCCTGAACCACATCGGCACGAAGTACGCGCAGCAATACATCACGCGCTTCGGCTTCGACGCCGACCGCCATCCGGCCTATCTGCCGATGGCGCTCGGCGCGGGCCAGGTCACGCCGTTGCAGATGGCCGGCGCGTACTCGGTGTTCGCGAACGGCGGCTTCCGCGTGAATCCGTACCTGATCGCCGAAGTGACCGATCCGAATGGCGCGATCGTCGCCCGCGCGCAGCCGCTCATCGCCGAGCAGAACGCGCCGCGCGCAATCGACGCGCGCAACGCGTACGTGATGAACAGCCTGCTGCAGAGCGTCGCGCAGCGCGGCACGGGTGCGCGCACCAACGTGCTGAAGCGCACCGACCTCGCCGGCAAGACCGGTACGACGAACGATTCGCACGACGCATGGTTCGCCGGCTACCAGCACACGCTCGCGGCGATCGCGTGGATCGGCTACGACAATCCGCGCAGCCTCGGCGATCGCGAAACCGGCGGCGGCCTGTCGCTGCCGGTCTGGATCGACTACATGGGCGCGGCGCTGAAGGGCACGCCGGAGTTCAAGCCGACGATGCCGGACGACGTCCAGGCGCTCGGCAGCGAGCTTTACTTCACCGAGTTCACGCCGGGACACGGCTTCGTGTCGACGGTCGGCGTGCCGCAGGCGCCGGCGGTGCAAAACACCGACGAACCCGTGCCGCACGTCGACGAGCAGGAGAAGCAGGACATCATGAACCTGTTCCGCGGCCATTGACACGAACGGCCGAGCATGAAAAAAGCGCCCCGCAGGGCGCTTTTTTCTTGTGCTTCAATCCGGCGTATCGGGCGCCCAGCCGGGCGAGCGCCGGACGTTACGCGCCGAACGTGATCGGCTGGCCGGCCTGTTGCGTCGCGTACTCTGTGAGCGCCGCGAAGAACTCGGAGCCGGTGCGCGTATCGCGCCATTCGCCGTCGACGAAACGGTAATGGAATCCGCCCGCCTTCGCGGCGATCCACAGTTCCTTCATCGGCGGCTGGAGATTGATGATGATCTTCGAGCCGTTCTCGAACGTCAGCGTCAGCACGCTGCCGTTGCGCTCCAGATCGATGTCGTGGTCGCCGTCGTTCGCGGCATCCACGGTACGCTCGACGGCCGCCAGCACGGCCTCGGCACGGGCCAGGTATTCAGTATCGGACATGCTAAACTCTATCGGTTAAATTGTTCAGGGACGATCATGCGAGTCGTTTTCCGGATGAGCGCGATTGTAGCGGCTTTGGCGATACTTGCCGGCTGCGGTCAACGCGGCCCGCTCTATCTGCCCACCGTGCCGCCGTTGCCGGCGAAGCCCATCCAGCAACAGGACACGCCGCCGTCGGACGTCACGCCGACCGATGAAAACGCGTCGACCGAAAGCATTCCCGATTCTTCCGGCACGCCGCTCACGCTGTCGCCGGAGCTGTCGAGCGATGCGTCGAGGGCCGCGACGCCCGCATCCGGCCCGGTTGTCGCGCAATAATCGCACCCCGCGGCCCGCGCGGTTTCGTTCGCAACAAAGGCGATGACTTCCCGTCATCGCCTTTTGTTTTTTTCAGGCCCGCATCGTCATGCACGGATGCGCCGCCAGCCCCATTCAAGCAGCCGCCAGCCGAGCAGCACCGCGACGATCGTCGCGTAGAGCTTCGGCTGCGCGAGATTGTGCTTGCCTGCCCTCATCCACCAGAAATGCAGCACGCCGAGCAGCGCAATCGCATAGATTGCGCGATGCAGCGTCGTCCAGTGACGGCCGAGCCGGCGCACCATCGCGCGCGGCGACGTCGCGGCCAGCGGAATCAGCAACACGAACGCGGCGAAGCCGACCGTGATGAACGGACGCTTCCCGACGTCCTTCAGGATCGCGAGCACGTCGAACCACTTGTCGAACCACAGATACGTCGTGAAATGCAGCGTCGCGTAAAAGAACGCGAACAGGCCGATCATCCGACGAAAGCGCAGCAACGCGGGAACGCCCGTCACGCGCCGAATCGGCGTGACGGTGAGCGTGATGCAGAGCATCACCAGCGTCCAGAGGCCCGTCGAACGCGTGATGAACTCGATCGGGTTCGCGCTGAGCCGGTCGGTCAGCCCGAACAGCACGAGACGCGCGAGCGGATAGAGGCCGGCCGCGAACACCAGCACCTTGGCGGGGGCAAGCCAGCGCGGCGAGGCGGTACGCGCCCCACCGGCACCACCGGCGGCAGCCGTGCGCATGCCGGACGCGCGCGCGGGCGTCAGCGTCGAGGAAGGAATGTCGTTTCTCACCGGCGCGCTCAGAAGTTCTTTTTCAGGTCCATGCCCTGATACATCGACGCGACGAGATCGCCGTAGCCATTGAACATCAGCGTCTTGCGCTTCGGCGTGAAGAAGCCGTCCTCGCCGATCCGGCGCTCGGTCGCCTGGCTCCAGCGCGGGTGATCGACGTTCGGGTTCACATTCGAATAGAAGCCGTATTCGTTCGACGCATACGTGTTCCAACTCGTCTTCGGCTGCTTGTCGACGAAGCGAATCTTCACCAGCGACTTCGCGCTCTTGAAGCCGTACTTCCACGGCACGACGATCCGCACCGGCGCGCCATTCTGGTTCGGCAGCACCTGGCCGTACACGCCCATCGTCAGCAGCGTCAGCGGATTCATCGCCTCGTCCATCCGCAGCCCTTCCGAGTACGGCCAATCGAGCACCGGCGCCGACAGCCCAGGCATCTGCGACGGATCGGCCAGCGTGATGAACTGCACGTATTTCGCGTTGCCGGTCGGCTGCACGCGTTTGATCAGCTCGGACAGCGGCACGCCGATCCACGGAATCACCATCGACCATCCTTCGACGCAACGCAGCCGGTACACGCGCTCCTCGAGCGGCGCGAGCTTCAGCAGTTCGTCGAGATCGAACACCTTCGGGTGCAGCACCTCGCCCTCGACGCTCACACGCCACGGGCGCGGCCGCAGCGTGCCCGCGTTCTGGGCCGGATCGCTCTTGTCGGTGCCGAATTCGTAGAAGTTGTTGTAGGACGTGATGTCCTTGAACGGCGTCACCTTGTCGGCCGCGACGAACCTCGGGTTGGTTTTCGCCGCAAGCTTCGCGGCCCGCGCGTCCGGCGACGCATAGGCCGCGAACGCCGCGCCGCTGCCGCCAAGCAATCCGCCCGCCGCCGCCAGGCCGGCGGCCTGCAATACGCGCCGCCGGTTCTCGAATACCGCGCGCGGCGTAATCTGGCTCTGCGCGATATCACCGCCGGTCAGTACGGTGCGCAAAGAGTGTTTGATCCACATCGTGCTGCTCCTCCTGCATGCGCGGCGCGCACGCTTCATGAGCGTTCGACCCGACCCGTGCTGCGCCGTTCGACGCCCGGACCGCCCGCCCGTTACAAAAGAAAACCGCCGGGCACGCAGTGCGCCGGCGGTCTTTTGTCGGACCAACGTCGAAAATCTTACAGCTTGCCGTAGCTATGCAGCCCGGACAGGAACATGTTGACGCCGAGGAATGCGAACGTCGTCACGAGCAAGCCCGTGAGCGCCCACCAGGCGGCGACCGCGCCGCGCAGGCCCTTCATCAGGCGCATGTGCAGCCAGGCCGCGTAGTTGAGCCACACGATCAGCGCCCAGGTTTCCTTCGGATCCCAGCTCCAGTAACCGCCCCATGCTTCAGCGGCCCACAGCGCGCCGAGGATCGTCGCGATCGTGAAGAACGCGAAACCGACCGCGATCGACTTGTACATCACGTCGTCGAGCACCTCGAGCGTCGGCAGGCGATCGGCGAGCACGCCGCGCTCCTTCATCAGGTACGCGACCGACACCATCGCCGACAGCGCGAAGCTGCCGTAGCCGATGAAGTTCGCCGGCACGTGAATCTTCATCCACCAGCTCTGCAGCGCCGGCACGAGCGGCTGGATCTGCTGCGCATCGCGCGCGACCGAGTACCACATCAGGAAGCCGACGGCCGCGCTGATGACCAGCAGCACGAACGCGCCAAGCGAGCGCGTGCCGTAGTGGCCTTCGTAATACAGGTAAAGCAGTGCGGTGATCAGGCTGAACAGCACGAAGACTTCATACAGATTCGACACCGGGATATGCCCGACGTCGGCACCGATCAGGTAGGACTCGTACCAGCGCACCATCAGGCCGGTGAAACCCATCAGCACCGCGACCCACGTCAGTTTCTGGCCAATCGCGGAGCCCGATTCGGAGCGCGCGAGCAGGCCGATCCAGTAGAAGATCGTCGCGAGCACGAACAGCGCGCTCATCCACAGGATCGCGGACTGGCTCGACAGGAAGTACTTGAGGAAGAACGCCGAATCGGCGCGCGCGAGATCGCCCTGGTAGATCTGGATCGACAGCAGCGACAGCACCGCGATCGACGCCATCATCAGCCGCGCAGGCTTCCAGCGCCAGCCGAGCACGACAAGCGCCGGCACCGTGCCGATCATCACCGCCTTGTCGTAGTAATTCATGTGTTCGTTGTAATGCACGAACGCATAGCCCGCGCCGACCACGAGTGCCAAGGCGAACAGCCAGTCGATGATCGACAGGCGCGCGAGGAACGGACGGTCGTCGAACAACGGCGCCGGATTCGGGGCCTGGACCGGCCCCGAACGGGAAGAGGAAACTTGAGTGAGATCCATGATGTTACCGGGTGGAATTCTCGGAATCGGAACCGTCGCCGGCGGGCGGACGGGCAGTCGCTGCCGCACCGGCGGGTGCGGCGTCGCGCGGCGTGGCGCGCAAGGCGGCGCCGGCCGCGTCGCGCGTCTGCACGAATTCTTTCTCGAAATCGAAGGTCTTGCGGGCCGTGGACATCGCCATCACCACATCGACGCCGGAACCGGCGTCCTTGAGCCAGAACCAGAGGCGCCGCTCGCGCACGTAGAACATCGAGAAGATGCCGGCGACCAACAGCAGGCTGCCAAGATACACCAGATTCTTGCCGGGTGCGCGCGTCAGCTGAAATACCGAAGCTTGGACCTGCTTGAAGGAGTCGAGCTGCAAATAGACCGGCGATCCGTACAAGAAGCTGTCGGATAGCGCATTGATCGCGTTCTGCACGAAGCGGATCGTGTCGGTGCCCTGCTGGGCGGCCGGCTCACCGGCACGCTCGCGCGCGATCTGCCAGACTTCCCACATCGACCCCTCGAGCATGCGCAGCAGCAGGCTGGCCGCCTTTTCCTGCTCGGCCTTCGGCACCGAGCGGTCGATGAACGTCGCCACCGCCTGGAAGCCGCCGACCGGCTGGCCGTCGGCGCCGCGGCCGACGCTGTCGTCGCTCGCCGCAAAAAGGGTCAGCACCTTGAACGCGCTGTCCTGCAGGCGGCCGCGCAGCGACGCTTCGGTCGTCGGCAGCGAACGCTGTGCGAAACGTGCGGCGGCATCGGCACGCACGGCCGGATCCTCGAGCGCGGCGCGCAGGCGCATCCATTCGCCGATCGAATCCTGGCTGTCGGCCGGAATCCGCATGTAGCGGAACGGATCGTTCGGGCTCGCGCGCACGCCGGCGAGGAACACGCGCGTGCCGCCCATGTCGACGGGCAGCATGTAGTTGTTGAATTCGCGCGCCTGGCCGTCCTTGCCGCGAATCTTGTACTGCACCGACGGGCCGATGTTGTGGAGCTGCATCGGCTTCGACGTCTTCGCGCCCGAACCGAGCCGCTCGTCGAACGCTTCCTTGAGCGACTCCGTCTTCGCGACGCCGCGCACGTCCGGCTTGCCGTTCGCGTCCGCCATGTTCTCGACGTTGATCGCGCGGAAGTCGGAGAATTCAATCGTGTCGCCGTCGCTGCCCGGCATCTGCAGCGGCGCCGTGCTGCCGATCGTGCCCTTCACCGCGAAGGTCTTCGCGTTGCCGCCCGTCATCGGGTAGGCCGTCATCTCCATCTGTGAGCCGCCGTCCTGGAAGCTCGACTGGTAGATGGACACGCCCTTGTACGTGAACGGCTTATTGACCTCGACACGCGCCGGGATCTTCTGGCCCGTCTCGCGATCGATCACGACGATGTCGCTCGCGAACAGCTTCGGCATCCCCGTCGTGTAGTAATCGACGATGAACTTGTTGAGCTGGATCGAGAAGGGCAGGTCCTGGATCAGCGAACCGCTCGGCTGGTTCAGGATCGCGGTCGACACGAACTGGCCTTCCGGCACCCACGCGTAGCCGCGGAAGGTCGGGTTCGACGCGGACAACCGATGGTCGGGCGAGATTTCGCTGATCGTCGCGCTCGTGTTGACCGGGCTCTTGCCGAACATCCACATCTGGAATTTGATCGGCAAGTTGCTGTCCAGCAGGCCGCCGATACAGATCACGACGATCGCAAGGTGCGCGGAGATGTAGCCCCACTTCGTCAGCGCGCCGCGTTTCGCGGAGATCAGCGTTGCACCGTCGGTTTCACGCACGACGTGCTTGTAGCCGGCCTTGGTGACGAACGTGGCAAGCGAGGCCGCGACGGTCGCGCGCGTGCCGGACGCCGAGTATTCGGCCTTGTGGTGGAAGGCACGCAGGCTGCCTTCGCGCACCTTGTCCTTCCAGCTCTTCGCGTCGGCAAGCATCTTCGGCGCGTTGCGGATCACGCACAGCGAGATCGACACGACGAGGAAGATCAGGATCAGCATGAACCACCACGCGCTGTACACGTTGTACAGGCCCAGCGAGCGGAAGATGTCCGCCCAGAATGGCCCGAACTGGTTCACGTAGTTCGGATACGGGTCATCCTGGGTCAGGACCGTCCCGACGATGCTCGCGATCGACAGCACCACCAGCAGCGCGATCGCGAAGCGCATCGAGCTCAGCAACTCGACCGCGCGCCTGGACGCACTTGGACCCGACTTCGACTGCAACCCCGACGTGGTAACGCTCATTCAAACTCCAACTAAGGGGAAACAGCCCCCACGCTCACTATGTTCGCTGCCCCCCAAGGGGGCGGTCAGCACTCTTGGGACGGCCCGGCGAGTGCCGACAAAAAAGGGCGAGGCAACCGCAACGGTGCGGCGCCCCACCCTTTTCTTGTTCTGACTCCGGCCGCCCTTCGGGCGCCCGGTCATTTCATTCGCGACCGTCCGTTCAACGCAGGCCCGCGATGTAATCCGCGACGGCCTTGATCTCGTTGTCCGACAGACGCGATGCAATCTGATGCATCGCCTCGTTGTTGTTGCGCGCGCCGGCACCCTGCTGGAACGCGGTCAACTGGGCAACCGTGTAATCGGCCCACTGCCCCGACAGACGCGGGTACTGGACCGGAATCCCCTGCCCCGTCGGCCCGTGGCAGCTCGCGCAGGCGGGCACGCCCTTGTCCGCGATGCCGCCGCGATAGATCTTCTGGCCGATCGGCACGGTCGCCGCATCGCGTGCAGTGCCGAGCTTCGTCGTCTGCGATCCGTAATACGCGGCGACGTTGCGCATGTCGTCCGCGCTCAACGCGCTCGCAAACCCGACCATCACCGGATTGGTCCGCGCCGGCCCCTTCGCGCCCGGCTGGGCCTTGAAGTCGTTCAACTGCTTGACCAGATATTCGGGATGCTGGCCGGCGAGCTTCGGAAAACTGCCCGATGCGCTGTTGCCGTCGGCGCCGTGACACGACGCGCAGACTTGCCCGGCAATCGCCTTGCCGCGGTCCAGATCCGGCTTTGCCGCATCCGCCGCGTTTGCCTCCGCTACGAAACCTACGAACCCTGCTGCAACCTGAAGCACCATCAGAGACTTGCACAGTCGATTCATTCGCACACCCTGTTTCGTCTTGTGGGAATTTGAGGTTCTGCAAAAAACGACGTCGACCAGTCTACCGCAGAAGCTGCATAAAAGCGCGAGGCAGGCGCCCGCAGCCCTTCGGCAAAACCGGCGTATTGTACAATATCGCGCTGAAAGCTCCCGCGCCTATCGGGGCTACCCCGCCTCCACCAAGCGGCTCGCGCCGCCCCGTCCCTCCGGTTTCCCCCATGGCCTTTTTGCTCCATCAAGCCCGCTTCTATACGACCGTCAACCATCTGCGCGACCTGCCGCCGACGGTGCAACCGGAAATCGCGTTCGCGGGCCGCTCGAATGCCGGCAAATCGACGGCGATCAACGTGCTGTGCAATCAGAAGCGGCTCGCGTTCGCGTCGAAGACGCCCGGCCGCACGCAGCACATCAACTACTTCTCCGTCGGCCCGGCCGCCGAGCCCGTCGCGAACTTGGTCGACCTGCCCGGCTACGGTTACGCGGAAGTGCCGGGGGCCGCGAAGGCCCACTGGGAAATGCTGCTGTCGTCCTATCTCGCGACGCGTTCGCAGCTGTGCGGCCTGATCCTGATGATGGATTCGCGCCGCCCGCTGACCGACCTCGATCGCCGGATGATCGAGTGGTTCGCGCCGACCGGCAAGCCGATCCACACGCTGCTGACGAAGTGCGACAAATTGACGCGCCAGGAAAGCATCAATGCGCTGCGTAACACGCAGAAGGGACTCGACGCGTATCGCGACCAAGGCGTGAAGGGCAAGCTGACCGTCCAGCTGTTCTCGGCGCTGAAGCGCACGGGGCTCGACGAGGCGCATGAGCTGATCGAGAGCTGGGTGCGGCCGTCCGCCGCCGACGAAAAAGGCGAGCCTGTAGCACAATGAGCGGGCAACGCGCGGCCGGGATCGGCCGTGCGCACCTGACGGCACCTGCGAATTCGGCCGGCTCATAAAAAAACCCGCCGTTGAACGGCGGGTCAAACAGCCTAATCGAAAAACGACAGGCACCCGCTCAGGGAGGAGAAGCGGGGAGCTGCACGCGACGCGTGCCGCTCGATCGCTATCATATACCAACGATCTCGAAAATGACCTAAGGGTTCCGTAAGGTCCTTCTTGCCCTGATTTCTGCCAAATCGCCATGAGCTTCCATCCGCTTCATCGTCCGCGCCGGATGCGCCGCGACGACTTCTCCCGGCGCCTGATGCGCGAAAACCGCCTGACCACCGACGACCTGATCTACCCGGTGTTCGTCGTCGACGGCACCAACGAACGCCAGGCCGTCCCGTCGATGCCCGGCGTCGAGCGCGTGTCGGTCGATCTGCTGATGCATGTCGCCGAGCAGTGCGTCGAACTCGGCGTGCCCGTGCTGTCGCTGTTCCCGGCCATCGAGCCGTCGCTGAAAACGCCCGACGGCCGCGAAGCGGCCAATCCGGAAGGCCTGATCCCGCGCGCGGTGCGCGAGCTGAAGAAGCGTTTCCCCGAGCTCGGCGTGCTGACCGACGTCGCGCTCGATCCGTACACGAGCCACGGCCAAGACGGCGTGCTCGACGAAAACGGCTACGTGATCAACGACGACACGATCGAGATCCTGGTCGATCAGGCGCGCGCGCAGGCGGAAGCCGGCGTCGACATCGTCGCGCCGTCGGACATGATGGACGGGCGCATCGGCGCGGTCCGCGAGATGCTGGAAAGCGACGGCCATATCCATACGCGCATCATGGCCTATTCGGCCAAGTTCGCGTCGGCGTTCTACGGCCCGTTCCGCGATGCGGTCGGCTCGGCGTCCAATCTGGGCAAGGGCAACAAGATGACCTACCAGATGGATCCCGCGAACAGCGACGAAGCGCTGCGCGAAGTGCGCCTCGACATCGACGAAGGCGCCGACATGGTGATGGTCAAGCCCGGCATGCCGTATCTCGACATCGTGCGCCGCGTGAAGGACGAGTTCCGCTTCCCGACCTACGTGTACCAGGTGAGCGGCGAATACGCGATGCTGAAGGCCGCCGCGATGAACGGCTGGCTCGACCATGACAAGGTCGTGCTCGAATCGCTGCTTGCATTCAAGCGCGCGGGCGCCGACGGTGTCCTCACGTACTTCGCGCTCGACGCTGCCCGTCTGCTGAAAGCGCAGCGCTGAGCCGCACGACGGCGCGTATCAAGAAAAACGGCGGGACACTTTATCGGTGTCCCGCCGTTTTGTATTTATCGTCCGGTCGGCGTAGCAGGCGCCCATATGCGCGGAGGCGCGCGCCTTACACCGTCGGCACCGCCGCGCGATCGAGGCTGCGCAGGAACGTCTCGGCCGCCTGATAGCCGACCACGCGGCCGATCTCATTGCCGTTGCGATCGAAGAAGATGATGCCCGGCGGCCCGAACAGGTTGAAGCGCTTGAGGAGCGCCTGGTCGGCCGGATTGTTCGCGGTGACGTCCGCGCGCACCAGGTGAAGCTGCGCGAGCCGCGCCTGCACGCGCGAATCGGTGAACGTCAGATGCTCCATTTCCTTGCAGCTCACGCACCAGTCGGCATAGAAGTCGAGCATCACGGGTCGGCCCGACGTCTTCAGCAGCGCGTCGAGCTCGCCGCTGGAGCGCACCGCCGCGAACGCGGGGCCCGCCTGCCCGGCTGCCGCGCCGGCTGCCGACGCATCGCCCGACGCAACCGTGCGCGCCGCGAGTACGGCCAGCGGCTTCACGGGGTCGTTGGAGCCCGCCGCGAGCCCGACGAGCAGC
This sequence comes from Burkholderia sp. MSMB0856, assembly GCF_001524645.2. NCBI lineage: Bacteria > Pseudomonadati > Pseudomonadota > Betaproteobacteria > Burkholderiales > Burkholderiaceae > Burkholderia > Burkholderia sp. MSMB0856. The sequence goes on along the minus strand of NZ_CP013427.1, from coordinate 319,074 downwards.
GTCGCGGCCCAGATCGCGAGCGCCGCACCGAGGCCGCGACCGAGACGGCGCCAGATCGACGCGGCGCCGGCATGCGGCGTGAACAAGCCGAGCGCCGCCGCCGCGACGAGCAGCCACAGCGCAGCGAGCACCATCTTCAGCCCGCCCGCGAGCACCGGCCACACGATCCACAGCGCGGCGGCGAGCAGCACGATGCCGAAGAACACCTTCACGCCATCCATCCATGCGCCCGCGCGCGGCAGCACCGTGCCGGCACCGACGCCGACGACGAGCAGCGGCACGCCGAGCCCCAGCCCCATTGCGAACAGCGCGGCGCCGCCGAGCCATGCATTGCCGGTGTGCGCGATGAACGCGAGCACCGCGAACAGCGGCGCCGTCATGCACGCGCCGACGACCAGCGCCGACAACGCACCCATCGCGGCGACCGCGACGAAGTGGCCGCCCTGCCGCGCGCGCGAGGCTTCGGCCGCGCCGTTCTGCCAGCGCTCGGGCAACGCGATGTCCTTGCCGGAAATCAGCGATACCGCGAATGCCGTGAGCAGCACACCGAACGCGCCGAGCACCCACGGGTTCTGCAACCACGCGCCAAGGCTCTGGCCGACCAGCGCCGCCGCGATGCCCAGCACCGTATAGACGAGCGCCATGCCGACCACGTACGTCAGAGACAGCGCAAAGCCGCGCGCATGCGTCGCCCGCGTGCCCTGGCCGATGATGATCGCGGACACGATCGGAATCATCGGATACGAACAGGGCAGGAGACTCAGCACGACGCCCGCGACGAAATACAGCGCGACGATCGTGAAGAAGCCGTGCCCCTCGAGCAGCGACTGCGCGAAATCCGCGCTCGTGACCTTATCGAACCAGTTGCCCGAGGCCGGTGCGCCGTCGGCCGGCGCGGCCGCGCCCAGCGCCGCGCCGTCGACCTTCACGACGTGCTCCGCAGGCGGATAGCAGATCCCTTCGTCGGCGCACCCCTGCGACGTCACCGCGAGCTCGAACGGCCCCGCCGCCTGCTTGACCGGCACATGAATCACGACCTCGTCGCGATAGGTCTCGACTTCCTTCTGGAACGTCTGGTCGAACTTCACATGACCGGCCGGGAACAGTGGATCGCCGAGCGTCGCCTGCCCGCCCTTCACCGCGAAAGCGAACCGCTCGCGGTACAGGTAATAGCCATTGGCGACCTTGAAGCGGACGTCCACCTGCCCTGGCGCTTCGCTCGCGCTGAATTTGAATGCGATCGACGGATCGAGAAAATCGTCGGCCGCGCGCGCGACCGAGAGGCCGCCCAGCACGAACATGAACGACAACAGGACTGCGAGGACCCGCAGCGCGCGCACGCGCACGGAAAGCGCCATACCGTTAAACATGAAATAGACGTTGAGTTTCGCTGATCACCCACTGGCCGTATGCGGCCGAAGCCGTCGCCTGCCACGAGACGATTTCCGGCGTCTCGTACGGATGATGCGCGAGAATAAATCGCTCCAGTTCGAGCGAGCGCACGGGGCTCGTCTTGAACAGCAACTGGATCTCGTCGGCCGCCTCGACCTTGCCCTGCCAGTGGTAGCGCGACTTGATCGCACCGAGCTCCGATACGCACGCGGCAAGCCGCGCATCGAGCGCGCCGTCGGCGAGCGCTGCAGCCGTCGCCGCGTCCGGCACCGTCGTCAGCATCAACACCACCACCATACGCGCCCTCCTGGCTGGTTTTTACCGGCTTCCGCCGCCACGATCGGCCCATCGAAGGCCCGCGCCGACAGTTCCGTATCGTAGCGCAGCCCGCGCGACGCTGCCGGCTGCGGGCTGCGACAATCGATCGCAGCCCGCGGCGCTACAAAAAACAAAAAGGGCCAAGCAATTGCCCGGCCCTTTTCAGATACTGCTGCGTGCTGGAAGCTTACTCGGCTTCTTGCACGTTTTCCGTTTCGTCGACTTCCGGACGATCGAGCAGCTCGACCAGTGCCATCGGTGCGTTGTCGCCGACGCGGAAGCCGAACTTCAGCACGCGCAGGTAGCCGCCCGGACGGTTCGCGAAACGCGGACCGAGCACGTCGAACAGCTTCGCCACCGAGTCACGATCGCGCAGGCGGTTGAACGCCAGGCGACGGTTTGCCAGCGACGGCTTCTTGCCGAGCGTGATCAGCGGCTCGACGACTTTACGGAGTTCCTTCGCCTTCGGCAGCGTCGTCTTGATGACTTCGTGCTCGATCAGCGAGTTGGACATGTTACGGAGCATAGCCAGACGGTGGCTGCTCGTGCGGTTCAGTTTCCGCAGACCATGACGATGGCGCATTTCAGTTTCCTTGATTCAAAGTTTTGATCCAGCTCTTCTATCGCACCGCTGGGGTGCACGGGCCGGTAACGAAAAAAGCAAGATGCGGATTTTAAAGGAAAATCCGCATCTTTGCCAACTACAGCAACAACCGGGCTTACTTGTCGAGACCAGCCGGCGGCCAGTTTTCGAGCTTCATGCCCAGCGTGAGACCGCGCGAAGCGAGCACTTCCTTGATCTCGTTGAGCGACTTGCGACCGAGGTTCGGCGTCTTCAGCAGCTCGTTTTCCGTGCGCTGGATCAGGTCGCCGATGTAGTAGATGTTCTCGGCCTTCAGGCAGTTCGCCGAACGAACCGTCAGCTCGAGATCGTCCACCGGACGCAGCAGGATCGGATCGATCTGCGGTGCGCGCGACGGTGCCTCTGCAGCCGTTTCCGTGCCTTCCAGTGCCGCGAACACGGACAGCTGGTCGACCAGGATGCGGGCCGATTGACGGATCGCCTCTTCCGGGGTGATCACGCCGCTCGTCTCGATGTTCATCACGAGCTTGTCGAGGTCGGTACGCTGCTCGACACGTGCGCTTTCAACTGCGTAGCTCACGCGGCGAACCGGCGAGAACGACGCGTCGAGAACGATGCGGCCGATGATCTTGGCCGTGTCTTCGCCATAGCGACGGACGTTGCCGGGCACGTAGCCGCGACCCTTTTCGATCTTGATCTGAACGTCGAGCTTGCCGCCCTTCGACAGGTGTGCGATCACGTGATTCGGGTTGATGACTTCGCAATCGTGAGCCAGCTCGATATCGCCGGCCGTGACGACGCCTTCGCCTTCCTTGCGCAGGGTCACCGTCACTTCGTCACGGTTGTGCAGCTTGAACACCACACCCTTCAGGTTCAGCAGCAGGTTGACGACGTCCTCTTGCACGCCATCAAGCGTCGAATACTCGTGCACCACGCCGGCGATCGTGACTTCGGTCGGCGCGTAGCCAACCATCGACGACAGCAGCACGCGGCGAAGCGCATTGCCCAAGGTGTGGCCGTAACCGCGTTCGAACGGTTCCATGACCACCCTCGCGTGGTTCTCGCCCAGCGATTCCACGGCGATGATCTTGGGTTTCAGCAAACTGGTTTGCATGGGCTTTCCTTTTCAATACCCTCGGCTCGTTACACCGATAAGGCTGACCGGTAACAACCAGAAAATAAACAGCCGAGGCCCCTCCTTGCGTAACGCAATCGGGGTACCTCGGCCGTCAATCGGATTAACGCGAATACAATTCGACGATCAGGCTTTCGTTGATGTCGCCTGCGATGTCAGCGCGTTCCGGCATTTGCTTGAACGTGCCTTCGAACTTCTTCGCATCGACTGCAACCCAGCTCGGCATGCCGCCTTGCTCGGCCAGCGACAGCGCTTCGACGATACGCGCCTGCTTCTTTGCCTTTTCGCGGATCGCGACGACGTCACCCGCCTTCACTTGCTGCGACGGCACGTTCGCGACGACGCCGTTCACGGTGATCGACTTGTGGCTCACCAGCTGACGCGCTTCAGCGCGGGTCGAGCCGAAGCCCATGCGATACACGACGTTGTCGAGACGCGATTCGAGCAGTTGCAGCAGGTTTTCACCCGTGTTGCCCTTGCGACGGTCGGCTTCAGCGAAGTAGCGGCGGAACTGACGCTCCAGAACGCCGTAAATGCGCTTGACTTTTTGCTTTTCACGCAGCTGCGTACCATAGTCGGACGTACGTGCGCCCGAGGTACGGCCGTGCTGACCCGGCTTGCTGTCGAGCTTGCACTTGTCGGCGAGCGAGCGGCGCGCGCTCTTCAGGAACAGGTCGGTGCCTTCACGGCGGGACAGCTTGGCCTTGGGGCCGATATAACGTGCCACTTTGCATTCCTTTATCAATCAGTCACGCGGATCGAAATCCGCGCTAGTTCGCGCCCTTTGGGGCGAACGGTGGGCTTAGTCAATCAAAAAAGCAACGCCCGTCGACGCTACGCGGCGACAGGCAAATGTGCCAGCACAAACGTGCCAGCACATTCTTAGATACGACGGCGCTTCGGCGGACGGCAGCCGTTGTGCGGAATCGGGGTGACGTCCGAAATCGCGGTGATCTTGATGCCGAGACCATGCAGTGCGCGCACTGCCGACTCACGACCCGGGCCCGGGCCCTTGATCCGCACTTCCAGATTCTTCACGCCGTATTCCATCGCCACGCGACCGGCCGACTCAGCAGCAACCTGAGCAGCGAACGGCGTCGACTTGCGCGAGCCCTTGAAGCCCTGGCCGCCCGACGTCGCCCATGCCAGTGCATTGCCCTGGCGATCGGTGATCGTGATGATCGTGTTGTTGAACGACGCGTGAACGTGAACCACGCCTTCAGCGACGTTCTTCTTAACCTTCTTGCGAACGCGTTGCGCCGCGGTGTTCGAAGCCTTAGCCATTACGTTTTCCTGTAACTGTCAGTTCCGCTTACTTCTTCAGCGCTTGCGCTGCACGACGCGGACCCTTGCGGGTACGTGCGTTCGTACGCGTACGCTGACCGCGCATCGGCAGGCCCTTGCGATGACGAACACCACGGTAGCAACCGAGGTCCATCAGGCGCTTGATGTTCATCGTCACTTCACGGCGCAGATCGCCTTCGACGATGAACTTGCCCACTTCTTCACGCAGCTTTTCGAGGTCTGCGTCGGTCAGGTCCTTGACCTTCTTCGAGAATTCCACGCCAGCTGCCGTGCAGATGCTGCGCGAGCGCGTGCGGCCGATACCGAAGATTGCCGTCAGGCCGATCTCGGTATGCTGGTGATTCGGGATGTTAACCCCTGCGATACGAGCCATTGTTTTTCCTCAAACAAAAAGCGCAAACAAACGCGCGGTCAGCCTTGGCGCTGCTTGTGGCGCGGATCCGAGCTGCAGATCACGCGAACGACGCCTTTGCGCTTGATGATCTTGCAATTGCGGCAAATGCGCTTAACCGATGCCATCACTTTCATGATAATACCCTTTTTTCAAATCACTTCGCCCGGAACACGATCCGCGCACGAGACAGATCGTAAGGCGTCAATTCAACCGTCACCTTGTCGCCCGGCAGGATGCGGATGTAGTGCATCCGCATCTTCCCGGAGATATGCCCCAACACGACATGGCCGTTTTCCAGCTTCACACGGAAGGTCGCATTCGGGAGGTTTTCGATCACCTCACCTTGCATCTGGATTACATCGTCTTTGGCCATAGTCCTTAATTAACGCATTGGGATGTTGCCGCCCTTGAAGTTTGCCTTCTTGAGCAGCGACTCATACTGTTGCGACATAACGTACGACTGCACCTGCGCCATGAAGTCCATCGTGACGACGACAATGATCAGCAGCGACGTTCCACCAAAATAAAACGGCACGTTCCAGCGCAGCACCAGGAATTCCGGCAGCAGACACACGAAGACGATGTAGATCGCACCGGCCAGCGTCAGACGCGTGAGGATGCGGTCGATATATCGTGCGGTCTGATCGCCCGGACGAATGCCCGGAACAAACGCGCCGCTCTTCTTCAGGTTGTCCGCGGTTTCCCTGCTGTTGAACACCAGTGCGGTGTAGAAGAAGCAGAAAAACACGATTGCCAGCGTGTACAGCAGCACATAGACCGGCTGACCCGGCTTCAGCGCCTCCGCGACGTTATGCAACGTGTTGGAGATCCAGCTTCCCGACGGCTGCCCCGTGCTGAACCAGCCCAGAATCGTGGCCGGGAACAGGATGATCGACGACGCGAAGATCGGTGGAATCACGCCCGACATGTTCAGCTTCAGCGGCAAGTGCGACGACTGGCCACCGTAGATCTTGTTGCCGACCTGGCGCTTCGCGTAGTTCACGAGGATCTTGCGCTGACCGCGTTCGATGAACACGACCAGGTAAGTCACCGCGGCAATCAGAACGACGATGATGATCGCCGAAATGATGCTCATCGAACCCGTGCGCACCAGCTCGAACAGCCCACCGACGGCATTCGGGAACCCTGCTGCGATCCCGCCGAAGATGATGATCGAGATGCCGTTGCCCAGACCACGCTCGGTGATCTGCTCACCCAGCCACATCAGGAACATCGTGCCGGTAACCAGCGTCACGACCGTCGTCAGCCGGAACAGCATGCCGGGGTCGATCACGAGGCCCGGCTGGTTTTCCAGCGCAGCCGCGATACCGAACGCCTGGAAGGTCGCGAGCACCACGGTGAAATACCGCGTGTACTGCGTGATCTTCCGTTGCCCTGCCTGCCCTTCCTTCTTCAGCGCTTCGAGCTGCGGCGAGACGATCGCCAGCAACTGCATGATGATCGACGCCGAGATGTACGGCATGATCCCCAGCGCAAAGATCGTGAAGCGGGAAAGCGCGCCACCCGAGAACATGTTGAACATGCCCAGGATGCCGCCCGCCTGACTCTGGAACAGCTTCGCCAGTTGATCCGGATCGATGCCCGGCACGGGGATGTGCGCGCCGATGCGATAGACGATCAGCGCCAGGAGCAGGAACATCGCTCGCCGACGCAGATCGCCGAATTTCGCCGTGCTTCGACCGGGTTTTGCAAGACTCGGGCTGTTAGCCAAGTACCTTCTCCGATGAATGCAAGTAACGACGCGCTACGCGTGTCACTCGGCGAACGAACCGCCAGCCGCTTCGATCGCAGCGCGCGCACCCTTGGTGGCACCGAGACCCTTCACGACGATCTTGCGCTTCAGTTCGCCCGTCGCGATGATCTTTGCGCTCTTCGTCAGCTCGCCGACCAGGCCGGCTTGCTTCAGTGCGAGCAGATCGATTTCATCGACCGGCAGCTTCTCGAGGTCGCCCAGGCGCACTTCACCGACGAATTCCTTCGTCAGCGACGTGAAGCCGCGCTTCGGCAGACGACGTTGCAGCGGCATCTGACCGCCTTCGAAACCGACTTTGTGGAAGCCGCCCGAACGCGATTTCTGACCCTTGTGACCACGGCCAGCCGTCTTGCCGAGGCCCGAACCGATGCCGCGGCCGACGCGACGCTTGGCGTGCTTGGCGCCAGCGGCCGGCTTCAGGTTATTCAATTCCATATCAACTCCTTGATCCGTAGGGCCGCTTACGCGATGACCTTAACGAGGTACGAGACCTTGTTGATCATGCCGCGGACCGCCGGCGTGTCCTGCAGCTCGCTAACCGAGTTGAGTCGGCGCAGGCCCAGGCCACGCACGGTCGCGCGGTGCGATTCGCGGGTCCCGATCAGGCTCTTAACGAGCTGAACCTTGACAGTTTTTTCAGACATGGTGACCACCCGGGCTTAGCCCAAAATATCTTCGACGGACTTGCCGCGCTTCGCCGCGATGTCTGCCGGGGTCGACTGCTTGCGCAGACCGTCCAGCGTGGCGCGAACGAGGTTGTACGGGTTCGTCGAACCGTGGCTCTTTGCCACGACGTTCTGAACGCCCATCACGTCGAACACTGCGCGCATCGGGCCGCCGGCGATCACGCCCGTACCTGCCTTCGCCGGAGCGAGGAGGACAGCGGATGCGCCATGCTTGCCGTGCACTTCGTGCTGCAGCGTGCCGTTCTTGAGCGGCACCTTGAACATGTTGCGGCGAGCTTGTTCCATTGCCTTCTGGACAGCGACCGGCACTTCCTTCGCCTTGCCCTTGCCCATACCGATGCGGCCATCACCGTCGCCGACCACGGTCAGTGCGGCGAAGCCGAGAATACGGCCACCCTTCACGACCTTGGTCACGCGGTTGACCGAAATCATCTTTTCGCGAAGGCCGTCGTCGCGCTCGTCAGCCTGAACTTTCGCTTGCATCTTTGCCATGACGAATTCCTTCCTTAGAACTTGAGCCCAGCTTCGCGAGCTGCCTCAGCCAGCGCCTTGACGCGGCCATGGTAGCGGAAGCCCGAGCGGTCGAAGGCGACGGATTCGATGCCGGCGGCCTTTGCCTTCTCGGCAATACGCTTGCCGATCAGCGTCGCAGCATTAACGTTGCCGCCCTTGCCCGACTTGTCGGCCAGTTCGGCGCGCACTTCTGCTTCGAGCGTCGACGCGCTGGCGAGCACCTTGGTGCCGCAGGGCGAGAACACTTGAGCGTAGATGTGCGTGTTCGTGCGATGCACGGCGAGACGCGCGACCTGCAGCTCAGCGATCTTGATACGCGTCTGGCGAGCGCGGCGCAGGCGAGATTGAGTCTTATCCATGATTGCGCACCCTTACTTCTTCTTCGTTTCTTTGAGGATCACAACCTCGTCGGAATAGCGCACGCCCTTGCCCTTGTAGGGCTCCGGCGGACGGTAACCGCGGACTTCCGCAGCCACTTGACCGACTTGTTGCTTGTTGATCCCCTTGATCACGATTTCGGTTTGCGTCGGGGTTTCAGCCTTGACGCCTTCCGGCATCTGGTGCACCACCGGGTGCGAGAAACCCAGCGACAGGTTCAGCTTGTCGCCTTGCGCTTGCGCACGATAACCGACGCCAACCAGCGTCAGCTTGCGCTCGAAACCCTTGGTCACGCCGTGCACGGCATTCGCGATGATCGCGCGCATCGTGCCCGACAGTGCGTTTGCTTCGCGGCTTTCGTCGACCGGCGACAGATTCAGCGTGCCGTCGTTGTTCGCCACGTTCACGAGCGGATTAATCGCTTGCGTGATGGTGCCCAGCGGGCCCTTGACGGTGATAGCACCGTCGGCCAGCTTGACTTCCGCGCCTTGCAGCGCGATCGGGCTCTTACCTACTCGAGACATGTTTCTCTCTCCTCGGCTTTAAGCGACGTAGCAGATGACTTCGCCGCCGACGCCGGTAGCGCGCGCCTTGCGGTCGGTCATCACGCCCTTCGGCGTCGACACGATTGCCACGCCCAGGCCATTCATGACCTGCGGAATGTCGTTACGGCCGCGGTACACGCGCAGACCAGGCTTCGACACGCGCTCGAGGCGTTCGATGACCGGGCGACCTGCGTAGTACTTCAGCGCGATATTCAGTTCGGACTTCGCACCTTCCGCCTTGACGGCGAAATCGTCGATATAACCTTCGTCCTTCAGGACTTGCGCGATTGCAACCTTGACCTTCGACGAGGGCATCGCGACCGATACCTTCTCGACCATCTGCGCGTTGCGGATGCGAGTCAGCATATCGGCGATAGGATCACTCATGCTCATTTACGTTTCTCCTATTACCAGCTCGCCTTGGTCAGGCCAGGAATCTCGCCACGGAATGCGATTTCACGAATCTTGTTACGCGCGAGGCCGAATTTACGGAACGTGCCACGCGGACGGCCCGTGATCGCGCAGCGGTTACGCTGGCGGGTCGGGTTTGCGTTGCGGGGCAGTTGCTGCAGCTCAAGGCGTGCTTCGTAGCGCTCTTCTTCCGACTTGCTTTGGTCTTCGACGATCGCCTTCAGCGCTTCGCGCTTTGCTGCGAACTTCGCGACCAGGCGGGCGCGCTTCTTTTCACGTTCGATCAGTGCCAGTTTAGCCACGGTAACCTCAGTTTCTGAACGGGAACTTGAAGCTGGCGAGCAGTGCCTTTGCTTCGTCGTCGGTCTTCGCAGTCGTCGTGATGCTGATGTTCAGCCCACGCAGTGCGTCGATCTTGTCGTAGTCGATTTCGGGGAAAATGATCTGCTCTTTCACACCGATGTTGTAGTTGCCGCGGCCATCGAAAGCACGGCCCGACACACCGCGGAAGTCACGCACGCGGGGCAGGGCAACGGTCACGAAACGGTCGAGGAATTCGTACATCGCACGACCACGCAGCGTCACCATCGCGCCGATCGGGTAGCCCTGGCGGATCTTGAAGCCTGCGATTGCCTTGCGAGCCTTCGTGACGACCGGCTTCTGACCAGCGATCTTCGTGAGGTCGCCAACGGCGTTCTCGATGATCTTCTTGTCAGCGATCGCTTCGCCAAGACCCATGTTCAGCGTGATCTTGGTGATGCGCGGCACTTCCATGACCGACTTGTAACCGAACTTCTCGATCAGGCCGGGCACAACCTTTTCTTTGTAAAACTCTTGAAAACGAGCCATTTTTTACTCCGCTGCGTCAGGCGCTCAGTACGGCACCGGTCGTCTTCAGGAAGCGAACCTTCTTGCCTTCCTCGACCTTGATGCCAACACGCGACGCCTTGCCATTCGCGTCGACCAGTGCGACGTTCGAAATATGCAGGGGCATCGTCTTCGCTTCCACGCCGCCCGTCGTACCCTTCATCGGGTTCGGCTTCACATGCTTCTTGACGAGGTTGATACCTTCAACCGTCACATGTTCTGCACCGACAGCCAGCACGACGCCGCGCTTGCCCTTGTCCTTGCCAGTGACGACGATAACTTCGTCACCTTTGCGAATCTTGTTCATCGCGACTCCTTACAGCACTTCCGGCGCCAGCGAAACGATCTTCATGAATCGTTCGCTACGCAGCTCACGCGTCACCGGCCCGAAGATACGGGTGCCGATCGGCTCAAGCTTGTTATTCAAAAGCACAGCGGCGTTGCCGTCGAACTTGATCAGCGAGCCGTCTTGACGGCGAACACCCTTGGCGGTGCGGACCACCACGGCGTTGTAGATTTCGCCTTTCTTCACGCGCCCGCGCGGCGTTGCTTCTTTGACGGTCACCTTGATGATGTCGCCAATGCCGGCATAACGACGCTTCGAGCCGCCGAGCACCTTGATGCACATGACTTCACGCGCACCCGTGTTGTCGGCTACTTCGAGCCGAGATTCGGTCTGGATCATGGTTTGTCTTTCCCAACTTAATCCGGATGCACCACCATGATGCATTCGGTCAGTCTTGGTCCCGTCAGCCAATCGGCTGCTTGGGTTGGAACAGCAGCGACGGCAAACGAAACCCGCCATCGCAATTCGGTGAATCTTTCGGACAGGCTGGCGCCAGTCCGCTTCCCCCACCAACTTCGCCCGCGACGGGGCTCCCATAAAGAGGGAAGACCGGGATTATAACAAATAATCCCGGTCACGCAAGCAAAAACTTTGCGATTTCAAGCACTTCTTGGCGAAGTGCCTGTTACTGCCTACTGCTCTGCCCGCTTAGATGACGCGAGCTGCTTCGACGAGGCGCGACACCGTCCAGGCCTTCGTCTTCGAAACAGGACGAGTTTCCTGGATTTCGACGAGATCGCCTTCGTTGCAGGTGTTCGCTTCATCATGCGCGTGGTACTTCTTCGAGCGCACGACATACTTGCCGTAGATCGGGTGCTTGACGCGGTGCTCGATCAGCACGGTGACGGTCTTGTCCATCTTGTTGCTGACTACCCGACCGACCAGCGTCCGCTTCAGCGAGGTTTTCACGCTATCGTTCATTTCTGGTTCGCCTTCTGAGTCATGACGGTCCGCACACGTGCGATGTCGCGACGAACCTTCTTCAGCTGGCTCGTGTTCGTGAGCTGCTGGGTCGCGAGTTGCATGCGCAGGCCGAATTGCGCCTTCAGCAGGTCCGCCAGCTCCTTGTTGAGCGCGGCCTGGTCTTTCTGGAGAAGTTCGGAAGCCTTCATGTTTTCTCCTTAGGCGCCGAGCTGGCGCACGATGAACGTCGTCTTCAGCGGCAGCTTCGCTGCGGCCAGACGGAACGCTTCGCGTGCCAGTTCTTCGGTTACGCCGTCCATTTCATAGAGCATCTTGCCCGGCTGGATTTCGGCGACGTAGTACTCCGGGTTACCCTTACCGTTACCCATACGCACTTCTGCCGGCTTTTGCGAAATCGGCTTGTCCGGGAAGATCCGGATCCAGATGCGGCCGCCACGCTTGATGTGACGCGTCATTGCACGACGCGCCGCTTCAATTTGACGTGCGGTCAAACGACCGCGACCGATCGCCTTCAGACCGAATTCACCGAACGACACTGCGTTGCCGCGCGTCGCCTTGCCGGTGTTACGACCCTTCTGCTCTTTACGATACTTCCTGCGTTTCGGTTGCAGCATCGTTATTCTCCCGTCTTGCCGTCTTCGGGCTTGCCGGCGCCACGGCGCGGTGCGCCACGACGAGCACCCGGAGCGCCGCCTTCGCCGTCACGGCGCGGACGACGGTCGCCCGGACGCGCATTGCGACGCGGACGCTTGTCTTCGGCTACTTCTTCGACCACCGGCGCGTCATTGCGGCCGAGCGTGTCGCCCTTGTACACCCATACCTTGACGCCGATGATGCCGTAGGTCGTCTTCGCTTCCGAGGTCGCGTAGTCGATGTCGGCACGCAGCGTGTGAAGGGGCACGCGACCTTCGCGATACCACTCCGTACGAGCGATTTCGATACCGTTCAGACGGCCTGCGCTCATGATCTTGATGCCTTGGGCACCCAGACGCATCGCGTTCTGCATCGCACGCTTCATCGCGCGACGGAACATGATCCGGCGCTCGAGCTGTTGCGTGATCGAGTCAGCGATCAGTTGCGCATCGGTTTCCGGCTTGCGGATTTCTTCGATGTTGACGTGAACCGGCACGCCCATGCGGCGTTGCAGTTCCGTCTTCAGCTGTTCGATATCCTCGCCCTTCTTGCCGATGACGACGCCCGGACGCGAGCTGTAAATCGTGATGCGCGCGTTCTTTGCCGGACGCTCGATGACGACCCGACCGACCGAAGCGTTCTTCAGCTTCTTCTTCAGGTATTCACGAACACCGATGTCTTCCTGCAGCATCGCCGCGAAATTGTTGTTGTTCGCGTACCAACGCGAAGCCCAATTGCGGCTGACAGCCAGGCGGAAGCCAGTCGGATGAATTTTCTGTCCCATCGTATGGCTCCTTAATTCCCGACCGTCACAGTGATGTGACAGGATTGCTTCTCGATGCGGTTACCGCGGCCCTTGGCGCGCGCGGTGAAACGCTTGAGCGATGCAGCCTTGTCGACGTAGATGCTCTTGATCTTGAGCTCGTCGATATCAGCGCCTTCGTTGTGCTCCGCATTCGCGATTGCCGACAGCACAACCTTCTTCACGATGCCAGCCGCCTTCTTCGGCGAGAACGTCAGAACGTTCAGCGCCTTGTCGACCGGCAAACCGCGGATCTGGTCAGCCACAAGGCGCGTTTTTTGCGCCGAGATGCGGGCACCGCGATGAATTGCTTTCACTTCCATCTTGATTGCCCCTTATTTCTTGGCCTTCTTGTCGGCCGCGTGACCCTTGAACGTACGGGTCAGTGCGAACTCGCCAAGCTTGTGGCCGACCATGTTTTCCGAGATGTACACCGGAACGTGTTGACGGCCGTTGTGAACAGCGATCGTCAGGCCGATGAAATCCGGCAGAATCGTCGAGCGACGCGACCAGGTCTTGATCGGCTTTTTGTCGCGCGAAGCTGCAGCCGCCTCAACTTTCTTCAGCAAATGGGCGTCGCAGAACGGACCTTTTTTTACAGAACGTGCCATTGCCTACTCCTTAACGCTTGTGACGGCGCTGGACGATCATCGTCGTCGTGCGCTTGTTGCTGCGGGTGCGGTAACCCTTAGCCGGCGTACCCCACGGGCTCACCGGGTCGCGACCTGCAGCCGTCTTGCCCTCACCACCACCGTGCGGGTGATCAACCGGGTTCATCGCAACACCACGCACCGTCGGGCGGATACCGCGCCAGCGGTTCGCGCCAGCCTTGCCGATTTGGCGCAGGCTATGCTCTTCGTTGCCGACTTCACCGATCGTTGCACGGCACTCGATGTGCACGCGGCGGATTTCGCCCGAACGCAGACGAACCTGCGCGTAGACGCCTTCACGTGCCAGCAGCATGGCCGACGTGCCAGCCGAACGCGCCATTTGCGCGCCCTTGCCCGGCAGCATCTCGATGCAGTGGATCGTCGTACCGACCGGAATGTTGCGGATCGGCAGCGTGTTGCCTGCACGGATCGGCGCTTCCGAACCCGACATCAGCTGTTGGCCGACGGTCAGACCCTTCGGGGCGATGATGTAGCGACGCTCGCCGTCTGCGTAGAGCACCAGCGCGATGTTCGCGCTACGGTTCGGGTCGTACTCGAGACGCTCGACCTTTGCCGGGATGCCGTCCTTCGTGCGACGGAAATCGACGATACGGTAATGCTGCTTGTGACCACCACCCTTGTGACGCGTGGTGATGCGGCCGTTGTTGTTACGGCCGGCGGTCGAGCTCTGCGAGTCGAGCAGTGCCGCGAACGGCTTGCCCTGGTGCAGATTCTTGTTGACCACCTTGACCATCGCGCGGCGACCCGGCGAAGTCGGTTTAACTTTCACGATTGCCATGATTACTTGGCCTCCGCTTCAAAGTTGATTTCCTGGCCGGGCTTCAGGCAAACGTACGCCTTCTTCACGTCCTTACGGCGACCCATCGAACGGCCGAAGCGCTTTTGCTTGCCCTTCTGAACCAGCACGTTGACCGAATCAACTTCAACCTTGAACAGCAGCTCGACAGCCGCCTTCACTTCCTGCTTCGTGGCATCCGGTGCGACTTCGAACACGACTTGCTCGTTCTTGTCGGCAACCAGCGTCGCCTTTTCCGAGATCACCGGTGCGAGCAGGACCTGCATCAAACGATGATCGTTCTTGCGAATCTCGCTCATGACAGCAACTCCTCGATCTGGGCGACCGCAGCCTTCGTGACCAGCACTTTCTTGAAGTAGATCAGCGACAGCGGGTCAGCGTAGCGCGGCTCGACAATCGCCACGTGCGGCAGGTTGCGCGAAGCCAGGTACAGGTTCTCGTCGACCGTGTCCGTAATGATCAGCACGGAGTCGAGACCCATGGTCTTGAATTTGTCAGCCAGCAGCTTGGTCTTCGGCGCTTCGAGGATGATGTCCTCGACGACCGACAGGCGGCCTTCACGGGCCAGCTGCGAGAAGATCGAGCAGAGACCTGCGCGATGCATCTTCTTGTTGACCTTGTGCGAGAAGTTCTCTTCCGGCGAGTTCGGGAAGATGCGACCACCGCCACGCCACAGCGGGCTCGACGACATACCGGCACGAGCGCGGCCCGTACCCTTCTGACGCCACGGCTTCTTGGTGGTGTGCTTGACTTGCTCACGGTCCTTCTGTGCGCGGTTACCCTGGCGAGCATTCGCCTGGTACGCGACGACGACCTGGTGGATCAGCGCTTCATTGTAGTCACGACCGAACACGACGTCCGACGCGTTGACCACTGCACCTTCCTGACCATTTTCGTTCAGGAGCTTGAGTTCCATTATTTCGCCCCCTTGGTCTTGACGGCCGGCGTCACGAAAACCTTGCCGCCCTTCGCGCCCGGAATCGCACCCTTGACGAGCAGCAGCTTGCGCTCTGCGTCGATACGAGCGATTTCGAGGTTCTGCACCGTCACCGTAACGTCACCGAGGTGACCCGTCATGCGCTTACCCGGGAAAACGCGACCCGGATCCTGCGCCATACCGATCGAGCCCGGCACGTTGTGCGAGCGCGAGTTACCGTGGGTAGCACGGCCGGAGGAGAAGTTGTAACGCTTGATCGTACCGGCGTAGCCCTTACCGATCGACACGCCTTGCACGTCGACCTTCTGGCCCACTTCGAAAAGATCAGCACCGACCACGGCGCCATTCGACAGCTCAGCTGCCTTGGCCGCGTCAATGCGGAATTCCTTGAGGATTTCACCGGCTTCGACACCGGCTTTGGCGAGATGACCTGCCAGCGGCTTCGTCACGCGCGATGCGCGGCGGGAGCCGAATGCAACCTGCACGGCCGTGTAGCCGTCGGTTTCAACAGTCTTGATCTGCGTCACGCGGTTGTCCGACACGTCCAGCACGGTGACGGGAATCGAATCCCCTTCAGCCGTGAAGATACGGGTCATGCCAACCTTGCGACCTACGAGTCCAAGGCTCATCATTTTCTCCATTCCCGACTGCGATTGGTCGGGGCTGATTTACAAAATGCCGGGCACGCAAGGCCCAACTTTTTTACGCGAATACGCGAAAAGCCAAGCAGTATAGCCCGACTTCTCGATTTCCGCAAGCAATACAAAGACTTAGCACCGCCCGGCACACCGGATGGCGTCGAAAGCCTTACTGCAGCTTGATTTCCACGTCGACGCCAGCCGGCAGGTCGAGCTTCATCAGCGCGTCAACCGTCTTGTCGGTCGGATCGACGATGTCCATCAGGCGCTGGTGGGTACGGATTTCGAGCTGATCGCGCGACGTCTTGTTGACGTGCGGCGAACGCAGGATGTCAAAACGCTGAATGCGCGTCGGCAGCGGCACCGGGCCACGGACGATTGCGCCAGTCCGCTTCGCGGTATCGACGATTTCGGCAGCCGATTGATCGATCAGACGATAGTCGAAAGCCTTCAGGCGAATGCGGATTTTCTGTTGCTGCATGACGATTCCTTGAAAAGAGCGAGGCGATGTTGCATCGCCGGACACTAAAAGAACGCGAAACCTGTTGCCTGCGGGGAGCGAGGCGCCAGCTTCCGAACGGTACTTCCACTGCTAAGCCCGCGATTCTACACGAAAAATCGGAATGGTGGTGTGCGTTTGTCAAGACGGCTACGCGCGCGCCACAAAGACAAAACCGGGTGCCAGATCAAACTGGACACCCGGTTTCGACGGTACGACTGCCTACCGCGGAATCGCGGACCCCGGAGGGATCCGCGGATCGTCGATGTTACTCGATGATCTTGGCGACGACGCCGGCGCCGACGGTACGGCCGCCTTCGCGGATTGCGAAGCGCAGACCTTCTTCCATCGCGATCGGAGCGATCAGCTTCACCGTGATCGACACGTTGTCGCCCGGCATCACCATTTCCTTGTCCTTCGGCAGCTCGATCGAGCCCGTCACGTCCGTCGTACGGAAGTAGAACTGCGGACGGTAGTTGTTGAAGAACGGCGTGTGACGGCCGCCTTCGTCCTTGCTCAGCACGTACACTTCAGCCGTGAAGTGCGTGTGCGGCGTGATCGAACCCGGCTTCGCCAGAACCTGGCCACGCTCCACGTCTTCACGCTTCGTGCCGCGCAGCAGGATACCGACGTTGTCGCCTGCCTGACCTTGGTCCAGCAGCTTGCGGAACATTTCAACGCCCGTGCAGGTCGTCTTCACCGTCGGCTTGATACCGACGATTTCGATTTCCTCGCCGACCTTCACGATGCCGCGCTCGACACGACCCGTCACCACCGTACCGCGACCCGAGATCGAGAACACGTCTTCCACCGGCATCAGGAATGCGCCGTCAACTGCACGCTCCGGCGTCGGGATGTACGTGTCCAGTGCGTCTGCCAGGCTCATGATCGCCACTTCGCCCAGCTCGCCCGTGTCGCCTTCCAGCGCCAGCTTCGCCGAACCCTTCACGATCGGCGTGTCGTCGCCCGGGAAGTCGTACTTCGACAGCAGTTCGCGAACTTCCATCTCGACCAGCTCGAGCAGTTCAGCGTCGTCCACCATGTCGCACTTGTTCAGGAACACGATGATGTACGGAACGCCAACCTGACGCGCCAGCAGGATGTGCTCACGCGTTTGCGGCATCGGGCCGTCTGCTGCCGAGCAAACCAGGATCGCGCCGTCCATCTGCGCTGCGCCCGTGATCATGTTCTTCACATAGTCAGCGTGGCCCGGGCAGTCGACGTGTGCGTAGTGGCGGTTTGCCGTTTCGTACTCGACGTGTGCCGTGTTGATCGTGATGCCGCGCGCCTTTTCTTCCGGTGCCGCGTCGATCTGGTCGTAGGCCTTCGCTTCGCCGCCGAACTTCTTCGTCAGAACCGTCGTGATCGCTGCCGTCAGCGTCGTCTTGCCGTGGTCAACGTGACCAATCGTACCAACGTTGACGTGCGGCTTGGTCCGCTCAAACTTTTCTTTTGCCATGATTCTCTTCTTTCAAAAAATATCGGTTGGTAGCTTCAGATTTACTTCGACTTCGCGCTGATGATCGCTTCAGCAACGTTGCGCGGAGCTTCAGCGTAGTGCTTGAACTCCATCGTGTACGTTGCACGACCTTGCGTCAGCGAACGCAGCGACGTCGAGTAACCGAACATTTCCGACAGCGGCACTTCGGCGCGAACGATCTTGCCGCCGCCAACCATGTCTTCCATGCCCTGGACGATACCGCGACGGCCCGACAGGTCGCCCATCACGTTGCCCATGTAGTCTTCCGGCGTCTCGACTTCGACAGCCATCATCGGCTCGAGGACGACCGGGTTCGCCTTGCGCATCGCTTCCTTGAACGCCATCGAACCGGCCATGCGGAACGCGTTTTCGTTCGAGTCAACGTCGTGGTACGAACCGAACGTCAGGTGAACCTTCACGTCGACGACCGGGAAGCCAGCCAGCACGCCCGACTTCAGCGTGTCCTGGATACCCTTGTCGACCGCCGGGATGTATTCACGCGGAATCACACCACCCTTGATCTCGTCGAAGAACTCGTAGCCCTTGCCCTGTTCGTTCGGCTCGAGCGTGATGACCGCGTGACCGTACTGGCCGCGACCACCCGACTGCTTGACGAACTTGCCGTCGACGTCCTTCGCCGTCGAACGGATCGTTTCGCGGTATGCAACCTGCGGCTTGCCGACGGTCGCTTCCACGCCGAATTCACGCTTCATCCGGTCGACCAGAATTTCGAGGTGGAGCTCGCCCATGCCCGAAATGATGGTCTGGCCCGATTCTTCGTCGGTCTGCACGCGGAACGACGGGTCTTCCTGCGCCAGACGGTTCAGCGCGAGGCCCATCTTTTCCTGGTCAGCCTTGGTCTTCGGCTCGACAGCCTGCGAAATCACCGGCTCCGGGAACACCATGCGCTCGAGAACGATCGGGTTCGCCGGGTCGCACAGCGTGTCGCCCGTGGTCGCTTCCTTCAGGCCGACCGCAGCAGCGATGTCGCCTGCACGGACTTCCTTGATTTCTTCACGCTGGTTCGCGTGCATCTGCAGAATACGGCCGAGGCGTTCCTTCTTGCCCTTGGTCGAGTTCAGCAGCGTGTCGCCCGAGTTGACGACGCCCGAGTACACACGGAAGAAGATCAGTTGGCCGACGAACGGGTCGGTCATGATCTTGAACGCGAGCGACGAGAACTTCTCGTCGTCCGACGCCTTGCGCTCTGCTTCTTCACCGTTTTCGAGCTCGCCCTTGACCGGCGGGATGTCGACCGGCGACGGCAGGAAGTCGATC
The DNA here is from genome assembly GCF_001524645.2 of Burkholderia sp. MSMB0856. Classification (NCBI taxonomy): domain Bacteria; kingdom Pseudomonadati; phylum Pseudomonadota; class Betaproteobacteria; order Burkholderiales; family Burkholderiaceae; genus Burkholderia; species Burkholderia sp. MSMB0856. The sequence continues at coordinate 299,769 of NZ_CP013427.1, read as the reverse complement.
ACGGCGTCGAGCATACGCTGCACGCCCTTGTTCTTGAACGCGGTACCGCACAGCATCGGCTGGATTTCGCACGCGATCGTACGGTCGCGCAGCGCCTTGACGATGTCGGCTTCCGGCAGATCGCCTTCTTCCAGGTACTTGTTCATCAGGTCTTCGCTGGCTTCGGCAGCCACTTCGACCATCTTTTCGCGCCATTCCTTGCAGGTCTCGGCGAGCTCGGCCGGGATGTCGACGTAGTCGAACTTCGTGCCTTGCGACGCTTCGTCCCAAATGATCGCCTTCATCTTGATCAGGTCGACCACGCCCTTGAAGTTTTCTTCCGAGCCGATCGGCACCACGACCGGAACCGGGTTCGCCTTCAGGCGCAGACGGAGTTGGTCGTAGACCTTGAAGAAGTTCGCGCCGGTACGGTCCATCTTGTTGACGAACGCGAGACGGGGCACCTTGTACTTGTTAGCCTGGCGCCACACCGTTTCCGACTGCGGCTGCACGCCGCCCACTGCGCAGTACACCATGCACGCGCCGTCGAGCACGCGCATCGAACGCTCCACTTCGATCGTGAAGTCGACGTGGCCCGGGGTGTCGATGATGTTGATGCGGTGTTCCGGATAGTTGCCGCCCATGCCCTTCCAGAAGGCCGTGGTAGCAGCGGACGTGATCGTGATGCCACGCTCCTGTTCCTGCTCCATCCAGTCCATCGTTGCTGCGCCGTCGTGGACTTCACCGATCTTGTGGTTCACACCGGTGTAAAACAGAATGCGCTCGGTCGTCGTCGTCTTGCCGGCGTCGATGTGAGCGCTAATACCGATATTGCGGTAGCGCTCGATAGGAGTCTTGCGAGCCACTTTGATCCTCTACTGGGATAACACGATGCAGCCCTGCTGCATCATGCTTCAACACAAACGGGCGAGGCGCCTGAAAAGCGCACCCGCCCGGAATTTATTTCCGCAAACAGCCCAGCCAGGCGCTTAGAAGCGGAAATGCGAGAACGCGCGGTTGGCTTCTGCCATGCGGTGAACTTCATCGCGCTTCTTCATCGCGCCGCCACGGCCTTCGGCCGCTTCGGTGAGTTCGCCTGCCAGACGCAGAGCCATCGACTTCTCGCTGCGCTTCTTCGCAGCCTCACGCAGCCAGCGCATCGCCAATGCCATACGACGCGACGGGCGCACTTCGACCGGAACCTGATAGTTGGCACCACCAACGCGACGGCTCTTCACTTCGACCACCGGCTTCACGTTGTTGAGCGCAACGGTGAACACTTCCAGCGGGTCCTTGCCACCCTTGGTCTGGATTTGTTCGAATGCGCCATAAACGATGCGCTCTGCGACCGACTTCTTGCCGGACAGCATCAGCATGTTCATGAACTTGGCTACATCAACGTTGCCGAACTTCGGATCCGGCAACACTTCCCGCTTGGGGACTTCGCGACGACGCGGCATGATTCTTCCTTTACCTGTTCAGTTGGAGCTGCATCCAGCCCCGCGGTCACCAACAAACCCGATCACATCTTCACGACTAACCAGCTTGGCCGGGTGACCACTTACTCGACAGCACCGGCAATCCGGCACTCCCGCCTTGACCGCCCTGCGGCGATCCCTGATCAAAAACTGCTTACTTGGCAGCCTTTGCACGCTTCGCGCCGTACTTCGAGCGCGCTTGCTTACGGTCCTTGACGCCCTGGGTATCCAGCGAGCCGCGAACCATGTGGTAACGCACACCCGGCAAGTCCTTCACACGGCCGCCGCGGATCAGCACAACCGAGTGTTCCTGCAGGTTGTGGCCTTCACCGCCGATGTACGAAATCACTTCGAAGCCGTTCGTCAGACGAACCTTGGCGACCTTACGGAGTGCCGAGTTCGGCTTCTTCGGCGTCGTCGTGTACACACGGGTGCACACGCCGCGACGCTGGGGGCAGTCCTGCAGGGCCGGGCTCTTGCTCTTCGTCGTTTCCGACTGACGGCCTTTGCGAACCAGTTGGTTGATGGTTGGCATTGTTTATTCCTGAAATTGAACAAAATCTGCACATCGATTTCGGGCAAAGCGAGAATCGACGCACAGTTGACTTCCGAACCGGCGATACGGACACGAACCTTCGAACGCGACTCGGCCCACCGAATACCGGAACCCAGCATGATATTCCGGAAATGCCAACTAAGTCAACGGCTTGCGTGATTTGCCAGCCGCGCGGGCGGTTTACCGGAAGGGTCGGAACACCTGTGTCATGCCGATTCGACGACGTCGATGATCTCGTCGCCGAAGCGTTCCAGCTTGCGCACCCCCATGCCGGGGATATGGCGCAGGTCGTCGATCGTCTCCGGCGCGTTGCGCGCGATTTCGGCCAGCGTCGCGTCGTGGAAGATCACATAGGCCGGCACGCCGTCGGACTTCGCGGTTTCCGCGCGCCACGCGCGCAGCGCATCCCAGCGTGCGCGCTCGCGCGTGCCCATGCCGGCCGTCGGGTCGACCCGCGTGCCGCTGCGGCTCGACGACTGGCGCGTGCGCTGCGGCTTCACGTAGCGGCGCAGCGTGACCTTCTCTTCGTTCTTCAGCACCGGCTTCGCGGCCTCGGTGAGCATCAGCGCGCCGAAGCCGCCATGGTCGACCGCCAGATAGCCGTACGCCACGAGCTGCCGGAAAATCGCGCGCCACTCGGGCTCGGACAGCGACGCGCCGATCCCGAACGTACTGAGCTGGTCGTGGCCGCGCTGCAATACCTTCTCGGTGCGGCCGCCGCGCAGGATCTCGATCAGATGGCTCGAACCGAAATTGAAGCCGCTCGCGCGCTGCGCGCGGAATACGCACGACAGCGCCATTTGCGCCTCGCGCGTCGCGTCCCACGAATCGGGCGGCTCGAGGCACGTGTCGCAGTTTCCGCACGGCTGGCTCGCCTCGCCGAAGTAGTTCAGAAGCCGCACACGCCGGCACGAGATCGTCTCGCACAGCCCGAGCAGCGCATCGAGCTTCGACGTCTGCACGCGCTTGTGCGCGTCGTCCGCATCGGACTCGTCGATCATCTTGCGCTGTTGGACGACGTCGCCGAGCCCATACGCCATCCACGCGTTCGCCGGCATCCCGTCGCGGCCCGCACGGCCGGTTTCCTGGTAGTAGCCTTCGACGCTCTTCGGCAAATCGAGATGGGCGACGAAGCGCACGTCCGGCTTGTCGATGCCCATGCCGAACGCGATGGTCGCGCACATCACGATGCCTTCCTCGCGCTGGAACATTTCCTGGTGCTTCTGTCGCACCTCGAACTCCATCCCCGCGTGGTACGGCAGCGCGCGCACGCCCTGTGCCTTCAGCCATTCGGCCGTTTCCTCGACCTTGCGGCGCGACAGGCAGTAGACGACGCCTGCGTCGGTCGTACCGTCCGCGTTCGTGTGCTCCGCGCGGATGAAGTCGAGCAGCTGTGCGCGCGCGTTGTCCTTCTCGACGATCCGGTAGCGGATGTTCGGCCGGTCGAAGCTCGACACGAACACGCGCGCATCGTCGAGCGCGAGGCGATGGATGATCTCGTCTCGCGTGATCGCGTCGGCGGTTGCCGTCAGCGCGATGCGCGGCACCGACGGGAAACGCTCGTGCAGCACCGACAGCTGGATGTATTCGGGACGGAAGTCATGCCCCCACTGCGACACGCAGTGCGCCTCGTCGATCGCGAACAGGCCGATCTTCGCGCGCTCGAGCAGGTCCAGGAAACGCCCGGTCATCAAACGCTCCGGCGCGACGTACAGCAGGTCGATCTCGCCCTCGCGCAGCGCGCGCTCGGTCGCCGCGGCCTCCGCGCCCGACAGCGTCGAGTTCAGGTAGGCCGCGCGCACGCCGACTTCGCTGAGCGCGGCGACCTGGTCCTGCATCAGCGCGATCAGCGGCGATACCACGATGCCGGCGCCCTGCCCGGCTTCGCGACGCAGCAGCGCCGGAATCTGGTAGCACAGCGACTTGCCGCCGCCCGTCGGCATCAGCACGAGGCAATCGCCGCCGCCGGCGACATGTTCGACGATCTCGCCCTGCTGGCCGCGAAATGCGGAATAACCAAAGACTTCGTCGAGGATTTCGAGGGCGCGGGACATGAATGATGAGAACGAGGACGGCGGACGATGACCGCGATTTTAACAACCCGCTCGCGCAGCGCGCGGCGAATCGTGCATCGTTGGCCAATCGACCGAGTTCGTTCGCGCGCATGACGGGCCTGCGCAAGCGTGCAGCAAGCCCGTCATGCACGTGAACGACGGATAAAAAAAACCGCCCGGCGGACCGGGCGGTTTCGACGACAGCGAATACGCAACGTGAGGCGGCTCGCGCCGCCCGTGCTTATTCGGCTGCCGGGTGTTGCGGCTCTTCCGCAGGCGCGCTCGGCGTGCCGAAGTCGAATGCCTCTTCCGCTGCGATCTGATCGAAACGCTCGCGGTCGGACATCTCCTTCGCCTTGCGTGCCTTGTGGAACGCGAGACCCGTACCGGCCGGGATCAGACGGCCGACGATCACGTTTTCCTTCAGACCGCGCAGATCGTCGCGCTTGCCCATGATCGCCGCTTCGGTCAGCACGCGGGTCGTTTCCTGGAACGATGCCGCCGAGATGAACGAGTCGGTCGACAGCGACGCCTTCGTGATACCGAGGAGCACGTTGTCGTACGACGCCGGACGCTTGTTCTCGGCGATCATGCGATCGTTCTCGTCCAGCATGTCGGAACGCTCGACCTGTTCGCCCGGGATGAAGCGCGTATCACCGTTGTCGGTGATCTGCACACGACGCAGCATCTGGCGAACGATCACCTCGATGTGCTTGTCGTTGATCTTCACGCCCTGCAGACGATACACGTCCTGCACTTCGTCGACGATGTAGCGCGACAGCGCCTCGATACCCTGCAGACGCAGGATGTCGTGCGGATCGGCCGGGCCGTCCACGATCATTTCGCCCTTGTTGACGACCTGAGCATCGTGGACCAGCACCTGCTTTTCCTTCGCGATCAGGAACTCGTGCTGATTGCCTTCGAGGTCCGTGATGACGAGACGCTGCTTGCCCTTCGTGTCCTTGCCGAACGACGTCGTGCCGGTGACTTCCGCGAGAATGCCGGCATCCTTCGGCGAACGCGCTTCGAACAGTTCCGCCACCCGCGGCAGACCGCCGGTAATGTCACGCGTCTTCTGCGCTTCGGTCGGGATACGTGCGAGCACTTCACCCACCTGCACTTGCTGGCCGTCCTTCACGGTGATCAGTGCGCCGACCTGGAAGCCGATCTGCACTGCGTGTTCCGTGCCCGGGATCTTCACTTCGTCGCCGTTCGCGTCGAGCAGCTTCACCTGCGGACGCACGCTCTTCGAAGCTTGCGAACCGCGACGCTTCACGTCGATCACGACCAGCGTCGACAGGCCGGTCACGTCGTCGATCTGCTTCGCGACGGTCACGCCTTCCTCGACGTTCTCGAACTTCACCGTACCACCGTACTCGGTGATGATCGGACGCGTCATCGGATCCCACGTCGCCAGCTGCGTGCCGGCCTTGATCGCCGCGCCGTCGAGCTGCAGCAGCGTCGCGCCGTACGGGATCTTGTGACGTTCGCGCTCGCGGCCGATATCGTCGGTGATCAGCGCCTCGCCCGAACGCGAGATGACGATCTGCTCGCCCTTCGCGTTGGTGACGTAACGCATCGTCGCCGTGAAACGCACGATACCGTTGCTCTTCGCTTCGACCGACGACGCCACTGCCGCACGCGATGCCGCACCACCGATGTGGAACGTACGCATCGTCAGCTGCGTGCCCGGTTCGCCGATCGACTGTGCCGCGATCACGCCGACTGCTTCGCCGACGTTCACGAGCGAGCCGCGGCCGAGGTCACGGCCGTAGCAGGCCGCGCACAGGCCGTAACGCGTTTCGCAGGTCAGCGGCGTGCGCACGCGCACTTCGTCGATGCCGAGGCGTTCGATTTCCTCGACCGCCGTTTCGTCGAGCAGCGTGCCCGATTCGTACAGCGTTTCCTGCGTTTCCGGGTTCACGACGTCCGCGACCGCGACGCGGCCGAGGATACGGTCGCGCAGTGCCTCGACGACTTCACCGCCTTCGACCAGCGCCTTCATCGCCACGCCGTTCGACGTGCCGCAATCGTCCTCGACCACCACCAGATCCTGCGTGACGTCGACGAGACGACGGGTCAGGTAACCCGAGTTTGCCGTCTTCAGTGCCGTATCAGCCAGACCCTTACGTGCACCGTGGGTCGAGATGAAGTACTGCAACACGTTCAGGCCTTCGCGGAAGTTCGCGGTAATCGGCGTCTCGATAATCGAGCCGTCCGGCTTCGCCATCAGGCCGCGCATACCGGCAAGCTGACGAATCTGCACCGCCGAACCCCGGGCGCCCGAGTCGGCCATCATGTAGATCGAGTTGAACGACTCCTGGCGCGTCTCGTTGCCGTCGCGGTCCGTCACCGGCTCCGTCGACAGCTGCTCCATCATCGCCTTGCCGACCGCTTCCGACGTTGCCGACCAGATGTCGACCACGTTGTTGTAGCGTTCCTGCGCGGTGACGAGACCCGACATGTACTGGCGGTCGTACTCTTTCACCTTCTTCGCGGCGTCGCCGACGATCGTTTCCTTCTGCGGCGGCACGAGCATGTCGTCCACGCAGATCGAAATGCCGGCGCGCGTCGCGAGACGGAAACCCGACTGCATCAGCTGGTCGGCGAACACGACCGTCGCACGCAGACCGCACTTGCGGAATGCGGTGTTGATCAGGCGCGAGATTTCCTTCTTCTTCAGCGGCTTGTTCAGCACCGAGAACGGCAGGCCGTGCGGCAGGATCTCCGACAGGATCGCGCGACCGACGGTCGTCGCGTACAGCGAGATCTTCGGCACGAATGCCGGCGCGCCTTCCGACTTGTCTTCGTTGTGGACCATTTCGGTGATCCGCACGTTGACGCGCGATGCCAGCTCGACTTCCTTGTTCTCGTACGCGCGGATCACTTCCGACACGCCCGTGAACGACAGGCCTTCGCCCTTGCCGTTGATCGCTTCGCGGGTCGCGTAGTACAGACCCAACACGATATCCTGCGACGGCACGATCGACGGATCGCCGTTGGCCGGGAACAGCACGTTGTTCGACGCCAGCATCAGCGTCCGCGCTTCCATCTGCGCTTCGAGCGACAGCGGCACGTGAACGGCCATCTGGTCACCGTCGAAGTCAGCGTTGAACGCCGCGCAGACGAGCGGGTGCAGCTGGATCGCCTTGCCTTCGATCAGCACGGGCTCGAACGCCTGGATACCGAGACGGTGCAGCGTCGGCGCACGGTTCAGCATCACCGGATGCTCGCGGATCACCTCTTCGAGGATGTCCCACACCACCGGCGTCTGGTTCTCGACTTCCTTCTTCGCAGCCTTGATGGTCGTCGCGACGCCCATCACTTCCAGCTTGTTGAAGATGAACGGCTTGAACAGCTCGAGCGCCATCAGCTTCGGCAGACCGCACTGGTGCAGCTTCAGCGTCGGGCCGACCACGATGACCGAACGGCCCGAGTAGTCGACGCGCTTGCCCAGCAGGTTCTGACGGAAACGACCGCCCTTGCCCTTGATCATGTCGGCGAGCGACTTCAGCGGACGCTTGTTCGCGCCCGTCATCGCCTTGCCGCGACGACCGTTGTCGAGCAGCGAGTCGACGGCTTCCTGCAGCATCCGCTTTTCGTTGCGGACGATGATTTCAGGGGCCTTCAGCTCGAGCAGACGCTTCAACCGGTTGTTACGGTTGATCACGCGGCGATACAGGTCGTTCAGGTCCGACGTCGCGAAACGGCCGCCGTCCAGCGGCACGAGCGGACGCAGTTCCGGCGGCAGCACCGGCAGCACTTCGAGGATCATCCACTCGGGCTTGATGCCCGAGCGCTGGAATGCCTCGAGGACCTTCAGGCGCTTCGCGTACTTCTTGATCTTCGCTTCCGAGCCGGTGTTCTTCAGCTCGGTGCGCAGCGTCTCGACCTGCTCGTCGATGTTGATCGCGCGCAGCAGTTCACGCACGCCTTCCGCGCCCATTTCGGCACGGAATTCGTCGCCGTATTCCTCGACCTTGTTGTAGTAATCCTCTTCGGTCATGATCTGCCGCGCCTTCAGCGGCGTCATGCCCGGTTCGATCACGACGTATGCTTCGAAGTACAGCACGCGTTCGATGTCGCGCAGCGTCATGTCGAGCACCATGCCCAGACGCGACGGCAGCGACTTCAGGAACCAGATGTGCGCGACCGGCGAGGCCAGTTCGATGTGGCCCATCCGTTCACGACGCACCTTCGCCAGCGTCACTTCGACGCCGCACTTCTCGCAGATCACGCCGCGGTGCTTCAGACGCTTGTACTTGCCGCACAGGCACTCGTAGTCCTTGATCGGCCCGAAGATCTTCGCGCAGAAGAGACCATCGCGTTCCGGCTTGAACGTACGGTAGTTGATGGTCTCCGGCTTCTTCACTTCACCGAACGACCACGAACGGATCTTGTCCGGCGAGGCCAGACCGATCTTGATCGCGTCGAAAACTTCTTCCTGTTGGACTTGCTTGAATAGATCGAGCAGAGCTTTCATTGCTTTCTCTCCGTAGTCCGATTAATTGCGGTCGAGATCGATGTCGATACCGAGCGAGCGGATTTCCTTCACGAGCACGTTGAAGGATTCCGGCATGCCTGCATCGATCACGTGATCGCCCTTCACGAGGTTCTCGTAAACCTTCGTCCGGCCGGTCACGTCGTCCGACTTCACCGTCAGCATTTCCTGCAGCACGTAGGACGCGCCGTACGCTTCGAGTGCCCACACTTCCATTTCACCGAAACGCTGGCCACCGAACTGCGCCTTACCACCCAGCGGCTGCTGCGTGACGAGCGAGTACGGGCCGGTCGAACGCGCGTGCATCTTGTCGTCGACCAAGTGGTGCAGCTTCAGGTAGTGCATGTAACCCAGCGTCACGCGACGTTCGAACATCTCGCCCGTGCGGCCGTCGTACAGGCGGACCTGGTTCTTCGACGGGTTCATGCCGAGTTGTTCTGCGATGTCGTCCGGGAACGCGAGGTCGAGCATCTTGCCCATTTCTTCCTCGGTCGCACCGTCGAACACCGGCGTTGCGAACGGCACGCCTTCGCGCAGGTTCTTCGCGAGTTCGAGGATCTCGTCGTCGGTGAAGCTTTCCAGGTCTTCCTGGCGGCCCGACTCGTTGTAGATCTTCGTCAGGAACACGCGCAGTTCCTCGATCTTCGCCTGACGCTGCAGCATTTCGCCGATACGCCAGCCGAGGCCCTTCGCGGCCCAGCCGAGGTGCACTTCCAGAACCTGACCCACGTTCATCCGCGACGGCACGCCGAGCGGGTTCAGCACGACGTCTGCCGGGCGGCCATCGGCCATGTACGGCATGTCTTCGATCGGGACGATCTTCGACACGACACCCTTGTTACCGTGGCGGCCTGCCATCTTGTCGCCAGGCTGCAGGCGGCGCTTCACCGCGAGGTACACCTTGACCATCTTCAGCACGCCCGGCGGCAATTCGTCGCCTTGCGTGAGCTTCTTGCGCTTCTCTTCGAACGCGAGATCGAACTGGTGACGCTTTTCTTCGATCGAGTTCTTGATCGCTTCGAGCGATGCCGCTGCTTCGTCGTCCGCGAGGCGGATGTCGAACCAGTGGTAGTGGTCGAGATCTTCCAGGTAAGCCTGGTCGATCTTCGTGCCCTTCGCGAGCTTCTTCGGACCGCCGTTCGCGACCTTGCCCACCAGCATCCGTGCGAGACGCTGGAACGCGTCGCCTTCCACGATGCGCAGCTGGTCGTTCAGGTCGAGACGGTAGCGCTTCAGTTCGTCGTCGATGATCTGTTGCGCACGCTTGTCGCGCTGGATGCCTTCACGCGTGAACACCTGGACGTCGATCACGGTACCGCTCATGCCCGACGGCACGCGCAGCGACGTGTCCTTCACGTCCGAAGCCTTCTCGCCGAAGATCGCGCGCAGCAGCTTCTCTTCCGGCGTCAGCTGGGTCTCGCCCTTCGGCGTGACCTTGCCGACCAGCACGTCGCCCGCTTCGACTTCCGCACCGATGTACACGATGCCCGATTCGTCGAGACGGCCGAGCTGGACTTCCGCCAGGTTCGAGATGTCGCGCGTGATTTCTTCCGGCCCGAGCTTCGTGTCGCGTGCAACGACGTTCAGCTCTTCGATGTGGATCGACGTGTAGCGATCGTCGGCCACGACCTTCTCCGAGATCAGGATCGAGTCCTCGAAGTTGTAGCCGTTCCACGGCATGAACGCGATCAGCATGTTCTGGCCGAGCGCGAGCTCGCCCAGGTCCGTCGAGGCGCCGTCGGCCAGCACGTCGCCGCGCGAGACCTTGTCGCCCATCTTCACGATCGGACGCTGGTTGATGTTCGTGTTCTGGTTCGAACGCGTGTACTTGATCAGGTTGTAGATGTCGACGCCGACTTCACCTGCGACCGCTTCGTCGTCGTTCACGCGAATCACGATACGGCCTGCGTCGACATAGTCGACGACGCCGCCGCGGAACGCCTGAACGGTCGTGCCCGAGTCGACCGCGCAGGTGCGCTCGATGCCCGTACCGACGACCGGCTTTTCCGGACGCAGACACGGCACGGCCTGACGCTGCATGTTCGAACCCATCAGTGCACGGTTCGCATCGTCGTGCTCGAGGAACGGGATCAGCGAAGCAGCAACCGACACGATCTGCGACGGCGCGACGTCCATGTACTGGATGCGGTCCGGCGTGACCATCATCGTTTCGCCGGCTTCACGCGACGACACGAGTTCGTCGACCAGCGTGCCGTTCTCGTCGATCGCGGCGTTCGCCTGCGCGATCATGTAGCGGCCTTCCTCGATCGCCGACAGGTAGTCGATCTGGTCGGTCACCTTGCTGTCCACGACCTTGCGGTACGGCGTCTCGAGGAAGCCGTACTCGTTCAGGTGCGCGTACAGTGCGAGCGAGTTGATCAGGCCGATGTTCGGACCTTCCGGCGTTTCGATCGGGCACACGCGGCCATAGTGGGTCGGGTGCACGTCACGAACTTCGAAGCCTGCGCGTTCGCGCGTCAGACCGCCCGGGCCCAGTGCGGAAACACGGCGCTTGTGCGTGATTTCCGACAGCGGGTTGGTCTGGTCCATAAACTGCGACAGCTGCGACGAACCGAAGAACTCGCGGATCGCCGACGAAATCGGCTTCGAGTTGATCAGGTCGTGCGGCATCAGGTTTTCGCTTTCGGCCTGGCCGAGGCGTTCCTTGACCGCGCGCTCGACACGCACGAGACCCGCGCGGAACTGGTTTTCCGCCAGTTCGCCGACGCAACGCACGCGACGGTTGCCGAGGTGGTCGATGTCGTCCACTTCGCCCTTGCCGTTGCGCAGTTCGACGAGGATCTTGATCGTCGCGAGGATGTCGTCGTCCTGCAGCGTCATCGGGCCGGTGATCTCGTCACGGCTGACGCGGCGGTTGAACTTCATACGGCCGACCTTCGACAGGTCGTACGCTTCTTCGCTGTAGAACAGACGGTTGAACAGCGCCTCGACCGCTTCTTCGGTCGGCGGCTCGCCCGGACGCATCATGCGGTAGATCGCGATGCGCGCGGCCGTCTTGTCGGTCGTTTCGTCGACACGCAGCGTCGACGAGATGTACGGACCCTGGTCCAGATCGTTCGTGTAGAGCGTCTGGATATCCTTGATGCCCGCTTCGCGCAGCTTTTCGAGCACGCTTTCCGTGACTTCGTCGTTCGCGGTCGCGATCACTTCGCCGGTGTCGCCGTCGACGACGTTCTTCGCCAGCACGCGGCCGAGCAGATAGTCTTCCGGCACCGAGATGTACTTGGTCTTCGCGGCTTCGAGGTCGCGAATGTGCTTCGCGTTGATCCGCTTGTCCTTCTGGACGATGACCTTGCCGTCGCGATCCGTGATGTCGAAGCGCGCGACTTCACCACGCAGGCGCTCGGGCACGAACTCGAGTTGCGCGCCTTCGTCCATCAGCGTGAAGTTGTCGAACACGAAGAAGTTCGCGAGGATCTGTTCCGGCGTGAGGCCGATGGCCTTCAGCAGGATCGTGACCGGCATCTTGCGGCGACGGTCGACGCGGAAGTACAGGATGTCCTTCGGATCGAATTCGAAGTCGAGCCACGAGCCGCGGTACGGAATGATCCGTGCCGAGAACAGCAGCTTGCCCGAGCTGTGCGTCTTGCCCTTGTCGTGTTCGAAGAACACGCCCGGCGAACGGTGCAGCTGCGAGACGATGACACGCTCGGTGCCGTTGATGACGAACGAGCCCGTCGGCGTCATGAGCGGAATTTCGCCCATGTACACTTCCTGCTCCTTCACTTCCTTGACGACCGGCTTGTTCGGCGATTCCTTGTCGAGGATGACGAGGCGGACCTTCGCGCGCAGCGCGGAGCAGTACGTCAGGCCACGCTGCTGGCATTCCTTGATATTGAATGCCGGCGCGGACAGTGCATAGCTCACGAACTCGAGGCGCGCGAAACCGTTGTGCGAAACAATGGGAAATACCGATGTGAATGCGGCTTGCAAACCTTCAGGCTTGCGTTGCGTGCCAAGCACATCGGCTTGCAGAAACGTGCTGAATGATTCAAGCTGGGTGGCCAGCAAGAACGGAACTTGGTGAACGATGGGGCGCTTCGCGAAACTCTTGCGAATGCGCTTCTTCTCGGTGAAGGAATATTGCATACGATCTCCGAATCACGGCGGGTGCTGTCGAGGCGGGATACCTGGACGTTTCGAACCCGAGTGTTCACCGACTGAGACCCGATGGCCGCCCGATGGCTTGAACGAGCCGAGAAGCTTGGTGGTTGGCCGCTACCAACCGCTGGCTGACGGCAGCGGATGCCTGTGTTGCCCGCTACCCGACCAAACTTGCCTTCTGCAGTCGCTTCAGAAGACAAAGAGAAACGCCGATCGCGACCATCGCTTACGATTCGGCGGTTTTCTTTGGCTTCTGGGGCCGATTATTCGGGCTCCCGAATGAGTGCCAGAATAACGTCCCCACAAAGCACAAAAAGGCCGGCGGTGAAAATACCGCCAGCCTTCGCACAGCGCGTCGAAACTTACTTGACTTCGACCTTCGCGCCTGCTTCTTCCAGCTTCTTCTTGGCTTCTTCAGCAGCAGCCTTGTCGACGCCTTCCTTGACAGCCTTCGGTGCGCCGTCAACGACGTCCTTCGCTTCCTTCAGGCCCAGGCCCGTCAGTTCGCGAACTGCCTTGATGACTGCAACCTTGTTGCTGCCTGCTTCAGCCAGGACGACCGTGAATTCGGTCTTCTCTTCTGCAGCAGCAGCAGCGCCGCCGCCTGCCGGGCCAGCGACTGCCACTGCAGCTGCCGACACGCCAAACTTCTCTTCGAATGCCTTGACCAGTTCGTTCAGTTCCAGAACGGTCATCCCTTCGACTGCTGCCAGGATGTCTTCTTTTGCGATTGCCATTTGAAATACTCCTAAATTGAATTCGGATACAGCCAGCGATCAGTGACGCTGATGCACGCTCGATTACGCAGCTTCTGCTTGCTTCTTCTCGGCCAGCGCGGCAAGAGCACGCGCGAAGCCCGAAACAGGCGATTGCATAACGAACAGCAGCTTCGAGAGCAGTTCTTCACGGCTCGGGATGCTTGCCAGCGCTTGCACGCCAGCCTTGTCCATCACCTTGCCATCGAACGAACCAGCCTTGATGACCAACTTGTCATTGCTCTTGCTGAAGTCGTTGACGACCTTAGCAGCAGCAATTGCATCTTCCGAGATGCCGTAGATCAGGGGGCCAGTCATCTGCTCTGCCAGCGGAGCAAACGGCGTACCTTCAACAGCGCGACGCGCCAGCGTGTTCTTCAACACGCGCAGGTAAACCTGTTGCTCACGCGCTTTCGCGCGCAGCTTGGTCAGATCGCCAACCGCAATTCCACGATACTCAGCCAGCACAACGGTCTGGGCCTTCGCGACTTGCGCGGCAACCTCAGCGACGACGGCTTGCTTGTCTTCTCTATTAAGCGGCACGGTTAGCCTCCAGAAACGATACGTTCGGCACGAAACCTCACGTACCTCGTTCAACAACGGCGTCCGACCTCGTTAGGAGTATTTCCACCTCACGCCGTGAATCGCTTCACGACCTGCGGCTTCACCACTGCAAAACTTTTTCGGGTTCGCCATCTGCGTTGGCTTGAATTAAGGGATCGCCTGCCTGCTGCGCCCCACCAACGGTCTTTGATAACCGGTTGCCCGCCCTGCTGCACGAACAACCGCCCAAAGCCCATGTAGGCCGCTTCGCGAACGAAGCGGCCCGAATACTTGCTTACTGTGCTGCCAGCGTAGCCTGGTCGACACGCACGCCGACACCCATCGTGCTCGACAGTGCGATCTTGCGCAGGTAGACGCCCTTGCTCGTTGCCGGCTTGGCCTTCTGCAGCGCTTCGATCAGTGCCGACAGGTTCGAACGCAGTGCGGTCGATTCGAACGATGCACGGCCGATGGTCGCGTGGATGATACCGGCCTTGTCGACACGGAATTGCACCTGACCAGCCTTCGCGTTCTTGACTGCAGTCGCGACGTCCGGCGTGACCGTGCCGACCTTCGGGTTCGGCATCAGGCCGCGCGGGCCGAGGATTTGACCGAGCGTACCGACGATACGCATCGTGTCCGGCGAAGCGATCACGATGTCGAAGTCCATCTGGCCAGCCTTGATCTGCTCAGCCAGGTCTTCCATACCGACGATTTCCGCGCCCGCTGCACGAGCCTGCTCGGCCTTGTCACCTTGTGCGAACACGGCAACGCGAACCGACTTGCCCGTACCTGCCGGCAGAACGACGGAACCACGAACGACTTGGTCCGACTTCTTCGCATCGATGCCGAGCTGGACTGCGACGTCGATCGATTCGTTGAACTTCGCGCTCGCGCATTCCTTCACGAGTGCCAGTGCGTCTTCGATCGCGTACAGCTTCTGACGGTCGACCTTGGCGGCAAATGCCTGACGGCGCTTGGAGATCTTAGCCATTTACACGCCCTCCACAGTGATGCCCATCGAGCGTGCGCTACCAGCGATGGTGCGAACGGCTGCGTCCAGATCAGCTGCCGTAAGGTCCGGCATC
Organism: Burkholderia sp. MSMB0856; assembly: GCF_001524645.2. Taxonomy (NCBI): domain Bacteria; kingdom Pseudomonadati; phylum Pseudomonadota; class Betaproteobacteria; order Burkholderiales; family Burkholderiaceae; genus Burkholderia; species Burkholderia sp. MSMB0856. The sequence continues at coordinate 284,690 of NZ_CP013427.1, read as the reverse complement.
TTGGTCTTCGCGATCTCTTCGGCTTGAGCGCGCGTGATCGAACCGACCTTGTCGGTGTGCGGCTTGCTCGAGCCCTTATCCACCTTCGCCGCCTTCTTGATCAGGACGGTTGCCGGCGGCGTCTTCATCACGAACGTGAAGCTCTTGTCAGCGTATGCCGTGATGACCACCGGCACCGGCAGACCCGGCTCCATGCCTTGAGTCTGCGCGTTGAACGCCTTGCAGAACTCCATGATGTTCAGGCCGCGCTGGCCCAGTGCCGGACCGACCGGCGGCGACGGGTTGGCTTTACCTGCAGGAATCTGCAGCTTGATAAAGCCGACAATCTTCTTTGCCATTTGTAAACCTCGTTGGAACGCCAGACGGCGTTCGGTGAGTGATAACGCGCGTTCGCCGTTGGCTACTGACGCTCCTCAACGGCCATAACGCGAGCCGTAAGCGCGAAGGTGGGCAGCCGAGGCTGCCCACCGAATCGGGATCAAACTTTTTCGACCTGACCGAACTCGAGTTCGACCGGGGTAGAGCGGCCAAAGATGGTGACCGACACACGCACGCGCGATTTTTCGTAGTTGACTTCCTCGACGGTGCCGTTGAAGTCCGTGAACGGGCCTTCCTTGACACGCACCATCTCGCCAACTTCGAACAGGGTCTTCGGGCGCGGCTTCTCGACGCCTTCCTGCATCTGCGACATGATCTTTTCGACTTCCTTCGGGGAAATCGGGGTCGGGCGGTTACGTGCACCGCCGACGAAACCCGTGACCTTCGCCGTGTTCTTCACGAGGTGCCACGTTTCGTCCGTCATCTCCATTTCCACCAGCACGTAGCCGGGGAAGAAACGACGCTCGGTTACAGCTTTGTGGCCGCCTTTGACTTCGACCACTTCTTCGGTCGGAACCAAGATCTGACCGAATTTATCCTGCATGCCAGCACGTTCAATGCGCTCCTGAAGCGCGCGCTGCACGCTCTTCTCCATACCGGAGTAGGCGTGCACGACGTACCAACGCTTTCCGCTCGGGGATGCCGGAGTATCGCTCATATCATTTCCAACCCAGAATCGCCGAGAAAATCACCCATTCGATCGATTTGTCACTCAACCAGAGGAAAATCGCCATCACGAGCACGAAACCGAACACGACAAGCGTGGTTTGCGTTGCTTCTTTGCGGGTGGGCCAAACGACCTTGCGGACTTCCTTGTACGAATCCTTGGCAAATGCGATGAGGCTCTTGCCAGGCACGGACATCAGACCGACGGCCACGCCGGCGATGATACCTACCGCCAATGCGGCGCCGCGGACATACCACTGCTGGTTGGCCAGCCAGAAGAAGCCCACGAATCCGGCCAAGACCAGCAATACGCCCAGGGCCAGCATCAGCTTATCGCCGGAGGTATTTACAGTTTCGACGGATGGATTCGCCATAACACCTTAAAACAAATGCCACGTGGGACACGTGGCGATTTTTGGCAGGGGCAGAGGGAATCGAACCCCCAACCTTCGGTTTTGGAGACCGACGCTCTGCCAGTTGAGCTATACCCCTAAACCATGTTGGGGCCGGCTGCTGCCAACCCCAAAACTGTCGATCAACGAATAACTGGCTTACTCGATGATCTTGGCGACGACGCCGGCGCCGACGGTACGGCCGCCTTCGCGGATTGCGAAGCGCAGACCTTCTTCCATCGCGATCGGAGCGATCAGCTTCACCGTGATCGACACGTTGTCGCCCGGCATCACCATTTCCTTGTCCTTCGGCAGCTCGATCGAGCCCGTCACGTCCGTCGTACGGAAGTAGAACTGCGGACGGTAGTTGTTGAAGAACGGCGTGTGACGGCCGCCTTCGTCCTTGCTCAGCACGTACACTTCAGCCGTGAAGTGCGTGTGCGGCGTGATCGAACCCGGCTTCGCCAGAACCTGGCCACGCTCCACGTCTTCACGCTTCGTGCCGCGCAGCAGGATACCGACGTTGTCGCCTGCCTGACCTTGGTCCAGCAGCTTGCGGAACATTTCAACGCCCGTGCAGGTCGTCTTCACCGTCGGCTTGATACCGACGATTTCGATTTCCTCGCCGACCTTCACGATGCCGCGCTCGACACGACCCGTCACCACCGTACCGCGACCCGAGATCGAGAACACGTCTTCCACCGGCATCAGGAATGCGCCGTCAACTGCACGCTCCGGCGTCGGGATGTACGTGTCCAGTGCGTCTGCCAGGCTCATGATCGCCACTTCGCCCAGCTCGCCCGTGTCGCCTTCCAGCGCCAGCTTCGCCGAACCCTTCACGATCGGCGTGTCGTCGCCCGGGAAGTCGTACTTCGACAGCAGTTCGCGAACTTCCATCTCGACCAGCTCGAGCAGTTCAGCGTCGTCCACCATGTCGCACTTGTTCAGGAACACGATGATGTACGGAACGCCAACCTGACGCGCCAGCAGGATGTGCTCACGCGTTTGCGGCATCGGGCCGTCTGCTGCCGAGCAAACCAGGATCGCGCCGTCCATCTGCGCTGCGCCCGTGATCATGTTCTTCACATAGTCAGCGTGGCCCGGGCAGTCGACGTGTGCGTAGTGGCGGTTTGCCGTTTCGTACTCGACGTGTGCCGTGTTGATCGTGATGCCGCGCGCCTTTTCTTCCGGTGCCGCGTCGATCTGGTCGTAGGCCTTCGCTTCGCCGCCGAACTTCTTCGTCAGAACCGTCGTGATCGCTGCCGTCAGCGTCGTCTTGCCGTGGTCAACGTGACCAATCGTACCAACGTTGACGTGCGGCTTGGTCCGCTCAAACTTTTCCTTGGCCATTTTCAACTCCCGAAAGGAATTTCACATGTTGCGCCGCGCGCAAACAGACACTGACTTTTTACTGCTGGTGCCCATGGGCAGGATCGAACTGCCGACCTCTCCCTTACCAAGGGAGTGCTCTACCACTGAGCCACATGGGCGCTATTACGCTTCAACTAACACGGACTGGAGCGGGTGAAGGGAATCGAACCCTCGTCGTAAGCTTGGAAGGCTTCTGCTCTACCATTGAGCTACACCCGCACGGGCCACTAACGATTCCCTACCGCTCTCTGCGCTGATGTTCTGGTGGAGGAGGTTGGATTCGAACCAACGTAGGCGTAAGCCAACAGATTTACAGTCTGCCCCCTTTAGCCACTCGGGCACCCCTCCGTAGAGAACTGACGATTATGGGGGTGCATCGCACTCTTGTCAAGCAAATCCGGAAGATTATTTTCATTCTCTTCCAGCCCACTTGCGCGACTCACCCGACATCCACGCTCGCCCGGCTGAGGCAAGCACGAGAGGATCGCCGATCGGCGCCCACATCTTCGTCAGACCTCCGTCTTCAGCGTCGATTTGCATCTTCGCTAAAAACGAAAGACCGCCATCATAAGGCCTTCCGCGCATAATGCCAAGCGGGTAGATGCAAAAAATCCGCAATTTCCATGCCGGCGGGATTTGCAAAGGCATCCGGCTAACGCCAGGACCAATCCGAAGCCGTGTAACTGTGGCGCGCCAGTACACCGCCCGGCCGGGGTCAGCCAGGCTCTATGCAGAGGCTCCGCCACACCGGACATCGGATTCCGGATATAGCGCCTGCTCGCATCCTCCGCTGCGACACGCAGGAATCGAACCGTCAGAACAGGGGCCGCCATTGGCTCACGTTTCCTTCCTGCGGACAGAAAACAGGCGCGATACCATCCCGTTTTCACGCGATCGGGCCCCACTGCCCCCGCCGCCTCATTCAAAATCAGGACTTCTCTCGTGCCTTCGCGCGGTCTTCGTTGCCTCCATGTCGCACTCCCGCGGCATCACAATGCGGCAACAGGACGCGCAAAAAAGGCGCGCAGTTCGTACGGCACATAACAACGTTGAAGTCCGTGGTCAGCGGGCCGAGTGTCGTATCGGATATCGGACGTATAGCGCAGCTTCGCTGCGATAGTCCGACCAGACGCTCATGTTGATCCGCTGCGCGAAGGTCCGGCGCGATACTTGCTGCACCGCGGCGCGTCCGCTGCGACGGTGACGCGTGGCCGACATGATGGCCAGAGGTGTAGGTGCAGATCGTCGCGTATCAGCGGCACCAGGACGTCGGGGCAAGTCGAGCTTCCGGACCGCTCCGGGTGGTGTCATCGTCGCCGCGAGCCGCAATCAGGTGGGACGAAGGGGTGTTCAACATCATGCGTCCGCGACTGCCTCCGGGGCCGTTGCGCTCGCTGGCATCGCCGCCTTGTAGGCGGCGGCGAAGTATCCGGCGTCGACCGGCGGTTCTTTTGCGTCGACTTTGATCGAGATGCCTATGCGACGCCTCCTGCGGACTACGTGCCAGGGAAGCTAACGTCCGACACGAGCACCTCAACGTCGGCTGCTCGCCGCCCCAGCGGTGGGTGATCCGAGCGCCGCGTGCACATCACGCGTCGACCAGCGTCGACGCGAGCGGTATGCATTTTGCGTTGATGGCTAAGATCGTAGCTTTTTCGGTGGCGCAACTCGTTTGCTCGCTGACGAAGCCTATGCCCTTCGAATCTGGTAGCTCGCTCTCGTCAGAAGCAACACGGGGACGTCTGACGGGATCGAGCAGGCAAACCGACCTCACCTCCCGACACTTGGGCGTTGGCGGAGGGCTCCGTGGGAATTTCAGTCGTCATTCGGATGCTAACGGGTATGCTCTCGCAGCCTCGAGCTGCCGTGGATTTGCCATGAAACGCGCCAGCCATACACCGGCAACCCCGGCGCCTCGAACATAGTCGCCTACATTGGCCGGAAAAATGCCTTGCCGAACCGGCAAGAGTCGTCTCCCTGGCTGGAGATTGCAGCAAATCGACGGGGGATTGGTCCGGGATGATGGAAAGCGGCGGATTCCGGCGACGCGCTTGGTCAGCCAACGGAGAGGTTCGATTGCCTGCACTCGCATTTCCGTCGCGCCAATGCAAAAACCCCCGCCTTGTCGGGCGGGGGTTCTTGGCTTAGGGAGCCTGACGATTACCTACTTTCACACGGGAATCCGCACTATCATCGGCGTAGAGTCGTTTCACGGTCCTGTTCGGGATGGGAAGGGGTGGGACCGACTCGCTATGGTCATCAGGCAAAGGGGGTTGTCCTGCTGGCGTGGCCAACAGAACCAATCTGGGAAGAAGCAGTAATTTTGAGTTGTGTGTATCACACACGAGAATCAACCAGTCCGACGCGCTGTAGTCAGCGCGAGACAGACTTGTTATAGGATCAAGCCTTACGGGCAATTAGTATCAGTTAGCTGAACGCATTACTGCGCTTACACACCTGACCTATCAACGTCCTGGTCTCGAACGACCCTTCAAGGGGATCTAGTCCCCAGGGATATCTCATCTTAAGGCGAGTTTCCCGCTTAGATGCTTTCAGCGGTTATCTCTTCCGAACATAGCTACCCGGCGATGCCACTGGCGTGACAACCGGTACACCAGAGGTTCGTCCACTCCGGTCCTCTCGTACTAGGAGCAGCCCCCTTCAAATATCCAACGCCCACGGCAGATAGGGACCAAACTGTCTCACGACGTTTTAAACCCAGCTCACGTACCTCTTTAAATGGCGAACAGCCATACCCTTGGGACCGGCTACAGCCCCAGGATGAGATGAGCCGACATCGAGGTGCCAAACACCGCCGTCGATATGAACTCTTGGGCGGTATCAGCCTGTTATCCCCAGAGTACCTTTTATCCGTTGAGCGATGGCCCTTCCATACAGAACCACCGGATCACTATGACCTGCTTTCGCACCTGCTCGACTTGTCGGTCTCGCAGTTAAGCACGCTTATGCCATTGCACTATCAGCACGATTTCCGACCGTACCTAGCGTACCTTCGTACTCCTCCGTTACGCTTTGGGAGGAGACCGCCCCAGTCAAACTGCCTACCATGCACTGTCCCCGACCCGGATCACGGGCCAAGGTTAGAACCTCAAACAAACCAGGGTGGTATTTCAAGGACGGCTCCACCGAAACTAGCGTTCCGGTTTCATAGCCTCCCACCTATCCTACACAGATCGGTTCAAAGTCCAATGCAAAGCTACAGTAAAGGTTCATGGGGTCTTTCCGTCTAGCCGCGGGTAGATTGCATCATCACAAACACTTCAACTTCGCTGAGTCTCGGGAGGAGACAGTGTGGCCATCGTTACGCCATTCGTGCAGGTCGGAACTTACCCGACAAGGAATTTCGCTACCTTAGGACCGTTATAGTTACGGCCGCCGTTTACCGGGACTTCAATCAAGAGCTTGCACCCCATCATTTAATCTTCCGGCACCGGGCAGGCGTCACACCCTATACGTCCACTTTCGTGTTTGCAGAGTGCTGTGTTTTTATTAAACAGTCGCAGCCACCAGTTTATTGCAACCCCTTCACCCTCCTGGCGCAGGCCAGTCAAGCTACAAGGGCGTACCTTATCCCGAAGTTACGGTACCAATTTGCCGAGTTCCTTCTCCCGAGTTCTCTCAAGCGCCTTAGAATACTCATCTCGCCCACCTGTGTCGGTTTGCGGTACGGTCATCGTTAGACTGAAGCTTAGAGGCTTTTCTTGGAACCACTTCCAATTGCTTCGCTCCCTAAGGAGCTCGCGCCACACCCTTGAATCCTGCGCCCGGATTTGCCTAAGCGCCTTCTCCAATGCAGCGACCGGGACTTCCAACACCCGGACAACCTTCCGCGATCCGTCCCCCCATCGCATCTAACAATGGTGCAGGAATATTGACCTGCTTCCCATCAGCTACGCATTTCTGCCTCGCCTTAGGGGCCGACTCACCCTACGCCGATGAACGTTGCGTAGGAAACCTTGGGCTTACGGCGAGGGGGCCTTTCACCCCCTTTATCGCTACTCATGTCAGCATTCGCACTTCCGATACCTCCAGCACCCTTTACAAGGCACCTTCGCAGGCTTACGGAACGCTCTCCTACCATGCGTGCAAAGCACGCATCCGCAGCTTCGGTATATAGCTTAGCCCCGTTACATCTTCCGCGCAGGACGACTCGATCAGTGAGCTATTACGCTTTCTTTAAAGGGTGGCTGCTTCTAAGCCAACCTCCTGACTGTTTTAGCCTTCCCACTTCGTTTCCCACTTAGCTATATTTGGGGACCTTAGCTGGCGGTCTGGGTTGTTTCCCTCTTGACACCGGACGTTAGCACCCGATGTCTGTCTCCCGTGATTGCACTCTTCGGTATTCGGAGTTTGCTATGGCGGGGTAATCTGCAATAGACCCCCCAACCATGACAGTGCTCTACCCCCGAAGGTGAGACACGAGGCACTACCTAAATAGTTTTCGGAGAGAACCAGCTATTTCCAGGTTTGTTTAGCCTTTCACCCCTATCCACAGCTCATCCCCTAACTTTTCAACGTTAGTGGGTTCGGACCTCCAGTACGTGTTACCGCACCTTCATCCTGGCCATGGATAGATCACCTGGTTTCGGGTCTACGCCCAGCAACTGAACGCCCTATTCGGACTCGCTTTCGCTACGCCTGCCCTATACGGTTAAGCTTGCTACTGAACGTAAGTCGCTGACCCATTATACAAAAGGTACGCCGTCACCCCTTACGAGGCTCCGACTGTTTGTATGCATGCGGTTTCAGGATCTATTTCACTCCCCTCCCGGGGTTCTTTTCGCCTTTCCCTCACGGTACTGGTTCACTATCGGTCGATCACGAGTATTTAGCCTTGGAGGATGGTCCCCCCATCTTCAGACAGGATTTCACGTGTCCCGCCCTACTTGTCGCACACCTAGTTCTTTCATACTGTTTTCGCCTACAGGGCTATCACCTGCTATGGCCGCACTTTCCAGAGCGTTCGGCTAACAATACAAATAAAGAGTGCAAGGCTCATCCCATTTCGCTCGCCACTACTTTGGGAATCTCGGTTGATTTCTTTTCCTGCGGTTACTTAGATGTTTCAGTTCACCGCGTTCGCTTCGCATGGCCTATGTATTCAGCCATGGATACTCCAAAAGGAGTGGGTTTCCCCATTCGGACATCTACGGATCAAAGCTCGTTTGCCAGCTCCCCGTAGCTTTTCGCAGGCTACCGCGTCCTTCATCGCCTGTGATCGCCAAGGCATCCACCACATGCACTTGTTCGCTTGACCCTATAACGAGTCTGTCTCGTTACAGGTTGAGTTCTCGCGTTGTGCCGCATTCCAATTGAGTCAAACATAGAGTTCGAATCATCTTGAGATACATCGATACAATCACAACCCGGATAGTTTCCACGTCCATCTCAAGACGCTTCCGCTATCCAAATTACTTACTTCTTCCAGATTGTTAAAGAACGACAGCCGATACATACTCCGTACCGCTCTGACTGGCTCAATCGCCAATGACAAACACTCGAGCACCTCGAACGCTTGTCATTGAAGATTGGTGGAGGCAGACGGGATCGAACCGACGACCCCCTGCTTGCAAAGCAGGTGCTCTCCCAGCTGAGCTATGCCCCCATGAGTACAGATTTGCCTCAGGTACCTACCGCCAGACAATGGTGGGTCTGGTTGGATTCGAACCAACGACCCCCGCCTTATCAAGACGGTGCTCTAACCGACTGAGCTACAGACCCCTGAGTCTGTCTTTAAATTTACAGCCGATAAGCGTGAGCGCTCAATTTTGCGAGATAGCTCTGGAAAGGAGGTGATCCAGCCGCACCTTCCGATACGGCTACCTTGTTACGACTTCACCCCAGTCATGAATCCTACCGTGGTGACCGTCCTCCTTGCGGTTAGACTAGCCACTTCTGGTAAAACCCACTCCCATGGTGTGACGGGCGGTGTGTACAAGACCCGGGAACGTATTCACCGCGGCATGCTGATCCGCGATTACTAGCGATTCCAGCTTCATGCACTCGAGTTGCAGAGTGCAATCCGGACTACGATCGGTTTTCTGGGATTAGCTCCCCCTCGCGGGTTGGCAACCCTCTGTTCCGACCATTGTATGACGTGTGAAGCCCTACCCATAAGGGCCATGAGGACTTGACGTCATCCCCACCTTCCTCCGGTTTGTCACCGGCAGTCTCCTTAGAGTGCTCTTGCGTAGCAACTAAGGACAAGGGTTGCGCTCGTTGCGGGACTTAACCCAACATCTCACGACACGAGCTGACGACAGCCATGCAGCACCTGTGCGCCGGTTCTCTTTCGAGCACTCCCGCCTCTCAGCAGGATTCCGACCATGTCAAGGGTAGGTAAGGTTTTTCGCGTTGCATCGAATTAATCCACATCATCCACCGCTTGTGCGGGTCCCCGTCAATTCCTTTGAGTTTTAATCTTGCGACCGTACTCCCCAGGCGGTCAACTTCACGCGTTAGCTACGTTACTAAGGAAATGAATCCCCAACAACTAGTTGACATCGTTTAGGGCGTGGACTACCAGGGTATCTAATCCTGTTTGCTCCCCACGCTTTCGTGCATGAGCGTCAGTATTGGCCCAGGGGGCTGCCTTCGCCATCGGTATTCCTCCACATCTCTACGCATTTCACTGCTACACGTGGAATTCTACCCCCCTCTGCCATACTCTAGCCTGCCAGTCACCAATGCAGTTCCCAGGTTGAGCCCGGGGATTTCACATCGGTCTTAGCAAACCGCCTGCGCACGCTTTACGCCCAGTAATTCCGATTAACGCTTGCACCCTACGTATTACCGCGGCTGCTGGCACGTAGTTAGCCGGTGCTTATTCTTCCGGTACCGTCATCCCCCGGCCATATTAGGACCAAGGATTTCTTTCCGGACAAAAGTGCTTTACAACCCGAAGGCCTTCTTCACACACGCGGCATTGCTGGATCAGGCTTTCGCCCATTGTCCAAAATTCCCCACTGCTGCCTCCCGTAGGAGTCTGGGCCGTGTCTCAGTCCCAGTGTGGCTGGTCGTCCTCTCAGACCAGCTACTGATCGTCGCCTTGGTAGGCCTTTACCCCACCAACTAGCTAATCAGCCATCGGCCAACCCTATAGCGCGAGGCCCGAAGGTCCCCCGCTTTCATCCGTAGATCGTATGCGGTATTAATCCGGCTTTCGCCGGGCTATCCCCCACTACAGGACATGTTCCGATGTATTACTCACCCGTTCGCCACTCGCCACCAGGTGCAAGCACCCGTGCTGCCGTTCGACTTGCATGTGTAAGGCATGCCGCCAGCGTTCAATCTGAGCCAGGATCAAACTCTTCAGTTTAAACCTGTTACTGTTTTCGGTTCCGTTAAGAACCGGTCGCTCACTCAAAGCTGACAGGTATATGAATCACTTCATAAACCTGACTTACTTTAGTGTGAGACTCTTGATACTTTCGCTTTCTGATCCGAAGATCAGCTCGCGGCCATCAAGCGCCCACACTTATCGGCTGTTAATTTTTAAAGAGCATTTCTGCGAGAAACCTGAAGTTTCCCAGCAGCGCTGCGTTTTCAGCAGCAGAGAAGCGAGATTATGAACCGTCTTTTTCAGCTCGTCAACAACTTTCTGAACTGCTTCGTTGCGACGGCGGGGGTTCAACTTCGTGTGCGCCGGGGCTCTACAACCTGCCCTCGACCGCACCGCTTCCCTTCTCCTTCCGCGCTGCGTTTCCGTTAGCGCGAAAGAGGCGTGATTCTAAGCACCCGCCCCGGTCTCCGCAACCCCTTTGTGAAAATATTTTGAAAAAGCCCCCGTGCGCTACCGCGCACGGGGGCTTCAGGTTCGAGGGGCCAAGTGACGCCCGCTATCTCAAAGAAGTCAGCGGTTCATCGCTCTTATATATAGAGCGACGTCACTTGCCACCGACTGCAGCCTGCAGCCGCTCCATCGGCACGGCATCGGCCATGGCCGTGTAACCCGCATCACTCGGATGAATGCCGTCGCCGCTGTCATACTGGCGCTGCAGCACACTCGGCCGAACCGGATCGCGCAGCACCGCGTCGAAGTCGACCACGCCATCGAATCCGCCGCCGCTCCGGATCCACCGGTTCACCTCGAGCCGGACCGCCTCGCGCCCGGCCGGCAACGCCGCAGGCGTGAGCGTCGCGCCAAAGACCTTCACACCCTGGCGATGCGCTGCCTCGATCAACCGGCGGTAGCCGTCGATCAACGAAGCGGCCGTGACCTGCGTATGCGGGTTGTCGCAATCGAGCCCCGCACGCGGCGGCATCGCCGCAAAGTTGATGTCGTTGATGCCGATCAGCACGATCACCGCCTTCACCCCCGCACGCGAAAGCGCATCGCGCTCGAACCGAGACGCCAGCGACGTGCCGTAGCATGCCGAATCGCTCAGTAGCCGATTGCCGCTGATCCCGAGATTCACGACGCCGAGCGAATCCGAACCCGCCGCGGCCAGCCGGCGCGCCAGCGCATCCGGCCAACGATGATTGCGATTCAGGCTCGAGCGCAGCCCGTCGGTGATCGAGTCCCCGATCGCGGCGACACTCGCTCGCGCGACGCCCGCCTCGACGGCCAGTTCGGTCACCCACGCATACTGGGTAAAGCGCGTGCGGAATGCGCCGGCGCCCGGATCGTTCACGTGGTCGCCCGGCGCCGATACGTAATTGAGCTGGTTCGACACACGGTGCCACACGGTCATCCGCTGGTTTGCCCCCATCCGCAGACTGATCGCATACGGCTGCCCGGCCGTCACGTCGATCGCCACCGGGTCGCTTTCGAGTTCCTGGCTCGGGGCGAGCGTCACCGACGTCTTGCCGCCGAAGCGCACGGCAGCCCCCGTCGCGCCGGCAAGCGCCGCGCCGTCACCGGCGCGCGCGAGACTGGCCGCCTCGATCACCAGCGGCGCGCGACCGTAGGCGTTGCTGACACGAATCCGCGCGGCATGCCCGGAAACCGTCGGGTAGACGATCTGCCGAACGGTCCGCCCAGCCACGTCCGGCGCGCGGTAGAGCGGCGGCGGCGCAGCCAGGTCTGGAATCGGCTGCAACGCGGTCGCCCACGCAGCGACCCACCCGGCCGGTGCGGCCGAGACCGCGAGCGGCGACAGGAAAACGGATGCGCCCAGCACGGTCGCGACGAAACTGCTTCGAAATGACATCGGCGAAATCCTCATCGGAAAGCAGGCATTGTGCCGCAGAAGCCGCCCGCCCCACGCGCCGGACCGCCTTCCCGACCGGCGACCGCGCCCCTCGCCCCCCGCCCCTCGCCCCACGTTTACCCCAGTCCCGATGCAAATCCGCAAGAAATTTATTAACCGACCGGTCGGTTGGTTTATACTTCGCACACATTCAACCGGACGAGATCCTCCGCCATGTACACGCAATCCCTCGACATCCCCGGCAACGTCGCACCGCTCGACGCCGCAGCCGAGTCGCCCGAGCAGGCGCGGTTCGACGCGGTCATGGCCGCGGACGGCAAGATCGAACCGCAGGACTGGATGCCCGACGCCTATCGCAAGACGCTGGTCCGCCAGATTTCGCAGCACGCGCACTCGGAAGTCGTCGGCATGCTGCCGGAAGGCAACTGGATCTCGCGCGCGCCGAGCCTGAAGCGTAAGGCGATTCTGCTCGCGAAAGTCCAGGACGAAGCCGGCCACGGCCTCTATCTATATAGCGCGGCCGAAACGCTCGGCGTATCGCGCGACGCGCTGATCGACGCGCTGCACGCCGGCAAGGCGAAATACTCGAGCATCTTCAACTATCCGACGCCGACCTGGGCCGACGTCGGCGTGATCGGCTGGCTCGTCGACGGCGCCGCGATCATGAACCAGATCCCGCTGTGCCGCTGCACGTACGGCCCGTACGCGCGCGCGATGATCCGCGTGTGCAAGGAAGAGTCGTTCCACCAGCGCCAGGGCTTCGATGCGCTACTGTCGATGATGAAGGGCACCGACGCGCAGCGCGCGATGGTCCAGCAGGCGGTGAACCGCTGGTGGTGGCCGGTGCTGATGATGTTCGGCCCGAGCGATGCCGATTCGGTCCACAGCAACCAGTCCGCGAAATGGGGCATCAAGCGGATCTCGAACGACGACCTGCGGCAGAAGTTCGTCGACGCGACGGTCGACCAGGCAAAGGTGCTCGGCGTGACGCTGCCCGACCCGGACCTGAAATGGAACGAGGCGCGCGGCCACCATGACTACGGCGCGATCGACTGGGATGAATTCTGGCGCGTCGTCAACGGCGACGGCCCGTGCAACAAGGAACGCCTCGCGACCCGCGTGAAGGCGCACGACGACGGTGCGTGGGTGCGCGAAGCCGCGCTCGCGCACGAAGCCAAGCGCCGCGCCCGCGCCGAACAGCACGCCGCCTGAGCGGCAACCATCGAATACAGGATTCAGGAGAGAGAGTGATGAACAAGGAATGGCCGATCTGGGAAGTGTTCGTGCGCAGCAAGCAGGGCCTCGACCACAAGCATTGCGGCAGCCTGCACGCGGCCGACGCGTCGATGGCGCTGCGCATGGCGCGCGACGTCTACACGCGCCGCCAGGAAGGCGTGAGCATCTGGGTGGTGCCGTCGTCGGCGATCACCGCGTCGGATCCGGCCGAGAAGGCCGAGCTGTTCGAACCGGCGGGCGACAAGATCTACCGTCACCCGACGTTCTACACGCTGCCCGACGAAGTCAACCACATGTAACGCCCGCGCCATGACGATCACGCCCGAACACCTCTCCTACGTGCTGCGCCTCGCGGACAACGCGCTGATCCTCGGTCAGCGCAACGCCGAATGGTGCGGCCACGGCCCGATCCTCGAGGAAGACATCGCGCTCACCAACATGAGCCTCGACCTCATCGGCCAGGCTCGCATGCTGTACACGCACGCAGCCGACCTCGACCGCCAACTGAACGGCGCGGCGAAGACGGAAGACGATTACGCGTACTTCCGCACCGAGCGCGAATTCGCGAACTTCACGCTCGCCGAGCTGCCGCACTACGGCCCGATCGCCGGCACCGCGCACGCCGACAAGGACTACGCGGTGACCATCGTGCGCAATTTCCTCTACGCGACGCTGATGCTGCACGTGTGGACCGCGCTCGAAACGTCGACGGACGCGCAACTCGCCGCGATCGCCGCGAAATCGGTGAAGGAAACCCGCTACCACGTGCAGCATGCGCGCGAATGGCTGGTGCGCCTCGGCGACGGCACCGACGAATCGCATCGCCGTGCACAGGCCGCGCTCGACTACCTGATTCCGTACACGCGCGAGTTCTTCGCGGCCGACGCGATCGACGACGCGGTTTCCGCACCCGGCATCGGCCCGGCGCCGGCCACGCTCGAAGCCGCATGGCGCGCGGACGTGGACGATGCGCTCGCGGAAGCGACGCTCACCCTGCCCGCGCCCGTGCAGCACGTGACGACCGGCAAGCAGGGCGAGCACTCGGAACACATGGGCTACCTGCTGGCGGAAATGCAGAGCCTCGCGCGCCAGCACCCCGGCGCGAGCTGGTAACCGGCCGACCCAACGGAGCCCGACGATGTCCGTCCAGACCGCCTCACCCGCCGACGCCGCACCCGCCGCGCACCGCAACGATCCGTTGCTCGCGCGCGCGTGGGACGTGCTCGAAGCCGTGCCCGATCCCGAGATTCCGGTCGTGTCGATCCGCGAGCTCGGCATCCTGCGCGACGTCCGTCGCGCGGACGACGGCCTGCTCGAAGTCGTGATCACGCCGACCTACTCCGGCTGTCCGGCGATGTCGCAGATCGCCGAGGACATCGCCGCGGCGATGCACGCCGCCGACCTGCCACCGCACCGGATCGAGACGGTGCTCGCGCCCGCGTGGACGACCGACTGGATCACCCAGGAAGCGCGCGACAAGCTGCGCGCGTACGGCATCGCGCCGCCCGTCGGCCAGTGCGCCAGCGCCGCGCCGCGGGAAAACGTCGTGCGTTTCGTGCCGCGCCCCGTCGCGGCGCCCGTCTGCCCGCGCTGCGGTTCCGCCCGCACCGAGCGTCTCGCGCAATTCGCATCCACGGCCTGCAAGGCGTTGTATCGCTGTGTCGACTGCCGCGAACCCTTCGACTACTTCAAACCTTATTGACCATGGCGACCCCGCAATTTCACCCGCTGCGTATCCGCGACGTGCGCCCCGAGACCGCCGACGCCGTCACCGTCTCCTTCGACGTACCGCCCGAGTTGCGCGACGCGTACCGTTTCACGCAGGGCCAGTTCGTCACGCTGAAGACCCGCATCGACGGCGAGGAAACGCGCCGCTCGTACTCGATCTGCGTCGGCACGACCGACTACGACCGCGACGGCGAACTGCGCATCGGCATCAAGCGCGTGCGCGGTGGCCGGTTTTCGAACTTCGCGTTCGACACGCTGAAGCCCGGCCACACGATCGACGTGATGACGCCGGACGGCCGCTTCTTCACGCACCTGAACGCCGACCACGGCAAGCAGTACGTCGCGTTCTCCGGCGGATCGGGCATCACGCCGGTGCTCGCGATCGTGAAGACGACGCTCGAGCTCGAGCCGCGCAGCACGTTCACATTGGTCTACGGCAACCGCAGCGTCGATGCGATCATGTTCGCCGAGGAGCTCGAGGACCTGAAGAACCGCTACATGAACCGCTTCGTCCTGTATCACGTGCTGTCGGACGACCAGCAGGACGTCGAGCTGTTCAACGGCGTGCTCGACCAGGCGAAATGCGCGGAATTCCTCGCCACGCTGACGCCTGCCGACGCGATCGACGAAGCGTTCATCTGCGGCCCCGCGCCGATGATGGACGCGGCCAAAGCCGCGCTGAAGGCAGCCGGCGTGCCGCAGGCAAAGGTGCATGTCGAGCGGTTCGGGACGCCGCTGCCGCAGGCGGGCGCGCCCGTCGTCGAGATCACCGACCAGACGCCGGCCGCCGACCTCGAAATCGTGCTCGACGGCAAGAAGCGCAAGCTGCGCCTGCCGTACGAAGGCGTGAGCCTGCTCGACGTCGGCCTGCGCGCGGGCCTCGCGCTGCCGTACGCGTGCAAGGGCGGCGTATGCTGCACGTGCCGCGCGAAGGTGGTCGAAGGCGAAGTCCGAATGGAGAAGAACTACACGCTCGAGGAACACGAAGTGAAGGACGGCTTCGTGCTCACGTGCCAGTGCCATCCGATCAGCGACAAGGTCGTCGTGAGCTTCGACGAGCGTTGAGCGACGTCGCGCCGGCGCGGTGCGCCGGTTTCTCGTCGTCACACATCTCGCTTACACTAGGGGCCGCCGGCCGGCTGGACGTCGCAACGTCCGCCCGGCCGGCGGTTTTCTTTTGTTGATGACAGGCCGATGAGTACCATTCACGTGATTCAGGGCGGCACCGCCGCCGCGTCGCTGCGCGAGGCTCTCGCGCAAGCCGGACGCGACGAGCGCGTCGTCGGATTGCTCGACGATCTCGCGGTCGGGCCGCTGAAGGGCGCCGACGAGACGCCCGACACGCGCGCCGCCTTCTGGCAGCGCGTGCTCGGCGACCAGATTCCCGACTGGCATGCGGAGATCGAAGCTGAATTCACGCGCCTCGACCAGCTCGCGATGGATACGGACCAGGTGGTCGTCTGGCACGCGCCGAGCGTCGGCGACAAGCTGCTGTTGCGCCGCGTCGCCTATCATCTGCGCAACGTGCCGCAACGGCTGAACGAGGTGCGGTTGTCGGCCGCGGACCTCGACGCCCCGCAGCGCGCGGCGCTGACCCGCACCGACCAGGCCTGTTCGACCGGGATGTTCTCGCCGGCGGCACTCGCCCGCAAACGGCCGGCGGCCGCGCCGATCTCGGTACTGCGCATCGGGCGCCTCGCGCTCGAATGGCAGGAGGCGAAGCACCTGAATGCCGAACTGCGTTACTGGGTCAGCAACACGATCAAGAGCGGCCACTACGCAGACCTCGACGCGCTGATCGTCGCGCACGCGGAAACCAGCTGGTTGCCCGCGCGACGCGTCGTCGGCGGCATCATGGCCGGGGCCGACCGCGGTGGGCTGTTCGTCAGCGACTCGATCGCCTGGTGGCGCTGCCGCGAACTCGCGGCCGCCGGCCGGCTCGAGCTGCAGGACGACGCGCCGGCCGCCCTTTCTTCCACGCAGGTGCGCGCGGCAGCCGCGCCTCGCTAACGCCACAACTTTCGCATTCGACCATGGCCCGTACCCGAGCGCCCGACCACGAATCCCAGCGCGAACAGATCCTCGATCTCGCCGCCGAGAAATTCGCGCAGACGAGCTATCCGAGCACGTCGATGTCCGATCTCGCGACCGCGAGCGGCACGTCGAAGGCACGTCTCTATCACTATTACGAGAGCAAGGAAGCGATCCTGTTCGACCTGCTCGACCGCTACACGAAGCGCTTGATGCTGATCATCGCCGAGGTCGAAGGCGCGAGCCAGCGGCGCGGCCTCAGCGAGCGCGACGCGTTCGCCGAGCTGGTGCGCGCATTTCTCGCCGAGTACGAGACGTCGCACAGCCGCCATGTCGCGCTGCTCAACGACGTGAAGTATCTCGAAGACGCGCAGCGCGAAATCGTGCTCGACCGCCAGCGCGACATCGTCGCGGCATTCGCGCGCCAGCTCGCGCGCGCCTATCCGGACCGGATCTCGAAGGAAAACCAGACGTCGGTCACGATGATGGTGTTCGGGATGATCAACTGGACGTTCACATGGCTCAAGCCGGGCGGCCGCCTCGGCTACCGAGACTTCGCCGAACAAGTGATCGAACTGATGGAACACGGGTTGTCGCCAGGCGCATGATTGCCGCGCAGCAGCATGCGTTGCGCGGCGGGCACACTGTGACAGGCCGCCGCGCGTTTCATATGATGAATTTTAAATCCATTGAAAATCAAATAGATAGAGGATTAACTAAGCGGATTTAGAATTCACCCTCAGCACAAATAACGTCAAATACGGGTTTTCCCCAACCCCTCTCAGGTAAAATGCGCTGCATTGCACAAGTCACTGGTGCAGCCACACACTGCGGAACCCACGATGAACACGCAACTCAACCGCCGTGCCGATGCAGTCGGCCACGCCGGTACTGCGCCGGTTCTCGTCAGGGAACTGGCTTCCAAAGACCGTGAGCAAATGCTCACCCACTTTCTCTCGCTCAACGAAGAGGACCGCCTGCTGCGCTTCGGCCAAATGGTGCCCGACCACGTGATCGAGAACTATGTCCGTACGATCGACTTCGGTCGCGACACGGTGTTCGGCGTGTTCGACCATGCGCTCGAGCTGATCGGCGTCGGCCACCTGGCGTACCTGCCCGCCGAAGGCGACAAGCGCACCGCCGAATTCGGCGTGTCGGTGCTCGAAAGCGCCCGCGGCCGCGGCGTCGGCTCGAAGCTGTTCGAGCGCGCGGCGATCCGCAGCCGCAACACCCGCGTGACGATGCTGTACATGCATTGCCTGTCGCGCAACGCGACGATGATGCACATCGCGAAGAAGTCCGGGATGCGGATCGAATACGCATACGGCGAGGCCGATGCGTACCTGTCGCTGCCACCGGCCGACCATTCGACGATCCTCGCCGAGATGCTGCAGGAGCAGGCCGCGGTATTCGACTACGCGCTCAAGCGCCAGGCGCACCGCACGTCGAAGTTCATCGAATCGCTGATGCCCGCCGCGCTGACGGCGTAACATCGGCCGACCGGGTTGCCTCGCGGGGCGCCCGGCCAACCGTCCCTTTCTTGCTTCCCGGCGCCACGCGCTAACGCACCGACCGGATCGGCAACGCCGTCGTCTCCTTGAAGCACTCGAGCGAGAAGCTCGTCTTCACGTCGATCACCGACGGATGGTGCAGCAAATGCTCCTGCACGAACCGGGAGAAATGCGCCATGTCCTCGACCTGCACGCGCAGCAGGTAATCCATGTCGCCCGTCATCGCATGGCACGCGACCACTTCCGGCCAGGTCTGCACGGCCGCGCGAAACAGTTCCGCGTGGGTCGCGCCCGCGCGCGCCGACGTCTCGTCGGCACGGACCGGCACCACGCCGCCGCGCTTCTCGAGCCGCACGCTCACGTACGCGAGCAGGTCGAGCCCGAGCTTCTGCGGATCGAGCAGCGCGACGTAGCCGGTGATCACGCCGATCTCCTCGAGCCGACGGATCCGCCGCAGGCACGGGCTCGGCGACAGGTTCACGCGCTCGGCGATCTCCTGGTTCGACAGGCGGCCGTTTTCCTGAAGAATCGCGAGAATCCGCCGGTCGATGGCATCCAATTCGGCTTGCGCCATCTTCTGCCCTCCAATGATTGTTCAGAGACTGGAAATTGCGCCATCGTAGGCATGGACGATTAAGTTCGCAAGTTTCCGCTCGCGCCCGCCCGCTACACTTTGTCGCATGTACCGATTCGTTGCGCACGCCGACGCGTGTGCCGCGTTCGACATCGAACCGGGCCGCGCACGCGCACGTCGCGCCGGCCGATCGCCCCGCACAGGAGACACGACATGCAGATCCCCAACTGGGACAACCCCGTCGGCACCGACGGCTTCGAATTCATCGAATACACCGCTCCGGATCCGAAAGCGCTCGGACAACTGTTCGAACGGATGGGTTTCACCGCGATCGCGCGCCATCGCCACAAGGACGTGACGGTCTACCGCCAGGGCGACATCAACTTCATCATCAACGCCGAACCCGATTCGTTCGCGCAACGCTTCGCGCGGCTGCACGGCCCGTCGATCTGCGCGATCGCGTTCCGCGTGCAGGACGCCGCGAAGGCGTACAAGCACGCGCTCGAGCTCGGCGCATGGGGCTTCGACAACAAGACGGGCCCGATGGAGCTGAACATCCCGGCGATCAAGGGCATCGGCGATTCGCTGATCTATTTCGTCGACCGCTGGCGCGGCAAGAACGGCGCGCAGCCGGGCGCGATCGGCGACATCAGCATCTACGACGTCGACTTCGAGCCGATCGCCGGCGCGAACCCGAATCCGGTCGGCCATGGCCTCACCTACATCGACCACCTGACGCACAACGTGCATCGCGGCCGCATGCAGGAATGGGCCGAGTTCTACGAGCGCCTGTTCAACTTCCGCGAAGTGCGCTACTTCGACATCGAAGGCAAGGTGACGGGCGTGAAGTCGAAGGCGATGACGTCGCCGTGCGGCAAGATCCGGATCCCGATCAACGAGGAAGGCTCGGACACGGCAGGCCAGATCCAGGAATACCTCGACGCGTACCACGGCGAAGGCATCCAGCACATCGCGCTCGGCACGAACGACATCTACGGCGCGGTCGACGGCCTGCGCGGCAAGGGCGTGAAGCTGCTCGACACGATCGACACGTATTACGAACTGGTCGACCGCCGCGTGCCGAACCACGGCGAATCGCTGGACGAACTGAAGAAACGCAAGATCCTGATCGACGGCGCCCGCGACGACCTGCTGCTGCAGATCTTCACCGAGAACCAGATCGGCCCGATCTTCTTCGAGATCATCCAGCGCAAGGGCAATCAGGGCTTCGGCGAAGGCAACTTCAAGGCGCTGTTCGAATCGATCGAACTCGACCAGATCCGCCGCGGCGTGGTCCAGGACAAGGCCTGACGCAGACGGCCGCGCGGCGCCCGGCAGCCGGTGCCGCGCGCGCCTCGGCGGCACATGAAAAAAGGGCGGGAATCTTGCGATTCCCGCCCTTTTGTCTTTTGTATCGTTGCGGCGCGGCCCAACGGCCGCGCGAACGGATCAACGCACGTTCGCCTTCGACACGACGACGCGCGCGGCCGCCGGTTGCGCATCGGCGGCCTGCGCCGGCGCGATCTGACGCATCTGCGCGCCGGCTGCCGCCAGTGCGCTCGCGCCTTGCGCGTGCACCGGGCCGGTCATCGCGAAAAACGCCGCGGACACGATCAGGAAACTCTGGATATGACGTGTGTTCATTGCACCTCCTTTAAAACTGCCGGCGCCTCCCCGGTTGCGTCGAAACGTGCCGACGCGGCCGGGCACCTCCGGCAGGCCGACAAGATTAACGGCATTTGTACGAAGATGGGACCAGCTTTACATGCTTTTACATGATGTAACGCATCGCCGCGCGCCGTTTCGTCGACGCGTCGCTGCCCGTCGGCCGGTGGGCGGCGGGTTTATCCCAGTGCTACCATCACTCAAAACCGGCCAATATGCCGGCCACTGCCGACACGTCCACAAGACGTCGACGCAATCGAAGCTTTGGTGATCCCAAACTGGGTGGAGGAGACAGTTAATGAATGCCCCGCTAGACGCAGGCCAACGCGCGTCGCTCGAAGCCGCGCTGAAGTCCGTCACGCTTGACGACAAATACACGCTCGAACGCGGCCGCGCTTACATGAGCGGCATCCAGGCGCTCGTGCGCCTGCCGATGTTGCAGCAGGAACGCGACCGCGCCGCCGGCCTCAACACGGCCGGCTTCATCTCCGGTTATCGCGGCTCGCCGCTCGGCGGCCTCGACCTCTCGCTCTGGAAGGCCAAGCAGCACCTCGCGGCCCACCAGATCGTCTTCCAGCCCGGTCTCAACGAAGATCTCGCCGCCACCGCCGTGTGGGGCTCGCAGCAGGTGAACCTGTATCCCGGCGCGAAGCACGACGGCGTGTTCGGCATGTGGTACGGCAAGGGCCCGGGCGTCGACCGCACCGGCGACGTCTTCAAGCACGCGAACTCGGCCGGCTCGTCGCAGCACGGCGGCGTGCTCGTGCTCGCCGGCGACGACCACGCGGCGAAATCGTCGACGCTCGCGCACCAGTCCGAACACATCTTCAAGGCCTGCGGGCTGCCGGTGCTGTTCCCGTCCAACGTGCAGGAATATCTCGACTTCGGCCTGCACGGCTGGGCGATGAGCCGCTACTCGGGCCTGTGGGTCGCGCTCAAGTGCGTGACGGACGTGGTCGAATCGTCGGCATCGGTCGACATCGACCCGCATCGCACCGAGATCGTGCTGCCGACGGACTTCATCCTGCCGGAAGGCGGCCTGAACATCCGCTGGCCGGACCCGCCGCTCGTCCAGGAAGCGCGGCTGCTCGACTACAAATGGTACGCGGCGCTGGCCTATGTGCGCGCGAACAAGCTCGACCGGATCGAGATCGACTCGCCGAATGCGCGCTTCGGGATCATGACGGGCGGCAAGGCGTACCTCGACGTGCGCCAGGCGCTGACGGACCTCGGCCTCGACGACGAAACCTGCGCGCGGATCGGCATCCGCCTGTACAAGGTCGGCTGCGTGTGGCCGCTCGAGGCGCAGGGCGCGCAGGCATTCGCGCGCGGCCTCGACGAAATCCTCGTCGTCGAGGAAAAGCGCCAGATCCTCGAATACGCGATCAAGGAAGAACTGTACAACTGGCCCGACGCGCAGCGCCCGCGCGTGTTCGGCAAGTTCGACGAGAAGGACGGCGCCGGCGGTGAATGGTCGGTGCCGATGGGCAACTGGCTGCTGCCCGCGCACTACGAACTGTCGCCCGCGATCATCGCGAAGGCGATCGCGACGCGCCTCGAGAAGTTCGAGCTGCCGTCCGACGTGCGCGCACGCATCGCCGCGCGGCTCGCGGTGATCAACGCGAAGGAAATGGCGCTCGCGAAGCCGCACGTGCAGACCGAGCGCAAGCCGTGGTTCTGCTCGGGCTGCCCGCACAACACGTCGACCAACGTGCCGGAAGGCTCGCGCGCGATCGCCGGGATCGGCTGCCACTACATGACAGTCTGGATGGACCGCAACACGAGCACCTTCAGCCAGATGGGCGGCGAAGGCGTGCCGTGGATCGGCCAGGCGCCGTTCACGGACGAGAAGCACGTATTCGCGAACCTCGGCGACGGCACCTATTTCCACTCGGGCCTGCTGGCGGTGCGCGCAGCGATCTCGTCGAAGGCGAACATCACCTACAAGATCCTCTACAACGACGCGGTCGCGATGACGGGCGGCCAGCCGGTCGACGGCGTGCTGACGGTGCCGCAGATCACGCACCAGCTCGCGTCCGAAGGCGCGAAGAAGATCGTGATCGTCACCGACGAGCCGGAGAAGTACGACAGCCAGAAGGCGCTGCTCGCGCCGGGCGTGACGATCCATCACCGCGACCAGCTCGACGACGTGCAGCGCGAGCTGCGCGAGATCGAAGGCACGACGATCCTGATCTACGACCAGACCTGCGCGACCGAGAAGCGCCGCCGCCGCAAGCGCGGCACGTATCCGGACCCGGCGAAGCGCGTCGTGATCAACGACGCTGTGTGCGAAGGCTGCGGCGACTGCTCGGTGAAGTCGAACTGCCTGTCGGTCGAGCCGCTGGAAACCGAATTCGGCACGAAGCGCCAGATCAACCAGTCGAGCTGCAACAAGGACTTCTCGTGCGTGAAGGGCTTCTGCCCGAGCTTCGTCACGGTCGAAGGCGGCCAGTTGAAGAAGCCCAAGGCCGTGTCGGTGGACGGCGGTGCGCTGCCGCCGATTCCGGAGCCGACGCTGCCGGCGATCGATCGTGCATACGGCGTGCTCGTCACGGGGGTGGGCGGCACGGGCGTCGTCACCATCGGCGCGCTGCTCGGGATGGCCGCGCACCTGGAGAACAAGGGCGTGACCGTGCTCGACGTCACGGGTCTCGCGCAGAAGGGCGGCGCCGTGATGAGCCACGTGCAGATCTCGCACGCGCCGACCGACATCCACGCGACGCGGATCGCGATGGGCGAAGCCGACCTCGTGATCGGCTGCGACGCGATCGTCACGGCCGGCGACGAATGCACGTCGCGGATGCGGCACGACACGACGCGCGTGGTCGTCAACAGCGCGCAGACGCCGACCGCCGAGTTCATCAAGAACCCGAACTGGGCGTTCCCGGGCCTGTCCGCGGAAAACGATATCCGCGCGGCGGCGGGTGAAGCCGTCGACTTCATCGACGCGAACCGCTTCGCGGTCGCGCTGCTCGGCGACGCGATCTACACGAACCCGTTCGTGCTCGGCTATGCGTGGCAGAAGGGCTGGCTGCCGCTCACGCTCGCGTCGCTCCAACGCGCGATCGAGCTGAACGCGGTGTCGGTCGAGAAGAACCGTGCGGCGTTTGACTGGGGCCGCCGCGCCGCGCACGACCTCGCGAGCGTGAAGAAGGCCGCGGCCGGCGACGCCCGCCCCGCGCAAGGCGCGACGGTGATCGCGCTGCATACGAAGAAGGCGGTCGACGCATTGATCGCGAAACGCGTGGCGTTCCTCACGGCGTACCAGAACGCCGCGTATGCGTCGCGCTATGCGGCCTTCGTCGACACGGTGCGGGCAGCCGAACGCGCGCTGGCGGACGGCGACGCCACGCAGGAGCCGCTGACCGAAGCGGTCGCGCGCAACCTGTTCAAGCTGATGGCGTACAAGGACGAATACGAGGTCGCGCGGCTGCAGTCCGATCCGGCGTTCCTCGCGCGCCTGTCGTCGCAGTTCGAAGGCGACTGGAAACTGAAGTTCCACCTCGCGCCGCCGCTGTTCGCGAAGACGGACGCGCACGGCCATCTCGTGAAGAAGGCCTACGGCCCGTGGATGCTGTCGGCGTTCCGGTTGCTGGCGAAGGCGAAGTTCCTGCGCGGCACGGGCCTCGACCCGTTCGGCCGCACCGAGGAGCGCCGCACCGAGCGCGCACTGATCGGCGAGTACGAAGCGCTGATCGGCGAGGTGCTGACCAGGCTGAACGCGGCCAACCGCCCGCTCGCGCTCGAGCTGGCGGCGCTGCCGGACGGCATTCGCGGCTACGGCCACGTGAAGGAGAACAACCTGCGCGCGGTTCGCCAGAAGTGGAACTCGTTGCTCGCGAAGTGGCGTTCGCCGACGGGCGGGCAGTCGCGCCAGCAGGTCGCGTAACGGCGCGCGGCGGGCGTTCGTAGTCGGGACGTCCGCCACCGCGCGGTGGCGGTTCATAAAAAAACGCCACGGAACGCAGGTTCCGTGGCGTTTTTCATTGCGCCGCGCGCGATGCGCGGCACACGCGGGCGCGAACTTACTTCGTGTTCGCGTTCGCGGCGGCCACTGCCGTCATGTTGATGATCCGGCGCACGGTCGCGGCCGGCGTCAGGATGTGGACCGGCTTCGCCGCGCCGAGCAGGAGCGGGCCAACCGTCACGCCTTCGCCGCCGACCATCTTCAGCAGGTTGTACGCGATGTTCGCCGCTTCGACGTTCGGCATGATCAGCAGGTTCGCTTCGCCCGACAGCGTCGTGCCCGGGAATGCGGCCTTGCGGACCGCCTCCGACAGCGCCGCGTCGCCGTGCATTTCGCCGTCGACCTCGAGGTTCGGCGCACGCTCGCTGATCAGCTTGCGGGCTTCGGCCATGCGGCGCGACGACGCCGACGGCGCGCTGCCGAAGTTCGAATTCGACAGCAGCGCGGCCTTCGGCACGATGCCGAAGCGCTCGATCTCGGCGGCCGCCTGGATCGTCATGTCGGCGAGCTGTTCAGCGCTCGGCAGTTCGTTCACGTACGTGTCGCACAGGAACAGATTGCGGCCCGGCAGCATCAGCAGGTTCATCGCCGCGAAGTGCTCGGCGCCCTTCGCACGGCCCAGCACCTGCTCGATGAACTTCAGGTGCGTGTGGTACGTGTCGATCATCCCGCAGATCATCCCGTCCGCATCGCCCAGATGCACGAGCATCGCGCCGATCAGCGTGTTGAACTTGCGCAGCGCGGCCTTCGCGACTTCCGGCGTGACGCCGTCACGCGCGCCGATCTCGTGGTACGCCTGCCAGTAGCGGTGGTAGCGCGTGTCGTCTTCCGGATTCACGATCTCGAAATCGACGCCGGCCTTCAGCTTCGAGCCGATCTTCGCGAGGCGCATCTCGACGACCGACGGACGGCCGACGATGATCGGCTTCGCGATCTTTTCCTGCAGCACGAACTGCGCGGCGCGCAGCACGCGCTCGTCCTCGCCCTCGGCGAACACGATGCGCGCCTGCTTCTTCTTCGCGGTCGCGAACACCGGGCGCATCACCATGCCGGTGCGGTAGACGGTCGCGCCGAGCTGCTCGCGGTATGCGTCCATGTCCTGGATCGGACGCGTGGCGACGCCCGAATCCATCGCGGCCTGCGCGACGGCCGGCGCGATCTTGATGATCAGGCGCGGATCGAACGGCTTCGGAATCAGGTATTCCGGCCCGAACTCGAGCGAGTGGCCTTCATACGCCTTCGCGACTTCCTCGCTCTGGTCGGTTTCCTCGGCCAGCTCGGCGATCGCGCGCACGCACGCGAGCTTCATTTCTTCCGTGATCGTCGTCGCGCCGACGTCGAGCGCGCCGCGGAAGATGAACGGGAAGCACAGCACGTTGTTGACCTGGTTCGGGTAGTCCGAACGGCCGGTCGCGACGATCGCGTCCGGGCGCACGGCCTTCGCGTCTTCCGGGCGGATTTCCGGTTCCGGGTTCGCGAGCGCCAGGATCAGCGGGCGGTCGCCCATCGTCTTGACCATGTCCTGCTTCAGCACGCCCGCACTCGAGCAGCCGAGGAACACGTCCGCGCCGACGATCGCGTCGGCGAGCGTGCGCGCGTCGGTGGTCGCCGCATAGCGCTGCTTCGACGGGTCGAGGTTGCCGCGCCCTTCGTAGATCACGCCCTTCGAGTCGGCGACGAGGATGTTCGACTTCGTGAGGCCGAGGTTCACCAGCAGGTCCAGACACGCGATCGCCGCCGCGCCCGCGCCCGAGCATACGAGCTTCACTTCGGACAACTTCTTGCCGACCACCTTCAGGCCGTTCAGGATCGCTGCCGACGCGATAATCGCGGTGCCGTGCTGGTCGTCGTGGAAGACGGGGATCTTCATGCGCTCGCGCAGCTTCTGCTCGATGTAGAAGCATTCCGGCGCCTTGATGTCCTCGAGGTTGATGCCGCCGAGCGTCGGCTCGAGCATCGCGATCGCCTCGACGAGCTTGTCGGGGTCGGATTCCGACAGTTCGATGTCGAACACGTCGATGCCCGCGAACTTCTTGAACAGACAGCCCTTGCCTTCCATCACCGGCTTCGCGGCCAGCGGGCCGATGTTGCCGAGGCCCAGCACGGCCGTGCCGTTCGTGATGACGCCGACGAGGTTGCCGCGCGACGTGTACTTCTGCGCGTCGAGCGGATCAGCGTGGATCGCCTCGCACGCGGCGGCGACGCCCGGCGAATACGCGAGCGACAGATCGAGCTGGTTCGACAGCGGCTTGGTCGGGGTGACCGAAATCTTGCCGGGTTTCGGGTTCAGGTGATAAGCGAGAGCGGCCTGCTTCAGTTGTTCGTCCATGATTGACCTGCGAGAGACATGCGAAATTTTGACGGTTCAGTACACAGCACCTTGGGCCGCGTCTGCTTGAATCGAAGGGGTGGTCGACTGCGAGACGGCACGCAGCGCGCCGGGTCGGCACGCCATCGAACCTTGGCGGGTAGCAAGAGGAAAGTACAAAGTACTGAACGATTTCTAAGGGTCGCCTAGTGTACACCCCCTAAATGCCGTCCGTTGGTGCGGCGCCGCATCCTCCGCATCAGCATCGAGGCGATCGCGCCCCGTTTGTTTCGCCGGTGGTGAGCCGCACGCCGAACCTGCGGGAATTCCGCCGAAAACCGGCCTGGATCGGGTAAAATAGCGGGCTACGCGCGCAGCGATGCGGTCGGCCCGCCGATCGCACCCCGGCCCCTCGGGCAGGTTCCCCTTGCTGCGCCACCGGGCCCGCGCCCGCTCTTCGCTCATCACCCAAGGAATGCCCATGACAGGCTACGATCGTCAGTCGATCTCGGATACGACCGCCAAAATCCTGCTCGAAGTGCAGGCGGTGCACTTCAATGCCGAAAAACCGTTCATCTTCACGTCCGGCTGGGCAAGCCCCGTCTATATCGACTGCCGCAAGCTGATCTCGTATCCGCGCGTGCGTCGTGCGCTGATGGAAATGGCTGAAACGACGATCATGCGCGACGTCGGCTTCGAGCAGATCGACTCGGTGGCGGGCGGCGAGACGGCCGGCATCCCGTTCGCGGCATGGCTCGCGGATCGGATGATGGTGCCGATGCAGTACGTTCGCAAGAAGCCGAAGGGTTTCGGCCGCAACGCGCAGATCGAGGGTCATCTGGAAGAAGGCTCGCGCGTGCTGCTCGTGGAAGACCTGACGACCGACAGCCGCAGCAAGATCAACTTCGTCAATGCGCTGCGCACCGCGGGCGCGACGGTGAACCACTGCTTCGTGCTGTTCCACTACAACATCTTCAAGGAAAGCGTGTCGGTCCTGAAGGACATCGACGTCGACCTGCACGCGCTGGCGACCTGGTGGGACGTGCTGCGCGTCGCGAAGGCGTCGGGCTACTTCGAGACCAAGACGCTCGACGAAGTCGAGAAGTTCCTGCACGCGCCGGCCGAGTGGTCGGCCGCGCACGGCGGCGCGACGGCCCCGAAGGAGTAATTGCCGGGCCGGCACGCAGCCGGCACCCTGGCCGAAAAAGCCGCTCGCCTGATCGCGAGCGGTTTTTTTTCGTCCACCGATGCGCATCGGGGCGGACCGAATCGTGGGCCGCGGCATGCATCGCTCATCGAACCCTAATGCTAGACTTGATCCATCGTCGCCATCAGCTGCGCGGGCAACGCACAACGCCAACAATGCCGGGAGCATCGGCCCGGCCCACGTGACGGGAGAAGCGCCATATGCGTGTGGATCGCCGGATCACTTCGCCTGCGTCCCCGGGTCGTCCTTCGCCGTTCATCGCCGCCCTTCCCTGCGCCGCCGCGTGCGTCGCGTTCGCCGTCCTGCCCGCGCGGGCGGAAGGCCCGTTCACCGTGTCGAGCAACGACCTGACGCCCGGCGGGCGCGTCAGCGCCGCGAACGTGTTCGACCGCGGCGACTGCAAGGGCGACAACCGTTCGCCGCAGCTCAGCTGGCGCAACCCGCCCCCCGGCACGCACGGCTACGCGATCACGATCTTCGATCCCGATGCGCCGGGGCACGGCTGGTGGCACTGGGCCGTCGCCGGCATCCCGGCGAGCGTCACGAGCTTGCCGGCCGACGCGAGCGCGTCGGGCTTCCTGCGCCGCATCGGCGCGAGCGAGGCGCGCAACGACTTCGGGGTCGACGGCTACGGCGGCCCGTGCCCGCCGCCCGGCAAGCCGCACCGCTACGTGATCACCGTCTATGCGCTGAAGGGCACGGACCTGCGCGTCGCACAAGGGCGCCCCGCACCGATGTTCGAGCACGAGATCGGCACGCTGGCGATCGGCACCGCACAGCTCACGGTCACTTACGGACAGTGAGCGCTCATGCGCCGCCGCCTGCCCCGTTGCGCGTGTCTCCGGCCGCGATCGCCCGCGCCCGCGAATTTCCCCACGCCGCGTGCGTGCTTTTCTCCCGTCATTTCGGCTTGCTAGACTCGGCGGCACCGGTCGCGGCATCCCGCCGCGCATCCGTCGCGCCGCCCGACCGCGGCGCGTGACGCGGCAGGCCGCGGCGCCCGCCGTGTCGTTCCCTTCCGGAGAACGCTTCATGTCGAACATCGTCATCGTCTATCACAGCGGCTACGGTCACACGCAGAAACTGGCCGAAGCCGTCCACGCAGGCGCGCAGGACGCCGGCGCCACCGCACGCCTGATCGCTGTCGGCGAACTCGACGACGCGGGCTGGGCCGCGCTCGACGCGGCGGACGCGATCGTCTTCGGCGCGCCGACCTACATGGGCGGCCCGTCCGCGCAGTTCAAGCAGTTCGCCGATGCCACATCGAAACCGTGGTTCACGCAGAAATGGAAGGACAAGATCGCCGCCGGCTTCACGAACTCCGCGACGATGAACGGCGACAAGTTCTCGACGATTCAGTATTTCGTCACGCTGGCGATGCAACATGGAATGGTGTGGGTCGGCACGGGCATGATGCCGGCCAACTCGAAGGCGGCCACCCGCAACGACATCAACTACGTCGGCGGCTTCACGGGCCTGCTCGCGCAGTCGCCGGCGGACGCGACGCCCGACGAGGGCCCGCTGCCCGGCGACCTCGAGACCGCGAAGGCGTTCGGCCGGCGCGTCGCCGACGCGACCGCCCGCTGGCTGGCCGGCGGCCGCTGAACGCGGCGGCACGCGCGCCCGCTCGCGCCGCCGGTGACGCGGCAATGCGGCGCAGGTGCGCACGAGGGACACAAGACGGCCCGCGGGCCGTCTTTTTTTCGCCCCGTGCGGTGCAGGCCCGCCGGATGAGGTCTTAAAATGGCGGTTTCAGGGCGCCGCGGCTCCCGTTTCATTCAGCGAGAACGAAATGAGCACCAAAGTTTTTGTCGACGGCCAGGAAGGTACGACCGGCCTCAAGATCTTCGAATACCTGTCGGCGCGCAACGACATCGAGATCCTGCGCATCGATGAAGCGAAGCGCAAGGACGTCGACGAGCGCCGCCGCCTGATCAACGCATCGGACGTCACGTTCCTGTGCCTGCCGGACGTCGCGTCGCGCGAATCGGCATCGCTGGTCGAGAACCCGAACACGACGCTGATCGACGCGAGCACCGCGTTCCGCACGAACGCCGACTGGGCATACGGCCTGCCGGAACTGACGCGCGCGCAGCGCGAGAAGATTCGCACGTCGAAGCGCATCGCCGTGCCGGGCTGCCACGCATCGGCGTTCGTGCTCGCGATGCGTCCGCTCGTGGATGCCGGCATCGTCGCGCCGACCTTCGCCGCGCACAGCTATTCGATCACCGGCTACAGCGGCGGCGGCAAGTCGATGATCGCCGAATACGAAAACGCGGCGCCGGGCGGCAAGCTCGCGAGCCCGCGTCCGTACGCGCTCGCGCTCGCGCACAAGCACCTGCCGGAAATGGCCGCGCACACGGGCCTCGCGCACGCGCCGATCTTCACGCCGATCGTCGGCCCGTTCCTGAAGGGCCTTGCCGTGACGACCTACTTCTCGCCCGAACAGCTCGCGAAGCGCGCGACGCCGCAGGACGTGCAGCGCGTGTTCGCCGAGTACTACGCGGACGAACCGTTCGTGCGCGTCGCGCCGTTCAACGCGGATGCGAACCTCGACAGCGGTTTCTTCGACGTGCAGGCGAACAACGACACGAACCGCGTCGACCTGTTCGTGTTCGGCAACGAAGAGCGCTTCGTCACGGTCGCGCGCCTCGACAACCTGGGCAAGGGCGCATCGGGCGCCGCGATCCAGTGCATGAACCTCAACATCGGCGCCGCCGAGGATGCAGGCCTCAAGCACTGATTCCGCTTGCATGCGATGCAAAGCCGGCCGCTGGCCGGCTTTTTATTTTCCCGTATCAGGCAATCAATAAAATCCGGTTCGCGTATTTACAAATATTTACAAGCTTTCCATTGCGCGATTACCGATTGATTAATTAACCCCATTTTATCCAGTCAATCCCGAATAGGGATAAACCGGATACCGCCGCTTTAAACGCTGCCGTTATACGCGTGAGGGCCTCGAGAGCCTTCCGTGCGTGGCAGCCGCCCCACTTCGGCAGCACTCTAGCGCCCTCCGCGCGTTTTAATTCTTACTGAAATCCAGATTCCGCAAGGATTCATTGCGTGCACGCTGTTTCAATCGCCTTTTTTAGACGAGTTCATCAATTGACAGCAAAAATCCAGACAGCGACATTAGCTCGCACAATTAAACGATTGGAGACAGCGGCATGTCGCACGCCTTATCGAAGGGGGTGGCAACGGCCTTTGCCATCGCCCCTTTCCTGATTGCCTGTGGTGGAGGGGACGGCGGCTCGCCCGCGCCGATCGAAGCGCCCCAATGTTCCGGATCGAGCTGCGGCACGCAAGGGCCGCCGCCGTCACAGCCCATAAACGGCGCGCTGTGCCCGGCCGACGCCGACATCGTGAAGAGCACATACCTCGGCGGCGCCGGTAGCGGCGAGATCGTCAGCGTCAACATCGACGCGGTCGCGATGACGTACACGCTCAAGTGGCTCGAATCGCCGATTCCGCTCGCGACCGGCACGGTCACGCCGAGCCGCGCCGGCACCACGATCACCGGCAAGGTCATCCACCCGCCGACCGGCACGCTGCCGACCGCGGAGCAGACGCGCTGCGCGTTCGTGCTCACGCCGGGTTCGGGCACGGCACCGAACGGCTCGACCTATTCGACGGCCGCCGACTTCAACCAGGCGAACCCGCCGATGCTGCTGGTCGGCATGGGCGTCGCGGGCGGCGGCATCCCCGGCGCGACGGTTCAGTACGACGGGCTGACGATCATCCCGGGCGTGATCCAGAACGTCGGCCAGGTGCCGAACCGCCACTTCGACTTCTATCCGTTCCTCGGCTTCGCGAACACGACGACCGACCTCACGAAGCTGCCGGGCACGTACAACGCGCTGATCTACCACCTCGTGCCGTCGAGCAACTACGCGACGAAGGGCGCGAATTCGAGCGAAACGTTCGACACGAACGGCGCATGCACGTCGACAAGTGCCGGCGGCTGCCAGACGACCGGCGATCCGTGGACGGCGAACGCGAGCGGCGGCTACCTCAACAGCGCGAAGGCACCGCAGATCCTGCCGCAGACGCGGCTGCCGCTGATCGGCGCGACCGGCAAGTCGGCCACCGCGCACATGGTGATCGGTCAGCTCAACGGCGCGACCGTGCCGGTGGTCGTGCGCACGGGCAACGTGAACCTCGGCACGCCGCCGCTGCATGCCGACGCGCAGGTCGACGACGAATCGGGCATCGCGGTGCTCGGCGCGGCAACCGCGATCCAGTCGGGCGCGATCGACGGCGGCTACGCGGGCGCCGATTCGAACTTCAAGTACACGGCCGCACTGATCCGCGGCGGCAACGCGTCGTTCATCAACCCGACCACGCAGGCAGAAGAAGACGCCTTCACGCTCGACTACGGCCAGGGAACGCCGGGCCTGCTCAACACGGCGACGACGCCGGCGAGCGGCGCGACCTACCCGTCCGCATCGGGCGTGGTGATCGCGACGGGCGGCCTGTACGCGGCGCTCATCCAGGGCACGGTGAACGGCGGCGTCACGTCGACGTCGGCGAACGCGAGCACGTCGTCGACACCGTACTTCGGCGTGGGCGCACAGATCAGCAAATAACGATCGGGGACGCGGCGGCGGCCGGTGCGCCGCCGCGGGATGCAGGGAAGGCACGAAACGACGGCGCCCGGCACGGCGCACGCAGCACGAGCACAAGCAACAGAAGCGGTCGACAGGGAGCCGGCCGCCTGACAAGACAAATCTGGAGGAGCAACATGAAGCGCAACCTCGTTCTGGCGGCGGCCCTTGCCGCCCCCCTTCTGTCCGCATGCGGCGGCGGCAGCGACAATCCGCCCCCGCTCGTCGAAGACCGGCTCTGCCCCGCGACGCTCGACTACAGCACCGTGTTTACGGGCGGCGCGGGCAGCGGCGAACTGGCCAAGGTCCAGCTCGATACGACCAAGATGACCTGGCAGGTCACCTACGTCGAATCGGCGGTTCCGCAAAAGACCGGCACCGTCACGCCGACCCGCGCGGGCACCGTCGACAGCGGCACGCTCACGCAGGAAACGCTGCTGCCGACCAACAAGCTGAACCAGTGCGCATTCCGGCTGAACGGCGCGAGCCTCGACGCATCGCGCCCGGCGCGCATCTTCGTCGGCTTCGGTGTCGCGGGCGGCACGATTCCCGGCAAGGAGATCCAGTTCGACGGCGTGCTCGGCCAGGCCGCGGTGCCCGACACGAAATTCCCGTACTACCCGTTCATCGGCTTCTCGTCGATCGAAACCGACATCACGAAGGTCGCGGGCACGTACAGCCACATCGGCTTCGGCGAAGTGCCGTCGCAGAAATTCGCGCCGGCGTCGATCGACGCGAAGGTGACGATCAACGCGGACGGCACGTGGACCAAGTGCGACACGACCGGCCAGTTCGCCGGCGGTGCGTGCGTGCAGCAGGGCACGAACTTCGTGCAGTCGGCCGACGGCAGCGGCGCGTTCCAGAGCAACAACTACCAGAGCCAGCTGAAGCCGACGCTGTCGGCGACGCCGCAGGGCAAGGGCTTCATGATCGTCGGCAAGCTGCGCAACCAGTTGGTGCCGATCCTCGTGCGCACGGGCGTCGCGAACCCGAACCCGACGCCCGACAGCAACGGCGTGCCGGGCCTGACCGCCGACGACGAATCGAGCATCTCGATCCTCTCGCCGCAGACCGCGATCGCCGCCGGCTCGCAGAACGGCGAATACATCGGCGTCGACAGCCAGTTCGACTACCGGACCACCGCGCTGATCGACAAGCAGGCGACGCTGCTCGATCCGTTCCAGCCGTCGCAGGCATCGCTCGCGACCGCGCTCGACCTGGACTACACGCAGAAGGTGCCGGGCACGGTCACGACGATCCACACGGGTTCGGGCAGCACGTCGCCGACCGGCAAGTTCATCTTCACGGGTGGCGTGTTCGGTTTCCTCGACAACGCGGGTTCGACGCCGTATTTCACGATCGGCGCGTTCGTCCAGTAAGCGGAGGCAAGCCGTGATGAAGAAGACCCTTCTTTGCGCGGCGGCCGGCGCCGCCGCCCTGGCGCCGCTCGCGGCGCACGCGCAAAGCGCCGGCAGCAACGTCGTCACGCTGGGCTGGTTCCACGTGATGCCGCAGCAAAGCAGCACGCCGATGACGACCAACGTCGCACCGACGCCGATCAACACGCCGCTGCGGCTGCCGCCGTCGTTCACGTCGCCGGGCACCGGGCTGCGAACGAGCGGTGCCGACACGGTCGGCCTGACGGTCAGCCACTTCCTGACCGACCACATCGCGGTCACGTCGGTGGCCGGCGTGCCGCCGGTGTTCAAGGTGTCGGGCCAGGGCACGATCAAGCCGCCCGGCCCTGCCGGCGCGCTCGGCACGCAGAACATCGGGCTGGCCTCGGTCAATCCGATCGTGAAGAGCGTGCGGCAGTGGAGCCCGGCGGCGATCCTGCAGTACTACTTCGGGGCGGCGAACGCGAAATTCCGGCCGTTCCTCGGCCTCGGCGTGTCGTACAACTGGTTCAGCGACCTGCAGCTCAACACGAACTTCATCAAGCAGACGCAGGACAACCTCGGCGCGATCCTCGCGGCGGGCGCGGGCAAGCCGGGTACGACATCGGTGGAAGCGAAGGCGTCGTCGTCATGGCAGCCGGTGTTCAACGCGGGCCTGCAGTACAACATGACGGAGCATTTCGGGCTGGTGGCGTCGGTGACGTATATCCCGCTGAAGACGACATCAACGGTGACGATCAAGGCGGCCGACGGCACGGTGCTCGCCGAGTCGAAATCGGACCTGAAGGCCGACCCGATCATCAGCTACGTCGGGATGACCTACAAGTTCTGACGCCGGCGACGGAGGACGGACAGAGGACGAATGGATAGCCCGTGCAAAAAACGCGGGCAAAAAAAAGCCCGCCTAAGAGGCGGGCTGAATCCATATCAGAGGAGACATGGAGGAGACAGGTGTAACTATAGCGAATCGATTTCTGCATTGCAACATTTCCGTAGAGAAAATCAGGATTTTCCCTCGAATGCGCACTCTAGCGCGCTAGTTCGCACCTGACCCCCTCTCGTTCTCCCGGTCGAGCACCTCGCCCAGCGCATCGCGCAGCAGCGCGACCGGCCGCGTCAGGCGGCCCGGCAGCGCGCCGTGCACGATCCATACGTTGATCCGCGTCTCCAGCCCCGCCGTTTCCACCACCCTCAGTGCATCGCGATGCGCACTGCGCGCCAGCGCATTCGGCGACGCGATCCCGATGCCCGCACCGCGCGCGACGAGCGACAGCTGCAACTCCGAACCGAACGCCTCGACCGCGACGTCGAACGGCAGCCCAGCCGCGCCGAGCGCACGGCTCAGCGCCGATCGCATCCCGCAACCGTCCTGGCTCAGCACCCACGGAAAACCCGACAGCACGTCGAGCGACAGCGGGCCGTCGGGCAGCGGGAAGTCGCGTGCGGCGACGAGCACGGTCGGCTGCGTGCCGAGCAGCGTGGCCGTCAGCGTGTCGGGTAACGCCGCGCTGGCCGGCACCATGACCGTCGCCACGTCGAGCGTGCCGCGCTCGATGCCGTGCACCAGCGCCGGCGACCAGCCGGCCGTCACGCGCAGCGTCAGCCGCGGAAAGGTGTCGCGCAGCCGGTCGATCGGCCGCTCGAGCGCCAGTTCGGACAGGAACGGCGGCACGCCGATGCGCAGTTCGCCGGACGGCTCGCTGTCGGGCGCGCCAGCCGCCATCAATTCGTCGACCGCACCCAGCACGTTGCGCGCGAGCGCATAGACGTCGCGCCCGGCGGCCGTCGGCTTCAGCGGCTTGCTCTGCCGCTCGAGCAGCGGCATGCCCAGCAGCGTTTCGAGGTTCTGCACGCGTCGCGTGAGGCCCGGCTGCGTCAGATGAAGCTTCGCGGCGGCGGCGACCATCGACCCGCTGTCGACCACCGCGACGAACGCCTGGAGATCACGCGTATTCAAAGCAAACTCGCATAATCATGTTAGACATATTTCAATTGTCGCATAAACATCAGGCACCTACGATGGGGATTCCTTCGCTCGAAACTCCAGGCTTCCGATGAACTGCCCTGCCGATTCCTGTTCGCCCGCCGGCCACCCCGCGGGCGGTGCACCGCCCGCGCTCAGCGCGGGCATGACGCTCTTCTTCGCCGCGACGGTCGGCGTGATCGTGATGGACCTGTTCGCCGCGCAGCCGTTGACCGGCCCGATCAGCGCGGACCTGCGGCTGCCGTCCGGCCTCGCGGGCCTCGTCGCGATGCTGCCGCAGCTCGGTTACGCAGCGGGCCTCGTGCTGCTGGTGCCGCTCGTCGACCTGCTCGAGAACCGCCGTCTGATCGTCGCGACGCTCGTCGCGTGCGCGGCCGCGCTCGCACTGCCGGCGTTCACGCGGTCCGGCACCGTCTTCCTGCTGGCGACGCTGGCCGCGGGCGCCGCGTCGAGCGTGATCCAGATGCTGGTGCCGATGGCCGCGTCGATGGCGCCCGAAGCGCAGCGCGGGCGAGCGGTCGGCAACGTGATGAGCGGATTGATGCTCGGCATCCTGCTGTCGCGGCCACTCGCCAGCCTGATCGCAGGCACGGCCGGCTGGCGTGCGTTCTATGCGCTGGCCGCGCTCGCGAACGCGGGGATCGCTGCGGTGCTCGCGCTACGCTTGCCGCCGCGCGTGCCGCCGGTGACGGCCGGCTATCGCGCGCTGCTCGCGTCGATGGGCCGCCTGCTGGCCGACGAACCCGTGCTGCGTCGACATGCGCTGTCGGCCGCGCTCGCGATGGCCGCGTTCAGCGCGTTCTGGACCGCCGTCGGGCTGCGGCTGGCGCAGCCCCCGTTCGGCCTCGACCTGCACGGAATCGCGCTGTTCGCGTTCGCCGGCGCGAGCGGTGCGATCGTCACGCCGCTGGCCGGTCGCGCCGGCGATCGCGGCCACGGCCCGGCCGCGCAGCGCATCGCGCACGTGACGATGCTCGTCGCGCTCACCGTGCTCGGCATCGCCGGCGCCGGCTGGTTCGGCTTCGATGCGTCAGCGCACCGCGGGCTCGCGCTGGCGCTGCTGGCCAGCGGCGCGGCGCTGCTCGATGCGGGCGTGATCGTCGACCAGACGATCGGCCGCCGCGAAATCAACCTGCTGAATCCGGCCGCGCGCGGACGTCTGAACGGGCTGTTCGTCGGGTTGTTCTTCGTCGGCGGGGCGCTCGGCGCGGCGCTCGCGGGCAGCGCATGGGCGTGGGGCGGATGGAGCGCCGTGTGCGGCGTCGGCTTTGCATTCGCGGGCGCGGCCGCGGCATTCGGCTGGTCGGCCGGCCGCCGGGCCGGCACCGCCGCGTGGCCGCGCGCGTGATGCGGGCCCGGACAGGAAAACGCCCCGCCCTCTGACGAGGTGCGGGGCGTCCGGCGGAGCGCGCGGGCCGAATTCAGTGACGAACCAGCGCCATCATCGCGCCGAAACCGACGAAGAGGCCGCCCGTCAGCCGGTTGAAGACCTTCGCGACGCTCTGGCTCTTCAGCGTCGCGCCGATGCGCGTGCCGAACGACGCGTAGACGAGATACCAGCTGACCTCGATCACCGCGAACGTGACGACGAGGATGCCGAACTGCGGCAGCGTCGGCTCGGATGCGTTGATGAACTGCGGCAGCAGCGCGGCCGCGAACAGGATCGCCTTCGGGTTGCTGCCCGCGACCAGGAAACCGTTGCGGAACAGCACCCAGCGCGATGCCGATGCGATCTGGCGCGACACGGTTTCGATATCGGAGGCGGGCTGCTCGTCGTCGACGCGCGCGCGCCACGCCTTCACGCCGAGATAGATCAGGTAGGCCGCGCCTGCAAAGCGCAACGTGTTGAACATCGCAGGCCATGCCTCGAGCACGGCGCCGAGGCCCGCCGCCGACACCGACAGCATCAGCACCAGCGCGGTGAGGCAGCCGGCCATCGTCCACGCCGAACGCCGCAGCCCGTGCCGCGCGCCGTGCGTCATCACGAGCAGCATGTTCGGACCCGGAATCGCCGACACGACGAATACCGTCGCCACGAAAAGCCACCACGTATGCAGGTTCATGCCCACCCCGATCGAAAGAGAAACGAAATGTCGATTATGCCGCGCGCGCGGCGTGTCTGTCCCGCGCCGGCTCAGCGGCCCGCGCGGCGCAGCGCGACTTCGCCGAGCACCGCGAAGTCCTGTTCGCCGCCGCCGTGCGCGAGCGCATCGAGCAGGCTGTCGCGCACGACGCTCGCCACCGGCAGCGGGACCGACGCGGCGTCGCCGGCCTGCAGCGCGAGGCGCACGTCCTTCAGCCCGAGGCGCGCCTTGAAACGCGCGGGTTCGTAGCTGCGCTCGGCGATCATCCCGCCGTAGCCTTCATAGACCGGCCCCGGAAACACGCTGTTCGTGATCACGTCGAGGAAGTCGCGCATCGCGACGCCGTGCGCGCCGAGCAGCGCGGACGCCTCGCCGAGCGTCTCGATCGCAGACGCGAGCGTGAAATTCGCCGCGATCTTCGCGACGTTCGCATGCTGCGGCAGCGAGCCGAAGCGCCAGGTCTTCTGGCCGATCGCGTCGAACAGCGGCTGCACGCGGTCGATTGCCTCGGCCGGGCCGCCGGCCATGATCGTCAGGCGCGCGGCGGCCGCGACGTCCGGGCGCCCCATCACGGGCGCGGCGACGTACGCGAGACCGCGCGACGCATGCGCGTGCGCGAGCGACTCGGCGAGCGCGACCGACACCGTGGCCATGTTCACGTGAATCAGGCCGCGCGGCGCCTGCGCGAGCAGTGCGTCGTCGAATACTTCGCGCGCCGCGGCATCGTCGGCAAGCATCGAGAACACGGCATCGCCGCGAAACGCGTCGGCCGGCGTCGCGACGATCTGCGCGCCGAGCGCGGCGAGCGGCTCGGCACGCTCGCGCGACCGGTTCCAGACCCGCACGGCATGCCCTGCCTTCAGCAAGTTCGTCGCGATCGCCTGCCCCATTTCGCCCAGCCCGATAAATCCGAGATCCATTTCCCGCTCCTTCGACTCGTGAAGCGTGGAGTTAAACACAGATGGCGGTGACCTGCAGCCCCGGCGCCGGGCGGTGCGCGGTGCGCGGCGCGCGGTGCGCGGTGCGATACTGCCCGGATGGCGACCGCGACCTTCCGCTTCCACGGCGAACTGAACGCGTTTCTCGCTCGCGCCCAGCGCGAGCGCGCGTTCGCGCACGCGTTTGCCCGCGACGCGACGGTCAAGCATGCGATCGAGGCGCTCGGCGTCCCGCATACGGAAATCGGCCGGCTCTGCGTGAACGGTGCACCGTCCGGCCTCGACCGGCCGCTCGGCGACGGCGACCGCGTCGACATCCATCCGGAGCGCGCGCAGCCGGCGGCCGCATCGCCGCTGCCGCAACCGGACCATTGGCGCTTCGTCGCCGACGCGCACCTCGGCGGCCTTGCGCAGCTGCTGCGCCTCGCCGGCTTCGACACCTGCTACGACAACCACTACCGCGACGACGAACTCGTCGCGCTCGCCTCGCGCGAAGGCCGGATCGTGCTGACCCGCGACCGCGAGTTGCTGAAGCGCCGCGCGGTCGCACGCGGCTGCTACCTGCACGCGCAGCAGCCCGACGCGCAGTTGCGCGAGCTGTTCGCGCGGCTCGACCTCGCGCCGCACATGCGGCCGTTCCGGCTGTGCCTGCGCTGCAACGCGCCGCTGCACGCGCTCGATGCGGCGGACGCCGCCCCGCGCGTGCCGGACGGCGTCCGGCAGCGGCACCGGCGCTTTGCCGCGTGCGACGTGTGCCGGCGGGTGTTCTGGGAAGGGTCGCACTGGCGGCGCATGCGCGCGGTGGTCGACGCGATGCGCACGCCGCCGCCCGCTGCCCTCGACGTTCCGGACGTGGCGGACGCCTGAAAAAACAAAACCCCGCAGGCCGAAGCGTGCGGGGTTTCGCGACGGGCGGCCGGCAGGGCCAGCCCCGGCGAAGCGTGCTTAGTTCTGCGCGCCTGCGTCGTTCGTGCCGGCGGCCGAAGCGGCTGCGGCCTTCGCCTTGCCCTTGGCCGAGCCGTGCCGCTTCAGCTGGTGCTTCGGCTTGCTGTGATCCTTCTTGGCCGGTGCCGATGCCGCGGCCGACGTGTCGGCTGCCGGCGCCGACGCCTGTGCGAATGCCGAAACCGATGCGAGAGCGAATGCTGCGGTCATGATCGAAGCGAGCGTCTTCTTCATTGTTCTTCCTTTAGCGGAGAAAAAGTCAAACGTACCGGTAAGAGATGCGAGGCATCCGCATCGGAACATCAGTCGCGCCGGGCTGCCGGTCGCCGCCGGGCGGGTCGGCGCCTGCCTTTCCGCCTCGACAAATTCTGATGCACTGGCTCCATAACGCGTCGCCCGCACGACGAGTTGACATGCGGCTTGCCTCCTTCGGGTTTCCCCGTAGGCGCCGGTTTCGGGCCCACGCGACGCGCCGCGGCACGTGCATCAATCGTCCGACAAACCGTCTCTCGCGCCCGCGGCGGCGACGCTATACTGGCCTCCTTCCGTCCCAACCGGACGCGGCCGGTCGCGAGACCGCCGCCGTCGCGAGGCGCCCAAATTGCCCGATCACAATCTGGACAAACTGAAAATCGACCGGCGTCCTGTCGCAGCCGCGCCACGCCGGCGCCGGCGGGTCCGCTATGCGGTCGCCGCCGCGCTCGTCATCGTCGCGATCGTCGTCGCGCTGGCGCTCACCGGCCGCCCGACGGTCGACACGACCGCCGTCACATCCGCCTACCCGTACCAGAACGACACCCAGCTCAACGCGACCGGCTACGTCGTGCCGCAGCGCAAGGCCGCGGTCGCGTCGAAGGGCCAGGGGCGCGTCGAATGGCTCGGCGTGCTCGAAGGCACGCGCGTGAAGAAGGACGAGATCATCGCGCGGCTCGAAAGCCGCGACGTGCAGGCGTCGCTGGCACAGGCCCGCGCGCAGGCGCAAGTCTCCCGCGCCAACCTCGGCGTCGCTCAGGCGGAGCTGAAGGACGCGCAGATCGCGCTGCGCCGCACCGCCGCGCTCGCGCCGAAGGGCGCGGTGCCGGCCGCGCAGCTCGACATCGACACGGCTCGCGTGAACAAGGCGCGCGCGTCGGTCAACAGCGACGAGGCCGCGATCGCGTCCGCCGAAGCCAATGCACAGGCCGCGCAGGTCGCGGTCGATCAGACCGTGATCCGCGCGCCGTTCGACGGCATCGTGCTGGCAAAACACGCGAACGTCGGCGACAACATCACGCCGTTCTCGTCCGCGTCGGACAGCAAGGGCGCGGTCGTGACGATCGCCGACATGGACACGCTCGAGGTCGAGGCCGACGTCGCCGAATCGAACATCGCGAAGATCCGCGCGGAGCAGCCGTGCGAGATCCAGCTCGACGCGCTGCCCGACATGCGCTTCGCGGGCCGCGTGTCGCGCATCGTGCCGACCGTCGACCGCTCGAAGGCGACGGTGCTCGTGAAGGTGCGTTTCGTCGACCGCGACGAGCGCGTGCTGCCCGACATGAGCGCGAAGATCGCGTTCCTGTCGAAGCCCGCGTCGCCGCAGGACCGGCAGCCGGTGACGGCCGTGCAGGCGAGCGCCGTGGTCGAGCGCGACGGCCGGCCGGTCGTGTTCGTCGTGAAGGACGACACCGTGCATGCGGCGGCGGTGACCAAGGGCGCGCGGATCGGCGAACTCGTCGCGATCCGCGGCGTGAAGCCCGGCGACACGGTCGTGCTCGCGCCGGGCGCGAAGCTGAAGGACGGCGCGAAAGTGACCGTCGCCAAGAAGTAGCGTGGCGCGCGTGAACGACGCCGCGCCGCCGCTCGTCGAGATCAGCCACGTCGCGAAGTCGTACCGGCGCGGCAACCAGGTCGTGCCCGTGCTGACCGACATCACGCTCGACATCGGCGAAGGCGACTTCGTCGCGCTGATGGGGCCGTCGGGTTCCGGCAAGAGCACGCTGCTCAATCTGGTCGCCGGCATCGACCGGCCCGACAGCGGCGAGCTGCGCGTGGGCGGCCTCGACATCTCGCGGCTCGAGGAAGCGCAACTGGCCGAATGGCGCGCGGCGAACGTCGGCTTCATCTTCCAGTT
The DNA here is from genome assembly GCF_001524645.2 of Burkholderia sp. MSMB0856. Classification (NCBI taxonomy): domain Bacteria; kingdom Pseudomonadati; phylum Pseudomonadota; class Betaproteobacteria; order Burkholderiales; family Burkholderiaceae; genus Burkholderia; species Burkholderia sp. MSMB0856. Next base: position 242,418 of record NZ_CP013427.1, on the reverse strand, counting down.
CTACAACCTGATGCCCGTGCTCACCGCGTTCGAGAACGTCGAGCTGCCGCTGATGCTCACGCACCTGTCGCGCCGCGAACGGCGCGAGCGCGTCGAGCTGGTGCTCGACATGGTGCACCTCGGCGACCGGGCGACCCATTACCCGTCCGAGCTGTCGGGCGGCCAGCAGCAGCGCGTCGCGATCGCGCGCGCGTTGATCACCGATCCGGTGCTGATCGTCGCCGACGAGCCGACCGGCGACCTCGACCGCGCATCGGCCACCGACGTGCTCGCGATGCTGCAGCGGATGAACGCCGAACTCGGCAAGACGATCATCATGGTGACCCACGACGCGCACGCGGCCGCCGCCGCGCGCTCGCTCGTGCATCTGGAAAAAGGGGAGCTGATCGATGGGCACGCCGTCTGACGGACGGGAGCGCGCACGATGTACGTGCTGAAGCTGATCGCGCGCAATGCGCTGCGGCACCGGCTGCGCACGCTGCTGACCGTGCTCGGGCTGACCATCGCGGTGCTGGCGTTCGGACTGCTGCACACCGTCGTCGACGCGTGGTACGCGGGCGCGGCCGCCGCATCCAGCGGCCGGCTCGTCACGCGCAACGCGATCTCGCTCGTGTTTCCGCTGCCGGTCAGCTACGAGAACCGGATCCGCGGCGTCGACGGCGTGACCGCCGTGGTCCGCTCGAACTGGTTCGGCGGCATCTACCGCGACCCGAAGAACTTCTTCGCGAGCTTCGCGGTGTCGGAGAACTACCTCGACCTGTATCCGGAATTCATCCTCCCGGCGCAGCAGCGCGCCGACTACGACCGTGACCGCCGCGGCTGCCTCGTCGGGCGCCAGCTCGCGACGCAGTTCGGCTTCAAGGTCGGCGACGTGATTCCGCTGAAAGGCACGATCTATCCGGGCACGTGGGATTTCGTCGTGCGCGGCATTCTCGACGGCCGCGACGACTCGACGATCACGCGCCAGCTGGTATTTCACTGGGACTACCTGAACGAGACGGTGCGCAAGCGCACGCCGAAGCAGGCCGACCAGGTCGGCGTATTCGTGCTCGGCGTCGCGAACCCGGACGACGGCGCCGCGATCGCGCGCAACGTCGACGCGGTGTTCAAGAACTCGCTCGCCGAAACGCTGACCGAGACCGAGCAGGCGTTCCAGCTGGGCTTCGTCGCGATGTCGAACCAGATCATCGCGGCGATCCGCGTCGTGTCGTATGTGGTGATCCTGATCATCATGGCCGTGATGGCGAACGCGATGGCGATGAGCGCGCGCGAACGCACCGCCGAATACGCGACGCTGAAGGCGCTCGGCTTCGGCCCCGGCTTTCTCGCGTTGATCGTGTTCGGCGAATCTGTCGTGATCGCGGTGGTCGGCGGCGGGCTCGCGATGCTCGCGACACCGCCGGCCGCGAGCCTCTTCAAGCAGGCCGCGGGCGGCATCTTCCCGGTGTTCAAGGTGTCGACCGAAACGATGGTGCTGCAGGCCGCGTGCTCGGTCGCGGTCGGCCTCGCGGCCGCGCTCGTGCCGGCGTGGCAGGCGGCGCGCGTGCGCGTGGTCGAAGGCCTGCGGGCGATCGGATAAGCGCATGGCGATTCCGCTGACCTACATCGCGCGCAATCTGTGGACCCGCCGGCTCACCACCGCGCTCACCGCGGGCGGGATGGCGCTCGTGATCTTCGTGTTCGCGACGGTGCAGATGCTCGACGCGGGGCTCACGCAGACGCTCGTGTCGACCGGCGAACCGGACAACGTCGTGGTGATCCGCAAGGGCGCGGAAACCGAGATTCAGAGCGCGATCGACCACCAGCAGGCCAACGCGCTCGAGATGCATCCGGCCGTGGCGCTCGGCCCCGATGGCCGGCCGCGGGTGTCGAAGGAAGCCGTCGTGCTGATCTCGCTCGTGAAGACGTCGAGCGGCAAGCCGTCGAACGTCGTGATCCGCGGCGTGTCGCCGGCCGGCCTCGCGCTGCGTCCGCGCGTGAAGCTCGTGGCCGGCCGCGCGTTCGCGCCGGGCTCGTCGGAAATCGTCGTCGGCAGCGCGATCGCGAAAGGCTTCAGCGGCACGCAGCTCGGCGACAGCCTGCATTTCGCGCAGCGCGACTGGACCGTCGTCGGCATCTTCGATGCGGGCGGCAGCGGCTTCGACTCGGAGATCTGGGGCGACGTCGACCAGCTGATGCAGTCGTTCCGGCGCACCAGCTATTCGTCGATGGTGCTGCGCATCCCGAGCGCCGACGGCTTCGCGCGCTTCAAGGCCGATATCGACGTCGACCCGCGCCTGACGGATGAAGCGAAACGCGAGCAGACGTTTTACGGCGACCAGTCGAAGGCGCTGTCGACCTTCATCAACATCCTCGGCATCACGCTGTCGACGATCTTCTCGATCGCCGCGATGATCGGCGCGATGATCACGATGTATGCGTCGGTCGCGAACCGCACCGCCGAGATCGGCACGCTGCGCGCGCTCGGCTTCAAGCGCATGAACGTGCTCGCCGCGTTCCTGCTGGAGGCGCTGCTGCTCGGCTTCGTCGGCGGCGTCGCGGGGCTCGCGTGCGCATCGCTGATGGAGTTCGCGTCGTTCTCGACGACCAACTTCCAGACCTTCTCCGACCTGTCGTTCCGCTTCGTGCTGACGCCCGCGATCGTCGTGAAGACACTGCTGTTCTCGCTGGTGATGGGGCTCGTCGGCGGGTTCCTGCCGGCGATGCGCGCCGCGCGGCTGAACATCGTCGACGCGTTGCGCGCGCAGTGACGCGCACGGCCGCTCACGCCCGACGCTCGCGCGGCACCCACGCGCCGTGGAACCCGGCCGGCACGCGGCGCGGCAGGTGCACCGTCGCGACCGGCGCCGCGTCGATCGCGCGCGCATCGAGGATCACGACGTCGCTCGTATCCGTCGCCGCGCGGTAGACCACCACCAGCAGCCAGCCGTCGTCCTCGTCGGCGCCGCCCGGGCGCGGCACGAACACCGGCTCGCCGTTCTGGTCGCCGGCCGGCACCGCGTAACGCGTCGTCGTGCCGCGCACGTGGTCGAAGCGCATCACGCCGCGCATTTCGGCGTTGTTCGGCTGCTCGACCGCATACAGATAACGGTAGCGGCGCCCCGTCCGGCTTTCGTTGATGCGCGGCAGCTCGATACCGCCGTCGGCGAGCGGCCCCTCGTCGATCAGCCCGTTCGCGGTATCGATCACGTAGCGCCACAGCTCGCCGACCGGGTTGTCAGCGAAGCGGCCCGTGCGCGCGTCGAGCCGCAGGAACCACGGATAGCGCACCGCATCGAGCACGATGCACGACGCATCGCAGTCGTACGCGTTCACGACGTGCTGGATGAAGCACGGCTCGATGCCGAACCAGCGCACGTCGCCGCCGTGGCGCGGCATCACGCCGATCCGCGCGTCGCGGTCGTCGTGCCAGCGCAGCGGCATCCGGTGCCCCTGCTTCAGCATCGCGAAGTCGTAGCCGACGTTCAGGTCGAGCAGCAGGCTGCGGGTTTCGGTGATCGCGAGGTCGTGCATCATCGACGGCGCGCGCACGTCGACGGCGAGGTCGACGCGCTGCACGCCCTGCGCGTCGGCAACGCCATAGCGCAGCCACGGCGCGCGCCAGTCCGCGCGAAACAGGATCAGTTCGCCCGTCACCGGATCGACCTTCGGATGCGCGGTCATCGCGCCGCCGAACGCCGCGTGCCGCGCGGGCGCACCGAGCGTGTCGAGCGCGGCCGTGATCGCGAGCGGCGCGCCGCCTTCCGCCAGCGCGAGCAATTCGCCGGCGTGCTGCAGCACGTTCACGTTCGGATTCGTGTCGGGCAGGTGCGGCGCCTGCTCCGGCGCGTGTACGTCGGCCCAGCGGCGCGTGCGCGCCCAGCGGTTCCGGTAGCCGGCCGCGCGACCGCGTTCGAATGCGATCGCGTGCAGCATCGCCGCTTCCGGCCACCACGACAGCACGTCGTTGCCCTCGAAACGGCCGCCCGGCGGATTCGGGCCGTTGCGCAGCAGCGTGCCGTCGAGTTCGGGCGGGATCGTGCCGGTCACGCGCAGATCGACGAGGTCGACTTCGTCGGCGACCGGCGCGATCGCGCCGCGGTTCAGATCGAATGTCGTCATCGCGTCGCGTGCTCCGTCAGCAGTCTTCGGTCGACGGTGGCAGATCGCCGCGCGCCAGCGCGAGCGCATGGCCGCGCACGTCGTCGGGCCAGCCGGCGATCAGCTCGGCCATCCGCTCAAGGTCGTTTGCATAGAGCGCACGCGCGGCCTCCTCGAATCCGGGCAGGTCGCCCGCGATCGCGGACATGAAGTGGTACGCGCGCGCCTGCGCGTCGCGGCGCCGGTCGGCTGCCGCGTGCGTGCGCCGCGCGTCCTCGACCAGCTTGCGCAGCGCGACGGACGCGCCGCCCGGCTGCGCGGCGAGCCAGTCCCAGTGACGCGGCAGCAACGTGACCTCGCGCGAGACGACACCGAGCTTCGGACGGCCACGGCCGCGTTGTTCGGCCGCGCCGGCCGGCTCGCCGGCGGGTGCGGACGCCTCGCCCGGCACGGGCGCGTAACGCGCACGAATATCGTCGGCCGTGCCGCGCAGGTCGAGGTCGATCGAGCGGCCGGTCGCGTCGTCGAAGATCACGATCGTGCCGGACATCGCGTCGCCGGCCGCCTGCCGGACCGCCACCGCCACCGTCGCGAGCGGGCCCGACGCGACGCGCCGGTGGCCGTCGAACGCCGTGAAGGAAGGGAGAAGTGTGGAGAGCGTCATCGTGGTCGCCCGTGGGCAGAAATCGGAATGACGCTATTTTTATCCGGGTATAAATTGGTTGTCAATATCACCCGGGTAAAAAGAGACGTGTCGACGCCACGGATCGATCCAATTCCTGAATCGATCAAGTCAGCAATTGGCATGAAAGCGTGATTTTCGCCATGCCAGAATGACCCGGACGCCCGCCTCCGCGCATCGGCGTCCGGCCTCCGGCCGGCAAGATGACCACGAAAAAACGCGCGCACCGACGCGCAGCCGCTCGACGGCACCTTCCGCCCTTCGGAGGAGACAGTCATGAATCCGCTTCACGCATTGCCGGCGTCCGCGTCGGCAACGGCCCGGCGCACCCGCGTGCGCTGGCTCGTGCTGATCGTGCTGTTCGCGGTCACGACGATCAACTACGCGGATCGCGCGGCGATCGCGATCGCGGGCCCGGCGCTGGCCCGCGCGATGCATCTGAGCCATGTGCAGATGGGCTTCATCTTCTCGGCGTTCGGCTGGTCGTACGTGATCGCGCAACTGCCCGGCGGCTGGCTGCTCGACCGCTTCGGGTCGCGCGTCGTCTATGCGTTCAGCATCTTCTTCTGGTCGCTGTTCACGCTGCTTCAGGGCGGCATCGGCTTCGTCGGCGGCGCGGCCGCGTTCGCGCTGCTGTTCGGATTGCGCTTCCTGGTCGGCGCGGCCGAGGCGCCGTCGTTCCCGGCCAACAGCCGGATCGTGTCCACGTGGTTTCCGGCCGCGGAGCGCGGCACCGCATCGGCGATCTTCAACGCCGCGCAATACGCGGCGACCGTCCTGTTCGCGCCGCTGATGGGCTGGCTCGTGCACGCGTACGGCTGGCAGTCGGTGTTCGCGGTGATGGGCGTGCTCGGCTTCGCGTTCGTGCTGGTGTGGAACCGCACGATGTACGACCCGAAGGCGCACCCGCGCATCAACGGCGCGGAGCTCGACTACCTCACCGAAGGCGGTGCGCTCGTCAACATCGACCAGGCGACCGGCGCGCGCGACGGCGGCCCGTCGATGCGTCACGTGAAGGCGCTGCTGAGGAACCGGATGCTCGTCGGCGTGTACGTCGCGCAGTATTGCATCAACGCCCTCACCTACTTCTTCATCACGTGGTTTCCCGTCTATCTCGTGCAGGCGCGCGGGATGTCGATCCTCAACGCGGGGCTCGTCGCGTCGATCCCTGCCGTGTGCGGGTTCCTCGGCGGGATTCTCGGCGGCATCGTGTCCGACGCGCTGCTCAAGCAGGGCCAGTCGCTGTCGGTCGCGCGCAAGGTGCCGATCGTGATCGGCATGCTGCTGTCGATGTCGATGATCGTCTGCAACTACACCGATTCGCACGTGCTCGTCGTGCTGTTCATGGCGCTGTCGTTCTTCGGCAAGGGGCTCGGCGCGCTCGGCTGGGCCGTCAACGCCGATACCGCGCCGCGCCAGATCGCCGGCCTGAGCGGCGCGCTGCTCAACACGTGCGGCAATCTTTCCAGCATCACGACGCCGATCGCGATCGGCTACATCGTCGACCGCAGCGGCTCGTTCAACGGCGCGCTGGTGTACGTCGTCGCGCACGCGCTCGTCGCCGTGATCTGCTACCTGTTCGTCGTCGGCGAAATTCGTCGCGTCGAGCTGAACTGAACGGCGTGGGCCGTGCCGGCGCGTCCGGCGGCCCGCGCATGACCGGAACCAGGAGCGAACCGATGTCCGAATCCCGCCGTGCCGGCACGCCGCGCGTCACGCGCATGCAGGTGATTCCCGTCGCCGGCCGCGACAGCATGCTGCTGAACCTGTGCGGCGCGCACGCGCCGTATTTCACGCGCAACCTCGTGATCCTCGACGACAGCAGCGGCCACACGGGCGTCGGCGAAGTACCCGGCGGCGAAGGCATCCGCCAGGCGCTCGAACGGATGACCGATCTCGTGGTCGGCCAGTCGATCGGGCGTTACCAGGCGACGCTCAATGCGGTGCGCGCGGCGTTGTCCGGCACCGGCGCGGCGGCAGGACGCACGATCCGGCACGAGGTGACGTCGGCCGGTGAGGCCGCCGTGCTGCGCCAGCCGCACGAGATCAACCTGCGACTCGACAACGTGATCACCGCGATCGAGGCCGCGCTGCTGGACCTGCTCGGCCAGCATCTCGACGTGCCCGTCGCGGCGCTGCTCGGCGAAGGCCAGCAGCGCGACGCGGTGCCGATGCTCGCGTACCTGTTCTACATCGGCGAGCGGCGCCGCACCGACCTGCCGTATCGCGACGAGACGCACGCGGCCGATCCGTGGTTCCGGCTGCGCAACGAAGCCGCGCTCACGCCGGCCGCGATCGCGCGGCAGGCCGAGGCCGCGGTCGAGCGCTACGGCTTCGTCGATTTCAAGCTGAAGGGCGGCGTGATGGCCGGCGCGGACGAGATGGAAGCGATCGCGGCGATCAAGGCGCGCTTTCCCGACGCGCGCGCGACGCTCGACCCGAACGGCGCGTGGTCGCTCGACGAAGCCGTCGCGCTATGCCGCGGGCAAGGTCATCTGCTCGCATATGCGGAGGACCCGTGCGGGCCGGAAGCCGGCTACTCGGGCCGCGAGGTGATGGCCGAATTCCGCCGCGCGACCGGCATCCCGACCGCGACCAACATGATCGCGACGGACTGGCGGCAGATGGATCACGCGGTGCGGCTGCAGGCGGTCGACATTCCGCTCGCCGATCCGCACTTCTGGACGATGCAGGGTTCGGTGCGGCTCGCGCAGCTGTGCCGCGACTGGGGGCTCACGTGGGGTTCGCACTCGAACAACCACTTCGACGTGTCGCTGGCGATGTTCACGCATGCGGCCGCGGCGGCGCCCGGCACGATTACCGCGATCGACACGCACTGGATCTGGCAGGAAGGCGACGCGCGGCTCACACGCGAGCCGCTCGAGATCGTCGGCGGCCAGGTGGCCGTGCCCGAGCGCCCTGGGCTCGGGATCGAACTCGACATGGCGCAGGTCGAGGCGGCTCATGCGCTTTACGGGCAAGTCGGCGGCACGGCGCGCGACGATGCGATGGCGATGCGGTATCTGGTGCCGGGGTGGACGTACGATCCGAAGCGGCCGAGTTTCGGGCGCGGATGACGGCCGCGGAGCGGACATACGAAAAACAAAAAGGGCTCGGTCTGGCGACCGAGCCCTTCGAATTCCGTTGGTGGAGCGGAGGAGGATCGAACTCCCGACCTTCGCATTGCGAACGCGACGCTCTCCCAGCTGAGCTACCGCCCCAACAGTCGACCATCATACACACGCATTTCTGCGCTTGGCAATAGGGGTTCCGTCACCCCCGGCGCATTACTTTGACGGCGCGCCAGCCAGTACCCATTCGACCACGGAGCGCAGATCCGCGTCGCTCATGCGCGGATGCGCCGGCATCGGAATCGCGCCCCAGACGCCGGAGCCGCCGTCCTTCACCTTCTTCGACAACTTCGCGACGGCCTGCGGATCGGACTTGTAGCGGGCGGCGATGTCCTTGAACGACGGACCGACGAGCTTGCGGTCCACCGCGTGGCAGCCCATGCACGCGTTGCCGCGCGCGACCTTGAGGCCGTCGCCGACGTCCGCCTGCGCCGTGCCGAGCACACCGGCCGCGAGCGCCGCGGCTGCGGCGCCCTGCACCATCCATTGCCAGAACTTCATCTGCGTCGACTTCATTGCGGCGTTGCCTTCGGATTGCCCGGGTGCACGCTCGACGAATTCGAGATCGGCGCCGGCGGTTGCAGCGGCGTGGACTGGACCGACGCATCGGGCACCGCACCGACCGTCGCGGCATCCGCGGGCGCGGCGGCGGGTTGCGCGCCGGACGCCCCGCTCGGCGACGCGGCCTGCAACGCCTGCGCGTCCTGCGGCTGGATGTACTGGAACACCTTGACGACCTTCTCGACGCCCGGCACCTGGCTGGCCGCATCGGCGCCGCGATTGCCTTCGTCGACCGTCACGAGCCCCATCAGATAGACGTTGCCGCGCTCGCTGACGACCTTGTAGTAGTTCGCCGACAGCCCCTTCGTCGCGATCAGCTCGGACTTCACGCGCCCTTCGAGGTACGAGTCGTTCGCGCGCGACGACAGCGACGACGACGGCTCGACCGACAGCTCGTTGACGATGCCGTTCACGTTGTTGATGCCGCGCACGATTTCCTCGGCGCGCTGCTTCGACGCGTTGTTCGGCACTTCGCCCGTCAGCAGCACGCGACGGTTGAACACCGTCACGTTCACGTGCGACTGGTCCGGCAGCCCGTTGTTGATCTGCGAGAGCGACTTGACCTGGATCTCGCGATCCTCGGTCTGCGCGCCGAGCGTGCGGCGATCGGTCGCGATCAGCGCGCCGCCGCCGGCCGCCGCCCCAAGCACGCCGAGCACGCAGCCCTGCAGCGACATCGCGAGGCCCGCCGTCAGCGCGGCGAGCAACGTGGTTCTGACGAGCGTCTGTTTGACGCGACTTTGATTCATCGACGGCTCTCCTTCGTTCAATCCTCACCCAGCAGCATCGCGTCGATGCCGTCGCACAGGCAGTGGATGGTCAGCAGATGGACTTCGTGGACGCGCGCCGCACGCGAGGCGGGCACGCTGATCGGAATATCGGTGTCGGACAGCGCGGCGGCTACGGCATGGCCGTCGCCGCCCGTCAGCGCGACGACGGTCATCTCGCGCTCGTGCGCCTCGTCGATCGCGGCCAGCACGCGCGGCGACGCGCCGCTCGCGTCGAGCACCAGCAGGATGTCGCCGGTCTGCCCGAGCACACGCACCTGCTGCGCGAACAGCTGATCGGCGGCGGCGGCCCCCGTGAGACCGCCCTGCGACGCATCGGTGGCCAGCGCGATCGCGGGCAGGCCCGGACGCTCGCGCTCGAAGCCGCCGACGAGCGACACGGCGAGGTAATGCGCTGCGGCGGCCGACGGGCCATCTCCGCATGCGACGATCTTGTTGCCGTTCGCCAGCGCGGCGAACATCGCGTCGACCGCGGCTGCGATCGGCAGCGACAGCGCATCGGCCGCTTCGACGTGAAGCGCGGCGCTGTCGCGGAAATGTTGCTGAATACGTTCGACTGACATCGATTCCTGGTGAACTGGGCGCGCACGGTACGCAGCGCGCAACGTCATGGGTGCGGCGAGTTTACCGCACTCCGGCACCCTCTCCGGGGGTACGACAAGAACTCTTTACATCTCGTCACAGCTCGCGGCTACACATCATCGGCACGAAATGCATCGCGCAGCCACTCGAGCCGACCGGCCTCGAACGCGACGACGTCGAAACGGCATGCGGCACCCGCGCCGTGCCGCGCCCAGTAATGGAGCGCGGCCGCGACCAGACGCCGCCGCTTGCGCAAGCCGATGCTCGCAGCCGCGCCGCCATGCCGGGCGCTGCGCCGCGCGCGCACCTCGACGAACACGAGCGTGCCGTCGGGCGTGCGCATCACGAGGTCGAGTTCGCCGCCGCGCATCGTCACGTTCGCCGCGACGAAAGCGAGACCGCGACGCTCCAGGAACTGCCGCGCGCGCTGCTCGAACGTCGCGCCAATCGATCTGGATCGCGCCGTGCCGGAAAAGTTGCCGCCGCCGGTCGGCAAACCGCCCTTGTTGCCCGGCGCGGCCGGCGCCGCGTGGCACAATGCCGTCCTTGTTCCGCTTGCGCCGCGATTGCGCGCATTGCCTGCCATGACTGCCCTCCTCGAACTTGCGCAAACGCAGCACTACCCGGACGCCGCGCTCTACGTGGTCGCGACGCCGATCGGCAACACCGCCGACATCACGCTGCGCGCGCTGCACGTGCTCGGCCTCGCCGACCGCATCGCGGCCGAAGACACCCGCAACACCGGCCAGCTGCTGGCCCGCTACGGCATCTCGAAACCGCTCGTCGCCGTGCACGAGCACAACGAGCGCGAAGCCGCGCTGCGCGTGATCGAGCTGCTGCGCGCCGGCGAACGCGTCGCGTACGTGTCGGACGCCGGCACGCCCGGCATTTCGGACCCCGGCGCCCGGCTCGTCGACGCCGTGCGCGCGGCCGGCTTCACGGTGATTCCGCTGCCGGGCCCGAGCGCGGCCGTGACCGCGCTGAGCGTGGCCGGCGACTGGGCCGGCGCGTTCACGTTCGCGGGCTTCCTGCCGCCGAAGCCGAAGCAGCGTGCGAGCGCGCTGCAGGCGCTCGTGCGGCACCCGTACGCGCTGGTGTTCTACGAAGCGCCGCACCGGATCGCGGACACCGTCGCCGCCCTCGCCGACGCGTTCGGCCCGGCGCGCCGGCTGCTGATCGCACGCGAGCTCACCAAGCTACACGAGCAGTTGTTCCAGGGCACCCTGGCCGAAGGACAGAGCTGGCTCGCCGGCGATGCGAACCGCCAGCGCGGCGAGTTCGTCCTGGTCGTCGAAGGCGCGCCGGCCGACGTCGGCGAAGCCGACGACACCGCGCATGACGCGCTGCTGAAGCTGCTGCTGGAAGAAGTGCCGGTGAAGAGCGCGGCGAAGCTCGCGGCCGCGCTGACGGGCGCATCGCGCAACACGTTGTATGCGCGCGCCCTGGCGCTGAAGGAAGGCTGACGCGCGAGCACGGGCGGCGTCCACCGCCCGGCACGCGGAAACGAAAAAGGGCTGCCCGAGGGCAGCCCTTTTGCATGAGCGGACGAACCGCCGCGTTACTTCGACGACAGCGACGCGAACATTTCGTCGCGCGCCTCGCGCGCTTCCTGCGGCGACAGCCCTTCGATCTTCACACGGCCCGTGCCGGCATGCACGAGGCCGATCATCTTGGCGGCGGCGTACGACAGGTCGAGCACGCGGCCACGCTTGTACGGCCCGCGATCGTTGACCTTCACGACGACCCACTTGCCGCTCGACGGATTCGTCACCTTGATGTACGACGACAGCGGCAGCGTGCGGTGCGCGGCGGTCAGCGCGTTCATGTTGAAACGCTCGCCGTTCGCGGTGCGGCGGCCGTGGAAATCCCGGCCATACCACGATGCCCGGCCCGTCTGGCGGAAGTCGGACACGTCCTTGCCGTCGATCGGCTCGGCGTCCGCCAGCGACGACTTCTTCGCGTCCTTGCTGTCGGCAGCCGGCATCGATGCCAGCGCGGAATCGAAATTCAGTTGCTGCTTGTCGTCATCCGCTTTCGCGGCAGCGGCCGTCTTGCTGACCGCGTTCTTCTGGTTGGCGCTGCTGGTGGTCTGGCTGGGTGGCACCGCACAGCCCGTCAGCGCAAAAAATAATGCAATGGTCCCGAATCGAGTCGGAAATCGAAAGTTCATCGACGTGTCGCCTTCTGGTTCGGGCCGCACCGATACAACGCTGCTCAACAACGCAGATACGCGGCCCGGACGGCAAATGCGTGCACGCCCCGCTCGGCTACGCGAGCAGGCGGCTAGCATGGGCGCGGCTTTCGTCTCTGCCGCAACCGTCCTGATTAGTTTTCACGTCTGGCGCAACCTGTCCCCGGCAGCCTGACCAGACCCCACATGCCGCCATCGAACATGGCTTCAAGTTCGCGCGCGCTGCATACAGCCAACGCACAGGAACGGCGGCACAGGCCTCATCCGGCGGCGCGGCAGCAGGGCCGCAGAACGGGCGCGCAGCACCCGGCCGGACAAGACGTGAGCACCGAATGCTCGGTGCTGGATACACCGCCGGACTCCCCGGCGGTCGATGCTTGACGGTGATCCGACACCCCTTTTTTTAACGGGGCCGAAACACCAGCGAATTGCGTGAAATTCACGCGCAATGGGCGGCATTATACATAAACCAAAACCCCGGCTCGAAAAGCGCCCCGTCCGGACCATTGATTCTCACTATGGCTGTAACAATCGGAATGCTCCGGGATTGCCCTGAGCAGCGCGTCCGACGCCGCGCCGCAGAGGCGGCAGGCAGCGCGCGCGACCGGTACAATCGCTCCTTTTAGCCGCCGGTGCCTCCATGAAAGTCACGCTCATTCCGGTCACGCCGTTCCAGCAGAACTGCTCGCTGCTCGTCTGCGAAAAGACCGGCCGCGCCGCCGTCGTCGATCCGGGCGGCGACATCGAACGGATCGAACAGGAGATCGCGCGGCAGAACGTGCAGGTCGAGAAGGTGCTGCTCACGCACGGCCACGTCGATCACTGCGCGGGCGCGAAGGCGCTCGCGACGCACTACGGCGTGCCGATCGTGGGACCGCAGGAAGACGAGCGCTTCTGGATCGAGCAACTGCCGATGCAGAGCCAGCGCTTCGGCTTCCCGGCCGCCGAGGCGTTCGAGCCGGACCAGTGGCTGAACGACGGCGACACCGTGCAGTTCGGCGACGAGACGCTCGAGGTCTATCACTGCCCGGGCCACACGCCCGGCCACGTCGTGTTCTTCAGCCGCGCGCATCGCGTCGCGATCGTCGGCGACGTGCTGTTCGCCGGCTCGATCGGCCGCACCGATTTCCCGCGCGGCAACCACGCGGACCTCGTGCGTTCGATCAAGGAGAAGCTGTGGCCGCTCGGCGACGACGTGACGTTCGTGCCGGGCCACGGCCCGGTCTCGACCTTCGGCGACGAGCGCCGCACGAATCCGTTCGTGTCCGACAAGGTGTTCGGATGAACCAGACCGCCATCCCCGAAATCTACGTCAGCACCGACGTCGAGGCCGACGGCCCGATTCCCGGCCCGCACTCGATGCTGAGCTTCGCGTCGGCCGCCTATACCGAGGACAAGCAGCTGATCGCGACGTTCTCGGCGAACCTCGAGACGCTGCCCGGCGCGCAGGCCCATCCGGTGCAGGAAGCGTGGTGGAAGACGGAACCGGAAGCGTGGGCCGCGTGCCGGCGCGACCTGCAGGCGCCCGAGGCCGCGCTCGTCGCGTACGTCGAGTGGGTCGAGGCGCTGCCCGGCAAGCCGGTGTTCGTCGCGATGCCGGCCGGCTTCGATTTCACGTTCATGTTCTGGTACATGATGCGCTTCGCCGGACGCTGCCCGTTCTCGTGGTCGGCGCTCGACATCAAGACGCTCGCGTTCGCGATGACGGGCCTGCCGTACCGCAAGGCGATCAAGCCGCGCTTTCCGAAGCACTGGTTCGACGATCATCCGCACACGCACGTCGCGCTCGACGACGCGATCGAGCAAGGCGCGCTGTTCTGCAACATGCTCGCCGACCTGCGCCGCCAGCAGGCCGCGCTCGCGGGCCTCGCGGTGGGCGACACCGATCGGTCGGAGCAGGCGGGGGCGGGACAAAATCCCACGGATCCGCGTGCAAATTAGCGAATCTCGCTCAGCGACGCGCCGCCAGATTGCCTTTCCTTTCCCGGCCCTCTAACATTCAGCGTGTTGTAGCTGCCGCATGGAGGCGCAGGTGACGCTCGATTCCTTTTCGCAAAAAATCCTTCGCCTGTTGCAGCTCGACGCGCGCCGTTCCGTGCAGGAAATCTCCGACCAGGTCGGCCTGTCGAGCACGCCGTGCTGGCGCCGCATCAAGGACATGGAACAGTCCGGCGTGATCCAGCGCTACACCGCGCTGCTCGATCGCGAGAAGCTCGGCCTGCACGTGTGCGCGCTCGCGCACGTGCACCTGACCCGTCACAACGAAGGCGGCGTCGAGCAGTTCGAGCGCGAGATCGCGACCTGCCCGGAAGTCACCGAGTGCTACAGCACGACGGGCGAGGCCGATTACATCCTCAAGATCGTCGCCCCCGACATCAAGGCCTACGACGTCTTCCTGCACGAACGGATCTTCAAGATCCCGGCCGTGTCGCAGGTGCGCACGAGCGTCGTGCTGCGCGAAATCAAGTTCGACACGCAACTGCCGCTGTAACGCGCGGCCCGCGGTCGCCCGCGCCGCTCAGGCCTGCGCGGGCAGCCCGCGCGTGAAGCCGATCCGGCGCGCGCCGAACTGCCGCTTCAGCGCGTCGACGTCGAGCCGGCCGGCCAGCGCCGCATCGGTATCGCCCGCGCCGGCGTCCAGCGTCACGTCGATCTCGAGCCCCGTACTCAAGTAGTGCAGATTGATCGCGGCCGGATGCAGCCCGCGTTGCGCGAGCGCGGCCTCGAGCCGCGCCGTGATCTCGGCACGCGGCGGCAGCGCGAGCGCCGGACGGCGCGCCGTGTCGTTCTCCGGGTCGACGTGGATCAGCGCGTCGAGCACGCGCGGGTCGCGCAGCACGCGCGCACGTGCGGTTTCCGCGATGTAATGACCTTCGGAGACGGAAATCATCGGATCGACGAGGATGTGCGCGTCGACGAGCGCCGCATCGCCCATCTTGCGCGTGCGCAGGTCGTGCACGTCGCGCACGCCCGGCGTCGCCTCGAGCAGCGCGCGGATCTCGGCCGTGTCGGCGGTGTCGAGTGCGCGATCCGACAGGTCCTGAAGCGCGTCGTAGCCGAACGTCCAGCCCATGCGCGCGACCATGAAACCGACGATCGCCGCGGCGATCGGGTCGAGCAGCCGCACGCCGGCGAGACTGCCGACGATGCCGATCGCGACGACGAGCGATGAAGCGGCGTCCGAGCGCGCATGCCACGCGTTCGCGACGAGCATCGCCGAACGCACGCGCCGTGCCTCGCGCAGCATGTAGCGGAACAGCGCCTCTTTCGACACGAGCACGGTCAGCGCGACGATCAACGCGGAAAAATGGACGGCCGGGATGTTTTCGAGATTGACGAGACGATCGCCGGCGCGCCAGAGCATGCCGATACCGACGGCGATCAGGATCGCGCCGAGAAACAGCGACGCGACGGTCTCATAACGGCTGTGTCCGTAATTGTGATCGGCATCCGGCGATGCACCACTATGGCGATTCGCAACCAGCACGACAAAATCCGAGATCAAATCGGAAATCGAATGGATGCCATCGGCAATCAATGCCTGCGAATGCGCAACCACGCCGACGACGATCTGAAACGTCGCAAGCACCACATTCAGCACAATACTGACGAGGGTGCTCTTGCGCGCGACCGCGTGCTTATCTGCGCTTTGCGCGTCGTCGGAAAACGTGGACATGAAATACGAGATATCGGTTGGGATACGGAATTCTATCAAACGACGCGCTTTCGGCATTCCGTTAACACGAAATTTTCCATTCAAATCAACCGCTTATGCGAACGGGTTGCATTTTCATTCACACCCGTTTCTGACATTTTCATGACAACGCACATACATTCCGATATCAGAATGCAAAAAGCCGCGCTCCTGGCGGATGCGCGGCTCTTTTTGAGACGTCGACTTAAACGATCGTTTAAATCGCAAACTGTTCGCGGTTCTTGCCGGCGATCCAGCGCGGCGGCTTGCCGCGGCCCGACCACGTCGCGCCCGTTTCCGGATCGCGGTATTTGGCTGCCACGCCTGCGCGCGGACGACCGACCTTGCCTGCCTTCGCGCGGCTGAGGCCGAGTTCGGCGAGCGAAAAGCCGTAGTCGGCAATTTTCTGCTTCACGTCATTCAGCACTTCGGCGTATTCGCGCGACTTCGCTTCTTCGATTTGCTTCTCCAGCTTCTCCCGCTGGGCCAGCAGGTCCTTGTAAGAAGACATAGTTTTCCTTTCTATATGACCAATGGCACCGGTCTGCAGCCGGCTCACCATTCATGGAATATTTGTGCCTCGGATTTTCGAAGGCAGAGATTAGCACAAAAAGGATTTGATAGAAGCGAGATTCATGAAAATCCCGAGACCAATTGAAATTCACGCATGTCATTTTGACCGGCTGCGGCCTTTTCTCAAATTTTCACGCACTTGCATAGAGATTAGGACATTACTGATCGGGTAATAGGCCTATCAACATACGCAATTACCCTGCATGAGAAAAAATCAAAGCTTTCATCCGACGACAAGTTCAGGAAAATCGTACGGCGCGTGGCGCTATTCAGACACATTTGTATCCGCGGCGTCACGTCACATCCCGTGCGCAGGCAATCAACCGTTCGCGCAACGCACCGGCGTCGCCCGGCACCGAATCGAAGGGCGTGCGCACGCGGCGGCCGTCGCAACGCCAGTCGGCGCCGTGACGATCGACGCCGAGCAGGTCGAGCCCGTCGCGGCGCGCATCGCTCGAATCGTACGCATCCCACAACGCCCGCTCGTCGTCGAACCCGAGCGGCGGCAGCGCATCGAGACCGGTGCCGTCCACCCAGCCCATCCGGCCAAATCCGCCGATGTAGCGCAGCCGCTCGATGTCGAGCGCCCAGAACGTGAAGTCGCCGAGCGCGAGGTAGCGTCCGGCATCGGGCTCGTAGCGCGTGTAGCGCGCGGCGACATGCGGATCGTCGCCGAGCGGCACGAAGCGACCGAGCAGCGTTGCGCGCTCGGCGTTCAGCACGTCGCCGTCCGGCGCGTCGACGACGAGGAATCCCGCGCGCGGATCCGCGGTGAGGTTGCGCGTGTGTTCGGCAAGGCCGCTCACGAGAATCACCGGGCGGTGACTTGCATCGGGCGCGAACGGCACGACCGTCGGATAAGGAAAGCCTTGCGGTTCGCGCGCGTGGGTCGCGAGCGTGCCGAGCGCGCAGCGGTGCAGCAGGTGCAGGGCAAGGGCGGGATCGATGTTCACGGTGACTCCTGCGGTCGAAAAGCCTGGGCGGCAACGGTGGCGATGACGCGCCGCACTGGAACGCTTCGGGCACGCCGCCTGCGCACCGATGTTACTCGCGGCGGCGTCCCGCCGGGCATCCGCCGAATGGCCGACGCGGCACGCGCAAGCGGCGCGCGCCGAAGCGTGATCGGCCGAACGGCCAGCGCGCCGGCAAGACCGTAAGCGGTTCGATAGAATCGGACCCATCCGACGGGCGCGACGCGCCCGCGCATCGTCCATTCAAGAGCGCTCCGTGTCCGAAACCTCCTCCCGATCCTCGTCCGACTTCGCCGCGCCGCCCGACGCGCATCGCC
Organism: Burkholderia sp. MSMB0856; assembly: GCF_001524645.2. Taxonomy (NCBI): domain Bacteria; kingdom Pseudomonadati; phylum Pseudomonadota; class Betaproteobacteria; order Burkholderiales; family Burkholderiaceae; genus Burkholderia; species Burkholderia sp. MSMB0856. Next base: position 224,848 of record NZ_CP013427.1, on the reverse strand, counting down.
TGCTGGCCTTGCCGGTCCGCCAGCGTGCACGCACGGCCACGATGGCACTGTTCTTCATCGCCGGCATGATGTACGCGTCGTGGGGCGTGCACGTGCCGACCGTGCGCGACAAGTTCGCGTTGAGCCCGGGGCTGCTGTCGATCGCGCTGTTCGCGGTCGCGGGCGGCTCGATCGCCGCGATGCTGACGATCGCGCGCTGGATCGCGCGCGTCGGCTCGCGCACCGCGTGCCTCGCGGGCGGGCTCGTGATGTCCGCATGCGCTGCGCTGATCCTCGTCGTGCCTGATTACTGGATGCTGCTCGTCGTGCTCGCGCTGTTCGGCTTCTCGATGGCGACGCTCGACGTCGCGATGAACGCGGAGGCGAGCGCGGTCGAGATCGCGCTCGGCAAGCCGATCATGTCGTCGCTGCACGGGATGTTCAGCATCGGCGGGATGTCGGGGGCGGCGGCCGGCGGCGCGCTGCTGTCGGCCGGCATGGCGCCGGCCGTGCATCTCGCGCTCGCGGCGGCCGTCGGCGCGGCGGTGCTGCTCGTCGCTAGCCCGGCCGTGCTGCCGCACGTGCCGCATCACGAGCACGCGCACGGCGGCGGCAACCGTTGGCGTTCACCCGCGCTGTGGATGCTGGGCGGCATCGCGCTGATCGCGCTGATCGCCGAAGGTGCGATGTACGACTGGGCGACCGTCTACATGCGCGACGTCGTCGCGGCGAGCCCCGCGCTCGCAAGCGCGGCCTATGCAGCATTCTCCGGCGGGATGGCGGTCGCGCGATTCGCGGGCGACGCGGTGCGCGCGCGTTTCGGCGCACCGCAGCTCGTGTTCGCGAGCGCATCGCTCGCGTGCGCCGGGATGATCGGCGCTTTGCTGCTGCCGAACCCGATCGCCGTGCTGACGGGCTTCACGCTGATGGGCATCGGCCTCGCGAACATGATGCCCGTGCTGTTCGCCGCCGCCGCGCGCGTGAAGGGCATCCACGCGGCCGAAGGGCTCGCGCACGTGGCCGGGCTCGCGTATTTCGGACTGCTGTTCGGTCCGGTCGTGATCGGCGCGGTCGCGCAGGCCGTGAATCTGACCGTCGGCCTGTCGGTCGTCGCGCTGTGCGCGGCGCTCGTCGCGGCCGTCGCGCCGAAGGTGCTCGCGCACCTGAAGATCTGACCGCGGCGGCCCCGCCACCCGCTGCAGATTCGCCAAAAAGAAAGCGCGCCTGCGTTGCCGCAGGCGCGCCTTTACCCCTTCTGTCGGCCGCTTTTCAGCTTACATCTTCACTTCGTCGAGCAGCGACTTCTTGCCGTTCTTGTAGTTGTACAGCGAGATCACGCCGTGCTGCAGGTCGCCCTTCGAGTCGAAGGTCGTCGTGCCGATCACGCCCGAGTAGTTCGTCGCCGGCATCGCCGCGAGAATCTTCGCCGGATCCGTCGAGTTCGAACGCTTCATCGCATCGACGATGATGTACACGGCGTCGTACGTGAACGGTGCGTAGATCTGGATCGGCTGGCCGAAGCGCTTCTCGTACTTCGCCTTGAACGCCGCGCCGCCCGCCATCTTCTCGAGCGAAGCACCGGCTTCCGAGCACACGACGTTGTCGGTCGCGTCGCCGGCCAGGTCGGCCAGCTTTTCCGTGCACACGCCGTCGCCCGCGAAGATCTTCGCGCGCAGGCCGAGCTGCTTCGCCTGTTTCGCGAACGGGCCGCCGGTGGCGTCCATGCCGCCGTACATGATCGCGTCCGGATTCTCGCCCTTGATCTTGGTCAGAATCGCACGGAAGTCGACCGCCTTGTCGTTCGTTGCGTCGTGCGACATCACCTTCAGGCCGAGCGCCTTCGCCTTCTTCTCGAACTCGTTCGCGAGGCCCTGGCCGTATGCGGTCGAATCGTCGACCACCGCGACGCTCTTGATGCCCTTCGAGTGCGCGTAGTTCGCGAGTGCCGGGCCCTGCTGCGCATCGGTCGCCACCACGCGATACGTGGTCTTGAAGCCTTGCTGCGTGTAAGCCGGGTTGGTCGCCGACGGCGAGATCTGCACGATGCCCGCATCGCTGTAGATCTTCGAGGCCGGGATCGACGTGCCCGAGTTCAGGTGGCCGACCACCGCGACGACCTTGTCGTCGACGAGTTTCTGCGCAACCTGCGTGGCCTGCCGCGGGTCGGCCGCGTCATCCTGCGGGTCGAGTTGCAGCGTGATCTTCTGGCCGCCGACCGTGAGACCCTTGGCGTTGATCTCCTCGACTGCGAGACGCGCGCCGTTTTCGTTGTCCTTGCCCAGGTGTGCAATACCGCCCGTCAAGGGCGCGACGTGGCCGATCTTGACGACTTGATCGGCGGCCGCGTTGCTTGCAGCTGCAGCGCACAGCATCGCCGCTGCGGTGATCGGCAACAGCTTTTGCATCTTGATATTCATGTAAGTCTCCAGTTTCGGTCCCAATAAACGCCATCGCCCGGTGCCCCGCTGCCATCCCTGTGTTTGCATTCACTGGACGATTCGCCGGTTGCATCGTTCATGCACTTGGCCTCAAGCACGTAGGGAAACAGTCGCTTGTAGCGGCCGCCCGCCCGTACTTGCGCGCAAGTGTAGGTGATCAAATTAATTTGTGGGACTTTTTTGGGGTAGTGGTAACACTACCGATATGGGCGCTTTGGAATGAATGCTCGAATATCGCCGCGAGCCCCACCGGATAAGGGTTTCCGCTAATCTCGGACGGCCGGATGAAAGGTTGATTCAAAGCATTCCCGCGTCATTTCGATTCGGTATTTTGTGCGCGGGATCATTGAATGAAACGCGCGTGACAACACGCGCTTTTCTCGCTTCGATACGAGCCGGTCAGCCGGCCGTCGCGCGCCATTCAGCGTCGAGCGCGTCGACGAGTTGCGACGTCGTGAGCGCGGCGGCACGCCGTCGCGCGAGCGGCGCGCCCTGCCCGGCCCACAGCGACAGGTAGTCGCCGTCGTTCGCGCGCGCGGCGGCCTGGCGCAGCGGCTGGGTCAGCGCGTTCTGCACCGGGTACGGCGCGGCGTCGGCCACGCGTTCGCCGAGCCGCGTCATCAGCGTATTGCGCAATCCGCGCGCATGGCGGCCCGTGATCGCGCGCGTGACCTGCGTCGACGTATCGGCGCTCGCGAGCAGTCGCGCTTTCCAGTCCGCCGCGATCGCGCTTTCCGCACACGTCAGGAACGCGGTGCCGAGCTGCGCGCCCTGCGCGCCGAGCGCGAGCGCGGCGGCGATCCCGCGGCCGTCCATGATGCCGCCCGCGGCGAGCACAGGCAGGCCGGTCGCATCGACGAGCTGCGGCACCAGCGCGAGCGTGCCGATCAGCGCATCGTCGGCCGAGCCGATGAAGGTCCCGCGATGGCCGCCCGCTTCGGCGCCTTGCGCGGACAGCGCGTCGGCGCCGGCCGCCTGCCACGCGCGCCCTTCGGCGACGTGCGTCGCGGTGCCGATCACGTAGGTGCCGGCGGCCTTCAGGCGCGCGACGTCGGCCGCGTCGAGCACGCCGAACGTGAAGCTCGCGACCGGCACGCGCAGTGCGACGAGCGCGTCGAATTGCGCGCGGAAGTCGGGCGCGTAGCGCGCGGGCGCGGTGCCCGGCGGCAGCCCGAGCGTCGCGTTCAACGGATCGATCGCGGCGAGCGCGCGTGCGACGGTCGCCGCGTCGGGCGCGGCCTCGGGCAACACGAACAGGTTCACGGCGAACGGACGCGCGGTCGCCGCGCGAATCGCGGCGACTTCGGTCGCGAGCCGATCCGGCTCGAACGCGCCGGCGCCGAGACTGCCGAGCGCGCCGGCATTGGATGCGGCCGCGACCATCGCGGCCGTGGTCGCGCCGACCATCGGCGCCTGCACGAGCGGCAGGCGCAGGCCGAAGCGTTCGGAAAACGGAGTGGAAAATGCACGGGCTGGCATGGCGAATCCTTCGATGACGATGTGCGAAAGCGCTTTGTAAAGGCCGACACGTCGACTCTATCGAAGCGGCGCAGCGCCGAAAAATGAATAATCGAGATCGAAACGATCGCTGCGCGAGAAGCAGGTTCGAGACGCGGATTCGACACGCGCGCACACCCGGCAGGCGCGCCGCTTGCGCGCTGCAGCGCGACGGGATTGGTGGCACACTAGGCCGCCCTTTTTTCCATCCGCGGTGCGCATGTCGCGCGCCCGTTCGCCAGGAGTTCCAACGTGACTGCCCAATGGATCGACATCCCGACCGGTAACGACAGCTTCGGCGGCTATCTCGCGCTGCCCAAGCGCGGCGAGGGCCCCGCCGTCATCATCATCCAGGAGATCTTCGGCGTGAACGCGCACATCCGCGCGGTCGCCGACCAGTACGCGGCCGACGGCTTCGTCGCGCTCGCGCCGGACGTGTTCTGGCGCACGCAGCCGCGTGTCGAGCTGACCTACGAAGGCGCCGATCGCGACAAGGGCATCGAGCTGATGAAGAAGACCGACGTCGGTCTCGCGATCGCGGACATCGGCGCGGCCGCCGACGCGTTGCGCGCGCGCCCCGAAGCCGCCGGCAAGGTCGCCGCGATCGGCTACTGCTTCGGCGGCCAGCTCGCGTATCGCGCGGCCGCGGCCGGCAAGGTCGATGCGGCGGTCGCCTATTACGGCGGCGGCATCCAGAATGCGCTCGATCTCGCCGGCAAGATCACGCAGCCGATCCTGTTCCACTACGCGGAGAACGACCACGGAATTCCGCTCGACGCCGTCGAGCAGGTGAAGGCCGCGTTCGCGGGCCGCCACAACGCGTCGTTCCACCTGTATCCGGGCGCCGAACACGGCTTCAACTGCACCGATCGCGCGTCGTACAACCAGCGCGCGTCGGCGCTCTCGCACGGCCGCACGCTCACGTTCCTCGCCGAGCACGCGTAACGGCGGCCGGCAGCGGGCCCGGCGCGTCGGGCCCGCGTTATCCTCCTTTCATCGCCACGGGTCACAACGGGGGTGACTGCGATGCACTCGGACTATCTCGCGCATGACGCGCTCGGCCTCGCCGCACTCGTGCGCGAGCGCAAGGCGAGCCCGCGCGAACTGCTGGACGCCGCGATCGGCCAGGCCGAAGCGGTGAACGGCGCGATCAACGCGATCGTGCTGCAGGACTACGACGATGCGCGCAAGCGGGCGGAATCGGCCGTCGATACCGGCACCGATGCGCCGTTCGCGGGCGTCCCGTATCTCGTCAAGGATCTCGGCGCGGCGGTCGCCGGGCTGCCGTTGTCGATGGGCAGCCGCCACTATCGCTACTTCGTCCCAGCCGACGATTCGCCGGTGATCGCGCGCAGCCGCGCGGCGGGGCTCAACGTGTTCGGCAAGACCAACACGTCGGAAATCGGCCAGATGCCATACACCGAACCCGAACTGTTCGGCGCGTGCCGCAATCCGTGGAACCTCGATCACACGCCCGGCGGCTCGAGCGGCGGCGCGGCCGCGGCCGTCGCGGCCGGCATCGTGCCGCTCGCGCATGCGTCGGACGGCGGCGGCTCGATCCGGATTCCGGCTTCGTGCTGCGGGCTGTTCGGGCTGAAGCCGAGCCTCAATCCGGTGCTGGTCGACTTACCGTCGAACGGCGAGCTCGTGGTTCAGCATGCGGTGTCGCGCAGCGTGCGCGACAGCGCGCTGCTGCTCGACGTGACGACCGGCCAGACGCTGCCGCCTGGCGCGCCCGGCACCTTTCTGGGCGAGCTCGACACGCCGCCCGGTCCGCTGCGGATCGGCCTCGTCGTCGACCCGATGCTCGCGCCGGCGCTTTCCGACGACACGCGCGCGGCGCTCGACGACGCGGCCGCGCTCGTCGAATCGCTCGGCCATCACGTCGAGCCGGCGACGCTGAACATCGACTACGCACGCGCGGCCGAAACCTTTCTCACGCTGTGGGCGACGATCGCCGAAGAGATGGTGCTGGGTGCACGCGCGCTGACCGGGCGCACGCCGAGGCGCGCGGAGTTCGAACCGGCGACGTGGGCGATGGCCGTCGTCGGCAGGCGCATCGCCCGCGCGCGCCTGCCGGACGTGCTCGAATGGCAGCGCCAGCTCACCGTGCAGGTCTCGGGCCTCGTGTCCCGCTACGACGCGATCCTGTGCGCGACGCTCGCGGGGCCGCCGGTCAAGATCGGCGAGCTGCAGCCGACGCCGCTCGAAGCCGCGCAGATGAAGCTGCTCGGCGCGCTGCCGGTAAAACCGTTGCTGCGGGAAATGCTCGCGAAGGCGTCGGAGAAGGCGTTCGCGTGGGCCGGCTGCACCGAGCTGTTCAACCTGACGGGCCAGCCGGCGATGTCGGTGCCGCTCTACTGGAACGCGCGCGGCCTGCCGATCGGCGTGCAGTTCGTCGCGCGTCACACCGACGAGGCGTTGCTGCTGAGGCTCGCGCGCCAGCTCGAACAGGCGCGGCCATGGTTCGATCGGCGTCCGCCGCTGATGCAGGCGCAGCGCTGACACCAGCGCCGTCGGTCGTCGGTGAAAAAAAAGCCCCGCCGGTTTTGCCGGCAGGGCTTTTGCGCATGCAACCGCGCGATGACGCTTACATCGCGAGCCGTTCGCAGATCGTCCGCGTCGCGGTCGCCGCGTTCAGCGTATAGAAGTGCAGACCCGGCACGCCCGCGTCGATCAGGCGCTGGCACAGGCTCGTGACGACATCCGCGCCGAACGCGCGGATCGCGTCGCGATCGTCGCCGAAGCTCTCGAGCCGGCGCGCGACCCAGCGCGGCACTTCCGCGCCGCACATTTCCGAGAAGCGCATCAGCTGCGAGAAGTTCGTGATCGGCATGATGCCCGGCACGATCGGCACGTCCACACCCAGCTTGCGCGCATCGTCGACGAAGCGGAAATACGCGTCGGCGTTGAAGAAGTACTGCGTGATCGCGGAATTCGCGCCGGCTTTCACCTTGCGCGCGAAGTTTTCCAGATCGGCCTTCGGCGAGCGCGATTGCGGGTGATACTCCGGATAGCCGGCGACTTCGATGTGGAACCAGTCGCCATGCTCGGCGCGGATGAAGCTGACGAGCTCGGACGCATAGCGCAGCTCGCCGACCTCGCCCATCCCCGACGGCAGATCGCCGCGCAGCGCGACGATATGCCGGATGCCGTGCGAGCGGTACTGGTCGAGGATCGCGCGCAGGTTGTCGCGCGACGAGCCGATGCACGACAGGTGCGGCGCGGCCTCGAGGCCGTCCTTCTGCATGTCGAGCACGGTATCGAGCGTGCCCTGCTGCGTCGAGCCGCCGGCGCCGAATGTCACGGAGACGAATTTCGGCTTCAGCGGCAGCAGCTGCGCACGCGTCGCGCGCAGCTTTTCGACGCCGTCCGCCGTCTTCGGCGGGAAGAATTCAAACGAGAGTTCGATCGATTTCATGATTCGCAAGAATGGGCGCGGCCGTCAGCCGATGTCGCGCTGCCCGAAGATCAGCGCGGACAGCAGCCACGACACGATGCTGTACAGGATCGAACCGAAGAACGCCGACCAGAAACCCGACACCTCGAAACCCTTCAGCAGCGACGACGCGAACCAGAAGCACAGCGCGTTCACGACGAGGATGAACACCCCGAGCGTGACGATCGTGACCGGCAGCGTCAGCAGGATCAGCACCGGACGGATCACCGTGTTGATCAGGCCGAGCACGACCGCGATGATCAGCGCGGTGCCGAAGCTCTTGATGTGGATCGACGGCACGAGGTACGTGATGATCAGCAGCGCGAGGGCGTTGATGACCCAGGTGAGGATGACGCTCATGGAGGGCTCCGGTTCGGTTGTCGATCTGGTCGGTCAATGGCCGCCGCCGGCCGCCGCACGTGCCCGCGCGGCGGCGGACACGGCGCGACGGCCGGCGGTCCGGCACCGTGCCGCGCGCCGCGCATGAACGCGGCGCGGCGGCGGCGGTGCATCAGTAGCGGTAGTGGTTCGGCTTGAACGGGCCGTCCTTCTGCACGCCGATGTACGAAGCCTGCTCGTCCGACAGCACGGACAGGTTTGCGCCGATGCGCGCGAGGTGCAGGCGCGCGACCTTTTCATCGAGATGCTTCGGCAGCACGTACACCTTGTTCTCGTACTGTTCGCCGCGCGTGAAGAGTTCGATCTGCGCGAGCGTCTGGTTCGCGAACGAGTTCGACATCACGAACGACGGGTGGCCGGTCGCGCAGCCGAGGTTCACGAGGCGGCCTTCGGCCAGCAGGATCACGCGCTTGCCGTCCGGGAAGATGATGTGGTCGACCTGCGGCTTGATGTTTTCCCACTGATACTGGCGCGTCGACGCGACGTCGATTTCCGAGTCGAAGTGGCCGATGTTGCAGACGATCGCGTTGTGGCGCATCGCCTTCATGTGATCGTGGTTGATCACGTGGTAGTTGCCGGTCGCCGTCACGAAGATGTCGGCCTTGTCGGCCGCGTATTCCATCGTCACGACGCGGTAGCCTTCCATCGCCGCCTGCAGCGCGCAGATCGGATCGATTTCGGTGACCCACACGGTCGCGCCCAGGCCGCGCAGCGATTGCGCGCAGCCCTTGCCCACGTCGCCGTAGCCCGCGACGACCGCGACCTTGCCCGCAATCATCACGTCGGTCGCGCGCTTGATGCCGTCGACGAGCGACTCGCGGCAGCCGTACAGGTTGTCGAACTTCGACTTCGTGACCGAATCGTTCACGTTGAACGCCGGGAACGGCAGGCGGCCGTCCTTTTCCATCTGGTACAGGCGGTGCACGCCGGTCGTGGTTTCTTCGGTCACGCCCTTGATGTGCGCGAGGCGCGTCGAGTACCAGGTCGGATCGGCGTCGAGGTGCTTCGCGATCGACTTGAAGAGCGCGACTTCTTCCTCGTTGGTCGGCTTCGCGATCACCGAACGGTCCTTCTCGGCCTTCGAGCCGAGGATCAGCAGCAGCGTTGCGTCGCCGCCGTCGTCCAGGATCATGTTCGCGAATTCGCCGTTCGGCCATTCGAAGATGCGGTGCGAGAATTCCCAGTATTCGTCGAGCGACTCGCCCTTGAACGCGAACACCGGCGTGCCGGCTTCGACGATCGCGGCAGCGGCGTGGTCCTGCGTCGAGAAGATGTTGCACGACGCCCAGCGGACATCGGCGCCGAGCGCCTTCAGCGTCTCGATCAGCACGCCGGTCTGGATCGTCATGTGCAGCGAACCTGCGATGCGCGCGCCCTTCAGCGGCTGCTGCGCCTTGTATTCGTCGCGGATCTGCACGAGGCCCGGCATTTCGGTCTCGGCGATGTTCAGCTCCTTGCGGCCCCAGCCGGCAAGCGCCATGTCGGCGACGATGTAATCCTTGGAAGCTTGCGAATCGATAATGGCGTTCATCACGCCCTCCTTTCTAAAAAAGTTCTAGAAATTGGTGACGTGAGCGCCGTTCAGGAAGCGGGGCCGGCGCGAATGTTGCCGCACGGCTGCTTGGTGAAGCTTTCCGAGCCTGGCGGACGCAGGATGGTCCGTCGCAACGCTCCTCGGGAAGCGGGAGGGATTGTAGCAAATCGGCGCGGGAAATGCGCGTCGCGCGCCACGCACCGCGCGCGGCGTCGGCGCGCGCGGGCGCTATGAAAGGGTCAGTTCTCGGCGCCGACCCAAGCCTGTTCGCGCAACCGCGCGCGCAGGCGCGCGACGGCCTGGCTGTGCAGCTGGCACACGCGCGACTCGCTGACCTCGAGCACCGCGCCGATCTCGCGCAGGTTCAGCCCGCGCTCGTAGTACAGCGACATCAGCAGTTTCTCGCGCTCGGGCAGCCGCTCGATCGCTTCGACGAGCGCCTCGCGCAGGTGTTCGTCGAGCAGCGACGACAACGGATCGGCGTGATCGACGCGATAGCGGTCGAGGAACGGCTCGTCGTCGGCCGCGCGATCGAAATCCTCGTAGTAGATGAGCTGGCTGCCGTGCAGGTCCTGCAGCATCCCTTGATATTCGTCGAGCGGCATCTTCAGGTGCTGTGCGATCTCGGTCTCGCTCGCCGAGCGGCCGAGATGCTGCTCGACCTGGTGCACCGCGTGCTCGACCTCGCGCGACGTCTTGCGCAGGCTGCGCGGCAGCCAGTCGTTGCTGCGCAGTTCGTCGAGCATCGCGCCACGGATGCGCTGGGTCGCGTAGGTCTCGAACTGCGCGCCCTGGTCTTCCTTGTAGCGGCCGGCCGCGTCCATCAGGCCGATCATGCCGGCCTGGATCAGGTCGTCGAGATCGACGCTCGCCGGCATCTTCGCGACGAGCTGCAGCCCCAGGCGCCGCACGAGCGGCGCGTATTGCGCGAGCACGTCGGCCTGGGTCATCTTTCCTTGAGCGTTGTACATCATGGCTCTCTCCTTCCGGTGGCGCTCACGCGGCGTGTGCCGCACCCGCCTCGTACGACGGCTTGCCGCCCGCATGCACGGCGCGGCCGGCGCCCGATCGCGGGCGCATCGGCCAGTACAGCAGGTCGGCGGCGATCTGCCGGTAATCGCGCGCCGCAACCGACGACGGGAACGCGTCGACCGCGGTATGCATCAGGTCGCGTGCATGCTCGACGAGCGGATCGGCGCTCACGCAGCCGGCGTCGGCGATCGACACCGTCAGGTAGCGGCTCGCGACGCCCGCGAGGTTGTCGAATGCGGTCCTGGCGTCGGCATGGCTGCCGACGTGATTGGTCAGCACGCGGAACTGCGCGACCGCGTGCGCGAAATGCAGGCGCTTCATGCACGCATACGCCTCGGTGATCGCCTGCGCGGCGACCCGCGTGACGATCAGCACGTCGTGCGCCTCGCGCGCGAGCGGGGAGAACGTGCCGTCGGCACCGAGTTGCGCGTCGACCAACACGATGTCGGCCTGGCCGTCGACGAAGTCGCTCAGTTGCGAATCGCTGTAGCCGTCCCGCGCGGCCGCGCACAGGCCGAACCCGGCGGCGACGCGCGTGCGTTCGCCGTCGCGCAGCCAGGCGCCCGCGAGCGTCGCCGTGGCCGAATGCACGTCGGCGCGCTCGTCGACGACGAGCACGTCCTTGCCGAGCGCGGTCAGCGCGGCCGCGACGTTCACGACGGTCGTCGTGCAGCCGACGCCCGCCGGCCCGCCCGTCACCGCGACGATGCGCGACGCGCGCCCGGCCAGCAGGCGCCGCAGCCCTTCGGCCTGATCGATGATCCGTTTATCCAAATCGCACCTCGTGCAGCTCGGCGGTGGAACGTGCGGTCAGTGCGGAAAGCAGCGTCGGCATGTCCTCGTCTTGCGGCACGAAGGGCGAGCCGTCGCGCGGCACACAGAACGCGCTCTTCAGCAGGAACCGGGTCGATGCGACGTACAGGTTTTCCGGCACTTTCTGGCCGGTCGACACGTAATGGACCGGCAGCTTGTAGCGGATCACCGTGTCGAGCACGCCGCCGAGGTGGGTCGCCTCGTCGAGCTTGGTCAGGATGCAGCCGGCGAGATCGGGATACTCGGCCGCGCTGCGGTAGGCCTGGACGACCTCGTTGAGCGTGTCGCCGTGGCTCGTCGCGTTGAGCAGCAGCAGGCGCTGCACCGGCGCGTTCGCGCCGTGCAGCATCGCGATCTGGTCGGACAGCGCGCGGTCGCGCTGGCTCATGCCGATCGTGTCGATCAGCACGATGTGCTTGTTGCGCAGCTCGGACAGCGCGAGCTCGAGATCGCCCGCATCCTTCACCGCGTGCACGGGCACGCCGAGGATCTTGCCGAAGATGCGCAGCTGCTCGTGGCCGCCGATCCGGTAGCTGTCGGTGGTCAGGAGCGCGACCTTGCTCGCGCCGAAGCGCATCACGCAGCGCGCGGCGAGCTTCGCCGTGGTGGTCGTCTTGCCGACGCCGGTCGGCCCCATCAGCGCGAACACGCCGCCGCGCTCCATCAGCGCGTCTTCGCTCTCGAGCACCGGCAGGTTCGCGGCGAGCACCGACTGCGCCCATTCGGCGGCCTGCTCGAAGGTTTGCGCGTCGTCGCCGGACGGCAGGTTGTCGACCAGCATGCGCACCAGTTGCGCGGAGAAGCCGGCCGAGAACAGGTGCCTGGTCAGCGCGCCGTGCACCGGGCTGCGGCGCTGGCGGTCGTGCCACATCAGGCTGTCGAACTGCTCTTCCATCATCCCGCGCATCGCGCCGAGCTCGTGCATCACCGTATCGTTGACGATGCTCTCGATGCGCGTCTTCACAGCGTCGGCCACCGCGGCCGCCGCTTCCGCGGACAGGCGCGTGCGTTCGGCCGGCTTCGCGGTGCTCGCTTCGCTCTGGCGGGTCATCGGCGCGGCGGCCGACGGCATCCGGCGTTCGGCGTCGCGCACGATGTCGCGCGCCCAGCCGGCCGGCGTCGCGGACGCGGCGTCCTGCTGCGCGCGCGCCGGTGCCTGCGGCGCGGCCGGTGCGGCCTGCGCGCGGGCGATCAGCGCTTCGCGCTGCTGGGTCAGGCGCTTCGCGTGCTCGACGAGCCACGGCGCGGGTTCGGACGCTGCCGCCGGCGTGCCGGCAGCGGGCGCAGGCGCGACCGGCGCGTTCGATGCCGCGTCCATGCCGGCGTCGAAGGCGGCCGCTTCGGCTGCCGGCTTCGTCGCTTCGGCGCTTGCGCCGAACACCGACGAGAACACGTCCGGCAGGCCGCCTTCGCCCGCCGCATACGGATTGACGGCCGGGCGCGCGAGCGCGGCACCCGGGCGCGACACGATGCCCGGGACGGCCGCGGCCGGCACGGATTCCGGCGCGCGCGGCGCGACGGTGCGTGCCCGGACGGCGGCCGGCGGCGTGACCGCAGCGAGATCCGAATCGGCGAGTGCGACGATTTCGACGCTGCCGTCATCGAGCGTGCGGTTCGACAGCACGACGGCGTCGGCGCCGAGTGCCTCGCGCACGAGGCGAAGCGCGTCGCGGCTGGTCGCGCCGGTGAATTTGCGAATGTTCAAGCGGAACCCCCGATGACGTTAACGACTTTGATCGTGCGCGTGTCCGGCACTTCGGCATACGACAGCACTTTCAGTTGCGGCAGGCTGCGGCGCAGGAAACGCGCGAGCATCGCGCGCAGCGCATGCTGCACCAGCAGCACCGGCGGCAGCCCGAGATTCTGTTGACGCAGCATCGCCTGTTGCGTGCCGGTCAGAAGGTTGTGCGCGAGGCCGGGCTCGAGGCCCGGGTTCGCGCCGGTGGCGAGCGCCTGCGACAGCACCCGCTCGAGATTCGAATCGAGGCCCATCACCTGCATCTCGCCCGAGCCCGGATACCACTGCTGCGTGATCGCACGGCCGAGCGACAGCCGCACCGCGGCGGTGATCTCGTACGCGTCGCCGCGGCCCGCGTGTTCGGACACGGCCTCGAGGATCGTGCGCATGTCGCGGATCGGCACGCCTTCCTCGAGCAGGTTCTGCAGCACTTTCTGCAGCGTCGTCAGCGAGATCGTCTTCGGCACGAGGTCCTCGACGAGCGACGGCGCATCCTTGCCGGTGCGCTCGACCAGCGCCTGCACTTCCTGGCGGCCGAGCAGTTCGGCCGCGTGCTGGACGACCAGATGGTTCAGGTGCGTCGCGACGACCGTGCTCGCATCGACGACCGTGTAGCCGTACACCTGCGCCTGCTCGCGCATCGCGACGTCGATCCACACGGCGGGCAGCCCGAATGCCGGATCCTGCGTCACGGCGCCCGGCAGCGCGGCCGTCACCTGGCCCGGGTTGATCGCGAGCCACTGGCCCGGGAACACTTCGCCCGCGCCGATCTCGACGCCCTTCAGCGCGATCCGGTACGCGTTCGGCCGCAGTTCGAGGTTGTCGCGGATGTGGATCACCGGCGGCAGGAAGCCGATCTCCTGCGCGAATTTCTTGCGGATGCTCTTGATGCGCTTGAGCAGTTCGCCGTCGCTGTTCTTGTCGACGAGCGGAATCAGCCGGTAGCCGACTTCGAGGCCGAGCGGATCGATCAGTTGCACGTCGTCCCAGGTCGCCTCGTGGCTGTCGCCCGGCAGCGCGGCGGGCGGTGCGATCTCGGTCACGTCGCCGGCCGCCACGCGGGCCGCCGCGCGGCGGACTTGCGTGCGGGCAAGCCAGATCGCGCCGCCGCCGAGCGCGAGGAACGCAAAGTGCGGCATGCCCGGGATCAGCCCCATCAGCACGATGATCGCGCCGGTGATGGTCAGCACGCGCGGGTTGGTGAACAGCTGGCCGGTGATCTGCGTGCCGATGTCCTCGTCGGTCGCGACCCGCGACACGATCACGCCGGCCGCCGTCGAGATCACGAGCGACGGGATCTGCGCGACGAGGCCGTCGCCGATCGTCAGCAGCGTGTAGTTGGTGCCGGCCGCCGCGAACGACATGTCGTGCTGCACCATCCCGACGATCAGCCCGCCGATCACGTTGATCGCCATGATGATCAGGCCCGCGATCGCGTCGCCGCGCACGAACTTCGACGCGCCGTCCATCGAGCCGTAGAACTCGGCTTCCTGCGACACGGCGAGGCGCCGCTTGCGTGCCTGCTCTTCGTTGATGAGGCCCGCGTTCAGGTCGGCGTCGATCGCCATCTGCTTGCCCGGCATCGCGTCGAGCGTGAAGCGCGCGGACACTTCGGCGATCCGCCCCGCGCCCTTCGTGATCACCATGAAGTTGATGATCATCAGGATCACGAAGACAACGATGCCGACCGCGAAGTTGCCGCCGACGAGGAAGTGGCCGAACGCCTCGATCACCTGGCCGGCCGCGTCGGGGCCGGTGTGGCCCTCGAGCAGCACGACGCGCGTCGACGCGACGTTCAGCGACAGGCGCAGCAGCGTCGAGAACAGCAGCACGCTCGGGAACGCCGCGAAGTCGAGCGGCTTCATCGTGTACATGCTGACGAGCAGCACCATCACCGACAACGCGATGTTGAACGTGAACAGCAGATCCAGCAGCATCGGCGGCAGCGGCAGGATCATCATCCCCAGGATCATGCAGATGAGGATCGGGCCCGCGAGCGCGCGCAGGTTGGTGCCGGCGAACGGATTCTGGCGTTTGGCGAACAGGCCGGTGGTCGGGGTGCTCATGCTGCGTTTCCTTGCTTGCCGAGCGTGTCTTCGGCTTCTTCACGCTCGTCGTCGGCCGATACCGACGACCCCTTGTCGAGTTCCGCCGGCACGTCGAGATCGACCGGCGCGGCCGGGAAGTCGCCGCCTTCCGAGCGGAAGCGCTTCAACTGGTAGACCCACGCGAGCACTTCGGCGACGGCCGAGTACAGCGAGCCGGGAATCTCGCGTTCGAGTTCGACGTTGTGATACAGCGCACGCGCGAGCGGCGGCGCTTCGAGCAGCGGCACGTTGTGCTCGGCCGCGAGCTCGCGGATGCGCGCGGCGACGAGGTTCACGCCCTTCGCGACGACCTTCGGCGCGCGCATCTCGCCGTCCGTGTACTGCAGCGCGACGGCGAAGTGCGTCGGGTTCGTGACGACCACGTCGGCCTTCGGCACGGCGGCCATCATCCGGCGCCGCGCGATCGCGCGCTGCTGCTGGCGGATGCGGCCCTTCACGTGCGGATCGCCTTCGTTCTCGCGATGCTCGCGCTTCACTTCTTCCTTCGTCATGCGCAACTTCTTGTTGTACTGCCAGATTTGGTAAGGCACATCGAGCGCGGCGACCACCAGCATCCCGGCGACCGTCGTGCCGCAGCACACGGCGACCAGGTGCATCGCATCGGCGAGCGCCGAGCCGAGCGGCTGGGTCGCGAGGCCGAGCAGCTCGTCCTTGCTGCGCCAGATCGCGATCCCGCCGATCCCGCCGACGACAAGCGTCTTCGCGAGCGACATCCCGAGCTGGATCGGCCCCTGGATCGAGAACATCCGGCCGAGGCCGGAGATCGGGTTCAGGCGGTCGAACTTGAGTTCGAAGGTCTTCTGCGAGATCAGCCAGCCGCCGAGCGCCATCGGCGCGAGCAGCGCGGCGAGGCCGGTGAGCGCGAGGATCGGCAGCAGCGCGGCGAGACCTTCGACGCTCGCGCTGCCGGCCGCCGACAGCATCCGGTGCGTGTCGAACGCGGTCGCGCGATCGAACGCGAACGCGCCGCGCAGCATCGTCTGGAGATGGGCGCCCGACGGACCCGCGAGCAGCCACGCGCCGTAGAACCCGGCCGCGAGCAGCGCGAACGAAGCCAGTTCGCGCGAACGCGCGACCTGCCCCTCCTCGCGCGCCTTCTCGCGGCGTCTCGGAGTGGCGGCTTCGGTTCTGTCGAGATCGCTCTCGTCTGCCACGGTGCCTCCAGTCGGGTACGGCGAAATGCCGCTTTCCAGTGACACCGATTATTCATGCGCACGTCAAACGCCGATCGGTCGAGCAAAGCCGGGAAAGGGGGGTATTTCGGGGAATCGGGCGAGCCGGTGCGGCGGGAGGTCGCGGGCAGGCGCGGCGCGCCGGGAGGCGGTGGAAACCGCGTTCGCGGGCGGGCGCGGTGAGGCGTGTGAGGGGATGAAGCGGGGAAGCGGGAGATCGAGGCGGCCGTGGAACGATCGTCGGCCCGCCCCGACGCGACGGCGTCGCGCGTCGGGGCGGGCGGCGCTCAGATCACCGGGATCGGATCCGAGCCGAAACGGTTCGGGCCGTTGGTGCCGCGCGAGCACATCCACACGAGCAGCAGGATCCCGCCGACGATCGGAATGAACGCGATCAGCAGGAACCAGCCGGAGCGGCCCGTATCGTGCAGGCGGCGGACGGTGACCGCGAGGCTCGGCAGCACCAGCGCGAGCGACACGACGGCCGCGACGATCATCAGCAGCAGCGAAAGTGCGCTCGCGTCGCGCCCCGCCATCGTGAGCACCTGGCAGACGATCGACACGACGCTGGTCAGCAACGCGAAATACCAGTATTCGGCACGGCGCGCGCGGCCTTCGAATTTCGCATATTGATTGAGTGCGGAACGAACGGCTTCGGTGAAATTCATTTTATTGCCCTCATGTTTTATATCGGCGACCCCGGAAACAACGCGGGCATTATAAGTTTGAATTTCCGGGCATTGCATCTCTTTTCGCGTGCCGACCGGCTCGCATGCGGGCTCCGGCATAACAGGAGCGGCTTCAGCGACGGAACGCTGCATCGCCTGCGGGCATGTCACGTCATTTTTATAATCGCGACGTCCCGGCATAAACGACGGCCAGATAATCCATGACTTGATTACACCAGCATGAAACGCGCCGCGATCGATAATCGAATCGATCGTTCGGCGCGCATTTACCGGCCGACCGGGAATATTGCCGGGCGTCACGCACGCACGTCGGGAACGGCGCGTCCCGGCCGGCGTTCGCGCTAGCCCGCCGCCGCCTGCTCCAGCACATGGAGATCGAGTTTCTTCATCTTCATCACCTGCGCCATCACGCGCTCGGCGCGTGCCGGATCGCCCGCCATCAGTTCGGCCATCTGCACGGGCACCACTTGCCACGACACGCCGAAACGGTCGCGCAGCCAGCCGCACTGCTGCGCGCGCTCGTCGCCGCCGTCGGACAGGGCCGTCCAGTAGCGGTCGATCTCCTGCTGGTCGCGGCAGTTGACGACGAACGACACGGCCGGCGTGAGCGGAAACGCCGGGCCGCCGTTCAGCGCGAGAAACGCCTGCCCGTCCAGTTCGAACGACACCGTCATCACCGCGCCCTCGGCCTGCCCGGACGCCTGCGCACCGGACTTGCCGTAGCGGGCGACGTTCAGGATCCGCGCGTCGTCGAACACCGACACGTAGAAGCGGGCGGCCGCCTCGGCGTCGCGGTCGAACCACAGAAACGGCGTGATGCGTTGAATACGCTGGCTCATGGCGTTGTCTCCTCGATGTCGTGCCGGCACCGGTGCCGGTCTTATATCGTAGGCGCTGTGCCGGCACGGCGCGGCCGCCCGATGCGTAGTGCGTCGCCGCCGGCGAAGGCGAAAAAAAGGGGGCGATCGCTCGCCCCCTTTCCTGCCGCCGCCGTGCGTGCGCGGTCAGAACGCGACGTAAGGCTGCGCGCCGCCGCTGCCGGTCCGGTCCATCCCGAAGTAGATCGTCTTGCCGTAGAAGTGCGGCATGCCGAGATCGAGCCAGCCAGCCGCGCCGAACGGGCCGGCGATATCGTTGAACGCGAACGTCGACGAATTCGCGAACAGCACATCGGCGTTCGCGACGGGCATCGACACGCCGCCCGACACACCGTTCTTGCCGGTCAGCGTCGCCGTATAGGTGGTCGTCGACGACGGGCAGTAGAACTGCGTATTGGTCGAGCAGGCCTTCTGCGACGAATCGTTGAAGAAGTACGCGTTCGAGCCCGTATCGAAGAACGCAGTCACGTTTCCGCCAAGGAACGTCGCATCGACGTCGCCCGTCGTCGTCGACGTCAGCACCGTCGACGCCCCGAGCGCGTTGTTGCTCTGCGTATTGATCCCGAACGTCAGCAGGCCCGTCGCGCTGCCCTGCCCGCTGCTCGAGATGTTCGGCATCTGCACGATCACGCCGTTGTTGTCGGTCGTGAAGCGATGGACCGGGTTGGCCACCTGCTGCGCAACCGGCACCAGCGCCACCGCGCAGCTCGAATTGCCGTTCGGGCACGCGTAGTAGTTGTTGGACGTCGCCGACGTGGACGTCGCGCAGCTCGTGCCGCAATCGACCGGTGCCGGCCCGATGCCGAGGATGCCGTTCGCGCCGAGGTCGCCGGCGGTGTTGGCGGACGTTCGGGCGCCGTTGTTCGAGCATGAACCCGGCACGTTGCTGGTGCCGAGATCGCCGATGATCTGCACCGGCAGCGAGCCCGCCTGCTCGGTGCCGATCGACAGGTCGACGGTGCGCACCGAGCCCCACGTGAAGCTCGACACGAACTTGCCGCACTCGGCCACGGGCGCGCCGCCGCTCGTCGTCTGCGGCAGTTTGTTCAACACGCCCGACGACAGCGCGCTGCTGACCAGCCGCAGCCCGTACGACGCCGTATCGACGAGGACGTTGTTGACCACCTGGCAGTTCGTCGTGCCCGGCACGCAGATCTTCACGTTGACGGTCGGGATGTTGATCACGTGCGCGACACCGGTGCCGACCGTGATCACCGCCGTGTTCGCGGTATTGCCGTCCGATACGTTGGAGCCGCCGTTGTTGCCGCTGCTCCCGCCGTTGTCATCGCCGCCGCCGCAGGCGGTCACGAGCATGGCCGTCGCGGCCGCGACGCTCAGCAGGCCGAGCCAGCGCTTGAAGGTACGAGGAATTCGCAAGATCGCTCTCCCGCTGTCACTGGATGTCGTTGCCGGTCAGCCCGGCAGGCAGCGCCGTCGGCAGCCATGCCTGGCCCGCGAAGGCGCCCATGTGGCCGCCGGTGCGGATCACGAGGCCGCTCGTATCGACGGACACGGGCGCGCGCCAGCCGCGCGCCGCATGCGCGACCTGGACGCCGGCGGTGTACTGCGGGAAATAGCTGCCGAGCAGCGACTCGAGGTCCGGCATGCTCGGCCCGCGCCAGGCGAGGCCGAACACGGTGCCGGCCGTGCTCGTGTATTCGTGGATGACGGTGCCCGATCCGAGCGTGATCTCGCGGACGGTGTAGGCGGCCGCGTTCGCCTGCGCGCCGTCGGCGGAGCGCATCGCGCGCTGCAGCGCGCGCACCGTGGCGGCGCGATCGTCCGCCGGCGGCGACATCGGCGCGCCGCCCAGTTCGGCCTGTGCGTGGACGGCCCACAGCACACCCATTGCGGCCGTCGCATGCGCGGCGGCCCAGCCCAAGCGTTTCAGCTTCACGTTCCCCCCCAAGGGACTGGCTTCGTTGCCGGCGGCGCCATCGTCAGGCGCGGCGCTGCGGGCCAACAAATGAAAGTCTTAAGAATGACGCTTCGTTGCTGCTGACGCGTAGTATGCCTGCGGAGTGTGTCGGAGTGTCAAATCAACGTTGCATGACGCAACGCAACATGACGTGCGGCACGACCCGCGCGCGGGGGCGCGTCGTGACGAGCATGGGGGAAAGCCATGCGCACCGGGCCGCGCCACGATCGGGCGCTGCGCCGATGCAATGGGACAGCATCAGAAGCCGAGACTCGCGAGCAGGTCGTCGACCTGCGCCTGGTCCTGCACGACGTCGGACTTGCCTTCCGGCGCGATCTGCGGCCCGTTCAGCAGCGACTCCGGGCTGCCGGTCGCGCTGATCTGTTCGGCCGCGAGCGCGGCCGCGGTCGCCGCGAACTGCTCGCGCCGCTCGGGTGCGATGTTCTCGACGAGCACCGTGAGCAGCTGCTGCTCGATCAGGTAGACCATGTCCATGATCTTCTTGATCACCTGCCCGGTCAGGTCCTGGAAATCCTGCGCGAGCATGATCTCGAGCAGCTGCGCGCTGGTCGCCGACGCCGCCTCCGGCAACGCGCGCAGGAACGTGCGCGTGTCGTCCATCAGCTCGCGCACTTCCGCGTGCTCGATCGGCGCCGCATACCACTGCGCCCAGCGCGCATCGAGCGCCTCGGCCTCGTTCTGGATGCGCTCCTGCATCGGCTTCGCGACCTCGATCGCGTTCAGCACGCGCTCGGCCGCCTGCTCGGTCATCGTCGCGACGTAGCGCAGCCGGTCGCGCGCATCGGGCACGGCTTCCGCCGCGCGCTCGACATGCTTGTCGAGCCCGAGCTCGCGCATCGAATCGCGCAGCGTGCGCGTGACGTGGCCGATGCGCGCGAGGATCCGGTCGCTCGCGTAATCGGCGCCTTCGGCGTGGCCGTCGGCGTTGACTGCCGCGCCGGCGAGCGCCGCATGGATCGGCTCGTTCACGTCAGCTCCCGGCCTTGGCCATCTTGTCGATGATCTTGTTCAGCTTCTCGTCGAGCGTCGCGGCCGTGAACGGCTTCACGACGTAGCCGCTCGCGCCCGCCTGCGCGGCCGCGATGATGTTCTCCTTCTTCGACTCGGCCGTGACCATCAGCACCGGCAGGTGCGTGAGCGTCGCATCCGCGCGGATTTCCTTCAGCATCGCGAGGCCGTCGAGGTTCGGCATGTTCCAGTCGGAGATCACGAAGTCGAAGCCGCCGCCGCGCAGCCGCGCGAGGCCGGCCGCGCCGTCCTCGGCCTCGTCGACGTTCGTGTAGCCCAGTTCCTTGAGCAGGTTGCGGACGATCCTGCGCATCGTCGGGAAATCGTCCACCACCAGGATTTTCATGCTCTTGTCCATCGTCGTTCCTTTGCAGATTCGTTACCGTCGGGGCCCGCAGCATCGCACGTGCCCCCTGACATTCCATTCAGACGCGCTGCACGCGGTCGCCCATCGTCGCCAGTCGCGCCATCACGCGCCGGCTCATCTCCGAAAGCGGCGCGACCTCGTCCGCGCCGCCGAGCGCGATCGCCTCGCGCGGCATCCCGAACACGATGCAGCTCGCCTCGTCCTGCGCGAACGTGTGGGCGCCCGCACGCTTCATGTCCAGCAGGCCGGCCGCGCCGTCGCGGCCCATCCCCGTGAGGATCACGCCGATCGCGTTCTTGCCCGCATGCTGCGCCGCCGAGCGGAACAGCACGTCGACCGACGGCCGGTGCCGGTTCACCGGCGGCTCGTCGGACAGCTGCGCGATGTAGTTCGCGCCGCTGCGCGCGAGCAGCAGGTGCGCATGGCCCGGCGCGATGTACGCATGGCCCGGCAGCACGCGCTCGCCGTGCTCGGCTTCCTTCACCGCGATCCGGCACAGGCCGTTCAGCCGCTGCGCGAAGGACTTCGTGAAGCCCGGCGGCATGTGCTGCGCGATCAGCACCGCCGGCGCGTCCGGCGGCAGCGGCGTCAGCACCTCGCGGATCGCCTCGGTGCCGCCCGTCGACGCGCCGATGATGATCAGCTTCTCGGTACTGACGAGCGGGTTGTTGACCATCGGCGCGGCCGGCTGGCCGCTCGCCGTGCGCGCGGCGGCCTGCGGCTGCGGCGCCTGGCGCACGCGCGCGCGCGATGCGGCGCGGATCTTGTCCGCGAGCTTTTCCGCGTAGTCGAGCATGCCGTCGCGAATCCCGACGCGCGGCTTCGTGACGAAATCCACCGCGCCGAGTTCGAGCGCGCGCAGCGTGATTTCGGAGCCGCGCTCGGTCAGCGACGACACCATCACGACCGGCATCGGCCGCAGGCGCATCAGCTTCTCGAGGAAGTCGAGCCCGTCCATGCGCGGCATTTCGACGTCCAGCGTCAGGACGTCGGGGTTGTGCTGCTTGATGAGCTCGCGCGCGACGAGCGGATCGGGCGCGGTCGCGCACACTTCCATGTCGGGCTGGCTGTTGATGATCTCCGTCATCAGGCTGCGGATCAGCGCCGAGTCGTCGACGCACAACACTTTGATCTTCTGCACTGCGGTCATGCCTCCTGCTTTCTCGAAAGGTTGGCCGCAAACGGGCTGCCGGCCTTCGTGTTCGTCGTCTGCGCGCCCGCGCCGCCGCGTGCGCCGAACAGCTCGATGCGCGGGCGTGCCGGCGGCGGCGCGGCCGGCCGCTTCGCCGCGAACAGCTCGACGTGCGCGCGCGGCCGCTCGGCGCGCACGCGGTCGGCCTCGCGCGCCAGCGCGGCTTCGCGCTCGGTCACGCCCGGCACCTGCAGCCGCAGCTTCTTCACCATCGCGCGGCCCGTGCGCGGCATGAACGCGACCTTGCGCGGGTGCACGCCCTGCAAGTCCTCCGCGGTGATGCGGATGCGTTCGAGCGCGAGATAGCGGCGCACGAAATCCGCGTTGCGGTCGCCGATGTTGATGGTCGTCATCCCGGCCAGCACGGCCGCGCCGCCGAACACCTTCGCCTCGAAGCGCTCGCGGCGGCCGCCGGCCTTGATCAGTTCGTTGATCAGCACTTCCATCGCGTACGCGCCGTAGCGCATCGACTCCGACGCGGCCGCGCCGGCGTCGGCGCCGTCGTCGGGCAGCATGAAGTGATTCATCCCGCCGATGCCCGCCAACGGGTCGTGCAGGCACGCGGCGACGCACGAGCCGAGCACGGTCATCAGCACCATGTCCTCGGACGTCGTGTAGAACTCGTTCGGCAGCAGCTTCACGCCGGGGCGTTCGAAGTGGTTGTCGAAGTAGCGATTGGTCGCGATCGGTAGGGCGCTCATCCGCGTTCTCCGTAAGCGGGCACGGCACCCGCGGCACGCGCATGGGCGCGCGGCGGCGCCGTCGCGGCCGGTGCGGCGCCGTGCGGGCGCAGGCCCGGCGCGGCATCGCGCGTCAGTTCGTACACCGTCTGCCCGCGCAGCCGGAACGCCTGCGAGACGTACGTGAAATTCTCCGAATGCCCGGCGAACAGCAGGCCGCCCGGCTTCACGAGCGGCTCGAAGCGCGACAGCACCTGCCCCTGCGTCGGCTTGTCGAAATAGATCATCACGTTGCGGCAGAAGATCGCGTCGAACGGCTTCGCGATCCCGTAGTCGGCATCGGTCAGGTTCAGCTGCTCGAAGCGGATCATCGCGCGCAGTTCCGGGCGCACCTTCACGCGGCCGGCCTGCGCGCCCGTGCCCTTCAGGAAGAAGCGCTTGAGCCGCTCCGGGCTCAGGTGCTTGACCTGGTCGTACGTGTAGATGCCGGCCTCGGCCTTCGCGAGCACCTGCGTGTCGAGATCGGTCGCGAGGATCGATGCGCCGCGCGCGGCCGATTCGCCGAGCGCCTCGATCAGCGTGATCGCGATCGAGTAAGGCTCCTCGCCGGTCGACGCCGCCGAGCACCACACCGACACGGGCGCCGCGCGACGCTTCACGAAATCGGCGAGGATCGGGAAATGATGCGACTCGCGGAAGAACGCGGTCAGATTCGTCGTCAGCGCGTTGGTGAACGCTTCCCACTCGAGCGGATCGTCCTCCTGCTCGAGCAGGTCGAGGTAGTCGCGGAACGTGTCGAGGCCGCGTGCGCGCAGCCGGCGTGCGAGCCGGCTGTACGCCATGTCGCGCTTGTGCTCGGACAGCGAAATGCCCGCGCGTTGATGGATCAGCGCGCGGATGCGTGCGAAATCCGCGCCGGTAAACGCGAAGTCGCGCCCCGGCTCGCCCGCGCGGGGCGAGGCATCCGGTGCATCGGGTCGAAACGGTGCGCGCGCGGACGGCATGGCTTAGAAAGTCTCCCAGTCGTCGTCGGACGTGCCGGCCGCCGCCATCGCCGGCTTCTCGCCGTTCAGCGCGGGGCGTACCAGTGCGGGCTTCTCGGCGGACTTCGGTGCCGGTGCGGCGGCCGCCTTCGCGAGACGCGGGCCGTAGCCGCCCGCGGCCGGCGCTTCCTTCGATGCGCGTGCGGCAGCGGCGTCCGGCGCGCGCCGGGTTTCGTGGCTCGCGGCCGGTGCCGCGGCATGCGGCGCCGGTGCGGCGCGACGGGCCGGCTGCGCGGCAGGCTGCGGTGCCGGCAATGCGGCCGGCGACGCTTCGTGACGGTGCGCCGACGGCAACGCCGGCGCCGCTGCGTGCGCGGCCGGGCGTGCAGCATGGCGCGCCGGCGCGAGCGCGATGCCGCCCGCGACGCGCCACTCCGACACGACCGCCTTCATCTGGCGCGTCTGCTCCTCGAGCGATGCGGCCGCCGCCGCGGCCTGCTCGACGAGCGCCGCGTTCTGCTGCGTGACCGAATCCATCTGGCCGACCGCGCGATTGACCTGCTCGATGCCGGTCGACTGCTCGTCCGACGCGGCGCTGATCTCGCCCATGATGTCGGTCACGCGGCGCACGGCCTGCACGATCTCGTCCATCGTCGAGCCGGCGCGCGCGACGAGTGCCGACCCGCTTTCGACCTTCTCGGCCGAATCGCCGATCAGCTGCTTGATTTCCTTCGCGGCGCTCGCGCTGCGTTGCGCCAGCGAGCGCACTTCGCCCGCGACCACGGCGAAGCCGCGGCCCTGCTCGCCCGCGCGCGCGGCTTCGACCGCCGCGTTCAGCGCGAGGATGTTGGTCTGGAACGCGATGCCTTCGATCGTGCCGATGATGTCGACGACCTTGCCCGAGCTCGCCGCGATATCCTGCATCGTCGACACGACCTGGCCGACGACGTCGCCGCCCTGCGTCGCGATGTCGGACGCGTTCACCGCGAGCTGGCTCGCCTGCCGCGCGTTCTCCGCGTTCTGCCGCACGGTGCCGGTCAGCTGCTCCATGCTCGATGCGGTTTCCTGCAGCGACGCGGCCTGCTCCTCGGTGCGCTGCGACAGGTCGGTGTTGCCGGTCGAGATCTCGCGCGCGCCGACGTCGATCGATTCGGTGCCGCGATGCACGGCCTGCACCATCGTCGTCACGGCGTCCTGCATCCGCTTGATGCCGCCGAACAGACGGCCGATCTCGTTGCTGCTGGACACGTTCACCGGCTGCGTGAGGTCGCCGCCGGCGATGCGCTCGAAGTGCGCGATCGCGTCCTCGAGCGGCTTCACGATCAGCCCGCGCATGGCGAAGCGGATCGCGATCACGACGACGAACGCGATCGCGATGCCGGCCGCGATCAGCGCGACCATCAGCGAGATCTGCGACTGCGTCGCGGCCTGGCGTTCTTCCGCGCGCTTCTGCAGCGATGCGATCACGGCCGCCGCCGTCTGGTCGAACGCGACGAACATCGGGCTGATCTTCGCGTCGGCAATCGCGTGGTACGCCGCCATGTCGCCCGCGCGCGCCGCGGCAAATTCGGGCTCGACGCCTTCCTTCACGATCGTCGTGTAGCGGGCGGTGAGCTCGTCTACGAGCGCCTGCTCGACGCCGAGCTTCGGCGTCGACTGGAACGCCTGCCAGTTCTGGTTCGACTTCGTAAACAGCTCCTGCGCACGGTCGAGCACCTTCGACGCCTCGGCCGCATTGCCGGCTTCGGTCAGCGTACGAAAGCGATCGAGCGCTATGCGCGAGCGCAGCAGGTGCGCGGCCGTGTCGTCCAGCGTGTGAATCGCCGGCAGGTCGACGTGCGCGATCTCGTCGAGCGAACGGCTCGCGTGATTGAGCGCGTAGAGGCCGAGCCCGCCGACCGCGGCGGCCAGGCACACGAGGATGAGTCCGACCGCCGTGAGCGTCGTGCGGATCGACCAGTTATGCAACATTGCAGATTCTCCCGAAATTCCTGCGCGCGCGGCGCGCTTACCCGCCGAGTGTTTCGATCAGCGCCATTTCACGGCTCGACATCAACTTTTCGATGTCCATCAGGATCAGCATCCGGCCATCGACGGTGCCGAGGCCCGTCAGGTACTCGGTCGTCAGCGTCGCGCCGAACTCCGGCGCCGGCATGATCTGGTCGGTCTGCAGCGTCAGCACGTCCGACACGCCGTCGACCACCATCCCGACGACGCGGTTCGACACGTTCAGGATGATCACGACGGTCTGGTGGTCGTACTCGACGCGGCCGAGATGGAACTTGATCCGCATGTCGACGATCGGCACGATGATCCCGCGCAGGTTGATCACGCCCTTGATGAAGTCCGGCGCGTTCGCGATGCGCGTGACGCTGTCGTAGCCGCGGATTTCCTGCACCTTCAGGATGTCGATCCCGTATTCCTCGTCGCCGAGCGTGAACACCAGGAATTCCTGGCCGGTCGCGTCGCCTTGTTCCGCGTCGCGGCGGCTCGTTGCCGCGTTCGCCGCGGCCGGATTGATCATTTGGACTTCAGCAGACACGTTTGCCCCCAATCGGTTGAATGGCGAGAGACATCAGATCATCGCGAGCTCGGCGCCGGCACGGGCGCCGTGCATCGCACGGGTTTCGCGGTTCAGCGCCGCGACGTCGACGATCAGCGCGACGCTGCCGTCGCCGAGGATGGTCGCCGCCGAGATGCCGTGCACCTTGCGGTAATTCGTTTCGAGGTTCTTCACCACCACCTGCTGCTGGCCGACCAGCTCGTCGATGAGCATCGCGAAGCGGCGCCCCTCGGTTTCCATGATCGTGACGATCCCCTGGGTCGGATCGGTGCGCGCGTCCTCGACCGAGAACACCTCGTGCAGCGCGACGAGCGGCAGGTATTCGCCGCGCACGCGCACCACGCGCTCGCCGTTGCCGACCGTGTAGATGTCGTCGTTCGACGGCTGCAGCGACTCCATCACGAAGTTCAGCGGCAGGATGAAGATCTCCGTGCCGACCTTCACCGACATCCCGTCGAGAATCGCGAGCGTGAGCGGCAGCACGATCCGCGTGGTCGTGCCGCGGCCGGCCTGCGAGCTGATCTCGACGTGGCCGCCCATCGACTGGATGTTGCGCTTCACGACGTCCATCCCGACGCCGCGGCCCGACACGTCGGTCACCGTCTCGGCGGTCGAGAAGCCCGGCGCGAAGATCAACTGCCAGACTTCGTCGTCGCTGATGGTGTCGGGAATCTGCATGCCCTGCTTCGCGGCCTTCGCGAGAATCCGCTCGCGGTTCAGGCCGCCGCCGTCGTCGCTGACCTCGATCACGATGTTGCCGCCGTGATGCGCGGCCGACAGCACGAGCTGGCCGACCGAGTCCTTGCCGGCGGCGACGCGTTTGTCGACGGTCTCGATCCCGTGGTCGAGGCTGTTGCGCACGAGGTGGGTGAGCGGGTCGATGATCCGCTCGATCAGGCTCTTGTCGAGCTCGGTCGCCTGGCCGAACGTGACGAGTTCGACCTGCTTGCCGAGCTTGCCGGCCAGGTCGCGCACGAGGCGCGGGAAGCGGCTGAACACGTAGTCCATCGGCATCATGCGGATCGACATCACCGCTTCCTGCAGGTCGCGCGCGTTGCGTTCCAGTTGCGCCATCCCGTTGAAGAGGCGGTCGTGCAGCGCCGGATCGAACGCGCTCGCCGTTTCCGCGAGCATCGCCTGCGTGATCACGAGTTCGCCGACCAGGTTGATCAACTGGTCGACCTTCTCGACGCCGACGCGGATCGAGCTGCCTTCGGCGCCCGATGCCGCGGCGGCCGGGCGCGGACGCTTGTCGTCGTGGTGGGCGGCGGCGTGGGCAGCCGGCGCGGCGGCTTCGGCGTGCGGTTGCGGGGCCGCTTGCGGCGCCGGTTGCGCGGCGGCGCCTGGCTGCGCCGACGCTTGCGATGCGGCGGCGGCCGGCGCGGCACCGGCGGCTTGCGCGAATACCTCGACGCGTGCGGCCGGCTCCGGCGCGGCGGCCGGTTCGAGCGCGGCCGGCGCGGCGGCAGGCGCCGCCGGTGCGGCCGGCGCGGTGCCGCGCGCGATGCGGATCTGGCTGTCGTCGATCACGAAGCAGCACACGGCGACGATGTCGTCGGACGGCACGTCCGATTCGAGCCACAGCGTCAGGTCCGCACCCGCTTCCTCCCGGCCGACGATCCGGCCGAGATTGCCGAGTTCCTCGGTGAGCAGCGCCTGGTCCTTCGCGTCGACGCCGACGAGCGTGATCTTCAGGTGCGGGCCGCCCGCGCCGGCGTCGTCCGCCGGATGCGCGGCCGCGACGGCCTGTTCGACCACGTGATCGGGCGCGCGGTCGTCGGCGACGGGCGCCGGGGCCGGTGCGGCCGCCTCGGCCGGCACCGCAGGCGCGACGTCCGCGGCCGCGGGCGCACCCGCGCCGCTCTCGGCCTTCAGGCGTTCGAGCTTCGCGCAGATCGTCGCGGCAGCCGCCGCGTCCGGTTCCGCGCTGGCGCGATAGTCGACCAGCTGGTCGGACAGCACGTCCTTGGTCTCGAGGAACGCGTCGACCATTTCCTTGGTCAGCGTCAGCTCATGGTTGCGCGCGCGGTCGAGCAGCGACTCGAGGATGTGGGTCGTCTCGGTCAGCGCGGAAAAGCCGAAGGTCGCCGCGCCGCCCTTGATCGAATGCGCGGCGCGGAAGATCGCGGCCAGGTCCTCGGGGTCGGGCGAGCCGACGTCGAGGTTCAGCAGCAGCTGCTCCATCTGCGCGAGCAACTCGTCCGCTTCGTCGAAAAAGGTCTGGTAGAACTGCGTGATGTCGAGAGTCATGCCCGGTCACCGGTTGAATTCGTCGCGTACATGTCAGGAGGCGGTCTGCTCGGACAGCGTCGCGACCAGGTCGATCAGCACGGCCGGGTCGATCGGCTTTTCGATCCAGCCGGTCGCGCCCGCGTCGCGCGCGGCGTCCTTGAAGGCATCGCTGCCTTCGGTGGTCAGCACGAGGATCGGCGTATCCGCGTATGCCGTCAGCTTGCGCAGCGAGGCGATCACCTCGAGCCCGTTCTTGCGCGGCATGTTCTGGTCGGTCAGCACCAGGTCGTACGGCACGGTGGCCGCCATGTCGAAGCCGGCTTCGCCGTCCGGCGCCACCGTCACGTCGTAGCCGGCCTGCGCCAGCGTCGCCTGCAGCAGCGCGCGCATGGTCGCCGAGTCGTCGATGGCGAGAATGGTTCGGATCATGTCTGTCTCGAAATCTGGGAAACGTCAGGGTTTCGGCGCCACGGCGACGGCGCTCGCGAGCATCGGTCGCGCGGCCGGCGCCGGGCCGCCGAGCTGCTGGGCCAGCAGCTTCGAGCCCGCCGCGTCGGCCGACAGCGTCGTGGTCGTCGCGTCGTCGCGCATCAGCGCGTCTTCGGATTTGCGATTCAGCACGATCACGCTGATCCGGCGGTTTTCCGGATCGAGCGGATCGGCCTTGTTCAGGTTCTGCGTCGACGCGAGGCCGAGCACGCGCAGCACCTTCGCCTCGTCCATGCCGCCCGCGATCAGCTCGCGGCGCGACGCGTTCGCGCGGTCGGCCGACAGCTCCCAATTGCTGTAGCCGCCCTCGCCGCCCGCGTACGGCACCGCGTCGGTGTGGCCCTGGACGATGATCCGGTTCGGCACGTCGTTCAGCGTCTTGCCGATCTCGCGCAGGATGTCGCGCATATACGGCTCGACGTGGTCGCTCGACATCGCGAACATCGGCCGCTTCTGCGTATCGACGATCTCGATGCGCAGTCCCATCAGCGTCGAATCGATGCGGATCTGCTGCTTGAACTGGCGCAGCGTCGGGTTCGCCTCGATCGCCGCCATCAGCTTGATCTGCAGGTCGTGCAGGCGCGTCTGCTCGAGCCGGTCCTGCGCGCCCTGCGCCTGCGAGCGCGTCTTGTCGTCGCCGGCCTTCGCGACGCGGTCGGCGAGCGACGTCGTGCCGTCGGTGCGGCGCAGCGTGCCGGCGTCGAGGCTCGACAGGTCGCGGCCGCCGCCGTTGATGATGCTCGAGTCCTGCGAGCTGCGATCGCCGCTGCCGAACAGCGCGGCCTTCAGCGGCGTGTTGAAGTACTCGGCGATCCCCTTCAGCTGCACCGGCGTGACCGAGCTCAGCAGCCACATCAGCAGGAAGAACGCCATCATCGCGGTCATGAAGTCCGCGTAGGCGAGCTTCCATGCGCCGCCGTGGTGGCCCTTCTTCTGCGGGGCCACCCGTTTCACGACGATCGCGCGATCCTTGTTCTTGCTCATCGAACGCTCCGCGTCACTTCGCCTTCACGCGGCGCACGTGCTCTTCGAGCTCGGTGAACGACGGCCGCTCGGTCGAGAACAGCACCTTGCGGCCGAATTCGACCGCGATCGCCGGCGCATAGCCGTTCAGGCTCGCGAGAATCGTCACCTTGATGCACTGGAACATCTTGGTCGACTCGGCCACGCGCTGCTCCGCGAGGCTCGCGAGCGGCCCGATCAGCCCGTACGACAGCAGGATCCCGAGGAACGTGCCGACCAGCGCCTGCGCGATCATCGCGCCGAGCACCGCGGGCGGCTTGTCGGCGGATGCCATCGTGTGGACGACGCCCATCACGGCCGCGACGATCCCGAACGCCGGCATCGCGTCGCCGACACGCATCAGCGCGTGCGCCGGGCCCTCGCCTTCGGCGTGGTGCGTCTCGATCTCCTCGTCCATCAGGCTCTCGATCTCGAACGCGTTCATGTTGCCGCCCACCATCAGGCGCAGGTAATCGGTCAGGAATTCGACGATGTGGCGATCGGCGAGGATCTTCGGGTATTGCGTGAAGATCGGGCTCTTGTCCGGATCGTCGATGTCGGCCTCGAGCGTCAGCGTGCCTTCCTTGCGCGCCTTGGCGAGCAGCACGTACAGGAGCGCCATCAGCTCCATATAGACGTCCTTGGTGTACTTCGAGCCCTTGAAGAGCGTCGGCAGCACACGCAGCGTCCCCTTGATGGTCTTCATGCCGTTGCCGAGGATGAACGCGCCGACGCCCGCGCCCGCGATCATCAGGATCTCGACCGGCTGGATCAATGCGCCCAGATGCCCGCCTGCCAGCGCGTAACCGCCGAAGACGGACAACAGCGTCACGAGTGTTCCCACGATAATCAGCACTGCCTGTCCCTCACGAATGACCGGCGGGGAGACCGCCGTTAATCAGGTTTACGGCAGTCGGCAGGAAAACTTTCGCGGCCGCGCCGCGGCGGCGCGGCGGTGTTTACCAGCAAGCCCCGGCCGGTTCGCGCGGCGCGCGGCAGCCGTCCGGCGTCCGCTCGCGCCCCGCCCGAAGGCGCTCAGGCCGCGGCGGCGGACAGCTCGGCGCGCGCGGCGGCGGCCTTGCGGGTCTTGCCCGCGCGCGACGGCGGCTGGCAGAGGCCGCACACGAAACCTTGATGCGGATCATGCGCATGCGCGACGAAATGGCCGCCGCAACGCGTGCACGGGGTCATCTGCAGCATCCCCGAGTCGAAGAAGCGCACCAGCGTCCATGCGCGCGTGAGGCTCAGCGCAGCCTCGTCGCCGGACAGGTTCACGTGCTCCAGATAGAGCCGGTACGCCTTCACGATCGACTGGATCGGCTCGCAGCGGCCGTGATCCTGCATGAACCGATAGATGTTGTAGAACAGCGACGAGTGGATGTTCGGCTGCCACGTCATGAACCAGTCGGTCGAGAACGGCAGCATCCCCTTCGGCGGCGACGCGCCCTTCAACTCCTTGTACAGCTTGATCAGGCGATCGCGCGACAGGCTCGTCTCCGCCTCCAGCAGCTGCAGCCGGGCGCCCAGTTCGATCAGTTCGATGGCGAGAGTGATTTCCTTCACCTCGATCACGACGCTTTTGCTTGCCATGGTGAATAACCGTCCGCTTGACGTTGTTCGGATGAGTGGCCAAAGCGCCGCCTGCCGGCGCGGCGCGCCGGGACGAACGCAAGGCGGGAAGGATCAGCGGACGCTTTCGACCGGCTGGCCGGCCATCAGGATGGCCGAATGCGCGTGCGTGACGACGTCGCTGCGCCCCTTGTCGGCGAGCGACGACAGCAACGCGTGATCGTCGAAGCGGAAGCGGCACAACATCTGGTTCGATGCCGCGAGCTTCACGGTCTGGGCGAGCGTGAGGTTCGCGAGCACGTCGGCCAGTTCCTGGGATACACCCATGCGGAACATGCCCATCGCTTTGTCTTCCCGCAGCAGGCGCTGCGCGAGGAGGAGGTACGACAGGTTGACCTCTTTGATCTCACTGAGCATTTCGCTGGTGGCGCTCATGATTCCCCCGTTAAGAGCTTTGCTTTGGCCTTTCGTGTTATGAAAACGTTTGCTCGATCAGGCCGCGCTGGGCGCACCGTCGGCACGTTTATAGTCTTACAGGGCGAATTTTGGCCAAACGGGATTTATGTCGGTATCAGCGAAGTGGCGTATGCCGCGCAGGATTTGTCTGTAAACCGTGTAGGAATTTTTCCGACAAAGCGAATTGAAAGGGAACAAACGGCGGGGCGAGTGACGCGCGAATTCGTCGACGATGCGGTACCGCATGGGACAAATCCGGCTGGAGGCCTTCCGACAAGGCTGCCGGAAAGTGAATCGGTAAAAATTATAGTGGTTTTTCACGATAGCGCAACAATTCTCGTTGCCATATCGCTTTATGTTTCCGCACCCTTTTTATCGGGGTTTTCGCGTATTTCATGGTGTAACAAGCCTTAAGTGTTTGAAAAAACACTCGAACCCCTGAAGGCGATATCGATAATGGACTCCAATGGGCGGCGGCGGGAGCCGTGCCGGCCCGCCCCGCAGCTTGCCGCCCGGCCTTCCGCGCACCGCGCCCCGGACCGGGCCACGTACCGCAGAGCGCGTGCGTCGGCGAGTTCCGCAACCCTGCATCGGACCAGCATGCGCACTCGAGCGCCCTGCGCTGGTCGACACCGGAGAACGCCCATGCGTATTGCCCAGATCGCGCCGCTTTACGAAGCTGTCCCGCCGAAACTCTATGGCGGCACCGAGCGTGTCGTGTCCTACCTCACCGAGGCGCTCGTCGAGCTTGGCCACGACGTGACGCTGTTCGCGAGCGGCGACTCCGTCACGTCCGCCCGTCTCGAGGCGGCATGGCCGCGCGCACTGCGGCTCGACCCGTCGATACGCGACTCGATGGCGCCCCATATGCGCCTGATCGAACAGGTCGCCCGTGTCGCGCACGAATTCGACGTGCTGCACTTCCACCTCGACTACATGCCGTTCTCGCTGATGTCGCGCCTCGATACGCCTTACGTGACGACGCTGCACGGCCGCCTCGACCTGCCGGAGCTGCAGCCGGTGTTCGACGCCTTCCCGGACGCGCCGGTCGTATCGATCTCGAACAACCAGCGCAAGCCGCTGCCGCAGGCCGCATGGGCCGGCACCGTGTATCACGGGCTGCCCGACACGCTGCTCACGCCGCAACCGCACGTGAAGCCCGAATACCTCGCGTTCCTCGGCCGGATCTGCCCCGAAAAGCGGGTCGACACCGCGATCCGGATCGCCGCGCAAAGCGGGTTGCCGCTGAAGATCGCCGCGAAGGTCGACAAGGCCGACGCCGATTACTTCAAGGAAGTGATCGAGCCGCTGCTCGGCGAGGCGCACGTCGAATTCATCGGCGAGATCAACGAGGCGCAGAAGCCGGCGTTCCTGTCCGGCGCGAAGGCGCTGCTGTTCCCGATCGACTGGCCGGAGCCGTTCGGCCTGGTGATGATCGAGGCGATGGCCTGCGGCACGCCGGTCGTCGCGTTCAACCGCGGCTCGGTGCCGGAAGTGATCGAGGACGGCGTGACCGGCTTCATCGTCGAGGACGTGCAGGGCGCCGTCGGTGCGCTGCACCGGATCGACAGCCTGTCGCGCGACGCAATCCGCGCACGTTTCGATACGCGCTTCAGCTCGAAAGCGATGGCGCGGCGTTATGTCGAAACTTACGAATTGCTTTGCACGGCGGCAAAACGGCCTGTCTTGCGTCAGGTCGCGGGCGCCTGACGCCGAAATTCGTCAGGAAATATCCGGTGAAATTCGCGCCGAAATCGGCGCGAAAATCCCGAAGACGCCAAAGAGCCGCATCGACGATGCGGCTCTTTCTTTTTGCGCGGTCATTCGATCAGGAAACGATCGCGGTTTTTCCCGACGATCCAATTCGGCGGCTTGCCGCGCCCGCTCCAGGTTGCGCCCGACTTCGGGTCGCGGTATTTCGGGGGCAGCGGCGCCTTTTTCGGCGGACGGCCCCGCCGCGCGCGCTCCGCGAAGCCCAGGTCCTCGGCCGTCAGGCCATATTCGGCAATCATTCGCTGGACGTCGGCGATCACCGTCGCCACTTCCTGGCGACGCACGTCGTCCGCCTGGGCCTGCAACTCGGCGATCTGCGCCTTGAGTTTCGCGTATTGAGACATTTTTCGACTCCCCTTTTCCATGATGCGGCTCCAGCGAGTCCGGCCGGAACGCCAACATCCGTTACGTCATCGTACTGCCGCCCTGCTCTTCGAATTTAATGCTGTCATCTTTAACCGATTCGTCGATATCGAGAATGCGGACTTATTCTAATAAAAGCCATTCTCCGGCCATTCAAATTTAACAATCGTTGACCCTCTCGAAGCCGATTCATTTCCTATAATCCAGACCAATTCCGGCGTCGGAATAAATCATCCGGTCGCCCGTTTGTCTTCAACCCACTTGAACGAGGTCCTTACATGAATCTTTCTCAGCGTCTGGCTGCAGAGGTATTCGGCACGTTCTGGCTGGTGCTCGGCGGGTGCGGAAGCGCCGTGCTGGCCGCCGCCTTTCCGGGCCTCGGCATCGGCTTTGCCGGCGTCGCACTCGCCTTCGGCCTGACCGTGCTGACGATGGCATTCGCGATCGGCCATATTTCGGGCTGCCACCTGAATCCGGCGGTGAGCGTCGGCCTGACGGTCGCCGGCCGCTTCCCGGCGCGCGATCTCGCGCCGTACATCGTTGCGCAGGTGGTCGGCGCCACGCTGGGTGCGTTCGTGCTGTACCTGATCGCGACCGGCAAGCCGGGCTTCGACGTCGTCGGCAGCGGCTTTGCGACGAACGGCTTCGGCGAGCGCTCGCCCGGCCATTACTCGCTCGGGGCGGCGTTCATCTGCGAAGTCGTGATGACGGGCTTCTTCCTGTTCGTGATTCTCGGCGCCACCGACAAGCGCGCGCCTGCCGGCTTCGCGCCGATCGCGATCGGCCTGTGCCTGACGTTGATTCACCTGATCTCCATCCCGGTCACCAACACGTCGGTGAACCCGGCCCGCTCGACCGGCCCGGCGCTGTTCGTGGGCGGCGAGGCGATCGGCCAGCTGTGGCTGTTCTGGGTCGCGCCGATCATCGGTGCGGCAATCGCGGGGATCGTCTATCCGCTCATCGCCGGGCGCGACGATGCCGTCGGCCTGCTGCCCGCATCCGCTCGCACCAACGAATAAAACGCTACGGGGTCACGCGAGCAGAGCAGCGAGCCTCACGCTGTCGAACAACATAGAGGCAGGTAATTTGGACGGGCGCCGCTGGCGCCCGTTTTTCATGGCCGCTCAGGAAGCGGCGACGCCGTCG
The DNA here is from genome assembly GCF_001524645.2 of Burkholderia sp. MSMB0856. Lineage (NCBI taxonomy): Bacteria > Pseudomonadati > Pseudomonadota > Betaproteobacteria > Burkholderiales > Burkholderiaceae > Burkholderia > Burkholderia sp. MSMB0856. The sequence goes on along the minus strand of NZ_CP013427.1, from coordinate 189,370 downwards.
AGGGTGTCCTCGAGCGCGAACAGCGTGCGCAGGTGGCGGGCGACGCCCGCGTCGAAGTTGTTGCCGATCCGCGGGATGTGCGGCAGGTGCGCGATCAGGTCGGGGTTCGCGTTGTTCATCATGAACGCGTGACCGGCCGTTTCGAGCAGGTCGATGTCGTTCATGTTGTCGCCGAACGCGATGCAGTGGCCGGCGTCGACGCCGAGCCGCGCGAGCACCGCACGCAGCGCGCGGCCCTTCGACACGTTGGCGGTCATCACTTCGAGACAGTCGGGCAGTGAATACGTGATGTACAGCGCATCGCCGAACCGCACGCGCATCTGCTCGGCGACCACCGCCAGATCGGCCGGCTCGCCGATATACAGCACCTTTGCGATATCGGCGCCGTCGTGCGCGGACATGTCGATCACGTCGTACCGGAATCCCGAATCCTGGTGGAATTCGAGCAGGTGCGGCGCGTCGCGGTCGATCAGCCAGCCGCGGTCGGTGAACAGGTTGACGATCACGCGCCCGTGCGCGCCGGTCACGCCCGGCTGCACGAGGCCGCGGACGATCGCGGGATCGATGTCCTGCGCGTGGATCGCCGTGTCGTCCGGCGCATGCACACGCGCCCCGTTCGACGTGATCAGGTACGGCCGGATGCCCAGCACGTCGCGGATGCCGGCGACGTCCGCATAGTGGCGCCCCGTCGCGATCACGAATTGCAGGCCGTCGCGGTCGAGCCGGCGGACGGTCTCGATCGTGTACGGATCGAGCTGGTGGTCGCTGTTCAGCAGGGTGCCGTCGAGGTCGGTGGCGATGACTTTGTACATGGGGACGGGTGAATGGCGCGCAGGACGCTGCGGAACCGCCATTTTAACGTCGTGCCCAGGGGGCCGCCGGGCGGTTGGGGAACGGGCCGGTTTCGGGCCGTTCGGCCTGCCCGGCCGGCTCACCACTCACCGCACGCCGCCCATTTGAACCGCTCACCCCGCTTCGGCTGCCCTCAATGCCTGCAACGCAAGCCGCAACGCGCCGTGCGCGGAATCGTCGAGCGGCGCGCGCAGCCGGGCCGCGTGGCGCGCCGGCACGGCCGGCGCCAGCGCGTCGGCCAGCCCGCCGCACAGCGCGACCGGCAGCGCCTGCCGCGGATCAAGCGCGTCGATCATCTTGCCGATCTCTTCGCCGGCCTGCGCGATCAGCGCCGCCGCGCAAGGATGGTCGCGGTGCGCGAACACGATCGGCGCGAGGCGCGCGTAGATCGTCTGGTTCGCATCGCACGACCACTGGACGAGTCCGTCGCGATCGTGCACGCCCGTTTCCGCGAGCAGCGCGCCGGCGAACGCGTCGCGCGGCACGCGGCCGTCGAGCGCCTGCTGCGCGTATGCAAGCGCGCGCATGCCGAGCCACGCACCGCTCGCCTCGTCGCCGGACGGAAAACCGAAGCCGCCCGCGATGCGGCAGTCGCCCGCCGTGTCGAGCGCCGCCGCGATGCTGCCCGTGCCGAGTGCGACGATGAGCCCCGGCGCGCCGCCGTGCGCGCCGACGACGGTCGTATACGCGTCGCTCTCGATCGCGAGCGCGTCGAGCGGCGCCTGCGCACGGAATGCGGCGAGCCACGCGGCGTTGTTGACGCCAGCCAGCCCGCAACCGAGCGCGCATTGCGACCAGTCGAACGCGAGCCCGGCCAGCGTGAAGGCGTCGGCGCAGGCCGCGCCGATCGATGCCCACGCGCGCTCGATGCCGAGGCCGAGCCCCGACGGGCCGCCGCGCCCCTGCGCGAGCTCGCGCCCGTGCCGGTCGGCCAGTACCGCACGGGTGCCGGTGCCCCCGCCGTCGATGCCGATCGCAAAAAGTAGTGCCGTCATGCGTTGATCCTGCTGATTCGAACAGGCGCCAAGCTTAACCGGATCGGCGCCGCACGCCCATCTGCCGTTCGGCCAGCTATGCCGTGAATGGGCCTTCCGCTATGCTGGCACGATCGAATCGACTCTGGAACGAGGCTGACGATGTCGCAGCGGTGCAACTGGGTAAGGACGGAAGCGGATGCTCACTATCACGATACCGAGTGGGGCGTGCCGTCGCATGACGATCGCCATCTGTTCGAAATGTTGATTCTGGAAGGCGCGCAGGCGGGGCTGTCGTGGTCGACGATCCTGAACAAGCGTGCCGGCTATCGCGAGGCGTTCGCCGAGTTCGATGTCGACGCGGTCGCGCGCTTCACGCCGAAGCACATCGAGAAGCTGCTCGAAAATCCGGGCATCGTGCGCAATCGCGCGAAGGTGGAGTCCGCGGTGACCAATGCCCGGGCCGTGCAGCGCATTCGCGACGACCACGGGTCGCTCGCGCAATTCCTGTGGTCGTTCGTCGACCATACGCCGGTGCAGAACGCGTGGCAGTCGTATCGCGACGCGCCCGCATCGACCGCCGAGTCCGATGCGCTCAGCAAGGCGCTGAAGGAATACGGCTGCAAGTTCGTCGGCTCGACGATCTGCTACGCGCTGATGCAGGCAACCGGGATGGTCAACGACCACGAGACCGGCTGCCCGTGTCACGCCAAATGCGCGGCGCTCGGCGGCAAGCAGCAACCGGCACGGCGCCGCAAGGCAGGCTGACGGCGACGCAGCCCCGCCCGGCGGGCCGGATTGGTGCATCGATACGTCATCGCGTCGTGCGTGGCCCGCACGCACGCGCTTGCGCTTCTTCAAACAGATGCCGATCGCGTCACGCCGACGCCGAGCGTCGCGATGACCACTTCGGAACGCCCCCCGCGGCGGCCCGAGACCGCCCGGCAATCCGTCGAACCCGCCGCGCCGCCGCCAGGCGGCCACCCCGCCAAGGCTTGAATCCCGAGATCGAAGCCGATTTTCCGGCCCGAAAAGCAAAACGGCGGAGCGGCTTCTTTCGAAGCACGCTCCGCCGTTTCGCGGCGAACCGTAGATGCTCTTAGTGGAGCTTCTTCGGCAGCATCTGGCTGCGCAGGCGCTTGTGCAGGCGCTTGACGGCAGCTGCCTTCTTGCGCTTGCGGACTGCGGTCGGCTTTTCGTAGGACTGGCGTTCGCGCAGTTCAGCGATCAGGCCATTTTTTTCGATAGCACGGCGAAAGCGGCGAATCGCCACTTCGAACGGCTCGTTTTCTTTCAGAAGAATCGTCGTCATGTCGTTCCTAAATTGCTTAAACGGTCAAAAACGTAGCGGCCAAGCGCCACGCACCGGCCATCCGGGCGTCCCCACAACAGGCGAAACGAGCGGAAATACGGCCTCGGAGGCCGGAAAAGAGAGGCACAAAGCACCGCGAGTACGCTTCACAAGCCGCGTGCAGCGCCGCGTTTGACTGCCAGCAAGAGTGCCGGGACGGCACAGGCTTGACAGAAAATCTCAATTCAGCCCGCCATCATATCAGGAAATCACAGACAAAACTATCCTTTTGTCGATCCCGCTTCGCCGCCCCGCGCGGCGCGGCCGCATACACCGTCCAACGAGACCGTCGCGCAACCCCGCCAAAATCGCTGCCAGCCATACCAGGCGCGGACTTCGCGGCAGCGGCATGCTTCCGTCCCGATTTTCCTCACACATCCCTCTAAAGTTTTCGCCGGGTGCCGCCGTCAACCAGGAAAGGCGGGCAGCGCCACTCGCGATAAAGCGCAACGCCGAAAACGAACCTGATCCTGTCTGTACTCAGGCATTTTCCAAAACGAGGAAGCAAATGCTGAACATCAACACCAACATCCTTTCGCTGTCGACGCAGACGAATCTGTCGGGCTCGCAAAACGCGCTGTCGCAAGCGATCAACCGCCTGTCGTCGGGCAAGCGCGTGAACAGCGCGGCAGACGACGCAGCGGGCCTCGCAATCGCGACGACCCAGACGGCCGCGATCAACGCGCTGAACCAAGGCGTGTCGAACGCGAACAACGGCATCTCGATGGTCCAGACGACGGCCGGCGCGCTCCAGTCGATCGTCGACAACCTGCAACGTATCCGCCAGCTGGCAGTTGAAGCAGGCGACGGCTCGCTCGACTCCAACGCACGTGCAAACCTGCAGTCGGAAGTCTCGACCCGTCTGACGGAAATCTCGCGCGTCGCAACGCAAACGACGTTCAACGGTCAATCCGTCCTGCAAGGCCTGGGCACGGTCAGCTTCCAGATCGGCGCAATCAACGGCCAGACGATCGCAGCGAACTTCGGCTCGCAGAGCTGGGACTCGGCAAACCTCGGCCTCTCCGCGCTGACGGTTTCGAGCGTCACGGATTCGCAAGCCGCGATGGGCTCGATCGACGCAGTGCTGACGAAGGTCAACACGTTCCAGGCAACGCTCGGCGCAACGCAGAACACGTTCCAGTCGGCCATCACGAACACGCAGACGCAGTCGACCAACATGTCGGCAGCCCGTTCGCAGATCACCGACGCGGACTTCGCGACGGAAACGGCGAACCTGAGCAAGGCGCAAGTGCTGCAGCAAGCAGGTATCTCGGTGCTGGCACAAGCGAACTCGCTGCCGCAGCAAGTCCTGAAGCTCCTGGGTTAATACCCCATGACCGGCGGCGCGCGTCTCGCGACGCGCCGTCCGCCGGCACGGGCGCCGCGACCTGGGTCCGGCGCCCGCGCCTTTTCATCGCGCACCCGGGAGGCTCACCTCCCGTTGCGCGCTTGTTCGACACCGACGCGCGATTCGCCCGAACCTGTCCGGCGATGCGGACCGGAGCACCCGAATGACCTCGACGACCACCACCACCACGTCCTCCAGCGACCTGAACACCGCGCTCCAGCAGGCTGCGCAGTCCCTCATCAGCGGCTCGACGAAGTCGTCGCTCGACGTCAATTCGCTCGTCTCCGCGCTCGTCACCGCGAAGACCGCCGCGCAAACGACCGCACTCGCGAACAAGCAAACGTCCGACAACACCGAACTGTCCGCGATCGGGCAGATCAAGTCACAGCTCGCGGCGCTGCAAACGGCGCTGAAGGGCCTCACCGACGGCACGGCGCTGTCGGCACTGACCGCGACGGCCAGCGGCTCCGGCCTCACCGCCACCACCGCGAGCGGCGCGGCGGCCGGCACGTACGCGGTGAAAGTCAACGCGGTCGCGACCGCCAACTCGATTTCTTCGCCGGCGCTCACGTCGTCCGACACGATCGGCAGCGGCACGCTGACCGTCGGCGTCGGCACCGGCTCGATGCAGCTGTCGGTCTCGTCGACCGATACGCTCGCGACGATCGCCGCGAACATCAACAAGGCCTCGAACAACCCGGGCGTGACGGCCACCGTGATCAACGCGTCCGACGGCCAGCATCTGGTGCTCTCGTCGAACAACACCGGGGCGGCGAACACGGTGTCGATCACCGCGGGCGCCGGCCTGAACAGCAAGCTCGACTCGACGCAGTCGACCTACAACACGGTGACGCCCGCCGCGGACGCCAACATCACGATCGCCGGCAGCACCGTGACGAGCGCGACGAACCAGATCTCCAACGCGCTGACCGGCGTCACGCTGAACCTGACGGCCGCCGCGGTCAACACGACGCAGACGCTCACGATCGCGCAGGACACGACCGGCATCACGACGGCGATCAACAATTTCGCGAAGGCGTACTCGACCTTCGTCACGACGGCATCGAGCCTGTCGTCGTACACGACCACGTCGTCGGGCTCGACGGCCGGCCCGCTGCTCGGCGACGCGATGCTGAACTCGATCACGAACGGCCTCGCGACCGCGCTCAGCGGCGGCGTCACGTCGGGCGGCAAGACCTACAGCCTGTCGTCGATCGGCATCAACCTGAACACCGACGGCACGCTCACGGTCGACAGCACGAAGCTGCAGACCGCACTCACGACCAACGGCTCGGCCGTCTCGGCGATCTTCAACTCGACGAACGGCGTCGGGGTCGCGCTGAACAACTTCGCGAATTCGTACTCGCAGACGGGCGGCCTGATCGACCAGCGCACGGCCTCGCTGAACAAGGACCTGTCGAACCTGCAGGACCAGGCGACGCAGCTGAAGAACTACCAGGACTCGCTCACGGCCCAGTACAACGCGCAGTTCACCGCGCTCAACACGCTGATGACGAAGATGCAGAACAACCAGCAGTACCTGACGCAGCTGTTCGGCGGTGCGAGCAGCGCCGGCACGCTCGCCACCAACAAGTGACGGACCGGCACCCGGCCGCCGCCCACGAGGACTACTCGCCATGGAACACACTTCGCTGACACGCGCGCTGGCGCTCACGCACGCGCTCGCGGACGCCGTCTCACACGACGCATGGGAGCGCGCCGCCGCGCTCGTGGACGAACGCGCGACGCTGCTGATGTCGCTCGACGCGGACCAGACGCCGGATGCGCTCGCGATCGTCCGCGAGATCCAGCGGCTCGACGCGATCGTCACCGAACAGGCGAAGGCCGGCCGCGAGCGGCTGATGACGAATCATCGGCTGGCGCTGCAGCGCATCGACGCGGCATCGCGTTATCAGTCGACCGGGATGCTCGGCTGAACCGCACCGACGCGTAACGAACGAGAACAACAACGACGCCCGCGAGGGCGCACTCCTCGAAGAGCCGCAGCGATGCGGCTTCTTTTTTTGGGATGTCCGCATGCACCGCATGCGCCGCACCGCGCCGCGATGCCCGGCGGCGCGGCGCCGGGCCGGCCGCGGCCGTTACCGCGCCGGCGCGTCGTCCGGTGTGCCGGCGAGCCATGCGTCCCACATGCCGTGGAACGCGTCCTCGAGGTGGCGGGCGAACCGCTTCGCGTCGCCGAGCGGCGAACGCTGCATCTGCTGACGCAACCCGGCACGCATCGCCGCGAGCTCGCCGCGATCGCGGGAGAACGCGACGGCCTTCGCAATGTAGTCCGCTTCGTCGCTCGCGATCCAGTCGCCGAGACCGGCCGCATGCAGCAGGCTCTCGCAGATGTGCGTGACGAACCGCTCTCCCTTCATCCCGAGCACCGGCACGCCCATCCACAGCGACTCCGCCGTCGTCGTGCCGCCTGGGTACGGGAACGGGCTCAGCATCACGTCCGCGCGGTTGTACGCAGCGAAGTATGCGTCGCGCGACGAGCCCTGCTCGAGGATCAGGCGGTCGGCGTCGATGCCGTGCGCCGCAAAGCGCGCGCGCGTCGCATCGCAGATGTCCTCGACCGCGAGTTCATACGCCTTGAGCAGCAGCTTCGCGCCCGGCACGGTGTGCAGCAGGCGCGACCAGACGCGCACCACGTCGTCGGTCACCTTGACGAGCTTGCCGAAGCAACCGAACGTGATGTGCCCGTTGCGCAGCATCGGCAGCGGGCCGACCTGCACGTCGTACGGCGGCGGCGTGAAGCACAGGTAGCTGTCCGGCAGCCGCCACGGCCGCTCGACGAAGTGCGCTTCCTCGGCGGCCGGCAGCACGTGCGCATCGCCGAGGAAATAGTCCATCTCCGCGATGCCGGTCGACGCGAAAAAGCCGAGCCAGCTCACCTGGATCGGCGCCGGCTTCCATGCAAAGGCAGGCAGCCGGTTGTGCGCCGTATGTCCGGCCAGGTCGACGAGCACGTCGATCCGCTCGTCGTGGATGCGTCGGGCCGTCTGCTCCGTCCCGAGATCCGTGATGCGATGCCAGCCGTCGAAATGCGGCTTCAGCCGCGCGGTGTAGTCGTCCTCGGTGTCGAACGTCGTGAACGCGACCAGTTCGAGCCGCGACCGATCGAGATGCGCGACCACGCTTTCGAGAAAGATGCCGACCGGGTGCCGCCGGAAATCGCCCGACACGAAGCCGACACGCAACCTGCGCCCGTTCAGCGGCGCCGGCCGGTGCCGCCACGGCTGCGCGTGCATCGACATGCGCGCGCCGAAAACACGCGCATCCGCCAGGTACGCATCCGGGTCGAAGCTGGTCTGGCCCGCGAGGCAGAACAGCAGCGACGTGTAGGTGCCCGGATTGTCGGGATCGCACTCCAGCGCGCGGCGATAGCACCGGATCGCCGCGTCGACGTCGCCGGTCTTGCGCAGCACGTCCGCGAGATGCGCATGCCGGCGCGCGGTGCCGGGTTCGAGTGCGACGGCGGCCTGCGCGCTTTCCAGCGCTTCATGGACGCGCCGCGCCTGGCACAGCGCGATCGACAGGTTCTGGTGAATGTCCGCCGAATCCGGATCGAATTCGAGCGCATGCCGGTACTGCACGATCGCGTCGTCGACGCGGTCCAGCCAGTAATACGCGTGGGCCAGGTTCACATAGCCTTCCGCGCGGCGCGGATCCAGCTCGATGGCCCGCTTGCCGGCCTCGACGGACTCCTCGATCCGGTTCTGGCTCTTCAGCGCCCGGCTCAGGTTGAGGTGTGCGTCGACGTCGCCGCCGGACAGCTCGACAACCCGTTCGAAATGCTCGATCGCTTCGTCGTTCCGGCCCGCTTCACGCAGCGCACTGCCGAGACAGTTGTGGACCTGCGGATCCAGCGGATCGAGTTCGACCGCCCGGCGCAGCGTCGCGATGGATTCGTCGAGGTCGCCGCGTGCGAGCAGCGCGGTGCCGAGATTGCCGTGCACGATCGCCCGGCCCGGGTTCAGCGCGACGGCCGCGCGGTAGCTGTCCACCGCCGCGTCGAACTTGCGCTGCGTCGTCAGCACGTTGCCGAGATTGTTGTACGCATCGGCGTAGCGCGGATCGTGTTCGATCGCCTTGCCGTATGCGAGCACCGCCGCATCCGCCTGCCCCAGATCCTTCAGCGCGTTGCCCAGGTTGTTGTACGCCTGCGCATAGTCCGGCCGCAGCGCGATCGCCTGCGCGCAGTGCTGCATCGACGCATCCGGCTGCCGCGCCTCGCGCAGCGCATCGCCCAGGTTGTTGTGCGCTTCCGCGTAGTCCGGCTGTCGCTGCACCGCTTCGCGGTACTGAGCGATCGCATCGTCGAGCCGGCCTCGCTCGCGCAGCGCGTTGCCCAGATTATTGTGATAGATCGCGCTCGGATACGCGTCGATCGAGCGGCGCATCAGCGCGATCCCCTCTTCCGGCTGCCCTGCCTGACAGGTCAGCAGCCCGAGGAAATGCAGCGCGTCCGGATGCGCGGGCTCGCGCGCGAGCAGCTGCTCGTAGCCCGCCTTCGCGTCGCCCAGCCGGCCCGCCTGGTGATGCGCCAGTGCGGCGCCGAGAATGTCCGTGGTCTGTTGCATGTCGTCGTTTCGTCGTTCGCGCGCCGCCCTGCCGGGCGGCTCAATTCCGTTCGTCGCCCGCTGCGGCCCGCTAGTCGGCGCCCGCGTTCGTCCTGTCCATCCACATCCCGTGAAACGCCTCCTCGAGATGTTTCGCGAAGCGCGGCGCGTCGCACAGCGGCGACGCGAGCAGCCGCGCGCGCAATGCCTGCCGCAGCACACCGAGCCGCTGCGGATCGGCCGCCGCGGCCACGGCCTTCGCGACGTAGTCGTCTTCGTCATGGGCGATCCAGTCGCCGAGGCCGACCGTCTGCAGCACGCTCTCGCAGATGTGCGTGACGAACCGCGCTCCCTTCATCCCGAGCACCGGCACGCCCATCCACAGCGACTCGGCCGTGGTCGTGCCGCCCGGGTACGGAAACGGGCTCAGCATCATGTCGACGCGGTGATAGGCCGTCAGGTAATCGGCGCGCGGCGAGCGGCCTTCCATTACCAGCCGACTCGCGTCTATCCCGTTGCGGGCGAACCGCTCGACCGTCCGGCGCACCGCATGCGCGCCGTCGAGCTCGCCCGCCTTCAGGAACAGCCGCGCGCCCGGCACCGCGGCAAGCACCCGCGACCACACGCGCACGACCGCATCGTTCATCTTCCCGAGCTTGCCGAAATAGCCGAACGTCGTCACCCCGTTCTCGCGTTGCGGCAACGGACCGACGTCGAGCGCCGGATGCGGCGGCGTGAAGCACAGATAGCTGTCGGGCAGCCGCCACGGCCGCTCGACGAAATGCGCTTCCTCATCGGCCGGCAGCACGTGCCGGTCGCCCAGCACGTAGTCGATCGCGCGCAGCCCCGTCGACGCGAAGAAGCCGATCCACGTGACCTGCACCGGCGCGGGCTTCCATGCGAACACGCCGAGCCGGTTTAGCGCCGTGTGGCCCGACAGGTCGACGAGGACGTCGATGCCATCCGCACGAATCCGCTGCGCCGCCTGTTCGTCCGACAGGTCAAGAAGCGGATGCCACGCGTCGAAATACGGTTTCAGGCGCGCGGTCGTGTCGTCTTCCGCCGCCGACGTCGGATAGGCGATCAATTCGAGCCGGTGTCGATCGAGATGCGCCAGCACGCCTTCGAGGAAAATGCCAACCGGATGCGTCACCAGGTCGCCCGACACCCAGCCGATGCGCAGTCGTCCGCCCGACGGGCGCGAGCCGATGTCGGCATGCGCGAGCGGCCGTGCATCGGCTTCGACGTGTTCGCCGAAATGCCGTGCGGCACGGCGCGTCTCTTCCTGGTCGATCGACGGGTGCGTGGCGAGCGCGAAGATCAGCCGGTCGTGCAGGACCGGATTCGTCACGTCGAGCTCGACCGCGCGGCGGTAATGCGCGAGTTCGCCATCCACATCGCCGAGCATGCCGAGCACGTCGCCGAGCGTCATGTGCGCGGGCGCCGCGCGGTCGTTCAATGCGAGCGCCGCGCGCGCGTGATGCAGCGCGTCGTCGGCGCAGTTCTGCTTCAGCAGCACCATCGCGCAGCGATGATGCGCGTCGACGTCGTTCGCATCGAGTTCGGTCGCGGCCCGGTAGCACATGACGGACGCGTCGTACTTGCCCAGATCGTGATACATGTCGCCGAGCATGCGGTAGGCGGGACCGTGATCGGGCGCCAGCTCGAGCGCACGCGTCATGCACTGGGCCGCACGCGCCGTCTGCCGCCGGCGGTACAGCACCTCCGCGAGGCCCGCGTGCGCGTCGGCGCGCAACGGCGACAGTTCCGCGGCGCGCTCGAAATGCTCGATCGCCGCGTCGGCCAGCCCTGCGTCGCGCAGCGCGGTACCGAGATCGACGCGCGCCTGCGCGTCGGCGGGCGCCAGTTCGACGAGACGGCGCAAGGTCGCGATCGCCTCGTCGCGGTCGCCGCGCGCAAGCAGCGCCGCGCCGAGATTGCGGTGCGCGATCGGGCTGGCCGGGGCCAGCGCGACGGCCGCGCGGTAGCTGTCCACCGCCGCGTCGAACTTGCGCTGCGTCGTCAGCACGTTGCCGAGATTGTTGTACGCATCGGCGTAGCGCGGATCGTGTTCGATCGCCTTGCCGTATGCGAGCACCGCCGCATCCGCCTGCCCCAGATCCTTCAGCGCGTTGCCCAGGTTGTTGTACGCCTGCGCATAGTCCGGCCGCAGCGCGATCGCCTGCGCGCAGTGCTGCATCGACGCATCCGGCTGCCGCGCCTCGCGCAGCGCATCGCCCAGGTTGTTGTGCGCTTCCGCGTAGTCCGGCTGTCGCTGCACCGCTTCGCGGTACTGAGCGATCGCATCGTCGAGCCGGCCTCGCTCGCGCAGCGCGTTGCCCAGATTGTTGTGATAGATCGCGCTCGGATACGCGTCGATCGAGCGGCGCATCAGCGCGATTCCCTCTTCCGGCTGCCCTGCCTGACAGGTCAGCAGCCCGAGGAAATGCAGCGCGTCCGGATGCGCGGGCTCGCGCGCGAGCAGCTGCTCGTAGCCCGCCTTCGCGTCGCCCAGCCGGCCCGCCTGGTGATGCGCCAGTGCGGCGCCGAGAATGTCCGTGGTCTGTTGCATGTCGTCGTTTCGTCGTTGCGTCGTTTCGCGCGCGGTCCGGTCGATGAGTCAGCCGAGCGGGCGGGCGATGTCGCTGGCCCGGTCCGCGCGACGGGCCCACATTCCGTGGAACGCGTCCTCGAGATGCCGCGCGAAGCGCGGCGCATTGCACAGCGGCGATGCGATCAACTGCATGCGCAGGCCGGTCCGCAGCAGCCGCAGTTGCGCCGGATCGGTCGCGAAGGCCGCGGCCTTCGCGACGTAGTCGTCTTCGTCGCGCGCGACCCAATCGGCCAGGCCGACCGTCTGCAGCAGGCTTTCGCAGATGTGCGTGACGAACCGGTCGCCCCGGATGCCGAGCACGGGCACGCCCATCCACAACGCATCGGCGGTCGTCGTGCCGCCCGAATACGGGAACGGGCTCAGCATCACGTCGACGCGACGGTACGACGCCAGGTATTCGCCGCGCGGCGCATTCGGCTCGAGCAGCAGCCGCGCCGGATCGATGCCGTGCTGCGCGAACCGCTCGCGCGTGCGGCGCACCGCGTACGCGCCGGCCAGCTCGCTCGCCTTGAGCAGCAGCCGCGACCGGGGCACCGCCGCGAGCACCCGCGACCAGACGCGTACGACCGCGTCGCTCATCTTCCCGAGCTTGCCGAAATAGCCGAACGTCACCGCGCCGCCGGCCAGCTGCGGCAGCGGGCCCGGCACGATCGCGTCGCGCGGCGGCGTGTAGCACAGATAGCTGTCGGGCAGGCGCCACGGCCGCTCGACGAAATGCGCTTCCTCGTCGGCCGGCAGCACGTGGCGATCGCCCAGCACGTAATCGATCGCGTCGAGCCCGGTGGTCGCGACATAGCCGATCCACGACACCTGCACCGGCGCCGGCTTCCACGCGAACAGCGCAAGCCGGTTGAAGATCGTGTGGCCCGCCGCGTCGATCAGGATGTCGATCGCATCGTCGCGAATTCGCCGGGCCGCGGCCTCGTCGCTCAGCGCGGCGAGGCTCGTCCAGCCCGCGAACAGCGGGCGCAGCCGCTGTGTCAGGTCGTCCTCGACATCGCGAGTGGGATACGCGACGAACACCACGCGCGTGCGATCGGTCGCGCGCAGCACGCTTTCGAGGAAATAGCCGACCGGGTGATGCTTCAGGTCGCCCGATACGATGCCGACCCGCAGCGGTCTCGCGCCATCGGCCGTCGGCCACGAGCGGTACGGCACCGCTCGCGCGGCGGCCTGCGCGCCGTAATGCCGCGCGGCATCGAAATGAACGTGCGGCGCGGCGGCCGCGCTGTAATTCAACGCGAACAGCAGGTTGTCGTGCGGCTCGAGCAGATCTGGCCGCAACGCGATCGCGGCGCGGTAGCCTTCAAGCGCGGCCTCCAGTTCGCCCGCATCGAGCATCGCGTTCGCGAGATTGTTGTAGGCCTGCGCGTGGTCGGGCCGCAGCCGGATCGCCGTGCCCAGCGCCTCCACCGCGCCTTCGCAATCCTTCAGCGTGCGCAACGCGTTGCCGAGGTTGTTGTACGCGTCCGCATCGTCCGGCTGCAGCGCGAGCGCCTGCCGGAAGCACTCGGCCGCCGCCGCGGGCCGGTTGTGCGCGGCCATCACGGTGCCCAGGTTGTAGTAATAGCGTGCCTGCGGATCGCGCCGGATCGCGTCCGCGATCGCCGCGACGGCAGCGTCGAAGTCGCCGCGGCGAAACGCGACCAGCCCGTGCACGTGCAGCGCCTCGGCCCGCTCGGGCTCGCGCTGCCGCACCTGTCGGCACAGACGCTCGGCGGCGTCGAGCCGGCCCGCGTCGTAATGGTCCAGCGCGGACGCGAGCAGCGCCTCGACTGGCGTGTCCGCGCCGGACGGGCCGTCGGACGGTTCCCGTACGCCGCCGGACAGGTATCCGCGTTCGAGGAGGTTTTCGTTCATAGGCGGGGCTTCCGCTGGGTCCGCTGGGTCTGCTGGGTCTGCGATAGGCATGGATGACGAACCGGCCGCCCGGGCGACTGCCCCGGACGATGCCCGGACGGCGCTTCCGGCGTGCGACAGCCGGCGCCCCCGCCGTCAGGCCGGGGGGGCCGGGTCGCATGAAAGGCAGGCGCGGACACGCCGGCGCGTCGGCGCCGACGGCTGGAAACTCGCGGATATTGTCGCGACGTTCGCTGTGTTTCGAAGGGACGATCAGTCGAGCAAAACGCCCGTAATTCGTCGCATCGCGGGACGGGTGGCGTCTCGGGGGCGGTCTGGCGCCTCGGCGCTCGGCGGCCGGCACGTGCGCGGACCGTGCGATACCGGCACGATGCGCGCGAGCGCGTGGCCGATCAGGTTCCGGTTTCGCGGTCTCGTTGACCGGCTTGTCGATGTTGACCGCGCCGAACGAGCCGGCGGCCGATCGTGCCGCGGGCCGACGAAAGCCTGTGCCTCGACGACAAGGGCCGTGTCGTCAGCAACGGGAATCCGCTCTGGCTATATCCGATCAACGGCTCGCCGGCCCAACAGTGGCGTCTGGTTCCGTTGAACAACCTGAAGTCGTTCGAGTAACCCGCGGATCGCGGCCGGCCCCGCTCGCGGCGCGCGGCTTTCGCGGCTCGCGCGTCGTCTGGATTGGTTGCACCGGGGAGACATCGAATGCGCCGCGCGCGACGAAAGCCCGCTGAACTCCGTTCGGCGGGCTTCTTTTTTGGTTCGTCGCGGATTAGCGGGAAACGCTGGCGCACGCTGCAATCCAGCTGCGCGACAGAACACGACGAACGGGGAAATTCGCTGGAAGCCTGATCAGGCCATTTGGCAAGCGCACGAAAGCTGTTCCCCTTCCGATGGGAGATTGTGACGTGTTGACGCTGCTTCAGGGCGTGGTGCTTGACCGTGTTGAGGCTACGGCGGTCGAAGTTCGCGCTGCTGCCGCTATTGCCCTTCCCTCTACGCGAAGGAAGGTGAAGCCGGCAAGAAGGACGAGCAGGCCAAGCGGGCGAAAAACGCGGCCAGCCGATTCTCGCCATCTGCTCCTCCGCGTCTCTTCGTCAGTAACCGCGACAAGTAGGAGGATGAGTAACAGGTGCCGACACACTTTGACGCAGCGCCGCATTGTGATTACAATCCGTGCCGCGGGGTGGAGCAGTCTGGCAGCTCGTCGGGCTCATAACCCGAAGGTCATAGGTTCAAATCCTATCCCCGCAACCAACATCGAAGCCCGCTATGCGAAAGCAAGCGGGCTTTTTGCTTTCGCGCCAGAGCGCTGTGTGCGTCTCAATGATGCACCTTACTCGCCGACATCTCGGATATAGAGGCGGTCGACCCACTAAACCAAGCCCCGCCCCGCGCGGGGCTTTTCACTCGTGCTACCGCTTGACGACTGTATCGTCGAGCTGATGTTCGGTGATCGGCAAATGGACCGGCATCGCACACGCGCGCAGGTTTTGCCCTCATGCTGCCCTAGCGGAGCATGGCGGAAGATCAATTCGAGGAATAAAACTGCTGAGAGCCTGACTAGGCTTGGCGCGCCCGGCTGGGATCGAACCAGCAACCCCTGCCTTCGGAGGGCAGTACTCTATCCATTGAGCTACGGGCGCGTGTGACAGTGAGTCGACCCCAATAAACCGGCCGCCCACCATTGGCAAGACGGCAAGGATACCCGGTTTCCCATGAAGCGTCCACCTTGCCCGCAGAATCCCCGTCAGGCCCCCATTCCTGCGGGTAAACACGCGCCTTCGCGCCGCTCGCCGTGATGTAAACGTTCCGTCTATAATCGTCCGTGCTTCATTGGACTGCCATTTTGCCGTTGCACCGCGCTCACAATTCCTATTCACGGAGACGAGGCAAGCATGAGCGAAGCACCCCACGAATCTCCCGTCAAAACCCCCGGGCAGCTGATTGCCGTCGTCATCGCATCATTCGCGATTCCGATCGCCCTGATCGTCCTGTTTGCCACGTATGCCAACCACGCGTTCCGCTCGGGCGCCGGCACGGACGCGCTATCGGACGAACAGGTCGCCGCGCGGATCGCGCCGCTCGCGAAGGTCGACGTGAAGGACGCCAACGCGCCCCGCACGTACAAGACCGGCGAGGAAGTCTACAAGGCCGTGTGCGTGACGTGTCACGGCACGGGCGCCGCCGGCGCGCCGAAGTTCGGCAACAAGGACGACTGGGCGCCGCGCATCTCGCAAGGCTTCGACACGCTGCTCAAGACGGCGCTGTCGGGCAAGGGCGCGATGCCGCCACGTGGCGGCACGAATCCCGACGACGTCAGCGACTATGAAATCGCCCGCGCGATCGTCTACATGGCGAACAACGACGGCGCGAACTTCCCCGAACCGGCTGCCCCGGCCGCCAATGCGGCGCCGGCGGCGAGCGGCGCGGCGGGTGCGGCAGGCGCGTCGGACGCCGACGCGTCGAACGCGCAGGCCGCCGCTGCAATGGCCGCAATCGCCGCGATTCCGAAGGCCGGCGAAAAGCCCGCGGCCGCGCCGACCAGCGCCGACGCCGCATCGGCCGGCAAGGCGCTGTATACGCAGGTCTGCCAGGCGTGTCACGCGGCCGGCGTGCTCGGCGCGCCGAAGTTCGGCAGCAAGGAGGACTGGGCACCGCGCCTGAAGGACTCGATGGATACCGTCTACAACTACGCGCTGCACGGCAAGGGCGCAATGCCGCCGAAGGGCGGGTCGAGCGCGTCCGACGCCGACGTGAAGGCGGCCGTCGACTACATGGTCAACGCGTCGAAGTAACGCCTGCCGGCCAGAAAAAACCCCCGCGGCGCATGCGCATCGCGGGGGTTTTCTTTTGCCGGCGCGGCCGGGCCGGCCGCCTCCCGCACGTCACTTCTGCAACAGCGCCTTCAGGCTCGCGAGCCGGTCCTTCGGCGTCATCGGCGCTTCCTCCGGCGTCGGCGGCGGCGCTTCGTCGAGACCCATCTCGGGGATGAAGCGCGACGGTTCGCACACGACCGTCTCGCGCGCCCGCTTGCGCTTCTTGCACCAGTTCAGGTGCAGGCTGCGCTGCGCGCGCGTGATCGCGACGTACATCAGCCGGCGCTCCTCCTCGATCCGCTCGTTGTCGATCGGGCCGTCGTCCTCGCTGCCGCCGCGGTGCGGCATGATGCCTTCCTCGACGCCGACCAGGAACACGTGCGGATACTCGAGCCCCTTCGACGCATGGACGGTCGACAGGCGCACCGCGTCCGGATCCTCGTCCTTGCCTTCGAGCATCGACATCAGCGCGACGGTCTGGATCAGGCCGAGCAGGTTCTTGCCGGTATCGGCGAGCCCGTCGGCGTTGTGGAAGCCGTCGGCCTCGCCGTCGACGGCCTCGGTCTCGGGCTTGGTGCCCTTGCGCTTCAGCCATTCGAGGAATTCGAGCACGTTCTGCCACTTCGACTGCGCCTGCCGCTCGTCGAACGCGTCGTACAGATAGGCCTCGTAGTGAATGGCCTCCATCATGTCGTCGAGCACGACGGTCGCGGGCTCCTTGTCCGCGCGATCGGTCAGGCGCTGGATGAAGTCGCAGAACATCCGCAGCGGCTCGACCTGGCGCGCGGACAGCCGCGCCTCGATCCCGCCCATGTACACGGCCTCGAACAGCGACACCTTCGCCTGCCCCGCGAACGAGCCGAGCGCTTCGAGCGTCGTGTTGCCGATCCCGCGGCGCGGCGTCGTCACCGCGCGGATGAACGCGGGATCGTCGTCGGCGTTCGCGATCAGGCGCAGGTACGCGCACAGGTCCTTGATCTCGGCCTTGTCGAAGAACGACTGGCCGCCCGACAGCACGTACGGAATCCGCTCACGCCGCAGCACCTGCTCGAAGATCCGCGCCTGGAAGTTGCCGCGATACAGGATCGCGTAGTCGCGGAACTGCGTGCGCCGCTCGAACTTGTGCGCGGACAGACGGAACACGACCGATTCGGCTTCGTGTTCCTCGTCGTTGCACGGCGTGACGGTGATCGAGTCGCCCATCCCGTGCTCGGACCACAGCTTCTTCTCGAACAGCTTCGGGTTGTTCGCGATCACGTTGTTCGCGGCGGTCAGGATCCGCACCGTCGACCGGTAGTTCTGCTCGAGCTTGATCACGTGCAGCTTCGGGAAATCCTTGCCGAGCTGCGCGAGGTTCTCGAGCGTCGCGCCACGCCAGCCGTAGATCGCCTGGTCGTCGTCGCCCACCGCCGTGAACGCGGCGCGCGGGCCGGCGAGCAGCTTCAGCAGCTCGTACTGGCACGCGTTGGTGTCCTGGTATTCGTCGATCAGCAGGTAGCGCAGCTTGTTCTGCCAGCGGTCGCGCACCTGCTCGTTCTTCGCGAACAGCTCGGCCGGCAGGCGGATCAGGTCGTCGAAGTCGACCGCCTGGTACGCGTGCAGCGTCGCGACGTAGTTGCGGTAGACCAGCGCAGCCTGGTGCTCGTCCTCGTTGGCCGCGATCGTCATCGCCTCATCGGGCATGATCAGGCCGTTCTTCCACAGCGAAATCGTGCTCTGGATCTTGCGGATCAGGCCCTTGTCAGTGGTGCCGATCTGCTCCTGGATCATCCCGAAGCAGTCGTCCGAATCCATGATCGAGAACTGCGGCTTCAGGCCGACGTGCTCGGCCTCCTGACGCAGGATCTGCACGCCGAGCGAGTGGAACGTGCACACGGTGAGCTGGTTGACGGGCACCTTGCGGCCTTCCTTGCCGGGCGTGGTGAGCGTCTTGCCCTCCAGCAGCTTCGACACGCGCTCGCGCATTTCGGCCGCGGCCTTGTTCGTGAACGTGACGGCCGCGATGTGGCGCGGCTCGAAACCTTTCGCTTCGATCAGGTGCGCGATCTTCTGCGTGATCACGCGGGTCTTGCCGCTGCCCGCGCCGGCGAGCACGAGGCAGGGACCGTCGAGGTAGCGCACCGCTTCGTTCTGAGCGGGGTTGAGGCCTGCGGACATGATGACGGATGATGTTGCGGTTGACGGCGGAACGCCGGGAGGATGCCGCGCGCGGCAGGCCTGGATTGCAGGCGGACACGCGGGGCAGGACGCGCATGTTAACACGTCGGCGGCGGCCGGCGGCTGACGATGCCGCCGGGTGGCGACGCGCAACACCGGCGGGCTTCGCGCCCCTTTTCCGACACCCTTTTCCCGCCCCCTTTCCCCACGCGCTTTCCGTGCGCTGCCCGCGTCGGCGGACGCACGCCGAACATCCGAACAGGCAGCAAATCTCCCCTCTGTTTGATCCATCGTCGCGCGGCCCCCGGCGGCAACATACGTGAAACGTCGGCGAGTACGCGCCGCCGCCCCTTCATTCGCCGTCATCGATTTCCGCCGCCATGAATGACACCGTCATCGCCGCTCCCGTCTCCGAGGCCGAGCTGGCCCGCGCCGCCGCGCTTCACGCCGCCGGCTCGCTTCAGGACGCGGAGCAGGCCTACCGCCAGATCCTGCAAACGCATCCCGAACACGCCGATTCGCACCTCCGCCTCGCGACGGTGCTCGAACAGCTCGACCGGCGCGACGCCGCGCTGCGGCACTTCCGGGCCGCGGTGGCGACCGAGCCGTCGCAGCGGCGCTACTGGATCGCGTGCATCGACGCGCTGACGCGCGACAACCAGATGGATGCGGCGCGCGCGCTGGTCGCGCAGGCCCGCACGCACGGCATCGACGCGCTGTCGCTCGAACTCGCGGAGGCCGATGCGCCATCGGCCTCCGCCGACGAGCTGGCGGCCGTGCTCTCCGAATTCATGAATACGCTCGCCGCGCTGCTCGACAAGCGGCAATTCGCGCAGGCCGAAGGCATCGCGACCCAGCTGACCGAATGGATGCCCGACGTCGGGCTCGGCTGGCGGGCGCTGGCCGTCACGCTGGTTCAGCAGGAGCGCCACGCGGAAGCCCTCGCGCCGATGCGCAAGGCCGCCGCGCTGATGCCCGACGACGCCGACACCCGGCAGGACCTCGCCGACCTCGAGGCGCACGTGATGCAATCCGCGCCGGCGCCGCAGCCTGTCGCGCTGCCCCTGGTGCCGAATGCGACGCTCTGCACGACGCTGCCGGGCAGCCGTCAGTTCCGGCATTTCGCGGGCGGCCTGGTCGCCACGGTGCCGGTGCTGATCCCGACCTTCAACAATCCGACCTATACGCGCCGGATGGTGGCCCAGCTGAAGGCGCGCGGCCTGCGCAACATCGTGATCGTCGACAACGCGTCGAGCGCGCCGGACATGCTCGCGTTCCTGGAAAGCGTGCAGGACGACGTGACCGTCGTGCGCCTGGATCGCAACGCGGGCCCGCGCGACCTGTTCCTGTCGGACGCGAACTACGCGCGCCTGCCGGACCTCTTCTGCGTCACCGATCCGGACCTCGAACTGAACGACGCGCTGCCGCCCGAATTCCTGTTCGAGCTGATCGACGCGACCGAAGCGTTCCAGACCGGCAAGGCCGGCTTCGCGCTCGACATCTCGCAACCGGAGCTGATGAAGGAAACGACGCTCTTCTGCGGCGACCGCCAATACACGACGCTCGAATGGGAGGCGAACTTCTGGCGCCACCAGATCGGCAGCACGGCGGGCGGCGACCCGATCTACAACGCGCCGATCGATACGACGTTCGCCGTCTACAACAAACGCTACTTCCGCCGCGACTCGCATCTATGCGGCGTCCGGTTCGCGGGCCGCTACACCTGCAAGCACGTGCCCTGGTACAAGGAGACCGGCCTGACGGACGCGGAGGAGCAGTACTACCGCGAACACCAGAAGTGGTCGAACTACCTGGCCTGACACACGGCGGCGGCGAGCATCGGCGCATCGCCGCGCCATGCGTGCACGCCGCCCTCTTCGCCCGACAACCCTGACACCTCGCGCCATGCTACCCAGAGTCAACCTCGTCAAGACCGACAACGCCGATTACCTGCTGTTCGCGACCCGGGACGCGATTTCGGCGAACCTCTATTACAACGGCTCCTGGGACGCATCGCTGCTGACCATCAGCCAGATGTTCTACGCGAACGAGGAGGCGCCGCTGGTCCTCGACATCGGCGCGAACCTCGGCGCCTATGCGGTGCCGATCGCCAAGAGCATCGCCGCGCAGGGCGGCATGGTCTACGCGTTCGAGCCGCAGCGCATCGTCTATTACCAGCTGTGCGGCAACGTGTTCCTGAACCGGCTCGAGAACGTGCACGCGTTCAACGTCGCGATCGGCAACCAGGACGGCATCATCCCGCTGCCCGCGATCGACTATTCGCGCTCGATCAACATCGGCGGCTTCTCTCTCGACGAGCAGTTCAACCTGCGCCGCAACTCGGTCGAGACCGTCGCGAGCCAGCAGCCGAGCGACGTGCCGATCGCCCGGCTCGACACGCTGAACTTCCCGAAGTCACCGTCGCTGATCAAGATCGACGTCGAAGGCCTCGAACTCGACGTGCTGAAAGGCGGCACGGCCTTCCTCGAACGGCACGGCTTTCCGCCGCTGCTGCTCGAGGCCTGGAACCTCGAATGGTTCTCCGAAAAGCGCGCGGCGCTG
Source organism: Burkholderia sp. MSMB0856 (assembly GCF_001524645.2). Lineage (NCBI taxonomy): Bacteria > Pseudomonadati > Pseudomonadota > Betaproteobacteria > Burkholderiales > Burkholderiaceae > Burkholderia > Burkholderia sp. MSMB0856. Next base: position 168,268 of record NZ_CP013427.1, on the reverse strand, counting down.
CTCGACTACCTGAAGACGCTCGGCTACACGTGGTTCGCGATGGGCGACGAGCTCGTCGCACAGCATCCGTCGTTCGCGCGGCAGGTCAGCTTCGAGACGGGCGCCGACGGCGTGATCCGGATGAACCGCACGCGCTGACGGTTCGACCCCGGCGCGCCGTCACGCGCGCAGGCGCTGCCTGAGCGCGTCGGCGGCCTGTGCGGCCCACGCGGCGCACGCGGCCGCGCCGGGATGAAAGCCGTCCGCCGCCATCAGGTGCGGCTCGAGCGGCAGCGCGACGCGCAGGAACGTGCAGCGCGGCTGCGTCGCGGCCCACTCGGCGAGCGTCGCGTTGAGCCGCTTGGCGCGCAGGCCGAGATACCACGCGAGGGGCTGCGGCAGCGCCGGAAAGCGCTCGATCGGCGGCACTGCCGACAGGATCACGTGCGCGACCCCGAATCGCGCGGCGAGCAGCTCGACGAGCGCCGCCTGCGCGGCGCGCCAGCGCGCCGGCGACACGCCGCCCGTCACGTCGTTCACGCCGAGCGACGTCACCGCCACATCGAACGGCTGCGCCGGCTCGGCGGCAAGCCAGTCGACGAGCTCCTCGGCGGTCAGCCCCGTGCGCGCCAGCAATTTCCAGCTTACGCGGTGCGATGCCGCAAGCGCGCGGGCGAGCTGCCCCGACAGCGCGTCGCGCTGCGACGCGACACCGACGCCCGCGGCGGCCGAATCGCCCAGCACCAGCACGCGCAGCGGCGGCCCGTCGCCAGCCGTGCCGTCGCGCGGACCGGCCGCCTCGGCGAGCCGCGGCGTGACGCGGCGCACGCGCCGCCCCTGCATCAGCAGCAACGGACCCAGGGCGGCGGTGGCAAGCGGATATCCCATGGTTTCGATCCGGTAACGGGGCAAGCAGGCGACGCGGGACGCGCCGGAACGGTCCCCATTGTGTCGGATTCGCGCGCCGGCGGGCGCGATCCCGCCATTCGGCCGAGGTCATTCATGCGCATGCGCACCGGCTCCCTGTCCGTTCGGCCAACGCCCGCTCGCGCGCGTGCCGCCGTGCCACAATAGCCGTCCGCGCGGCCGGTGGCCGCAACGCTTTGCCCCCTCGTACGCAGCCAAGGATTGCCATGTCGTCATTGCTCAGGATTGGTTTGATGGGTTTCGGTTTCGCCGGCGCGACGTTCCACGCGCCCGTGATCGCCACGAGCGGCCGCACCGAGATCGCCGCGATCGCGACGGGCCAACCCGATCGCGCGCGCGCCGCATACCCGGGCGCACGCATCGTCCCCGATCTCGACACGCTGCTCGGCCTCGACGACATCGACTGCGTGGTGATCGCCACGCCGAACGACACGCACTTCACGCTCGCCCGCCAGGTGCTCGAAGCCGGCCGCCACGTCGTCGTCGACAAGCCCGTCACGCTCACGGCCGACGAAGCGCTCGCGCTCGCGCGGCTCGCGAACGCGCGCAGCCGCCTGTTCGCGCCGTTCCACAATCGCCGCTGGGACGGCGACTTCCTCACCGTGCGGCGCATCGTCGAATCCCGTGAACTCGGCCGGCTCACGTATTTCGCGTCGCACTTCGACCGCTTCCGGCCGATCCCGCGCACGCGCTGGCGCGAGGAGCCCGCACGCGGCGGCGGCCTGCTGCTCGACCTCGGCCCGCACCTGATCGACCAGGCGCTCGCGCTGTTCGGGCTGCCGGAAACGGTCAACGCCACGGTCAAGACGCGCCGCGACAACGGCACGGCGCCCGATTTCGTGCACCTGCTGCTCGGCTATCCGGACAAGGACGTCGCGCTGCACGCGAGCGCGCTGTCGGCGATCGAGCCCGCGCGCTTCACGCTGCACGGCACGCGCGGCAGCTACCAGAAGTTCGGGCTCGACACGCAGGAAGACCAGTTGAAGGCCGGCCTGACGCCGGACCACGTCGAGTTCGGCGGCGGCAACCCGCCCGGCGTGCTGCGCGTGCTCGACGGCGAAGTCGAGGTCGAGCGGCCGGTGCCGACGCTCGACGGCCAGTACGCGGAGTTCTACCGCGCGCTCGCCGCGTCGGTCCACGACGGCGCGCCGTTCCCGGTCACGCCGCAGGACGCCGTCGACGTGATGACGATCATCGAACTCGCCGCGCAAAGCGAGCATGAAGGCCGCCGGGTACCGTTCGTGCGCCGCACCGTCTGACGGCCGCCGGCCGGGTCGGTGCCGTCCCGGCCTCGGCCATCGCGTCGCGCCGCGCCGCCCCCCGGCAGCGGCAGCGACCACGCGTCAGCCGCCGCGACAACACGGTCCCGAACATTCCGTTACAAATGGTGCGGGAACGAAAGTCAGCGGTCTCCCGGTCTGATGCGTTTCTCAAAAAGTCGATCCGACACCAAACCGTCAGGAGAATGTGATGCAACGGTTGATTCGCGCAGCGGCATGCTGCGTCCTGGTTTCCTCGCTCGCGGCCTGTGTCGTGCAGCCGCAGCGGCCGGCCCGACAGGCGCCCCCGCCCCCGCCGCGGCCGAATCCGCAGGTCGTCGCGAATGATCGCCTGCTGGAGGTCCAGGGCCGGATCGACAACCTGCACCGCCGGATCGACGCGCGCGTCAACGGCGGCTACTACCCGCCGCCGTACGGCGCGCAGTTGCACCACCGGCTCGACGTGATCCGCCAGGAAGCGAGCGACATGTCGACCCAGCACAACGGCGGCCTGTCCGGCGACGAGCAGCGCGTGCTGAACCAGGAACTCGACACGGCCGCGCGCGCGATCGGCGAGTAATACCGGCCATGCCGGCGTCCGCCGGTGCCGGCAAAAGCGGCGGCGTCCCTCACGCCGTCGCTTGTCGCGAAGCGACATTATTTTGCTCAAATTGACAATGCCGACCCGCTCGCGTACAGTCGCCCGCACGCGTCGGGAGAGCGTGTGACCGCGTAGCTTCGCAACGCCGGTCGCGCCGCCGAAGGGGCACACCCGCAAACTCTCAGGCAAAAGGACCGACCGCGTCGGGGAATCCCGTCCGCGCATCGCGCGGGCCGCACTCCCCGCACTCTGGAGAGCGGCAGTAGCCCGCTGCGCGATTGCAGCGCGGGCAGGCTGCCCACCGAAGGGGCGCGCGTTCGCCGGCTCGTGGCCGCGGCGCAATCTCTCAGGTATCGAGGACAGAGGGGCATGTATCGCATCGCTCGCAGGCACACGGCCGCGACGGTCGGCACATGGCCGTTCTGACCCGCGCGCAAGCGCCTTGCCTGAGGCCTCGATGACTGCACTGAATCAAACCCCGCTCAACGCCGCGCACCGCGCGCTCAATGCCCGCATGGTCGACTTCGGCGGCTGGGACATGCCCGTCAACTACGGCTCGCAGATCGAAGAACACGAAGCCGTGCGCACCGACGCCGGCATGTTCGACGTGTCGCACATGTGCGTCGTCGATTTCACCGGCAGCCGCGTGCGCGCGTTCTTCGAACACGCGATCGCCAACAACGTCGGCAAGCTCAAGACCCCCGGCAAGGCGCTCTACTCGTGCCTGCTCAATCCGCAGGGCGGCGTCGTCGACGACCTGATCGTCTATTACTTCACCGAAGACTTCTTCCGCGTCGTCGTCAACGCCGGCACGGCCGAGAAGGACATCGCGTGGTTCAACCAGCTCAACGAACAAGGCGGCTACGGCCTGACCATCGCGCCGCGCCGCGAATTCGCGATCGTCGCCGTTCAGGGCCCGAACGCCCGTGAAAAGGTCTGGACGACGGTGCCCGCCGCGCGTGCCGCGACCAGCGAACTGAAGCCGTTCAACGCCGCGCAGGTCGCCGGCACGCCGTTCGGCGATCTCACCATCGCGCGCACCGGCTACACCGGCGAAGACGGCTTCGAAGTGATCGTCCCGGCCGTGCACGTCGAAGCGCTGTGGGCCGCGCTGCAGCAAAACGGCGTGCGCCCCTGCGGGCTCGGCGCGCGCGACACGCTGCGCCTCGAGGCCGGCATGAACCTGTACGGCCAGGACATGGACGACACCGTGTCCCCGCTCGACGCGGGCCTCGCGTGGACGGTCGACCTGTCGGCGCCGCGCGAGTTCGTCGGCCGCGCCGCGCTCGAGCGCGACGGCTCGCGCGCCGCGTTCGTCGGCCTGATCCTGCAGAAGGAAAACGGCAAGGCGGGCGGCGTGCTGCGCGCGCACCAGAAGGTCGTCACGCCGCACGGCGAAGGCGAGATCACGAGCGGCACGTTCTCGCCGTCGATGCAGGAATCGATCGCGTTCGCGCGCGTGCCGGCGGCCGTCCAGGTCGGCGACATCATTCATGTGCAGATTCGTGACAAGCAACTTCCCGCGCGCGTGGTAAAACTGCCGTTCGTGCGCAACGGCAAGGTCCTCGCTGCGTAACGACCGAGAGGCGACCGGGAGGCCGCCTCCCGGGAAGCCGGGAAATGGCGCCCGGCGCAACCACACCCCGGCGCGCCCCGGCGGCGCGCCAGCATAACGAACACACCCTTTTATCCAGGAGCATCCGATGAGCAACGTCCCGGCCGATCTGAAGTACACCGACGAACACGAGTGGATCCGCACCGAAGCCGACGGCACGCTGACGGTCGGCATCACCGATCACGCACAGAGCACGCTCGGCGACATCGTCTTCCTCGAACTGCCGCAAGTCGGCAAGTCGGTGAACGCGGGCGACGCCGTCGGCGTCGTCGAATCGGTGAAGGCGGCATCCGACATCTACTCGCCGGTGTCCGGCGAGGTCGTCGCCATCAACGAAGAAGCCGCCGACTCGCCGGAAGAAGTGAACAGCGACGCATACGGCACGTGGCTCTTCAAGATCAAGCTCGCGGCCGGCGCCTCGACCGACAAGCTGATCGACGCTGACGCCTACAGCAAGCTGATCGACTAATTTTCCCTACCCGAACCGCGCGGGGCCGGCCAGCCGGCCCGCGCGGGACCAGAGTCACGCCATGAAGCTCGAACACCCGGACCGCCTGATGAACCGCACGCCCCTCTCGCTCGCCGCGCTCGAAACGCACGACGCGTTCGCAGAACGCCACATCGGCCCCGACGCCGCCAGCCAGCAGGCCATGCTCGACACGCTCGGCTTCGCGTCGCGCGCCGCCCTGATCGACGCCGTGATCCCGGCCTCGATCCGCCGCGCCGAAACGCTGCCGCTCGGCCCGTTCGCGCAACCGAAGAGCGAGGCCGAAGCCCTCGCCGCGCTGCGCGCCCTCGCGGACAAGAACCAGGTGTTCCGCTCGTATATCGGTCAGGGTTACCACGACACGCACACGCCGGCCGTGATCCTGCGCAACGTGCTCGAAAACCCGGCGTGGTACACGGCCTACACGCCGTACCAGCCCGAAATTTCCCAGGGTCGCCTCGAGGCGCTCCTGAACTTCCAGCAGATGGTCGCCGACCTCACGGGCCTCGCGATCTCGAACGCATCGCTGCTCGATGAAGCAACGGCCGCGGCCGAAGCGATGACGCTGCTGCAGCGCACCGGCAAGCCGGCGTCGAACGTGTTCTACGTCGCCGACGACGTGCTGCCGCAAACCCTTGAAGTAATCCGCACGCGCGCGCTGCCGATCGGCATCGAGGTCAAGACGGGCCCGGCGGCCGACGCCGCGCACGCCAACGCGTTCGGCGTGCTGCTCCAGTATCCGGGCGTGAACGGCGACGTGCGCGACTACCGCGCGCTCACCGAAGCGATCCACGCGGCGGGCGGCCATGTCGTCGTCGCGGCCGACCTGCTCGCGCTGACCGTGCTGACGCCGCCCGGCGAATGGGGCGCGGACGTCGCGGTCGGCAACACGCAGCGCTTCGGCGTGCCGATGGGCTTCGGCGGCCCGCACGCCGCCTACATGGCCGTGCGCGACGAATTCAAGCGCCAGATGCCGGGCCGCCTCGTCGGCGTGACCGTCGACGCGCAGGGCAAGCCCGCGCTGCGTCTCGCGCTGCAGACCCGCGAACAGCACATCCGCCGCGAGAAGGCGACGTCGAACGTGTGTACCGCGCAGGCGCTGCTCGCGATCATGGCGAGCATGTACGCGGTCTACCACGGCCCGCACGGCCTGAAGACGATCGCGCTGCGCGTGAACCGCATCGCGGCGCTGTTCGCCGCCGGCGTGAAGCAGCTCGGCTTCGCGACCGTCAACGACACGTTCTTCGACACGCTGACGATCGACACCGGCGCGCGCACCGCGCAGGTCCATGAATTCGCGAAGGCCAAGCGCATCAACCTGCGCCGCGTGAGCGACACGCAAGTCGGCGTGTCGGTCGACGAAACGACGACCCGCGACGACCTCGCCGATCTCCTCGCCGTGTTCGCGCAGGCCGCGGGCGGCACCGCACCGGGCGTCGACGCGCTGGACGCGGGCCTCGCCGGCGTCGCCGCGCTGCCGGCCGGCCTCGAACGCACGAGCGCCTATCTGACGCACCACGTCTTCAACCGCCACCATTCCGAAACCGAAATGCTGCGCTACCTGCGCAGCCTGTCGGACAAGGATCTCGCGCTCGACCGCTCGATGATCCCGCTCGGCTCGTGCACGATGAAGCTGAACGCGACGTCGGAAATGCTGCCGGTCACGTGGCCCGAATTCGGCCGGATCCACCCGTTCGCGCCGGCCGAGCAGACCGTCGGCTACCGCGAGATGATCGACCAGCTCGAGCAGATGCTCGTCGCGGCCACCGGCTACGCGGCCGTGTCGCTGCAGCCGAACGCCGGCTCGCAGGGCGAATACGCGGGCCTGCTGATCATCCACGCGTACCACGCGTCGCGCGGCGAAGCGCATCGCGACGTGTGCCTGATCCCGGCATCCGCGCACGGCACGAACCCGGCGTCCGCGCACATGGCCGGCATGAAGGTCGTGGTCGTCGCCTGCGACGCGCAGGGCAACGTCGACATCGCCGACCTGAAGGCGAAGGCCGAGCAGCACGCGAACGATCTCGCGGCGATCATGATCACGTATCCGTCGACGCACGGCGTGTTCGAGCAGAACGTCCGCGAAATCTGCGAGATCGTGCACGCGCACGGCGGCCAGGTGTACGTCGACGGCGCGAACATGAACGCGATGGTCGGCCTGACCGCGCCGGGCCAGTTCGGCGGCGACGTGTCGCACCTGAACCTGCACAAGACCTTCTGCATCCCGCACGGCGGCGGCGGCCCGGGCGTCGGCCCGGTCGCGGTCGGCGCGCACCTCGCGAAGTTCCTGCCGAACCAGCGTTCGACCGGCTACGCGCGCGCGGAAGACGGCATCGGCGCGGTGTCGGCCGCACCGTACGGCTCGGCGTCGATCCTGCCGATCTCGTGGATGTACATCGCGATGATGGGCGCGAAGAACCTGACCGCCGCCACCGAAACCGCGATCCTCAACGCGAACTACATCGCGAAGCGCCTCGCGCCGCACTACCCGGTGCTGTATTCGGGCCCGGGCGGGCTGGTCGCGCACGAGTGCATTCTCGACCTGCGTCCGCTCAAGGAAACCAGCGGCATCAGCGTCGACGACGTCGCGAAGCGCCTGATGGACTACGGCTTCCACGCGCCGACGATGAGCTTCCCGGTGCCGGGCACGCTGATGGTCGAGCCGACCGAATCGGAATCGCAGGAAGAACTCGACCGCTTCATCGCCGCGATGATCGCGATCCGCGATGAGATCCGTGCGGTCGAGGAAGGCCGCGCCGACCGCGAGGACAACCCGCTGCGTCACGCGCCGCACACGGCAGCCGTCGTCACCGCGAACGAATGGCCGCACGCGTACTCGCGCGAGCAGGCCGCGTACCCGGTCGCATCGCTCGGCACGAACAAGTACTGGCCGCCCGTCGGCCGTGCGGACAACGCCTACGGCGACCGCAACCTGTTCTGCTCGTGCGTGCCGATGTCGGAATACGCATAACGCCCGCGCGCACCGGAGTCCGGCCGTGACCACACCGCACGCAACCGCCGGTTGCGTGCGGTTTTTGCGTTCTCCGCCGGCCCGATCGATTCACGCTCGCCCCCCAATCCGGCTAACATCACACGCGATCCAGCCAATCAAGGAGTTCCGCATGGTGCGTCCGATGTTTCCGGGCCATGGTGCAACGCAGGAGCGGCCGCGCACGCGCCGCTTCGTGCCGCTGCTCGTCGCGTCGCTGTCGTTTGCCGCTGCCGGCCTCGGCGCGGCGGGCAGCGCGCGCGCGGCGATGAATTTCTGCGCGGCGCCCGCGTTGCAGGCGAGCGAGACGACGCAGGCCGAGCCGGGCGTGCAGGCGCTGATCCGCAGCGTCGACGCGCGTATCGGCGAGCAGCCGAAGGCGTTGGCGCGCGTGCACACCGAAGGCACGCTGCCGCACGAAGGCATCTATGACCAGAGCGCCGACGCGCTCAAGGACATGGAGCTGATGCGCGACGCCGCGCTCGCGTGGCGCGTGACCAATGCGCCGCGTTACCTGCAGCTCGTCGACCGCTTCCTGTCCGCGTGGGTGTCGACCTACCAGCCGAGCTTCAACCCGATCGACGAGACGCGCTTCGACAGCCTGATCGTCGCGTACGACATGACGGCGAGCGCGCTGCCGGTCAAGACGCGCAACGCGACGGCGGCGTTCATCGCGAAGCTGGGCGCCGGTTACGTCGCGCAGATCGACGCGCAGAAGCGCCCGCTCGCCGGCACCTGGCGCAACAACTGGCAAAGCCACCGGATCAAGCTGGTCGCGCTGTCCGCGTTCACGCTCGGCGACCGCAAGATGATGAACGCCGCGCAGCGGCTGTTCGTCGAGCATCTCGCCGACAACATCGGCCCGGACGGCAAGACCTGGGATTTCGAGGAACGCGACGCGCTGCACTACGCGGTGTACGACCTCCAGCCGCTGGTGACGGCCGCGCTGGCCGCGCGCCGCTTCAACCGCAACTGGCTGCGCGAGCGCGGCGCGAACGGCGCGACGCTCGCGGTCGCGCTCGACTGGCTCGTGCCGTACGCGCTCGGCGAAAAGACGCACGAGGAATTCGTGAATTCGCCGGTGCCGTTCGACGCGAAGCGCCGCGAAGCCGGCTTGCCGGGCTACACGGGGCAGTGGGACCCGAAAAACGCCACTGAACTCTTTCATCTGGCCGCGCGGCTCGACGGGCGTTATGCCCGCGTCGCGCGGCAGCTTTCCCCCAATCCGCCCGCATGGCTCGCCGCGTGCCTGCCATTGCAGGCGCGTTAGCACTATTCTCAAAGCAAGGCAGGAATCGAAATGGCAGGCAGCGTGTTTGACCTCTTCAAGATCGGCATCGGCCCGTCCAGTTCGCATACGGTCGGACCGATGCGCGCGGCGCTGATGTTCGTCCAGGGCCTCGAGCGCGACGGGCTGCTCGACGCGACGGCCAACGTGAAGGTCGAGCTGTACGGCTCGCTCGGCGCCACCGGCAAGGGCCACGGCACCGATCGCGGCGTGATGCTCGGCCTGCTCGGCGACGCGCCCGACACCGTCGATCCCGACACGATCGACGCGCGTCTGGAGGACGTCCGCAAGTCGAAGAAGCTCGCGCTGCTCGGCACGCATCCGGTGCCGTTCGTGCTGAAGGAGAACATCGCGTTCTACCGCCAGGCGCTGCCCGAGCACCCGAACGGCATGAAGCTGCGCGCGTCCGACGCGAACGGCGCGGTGCTGGTCGAGCGCACTTACCTGTCGGTCGGCGGCGGCTTCGTCGTGACGGCCGGCGCGCCGAACACGAAGGTGCTGAGCGCGGCCGAGCAGATGACGCATCCGTTCCGCACCGGCGCCGAGCTGCTCGCGCTGGCCGAGTCGACCGGCAAGTCGATCGCGCAGCTGATGTGGGAAAACGAGCGCGCGTGGCACACCGAGGAAGAGACGCGCGACGGGCTGCTGAAGATCTGGGCCGTGATGCAGTCGTGCGTGTCGCGCGGCTGCGGGATCGGCAACCCGGAAGCCGACGGCAACCTGCCCGGCCCGTTCCAGGTCAAGCGCCGCGCGCCGCAGCTGTACCGCACGCTGACGGGCAGCCCGGAGCGTGCGCTGCAGGATCCGCTGTCGATGATCGACTGGATCAACCTGTACGCGATCGCGGTCAACGAGGAAAACGCGGCCGGCGGCCGCGTCGTCACCGCGCCGACCAACGGCGCGGCCGGCATCATCCCCGCCGTGCTGCATTACTACACGCGCTTCACTCCGGGCGCGAACGAGCAGGGCGTGATCGACTTCCTGCTGACGGCCGCCGCGATCGGCATTCTGTACAAGCTCAACGCGTCGATCTCCGGTGCGGAAGTCGGCTGCCAGGGCGAAGTGGGCGTCGCGTGTTCGATGGCGGCCGGCGCGCTCGCGGCCGTGCTCGGCGGCACGCCGCAGCAGGTCGAGAACGCGGCCGAGATCGGGATGGAGCACAACCTCGGCCTCACCTGCGACCCCGTCGGCGGAATGGTGCAGATCCCATGCATCGAGCGCAACGCGATGGCATCGGTGAAGGCCGTCAACGCGGCGCGCATGGCGCTGCGCGGCGACGGCTCGCATTACGTGTCGCTCGACTCGGTGATCAAGACGATGCGCGAAACGGGCGCCGACATGAAGACGAAGTACAAGGAAACGTCGCGCGGCGGGCTGGCGGTGAATATCGTCGAATGCTGATGCGGTGACGGCGGGCGGGCGCACGCGCCGGGGCGCGCCACCGCCCCGCTCGTTCCGACACTTTTCGCCGGCCGGCGCACCGGCGCCCCGCCGACAGGCGTAAGCTGTAGCTCCCGCTACCCAGGGAGACGGCAGCCCATGTCGCATTCCAAGGATCTCGAGCCGCGCGCCACTTCCGGCGCGCGACTGCTCGTCGATGCGTTGCTCGCCAATCACGTCGAACGCGTGTTCTGCGTGCCGGGCGAGAGCTTCCTCGCCGTACTCGATGCGCTGGCGGACGACACCGCGCGCATCCAGACGGTCGTCTGCCGCCACGAGGCGGCCGCCGCGAACATGGCGGAGGCGGTCGGCAAGCTGACCGGCCATCCCGGCATCGCGTTCGTCACGCGCGGACCCGGCGCGACCCACGCGTCGATCGGCGTGCACACCGCGTTCCAGGACTCGACGCCGATGATCCTGTTCGTCGGCCAGTGCGCGCGCGAGCACCTCGACCGCGAAGCCTTCCAGGAAATCGACTATCGCCGGATGTTCGGCCAGATGGCGAAATGGGTCGCGCAGATCGACGACCCACGCCGCATTCCCGAATACCTGAGTCACGCATTTCACGTCGCGACGTCCGGGCGGCCCGGTCCGGTCGTGCTCGCGCTGCCCGAGGACGTGCTGTCCGAAGCCTGCGCGCCGCAGCCCGTCGTGCCGGCCGCGAAGCGGGTCGCGGCGTCGCCGTCGGCCGCGCAGGTCGACGAGCTGCGCGAACGGCTCGCGCGCGCCGAGCGGCCGTTCGCGATCGTCGGCGGCAGCGGCTGGACACCCGACGCATGCGCGAACCTGCGCACCTTCGTCGAGCGCTGGCAACTGCCGGTCGCATGCGCGTTCCGCTTCCAGGACACCTTCGACAACGCGCACCCGAACTACGCGGGCGACGTCGGTCTCGGGATCAATCCCGCGCTCGGCAAGCGGATCCGCGACGCCGACCTGCTGCTGGTGCTCGGCCCGCGCCTGGGCGAAGCGACGACCGGCGGCTATACGCTGCTCGACATCCCGAAGACGCGCCAGACGCTGATCCACGTGCACCAGGGCGCGGACGAGCTCGGCCGCGTGTATGCGGCCGATCTGCCGATCGTGTCGGGGATGCCGGAGATCGCGGCGCCGCTCGCCGCGCTCGAACCGCCGGTGCACCCCGCGTGGGCCGGCACGGCCGCCGACGCGCACCGTGCATACCGCGAATGGCATGCGCCGCTGCCGATGCCCGGCGACGTCCAGCTCGGCGACGTGATGGTGCAGCTGCGCGAGCGCCTGCCGCACGACGCGATCCTGACCAACGGCGCCGGCAACTACGCGATCTGGCTGCATCGCCACTTCGCGTACCGGCACTTCCGCTCGCAGCTCGCGCCGACCAGCGGCGCGATGGGCTACGGACTGCCCGCCGCGCTCGCCGCGAAGTCGCTGTATCCGTCGCGCGCCGTCGTCGCGCTCGCCGGCGACGGCTGCTTCATGATGGCCGGCAACGAACTCGCGACCGCGATGCAGTACGGGCTGAACATCGTCGCAATCGTCGTCAACAACGGGCATTTCGGCACAATCCGCATGCATCAGGAGCGCAACTATCCTGGGCGCGTGCACGGTACCGGGCTCACGAATCCCGATTTCGCCGCGTATGCGCGCGCGTTCGGCGCGCATGGCGAGACGGTCGAGCGCACCGCCGACTTCGCGCCCGCGCTGGAGCGCGCATTGACCTGCGGGCTGCCGGCGCTGATCGAGATCCGCATCCCGCAGGACGCCAGCACGCCGGCCGCGACGCTCGAGCAGATCCGCGAACAGGGCCGCCGCGCGCGCGGCGCATGACCGTGGAACTGCGCACCGCAACGGCCGGCCTCGCGCTGTCGCGCGACGACGCGCTCGCCCACCCCGGCACGCTGCTCGCGCCCGACGGCACGCTCGTCGCACCGTACGATCTCGAGCACGGCGGCGGCCCCGCGGAGGATCACGTGCCGGCCGCCCCGGCGCTCGGCCTGCTGCACGCCGCGCACCAGCCGTTCCGGCTCGACTACGACCGCACGACGGACGTGCACGTGATCAACGGAATGGGCGTCACGCTCGGCGACTCGGTGATCGGGCTGACCGCGCTCGCCGCGCTGCGCGCGATGCATCCCGGCCTGCGCTTCACGCTGTTCCGGCCGGCCCGCGCGCCGCGCTACGTCGACGCGTTGTATGCGCTCGCGGCCGACGTCGTCGCGCCGTCGCGCGCGCTGCCGTGCGCCGCCGATGCGCTGCCCGCGCACGCGCCGTGCGTCGATCTCGGCAATCACCTGTATTGGCCCGCGTTCGCACGGCAGCCGATGATCGACTTCTTCCTGGACGCACTCGGCGCCGATCCGGCCACGGTGCCGCCCGCCGCGAAGCGCAACCGCTGGCTCGCGCGGCTGCGGCTGCCCGCGCTGCCGGCCGAATGGCGGCGGCCATACGTGCTGTTCTGCCCGACCGCGAGCACCGCGGTGCGCAGCGTGCCGCCGGCGCTGCACGCGACGTTCGTCGAGCGACTCGCGCAGCGTTACGGGCTGCCGGTGGTCGGCTTCGGTCCGGTCGCGCATCCCGCCTACGTCGACGTGAGCCGCGACGCGGCCGACACCGCTCGCTTCATTGCCTGGGTCAAGGGGGCGAGCGTGCTGTTCGCGCCCGATACGTCCGCGCTGCATCTCGCCGACGGCTTCGACGTGCCGACGCTCGGCTGTTTCACGACGATCGGCCCGGTGCTGCGCGTGCGCGACTATCCGCGCTGCGTGCCGGTCGCGCTCGACGTGCCGGCCGAATTGCACGGGCTGCATCGCAGCGAGCGACCGGACGATCTCGCGGCGGTCGAAGCCGCATACCGGGCGATCGACTGGGATGCCGTGCCGTGGCCTGCGCCGCGCGACGCGGCGGCTACGTCCGTGTAGAAAAACGAAAATCGCCCGAAAGATCGGGCGTGCAGCGGCAGCCATGCGCCGCCGCCCGACTCATCCGGCCGCCACCGTCACCGCGCGCTCGCGCAGCGTCTCCGACGGCCGCTTGCCGAACAGCCGCCGATAGTCGGTCGCGAACTGGCTCAGGTGCCAGAAGCCCCACGCCTCCGCGACGTCCTGCACCGAGCCGGCCGCCCGCCCGCACAGGTCGCGCCGCGCGCCGTTCAGCCGCAGCGTGCGCAGGTAGGTCGCGGGCGCCATGCCGAGCACGTCCTGGAAGCAGTACTGCAGCGTGCGCCGGCTCACGTGCAGTTGCTCGCACAGCTCGGGCACGCCGACCGGGCGCGTGCGGTGCGCGAGCACGTACTCGCGCGCCTGCTCGACGATCCAGCGCCGTGTCGACGGTGCGCCGCCGACGCCATCGTCCGCGGGCTGCGCGCACGCATCGAACAGCGCGGCCAGCACCTCGGCCTGCAGGTCGTCGCGCTGCGCGTCGGGCAGCGGCCCGCCCACGGCCGCCGCGCCGTCAAGCCGGCGGCCGAGCAGCGCGCACAGGCGCGCGAGCCGCGTATCGCCGACCTGGATCACGCGCTGCGTGAACAGCCGTTCGTCGAGCGCGCAGTGTTCGACTTCCTCCGCGTAGCGGCGCAGCACGTCGCCGCGCACGACCACGCCGTAGATCGAGAACTGCGCGGGCGTCAGCAATTCGAATTCGACGTTGCCGGGCCGGAACGCGAGCGCACCGGGCCCGATGCGGCACGCATCGACGCGCGCGGTGCCGTCGCTGACCAGCGGGATGCCGAACCAGTACGCGTCGCCGCGCACCTCGCATGCCTGGCGCAGCAGGTGGCTGGTCGATTCGCGAAACAGCTTCATCGTGTCGAGCGGCAGCTCGGTCAGCGTGCCGACGAAACGGCCAGCCGCGAGCTGGTCGTAAGTCTGCCGCCAGCCGATCAGGTTGCGCGCCTGCTCGTCGGCGTCGTGCGCGACGCTGACCACGGCCTGGCCGGCGAGCGCGTCGTCACCCTGCGCGCTGCACCGCGTGTCCTCGGCCGTCGGCTCGGCCATGCACTCCACTCGTTGACCCATCGTGTTCTCCTCACCTGCCCGGAACTGCGTCCAACACGCAAGTCCCGTGCCGAACCGCGCGGTCCGGCGACAAGCCCGTCATTGCACGCCGTGCGGCCGCCGCGCGCCATGAGGGCGCACCCGGAGGCGGCACGCCACGCACCGCGCGGGTGCGGCATGCGCGCCGCGCGCGGCCCGGCGACGCGCTACGCGCCCGGCCGCAACCGCACGACCCGCGTGCCGCAATTGCCGTACGCCTGCGCGACCGCCAGCTCGACGATCGGGCTGCCGGCCGGCCAGGGCGCGGCATCCGCCGCCGGCAGATCGGCGCGCAACGTCGCGCGGCCGTTGATCCGATAGCGGATGCCGCGCACGAAATCGATGAACAACAGCCCGATGCCGCTACCGTCGCACGCGCGCGCATCGATCCGGTCGCCGTCGCCGTGCGTCGGCAGCGCGAAGCGCAGCGTCTTCGTGTCGATCACGCGCACGACCGGCCACAGGTCGCCGTTCGCGTCGCGCATGCCCTGCACGATGTCGCAGGTCACGCGCGCCGGGCCGCCGCACGTCGTGCCGACGAACATGAACGGCTGCGATTCGACGAACTGGCGCACGCCGATGCTCAGCCGCGTCGTGACGACGTCGCTCATCCGCTCGGCTTCGTCGGCCACGCCGAACCGGTGCTGCGCGTCGAGCTCGCCCGCGTGGAACACCAGGTGACGCGGATAGGATCGGGGCGGTTCTGCCATGCTGGTTTCCGTCGGGGCCATCGATGGATGCGCGATGCGGGCGCGAACGCGCGACGGCCGGTGCCGCGCAGCCGACGCCGCGTATCGAATGACGAAAGGCGAAAACGGCGAAGTGCCGGACGATCGCCCGGACCGTCGAACGTTGCACGGCGATCCGGCGTCGGACACGCCGCCGTCCGGCACCGGCCACCGCACCGGGCAGCATTGCGCCGCCGCCCGGCCCGCACTTCGCCTCCCTGCGCCGGCGATCAGAAGAACCCGAGCGCCTCGGCCTGGTAGCTGACCAGCAGGCACTTCGTCTGCTGATAGTTCGACAGCGCCATCTTGTGCGTCTCGCGGCCGATACCCGACTGCTTGTAGCCGCCGAACGCCGCATGCGCGGGGTACAGGTGGTAGCAGTTGGTCCACACGCGGCCGGCCTCGATCTCGCGGCCCATGCGGTACGCGCGCGTGCCGTTGCGCGTCCACACGCCCGCGCCGAGCCCGTAGAACGTGTCGTTCGCGAGTTCGATCGCTTCCTGCTCGTCCTTGAACGTCATCACCGACGCGACCGGCCCGAAGATCTCTTCCTGGAACACGCGCATCTTGTTGTTGCCGAGCAGCATCGTCGGCTTCACGTAGTAGCCCGTGCCGAGGTCGGCGGCCGGTGCCGTGCGCTCGCCGCCCGTCAGGCATTGCGCGCCTTCGTCGCGGCCGATGTCGATGTACGACAGGATCTTGTCGAGCTGCTGCTGCGACGCCTGCGCGCCGATCATCGTCTGCAGGTCGAGCGGGTGGCCGGCCTTGATGCGCTCGACGCGCGCGACGGCCTTCTCGATGAAGCGTTCGTAGATCGATTCCTGGATCAGGATCCGCGACGGGCACGTGCACACCTCGCCCTGGTTCAGCGCGAACATCGCGAGCCCTTCGAGCGCCTTGTCGAGGAACGCGTCGTCCTGGTCGAGCACGTCGGCGAAGAAGATGTTCGGGCTCTTGCCGCCCAGTTCGACCGTCGACGGGATCAGGCTCTCGGCCGCGGTGCGCAGGATGTGCTTGCCGACCGGCGTCGAGCCGGTGAACGCGATCTTCGCGATGCGCTTGCTGGTCGCGAGCGCCTCGCCCGCTTCCTTGCCGAAGCCGTTGACGATGTTGATCGTGCCGGCCGGGAACAGGTCGCCGATCAGCTCCATCAGCACCAGCACCGACGCGGGCGTCTGCTCGGCCGGCTTCATCACGACGCAGCAGCCGGCCGCGAGCGCCGGCGCGAGCTTCCATGCGGCCATCAGCAGCGGGAAGTTCCACGGAATGATCTGGCCGACGACGCCGAGCGGTTCGTGGAAGTGATACGCGACGGTGTTGTCGTCGATCTCGGAAATGCCGCCTTCCTGCGCGCGGATGCAGCCCGCGAAATAGCGGAAGTGGTCGATCGCGAGCGGCAGGTCGGCCGCCATCGTCTCGCGCAGCGGCTTGCCGTTGTCGATCGTCTCGGCCACCGCGAGCAGCTTCAGGTTCTTTTCCATCCGGTCGGCGGCGGCGAGCAGCAGGTTCGCGCGCTCGGCGACCGACGTCTTGCCCCACTTGCGGCGCGCGGCGTGCGCGGCATCGAGCGCGACCTCGATGTCGTCGGCGCCGGAGCGCGGCACGCGGCAGAACGGCTTGCCGTTGATCGGCGACACGTTCTCGAAATACTCGCCCTTCACCGGCGCAACCCACTTGCCGCCGATGTAGTTGTCGTACTGCTGACGATACGGATATTCGACGTCGAGGCCCAGTTGTTTCAGGTCAAACGGGTTCATACATGTCTCCTGTTCATCGTGCTTGTGTGAATGCAGCGCCGGTTGGATCGCGCTGCACGGTTTACGCAACATGCGTGCCAAACCGGCCGAACACGGAACAGGAGCGGTGCGTCCGGCCGCCCGCCGCGGGCGGTGCCGGCGCACGGAAAACGAGTGTGCCGAATCTGAACACCGCGACGGCACAGGCGGCGCGGCGGGTGTTCTGATTTTCCACAGCGCGCAAGCGCACGCGTCGCCGCGCGCCCCGCGCGCAGCGTGGCATGTCGCTTGCGTGCGGAACGCGGATCCGCACGCACCGGCCACGCGCCGACCGAACCATGAACGACCCGCGCCCCCTCGGCGACGATGCCGTCGCGTTCATCCACGAACAGGCTTTCCTGATCGTCGCGACCGCGAACGCGGCGGGCGACGGCGACTGCTCGTATCGCGGCCGGCAGCCGCGCGCGGACGGCTCGTTCGCCCCGCTCGTCGACCTGCCCGATCGCCGTACGCTCGTGCTGCCCGATTTCGCGGGCAACAACCTGTTCAACACGATCGGCAACCTGCTCGTGAATCCGGCGATCGCGCTGCTGTTCGTCGATTTCGTCCGGCAGACGACGTGGCTCGTGCAAGGGCGCGCGGCGATCGATGAAGATGCCGGCAGTCGCGCGCACCTGTGGCCCGATGCGCTGCGCTATGTGGTCGTCGAGGTGGAGAGCGCGCAGGCGCGGGCCGATGCGGGATTGCCGCCGCTCGTGCTGGCGTGATGCGCGGCGCCATGTCGTCGTCGGCACGAGGCGGGCATGCAGTGCCCGGTGCGGTGCCGCGGACGTTTGTGCAAGCGTGATGGACGCGTGCCCGGCACGCGACGCAGCGCCCGACGCTCATTCGCGCGCGGGGCCGACCGTCGGTTCACGGATCCGCGTGACCGCAACATGCACGGACACGCTGCCCGCGATCGTCGACCCGCGCGCGCCCGGCGACGCCCCGCTCACCGCCCGCTTGCCTCCGCGCAAGCCGGTTCGGTTCGGCCGCGCGCCGGCGCGTCGGGATGCGCGTGTTCACCGTCGTCGCCGCGTGCTTCCGTCACCCCGGGCCGGGCACCGAGAAACGCGAACACCACCACCGCACACAGCACCGTGACGACCGCGAGCCCGATCAGCAAGCGGTCGAACGCGTGCGTGTAGCTCGCGAGCAGCGCCGTACGCTCGACGCCCGGCAACACGGCCGCCGCGCCGGCAAGATCGCCGGTGGCGAGCCGCGCGGCCGCGCGCAACGCCGCGTCGGAGGCGCCCGCCGCCTGCCGCAAATCGGCATGCGCGAGCGTCGCCAGCACCGCGCCTGCGATCGCGAGCGCGATCCCCTCGCCCGCCACGCGCGTCGTGCTGAAAATTCCGGTCGCCATCCCCGCGCGCTCCTTCGGCACGACGCTGACCGACAGCCCGTCCATCAGCCCCCACGGCATGCCGGCCCCGACGCCGATCGCGAGCATCGGCGCGATCGCCGCCGGCCCCGCGCCGCCCCGCAGCGCGACGTCCAGCCATACGAGGCCCGCCGCCGCGAGCAGGAGCCCGAGACCTGAGATCACGCCAGCGGACAGCCAGCGCGTGAGCGTCGCCGCGACGAGGGGCACGACGAGCATCGGCGCGGAGATCGCGAGCATCAGCCAGCCCGCGCCGATTTCGCTGAAGCCGTCGATGCCGATGAAGCGCAACGGCAGCACGACGAGCAGCACGATGTAGCAGCAGCAGGTCGACACCGGCAGCACCTGCACGCCGACGAAGCGCGGAATCCGGAACAGCGACAGGTCGAGCATCGGCCGCGCGACGCGCGTCTCGATCGCGACGAACGCGCACGCGCCCAGCGCCGCGGCCGCCAGCAGCGCGACGACGAGCGGATGCGTCCAGCCGCGCGCGGACGCCTCGATCACGCCGAACGTGAACAGCGTGAGCGCGGCGGTGAACGCGGCCGTGCCGGGCCAGTCGAGCCCGGTCGCGTGCGGATCGCGCGACTCGTGCATGCGCGGCAACCCGAACGCGAGCGACAACGCGCCTGCCACCGCGCCCGTGACGAAGATCGCGCGCCAGCCGAAGTGCGCGATCAGGCCGCCGGCGAGCACGGGCCCGAACGCGAGCCCGATCCCGAACGTCGTGCCGAGCAGGCTGAACGCGCGCGTGCGCGCCGCGCCGTCGAACTCCTGCGCGAGCGCGGCCGTGCCGCCCGCGAGCGCCGCGGCCGCCGCGAGCCCCTGCGCGGCGCGCAGCAGGTCGACGGCGAGCATCGACGGCGCAAACGCGAGCGCCACCGACATCAGCGTGAAGCCGCCGACGCCGATCGCGAACACGCGCTTGCGGCCGAACTGGTCGGCCAGCGCGCCCGCCGCCATCAGGAAACTGCCGAACGCGAGCATGAACGCGTTGGTGATCCAGTTCATCGCGACCGTGCCGCCGTGCAGGTCGCGGCCGATCGCGGGTGTCGCGACCGCGCCGCCCGAAAACGACAGCGGCAGCGCGACCGCCGCCATGCAGACGGCGGCCAGCACCCACGCGCGCCGGCGCGCCGACGTGGCTGAAGCGGCTGAAAACGGGTGATCCATCATCGCTCCTCGAAAAGCCGGCGCGGATGCGCCTCAAGCGCGATCAAGGATAATTTCGATTCAATCGTCGAAAAACAACGTGAAGCTCCGCATATAGCGGACTAAAATTCTTCAATTCACCGCTTCGCGCCCGCTTACGTCGATGGAAAACCTGAACGGCATCGCCGCCTTCGTCCGCACCGCCGAAGCGCTCAGCTTCGTCGCGGCCGGCCGCGCGCTCGGCATCTCGGCCTCCGCCGTCGGCAAGACGATCGCGCGGCTTGAGCAGTCGCTCGGCGTGCGCCTGTTCAACCGCACGACGCGGCGCGTCACGCTGACCGACGAAGGACGCCATTTCTACGAACGCTGCCAGCGGATCCTCGAGGATTTTCGTGATGCGGAGGCGACCGTGACGGCCTCCGCGCAGCGCCCGCGCGGCAAGCTGCGCGTGAGCCTGCCGGTGATCGGCTACCGGTTCCTGCTGCCGGTGCTGCCCGAATTCAGGCAGCGCTATCCGGACGTCGAGCTCGACCTGGATTTCAACGACCGGATGGTCGATGTCGTCGAAGGCGGTTTCGACGCGGTGATCCGCAGCGGCCCGCTGTCGGATTCGAGCCTGATGTCGCGGCGGCTCGGCCCGTTCGCGTTCGTGCTGTGCGCGACGCCCGCGTATCTCGCGCGGGCCGGCCTGCCGCGGGCGCCGCACGATCTCGAAACGCACGATTGCGTGCGCTACTGTTTCCCGACCACCGGCAAGCTGCAGGACTGGGCGCTCTCCGCCGACGACGGCACGCCGCTGAAGCTGCGCACCGCGATGACCTGCAACAACATGGAAGCGCTGCGTGGCGCGGTGATGGCGGGGCTCGGCATCGGCTACATGCCCGACTTCCTCGCGCGCGACGCGCTGGACACGGGTGCGCTCGTCACCGTGCTCGACGACTACCGGATCGCGCCGGGGCAGTTCTCGATCGTGTGGCCGTCGAGCCGGCAGTTGTCGCCGAAGCTGCGCGTGTTCGTCGACTTCCTGTGCGAGCGGTTGTTCAAGTAGACGGGGTGCCCCGTCACACCGCGCCGATCCGCTCCGCTTCCGCCTGCGGCAACAACGCGTCGCTGTCGTCCTTCAGGCCGACGCCCGTCAGCTTGAGCCTGCGCGCATGCGTCATCAGGTAATGCAGCTTGTGCGCGGCGGCCGCATGCGGCAGCCCTTCGGGCCGCACGTTCGAGATGCAGTTGCGCAGCGCGTCGTGGCAGCCGACCTTCGGCGCCCAGGTCAGGTACACGCCGAGGCTGTCCGGCGAGCTGAGCCCCGGCCGTTCGCCGATCAGCATCGCGACGACCTGCGCGCGCAGCAGCTCGCCGATCTCGTCGCCGAGCGCGACGCGCGCCTGCGTCGCGACCACCACTGGGCCGACCCGCCAGCCGTCCGCGTCGAGCCGCGGCCGCATCGCCTGCAGCAACGGCAGCGCCTGCTTCGCGGCCGCGAAGGCCGACAGCCCGTCGCCCACCACGAACACGACGTCCGGCGCATCGTCGAGCGCCGCGCCGTAGCCGGCCAGCAGCGCGCGTCCGTCGTCGGACAACTTGCGGCCGAGGTCGGGCCGGCGCAGGTAGTGCTGGCGATCGGGCGCCGCGCTCTGCACGCCGAGCGTCGCGAAGCCGGCCGCGTCGATCTCGCGACGCAGCGCGTCCGCGTCGAGCGGCTGGTGCACGGCGTCGCGCGCCTGCGCGTGCGACAGGTTGAACGCGAGCAGCGGCGCGGTCGGCAGGCTGCTGCCCGCCCGGCCGAGCGCGATCCGCGCGTTCGTGAACGACTTCAGCTGCGCCCACGGATTCTTTTCGACGGCGTCGCTCATGCCGAAATCCCCATCCAGTCGTTCGCGCCCGCGAGCAGCGGCACGCGCGCGTTCGCGGCGCGCAGCGCGCCGTGCGCGTCGGCGATCTCCATCGTCTCCAGCCATTCCTCGAACTCGGGCGCGCGGCGCAGGCCGAGCACCTCGCGCACGTAGAGCTGGTCGTGAAACGACGTGCTCTGGTAGTTCAGCATCACGTCGTCCGCGCCCGGAATCCCCATGATGAAGTTGATGCCGGCGGCGCCCAGCAGCGTCAGCAGCGTGTCCATGTCGTCCTGGTCTGCTTCCGCGTGATTCGTGTAGCAGATGTCGCAGCCCATCGGCACGCCGAGCAGCTTGCCGCAGAAGTGATCCTCGAGCCCCGCGCGAATGATCTGCTTGCCGTCGTACAGGTATTCCGGCCCGATGAAGCCGACCACCGTGTTCACGAGGAACGGATCGAACTTGCGCGCGACCGCATACGCGCGCACCTCGCAGGTCTGCTGGTCGACGCCGAAATGCGCGTTCGCCGACAGCGCGCTGCCCTGGCCCGTCTCGAAATACATCAGGTTGTTGCCGACGGTGCCG
Source organism: Burkholderia sp. MSMB0856 (assembly GCF_001524645.2). NCBI lineage: Bacteria > Pseudomonadati > Pseudomonadota > Betaproteobacteria > Burkholderiales > Burkholderiaceae > Burkholderia > Burkholderia sp. MSMB0856. The sequence continues at coordinate 146,220 of NZ_CP013427.1, read as the reverse complement.
CGCCCGAGCGACAACGCGGCCTCGTGCGCCTCGCCGAGCAGCGCGAGCGAGATCCCGAAGCTCGCGTTCGCCTTCTCGGTGCCCGCGATCGACTGGAACACCAGGTCGACCGGCGCGCCCTTCTCGATCGCCGCGATCGTGTTGGTCACGTGGGTGAGCACGCACGACTGCGTCGGCACGCCGTAGCGCTCGCGGAACCCGTCGATCATCGCGAGCAGCTTCACGATCGCCGCGAGGCTGTCGGTCGCCGGGTTGATGCCGATCATCGCGTCGCCGCAGCCGTACATCAGCCCGTCGAGCATCGACGCGGCGATGCCCTTCACGTCGTCGGTCGGATGGTTCGGCTGCAGCCGAACCGACATCCGGCCCGGCAGCCCGACCGTGTTGCGAAAGCGCGTGACGACGCGGCGCTTGCGTGCGGCCGCGATCAGGTCCTGGTTGCGCATCAGCTTCGACACGGCCGCGACCATCTCGGGCGTGAGGCCCGGCGCGATCCGTTCGAGCGCGGCGCCGTCGGCCGCGGGCGACAGCAGCCAGTTGCGGAAGTCGCCGACGGTGAGGTGCGAGATTTCCGCGAACGCGGCCGCGTCGTGATCGTCGAGGATCAGGCGCGTGACCTCGTCGTGTTCGTACGGAATCACCGCCTCGTTCAGGAACGCCTTCAGCGGCACGCCCGCGAGCGCGATCTTCGCGGCGACGCGCTCTTCCTCGCTCGCCGCCGCGACGCCGGCGAGCTGGTCGCCGGAGCGCAGCGGGCTCGCTTTCGCGAGCAGCGTCTTCAGGTCCGCGAAGCGGTACGTACGCGGGCCGATCGTCTCCGTGTAGGACATCGTTCGAATCTCCTTGCCAGTCCTTGCCTTGCGAAACGCCGACGGCGCGCCCGTTCGACGGGGCGCGCCGGATGCCGTCACCAGCGGCCGTTCGGGTTCGTCATCGTCATTCCTCCAGCAGCACGTCGGCCGGCGCGCTCGCGCGCTGCGAACGGGTCGCAAGGAAGTACGCGTAGCCGAGCGCGAGGAACGCGACGAACACCATCGCCACCAGCCCGTTGAAGTACACCATCGTCGCAAGGCAAATCAGGGCCGCAACGATCGCGAATGCCGGGAAGAACGGGTACAGCGGCGCGCGGAACGGCCGCGCCATGTTCGGCTGCGAACGGCGCAGCTTGAACAGCGACGCCATGCTTACGATATACATCACGATCGCGCCGAACACCGACATCGTCACGATGTTGGCGGTGAGCGTCTGGCCGCCGAACTGGATCAGCTCGTCGCTGTAGATCGCCGCGATGCCGACCACGCCGCCCGCGAGAATCGCGCGATGCGGGGTCTTGAAGCGCGGATGCACCTTGCCGAGCCACTCCGGCAGGTAGCCTTCGCGGGCCAGCGCGAAGATCTGGCGCGAATAGCCGAGGATGATCCCGTGGAACGACGCGACGAGCCCGAACAGCCCGAGCCACACAAGCATGTGCATCCAGCCGCTGTTCGCGCCGACGATGTACTTCATCGCCTGCGGCAGCGGGTCGTTGATGTTCGCGAGCTTGGTCCAGTCGCCCGCGCCGCCGGCGAACACCATCACGCCGATGGCCAGCGCGACGAGCGTCAGGATGCCGGCCACGTAGGCGATCGGGATCGAGCGCTTCGGGTTCTTCGCCTCCTCGGCGGCCATCGCGACGCCTTCGATCGCGAGGAAGAACCAGATCGCGAACGGGATCGCCGCGAACATGCCGTGGAATGCGCCGACGCTGAAATGATCGGCGCCCGACCAGCCGCCCTTCATGAAGTTGCTCCACGCGAAGCCCGGCGACACGACGCCCATGAACACCAGCAGCTCGAAGATCGCGAACAGCGTGACGACCAGCTCGAACGTCGCGGCGATCTGCACGCCGACGATGTTCAGCGCCATGAACACGAGATACGCGCCCATCGCCGCGTGTTTCGGTTCGAGCCCCGGAAACTGCACGTGCAGGTACGCGCCGATCGCGAGCGCGATCGCGGGGGGCGCGAACACGAACTCGACGAGCGTCGCCGCGCCGGCGAGATAGCCGCCCGCCGGGCCGAACGCACGGCGCGCATACGCGAACGGGCCGCCCGCGTGCGGGATCGACGTCGTCAGTTCGGTAAAGCTGAAGATGAAGGTGGTGTACATCGCCGCGACGAACAGCGCGGTGACGACGAAACCCAGCGTGCCCGCACTCGCCCAGCCGTAGCTCCAGCCGAAATATTCGCCTGAAATCACGAGGCCGACCGCGATGCCCCACAGTTGCCAGGTCCCGAGCGTCTGCTGCAGCGCGGGCTGGCCGGACGACTTGGCGCCGGCGACGGGCCGGCCATTCGACTCTGCTTTCATCGGATTCTCCTGAAAGGCGCCGGCCTGCCAGGCCCGCGCGACTGAGAATCGATGCTAGAGAGTCATTAAACGACGTGTTATCGAAATTCGGCAAAGATGACGGCTGACGTTTCGCTGACGGCAACGCCGGCCGCGCGTCGCGGTCGTCCCGCGCGCGCCGTCCGGCCGCACGAGGCGGCCGGGCGGCCGACGCTTACTGGCCCGACGGGCCGCCGCCGCGCTGGTTGAACCAGCGGTCGAGCAGCTTGCCGGCGGCTTCGCGGCCGCCGAGGCCGAACGACAGCGCGACCGCCACCGCGATCGCGCCGAGCACGAGGCCGAACGCGAGCTGCACGATCTCGTTGGCGATGCCCATCGCGCGCAGCCCCATCGCGAACACCAGGCCGAGGATCGCGAATTGCGCGATCCGCGCGAACAGCACGCTGTGCTCGCGGTCGGCCTGCTCGATCACGCGGCGCGCGAGGCCCGCGAGCCACACGCCGATCACGAGGATCACGCCGCCCATCAGCACGTGACCGCCGAATTCGATGAACAGCGTGACGACGTCGCGCACCTGTGTGAAGCCGAGCCGGTTCGCGGCCTCGACCGACGCGAACAGCATCGCGAAGAACACGATCAGCCGCGCGACCAGCACCGACGGCTGCAGGATCCCCGAAAACACGCGCTCGACGCCGAGCACGGCCGGCAACCCGTCGACGCCGGCGGCCTCCAGCAGCTTCTGCGCGAGCGACGCGACGAAGCGCGCGAAGTAGAACGTGACGAGCACGATCACGATCGCCGCGACGATGTCCGGCACCGCGCCGAGGAACTGGTTCAGCATGTTGGTGGCCGGGATCGAGATCGCGTCGATCTTCAGCGCGTCGAGTGCGGAGATCAGCGTCGGCACGAACACGAACACATAGACAATGGTGCCGATCAGGCTCGACACGCGCACCGGCGTCGGGCTGTCGAGGCCTTGCGTGAGGCGATCGGCGCCGGCGGCGACGAGCAGGTTCGTCACGAGACCGCGCAGCACGCGCGCGACGATCCAGCCGACGAAGCCGATCACCGCGGCCGCGAACAGGTTCGGCACGATCGCGAGCAGCTTGTCGACCATCCCCTGCACCGGCGACAGCAGGCCGGACAGCGCGAACGACGCGAGAATCGCCGGCAGGAACATCAGGATCACGAGCCAGAACAGCACGTCGCCGAGATAGCCGCTCATCGGCTGCATGCCCGCGCTTTCGGACAGCTTGTCGTCGACCTTGCTCGCCTTCAGCGCGCGGTTCGCGAGGCTGCGCAGCAGCGATGCGATCAGCCACGCGATCAGCGTCAGCGCCGCGCCGCCGATCAGGTTCGGCAGGTAGTTGACGATGTGCGTGACGAGCAGCGAGAACGGATTGGAGACCGCGTAGAGGTTGAGCACGTTGAAGATGCCCACCGCGGTGACGAGCAGCACGAGCCAGAACAGCCCGCCGGCGATGATCCGCTCGACGCACGCGCCCTGGCCGGTGCTTTCGTTGATCCGCTGATCGACCTTCAGCGCGTTGAGCAGCCGGAGCGCGCCGGCCCGCACCGCCACGGCGATCAGCCAGCCGATCACCAGGATGCCGATCGCGCCGGCGATCTTGGGCAGGTATCCGCCTAGCGTGGTCTGCAGCGACGTGATGAAGCTGGAAGCATCCATTTCTTCTTCTCCCGAAAAACGTGGCGTTGCGATTGAACATCGACGAACTACCTGCGTACTTCGAAAACCGTGCGTTGCCGTCCGAGCAACTTACCCGAGAAAAATGACGCGATCACCCGATTTCACCGTCTTTAACTTTAGACATAGATCGACGGGAACGAGACCCAATTTCGCCGAAATAAAAAGGGCCGGAATTATTTGCCCTACGCATTTCCGCAAGATTTATCAATCGGCGGCGTGCTACCGTGACGTCGACTCTTGCCCGGGATGCACGCATGACCGTCGACACGAAAGCCGAAACGCCCGCGTGGGCCCGCTATGCGGCACGCGTCGCGCGCGTTCACGACTACATCCTTGCGCACCTCGACGACACGCTCGACCTGAACCGGCTCGCCGAAATCGCGTGCCTGTCGCCGTATCACTGGCAGCGCGTATATCGCGCGCTGTACGGCGAGTCGATCGTGCTGACGGTGCGGCGGATGCGGATCGTGCGCGCGTCCGAGGATCTCGTGTGCACGACGCTGCCGCTCGACGCGATCGCGCGGCGCGCCGGCTACGGCTCGACGCACGCGTTCGCCCGCGCATTTCGCGATGCTTACGGCGTGCCGCCCGTGCAGCACCGGCTCGCGGGGGTCCACCGGCCGATTTATCCGTTACAGCGAGGGGAGGAAGACATGTTCAAGCAGGAAGTCGAGATCCGGCGGCTGCCGGACCTGCGCGGTTATGCGGTGCCGCATACGGGCGCGTACCTGAAGGTCGGCGACGCGTTCGGGCAGATCGGCGCGTGGGTCGGGCGGCACGGGCTGATCGGCCCCGGCGCGCGGATGATCGGGATCTTCTACGACGATCCGGACACGACGCCCGAGGCGCAGTTGCGCGCGAAAGCGTGCTTCGTGCCGGCCGACGGCGCGCCCGACGTCGAGCCGACGCCGCCCGTGGAGCGCATCGCGGTTGCCGGCGGCGAGTACGCGGTGTTGCTGCACACGGGGCCGTATGCGGACCTGAAGACGGCCTACCAGTGGCTGTACGGCGACTGGCTGCGGCACTCGGGCCGCGAAGCCGCCGATGCGCCGCCGTTCGAGCTGTATCTGAATACGCCGATGGATGCGGCGCCGGCCGACCTGCGCACCGAGATTCATTTGCCGCTGCGTTGAGCGGTGTTGCGTGGCGCCGGGGGCGCCGAGCCCGCGCGCCATGCCGTCTTGGGGATCGGCCGTCACGCCGGCAACACGGCCGGCGATCGCGCCTTACCCGGCCTGCGTCCCGCAGCCAGGGCAGAAGCGCGCGTCGGCGGCCAGCGCCGCGTGGCACCGGCTGCACGCCTTGCCGCGCTGCGATCCGCCGCACTGCGCGCAGAATCGCGCATCCGCGGCGTTGATCGCGCCGCAGCCTGCGCACGCGAGCTGGCGCAGCGGCACGTTGCCGCCCGGGCCGCCCTGCGCGTCGGCCGACGGCTGCCAGCCCCATCCGTGCCGGTCGCGGCCGCGCGCATCGTGGCCGCCGTGACCATCGCGTTGCTGCCCGCCGTGATGCCCGCCGCTACCGTGGCCGCCTCCATGCCCGCTGCCGTGGCCACCACCGCTGTGGCGACCTCCGTGGCCGCCCAGGATCCGCTTCAGAAAGCTCATCGCCCGCTCCTCATCGCTTAGCCGCCGCGCCGTCGAACACGCCCGTCTTCGACAGCAGCCGCAGCCCGTTGCCGACGACGATCAGGCTCGCGCCCGCATCGGCGAACACGGCCATCCACATCGTGCCGAGCCCCGCGACCGTGAGGCCGAGGAACACGATCTTCACGCCGAGCGCGAAGCCGATGTTCTGCACCAGCACGCGATGCGTCGCGCGCGACAGCCGCACGAACGCGGGGATCTTGCGCAGGTCGTCGTCCATCAGCGCGACGTCGGCCGTCTCGATCGCCGTGTCGGTGCCCATCGCGCCCATCGCGAAGCCGATGTCGGCGCGCGCGAGCGCCGGTGCGTCGTTGATGCCGTCGCCGACCATCCCGACCGCGCCCGCACCGCCCGCCGACAGTTCCTCGACCGCCTCGAGCTTGTCCTCGGGCAACTGGTTGCCGCGCGCATCGTCGATGCCGGCCTGCCGCGCGATCGCCTGCGCGGTGTGCGGGTTGTCGCCGGTCAGCATCGCGGTGCGGATGCCGAGCGCGTGCAGGTCGGCGATCGCCGCGCGGCTGGTGTCCTTGATCGTGTCGGCCACCGCGAAGATGCCGAGCACGCGCGTGTCGTCGACCAGCATCACGACGCTCTTGCCCTGCCGCTCGAGCGCGTCGAGCTTCGCCTCCAGCGCCGGCGAGCAGCGTTCGAGCTCCTCGACGAGGCGGTGGTTGCCGAGCCAGTAGCGCGTGCCGTCGATCGTGCCGCGCACGCCGCGCCCGACGAGTGCTTCGAAGTCCTCTACATCGGCGAACGCTGCCGTCTGCGCGTCGCGGGCCGCGGCGGCGATCGCCTGCGACACGGGGTGATCGGAACGCGCCGCGAGGCTCGCGCCGAGGTGACGCACGCGCGCCGCGTCGACGTCCGTCGCATTCAGGTCGAAATCGGTCTGCACCGGCTTGCCGTGCGTGATCGTGCCGGTCTTGTCGAGCGCGAGCCACGCGAGCTTGCGGCCTTCTTCCAGATATACGCCGCCCTTCACGAGAATCCCGCGCCGTGCCGCGGCCGCGAGCCCCGACACGATCGTCACCGGCGTCGAGATCACCAGCGCGCACGGGCACGCGATCACGAGCAGCACCAGCGCACGGTAGATCCAGTCGTGCCACGCGCCGCCCATGACGAGCGGCGGCGCCACCGCGACCAGCAGCGCGACCGCGAACACGATCGGCGTATAGACGCGCGCGAACTGGTCGACGAAGCGCTGCGTCGGCGCCTTCGCGCCCTGCGCTTCCTCGACCGCGTGGATGATCCGCGCGAGCGTCGAGTTGGCGGCCACCGCCGTCACGCGATAGTCGAACGAACCCGCTTCGTTGATCGTGCCCGCATACACCGCGTCGCCGGACGTCTTGTCGACCGGCAGGCTCTCACCGGTGATCGGCGCCTGGTTCACCGTCGAGCGTCCCGCGACCACTTCGCCGTCCAGCCCGATCCGCTCGCCCGGCTTCACGCGCACGATCGCGCCGAGCGCGACCTGCGCGGCCTCGATCGTGCGCCACGTGCCGTCGGCGTCCTGCACGGTCGCGGTGTCGGGCGCGAGCTGCATCAGGCCCTGGATCGCATTGCGCGCGCGATCGAGCGACTTCGCCTCGATCAGCTCGGCGATCGTGAACAGCACCATCACCATCGCGGCTTCCGGCCACTGGCCGATCGCCATCGCGCCCGTCACCGCGATGCTCATCAGCGCGTTGATATTCAGGTTGCCGTTGCGGATCGCGATCCAGCCTTTCTTGTAAGTGGTCAGCCCGCATGCAAGCACCGCCGCGAGCGCCAGCACCGCCGACAGCCACACCGGCAGACCGGCCCAGCTCACGGCCTCGGACGCGATCGCGGCCACGCCGGCCAGCGCGAGCGGCCACCACGGCTTCGCGGGCGGCGGTGCGACGGGTGCTGCCGGTGCGTCGGCCGACGCGGCTTCCGGCGTCATCCCGAGCGTGCGGATCGCGCTTTCGATCGCCGGCTGCGCACCGGGCACGTGTTCGACGGTCAGCATCCGCTGCATCAGGTTGAATTCGAGCGCCGAGACCTGCTGCATTCCGCCGAGCTTCTTGCGAATCAGCGTTTCCTCGGTCGGGCAGTCCATCTGCATGATCCGGAACGCGGAGCGGACGTGACCCGTCGCGGTCGCCCGCGCGACCGGCAGCGGCGCGAGCGTCAGCGCGGCCGGCGCGCAGCAGGCGCCGGCCGCGTGGTCGTGGTCGTGGTCGTGGTCGTGGTCGTGGTCGTGGTCGTGGTCGTGGTCGTGGTCGTGGTCGTGGTCGTGGTCGTGGTCGTGGTCGTGGTCGTGGTCGTGGTCGTGGTCGTGGTCGTGGTCTTGACCGGCATGGTCATGCGCCGCGTGGGCGTGCGAGCACGCCGCTCCGTGCTCATGCCCGTCGCCGTGCGCATGGTCGTCGTGATCGTGCGCCGTCCCGTGTGCGGATGCGTGATCGTGGTCATGATCGTGGCCGCATGCATGCGGCTGCGCGCGGTGCGCCGCCGCGTCGCCATGCGCGTGCTCGCCGGCCGCCGGCGCCGCGTCGGCAACGGTCGCCGCCTGCGTGTCGCGCGCGTCGGCGCAGCACGCATCGGCGCCGCCGGCATGGCGGTGTCGTGGGTCGGGGGTACGCTGGGCGTCGGTCATGACAACCTCCTCTATGGCTTGACGGTGTAGAGTTAACACCCTGAAGCCACTACAAGGTCAACCCTTACAACGGAGAAAGCCATGAAGATCGGCGAACTGGCCAAGGCGGCCCGCTGCACGCCCGAAACGATCCGCTTCTACGAGAAGGAGGGGTTGATGCCGGACGCCGAGCGCACCGATTCGAACTACCGCAACTACACCGACGTGCACGTCGAGCGGCTGCGCTTCATCCGCAACTGCCGCGCGCTCGACATGGCACACGACGAAATCCGCGCGCTGCTGCATCTCACCGACACGCCGGCCGACCCGTGCGATTCGGTCAACGCGCTGCTCGACGAGCACATCGGCCACGTCGACGCGCGCCTCGCCGAACTGACGCATCTGCGCGATCAGCTCACCGAATTGCGCCGCCAGTGCGTCGGCGAACATTCGGTCGAGGACTGCGGCATCGTTCACGGTCTCACGACGATGGAAACCGTCGCGCCGGCCGCGAAGCGCTCACACCTCGGCTGAAACCCTTGTGGAATATGATAGTCTAGTCGATACTAGTTATATTCTCACTAGACATAACCGAACTATTCATGGCAACAAGCCGCCTGTCTCCGCTCGCGCTCGCGGTCCTCGCGACGCTCACCGAAACGCCGATGCATCCATACGGAATGCTCCAGCAGTTGAAGGCGCGCGGCTATGACGAAGTCGTCAACGTGCGGCAGCGCACGAGCCTCTACCAGACGATCGACCGGCTGCTGCGCGACGGGCTGATCGCCGTGCACGACACCGAGCGCGATGGCGCGTTTCCCGAACGCACGCTGTACACGCTGACCGAAGCCGGGCATACGGCCGGGCAGGCGTGGCTGCATGCGCTGCTCGCGGAGCCCGCGCGCGAGTTTCCGGCATTCGGCGCCGGCCTCGCCTTCCTGCCGCTGCTCGACGCCGACGATGCACGCCAGCAACTCGAGCGCCGCATCGCCGCGCTCGACACCGAACGCGAACGTCTCGAGTCGCTGCGCAACGCCGCGCAGAACGACCAGGTGCCGCGCCTGTTCCTGTTGCAGAACGAGCATGCGCTCGTGCTGCTCAACGCGGAGCTCGACTGGGCGCGCAGCGTCGTCGAACACCTGAAGATCGGCGCGCTGCGCTGGGTCGACGGCTGACGCGCCCGCCCCGGCTCGCACCGATCGATTAGAGCACCTTGCCGGGATTGAGCACGCCTGCGGGATCGAGCGCGGCCTTCAGGCGCCGCATCAAGCCGATTTCCGCTTCGCTGCGCGTGTGCGCGAGATAGGCGCGCTTGAGCATGCCGATGCCGTGCTCCGCCGACACCGAGCCGCCCATGTCCCGAACGACCGCGTAAACGCAGCGATCGATCGCCTCGGCGTCCGCGTCGTGCATGCCGGCGAGCGATACGCCGATATGCACGTTGCCGTCGCCGACGTGGCCGAAGAACAGGCACACGATGTCGGCCCACACCGCACGCAACGCCGCCTCGCAGCGTTCTGCGAACCGGCCGAGCTCGCCCGTCGGCAGGCTCACGTCGAAGTTCACCAGATGCGGCAGCGCATCGATCGCAAGGCCCTCGCGCAACGTCCACAGGTCGTGCGCCTGCCGCTCGGACGTCGCGAGTGCCGCATCGTCGACCAGCCCCGCCTCGATCGCATCCGCCAGGCCGGTTTCCAGCGCCTGGCGCGCATCGCCGCCCGGTGCGCTCGTCGCGCATTCGATCAGCACCGCGAAGCCGCCGTCGCCCGCGAACGGCGCGACGACGCCGGGCGTGCGGCCCGCAACGTAGTCGTAGAAGGCCGGCCACATCGCTTCGAAACTGACGATCTCGGGCAGTGCGCGCAGGCGGTTCCACAACCCGACGACGGCGTCGTAGCCATGCACGCGGCAGAGAGCGGTGGCCGGCGCGGCGAGCTTCGGATGCAGCCGCAGCACGGCGCGCGTGACGACGCCGAGCGTGCCTTCGCTGCCGATGAACAGCTGCTTCAGGTCGTAGCCCGCGTTGTTCTTCAGCATCCGGTTCATCGACGACACGACGGTGCCGTCGGCGAGCACGGCCTCGAGTCCGAGCACCTGCTCGCGCATCATGCCGTAGCGGATCGCGCGCGTGCCGCCCGCGTTGGTCGCGAGCATGCCGCCGATCTGGCACGAACCGCGCGCGCCAAGATCGACGCCGAAGGTGAAGCCCGCTGCGTCCGCGGCCTCCTGCACCGTCTGCAACGGCGTCCCGGCGCGCACCGTCATCGTGCCCGCCGCCGCGTCGATTGCCTCGACGCCCGCGAAACGCTCCATCGACAGCACGACCTCGCCGCCCAGCGCGACCGCGCCGCGCGCGAGCCCGGTAAGACCGCCCTGCGGCACGACCGGCTGCCCGAGCCGCGTGCACAGCGCGAGCGTGCGCGACACGTCGTCGACGCTGCGCGGGCGCACCAGCGCGCGAGGCCGCACACCGGCCGGCTCGTTGTACGCGGTGAAGTAGCGCGGATCGATCTCGGCCGCCCGCGTGACCAGCGTGTCGCCCAGTGCGGCGACGAGCGCCGCCTCGAGCGTGTCGTCCGCCGGCGCCGCCGCGCCGTCGCCGCCAGGCTCTCCGCCCGTATCCAGGCTCTGCATCGTGCGCGTCCGCTTACTTGGTGGAGATGTCGATATCGCCGAAGTACTTCTGGCCGAGCGACTTCACCGTGCCGTCCGCCTTCAGCTTGTCGATCGCGGAATCGAGTTTCGCCTTCAGCGCGTCGTCACCCTTGCGCAGGCCGAACGCGATCCCGCTGCCGAGAATCCGGTCGTCGCGCACCGGCTGGCCGACGAACGCGAAACCCTTGCCGTCCGGGCGCGACAGGAAGCCGCGCTGGCCGGCCGGCGCGAGCACCAGCGTTGCGTCGAGACGGCCCGCCACGAGATCCGCATACACCTGGTTCTGATCCTGGTACGCGACGATCGACACGCCGGCCGGCTCCCAGTGCGCCTTCGCGTAGGTTTCCTGGATCGATGCCTGCAGCACGCCGACGCGCTTGCCCTTCAGCGATTCCGGCGTCGGCAGCAGGCCGCTGCCGGTGCGCGCGATCAGCTGCGTCGGCACGCGGTAGATGATCGTCGTGAAGTCGATCGCCTGGCGCCGCTGTTCGGTCGCGTTCATCGCCGAGTTGATCGCGTCGAACTTGCGGCCCTTCAGCGCGGGAATCAGCCCGTCGAACGACGTCTCGACCCACTTGCACGACAGCTTCGCGGTCTGGCAGACGGCGTTGCCGACGTCGATGTCGAAGCCCTGCAGGTCGCCGTTCGGCGCCTTCGACTCGAACGGCGGGTATTGCGCCTCGAGGCCGAAACGCAGCGTCTGCCCGTCGGCGAGCGCCGCGCCGGAACCGAGCGCGCACGCGAGTGCGAACGCGAGCTTGAGAGTGTGTGCATGCTTCATCGTGATCTCCTGGCTTGTCGGCCGGCGCCGTGCGTTCGCACGTGCGCCGGTTCCGGCGGTGACTTTCCGTGCGACGTACACGTCGCCTGCTTGGGGTGCGGGCCGCGCCCGCGATTACAGCGAACGCAACCGCCGCGCGCCTTCGATCAGCGTCGCGTCGTCCTTCGAGAAACTGAGCCGGATCACGCCCGCGTCGGTGCCGTCGGTGTAGAACGCCGACAGCGGAATCGTCGCGACGCGCGCATCGCGGATCAGGCGCAACACGAAGTCGCTGTCGCGTTCGTCCGAGAAGTGCCGGAAGCGCGCGAGCATGAAGAACGAGCCTTCGCTCGGCAGCAGCTCGAAGCGCGAACCGGCCAGCTCGCGCGCGAGCAGGTCGCGCTTGGCCTGGTAGAACGCCGACAGGCCGAGATAGCTTTCCGGCCGCGCGAGGATTTCCGCGAACGCGACCTGCATCGGCGTATCGGCCGAGAACACCATGAACTGGTGCACCTTGCGGATCTCGTCCATCAGTTCGGCCGGCGCGATGCAATGGCCGACCCGCCAGCCCGTCACGTGGAACGACTTGCCGAACGACGACACGATCACGCTGCGCTCGGCGAGCTCACGGTGACGCGCGACGCTCTGATGCTGCGCGCCGTCGAACACCACGTGCTCGTAAACCTCGTCCGACAGGACCACGATGCCGGTATTGCGCGTGAGCTGCGCGAGCCGTTCGAGATCGTCGGCGGAAAACACCGTCGCGGTCGGGTTGTGCGGCGTGTTGACGATGATCATTCGCGTGCGCGGCGTGATCGCCGCGGCGACTTCGTCCCAGTTCACGCGGAAATGCTCGGGCGACAGCTTGATCGCGACCGGCATCGCCCCTTGCAACCGCACGATCGGCGCATAGCTGTCGAACGACGGCTCGAAATAGATCACTTCGTCGCCCGGATGCACGAGCGCGCTGATCGCCGCGTAGAGCCCTTCGCTCGCGCTCGCGATCACCGTGATCTCGGTGCCCGGGTCGTAGCGCGTGCCGTACAGCGTCTCCGTCTTCTCCGCGAGGCGTTCGCGCAGCGACGCGACGCCGGCCATCGGCGCGTACTGGTTGTGGCCGTCGCGCATCGCGCGCGCGACGCCCTCGACGAGCGCCGGATCGGGCGCGAAATTCGGCGCGCCCTGCGACAGGTTCAGCGCATCGTGCTGCGCGGCGAGCTGGCCGATCACCGTGAAGATCGTCGTCCCGACGTCCGGCAGCTTCGAGCGGGGCGTGGTGGCGCTTCGCATGACTCCTCCTTCAGATGTCCTTCGCACCGGCCCGCGCGACGCGCGCGGCCCGGCTCATGACGCATGATTTAGCCCGAGTCAATAAGGGCGGACAATCGAAAGTTCGTCATGGGGGTCATGCATTTTTCTCATGATTGGCCATACGCAAGGCTCAATGCCAAGGCCGTGTGCCCGGCAATGCATGCGCGTCAGGCATTTCCCCTAGGGCCTGTTCACGCTCGCGACAGGCGTGCGCCGGCCGCTCGGACGCACGGCCACGGCGCGCGTCACGCGCCCGCGGCCGCCAGATAAGCGCCCAGCACGGCCTGCAACTCGCCGCGCAACGCCGCGAAGTCGAGCGCCGGCCCGAGCGTGAGCAGCGCCTGCGACACGCCGCCGTAGCAGACGGCATGCGCCATCCGCGCGATCCCGTCGAGCCGCGCGGCCGGCGGCGGATCGCTGCACTGCGCAAGCGCGTCGTGCCACAGCGCGACATACGCGTCGTAATGGCGGCGGTATGCGGCGAGCGGCGACACCTGCCGCTCGAGCGCGAAGAACGCGCTCCACGACGCGGCGTCGGCGGCGATCGCATCGACCTGCAAATCGACGAGCGCGGCCGCGAGCGCGGCGCGCGGCACGCCGCGCAGCCCGTGCGCCGCTTCGCGCAGCCGGTCGGCCAGCGCCAGCACGCGCCGGTGGATGCACAGCGCGGCGAGGCTCTGCTTGTCGCCGAAGTATTCGTAGAAGGTGCCGACGCTCACGCCCGCGACGGCCGCGATTTCGCGGATCGTCGCCTTCGCGTAACCGCGCTCGAGCAAAAGCTGAACGAAGGCCTCCTGGAGCGCGTCGGACGTGGCCTGCGCGCGCGACTGGCGCGGCCGGCGGCGCAATGCGGGCGCGGGTTGCGCCGCCGGCTGGCCGGGCGGCGCCGGAACCTGAACATGTCGCGGCGGCATATTTGCTACTCTGAAATTCAGCGGAAACGCGTTTGACCGGCAGACCGCGAAGCACGAGACCGGAGACAGCCCGATGACCGAATCGACCCATGCCGTCACGAACCAGTTCGACGAACTGGTCGACTATAACCTCTTCGCCACCGACGTCGCGCTGCGCGAGGCCATCGCCCGCGCGGGCGCCGGCTGGGCCGTGCCGCGGCTCGACGCGTACGGCGCGCGGCTCGGCAGCGCCGACACCGCGCAGCTCGCCGACGAAGCGAACCGCCACACGCCGGAACTGAACGCGTTCGACCGCCGCGGCCGGCGCATCGACCGCGTCGACTTCCATCCGGCGTGGCACACGCTGCTCGGCATGTACCGCAACGAGGGCTTCGTGTCGCTCGCGTTCCGCGATACGCGCCCGGGCCGCTGGGCTGCGACCGCGGCCGGCTTCTACCTGCACGGCCAGATCGAGGCCGGCACGCTGTGCCCGGCGACGATGACGCAGGCCGCGATTCCGGTGCTGCAGAAGGAACCCGCGCTGTGGGACCTGCTGCGCGACAAGCTGTACAGCGATGATTACGATCCGCGCGACGTGCCGGTCGCCGACAAGCGCTCGATCTGGTTCGGCATGGGCATGACCGAGAAACAGGGCGGCTCCGACGTACGCGCGAACACGACACTGGCGAGCGCCGTCGGCGCGGGCGGGCGCGGCGGCGAATACCGGCTGCGCGGCCACAAGTGGTTTTTCTCCGCGCCGATGTGCGACGCGCACCTGGTCGTCGCGCGCACCGAAGCGGGCAGCCCGTCGTGTTTCTACGTGCCGCGCTGGCGGCCCGACGGGACGAAGAACGCGGTCGAGATCCAGCGGCTGAAGAACAAGGTCGGCAACCGCAGCAACTCGAGCAGCGAGATCGAGTTGAACGACGCATGGGGCATCATGCTCGGCGACGAAGGCCGCGGCATTCCGACCATCATCGAGATGGCCACGCACACGCGGCTGAACTGCGTGCTCGGCAGCGCGGCGATGCTGCGCCAGGGCATCGTGCAGGCGATCGCGTACACGCGCCAGCGCCACGCGTTCGGCCGCGCGCTCGCCGAGCAGCCGCTGATGCGCACCGTGCTCGCCGATCTCGCGCTCGAAAGCGAGGCCGCGCTCGCGCTCGCGATGCGTCTCGCCGATGCGTTCGAGCGCGACGACTCGCCGCGCGAACGCGCGTGGAAGCGGATCGTCACGCCCGCCGCGAAATTCTGGGTCTGCAAGCGCGCGGTCGAGCTGACCGGCGAGGTGATGGAAGTGTTCGGCGGCAACGGCTACGTCGACGACGGCCCGATCGCGCGGCTGTTCCGCGAAGCGCCGGTCAACTCGATCTGGGAAGGCTCCGGCAACGTGATGTGCCTGGACGTGCTGCGCGCGGTGTCGCGCGAGCCCGACGCGGCCGCGGCGCTCTTCGCCGAGCTGACCGACCTCGGCGCGGGCGAACCGCGCATCCGCGCGGCGCTCGATGCGCTGCGCGCGATGCTCGCGGCACCGGCCGATACGCTCGAGGCATCGGCCGATACGCTCGAGGCATCGGCCCGCGCGTTCGCGCAGCGGCTCGCGCTCGTCGCGCAGGCCTGCCTGCTGCGGCGCGACGCGCCCGCCGCCGTCGCCGACGCGTTCATCGCGACGCGGCTTGCCGCGCCCGACTGGGGCCGCATCGCGGGCGGCTTCGATCCGCACGCGCTCGACGTCGCCGCGCTGCTGCAGCGCGCGTACCCGGCCTGACGGGTGCCGAACCCGCCGCCGACGCCAAAGAAAAAGCCACCGGACCCGACGGCCCGGTGGCTTCTTCACATGATGCCCCGCGCGGCGCCCTTCGACGCCGCCGGCGACTCACGCCATGCTTACTTGCCGCCGATGCTCTTCAGCGGCTTCCACTCGCCCTTCTCGACCTTGTACATCGTGATGCCGCCGTTCTTCAGGTCGCCCTTCGCGTCGTACGCGACGTGCGACGACGTGACGCCGGCCATGTCGGTCTTCGCGAGCACCGGCAGGTACTTCGCCGGATCGGTCGAATCGGCCTTCTTCATCGCGTTGAGCATCGCCATCGCGCCGTCGTACGCGTACGGCGAGTACGTCTGCACGTCTTCGCCGAAGCGCTTCTTGTACTTGTCGGCGTAGGTCTTGCCGCCCGGCATTTCCTCGAGCGGCAGGCCTGCCAGCGATGCGATCGTGCCGTCGGCCGCGTTGCCCGCGATCTTCAGGAACGTCGGCGTCTTCACCATTTCGCCGCTCATCAGCGGTGCGGTGATGCCGAGCGTCTTCATCTGCTTGACCATCGGCGCTGCCTGCGAATCCGCGCCGCCGTAGTAGACGAGGTCCGGCTTCGCCGCCTTCAGCTTGGTCAGGATCGCCTTGAAGTCGACGGCCTTGTCGTTCGTGAATTCACGGTCGACGATCGTCGCGCCGCCGGCCTTCGCGGCCTTCTCGAACTGGTCGGCGAGACCCTGGCCGTAGGCCGTGCGGTCGTCGACGATCGCGATCTTCTTCATGCCGAGATCCTTCGACGCGAACGTGCCCGCCACCGAGCCCTGCTGCGTGTCGGACGTCATCATGCGGAAGGTCGTCTTGTAACCCTGCTGCGTGTATTCCGGCGCCGTCGCCATCGCGATTTCCGGAATGCCGGCGTTCGCGTAGATGCGCGAGGCCGGAATCGTCGTGCCCGAGTTGAAGTGGCCGAGCATGCCCTTGATGCCGTCGTCGACGAGCTTCTGCGCAACCGTCGTGCCGGTGCGCGGGTCAGCCTGGTCGTCCTGCGTCTCGAGCACGAACTTCACTGCCTTGCCGCCGATCTTCGGGTTCGTCGCGTTGAAGTCTTCCAGCGCGAGCGCGATCCCGTTCTGCATATCCTTGCCGTAGTGAGCCTGGGCGCCCGTCATCGGCCCTGCGTAACCGATCTTCACGTCGTCCGCATGGGCCGTCCCCGCAAGCGACATGACGGCGACGAACGTCGCGCCTGCCAGCTTTTTCATCGTGTGTTGCATAGCATCTCCTTGGTACCAGGGTAAATGGAGCGGCTTCGGGATCGCCTTGCCGCTTCCTTTGTTTGATCCGAACGGCAAGGATGGTCAGCCGATCGTCATCAAATTCGCATTGCCGCCCGCCGCGGCCGTGTTCACGCTCACCGAGCGCTCGGTCAGCAGGCGCTCGAGCGCGTAGTCTTCCGCGTCGCCGTTCTCGAACGCGCCCGCCGACACGCCCTGCACCGACACGATCGGGCCCGGCCGCTGCGCGACGTCCTTCACGAGCGTCTGCAGTTCGTCGCTGTCGCCTTCGAACAGCACCGCGTCGAACGGCGCGTCGGCCTGCTTGCGCACGGCGGCATGCGCCTTCAGCGCAGCCGGCAGCGCGGCGACCAGCGCCTCGCCCGCCGCGCCGACGAACAGCGCGCGGTTGCCCGTCGCCAACACCGCCGCGAACTGCGCGCGCGCGCCGCCCGGCGTGGCCGCGACACACAGCACCGTGCCGCGCGGGCCGAGTGTATACGTGTTTCGCTCGCCCGTCGGCCCGGTCAGCACTGCGGTCGCACCGGCCGGCACCTGCGCCAGATAGCCGTCGCAACGTGCGGCCAGCGCCGGCTCGCGCTGCTCGATCAGCCAGTCGCGCAGCGCGGTGAGCGCCGCCGCCGGGTTGCTGCGCTGTTCGCCGTCAACCGCGCCGTCCGCGATCAGCGTCTGCGCGAGCGAACGCGGCAGGCCCGACGGACGCGTCGCGAGCAGGCGCTGCAGGTACAGCGCGCCGCCGGCCTTCGGGCCCGTGCCCGACAGCCCTTCGCCGCCGAACGGCTGCACGCCGACCACCGCGCCGATCACGTTGCGGTTCACGTAGATGTTGCCGACGTGCGCGTTCGAGATCACGTGCGCGATGGTCTCGTCGATCCGCGTGTGGATGCCGAGCGTCAGGCCGTAACCCGTCGCGCGGATCTGCTCGAGCAGCTTGTCGAGCTGGCTGCGGCGATAGCGCACGACGTGCAGCACCGGGCCGAACACTTCACGCTTCAACTCGTCGATGCTGCCGATCTCGATCAGCGTCGGCGGCACGAACGTGCCGTGCGCGCAGGCTTCAGGCGACGAGAGCTGCGTGACCGCGTGGCCCTTCTCCTTCATCGCCGCGACGTGCGTGTCGATCGTCTGCTTCGCTTCGCCGTCGATCACCGGGCCGACGTCGGTCGACAGACGGTCCGGGTTGCCGAGCGCCAGCTCGTGCATCGCGCCCTTGAGCATCGTCAACGTGCGGTCCGCGACGTCGTCCTGCAGACACAGAACGCGCAGCGCCGAACACCGTTGACCGGCCGAGTCGAACGACGACTGCATCACGTCCGCGACGACCTGCTCCGCGAGCGCCGACGAGTCGACGATCATCGCGTTCTGGCCGCCCGTTTCCGCGATCAGCGGAATCGGCTTGCCGTCCGGGTCGAGGCGCGCGGACAGCGTCTTGTTGATCAGGCGCGCGACTTCGGTCGAGCCGGTGAACATCACCGCGCGCGTGCGCGGATCGGCGACCAGCGCCGCGCCGACGGTCTCGCCCGTGCCCGGCAGCAGCTGCACCGCGCCGGCCGGCACGCCGGCCTCGCGCAGCAGGCGCACGGCCTGGGCGGCGATCAGCGGCGTCTGTTCGGCCGGCTTCGCAAGCACCGTGTTGCCGGCCGCAAGCGCGGCGGCCACCTGGCCCATGAAGATCGCGAGCGGGAAGTTCCACGGGCTGATACAGACCACGGGGCCGAGCGGACGGTGCGTGTCGTTCGAGAATTCGTCACGGATCTGCGCCGCGTAGTAGCGCAGGAAGTCGACGGCTTCGCGAATTTCGGCGATCGCGTTCGGCAGCGACTTGCCGGCTTCGCGCACGATCAGGCCCATCAGCGTGTGCATCTGCGCTTCGAGCAGGTCGGCCGCGCGCACCAGGCAGTCGGCGCGCGCATCGACCGGCGTCGCCTGCCAGATCGGCGCGGCAGCCACCGCGTGCGCGAGCGCCGCGCTCACGTGTTCGGCCGTCGCTTCGCTGACGGTGCCGACCAGGTCGCGCTGATCGGCCGGGTTGCGCACGTCGCGCGCCGGGGCGTCGGCGAGCGCGTCGTCGGCGAGCATCGGCGCCGCGCGCCACGGATGGTGCGCGCTCGCGAGCAGCGCGGACGACAGCGACGCGAGACGATGTTCGTTCGACAGGTCGAGGCCCATCGAGTTGGGACGCTCGTCGCCGTACAGGTTGCGCGGCAGCGGGATCTTCGCGTGCGGCGCGCCGAGCGGCACGACCTTCGACGCCTCGTCGACCGGATCGGCGACCAGTTCCTTCACCGACACGGTTTTATCCGCGATGCGGTTCACGAACGACGTGTTCGCGCCGTTCTCCAGCAGGCGGCGCACGAGGTACGCGAGCAGCGTTTCATGCGTGCCGACCGGCGCGTACACGCGGCACGGACGGTTCAGCTTGTCGCGGCCCGTGACTTCCTCGTACAGCGGCTCGCCCATCCCGTGCAGGCACTGGAATTCGTACTGGCCGGGGTAGTAGTTCTGGCCGGCCAGGTGATAGATCGCGGCCAGCGTGTACGCGTTGTGCGTCGCGAACTGCGGGTAGACGGCGTCAGGCGCCGCGAGCAGCTTCTTCGCGCACGCGAGGTACGACACGTCCGTGTAGATCTTGCGCGTGTAGACCGGATAGCCTTCGAGGCCGTCGACCTGCGCACGCTTGATTTCGGTATCCCAGTACGCGCCCTTGACGAGACGGATCATCAGGCGGTGACGGCTGCGGCGCGCGAGGTCGATCAGGTAGTCGATCACGAACGGGCAGCGCTTCTGATAGCCCTGCACGACGAAGCCGATGCCGTTCCAGCCCGCGAGTTCCGGGTCGAAGCACAGCGCTTCCAGCAGGTCGAGCGACAGTTCGAGACGGTCGGCTTCTTCCGCGTCGATGTTCAGACCGATGTCGTAGCGGCGCGCGAGCAGCGCGAGCGCGCGCACGCGCGGCAGCAGCTCGCTCATCGTGCGGTCCTGCTGCGAGCGCGAGTAGCGCGCGTGCAGCGCCGACAGCTTGATCGAGATGCCCGGACCTTCGTAGATGCCGCGGCCGCCGGCCGCCTTGCCGATCGCGTGGATCGCCTGCTCGTACGATGCGTAGTAGCGTTGCGCGTCCTCTTCGGTCGTCGCCGCTTCGCCGAGCATGTCGTACGAGTAGCGGAAGCCGCGCGCTTCGTACTTGCGGCTGTTCGCGAGCGCTTCGGAAATCGTCTCGCCGGTGACGAACTGCTCGCCCATCAGGCGCATCGCCATGTCGACGCCCTTGCGGATCAGCGGCTCGCCGCCGCGGCCGATCAGGCGCGTGAGCGCCGACGACAGGCCCGCTTCGCTGTTGGTCGTCACGAGCTTGCCGGTGATCATCAGGCCCCAGGTCGCCGCGTTCACGAACAGCGACGGCGCGTGGCCGACGTGCGAGCGCCAGTCGCCCTTGCTGATCTTGTCGCGGATCAACGCATCGCGGGTTGCGCGATCGGGAATGCGCAGCAGCGCTTCGGCTAGGCACATCAGCGCGACGCCTTCCTGGCTCGACAGCGAGAACTCGTGGATCAGCCCCTCGACGCCGCCGCCCGAGCTCTTCTCGCGCAGCGCCTCGACGAGCGTCGTCGCGAGCGCCTGCGCGTCGGCCTGCAGATTCGCGGGCAGGCGCGCCTGGCCCAGCAGGAACGGCACGCATTCCGGCTCGGGGCGACGATACGCGGCCGTGATCGCCGCGCGCAGCACCGATTGCGGCTGCACGTTCTGGGCGAACTCGAGGAACGGATGCGGCGAGTTGTCGTCGTCGCCGTCCGTCGCCTGGCCGTCGGCAAGCTCCGTCACGCCGCTGCTGCCCGACAGTTCGGGCGGCAGCTGGCCGTGCTCGATCCGCTCGAGATACGCGAAGATCGCCTGCTTGATCAGCCAGTGGGGAGTGCGCTCGAGACGCGCTGCCGCGTCTTTCAGGCGCGAGCGGAGAAGGTCGTCGACTTTGACGCCGAGAGTCGTGCTTGCCATGGTGGGTTCGTGCGCCGGTGCGAGCCCGGCAATGTGGTGTGAGAGGATGCGCGAAATCCTACGGCACGCAATAAAAAGGTGCAACCGAATTGATGGATTGGTTGCACCCACAAGTTATTCAATATAATCAGCCACTTATGAGGTTGCAACCTAGGGGTTGCCCGTGGTCGGCGGATCGGTGTTTTCCCTGATCGGGTCAAGTTGGCGTACGTGGGCAACCCGCGGCGTGCACCACCAAGGGGAAAAGCGGGTTGCACTGTACGTGGCGGCGGGTCATGCAGGCGGGTGTGGGACGGGTCAGGAGGAGGATCGCGCGGTCGGTGGGTCGGTGGGTCGGTGGATCCGGCCGGCTCGGTATCGGCATGCGGCACGGCGGCCGCGCGCGCTCCGCTCAGATATCGAGCGGATCGACCTCGACGCTCCACCGCAGCACGCCCTTCAGCGCACGCAGTTCCGGCTGCCATGCGCGCAGCGCGTGCTGCAGTGCCGCCCGCGACGCGCTTTCGAGCAGCAACTGCGCGCGGTGGACGTTCGCGACCTTGACGATCGTCATCGGCACCGCGTCGTAGACGGTCACGCGATCGGCGCCCGGCAGCCCCGGCAACGCGGCCGCGGCCTGCAGCAGGAACGCGAGCGCCGCGTCGAGCGTGCGTCCTTCGGCGCGCAGCAGCGCCTGGTAGACGAACGGCGGCAGGTGCGCGTCGCGGCGCTCGCCGAGCGTCGAATTCGCGAAGCCGACGTAATCCTGCCGGCCGAGCGCGTGATACAGCGCGTGACGCGGATAGCGCGTCTGCACGAGCACCTCGCCCGGCAGTCCGGCGCGCCCCGCGCGGCCGCTCACCTGCATCAGCTGCGCGAACAGCCGCTCGCTCGCGCGGAAGTCGTGCGAGAACAGCGCGGTGTCGGCATTGAGCACGCCGACGAGCGATACGCGCTGGAAGTCGTGCCCCTTCGCGATCATCTGCGTGCCGACCAGGATGTCGACTTCACCGGCGTGCACGTCCGAGAACAGCGCCTGCGCACTGCCCTTGCGTCGCGTGCTGTCCGCGTCGATCCGCAGTATCCGTGCGCCCGGCACCGCCTCGGCGAGCGCCTCCTCGATACGCTGCGTGCCGCGCCCGAGCGGCGCGATATCGACGTTCCCGCATTCCGGGCACGACCGCGGAATGCGCGCTTCCCAGCCGCAGTGATGACAGCGCAGTGCATGTTCGGGCTTGTGCAGCACGACGTAGGCGCTGCAGCGCGGGCAACCGGCGACCCAGCCGCATGCGTCGCACGCGAGCTGCGGCGCGTAACCGCGCCGATTCAGGAACACGAGGCTCTGTTCGCCGCGCTCGAGCCGCGCCTTCAACGCCGCGACGAGCGGCCCCGACAGCCCGCCCATCGACGCGCGCCCGCGCCGCCGCTCCTCTTCGAGATCGATCAGCCGCACGGTCGGCAGCGTCGCGTCGGCCACCGCGCGGCGCGACAGCGTGAGCCGCGTGTAGCGGCCCTGATCGGCCTGCCACCAGCTCTCGAGCGACGGCGTCGCCGAACCGAGCACGACCGGAATGCCGAGATGCTTCGCGCGCCACACGGCAAGATCGCGCGCCGAATAGCGCAGCCCTTCCTGCTGCTTGTACGCGGGTTCGTGCTCCTCGTCGACGACGATCAGTGCGAGCGTCGGCAGTGACGCGAGCACCGCGAGCCGCGTGCCGAGCACGATCCGCGCGCGGCCCGTGTGTGCGGCGAGCCAGTTGCGCGCCCGCTCGCCCTCGGCGAGTCCGCTGTGCAGCGTGACGATCGCGTCGTCGGCGAGCGTGCCCGCGAAGCGTGCGCGGAACGCGGCCTCGAACTGCGGTGTCAGGTTGATTTCGGGCACGAGCACGAGCGCCTGCGCGTCGGGCCGCGCATCGAGCAACGCGGCGAGCGCATGCAGATAGACCTCGGTCTTGCCGCTCCCGGTCACGCCATGCAGCAGGAACGGCGCGAAACCGTGCGCGGCGCGGATCGCGTCGAGCGCCTCCGCCTGCTGGTCGGTGAGCGCCGGCGGCACAGTTCGTCCACTGGTTGTCGACAGGTTATCCACAGCTTTGGGCACAGGCGCGTCGGCCCAGCCGATTTCCTCGACGGCGACCCAGCCGCGCGCCGCCCAGTCGTCGAGCGTGGCGGCCGCCTTCGGATGCAACGCACGCGCATCGGGCAACGTCATCGAATCGGTGTCGGCGAGTGCCTGCGCGAGCCGCCGCAGCGCGGCCCCGCGCGCCGGCAGTGCGTCGGGCAATGCCGCGCGACCGGCTTCGGTCAGGCGGTGGCGCACCTCGGGTGCCAGCAGACGCCCCCAGCGCTCCGCGTCGCGCAGCGCCTGCGGCAACGCCGGCAGCGCAACTTCGCCGCGACCGCGCTGGTAGTAATCGGCCGCGAACGACACCAGCGCGAGCCAATCCGGCGCGAGCGGCGGCAGCTCGGTACAAATCGCGTCGATCGCCCGCAACCGGGACGGCGGCACGTCGGTGTGAGTCGTCACTTCGCAGACGAGACCGACAACCTGCCGCTTGCCGAACGGCACCTGCACCAAGGTACCGGGCTCGGGCGCCGGCTGGACGTCGCAGCGGTAGTCGAACAGGGTGGCGAGCGGATGGTCGAGGGCGACCCTGAGGTAAGTGCCGTCCATCACCGCGCTCCGGCGACAATGCGAGGCGCACCGACGACTTGCACCCGGGCCCGCGCCACGGTGGCGAACTTAAAGTAAAACTTCAGATTCGGCGCTAAGTTTTGGATTCGCATTAGGAATCGCCGTATACCCTGACCAGCCTGTGGATAACTTTGTTGAGAACTCGCCGTTCAACAGCCGCGAAGCGCGCGGGGCCGTGCTTTCCGCTGTTTTCGGCCGCCCTCGACCGCGCCCCGCGGAGCCTTATTCCATAAGGCTGCTATTCAAATTACGAAACCATAGCGAGACAATTCGACCGATACAGAGCTCTACCGCGCTGCAACGTGGAAAATGTGTATAAGTCAAGTCTTGACAAGCCTTGAATCGGCAACCGGTGCGGGGTTGCGCCCTGTTTAGCGCCGACAGCGAAACGCCGTCACCCCGCAGTGCAGCATGACACCACTTGCGCTCAGCCCGCCGCTCCGCTACGGATCTTGCGGCTGTGGGTGTGCACTTCGTCGACGAGTTCGGCGACGTGGTCGGGCGACGTGAACTGCGAAATGCCGTGGCCGAGGTTGAATACGTGCCCCGGATGATTGCCGTAGCTGTCGAGCACCGCTCGCGCCTGCTCGCGCACCACGGCCGGCGGCGCAAACAGGATCGTCGGGTCGAGGTTGCCCTGTAGCGCGACGCGTCCGGCGACGCGTTCGCGCGCGGCGCCGAGATTGACGGTCCAGTCGAGGCCGACCGCGTCGACGCCGGTCGCCGCGATTTCCTCGAGCCACAGCCCGCCGCCCTTCGTGAACGTGATCACCGGCACGCGCTCGCCGTCGTGCTCACGCTTCAGCTGCGCGACCACGCGACGGATGTAGTCCAGCGAGAAGCGCTGGTATGCGCCGTCCGCCAGCGCGCCGCCCCACGTATCGAAAATCATCACGGCCTGCGCGCCGGCTTCGATCTGCGCGTTCAGGTAAGCGGCCACAGCCTGCGCGTTCACGTCGAGGATCCGGTGCATCAGGTCGGGGCGCGAATACGCCATCGACTTCACCGTGCGGAAATCGTCCGACCCGCCGCCTTCGACCATGTAGCACGCGAGCGTCCACGGGCTGCCCGAGAAGCCGATCAGCGGCACGCGCTGGCGGCCCTGGCCGTCGGTCAGCGCGCGGCGGATCTCGCGCACGGCGCCCGTCACGTAGCCGAGCGTCTCCTCGATGTCCGGCACCGCGAGCTTCGCGACGTCGGCCTCGGTGCGCACCGGATGCGCGAACTTCGGCCCTTCGCCGACCTGGAAGTCGAGGCCGAGACCCATCGCGTCGGGGATCGTCAGGATGTCCGAGAACAGGATCGCGGCGTCGAGCGGGAAGCGCTCGAGCGGCTGAAGCGTCACTTCGGTCGCGTAGTCGGGATTCTTCGCGAGGCCGAGGAAGCTGCCGGCGCGCGCGCGCGTCGCGTTGTATTCGGGCAGATAGCGGCCGGCCTGACGCATCAGCCAGATCGGCGTGTAGTCGGTCGGCTCGCGCAGAAGCGCACGCAGGAAGGTGTCGTTGAGCAGGGTATGGGCCACGGTAGGAGCGACGATGCGAAGGCAAAGCGGCATTTTACCGGAGCGCGGCCGCACGGCCGCGTATGCCGATGCGATGGCGGCCATATGACGCGCGCGATGGCTCCGTTATGATCGGACGCTGATATCGAACCGAACGAAGGAGGAGACCGATGAAGACATTCGCCACGCTGGCCACGCTCACCGCTGCCATGCTTTGCTGCGCCGCCGCGCACGCGCAGGGTACGACCACGACGGCGGCCCCGACCGCCACAGCCATCGGCTCGCGGCTCGACGACGTGGTCGCACGCGGCACGCTGCGCGTGTGCACGACGGGCGACTACAAGCCGTATTCGTACCACCGGACGGACGGCCGTTTCGAGGGCATCGACATCGACATGGCCGAGTCGCTCGCGAAATCGCTCGGCGTGAAGGCCGACTTCGTGAAGACGAGCTGGTCGAACCTCACCAACGACTTCGTCGCGAAGTGCGATATCGCGGTGGGCGGCGTGTCGACGACTCTTGAGCGCCAGAAGCGCGTGTTCTTCACGCAGCCATACGTGGTCGACGGCAAGACGCCGATCGTGCGCTGCGCGGACGCCGACAAGTACCAGACCGTCGCGCAGATCGACCGGCCCGAGACCCGCGTGATCGTGAACCCAGGCGGCACCAACGAGCGCTTCGCGAAGCAGTTCTTCACGCATGCGAACCTGAGCGTCTATCCGGACAACGTGACGATCTTCAAGCAGATCCTCGCGGGCAAGGCGGACGTCATGGTGACGGATGCATCCGAGACGCTGCTGCAGCAAAAGCTGAATCCGGGCCTGTGCTCCGTGCATCCGGACAAGCCGTTCCAGTTCGGCGAAAAGGCGTACATGGTGCCGCGCGGCGACGTCGTGTTCCAGCAGTACGTCGACCAGTGGCTGCACCTGACGCTGTCGTCCGGCGAATACCAGGCGATCTCCGACAAGTGGCTGAAGTGAGCATGAGCGCTCGCGGAACAAGCGGCCGATAACCGGCAGAGACCCCGTTATTGCCGCCGGCCGGGCGCACCGCCGGTACACATCGGCGTGGCGCCCGGCCGGCGTGAAATCGCGAATGGCCGACTATCGCGTGCCCCAATCACGTTTCAAAATCTTTCCGACGAATGATTCGTCAGATGCGGTATCTGCCGCGCGGTGCGCATTCCGGCGTGTAAATCGGCAATTCACCGGCGCCGATACGCATGAAAAACGCATTACGCGCACCCGATGAAAACTCTGCGGAAAAGATGGGTAAATATGACCTTTTTCAGGACCCCGAAAACAGCAAAAAATCCCGGAAAGCCTTATCTGGCGGGCGTTACAACCTGAAACACTTTGTTACCGCGAGGGGTCATTAATTCGCCCACAATGGCCTCAACGGTTTCAACACGGATGCGGTCTCGTGTGCCAAGTGTGAGCGGACGCGAAGCGCTGCGAGCCAGTCGGTCACGTACCGAAGCCCTTCCGAGGGGCATCCCTGTTGGAGTCGTTTCCGGCCCCCGCCGGACTCGGTTTCATCTTTGGTCTCCTCGCGCTAACCCCGTAGCGTGTGGTTTTTAGCGGGCTAATAAGCCCGCTTTTTTTCGTCCATCGAAAACGCAACAGCCCGCAGGCCGTCGCGTTTGCCCCGCCGCCGGGCCGCTCGGTCTTTTCAAGCGGTCTTCTGCACGTCGAGCTTCAGTTCGTCGATCATCCGTTCGCGCATCACGAACTTCTGCACCTTGCCCGTCACCGTCATCGGCAGCTCGTCAACGAAGCGGATGTAGCGCGGAATCTTGTAGTGCGCGATCTGGCCACTGCAGAACGCGCGCACGTCATCCTCGGTCATGTGCTCGTCCGCGCGCAGCACGATCCACGCGCACAGCTCCTCGCCGTATTTCGCGTCGGGCACGCCGAACACCTGCGCGCTCTGAATCTTCGGATGCCTGAACAGGAATTCCTCGATCTCGCGCGGATACACGTTCTCGCCGCCGCGAATCACCATGTCCTTCAGCCGGCCGACGATGTTGCAGTAGCCGTCGGCGTCGAGCGTCGCGAGGTCGCCCGTATGCATCCAGCCGTCGACCAGCACCTCGCGTGTCTTCGCGTCGTCGTCCCAGTAGCCGAGCATCACCGAATAGCCCTTCGTGCACAGCTCGCCGGTCGCGCCGACCGGCACGATCTCGCCGTTCGGGTCGACGATCTTCACCTCCAGGTGCGGCTGGATGCGGCCGACCGTCGTCGTGCGCTTCTCGAGCGGATCATCGGTCGAGCTCTGGAACGATACGGGGCTCGTCTCCGTCATCCCGTACGCGATCGTGATCTCAGACAAATGCATCTGCGACACGACGCGCTTCATCGTCTCGATCGGGCATGGCGAGCCGGCCATGATCCCGGTGCGCAGCGTCGACAGGTCGAACTTCGCGAACTCCGGATGATCGAGCTCGGCGATGAACATCGTCGGCACGCCGTGCAGCGCGGTGCAGCGCTCGTCGGCGACGGCCGCGAGCGTCGCGACCGGATCGAACGCCTCGCCGGGGAACACCATCGCCGCGCCCTTCGACACGCACGCGAGCACGGCCAGCACCATCCCGAAGCAGTGATATAGCGGCACCGGGATGCAGAGCGAATCCTGCTCGGTGAAACGCATCGCCATCGCGATCGAGCGCGCGTTGTTGACGACGTTGCGGTGCGTGAGCGTCGCGCCCTTCGGGCTGCCGGTCGTGCCGCTCGTGAACTGGATGTTGATCGGATCGGTGGCCGCGAGCGTCGCGCCGATGGCGTCGAGCCGCACGACGTCGAGCGTGTCGCGGCCGCGCGCCATCACGTCCGCGAAGCGGAACATGCCGGCCGGCGCGACCTCGCCCATCGACACGACCGTGCGCAGGCTCGGCACGCGCGCCGCATGCAGGTCGCCCGGCGTCGCGCTCGCGAGTTCCGGCGCGATGGTCTGCAGCATCTCGACGTACGCCGATGTCTTGAAGCGCTCGGCCGCGATCACGGCCTTGCAGCCGACCTTGTTCAGCGCGTATTCGAGTTCCGCGAGCCGATAGGCCGGGTTGATGTTGACGAGGACCGCGCCGATGCGCGCGGTCGCGAACTGCGTGAGCAGCCATTCGCTGCGGTTCGGCGACCAGATGCCGACGCAATCGCCCTTCACGATCCCGAGCGCGGCCAGGCCCGCCGCGAGCACGTCGACCTCGTGCGCGAACGCGCGCCAGGTCCAGCGCACCTGCTGTTCGCGGAACACGACGGCCGGGCGATCGGGAAAGCGGCCCGCCGTGTCGAGCAGGAAGCGGCTGATCGTCGCGTCGGATAGCGGCACGTCGGTCGCGCCGCGCACGTACGACAGTCCGTTTTCGGGCGCGATCAGCGCCCCCTTGCCAAGGTCTGCTGCCATCGATGTCTCCGTCCGTTTTTGTCTGATCGGCCCGGCGCGCGGCTGACGCGCACGCCTGCTCCGCCGCGATCGCGGCGGACTGCCTCTGCCCGGATGATGCCGCGCTCTGCTGACGACACTCTGACATCAAATCGCGGCGGGCGGATGAAATAGCACGACCGGACGATACGATCCGGCCCGCAAAAAAACAGATGAAAACGACGGACGAAAAAAAAGCAGCCCGAAGGCTGCTTTCTTTCGCGGGATACGCGCGCGCGGCTCAGTGCCGGCTGCGAATCTTCGCCAGACGCTGGATCGCTTCGAGCTGCGCCATCGCGGTCGCGAGCTCGGATTGCGCCTTTGCGAGGTCGAGGTCCGACTTCGCGTTCTGCAGCGTTTCCTCGGCACGCTTGCGCGCTTCCTCGGCTTTCGCCGCGTCGAGGTCCTTGCCGCGGATCGCGGTATCGGCGAGCACCGTCACGGCGCCCGGCTGCACTTCGAGAATGCCGCCTGCGACGAACACGAATTCGTCGTTGCCGCCCTCGACTTCGATGCGCACCGCACCCGGACGAATCCGCGTGATCAGCGGCGTGTGACCCGGCAGAATACCCAGCTCACCCGTTTCGCCCGGCAGCGCGACGAATTTCGCCTCGCCCGAGAAGATCTGCTCTTCCGCGCTGACGACGTCTACTTTGATGGTTGCCATATCGACTCCTGGTTGAGCGTATTACGTGGGCGCCCGTCCGTGAAAAGATGCCATCGAGACATTTTTCACGAACGCACGGGCGCCCGCTGCGTTACACCCGACCTTTACTGGATCTTCTTGGCCTTTTCGAAGGCTTCGTCGATCGTGCCGACCATGTAGAACGCCTGTTCCGGCAGGTGGTCGCACTCGCCGTCGACGATCATCTTGAAGCCACGGATCGTTTCCTTCAGCGGCACGTACTTGCCCGGCGAGCCCGTGAACACTTCAGCGACGTGGAACGGCTGCGACAGGAAACGCTGGATCTTACGAGCGCGCGCGACCGACAGCTTGTCTTCCGGCGACAGTTCGTCCATGCCCAGAATCGCGATGATGTCGCGCAGTTCCTTGTAGCGCTGCAGCGTCTGCTGAACGCGACGGGTGATCGAGTAGTGCTCTTCACCGATCACGTTCGGGTCGATCTGGCGCGACGTCGAGTCGAGCGGGTCGACCGCCGGGTAGATACCCAGCGAAGCGATGTCACGCGACAGAACGACGGTTGCGTCCAAGTGGCCGAAGGTGGTTGCCGGCGACGGGTCGGTCAAGTCGTCCGCAGGGACGTACACGGCCTGAACCGACGTAATCGAGCCCTTCTTGGTCGACGTGATGCGCTCTTGCAGCTTGCCCATTTCTTCAGCCAGCGTCGGCTGATAGCCCACTGCCGACGGCATACGGCCGAGCAGTGCCGACACTTCGGTACCGGCCAGCGTGAAACGGTAGATGTTGTCGACGAAGAACAGCACGTCGAGGCCTTCGTCACGGAAGTGCTCGGCCATCGTCAGGCCGGTCAGCGCGACGCGCAGACGGTTGCCCGGCGGCTCGTTCATCTGGCCGTACACCAGCGCGACCTTGTCGAGAACGTTCGAGTCCTTCATTTCGTGGTAGAAATCGTTCCCTTCACGGGTACGCTCGCCCACGCCCGCGAACACGGAGTAACCGCCGTGTTCCTTCGCGATGTTGTTGATGAGCTCCATCATGTTGACGGTCTTGCCCACGCCGGCGCCGCCGAACAGGCCAACCTTGCCGCCCTTCGCGAACGGGCAGATCAGGTCGATGACCTTGATACCCGTTTCGAGCAGTTCGGTCGACGGCGACAGTTCGTCGAACGCCGGAGCCTTCTGGTGGATCGAACGCGTCGTTTCGCTTTCGATCGGGCCGGCTTCGTCGATCGGACGGCCGAGCACGTCCATGATACGACCGAGGGTCGGCTTGCCGACCGGCACCGAAATCGGCTTGCTCGTGTTCTTCACGGTCAGGCCGCGGCGCAGGCCGTCGGATGCACCCAGACAAATGGTACGGACCACGCCGTCGCCCAGCTGCTGCTGGACTTCGAGCGTCAGTTCCGAGCCATCGAGAATGAGCGCGTCGTAGATCTTCGGCATGCTGTCGCGCGGGAATTCCACGTCGATAACGGCGCCGATGCACTGTACGATCTTGCCTTCTACCAAAGCAGCAGTACTCATCGCTTTTCCTTTAAATACCTGATTCTTTACTCGCGCAAAGGCGCAGTTGTCGTCCCGGGCGCGCGCTTAAACAGCGGCTGCGCCGCCGACGATCTCCGACAGTTCTTTCGTAATCGCGGCCTGGCGGCTCTTGTTGTACACGAGCTGCAGTTCGCTGATCACCGTCTTCGCGTTGTCGGACGCGGCCTTCATCGCGACCATCCGCGCCGATTGCTCGGACGCCATGTTCTCCGCGACGGCCTGGTACACCAGCGCCTCGACGTAACGCACGAGCAGTTCGTCGACGACTGCCTGCGCGTCCGGCTCGTAGATGTAGTCCCACGACGTGGCCGGCGTACCGTCATCGGCTTCGAAGTGTTCCGACGACAGCGGCAGCAGCTGCTCGATCACGGCTTCCTGCTTCATCGTGTTGACGAAGCGCGTGTAAGCGATATAAACCGCCGACAGCTTGCCTTCCGAGTACAGATCGAGCTGCGTCTTCACGGCGCCGATCAGCTTGTCCAGATGCGGGGTGTCGCCGAGGTGCACGACCTGCGACATCACCTTCGCGCCGAAGCGGTTCAGGAACCCGAGGCCCTTGCCGCCGATCGCGGTGGCTTCGACCTTCTGGCCCTTCTCTTCCAGCTCCTTGAACTTCTGCACCGTCGCACGCAGCACGTTGGTGTTCAGACCGCCGCAAAGACCCTTGTCCGTCGTGACGAGGATGATGCCGGCCGTCTTCGCGCCGTCGTTTGCCACCATGAACGGGTGGCGGTACTCCGGGTTCGCGCGGCTCATGTGCGCGGCGATGGCACGGACCTTGTCTGCATACGGACGAGCGGCGCGCATGCGTTCCTGCGCGCGACGCATCTTCGATGCGGCCACCATCTCCATCGCCTTCGTGATCTTGCGCGTGTTCTGCACGCTCTTGATCTTGCCGCGAATTTCCTTCATTCCAGCCATAGCTTGCTCCTTGACCGAAGCGGCGCGGGCGCATCAGCACCCGCGCGGCCTCAGTGTGTCACTCGCGGATCAATAGGCACCGGACTTCTTGAAGGATTCGATCGCCGAGCGCAGTGCGCCTTCGTCGTCCTTCGAGAGATCCTTGGTGTCCTCGATGCGCTTGATGAGGTCAGCGTGGCTGGTCTTCAGGTTGTCGCGCAGGCCCTTCTCGAACGACAGCACTTGCTTGACGTCGAGATCGTCGAGGTAGCCGTTGTTCGCGGCGTACAGCGACACGGCCAGTTCCCACACCTGCAGCGGCTGGTACTGCGGCTGCTTCAGCAGTTCCGTCACGCGGCGGCCGCGCTCGAGCTGCTTGCGGGTCGCTTCGTCGAGGTCCGATGCGAACTGCGCGAATGCGGCCAGTTCACGGTACTGCGCGAGGTCGGTACGGATACCGCCCGACAGCTTCTTCACGACCTTCGTCTGAGCAGCGCCACCGACTCGCGACACCGACACGCCGGCGTTGATTGCCGGGCGGATGCCTGCGTTGAACAGGTCGGTTTCCAGGAAGATCTGGCCGTCGGTAATCGAGATCACGTTCGTCGGAACGAACGCGGTCACGTCGCCAGCCTGCGTTTCGATGACCGGCAGTGCCGTCAGCGAGCCGCTCTTGCCCTTCACTTCGCCGTTCGTGAACTTCTCGACGTACTCTTCCGACACGCGAGCAGCACGCTCGAGCAGACGCGAGTGCAGATAGAACACGTCACCCGGATATGCTTCACGGCCCGGCGGGCGGCGCAGCAGCAGCGAGATCTGACGGTATGCCCAAGCCTGCTTGGTCAAGTCGTCATAGATGATCAGCGCGTCTTGGCCGCGGTCGCGGAAGTATTCGCCCATCGTGCAGCCGGCGTACGGTGCGAGGTACTGCATCGCTGCCGAATCCGAAGCCGAAGCGGCGACGACGATCGTGTATTCCATCGCGCCCGTTTCTTCGAGCTTGCGAACCACGTTCATGATCGACGAAGCCTTCTGGCCGATCGCGACGTAGATACAGATCAGGTCCTTGCCCTTCTGGTTGATGATCGCGTCGAGCGCCACCGCGGTCTTGCCGCACTGACGGTCGCCGATGATCAGCTCACGCTGGCCACGGCCGATCGGCACCATCGCGTCGATCGACTTGATGCCCGTCTGCACCGGCTGCGACACCGACTTACGCCAGATCACGCCCGGGGCGATCTTTTCGATCGCGTCGGTCAGCTTCGCGTTGACCGGGCCCTTGCCGTCGATCGGGTTGCCGAGTGCGTCGACCACGCGGCCGACGAGTTCCGGACCAACCGGGACTTCCAGAATGCGGCCCGTCGTCTTGACGATGTCGCCTTCCGAGATGTGTTCGTATTCGCCGAGAATCACCGCGCCGACCGAGTCGCGCTCGAGGTTCAGCGCGAGGCCGAACGTGTTGCCCGGAAACTCGAGCATTTCGCCCTGCATCACGTCCGACAGGCCGTGGATGCGCACGATACCGTCGGTCACGGAGATCACGGTGCCTTGGTTGCGAACGTCTGCGCTCGCTTCAAGGCCCTGGATCCGGCTCTTGATCAGCTCGCTGATCTCAGAGGGATTGAGTTGCATTATTCGCTCCTGATAGTCAATTCTGTTGCGTGCCGGCGTGGCGCTCAGGCGGTCAAGGCAGCCTGCATCGATGCGAGGCGCGCGCGAACCGAGGTGTCGAGCACTTCGTCGCCGACCGTCACGCGCACGCCGCCGATCAGCGACGAATCGACTTCGACCGTCGGCTTCAGCTTGCGCTTGAACTTGCGTTCGAGGCCAGAGACGAGGCTTTCGAGATCCGCGCCGTTCAGCGGGAACGCGCTCACGATCTCGGCGTCGGCTGCACCTTCGCGTTCGTTCTTGAGCGCCTCGAACTGCTCGGCGATTTCCGGCAGCAGCGCGATGCGATGATTGTCGACCAGCATCTGCACGAAGTTCTTCGCTTCGGCGCCAGCCGCGACCGGCGACTTCACCGCAGCAAGCAGCAGCTCGGCCACTTGCGTGCGCGTCACCTTCGGGCTCGACGCGACCGACAGCACTTCCGGCAGACGCGCAACCTGGGCCAGCTCTTGCACGAGCGTGGACCAGGCGGCGATGTCACCTCCCTCGGCCACGCGGAACAGCGCTTCTGCGTAAGGGCGGGCGATGGTTGCAAGTTCGGCCATGATCAGAGCTCGGCTTTCAGTTGATTCAGCAGTTGGGCGTGGGCCGTTTGATCGACTTCGCGCTTCAGGATCTGCTCGGCGCCCTTCACGGCCAGCGCGGCGACTTCGCCACGCAGCGCTTCGCGCGCCTTCACGATTTGCTGTTCTGCTTCCGCTTTCGCCTGGGCGACGATGCGGGCGGCTTCAGCCTGGGCGTTGGCCTTGATTTCCTCGGCGACCGCCTGGGCACGCTTTTCAGCGTCGGCGATGCGCTGCTGGCCGTCGTTGCGGGCCTGCGCGAGTTCCTGGTCCACGCGCTTGTGCGCTGCGTCGAGTTCCGCCTTGCCCTTCTCCGCGGCGGCGAGGCCGTCGGCGATCTTCTTCGAACGTTCGTCGAGGGCGTTGATCAACGGCGGCCACACGAACTTCATCGTGAACCACGCGAGGACCAGGAACACGACCATTTGCGCAAACAGAGTTGCGTTGAGATTCACGGTGTTTCCTTATCTGCTATTCCGGAAAAATGAAACGGTAAGGCGCTCATCGAGTTGCATTCGATCAGCGCCCCAAGTCTCCGTTCCGCCCTGCGCCGGCTTACGCCGGGCGCATATTTCCGAGGAACCTTAGCCTGCGAGCTTCGACAGGAGCGGGTTCGCGAACGCGAACAGCATTGCGACACCAACGCCGATCAGGAATGCAGCGTCGATCAGGCCGGCCAGCAGGAACATCTTCGTTTGCAGCGGGTTGATGAGTTCCGGCTGACGTGCGCAGGCTTCGATGTACTTGCCACCCATCAGCGCGATACCGATACAGGCGCCGATTGCACCCAGGCCGATGATGATGCCGATACCGATGGCGGTCAGACCCTGGATGTTGGCGATGTAAGCTTGCATGATCACTCCTTTGTGAAAAGACTTGGAACTGAGATTTAAAAAACTAAAACGGAAACTCTTTTTTGCACGCCGCGCTTAGTGCTTGTCGTGCGCCTGGCCGAGATACACCAGCGTCAGCATCATGAAAATGAATGCCTGCAACAGAACAATCAGGATGTGGAAGATTGCCCAGACGCTACCCGCGATCACGTGACCAATGAAGCCGAGGAACGTTGCGTCGCCACCGAAGCTCCACATGCTGCCGAGCAGGGCGATCAACAGGAACAACAGCTCACCCGCGTACATGTTGCCGAACAGCCGCATGCCGAGGGAAACGGTCTTTGCGAGATATTCGACGATGTTCAGCGCGAGGTTCGGGATCCACAGCAGCGGGTGGGCGCCGAACGGGGCCGACAGCAGCTCATGCGCAAAGCCGCCCGCGCCCTTGATCTTGATGCTGTAGTAGATCATCAGGACGAACACGCCGAGCGCGATGCCGAGCGTGCCGTTCAGGTCGGCCGTCGGGACGATGCGATGGTGGGAAATCACGTCCGACAGACCGAGCAGGCCGATGACGCGGCCCGGCAGGTCGACGGGGAGGAAGTCGAGGGAGTTCATCAGCGCGACCCACACGAACACCGTGAGGGCGAGCGGAGCGATGAAGGTGCGGTTGCCGTGGACGATGGCCTTCGATTGATCCTCGACCATTTCGACGAGCATCTCGATCGCACACTGGAAACGGCCCGGCACGCCCGAGGTCGCCTTGCGGGCGGCCAGACGCAGCAGGACGATCGTCACGATGCCGCACACGATCGACCAGAACAGCGTGTCGAGGTTCCAGACGTGGATGTCGAAAATCGACGTCTGATGCGAGGTGGAGAAATTCTGCAAGTGGTGCGCAATGTACTCGGACGGATCCGGACCGCGCGTGCCTTCGCTAGCTGCCATATCGTTAATGCCACCCAAATTGTCGAAAATCGTTTTGCCCCGTTCCGCAATACGCTATTGCGGGAACGGGCCGGTGCGGTTCGTTGTCGAAACCGCACGCTGCTTGTTGCTTACCGCCAGGCCAGCGCGATCCAGTACGTCTTCAGCACGACGAGGTAGGTGACGAGGAGTGCCGGCCAGTGCACGCCGGCATAGCCGTACGCCACTGCGGCGAACATCCCGATCGTCACGCCGAGCTTCAGGGCTTCGCCCATCACCCAGCTCATCACGGTGGCCGAACCACCTGCCTTCAGTCGTGCCACGAACAACGCGCTTGGCGCCCAGCCGATCGCCCCGCCCAGAAACGCGGATTGCGCAGCGGCGCCCGGCGACTTTGAAAACAGCCACCACGCCAGCGTTGCAACCAGGGACAAGACCACCTGCGCGATCACCACCTTGTAGGGGGTCACGCGCGACGGCTTGCTCACGTTCGGACCGAACAGCCTCTCGGCTTCCGTCCGCGTGAGCGGAACGATGTTGTTATCTTGCAGCTCGGCATCCCAGTCGTCGCCATCGGACTCGCGCCGCTCGCCGGCCGCTGAAGCGGTGCGTTGCGCTCGGTGATCATCGTGCCTGTCGTTCGGCGCCTGACCCGCCATCGCAATCTTCCGCAAAATCCTTGAACCCGGCCCCAAGCTTTCCGAAAGCTTTCAGGGGTGCCTAGCTAACAAATCCGGGCGATTGTAAGCGATAGTTGCAGGTGATTCAAGGCTTTAGACGC
The DNA here is from genome assembly GCF_001524645.2 of Burkholderia sp. MSMB0856. Lineage (NCBI taxonomy): Bacteria > Pseudomonadati > Pseudomonadota > Betaproteobacteria > Burkholderiales > Burkholderiaceae > Burkholderia > Burkholderia sp. MSMB0856. The sequence continues at coordinate 109,822 of NZ_CP013427.1, read as the reverse complement.
GACAAAAACCAGCGTAAAACGACGCCTCATCATGTGAAAAACGCGCGCGTCGATGACGTACGATGACAGTTGTAAGGTCGGTTTTTCGTACCGGCATTTCTCGCCCAAAAAAATGCGGGTGCAACGAAATGACGTGACAGCGACGTGCGGTGCATGCGCCACCGGCGCGGCGCGATCGCAGCAGGAATTCTGCTGTGACACGAACACGGGAAACCATCCGACGCGGCGATGGGCAATAGAGGAAACACTGTGACCACCGCGTCGAGCGCGATGCGCGAAATGCGCTCGAACCGAGCGCGCCGGTGCCCGCAATCAGTTGTTGCGCCACCACAGTCGTTGGACTGTGGTGGCGCAACACTTATCAACAGGCCCGACCTTGCAACGACAAGGAACGCTGTGCACCCTCCCCGCCAGGCTTGCGGCATGCGTGCGCCGCACTGATCCGCATCGCTTAGCCGTGAACGAGCAACCACGCACCCAGCGCCGCGCTCACGAGCGCGAACGGAATCGACACGAGGTGAAACGGCAGCCACATGCGCGGCTCCTTCGCGAGACGCACCGCGATCAGGTTCGCGAGCGAACCGATCGCGAAACCGAAGCCACCGACCGATACGCCGAACGCGAGCGCCCGCCAGTCGCGCGTGAATTCCGACAGCAGGATCGCCGCCGGCACGTTGCTGATTCCCTGTGACACGACCGCGCCCGCCGCGAACACACGCAGCGGCGAATCGAGATGGGTTCGCGCGATTGCATCGTGGACGACGGGCAGCGCGGCCGCGCTGCGCAGCACAACGAACATCAGCACGAAGATCAGCAGCAGCAGCCAGTCGATCTTCAGGACTGCGTTACGTCTCGCCACCAGCAGCGCGATCACGACGCCGATCAGGCCCGGCACGGGATTGTGCGCATCGGCGAGCAGCACGAACGCACCGAACAGCACCGCCGCAAGCAACGCATGCATGCGCTGCACGGGAACGGCCTGGACGTCTCCCGACAGATCGAGCGGCTTTGCGCGAAACGCGCACGCGGTCAGCACGAGCAGCAGCGCCATCAACGCCAGTGCGAGCGGCCCGAGCGTGACGACGAAGCGGCCGAACGACACGCCGCTCAATTGCCACAGGAAAAGGTTCTGGGGATTGCCGAGCGGGGTCGCGACGGACCCCGCGTTGACGGCCAGCGCAACCACGATCACGAGCCGCCGGAACGGCAACGGCGTCAACGTGCGCAGCGATACCATCAGCGGCACGACGACGAACAACGCGACATCGTTGGTGAGCCACATCGCGAGCGCCGCCGCGAACACGACGAGCAGCATCGCGAGCCCGCGCTCGGAATGCACGTGATGCACGATGCGATGCGCGAGCCACATCAGGCACCCGGACAGCTCGAGCGCTTTGGTCAGCATTAGCAGACCCGCGAGCGTCGCGACGGTCTGCCAGTCGACGAGACCGACCAGTGCGTCAACTGGTTGCGGACGCAACCATTGCAGAACAATCAGCGCAAGCGCCAGCACCGTCAGTACGGGTTCCTGCAAAAGCCAGCCAAGCCACCGGCGCGGCGCCGGCGCGCCCGTGTTTTCCATCGATCGTGCCTCGTTATTCTTCGGTCGCGACGTTGCCGCGCAGACGCGCAAGAATGCCCTCGAGCGCGTCGAGGTTGCCGAAGTCGATCATCACCTGCCCTCGCCCGCGGCGGCCGAGCTTGATCTTCACTGTCGACGCGAGCAGGTCGGACAACTCCTCCTCGAGACGACGTGTGTCGCGGCCGCCATCGTCCTTCGCGCGCGCCTTCACCGCCGGCGCTTCCTTCGTCGTATGCGCGACCAGCTTCTCGGTCTCGCGCACCGACATGCGTTTGTTGACCACCTGGTGCGCGAGCGTGATCTGCGTCGCGGCATCGACTGCAAGCAGCGCACGCGCGTGGCCCATGTCGAGGTCACCGGCCAGCAACATCGTCTGCACCGGCGCCGCGAGGTTCAGCAGGCGCAGCAGGTTCGATACCGCGCTGCGCGAGCGGCCGACCGATTCGGCCGCCTGTTCGTGCGTGAAACCGAACTCATCGAGCAGGCGCTGGATACCGTGCGCCTCTTCCAGCGGATTCAGATCCTCGCGCTGGATGTTCTCGATCAGCGCCATCGCGGCGGCAGCCTGATCGGACACGTCCTTCACGAGCACCGGCACTTCGTCGAGGCCAGCCAGGCGTGCCGCGCGGAAACGCCGCTCGCCCGCGATGATTTCGTATTTGTCAGATGAAATAGGTCGTACCAGGATCGGCTGCATCACGCCTTGCGCGCGAATGCTGGCCGCCAGCTCCTGCAGGCTGCCTTCGTCCATCCGCGTCCGCGGCTGGTACTTGCCGGCCTGCAGCTTGCCGAGCGCGAGCGTGTTCGGTGCCCCTTCGATCTTCACCGCTTCGGTGATGTCCGCACTGCCGCCGAGCAGCGCTTCGAGGCCACGTCCCAAGCCCTTCTTCTTTGGTACCGCGTTCATGTCTTTCTTCCTCGCTTCGCTCATGTCCGGATCACGACACCTCGAACGCGCGCACGCGATCGATCATCTCGGCACCGAACTGGAGATACGCCTGCGCACCGCGCGAGTTACGGTCGAATACGACGCCCGGCAACCCGTAACTCGGCGCTTCCGCCAAGCGCACGTTGCGCGGAATCACCGCGTCGAACACCTTGTCGCCGAAGTGCGCTTTCAGTTGATCGGAAACTTGCTGCTGCAGCGTGATACGCGGATCGAACATCACGCGCAGCAAGCCGATGATCTTCAGGTCGCGGTTCATGTTCGCGTGAACCTGCTTGATCGTATTGACGAGATCCGACAGCCCCTCCAGCGCGAAGTATTCGCACTGCATCGGGATCACGACGCCATGCGCCGCGCACAGTCCGTTCAGCGTCAGCAGCGACAGCGTGGGCGGGCAATCGATCAACACGAAGTCGTAGTCGTCGGCCACGTGTTCGAGCGCGGCCTTCAACCGTCGCTCGCGGTTATCGATGCTGATCAGTTCGATCTCGGCACCGGACAGTTCACGGTTGGCCGGCAGCACGTCGTACGTGACACCTTCCGGACGCACGCGCGCGTCCGTCACCGATACGCCGTCGACCAGCACTTCGTACACGGTCGACTCGCAGGCGGCCTTGTCGATCCCGCTGCCCATCGTCGCGTTGCCCTGCGGGTCGAGATCGATCAGCAGGACTCGTTGCTCCTGCGCTGCAAGGCTTGCGGCGAGATTGACCGATGTCGTCGTCTTGCCGACGCCCCCCTTCTGGTTCGCAACGCAGAAGATCTTTGCCATCGTTGGTGTGTTCCCTTTACCTTCAAACAAACGGCGCGCTACCGCGCACCTTCAATTCGCCTCGTCGACGGTGACCTCGATCAGATGCCGTTCGGCATCGAGCATCGGTACCGCCAGCCGTATCGCCTGCTTTACGCGACTGCCTTCCGGCAACCGTGCAATTTCGTCGTCCGGATGGACACCCTTCATTGCCCAGATCGATCCGCCGGGCGCGACGAGATGTCGAGCAAGTTTAACGAAGTCGGATAGATCCGCGAAGGCGCGGGATACGATCATGTCGAATTTTTCCGGCACTTCGACGCCAGGCTGCAGCGATTCGACACGCCCGGTGACGACAGACAAGTTCGCGAGCTTCAGCTCGGCGCGCATCTGCGTCTGGAATGCAGACTTCTTCTGCACGATATCGTTCAGCGTGACCTGCCAGCCCGGCTGAACGATCGCCAGCACGATACCGGGCAACCCGCCCCCCGAACCCACGTCGAGCACGCGCGCCGACGCACGGTCGCGCAGATGCGGAACGATGGAGAGCGAATCGAGAATGTGCTGGATCAGCATCTGCTTCGGGTCGCGGATCGCGGTCAGGTTGTAGACCGCGTTCCACTTGCCGAGCAGCGCGACATAGTCAAGCAGCTGGTTGCGTTGTGCATCCGTCAACGTGATGTCGAGCGCGGCCGTGCCGTCGACGAGCATCTGTTCAAGTACGTCCCGATTAACCGCCGGCGCGCGACGCGCCGTCATTGTTGCGTCGGGACGGTGCCGCGCCCCTGTTCCGTCACTTCCGCGGCGGCGCCGTTACGACGGCCGAGGCCGCGGCGCTTCAGGTGCACCATCAGCAGCGAGATCGCAGCCGGCGTGACGCCCGAAATCCGCGATGCCTGGCCGATCGTTTCCGGGCGGAACTCGTTCAGCTTCTGGCTCACTTCGAACGACAGGCCACGCACCTCGCGGTAATCGATACCGTCCGGCAGGCGTGTGTTCTCGTTCGCATCGTTGCGCTCGATCTCGCTGGCCTGCCGCTCGATATAGCCCTGATATTTGATGCCAATCTCGACCTGTTCCTTGATCTGCTCGAGCAGCACCGGATCGTCGGCCAGCGGCTCTGCAGGCGCGCATTCACCACCCTTCAGGCCGCACACACCGTCGTAGCTGATACCGGGGCGGCGCAGCAGTTCGGCGAGGCTGTACTCGTGATCGATCGCCTTGCCGAGCAACGCAGTCGCCTCTTCAGGCGGCAGCGTCTTCGGCGTGACCCACGTCGACTTCAGTCGTTCGGTTTCACGTGAAACAGCGTCGCGCTTCCGACTGAACGCATCCCAGCGCACGTCGTCGACGAGGCCCAGCTCGCGGCCGATCTCGGTCAGGCGCATGTCCGCATTGTCTTCACGCAGGCTCAGACGATATTCGGCACGACTCGTGAACATCCGGTACGGCTCGGCCACGCCACGCGTGACGAGGTCGTCGACCAGCACGCCAAGATAGGCCTGATCGCGACGCGGGCACCATGCGTCCTTCTCCTGCACGTAGCGGCCTGCATTCAGGCCGGCCAGCAGCCCTTGTGCTGCCGCTTCTTCGTAGCCAGTCGTGCCGTTGATCTGGCCCGCAAAGAACAGCCCGTTGATCGCCTTCGTCTCGAGCGACGCCTTCAGCGCGCGCGGATCGAAGTAGTCGTATTCGATCGCGTAGCCGGGGCGCAGGATGTGCGCGTTCTCAAGGCCGCGCATCGAGTGCACGAGCTCGAGCTGCACGTCGAACGGCAGGCTCGTCGAAATCCCGTTCGGATAGAACTCGTTGGTCGTCAGCCCTTCCGGCTCAAGGAAGATCTGGTGCGATTCCTTCGATGCGAATCGGTGGATCTTGTCCTCGATCGACGGGCAGTAACGCGGGCCGACACCTTCGATCACGCCCGTATACATAGGCGAACGGTCGAGGCCGCCGCGAATGATGTCGTGGGTGCGCTCGTTCGTATGCGTCACCCAGCACGGCAGCTGCTGCGGATGCTGCTCCGCACGGCCAAGAAACGAGAATACGGGGATCGGATCGAGGTCGCCCGGCTGCTCGTCCAGCTTCGAAAAGTCGATCGAGCGGCCATCGATACGCGGCGGCGTACCGGTCTTCAGGCGGCCCTGCGGCAGCTTCAGCTCCTTCAGGCGAGCCGACAGCGACACGGCCGCCGGATCGCCTGCGCGACCGCCCGTATAGTTGTTCAGGCCGACGTGAATCTTGCCGTCGAGGAACGTACCGGCCGTCAGCACGACCGCACGTGCGCGGAAGCGGATGCCGATCTGCGTCACGGCGCCGACCACGCGGTCGCCTTCGACCATCAGGTCGTCGACAGCCTGCTGGAACAGCCACAGGTTCGGCTGGTTCTCGAGCCGATGGCGGATTGCAGCCTTGTACAGGATGCGGTCGGCCTGCGCACGCGTCGCGCGCACGGCCGGGCCCTTCGACGAATTGAGGATTCGGAACTGAATACCGCTCTCGTCCGTCGCGGCGGCCATCGCGCCGCCAAGCGCATCGACTTCCTTGACCAGATGGCCCTTGCCAATGCCGCCGATCGACGGATTGCAGCTCATCTGGCCGAGCGTTTCGATGTTATGGGTCAGCAGCAACGTCTTCGCACCCATACGGGCCGATGCCAACGCGGCTTCCGTGCCGGCGTGCCCGCCACCGACGACGATGACGTCAAATTCTGTGGGAAAAAGCATGGTGGATTCCGTGCGCAGGACTGCGCACGAACCTATCTGAGAAATGTATGGGGCGAATTATAGCGGGTTCGCTTTTCACCCGAAGACCGTCCGAATGGTAGGGCCGGTTCATTTGGTCGTTTTTTTCGCCCGACCGTGCAAGCTGTGCCGTGCGGCCTGCTTCGGCGGCGCTGCCGCGTCCTCAGCGCACATCGTCAGGCTGTGCAAAATCGCGAACCCGGCAGTGGTTTGCGAAACCCGCCGTCGCTGCGCCATCACAGCATTTCGGATCGACCTTCCTGTGCTTATCCCCTGTACCGTTTGGCCTGTGTCGATAGAACACCGTCGCGCGTACAGCGCTCACTACCCTGTGCAGCCCGACGATGGGGCCCCGCTCGTCACAGGGCTTCCGCTCGTTGCTCCGGCACTTATCCCCACGCCCGATTCACCGACGCACCGCCCTCTTCCAGAAAACAAAAGCGGCGTGTTTCACGTGAAACACGCCGCCCGTTTCCCGCCGACCGCCCCACCGATCAAGCCGTTTTTTTCACCAACCCTAGGTATGTTTCGATCACGCGCGGATTTTGCGCCAGCTCGGCCGCCGGCCCTTCCAGCGCAAACTCCCCCGTCTCCAGTACATAGCCGTAGTCCGAGATCTGCAGCGCGGCCCGAGCATTCTGCTCGATCAGCAGCGTCGCGACGCCTGTGCCACGTAACGCGCTGATGATATGAAAAATCTCCTTCACGATCAGCGGTGCCAGTCCGAGACTCGGCTCGTCGAGCATCAGCAAGTCGGGCTTGCCCATCAGCGCGCGGCCGACCGCGAGCATCTGCCGCTCACCACCCGACAGCGTACCGGCCGCCTGCTTGCGCCGCTCCTTGAGCCGCGGAAACAGCGCAAACACATGATCGAGCTGGTCGAGGAAGTTCGACTCGCCTGCGAGCTTGCGGCGATACGCGCCCAGCACAAGGTTATCCTCGACCGTCATCGTGCTGAACAGCTCGCGCTTTTCCGGCACCAGGCACATTCCCCGTGCGACACGCTGCTCAACCGGCAGTGCACCTACGTCCTTGCCGCGGTACACCACTGCCCCTGACGCATGCCCGGTCACCGGCAACGCGCCCATGATTGCGTTCAGCAGCGTCGACTTGCCGGCCCCGTTCGGGCCAATCACGCTGACGATCTGCCCGGCGCCGACCTTGATCGCCGCGCCGTGCAGCGCCTCGACCTTCCCGTAACGCACCGCCAGGCCGCGCACGTCGAGAATCGGCATCGTCGTATCCGTCATCACTCCACCCCGCCCAGATATGCTTCGAGCACCGCCGGATCCTGCTGCACATCCTGCGGCAGCCCTTCCGCGATCCGCGTGCCGAATTCCATCACCACCAGCCGATCGGTGAGGTTCATCACGAAATCCATGTCATGTTCCACGAGCAACACGCTCATCCCTTCCGCCTTCAGGCGCCGCAGCAGGTGGGCGAGTTGCTGCTTCTCCTGGTAGCGCAGCCCGGCAGCCGGCTCGTCGAGCAGCAGCAGCGTCGGATCGCAGCATAGCGCGCGCGCGATTTCGAGAATCCGCTGCTGACCGAGCGCGAGGCTGCCCGCTTCGTCGTACATGTGCCGCTCCAGCCCGACGCGGCGGATCTGGCGTGCCGCCTCGGCCAGCAGCTGCGCTTCCTCGTGCGCATTGAGCCGCGCGATGCTGCGCCACACGCCCGTATGGCCGCGCAGGTGCGCGCCGATCGCGACGTTCTCGAGCACCGTCATCGTCGGCAGCAGCTTCACGTGCTGGAACGTACGACCGATCCCCCGCCGGACGATCTGGCGCGACGTGAGTCCGTTAATCCGCTCGCCGCGGAACGTGATCGTGCCGGCGGTCGGCTGCAGCACGCCGGTCACGAGGTTGAACGTGGTCGACTTGCCGGCGCCATTCGGGCCGATCAGGCCGATGATCTGCCCCGCTTTCACGTCGAAGCTGACGTCGTTGACGGCCACCAGGCCGCCGAACTGCTTGCGCGCGTTATCGACGACGAGCAGCGGCTCGCCCGCCGCCGGCTTCGCGCGCTGCGGCAACGGATCGGCATGGTCGGGCGCATGTGCGCGCGGCCCGCGCGGAAACAGCTTCGCGACGAACGGCCACACGCCCTGGCGTGCGTACTGCAGCAGCAGCACCATCAGCACGCCGAACACGATGATCTCGAAGTTGCCTTCCGAGCCGAGCAGCTTCGGCAACAGCGTCTGCAGATAGTCCTGCAGCACCGTGAGGATCGCCGCCCCGAGCACCGCGCCCCACACGTGCGACACGCCGCCGACCACGGCCATGAACAGGAATTCGATCCCGTGGTTCAGGCCGAACGGGGTCGGGTTCACCGCGCGCTGCAGGTGCGCATACAGGAAGCCCGACACCGCCGCGAGCACGGCCGCGTAGACGAAGATCACGACGCGCATCCACGCGGTGTTCACGCCCATCGCCTCGGCCATCACGCCGCCGCCGCGCAATGCGCGGATCGCGCGGCCTGGCCGGCTGTTGAGCAGGTTCTGCACCGACACGATCGCGGCCAGCACGACGGCCCAGATCAGGAAGTACAGGCTTCGGCCGCTTCCCAGCTCGATGCCGAACAGGTTCAGTGCCGGAATCCCGTTGATCCCGTCGTACTTGCCGAGCAGTTCGAGGTTGCCGAACAGGTAGAACAGCGCGAGGCCCCACGCGATCGTGCCGAGCGGCAGGAAGTGCCCGGACAGGCGCATCGTGACCGCACCTAGCACGAGCGCGACGAGCGCCGTCAGCACGACGCCGACGATCAGCGCGAGCCACGGCGACACGCCGTAGCGCGTCGTCAGGAATGCGGTCGCATATGCGCCGATGCCGACGAATGCGGCCTGTCCGAAGCTCGTCATCCCGCCGACGCCCGTCAGCAGCACGAGTCCGATCGCGACGATCGCGTAGAGGCCGATGTAGTTCAGCAGCGTGATCCAGTATTCGGGCACCTGCAGCGCGCCGGGCAGCACCGGCAGCGCGAACAGCGCCACGAGGAACACCCAGAAGGTCTTGTTGCGTACCATCGTCTTCATCGCGTCACTCCTCTTCCTCTTCCGTGTGCGGCGTCGCGAAACTGCGCCACAGCAGCACCGGGATGATCAGCGTGAACACGATCACTTCCTTGTACGCGCTCGCCCAGAACGACGAATACGATTCGAGCACGCCGACCAGCAGCGAGCCGGCGGCCGCGAGCGGATAGCTGACCAGCCCGCCGATGATCGCGCCGACGAAACCCTTCAGGCCGATCAGGAAGCCGGAGTCGTAATAGATCGTCGTCAGCGGACCGACGAGGATGCCGGACAGCACACCGAGCCCGGCCGCCAGCGTGAACGCGAGCCGCCCCGCTTCGGTCGTGCCGATGCCGACGAGCCGCGCGCCGAGCCGGTTCACCGACGTCGCACGCAGCGCCTTGCCGGCGATCGTGCGGCCGAAGTACACGTAGAGCGCACCGATCAGCACCAGCGCGGTCACGACCACGAGGATGCTCTGCACCGACACCGTCATGCTGCCGACCGACAGCGACGCATCCGCGAAGCCGTTGGTGCGCGAGCCTTCCGCCCCGAACATCACGAGCCCGAGGCCGACCATCGCGAAATGGACGGCGACGGACACGATCAGCAGCAGCAGCGTCGTGCCTTCGGCGATCGGCTGATAAACGAGCCGGTAGACGAACGGCCCCATCGGCACGACGATCGCGAGCGTCAGCGCGATCTGCGCAAGCATCGGCATCGGCTGCGCGGCGAAGCTGCGCGTGATCGCGAACACCGCGAGCGGCAGCAGCACGTAGCGGCTAGCGAGCGTCGCGAGCGTGCGGCCGAGCTGATGGCGGCGTTCGCGATGGCGGATCAGGCCGCCGACTTCCAGCAGGAAGCACGCGATGCCCATCACGAACAGCAGCCAGCAGGTGGCGGGAAATTTCTGCGCCTGCAGCGCTGCAAGCGTGAGCGCACCGTAGGCGACGAATTCGCCCTGGGGAATGAAGATCACCCGCGTGACGGAAAACACCAGCACGAGCGCCAGCGACAGCAATGCATAAATGGCGCCGGTCGTGATGCCGTCTTGCGCGAGGATCGCCGCAATCGAGAGATCCATACGTTTCGTGTATCGAGAATGCTGCGGAGAAACGAAAGACGGGAATGGCCGCGGCGCACGAACGGCAAGATCGGCGCGTCGGGCGCCACGCGGCCGGCCCCGGTGATTCCATGCGGCACGGGAGCGGCCCGTCAGGCCCGCTCCGCTGCCGACGGCGCGCACGGCGCCGTTCGCGCCGCGCCCGCCGGTTTCACGTGGTGCTTATTCGGCCTGCAGCTTCCACTTGCCGTCGACGATCTGCACCATCACGCGCGCACGCGTGTCGAAGCCGTTGTGATCGGTCGGCGTCGTGTTGATCACGCCGTGCGACACGGGCAGGTCCTTCACGCTCTCGAGCGACGCGCGCAGCGCCTCGCGGAACGCCTCGGTGCCCGGCTGGCCCTTCTTCAGCGCGTCGGGAATCGCACGCTGCAGCAACAGCCCCGCATCCCATGCGTGGCCGCCGAAGGTCGACAGCGAACCGGCGCCGTATGCCTTCTCGTACGCAGCCTTGTAGCCGAGCGCCGGCTTCTTCACCGGGTTCGAATCGGGCAGCTGGTCGGTCACGAGCACCGGGCCGGCCGGCAGGATCTCGCCTTCGCAATCCTTGCCGCACACGCGCAGGAAGTCGTTGTTCGCGACGCCGTGCGTCTGATACACCTTGCCCTTGTAGCCACGCTCCTTTAGCGTCTTGGCGGGCAGCGCGGCCGGCGTGCCGGACCCGGCGATCAGCATCGCGTCGGGATTCGAGCCCATCAGCTTCAGCACCTGCCCCATCACCGACGCGTCGGTGCGGTTGTAACGTTCGTTCGACACGAGCTTCAGCCCGTTCTTCTCGGCCGCTGCGCTGAACGTCTTGTACCAGCTGTCGCCGTACGCATCGGCGAAGCCGATGAAGCCGACCGTCTTCACGCCGTGCTTCGCCATGTAGCCGGCGATCGCATCGGCCATCAGCTGGTCGTTCTGCGGCACCTTGAACATCCATGCGCGCTTCGCGTCCATCGGCGAGATGATCTGCGCGCTCGCCGCGAGCGAGATCGTCGGCGTCTTCCCCTGCGATACCGGGTCGAGCATCGCGAGCGAGTTCGGCGTGACGGACGAACCGATGATCGCGTCGACGTGATCCTCGTCGATCAGCTTGCGCACGTTCTGCACCGCGCGGCTCGTGTCGGACGCATCGTCGAGCACGATGTACTGGACGCTCTTGCCCGCGATTTCCTTCGGCAGCAGCGCGATCGTGTTCTTTTCCGGAATCCCGAGCGATGCGGCCGGCCCGGTGGCCGACAGCGTCACACCGATCTTCACCTGCGCCGACGCCGTGGCCGCCGCGCACACAAGGCCCGCGGCAAGCAAAACCTCCATCCATCGATTCATCTTCATTTATGTTGTCTCCAAACGCTGCTCGAAAAATCCGCGGGTCGCTCGGGCGGCTCCCGGTCCTCAAACAAGTTAATAATTTAACTATCTCGCCGTACCGCGCCTACGCTCGTTTTCCCGTGAAACGCCGGCACCGCCATCAAGCCCCGGCGAGACCGCGCGCGCACGCGCCGCGGCGCGTGCCGACACGGTCGTGCGACCGCCACGATGCGCGGCGGCAATGTCGTCAGGATGAACAAAACGGAGAAATGCGACGTTGCGCGAGACGCGATCGATGCGAACGCAACGATCGTCGGAAGGTCGGCCGGCCGGGCCGGATTCGGCTCCACAAGCGGGCGGTGCAGGATCGAAAAATCGGCCGTTCATGCGAACGCGAACGACACGTCGGATGCGAACGCAACGACCGCGGAGACCGTCGTGCCGGCAAATCGCACCGGAACGCGCATGCCGGCCGCAGGACGGCTCGTGAACGCCGGGGCATACCCGTGCACCGCCGACCCCGAACGAGCGGCGCCAGCCGCCCCTCGCACTCCGATCCATCGTCCCGCGCTTCTCATCCAACCGCACTCCCTCTTCTGCATTTTGCTTGTAGGAGAACTGCCGACCGTTTTCCCGACCGCTCGGTCGGCGAAAGCTGAGTGTAACGGACGCTTTTTGCGCACGCCAACCGGGTAAGCCCGGACGGCAATGCACGCGGCTGCGCGCCGGCGGCGATCGGCCGGCAGGAATGGATGAAAACGGGGAGACGGGATGAGGCGAGCGAGGTGGGGCAGAATGCGGCGCCACTGCCCTGCACCAGCAATGGAAATTCGCGCACCAAATGAAAAAGCGCTGTTGGATTCCGTCCAACAGCGCTTTGGGGTCCGGGCACTTTGTGCCTCGATTGTCTCCTCGTTCTCCACCTGCAAATTCGTTTCGCGGTGCATCAGAACTGAAACGAAGATTAAAGGACCTTTCACCCTGCGACAACTTAGCATTTACCCCTATGGTGCATCGCCGCACGAAAATGGGGCACCAGTCTCGCCGCGCGGCACCGGCACGAGGCCGCCGAAACGCCCTTCCCGGCCGGCCCGGATGGTGCTTCGCATCAACGCGCCGCGCCGGCCGCCGCGCTGCAATCAGGACGGCCTGAGCGTCTTGACCCGCGCGACCATCTCGCCGACGATCCCGCGCCTGAACGCAAGCACGCATGCGATGAAGATCAGCCCCGTGACGATCGTCGTCGATTCGCCGAGCGAGTGGAACCAGCCGATGCCGGTCGCCGACGCGAGCCATTCGCCGATGTCGCCGAGCCGGTCCTCCAGCGCGACGATCAGCGCCGCGCCGAGCAACGGCCCGAACAGCGTGCCCATCCCGCCGACGAGCGTCATCAGCACGACGAGACCCGACATCGTCCAGTACGCGTCGGACAGCGTCTCGAAACCGAGCACCAGCACCTTCAGCGAACCGGCCAGCCCCGCGAGCCCGGCCGACAGGATGAACGCGAGCAGCTTGAAGCGGTCGGTGTCGTAGCCGAGCGAGATCGCGCGCGCCTCGTTCTCCTTGATCGCAACGAGCACCTGGCCGAACGGCGAGTGCACGATCCGCACGATGAACGCGCACGCCGCGACGATCACCGCGAGCACGACGTAGTAGAGGGCGACGTCGTTCGACAGGTCGACGAGCCCGAACAGGTGCCCGCGCGGCACGCCCTGCAGGCCGTCCTCGCCGTGCGTGAACGGCGCCTGCAGGTAGATGAAGTAGACCATCTGCGCGAACGCGAGCGTGATCATCGCGAAGTAGATGCCCTGCCGGCGGATCGCGAACAGGCCGACCACGAGCCCCAGCAGCGTCGCGGCGAACGTGCCCACGAGCACACCGAGCTCGGGCGTGAAGCCGAGCGTCTGGATCGCATAACCGGTCGCATAGCCGGCGGTCGCGAGGAACATCGCGTGGCCGAACGACAGCAGCCCCGTATAGCCGATCAGCAGATTGAACGCGGCCGCGAACAACGCGAACGTGAGCACCTTCATCACGAACACCGGATACGCACCGATGAACGGCGCGGCGAGCAGTGCCGCGAGCAGCACGCCGTAGAGCACTTTTCTCTGCATCATTTTTCCTTGCCGAACAGGCCCGCCGGACGAATCAGCAGCACGATCGCCATGATCACGAACACGACCGTGGCCGACGCTTCCGGATAGAACACGCGCGTGAAGCCCTCGATCACGCCGAGCAGCAGCCCCGTGATGATCGAGCCGAGGATCGAGCCCATCCCGCCGATCACGACTACCGCGAACACGGTGATGATCATCGGCTGGCCCATCAGCGGCGACACCTGGATCACCGGCGCCGCGAGCACGCCCGCGAACGCCGCGAGCGCGACGCCGAAGCCGTAGGTGAGCGTGATCATCATCGGCACGTTCACCCCGAACGCCTCGACGAGCTTCGGGTTCTCGGTGCCGGCGCGCAGATAGGCGCCCAGGCGCGTCTTCTCGATCACGAACCAGGTCGCGAGACACACCGCGAGCGACGCGACGACCACCCACGCGCGGTAGTTCGGCAAGAACATGAAGCCGAGATTGGTCGCGCCGGACAGCTGCGACGGCACGTCGTACGGCTGGCCGGACGACCCGTAGAGCGAGCGGAACACGCCTTCGACGACGAGCGTGAGGCCGAACGTGAGCAGCAGCCCGTACAGGTGATCGAGCTTGTACAGCCAGCGCAGCATCGAACGCTCGATCAGGATCCCGAACGCACCGACGATCAGCGGCGCGAGCACGAGCATCGCCCAGTACGGCAACGCGAAGTACGACAGCCCCATCCACGCGAGCATCGCGCCCAGCATGAACAGCGCGCCGTGCGCGAAGTTGATCACGTTGAGCAGCCCGAAGATCACCGCGAGGCCGAGGCTCAGGATCGCGTAGAACGAGCCGTTGACGAGCCCGAGCAGCAACTGGCTCAGCATCGCCGGCAACGGAATGCCAAAGATTTCCATCGACTTAGCCGTCAGTATGAGTTTCGTTGCGTGCGCAACGTTCAAGCCGTCGCGCGCACGGGCGGCGCAGCGGGCACATCGCTGCGCCCGCCGCCGCGCGGCTCTACGTCGCGCTTACTTCCACAGCGCGCAGCGCGATTCCTGCTTGGTGCCGAATGCCTGATCGCCCGGAATCGTCGCGAGCACCTTGTAGTAGTCCCACGGCTCCTTCGATTCCGACGGCTTCTTCACTTCCATCAGGTACATGTCGTGAATCATGCTGCCGTCCTGGCGAATGAAGCCCTTCGCGTAGAAGTCGTTGATCTTCATCTTCTTCAGCTCGGCCATCACCTTGTCGGAGTCGGTCGTGCCGGCCGCCTGCACGGCCTTCAGATAGGTTGTCACCGACGAATAGTCGGCCGCCTGCAGGCTCGACGGCATCTTCTTCATCTTGCCGAAGTAGCGCTGCGCCCACTGGCGCGACGCCGCGTCGCGGTTCCAGTACCAGCTGTCGGTCAGCACCAGGCCCTGCGTCGTCTCGAGGCCAAGGCTGTGCACGTCGTTAATGAACATCAGCAGCCCGGCGAGCTTCATCGTCTTCGTGATGCCGAATTCCTTCGCGGCCTTGATCGAGTTGATCGTGTCGCCGCCCGCGTTCGCGAGGCCGAGGATCTGCGCCTTCGACGACTGCGCCTGCAGCAGGAACGACGAGAAATCCGACGCGGACAGCGGATGCCGCACCGCGCCGAGCACCTGGCCGCCGTTCGCCTTCACGACGTCCGACGTGTTCTTCTCGAGCGCCTTGCCGAACGCGTAGTCGGCGGTCAGGAAGAACCAGCTCTTGCCGCCCTGCTTCACCACCGCCGAGCCGGTGCCTTTCGCGAGCGCCATCGTGTCGTATGCATAGTGCACCGTGTACGGCGTGCACTCCTCGTTCGTCAGCGTGTCCGCGCCCGCACCGATGTTGATGTAGACCTTCTTCTTCTCCGCGGCGAGCTTGGCCATCGCCAGCGCCGTCCCCGAATTCGTGCCGCCGACGAGCAGGTCGAGCCCGCCGCGGTCCATCCACTCGCGCGCCTTCGACGCGGCGATGTCCGCCTTGTTCTGGTGATCGGCATAGACGACTTCGATCGGCTTGCCGAGCACCTTGCCGCCGAAATCGGCGACGGCCATGCGGATCGCCTCGAGGCCGCCCTGCCCGTCGATGTCCGCGTAAAGCCCCGACATGTCGGTGACGAAACCGATCTTCACGCTATCCGCGGCGTGTGCGGCGCCGGCGGTGAACGCTGCGGTCGCGACCGCGAGACACGCGTGTGCGAGGGTCTTCATTTTCATTGACGTCTCCTGTTCTTCTGATGCGTTGTGGTTGTTCGAAGGCCGCCACGGCTAGCGGCAAGGGAAACGGGGCGGCGTCACACCCCGAGCAGGTCGTGAAGGATCGGCATCTTGCCTTCCAGTTCGGATGAGCGGAAATGCTCGACGATGCGGCCATGTTCCATCACGTAGAAGCGGTCGGCGAGCGGCGCGGCGAAGCGGAAATTCTGTTCGACCATCACGACCGTATAGCCGCGCGCCTTCAGCGCGACGATCATTCTCGCGAGCGCCTGCACGATCACCGGCGCGAGGCCTTCGGAAATCTCGTCGAGCAGCAGCAGGTTCGCGCCGGTGCGCAGGATCCGCGCCACCGCGAGCATCTGCTGCTCGCCGCCGGACAGCCGCGTGCCCTGGCTCTGCCGGCGCGACGCGAGGTTCGGGAACATCGCGTAGATCTCGTCGAGCGACATCGCGTGCTCGCGCGGCCCGATCGGCGGCGGCAGCATCAGGTTCTCCTCGCACGACAGGCTCGAGAAGATTCCGCGCTCCTCCGGGCAATAGCCGACGCCGAAATGCGCGATGCGATGCGTCGCGAGGCCGATCGTCTCGTTGCCCGCGACCTTGATCGAGCCGCTGCGCCGGCCGGTGAGGCCCATGATCGCGCGCAGCGTCGTGGTGCGGCCCGCGCCGTTGCGGCCGAGCAGCGTGACGACCTCGCCGCGATGAACGCTCAGGTCGACACCGTGCAATATGTGGGATTCCCCGTACCAGGCCTCGAGACCCGTGATCTCCAGCGCGGGCGTGCCGCTTTCGACGCCGCTCAATTCGCGTTCCTCCCGTTCGCTGTGCTTCATGCGTGCGCCCCCGCGAGCGCCGCATCGGCGCTGCCCATGTAGGCCTCGATCACCAGCGGGTTCTTCGACACTTCCGCATACGACCCTTCGGCCAGCACCTCGCCGCGCTGCAGGACGGTGATCGTGTCGGAGATGCCCGCGATCACGTTCATGTTGTGCTCGACCATCAGGATCGTGCGGCCGCTCGCGACCTTCTTGATCAGCGCGGTCACGCGATCGACGTCCTCGTGACCCATCCCTTGCGTGGGCTCGTCGAGCAGCATCAGTTCGGGTTCCATCGCGAGCGTCGTCGCGATCTCGAGCGCGCGCTTGCGGCCGTACGCGAGCTCGACCGTCGGCACGTGCGCGAAATCGGTGAGGCCGACCTGCGTGAGCAGGTCCATCGCGCGATCGTCGAGGCGCCGCAACGTGCGCTCGCTGCGCCAGAAGTGGAATTCGGTGCCGAGCGCGCGCTGCAGGCCGATGCGCACGTTCTGCAATGCGGTCAGGTGCGGGAATACCGCCGAGATCTGGAAGGAACGGATGATGCCGCGACGTGCGACCTGGGCGGGCCGCTCGTCGGTGATGTCGATCCCGTTGAAGACGATCTGGCCGGCCGTCGGTGTCAGGAACTTGGTGAGCAGGTTGAAGCAGGTGGTCTTGCCCGCGCCGTTCGGTCCGATCAACGCATGGATCGCACCGCGGCGCACGCGCAGGTTGACGCCGTTCACGGCGGTGAAGCCCCTGAATTCCTTCGTCAGTCCGCGTGTTTCGAGAATCGTGTCGCCGAGAATCATGTTCCCTTCCGTACGAAGTCAGGCGAAGCACCGGGAAGATTCGCGCAAGCGACCGCGAACAGAACCGCGGATCAGCGGGCTGCCCCCGGGGCGCCGTATTACGCCTCGAGGGTGGTCTCCCGCGCCGACGCGTATGCACACTGCGCAACATTGTCGCGCCGTTGGTGCAGTGCAATCATCGGGATTTGCACTTATAGGGCTGGCCGCCATATAGGACGCGGCTGAGCGCGGATTTCGACGCGTTTTTTTTGACACGCGCATCATCGACGGTCGCTCGGTCGCACGACGCGTGCCTGCGCGAACGCGGGCACGTTACGCTGCGCGTCATGTCGTCGCGCAACAAGAAGACTGCGAGCAATGCGCGGCGTGCGTGTCGTCGATCCGTTGCGATCCGCACGCGCCAGCTTGTTTCGCATAGCGAATCAGCGGGCACCCGGATGACGGCCCGCTGTCGCGCGTGTCAGCGTGGCGTCATGCTGCCGTCACCGCCGCTTCCGTTCGCACCTGTGTCGCGTCGTGCGCAGCACGTCGATCGGCGCGGATCATGTCGCTCGCGCGCTCGGCGATCATCAGCGTCGGCGAATTCGTGTTGCCCGACGTGATGAACGGCATCACCGATGCATCGACGATCCGCAGCCCCGCGATGCCGCGCACGCGCAGCCGGCTGTCGACGACGGCGCGCGCATCGTCCGCACGCCCCATCCGGCACGTACCGACCGGATGGAAGATCGTCGTGCCGACCGCACCCGCCGCTTCGATCAGTTCGGCTTCGGTCTGGTACCGCGTGCCCGGCAGGATCTCCTCGGGGCGGTAGCGCGCGAGCGCCGGCGCGGACGCGATCCGGCGCGTGAGGCGCAGCGCATTCGCCGCGACATGACGATCGTGGTCGGTCGACAGATAGTTCGGTGCGATCGACGGCGCCGCGCCCGCATCGGGGCTCGCGATATGCACGCTGCCGCGCGAGCTCGGCCGCAGATGGCAGACGGACGCCGTGAAGGCGTTGAAGCCGTGCAGCGGCTCGCCGAAACGCTCCAGCGACAGCGGTTGCACGTGGTATTCGAGATCGGGGCGCGTGAGCGCGGGATCGTCCGGATCGGACTTCGCGAACGCGCCGAGCTGCGACGGCGCCATCGACATCGGCCCGCGCTGCAGCAGCGCATATTCGGCGCCGATCATCAGCTTGCCCCACCAGTGCGCGGACAGCGTGTTCAGCGTGCGTACGCCTTCGACGCGAAATGCCATCCGCAACTGCAGGTGATCCTGCAGGTTCTCGCCGACACCCGGCAGATCCTGCACGACGTCGATGCCGAGCGCCTGCAGCCGCGCGCCCGCGCCGATGCCCGACAGTTCGAGCAACTGCGGCGAATTCACCGCGCCGGCGGTGAGCAGCACTTCGGCGCGTGCACGCGCGACGTAGTCGGTGCCGCCGCCGCGATACTCGACGCCGACCGCACGCCGCCCGTCGAAGATCACGCGCTGCGCTTGCGCGCCGGTGATCACGGTGAGGTTCGGGCGGGTCATCGCGGGCCGCAGGAACGCCTTCGACGTATTCCAGCGCACGCCGCGCTTCTGGTTCACTTCGAAATAGCCGACCCCGGTGTTGTCGCCGCGGTTGAAATCGTCGGTCGCCGGGATGCCCGTCTGCTGCGCGGCCTGCGCGAACGATTCGAGGATCTCCCAGCGCAGCCGCTGCTTCTCGACGCGCCAGTAGCCGCCCGCGCCGTGCGCCTCGCTCGCGCCCGCGTGGTGGTCCTCGCTGCGCTTGAAGATGGGCAGCACGCTGTCCCACGACCAGCCGGCGTCGCCGGTTTCCTGCGCCCAGCCGTCGTAATCCTCGCGCTGGCCGCGCATGTAGATCATCCCGTTGATCGACGAGCAGCCGCCGAGCACGCGGCCGCGCGGATACGACAGCGCGCGGCCGTTGAGCGCCGCCTCGGGCTGCGTCTTGTACAGCCAGTCGGTGCGCGGATTGCCGATGCAATACAAATAGCCGACCGGGATGTGGATCCAGTGATAGTCGTCCTTGCCGCCGGCTTCGAGCAGCAGCACGCGGATCTCGGGATCCTCGGTCAGGCGGTTCGCGAGCACGCAGCCCGCGGTGCCCGCGCCGACGATCACGTAATCGAATTCGCCCTCGAGCGTGCGTTGAGTACTCACGAGTGTCTCCATGGATTGTTGTGTATCGCGCATGCGATTCCGCGCGTCGTTTTCAGCATAGTGCGTCGCGGGCGATGCGGTCGATGAAGCGTACTCCGGCCGCCCGCCGCCGATCCAATGAGTTATGCTGAACCGCGTTATAAGCTGCGCTCATATCACGACGATGGATCTCACCCTGCTCCGTGCGTTCGCGACGGTCGCCCGCGAAGGCAACCTGACGCGCGCCGCCGTGCAGTTGCACCTGACGCAGCCGGCCGTCAGCCTGCAGATCAAGCATCTGCAGGAAACGCTCGGCGTCACGCTGTTCACGCGCACGTCGCGCGGGCTTGCGCTCACGCGCGACGGCCAGACGCTGCTGCCGCACGCGGAGCGCGCGCTGGCCGCGGCCGCGGACGTGCAGCGCGCCGCTGCTGCGCTGCGCCACGAGGTGCGCGGCCGGCTGCGGATCGGCACGATCCTCGATCCCGGCTTCCTGCGGCTCGGCGGCTTCCTGCGCGCGCTGGTCGAAACCCATCCGCAGATAGAAACCGCGTTGCGGCACGGGATGTCCGGCTGGGTGCTCGAACAGGTGCGCGCGCAGGCGCTCGACGTCGGCTATTACATCGGCCGACCCGGCGAGGACGATCCGCGCGACGACGCGCTGTTCCACACGGTCACGCTCACGCACTTCCAGTACCGCGTGCTCGCGCCGGCCGGCTGGAAGGAGCGCGTGCAGCGCGCGCACGACTGGCGCGCGCTCGCCGCGCTGCCGTGGATCTGGACGCCGCCGGCGTCCGCCCATCACCGGCTGCTGTCACGGCTGTTCGCGGCGGCCGGCGCGCAGCCGGTGAAGGTCGCCGAGGTCGACCAGGAGCAATCGATGCTCGATCTCGTGAAATCGGGGATCGGGTTGACGCTCGCGCGCGACTCGATCGCGTTGGCCGAAGCGCACGCCCATGCGCTGACGATCGTCGAACGCGTGACGGTGCCGACCGAACTGACTTTCGTGACGCTCGCCGAGCGGCGCGCCGAACCGGCGATCGCGGCCGCCCTGCGGCTGATCGAGACCCAATGGGCGATATGAGCGCCGCTGATGCTGGTGCGGCCGATCGGGCACCGGGCACCGGACTTCAGCGTCCGACGCGCATCAGGTGCCCGATCGGCGCCTGCAAGTGACGGGTGTTATCGCGAACGGGCGCGAATCGCCGGCTCCGCGGCGCGTCGCCGCGTCCCGCCTTCCCGTCACGCCACCATCGCAGGCTTTTTGCTAGATTGTGCCTTCGCACACCGCGAGACCCCTGATTGAAGGAGACCCGCATGGCCCGCAACATCGAGATCAAAGCCCGCGCCCGTGAATTCGACCGGCTGCGCGAACAGGCGGCCAAGCTCGCCGCCGAAGCACCACTCTTCTACCGCCAGCAGGATTTCTTCTACGACGTGCCGCGCGGCCGGCTGAAGCTGCGCCGCTTCGAGGACGGCACGCCGGCCGAACTGATCTTCTATCAGCGCGACGACCGTGACGGCCCGAAGGCGTCGTACTACACGCGCAGCCCGGTGACGAACCCGGACGCGATGCACTCGCTGCTCGCGACCGCGCTCACCACGCGCGGAATCGTGACGAAGGAACGGCACGTCTACCTCGTCGGCCGCACGCGGATCCACCTCGATCGCGTCGACGGCCTCGGCGACTTCATCGAACTGGAAGTGGTGCTCGGCCCCGACGACGACGAAGCCGGCGGCGAAGCCGAGGCCCATGACGTGTTCGCGAAGCTCGGCGTGGCGCAGGAGGATCTCGTCGCGGTCGCGTACGTCGACCTGCTGAACGCCGACGCACGATCCGAAGCGGCCTGATCCGGCCCTGTCCGCGGCGGCGCCTCGCGCCCCGCCGTCGGCCCCGCCGCAGCGTCAGGCGGCGCCGGGCGCCAGGTGCGCGAGCGGCAGCGCGCCGTTGCGCTTGAAGGTCGTCAGCACGATGTTCGAGCGCACGCTGTCGACGCCTGGCACGCGCATCAGCTTCTTCATCACGAACTGCGACAGCGCGTTGAGATCCGGCGCGACGATCCGCAGCAGATAGTCGGCGTCGCCGACCACCGCATGACATTCGAGCACTTCGGGCAGCACGTCGATCTGTTGCTGGAACTGCTCGATGATCGAATCGCCGTGGTGCTTGAGCTTCAGGCTCGTGAACGCCGTGACGCCGAGCCCGAGCTTTTCGGGGCGCAGCATCACGCGGTAGCCTTCGATCACGCCGGCCGCTTCCAGCCGCTGCAGCCGCCGGCCGATCTGCGACGGCGACAGCGGCACCTCCTCGCCGAGCTGCTGGTGCGTCGCGCGGCCGAAGCGCTGCAGCACGTCCAGAAGCGCGAGATCGAAGTGATCGAGTTCCAGCATGAGCATTCTCCGCATTGATTCCCATTTTGATGCGCGATTATCGCATCAATAAGCGAATCAACGCCATATTTGCGCCCATTCCGCATGTCGCCCGCTCTACACTTGCATGGTTCCCAACCACAGCGTGCAGAGCCTCACCATGTCCACCGTCGTCACCGCGAAACTGCAGGAGCAGTTCGACGCGGGCCTCGAAACCCGCGCCGATTTCACCATCGACCAGCCGCTCGAACGCTACGGCCAGGTCGACCACGCGGTGTGGCGGCAGCTCTATGCGCGCCAGTCGGCGCTGCTGCGCGGACGCGCCTGCGACGCGTTCGTCGCGGGGCTCGGGAAGATCGACTTGCCGGCCGATCGCGTGCCGTCGTTCGCCGACGTGAATCGCCAGCTGAAACCGGCCACCGGCTGGGAAATCGTCGCCGTGCCGGGCCTCGTGCCCGATCGCGTGTTCTTCGAGCACCTCGCGAACCGGCGGTTTCCGGTCACCTGGTGGATGCGGCGCCCCGATCAGCTCGACTACCTGCAGGAACCCGACTGCTTCCACGACCTGTTCGGCCACGTGCCGCTCCTGATCGAGCCGGTGTTCGCCGACTACATGCAGGCATACGGCCGCACCGCGCTCGCGGTGGCGGACGACGAAGCGGCGCTCGCGCGGCTGGCGCGCCTCTATTGGTATACGGTGGAGTTCGGGCTGATCCGCGACCCGAACGGCACGAACGGGCTGTCGATTTACGGCGCCGGGATCGTGTCGAGCAAGGGCGAGAGCCTGTACAGCATTGAAAGCGCGGCGCCGAACCGGCTCGGTTTCGACCTCGAGCGCGTGATGCGCACGCGCTACCGGATCGACACGTTCCAGAAGACCTACTTCGTGATCGACGATTTCGCGCAATTGTTCGCGCTGGCCGACGTCGACGGCCGTGCGCTGGCCGACCGGCTGGCCGCGCTGCCCGAATTCCCGGCCGGCGCGGTGGTCGACGGCGATCTCGTGCTGCATCGCGGCACGGGCGAAGGCTGGCCGGACGACGCCGACGCGTAAGTCCGCGGGCCATGTCGGCGTGATTCGCGCGCCGGCGCCCGCCCCCTCCCAATGTCCGTCTCCGGATGGCCGTCCCGCAACTATGAAACAATGACCGGTACCGGCTTTGCCGCGTGGCCCTTGCCCGCGTGCGGGCGCCGTTACCGAACGAGGTGCAACATGATCCACAAGCTCACATCAGAAGAACGCAAGACCCGGCTCGAAGGCCTGCCGCACTGGACGGCCGTGCCGGGCCGCGACGCGATCCAGCGCAGCCTGCGCTTCGCCGATTTCAACGAGGCCTTCGGCTTCATGACGCGTGTCGCGATCAAGGCGCAGGAAATGAACCACCATCCGGAATGGTTCAACGTGTACAACCGCGTCGACGTGACGCTGTCGACCCACGACGCGGACGGCCTGACCGAACGCGACATCGCGCTCGCGACGTTCATCGACCAGGTGTGCGCCCACACGGAACCGGCCGCCTGAGACGTTCCTCTACCGCCGCGCGTCTTTCGACGCGCGGCGCGTCAACTTTTCATTTCGATGAACGTTTTCTAGGATGTACTCAGCGAAAGCCTTCAGCTTTCCAAGCCATCCTTAAGGCGCACGTAAGTCTCGTACGCTTTCCGCGCCTTGGGGTCTAAACCTTCCAGTTGCAGCGCGCCTTCGCGCTGTACAATCAGCAGCGCATACGGCTTGGAGAGCGCGCTGGCCTCTTCGCAGAGTTTGAGTTCGTCGCCGCTCGACGGCGAGCGGGCGCGCCAGAAATTGATCGCGGCTTCGAGGTCGTGAATCGAAATATCGGACATGATTGGATTTAATCGTTCGCTGGCCGCCATGCTTGATTGTCAGGCGATGCGGCGCCCCTGTGGAAACGGCGTCGTGCTGTCCGCGTGCCTGAACCGCCAACCCATTGTACTTGAGCGAACTTCATGCGACTCCTTCTGATCGAAGACGACCGCCCCATCGCACGCGGTATCCAGAGCAGCCTCGAGCAGGCTGGCTTCACCGTCGACATGGTGCATGACGGCATCTTTGCCGAACAGGCGCTGGCACAAAACCGCCACGAACTCGTGATCCTCGACCTCGGCCTGCCGGGCATCGACGGAATGACGCTGCTCACACGCTTTCGCCAGACCAATCGCCACACGCCGGTCATCGTGCTGACCGCGCGCGACGAATTGAACGACCGGATTCAGGGCCTGAACTCCGGCGCCGACGATTACATGCTCAAGCCGTTCGAGCCGGCCGAGCTCGAAGCGCGCATCCGCGCGGTGATGCGCCGCAGCGGCCCGCACAGCGACATGCCGCGTCCGGAAGTGTCGCTCGGCGGTGTCCGCCTGTCGGGCGTCGATCGTCGCATCTTCAACGACGACAAGCCGCTGGAACTGTCGCCGCGCGAATTCGCGGTGCTCGAAATGCTGCTGCTGCGTCACGGCCGCGTGGTCAGCAAGGCCCAGCTGCAGGATCACCTCACGCATTTCGGCGGCGATCTCGGCGACACCGCGATCGAAGTCTACGTGCACCGGGTGCGCAAGAAACTCGAGCAGTGCCGTGTCGAAATCGTCACGGTGCGCGGCTTCGGCTACCTGCTGCAGGAAATCCGCCAGACCGCGAGCGTCTGAGCGGCGCCGCACGCCGGCCGGCCGCGTGCCGCCGGCAAGCCGCCCTGCCCGCGTCGCCGTCCGACGCACGTCCGCGCCGCTCCCCGTGAGCGGCGCTTATCCATTTGCCCGTCGAAATGTCTTCTGATCCGGCTGTCACCACCAGCCTGCGCCGCTCGCTGCTTCGACGCCTCGCCGCGCCGCTGTCGATGCTCGCGCTGATGAGCGGCCTGATTGCCTACTGGCTCGCGTGGCAATACACGCAACACGTGATCGACCGCTCGCTCGCCGATCTCGCCACCGCCATCTCCAAACAGATCCAGATCGCCGGGCCGGACGCGCCGTTCACGGTGCCACCGCTCGCGCAGGCGATGTTCTCCGATCCGGCGGAGGCGCTGATCTACCGGATCAGCGACGGCGAACAGGAACTCGCCGGCGACCCGAAGCTGCCGCTGCGCGGCATCAACGTGCGCCGCATGCATCACGCGTACGTGTTCGAGGCCGAGTACGACAATCGCGCGGTGCGCGTCGCGCAGGTGCGCGTCGACGATGTCGAAGGCGGCAAGCCGATGGTGGTCGAGGTCGCGCAGCCGGTGCGGCACCGCTACCGGATCGCGGCCGAATTCCTCGTCGCGATCATGATGCCGCTGCTGCTGTTGCTGCTCGCGGGCTGGGGCATCGTGTGGCGGGTCGTGAACCAGCAGCTCGGCCCGCTCACGCATCTCGCCGATTCGCTGAACCGGCAGACCCATACGTCGCTGGAGCCGGTCGACGAGACCGACGTGCCGCTCGAGATCCGGCCGCTGACGAGCGCAATGAACGCGCTGCTCGGCCGCCTGAAGACCGCGCTCGACGCGCAGCGCAAGTTCATCGCGGACGCCGCGCACCAGTTGCGCACGCCGCTCACGGCCGTGAAGTTGCATGCCGAGCAGGCCGCCGTCGCGCGCGACCCGCAGCAGACCTACGCCGCGGTGCGCGAACTGCGCGCGGCCGCCGACCGCGCGGTGCGGCTGTCGAATCAGCTGCTGTCGCTCGCGCGTGCGGAGCCGGGCGAACAGGCCGCGCGTTTCGTCGACGTCGACCTGGCCGCGATGGCGTTCGAGACGGGCGCCGAGTGGGTGCCGCGTGCGCTCGCATCGCATGTCGACCTCGGCTTCCAGCGCAGCGACGATCCCGGCGAAGACGAGACGCTGAACGTGCGCGGCAACCCCGTGCTGCTGCGCGAAGTGATCGCGAACCTGCTCGACAATGCGCTGAAATACGTGCCGCTCGCACGGCCGGCCGGCGCGCGGATCACGGTGAACGTCGCGCGCGGCGCGCTCGAGGACGGCCAGCCGGCCGCCGAGATCGTCGTCGAGGACAACGGCCCGGGCGTGCCGGCCGGCCAGCAGGCCGACCTGTTCAAGCGCTTCTTCCGCGGCGATGCGCAGAGCGGCAACGGCGTCGAGACGGGCGCCGGGCTCGGGCTCGCGATCGTGCACGACATCATCGCGATGCACGGCGGCACGGTATCGTACGAGGATGCAGCGGAAGGCGGTTCGCGTTTCGTGGTGCGGGTGCCGCTCGCCAAGCGCACCGCGAAGCCGGCGAGCGAGACGCCGGCCGCCGCGCCGACGCACTGAGGCGCGCGCGCCAGCCAGTATCGGGCGGGACGGACGGCCGCGCGGCGGCCATCCGGTGAAGGTGAAGCAGCCGCGCACGATGCGCGGCCGCGCCGGTCATTTCTTCTTTTTCTTGTCCTTCGCGCCGGACTCCGACTTCCGGTCCTTCTTCTTTTTCTTCTTGCCGTCGTCGTCGGGCGTGGCGAGCAGCGTGCCGCGACACGCGGCCGCGCCGCAATGGCACGCGTATTCGCGCTTGAGCTTCTTCGTCAGCTTCTCGTCGATCACGAGGCCATAGTCGTAGAACAGCTCTTCTTCCGGCCCGATATCGCGCAGCGCGTGGATGAACACGCGTCCCTTGATCTCCTCGGCCTCGCAGTTCGGCGCGCACGAATGGTTGATCCAGCGCGCGCTGTTGCCGTCGATCTTGCCGTCGATCACGCCGCCCTCTTCCAGTGCGAAGTAGAACGTATGATTCGGCTCGTTCGGGTCGTGCGGATGGCGGCGCAGCGCTTCCTTCCACGAAATTCGCTCGCCCTTGTATTCCACTACGCGTTCGCCGGCCTTGATCGGCTCCACCGCGAACACGCCCTTGCCGTGTACTCCCGAGCGGCGCACCGCGATCCTGCGTGAACTCATCGAACGAATCCTTTGAAGACGACTTGAATGGAAGACGGCCGCGTTTGCGTCCTGCGCGGCCCTGCGTCGCGCGAAACGAAAACGCGGCACCGGTCGGTGCCGCGTCGGGGCATGCGGCGAATCACCCGCATCCTACACGTTCACGATTGCTTCGTTCAACATCGCGCGCAATATCGCACGCATGACGCTCAGCGCTGGCCGAATGCGATGTCGCCGAACAACGTCTTGTGCTCGCGCGGCTGCGAGCGCCAGTACTGCGGCGGCGCCGAAACCTGCGCGCCGAGCTCGGCGGCCGCATGCCACGGCCAGCGCGGGTCGTACAGCATCGCGCGCGCCATCGCGACGAAATCGGCGTCGCCGGACTCGATCAACCGGTTCGCATGCGCGGGCTCGTTGATGAGGCCGACGGCGATCGTCGGCATCCCGACCGCGCGCTTCACCGCCTGCGCGAACGGCACCTGGTAACCGGGCGACAGCGGAATCTTCTGCAGCGGCGACACGCCGCCGGACGACACGTCGATCCAGTCGCAGCCGCGTTGCTTCAGTTCGTGCGCGAACGCGATCGTATCCTCGAGCTCCCAGCCGCCCTCGACCCAGTCGGTCGCCGACACGCGCACGCCGACCGGCCGGTCCGCCGGGAACGCCGCGCGCACGATCTCGAAGATCTCGAGCGGAAAGCGCATCCGGTTTTCTCGCGAGCCGCCGTATTCGTCGGTGCGCTGGTTCGAAAGCGGCGACAGGAACTGATGCAGCAGATAGCCGTGCGCCGCGTGCACCTCGATCGCATCGATGCCGAGGCGCGCCGCACGCTTCGCGGCCGCAGCGAACGCATCGCGGATCCGGTTCAGGCCGGCCGCGTCGAGCGCGAGCGGCGGCGTCTCGCCGTCCTTGTGCGGTGACGCCGACGGCGCATGCGGCAGCCAGCCGCCATCGGCGACGGACACGAGCTGGCCGCCCTTCCACGGCACCTCGCTCGACGCCTTGCGCCCCGCATGCGAAAGCTGCATCGCGACCCGGACCGGCGAATGCTTGCGGATCGCCGCCAGCACGGGCTCGAGCGCCGCTTCGGTCACGTCGTCCCACAGGCCGAGGTCGCCGGCCGTGATGCGCCCGTCGGGTTCGACGGCGGTCGCTTCGATGCAGAGCAAGCCCGCGCCGGACAGCGCGAGATGGCCGAGGTGAATCATGTGCCAGTCGGTCGCCTCGCCGCGCTCGGCCGAGTACTGGCACATCGGGGAGATCACGATCCGGTTCGGAAGGGTCACGCCGCGCAGCGTGAACGGAGAAAACAGCGCAGTCATGGATGCCGCTCGCCAGGAAAGGGAAAGAGCGGACCAGCGTAGCATGCGGGATCTAAGCCTGCTGGCAGCCGGTTCGGCAGTAAGCGGATGGTCAGGCAGGGCCGGCGTGCAGCCGGCAACGAGGCAGCGTGCACGCGGCGTACGGCGGTGCACCGGCCGGCAATGCCCGCCCGCGGGCCGGTCACGCGCGATGCCGCTCGCCCGGGATCAAAGCCCGACGCTGTCGAGCCACTCGCCGAACATGCGTCGCGCGGCCGTCTCCAGCACAGGACCGTGCTGAACGGTGTCGGCGCGCAACTGGCGCGCGTCGATGCCGGGCGTCGACGCGATTTCGCCGGCGTTGCCGATCAGCCAGGGTTCGAAACGGTCGGTGCGGATTTCAGGATGACATTGCAGCGCCAGCACGTGCTGCCCCCACGCGAACGCCTGGTGGCGACACGCCGGTGTCGAGGCGAGATGGATCGCGCCGCCCGGCAGGTCGAACGTATCGCCATGCCAGTGCAGCATCGAGGTCGCCGCGCCGTCGAGGTGGCGCAACGGCGACGCGCGGCCCGCGTCGGTGAGCGTCAGCGGCGCCCAGCCGAGTTCCTTCTGCGCAGCCGGATAGACGCGCGCACCGAGCGCGCGGGCGATGAACTGCGCGCCGAGGCAGATGCCGAGGATCGGCAGTCCGGCGTCGATGCGCTGGCGCACGAGTGCCGCAAGCGGCGCGATCGACGGATACTGCGCGTCCTCGTACACGCTGAGTGGCCCGCCGAGCATCACGAGCAGCGCCGGCTTGAGCGCGTCGAGCGCCTCGACGCGCGACGATCCGACGTCGACGTAGCGCACCCGCCGCCCGCGCTCTCCGAGCACCTGCTCGAAGCTGCCGAGGTCCTCGAAATGCACGTGGCGGATCGCGACCACTTCTGCGTTCATCATCGGCCTCCCGGTCGATCGACGGACGTCAGCCGGCGAACACCTTCCAGGTCTTCTTTTGCGTCGCCGCGTCGGCTTCTTCGTGCACCGAACAATCGAGACGCAGATCGCTGTCGGCCATCGACAGATCGAGCGCCGCGCAGTGATGCACGGTCTTCTTCGACTGCTTGCCCGGCTGGAAATGCGCGCACGTCAGACACATGCGCTGCGGCGGCGTCGCACCGGCCACCTGCAGTTCGCGCAGCGTCTTCAGCAGCGCACGGTACAGCGTGCCCTGCTCGTCCGCGCCGAGCTTGCCGACCGCTTTCGTCAGGAATTCAGGCCATTGCAGCGCCTTCTTCGCCGCGGTACGGCCGCGGGCCGACAGGCGCACGGCGAGCGCACGGCCGTCGTCCAGTGCGCGACGCTTCTCGACGAGACCCTTCGTCTCGAGCGTGCTGACCGCATCGCTGGTGGTCGCAGCCGTGAGCTGCGTCTCGCGTGCGATCTCGCCGAGCCGCATCGGGCCCTTGCGTTGCAGCAGCAGCACGAGGATCTCGCCCTGCGTCGGCGTGAGGCCTGCGCCTTCCGCCCAATCCCATGCCTGGCTTCGCATGGCCGTACTCAACCGCAGCAAGCTGTGGGTCACACGTCCCGAAGCCTGATTCCCGTAAACGCCTTCGCTCATAGTCTTTTCGCTTTGCCGCCGCCCGGATCGCCGAGCAGCCGTAGTGTGGAGATCGAATGTCATCTCAAAACAGACGCTCGTTGAAGAGCGTCGACACGGCCGTCGCGAGGCACACGCGGCGGTCGCGTTCGCGGCGACCGGTGAGACACGGGTCGTTCCGGTGTCCGCAAAGCCGACATTCTAAGCGAGAGCGGAAAATCGCACAGCTAAGTTATCCCCTGCATTCTGTGGAAAATCGCTGGATAACCGGATTTTTTCGTTGTGCCGGCAATCTCTGCCGACCCCACAACCGAACGCGCAAACATTTTCCTGTTCGAATCGGCCATCGTGCCGACAGCATCGATCCACCGGGTTATCCATACCGCAGAGCGTTGACTTTGAAGCGGAATATCGGGTTATCCACAGATTTTCAGGACGACTGGCGACGCGCTGTGCACGAATCGGCGCCGAACGGCGTTCAGCGAATCGCCGCGCGGTCGAGCCTGTAATCTGCAAAACATTTTTTCATTCACGCCAGCGCAGGCACTGCTGACGGACCGTCTCGTTCAGCGATTTTTCCTGTTTGAAAACGGTTCTCAACCACGATGCGTCATTCACGCGCGCCTTCGCGAGCGCGCCGATCTCGTCGAGCGCCGCGCGCGAGCCGAGCGCGGCCGCATGCGGCGCGACCCGGTCGAGCGTGTCGAGGATGTCTTCCGCGATCGTGCGGCGCTCACCTGTCTGAGGATTGACGCAGGTGCCCTCGAGCCCGAAGCGGCACGCTTCGAAACGGTTGAATGTGTAGACGAGATAGTCGTCCTCCGACAGCTTCAGCGGCCGGTCGGTCAGCAGGTAGCGCGCGAGCGTCTGGATGTAGCAAGCAATCGCGGCCGCGCGATCGACCGACAGCGGCGTGTCCATCACGCGCACTTCGATCGTCCCGTAACCGGGCTTCGGCCGGATGTCCCAGTAAAAGTCCTTCATCGAGTTGACGACGCCCGTGTTGACCATCTTCATGAAGTACTCCTCGAAGCTGTCCCAGGTCAGCACGAACGGCGCGCGGCCCGACAGCGGGAACGCGAACACCGAATTCAGGCGTGCCGAATGGAAGCCGGTGTCGACGTTCTGCACGAACGGCGACGACGCGGACAGCGCGATGAAGTGCGGAATGAAGCGCGACATCGAGTGCAGCAGGAACAGCGCGCTGTCCGGATCGGGACAGCCGATGTGCACGTGCTGGCCGAACACGGTGAACTGCTTCGCGAGATAGCCGTACAGCTCGGAGATGTACTGGAAGCGCGGCGCGTCGTAGATCTGCCGGTCGCTCCACTGCTGGAACGCGTGCGTGCCGCCGCCGGCGAGCCCGACGTTGAGCTGGTCGGCCGCCTTCACGAGCACGTCGCGGATCGCGTGCAGCTCGCTGACCGCCTGCTCGTGCGAATGACAGATGCCGGTCGACAGCTCGATCATGCTCTCGGTGATTTCGGGCGTGATGTTGCCGGGGAAGGTCTCGCCCTGGATGAGGCGCATCAGGTCGGATGCCGCCTTGGTCAGGTCGTAGTTGTGCGTGTTGACGACCTGGATCTCCAGTTCGACGCCGAACGTGAACGGTTCGGAATTGACGAAAGTTTCGAGTGCCATGGCAGGTTCCGGAAATCAGTTGCCGTCGCTGCGTTCGCTGACCGCCGACAGGCAGCGGTAGACGACGAACGGGCTGACGAGCTGCAGGATCACGATCGTGCACATCACGATCGCGCGCAGGTGCGGGTCGAAATTCGGATAGAGCTGGTAGGTGTCGTCGACGAGCAGGTACGACAGCGCGGACATCGGCGTGAGCGCGATACCGAGCGCGATGCCCTGCTTCATCCCGATGCCGCTCGGCTTCGCGAACGCGACGACGCCGGCCAGCTTCGCCACGAGCCGCGTGACGATCAGCGCGATCGCGAGCAGCCCGCCGAGCGCAATGTCGCCCCACGTGAACGACGTGAGCGTCAGCACGAACAGCACCACCGTCAGCAGCCAGCCGGCCGTGCCGAAATGCTCGGGCCACAGCTGCGGCCGCGCTTCGAGGTTCTTCACGATGATGCCGGCGAGCAGCAGCGTGAGCAGCGTCGACAGCTTCAACGCCTGCGCCACCGCGATCGCGAGCATCACGAGGCCGAACAGCGCGACGAACGAATGCTCGTCGCGCATCGTCGAGGTCATGTGGCGGAACAGGTAATTGCACGCGCGCGCGACCAGGTACGCGACGATGAACGAACCGGCGATCAGGTAGACGGGCTGCAGGATCGTCGCGAAAACGTTCCCGTACGCCTCCTGGTGGAGCCAGCTCGTGACGAGCTTGGTCAGCACGATCGCGTACACGCTGTTCAGCGCGGTCAGCGTGATGAGGCGCTGCGACACCTGCCCTTCCGCGCGCAGTTCGGTCTTGAGCTGGATCACCATCGACGGCGACGTCGCGATCGCGATCGCCGACAGCACGAGCGCGACCATGCCCGACACGCCGAGCGCGAGCATCACGAACAGCACGAGCACGAACGTCAGCGTCGCCTCGGCAAGGCTCGACGCAATGAGCCACGGATTGCGGCGAATCCATTTCAGGTCGAGACGGCTGCCGAGCTCGAACAGCAGCAGGCCGAGCGCGACGTCGATCAGCAGCCGCGAGGTTTCGTCGGTGCTCGCGTCGATCACGCCGAATCCGAACGAACCGGCGACGAGACCGATCACCGCATAGCCGGTGATGCGCGGCAACCGCCATGCGCGGTAGCACAGCTCGCCGCACAGACCGGCCGCGAACAACGCGAGCCCGGCCCAGAACACGGCATCCGGCGCGAGCGGCCAGTTGGGCAGGAATGAGAACGCCGACTTCATCGTGGTGACTTCTCCTTTGGAAGCAATCGCCAGCGGCGCGGGGTCAAGCGTCAGAAATGAGATGCGCGCCGGCTGGGTATCGCCCCGAATGTGATTGTTGTGGTCGACGACGGCGGGACATGGGATCCGCCTTTTTCCGCCGTCCGGCGGAACTGTCGTTCAGGCTGCCGATCTGGATTGTCGGCCTGGTGTGTGAACGGACTGCGCAGTCTCGAAGATTCAGATTCGAAATCGTGCCGACCGTTCCATTGAAGCATGTCCGGCGCCTGGCCGAACGAACGCGAAGGAAACCGATTGTGCCACAGCTTTTTCGCTCCGGAACCGATCGAATCGACTCGCGGCCCTGTGAGGCGCCACAGGTCTTTGGTTTCAATGGTTTACTTGTATATATACGTAGTAGAAGTTAACAAGACGCGCACAGTTCTGTGGATAACTTCGGTTTACGCAACAAGATCAAGGTGTTGGCGCAGCGATAACCCGTTGCACAGGCTGTTTGCTCACAGCGGTTTGAGTTGAGCAACTTTCGGGCCGTTCGACGACTGTGCCGAGTTGCCCAGTTTACGTCCACTGTGATTGCACATGAACCGCGCGTGGATTCCGCGCGGTTATCCACAGCATCGAGTGGATAACCTTGCGCGAAAAAATCGAAGGACTGTGAGATTTCGGCTGACGAGATCAGCCGATCTGGCGGCCGCGCAGCGCACGGATCAGGAATCGGGCGGGGTCGACGGCATCGGCGAGTTCGCGCTCGAGCGGCAGCGGCTCGCCTTCGAGTTGCGACGCGATCAGTTCGGCGCCGAGCGCCGCCCACACCAGGCCGCGGGAGCCGTAGCCGAATGCGCCGTAGAGCCCAGCGGTGCGCGGCAGGTCGCGCGCCTTCGCACCGCTCAGCGCGCGTGCGTTCGCGACGGTCTGCGCTTCGTCGGCAAGCGGGCCGATCACCGGCACACGGTCGGCGACGACCCAGCGAAACGCGACGCGCCCGCGCAGCGTCCCGACGTCCGGCAGCTCGCCGATCAGGCTGGGCAGCAGATGCCGCACGCGCTCGATATTTTCGATATGTCCGGCGGGGCGCATCGCAGGATCGAGGTCATCGGGTTCGAACGTTGCGCCGATCAGCAGCGTGCCGTCGTCGAGCGGTACCGCATAGCCGTCGCCGATCGCCGGGCACGGCAGCGGCGCCGTGCTGCCGGGCGGCAGCAGCGTCAACTGGCCGCGCACCGGCTGCAGCGCGACATGCCGCAGGCCGGCGAGACGCACGGCATCGCCCGCGTTCGCGAGCACGACGACCGGCGCTTCGGCGAGCGTCGCACCGGCCGCATCGACGGCGCGCCACGTGTCGCCATCGCGCTCGAGTCGAGCAACCTCGGTGCCGGCCAGCAATTTCACGCGCTCGCCGGCCGCCGCGACTTGCGCGGCGCAGAGCGCTGCCGGCCATACGGCACCGCCGTGCGGAAACAGCAGGCCGCCATGTGCGACCGGCAGGTTCAGATGCGCGCGTGCGGCGTTGGTGTCGAGCAGCGACACGTAGTCGGACGGTGCGCCGAGCGCGTCGAACGCCTCGCGCATCCGCACGAAATCGTCGGCCGATTCCGCGAGATGAATCATTCCGCGGGTGCTGCGCGCGAACGCATGGCCGGCCTGCTCGAGCGCGCGCCAGCGTGCGAGCGCATGCAGGAAACCGCTGCGCGTGAGGCGGCTCGCGACGTTGTCGTCGCGCGTCATCAGTGGATGAAATACACCGGCCGGATTGCCCGATGCATCGCTCGCGATCCGCGCGTGCCGCTCGATCAGCGTGACGTTCCAGCCGCGTGCCGCAAGCCGTTCGACGACCGCGCAGCCGGCCAGGCCCGCGCCGATCACGATCGCATCGCGCGCGGCAACCGGCAATGCGCGCGGCGGTTCGTGCCGGCGCATCCGCCAGCGCGGTGCATATTCGCCCGCGAGCATCGCGAACTTGCCGGCCAACCCGGCGATCTTGCGATACGTGAAACCCGCGTCGAAGAGCGCTTGTTTCACCACGCCCGCGCTCGAATACGTCGCAAAGGTCGCATTGTCGGCGGCGACGCGTGCGAGTGCGCGAAACACATCGGCCGACCAGAGCTCCGGGTTTTTCGCGGGCGCGAAGCCGTCAAGATAGAACGCATCGGCGCGTGCGACCAGTTTCGGCAGCATCTCGCGCGCGTCGCCCAGCGCGAGCGTGAGCACGACGCGGCCGGCGTCGAATTCGAGGCGATGAAAACCTGGAACGAGCATCGGCCACGCATCGGCGAGCATCCCCGCTTCTGTCGATATGGTTGTGTTCGCAACTATCTTTGACAGTGCGTGGCGCAGATCATCGCGCGAAAACGGATGCTTCTCGAACGACACGAAATGCAGCCGCTCGCAGCGTGCGGGATCGTCGCGCCAGGCGGCCCAGGTCGCGAGGAAGTTGGCGCCCACGCCGAACCCCGTCTCGACGATGGTGAACGTGCGGCGGCCTTGCCAGCGCGCGGGCAGCGCGTTGCCCGCGATGAACACGTGGCTCGCCTGCGCGAGCGCGCCCGCGACGTTGTGATAGATGTCGCCGTACGCGGGCGAGACGAGGGTGCCGTCGTCGCGAAACGCGAGCGTGGCGGGAACGAGTCGATCGGGCATGCGAAACAAAAAACGTGGCAGCCAAGCCTGGCAAGGGATTGCGCGGAGGCGTCCGGCGGGCCGTTGGCAAAAACCAACGGCGTTGCGCGACGGCGGACCCGGCTGCGTATCCTGTCCGGTTGGCGCAGGTCAAAAAACGGGCAATCGACGATTCATTCGGCGAAATACCGATGAAAATCTTTGAAACCCTTGTCGTTATTGGGTTTGCGCTGCGCTATCATAGCAACGCCGTACCGCGGGGTGGCCGCCGGCAAGCCGGACGGCACGTCGCGCGGGCCAGGATTCGGCGCTGTGCCGTCGGAGTCTGACTCTCGACGGCACGGTTCGCGCACGTATAATCGGCGCGTTCGCGCTGTTCGTGTCAAACCTAACCTGAAAAAGGAACCTTAATGAACAAACAGGAACTGATCGACGCCGTCGCCGCCCAAACGGGCGCCAGCAAGGCTCAAACCGGCGAAACGCTGGACACGCTGCTCGAAGTCATCAAGAAGGCCGTGTCGAAGGGTGATGCGGTTCAGCTGATCGGCTTCGGCAGCTTCGGTTCGGGCAAGCGCGCAGCACGTACGGGCCGCAACCCGAAGACGGGCGAAACCATCAAGATCCCGGCAGCCAAGACGGTCAAGTTCACGGCTGGCAAGGCGTTCAAGGACGCCGTCAACAAGCGTTAATTCAGCGCCTGTTCCAGGAAAAAAACCCGCCTTCCGGCGGGTTTTTTGTTGGGCGCGCGCGGCATTTTCGCCACAGTTCGCGTCACTCTTGCAAGATTTAACGGTTACTGTTCGCAGCCGTTTTTCCCGAGTTTTACCGTGTATTACGCGTGCACGATCTGCGTGTCGCCCGGGTCTTCGTCGTCATGCGAATCGACATCCCACACCGGAAACGGATCGTCGAACGTGGCCCATTGCGGCGCGCCGAGCGCGAATTCCGCATCGGTGAGCAGGCATGTGTCGAGTTTCGCGCGCCATGCGTCGGCATCGAGCCCGATGCCGATCAGCACGAGTTCCTGACGGCGATCGCCAACCGAGCGGTCGTCGAGGTCGCCCTGCCACTCCGTGCGAATTTCGGCGAGCAACTCGTCGTCGTCCGGCCATTCCGCGCGATCCTGCGCGGCCCACCAGAGACCTGCCGGGCCATGCCGGCACACGCCGCCCGCCTGCGACAGCGAACCCGCGATGTCGTTGCGCGTCGCGAGCCAGAAGAAGCCCTTGCTGCGCAGCACGCCCGGCCATTCCTGATGCAGCAGCGCCCAGAGTCGCGCCGGATGAAACGGCCGGCGCGCGCGGTAAACAAAATTGCCGATGCCGAATTCGTCGGCCTCGCCATGCACGTGCGCGTGATGCGGATCGTGGCACTCCGGATCGTCGCAATGCGTGTGATCGTGATCGAGCGACGCGAGCCAGCCCGGCGCGTTCGCGGCTTCGTCGAAATCGAAGCGGCCGGTGTTCAGCACTTCGCCGAGCGCCACGTCGCCGAACGTCGACACGACCTGGTGCGCGCGCGGGTTGAGCCGCGCAAGGATGTGCTGCAGGCGCGCGAGTTCGTTCGCGCCGACGAGGTCGGCCTTGTTGATCACCAGCACGTCGCAGAATTCGATCTGCTCGATCAGCAGCTCGACGAGCGTGCGATCGTCTTCGTCCGATGCGGCGATCCCGCGCGTCGCGAGCGCGTCGTCGGAACCGTAGTCGCGCAGGAAATTGTAGGCGTCGACCACGGTGACGAGCGTGTCGAGACGCGCGACGCTCGACAGCGACGCGCCGTCGTCGTCGACGAACGTGAAGGTTTCGGCGATCGGCATCGGCTCCGCGATGCCGGTCGATTCGATCACGATCGCATCGAAGCGGCCGTCCGCCGCGAGATTGCGGATCTCGACGAGCAGGTCGTCGCGCAGCGTGCAGCAGATGCAGCCGTTCGACATCTCGACGAGACGTTCCTCGACGTGCGACAGCGCCTGCGCATCGCGTACGAGCGACGCGTCGATGTTGACCGCCGCGAGATCGTTGACGATCACGGCGACTTTCAGGCCCGCGCGGTTCGCGAGGATGTGATTGAGCAGCGTGGTCTTGCCGGCGCCGAGGAAACCGGACAGCACGGTGACGGGCAACGGCTGGTTCATTGCCGGATTCATAACGATTTGCACCAACGGAAAAGAGGGAAAAGCGGCCGCGGCGCCCTGGCGGGGCGCGATCGGCCCGGGCCGGTCGAAATCGCGGCGTGAGATGCGCATTGTGCATCAAACGCGCGCCGGCCGAGCGGCACGGCGTCAGCCGGCGCTGCGGCGCGGCGTCACTGCTCGGGCGGCAGCAGCTTCCACTGCGCCAGGATTCCCGCGATCTGCCGTGCGTACTTGTCGCGCAGCGACGGCGTTTCGGAATGATAGGCGCCGACGGCCTGCCATGTGTTGCCGTAGCGATTCATCTTCTGGCGCAGGTGCCACGCGGCGATGTAGACGCTCTTGCACGGCTGCATCAGCGTGTCGCGGCCGATGCCGTAGCGCGACAGCGTCGGCAGGTGGATCGAATTGATCTGCATCAGGCCGTAGTCGACCGAGCCGTTCGTGTTCTTGTTCAGCGCGTCGGGCCGGTTGCGCGACTCCTGCCACGCGATCGCGCGCAGGATCAGCGGATTGACCTTCTGGTAGCGGGCGGCTTCGTCGAAACAATCCGCGCGAGCGTTTCCGCAGGCGAACCACGCGCCGGCGGCGATCAACGCGATCGAAGCGAACCGTCTGTTCATGTTGCGGAAACGAAAAGGAAATGACGCAAGGATCGGGAAAACCCGTGTCTGTTATTCGTACGACTGGAAACGCGCCGCCCGTATCATACAGACAGTCCGTCGCGTGACGACAAGCGAAAGGCGGCAGCCCGTTTATACCGCATTTTCGTGTCGATTCATCGCAAAACGACGGCGATGGCCTGAATGCCGGGGCATTGCCGAAATCTTACATATTGCATACGGCGTGCCGGATACATGTCGTATGTGAGACAGTCTTCGGATCAATGTGATATTTCGGACATGAAAAACTGCTAATGTCGCGCCTTTAGGACCTGGATCCCAGCACTACCGCCGGAAGTGGCCTGAGCCGGCATCGACCCAATCATCCATGACAAGAAATCGCTTCGTTATGCGGCGCATCGCCACGACCTTGATGGTCGCCGGCATCATCGTCTCGCAGGCCGCCTACGCTCAGGTCACGCTCAATTTCGTGAATGCGGATATCGACCAGGTCGCCAAGGCGATCGGCGCCGCAACCGGCAAGACCATCATCGTCGACCCCCGCGTGAAGGGGCAGCTCAACCTCGTGGCCGAACGGCCGGTGCCGGAAGACCAGGCGCTGAAGACGCTGCAGTCGGCGCTGCGCATGCAGGGCTTCGCGCTCGTGCAGGATCACGGCGTGCTGAAGGTCGTGCCGGAGGCCGACGCAAAGCTGCAGGGCGTGCCGACCTATGTCGGCAATGCGCCGCAGGCGCGCGGCGACCAGGTCATCACGCAGGTGTTCGAGCTGCGCAACGAATCGGCGAACAACCTGCTGCCGGTGCTGCGGCCGTTGATCTCGCCGAACAACACGGTCACCGCCTACCCGGCGAACAACACGATCGTCGTCACCGACTACGCGGACAACGTGCGCCGCATCGCGCAGATCATCTCGGGTGTCGACAGCGCCGCGGGCGCGCAGGTTCAGGTCGTGCCGCTGCGCAACGCGAACGCGATCGACCTCGCCGCGCAACTGCAGAAGATGCTCGACCCCGGCGCGATCGGCAACAGCGACGCGACGCTGAAGGTGTCGGTCACGGCCGACCCGCGCACCAACTCGCTGATGCTGCGCGCGTCCAGCGCGTCGCGCCTCGCGGCCGCGAAGCGCCTCGTGCAGCAGCTCGACGCGCCGAGCGCGGTGCCCGGCAACATGCACGTCGTGCCGCTGCGCAACGCCGACGCGGTGAAGCTCGCGAAGACGCTGCGCGGGATGCTCGGCAAGAGCAGCGGCGACAGCGGCTCGTCGGCGTCGTCCAACGATGCGAACAGCTTCAACCAGGGCGGCGGCTCGTCGTCGAGCGGCAACTTCTCGACCGGCACGTCGGGCACCCCGCCGCTGCCGTCGGGCGGCCTGGGCGGTTCGTCTTCGTCGTCGTACGGCAGCGGCGCGACGGGTAGCGGCGGCCTCGGTACCGGCGGCCTGCTCGGCGGCGACAAGGACAAGGGCGACGACAACCAGCCGGGCGGGATGATCCAGGCCGACTCGGCGACCAACTCGCTGATCATCACCGCGTCCGATCCGGTCTACAGGAACCTGCGCTCGGTGATCGACCAGCTCGACGCACGGCGCGCGCAGGTCTATATCGAAGCGCTGATCGTCGAGCTGAACTCGAACACGTCCGGCAACCTCGGCATTCAGTGGCAGATCGCTCAGGGCCAGTTTCTCGGTGGCACGAACTTCAGCGCTCCCGGTACACCCACCGGCAACATCCTCGGTGTGTCGGGCGCGGTTGCAGCCGGCGGTGCGACGGGTCTCGGCGCTTTGGGGCAGACTCTCCTGCCGGGCCTCAACGTCGGTTGGCTGCACAACATGTTCGGCGTGCAGGGCCTCGGCGCGCTGCTGAATTACTTCGCGGGCGTGAGCGACGCGAACGTGCTGTCGACGCCGAACCTCATCACGCTCGACAACGAAGAGGCGAAGATCGTCGTCGGCCAGAACGTGCCGATTCCGACGGGTTCGTATTCGAACCTGACGAGCGGCAACACGAACAACGCATTCAATACCTACGATCGCCGCGACGTCGGTCTCACGCTGCACGTGAAGCCGCAGATCACCGATGGCGGTATTCTGAAGCTGCAACTCTACACGGAGGATTCGGCGGTCGTGACCTCCACTGCGACCGCAGTCAACGGTCCGACCTTCACCAAGCGCTCGATCCAGTCGACGATCCTCGCGGACAACGGCGAAATCATCGTGCTCGGCGGCCTGATGCAGGACAACTACGCGGTGTCGAACAGCAAGGTGCCGCTGCTGGGCGACATCCCGTGGATCGGCCAGCTGTTCCGCTCGGAGAACAAGAACCGCCAGAAGACCAACCTGATGGTGTTCCTGCGCCCGGTGATCATCAACGATCGCAATGTCGCGCAGCAAGTCACGGCTAACCGCTACGACTACATTCAGGGCGTGACGGGCGCGTACAAGTCGGACAACAACGTGATGCGCGACAAGGACGATCCGGTCGTCCCGCCAATGCCGCTCGGCCCGAGCCAGGGCGGCACGCCCGCCGGGAACCTGTTCGATCTCGACAAGATGCGTCGCCAGCAACTGCAGCGCCAGGTGGCGCCGGTGCCGGCCCAGCCGTTGCCGGAGGCAACGCCCGCGCAGCCGCAGAGCGTGCCGCAACAGCCGCTGACCGCCACGCCGGGAGCCTCGCAGTGACCGACGTGCTCGCGTCCTCCGCCCACGACGGCGCGCCGGGCGAACGGCAGCCGCCGTCGCCGCTCGCCGCGCGCCTGTTGCCGTACGGCTTTGCGAAGAGCGGCCAGGTGCTGATCGCGCACCAGCTCGACGACACGCTCGAGGTGTGGATCAGCGAACGCACGAACGACGCGGCGCTCGCCGAAATCGCGCGCAACTTCGGCTCGATCTCCGTGCATCGCGTGCCGGCCGACGAGCTCGCGCAGGCGATCAACCAGGCCTATGCGCGCCAGGACGGCAGCGCGGCGCAGATCGTCGGCGAAGTCGAAGGCGAAGTCGACCTGTCGCGGCTGATGCAGGACATTCCCGAAGTCGAGGATCTGCTCGAATCGGAAGACGACGCGCCGATCATCCGGATGATCAACGCGCTGCTCACGCAAGCGGCGCGCGAACAGGCCTCGGACATTCACATCGAGCCGTTCGAGAACGCATCGGTCGTGCGGTTTCGCGTCGACGGCACGCTGCGCGACGTCGTGCGCCCGAAGAAGGCGCTGCACGGCGCGCTGATCTCGCGGATCAAGATCATGGCGCAGCTCGACATCGCCGAGAAACGCCTGCCGCAGGACGGCCGCATCACGCTGCGCGTCGGCGGCCGGCCGGTCGACGTGCGCGTGTCGACGCTGCCGACCGGGCACGGCGAGCGCGCGGTGCTGCGTCTGCTGGAAAAGGATGCGCAGCGCCTGAACCTCGAGGCGCTCGGGATGGGCCGCGACACGCTCGTCCAGTTCGACAAGCTGATCGGCCGCCCGCACGGGATCGTGCTGGTGACGGGCCCGACCGGTTCGGGCAAGACGACGACGCTGTATGCGTCGATGTCGCGGCTCGAAACGGCGACGACCAACATCATGACCGTCGAGGATCCGATCGAATACGACTTGTCCGGCATCGGCCAGACGCAGGTGAACGAGCGGATCGGGATGACCTTTGCCCGCGCGCTGCGTTCGATCCTGCGCCAGGACCCGGACGTGATCATGATCGGCGAAATCCGCGATCTGGAAACCGCGCAGATCGCGGTGCAGGCATCGCTGACGGGCCACCTCGTGCTCGCGACGCTGCACACCAACGACGCGGCGTCGGCCGTCACACGCTTGACCGACATGGGCGTCGAGCCGTACCTGCTCGCGTCGTCGCTGCTCGGCGTGCTCGCGCAGCGCCTGGTGCGCCAGCTCTGCCCGGTCTGCAAGGAAGAGCGGCACGAGGAAGGCCGCACCGTGTGGCATCCGGTCGGCTGCGACAAGTGCGGGCATTCGGGCTACACCGGCCGGCGCGGCGTGTACGAACTGCTGGTCGTCGACGATTCGATCCGCACGCTGATCCACCGCAACGCGGCCGATGCGGAGATTCTCGCCGCGGGCCGCGCGGAAGGGATGCGCACGCTGCGCGACGACGCCGAGCGCTGGCTCGCGGCCGGCGCGACGTCGCTCGAGGAAGTGCTGCGCGTGACGGGAGGCGCATAGCGCGATGCCGGCATTCCGTTTCGAAGCAATCGATTCGGCGGGGCGCGCGCAGAAAGGCGTGATCGACGCCGACAGCGCGCGCGCCGCGCGCGGCCAGCTGCGCACGCAAGGGCTCACGCCGCTCGTCGTCGAGCCGGCCGCCAGCGCGACCCGCGGCGCGCGCTCGCAGCGCCTCGCGTTCGGGCGCAAGCTGTCGCAGCGCGAGCAGGCGATCCTCACGCGCCAGCTCGCGAGCCTGCTGATCGCGGGGCTGCCGCTCGACGAGGCGCTCGGCGTGCTCACCGAGCAGGCCGAGCGCGACTACATCCGCGAACTGATGGCCGCGATCCGCGCGGAAGTGCTCGGCGGCCATTCGCTCGCGAACGCGCTGGGCCAGCATCCGCGCGACTTCCCGGAAATCTACCGCGCGCTCGTCGCGGCGGGCGAGCACACCGGCAAGCTCGGCATCGTGCTGTCGCGCCTCGCCGACTACATCGAACAGAGCAACGCGCTGAAGCAGAAGATCCTGTTGGCGTTCACGTATCCGGGAATCGTCACGCTGATCGCATTCGGCATCGTCACGTTCCTGTTGAGCTATGTCGTGCCGCAGGTCGTCAACG
Organism: Burkholderia sp. MSMB0856; assembly: GCF_001524645.2. Taxonomy (NCBI): domain Bacteria; kingdom Pseudomonadati; phylum Pseudomonadota; class Betaproteobacteria; order Burkholderiales; family Burkholderiaceae; genus Burkholderia; species Burkholderia sp. MSMB0856. Next base: position 67,185 of record NZ_CP013427.1, on the reverse strand, counting down.
TGTTCGCGAGCACGAAGCAGCAACTGCCGCTGCTGACGATCGTGATGATGGCGCTGTCGGATTTCGTCCGGCACTGGTGGTGGGCGATCCTGATCGCGGTCGCGCTCGTCGTGTGGTTCGTGAAGGCGACGCTGTCGCGCGACGGGCCCAGGCTCGCGTTCGACCGCTGGGTGCTGACGGCGCCGCTCGCGGGCAAGCTCGTGCGCGGCTACAACACGGTGCGCTTCGCGAGCACGCTCGGGATCCTGACCGCGGCCGGCGTGCCGATCCTGCGCGCGTTGCAGGCGGCCGGCGAGACGCTGTCGAACCGCGCGATGCGCGCGAACATCGACGATGCGATCGTGCGCGTGCGCGAAGGCTCCGCGCTGTCGCGCGCGCTGAACAACGTGAAGACGTTTCCGCCGGTGCTGGTGCACCTGATCCGTTCCGGCGAGGCGACGGGCGACGTGACGACGATGCTCGATCGCGCGGCGGAAGGCGAGGCGCGCGAACTCGAGCGGCGCACAATGTTCCTGACGAGCCTGCTCGAGCCGCTTTTGATCCTCGCGATGGGCGGCATCGTGCTCGTGATCGTGCTGGCCGTGATGCTGCCGATCATCGAGCTGAACAACATGGTGCAGTGACGGCCCGGGCGCCGGTCGGGCCGCCGCCGTTCAACGCATGTAGATCGCGGGGGACGGCGTGTTCGCGGGGAGCTGGATTTCGGCGCGGGCGCCGTTGCGGTCGACGATGATCGAGCGGCTGCGGACTTCCGCGAGCTTCGCGCCGGGCGTGACTTCCGCGCCGAGCGACACGGCACGCGGCGGTTCGCCGCCGACGCCGACGATCGCGGCGCCGCCATGATCGAGCGCGAGAATGCCGAACAGGTGGATGTCCTGCACGGGATTCTTGTCGAGCTGTCCGCCGAAGAGCGCGGCGGCGTCCTCGGTGCGGATCGGCAACCGCGCAGCGGCGGCGGGCAGCGGCGCTTCGCGGGCCGACAGCGTGACGACCCAGTAGGTGGCCGTCGCGCACAAACCCGCGAAGAGGGCTAGGGAGAGGATCCGGATCGAGAGCGCGTTCATGCGCGCTATTGTACGGATGTATATGAAATTTGCGTTGGGTGAAAGCCCTCGGCAATGCGCGCCTTACAATGCGTGCTCCGCGCCCGGGGAAACGGAAGCCAGCCGTCAGGCAAGCGTCCGGAATACGCCGGGTGCGTCACTCAATCGACGATATTTTTTGGAAAGAGGTAGTCAGTCATGCAAACGTGGATCACTCGCCGTAATGCGGCCGTGCGCCGTCAGCGCGGTTTCACGCTGATCGAGATCATGGTGGTGGTCGCGATCCTCGGGATCCTGGCGGCACTGATCGTGCCGAAGATCATGAACCGTCCCGACGAGGCACGCCGTATCGCCGCGAAGCAGGACATCGGCACGATCATGCAGGCGCTCAAGCTGTATCGTCTCGACAACGGCCGCTATCCGACCCAGGAACAGGGCCTGAACGCGTTGACCCAGAAGCCGACCACCGATCCGATCCCGAACAACTGGAAGGACGGCGGCTATCTCGAGCGCCTGCCGAACGATCCGTGGGGCAATGGGTACAAGTACCTGAACCCGGGCGTGCACGGGGAGATCGACGTGTTCAGCTACGGCGCCGACGGCAAGGAAGGCGGCGAGAGCAACGATTCCGACATCGGTTCGTGGCAGTAAGCGCGCGCTGACCGGACCGACGTTCTTCCCGCTTCTTCACTTCATGCCCGCCTTTCGCACGCCCTTGCGCTCCGCTCGCGCTTGCCGCGATGCCCGCGACGGCCGCGTGCGTCGCGGCACGGCCGTGACCGCGGCGCGAGCGCGCGGCTTCACGCTGCTCGAGATGCTGGTCGTGCTCGTGATCGCGGGCCTGCTGGTGTCGCTCGCGTCGCTGTCGCTCACGCGCAATCCGCGCACCGACCTGCGCGAGGAAGCGCAGCGCATCGCGCTGCTGTTCGAGACGGCCGGCGACGAAGCGCAGGTGCGCGCACGTCCGATCGCGTGGCAGCCGACCGAGCACGGCTTCCGTTTCGACGTGAGCTCGCCCGACGGCTGGCGCACGCTGCGCGATGACGTGCTGCGCCCGCGCGACTGGGACGGCGGCGTCACCGGCGCCGACATCGACTATCCGGGATCCGACACGCGTGCGAGCCGCGTCGTGTTCGGCATCGAAAGCGTCGACACGCCGGTGCGCGTGACGCTCCATTCGGCAGTCGGCAGCGCGACGATCGTCGGCACCGGCAACGGCCGCTACGAGGTGCAATGACGATGCGTCGTCGCCTGCCCTTCCCGGCTCCTTCCCGCGGTTTCACGATGATCGAGGTGCTGGTCGCGCTCGCGATCATCGCGGTCGCGCTCGCCGCGTCGATCCGCGCGGTCGGCACGATGGCGACCAATGCATCCGATCTCCATCGCCGGCTGCTCGCCGGCTGGAGCGCCGACAACGCACTCGCGCAGCTGCGGCTCACGCATGCGTGGCCGGAGGTCGGCGAGCAGAGTTTCGACTGTTCGCAAGGCAACGTGCAGCTGGTCTGCACGCAGCGCGTGAGCACGACGCCGAACCCGGTGTTCCGGCGCGTGCAGATGTCGGTGAGCATGCCGGGGCACGCCGGCGTGCTCGCGCAAATGGTGACGGTGGTCGCGAATGAAACCAGCCGTCCGCTCTGACGCGCCGATGCGGCGCCGGCCCGTGCGTTCCGTCGGCTCGCGCCGCGTGCGCGGCTTCACGCTGATCGAACTGATGATCGCGATCGCGATCCTCGCGGTGGTCGCGATCCTCTCGTGGCGCGGCCTCGACCAGATCATGCGCGGTCGCGACAAGGTCGCGTCCGCGATGGAGGACGAGCGCATCTTCGCGCAGATGTTCGACCAGATGCGCATCGACGCGCGGCTCGCCGCCACCGACGACGAAGCCGGCCAGCCGGCGATCGGCGTCGCCGGCAACACGCTGCAGATCGTCCGCGAACTCGACGTGCCGGGCGCCGCGCCTCGGTTGCAGGTGGTCCGCTACCGGATCGCCGGCGGGCGCGTCGTGCGCTATGCGTCGCCGCCGCTCGACGACGCGAACCGCCTGCGCGACGTGCTGAAGGACAGCAGCGTCGACGGCTGGAGCTGGGTCGCGCTGATGGGCGGCGTCGGTGCGATCGACGCGAAGCTGTACGTGCCGCGCGTCGGCTGGACCACCAACCTGCAGGCGGCCAGCGACGCGCTGTCGCAGAACAACGATGCGCTGAAGGTGCCGCAGATCGGCAACGCGCCGCCGACGCGCGCGGTGACGGGGCTGCAGGTCAGCATCGGCGCGACGTCGCTGCGCGTGCCCGTCACGCGCATTTTCCTCGTCGGGGAATGACGATGCGCGCGCGCCCTCACCGTTCCCGGTTCGCCACTCGCGGCGGCGCACGCGCGCATGCACGCACCCGCCGCGAGCGCGGTGCGGCGATCATCACCGCGCTGCTCGTCGTCGCACTGTCGGCGATCCTCGTGTCGGGGATGCTGTGGCGTCAGCAGGTGCAGATTCGCCGCATCGAGAACCAGCGCGTGATCGCGCAGGCGCAGTGGGTCGCGCGCGGCGCGCTCGACTGGACGCGCATGATCCTGCGCTCCGAAGGCGACACGGCGCCCGGCATCACCTATCTCGGCGGAATCTGGGCCGTGCCGATCGCGAAGACCAAGCTGTCCGACTTCCTCGGCCGGATCGGCGCGCCGAACGACAACGGCGGCGAAGACACCTACATCTCCGGATCGATCGAGGACGCGCAGGCGAAGTACAACCTGCGCAACCTCGTGTCGTCGCCGGCGCCCGGCGTGCTGCAGCTCAACGTGATGCAGCTCCAGGCATTCCAGCGGCTGTTGACGACGCTCGGCTACGACGGCGCGTTCGCGAAGCGGATCGCGCTGCAGATGCGCGCGGGCCTGATGCATTCGGCGACGCGCTTCCAGACGCCGACGCTGCCCGGCGCCGGTACGGCCGCGACCGCGCCGGTGCCCGGCGGCGACATGACCGGCAACATCACCGACGAACCAGGGATGTCCGACGGCGATCGCGGGCCCGCGCCGCTCCAGATGACCGGCGTCGACAGCCTGCTCGACGTCGACGGCGTGACGCCCGAGATGGTCGCGCGGCTGCGCCCGTTCGTCACCGTGCTGCCGACCACCACGCCGGTGAACATGAATACCGCGCCGGCCGAGGTGATCGCGGCGCTGGTGCCGGGGATGAGCGTGTCGTCCGCGCAGGCGCTCGTGGCGCGGCGCGAGACCGTGTTTTTCCGCAACGTCGGCGACGTGCAGCTCGCGCTGCGCGGCGCCGGCGCGCCGCCGAACGCGACGATCGACTCGAGCCTCGTCGACGTCAATTCGAACTATTTCATCGTGCATGGCCGGATTCAGCACGATCGCGCGGAGGTCGATCGCACCTCGCTCGTGTATCGTGATTCGACCACGCACTCGACGCGGGTCGTGCGCATCCGCGACCAGCTATAACGACGCCATTCGGGAGAGGAGCTCTTGAGCACGCTGATTGTTTCTTTGCCGCCGCGCGAGCCGGCCGTGCCGCTGCAGGAGTGGCAGTGGCCCGAGCTGCCGTTCACGCTCGTGGACAAGGCCGGCCAGGTGCAGCGCGCGGGCCGCGCCGCGCTCGCGCTGCTGCCGCGCGCGAACGCGACGGTGCTGATCGTCGCCGCGCGCGACGTGCTGCTGCTGGCCGCGACCGTGCCGCCGCTCAAGGGGCCGAAGCTGCGCCAGGCGCTGCCCAACATCGTCGAGGACCAGCTGATCCAGGATCCGCTCGGCTGCCATATCGCGCTCGATCCGGTCGCGCTGCCGGACGGCCGCCGCGTGCTGGCCGTCGTCGATCGCGCGTGGTTCCGCGCGATCTGCGACGCGTTCACGGCGGCCGGCCATCGCCACCTGAGCGCCGTGCCCGCGACGCGCTGCCTGCCCGCGCCGCGGGCGCCGGCGGCGGACGCTGCGCCCGATGCGCCTGCCGAGGGTGAGGCCACGCCGGCCGCCGCAATCACGGCGGCGGACGAGCCGCCCCTTCGCCCGACGGCGGTGGCCGCGGTGCTCGGCCTCGCGACGACGGTCGAATCCGTGCTCGTGGAAGCCGGCGCGCAGCCGGCCGCGGCCGGTGCGCCGCGTCTCGAGCTTGCGATCGCGCGCGGCGCGCTCGGCGAAGGTTTCGCGGCGCCGGCATCCCGCGCGGGCGGCACGCTGGCCGCGCTCGCCGGTGGCGGCGACGTCGAGCTGTACGAACTCGGCGAACCGGGCGCGGAGCCGCGCCTCGCGTCGGTCGGTCGTGCCGACGGCCCGCTGCTGCCCGGCGCGCAACCGCTGTCGTTCGACGCATTCGCGCGGCGTGCGCTGACCGAACGCTTCGATCTGTGCCAGTTCGAATTCGAATCCCAGCCGTGGCGCTTCGACCGCGCGACGGTGAAGCGCCTGCGCGTGCCGATCGCACTCGCCGCGGCCACGCTCGGCGTCGCGGTGATCGGGATGAACCTGCACTGGTGGAAGCTGTCGCGCGAGCGCGACGCGCTGTCCGCGCAGATCACCGAGACGCTGCTGTCGGCCTTCCCGAAGACGACGACGGTGCTCGATCCGCCCGCGCAGATGCAGCGTCAGCTCGATCAGCTGCGCCTTGCGGCCGGCGAGCTGTCGCCGAACGATTTCCTCGCGCTGTCGAGCGGGTTGTCGCGTTCGATGGGTGCGCTGCCGCTGAACGGAATCGCGTCGCTCGATTATCACGACCGGCGGCTCGACGTCGGCTTCAAGCCGGAGGTCAAGGTCGACCCCGATTTCCCGCAGCGTCTCGCGCGCAACGGACTGTCCGGCGAAGTCGACAGCAGCACCGGCAAATGGACGATCCGGAGCCGCTCATGAAGACCGAACAACTGAACCAGACGCTGGCCCAGTTCTGGGGCGAACGCACGCCGCGCGAGCGGACGCTGCTCGGCTGGGGCGGCGCCGTGCTGGCGGTCGCGATCGCGTATTCGGTGCTGTGGTCGCCCGCGCAGGAAGGCCGCGCGCGGATCCGCCACGAACTGCCGACGATGCGCCGCGAGCTCGCGCAGATGACCGCGCAGGCCACCGAGGCGAAGTCGCTGACGGCCGCCGCGCAAGGCGTCGCGCCGACCGGCCTCGCGCTGAAGGACGCGCTCACCGCGTCGCTGTCCGATCACGGGCTGCAGGGCGCGCAGGTGCAGGTCGTCGGTAACGGCGTGCAGGTCCAGATGAAGAACGTGCCGTTCCCGGTGTGGACGCAGTGGCTCGACGACGCGCGCCGGCAGTTCAAGGTGCAGGTCGGCGAAGCACACGTGACCGCGCTGAAGGAAGACGGCCAGGTCGACCTGACGGCCGTGATGCAACCCTCGACGCAGAAATGACGCAGTGGATGAAACAAGCGACGGTCGGCCGATGAGGCCAGGGATCCGGCGGCTCGTCGCCGCATTGCCGTGGGTGGTGGCGGGCGGGCTCGCGACGGCGCTGACGCTCGTCGCGCTCGCGCCGGCCGCCTGGATCGCCCCGCAGTTCGCGCGCGCGACTGGCGGGCACGTCAACCTCGTCGATCCGGACGGATCGCTGTGGCACGGCTCGGGCACGCTGATGCTCGCGCCGGGCGCCGACCAGAGCGCGGCGACGCTGCTGCCGGGCCGGGTCGAATGGACCACGGGCTTCTGGCCGCTCCTGACCGGGCGCGTGCAGATGCGCATGCGGCAGACCGAGGCGATGCCCGACGCCGTCACGCTCGACGCGACGTGGCGCGGCGCGGTGCTGTCGGCGGGCTCGATGGCCGTGCCCGCGTCGCTGCTCGCCGGGCTCGGCACGCCGTTCAACACGCTCGACCTGCAGGGTGACGTGCGGCTTGGCTGGACCGACTGGCGGATGATCGGCAACAACGCGTTCGGCCAGTTGACGGTGACGATCGATTCGATGAGTTCGCGCGTGTCGCGCGTGAAGCCGCTCGGGTCGTACCGGGCAGTGCTGCAGGCGAAGGGGGCGGACGCCGATCTCGACCTGTCGACGACGCAGGGCCCGCTGTTCCTCGACGGGCACGGCAGCTTCGGCCCCGGTCAGGGTTCGTTTCGCGGCACCGCGCACGCGGCGCCCGAGCAGCAGGCGAATCTCGCCGGGCTGCTGAACCTGCTCGGCCATCCGATCGGCAACAACCAGGTGTCGCTGATCTTCGGCGACGCGACGCGCTGACGCGCGCGGCGCGCTCGCCTTTTCCCGTCTTACTTCTGCGCGAGCGGTGCGGCAGCCGACGGTGCCGCCGCACCGGATGCCGGCACTGGCGCCGCCACATCGCCCGTTTCGCGCGCCATGTCCGATGCATCCCAGCCGCCGCCGAGCGCCTTCACGAGCCCGACCGACGACACCATCCGCTGCCCGCCGATCGTCGCGAGCTTTTGCTGCGCGGTGAACGCGGTGGTCTGCGCGGTCAGCACGTTCAGGTAGGCGACCGTGCCGGCCTTGTACTGGTTCGTGACGATCGCGAGCGCGTGCTCGGCGCTGTCGACGGCCTGCCGCTGCACGTCGACTTCCTGCGCGAGGATGCGCTGCGACGCGAGGTTGTCCTCGACGTCCTGGAATGCGGTGAGCACCGCGAGGCGGTACGCGGCGACGTCCTGGTCGTAGGTCGCGCGCGCGGCATCGGTCTGCGCGGCGCGCAGGCCGGCGTCGAACAACGTCGCCGCGAGCTGCGGGCCGACCGTCCAGAACCGCGCGGGCAGCGTGAACAGCTGCGACCACACCGAGCTCTGGAAACCGCCGGTGGCCGACAGCGTGAGCGTCGGGAAGAACGCGGCAATCGCGACGCCGATCTGCTCGTTCGCGGCCGCCGCGCGGCGCTCGGCCGCCGCAATGTCGGGCCGGCGCTCGAGCAGCGCGGACGGCACGTCGACCGGCGTGATCGGCGGTTCCGCCGCGAGCGGATTCGGCGGCAGCGAGAACGTCGAGGCCGGTTCGCCGATCAGCGTCGCGATCGCGTGCTCGTACTGCGCGCGCGCGACGCCGTTTTCGATCGCCGCGGCCTGCGCGCTCTGCAGCTGCGTCTGCGCCTGGATCACGTCCGCGCGCGCGGCGACGCCCTGCGCGTACTGGTTCTGCGTGAGCTTCAGCGATTCGCCGTACGACTTCACGGTGTCGTCGAGCAGCTTCTGCAGCGCATCGGACGTGCGCAGCTGGAAGTAGGTCTGCGCGAGCAGCGCCTGCTGCGACAGCCGCGCGTTCGCGAGATCGGCCGCGGCGGCCGCCTCGCCGGCGCGCTGCGCGCTGACGCTGCGGCTCACCTTGCCCCACAGGTCGGGCTCCCAGCTTGCATCGAGACCGACGCTGTAGCTGTTGCCGATCGACGAACTGCTGCCGAAGCCCGACGTGCTCGACGTCGACGCGCGCCCCGTGCGGGAGCGCGAGCCCGACGCGGTCAGCCCGACGGTCGGGAAGTACGCGGCACGCGCTTCGGCGACGAGCGCGCGGGCTTGCCGGTACGCGGCGGCCGATTGCGCGATGGTCTGGTTCGATGCGTTGAGCTTGCCGATCAGCGCGTCGAGCTGCGGATCGTTGTAGACGGTCCACCACGGGCCGCGGTCGGCCCGGTCGGCGGGCTGCGCGACCTTCCAGCCGGCCGGCGCTTCCTTGAAGGCGGCGGGGATCGACGTGTCGGGCCGGTGATAGTCGGGCCCGACGGCGCAGCCGGCGAGCAGCACGGCCGTCGCAACGGCGACGGCGGCGCTCAGCGGGCGAAGGGCGCGCGGGAGGGGGGCGTACGGCATCGTGGTATTCCTGTCTGGGCGCGATGGCCGGCGAGCGGCGTCGCGCGATGCGGTCGTTGTGCCGCTGGCGGACAAATGGTAACTGACGGCGGGAAAGCTGCGCAGCCCTAAGGGTACGGTGCGCGGCGGCACGAATGTGTTACCGGTGCGGCCGGCCGGTTTACCGGTCATTACGGATCGCTTGCGCACGGAGCGGGCAACGAATGCGGCGCGGACGGCGCCGGGCCGCGGGGATGCGGCCGGCGTTCAGTCCGGATGGCGAGGGTGGCGCGGGGTCAGTGGCAGTGCACGGGCGCCGGGACGGGATCGGCGGCGGACCGCCATGTCGACGGCTCCGTTGCCGCCGGCTGGCTCGTGCGGCGGGCGGTGTGCTTCGCGTTGCGCTGCCGGCGGTGATCGAACCATGTGAACCCGAGCGCCGCGAGCGATCCGCCCGGTACCACCAGCATCGTCACGTACAGCGCGATCTTCCAGCCGCGGTGCGGCCCGGAGAACACATGATGAGCGGTATCGGTCAGGTTGCGGCGCAGCGCGCCGGCGGCATTTTTCAGGAACAGCATCGCGAACATCCTCGGGGTGCCCGGCAGCGCGGGCGAAGCGGTCAGAACATCGTCTCCGGCAGTGCAACATGCACGTCGTAACTGGTTGCCTGAAATAATATTGACTAAGCAATTAATTTTCAAGATACTGGGCGCGTTTTGACCTGAAACGCACTATTGCTGCGCGCGCAATTCGCATGAACGGCGGCCTCTACGATCCCGACACCATCGCACTGGAAACGAGCCTCGGTTACTACCTGACCAAGGCCCGGCAGGCGCTCGTCGAGCGAATGGACCGCGCGCTCGAGCCGTACGACCTCACCGCGCAGCAGATCGGCGTGATCCTGCTGTTGTCGCGCGGCTATGCGCGCACGCCGTTCGAGCTGTCGCGCAAGATGTCGTACGACAGTGGATCGATGACCCGGATGCTCGACCGTCTCGAGCGCAAGGGCCTGATCGCACGCTCGCGCAGCGAACAGGACCGCCGGGTGATCGAGCTGACGCTGACCGAACGCGGCGCCGAAGCGGCCCGCGCGCTGCCGTCGCTGATCGCAACCGCGCTGAACGCGCAGCTTGCCGGCTTCTCGGCCGACGAGCTCGCGCTGCTCACCGGCCTGCTGCAGCGGTTCATCGCCAACGGGCCCGGCGACACCGGCTGCCCGAAGCCCGACGAACCGGATTGTTGAGCACGGAGGCCCGATGTCTAGGTTAATCAGTCGCTTATTTCTCTGTCTGGGCAGAAGATGACAAGGCACGCGCTCCGTCTCTCCCCTCACCCGTTCCCACCAGCCGGGCCGCGCGATATCGTGCGCCCGTGCGCTGTGCCGGCGCGTCGCGCGCGCCGCGTCTAGGAGATTCCGATGTCCGCCACCACGGCATCCGCCGCGCCCCGTCCCGCCGAACCCGCGCCGCTGACCGGCGGCGCGCTCGCGCTCCTCACCGTCGGGCTCGCGCTCGGCACCTTCATGGAAGTGCTCGACACGTCGATCGCGAACGTCGCGGTGCCGACCATCTCGGGCAGCCTCGGCGTCGCGACGAGCGAAGGCACGTGGGTGATCTCGTCGTATTCGGTCGCGTCCGCGATCGCGGTGCCGCTGACCGGCTGGCTCGCGCGGCGGGTCGGCGAAGTGCGCCTGTTCACGCTGTCGGTGCTCGCGTTCACGATCGCGTCGGCGCTGTGCGGCCTCGCGGAGAACTTCGAGACGTTGATCGCGTTCCGGCTGCTGCAGGGCCTCGTGTCGGGGCCGATGGTGCCGCTGTCGCAGACGATCCTGATGCGCAGCTATCCGCCCGCGAAGCGCGGGCTCGCGCTCGGGCTATGGGCGATGACGGTGATCGTCGCGCCGATCTTCGGCCCGTTGCTGGGCGGCTGGATCAGCGACAACTACACGTGGCCGTGGATCTTCTACATCAACCTGCCGATCGGGATCTTTTCGGCGGCCTGCGCGTACTTCCTGCTGCGCGGCCGCGAGACGAAGACGACGAAGCAGCGGATCGACGCGGTCGGCCTCGCGCTGCTCGTGATCGGCGTGTCGTGCCTGCAGATGATGCTCGACCTCGGCAAGGACCGCGACTGGTTCAACTCGACCTTCATCGTCGCGCTCGCGCTGATCGCGGTCGTGTCGCTGGCGTTCATGCTCGTGTGGGAGGCGACCGAGAAGGAACCGGTGGTCGATCTGTCGCTGTTCAAGGACCGCAACTTCGCCCTCGGCGCGATGATCATCTCGTTCGGCTTCATGGCGTTTTTCGGCTCGGTCGTGATCTTCCCGCTGTGGCTGCAGACGGTGATGGGCTACACGGCCGGCAAGGCCGGCCTCGCGACCGCGCCGGTCGGGCTGCTCGCCCTCGTGCTGTCGCCGCTGATCGGCCGCAACATGCACCGGCTCGACTTGCGGATGGTCGCGAGCTTCGCGTTCATCGTGTTCGCCGGCGTGTCGATCTGGAACTCGACGTTCACGCTCGACGTGCCGTTCAACCACGTGATCCTGCCGCGGCTCGTGCAGGGGATCGGCGTCGCGTGCTTCTTCGTGCCGATGACGACGATCACGCTGTCGAGCATCTCCGACGAGCGGCTCGCGAGCGCGTCGGGGCTGTCGAACTTCCTGCGCACGCTGTCCGGCGCGATCGGCACCGCGGCCAGCTCGACGTTCTGGGAGAACGACGCGATCTACCACCACGCGCGGCTGTCGGAATCGGTGAGCGTCTACGCGCAGAGCACGACCGACTACCAGGGCGCGCTCGCACAGCTCGGCATCGTCGGGCAGACGGCCAACGCGCAGCTCAACCAGCTCGTCACGCAGCAAGGCTTCATGATGGCGACCAACGACTTCTTTCACCTGTCGGCGGGCGTGTTCATCGCGCTCGCGGCGCTCGTGTGGATCACGAAGCCGAAGAAGGGCGCGGGGCCGGCGATGGGGCACTGAGCGCGCGACGGGCCGCGCCAGCGCCGGCCCGCTCCCCTTCCATCCCGGCGGTGGGTCTCACTCCCGCGCCAGCAATCCGCCGAAGGCCAGATCGTCGCCCGACGCGATCGGCAGCGTCGCCCGCGCGACCTCGAGCCATGCACGCGCCGCGTGCGACAGGTAACCCTTCTTCAGCCAGCCGAGCGCGATCGCCCAGGTGATTTCCGGCTCGACGATCGGCCGGCACGTGAACTGCCGCGCGTCGAGCCGCCGGCAGTACGGCTCCGGCAACAGCGCGATGCCGACGCCCGCGTGCACGAGGGCCGCCATGAAATCCCAGTGTCCGCTGCGGCTCACGATCGACGGCGTGAAGCCGGCCTGCCGGCACGCGTCGAGCACCGCATCGTGCAGCGCGAGGCTCTCCGCGTAGAACACGAACGACTCGCGCGCGAGATCGGCGAGCGGCACGGCCTTGTGGTCCTCCCAGCGCGACTCGCGCGGCGCGACGAGCCACAGCGGCGCGCGCACCATCGGCAACCGCTCGAACGTGGCGGGATCGACCGGCTCCAGCAGCCCGCCGAGCTCCAGCTCGCCCGACATCAGCGCGGCCTCGATCATCCGCGCGCCCTGCTCGAACAGCTTCAGCTCGATGTTCGGATAGCGCTGCTTGTACGCGGCGATGATCGGCGTGAACAGCGACCCGCCGAGCGGCGGAATGCCGATCGTCAGCTCGCCGCGCCCGAGCGTGCCGAGATCCTTCAGCTCCGACTGCAGCTGCGCCTGCGCGGCGAGCACGTCCTGGCCGCGCTGGAACACGATCCGCCCCGCGTCGGTCAGTACCATCTGCCGGCCGTCGCGCAGCAGCAGCGGCGAGCCGATCTCGTCCTCGAGCGCCTTCACCATCTTGCTGATGGTCGGCTGCGTGACGAACAGCCGGTCGGCGGCCGCCGTGAAACTCTGCTGACGGACCACCTCGACGAAGTACCGCAGCGCGCGCAATTCCATCGATCACTCCCCAGGTTGGTGCAGCGGACACAAACTGAATTCCGAATTGGAATGATAAGGATAGAGACAAGTCATTTTATTTATGGTTAGGGGAAACCCTATACTCACACCATCGACGAAACATCTGTATGGAGCCCGCCATGACCCAGCCGACCGCCACTGCCGCCGCCCGCCCCGCCGCTTCGGGCAACGTTGCGCGTACGGGCCGGATCGTGCTTCAGGCCGCCGCGCTCGGCGTACTGTGGATGGCCGTCGACTGGACGGTACGCGCGGTCGGGCTGCCGGTGCCGTCCGGCGTGATCGGCCTCGCGGTGCTGCTCGCGCTGCTGTTTTCAGGCCGCGTCGCGCCCGCGTGGGTCAAGGACGGCGCGAACTGGCTGCTGTCCGACATGCTGCTGTTCTTCGTGCCGGCCGCCGTCGCGGCCGTCCAGTACGGCGGGCTCTTCCGCGAGGACGGCTGGCGTATCGCGCTGGTCATGCTCGCCGGCACCGCCTTCGTGATGGTCGCGGTGGCGGTGGCGGTCGATCTCGCCGCGAAGCTCGAACGCCGCCTCGCCGCGCAGCGCGTGTTCGCCGAGCGCCGCCGCGCGCGCCTCGCCACCGTGTCCGCCCACTGAGCCGGAGCCTGGAATGCCTGCGCCGCTGTCGAACCTGTCCGCCGACCAGGTGAATACCGCGATTTCCGTCGGCTGCTTCGTGCTGACGGTCGTCCTGTATTTTGTGTCGAAGCGGCTTTACGCGTACAGGAAGACGCTGCTGTTCTCGCCGCTCGTGTTCGTGCCCGGCGTGCTGGTGCTGCTGGTCCTGCTGACCGGCATCCCGTATTCGGTCTATTTCCGCGACACGCGCTGGCTGATGTGGCTGCTCGGCCCTGCGACGATCGCGTTCGCGGTGCCGATCTACGAGTACCGCGACCTGATCCGCCGCCACTGGCTGTCGCTGTCGGTCGGCGTCGCGGTCGGGATCGGCGCGGGCGTGTGCGGGTCGCTGCTGCTCGCGAAGCTGCTGCACCTGTCGCCCGAGCTGCAGCGCTCGCTGATGACGCGCTCGGTCTCGACCCCGTTCGCGCTGGCCGTATCCGACAAGATCCATGCACCGAAGGACCTCACCGCCCTCTTCGTGATCGCGACCGGCATCTGCGGGATGCTGCTCGGCGAAATCGTGCTGGCGCTGGTGCCGATGCGCACGCGGCTCGCGCGCGGCGCGCTGTTCGGCGCGGCCGCCCACGGCGTGGGCACCGCGAAGGCGCGCGAGATCGGCAGCGAGGAAGGCGTCGTGTCGAGCCTCACGATGATGATCGCCGGCGTCGCGATGGTGCTGATCGCGCCGCTCTTGTCACTGTTGCCGATCTGACGCCGCGCGGGCGGGCGCCGCCGCCAGCCCGCTCCGCCTCGCAGCCCCGGCGCCCGCCGGCCGCGCCTCGCCCCGCCGTTCCCGCCCTGCATCGAGCCGACACCCGCCCGACAATCGGCTGAGATAGCCGCAATTCCCCCCTCTTTTCCGCCCATCGGGCTCGGCCCGGATGCCGAACAATGCATGCTACGAGACATCACGCACGCATTCACATGGCCTCCACGACTGCAAACCCGACCGCCGACAAGCCGGCTTCGTCCGGCAAGTTCAAGCGCATCGCGCTCATCGCCGTCATCGCGCTGGGCGCGGCCGCCGCCGCCGCGGGCGGCATGTACGTGTTCCTGAGCAAGGCAGGCGTCGGCCATGCGAGCGCGCCCGCCGAACCCGCGCCGCTTGCCGCGCCGGTGTTCTTCCCGCTCGACCCGCTGACCGTGAACCTGCAGTCGGACGACGGCGTGCAGCACTACCTGCGCGTCGGCCTGTCGCTGAAGCTCACCGACCCGAAGGCGCAGGAGCAGCTGACCGCGCGCATGCCGGAGATCCGCAGCCGGATCCTGCTCGCGCTGTCGAACAAGCATCCCGAGGATCTCGCGACGCCGGACGGCAAGCGTTCGCTCGCGACGGAACTGCGGGAGCTGATCGAACAGCCGACGCAGCCGGGCAACCAGCGCGCGAAGGTCGACGACGTGCTGTTCACCGAATTCGTCGTCCAATAACGCGGCCGGACAAGGAGCGCGCATGGGCCACCAGGAGTTCATGTCCCAGGAGGAGGTCGACGCCCTCCTCAAGGGCGTCACGGGCGAAACCGATTCGGTCGACGAGCAGCGCGACACGTCGGGCGTCCGCCCCTACAACATCGCGACGCAGGAGCGGATCGTCCGCGGCCGGATGCCCGGCCTCGAGATCATCAACGACCGCTTCGCGCGCCTCTTGCGGATCGGCATCTTCAACTTCATGCGGCGCACGGCGGAAATCTCCGTGAGCCAAGTGAAGGTGCAGAAGTACAGCGAGTTCACCCGCAACCTGCCGATCCCGACGAACCTGAACCTGGTGCACGTGAAGCCGCTGCGCGGCACGTCGCTGTTCGTGTTCGACCCGAACCTCGTGTTCTTCGTCGTCGACAACCTGTTCGGCGGCGACGGGCGCTTTCACACGCGCGTCGAGGGCCGCGACTTCACGGCCACCGAGCAGCGGATCATCGGCAAGCTGCTGAACCTGGTGTTCGAGCACTACACGACCGCCTGGAAGAGCGTGCGGCCGCTGCAGTTCGAATTC
This sequence comes from Burkholderia sp. MSMB0856, assembly GCF_001524645.2. NCBI lineage: Bacteria > Pseudomonadati > Pseudomonadota > Betaproteobacteria > Burkholderiales > Burkholderiaceae > Burkholderia > Burkholderia sp. MSMB0856. The sequence continues at coordinate 51,829 of NZ_CP013427.1, read as the reverse complement.
GTGCGCTCGGAGATGCATACGCAGTTCGCGAACGTCGCGACGCCGAACGAGATCGTGATCGTCACGCAGTTCTCGATCGAGTTCGGGCCGACGGGCGGCACGCTGCACATCTGCATGCCGTACTCGATGGTCGAGCCGATCCGCGACGTGCTCGCGTCGCCGATCCAGGGCGAGGCGCTCGAGGTCGACCGCCGCTGGGTGCGCGTGCTGTCGCAGCAGGTGCAGTCGGCCGAGGTCGAGTTGAGCGCGAATCTCGCCGAGATCCCGTCGACTTTCGAGAAGATCCTGAACCTGCGTGCGGGCGACGTGCTGCCGCTGGAGATCGAGGACACGATCACCGCAAAGGTCGACGGCGTGCCGGTGATGGAATGCGGCTACGGCATTTTCAATGGTCAATATGCGTTGCGCGTGCAGAAGATGATCAGCGCGGGCGACACGATGAAGGAAGGTGGATATGAGTGAGCTGAACCCGACGCCCGAACTCGACCCGCAGGCGCTCGCCGACGCGGCGCTCGCGGAATCGGCCGCGGCCGTGCCGGCGGCACCCGCCGCGGCGGAGGAAGAGTCGAGCCTGGATGACTGGGCCGCCGCGCTTGCCGAGCAGAACCAGCAGCCGGTGCAGGCGGGCGCGACCGGCGCCGGCGTGTTCCAGCCGCTGTCGAAGGCCGCGGCCAGCTCGACGCACAACGACATCGAGATGATTCTCGACATCCCGGTCAAGATGACCGTGGAGCTCGGCCGCACGAAGATCGCGATTCGCAACCTGCTGCAGCTCGCGCAGGGGTCGGTCGTCGAACTCGACGGCCTCGCCGGCGAGCCGATGGACGTGCTCGTGAACGGCTGCCTGATCGCGCAGGGCGAGGTCGTGGTCGTCAACGACAAGTTCGGCATCCGGCTGACCGACATCATCACGCCGGCCGAACGCATCCGGAAGCTGAATCGGTGAACGTCGTGAAGTCCGGCCGCCACGCGCGCCTGTTGCCGAGCGTGGCCGCGCTGGCCGCGGCCGCGTCGCTCGCGTGCGCGCCGGCCGTCGCCGCCGACATGAACGCGGTGAACAACGCCGGCGCCATCGCTTCGAGCGTGGCGGTCGGCTCGGCCGTGCCGTCGCTCGGCGTCGGCGCGGTGCTGCAGACGCTCGTCGGGCTCGCGGTCGTGATCGGCCTCGTGTTCGGCTGCGCGTGGCTCGCGCGCCGCTTCGGGTTCCAGCCCGCGCGGCGCGGCGGCCCGCTGAAGGTCGTGTCGAGCGTCGGGCTCGGCGCGAAGGAAAGCGCGACGATCGTCGAGATCGGCGATACCTGGCTCGTGCTCGGCGTCGCACCGGGCAACGTGCGGCTGCTGCATACGCTGCCGGCCGGCTCGGCGGCGGTCACGACGGCGCCGGCTTCGGCCGACGCTCCCGCCGGCGTCGCATCGGACGAACGCGGCCAGCCCGGCACGTTCGGCGCGCGGTTTCGCGATGCGCTCGCGGGCGAAGCCGCGAAGCGCTTCGGGCGCGGCAAGGACCGCTGACATGGCGTCGCGCCCTCTTTCCGTATTCGCATCTCGATGAAACACGAATTCCTGCGTCACGCGGCGCGCTTCGCGCCCGTGCTGATCCTCGGCCTCGCCCCCGCGCTCGCATGCGCGCAGGCGGCCGGCCTGCCCGCGTTCAACACCAGCCCGGGCCCGAACGGCGGCACCACCTACTCGCTGAGCGTGCAGACGATGCTGCTGCTCACGATGCTGTCGTTTCTGCCGGCGATGCTGCTGATGATGACGAGCTTCACGCGCATCATCATCGTGCTGTCGCTGCTGCGCCAGGCGCTCGGCACCGCGACGACGCCCCCGAACCAGGTGCTGGTCGGCCTGGCGATGTTCCTCACCTTCTTCGTGATGTCGCCGGTGCTCGACCGCGCGTACGCCGACGGCTACAAGCCGTTCTCCGACGGCGCGATGCCGATGGAGCAGGCCGTGCAGCGCGGCGTCGCGCCGTTCAAGAGCTTCATGCTGAAGCAGACCCGCGAGACCGATCTCGCGCTGTTCGCGAAGATTTCGAAAGCCGCGCCGATGCAGGGCCCGGAAGACGTGCCGCTGTCGCTGCTGGTGCCGGCGTTTGTCACGAGCGAGCTGAAGACCGGTTTCCAGATCGGCTTCACGATCTTCATCCCGTTCCTGATCATCGACATGGTCGTCGCGAGCGTGCTGATGTCGATGGGGATGATGATGGTGTCGCCGTCCACCGTGTCGCTGCCGTTCAAGCTGATGCTGTTCGTGCTCGTCGACGGCTGGCAGCTGCTGATCGGCTCGCTCGCGCAGAGCTTCACGTAAGCGGAGGAAGCGCGCGATGACGCCCGAACAAGTGATGACGCTGGCGCACCAGGCGATGATGGTCGGCCTGCTGCTGGCCGCCCCGCTGCTGCTGGTCGCGCTCGCGGTCGGCCTCGTCGTGAGCCTGTTCCAGGCCGCGACGCAGATCAACGAATCGACGCTGTCGTTCATCCCGAAGCTGCTCGCGGTGGCCGCGACGCTCGTGATCGCCGGCCCGTGGATGCTGACGACGATGCTCGACTACCTGCGGCAGACGCTGCTGCACGTCGCGACGCTCGGCGCCGGCTGAGCGGCACGCCAGGCTCCGTACCGCCGCGATGTTCTCGGTTACCTACGCGCAGCTCAACGGCTGGCTGACGGCTTTCCTGTGGCCGTTCGTGCGGATGCTCGCGCTCGTCGCGACGGCGCCCGTGATCGGCCACGCGGCGGTGCCCGTGCGCGTGAAGATCGGCATCGCCGCGTTCATGGCGCTGGTCGTCGCGCCGACGCTCGGCGCGATGCCGGCCGTCACCGTGTTCTCGGCGCAGGGCATCTGGATCGTCGTCACGCAGTTTCTGATCGGCGTGGCGATGGGCTTCACGATGCAGATCGTGTTCGCGGCCGTCGAGGCGGCCGGCGACTTCATCGGCTTGTCGATGGGGCTCGGTTTCGCGACCTTCTTCGACCCGCATTCGAACGGCGCGACGCCGGCGATGGGCCGTTTCCTGAACGCGATCGCGATGCTCGCGTTCCTTGCCGTGGATGGCCACCTGCAGGTATTCGCGGCGCTGGCCGCGTCGTTCCAGTCGCTGCCGGTGTCGGCCGACCTGCTGCACGCGCCCGGCTGGCGCACGCTCGCCGCGTTCGGCGCGACCGTGTTCGAGATGGGGCTGCTGCTCGCGCTGCCGGTGGTCGCGGCGCTCCTGATCGCGAACCTCGCGCTCGGGATCCTGAACCGCGCGGCGCCGCAGATCGGCATCTTCCAGATCGGCTTTCCGGTGACGATGCTGGTCGGGCTGTTGCTCGTGCAACTGATGATCCCGAACCTCGTGCCGTTCGTGGCGCACCTGTTCGACATGGGGCTGGATGCGATGGGGCGGGTGCTGGTGGGGTGGCGGTAGGCCGCTTGAGCCCCCGATTGCTGGAAAACCCCTAAAGGAATCGCCGGACCGCGAAAGGTAGCGGAAGGTTTCGTCTCCCTATACTCGTCAGGACGATGCAGCAAGCATCGCGCCAAACGAATACAACGAAGGAGACGACCCCGATGCGACCCATCCTGCGCACCCTCGCCGTTGCAGCCAGCCTGAGCTGCGCGCTCGCCGCTCACCCCGCCTTGGCCGACGACGGCGGCAAGGTCACGATCATGGTCGGCGGGATCGCCAAGCTGATCTACCTGCCCGCGCGGCTCACGCAGGAGCTCGGCTACTTCAAGGCGGAGGGGCTCGACGTCGAACTGCTGTCGCAGCCGGCCGGCGTCGATGCCGAGAACGAGCTGCTGGCGGGCGCCGTGCAGGGCGTCGTCGGCTTCTACGACCACACGATCGACCTGCAGAGCAAAGGCAAGGAAGTGAAGGCGATCGCCGTGTTCGGCCAGGTGCCGGGCGAGGTCGAGATGGTGTCGACCAAGGCCGCCCCCACCTTCAAGTCGATGGCCGACGCGAAAGGCAAGACGCTCGGCGTGACGGGCCTCGGCTCGTCGACGAGCTTCCTCACGCAATATCTCGCGCTGCAGCACGGGGTGACGTCGACGCAGTACACGATGCTGCCGGTCGGCGCCGACGCGAGCTTCATCGCCGCGATCAAGCAGGGCCGCATCGACGCCGGAATGACGACCGAGCCGACGGTGTCCGCCCTCGAGAAGATGGGCGACGCGAAGGTGCTGGTCGATCTGCGCACGCTGGAAGGCACGCGCGCCGCGCTCGGCGGCACCTATCCGGCCGCGAGCCTGTACGTGCAGTCGGCGTGGGCCGATTCGCACAAGGCCGAAGCGACCAAGCTCGCGCACGCGTTCGCGAAGACGATGCAGTTCATCCACACGCACAGCGCGGAGGAAATCGCCGCGAAGATGCCGGCCGACTACCAGAAGGACAAGGCGCTGTATGTGTCCGCGCTGAAGGCATCGCTGCCGATGTACACGGCCGACGCGAAGATGCCGGCCGACGGCCCGGCAACCGTGTTGAAGGTGCTGTCGGCGTTCAACCCGTCGGTGAAGGGCAAGCACATCGACCTGGCGCGCACCTACACCAACGATTTCGTGAACGCGAAGTAATCGAGAGCGATACAGGCGCCGGCGGCTGCGACCCCCCGCCGCGCGTTCCCCGTTCCGGCCCGGTTGACCGGCCCGGCGTCGCCACGATGCGGCGCCCTCCTCACCCGCAGGACGAATGCGATGAATCAGGCAGTTTCCCCGAGCACACCGGCGATCGAGTTTCGCAATGTGTCGTGCCGCTTCATTTCGCCGGAAGGCAAGGCCACCGTCGCGCTGCGCGACTTCAGCATGAACGTCGCGCGCGGCGAGTTCATCGCGATCGTCGGGCCGACCGGCTGCGGCAAGTCGACCACGCTGAACCTCATCACCGGCCTGCTCAAGCCGGCGTCGGGCGAGGTGCGCGTGATGGGCCGCCCGGTCGACGGGATCGACCCGCGCATCGGCTTCGTGTTCCAGGCCGACGCGGTATTCCCGTGGCGCAACGTGATCGACAACGTCGCGGCGGGCCCGCTGTTTCGCGGCCGCTCGAAGGACGTCGCGTACGCGCAGGCCGAGGAATGGATCCGCAAGGTCGGCCTCGACAAGTTCACGAAGCACTACCCGCATCAGCTCTCCGGCGGGATGCGCAAGCGCGTCGCGCTCGCGCAGACCTTCATCAACCAGCCGGAAATCCTGCTGATGGACGAGCCATTCTCGGCGCTCGACATGCAGACGCGCACGCTGATGCAGGACGAGCTGCTGCAGTTGTGGTCCGCGAACAAGGGCTCGGTCGTGTTCGTCACGCACGACCTCGAGGAGGCGATCGCGCTCGCCGACCGCGTGTTCGTGCTGACCGCACGCCCCGCGACGCTCAAGCGCGTGTACGAGATCGACCTGCCGCGCCCGCGCGTCACGTCGGAGATTCGCTACGACACGCGCTTCATCGAAATTTCCAAGGACATCTGGCACGACCTGCGCGAAGAAGTGCAGATCGGCTGACAGCAGCAAGGACAGGACAGGAGCATGACCGACATGACGCTTCCCCCCACCGCCATTCCGGCAACGTCGCTCGAGGACGAGTCGCGCGCCGCTCAAACCCGGCTGCGCCGCCGCCGGCAACTGATCATCGGCCTGCGGATCGCCGTGCTCGTCGTCGTGCTGGGCGGCTGGGAACTCGCCGCGCGGCTCAAGTGGATCGATTCGTTCTTCTTCTCGCAGCCGACGCTGATCTTCGCGCAGATCCAGGACTGGTTCGTCAACGGCACGTCGCAGGGGCCGCTGCTCACGCAGGTCTGGGTGACGCTCGAGGAAACCACGATCGGCTTCCTGATCGGCTCGGTCGCCGGCGTGATCTGCGGGATCGTGCTCGGCCGCAACAAGCTGATGGCCGACGTGTTCGGCCTGTACATCCAGATCGCGAACTCGATTCCGCGCGTCGTGCTGGGCTCGGTGTTCGTGATCGCGCTCGGCCTCGGGATGGCGTCGAAGATCGCGCTGGCCGTCGTGATGGTGTTCTTCGTCGTGTTCGGCAACGCGTTCCAGGGCGTGCGCGAAGCCGACCGCTACCTGATCGCGAACGCGCAGATCCTCGGCGCGTCGCGCCGGCAGATCACCACGTCGGTCGTGATCCCGTCCGCGCTCTCGTGGATTCTCGCGAGCCTGCACGTGAGCTTCGGCTTCGCGCTGGTCGGTGCGGTCGTCGGCGAATTCCTGGGTTCCAAGCAGGGCATCGGCCTGCTAATCTCCACCGCCCAGGGCGCGTTCAACGCGAGCGGCGTGTTCGCGGCGATGATCGTGCTGGCCGTGGTCGCGCTGGCTGCCGACTATCTGCTGACCTGGCTCGAGAAGCGCCTGCTCAAGTGGCGCCCCGCCGCGTTCTGAGCAGCGCACGCATCGGATCACACGCCCGAACCGCGCCGGTTGCCCCGGCGCGGTTCGGCATTGAGGAGAAGGAATGGCGCACAGCCTGCGCGGGCGGCTCTTGTGGTGGCTGCTGCTGCCGCTCGCGGTGTTCGTGCTGATCGCGGGCGCGATGTCGTACGACACCGCGCGGACCACGGCCGGGCTCGTGCAGGACAGCGCGCTCGTCGCGTCCGCGCGCACGATCGGCGAGGACGTCGAATGGCGCGACGGCTATCTCGCGGCCGACGTGCCGCCCGCCGCGCTGGAGATCTTCGAGTCGCCGTCGGCCGATTCGGTCTACTACAAGGTGATCGACAGCCGCGAGCGGCTGCTCGCCGGCAATCCGGCGCTCGCCCTGCCCGAACGGCACGGCATCGAGCCGACGCTGTACGACACGGCGCTCGACGACGTGCCGCTGCGCGCGGTGGTCTACGACCGCCAGCTGTACAACGAGGGCAAGATCGAGACGGTCACGGTGATCGTCGCGAAAACGACGCGCTCGCACGATGCGATGGTCGCGACGATCTGGCGTCCGCAGCTCGTGCGCCTGTCGCTGATGCTGGTGCTCGCGGTCGTGCTCGTCTATCTCGGCCTCACGCTCGAGCTGCGCCCGCTGATGAAGCTGAAGGACGACGTCGCCGACCGCGGGCCAATGGAGCTGGAGCCGATTCGCCCGGAGCGGCTGCAGCACGAGCTGCGGCCGATCGTCGACGCGATCAACCAGTGCATCGCGCGGCTCAATACGCACACGGCCACGCAGCGCCGCTTCATCGCCGACGCCGCGCACCAGTTGCGCACGCCGATCGCCGTGCTCGATACGCAGATCCAGTATGCGCGGCAGCGCGAGCACAACGATGAGGAACTCGCGTCGGTGCTCGACAGCATGCAGCGCAGCAGCCGCAAGATGGCCGACGTGACCGACAAGCTGCTGCTGCTCGCGCACGCGGAAGCGACGCCGTCGACGCTGCTCACGCATCGCGTCGATCTCGCCGCCGTCGTATCGAGCGTGCTGGAGGAAACGATCGTGCTCGCGCAGCAGCGCGACATCGACCTCGGCGCCGATCTCGGCGAACGGCTCGACGTCGCGGGCAGCGACAGCCTGCTGACCGCGCTGGTGATGAACCTCGTCGACAACGCGGTGCGCTATACGCAGCCGGGCGGTTGCGTGACGGTCGCCGCGCGGCGCGACGGCGACGCCGTCGTGCTCGACGTGGTCGACAACGGCCCCGGCATTCCGGCCGAAGCGCGGCCGCACGTGTTCAAGCGGTTCTACCGCGTGTCGGCCGACACCGAAGGCTCGGGCCTGGGCCTCGCGATCGTCCGCGAGATCGCGCAGGCGCACGGCGGCAACGCGTCGCTCGCGCCGGGGCCCGGCAATCGCGGTATCGTCGTGACCGTGCGGCTGCCCGCATACGCCTGAAGAGAAGTCGCCATGAAACTCCTGCTGGTCGAAGACAACGCCGAACTCGCGCACTGGATCGTGAACCTGCTGCGCGGCGAGGATTTCGCGGTCGACTGCGTCGGCGACGGCGAACGCGCGGACACGGTACTGAAGACCGAACGCTACGACGCGGTGCTGCTCGACATGCGGCTGCCGGGCATCAGCGGCAAGGAAGTGCTCGCGCGATTGCGGCGCCGCAACGACAACGTGCCCGTGCTGATGCTGACCGCGCACGGCTCGGTCGACGACAAGGTCGACTGCTTCGGCGCGGGCGCCGACGACTACGTGGTCAAGCCGTTCGAATCGCGCGAACTGGTCGCGCGGATCCGCGCGCTGATCCGCCGGCAGGCCGGTGTGGGCACGACGCAGCTCGTATGCGGCGATCTCGTCTATGCATTCGGCACGCGCGAATTCCGTTGCGGCGACGCGGTGCTCGCGCTGCGCCGCCGCGAGCATGCGATTCTCGAAACGCTGATGCTGCAGCAAAACAAGACGGTGTCGAAGGCGCGGCTGATGGACAGCGTGTTCGCCCTCGACGACGAACCGAGCGCGGATGCGATCGACATCTATATCCACCGGCTGCGCAAGCATCTCGCGGGCAGCACGGCCGAGATCATCACGCTGCGCGGGCTCGGCTACATCCTGCGCGAGAAGAACGCGCAGGACTGACGGCCCCGCCTCCGGCGTCGATTCGTAGCACGTAACGTGTCGGCAGCCCGCGGGCGGCCTGCCGGGCTCGCGTCCGCCCGCCTGCCCGATTCGCGATTATTGCGCGTTCGGTGTTTTCACCGATCCGATTCTTTCCTCCGGGAAAGCGGCGTGAAGGATTCCACCCTCTACGATGCTACATGTCGGCCCCCTCGCTGTGGCCGGCAACAGCTGGCATACATTACGTACTGCCAACAAACAGATTTCAATGCGGCAGCTCGGAGGAGACGATCTTGAAACGAAAAACCCTTGCCCTTTCCATCGCGGCGGCAGGCCTGTGTGCCGGCACCCAGGCGCACGCGCAGTCGAGCGTGCAGCTCTATGGCCTGATGGACCTGAGCTTTCCGACCTACCGGACCCACGCCGACGCGAACGGCAATCATGTGATCGGCATGGGCAACGAAGGCGAACCGTGGTTCAGCGGCAGCCGCTGGGGCCTGCGAGGCGCCGAGGACATCGGCGGCGGCACGAAGATCATCTTCCGCCTCGAAAGCGAATTCGTGGTCGCGAACGGCCAGATGGAAGACGAAGGCCAGATCTTCGACCGCGACGCGTGGGTTGGCGTCGAGGACGAGCGCTTCGGCAAGCTGACGGCCGGCTTCCAGAATACGATCGCGCGCGACGCATCGGCGATCTACGGCGACGCGTACGGTTCCGCAAAGCTCACGACCGAGGAAGGCGGCTGGACCAACTCGAACAACTTCAAGCAGATGATCTTCTACGCGGCCGGCCCGACCGGCACGCGCTACAACAACGGCCTCGCGTGGAAGAAGCTGTTCAGCAACGGCATCTTCGCGAGCGCCGGCTACCAGTTCAGCAACTCGACCTCGTTCGCGACCGGCTCCGCATACCAGGTCGCGCTCGGCTACAACGGCGGGCCGTTCGCCGTGTCGGGCTTCTACAACCACGTGAACCACAACGGCTTCAGGAACCAGACCTTCTCGGTCGGCGGCGACTACTCGTTCAGCATCGTGCGCCTGAATGCCGGCTACTTCCGCTACAACGGCGATCAGGGTTCGCTCGGCCAGCGCCACGACGATTCGTGGACCGTGTCGATGAAGATCGCGCCGAAGGGCGCGCTCGATTACGAGCTCGGCTACCAGCAGATGCGCGTCAAGAACGCCGCGTACAACGCCGACGGCTTCACGCCGAACGCGAACCTCGGCGCGTTCAGCCTGACCAACGGCGTCGGCAACGGCTTCAAGGAGACGATCTACGGGTCGGTGTTCTACCACCTGAGCAAGCGCACCGAGGTGTATCTGGCCGGCGACTACATGAAGCTGCATGGCGGCTACACGGTGTCGTCGACGTTCGGCGCGAAGAACCAGCTCGAACTGACCTCGGGCATCCGCACGCGCTTCTGACCCCGCGGCCGGGGCGCGCCGCGCCCCGCCGTGCCCTTCGTTCGGGATTCTCCATGCGGGCACGCCGGCGCATTGCGCCGACCGTGCCCTTTTTTTCGTCGTTTTCGGCCCGTGCGGGGCCCCCGTGACACGGCGGTCGGCCGGCGCCGCGACAACCGGCCGACCGCCGCTTGCGGCCCGTGGGACGGGCGATCGCGGCCGATGCACGCACGATCGCCTCACATCGGTGCTTGACCTGCGCCGACCGACTCGCTAGCGTTTCGGGTTTGCCCGGGTGGCCATTGCCGCCGGTGCCGTGAGTGCGCCCGACGTCCTGGCGCACGCGGCCGGGCTCCGATGGAAAAAACGATGCAGAAACTCGATGCGGCGAGCCCGCAGGCGATGTCGACGGATTTCACCGCCGACAACGTCGCGCGCCTGAAGGCGCTGTTCCCAGAACTCGTGACCGAAGGCCCGGACGGCGCGTCGGTCGACGTCGACGTGCTGAAGGCGCTGGTCGGCGAACGCACCGTCGGCGACGCCGACGAGCGCTACGGCTTCCACTGGCACGGCAAGCGCAGCGCGCGCCAGGCCGCGCTCACGCCGTCGACGGGCACGCTGCGTCCGTGCCCCGGCGACAGCGTCGCGTGGGACGACACGCGCCATCTCGTGATCGAGGGCGACAACCTCGACGTGATGAAGCTGCTGCACAAGAGCTACGCGGGCAAGGTGAAGCTCGTCTACATCGACCCGCCGTACAACACCGGCAGCGATTTCGTCTATCCGGACGACTTCAGCGACAGCATCCGCCACTACCTGGCGATGACGGGCCAGACCGACGGCGGCATGAAGCGCAGCACCAACACCGAGGCGAACGGCCGGTTTCACACCGACTGGCTGAACATGATGTATCCGCGCCTGAAGCTCGCGCACGCGCTGCTGTCCGACGAAGGGCTGATCGCCGTGCACATCGACGAGCATGAAGTGCACGCGCTCGTGCTGATGCTGCGCGAGATCTTCGGCGAGGAGAACGAGCTCGGCGTCGCCGTGTGGGACAAGCGCAACCCGAAAGGCGATGCGCGCGGCGTCGCGTATCAGCACGAATCGCTGGTGCTGTTCGCGCGCAACGCCGAGACGCTGCTCGAGCAGGCGCCGCTGAAGCGCCCGAAGCGCAACGCGCAGCGCATGCTGGATGCCGCGCACGACGCGGTGTACCGCAGCGGCAACGCGAAGGACGCGCAAAAGGCCTACCGCGCGTGGATGAAGGCGCAGACCAACCTGTCGGGCGGCGAGGTGATGTACGACCGGCTGTCGGCCGACGGGCGCGTGTACCGCCTCGTGTCGATGGCTTGGCCGAACAAGAAGAAGGCGCCGGAAGAGTATTTCACGCCGCTGATCCACCCGGTCACCGGCAAGCCGTGCGCGATGCCGGCGCGCGGCTGGCGCAACCCGCCCGCGACAATGCAGGCGCTGATCGAGCGCGGCCAGATCGAATTCGGTCCTGACGAAACCACGCAGCCGCAGCGGATCTACTACCTCGACGAGAACATGTACGAGAACGTGCCGTCGGTGCTGCCGTTCGCCGGCTCCGACGACGCGCTGCTGAAGACGCTCGGCATCCCGTTCGACCAGCCGAAGCCGGTCGATTTCGCGGCGGCCGTGATCGGCTGGTGCACGCGCGGCGACGACATCGTGCTCGACTGCTTCGCCGGCTCCGGCTCGACCGGCCACGCGGTGATGCAGGTGAACGCGACCGACGGCGGCGCGCGCCGCTACATCCTCGTGCAGCTGCCCGAGGCGCTCGACCGCCGCGACAAGACGCAGCTGGCGGCCGCCGATTTCTGCGCGAAGCTGAAGAAGCCGCTGACGCTCGCGGAAATCACCAAGGAACGCCTGCGCCGCACCGCGCAGCAGGTCGCGCGCGATTATCCGGAAAGCTATGGCGATCTCGGTTTCCGCGTGTACCGGCTCGACACGACCAACGTGATCGAGTGGGATCCGCGCCGCGACGATTTCGACCACGCGCTCTTCGCGTCCGTCGAGCACGTGAAGACGGGCCGCAGCGAGGACGATCTGCTCGCCGAACTGACGCTCAAGCTCGGCCTCGACCTGTGCACACCGGTCGAGCATCACCAGGTCGCGGGCAAGACCGTGCACCTGATCGGCCGCTCGATCGTCGCATGTTTCGATGCGCGCATTTCGCGCGACGACGCGGGCCCGCTCGCCGACGGCATCGTCGAGCTGCTCGACGCGACCGGCGCGACGCGCGACGTCACGTGCCTGTTCCGCGACAGCGGCTTCGTCGACGACGTCGCGAAGCTCAATCTCGCCGCGCTGCTCGAACAGCACGGCGTGAAGCGCGTGCGGAGCCTGTGATGCGGCTGCATTTCGAAGCGGATCTCGATTACCAGCGCGAGGCGATCGACGCCGTCTGCGACCTGTTTCGCGGCCAGGAATCGTATCGCGGCGACTTCAGCGTGCTCGCGAACGCCGCGCCCGGCACGACGGCCGCCGCGCAAGGCTCGCTCGGCTTCGCGGTGTCGGAGCAAGGCGTCGGCAACCGGCTGTCGCTGACCGACGACGCGCTCGCGCGCAATCTCGCCGACGTGCAGCTGCGCGGCGGGCTGCCGCCGTCCGGCTTGCCGGGCTCGCGCGACTTCACCGTCGAGATGGAGACCGGCACCGGCAAGACCTACGTGTACCTGCGCACGATCTTCGAGCTGAACCGCCGCTATGGCTTCACGAAGTTCGTGATCGTCGTGCCGTCGATCGCGATCAAGGAAGGCGTACACAAGACGCTCTCGATCACCGAGGACCATTTCCGCGCGCTGTACGCGGGCGTGCCGTACGACTATTTCCTGTACGACTCCGCGAAGCTCGGCCAGGTGCGCCACTTCGCGGCGAGCGCGGCGATCCAGATCATGGTGATGACGGTCGCCGCGATCAACAAGAAAGAGATCAACAACCTCTACAAGGACAGCGAGAAGACCGGCGGCGAGAAGCCGATCGACCTGATCCGCGCGACGCGGCCGATCGTGATCGTCGACGAGCCGCAAAGCGTCGACGGCGGGCTCGAGGGGCGCGGGCGCGAAGCGCTCGCCGCGATGGCGCCGCTCTGCACGCTGCGCTATTCGGCGACGCACGTCGACCGCCACCACATGGTGTACCGGCTCGACGCGGTCGACGCGTACGAGCGCAAGCTCGTCAAGCAGATCGAGATCGCGTCGGCGATCGTCGAGGATGCGCACAACAAGCCGTACGTGCGGCTCGTCGGCGTGTCGAACCGGCGCGGCGCGATCAGCGCGCGCATCGAGCTCGACGTCGCGACCGCGGCCGGCGTGAAGCGCCAGATCGTGTCGGCGACCGACGGCGACGATCTCGAACGCCTGACCAAGCGCGCGCTGTACGCGGGGCTGCGAATCGGCGAGGTGCATGCGGTGAAGGGTGCCGAATACGTCGAGCTGCGCCATCCGGAAGGCGAGGCGTTCCTGTCGCTCGGCGAGGCGTTCGGCGACATCGACACCCTCGCCGTGCAGCGCGAGATGATCCGCCGCACGATCCGCGAGCATCTCGACAAGGAATTGCGTCTGGCCGAGCGCGGCGTGAAGGTGCTGTCGCTGTTCTTCGTCGATTCGGTCGAGCGCTATCGCCGCTACGACGAAAACGGGATGCCCGTGAAGGGCGACTACGCGCTGATCTTCGAAGAGGAATATGCGCGCGCGGCACGCGTGCCGGCCTACCGTGCGCTGTTCGACGGCGTCGACGTCGCGCTCGAAGTCGAGCGCGCACATAACGGCTACTTCTCGATCGACCGCAAGGGCGGCTGGACCGACACGAGCGAAAGCAGCGCCGCGGCGCGCGAGAACGCGGAGCGCGCGTACGGCCTCATCATGCGCGAAAAGGAAGCGCTGCTGTCGTTCGACACGCCGCTGAAGTTCATCTTCTCGCATTCGGCGCTGAAGGAAGGCTGGGACAACCCGAACGTGTTCCAGATTTGCACGCTGCGCGACATCCAGACCGAACGCGAGCGTCGCCAGACGCTCGGCCGCGGCCTGCGCCTCGCGGTCGACCAGGACGGCGAACGCGTGCGCGACCCGGGCGTGAACACGCTCACCGTGATCGCGACCGAGCGCTACGAGTCGTTCGCGGAGAACCTGCAGAAGGAAATCGAGGCCGATACGGGCATCCGTTTCGGGATCGTCGAGGAACACCAGTTCGCGGCGCTTCCGGTGCAGGAAGGCGACGGGCCCGCGCACGCGCTCGGCATCGAGCTGTCACGCGCGCTGTGGACGCATCTGCATGAGCAGGGCTACGTCGACGCACAGGGCAAGGTGCTCGACCGGCTCAAGGATGCGCTGCGCCAGAGCGCGCTCGTGCTGCCCGGCGCGTTCGAATCGCTGCGCGCGCCGATCGTCGCGACGCTGCGCAAGCTGTCGGGCCGCTTCGCGGTGCGCAATGCGGACGAGCGTCGCGCGATCGCGTTGCGGCGAGATGCTTCGGGCAAGGCCGTCGTGTTCGGCGACGACTTCCGCGCGTTGTGGGACCGCATCCGCCATCGCACCGTGTACAGCGTCGAGTTCGACAACGCGAAGCTCGTGCGCGATTGCACGGCCGCGCTGAGCGACGCGCCGGACATCGCGCGCGCACGGCTGCAATGGCGCAAGGCCGAGATCGACATCGGCAAGGCCGGCATCGAGGCGATCGAGGTGGCGGGCGCCGGCACGGTGCTGATCGACGAAGGCGAGTTGCCGCTGCCCGACCTGCTCACCGAACTGCAGGACCGCACGCAGCTCACGCGCCGCTCGCTCGCGACGATCCTGGCCGACAGCGGCCGGCTCGACGATTTCCGCGTGAATCCGCAGCAGTTCATCGCGCTGGCCGCCGATGCGATCAACCGCTGCAAGCGGCTCGCGCTGGTTGCGGGCATCGCGTACCGCAAGCTCGGCGAACGCCACGTGCATGCGCTCGAATCGTTCGAAAGCGAGGCGCTGACCGGCTATCTGCGCAATCTGCGGCCCGATGCGCGGAAGTCGATCCACGAGGCTGTGGTGTGCGAGACCGACGCGGAGCGTGCGTTCGCCGATGCGCTCGAAGCACACGACGGCGTGAAGCTGTACGCGAAGCTGCCCGCGTGGTTCCGCGTGCCGACGCCGCTCGGCAGCTATCACCCGGACTGGGCGGTGCTCGCGGAGCAGGACGGCGGCGAGCGGCTGTATTTCGTCGTCGATACGCCGAATGCTGACGGCGACGTGACGAGCGAGCACGAGCGCGCGAAGCTCGTGTGCGGCGAAGCGCATTTCCGTGCGCTGGTGGACGGCGGAGAGGCCGCGCGATTCGTGCGCGTCAGGCAGGCCGATGCGTTGTTCGAGCCGGTCGCAGCCGTCGCGCCGCTGGCGGGCGCGGGACGCTGAAACGAAGGGCGGCGACGAGCCGCCCTTTTTTTCGTTTCATCGATCCGGCTGCGATGAATCCGCCTGTCATCCGGATGAAAGCGATTCGTATCCTCGTGGGTTCGCGCGTGTGGTTACGGCTGGTTGCAAATCAGGGTCGATGCGATCGCGGTGCGCAGCACCTCCGTTTTCTCCCCGCCACGAAAAAAGGGCGCCGAAGCGCCCTTTCTCCACATGCGTGCGCCGCAGTTACAGCGTGCGGCCGAATGCGTTGCGATGTGCGTGATGCGTGGACGTCGACGCATGCGCGGTATGGCCGTGCGTATGCGCGTGACCGTGACCCGGCTGCGTGCCTGCGCGATCGGCGATCGTGTCGGAACGGTCGGCTGCGCGCGCGAGGCCCTTGTCGCGGTCGCCCGCGTGCACGCTGTTCGAGTTGCTCAGCGCTTCGCCGCTCATGTGGCCGGCGGACATGCCGCCCGCGTTGCCACCCATGCCGCCAGCACCGTGACCACCGCCGTTGCCGCCGCCACCACCATTGCCGCCGGCCGCCGCATTCGCGGAAACGGCACCGAGTGCGAGGAGCGCTGCAGCCAGTACGGACAGATATCGTTGCGTTTTCATTGTTTGCTCCCTGGAGCGTGTTCGAATGATTGCATTCTAGGAACACGCGGTTTCCGCGCGACTCGACGTTGTAAATGATCGTAACGGTGCGCGAGATGCGCATTCGTCAGATCAATGTGCGACATGCCGGTCGCGCGCGCGGACTGCGTGGCCGGCCGTCGTCGGACGAAGGGAGATGAAAGGCGGGAACGGCACCGTGGCACCGTCGCGCCGTTTCCGCTGGTGAGCGCGCTTACTGCGCCGGCTGCACGCCCTGCGCGGCGGCCTTGCGCTGCGCCGCCACCTCCTGCTCGTGCTTCTTCGCCATGTGGTGGCCGACGATGCAGCCGCCGACCGCGCCGACCACGGCGTGATGTCCCGCGTAGTGGCCGGCGACGCCGCCCACCACCGCGCCCTTCATGCAGCCCGCCGCGTGCGCGCTGCCGATCGTTGCGAGCGCAACGATGGCGGCCGCCGCGCACGACCTGATGTGTCGAATGGGCATCATGCGATCACTCTCCTCTTGTCGTCGTGATCAGTATTCTCGTGAGCCGGTCGCCCGGTTCAGTTCCAGCGGCCGCGCCAGCCGTCGCCGTCACGCCAGGCGCGCTCGCGCCACTCGTGCTCGCGCCATTCACGGCGACGCCACTCGTGTTCACGCCATTGACGCGCACGCCAGTCGTCGTCGCGGTAACCCACCGGCGCGTACATCACCGGCGGAGGCGGCGCCACATAGACCGGCGCCGGCGCCTCATAAACGCCCGGCACACCGATCCCGACCGACAGGTCGACATGGGCCGATGCGACACCCGAAGCTGCCAGCGCCGCTACACCGAGAACTGCACCGAGGATAAGTTTCTTGCTCATTTCGCGACTCCCTGCACGTGTCGTGCGTCATGTGACTACGGTTCGGAGTCTAGGCACGGGGCGCCGACACAGGTGAAACCGGTCTGCGAGACCGGTAACGGACGTTTACGGGGAGGCGCAAAGCCTTGCAGGACAAGGGTGGCGCGCGATTCGACACGCCGTTGCGACGGCGCATCGAATCGGCAAAGGCGGGAATTTTTGCCGAAAAGCGCGCCGGCGACGCACGCCGGGCGCCCCGATCGAACAACGTTACGCGCGGATATCGTCGACGCTGCGCAGCCAGTGCACGCTGAACAGATCGTCCGCATCGGTCCATACGGTGTCGGGCTCGAAGCCCGCCCGGCGCGCGATCGCATGGAAGCCGTCGATCGTGAACTTGTGCGAGTTCTCCGTGTGGATGTGCTCGCCCGCCTCGAAGCGGAACGCGTGGCCACGCACGTGCACCGCTTGCGCGATATCGCTGACGAGATGCATCTCGATGCGCTGCCGTTCCCGGTCGTAAAACGCGTAATGCGAGAACGCGTCGAGATCGAAGTCCGCGCCGAGCTCGGCGTTTGCGCGGGCGAGGAGGTTCAGGTTGAACCGCGCGGTCACGCCCTGCGCGTCGTTGTACGCGCGATGCAGCGTGCGCGCGTCCTTCACGAGATCCGCGCCGACCAGCAGGCCGCCGCCGCGCAATAGCCGCGCGGCGTCGCGCAGGAACGCGTCGGCTTCCTCGGGCGAGAAGTTGCCGATCGTCGAGCCGGGGAAGAAGCCGATGCGCCGGCGCGGCGTCTCCGTCAGTTCGGCCAGTTGCTCGGCCTTCGTGTAGTCGGCCGCGATCGGCGCGACGTCGAGCCACGGATACGCGGCACGCAGCCGCGCGGCGGCGCCGTGCAGGTAGTCGGCCGAGATGTCGATCGGCACGTAGCGCGCCGGCGCGTTCGCGTAGTTGTCCGCACACGCGTCGAGCAGCACGCGGATCTTCTCGAGCGAGCCCGCGCCGAATTCGACGATGTCCGCATGCGGGCCGACGCGCCGCACGATCTCGGCCGCGCGATCGCGCAGGATGCCGAGTTCCGTGCGTGTCGGGTAGTACTCGGGCAACTCGCAGATGCGGTCGAACAACGCCGAGCCGGCCGCATCGTAGAAGTATTTCGGCGAAATGCTGCGCGGCGTGCGCGACAGTCCGTCGATCAGATCGCGCTCGAACGCGCTCGGCCGCGAATCGCGGGCGGGTTGCAGGCCACCGCTCGTGGCCGTCAGATCAGACGTCTCGCGCAAGTCGCACTCCCGTGAATTGCCAGCGCGCGGCCGGCGGAAAGAAATTGCGGTACGTCGGCCGTTCGTGCCCCGGCGGCGTCGCGATGCTGCTGCCGCGCAGGACCTGTTGGCCCACCATGAACTTGCCGTTGTATTCGGCGGCGACGCCCGCGAGCGGCCGAAAGCCCGGATACGGCTCGTAGGACGAACGCGTCCATTGCCACACGTGCCCGAGCATCTGCTGAATACCGTCCGCGCCGACTGCGGCTTCCCATTCGAATTCGGTCGGCAGGCGTGCACCGGCCCACTCCGCGTACGCGGCCGCTTCGTAGAAGCTCACGTGACACACGGGCGCATCGGGCGCGAGCGGCTCCACGCCGTGCAGACCGAACGCGCGCCATGCGTGTACGGTTTCCCGCTCACCATCGTCGTCGGAAATCCAGTAAGCGGGCCCCCGCCACCCTTCCCGCTGCACCGTCGCCCAGCCGTCCGACAGCCAGTATTCAGGGCGTGCGTAACCGCCGTCCGCGATGAAGGCCGCGAATTCGGCATTCGTCACGAGACGGTTCGCGATCTCGCTCGGACGCACGAGCGCCGTATGGCGCGGCCGTTCGTTGTCGAACGAGAACGTGTCGCCGTCGTGACCGATCTCGACGAGTCCGCCCGGCTGTTGCAGCCAGCGCAACGGGCCGGCATCGCCCGCGGCCAGGGCGGCAAGCTCATCGGTGCCGTTGCGCGGCCGGAACGCGGGCTTCAGCGGGTTGCACGAAAACGCATGCAGCATGTCCGTGACGATCAGCTCCTGATGCTGCTGTTCGTGATGCAGGCCGAGTTCGATCTCGGGCGCGATCGCGGCGAGCATCGTCGGATCGGCGCCGTCGAGCGCGCGCAGCATCGCATCGTCGACGTACTGACGGTACGCATGCACCTCGTCGAGCGACGGACGCGTGAGCAGCCCGCGCTGCGGCCGCGGATGGCGCGGGCCAAGCGCTTCGTAATAGGAATTGAAGAGGAACTGGAACGCGTCGTCGAACGGCGCGTAACCGCGCACGCGGCGCATCAGTACGACGGTTTCGAAGAACCAGGTCGTATGCGCGAGATGCCATTTCACGGGACTCGCGTCGGGCATCGACTGCACGGCCTGGTCTTCGGCGGACAGCGTCGCCGTCAACGCGACGCTATGGGCGCGCACGTCCTGATAACGGCGCTGAAGCTGGGATGCAAGGAGGCTCATCGGTTTACCGTCCACGTCGCGATTCGCTGCGTTGCGTTGCCGGAAAAAGGAAAGCCTTGCGCTCGGATGCGCGCGGCTGACGTGCGACCTTCAATGCTGCGTCGTCGGGCAGCCGGCGCGCGCGCCGGGCCGCTGGTGCGGCGACACTTCATCTGCCCGTGCAGAACAGTATGGGCCAGAAATGTGAACGTCGCGAATCGGATTTCGGGCGAAACGAAGACGAAAGAAAAATGAAAGCACTCGCGCTTCGAGCAGCGGCGGCGTAACGAACCGTCGATGCCCGTGATGGCGGGGCCGAGAGGTCGAACGCAAAGGGCATGCCTGCGCGTCGGCATTACCGTCGCCTCATGACAGCCGCGCGGCACGCATGAAAGGCCGACGATCCGGGTGCACCGGAGGAACGGCGTCATGCAGTCGACATCGGCCCCGATCCGCACGGTGGCATCGCGGCCGTCGGTGCGATGTTCAACTGCCCTGCCCTCCGTGCGCTTCCCGGCTTTTGAAAAATTTTTCGCGTCGATGTCACACGCGCGGGGGTCTCGCTCGTCATATCACCGGAACCCACACGAAAGGAGAAGGAACCATGACTGCGAAACTCAATCCGTTTGCCGCCGCCCCCGCGCTGATGAAGAACTGGATGACCGTATCGGTCGCCGCCGCCGGGAGCCTCGAGCCGACGCTGATCGAGCTGGTCAAGATCCGCGCATCGCAGATCAACGCGTGTGCGAACTGCCTTAACATGCACACCGTCGAGGCGCGCGAGCAAGGCGAGACCGAGCAGCGCATCAACCTGCTGGCCGCGTGGCGCGAGGCGCCCTGCTACACCGACCGCGAGCGCGCGGCGCTCGGCTGGACCGACGCGCTCACGCGGCTGTCGGAGGGCCATGGCGCGCACGAAGCCGCGTATGCGGCGCTGAACGACCACTTCAGCCAGGAGGAACAGGTGAAACTCACGGTGATGATCAACGTGATCAACGGCTGGAACCGGCTGGCCGTCGGCTTCGGGCTGTGGATCGATCCGGCTGAAGCGAAAGCCGCTGCCGCGAAGATGGTGGCCTGATGACCGACCTCGATCCGGCCGCGGGCAGCGCCGAAGACCGGGACGACGCTGCGGCGAGCTTCGATCCGCTGCGTCGCACGCTGATCCGCGTCGCGTACCGGATGCTCGGCTCCGTCGCGGACGCCGAGGACATCGTGCAGGAGGCGTTCATCCGCTGGATGGACGTCGATCGCACGGAGGTGCGCGTGCCCGAGGCGTTCCTGCGCCGCATGGTGATGCGCATGTGTCTCGATCAGCTGAAGTCCGCGCGACACCAGCGCGAGACGTATATCGGCCCGTGGCTGCCGGAGCCGGTCGTCGAGGAAGATGAACAGGAGGACGTCACGCTGCCGCTGATGCTCGCGCTCGAACGGCTCTCGCCGCTCGAACGCGCGGCGTTTCTTCTGCACGACGTATTCGGCCTCGAGTTCGACGAGATCGCGACGACGATCCAGCGTGACCCGGCTGCATGCCGGCAGCTTGCGGCGCGGGCGCGCACGCATGTACGCGAGGCGCGGCCGCGGTTTCATGTCGAGAAGCAACGCGGGATCGAGCTGGCCGAGGCGTTCTTCGCGGCGTCACGCAGCGGCGACATGGGCGCGCTCGGTGCGATGCTCGCCGAGGACGTGAGCCTGCATTCGGACGGCGGCGGCAAGCGCTCGGCCGCGGGCAAGCCGGTGTTCGGCTTCGAGGGTGTGATGAAGGTGCACGAATACCTGGCCGGGCTGTTCGCCACGCATGCGTCGACGCTCGTGCGTGCCGGGTTCGTCAACGGGTTGCCAGGTTTCGTCACGCTGGAAGCCGACGGCGAGTTGCAGACCACGGCGCTCGAGATCGAAGACGGGAAGATCGTCGCGATCTATGTCGTGCGGAATCCTGACAAGTTGAAGCATCTGCATTGATGCTTGACGAGCGAGGGCTTTGTGCCCTGCCTTGTCGATTGCTGGCCGCCAGTCGTGCATGTATCGCACATGGAGCATCGCGCGCGTACATGCGCTATTTCGACCGCAAAAAGAAAAACGCCACGCGATGTTGCCGCGTGGCGTTTGTATGTTGGCGAGCCGGATTGCCCGTAGGCAATGCGCACTGCCAGACCCCTTCATTTTGTTCGTTGGTAGGCTCGATTGGATTCGAACCAACGACCCCCACCATGTCAAGGTGGTGCTCTAACCAACTGAGCTACGAGCCTAAGAAGCCGCGAATTATAGAGAGGGTTTTGGAGGTGCGCAAGTCCCTTCGTGAAAATTTTTTGAATCGGGCGTGTGCGGGTGTCGACGATCGATGAAGTCTCGCGATGCCGGGCACGTTGGCTTCACTGCTTCGCATCACAGTAAAACGTGTCGATGCGCTGTGATGTTATCCACATTGCCCTCTGGATAACCGTCCGGCAAGCCTCTGGATTCACAGTGGAACGATTGAGGATATGTCGGCGCGGCTGTGAATCGACGAAAAGTTGTTCTGTGCTTCACAGAGTTTTGCGTGTGCATCGCCGGTGGTTATGCGTTCCGATTCGTCTTGGAAATTCAGGGCGTTACGGAGGTTATCCACTGTGAGGCACCGAGCTTGTTAACTATCACTACGTATGTATACGAACTCTGTTAACACCTTTGGATAAGCACAGTCCGCCGACTGTGATCCGGGCAGGATATGCACTGCGTGCGGTGGATGGATCAAGCGACGTCGAAGCCGGTGACCAGTTCGAACGCTCGTATCTGTAGAATCGCCGGGGTTCAGGATCGTTGTCGGTTCAAGCGCCGACGATTCAACATGAGGTTCAATCCCGACGATCGATGAAGGCACCCGTCGATCAGAGCTGGTGACGGATATCGCTGGCCGCGTCACGGGTGCTGATGGCCGATGTGGCCGCGGTTGCACGAGGATCCGTTATGACAAACACGCCACCGTCGTACGACATGACGGACGACACGACGCGGCGCAGGATCTTCTGGCTGCTTCAACGGCTGACCAGCTTTTCTCTCTGGAAGCGCAAGCGCGATGCGTTTGCGATCTTCGCGAATGAATATGAGAGCGCGGTGAAGAACCAGTCCGCGGATGATCCGGAGCCCATGCCGACAAATAATCTGCCGATGATCTTCGAGATCCTTGCGGCCTACGATCGAGGATTGTCCGAGCTGGCCCGAGGGTGTCGGTTCGTCTGGCAGCGCGGCGAGCCGCTGCAATATGCGGTCGATCGGTACAACCATTTGAACGCGTATTTCTTCCCTCATCCCGATTACTGGGATCGCGGTGCGCAGGCTGCCCCGTACCCGCCGAAGGTCGATGCGCTTGTTCGACTGCTGCACGCATCGGAATACCAGATGGAGTATGCGCCGTTCGAGCCGGGATATACCGACCTCGCACAACTGTGCTCGGTTGGGCTGCTGCTTTCACCGCATGCATACGAACACAGCTTCTACACGCTGCCGTATCCGGTGTTTCCGGAGGACTTGCAGGAGATTCCGGAACCAGTCGGCCTGATGATCAAGTCCGGCGATAAAGTGCCTTGCGACGGCATCTGGGAACCCGTTACCGTCGAGCGATCGAAGTGGCTTGGCATCGTGCCGGTGGGCGGTTGCCGCGTGTTCCCGAACAGGGGGTGCTTCAATTACCTGGGCAGAGGAACGCGAGCGCCGAACGTCAGAGATGCAATGGAGCTGGCCGTGCGCACGCGATGGCGCTTGCTGTGGGAAGACAGGCGTTACGTGGATGGCGTCATTCCCGACGAGTCGTCGTATTTTCTCGAGGCAGGCGCGAAGCCACCGGCAGTTTCGGGGAAACAGGTGACGCGATGCCGCTGATGAATTGCCCGTCCCACGGACATGTAGGCGGCGAGCTCGTGACGCGGACCGTATCCGACCTCATTAACGACAGCAGCAACTGGAAGGGCGGCCGCCGGATCGTCCCGCTGCTGCTCGTGCGGCACGAAATCGAGTATCCCGGCTACATGCTGGAATCCGAAGAGGCGAAAGTGCGCGAGCTGGGCGGTACGCATGAAGGAGGGGGTGTCTACCGCTTTAACGACGACGAGTCGATGGAAGCAGCCATCGGACTACTGACGGCAACGTGTGCTGATTGCTTAAGGGAATTGATGGCCGTGCAGAAAGAAGCGTAAGGTGAACGCGATGTCTAAGGGTGACGGATGGCCAAGCTGAATTTCGGGACCATCGGCCGATGCTCCGTCGATCTCGATACCGCGGCGCTGCTCGGTCTGAGGGCTGCCTGTGAAGAGTTTGCAAAGACCGGGCAGGGTCTGTATCACGGACGAAAGTGCGGCCAGAACGGATCCTGGGCCTGAGGACCACGTAATCAGCGTGACCTTCGTGGCGAAGATGCCTCCCGGCATGCGTGGGCTCGGCAATGCGAGCCCGCTCGGGACGTCGATCAAGTACGTGATCTCCCCGGAAGCCGGCGAGATTCTCGGGACTTACTCGACAAAGTGATGTCCGTGCGGACGTAGCGCCCGATTGTCGCGTGTGGACAACCGGCACGCAAAACAATCAGGAACGCTGTGCGCCCCCCGGGGACACAATGATTCGAAGCGCTCACGCGCATGCGAACAACCCGTGAGCGGCCGAATCGAAATCCTGTGTACCAGCTCGGCGAGGGCGATGTGGATATCGCGACCCAAAGACACGCGAAATGCTGTGCGGGCCGAAGGGGGAGTGATTCAACCGGAGACGGCATGCCAGCCGCTGCGGCCGATGTGGATATCCTGCGTCCAGAAGACGCCAAACCCTATGACATCGGAACCGAAGAGGGTCTACCCATTCGGGAACGCACCGCGACGAGGTTCGCGGTGTGGACAACCACCACGAAAGAGAATTTAAACGCTGTGGCCCCGAACGGTGAACGTGAGTGCTTTCAGGTTTGTCGAACCGCATCGGACGGACCGCAGTCAGCGCACAACGGCCACCAACGGACAGCGTATCGTCCAGCTCAAATCTGCTGATCGAGCACCCTCACGACCGCGTGCTGACCAAGACTATCCACCGGCCCGACCACCGCGAAGTTGAACCCGTTCACCGACCCATACCGCGCCAGCAACGACCCATCCACACGTTGCCCGGCTGGCAGCAGCCGATGTTTCGATTCCGCCGGTCGGAGATAGAAGCTCAGTGTCCGCCCGGCGTCGTCCTCATAGAGCACCATCGCAGCCGTCGCGCCGCTGTCCGTCGTAAACAACCGCCCGCCAACCGGCCTGAACCCGGCCGCACTCAAATCCGGCAGCCTGGCCGATGCCCCCACGCGCCGGGTGAGCCACGTCTGCAAATCCTTCGCACTCGTCGGCCGAAAATCCACCTTCGCGGTCTGATCGACCGCCATCATCCGGTAAGCCTCGACCGCATCGCTCATCGGCGCAATCGGCGGCGGCGCGTTCCACCCACGCGCCTGCCACCCGCCGAGCGTCCCGAGCCCGATACAGAACACGAACGAAGCCGCCATCGCGAACCGCACCCGCGAGCGCTCCGCACGCTTCGCACGAAGCGCTGCCGGATCCAGCGCAGGATTCTCGCCAGGCATCCGCACACTCTCGAGCGCGGCCCGCAACCGCCGCGCATCCATCTGCCATTGCTTCACCTGTTCCGCGCTTTCCGGATGCAGCGCGAGATATCGCTCGACCGCGGCGCGCGCATCGTCGTCGAGCTGGCCGTCGACATAGGCCTGGAGATCGTGTTCGTCGGGACGGAGCGTGTTCATTTCATCAAGCGGAGAGAAGGAGCGGGAAGCTCGCCGTCGCTGAGCTGGCGCAGTGCCTGGCGCGCGCGGGAGAGTCGCGACATCACGGTGCCGATCGGCACGTCGAGCAGGTCGGCGACTTCCTGATACGTGAAGCCCTCGACCGCGACGAGCAGCAGCAGGCTGCGCTGCTCGTCGGAGAGCCGGCCGAATGCTTCGAGCGTCGCGCGCGCTGTCGCCTCGCGTTCGGCGGACGGCCAGTGCGCTTCGTCGTCGTCGCGAATGCGGCCGAGCAGCCACGCGTAGCGCTTCGCGCTGCGTTTGCCGTCGAGAAACTGCCGGTAAAGGATCGTGAACAGCCAGCTGCGCAGCGACGCGTCGTCGCGGCGGCTCGCCCAGCGCGACAGCGCGCGCTCGAGCGTCGACTGGACGAGATCGTCGGCCGCGTGGACGTCACGCGCCAGCCAGAGCGCGAAGCGTCGCAGCCTGGGGATGAGTTCGCGCAATGCGTCGTCGTCGGGGGCGTTTGAGGGCATGGCCGGGGCGCGAGCCGATAAGCGTGGAGATGCCGCGTAGGACGCCGGTCGGCGTCGCTTATTCCGTCAGCATACGAAAAATTTCTTGATGGAATAAAGCGGCGCGGGTGGCGTCCTACACGCGTTCGACAATGATCTGACGATCAGGAGTGCATCCATGAAGCAATCTTCCTCTTCTTCGCCGCCGCGCGAACCCGGGCGCGGGTGGTGGCGCTGGGCCGTGATCGGCGGCGCGGTGGCCGGCGTGGCCGTGGCCTTCGGGTACGTCGGCGGCTGGCTCGCGCCGGCGCGTCTGACCCCGCACCGGCTCGTCGACGCGCTGCAGACGGCCGGCGGCGAGCATCCGGGTTTCCGGCGCAATCACGCGAAGGGCGTGTGCGTGACCGGTTACTTCGAAGGCAACGGCGCCGCGAGCGCATATTCCGTCGCGCCGTTCTTCAAGGCGGTGCGCACGCCCGTGGTCGGGCGCTTCGCGCTGCCGGGCGGGAATCCGTATGCGCCCGACAGCAGCGTGCCGATCCGCAGCCTCGCGCTGAAGCTCACCGCGCCGGACGGCCAGCAATGGCGGACCGGGATGAACGCGATGCCCGTGTTTCCGGTGGCGACGCCGAAGGCGTTCTACGCGCAGCTGCTGGCGACCCGGCCGGACCCGGCGACGGGCAAGCCCGATCCGGCGAAGGTGAAGGCGTTTTTCGGCGCGCATCCGGAGACGGCTGCATTCCGCGCATGGGTGAAGGGTGCGAAGCCGAGCGCGAGCTACGTCACCGAAAGCTATTACGGGCTGAACGCGTTCTACTTCGTCGATGCCGCCGGCAAGCGCCAGGCGGTGCGGTGGCGCGTCGTGCCGGAGCAGACGACGGGCGCCGGCGACGTCGCGACGGCCGCGGATCCGAACGTGCTGCAGCAGGACCTGACGCGGCGCATCGCGGACGGTGCGCAGAAGTGGAAGCTGCTGGTCACGCTGGCGGAGCCCGGCGACCCGGTGGACGACGCGACGAAGACCTGGCCCGCGCAGCGTACGACGATCGACGCGGGGACGCTCGTGCTCGATCGCGTGGAGGCGCAGGACAGCGGGCCGTGCCGGGACGTGAATTACGACCCGACGGTGTTGCCGCAGGGGATTCAGGTGTCGGGGGATCCGTTGCTGGCGGCGCGGTCCGCGGCATATGCGGATTCGTATCTGCGCCGGACGAGTGAAGAAGCCGGCGTGGCCGGCGCGGCGCGACTGAGTGCGGAGGGACGATGATGAAGGCGACGACGACGTTTAGCTTGCCGGCGAGGCTGCTGCATTGGGTGATGGCCGCGATGATCGTCGCGATGCTGTTCATCGGGGTGGGAATGGTGGCGTCGGTTTCGGGGCGGCACGATTTCCTGGTGGCGTTGCACAAGCCGCTGGGGATTGCCGTGCTGGTGCTGGTTTGCGTGCGGATCGTGGTGCGGTTCGTGTCGAAGCCGCCTGCATTGCCCGAGGATCTGCCCTGGTGGCAGAAGGTTGCCGCGCATGGGTCGCATCTGGTGCTGTACGCGCTGATGCTCGCGATGCCGCTGATCGGGTGGGCGATGCTGTCGGCAGGCGGGTATCCGGTGACGCTGGGCGGTGGTGTGCAGCTGCCGGCGATCGTGTCGGCTGATCCGGTTGCGTTCGCCTGGCTCCGGGTCGCGCATCGCGTGCTGGCCTATCTGTTCTTCTTGACGTTCCTCGCGCATTTCGCGGCGGCGCTGTATCACGGACTGATTCGACGGGACGGCGTGGTGAGGGCGATGGTTGGGCGGTAATCGACGGAAGGTTGAGTTCGCTGCGGCGGGGCGGTTCACGGGCGACCGAGGCTGCTCCTGCCGTGTTGCTTATATATGAGCGCGGCTGCGGCTCAGCGGCTCCCGGCATAGCACGTCAAAAATATTTCACAAAGGGGGTTGCGGAGACTGGGGCGGGTGCTTAGAATCACGCCTCTTTCGCGCTAACGGCAACGCGGCGCGGAGGAAGAAGGGAAGCGGTGCTGTTGAAGTCGGTTTTATCGACTCCAGTGCATACGAAATTAAACCGCAGTCGTCGCAACGAAGTAGTTAAAAAAGTTGTTGACGAGTTTTAAAAAACGGTTGATAATCTCGCTTCTCTGCTGCTGAAAACGCAGCGCTGCTGGGAAACTTCAGGTTTCTCGCAGAAATGCTCTTTAAAAATTAACAGCCGATAAGTGTGGGCGCTTGATGGCCGCGAGCTGATCTTCGGATCAGAAAGCGAAAGTATCAAGAGTCTCACACTAAAGTAAGTCAGGTTTATGAAGTGATTCATATACCTGTCAGCTTTGAGTGAGCGACCGGTTCTTAACGGAACCGAAAACAGTAACAGGTTTAAACTGAAGAGTTTGATCCTGGCTCAGATTGAACGCTGGCGGCATGCCTTACACATGCAAGTCGAACGGCAGCACGGGTGCTTGCACCTGGTGGCGAGTGGCGAACGGGTGAGTAATACATCGGAACATGTCCTGTAGTGGGGGATAGCCCGGCGAAAGCCGGATTAATACCGCATACGATCTACGGATGAAAGCGGGGGACCTTCGGGCCTCGCGCTATAGGGTTGGCCGATGGCTGATTAGCTAGTTGGTGGGGTAAAGGCCTACCAAGGCGACGATCAGTAGCTGGTCTGAGAGGACGACCAGCCACACTGGGACTGAGACACGGCCCAGACTCCTACGGGAGGCAGCAGTGGGGAATTTTGGACAATGGGCGAAAGCCTGATCCAGCAATGCCGCGTGTGTGAAGAAGGCCTTCGGGTTGTAAAGCACTTTTGTCCGGAAAGAAATCCTTGGTCCTAATATGGCCGGGGGATGACGGTACCGGAAGAATAAGCACCGGCTAACTACGTGCCAGCAGCCGCGGTAATACGTAGGGTGCAAGCGTTAATCGGAATTACTGGGCGTAAAGCGTGCGCAGGCGGTTTGCTAAGACCGATGTGAAATCCCCGGGCTCAACCTGGGAACTGCATTGGTGACTGGCAGGCTAGAGTATGGCAGAGGGGGGTAGAATTCCACGTGTAGCAGTGAAATGCGTAGAGATGTGGAGGAATACCGATGGCGAAGGCAGCCCCCTGGGCCAATACTGACGCTCATGCACGAAAGCGTGGGGAGCAAACAGGATTAGATACCCTGGTAGTCCACGCCCTAAACGATGTCAACTAGTTGTTGGGGATTCATTTCCTTAGTAACGTAGCTAACGCGTGAAGTTGACCGCCTGGGGAGTACGGTCGCAAGATTAAAACTCAAAGGAATTGACGGGGACCCGCACAAGCGGTGGATGATGTGGATTAATTCGATGCAACGCGAAAAACCTTACCTACCCTTGACATGGTCGGAATCCTGCTGAGAGGCGGGAGTGCTCGAAAGAGAACCGGCACACAGGTGCTGCATGGCTGTCGTCAGCTCGTGTCGTGAGATGTTGGGTTAAGTCCCGCAACGAGCGCAACCCTTGTCCTTAGTTGCTACGCAAGAGCACTCTAAGGAGACTGCCGGTGACAAACCGGAGGAAGGTGGGGATGACGTCAAGTCCTCATGGCCCTTATGGGTAGGGCTTCACACGTCATACAATGGTCGGAACAGAGGGTTGCCAACCCGCGAGGGGGAGCTAATCCCAGAAAACCGATCGTAGTCCGGATTGCACTCTGCAACTCGAGTGCATGAAGCTGGAATCGCTAGTAATCGCGGATCAGCATGCCGCGGTGAATACGTTCCCGGGTCTTGTACACACCGCCCGTCACACCATGGGAGTGGGTTTTACCAGAAGTGGCTAGTCTAACCGCAAGGAGGACGGTCACCACGGTAGGATTCATGACTGGGGTGAAGTCGTAACAAGGTAGCCGTATCGGAAGGTGCGGCTGGATCACCTCCTTTCCAGAGCTTCTCGCAAAATTGAGCGCTCACGCTTATCGGCTGTTGATTAAGACAGAAAGACTGTCTGTTAGCGGTTTTATCGGTTATAATGCCGGCCGCTTTCGATAATCTTCAATGAAAAATATTCGAATGATGATTCATTCGAGTCTTTCTCATTGGCGATTGAGCCAGTCAGAGCGGTACGTAGGATGTATCGGCTGTCGTTCTTTAACAATCTGGAAGAAGTAAGTAATTTGGATAGCGGAAGCGTCTTGAGATGGACGTGGAAACTATCCGGGTTGTGATTGTATCGATGTATCTCAAGATGATTCGAACTCTATGTTTGACTCAATTGGAATACGGCACAACGCGAGAACTCAACCTGTAACGAGACAGACTCGTTATAGGGTCAAGCGAACAAGTGCATGTGGTGGATGCCTTGGCGATCACAGGCGATGAAGGACGCGGTAGCCTGCGAAAAGCTACGGGGAGCTGGCAAACGAGCTTTGATCCGTAGATGTCCGAATGGGGAAACCCACTCCTTTTGGAGTATCCATGGCTGAATACATAGGCCATGCGAAGCGAACGCGGTGAACTGAAACATCTAAGTAACCGCAGGAAAAGAAATCAACCGAGATTCCCAAAGTAGTGGCGAGCGAAATGGGATGAGCCTTGCACTCTTTATTTGTATTGTTAGCCGAACGCTCTGGAA
Organism: Burkholderia sp. MSMB0856; assembly: GCF_001524645.2. NCBI lineage: Bacteria > Pseudomonadati > Pseudomonadota > Betaproteobacteria > Burkholderiales > Burkholderiaceae > Burkholderia > Burkholderia sp. MSMB0856. The sequence continues at coordinate 21,795 of NZ_CP013427.1, read as the reverse complement.
AGTGCGGCCATAGCAGGTGATAGCCCTGTAGGCGAAAACAGTATGAAAGAACTAGGTGTGCGACAAGTAGGGCGGGACACGTGAAATCCTGTCTGAAGATGGGGGGACCATCCTCCAAGGCTAAATACTCGTGATCGACCGATAGTGAACCAGTACCGTGAGGGAAAGGCGAAAAGAACCCCGGGAGGGGAGTGAAATAGATCCTGAAACCGCATGCATACAAACAGTCGGAGCCTCGTAAGGGGTGACGGCGTACCTTTTGTATAATGGGTCAGCGACTTACGTTCAGTAGCAAGCTTAACCGTATAGGGCAGGCGTAGCGAAAGCGAGTCCGAATAGGGCGTTCAGTTGCTGGGCGTAGACCCGAAACCAGGTGATCTATCCATGGCCAGGATGAAGGTGCGGTAACACGTACTGGAGGTCCGAACCCACTAACGTTGAAAAGTTAGGGGATGAGCTGTGGATAGGGGTGAAAGGCTAAACAAACCTGGAAATAGCTGGTTCTCTCCGAAAACTATTTAGGTAGTGCCTCGTGTCTCACCTTCGGGGGTAGAGCACTGTCATGGTTGGGGGGTCTATTGCAGATTACCCCGCCATAGCAAACTCCGAATACCGAAGAGTGCAATCACGGGAGACAGACATCGGGTGCTAACGTCCGGTGTCAAGAGGGAAACAACCCAGACCGCCAGCTAAGGTCCCCAAATATAGCTAAGTGGGAAACGAAGTGGGAAGGCTAAAACAGTCAGGAGGTTGGCTTAGAAGCAGCCACCCTTTAAAGAAAGCGTAATAGCTCACTGATCGAGTCGTCCTGCGCGGAAGATGTAACGGGGCTAAGCTATATACCGAAGCTGCGGATGCGTGCTTTGCACGCATGGTAGGAGAGCGTTCCGTAAGCCTGCGAAGGTGCCTTGTAAAGGGTGCTGGAGGTATCGGAAGTGCGAATGCTGACATGAGTAGCGATAAAGGGGGTGAAAGGCCCCCTCGCCGTAAGCCCAAGGTTTCCTACGCAACGTTCATCGGCGTAGGGTGAGTCGGCCCCTAAGGCGAGGCAGAAATGCGTAGCTGATGGGAAGCAGGTCAATATTCCTGCACCATTGTTAGATGCGATGGGGGGACGGATCGCGGAAGGTTGTCCGGGTGTTGGAAGTCCCGGTCGCTGCATTGGAGAAGGCGCTTAGGCAAATCCGGGCGCAGGATTCAAGGGTGTGGCGCGAGCTCCTTAGGGAGCGAAGCAATTGGAAGTGGTTCCAAGAAAAGCCTCTAAGCTTCAGTCTAACGATGACCGTACCGCAAACCGACACAGGTGGGCGAGATGAGTATTCTAAGGCGCTTGAGAGAACTCGGGAGAAGGAACTCGGCAAATTGGTACCGTAACTTCGGGATAAGGTACGCCCTTGTAGCTTGACTGGCCTGCGCCAGGAGGGTGAAGGGGTTGCAATAAACTGGTGGCTGCGACTGTTTAATAAAAACACAGCACTCTGCAAACACGAAAGTGGACGTATAGGGTGTGACGCCTGCCCGGTGCCGGAAGATTAAATGATGGGGTGCAAGCTCTTGATTGAAGTCCCGGTAAACGGCGGCCGTAACTATAACGGTCCTAAGGTAGCGAAATTCCTTGTCGGGTAAGTTCCGACCTGCACGAATGGCGTAACGATGGCCACACTGTCTCCTCCCGAGACTCAGCGAAGTTGAAGTGTTTGTGATGATGCAATCTACCCGCGGCTAGACGGAAAGACCCCATGAACCTTTACTGTAGCTTTGCATTGGACTTTGAACCGATCTGTGTAGGATAGGTGGGAGGCTATGAAACCGGAACGCTAGTTTCGGTGGAGCCGTCCTTGAAATACCACCCTGGTTTGTTTGAGGTTCTAACCTTGGCCCGTGATCCGGGTCGGGGACAGTGCATGGTAGGCAGTTTGACTGGGGCGGTCTCCTCCCAAAGCGTAACGGAGGAGTACGAAGGTACGCTAGGTACGGTCGGAAATCGTGCTGATAGTGCAATGGCATAAGCGTGCTTAACTGCGAGACCGACAAGTCGAGCAGGTGCGAAAGCAGGTCATAGTGATCCGGTGGTTCTGTATGGAAGGGCCATCGCTCAACGGATAAAAGGTACTCTGGGGATAACAGGCTGATACCGCCCAAGAGTTCATATCGACGGCGGTGTTTGGCACCTCGATGTCGGCTCATCTCATCCTGGGGCTGTAGCCGGTCCCAAGGGTATGGCTGTTCGCCATTTAAAGAGGTACGTGAGCTGGGTTTAAAACGTCGTGAGACAGTTTGGTCCCTATCTGCCGTGGGCGTTGGATATTTGAAGGGGGCTGCTCCTAGTACGAGAGGACCGGAGTGGACGAACCTCTGGTGTACCGGTTGTCACGCCAGTGGCATCGCCGGGTAGCTATGTTCGGAAGAGATAACCGCTGAAAGCATCTAAGCGGGAAACTCGCCTTAAGATGAGATATCCCTGGGGACTAGATCCCCTTGAAGGGTCGTTCGAGACCAGGACGTTGATAGGTCAGGTGTGTAAGCGCAGTAATGCGTTCAGCTAACTGATACTAATTGCCCGTAAGGCTTGATCCTATAACAAGTCTGTCTCGCGCTGACTACAGCGCGTCGGACTGGTTGATTCTCGTGTGTGATACACACAACTCAAAATTACTGCTTCTTCCCAGATTGGTTCTGTTGGCCACGCCAGCAGGACAACCCCCTTTGCCTGATGACCATAGCGAGTCGGTCCCACCCCTTCCCATCCCGAACAGGACCGTGAAACGACTCTACGCCGATGATAGTGCGGATTCCCGTGTGAAAGTAGGTAATCGTCAGGCTCCCTAAGCCAAGAACCCCCGCCCGACAAGGCGGGGGTTTTTGCATTGGCGCGACGGAAATGCGCACGGTGCCCGGCATAGGTTGCAGCACAATCTGAAAGCCTATGCGACAGAGGACCTGAGTGACCAGTCCGCTGCAGTTTCAGAACAATCGTCGCTTGTCACAGTTACTAACGGTATGGAACATCGGATACCGAGCTTCCAAACGGATAGTGACTTGCGCCGCCCGCCATTGGCAATGCGCCGATCACATCGGCGTGGTGATGAGTTGACCCTGACCCAAGAAATAGTCCGGTGCAAAAGTAGAGAAATTCGGCATGATGTGTCCAAGCGGACACGAAGGCCATGCCATGAAGACGAGCAAGTTTACGGAAGAGCAGATCGCATTTGCCCTGAAGCAAGCCGAGCTGGGTACGAAGGTCGAGGAGATCTGCCGCAAACTCGGAATAAGCGAGGCGACTTTCTACAATTGGAAGAAGAAATTCGGAGGGTTGGGGCCTTCTGAGCTGCGCCGCTTGCGCCAGCTCGAAGAGGAAAACGCGAAGCTGAAGCGGCTCGTGGCGGACCTGAGCCTGGACAAGGCCATGCTGCAGGACGTACTCGCAAAAAAGCTCTGAAGCCTGCCCGTCGGCGCATGTTGATCGATGAATTGCGTGATCGCTATCGAACCAGCCTGACGAAGACTTGCGCGTTGTTCGGCATGTCTCGTTCGCTGTATCGTATGCGGTCTTTTAACGACGCCCATCAGAGGTTGGGAGTGGCAGGCATGCTCCATGGCATGAGGGCGGCATAGTCGTCGGCGGTTGCGGCGAGCGGCAACCTGGTGAACAGCCAGACCAGATAGCGATACGGCTCGACGCCGTTCGCCTTGCACGTCTCGACGAGGGAGTACAGGTTGGCGCTGGCCTGCGCGCCAGCGACAGTATCGGAGAACAGCCAGCCCTTGCGGCCGACGACGAACGGCCGGATCGCGTTCTCGCACAGGTTGTTCGAGATCGGCCAGTTGCCGTTACCGACGTATCGGACCAGCTTGGGCCACTGTCCGCTCATGTACTGCAATGCCTTGCCGAGCAGACTCGACGGCACGACGCCCGGCAGATGCTCAACCAGCATGCGCTCGATGATGGCGAGCACGCGGGCGCTGTACCGAGCGCGCAGTCGTTGCCGACGTTCAGACTTCCACTTCGCGCTGCGCACCTCGGCCGCGAACAGCTTGCCGATCAGCACGACGAAGCGCGTGGCCAGCAGATCCGGCGAGCGTGCCGCCTTCGGCACCGACTCCTCGGCCTTGATGAAGCTGCGGCGCACGTGTGCCCAGCATCCGAGATGCACGAGCTGGTGATCGTGGGCGATTCCGTTGTAGAGCTCGTACCCGTCAGTCATCAGCACGGTGCCAGGCTGCACGCCAGCATAGAGCTTCTGCGCATGCTGGGCGCCGCGCCCCGGCGAGTACGAGAACATCCGTACTGGTGGCCCCGAGCCGTTGACCTGCGCCCACAGGTAACTCTTCGCCTGCGGCCTTCGTCCCGGTTCCTTCAGCACCTGGAACGTTGTCTCGTCGCCGTAGATCAGGTCCGACTCGAGCAGCGCGTCGCGCATCAGGTTGATCACCGGCTGCGTGGCCAGTCCCACCCGCACCACGCTGGCGGCCAGCGTGTTGGACGAGATGTCGCCGCCGAAGCGACGCAGCAGCGTGGCTTGGCGATACAGTGGCATACCGTACTGGTACTTGCCAGTGATGATCCACGCCAGCGCGGATTCCGTGAGCAACCCGCGCGGGATGATACGCGCTGGCGCCGGCGTGACCTTGATGCCGAGATCACAGCACGGGCACGCGTACTTGACGCGCTGGTGCTGAACGACGCGGACCTGCTCGGGAATCACGTCAAGCTGTTCGCTCGTCTCGACGCCGATCTCGACGAGAGCCTGGCCATCATGCGCGCAGAATCGTTCAGACTCGGGTAGTTCGTGCCGCACGACCTCGCGCGGCAAGTTCGGATCGAGTGGTTTGCGTCCGCGCTTGCCTCGCGTGTGGGCGGCGACAGACGTGCCGGGCGCGTCCTCGCGCGCGGGCGCATCGGTAGTGGTGGCCAATGCTTCAGCTTCGTTGAACAGGCCGAGTTGGTCGGCATGGCGCGCCTCGCTAGAGGCACCGAACAGTTCGTGCTTGTAGGCCCGCAGCTTCTCTTCGGCCAGATCGCGCTGGGCCGTCACGAGTCGAAGCTCACCGCGCAGCGCGTCACGTTCGGCGCTCGCGGCAATCAGCGCTTCGTATTCCTCCGCGCTCAACATGACGGGGCTATTCGGCATGGCCGATTAGACCATGCCATCTGCGTAGTGTTCAGCTCATCCGCGCGTAATATCGCTGGGGATGCTTCTGGATCACGGCCAGGTCGATGCCGTCGAGCAGCCAGTGCAACTGCTCAGTGCTGAGCGTGATCGTGTCGCCGCCGTTCGGCCAGACGAAGCGGTCGGCTTCGAGTCGCTTGAGCAGCAACCAGAAGCCGTTGCCGCCCCAGCCGAGGATCTTGACTCGATCACGACGGCGGTTGCCGAAGACGAACAGCGCCGAGGTCATTGAGTTCAGGCGCATCGCCTGTTCGACCAGGATCGACAGCCCGTTGATGCCCATGCGGAAGTCGACGGGATCGCGATGCAGGTAGACCTTCAGCCCTTCGTCGAACCGGAACACGGCAGCCTCCCGAGCATCTGGATCACCGTGGCCAGCTCATCGACACTCGCCTCGCCGAGATCGAATTCGACACCATTGGACAAGCGCACATGTAACGAGAGCGCCATCAACGACGGGGCTGGTGGCAATACTGGGGAAGCGGCAGGCACAGTCGACGCAGTCGTGACGACAGGAACGAATGCTCGCGCTTCACTCATTGGAACCCGATGTGCAGTGCCCGGAATGTCGATCGATACGCCGTCGATCACCAGCGGGTCCGGCCTCGTCGGGGTTTGCAGCGTATGCTGCTGATGGCGCGAGATCCAGCGACGCAACTGGTTCGGATTAACGTCATGGTCCATGGCCGCCCGGGCGATCGATACCCCCGGCCTCAGGCAAAACTCGACCAGCTCCCGCACGGCATCTTCATCAAATTCCCGCCGGCCATCCCGTCTGCGGCCAACCACCAGTCTGCTTCGAAGGTCCTGTTTCTCTGTCATCACGGTCTGAGTGCATGTGTCCACGCGGACACTTAGCATCTGACCTTCTGCCTACCATTGGTAGGGCGTCGTTTATTGACGGCTTACGCTGTATCGGTATCAGTCGGTTGCGCGTGATTCGTCGGCGCTGCTCATGCGTATCAAGGAGATCACCGCCACGCGCGTGCACTATGGGTATCGGCGCGTTCACGTGGTCCTGCGACGGGAAGGCTGGCGAGATAACTGCAAGCGCGTCTACAGGCTGTATCGGGCGGAGGGCCTTTCACTGCGGGATAAGCGGCCACGACGTAACAAATCGGCTCGGCTGCGACAGCCCAAGCATATCGTGACCGCGATCAACGAAATCTGGAGCATGGATTTCGTTGCGGATGCACTGTTCGACGGGAGACGTCTACGGACACTGACCGTCGTCGACAACTACACCCGGGAATGCCTGGCCATCGAGGTCGGACAAAGTCTGAAGGGGGAGCATGTAGTCGAAGCGCTGACGCGTATTACTGCCATGCGCGGGCACCCCGCCACGATCAAGGTCGACAATGGCAGCGAGTTCATTTCTAAGGCAATGGATCGCTGGGCCTATGAACATGGCGTTGAACTGGATTTCAGCCGACCGGGGAGGCCCACTGACAACGCCAAGGTCGAAAGCTTCAACGGGCGCTTCCGGCAGGAGTGTCTGAACGCACATTGGTTCTTGTCATTGGCCGACGCGCAGAGCAAAGTCGACGACTGGCGCACGTACTATAACGAGGTTCGTCCCCACTCCGCATTGCAGTGGATGACACCCGCAGAATTCGCCCGTCAGGCAACGGAATCCGCCTCGCCTGACAACTCAACCAAGCCGGAAATCTCCACTTCCGACCGGGACTAATTCTGGTTCAGGGTCATTTTAACCTCGGACTCTAACTGCAGTTCGGACTAAAACCGGGGGCAGGTCACACTCACCTTGGAATCCGGGTGTGGACGCCAGACGACGTCCCCGGGTTCGGCGTCATATGCAGGGGCATTGGTCTCGTCATAGAGAATTGTTGGCTCGCGATAAGCCCACCGCATAACCTGCACACGTCCGCTTGGCTAGCAAGCCTCAACATCCGTCAGAAAACGCAAAGCTTGTATACTCCTTCGACCGTTCATGCGGGATGTCTACGCGGGTCGACGGGAGTCTGGAGTCGAAACTTGAACGAGATGCAGGTCATGTTAACGCCCGCCGAGCGGCTTCACTACCGAGACTTGTTGAGGAGCGCTCGCTACGAGACGCTTGCGGACGCGGAAGGGTTTGAATCGATTTGCTTTGCGGTTGAGCGCTTGGGTATGCGGCTGCACGGCCAGGTCGCGTCGATGGGAGCCTACCGAGCACCTCTCAGAATTCTTGCCAACGAGTCAACGATTTTTAGCGAGCTACCAGCACAGTATTCGCAGCTTTTTATGCCGTTTGATGCGCTGTTCGAGGCAATTCGCCGGGCACGTAACGACGCGATGCATACGGGTGTCTACGCTCGCAGCATCACGCATAAGGCCATCGAACTCTGCCTTGGCTTGGAGGACGCCCTGATGGCAAATGGACGCATGGACGACGAGGCAGTCGTCGCCCACTTTATGGTTCGCTCTCCCATTATCGTTGAGGGGTGGCAGCCAGTGGCTCAAGCACGCCAGTTGATGCTTACCTATTCAATTTCGTACCTTCCGTGGTGGAACCGCGAGAAATGGACGTTGCTTTCCGAAACGAGTGTCCTTCGGTACCTCCGGTCTGCACGAACACCGAGCGAACGATTCGGCTTTCCTGCAACGCAACTGCAAACAGCGGAGCTGGAACTTATCGATGCAGTGACCGTCCCGCCCGACACAAAAATAGACGAGTTGCTATCGATGCTTCCCGAAGATAATGCGTCAAAGCTCTGGCTGGTCGTCGATAGCATTACTCCGGAGCGACTGTTGGGAGTTTTCACTCCCTTCGACTTGCTGTAGGGCAGCTGAGTCAATCATGCGCCTGCAGTATGCTCGTCCACGTTCTTCCACGGTCCGTAAGAGAACATTGCTTCACCCCAAGCACTCTGGTCCACAAATCAGCACAACACCAGAATAGCGCCGCGGCAAGCTCGGTGAGGTTACCAACACTGGCAACCTGCCCCAATCGTTCCCGGCTTATGACCCCGGCTGTGGCGGTGCGCTTGAACGGGCGCGAAGAGCCTCGTAAAGTTGGGCCGGTCCCAGCAAGATGTCCTTCAGTCCGTCGCGCACGCGCGCCGAATCGAGCGCCTGCTTGCTCATGGTGGTATGCGCATCGAATGCGTCGATGATGGCGCGCATCAGCGCATCGGTCAGGTCGGGAGAGTTGGCGAACTGCTCCTTGCTGTTGCTCGCGGCTTGCTGAACGAGCAGCTCGTTTTCCAGCAGCTTGCCCTTGAGCACGCCATTCACGTACACGAGCTGGTCGTCGTCGGTCAGCTCGCCGTCGAACAGGCCGTTGACCTTCTGGATGATTTCATCGAGGAACGCCTTTTCCTTCTCCTGGACCGCGCCGCTGCCGACCGCATCCATCGGTGGCAGCTTGGGGGCTTCGCCGTGACCGAGATTCAGGGGCTGGCGCCCGGTGTTTCTCAGGCTATGGTGCGTCAGCGTGACCTTGGACAGGTCGACGGCGTCGCGTTCGCGGCCGAACTCGAGCAGCGGGATGAGCCGCTTGTAGAACAGGAAGCGTTTCTCGATGTCGGTATTGCCGTAGTCGAAAATCTGCGACAGGAACGCGTAGAGACGCACGAACGCCCCCATGTCGTTCTTGAACAGCACCAGTGCCTCGAGCGTGTCCGTGGCGGCCTGGGCGGCCTTGTCGTCGTGCTGCGCCTCAGCGGCGGCTTTGTCCTGCTGTGCCGCCTTGTAGCGCTTGAGCAGGCGGTCGGCCACCGGCGCGATGGCGGCCTGCAACTGCGCCTGGGTGCCTTTCGGGTCCAGCTCCACCTTGACCACACGGTCAACCTCGAAGTCGTCGTAGTATCCCGCGGCGTCGAGCTTCGCGCGCAGGTCGTAGACGTGATGCGGGTCGGTGGTGGTCTCCAGTTCCGCGGTCTCGTAGTACGTCTTGAACGCCTTCAGGACTTCGCCGGCTTCATTGACGAAGTCGAGGATATAGGTTGTGTCCTTGCCCGGATGGGCCCGATTGAGGCGCGACAGCGTTTGCACCGCCTGGATGCCGCCGAGCATCTTGTCGACGTACATTCCGCACAGCAAGGGTTGGTCGAAGCCAGTCTGGAACTTGTTGGCCACCAGCAGCAGGTGATAGTCGGGTTCGGCAAAGGCGTCGCGGATGTCGCGTCCCTTGAGGCCGGGATTCAACTCCTTGCTGGTCTCGCTCACCGGAGCCGGATAGCTCTCGGGGTCATCGATTTCGCCCGAGAATGCGACGAGCACGCCGAGCGGATAGCCGCGCTTTTCGATGTAGGCGCGAATTGCCTTCTGCCAGCGTACGGCCTCCTTTCGGCTCGCCACGACCACCATTGCCTTCGCCTTGCCGTCGAGCAGCGGCTGCACGTTTTCGCGGTAGTGCTCGACGACGATTTGCACCTTCTGCGCAATATTGTACGGATGCAGTCGGACCCACTGCATGATGCCTTTCATCGCGGCACTGCGCTCGACCTGCTTCTCGTCGTATTCCTGGCCGTCGTGCGCAAGCCTGAATGCGAGCTTGTACGTCGTGTAGTTCTTGAGCACGTCGAGAATGAAGCCTTCCTCGATAGCCTGACGCATCGAATACACATGAAACGGCTCCGGCAGGCCGTCCGGTCCAGGGCGGCCGAACAGCTCCAGCGTCTTCTGCTTGGGCGTAGCCGTGAACGCGACATAGGTCAGCCCCTTGGCGCCGGTGCGGGCTTCCATCTGGGCGGCGAGCAGCGCTTCAGTGTCGATTTCGCCGCCATCCTGCAGGTCGGCCCATTCCTCGGCCGACAGCAATTGTTTTAGCTTGGCAGCGGCCTCGCCGGTCTGCGAGCTGTGGGCTTCGTCGGCGATGACCGCGAAGCGCTTCCCTTCGGTCGCCGCCAGTTCCTGCACTGCCTGCAACGCGAACGGGAACGTCTGGATGGTGCAGACGATGATTTTCTTGCCCGTTTTAAGGGCGTCGCTCAGCTGCGCGCTCTTGCTGCCGTGCTCGTTGGTGATGGTGGCCACCACGCCCGTGGTGCGCTCGAAGTCGAAAATGGCTTCCTGCAGCTGCGCATCGAGCACGGTGCGGTCGGATACCACCAGCACGCTATCAAACAGCTTGCGGTGGTCGGCGTCGTGCAGGTCGGCGAGGAAGTGCGCGGTCCAGGCAATCGAATTGGTCTTGCCGGAGCCAGCCGAATGCTGAATCAGGTATCGCTGACCGGGGCCCTGCGCCAACATGTCCGTCACCAGCTTGCGGGTCGCGTCGAGCTGGTGGTAGCGTGGAAAGATGACGGACTTCAGCTGTTTCTTGTCGTCACGCTTGCCTATCAGGTAGCGGTGCAGGATGTCGAGCCAGCTGTCGCGTGCCCAGACCTCTTCCCACAGATAAGCGGTAGCGAAGCCGTCCGGATTCTGCGCGTTGCCCGCTGCACCCTGGTTGCCCCGGTTGAACGGCAGGAACAGGGTGGCAGGGCCGGCGAGCCGAGTAGTCATCATGACTTCGGTCTGGCTCACCGCGAAGTGCACGAGGGCACCGCCGAGGAAGCTAAGGAGCGGTTCGACTTGCCCGCCCTTGGGCTGCGGGTGCCGGTCGAAGCGGTACTGGTCGACCGCGTCCTGCACGCTCTGGGTGAAATCGGACTTCAGCTCGGCGGTCGCGACTGCGATGCCGTTGACGAACAGGACGAGGTCCAGCGCGTCCTGTGGTTGGTTCGGCGAGTGCCGTACCTGACGCACCACGCGCAGTCGGTTGGCCGCGTAGTGCTGCTGGATGACCGGGTTGATGGCCAGCGCGGGCTTGAACTGCACGAGCGAAAGCGGCTCTTTCAGGCCCAACATCTCGACGCCCCGGCGCAGCACGTCGAGCGTGCCACGCTCATTCAGGCTCTTGCGGACCCGTTCCGCCAGGCGCTCGTGTAGCGCGGGACCGTGAGTCTTGTTCAGGCGCTGCCAGGTGTCGGACTGGGTGGCTTCAATCCATGCCAGCAGGTCAGGCAGGTAAAGCGCGTTGACGCGGTCGTAGTGCGCGGCATCGCCCTCGGCATAGAGCCAGCCATTGGTCGCCAGGGACTGGCAGATTTCGGTTTCGAAGTGATGTTCCTGGTGCAGGTTGCTCATGGATGGCCCCGGTACGTTCGCTATTGTTCTTGGGTAATGAGTGTGGACTTGCCGTTCAGCCTTCGGTGTAACTGCGCTCGAGCAGCGGTTTCGCGCGCTCCAGGTCGGCCTGCGTGCGTAGTGTCAGTTCGACGTCGCCGGTGCCCCAGTGACCGATTTCACTGACGTCGCGGCTGAAGCCGTCCTCCAGCGTGACGGACGTCGGGTCGAGCTTCAGCATAACCAGCAGCCGGTTCGGATAAGCAATAACGCAGGCGAAATTCTTCAGGCGCCGGAAGGCCGTATAGAGCTTCAGGCGTTTTTCCTGCACGTCCTCGCCCAGACAGGTTAGATAGCCGGTCGTCTGCGCGTACAGGTCGCGAATATCGGTGGACGCGAGGGAAAGCTGCTCGCCCAGTGACTTGTCCTTGCCGCTCGGCTTCGGCTTATCCGGCTCGGCGGGCATATCGGCCGGTGCAGGCTTGACTGCTGTGGCATCCGGGACGCTCTGGGCGTTGACCAATTCGAGCAGCAGCAGGTCGTCACCAAAAAGCTTGTAGCGAATCAGCTCGATATTGCGCGGAATCTGCTGGACGGCATGCTGGTCATAGCGCGTGAAATCGGCGGCAATGCACAACAGGCGCGTGCCCGTCCACTCGATGTGCTCAGACGCATCCTTGCCGAGCTTTTCCATGACCAGCCAACGGAACTCCGCCTGGTGGTCCAGCAGCCAGTCCAGGTAGAACAGTCCCTGGTTGATAACGTTCTCGTTGCTCTGACGTTTGTACTCGATGATGACGGGGCAATCGTTCTCATCGAGGCCCAGCGAGTCGATGCGGCCCTTGTGGGTCTTGCCGGTCGCGTACTCGCTCGCCAGGAAGCGGATGCCGAGGAAGGTCGGCATGTTCGCTTCGATGAGGCGCTGCAGCTGCCTTTCCAGCTTCGCGGCCTGGCCCGGCAGCTCACTCGCGATGCCGTTCGAGAGTCGAAAAAGCTGGATGTCGCTCATGCGGCCAATTCCTGGGGGACGGCATTGCGCACGTCGATTTTGCCCGTGACGGCAGCCGCAATCAGTGCACTGCGGCGCTCCTTGAGCAAGTCGATAGCGCGCTCGGCTTCGGTCTTCAAAGCATCTAACTTGGCAATTTCCGTGTTGAGGAACGTAGCAATCTGCAACTGTTCGTCAAGTGGCGGGAAAGCGAATCGATAACGTCGCAGTCTCTCCGCAGGTAAGTGCTCGATGGTGGTTTCATTGCCGCCATAAACAAAAACACCTTGATGAGCTGCCCAGAAAAGCACGTAGTAAAAAAATTTACTCACATCAAGTTGAGCGGAATACGGACGAAGCCTATGCAGCGCCTTTTGGTAGTAACACTCATCAAGAGCACCAGTCCAAATAGCAGCACGGCCAGGATAGCTCCCGCCTTCGTTTACGAGAATGTCTCCCGGAGAAAGTCGGAATTTTTCTCGCGCATCCTCATCGAAGTCCATAAATGGAAGGTCGTCTGTGTTGATATCACCCCATTGAACATCAAGTACCCGCAGGTAGCGCCGCAGATTGGCTCCCGTAATCTTCGCAGAGTCGAGCATCTTGCCCAGCTGAACGTTGTAGCGGCATGCCAACGGCGCGACGCTCCAATGCGCCGGTACCTCTCCCAGCCAGGCCACGCCGGAATCCTTCGTCGGCGCGTCGGGGTTGAGGCCGCGCGTGACGGCGTGCGAGATGGTCGCCTGACGTTTTTCTGTTAGCAGGGCGAGGAGCCTTTCCTGCTCGGCAATCAATGCGTCAATTTTGGAGGTCTCACGGATAATGAAATCCAATACCAAGGTGAGCTCATTGACTGGCGGTAGCGCAATCTTAATAGACCCGATAGTGTCCGTATTGAGGTTGAGTTGAGTCCCCCACTTACCTAGTCCGCTATAACATAGTCCCGCCTCAAAAATTCGAAATAGAAATTGAGGTGGAATTTTGAGATTTGGAAAATACACAAAACCGTCGTGTATGCAGGCTTTGATGGCGGTTACGCACGGTTTGCCGACTGTTCCCGCAATACTGACGAATAGTTCGCCGGGTCTCAACTTTACGCTAAGGTTGGACCCTAGTTCCGAAAGTCGCTGCGTTGTTCCGGTTAGCACACCGTTGGACGCGGAGACATCGGCTATTCGAACCCAAGCGTATTCGCCCTCTTCGTCGAAGTATTTTGGGTCGTCGATAGGGCGTGGCGAGGCGCCTCGTTGTACCGGGGAGAGTCGCTTGATGGATAGCACTTCCCAGTGGCTCGGCACTTCGCCCAACCATTCAACATCGCTGTCCTTGTACTTCGAGTATCTCGGCAAGCTCATTCTGCCAGCTCCTCGAGCATCTTCATGATGCTGGCCGACACCGCCTTCAGTTCTTCGTCGATGGTATGGAGGTCGCGAGGCGGCTCGAACACGTAGAAGTGCCGGTTGAACGGAATCTCATATCCAACCTTGTTCTTTTCATCGTCAATCCAGGCGTCCGGCGCGTGAGGCCGGACCTCGCGCTCGAAATAGGCACCGATATCCTCCGAAAGCGGCACATTCTCGGTATCGCGCAACGCGCTGTCCGCTTGCGGCTTGCCTTTCTGCTTGCCCTTGACGCCGAGCACGACATTCCCCTGCTCGTCGCGCAGCGGCCGCTCCACCGTAATCGTCGTGTAGCCGAAATCCTGGTTCCGGAAAACCCGCGAAATCGGCACGGACTTCACCTTGCCGCTTGCCGGCACGTCCGGCGCCTGGCTGCCTGCTGGCACGACCCAGCGACCAACCTCCGCGCCGTCGGCATCAAACACCGCCGCGAGCTCAGCTTCGATGAAATCGCCGAACAGACGCGTCACCGTATCGATGTGGTCGTCGGACATTTCCCGGCGCTTGCTGCCCAGGCTCTTGCGCATCTTCTGCCAGAAGCTCGATGCGTCGATGAGCTGGACGAACCCTTTGCGGGCATCGGGCTTCCTGTTCGACAGAATCCACACATAGGTCGCGATGCCGGTGTTGTAGAACATGTCGGTCGGCAGACCGACGATGGCCTCCACCAGGTCGTTCTCCAGCACGTAGCGGCGGATTTCGCTCTCGCCGCTGCCGGCGCCGCCGGTGAAAAGCGGCGAGCCGTTCAGCACGATGCCGAAGCGGCTGCCACCCTCCTGCGCCGGGCGCATCTTACTGATAAGGTGCAGCAGGAACAGCATCGAGCCATCTGACACGCGCGGCAGGCCAGGGCCGAACCGGCCGTCGAAACCCTTCTGCTCGTGTTCGGTGCGCACCGCCTTCTCGACCTTCTTCCATTCGACGCCGAACGGGGGGTTGGAGAGCATGTAGTCGAACTTGCGTCCGCCATGGCCGTCGTCCGATAGCGTGTTGCCGGCGACGATGTTCGCGACGTCCTGGCCCTTGATGAGCATGTCCGCCTTGCAGATGGCGTACGACTCGTCGTTGAGTTCCTGGCCGAACATGGTCATGCGGGCAGCGGGATTGTGCTCCAGCAGGTGTTCGCCAGCCACCGACAACATGCCGCCCGTGCCGGCCGTCGGGTCGTAGATGGTCCGTACCACCGCGTTGCCGGGCGTCAGCACGTCGTCGTCTTCGATGAACAGCAGGTTCACCATCAGCCGGATGACCTCGCGTGGTGTGAAGTGCTCCCCAGCGGTTTCATTCGAGATTTCGGCAAACTTGCGAATCAGTTCCTCGAAGACGAGCCCCATCTGGGCGTTGTCCACCGCGGCCGGGTGCAGGTCGATGTTCGCGAATTTCTCGGTCACCAGGTAAAGCAGGTTGGCCTTCGCGAGTCGTTCCACCTGGGTGTAAAAGTCGAAGCGTTCGAAGATGTCGCGCGCAGCCGGCGAGAACGCTTGGACGTACGCATACAGGTTCTGCCGGATATGGTCCTGGTCGCCCAGCAACTTGACGAGGTCGAGCGGCGACGTGTTGTAGAACTTTGAGTCACCGGTCACGCGCAGCAGGAAGGGCTCAGGGTTGAGGCCCATCTTCGTTTTGGTCTCGAATTCGGCGAGCACCGCCGCCTTTGTGGATTCGAGTACGCAATCGAGGCGCCGTAGTACGGTGAAAGGCAGAATCACGCGACCGTACTCGGATTGCTTGTAATCGCCGCGCAACAGGTCGGCGACGGACCAGATGAAAGACGATAGTGCTTGATGGTTCATTTCGTTTCGACCGTGCGTGTGTGCTCATTCCGGAGCCGCTGAGAGCGAGGGACGCCTCTGCTAGCGTACCGTCGACGGCGGCGGATGTGGTGCTGATTTTACCTTGTAGGATGTTTATCTAGCCTTGACGAGCAACTGAGAGAGACGCGACTGGCGGCCTGCCTACAACTCTGCCTCGGCGTCGCGTAGTGGTCGCAGGTTATAGGGTACGTGGCGCGAACGAAATCGTGGACCGCACGGCCGATTTCAATGCCGCGCCGCCAGGCGCGCCAGACGTGACGACTGTGAAAACGTTCCCGCGGTTTGGACCAATTGCTTTGCCGAACTTCGCAGTGACGTGAGCTACCGATAACCCCCGCAGCGGCAGGTCAGTGCTGAGCGAACCGGGATGGGAGGTGTCTGGGCGCGGATGCGTTTCCACGGATAGGGAAACAGGCATCCTTCATAGGGACGCGTCGCAGGTTCGACGGTAAGAGCGCACGTTGAGCATCTGCTCAGCTCAGCAAACCCTCCTTCATGGCAGGCAGCCTGCTTATGCGCTACCGATTTTAACGGCAGAGAGCGTGAGGAAGCCCTTCGCGAGCTGGTACAGAATGCGGCGTTAACGGTAGACGACAAATGGTTGCAAATTCGGTCGAAGAAAACATCCCGCGGCGTCTGCCTTCATCCCGTTTGAGCGACTCATTTCCAACGAAAACGACCAAATGGTGCTCCACACTAGGGAGCGCGCCGAAATGCCCTCCGTTGTTGCCGAGGCGGAGAAAACAACGGCCACCTCAACACGGTGGCCGTTTTTCCTGTGGCTGTGACGTCAGTTACGTGTCGTCACGTGAGCTATCGAAGAGCATCCATCAATAAATGTCTCAGTGGATGCCTCCCAAAATCTCATCTTATGGTTCCCGCTACAACGAGATTCAAACGTCAATATTCCCCGCCCGCAACGCATTCGACTCGATAAACGCCCGCCGCGGCTCGACATCATCGCCCATGAGCGTAGTAAAGATCCCATCCGCCGCGATCGCGTCTTCGATCTGCACACGCAGCAACCGCCGCACGGCCGGATCCATCGTCGTTTCCCACAGCTGCTCGGGGTTCATCTCCCCCAGCCCCTTATAGCGTTGTTTCGAGACGTTGCGTTCAGCATCCGCCAGCAGCCACTTCATCGCGCTCTTGAAGTCCGCGACAGCCATGCTGCGCTCACCGCGCTTGATAACCGCACCTTCCCCAATAAGCCCTTTGAACGTATTCGCGGTGGTCACGAGCTGCTGATAATCCGCCGTGTGCTGGAATTCCTGGTCGATGACCGAAACCCGCACGTTGCCGTGATGCGTGCGCTCGACGTGCAGCGCTCGCTGTTCGCGAACCGCGTCATACGAGGGCACGACACGCACTTCGTTCTTCAAAGCCTCGTCGTGCAACGCAGCGTGCAAAGCCTTAGCCGAAGCCTCGGTCGAAGCCTCATTGGAAAGATCGATCACCACCCCATCCATAACGGCTTCCAGCGCAGCCGGGTCATACAACCGGCTCAACCGCTCGATCACGCTCTGCGACAGCAGATACGACCGTGCCAACTCCCCAAGCGCATCACCCGAAATCGCCGCAGCATTCTCACCCGGCACCAGCTCCGACCCTTGCAGCGCCAACCGCAGCATGTGCGCGTTCAACTCCACGTCATCCTTCAGATACCGCTCGTCCTTGCCCGCCTTGATCTTGTAAAGCGGCGGCTGCGCGATATACACGTACCCGCGCTCGATCATGTCCGGCATCTGGCGGTACAGGAACGTGAGCAGCAGCGTCCGGATGTGCGCACCGTCGACGTCCGCGTCGGTCATGATGATGATGCGGTGATAGCGCAGCTTGTCGAGGTTGTAATCGTCCTTGCCGATGCCGCACCCAAGCGCGGTCACGAGCGTGACGATCTGTTCCGACGAAAGCAGCTTGTCGTAGCGCGCCTTCTCGACGTTCAGCACCTTGCCGCGCAGCGGCAGGATCGCCTGGAACTTGCGATCACGCCCTTGCTTGGCCGAGCCGCCTGCCGAGTCACCCTCGACGATGTAGATTTCGCACTTCGCCGGGTCTTTCTCCTGGCAGTCCGCGAGCTTGCCCGGCAGACCAACGCCGTCGAGCACGCCCTTGCGTCGCGTCATTTCACGCGCCTTCCGTGCAGCATCCCGCGCCCGAGCAGCCTCAACGATCTTCCCGCAGATGATCTTCGCGTCGATCGGCGTCTCCAGCAGAAACTCTTCCAGCGCCTTCGCCACAACCTCTTCAACCGGCGCACGAACCTCAGAAGAAACCAGCTTGTCCTTCGTCTGCGAGCTGAACTTCGGCTCCGGCACCTTCACGGACAGCACGCACGACAGCCCTTCGCGCATGTCGTCGCCGGTCGTCTCGACCTTCGCCTTCTTCGCGATTTCGTTGTCGGTGATGTACTTGTTGATGACGCGCGTCATCGCGGCCCGCAGGCCGGTCAGGTGCGTGCCGCCGTCGCGCTGCGGAATGTTGTTCGTGAAGCACAGCACGTTTTCGTTGTAGCTGTCGTTCCACTGCATCGCGACTTCGACGCCCACGCCGTCCTTCTCGCCGTTGGCGAAGAAAACCGTCGGGTGCAGGTTGGTCTTCGTCTTGTTGATGTACTCGACGAAGCCCTTCACACCGCCGGCGAACGCGAAATCGTCTTCCTTGCCCGAGCGCAGGTCCGTGAGACGAATCCGCACGCCGTTGTTCAGGAACGAAAGCTCGCGCATCCGCTTCGCGAGGATGTCGTAGTGATACTCGACCGTGCCGAAAATGGTCGGATCGGCCATGAAATGCACTTCGGTGCCGCGGTTCTCGGTATCGCCAACCACATGCATCGGCGACACTTCCACGCCGTCCACGGTCTCGAGCACGCGGTCCTGCGCGATGCCGCGATGGAACTCCATGAAACGCTTCTTGCCGTCGCGGCGCACGGTGAGGCGCAGCCAGCTCGACAGCGCGTTCACGCACGACACGCCCACGCCGTGCAGGCCGCCGGACACCTTGTAGCTGTTCTGGTCGAACTTCCCGCCGGCATGCAGCTCGGTCATCACGATTTCAGCCGCGCTACGCTTCGGCTCGTGCTTGTCGTTCATCTTCACGTCGGTCGGAATCCCACGGCCGTTGTCGGTCACGGAAATCGAGTTGTCGGCGTGAATCGTCACGTGGATGTCGTTGCAGTACCCGGCCAACGCTTCGTCGATCGAGTTGTCGAGCACCTCGAATACGAGGTGGTGCAGACCGGTGCCGTCAGACGTGTCGCCGATGTACATCCCGGGGCGCTTGCGCACCGCTTCCAGACCTTCGAGGATCTGGATCGACGAGGCGCCGTAGCTGCTGTTATCGGGTTGCGAATTGTGCTGTTCACTCATGGATATCTTCCGGTTCTGCGAGGCCACTCTCGTGGCGGCGCGGTGCGTTTCAGCGAGAGAAATCGCCGGGCCGCTCCAGTTTCCTGGCCCGTCCGAAGTGCCGAAAAGGCGCCAAAGGGACGGGTTGTCGGTTCGCCATAAAAACGCCAAAGGGGCTTGCCGCCCCCTGGTGTGTATCGTGATGTCGAGCGCGTCAGATGCGCATCGGCATCACGACATACTTGAACTCGTCGTTCTCGGGCACGGTAATCAGCGCGCTCGAGCTGGCGTCGCCGAGGCTCACCTGCACGGTGTCGACCTTCAGGTTCGCGAGCACGTCGAGCAGATACGTGACGTTGAAGCCGATGTCGACGGTATCGCCCTGGTAGGCGATTTCCAGTTCTTCCTGCGCCTCTTCCTGATCGGCGTTGGTCGACATGATCTTCAGCTGGCCCGGCGCGATGATGCAGCGCACGCCCTTGAACTTGTCCGAGGTCAGGATTGCCGCGCGCTGCAGCGAGCGCTGCAGCTCTTCACGGCCGATCTCGAACGTGTTCTTGTGCGCCTTCGGGATCACGCGCTGGAAGTCGGGGAACTTGCCCTCGACGAGTTTCGACACGAGCTCGACCTGGCCGAACGTGAACTTGGCCTGGGTCTGCGCGATGTCGATGGTGACGGTGTCGTCGATGTCCTCGAGCAGGCGCTGCAGCTCGAGAATCGTCTTGCGCGGCACGATGACTTCCTGGCGGCCGAACGTGCCGCCTTCGAGCTTCATCGACGAGAACGCGAGGCGGTGGCCGTCGGTGGCCACGGCCATCAGCTGGTCGCCGTCGACGACGAGCAGCATGCCGTTCAGGTAGTAGCGGATGTCCTGCTGCGCCATCGCGAAGTGGACCATGCCGAGTAGCTGGCGGAACGACTTCTGCGGGACGGTGAGCGTGGCGCCGAAATCCTTCGCCTGCGCGACGGTCGGGAACTCGTCGGCCGCGAGCGTCTGCAGTGCGAAGCGGCTCTTGCCGGACTGAACGGTGAGGCGCTTGTCGGCGAGCGACAGCGTGACCTGGCCGTCAGGCATCGCGCGCAGGATGTCGAGCAGCTTGCGGGCCGCGACGGTGGTGGCCACCTGGTCGCCGCCGACGCCGAAATCGGCGCGCGTGGTGATCTGCAGCTCCAGGTCGGTCGACAGGAATGAAACGTCCGGGCCGTTCTTGGTGATCAGCAGGTTGGCGAGGATCGGCAACGTATGGCGGCGTTCGACGATGCCGCTGACCGTTTGCAGCGGCCTGAGGAGTGTGTCTCGTTCGGTCTTGACCAGTTGCATAGAGTTCCTTCGTTGAGTAACGGCCTGCAGCGCAGCAGCCTCGCAGCGCCCCGCCGGCCGGGCTCTTGGCCCGCCACCACCGGGGCGGTCAAACCAGTATTGTGCCTCAAAACCGAACCGCCCCCCTTAAATTGGGGCGGAGGCCGAATTATCAAGCGCGGTGCGCGCGCTCAGCCCTTCAGCGTCTGTTCCAGCACGTGCAGCTCGTGGTTGAGCTGCGCGTCCTTGCTGCGCTCGTCCGCGATCTTGCGCACCGCGTGCAGCACGGTGGTGTGATCGCGCCCGCCGAACAGCTCGCCGATTTCCGGCAGGCTCTTCTGCGTGAGCTCCTTCGCCAGGTACATCGCAATCTGCCGCGGCCGCGCGATGTTCGCCGGACGCTTCTTCGAATACATGTCGGCGACCTTGATGTTGTAGAAGTCGGCGACGGTCTTCTGGATGTTCTCGACCGAAATCTGCCGGTTCTGCACGGTCAGCAGGTCCTTCAGCGCTTCCTTGGTCAGCTCGATCGAGATCTCGCGGCCGTGGAACTTCGAATACGCGAGGATCTTGCGCAGCGCGCCTTCGAGCTCGCGCACGTTCGAGCGCAGGTGCTTCGCAACGAAGAACGCGACGTCCTCCGACAGGTTCACGCCTTCCGACTGCGCCTTGCGCATCAGGATCGCGACGCGCATTTCCAGCTCGGGCGGCTCGATCGCGACGGTGAGGCCGGAGTCGAAGCGCGAGATCAGGCGATCGTCGATGCCCGAGATCTCCTTCGGATACGTGTCGCTGGTGATGATCACCTGCGCCTTGTTCGCGACGAGCGCCTCGAACGCGTAGAAGAATTCCTCTTGCGTGCGCGACTTGCCGGAGAAGAACTGGATATCGTCGATCAGCAGCAGGTCGAGCGAGTGGTAATAGCGCTTGAAGTCGTCGAACGCCTTGCGCTGGTACGCCTTCACCACGTCGGACACGTATTGCTCGGCGTGGATGTAGCGGATCCGCGCGCCGGCCTTGTCGAGCAGCAGCTGGTTGCCGATCGCGTGGATCAGGTGGGTCTTGCCGAGGCCGACGCCGCCGTACAGGAACAGCGGGTTGTACGAGATGCCGGGGTTATCCGCGACCTGGATCGCGGCGGCGCGCGCGAGCTGGTTCGCCTTACCCGTCACGAAGTTGTCGAACGTGAGCACGGGGTTCAGCTTCGAGCGTTCGTACATCGAATCGGCTTCGCCGCCGTTGGCGGGTGCGGCGCCGGGGCCGGGGCGCCACGTGCGGCGGCCGGCGGCCGCTTCGTGCGCGGGCAGGCTCGGCAGGTCGATGTCGGCGTCGTCGGCGTTCAGGTGGTGCGCGGCGGCCGCCGACGGCGTCATCGGCACGTCGGCCGGCGCGCTGGGCGCGGCGGCGGCATTCGCGGTCAGGTTGGCGGCGATCGCGGCGACCGTCGCGGCGGGCCCGCTCGGCGCCAGCGGCGCGCGCGGGGCGGCCGCGGCGCCTGCGGGGGCGCTGCGCATGCCTGCCTTCGGATCGAGGACGAACTGGACTTCGATCGGCGTGTTCCAGAATTCGCGGGCCAGATCGGAGATCCGACCCGAAAACTGGCTCTTGACCCAGTCCAGCTTGAAGCGGTTCGGCGCGGCGATGGACAGCGTGTTCGCCGACGCATCGAAGGCCACCGGGGCCAAGGGTTTGATCCACGTCACGTACTGCTGGGGCGTCAG